>NZ_JAJOYX010000001.1 GCF_022565915.1 Nesterenkonia sp. LB17
CGCGTCGTCCTTGACCCCAGCGGCCTCCTGCGCCGCGGTGTCCTTCACGGCCCGGCCGGCGTCCTTGGCATCACCGGCCACGTCCTGGGCCGCACTCTTGGCCTGATCTGACTTGGCCTGATCTGACTTGGCCTGATCTGACCTGCCCTGCTCGGATGAGCCCTGATCTGATGTGCTCTGGTCTGATGTGCTCTGGCCAGTGCTGGGCCGGCTCGCGCTGGCCGGACCGGACCGGAACTGGTCGGTCGTGCCCGTGGTCTGTCGCGATGCGTGGGGTATGCCGGAGCGGGGGGTGACGTCGCCCGCGCTCTCCGGGAATTGGCGGTTCTGTGAAGTGTTGGTGGAGTCAGTCATGACTGCCTTTCGTTGTGATCTTCGACGAGGCGATGAGCGGGGTGGGGCTCAGACTGGGCGTACCTGGTGCCTCAGTGTGCAGCTTTGGCGCCGCGGATGTGATCATGGGTGCGATCGTTGTCGTCGCCCTCGATCTCCTTGGCCAACAGACCCGAGCCGATCGCCCAGATGGCTGCGCCGATCAGTCCCAGCCACACGCCGAGCTCGATGGAGAGGTTGTCACCGCGTTCCAGCGCTCCCATGGGTTCCATGGCGAAGGCCAGGCACTGCGCAGCAGCTGCGATGCCGACGGCCATCGAGACCAAGGTCAGACCGCGGTGTTGGCCGCGTCGAGCACGTCCGCGGGCAAGGAACAGGGCGACCAGCAGACCCACCCCCAGGTAGGCGATGAACGGAATCAGGGAGTCCGTCTCATAACCGCTGTAGGACTCGGAGTCTTCGGTGGTCACCCAGTCCAGGAACGGCGCGATGTTGAAGAGGAGCACGCCCACCACGGTGACGATCAGGCCGGTCGCGGCGGCGCGCCGCTGCTTGGGGGCCGGAGCATGATCGGTGCGATCGGTTTTGGGCCGGTTCGCAGCCGGAGTGTTGGGGCGGGATTCAGGGGTGTACGAGTTCTGCGTCATTGGGGATTCCTTCGTGTAGGGGGGGATTGAACCAGGGAAATCGTGGTGTCACGGCTCGCCGGACAAGCCGAGGTTCCAGTCGGGCATGTCTCCTCTGCTGGCCAGAGCGGCTAGCTCTTCCAGGACCGCCGGCCGGTGTTGTGCGCACCATTGGAAGACCGTGGTGGGTTCGAGAACACCGATGAGTTCTCCCTCGTCGCGGACCAGCAGGGGTCGGACTCCGTGAACCTGGAGCGTCGAGACATCGACGTCGAAGGAGTCTTCTGGGTGCAGAGAGGGAACGGGGATCTCGATCAAGTCCACACATCTCGTCGATGACGAGACCTCCGGGCTCAGCGGGCGAAGGGAGTCGCGGAGGTTCTGTTCGGTGCCGCTGACCAGCGGAATCACCGTGCGGCTTCGCGATGGAGCGCCCGGATCCAGCCCTACGTCTGCCTCGGTGAGTGTCATGAGACACCTGCCATGTCCGAGGACGTGGGGAGGATTGACGGGGGATGGTCCGCGTGCTTCTCGAACGGGGACGGCTCATGTCCGACGAAAGGGGCGTCCCGGCGCGGAGACGGCGAAGCTTGCTCGTCGCCTCGGGAAGGAAGCTGGATGCGGTCCTGGGTCAGACAACCATCAAGATCGATGGGGAGAGGACCGGGAAGAAGTTCGACGGCTATACCGGTACGTAGCGTGTGCTCCATCATTACCTAAACAGATCGGTAGGAGGAGTCCGCTACTTGAACTCTGCTCCGAGACTACGGGCTATTCCCTCAGAAGCAAACCGTTCGCAGCGACTGAAACTCGAAAGACCTCGCACAGACAGCTCGCGTGGAAACTCATCTCAGCGACAGAGAGGCGAGAGCGAACTGTGTGCTGCATGCGGCGATGGATCGGTGAGCTACGCTGTGGCCATAGCTCAAGAAGATGGGTTCTTGTTTCTTCAGACAAGGGTGCCCCATGGAGCACATTTCCCGAGTAGTCATCAGCACCTCCGGGCTGTCTGGACCGATCACCGTGGAGGTCGTGGGATGCCTGACCTTGGAAAGCTTCTCGGCAGCGTCTGCAGTCCTTGACCAGTTGCTGGCCGTCCGTTCGTTTCCGGATCTGATCGTCGACCTGCGGGGCACGGCGCATATCGAGCCCGTGGGGCTGGCGGCGTTGGAGATGTACTTCGCTGGCCACCGTGTTCCCCAAGGTCTTCCAGAGATATCTCTGGCGACACCGCGTTTTCCGCGGCCGTGCGTGGCCGATGAGTCTGCTGCCATGAGAACTCGGGACCCGCACTGGGACTCCCGCTCGCGCTCGGAACCGCGGTCTGAGAACACCTACGAACGGCGCCCGTTCCTTCGCTGGCGTTCATCGAAGAGTGCTGTTCTGCGCAGTCAAGAGGACCTTCGCCCCGTTTGAGTAAGCAAGAAGCATCCCGTAGCTGCTGACATGAGACCCGCAGCCCAGGGGCTGCCAGGTGGTCCATGGCGCATACTGCCCGTCGTTGGGAACATGTTCAGGTATCCGGACCAGCCAGAAGAAGCCTCATGGTTCTGCAGAACAAGCTCTGCGTACTACGCAACGCCCGAGAAGCCAGACGCCGTCTACGCCCGCAAACTCCAGGAAGTCATAGGTGGTCAGTACGGAGAGATCACCGTGGCCATGCAGTACAGCCTTCCAGGCATGAAACGCCCGCATTCCCGGAAAGTACCGGGACCTGCTATGGCTGACGGTTCGTGGGCCTCGGGACCCAGCCCGGACGGACTCGGTGAGTTCAGCTATGTGGAGACCCCGCCACCGAGGTGCCGAACATCGTGGAGAAGACGGCCGGTGCGGTGGCAGGACAAGCTGAGGAAGGAGTAGCCACGACCTGCTCACGCGAGGCGGGATCGCGCCATGGGTGGGGCCCCGCCTTGTGCGGACCGCACAGGTTGAAGGCGTATGGTTGCCCTCACGGAGGAGGGCCGTCGAGTGGTTGCAGGACAGGGCGCAGAGCAGCCGGATCGATTTCACAGTGGCGCAACAATGACCGCAGGTCAGGTGCGTCCGGTGAGTTCCGTGCCATTCCCACATCCACCCGTGAGCAGGACTCCACGCTCACGTGTGAAGCTCTCTTCGAGCCGGGGACTGGATCAAATCTTGTCGGTGTTGCGTTCTGCGCGCGTCACCGGTGCCGCCACAGGGAGATGATGATGCCAACCGAACTGCCACTGGACGAATTGTCGCTGGTGTTCGCCCGCGTCAATGGCATGTTGCTCAGTGAAGAAACCGTCGAACGCGCGGTTGAACTCCTCGCCCAGGCGGCGAAAAGCACTGTTCCGGGCGCGATCGGCGCCGGTGTGACGTTGATCAGCGATGCAGGGAGCAAGGAGAGCGCCGGCAGCACTGACCGGGTGGTCCGCGAGGCCGATGATCTCCAATACGTGACAGGGGAGGGCCCCTGCCTGAGTGCTTGGGCATCGCGCATGGTTGTCAACGTCCAAGACGTCCAGTCCGATCCCCGCTGGCCTGACTGGTCCGCGGCCGTCGTCGGGCTGCCAATTCGGTCCGTGCTCAGCGCGCCGCTGCAGCATCAGGAGATCGCCGTCGGCGCCATGAAGGTCTACTCCGCCGCGGACTCCGCCTTCACCTCGGAGACCGAACGGCTGTTGACGATGTTCGCCGTTCCGGCCGCTGCGCTCTTGTCTCATGTGCAGACCAAGGACCTTCCGGTGAAGCTCAGCGGATCCTTGCGGAACGCCATGGGCAGGCGCGACATGATCAATATCGGCAAAGGCATCCTCATGGCCCAATCCGGGTTCGACGAGGAAGCCGCGACCCTGCGCCTGATTCAGGTCGCCCGCGCCGAACGCATCACTGTGCTGGAGGTCGCCGAACACATCATCGCAGACGGCCAGCGCCAGGGCGGTAATCAGTTGTGAAGGATCCCAATCCACCGAAGCCTTCACGGCCTGAGGGCGACCTGCCCTCCGGTGGTTCGGGGGAGTCGCAGCGCCGAATCCTTGGCCGGGCGGTGCGCCATTCGGCGCTTCCACTGAAAGGGCTGTGGCTGCACTACTTCAGCATGGGCGGCACGGCCGGTGAGTACGAGCTCGATGCCTACATCAACGCCTCGTACTCGTTGCCTGATCTTCAGCAGGACATCTTGGCCCAGGCCGTGAACGAGATGATCGACATGCTCCCGCCGCCGCCCCGGGCGTCATACAGCGATGACACGGACGACGGCGGCCCGCCGACGAAAGAACTTCAGGGGTAAGACATCATGCAGAGCGTAGAAGAAATTCGGACGCAGGCGAACACAGAACAGGGACAGCCTTCCGCGCACGACCAAGGAAGCTCTGCCGGGGCGCATCAGCTGGCCTCACAGCTCGGCGATCTGGCCCGATCCCTCAACCAGGAGAGTCCGGAGGCTGTTCTCGAGCTCGTGGTGGCCGCCGCCATCGAACTCATCCCCGGCGTCGAAGAGGCCTCTCTGAGCATCGTCACCGGGCGCAAGGAGGTCGAGACGGTGGCTCCCTCCAGCGAGCTGCTCAGACGATTGGACGATCTGCAGGTGGAATTGACCGAAGGTCCTTGCCTCGAGGCGATCTACTCGGAACGAACCATCCGCGTGCGTGACATGGCGACCGAGACCCGGTGGCCCAGCTTTGCTGAGAAGGCGACCGAAGCCGGAGTGGGCAGCATGTTGGCCTTCCAGCTCTTCGTGGTGGGAGACAACCTGGGCGCGCTGAACCTCTACTCCAGTCAGGTCGACGCGTTCGACGATGACTCTGAGCATGTCGGGCTGATCGTCGCCTCACATGCCGCGGTTGCCCTCGCCGACGCCCAGCAGGTCAGCCAGCTCCACGAGGCGGTGCAGAGCCGGGACGTGATCGGACAGGCCAAGGGAATCCTGATGGAGCGCTACAAGATCACTGGACATCAGGCCTTTCTGCTGCTGGCCAAGGCCAGTCAGCACACCAACAAGAAGCTGCAGGTCCTTGCCGAAGACCTGGTCAACAGCGGAGAACTTACCGGCGGCAAGACCTGAGCGGAAGCGCAAGATGGGGAGCTTCGACTCGCCTGCTTGACCCCGGCTGCGCTCCGGGATGTCGAGAGATCGACATCCCGGAGTCGCTGGACGCGGTATTCGCCAGGGGGTTCCGTCGTTCTCCTTTGAACGGCAGGGGTCACCCCTGAAGCGAATCAGTTCTTGATGTAGCCGTTGGGATTGAGCACGAACTTCTTCGCCGCGCCTGCGTCGAACTCTGCGTATGCAGCCGGCGCCTCATCAAGTGGTATCGCAGTGGCGCTGACGGCCTTGGCGATCTGCACCTTCTCTTGAAGGATCGCCTGCATGAGGTGACGGTTGTACTTCATCACCGGGCACTGACCGGTGGCGAAGGACAGGGACTTGGCCCAGCCCAATCCCAGACGGATCGAGAGGGATCCTACTTGGGCTGCCTCGTCGACTCCGCCTGGATCTCCGGTGACGTACAGGCCGGGAATTCCGAGCGCGCCGCCCGCTTCGGTGAGGTCCATCAGCGAGTTCAAGACGGTTGCAGGTGCCTCCTGTGCTGAACCAGCGCCGTGTCCACGGGCCTCGAAGCCGACTGCGTCAACGCCGCACTCGACCTCCGGCACCCCGAGGATCTGCTCGATCTGGTCGCGGGGATCGCCCTTGGAGACATCGACGGTTTCGCACCCGAAGGAACGGGCTTGAGCCAATCGCTCCTCATTGAGGTCACCGACTATCACCGCACCTGCGCCCAGCAGCTGTGCACCGACGGCAGCGGCCAGTCCGACGGGGCCAGCACCGGCGATGTACACGGTAGATCCGGGTCCGACACCGGCAGAGTAGGCGCCGTGGAAGCCGGTCGGAAAGATGTCCGAGAGCATGGTCAGATCAAGGATCTTCTCCAATGCCTGGTCCCGGTCTGGGAATTTCAGCAGGTTCCAATCGGCATAGGGCGTCAGCACATACTCCGCCTGCCCTCCGACCCACCCTCCCATGTCCACGTATCCGTAGGCGCTGCCAGGGCGGTCTGGATTCACATTGAGACAGATTCCGGTCTTGCGTTCCTTGCAGTTGCGGCACCGCCCACAGGAGATGTTGAACGGCACTGAGACGATGTCGCCGACCTTGATGAATTCAACATCAGGGCCTACCTCCACCACTTCACCGGTGATCTCATGTCCGAGAACGAGCCCCGCGGGGGCGGTGGTCCGGCCTCGCACCATGTGCTGGTCGGAGCCACAGATATTCGTGGCCACTGTCCGGAGGATGGCGCCGTGCGGAACTTTGCGTCCGATGTTGGCGGGATTGACGCCTGGCCCGTCCTTGAGCTCGAACTCGGGATAAGGAGTATCTACGACCTCCACCACACCCGGACTCTTGTACGCGATTGCACTGTTTGCAGACATTGCTATCCTCTCGTTGGACCATGGCGGGTGGGTTCCGCCACATGCATCAAGTCTCTATTTGGGCGTGATTCTTCTCAATGACCCTTGAGGTTGGTTACACCTCTACCTTCGGGTAGGTCACATCAGTAGTATTCGGAATATGGAACGCGTCACATTTTCCGACGATCTGCTCCACCGGCTCTTCGAAGTTCTCGGCTCGCCGCTCGGCTCGATCGCTCGCGGGCTCTCTGAGCTGCTGGGCCCGCTGGTGTCGCACTCAGCATTGGTCATGTTCACCGCCGACATCAGTGGCGGCCGTTCTCAGTATTCTGGCGATCCGGCTGTTCACCGCGGTGTGCGTGGACTGGACCTTGATCAGATCCGGAGAACGATCGGCAGTGTCGAGGGCGTCCACCAGACCACGCTGCGGGTCGGGGATGATGAGCGCTCGACACTGCAGGTTCTGGCCCGCAACGGTGCGCTCTTGGTGATCACTGATCCAGGCCCGGTGTCTGATGTCGAGCGGCTGCTGGACATCTGGAACATCGTCTCTCTGCATGTGCAGGAGCGCGCAGACGAAGCCGCGCCGGACTATCTCCGCCATGCACGGTCGACTGCGGGGGTCCGTCTCCAGGCGCTGAGTGAGATCAGAGACGAGTACTCGGCGATTTTGGACAGCATCCTTGTTCCGCTCAGATCAGGACAGCTTTCTGATGCCTCAGCTCGAGACGCTGCCATTGCCCGATCCGCCGCAGGACTGACTCGACTTCACACCATGACCGGGCAGGCACGCACCGTGGCAGAGGAGCCGGTGGCCAGGTCCTTCGCGCGTCTGAAAGAAGAACTTTGGTCCGCCGCGCGCTACTGGCACGTTGAACTCGAGTTCATAGAACCGCCTGAGGGTGACCACCTGGTCCCCGATGACATCGCTCGTGGAGCCAGGGCCGTGGTCCATCGAGTCATTCTCAGCCGGATGGAGAGTTCTGAGATCAGCCGTGTGCGCGTGCAGTGGGACTGCGACGGCACCGATCTCATCGTCAATGTTCGCGATGATGGCGATGGCGGGACCGCCGATGCAGATACCTTGCTGCAGATTGCTCAGCAGCGCGTCCATGCACTCAGGGGGCAGATTTCGGTGAATTCGACATCAGGTTGGGGTGCAGAGCTCAAGGTGGTCCTTCCGCTGGATCCTCCCCCGGTTCTGCCGTCCACGGCAGCGATCGCCGCTCTCCGGCCACGGGAGATGCAAGTCGCGAACCTTCTGGCATCAGGAAGCAGGAATCGTGCCATCGCTGATGAGCTGGGGATCAGCGAGAACACGGTGAAGTTTCACATCTCCCGGATCCTGCACACGTTGAAGGCCGACTCCCGCGCGGAGGCCATCGCCGCGCTCCTGGCTGAGCAACGGGCCTGAGGAACCCATAGATCGAGGAGTTCGCTCGTTCGAGATTTCGCCTTGGACTATTCCGCCAGCGCCTCATCAAGGATCTGCGCCTGGGGCAGCGAGAAATGATCCTCTCCCTCCGGGTACTCGGACCTCACCTGCTGGAACCCCTGCTGGCGATACCAGGCGGAGCCTTTCTGGGCGGCCGTCACTGCGTCGAAGGGTGCGTAAGCCACAGAGCCGTCATCCAATGTGCCCGTCACCCAGATCAATTCAAGGGACTCCCGCTGCGCCGATGTGGGTTCTGCGACGGCGGCCTGTGGAGCTCCTCCGCCGCCGATCATCACGGCGCCCCCGGTCACAGCTTCAGGGGTCCGGGGGAGCACGCCATAGGTGATCATCTCAGCGCCCCCCGAGTACCCCATCCACCAGACGCGCCCGGCGTCGACGGCGTAGGGCTCCAGCACGCGTTCGTTGAGCAGATCGCGCAGCCAGGGAAGGTTCGTTGAGATGTCGTTCCACCAGGTCACTTCGCCTTGCACATCCGGGGTGAGCGGTGCCAGCAACATCATATTGTGCGATGCCGCGACGGCGGCGAGACAGTTCAGCAGCCCGTCGGGGTCCTGATTTTCGGCCCCGCCGTCGCCATGGAGTCTGACCACCACGCCTACCGGCTCGTCGAAATTCACACCCCTGGTGTATAGGTGGTAGCTGCTGGTCGAATAGCCCGAGGTGAACTCGCGACCGAGCTGCACAGAGTCCACTGCATCCCCAGACTCGCCGCCGCTGACGGGATCGGGGTTCGCCCGCGGGTCGGGTGGCGCGATCCCGTGTGCTTCACATCTGGCAGGGGATTCCTCAGCAGCCTCCGTGTCCTCCTCTTCACCCAAGAGCATGGTCAGCATGAAGAACCCGAAGAGCACGGCGAGCACGGCTACCCCCATTCCGGACAACAATGCCCAACGCTTCGTCATAGCTGCATTCCTCGTGGTTGCACCGGGCGTCGGCTCCGAAGGTTCTTCGGAGACGCCGGACGGTAGATCTGATGGGGTTCGTGCATCGGCCTGAGTGGCTTCTGCGACGAGTGTATGAGATGCAGGGCGGCAGTTGAGCGCATGCGCAGGAGGGGCACGGTGTCCACTGATGAAAGCGCTGCTCAGGGCAGGCGGGGGAGTCTCGGTTCGAACAGCCATGCGTGCAGCAGTGACCGTATCGGCTGGCCAGAGACTCGCTCGGCGTGGTCGAGAAAACCAGCGGTGGACACCGTGCGGTATCGATTCTCCGCCGTCCACGAGCGCAGCACCCGGAAGAACACGTCGTCCCCCGTGAGGGAACGCAGGGCGTGCAGCGTGAGCGCACCGCGCATGTAGACACGGTCGTCGAACATGCCCGGTCCGCCGGGATCAGCGAGCACGATGTTCTGCGGCAGGGTCGCCAGTCGATCGTGCGCTTCGCGCGCGTGGGTGTCGATGCCGCGCTGGCCGGAGTCCTCCGACCACAGCCACTCCGCGTAGGTCGCGAAGCCTTCGTTGAGCCAGATGTCAGCCCATCGATGCGGGGTCACCGAATTGCCGAACCATTGGTGAGCGAGCTCGTGGGCGACCAGGCGCTCCCTGTTCCAACCCGCCCTGAGATGATTCGAGCCGAGTATCGACAGCGGCTGGGATTCCAGCGGCATCTCCAGCGCCTCGTCGGTCACGACGACCGTGTAGGAGCCGAAGGGGTATTCCCCGAAACGCCGCTCGAAGACCGTCATCATCGCGTGCTGCTTGCCCAGAGAGTCCTGCGCCTGCTTCCACAGATGATCCCCGCAGGCCAGCCACAGGGGCACTCGTGCGGGCGCGTGTCCGGCGGGTGAGATCCGGTCGCGTCGATACGCACCGATCTGCACCGTCGCGAGGTAGGTGGCCAGCGGGTGTGCGGATTCCCAGGTCCATGCCGTTCGGCTGCCATGCCGGGTCACCTCCAGCAGCTCGCCGTTGCTGATCGCCGTGTAGTCCGAATCGACCAGAACTGTGCAGCGGTAGGTGGCCTTGTGGCTGGGGTGGTCGTTGCACGGAAACCAGGTGGCCGCTCCATTCGGCTGGCCGGCCACCAGCACGCCGTCGGAGAGCTCCTCCCATCCGACGTCGCCCCAGGCGCCGCGCTGTGGTCGGGGTTTTCCGGCATAGCGCACGTCGATGATGATCGGCTCATCCGCGACGAAGTGTGAGTGCAGCACCAGCTTGGCGCGAGTCTGCTTGAACCGGGTCTTGGTGTCATTGAGCAGCACCTGGCTGACCTTCAGCCCGCACAGATCAAGTTCGATGGTGGACGCCTCGGCGAGCACCCGGCCGTGGAGCACTGCTCGGCCGGTGAGTCGGTTCGGCCGGATCTCGTAGTCCAGATCGAGGTCGTAGTGGTCGATCTGGAGATCAGTCGATCCAGAGGTCGGAGTATAGGAGTCGAGCTGGCTCATGGGAGAAACACGCGTCCTTCTGCAAGATCGTCAGATTTCGGTTCGCGACCCTCGTGCGCAGCGAAACGGTGTGAGAATGAGCTGATTCGATCAGGTTCAGTGTTCACCGCGAGTCAGGGTTTCGGGAGGTGGTTCGGTGGAGTGGACGTATCGTTTCGGCAGCGAGGTGGACTCGGTCGTCCGCGCCCTGGTTGCCGAAACCTATGGTGTCGAGCCGGCACGGGTGGAACTGCCCCGTAGGCGTGGAGCACCGGAGGCCAGGATCGAGGGGCAGCGGATAGAGGTCTCCAGGTCCCGCTCGCAGGGATATGTCGCGGCGGCCTGTGCCGGTCCAAGTGAGAAGTTCTCCTTGGGGATCGACATCGAGGCGGTGAGGCCATTTCTGGCTTCGGCGACAGAGCCACGCCGTTTTGCGGAGGTGGTGCTGGCGCCGGAGGAGATCCGGTGGTTCCGCGCGACCAGACGTGTCGCTGAGGCGCAGCGACTGTCCTGGCTGTTGCGAACCTGGGTGCGCAAGGAGGCGGTGCTGAAGTCGTTGCATACGGGCTTCGACACCAGCCGCGGCGGCATGCCGCCCACTGCCGTGGTGCTGAACGAGCCCTGGGAAGCCCCCGCGTGTCTCAGCCACGCCCTGGTGACGTTGACCGACCTGCCCACCCGGGACGACGTCGGGGACTCTGGGCCCGTGATGCTGGCTCTGGCCCAGAACACAGGCCCGGTCAGGCGCCCGCGCCGGTGAATCCTCGGGCGGAAGACGGCCCGATCCGACGATGCTACCTGCGTCGGCCCTCGGAGGACCGCCCGGGCTCGGCGGCGTCACCGGGCGTTCCGGCGCTGTCGCACTTGCGCCGCCATCGTTCCTTCACGTCCTCGGGCAGATCTTCCCATGGCTCAGCCTCCGACATCATCAGACCGGCAAGCATCTTCCTTCGTTCGTCGTACAAGGATTTGCCCGCCTCGTCCCGGTTACTGCGCACGTACCCCTCCAGCACCGTGGAAAACAAAAGACAAGAAGGCGTGCGCATATGGCAACGCCTGATTCTCGGAGACAGTCTAGTGGACCGAGAACTGCAGGCGTCTCTGCGTCGCTATCCCGGTGTCCTTCCCCGCAGCCGAGTCTCGACCCGGCCCCGCACGATCCGGGCGGCCGTCGAGACCCCCCGCTCCAGCGGGCCCGGCCCCTTGAAGTGCAGCCAGACTACGGCGAACGCGATGGCCGCCATCGTCTGGACGATGAGCGAGACCCAGGGCGCGTCCGCAAGGAATCCGGTGGCCAGCAGGAGCAGATGCGCGCAGTACAGCGTCAACGTCATGCCTCCGATCGCCGCCAACGGGTGCAACATCCGCCTCGCCGATCGAGCGATCAGCAGCATGGCTCCGAGCACCGCCACCGCGATGCCGAGTGAATGGAACACCTCGAACGGCGTCGATGTATAGGGGGCCAGAACAGTCAGCCACCACCATGTCGTCGTCGGAAGGTCCGGGGGCGGACCCCAGGTGAGGAACTCAGTCATCTCCCGTGCTGACCACGGGGTCGCCGCGAGCAGCCGTTCCCGGCCTCCCAGCGGTCCCTGGAGCAGCGATGAGGTCAACCAGGCGCCGACGGCGACCAGTGTGCCGGTGAGGAACAGTCGAAGCCCGGTGCGCCGGTTCCTCAGGTCCAGGCGACCGATAGCCAGACCTGCGCATACGTACGCCATCCACGGGATCACCGGGAAGCTGCCGGTGAACAGCACGACGCTGACGAACGTGATCGGCTCGGTGAGAAGGGTGGTGAAGGTGGGATCGTAGCCGTCGAGGTTCGGCAGGGCGTTCTGCGTCAGATGGACCATGACCGGACCCAGCACCGCGATGCCGACTGCGACGCCCACCAGTGCCCTGACGGAGAGCCGGAGCAGCGGGATGGCCAGGAGGAACATGACGCCGTAGTAGACCAGGATGATGGATGCCGGCGGATCGACGTAGGCGATCAACAGTCCAAGGACGGCGATCAGCGCCGCCCGGACGCCCAGCGCCGCCCGGGAGGCGGTCAGCGCGGGGCCGTGCGGCGGACGAGTGCCGCCCGTCATGAATGCCAGAGCCAAGCCTGCCAGCAGGGCGAAGAGCGTGGCCGACACACCTGAGAATGCAGTCCAGATGAAGGTCGGCTCATCGTTGTCCGTCCAGGATGGAAGGATGTGGATGGCCATCATGCTGATCAGCGCAAGGCCTCGCGCTGCATCGACCCCGATCAGACGACGTCTGCGCGTGTCCCCGGGTGCGGATGTCTGCGGCGAAGTGCCGGAGACGGAAGCTCTGAGGACACCCTTCACGGCAGCCGCAGGCTCAGAACAGGTCGCGACTGACCGGACTGCGACACCGTGGCCTCGGCTGACACCAAAGGTCGGCTCGGCATCGATCGATCCGGGATGCCGGATGCCGTCAGGTCCTGAGACAGCTGCTCCCGCTGCGCTTCGTCGAGCTCCACCAGGGGCATCCGCACCGGACCGGCGGGCAGCCCCCGCATCGCCAACGCCGCCTTGACCGAAGCGGCTGCGGGCGAGCGGAACATGCCCTCATAGATGGCGAGCAGCTGGCGGTGGATTCCGGCAGCCTGTGCCGTCCTTCCCTGCTGGTGGCAGCGGTGCAGGTGGCGCAGCAGATCCGCGGCGACGTGCCCGACTACTGAGACGAAACCCGTCGCCCCGATCGAAAGCAGCGGCAGGTTCAACACATCATCGCCTGAGTAGTAGGCGAGATCGGTGTGCCTCATGACCCAGGAGCTCGAGGCCAGATCACCCTTGGCATCCTTGACCGCGACGATCTGCGGGTGTTCCGCGGCCGCGACGAGAGTCTCCCGGCGGATCTCAACGCCGGTGCGCTTCGGGATGTCATAGAGCATGACGGGCAGCGAGGTGCTGTCCGCGATGGCCGTGAAATGCCGCAGCAGGCCCGCTTGGTCGGGACGGCAGTAATAGGGCGCGACCACCATCAGTCCATCGGCGCCGGCCGCCGCGGCAGCCTGGGCCAGCTCGATGCTGTGCTGGGTGTCTGCCACCCCGACTCCTGCGATCACTGTCGCCGTGCCGCCGACCGCGGCGGACACCGTCCTGATGATGGCTGTCTTCTCGGCGTCGGTGGTGGTGATCGACTCGCCGGTGGTGCCGTTGACGACGAGTCCGTCGTTCCAGCCGTCACGGGTGAGCCAGCGGGCCAGGTCTCTGACCCCTTCGAAGTCCAGCTGCCCGGATTTGTCGAAGGGTGTCACCATGGCCGTCATCACTGTGCCGAACTGGGGTGTGATCCGAAACCTGAAGTCTTGTGCCGAGTCCATTGTGTCTCCTTCTTCTGGGTTCTCAACCTTGTGCCGTCTCAACGGAGCGTTTCGGCGGTTTCGAAAGACTTTCGGGTGTCTGCAGCGTCGTGGGTCCGCCGAATGGGGTTGCCGTTCCACGTGGTTGATGCAGGGATGCTCTCCGAACGCATCACCAGTGAGCCGGCGCCGACGATCGCATGCGCCCCCAGGGAGCTGCCGGGGAGCACGATGCTGTTCGCCCCGAGCGAGGAGCCCTCCTCGAGATGGACCCGATCCAGCCGCATGATGCGGTCATGGAAGAGGTGTGTCTGCAGGACGGTCCCGCGATTGACCGATGCGCCTTTGTCGAGCTGGATCAGATCGAACTCGGGCAGCCACCAGGTTTCGCACCAGACTCCTCGACCGATTCGCGCTCCCATGGCGCGCAGCCAGAGGTTCAGCAGCGGGGTGCCCAGGCTCATTCGGATGAGCCCCGGCACGGCGAGGGCTTCGGAGAAGCAGTCGGCCAGCTCGTTGCGCCAGACGAACGAGCTCCACAACGGGCGTTCGGATGCTTTGAACCGACCGACGAGCAGCCACTTGGCGGTCACCGCGATCAGCGCGGCGACGATCCCGCTTGCCAGCAGCACGGGCCCTGAGAGCAGCACTGCGAGCCCGAATCCGTAGTTGGTGTACACCATGGCGAGCACCCAGACCGTGACCAGCGCCAGCCATGCGGTGATGAACATCGGCAATATGCGGCACAGTTCGATCGTTGCCCGGGCGACCTTGAGCCTGCGGGGCGGATTGAAGGTCAGTGATGTGTCGACCTCCTCCACGGCTCGCGGCAGCTCGATCGGAGGGTTGCCCAGCCACAGGGAGTTCAGCGGCATGTCCTTCGGTGCCGAAGACAGCACGGCGACGAGTGAGTTGGAGGGCATTCTCTGGTTCGGACCGAGGATCGCCGAATTGCCCAGGAAGGCCTTCTGGCCGACGCTGCCGCTTTCGAGTTTCAGCCAGCCGCGACGAACGTACTTGGAGGAGGCCAGCGAATGGTCGGCCAGGAAGGACTTGTCACCGACGCTGGTCAGATGTGGGATGGCCTCAACGGTGGCCGCCTCGACGTCCTTCCCCACGTGGGCACCGAGCAGGCGAAGCCAGACGGGGGTGAGCATGCTGCTGTAGAGCGGATACATGTTGGTCAGCGATTTCGACATCAGCTGACCGGACATCCAGGCGGCCCACGCGGGAACACTGTGCACCGAATAGGTGCCGCGAGGCATCAGTCGGCCCATCAGCCGGACGGAACCCGCCAGCAGGCCGAGGTATGCAATCACCGAGATGATGATGAACACCGGTGTCCAAGCGGCGAGCGTCCACAGCGCAGGGACCAGTGATTCGTAGTCTGAGATCAGGTAGAGCATGAGTGCCGCTCCGGGCAGAGATGCCAGCAGCCCCAGCAGCCCCAGCAGGACGAGCCCGAGCGGGTACAGCAGATCGATGCCGCGGGAGCGGTGCTCCTTGGCCTCCTCAGTGTCCGGCCAGTCCTGTCCGGAGACGCCGACCAGTTCCAGCGGGGAACCCGCCCAGTGCTCATTCGCCGGGACCATGCCGGTGACCACGCTGGCGGGGGCGATCTCTGCGTTGTCACCGATCACTGCCCCGCCGAGCAGGGTCGACCTGGTGCCCACGCGGGCGTCCTGGCCGATTCGGACCACGCCGATGTGCAGCTCGTCGCCCTCCAGCCAGTGGCCGGCAAGGTCGACGTCGTGTTCGATGGAGGCGCCGGACTCAATCGCGGCGAGGCCGGTGACCGGCGGGAGCGCGTCCAGGTGGACGTCCTTGCCGACCCCGGAACCCATGGCGCGGGCAAATGCCGGGGCGAAAGGAGTCCCCATCAGCCCGTCCAACTGGCAGAAGGTCATGATCCGTTCCGCGGCCCAGAGACGGACGTGTATCTGCCCGCCTCGCGGGTAGATGCCCGGTCTGACCTTGAAAAGCAGCAAGCGGGCAGAGCCGATCGCGGCCACCGCCCTGGCGGGCAGGCTGAACAGGACCAGCCAGGCGATCAGTGTCGGCACCAGCGGCGGGTTCGGGACCCAGGGTGTTTCACCGATCTGGAAGAGCACCAGGCAGACGATCGCGATGCCGGTCACGTAGCGAAGGCCAGTGATGCTGTAGAGGCCCGCGATCAGCGGCATCTGCAGGAAGCCGGTCCATCGTGGCGTGGGACGAGTCGTGCGTTCCACGGCGCTTGCCGGATCCAGCTGTCGAAGGTGTGAGGACATCGCGGAAAGTGTGGGATGAGCGTAGAGGTCAGCGATAGAGACGTCCGGGTAGCGCTTGCGCAGCGTCGAGACGAGCTGTGCTGCGGTCAGGCTCGATCCGCCCATGGCGAAGAAGTCGCTGTCCGCGCTCAGCGGGACCGGTCCCAGCAGGCTGGTCCACTTCTCTGCCAGCCAGACGAAGTCGGTGTGCAGCGCGGTGGCTGCGGCTGCTGCGCTCGGGTCGGCGGGCAGGGGCCAGGGCAGCGCCTTGCGATCGACCTTGCCGGAGGTCTTCACCGGCAGTTCATCGATCACCGCGAGTGCGGGGATGAGCCGCCCTGGCAGCTGCTCGCTGAGCTGGGCGCGGGCCTCGACAAGGTCGATGGTTCGGCCCGCTGCCGGCACAAGGTATCCCGCGAGGATGCCATTGCCGTCCGGGCTGCTCTGCACCGCGCTGGCACCCGCGGCAACGTTCGGCAGGTGACTGAGGGCCTCATCAACCTCGCCCAGCTCAACACGCTGACCTGCAAGCTTGACCTGATCATCAGACCTGCCCACGAACATCAGCCCCTCGATCTCGGCTCGGACCAGATCGCCGCTGCGGTAGGCCCGAGGCCAGCCGAGCGTCGTCATCGGAGCGTACTTCTCGGCATCCTTCTGCGGGTCCAGGTAGCGTCCCAGCCCGACCCCGCTGATCACCAGTTCTCCGACTTCGCCCCAGGCGACAGGCTGATCCTCGGCATCCACCACGGCCAGCTGCCAGCCCGGAAGGGGGAGGCCGATGCGCACCGGCATGGACTCGTTGACCAGAGCGGCGGTGGAGACCACGGTGGCCTCGGTTGGGCCGTAGGTGTTCCAGACCTCCCGGCCGGAGGTGGCCAGGCGGGCCACAAGCTCCGGAGGGCAGGCCTCGCCTCCAAAGATCAGAAGTCGTATGTCTTTCAGGAACTTCGCCGGCCACAGCGCAGCCAGCGTCGGAACGGTCGACACGACAGTGATGCCGCGTTCAGTCAGCCAGGGCCCGAGGTCTTCGCCGGAGCGGACGACGTCGCGTGGTGCAGGCACCAGGCAGGCTCCGTAGCGCCAGGCCAGCCACATCTCCTCGCAGGAGGCGTCGAAGCTGACGGAAAGGCCTCCCAGTACTCGATCGCCGGGTCCAAGCGGTGAATCGACGCAGTACACAGAGGCCTCGGCATCCACGAACGCCGCCGCCGAGCGGTGCGAGATGGCGACGCCCTTGGGCTTGCCGGTGGAGCCGGAGGTGAAGATGATCCAGGCATCGTCATCGCCGGTGGGAGGACGATCCGCTCCACGCGGGGGTGACTCGGGCCTGAGGCGAACATTCAGTCCAGATTCCACCACGGCGGTGACGTCGGCCTCTGTCCACACCAGCCTGGCGCGATCCTCCGGTTCGTCGTGGTCCACCGGAACGTAGGCGGCGCCGCGGATGAGGGCCGCAAGAATGGCGATGTAGAGGTCCGCAGTTCCTGACGGCACCCGGATGCCTACGCGGTCACCCGTGCCGATGCCGGATTCCCTCATGGTCAGCGCCACCGATTCGATGCGGCCCAGGAGATCCATGTAGGTCAGCGCGACGACACCGTCGTCGATTGCGATTGCATCGGGATAGTTGTCCACGGTGTGGAAGAAGATGTCCAACAGGGTGCGCGGAGCGGGCACAGTCCCGCCGGAGTACACGGCGGTCGACGGCGCGAAATTGCCTCTGTACTTGGAGGAGCCTGCCGGAGCGGTCAGTGCCAGGACCTCATGGGGTGTCTCTTCTCGGCGGACTGGGACTGAGGAAGTCTTGAGTGCAAGGTCCGGGGCCAGCGAGGGGAGGGCCTTCGGCGAGCCTTCGTATAGAACCATGAATCACCTTTTCGGATGGAAATGTCAGCGTCTCTTCGGTATCAGGGCGCGACCGATGGTTTCCGGTCCGTATGGCGGAACGGTTGTGAATAGGGATACGGGAGCATCCGTCGCAACGTTCAATGAAGTTTCAAAAAGACTGCGCACATGGATGCAGGGGGAGGTCGTGCCCACAGGGTCAAATTGGTGGACAGGGCTGACGATGTCTTGGGTCACGGCGCACGGCGAAGGGTGCAGCTCGACAGTGACTTGTTGCTCAGGGCGCGCGTCCCGGTTCATGTGTGGATCGCGTCCGGAACGCCGATGTGATGCGAATGCCAGCGTTCTGTAGAAGGGCAATCAAGCTCCTCGCCCGCGGCGCAGGGGGGGGGGGGCAGGGGAGCAGGCGGGGCGCACGAGACGCTCTGCCGACAATGTGAGTTCAACCACATCTTGTGGAAACCAGGACTCCCCGGCTATTCTGCTAGAGGCTTCAGTACTTAAGGACCGTCCCCGGGTCACTTCCTTGCACCGGACGCGCTCGGGGACCAGGAAGGTGAGTTCTTATGCCTATCTCCCCAACCGTTCCACGCAGCACCGCTGGGAAGATGGTTTCCACCACGGCGCAGCCCCCTCGTGAGCCTGATTCGCCCTCGCTGACCCCTCTGGTACAGCGGCCTTCGGCGCTGGTGAGGGTGTTTGAGTCAGGCGTGAGAATCGCACCTCCATCTGGACGTCGCCAGCTCATCACGCGGACCTTTTCATTCGATGGCAGCTCATCCGTATTCCGGAGCCCTGGCTCGCGAGGGGGTGTCTTCGATGGACCCCGAGGATGACAAGCCCTTCGATGTACGGGAAGCCTTTGCCGAACACGGAGGAGCCCTCTTCTCCTTCGCCCTCAACGCGCTGGGTGACCGAGCCGAGGCGGAGGACTGCGTGCAGGAAGCGTTCATCCGAGCCTGGCGGAACCGAGAGCGATACAGCAGCTCGCGCGGCTCGGTGCGGACCTGGCTGTTCGCCATCGTGCGGAACCTCGTCATCGACTGCCTCCGGGCGCGCGCCCGGCGCCCGGCGCCCTCGGACGCGGAGAAGATCGAATGGGCGAGCGAGCCGGTGACGGAAGACCTGCTCATCGTGGAGCGGCTCGTCCTGTATGAGTCCCTGGCCACCCTCACCTTCGAGCACCGGGAGGTCATTGCCGCTGTTCAACTGGACGGCGTAGGCTATCAAGAGCTTTCGGAACAGACGGGGGTTCCGGTCGCGACCTTACGGACGCGGATGTACTACGGGCTCAGATCACTGCGGACGGCACTGGGGGGGAATGCTCACGATGGGGGAGATTCCTTCGCGGCGGGAGGAGCTTATCGCCGGGGCGCTGACGGGCGATCTCAGTGACACTGAGTGGCAGGAGTTCGACCAGGCCCGGGCGGCAGACCCGTCGATCGACGTGGAGCTCGCGGAGCTTCGCGCAACGGCCGCTCGTCTTGATGCGGCGAACGTGACCTGGCAGGAGGAGGCCCCACCTCCAGGCCTTGAGGAACGGATCCGCAGATCAACCTTCGAAGCTGACCGAGATTCAGACGGCGAAGATGGACGGTCGAGGTCGTACTCGCCGTCCTGATGCATGGCTGACGCCAGCCTCGTGTTTCATGGCCGATGGCGGCGTGATGCGAAGGCTGTTGAGCAACCCGAGATACCAGGCTGACCTGCGTAGATGATGATCGCCGGCTCAAGGTCTCTGCGCCCGATCCTCCACGTGGGGGATCAGGCGCCGTCGTCGTCCAAGCAGGTCTAGCGGTACCGCGTCAGTTCAGCTCGACCACCACGGGGGCGTGGTCGGAGGCGCCCTTGCCCTTGCGCTCCTCGCGGTCGATCGAGGCAGAGGTGACACGCTCGGTCAGGGCGGGTGAGCCGAGCACGAAGTCGATGCGCATGCCTTCCTTCTTCGGGAAGCGCAGCTTGGTGTAGTCCCAGTAGGTGTAGACCCCGGGGCCTGGGGTGTGCGGCCGCACGACCTCGGTGTAGCCGCTGTCCAGGAACCCCTGGAACGCCTCGCGCTCGGGGGCGGAGACGTGGGTCAGGCCCTGCTCGCGGAAGAAGTCGATGTCCCAGACATCCTCGTCCTGCGGGGCGATGTTGAAGTCGCCCATCAGCGCGATCTGGGCCTTGGGGTCCTCGCCCAGCCAGGACTCGGCGTGCTCGTTGAGCTGTCGCAGCCAGGCCAGCTTATAGCTCATGTGCTCGTCCTCCAGGGAGCGCCCGTTGGGCACGTAGAGGCTCCAGATGCGCACTCCGCCACAGGTGGCGGCGATGGCGCGGGCTTCCTGGATCGGGTCCTTGCCGCCCTTGCCGAAGACCGGCTGGTCCTGGAAGGTCCGCTCCACGTCCTTCATGCCGACCCGGGAGGCGATGGCGACGCCGTTCCACTGGCTGAGTCCGAAGTGGGCGACGTCGTAGCCGTTGGCCTCGAAGAGCTCCCAGGGGAAGTTCTCGTCCTTGCACTTGGTCTCCTGGATCGCCAGGACGTCCACCTCTGATCGATCCAGCCAGGCCTCGACCCGGTCGGCTCGAGCTCGCATCGAGTTCACATTCCATGTCGCAATCCGCATGGCCCAAAACTACCAGCGGCGCACTGATGCTCCCTGCGAGGTGCTCAGCCGTGGCGCCACCAGTCATCCTGGATGGACACCGGGACGGTGCGCTTGTGCCGGGTGCGCAGGTAGTGCTCTTCGAGGACCGCGGCCTCGCTGTCCGGGATCGCACGACCCTCGAGGTAGTCATCGATGTGGTCGTAGCTGATCCCGAGCTCGGTCTCATCGAGCTGACCGGGCTTGTCATCGAGCAGATCCGCGGTAGGCGCCTTGGACCAGAGCATCTCGGAGGCGCCGAGGTGCTTCAGCAGCTGCCGGACCTGGCGCTTGTTCAAGGTGAAGAGCGGCAGCACATCTGCGCCGCCGTCGCCGTACTTCGTGAAGAAGCCGGTGATGGATTCGGACCCGTGATCGGTGCCGGCGACCAGCAGGTTGTTCTCGCCGCCGATGGCGTACTGCACGGTCATCCGCAGCCGGGCCTTCACATTGCCGCGGTGATAATCCTGCATGGGGCGGCCCAGGGCCTCGTCGAAAGCGGCGTTCACTCCGGTCACGGCCTTCTCGATGTTGAAGGTGTGTGTCTGGTCTGGGGCGATGAAGTCCAGGGCGGCATCGGCGTCGTCGGCGTCGTGCTGAACACCGTGGGGCAGCCGCACCGCGTGGAACTCGGCCTCGTGGCCTTCCTCGCGCAGCTTCACCACCGCGAGCTGGCAGAGCTTGCCCGCCAGCGAGGAATCCACTCCGCCGGAGATGCCCAGCACGAAGCCCTTGGCCTTCGCGGTCTTGGCGTATTCCACCAGGAAGTCCACGCGCCGGCTGACCTCCTCTGCGGGATCGATCTCGGGCTTGACGCCCATCTCTTCCACAATGTCTGTCTGTAGCTCACGCATGATCCGAGTCTACTCAGGAGCAGGTTTCGGTCAGGTCACTGGAGCCTGTGTGTCCGCTGCACCGGGGCGCAGGCGCAGCAGGAGATCGACGCCGAGGCGGAGGCCGGCGGGGCAGCGAGTCGTGCGCAACCCTCCGGCGCTGAACCCTCCGGCCCGGGACCCTCCGGCCTGGCGGCTTCGAGAAGACCGTAGAAGGACCTTCCCGGGTGCGCGAGGCATGGCTGTCGAGATGGGCGGCTCGGTACGCTGAGGCGACACCACCCCGCAGGGCGAAGGGGGAACACTCTGATGGCACCAGAAGAGGCATCCGAACCCGTGGTCCTGGGAAGACGGGAGCGGTCCAAGGCTGACTTCGGGGCCCGTTATCAACGCTGGGACAAGGCCACGGAGCTGCCGATGGCGATCGTGGCGCTGGCCTTCCTCGTCGTGTATGCCTATCTGGTGCTCGCGAACACCAGGCCCACCGATGTCTCCTGGCCGCCGATCTTCCTCATCGGAGTCTGGGTCGTCTTCGCTCTGCACTACGTGATCAGCCTGGTGCTGGTGCGGAATCGAGGACGCTGGTTCGTCACCCACCTGCATGAACTCGCGATGGCGGCGCTCCCCTTCCTCCGTCCGCTTCAGCTGCTCCGTCTGGTCAAGGTGGTCGCGGTGATGCATCGGACGATGGGCTCTGCGCTGCGCGGAAAGGTGTCGGTCTACGTCGCCGGCGTCTCGGGGATGTTGGTGCTGGTGGCCGCGCTGGGAGTCCTCGATGCGGAGCAGAACGCCGAGGGCGCCAACATCACCAGCTTCTCAGATGCGCTCTGGTGGGCCTTCGTCACCATCAGCTCGGTCGGCTACGGCGACTACTATCCAGTCACCGGTCTGGGGAGGCTCATCGCGATAGGCCTCATGATCGCCGGCATCGCGCTCATCGGTTCGATCACCGCCACGATCGCCTCGTGGTTCGTGGAGCGGATCACCGAGGCCCAGCGCCAGGTCACCACCGGCCAGGAGAGCGGACCGGGCGGCCCGGCCGGACCGGGCGGCGGGGCTCGACCGAATCCCAAGGAGGCCGAGCCGCAGCCGGGCCCATAGCTAGGATGGTCACATGACTGAGACCGCCGCCGGAACCCCGCAGCCCGCCGACCATGCCGCCGATCGCCAGCGCCTCCAAGAACTCATCAGCGAGCTCGCCGTGGTGCGCGGCAAGGTCACTCTGTCTTCAGGCAAGGAAGCCGATTATTACATCGACCTGCGTCGGATCACCCTCCAGCATGAGGCCGCCCCGCTGGTCGGGCGGGTCATCCGGATGCTTCTCGCCGAAGCTGGCATCGACTACGTCGCCGCGGGCGGGCTGACCATGGGCGCGGACCCGGTGGGCACCGCCGTGATGCACGCTGCCGCGCAGGACGGTACCGCCACGGACGCCTTCGTGGTGCGCAAGGCGCAGAAGTCCCACGGCATGGGCCGCCAGGTCGAGGGCCCCAGCGTGGACGGAAAGAAGGTCGTCGTCCTGGAAGACACCTCCACCACCGGAGGCTCCGCGCTGACCGCCGTCGAGGCCGTGCGTGGCGCCGGCGGGATCGTGCAGGCGGTGGCGGTGATCGTCGATCGCGACACCGGCGCCAAGGAGCACATCGAAGCCACGGCCGGCGTGCCCTACCTGTTCGCGTACTCCAAGAACGACCTCGGACTGGACTGAGCCGGGCTGACCCCGGCCCGGCGCAGTCCGCGACACTGATCAGGTGCACCCCTCCAAACGGGCGGTCCTCCTCGGGCTGTGCCTCACCCAGATCACCTCCTGGGGGGTGCTCTTCTACGCGTTCCCGGTGCTGCAGCCGCGCATCGCTGCTGACACCGGCTGGTCCGCCACGGCGCTGACCGCGGCCTTCTCTGCAGCGCTGGTGATCTCTGGACTGCTCGGGATTCCACTTGGACGGGTGCTGGACCGACGCGGTCCCAGGCTGATCATGACCATGGGTGCGGCGCTCGCAGTCCCGGGGCTGCTGGCAGTGGCCGCCGCGCCGTCGTACTGGGTGTTCCTGCTGGGCTGGCTTCTCCTCGGCGTCGCGATGTCCGGGACGCTCTACCCGCCCGCCTTCGCAGCGCTGACCCGGTGGTACGGACGGCGGCGGATCTTCGCGCTGACCATGGTCACCCTCGCCGGCGGCCTGGCGAGCACGGTGTTCGCGCCGGTCACGGAGGCGCTGGCCACCCAGCTGAGCTGGCGAGAGACCTACGTGGTGCTGGCGGTGGTGCTCGGTGTGCTGGTGGTCCCGGTGCACGCGGTGGTGCTGAGCCGGCCCTGGCCGAAGGAGCAGACAGGTGAGTCCGCCGACGTCGTCCCGGGTGCCGCCGACGCTGCCGCCGCCCCCGTCAGCGCCACCGCTGCGGAGCTCCCGCCCCAGCCATCTCCGCGGGACTACGCCGCCACGATCATGCGCAGCCGCCCCTACATCCTGCTGGTGACCGGTATGGCACTGGGTGCGGTGGCGATGTATGCCGGGCTGATCAACCTGGTGCCGATGCTGGTGGAGCGCGGGGTCTCCCCGATGGTGGCCGCCTGGGTGCTCGGCCTCGGTGGGGTGGGGCAGGTCATCGGCCGCATCTTCTATGCCCGGCTGGATCGCGGGACCAGCGTGCGGCAGCGCAGCGTGCTCATCTACGCGCTGCTCGCCCTCACCACGGCGGCTCTGGCCTGGAACATCACCGCCGCGGTGCTGTTGATCATGATCTCGATGGCGGCCGGCGTCGCGCGCGGGATCGTCACGCTGCTTCAGGCCACCGCGGTCACCGACCGGTGGGGGATCAGGGATTACGGCCGCCTCTCAGGGGTGCTCAACGGGCCGATGATGCTCGCCGTGGCGGTCGCGCCCTTCGTGGGCGCGATCCTGGCCGACTGGCTGGGCAGCTACGAGGCGATGTTCGGCGTCCTGGCGGGACTGGCGGTGCTCGGCCTGGGTGCGATCGCGGCCAGCATCCCCGCGCAGGCGTCCCGCGGCTGAATCACGGATCGCCCTCTTCGACCCGTGTCCCCTCCCGCCCGCCATCTACTGTGCAATATGAGGGGAAATGGGGGCCGAAACGGAGGCAGAATTCCCTCAAATCGCCCAGTAGATGTGGCGGTGTGGAAAACCAGAGGGTTGTTCGGGGACTTTGGGCACACTGACCCCATGTACCCGCTGCCGCAGGAGCTCACCGGAGGGGCATTCACCGCGGCCGAGGCCCTGCGCAAGGGTGTCCCGCGAGAGCGACTGCGGCGCAAAGACGTGGTGGCGCTCGGGGCAGGCGTCTACGCAGTGCAGACGCTCGCAGATGCACGCACCCCACTGGAAACGCTCCAGCTCAAAGCGGCCGCACTCCTTCGCGAGCGCCCAGACGCGTGGATCTCCCACTCGAGCGCCGCACAGATCCATCGGCTATGGCTTCCCGGCGGGCCCTTGACGGATCAGCGCCTGCACCTCTCTCATCCACTGGAACCAGGCCTTTGGACTCGCCGACGGGGTGTCTGCGGACACCGGGTATCGCTGCGGCCCCAGGACATCACCACGCGTGAGGGCCTCCGGCTCAGCACCCCAGCGAGGACCTGGCTCGACGTCGCCAGGGTCTGCAGCGTGCGGGAGCTGATCATCATGGGAGACCTGCTCGTGCGCCACCCGTACCCGCGGTTCGACGCCCGAACCACCCCGCACACCACCATCGATGAACTGCGAGACCTCCTCCAGGCAACCCCTGGAGCAGCGGGACGACGACGCTGCCTCACGGCCCTGACCTGGATTCGGGTGGGCTCTGATTCCGTGCAGGAGACGCTGCTTCGACTCGCGCTGATCCGGGCGGGACTGCCTGAACCTGAGCTGCAGGTACCCGCGCAGCCGGGATTTCGCTGGTCTCCCCGCGCGGATCTGGGCTACCCGGCCCTGAAGGTCGCGATCCAATACGAGGGTGACACCCATTTCACACCGCAGCAGCAGCGCGCGGATCAGCGACGCGACAACGTCTTTCTCACGGAGGGCTGGCGGGTGCTGCGGTTCAATGCAGAAGACTCCCGGGAAGGGTTCCAGCGGGCCGTGACGCAGGTTCGCGCGGCGCTCGCGGGAGGCTGAGCCGATGCGCGCCGGGTCTGCACCCGCAGCAGCAGCCCCCGACCTAGCTCCCCAGTGAGCGCTGCATCAGCACGGTGCTCAGCGTCTGCCCGCGCTTGACCCCGACATCGGCCAACCGCCCCACCTGGGTGAACCCGAGTTTCAGGTGCAGCGCGTAGGAGGCGCGGGTGGAGACGTCGTCGGTGAGCACCGCGATCACCTGCCGGTGCCCGGCGGCCTCGCACCGGGCCAGCAGCTCGGTGAGCAGCGCCCGCCCGACCCCACGGCCCTCCGCCCCGGGACGCAGATAGATCGTGTCCTCCACGGTGTACCGATAGGCGGATTTCCGCCGCCAGTGCCCGGCGTAGGCGAACCCGAGAACGACCCCGTCCTGCTCCGCAAGGAGGAACGGATGATTCGCCGCGCGCTTCTCCTCCAGGCTCTCAGCCCAAGCCGCCAGGCTCAGCGGCTCCTCGCTGAAGGTGGTGACGGTGTGGTGGGCGTAGTGGGTCTGGATCTCCACCACCGCGGGCAGATCGGGCAGCTCTGCATCGCGGATCCGCACCGGGGAGGCGGGGGATGCGAGGGCGTCGGCATCAGGCATAGCAGGAGCATAATCCCCGCTCCGCCCCTCCTCAGGACACACGCCCCCTGGTGCCCAAGACCATTCCCGGCCTAGGGTGCTGGCATGGTCACAGCACACGATGATTTCGCGGCCGTCGACGCCTACCTGATCGATCACCTGGTGCACGAGGACCAGGCGCTCGCGGACACCCGGCTCAGCTCTGCGGAGACCGCCACCCCGGGGATCGATGTCACCGCGAACATGGGCGCCTTCCTCGCGCTGCTGGTGCAGATGACCGGCGCCACCCGCGTCCTGGAGTTCGGCACCCTCGCCGGGTATTCCAGCATCTGGATGGCCCGAGCCATGGACGACGACGGCGCCGTGGTCACCTTGGACATCGACCCGGCGGCAGCGCAGGTGGCCCGGCGGAACTTCCATGCCGCCGGCGTCGCAGAGCGCATCCAGCTGCGCATCGGCCCCGCATTGGAATCCGCGCACGCGCTGATCGATGAGGGAACCCACCCCTTCGACCTGGTGTTCATCGACGCCGACAAGGCGAACACCCCGCACTACCTTGAAGCTTCGCTGACGCTGTCGCACCCGGGCACGGTGATCGTCATCGACAACGTGGTGCGCTCCGGTGCGGTGCTCGAGCAGGACAGCGCCGACCCGGACATCCAAGGCATCCGCGCCTTGATGGAGCTGATCCAGGCCGATGAGCGGCTCAGCGCCACCGCTCTGCAGACCGTGGGGCTCAAGGGTTGGGACGGGTTCCTCCTGGCGCGCGTGAACTGACTCTGCACGCCCCGCCACGCACACTCTGCTCGGCACGTTGAGCCCCGGACCCCCGCGCGCAGACCACCGAATCCTGACACCCCACCGGTGGGATAGCCTCGAATCCATGGATGAATCTGGGCAGCCCACCGAACGTGAGATCGGCCTGGGCCCGTGGGAGGGACCCTGGCCCTCAGGTGAGCACTACGACCCGGAGCTGCTGCGCGCGGGCGACCGCCGCAATGTGGTCGACGAGTACCGCTACTGGTCCCATGAGGCGATAGTCGCGGACCTTGATTCCCGCCGGCACGACTTTCACGTGGCCATCGAGAACTGGCAGCACGATTTCAACATCGGCACCGTGGTGCGCACCGCCAACGCGTTCATGGCCAAAGAGGTCCACATCATCGGGCGCCGCCGCTGGAACCGCCGCGGCGCGATGGTCACCGACCGCTACCAGCACGTCCGCCACCACGCATCGGTGGAGGACTTCGTGGCCTGGGCCGAGTCGGAGGGACTGCCGGTGCTCGGCGTCGACCTGTTCCCGGACTCGATGCCGATTGAGACCTATGAGCTGCCCAAGCGGTGCGTGCTGGTCTTCGGCCAGGAGGGTCCGGGGCTCAGCGACGAGGTGCGGGAGGCCGCGCTGGACACGCTGTCCATCGCGCAGTTCGGCTCCACCCGGTCGATCAATGCCGGCACCGCGGCCGGGATCGCGATGCACGCCTGGATCCGGCAGCACCGCTTCGACAGCTGACCGGCTCCGCAACGACATCACTTTCACCGCTGGAACCTACGACGTCTCCCCGCGGCCGGCCTTGGTGGTGGCGGGGTCTGCGGCCCAGCGGCTGAGGAACTCAGCACCCGCTTCGTCATGGATCGCGCCGGTGGAGGAGGTGAGCACCTCATATGCGGTCTCGGGGATCCCGTCCTCGGGACGCACGTCCACGTGGGAGACGGGCAGGCCGCGCTCGTGCAGCCAGGTGGCCATGGCGTAGTCGGTGCGGGAGTCACCCATGGTGAACCAGGTCTCCGCGGTGATGCCGCGGGCCTTGAGCAGATTCAGGGAGCGCTCGGCGCCGAGGTCCTTGCCCACGCGTTCGTGCTCCACGTCGGTGGAGATGATGGTCGGGTCGATCCGCACATGTTCCAGCTGGTGCTTGCTCAGCAGGCCGGGGATCGCGGCGTCGAACTCCTTCTGCGCTTCGAGGTAGTCCTTGTTCTCGACCTCGGTGGACTGCTCCACAGAGATCATGGCGCGCTTGGTCTCATCGAAGAACATGTGCGCGCTGAAGCGCTCGGTGACCAGGGTCCGAACATCGTCGGAGAGGCCGGTGGTGAGCTTGAGCTCCTCGTCGATGTGGATCTCGCCGAGACCCTCAGGGGTGACCTCGGCCCACACCGCACCCTTCTCGCTGATGGTGAAGACCGGGGCGTCGGGGAGCAGGCCGGCGGCGCGCATCGGTGGGATCACCTGTCGGGCGATGAAGTCGTCGGATCGTCCGGTGTTGAAGATGACCGGGATGCCCTGGTTGGCCATCGCCGTGAGATCCCGGGCGATGGACTCGATGGCGACGGTGCGGCTGACCGGAGAGGCGATGGGCCCGTCCACGTCGAGCAGCAGACCGAAGGGCGGGGTGGGATTGAAGGCCGCAGCCTCAGCAGTGGAAGTCACGTGTCCATTATCCCGTAGTCGGTGACTCCGCGGGTCGGCGTGGCGGGGAAGTTCGGTTCTGACGCTGAGTGGTGGGCGCAGCAGCATTCGTTCTGCCGAGCGCTCTTGGAGCGACTCCTGGCCTTGCAGAGGACGGCACGCAGCAGAGCTACCCTCGCGGAGGCGGTGCGGGCGCTCCCTCGGGTGGGGCAATCTTTGGATACTGACCGTGGGCGTCTGCTGCGGGAGTGTCGATCGAGGCCCGTTCTCCCTGGTCGGGCCGATTGGGCGATGGGTCCCAGTTCCGGTCTACGACGCGACGCTGCACCAGGATCGCAGCACCAAGAATCACCAGGCCCAGGGCCGAGACGACCACGATGCCGGCGACAGAGCCGATGCCTGCTCCGTAGCCGACTAGAATCCCGAACCAGCCGAAGTCAGTATCTCCAAACGTCGTGTTGGCACTTCCAAAGTCTCCAAGGACCAGGAGCAGAAGTGCGGGCAAGAACGTGATGAGGAGCCCATTGACAAAGCCTCCTGCGATTGCTCCGCGCCGACCACCAGTCGCGTTGCCGTATACACCGGCTGCGCCGCCGGTGAAGAAGTGCGGCACCAGCCCCGGCAGGATCAGGGCCAGTCCGAGTGCCGGGTTGAGCCAGAGGGTCAGCGCCGCGAGTCCCACCAATCCACCGGTGAAGCTCGAGAGGAAACCGATAAGCACTGCGTTCTGCGCGAAAGGGAACACGATTGGAGCATCGAGGGCCGGCTTGGCACCCGGCACGATCTTGGCTGCGATGCCCTGGAACGCGGGGACGATCTCTCCGAGGATGGTGCGGACACCGAAAAGTATCACTGCTACCGCAATGCCGAACTGCAGCCCCTGCGTCACCGAGAGCATGATGAAGTTGCCGAGATTCTCGGCTCCACCGTCGAATGCCTCGTAAGCCGCTTCACCTTCGCGGGCGAAGAAGATCAATGCCACGACGACGTACATGATCACCATAGACAGTGCAGTCGCGACCATGGAGTCTCGGAGGAACCGCAGGCCTTCAGGCAGTTTCAGGTCTTCAGTGGATCGACTGGACTTGCCGCCGACCAGGCGACCCACGGTTCCTGCCGCGATGTAGCCAGCGGTGCCGAAGTGCCCCATGGCGATGCTGTCATCGCCGGTGATCTTGCGGGTGAAGGGCTGTGAGAAGGCAGGAAGAGAGACCATCAGGATGCCCAGCAGGGCGCCGCCGAGTCCCACGGTGAGTGGCCCTGAGTACCCGGCAGTGGCCAGCACGATAGTCAGCAGCGTCGCCATGAAGAGGATGTGGTGGCCAGTGAGGAAGACGTAGCTCAGCGGGGTGAAGCGCGCCAGCACCAGACTGATGGCGAATCCTAGGATCATGAGCCACGCCACCTGGGCGCCATAGGTCTCTTGGGCGATGCCGACGATCGCTTCGTTTGTGGGGATGACGCCCTGGGCGCCGGTGGCCCCCTGGATCATGATCCCCAGCGGGTCCAGAGATGCGACGACGAGCCCGGCTCCCGCACCGATGAGCAGGAATCCGAGTATCGCCTTCATCGCGCCACCGATGATCTGTCCGGTGGATTTCTTGAGCGCGATCAGTCCCACGGCGACAATGATGCCGATCAGGAACGCCGGGACGGAGAGGATCTCGTTGACGAGGAATTCGGCTACTGCGACGAGCCAGTCCATGTGAGTTCCTTAGACGTTGTAGAGTTCGCGCAAAGCGCCGTCGAGCTCGTCTTTGCTGGTGAAATTCTCGATGACCTTCACCGGGATGCCGACGTCGCCGAGGGACTTGGCGATCTCTCCGGAGGTGAGAATCGCCTTCGCCTCTGAAGCCCGTCCGCGAGCCGAGATGGTGTCGGTGGCTTCAACGTTGAGGTACCGACCCCAGCCCCACGTGTCCAGAACACCTTCAAGAGTGTTCTTCAAGAACAACGAGGTCCCGAGGCCGTTGCCGCAGACGGTGAGAATCAGGTGCTGTTCGTTCCCGCCCGACGACCGGGTCGCCGGGCCTGCAGAGGTAGGGGACTCGTCTTCTCCTCGAAGGATGGCGGAGATGGCTGCGGGGGACGGGGCGGCGTCCAACGCGGCCCGGGTGTCCTCATCGCCCAGGACGCCACTGAGCTCGGCCAGGGCATGCGTGTGGTGCTTGGAATCTACGGCAGCAAGTGCCACGACCAAGGAGACCGGGTCGTTGTCCCCACTTCCGAAGTCGACCGGCTCCTTCAGCCGCACCCAGGACATGCCGGTGCGCTGGACAGCCTCGGAGGGGCGGGCATGCGCGAACGCGAAGCCGGGTGCGATCACGATATAGGGACCGTTGTCGACGACGTTGTCGATCATCGCCTGGGTGTATTGAGCAGACGCGACGCCTGCCTGTTCCAAGAGGCCACCTGCTAGGCGCACGGCGGATTTCCAGTCGGCTGCTTCCGCATCCAGCAGAATCGAGTCCTGGTGGATGAGTTCAGGGAGAGATGAGGACATTGTTGATCCGTTCTGCTCAGACCTGCTCGTGTCGCTGCTGGCGCAAGTGCTGCGGAGGGTCAGAGACGTTACCACGGGCTGGGGTGGAGACCCTAGGGCGTGGGATCGGCGGCGGCAGCCTCAGCAGCCGGCGTCTCCTGTCCATTATCCTGTGAGGGCCGACGCCGCGGGTCCAGATGGCCGGAGAAGTCTGGTCTGCAGCACGGCGGCAGGGCGCGGGGCTATAGCTCAGCTGGTAGAGCGCGTCGTTCGCATCGACGAGGTCAGGGGTTCGACTCCCCTTAGCTCCACTCTTCGACGTCGAGGTGCAGCAGCTGCACGGGAGGGATCTGATGTGAAGCTGCTGGGTTCGCTGCGACGACGGTTCATCCACGCGCTCAGGGCACTTCTGCCCATCCTTCTGGTCGTCGTCCTCTTCCAGGCCGCGGTCTTCCGACAGGTCCCGGAGGGGGCCGGCTCCATCCTCATCGGGCTGTTGATCGTCGCCGCGGGGATCGCGCTCTTCCTCGAGGGACTGGAGCGCAGCGTCTTTCCGGTCGGGAAGTCGATCACCAACAAGCTGGTGAAGACGGCGTCGTTGTGGAAGCTTCTTCCCTTCTGCTTCTTCATCGGGTTCGCAGCGGTCATTGCCGAGCCGGCGCTGATCTCGGTCGCAGATCAGGCGGAGCTGGTCAGCGAGGGCCGGATCAACAGCATGACTCTGCGATTCGTGATCGCGCTGAGCGTGGGGCTTGTGATGGTGATCGGCGCGCTGCGCGTGTTCCTGGGCTGGGCCCTGCACAGAGTCCTTCTCATCGGCTACACCGTCGTCATCGGGCTGACCCTGATCTCACCAGAGGAGGTCGCCAGCCTGGCCTACGACTCCGGTGGGGTCACCACGAACATCGTCACGGTCCCGCTCATCGCGGCGATCGGCATCGGGATGGCCGCCTCTATCACCGGCAGGAGTCGCCTCGGAGACGGATTCGGTCTCGTGGCGCTGTGCGTGATGGTTCCGATGATCAGCGTCCAGCTCTACGGGATCGTGGTCTACCAGCTCGGAGATGCCGCGGCCGTCGTCTCGACTGACTCAGCGGATGAAGCGGCATGGTGGCTGGATCTGCTGGTGGGCCTGATGACCGTGATCCGCGACGTGCTTCCGGTGATCGCCGTGGTGCTCTTCTTCCAGTTCGTCGTGCTGCGCAGGAGACTCGGCAACCCCATCGGGGTCACAGTCGGCTTCGCGATGGTCGTCCTCGGCCTCTACGGGTTCATCGTGGGGCTGCAGATCGGACTCCTGCCGATGGGCAGTCGGATGGCGGAGCAGCTCATCGAGACGGACCAGGTCCTGCTCATCGTCGCCTTCGGCGTGCTGATCGGGTTCGCCACGACCATGGCAGAGCCTGCGCTGATGGCCATCAGCGAGGAGGCGCAGGAGATCTCCGAGAAGCGTCTGAGCGCGAACACGCTCAGGGTCCTGGTGGCCTGCGGCGTCGCGGTGGGCATCGGAGTAGGCGTGCTGCGGATCTTGACCGGGGGGTCATTCGTGGCGATCATCATCGGGCTGTACCTGCTCGCGCTGCTCCTGCTGCTGCTGGCGCCGAAGGACCTGGTTCCGCTCTCCTTCGACCTCGGTGGAGTCACCACCAGCGAGATCACCGTCCCGCTGATCACCGCTCTGGGAATCGGCCTGGCTACGGCGACGCCCGGCAGGGACATGCTCATGGACGGTTTCGGGCTCATCGCGTTCGCCTCGGTCGGTCCGGTCATCGCGGTCCTCGCCTATGCTTGCGTCGTGAGATTCGCCGCCACGGCGCAAGCTCGAAGATCCTCATCGACCGCCCCCAAGGAGACCTGATGCCGCACCGAGTCGTCTTCGTCGTGATCCCGGACGATCAGGAGGAGAGAGCCATCTCGTTGGTCGAGGACGCCGGAGCCACCGGCGTGACAGCATTGTCGGCCCGAGGCGTGGGCGCTCATCCGCACAAGACGTTCTTCGGGGTCCGCTTCACGGGCGCGCAGTCGGTGCTCATGATGGTCGTGCAGGAGGAAAAGGTGCAGCCCATCACGGACTCCCTGCATCAGGTCCTCTTCAAGCGCGGGGAGTCTCACGGCATCTGCTTCTCGGTCCCGGTGGATCAGATCTCGGTGCCGGGCCTCTCACACCACGAGTGAACACGAGGAGACCCGCGCGACTGAGGGAGACCCTCCTCCTCGAACCCCCAGCCCGGTAGGATCGCTCCAACGCCGCCACAATGAGGTGGCGGCGCCACGAAGTGAGGGAGACCGCAGTTATGTTCTCGAAGATCCTGGTCGCCAACCGCGGGGAGATCGCCATCCGCGCGTTCCGCGCCGGCGTCGAACTCGGCGCGCGCACCGTCGCCGTGTATCCGCATGAGGACCGCAACTCCTTCCACCGGCAGAAGGCCGACGAGGCCTACCGGATCGGCGAAGAGGGCCACGCCGTCCGCGCCTACCTGAACATCGAAGAGATCATCCGCGTCGCCAAGGACGCCGGCGTGGATGCCATCTACCCCGGCTACGGCTTCCTCTCCGAGAACCCTGACCTGGCCCGAGCCTGTGACGAGGCGGGCATCACCTTCATCGGTCCGCCTGCCGACGTCCTGGAATCCACCGGAGACAAGGTCAAGGCCCTGCGTGCCGCGAAGAAGGCCGGAGTCCCGGTGCTGCAGAGCTCCGAGCCCTCCAAGGACACCGAAGAGCTCATCAAGGCCGCCGAGGAGATCGGCTTCCCGATCTTCGTCAAGGCCGTCGCCGGCGGCGGCGGACGCGGCATGCGCCGGGTGGACAAGCGTGAAGACCTCGCCGAATCGCTGCGCTCGGCCATGCACGAGGCCGAGACCGCCTTCGGCAACCCCACCGTCTTCCTCGAACAGGCTGTCCTGCGTCCCCGCCACATCGAGGTCCAGATCCTGGCCGACGGCGAAGGCAACGTGGTCCACCTCTTCGAGCGCGACTGCTCGCTGCAGCGCCGCTACCAGAAGGTCGTGGAGATCGCCCCGGCCCCGCACCTGGACGAGGACATCCGCCAGGCGCTGCACCGTGACGCCGTCGCGTTCGCCAAGGCCATGAACTACCGCAACGCCGGCACGGTGGAGTTCCTCGTGGACACCGTCGGTGAGCGCGCCGGGCAGCACGTGTTCATCGAGATGAACCCGCGCATCCAGGTGGAGCACACCGTCACCGAAGAGATCACCGACATCGACCTGGTCTCCGCCCAGATGCGCATCGCTGCAGGGGAGACCCTCGAAGACCTCGACATCCGGCAGGAGGACCTGCGCGTGCGCGGCTCCGCCATGCAGTGCCGGATCACCACCGAGGACCCGGCCAACGAGTTCCGCCCGGACATCGGTACGGTCACCGTCTACCGCTCCGCCGGCGGCTCCGGCATCCGGCTCGACGGCGGCACCGTCTACGCCGGCGCCGAGATCAGCCCGCACTTCGACTCGATGCTGGTCAAGCTCACCGCCCGTGGCCGCAACCACCAGACCGCCATCGCCCGCGCCCGTCGCGCGCTCTCGGAATTCCGGATCCGCGGGGTCGCCACCAACATTCCGTTCCTGCTCAACGTGCTGGATTCGCCGGAGTTCCTCGCAGGGGACGTGGCCACCGACTTCATCGACGCCCACCCCGAGCTGGCCAAGATCAACCGCTCCCAGGACCGCGGCTCCAAGGCCCTGCAGTACCTGGCCGACGTCACCGTGAACCAGCCCTACGGCCCCCGGGTCGAAGGCATCGACCCGCGCGACAAGCTCCCGCACTTCCCCGGCGACAAGCGCGACGAGCCGGACCGCAGTCCCTTCGACGGCCCCTCGGACCACCCCAAGCCCGACGGTTGGCGCCAGGTCCTCATCAGCGAGGGCCCCGAGGGCTTCGCCCGGAAGCTCCGCGAACAGACCGCGCTGGCCGTCACCGACACCACGTTCCGTGACGCCCACCAGTCGCTGCTCGCCACCCGCGTGCGCACCCGCGACCTGCTCGCCGCCGCGCCCGCCGTCGCGCATGTGACCCCCGGTCTGCTCTCGGTCGAGGCCTGGGGCGGCGCGACCTACGACGTCGCGCTGCGCTTCCTCTCCGAGGACCCCTGGGACCGGCTGCGCCTGCTGCGCGCTGAGCTGCCGAACATCCCGATCCAGATGCTGCTGCGCGGCCGCAACACTGTGGGCTACACCCCCTACCCGCTGGAGGTCACCGACGCCTTCGTGGCCGAGGCCGCCGCCACCGGGGTCGACATCTTCCGGATCTTCGACGCGCTCAACGATGTGAACCAGATCGTCCCGGCCATCGAGGCGGTCCGCAAGACCGGTACAGCCGTTGCCGAGGCCGCCATCTGCTACACCGGCAACCTCTCCGACCCGGATGAGGACCTCTACACCCTGGACTATTACCTCGGCCTGGCTGAGCAGATGGTCGACGCCGGCGCGCACATCCTCGCAATCAAGGACATGGCCGGGCTCCTGCGCCCTTCCGCGGCGAAGACCCTGGTCACCGCCCTGCGGGAACGCTTCGACCTGCCCGTGCACCTGCACACCCACGACACCGCCGGCGGACAGCTGGCCACCCTGCTGGCCGCCGCCGAGGCAGGCGTCGACGCCGTCGACGTCGCGGTGGCCTCGATGGCGGCGACCACCTCGCAGCCTCCGGCCTCGGCGCTCGTGGCAGCCCTGGAGCACACCGAGCGCGACACCGGGCTGGGCCTGGAGGCCGTGGCCTCCATGGAGCCCTACTGGGAGGCCGTGCGCTCGATCTACACGCCCTTCGAATCAGGGCTGACCAGCCCCACCGGCCGGGTCTACCGGCACGAGATCCCGGGTGGTCAGCTCTCGAACCTGCGCCAGCAGGCCATCGCGCTGGGCCTGGGGGAGCGGTTCGAGAACATCGAGGACATGTACCACGCAGCCGACACCATGCTGGGCCGGCTGGTGAAGGTCACCCCGTCTTCGAAGGTGGTCGGGGATCTGGCGCTGCAGCTGGTCGGCATGGACGTCGACCCCAAGGAGTTCGAGGCGAACCCGCAGAGCTTCGACCTGCCCGATTCGGTGATCCAGTTCCTCGCCGGACAGCTCGGAGACCCGCCAGGCGGGTGGCCCGAGCCGTTCCGCTCAAAGGCGCTGGAGGGCCGCACGATCAAGCCGCTGGATCAGGATCTCACCGAGGAGGACTCCGCAGCGTTGCGCTCCGACGACGCCGCCGTCCGGCGTCGCACGCTGAACCGGCTGCTCTTCCCCGGCCCGACCAAGGACTTCGAGGCCGCCCGGGACAAGTACGGCGACGTCCAAGTCCTGCACACCCGGGACTTCCTCTACGGAATGCGCACCGGCTACGAACACGTCATCTCGCTGGGCAGAGGTGTGCGGCTGCTGGTCACGCTGCAGACCGTCTCAGACCCTGACCCCAAAGGTGTGCGGACCGTCATGTGCACGCTCAACGGGCAGGCCCGCCAGGTCGGCGCCCGGGATGACTCCGTGGAAGCCACCGTGGCGGTCGCCGAGAAGGCCGACGCCTCCAAGTCGGGCCATGTCGCCGCACCCTTCGCCGGAGCGGTCACGCTCACGGTCGAGGAGGGTGACACCGTGGAGGCCGGACAGAACGTGGCCACCATCGAGGCGATGAAGATGGAAGCTGGGATCACCACCCAGGTGGCGGGCACCGTGACCCGAGCGGTGATCAGCGGGGTGCAGCAGGTCGACGGCGGAGATCTGCTCGTCGTCGTCGAATAGTCAGCACGCGAGCACCTCACCCTCTGTTCGACGCCGCCGACCGCGCAGCGTCACCTGAGCCACCTCCGGGCCTACAGGTGACGCTGCGCGTGCCGCGTCTCCGCGTCCCGCGCGAAGCGAGCCGAGATGTGGGGGAGTCGACAGTCGCATCTCGCACGTCCACCCAAGCCTGGGAATCTGCTACAAATTAGAAATACTCGAGCGCAGTACAGTGTCTTCGTCAGATGTCTTCGACGCAGGAATGAACACCTGCCGGTGAAGGCCGAGGTTATGCCCGAACGGTGCAGCGTTTCGTGCCATGTGGCGCGGCGCAGCGTCTAGGTACGGCGGGAACGATAGCGAGAAGACGTGAAGAACAAGACTCAGCAGGGGCGCAGCCGCACCCAGCCCGGCTGGATCCGGATCCTGATCCCCGCGATTCTGGTGCTGGTCTGGCTCGGGGTGACCGCCGTGGGCGGTCAGACCTTCGGGAAGGTCAGCGAGGTCACCACCAATGATCAGACCACCTTCCTTCCCGCCGACGCGGAGTCCACCCAGGCGCTCGAACTCAGCCAGGGCTTCTCCGACGATGACTCCGTCCCGGCGACCCTCATCGGTGAACCCGCCGGCGGTGAGGTTGATGAGCAGGCGCTCGTCTCCCTGGAGGCTCTGGTGGGCGAGATCAACGAGCTCGGCGGCGTCGACCGCTCCCTGCCCCCGCAGGTCTCCCAAGATGGGGAGGCCTTCCAGGTGCTGGTGCTCATGGAAGAGGCCGCGGTCGAGGACGGTGCTGTCGAAGAGCTGCGCAACCTCGTCGATTCCGAGCTCACGGAAGATGAGTGGACCACCCACGTCACCGGACCGGCGGCGCTCTCCGATGACTTCGCCAACGCCTTCGCCGGGATCGACGGGCTGCTCCTGCTGGTCGCCGTGATCACGGTCTTCGTCATCCTGGTGGTGGTCTACCGCTCGGTGCTGCTGCCCTTCCTGGTGCTGCTCTCCTCCATCGCCGCGCTCTCCAGCGCCATCACCGTGATCTTCCAGATGGCCAAGTGGGAGTGGATCACGCTCAACGGCCAGGCCCAGGGCATCCTCTCGATCCTGGTCATCGGCGCCGCCACCGACTACTCGCTGCTGCTGGTCGCCCGCTACCGCGAAGAGCTGCTCGCCCGAGAGAACCGCTTCGATGCGCTCTGGGAAGCCTGGCGCCGCTCCACCCCTGCGATCCTCGCCTCCGGCGGCACCGTGGCCGCCGCGCTGCTCTGCCTGCTCTTCTCCGATCTGAACTCCAACCGGGCACTGGGCCCCGTGGCCAGCACCGGCATCGTCTTCGCGATGCTCGCCACGCTGACCTTCCTGCCCGCGATGCTCGCGCTCTTCGGCCGCCCGGTCTTCTGGCCCAAGGTCCCGCATGCGCCCAAGCCCGCCGTGGAGGAGGCCCTGGCCGCGAACCCAGACCTGGAGACGCGCCGCACGAAGCACACCTCGCGGCGTCGGACCCTCTGGGCCGTGGTCGCGGAGAAGGTCCGCGCCCGTCCCCGGTTCATCTGGCTCGTGGTCACCGGCCTGCTGCTCATCGCCTCGGTGGGCGTGCTGGATCTGCGCGCCGAGGGCGTCCCGCAGTCGGAACAGGTGCTGGGCCAGACCGACGCCAAAGATGGCCAGGCGATGCTCGAGGAGCATTTCGATGCCGGCACCGGTGCCCCCGCGAACGTCTTCGTGCCTGCGGATGAGCTTGCCGCGGCACTCGAGATCGTCGATGCCCGCGACGGCGTAGGCGAGGTCTACGCGGTGGCCGAGAACGGCGCACCGGCCCAGGGTCCTGAGGATGCCAATGAGGTCGACGGCTACAACCAGCTCTCGGTCACGCTGACCGACTCCGGGGACTCCCTGGAGGCTGAGCGCACCATCGGGGAGCTCCGCGAGGAGCTCAACGCGCTCGACGGCGAAGCGCTGGTCGGCGGCACCACCGCCACCCAGCTGGACACCAACGAGACCGCCCAGCGTGACCTGATCACGATCATCCCGATCGTGCTGCTGGTCATCCTGGCCTTCCTGATCGTGCTGCTGCGCTCGGTGACTGCCCCGCTGATCCTGCTGGTCACCACGGTGCTCTCCTACACCGCAGCACTGGGCATCTCCGCGCTGGTGTTCAACTACATCTTCGGATTCCCAGGAGCCGACCCGACGGTGCCGCTGTTCGGCTTCGTCTTCCTCACCGCCCTGGGGGTGGACTACAACATCTTCCTGGCCACCCGAGCCCGGGAGGAGACCATCCGCCGCGGGCCGAAGGAGGGGCTGCTCTACTCACTGGTCATCACCGGCGGAGTCATCACCAGCGCCGGCATCGTGCTGGCCGCGACCTTCGCTGCCCTGGGCGTGCTGCCGCTGATGTTCATGGTGCAGCTGGCCTTCCTGGTCGCACTGGGCGTGCTGATCGACACCTTCATCGTGCGTACCCTGCAGGTCCCGGCGATCGGCGTGGACCTCGGTCATCGGTTCTGGTGGCCCTCGAAGATCGGCAGAGGCGACCGCTGGAGCAACGACCCTGTGACCACGTCGGGACCTGAAGATTCTGCAGATCGAGCGAAAGATTCCTCGGCTCTGGCGGCTCAACCCCGATAGGATGACGGCAGCGCACCAATGACGTTGCCGTCTCTGACTTATGCAATAAGGAGCTCACACGTGGCTATCGCAACCCCGGACAAGTACAACCAGATGATCGATTCCGCGAAGGCTGGCGGCTACGCCTACCCCGCGGTGAACGTCACCAGCTCGCAGACCCTGAACGCCGCCATCCGCGGCTTCGCCGAGGCCGAGTCTGACGGCATCATCCAGGTCTCCACCGGCGGTGCCGCGTACTGGTCCGGCGCCAGCGTCAAGGACATGGTGGTCGGCTCCCTGGGCTTCGCCGCCTTCGCCAAGCAGGTCGCCAAGAGCTGCGGCGTAAACATCGCGCTGCACACCGACCACTGCCCCAAGGACAAGCTCGACGGGTTCGTGCTGCCGCTGCTCGAAGCCTCCGAGGCCGAGGTCAAGGCCGGACGCGACCCGATCTTCAACTCCCACATGTGGGACGGCTCCGCAGAGACGCTCGAGGAGAACCTGCGCATCGCCGCCGAGCTGCTTCCCCGCAGCGCGGCCGCCAAGCAGATCCTCGAGGTAGAGATCGGCACCGTCGGCGGTGAAGAGGACGGTGTGGAGAACGCGATCAATGAGAAGCTCTACACCACCATCGAAGACGCCACCGCGACCATCGAGGCGCTCGGCCTGGGCGAGCACGGCCGCTACATGACCGCGCTGACCTTCGGCAACGTCCACGGCGTGTACAAGCCCGGCGGTGTGAAGCTGCGCCCGGAGATCCTCAAGGCGATCCAGGAGGAGGCCGCCGTGAAGTACGGCAAGGCGGCACCCTTCGACCTGGTCTTCCACGGCGGTTCCGGCTCCTCCGAGCAGGAGATCTCCGACGCGGTCTCCTACGGCGTGATCAAGATGAACATCGACACCGACACCCAGTACGCCTTCACCCGCCCGGTGGCCGGTCACATGCTCGCCAACTACGACGGCGTGCTGAAGATCGACGGCGAGGTCGGGAACAAGAAGACCTACGACCCGCGCGTCTGGGGCGCCAAGGCCGAAGAGTCCATGGCCGCCCGCATCGTGGAGGCCTCCCAGCGCCTCGGCTCCGCCGGCAAGTCCATCAAGTAATACTTCTCGCTCAGCGTCCCGCGCCGAGCAACGACGACGACGGTGGCCGTCCCTTCTCCGTGAAGCGGCGGCCGCCGTCGTCGTTCCCAGCCGACCGGGCCGCTGACTGGTCCCGAGCGTGGGAATGGCCGCGCCCTCGGTAGGGTTGAGCCTTGGGAAATCGTCTTCAACGGCCGCCGTCTCAGGCGGCCGGACGTCCCCAACAGGTCGGAGAACCTCATGAACATGTCCACGATCGCGCTGCGCACCGTCCCCGGTGCCTTCATCCTCAACGCCGGGATCGGCAAGCTCGGCCTTGATGCCGATTCCGCCGCCGGCATGCAGGGCATGGCCGCCACCGGCGTGCCCGCAGTCAAGCAGCTCTCGCCGGAGCAGTTCGGCAAGGCTCTGGCATGGGGAGAGATCGCCCTCGGTGGCGCGCTGCTGGCACCCTTCGTGAGCAACCGGGTCGCAGGTCTCGCACTCGGCACCTTCACCGCAGGCATGCTCAGCATGTATTTCCGCAATGACGGCATGACCCAGTCCGACGGCGTCCGCCCGACCCAGGACGGCACTCCGCTGGCAAAGGACGCCTGGCTCGCTGCGATCGCCATCGCCCTCGTCGACTCCGGCAAGAGGTCCAGCCGCAAGAAGAAGTGATTCGCGCAGCCACATCAGGCGGCGGCCCGCTGGAGTCCACGCGGGCCGTCGCCGGGCGCCGGCCGAGATCTTCACGTCGAGAGGGCCGCACAGCCCGTGCGGGAGCGGCTTTGGATGCGAATCCCGGTGAGGAATCTTGGCAGTAGGATGTGGCCATGAGCATCGTTGGTCAAAATTTGATGGAGCCGGAGCCCACGCTGCTTCCGGCTGAACCCGAAGTCTCCGAATCGCTGGCCACCGGCGAGGAGCCCGTGGATCTCGCGGCGAAACACCCGGAGTCCTCCCTGGTCTGGGCGCTGCTCGCAGAGGACGCGCTGGACCAGGGATACACCGTGGAGGGCTACGCGTACGCCCGGGTCGGCTACCACCGCGGCCTCGACGTGCTGCGCCGCTCCGGCTGGCGCGGTGCCGGCCCTGTGCCGTGGAGCCACGAGCCCAACCGCGGCTTCCTGCGTTCCCTGGGCGCGCTGGGCCAGGCTGCGGCCGCCATCGGCGAGACCGCCGAGGTTGAACGCATCACCAAGCTGCTGCGCGACTGCGACGCTTCCGCACCCGAGGCGATCAGCCGCCTGCGCTGAGCCCTGCGCTGTCCAAGCCGAAGGGTTCTTCTGAGAATGGCTAAGCTCTACTTCCGCTATGGCGCGATGAACTCGGGCAAGTCGACCGGGCTGCTGCAGGCCGCGTTCAACTATGAGGAGCGCGGTCAGCGGGTTCTGCTGGCGAAGCCCCAGGTAGACACCAAGGGCGAGGACGAGATCGTCTCCCGTCTCGGCGTGACCCGCAACGTGGACTTCCTGATCCCGCCGCAGGCTCCGCTGCGCGAACTGGTGGCACAGCATGCGGCGGGGACCACGCCGGGAACGTTGCTCGATGACATGGAAGCGGAGTCAGGGGCGCTGAACCGGCAGATCAAACCCGTGGCCTGTCTGCTCGTGGATGAGGCCCAGTTCCTCACCCCGGCGCAGGTGGAGGACCTGCTGCGCATCGCCGTGCTCGATGACGTTCCGGTGCTCGCCTACGGCATCCGCACGGATTTCCGGACGATGGCGTTCCCCGGGTCGGCGCGGCTGATGGACCTCGCCCATGCACTCGAGGAGCTCAAGACCATCTGCCGCTGCGGGCGCAAGGCGGTGTTCAACACCCGACGCGCCGGTGACGCGATCATCTTCGACGGTGATCAGGTCGCGATCGACGGCACCGACATCTGGTACGAATCCCTCTGCGCCGCCTGCTATCTCGAGGCTTCGGGCGGTCGACTGGGCTGACCGTGTCAGGACCAATCCTGGTTTCGGTCGACGTTGGTAGGATCTACAAGGACGCCTTTGCGGTTGCGGGTGCTCCCAGACCAGCTCAGCTCGGGAAAGGACTGCCATGCCAGCCATTGTGATCGTCGGAGCCCAGTGGGGCGACGAAGGTAAGGGCAAAGCCACGGACCTGCTCGGTTCCCGGGTCGACTACGTGGTGAAGCCCAATGGCGGCAACAACGCAGGTCACACCGTCGTCGTCGGCGGCGAGAAGTTCGAGCTCAAGCTCCTTCCGGCCGGGATACTGTCCCCGAACGCCGTGCCGGTGATCGGAAACGGCGTCGTCGTGAACCTGGAGGCGCTCTTCCACGAGATCGATGGCCTCGAGGCGCGCGGCGCCGACACCTCGAAGCTGAAGATCTCGGCCAATGCGCACCTCGTCGCGCCCTATCACCAGACCATGGACAAGGTCACCGAGCGGTTCCTCGGAAAGCGCGCCATCGGCACCACCGGTCGCGGCATCGGTCCCACGTACATGGACAAGGTCGCCCGCCTCGGCATTCGGGTCCAGGACATCTTTGACGAGTCGATCCTGCGGCAGAAGATCGAAGGGGCGCTGCGGCAGAAGAACGAGCTCCTGGTCAAGCTCTACAACCGCCGAGCCATCGCGGTCGATGAGATCGCCGAGTACTTCCTGGACTTCGCCGAGCGACTGCGGCCCATGGTCGTGGACACCACCATCCTGCTCAACGACGCGCTGGACCGCGGCGAAGTGGTGCTGATGGAGGGTGGTCAGGCGACCTACCTAGACGTCGACCACGGCACCTACCCGTTCGTGACCTCCTCCAACCCGACGGCGGGCGGCGCGTCCGTCGGGTCCGGCATCGGGCCGACCCGGATCACGCGCTCCATCGGCATCGTCAAGGCTTACACCACACGCGTCGGTGCCGGCCCGTTCCCGACCGAGCTCTTCGACGAGTGGGGCGAGTACCTGCAGAAGACCGGCGGCGAGTTCGGCGTCAACACCGGACGCCCGCGGCGCTGCGGCTGGTACGACGCGGTGATGGCGCGCTACGCCTCCCGCATCAACGGCTTCACCGACTTCTTCCTGACCAAGCTCGACGTGCTCACCGGCATCGAAGAGATCCCGGTCTGCGTGGCCTACGAGGTCGACGGCGTCCGTCAGGACGAGATGCCGATGACCCAGACCGAGTTCCACCACGCGAAGCCGGTCTTCGAGAACTACCCCGGCTGGACCGAGGACATCTCCGGCGCCCGCACACTGGAGGACCTCCCGGAGAACGCGCGGAACTACGTGCTTGCGCTGGAGAAGCTCAGCGGCTGCCGGATCTCGGGCGTGGGCGTGGGGCCTGGCCGCGACCAGGTGATCGCGATCCACGACTTGATCGAGGACTGAGCCAGACCGGTCAGCGTCACTCCACTGAGGTATGGCGCGGCCGGTGCCGTGGAGGCGGTGAGGCGGGAGCAGGGGAAGGCGCAGCGGAGCTGCGCGGTCGATCTTCTTCTCGGGGCCAGAAGGTCCAGCCCACGCCAGCCGCCGCCACGACCGTGATCAGACCCAGCAGGTAGGGGTTGTTGAGCTGGTTGACCGCGTTGGCGATGTGCGGGATGTGGAACAGCGAGAGTCGCGCTTCGGTGATCGTGTACGGGTAAGGATCCTCCGTCTCGTTGGCGTCTCCCTGCATGCGGATGACGCGCTCAGCGGACCCGGCTCCGGGTTCGATGCTCGTCACACGGTGCGTCACTGGAAGCTGGTCGTCTCGGTCGACCGTCAGGATGTCGCCGACCTCCACCTCCTCGGCTGAGATCTCCTGGACGACGGCGACAGCTCCGGTGGGGATCGTCGGTTCCATCGACCCGGTGCGGAACATGATCAGTGAGATGTTCATGGCCCACCCGAGGACGACCAGCAGGATCGAGATTCCGCCGAGGACCGCAGCCAGCCACAGGAAGAGTTCGCCCAGAAGGTGGAGGGCGCGTTTCATGAAGCGCTGGACGCCCATCAGCAGTTGGGCTGCAGGTTGGCGCCCGCGGATCGACCGGGCAGCTGGACGCGAACGATGCCCCGATGGACCGGTGCATCGGCGCGAATGAGGTCGAACTCATCGTTTTGGGAAAGTCTGTAGGAGAACCGATGCCCGGAATCATCCAGGGCAGTCACCTCGCCGCCCTGCCAGCGGAGGGTCGCGTCGTCCAGGAACTCGGGGCAGACGATCTGGGACAGATCTATGGTGATCGCCCAGGGAATGTACGTCTCCACTGGAGTCTGCACGTCTGCGCTGATGCCAAGTGACCATCCGCCATCATTGCTCAAGTCCCAGGTGAACAGCGCTGTGTCAACCTCGGGGTATGGCACGGAATCGCGCAGCGTGCAGAAGCGGATTGCCATATCGGCCCCGGGCTCAATGGTGCGAGTGTCACCGAGCCAAGACTGCCGAGCGTCAGATCTGAAGTCTTGCCCGCGAATGCTCCAGATCGATGAGGTTGTATCGAAATCGCCGGTGAAGGCCCCCTGTCGAGGGTTTCCCTGGGTCTGGAAGCGTGGTTCCCCCGATGTGGCGTAGGGAGTCCAGCCCCAGAGCGGTGCCTGAGATGTGTCGAACTCAAGCTCCCATTCCACGGGCTCTTCAGACGAGTTGCTGATTGTGAAGTCGTGGCAGAAGTCGAGTGTGCGTCCTCCGAGGGGGGTCACCGAGGTGGTCTGGAAGGTCAGCCCCATTGCGGCGAGGTCATTCTTGGGTTGCAGGGCGGGGAGTGTGTTGATCTCGTCGACGCGGGCTTGATCCACCTCGGCGCCACCGTCTGCGATGGGAACGTCGGGGGTCTCTGGTTCGCCCTCATCTGGGTCTTCTGGGTTTGGGGAGGAGTCGGGGTCTTCGGGGTCTCGGGGGTCTTCGGGTTCCGACGGATCAGCAGGGTCTTCGGTCTCGGAGGGATCCTCTGGCTCGGTGGGCGCGTCAGATTCCGGGGGCTCCTCCGTCTCCTCAGGCTCAGGAGCTTCATAGCGCAGCTCTGCCGCCGCATATTCGGAGTCGGTCCAGGACGCTTCGGTGAGCTCGGCCGGATGGTGCACGGAGGCCAGAGCCAGCGCGGCCACGCCGAGGATCGCGGCCCAGGCGCTGAGCATGCGGGGGTTCGATGTCATTGGTTGCTGCCAGTTCCATTCGCGGTTCCTGCCAGCTCCCACGAGGCCTCCACTGAGGTCGCGTCGGGGCTGGGGCTGATCTCGGGCGGCAGAGTGATGGCGAAGCAGAAGTCGACCTGGTCGGACCCCTGTGCCTGAAGTGCCTGTTCACTGCCCGGACCGCCGCCATCGGCCAAGGATGACCCGAGCGGGACGACCGCAGTCTCACTGGCTGTGAAGCTGTCGGCATTGCAGGAAGGGGGGCCGGCCGGACTCGGGGGGAGCCGCTGGACTCCGTAGGTCAGGTGCGCGCCCAGTCCCGTGATGTTGTCCGGGTGAGCCAGCAGGGCGACTGCGCCGCCGACCGAACCCTCATCAGTGCTCACGCTCAGCAGGGCGTAGACCGGAGATCCAGGGATCATGTCCACTTCTGCGGCATCGATGAACAGTGGAGCCGGGGCATCGGGGCTGTACTGAGAGAAGTCTTCACCATTGGTCGAACTGGTCAGTACGAACTCCCCCGCGGTCAGCGTGCCGGTGGCATCCTGTTGATCAGTCCAGGATGCCACCGTGGCGAACGCGCCCAGACCCAGAACGCTGCCGCTCGCCAGCAGGGCTCGCAACTTCGCGAGACGCCTGCCACGTGGGGAACATACGCGGTCATGCGTGGGGCCAGCGGCGGACATCTTCATTGACTGAGCTTATCGGGGCTCAGGTCAGTCTTCGACGGACTCGGTCTGCACCTTCCATGTGGCGGAAGCCTTCGCTTTGGGCTCCAGGATGTTCTCGTCAGCGGCGGTCACCTGGAAGCAGAGCTGAACGGAGGTGCCTGCGGTGTCGGACTCGCCGTTGACCAGACGGATTTGCTCATCCTTGCTAAGCGCGCCCTCGAGCTCTCCGAGGTGGGCTCCAGTCGCGATGACGTTGCCGGAATTGCTTCCTGCGGCGCAGGTGCCACCGGTCACTTCCAATACCCGGACATCGACGAAGTTCTCAACCTGGCCAGTGCCCACAGATGTGATGCCGGTGATCATGCCGTCAATTGTGGTTTCCTCATCAGTGCGAAGCCAGAGGGGGGCCGCAAACTTGTCGCCCGGGGCCGCGTTGGCCGCCGAGAACTGCAGCTGTGCGGGTTCGCCTTCGGGGTGCTCTGCAAAACCGTTGCCGTCTTCGGAGCTCTCTACGTTGTATGACCCGGCGCCGAACAGGCCTTGGGCGAATTCTGAGTCGTTCCAGGTCGCGAGGGTGGCCACGGCGCCGATGCCGAGGACGGTGCCTGCGGCGACGACGGCTTTGATCTTGCGGCGGCGTGAGTGAGCGCGGGTCTGGGATTCGAAGGTTTCTGGGCGTGAGGCAGGGGGTGTTGCAGTCATGGATGATCTCCTGGGCGCAGGCATGCTGTACCGGATGAATCCACGGCACAGTGGACGGAAAAGTAAACGGACAAGGGTGGAGCGAAGTACTCGCGCATTCGCTGCTGGTGACAGATCCAAGCGGTGCAAGACGCTTAGACGTTCTAACTAAAACACAATCAAGTGCAGTATTCAAGGTTTTGAGGAAAATGGCAGGTAACCGCAACGCAGTGTAGTGATATGACTCACAAGAGCTGCTGGCCATTCCGACTAGATCTCCCGCGCGGTAATGCGTACACGCGTCCGCATAAGGATGAAACCAGGTGGGGCGCAAGGGGGATTCTGGGTGATTGTCCGCAGTCTTCCGAAGAAAGTCTGGTGACTCGTCGAATCGTGCGCTCTCGAGGGTGTGATACGGAGCAGCAACTTGTTGCTTGTTTCAAGTATCTTCTAGTAGAAAGACTAGATTTTTGGCGCGGTAACTGGAGCTGATATCAGTGAAGCGGATGGCCATATGTCGACGTTTCTCAGATTCCATGATCTATGCAATTCCATCAATGATCTATTTTCTCAGACGACCAGAAGGTCTTTGGTAGCTGGGCATAGTGTCTAGATGTCGCGTGGTTGCATCGGGGCGACACCGCCGAGCATCGCGTGTAGGCCTTCAGGTGAGGCAGAAGAATGAGGCCCCGGCCTGCAGCGTCATCGGGGCCCGGGAAGATCCGCGAAGCAGAGGAAGACGTCTCTCGCCAGCTGGGTGACCCCATCGCGGCCTTTGCCGATCTTTCCACTGCCGTGACAGTGTCCCCGGATGCGAGGATGCCGGGGTCTTTGTCGCGAACCTGACCTGGGCCTTGATTTCGATCAGTCGGAGCCAGTGCGACGACGCCGAGCCCATGATTGCCGAGATCACCGCCGTGCGCCGGGAATCCGGAGTGCTGGTCTCGGCCGGGCAAGAGCGATTCCATGCCTGGAGGCCATCGTGGAGCCGGGTCATAAGCAGACCGTGAAGCACCTGTTGCGCCTTCGAGGCGAGTCCGGGGCGTGGTGGAACGTTGGAGCAGATTTGATGCTGCTCGTGGTGCGGGCCGCGCACTCAGCCGATCCATTCCGCGCAGCACGTCTCGGATTTCGGCGCCCACCGCGTATTTCGGGCGTTCAATTTCCTTGCCCTGGGAACCTTGGATCTCACGCGCGCAGGAGACGGCTCCGCTCCGACCCTCAGCGGTGAAATCCGTGGAGACGCCTCCGCAGGAAGCTTGCGCCGAGGTCGCTGTCGATGGGGCAGGAGTCTTGGAGGGGCTCTCGGCGTGAGAGCGCCAGGCCGCCGTGCTCATCACTGACGGCTGGACAAACAAGGAGATCATCGAGGCGCTGGGGGTTGTCCTTGCGCACCGTAGATTTCCATGTGCGCAATGCGATGACGAAGGTCTACGTCTCGTCCCGCTACGAGATTCGGCACCGACTGCGTGATGCCTCACCCGGCACGCGGCCGCTCGCGGCGGGCCCTGCGGGGAGCCTGCCGCCCCGCGCTCACGGGCAGCGCTTCTCTTGCAGCTCATTCATCTCTGCGGGGTCAAGACAAAACAGGTCGCCAGGCCGTGGACGAACCTGTCAAATCGTGACTGACCTTGGCTTCTCCCGCGAAAAACCCTTCTCGATTCGCATTCTGCACCGTAATCTAAGTCTGTAGCCGTCGTTTCTCTACAAGAGCAGGTTTCTCAATGGAGCTCCAGCAATATGTCCGAGTCCTCAAGCGAGGATGGCTGACCCTGGTCCTGGCCGTGGTCGTGACCGTCGGTGCCGCGGCCGCGCTGGTCGCGCTGCTGCCGGCGACCTACGAGGCGGAGACGCGCATCTACGTCGCGGTGGAGGATGCCGAGGCCTACGACCTGAGCCAGCGGTCGATTTACAGCCAGGAACTCGTAAGGAGCTTCGTCGAGCTCGCCCGGAGCTCAGCCGTTCTTGGACCTGTGGTGGAGGACCTGGAGCTTGAGGACACCCCGCGAGAGCTCGCCGAACAGATCACGGTGGCCGCGCAGACCGGCACGGTGATCCTGGAGGTCACCGTCGCCGACGAGGATCCTCAGCGGGCTGCCGCAATCGCCACGTCGATGACTGCTGCGCTCGATGATGTGGTCCAGGGTCTCACGACATCGACGGAGGGCGACGGAAACGTCACGTTGACCGCCGTGGAAGAACCTTTCGTCCCGGATGCTCCCAGCTTTCCGCAGCCGATCAGCATCCTGGGACTCGGACTGCTGGCCGGCCTCGCCATCGGGATCGTGATTCTGGCGCTGCGCGAAGTCCTCGACACGAAGGTCCGCAGCGAGCAGGACATCACGGAGGTCACCGATCAGGCAGTGCTGGGAGGCGTGCAGTTCGACCGGGAGCTGCAGAAGGGTCGGCTCATAGCCCAGGCAGATGTGGGCAGTCCGCTGACCGAATCCTTCAGCACGCTCGGGACCAATCTGCAGTTCCTGGCCGTGGGACAGTCGGCGCGCAGCTTCGTCGTCACCTCCTCGATCGAGGCGGAGGGGAAGTCATCGGTAGCGGTCAACCTCGCCATCAGCCTGCGCGCCGCAGGCCACCGGGTTCTGCTGGTCGATGCAGATCTGCGCAGGCCCATGGCCGCCCAGATGCTCGGACTCGAGGGCGCGGTGGGACTCACCGATGTGCTCAGCGGACGCGTGGAGCTGCCCGACGTCATCCAATTCTGGGGACCCGATAACCTGGAGATGCTGCCAGCCGGGACGGTGCCTCCGAATCCCATCGAGCTCCTCGGCTCCGAGGCCATGGAAGAGCTGGTCGCGGCGCTTCAGCGTGAGTACGAGATCATCATCTTCGACGCCCCGCCGCTGCTGCCGGTCAGCGACGCCCGAGTGCTGGGCGCCCTGTGTTCCGGAGTGCTTCTGGTGGTGGCGGTTGGCAGGGTGCACAAGCCGCAGCTGCAGAAGGCCATCGAGGCGATGCGCATAGTGGACGTGACGCTGTTCGGAGTGGTGCCCACGATGCTGCCCCCGAAGGCAGTCGACGGCTACAGCACTCCATACCGTCAGCAGGTGGGGGTGGTTCCGCGATGATGCCGGTCAGTGACGACCCGTTCAGGGTCCTGGTGGTCTGCACCGGGAACATCTGCCGCTCGCCCCAGACTGCGCAGCTGTTGCAGGCCGCGGTTGCGCAGGCCGGGGAGTCCTGGCGCTCGGCGGTGGTGATCGCCAGTGCGGGGACCCGAGCCTTGGAAGGAGCCCCCATGGATGAGCAGGCGGCAGCGCTCTCCGTGAGACTGGGAGCCGATGCCACCGGCCACACAGCCAGGCAGCTCACCCCGACCATGGTCGAGGAAGCCGATCTCGTCCTGGGCATGGCGCGTGAACACCGCAGTGAGGTGGTTCGCGCTGCACCACGGGCGTCACGCAAGGCATTCCTGCTGACCGAGTTTGCCGACCTTCTCGAAGGTGTCGAGCGGGCGTCGGCTCATCGGTTCCAGCCGCTGCCCTCACCTCGCTCGGGTCTCGCGTCGCCGCTGCTGCCGGACCAGCTGCGCCAGGGAGTCGAGCGTGCGGCTGCCCAGCGCGGGATGATTCCACCCCGTGATCCGGACACCATGGACGTGCTCGACCCCTACGGGCATGCCCCGAAGGTCTACCGAGCGTCCGCCGAACAGGTCCAGGAGTCGCTGGCGCGCATCCACGGATCGGTGCGGAAGCTCGCGCAGGGAGTGCCTTGGTGAGGTCGCTGCGGACCTGGTTCTTCTATGTCTACATCGCCTGCACCCTCGGGGCGAATGCCGTCATCCTGATCTCGTACGACCCCGCCGGTGGCGTCGTGGACAACTCGATCTTCTCCGCAAGCTGGGTCCTGCTTCACCTGATCTCGGTGCTGGTCCTGCTGACCTCACGGTCACTGAGCCCGGTGCCGATCACGATCGCCGTGAGTATCGGGGGACTCGTGGTCCTCAGCGCCGCCTGGTCCGTCTCTCCAACGGATTCACTGGTCTATGGAGTCATGGCCGCCGGAAACATCCTCGTCGCGTGCATGCTGGCCGCCGAATACTCATTGCAGCAGATTGCCCGGGTGTTCCTCCGAGTGCTGACCGTGCTGGTGCTGGCAGGCATGGCCTTCGCTCTCGTCGGCGTTGACCAGGTGCTGTACATCGATCCGCATGGCCGCGCTAACCTCCTCGGCGGAGATCCGATCCGCGGCTTCTTCCAGCACAACATCATGGCCGGCTTCTACGGGGCCACCGGCGCTGTCCTGGCCATGACGCTGCTGCGCGGTCTTCGCCGGGTGCTGGTGCTCGCGGCGTTCATCCTCTTCGTCCTCTGGGCCGGCTCCGCCACGGGGGTCCTGCTCGCGGGCGCCGCAGTGATCATCGTGCCGCTTGCCCAGCTGTTGGTCCCGCGCATCCCGCTGGGAGGCCTGCTCGCCGTCCTGGTGCCGGTGGGCGTGGCCGCTGGGGCGGTGCTGAACCAGGTCTGGGTGCCTCTGCTGGAGGCGATCGGGCGCGATCCGACGCTGACCGGACGCACGGTGCTCTGGGAATGGGGCTACCGCGCGATCGCCGAACGGCCGGTGACGGGGTGGGGCTTCACCGGCTACTTCCACTCGCCTGAGGGTGAAGTTCCCAGCCTGTATGTGCCGCAGTTCGACGACTACGCCATCGCGCACTTCCACAACTCCTATATCCAGACCGGCGTCGACCTGGGTCTGCTGGGCCTGCTGCTGCTGATCCTGGTGCTGGGCTGCACCACCGGCTGGGCGTATCTCTACGCCCGCAGCACAGACACGCGCACCGGTGTGGGACTGCTGATGGTGATGGTCATCTTCCTGATCGCGTCACCCACAGAGTTCCTCTTCATCAACTACAACCACTTCGGCAGCTTCGCGCTGTTCGCGCTGTTCTTCGGGCTGCTGCAGCACCGACGGACGAGGGCGCGGCACCCGGAGACGGAGTCCCTCAGTGCCGCGCCCTCGAAGCGTGTCTCACTCAGCGGTCGATGATCTGCCGCTTCGCAGAGATGACACCGGTGTTGAAGCCGGCGAGGTGAAGGTTGCCGTGGAAGCGGCCGTGCTCGATCTTCAGGCACCGGTTCTGCACCGCGTTGAGCCCGGCGTCCTGGGCCAGCTGCATGGCCTGCTCAGTCTCGATGCCGAGCTGGGCCCAGATGGTCTTGGCGCCGATCTCGGCAGCCTCCTGGGCGATGTCGGGAACATCCTCGGCTCGGCGGAAGATGTCCACGATGTCGGGGACCTCGGGGAGATCCTTCAGTGAGGCGTAGACCGGCTGGCCGAGCACCTCTTTGAGTCGCGGATTCACGAAGTAGACCGTGTAGCTCGAGGAGCTCAGCAGGTAGGTCGCCACGAAGTAGCTGGCCCGGGCTGGCTTGTCCGACATGCCCACGATCGCCACCGACTTGGCGCTGCGCAGCAGCTGCAGCCGGCGGGAGGGCGACGGCGCTTCCCAGCGGCCGTGGGGATGTTCGGCCGTAGCCTCGTCGTGGTGCTGCAGGGTCTGCTCGCTCATCACTTGTCTCCTTCGACTGCGGTGCTCAGCGCCTGGTCCAGGTCCCAGATGATGTCATCGACGTCTTCGATGCCGACCGAGATGCGGATCAGGTCCTCCGGGATCCCGGCTGCGGCCATCTGCTCCGGGGAAAGCTGCTGGTGGGTGGTTGATCCTGGGTGCAGGATCAAGGTGCGCACATCCCCCACATTAGCCAGGTGGCTGGCCAGCTGCAGGGACTCGATGAAGCGGGCGCCGGTCGCCCGGCCTCCGCGGATGCCGAAGCTGAACACCGAGCCCACACCCTTGGGCAGCATCTCCTTGGCCCGGTCATGATCGGCGTGGGAGGGCAGACCGGCGTAGTTGACGTAGACCACCCGGTCATCGGCTTCGAGCCATTCGGCGACCTTCTGGGCGTTGGCGACGTGCTCGTCGATACGCTGCGGCAGGGTCTCGATGCCCTGGATGAGGTTGAACGCGGCCTGCGGGCCCAGTGAGGGTCCGATGTCGCGCAGCTGCTCGGCGCGCAGCTTGGTCAGGAAGCCGTATTCGCCGAAGTTGCCCCACCAGGAGAGCCCGCCGTAGGAGGCCACCGGCTCGGTCATCGCGGGGAAGTTCCCGTTGTCCCAGGGGAACTCGCCGGATTCCACGATCACTCCACCCAGGGTGGTGCCGTGGCCACCCATGAACTTGGTGACCGAGTGGATCACGATGTCCGCGCCGTGTTCGAACGGGCGGATCAGGTACGGGGTGGTCAGGGTGGAGTCCACCACCAGCGGGACTCCGTGCTTGTGCGCGACCTCTGAGAGTCCGCGCAGGTCAGCGATGTCAGAGCTGGGGTTCGCGACGACCTCGGTGTAGAGAACCTTGGTGTTCTCCTGCATCGCGGCCTCGTAGTCCTCCGGTTCCAGGGAGTCCACGAAGGTGGTCTCGATCCCGAAGCGGCGCAGCGTGACGTCGAGCTGGGTGATCGTGCCGCCGTAGAGCTTCGAGCTCGCCACGATGTGGTCCCCGGAGCCGCAGAGTGCGGCGAAGACCAGGAACTCAGCACTCATCCCGGAGGCGGTGGCCACCGCGCCGATGCCGCCCTCCAGCGACGCGACGCGCTCCTCCAGCGCCGAGACGGTGGGGTTGCCGATCCGGGAGTAGATGTTCCCGTACTTCTGCAGCGCGAAGAGGTTCGCGGCGTCGTCGGTGTCCTTGAACACGAAGGAGGTGGACTGGTGGATGGGCACAGCACGCGATCCGTGGACGGCATCGGGGACGGCCCCGGCGTGCAGGGCGCGGGTGCGGAAGCCGAACTGGCGATCGCTCATGTAGCTACCTCTTCTCTTCTCGGCGCGGTTCCGCGCCGTTGGCAGATCTCTTCGATCTTCGGTACACAGGGTTCATTCTGCAGGCTTGTGGTGTCTCCCAGGGTCTCGCCGTCATGCAGCTGGGTCAGCAGCCGGCGCATGATCTTCCCGGAGCGGGTCTTGGGCACCTCGGGCACGGGGATCACCGTGCGTGGTTTGGCCACCGGGCCGATCACCTCGCCCACATGGCTGCGCAGCGTCCCGAGCAGCTCCCGCTCGGCCGCGCTGCCCGCACCCCCCACGGCGTCGAGGCGCTCGCGGGCGGCGGTGGTCAGCACGGTGAACGCGACGGCCGCGTGACCGGTCATGGCATCGAAGACCGGGCAGACCCCGGCCTCGACCACATCGGGGTGGGAGATCAGCGCCGATTCGATCTCAATCGTGGAGAGCCGGTGTCCGGAGAGGTTGATGACGTCATCGATCCGGCCCAGGATCCAGATGTCCCCGTCCTCGTCCTTCCGCGCCCCGTCCCCGGCGAGGAACCATCCCTGCTCCGCGTACTTCTCCCAGTAGGAGGTGAAGTACCGCTCCGGGTTGCCCCAGACGGTCCTGGCCATCGAGGGGCCGGTGTGGGTGAGCACGATGTTGCCCTGCGTGCCCGCGGGCACCTGCTGGCCGGCCTCATCGACGACGGCGGCGCCCCAGCCGGGAAGTGCACGGGTCGCGGCCCCGGGCTTGAGCCCTGGGTGCGTCGACCGGGCGTCCTCGGGCCGCGGGGAGAGCACCGTGGACCCGGATTCGGACTGCCACCAGGTGTCCACCATGGGAAGCGCCGGTCGGCCGGCGTCGTCGGTGGTGTCGCGGCCGATCTCGCGGCGGATCCAGTGCCAGGCCTCGGGGTTGACCGCCTCGCCCACGGTCCCGGCGAGCCGGATCGAGGAGAGGTCATACTGCGCCGGAACACCGTCGGGGAACCAGCCCATCAGGGAACGCACCAGCGTGGGGGCGGTGTAGTAGGTGGTGACCTGGTGGCGTTCGATGATCTCGAAGTGGCGGCCCTCATGCGGAGTGTTCGGCGTGCCCTCGAAGATCACCTGGGTGGCGCCGGCGGCCAGCGGGCCGTAGATCTCATAGGTGTGCGCGGTGACCCAGGCCAGGTCGGCGGTGCACCAGTGGACGTCCTGGGTGCGCCGCTCCGGGTCAGGGTGGGCGAAGAGCCGCAGGTAGGTGTACAGGGCCCCGGTGAGGTAGCCGCCGGTGGTGTGGACGAGTCCCTTGGGCTTGCCGGTGGTCCCGGAGGTGTACATGATGAACAGCTCGGTCTCGGCGTCGAAGAACTCCGGGGTGTGCTCGGGGGAGGCGGTCTCGACCACCTCGTGCCACCAGAGGTCCCGCTCCGGCGTCCATTCCACGGGGGAGTCTGTGCGGTTGATCACCAGGACGTGTTCGAGGTTGCCGCCGTGCTCGGCGGTGGCCTCGACGACGGCGGCATCAGCGTTGGCCTTCACCGGCACGGCCCTGCCGCGGCGGAACTGACCATCGGTGGTGACCAGCAGCTTCGCCCCGGTGTCCTCGACACGGAACTTCAGCGCCTCGGCGGAGAATCCGCCGAAGACCAGCGAGTGCACCGCGCCGACCCGGGCGCAGGCCAGCGTGATCACGATGGTCTCCACCAGCACCGGAAGGTAGATCACCACGCGGTCCCCGCGGGTGATGCCCATGCTGGTCAGCGCGTTCGCCGCCTGGTTGACCCGACGGCCCAGCTCGGCGTAGCTGACGTCCTCGCGGTCTCCGGGCTCGCCTTCGAAGTGCAGCGCGATCTTATCCCCGCGTCCCGCGGCGACGTGGCGGTCCACGCAGTTCACCGCGGCGTTGAGCGTCCCGCCCTCATACCAGCCGATCTTCGGGCCGCGCTGGGTGACCGGGTTCGGCGGGGTCCAGGAGTGGGTGGTCTCCCACGGGGTCGACCAGTCCAACAGGGTGGCGGCCGCGGACCAGAATGCCATGCGCTGGTCCTCGTCCTGCGGGTCCGTCCAGGCGTGCACGTCGGCGCTCAACGGATGCGAGGGCACGATCGCGGAGCGCTGGGCCTTGCACGAGGGTGTGGTTTCGGGGGTGGCGCGGTGCGTCGGCTCTTCGGGAGTGGCCGCGGCTGCGGGCACGGTGGATCGAGGGTGGATGCTCAACAAGGGTCCTTCGGGTCAGCTCAGGGTGGTCAGGGTCTTGAACTCGTGCTGGTGGAAGACCAGCCCAGGAGCGCCCTCGGTGAAGCCCAGGTCCAGGATCTCCAGCACGATGATGTCGTGGTCCCCGGCGCGGACCCGGTCGTAGATCCGGGTGCGCAGCCACATCGGGACCCCATCGAGCAGCAGCGCCGAGCCGTGGAGCTGGTAGTCCACCCCGGTGAATCGGTTGGCGCGGTCCTTGGACGCGATCTGCCTGCACAGCCCGTTCTGATCGCGGCCGAGCACCGAGATGCCCAGTTCGCCGCCGCTGCGCTCAAGCTTCGGCCAGGTGGAGGAATCGTGCTGCACCGCCAGGGTGACCAGGGGTGGCTCCAGCGAGACGCCCACCGTGAAGGTGGATGCGATGATCGCCTCAGGTGTCCCATCGACCTCCGCGCCGACGGCGACGACGCCCTGCGGAAACTGTGCCAGGGCGTGGCGCAGCGCAAAGGAGTCCACACGGGACGCGGCGGTGGGGTTCTCAAGGGTGCGAGCAGGAACAGACATGCAGATCAACTCCATCGGTCCTGGCGTTAGCACCCGGCGAATCCGGGTTGCTGCGGCGTCTCTGAGCCAGATCTCTCAGCCGCTCGGGATGGTGACACCTCAACGCTACGCGTCGTCTCGCCGACCAGCAAGAATCGTTCGCACTGTGAGACGCCATATGACATTCGGCGCTGGTGTCACCACCGAACGTGTCCTTGATCTGCTGGATGAACACACCTGGTCACAACGGAGGTCAGGGTGGACGACGTTCATGGATATGGTTCGCCCGGCTCGGCGCTGGCCCGTCAGTCGGAGTCTGGCTTCCGCCGTCGTCCGAACTTGACGAATGAGCCCCCACACCCTCTATATTTAGCGTCATCACCATCCAGAGCGACCGAGGGATCTGGCCCGAAGACGTCGCAGCAACCCGGACATGCCGGGTGCTACCGCCAGAATCGATGGAGGAAAGAATGAACATTCAGCTGCCTGTGCCCCAGAATCTGCGCGACGCCATTGAGCGTGTCGGCCTCTCCGCGCTCGACCGAGAGCGCAGCCGTGAGCTCGCCCGCGATGAGGTCACGGACCTCGTGGCAGGTGGCATCGGACGGCTTCGCGTGCCGGAGCCGGCTGGTGGATACGGCTTGGACTGGGTGCAGACCACCGAGGTCCTCCTGGAGCTCGCCGCCCAGGACAGCAACATCCCGCAGGTGCTGCGCGGCCACTTCGCGGTCCAGGAGGATCTGCTGTGGCGCTGCGACGCCCGAACTGACCCCGCCCCTGACTCCGCGCCTGACGCCGGGCCCGATGCCCGGCGCGTCGTGCAGCGCTGGCTCGCCAGGTTGGCCGCAGGGGAGCTGGTCGGCAACGCCTGGACCGAACCGGGCAAGGGCGGCTTCCACCAGTCCGGCACCGTGGTCAGCGAGACCGACGACGGGCCCAGGGTCACAGGGGTGAAGTACTACACCACCGGTGCGATCTTCGCGGACTGGCTCGACGTCACCGCCCGGGACGCCGCGGGCAATGAGCTCGCCGTGCTGGTGCGCCGGGACCAGCCCGGAGTGCAGATCGACGACGACTGGGACGGCTTTGGACAGCGCACCACCGGCTCCGGCACCGCGCGGCTGACCGACGCCGTGGTGGAGGAGTCGGAGCTGCGCGGACTGACCGATCGCTTCCCGTACCAGACTGCGCTCTACCAGCACTTCCTGCTGATCGTGCTCGCCGGCGTCGTCGAGGCCGCGGCACGGGACGCCGCAACGCTGCTGCATGAGCGCTCGAGGACCTTCTCCCACGCCAACACCCGCACCCCACGCACCGATCCGCAGCTGCTCCAGGCCGTCGGAGAGGTGGATGCCGTGGCGGCGCTGGCGCGTGCGCAGGTCCTCGCCACCGCCGCCAGCCTCGATGCCGCCTTCGCCGCACGAAGCAGCACCCAGGATGCCCAGATCGAGGCAGCCAACGCCGTGGAGCTCGCCACTGGCCGCGCGCAGGTGGCGCTGCACCGCCCCGTGCTGGAGGCGGTCACCCGGATCTTCGACGTCCTCGGTGCCTCCGGGGTGAGCCAGTCCCGCAGCCTGGACCGGCACTGGCGCAACGCGCGCACTGTCACCAGCCACAACCCCTGGGTCTATAAGGCCCGGATCGCCGGGGACCACCGGGTCAACGGCACCGAGCCGGTCCGGCTGTGGAGCGTCGGCGAGCCGGACACCGCGAGTCAGTCTGCGGTGGCCAGCCCGCCAGCGACCCCGATCGGCGCGTAGAAGAACGCCGCGAAGAACGCCTGAGAACCGGCCCCACCCGACCGAGCTCCGATGCTGCACCTTATGCGCAGCCTCGACGCGCAGACATCGATGCCAACCACTGAGTCGAACCTCAAGGAGAGCTGCACATGACCTACCCGACCACCGAGTCCGGCAAGCGCGAGATCCTGTTCAACGCCTTCGACATGAACTGCGTGGTGCACCAGTCCCCGGGACTGTGGCGGCACCCGGAGGACCGCGCACGGGAATACAACACGCTCGGGTACTGGACCGAGGTCGCGCAGATCCTCGAGCGAGGCCTCTTCGACGGACTGTTCATCGCCGATGTGCTGGGCCCCTATGACGTCTTCGGCTCGAATCCGGAGGCCGCGCTGCGCTCCGGGGCGCAGATCCCGCTGCAGGACCCGTTCCTGCTGGTCTCGGCGATGGCCGCGGTCACCAAGAACCTGGGCTTCGGCATCACCGCCGGCACCGCCTACGAGCACCCCTACCCGTTCTCCCGACGGCTGGGCACCCTGGACCACCTCACCGGCGGCCGGGTGGGCTGGAACGTGGTCACCGGGTACCTGCCCTCGGCCGCGCAGAACATGGGCCAGGACGATCAGATGGAGCACGATCGCCGCTACGACCATGCCGATGAGTACCTCGACGTCGTCTACAAGCTGCTCGAAGGATCCTGGGAGGACGACGCCGTCCTCGCCGACAAGGCCTCCGGGGTATTCACCGATCCGGCGAAGGTGCACCGGATCGAGCACCACGGCGAGTTCTTCAAGACCCCCGGGATCGGCGTGGTGGAGCCCTCCCCGCAGCGCACCCCGGTGATCTACCAGGCCGGGGCCTCCGCCCGCGGCCGGGCCTTCGCCGGCAAGCACGCCGAGGCGGTGTTCATCAATCCGCCCACCAAGGAGCTCGCCAAGGCCTCGGTGGCCAAGATCCGCCAGTCGGTGGCCGAGGCGGGACGGGACCCCTACTCGGTGCGGATCTTCGCGATGCAGACCATCGTCACCGGACCGGACGACGCCGCCGCGCAGGCCAAGTACGACGACCTGGCCCAGTACATCGACGCCGAGGGCGGACTGGTGCTGATGTCGGGCTGGATGGGCATCGACCTGAGCCAGTTCGATCTCGACCAGCCCATCGGCGACGTGAAGTCCAACGCCATCCAGTCCACCGTGGAGACCTTCCAGAAGGCCTCCGGTCGGGAGGATGAGGTCTGGACCGTCCGGCAGCTGGCCGAATGGGTCGGTGTCGGCGGCTTCGGCCCGGTCATCATCGGTGGCGGCCCGACGGCGGCGCAGCAGCTGATCGAATGGCAGGAGGAGACCGATGTGGACGGCTTCAACCTGGCCTATCACATCACCCCTGGCACCTTCGTGGACGTGGTCGAACACGTGGTGCCCGAGCTGCAGAAGCTCGGCCGCTACAAGACCGAGTACGCCCCGGGCACATTGCGCAACAAGCTCTTCGGCGCCGGCGACCACCTGCCCGCGGAGCACCACGGGGCGCAGTTCCAGCTCCGCCGCAGGAGCTGATCCCGCCGGCAGGAAAACTCAGCGTCCCGCAACACAGAGGACCGGGGCCTCCGCATGACACCTGGCCGATGATCTGGCCGGCGTGATGCGGAAGCCCCGGCAGAACCCCGAACTGGGGGAGCGGCTAGGCCCAGGTCTTGAGCGCCTTGCGCTCGAGCACCCCGAGCAGGGTGTCGGTGAGCTTGCCCAGCAGCGCCAGCAGCACGATCGCCAGCAGCAGCCGATCGGTGCGACCGTTGTTCTGCGACTCGGTGAGCAGGAAGCCCAGTCCCTCGGCGGCCGCGAGCAGCTCTGCGGCCACCAGGAAGAGCCAGGCCTGCGCCAGGCCGAGCCGGAGTCCGGAGAAGACGCTGGGCACCACGGCGGGCAGCTGGACGGTGCCCAGCAGCCGGAGGCCGTGGAACCCGAAGGCGCGGCCGGCTTCGACCAGCTGCGCGTCCACATGCCGCAGCGCGGAGTGGATCGCGGTGAACACCGGGAAGAACGCGCCGATGGCGATCAGGATGACCTTGGAGTCCTCGCCGATCCCCACCCAGAGCAGCAGCAGCGGCACCCAGGCCAGCGACGGCACGGCGCGGAAGGCTCCCACCGTGGGGTTCAGCAGCTTGTCCGCGAGTCCGGACAGCCCGAGCAGCGAACCCAGCGCCAGGCCGAGCCCGGCGCCGATGGCGAAGCCGATCAGCACGCGCTGCAGCGAGATTCCCATGTGCTCGAAGAGGTCGCCGGACTCGAAGAGCCCGATCCCAGCGGTGAGGACCGCCTGCGGGGGAGGCAGCTGGACCGCGGTGAAGGTGCCGGTGACCTCGGTGACCACCCACCACAGTGTCAGCAGCAGCACAGGGACGACGGCGCCGATCAACAGCCCGCCGCCGGGCAGCCCGCGCCGGGTGCGCCGCTCAGGGGAGCGCGCGGCCCCATCGGCGGGCTGTGCCGCCGTGGAGCTGAGTGCGGTGTCTGTCACTCTTCGACCTCCTCGATGTCAGCCTCGTCTGCGGCGTTCTCGGTGCCCTCGGCGTCGGTGGCCTCGCGGTTCTCGGCGAACTCGGTGTAGAAGAGGGACTCGAGCGCCTCATCCACCGCGTCCTGGCTGTCGACGTCGCCGTTCTCCACGAAGAACGGTCCGGCGGCCTCCATGGCGGCGTAGACGTCATCGCCGGGCACCGGGTCCACCTCGAAGTTGGTGCGCTCGGTGATGACCGCCTCGGCGATCTCCGGCTCGATCCCGGCGTACTCGGCGAGGATCTCCGCCGTTCCCTCGGGGTTCTCGTTGGCCCATTCGCGGGCCTGCTCGTAGACGTTGACCACGATCTGGGCCACATCGGGGTGGTTCTCCACGAAGTCCCCGGTGGCGTTGATGACCGAGTAGGTGTTGAAGTCCACGTTGCGGTAGAGCAGCTCCGCGCCCTCGGCCTCGGCGCCGGCCATGATCGGATCCAGTCCGGCCCAGGCGTCGACGTCGCCGTTCTCCAGCGCCTGGCGGCCGTCGGCGTGCTGCAGCGCCTGGACCTCGACGTCGTCCACGCTCAGCCCGGCCTCCTGCAGCGCGCGCGCCATGAAGAAGTAGGGGTCGGTGGCCAGGGTGGCGGCGATGGAAGCTCCCTCGAGATCCTCCACGGATTCGATGTCGGAGCCTTCCTGGGTGACCAGAGCGGACCACTCGGGCTGGTTCTCGATCATGATCGTGTGGGTGTCGGCGCCGACGGCGCGGTTCAGCAGCGCGGCGGAGCCGGCGGTGGAGCCCACGTGGATGTTGCCCGCGCGCAGGTTCTCGTTCGCGCGGTTCGAGCCCTGGGACTGCACCCACTGCACGTCGACGTCGAGCTCTTCGAGCTCTTCCTCCAGCCAGCCGTTCTCCAGGATGATCAGGCTCAGCGGGTTGTACGTGGCGAAGTCGATGTTCAGCGTCTCCAGCTGCTCGTCCTCGCCGCCATCACCGCCGCAGGCGGTGGCGAGCAGCGCGACGGCGGCGGCTGCGGAGACAGCTTTGACGGAGGTGCGGCGGGAGCGCGGGGAGCGGGAAGCGGAGGTGCTGGGCATGGGGAGGGCCTTTCGGTTCTTCAAGGATGGACATCGTGTTCGAGGTTCATGGTCGTGCGTGTCAGGCAGGAGCGGCAGAAGGCTCCTGGCATGTTCGGCATGTGGGGTCAGGCAGTGAATGGGCCCCGGAGGTGGTGATCCGGCAGTGCGGGGACCGCGTCGGCGGAGCCCCGCTGGTCAGGTCAGGACGAGCGGAGTCGGCCGGATCAGCTGCCGGGACGAGTCAGTGGCTGTGCGAGTCGACGCCGAGGCCGGAGAAGAGCTCCCCGCGCAGAGCGGCAAGCTCCGCGGAGGCGCGATCTCGCGGACGTCGCCCGGGCACGCTCAGCAGTCGGGCGATCGTGGCACCTTCGGCGGGATCGGGGTCCGCCGGGTCCTGCCCGAGGAGCAGCACGCGGTCTGCCAGCTGCAGCGCCTCATCCACGTCGTGGGTGACGAGCAGCACCGTGGTGCCGGTCTGCGCATGCAGATCCAGCAGCAGGTCCTGCATCTTCAGCCGGGTGAGCGCGTCCAGGGCGCCGAAGGGCTCGTCGAGCAGCAGCACGCCGGGGCGGCGAGCCAGTGCCCGGGCCAGCGACGCGCGCTGCGCCATGCCTCCGGAGATCTCCCGGGGTCGCAACGACGCGCGGTCGTGCAGACCGACCAGCTCCAGGAGCTCGTCCACGCGTTCACGCCCCTCGGCCTTGGACAGGCTGCGCGGCAGCCCCAGGCTGACGTTCTTGTGGATCGAGCGCCAGGGCAGCAGGCGCGGCTCCTGGAATCCGACCGCGGTGCGCTCGTCGTAGCGCTGCACCGGGGAACCGTTGATCAGGATCTCGCCGGTGCTGCCGGTGTCGAGACCACCGACGGCGCGCAGCAGCGTGGACTTGCCGCAGCCGGAGGAACCCAGGATCGCGAGCACCTCACCGGGAGCGATCTGCAGGCTGACGTCGCGCAGCACGGTGCGCGATCCGAAGGCGCGGCCGACGCCGGAGAGCTGGACATCGAGTGACGTGTACTGCTGCCGGCTGTCAGGCTTGGCGGCAGCCACGGAGGTGGCGTCTGAGGGCACGGCAGGGCCGGCAGCGGTTGTTGCGGTGTAGTCGGTCAGGGTGGAGGCAGGCGAAATCATCAGAGGATACTCCCATCGATCCTGGCGGTAGCACCCGGCGAAAAGACACCCTTGCAAAGGTGCCCCTCCCTGGGTTGCTGCGGCGTCGACGAGCCAGATCTCTCGGCCGCTCGGGATGGTACGCGGATCAGACTACGCCCAGGCGGGGAATCCGATCAATGTCGCGTTCAGCAAATGAGACAAAACGCAACACATATCGCGACTTGACTTTCTGCCCACGTTCACCATTACAGTGAAGGCACTCAACCATCCAGAGCGACCGAGAGATCTGGCTCGAAGACGTCGCAGCAACCCGGAGGGCTTCACGGCCTCCGCCGGGTGCTAACGCCAGGACCGATGGAGTATGCCCCTTGATTTCCCTGTCCCATGTCTCGACGACCTTTGCCGCCCGCGGCCACGAGCCGCTGACCGCGGTCGATGACGTCAGCCTCGAGGTGCCGCGCGGCAGCATCCAAGGCATCATCGGGTTCTCCGGCGCCGGCAAGTCCACGCTGCTGCGCAACATCAATCTGCTCGAGCGCCCCACCTCGGGCCAGGTCAGCGTCGCCGGCACCGAGCTGACCGGCTTGGACGATGCGGCGCTGCGCCGGGCCCGGCACCAGATCGGCATGATCTTCCAGGGATTCAACCTGGTCAACAACCTCAGCGTCGCCCAGAACGTCGAGCTGTCGCTGAAGTTCGCCGGGGTCAAGGACCGCCGTGAACGTCTGCGGCGGGCGGCCGAGGCGCTGGAGATCGTGGACATCACCGACAAGGCCTCCGTGTATCCGGCTCAGCTCTCGGGTGGTCAGAAGCAGCGCGTGGCGATCGCTCGGGCACTGGCGACCAAGCCTGAGGTGCTGCTCTGCGATGAGCCGACCTCTGCGCTGGACCCCTTCACCACTGCCACCGTGCTGCAGTACCTCGCGGATGTGAACCGTGAATTCGGCATCACCGTGGTGATCGTGACCCACGAGATGGAAGTCATCAAGGCTCTCGCCGACAACGTCGCGGTGATGGAGGATGGGCGGGTCGTCGAGGAGTTCCCGGCGAGCGAGCTCCGCCGAGAAGGGTTCAATCCGCGGACCTCGATCGGAAAGTACCTGCTCAGCGATGGGATACGGCTGGACCGCAGCGGCCCGGCCGCGCATGGGTCGGAGTCCGGCGAGCAGAAGTCGGGTCAGTCCACGCGACGCTCCCCGCAGCACGCGGAGTCTCAGGATCAGGGTCAGACGCGCCGGTCAGAGCACGCCGCCCTGGCCGGCTCGGCAGGGGGTGTGCGCTGATGGACCTCGTCATCGAGCGGCTTCCCGAGATCAACCAGGCCATGCTGGAGACCTTCGCGATGATCGGGGTCGCCATCCCGGTGGCGGTCCTGCTGGGCACCCCGCTGGGGATCTGGCTCTTCGTCCACGCTCCCGACGGACTGGCGCCGCGGCCACGGTCTCATGCGATCGTCTCCGGGGTGGTGAACATGATCCGGTCCTTCCCGTTCCTGATCCTGCTCATCGCCATCATCCCGTTCACCCGGTTCGTGGTCGGCACCTCGGTGGGCACCGCCGCGGTGATCGTCCCGCTGACGATCAACGCCATCCCCTACTTCGCCCGTCTGGTGGAGCAGAACATCACCCAGCTGGGCTCCGGTGCGGTGGAGGCGTCCCGGGCGATGGGCGCCACGCGCGGGCAGATCATCCGCAACGTGCTGCTCGTCGACGCCAAGCCCGGACTGATCGGCTCCATCACCATCACCACGGTCAGCTTCATCTCCTATTCGGCGATGTCAGGGCTGGTCGGCGGCGGGGGCATCGGTGACCTGGCGATCCGCTACGGCTACTACCGCTATGAGACCCCCACCATGATCGCCGCCATCGTACTGATGGTGCTGCTGGTGACTCTGGTGCAGTTCGCCGGCACCCGGCTCGCCCGGGCCTCGGACCGGCGCGTCACCGCCTGACCGCGATCACCGCATGACCGAGATCCTCGCCTGACCGAGATCACCGTCTGAGCAGGATCTTCGCCTGACCCGCGCATCCGCGGAACGGCAACACCACCCCGCATCACCTCGCTCCGCTGCCAGGGCTGGCGTCCGACGTCGCGCCCTGGTCATTCCCGCACACCCTCTGGGCACATGTCGCCCAGCCATAGAAAGCAGCCCAAACCCATGAACGCTCTACGCCCCGCGATCCTCACCGGCGCAGTCCTCTCCGCCGCAGCCCTGAGCCTGACCGGCTGCGGGCTGGTGGAGGATGATTCCACCATCAGCATCGTGGTCACCGAATCCGCGCCCTTCCAGGAGCCCGCCGAGATCGCCGCCGAGCTGCTCGCGGAGCAGGGCTACGAGCTGGACATCACCTATATGACCGATATCGTCCAGCCCAACCAGGTGGTCAACCAGGGCGAGTTCGAGGGCAACTACTTCCAGCACCTGGCCTATCTGAACAACTTCAACCAGTCCAACGACACGCAGGTCGAGCCGCTGTTCTCGGTGTACTACGCCCCCGCCGGGCTGTTCTCACTGGAATACGACTCCCTCGAGGAGCTGCCCGACGGGGCCGAGATCAACCTGCCGGTGGATCCCTCGAACAACGGCCGGGCGCTGCAGCTGCTCGCCGATGAGGGCCTGATCGAGATCGACGAGTCCGTCTCGATCATCGAACTGACCCAGAACGACATCACGGAGAACCCCCGGGACTTCAAGTTCGTGGAGACCGACCAGCAGTCAGCTGCGCAGGTGCTGCCCGACGTCGACGCCGGCTTCGCCTTCGTCCGGCTGATCGCCGAGGCCGACCTGGACCTCGAGGAGACCACGCTCAGCATCGAGGACGGACGCGAAGAGGTGCGCACCCCGTTCACCTGCGTGGTCGCCGTCGGACCGGACGGGGTCACCGATGAACAGGCCCAGGCGCTTCAGGACGCCTTCCAGTCCGAAGAGGTCGAACAGTGGTTCGAGGAGTACCAGGGCGGGGTCATCGACTTCGAGGACTTCATCACTATCGACAACGCCGAAGAGATCTGGGCGGACTTCAGCGCATGAGCACATCCAGCGCCCCCACGCTCTCCCGGCGTCGAGTATTGAGCGGTTCACTGGGCATGGCCGCTCTGCTCGGCGTCGGGAGCCTCACCTCGGGATGCGGCCTCGCCGGCGGGGCCGGCGCCGACCGCAGCCTGCGCCTGGTGGTCACCGAGAACGCCCCCTTCCAGGAGCCGACCCGCATCGCCCAGCGCATCCTGGAGGCCGATGGCTGGGAGTTCAACGCCACCTACGTCACCGACATCATCCAACCCAACCACGCGGTGAGCAACGGCGAATACGACGTCAACTTCTTCCAGAACATCAGCTATCTGCGCCAGTTCAACGCGGACAACGACCTCGACATCGAGCCGATCTTCTTCATGTTCGAGCAGCCCTCGGGGATCTACTCCGCGCAGCACGACTCGCTGGAGGAGCTCCCGGACGGCGCCCAGATCGCGCTGCCGGTGGACACCGCGAACAACGGGCGCGGGATCCGGCTGCTCGCCCGCGGAGGTCTGATCGAGATCGATGAGTCCAAGCCTGTCGCCGCGCTGAGCGTCCGGGACATCACCGCCAACCCCAAGGACCTGCAGTTCATCGAGGTGGACCAGCAGTCGGTGGGGCAGATCTACGCGGATGTCGACGCCGTCTTCGGCTTCGCCCGGCTGCTGGCCGAGATCGATGTGCTCCCCGACGAGGTGCTGATCATGGAATCAGCCGAGGAGGCGCTGCCCTTCGCGCTCGCGGTCTGCGCGCGCCCGGGCTTCCGCGAGGAACAGCCCGAGCGCTTCGAGGCGCTCAAGGCCGCCTACCACTCCGCGGAGGTGCGTGAGTGGTACGGCGAGTACCTCGACGGTCTGCTCAACCCCGCCTTCGACCGAGACATCGACGCCGCATGGAAACAGGTGAACGACGCATGAGCCGCACCATCCCTGAAGAGCTCCTGACCCGCATCCGAGAAGGCGCCGTACAGCGTGAGCTGGAGCGGATCCTGCCCTTCGAGCAGGTCGGCTGGCTCGACGACGTCGGCTTCGGCGCGCTGCGCGTGCCGACCGAGTTCGGCGGCGAGGAGCTCAGCATCGAGGGGCTCATCGCCGAGGTGATCGCGCTCGCCGAGGCAGATTCCAACATCGCCCACCTCTACCGCGGGCATTTCGGGTTCGTCGAGTCGCTGCGCTTCCAACCTGCGCCGGTGCGCGAGCTCTGGTACGCCCGGGTGCTCAAGGGCGGCACGGTGGGCAATGCCTCCACGGAGAAGGGCGGCAACGCGTTGGGCAGCCTGAACACCCGATTGGACCGCGACGAGCATGGCGCGGCGCTGCTCACGGGCGAGAAGTGCTACTCCACCGGCACGATCTTCTCGACCTACACCCGCGTCTCAGCTTCTCAGGCCCAGGAAGGGGAGGGGCGACGCTTCGCTGTGGTGCCCACAGACGCCGCCGGGGTGACCCTGCTCGATGACTGGGACGGCTTCGGGCAGAAGCTCACCGGCACCGGCACCACGCGGCTGGACTCCGTGGCGGTGGAGGACCTCGCGGTGCTCGGACGCAGCCCGGGCGATCACGAATCCGTCCACGAGGCGGCGTTCTTCCAGCTCTACCTGCTCGCCGTCCAAGCAGGAATCGCCAAGGCGGCCCTGGCAGATGCCACGTCCACACTGGCCCGGCGCACCCGCACCTTCAACACCTCCACCGCCGGGCAGGCCTTCAGCCAGGATCCGCTGATCCAGCAGGTGGTCGGGAAGATGTCCTCTAAGGCCTTCGTGGCCGAGGCCGCCGTGCTGCAGGCGGCCCGCACCCTGGACCGGGCACTGGCAGCGGGCCTGCAGGCCGGCACCGGCGGCCCCGAGTTCCATGGCGAACCACCGGTTCAGATCCATGATGCGGAGATCGCCGTGGAGAAGGCCCAGATCAGTGTGCCGGAGCTGGTCCTGGCGGTGACCTCGGAGCTGTTCCAGACCGTGGGCGCCTCCGCCACGCTGCGCACCAAGGCGCTGGACAGGCATTGGCGCAATGCGCAGACCATCGCCACCCACAACCCGGTCGTCTTTCGCGCCCGCTCACTGGGCGACCATGAGATCAACGGCACCCTGCCCCAGGGGCTCAACGCGATCGGCGAGGCCAAGGAGAAACCATGACCATCCATTTCAACGCCTTCGACATGCTGGTCCCGGTGCATCAGTCGCCGGGCCTGTGGCGCCACCCAGAGTCGCGGATCGCAGAGTTCGACACGCTCGAGTACTGGACCGAGCTGGCCCGCACCGTGGAGCGGGCAGGCTTCTCATCCTTGTTCCTGGCTGACATCCCCGGGGTCTATGACGTCTACGGCGGCACCGCCGAGGCAGCTGCCCGCGGTGGAGTGCAGTTCCCGCTGCTGGACCCGCAGGTCATCGTGCCGGCGCTCGCCGCGGCCACCACACACCTGGGATTCGGGCTGACCGCCTCGGTGACCTATGAGGCTCCGTACGCCCTCGCTCGGCGCTTCGCCACCCTGGATCACCTCACTCGGGGCAGGATCGCGTGGAACATCGTCACCAGCTATCAGGACTCCGCGGCGCGCAATCTCGGACTTGCCACACAGATCCCGCATGACGAGCGCTACGACCGCGCAGACGAGTACCTCGAAGTGATGTACAAGCTCTTCGAGCACTCCTTCGAAGACGGCGCGGTCCTCGCGGACAAGTCCACCGGGGTCTTCGTGGATCCGGAGAAGGTCCACCCGATCGACCACCAGGGAGAGTGGTTCACCGTGCCCGGGGAGATGCTCACCCACCCAGGACCGCAGCGCACCCCGCTGCTCTTCCAGGCGGGGTCCTCCGCGCGGGGACAGAAGTTCGCGGTGGACCATGGCGAGGCGATCTTCGTGGTCAGCTCGTCCCCGCAGCGGCTGGCTGTTCAGGTCTCCGAGACCGGCAGGGCACTGTTGGAGGCCGGGCGTGATCCCGAATCCGTGCGGTTCTTCGCCATGGCCACGATCATCGTGGCCGAGACCGAGGAGCTGGCACAGGCGCGGCTCGCCGAATACCGCGAGTATGTGGACACCGCCTCGGCACTGACGCTCTTCGGCGGGTGGACCGGGGTGGATCTCTCGGATCTGCGCGAGGACGACGTCGTCGCCGATGTGCAGACCGAGGCCAATCAGTCGGCGCTGGCGATGTTCACCAAGGACCCGTCCAAGCACTGGACGGTGCGAGATGTCGCGGAGTTCATCTCCATCGGTGGGCGCGGGCCGCTGATCGTGGGAGACCCGGTGCAGGTCGTCGATGAGCTGGTCCGGTTCAAGGAGCTCTCCGGGGTGGATGGGTTCAACATCTCGGCCGCAGTGCGGCCCGCGGACTTTGAACGCTTCGAGACCTTCGTGACTCCGGAGCTGCGCCGACGAGGTCTGCTGCCCCAGCGCCCCGAGACCCCGGTGACGCTGCGCGAGGCGCTGTTCGAAGATGGGCCGCACCTGCGCGCGGATCATCCCGCGCGCCGGGCTTCTCAGCGTGAGGCGCGCAGCAGGATCTCGTCGGCGATCGCGCCGGCGACGTCTCTCGGCTCTCCGTAGGCGGGCAGGTGGGCGCGGCTGATATCGGCATCCGGCAGCACCGCCAGGACGACGGCGCCCTCGGCCGACTCGAGGTCCGGAACCTGCAGATCGACCGCGGCCGCGAAGAGTCCCGGCACCGCCATGACCGCCTCCACCGCAAGCTCGTGCAGAGCATCGGGCAGCACCGTGGTCACATCGATGGTCAGCCCGCCCGCCGAGATCTCCAGCGAGTCCTGCAGCTGCACGGGGACACCTCGTGCGGGCACGTCGTCGGGATCAAGGCCCCGGCTGCGCAGCTGGTCCTGCGCAGCGGGGGTCGAGCCGTCGGCAGGGACGGGCACCGCGGTGCCGGCGAGCAGCGCGTGCCGACTGCGCGCCTGGGCATCGGCCTGCATCAGCTGGCTCAATGTTGAGCTGCCGTCGCCGAGGACCGTGGCGGGCAGTCGCAGCAGGGAGGCGCAGACCCGCTCGCCGACGACGAAGGCGCGGATCGCGGAAGGCGCTGGGCGCACGACGGTCGTGCCAGGATCAGCGGCGCCCTGGTCGCCTGTGCGCTGGTCACCCGAGTCCGGATCAGCGTCAGCCTGATCTGTGTGAGTCTGATCGGCATCGTTCTGCTCCGCTGGCAGCGGCACCTCTTGGAGCTGCAGGTGCCGACGCAGGAGCTGCGGATCCGCAGTGATCCGGCGCGCGTGGGCGCTCACCAGTGTCGTCACCACCGAGTCCATCCCGCCGACGACCACGCCGCCGAAGACGAAGACCTGGCTGTGCTCGCCCACAGGCTTCAGCGTCACCCGCCTGCGCCGCAGGGCTCGGCGCAGAAGCTGGTCATGGCGCGGGGCCTCGGGGTGTTCGTTCAGTGTTCGGGTGCCGAGGGTCTCGACGATCAGTCGGGCGGCGGATGTCTCAGTCGGCATAGGTCTCAGGATATAGGTTGGCCGTGGGACCGCCCCCATTCTCAGAGGCGAGCACCCACGGCCGTCACTGCTTGTCAGTGCCTGAAGTCAGCGTCCGTTGCTCCCGGAGGGCTTGGTGGACGAGTCGGTGTTGCTGCTCGAGGACGAGTCGGTGTTGCTGCTCGAGGACGAGTCGGTGTTGCTGCTCGAGGACGAGTCGGTGTTGCTGCTCGAGGACGAGTCGGACGAGCCGGTGCCGCCGGAGGACTGGCGGGCCTTCTCATCCGCCGCGTCGGCCTGCTTCTCGACCTTCTCGGCGGCCTGATCGACCAGCTTCTCGGCGCTGCTGCCGGCCTTCTTCACGGTGTCTTCGGCGCGCGCGGCGGCGTCGATCGCCACGTCGGCCACCGGAGTGGCGGCGTCGTTGGCGTGCTTCTTGACCGAGTCGGCCACGGTGGAGACGTACTGCTTGGCAGTCTCTCCGGCCTTGGTCACGGTCTCCTGGACCTTGGGGTCCTTCCAGGTCTCCGCGGCGTTCTTCTTCACGGCGTTGAGGCTCCGCTCGAATTCTGCCTTGCCGCGCTTGCTGCCGATGATGTAGCCGATGGCTACGCCGGCGCCCAGTGTGAACAGTCGCATGGTCAACTCCGTTCTGACGGTGGATGAGTCTCTCGTGTCTTACGAGTCCCTTTAGAACTTAGTCTGCTTTGCACGCCGATGTCACGGTCATGACCCCTGATGGACCCTGATTCCACCCTGATTCAGCACCCGGCTCCATCCCTGGTTCGCGCCGCAGGGGTCGCCTGTTCGAGCTCAGACCGGAGCCTCGGATCGGCGGCTCAGCCGAGCGTCGCGGTGCGCGGGTCCAGCTGGTCCGTCGCGCCCGGCACCGGCTCGGCCGGGTCGTGGCCGAGCGCCACGATCCGGTTCTCACCGTCCACATGGACCACCTGCGGCTCGTGGGAGGCGAGCTCGAGCGCGTCCAGCATCACGTAGCTGATCAGGATGATCAGGTCCCCTGGATCCACCAGGTGGGCGGCGGCGCCGTTGATCCCGATGACACTCGATCCGCGCGGACCAGCGATGGTGTAGGTCTCCAGGCGTGCACCGTTGGTGATGTCGACCACCTGGACCTTCTCGCCCTCGACGATCCCTGCCGCGTCGAGCAGATCGGCGTCCACGGTGATGGACCCCACGTAGTGCAGGTCCGCGTGGGTCACGGTGGCGCGGTGGATCTTGCCGCCCATGACGGTCCTCAGCATGCTCGGCTCGCTTTCGACGAAGGAAGGGTGCTCATGACGTGGTCCATTATCCAGCGTCCGAGCCGAGCCCGGTATTCCCGGGCGCGGGCCGCCGTGTGGTCAGCGCCGTGACGGCCCGGCTCCCGACCTCGACGAGCCCGCAGCCCAGGATGCTGGAGACGATCGCCGCCACCAGCAGCTCGGTCGAGGGCATCACGAAGAGGTGGTACTGCACAGATATGGGGAGCAGGAGCACCGCGGCGAGGAGCAGGTACATGGTCCCGATCAGGGCCACCCGCGGCCACGTCAGCGGGCGCAGCGCCACATTGAGCACCCAGAGGCCCACCGCGGTCAGGCACAGCGTCGTGGCGGTCTGGATCGCCGCGGAGGGCGCTTCGAGGTAACGGCCGAAGGCGCTGACCGTGACCACTGCGAGCACGATCGCGATCGCCGTCGGGATGGAGAAGAGCATCGAGCGGCGGAGGAACCCCGGTCGGTAGAGCCGCGGATTGGGCATCAGGGCGAGGAAGAACGCCGGGAATCCGATCATGAGGAAGTCCACGGTCGAGAACTGACGGGGAAGGAACGGGAACTCCCAGAAGAGCAGCCCGTAGATCAGCCCGAGCAGGATCGCATAGGCGGTCTTGGACAGGAACAGGTGCGCCACCCGCTCGGTGTTGGCGATGACCTTGCGGCCCTGTTCCAGCACCGAGGGGAGCCGGTCGAAGCGACCGTCGAGCAGCACCATCCGAGAGACCGCCTTGGTGGCCGGTGCGCCGTCGCCCATGGCGATCCCCAGGTCAGCCTTCTTCATGGCCAGGGCGTCGTTGACTCCGTCGCCGGTCATCGCCACGACGTGTCCGGCAGACTTCAGCGCCTCCACCATGGTGCGCTTCTGCTCGGGGGAGACCCGGCCGAACACCGAATGGTGTTCCAACGTCTCGCGCAGCGCCACGGGGTCTTCTGGCAGCGCGGAGGCGTCCACGGCGTCGCCTTCGATGACCATGCCCACCTCGCGGGCCACCGCGGCGGCCGTCTTGGGGGAGTCGCCGGAGATCACCTTCAGCGCGATGTTCTGCTCACGGAAATACTGAAGCGTGGCATGGGCCTCGGGACGGACGTTCTCCTTGAAGGTCAGCAGCGCCACCGGGACCATTCCCTGCGGCAGTCGCTGCCCCCGGCCGAGCGGCCCGGTGTCGCCGTCGATGATCGGGCCGTCCAAGGGCGCGTGGGCGAGCAGCATCGTGCGCAGTCCCCGGCTGGAGAGCTCCTCGGTGCGGTTCAGCAGCTGCTCCGTGCGCACCTGCGGGTCGGTGGAGTCCCCGCGGAGGATCTCCGGGGCGCCCAGCACCCAGTGCCCGGCGAGACCGCCGGCGTCCGCGGCGAAGCTCACGGCGGAGAAACGCCTGGCCGAGGAGAACTGGACCTGACTGGCCACCCGGTGCCGAGGCAGGGCCGTGTAGGGTGCGCGCAGCGCCGCCGCGGTGGCGTTCGCGCCCTCATCGGCGCCGAAGAAGGCCAGCACCTGCTCCCACTCGGCGGTCCCCTCCAGCGCGGTGGACCCCGGGTCGCGGCGGGCCGGGGCGGGAAGCCCGCGCGGACTCAGCGCGGTGGCCCGGTGGAAGGCGATGGTGCCGTCGGTGAGCGTGCCGGTCTTGTCCAGACAGACCACATCCACCCGGGCCAGGATCTCCACGGCCGGCTGCTCCTGGAGCAGCACGTTCTCCCGGGAGAGCTTCACGGCGGCCACGGCGAAGGCGATGGTCGTCATCAGGGCCAGCCCCTGGGGGATCATCGCGGTGACCGAGGACACCGAGGTGACCAGCGCGTCCCGCCACTGGCCCGACTCCCAGGCGGTGTTCCAGCCGCCGAAGGCCTGCATCTGGCCGTTGAGCACCACCGCCACGATGGGCAGCAGCACCATGGAGAGCCAGAAGGCGATCTTCTCCATCGCGCGGCGCAGCTCCGAGTTGATCTTCTGATATCGCTTCGCCTCGGTGGCCAGCCTCACCGCATGGGCCCGTTCCCCCACGGCAGTCACCCGGAATCTTCCGGATCCCGCCACCACGGCGGTCCCGGAGAGGATCCGGTCGTCGCGGCGCTTGGCCACGGCATCGGACTCCCCGGTGAGCATCGATTCGTCCACGTCGAGCCCCTCGGCGCTGAGCACCGCGCCGTCGGCGGGGATCTCGTCGCCGCGGCGCAGCTCGACGACGTCGTCGAGCACGATCTGTTCGCGGTGGATCTGCAGGAGCATCCCGTCCCGCAGCACCCGCACATCGTCCTGGTGCAGCAGCGCGATGGCATCAAGCTTGCGCTTGGCGCTGTACTCCTGGAAGAGCCCGATGAAGACGTTGGCCACCGCTGCGACCGCGAAGAGCAGGTCCAGCCAGCGTCCCAGCAGGATGATGGCCAGTGCACAGAGCCCGATGATGAGATTGAACAGCGTCATCAGGTGGGTGCGCAGAATGTCGGTGATCGAGCGCGAGGTGGTTCGCGGCTGGACGTTCGCCAGTCCCAGCCGGTTTCGCTCCAGCACCTGCACCGAGCTCAGACCAGCGGTTTCGAGCGTCTTGGGGTCCACGGCAGACCTTGTCTCCGCGGTGTCGCGGATCGCAGTCCTCTGGGCAGCCACAGGGCCAGAGTCTACAGTTCGGATCAATCGGAGCCGGAGACCGCGACGATCAGCTCCTCGCCGCTGGCACCGACCTCGATGCTGAGCGCGAAGTCGACCTGGTGGCTCTCTTCAAGGCTCGCCCCATCGTGGAAGTGCCGCGAGTCGAAGGTGACCGTGGCCGACATGTCGGCACCGGGGGTCTCCCAGCCCTCCTCGGCGAAGTCGAGCGTGAGGCCCTCGGGCTCAGGCATCCGCCAGCTGATGGACTCGGTGACCACCTGGTTGGGGGTGTTGATGCCCATGGGGCATCCGGCGGGCATCAGCACCTGCTGATCGGCACAGCCGTCCAGATAGGCCCCGACCTCTTCCTGGAGCAGGTCCTGGGCGGCCTCGGAGGCCTGGAGCTCCAGCGTGATCTGGTGGGCCTGGCCGTCGTCGTCCCCCTCCCCGGCGTCCTGGACCACCACGTAGCGAGAGGCGCCGACCAGCCATTCGCTGTCCACCGCGATCTCCACCACGGCCGGGACATAGGTCCGCAGCGTCGCGGAGTCGTCTTCGAGGTTCACCGGCTCACCGTTCACGGTGATCTGCGCGATGCCGCCGGCCGCGGCGCCGGGCACATCGATCTGCAGCTGGCTCATCGACGCCGCCGTGAGCTCCCAGTCCGGGAAGAAGGCCAGCGTGTTCTGCTGGGATTCCATGGGCAGCTGGGTCTCGAAGCTCTCACCCTCGATGTCGAACTGCATCATCGCGCGTCCCCGCTGCCCGGGGTCTTCCTCGAACCTGGTGTTCTCGATGCCTGCGGCGCTGCGTGCAAGCGCGTCTCCGTCCAGCAGCAGGCTGTCCATCGGGGCGCCCTCCGCCGCGTCCAGCGCGGCGGGGTCGAAGAATCCCAGCGCCTCGGATCCGCTGCCTCGGGTGATCGAGTCCCAGTACTCCTGCGCGGTGTGACCCGGGGTGTAGATCCTCTCGCTGACCTGCCAGATGGCGACGCCGCCGGCCGCCAGCGCCAGGACCAGCGCGGCCGCCCACGCCACCAGCAGTCCGCGGCGGGAGCGGGTGCGCCCGGGCGCCCCGGGTGGGGGCGGCGGAGGGGAGTGGGGGGCCTGCGACATAGGGTTCAGCGTAGCAATGCCCTGACCCTCCGCCCGTCGCTCGGCTGCCGCCCCGCAGGGGCCGCCCCGGTCGCCGGTTCGGTGATCGGTCGGGTCTGCGCTGATCAGCCCAGCAGCACGGCGACCAGCACCACGGTGGGGATCGCCGCGATGGTGGTCAACAGGACCGTGTCGCGGGCGATGACCTCCCCGGCCTGATAGCGCACGGCAGTGACCAGCACGTTCTGCGCGGTCGGCAGGGCCGCCATGACCACCGCGACGAGCACCTGATGCGCATCGAGTCCGAAGACGAAGGACGCGAGCAGCCAGGCGAGCACCGGGTGCAGGATCAGCTTCAGGCCGGCGGCGAGGAACACGTCACGACGCCGGGCGGAGGCCCTGCTCAGCGGCCGGCTGCCGACCAGGGAGAGGCCGAAGGCCAGCAGCATCAGCGGGATCGAGGCGCCGGCGAGGAGCTCGATCGCCTCCTGCACAGGGGTGGGGAAGCTCAGTCCCTGCCAGGAGAAGAGCAGGCCGAGAGCGGCGCCGATGATCATCGGGTTCACCGCCGACTGCCCCAGGCTGCGCAGCACCGCGATGCGGGGGCGGGGCCGGACCTTCGGCGTCGTGCCCGCGTCGCGGGTCAGCAGGTCCAGTGCGGTGACGTAGATCGGGGTGTAGATCGCCAGCTGGAACATGATGATCGGCGCGGCGAGCGCGACGTCGCCGAGCACATAGGCCGCGATCGGGAAGCCGAGGTTGGCGCCGTTGACCAGCGACCCGCTCATTCCGCCGATCATCAGATCAGACCCGGCGCGGCCCTTGAGCAGCAGGAGTCGGCCGAGCAGGATGAACGCGACCAGGGTCATCAGAGCACCGATGGTCGCGATGGCGAACTGCGGCCCGAGCACCTCGCGCAGCGAGGATTCGGAGATGGTGACGAAGAGCAGGCAGGGGGAGGCCACGAAGAACGCGACGCGGCTCATCACCACGCGCGCATCGGGGCCGAGCACCCCGAACCTGCCGATGCTCCAGCCGACCGCGATGATCAGCCAGATGATGGTGAAGCCGGAGAGGACCGCGCCCACGACACTCCTCCCGGCTCCTGCAGCAGATTCAGCTCAACACTCTAGCCCCGGCGGGGGCGGTGCGAGCGCTGCCGCTCAGCGGAGGTCAGCTCATTGCTGGGCTTCGGCGTCCTCGGCAGGGCTGATGAAGTCGGTGCGGATCCGCTCCACGCCCTCGGCGGAGATCTGGAAGCCATGCTCCTGGCCGGCGTCGATCATGATGCCGGCGCCGGTGATCGACTGCACGATGGCGACCCCGGGGGCCTCCACGGCATGCGGAGCGTGCTCCTTGTAGTCATCGGGAATGTTCCCGCTGGTGCTGAACAGCGCGATCAACGGGTTGCCCTCGTTGTCCTGCAGCGTCAGCGGATTCACCGAACCGGTCTCGTCGTTGACCTCCTCGGGGCTGAGGAAGAAGACGCTGCTGGTCAGGAAGGTCCGGATGATCTCGCCGGCCTGCGCGGTGCCGTCCTTGCCCTCGATCAGGACCTGCTCGAGCGTGGCGGCGGGGCCGACCTGCTCGGCGGCTGCGTCGGTGGCGGGAGTCTGCTCTGGCTGGGTATTGGGAGTCTCGGTCATGTCTCTACGCGATCACGGACTCGCGCAGAATGCAATGCGAACGGGCCCGGCTCGTCTCCGGCAAGTGCTGTGCTGAGGTACTTTGGGCGAGTGCTGCTATCTGACCGAGACATCCGAGCCGAGATCGACGCCGAGCGGATCAGGCTGGACCCGCTGGACACCTCGATGATCCAACCCTCAAGCGTGGATGTGCGCCTGGAGCGCATGTTCCGGCTCTTCGACAACCACAAATACGCCCACATCGACCCGGCGGCGGACCAGCCGGATCTGACCCGGCTGGTGGAGGTGGATCCCGAGGAGCCCTTCATCCTGCATCCCGGGGAGTTCGTGCTCGGCGCCACCTATGAGTCGGTCACCCTGCCCGACGACGTCGCGGCCCGGCTGGAGGGCAAGAGCTCACTGGGCCGGCTGGGACTGCTGACCCACTCCACCGCGGGGTTCATCGACCCCGGGTTCTCCGGGCAGGTCACCCTGGAGCTCTCCAACATGGCCACGCTGCCGATCAAGCTGTGGCCCGGGTCGAAGATCGGTCAGCTCTGCTTCTTCCGGCTGAGCTCTCCGGCCGAGCACGGCTACGGCACCGGGGCGCATCAGTCCCGCTATCAGGGCCAGCGCGGACCCACGGCCTCGCGCAGCCACGCGAACTTCCACCGCACGATCATCAGGTAGCCCGAGGCCGGGTCAGCTCGGGGCCACTCCGCCCCGCCTCAGCCATCAGCTGCGGTTCAGCACCCGATGCTCGCGCATCTTCGCCGGACCGGTGGGGTTGTGCACCAGGGTCAGGGTGAGAAGCCCGATGCTCAGGATCACCACCACGCCGATGATGATCGCCTTGTCGCTGCCGCCCGCGCTCCACAGCAGCAGCGCGATCAGCCCCGGAGTCAGGAAGGACACGCTGCGCCCCGCCGTCGCGTAGAGCCCGAAGAGCTCACCGGCCCGGCTCGGCGGTGCCAGCCGGGCCAGGAACGCCCGGGAAGAGGACTGCGCCGGGCCCACGAACACGCAGAGCATCAGCCCGAAGACCCAGAAGGCGCCCGTCGGGGTGACCACGAAGCCGCCGAAGCTGCGCTCCACGTCGAGGAAGTACAGGATTGCGGCGGTGATGATCAGCGCGGTCACACAGGTGGCGATCACTCGGCGCGGACCGACCCGGTCGTCGAACCAGCCGCCGATGAACGCCCCCAGCGCCGCGGCCACATTGCCGGCGATGCCGAAGAGCAGGATGTCGGAGGTGGTGAACCCGAAGACCGTGACACCGAGGATCGCGCCGTAGGTGAACACCGCGGAGAGCCCATCACGATAGATCGCGGAGGAGACCAGGAACCAGAAGGTGTTCCGGTCCTCACGCCAGAGTCCGATGACCAGCCCGACGAGCCTGCGGTAGGACTCCAGGATGCTGACCCGTTCCTGAATGACCTCCTGGTCGGCGGTCTTGAGCGGCGTCAGCAGCAGCGGCAGCGAGAAGATCAGGAACCAGGCGGCAGCCACCAGCGCCACTGCCCGGACGTTGACCATCTCATCCTCTCCCAGTCCGAACAGGTGCGGCGGCTCGCCGGCGACCAGACCGAAGTAGACGATGGCGAGGATCACGATCCCGCCGAGGTAGCCCGAGCCCCAGCCGATGCCTGAGACTCGGCCCATCCGTGGCGAGTCAGCGATGTCGGTGATCATGGAGTTGTAGTTGAGGTTCGCGAACTCGTCGAAGAGCGTCATCGTGGCCATGAGGGTCACGCCCAGGACCAGGTAGGCCTGGTCGGGCTTCACGAAGAAGCATGCCGCGACCAGCGCGATGACGATCAGGGTGTTGACGGCGAGCCAGCGTCGTCGTCGGCCGCCGTTGTCCGCCCGCTGCCCGATGACCGGGGCGGTGAGCGCGATGACCAGCCCGGCGATGGTGTTCGCGGTGGTCAGATACTGCGTGCCCTGCCCGCCCGGCCCGACCGCGTCGGCGATGTAGGTGCCGAAGACGAAGGTCACCATCACCGCGCTCACAGTGGCATTGCCCCAGCTCCACAGGCTCCAGACCGCGATCAGCCGCTTCTTCAGCGGAGCGAGGGAGGAGGCCGCGACGGGCTCGATGCTGGTCATTGCGGCATAGTAACCCTGGTTTGTTAACATTGAGAGGATTGCCGCCGCAGAACCTGGATCCAGGAACTCGCAGTGAGGCGTGTGAGGCTGATGACTGGAGAGGAGCGGGGTACATGATCATTGGGATGCTGGCTGTGCTGTTCGCGCTCAGCATCCTGACCCCCTTCCTGTACCACCGGTTCGGCCGCCGCACCTTCTTCTTCCTCGCCGCAGTCCTGGCTGTGGCCATGGTCGCGATCCTGAGCTATGTGCCCGCGGTGCTCGAGGCCGATCAGGCCGCCGGCATCGGCGAGCCCAACGCTCCTCCGGCCGAGGTGATCGAGTGGATCCCGCAGTTCGGCGTGGAGCTGGCGTTCCGCATCGACGCCCTGGCGCTGGCCATGTCGGTGCTGATCCTCGGCGTCGGGGCCCTGGTGATGCTCTACTGCGCCCGCTACTTCGCGTCCTCCGAGCGTGCGGCGGGCCCCTTCGCCGCGGAGCTCTTCGCCTTCGCCGCCTCGATGCTGGGTCTGGTGCTCGCCGATGACCTGGTCATGCTCTTCGTGTTCTGGGAGCTCACCACGATCCTGTCCTTCCTGCTGATCGGCTTCTCGGCACACCGGATCTATGCCCGCCGCTCAGCGATCCAGGCGCTGCTGGTGACCACCTTCGGCGGACTGGCGATGCTGGTGGGTCTGCTCTGGCTGGGTCAGCTCACCGGCAGCTACCGGCTCTCCGAGATCCTCGCCGCCGCCCCGGAGCTGGTCTCTGACCCCGCGACGGCGACCGCGGTGGACATCGCGGTGGCGCTGGTCCTGCTCGGCGCGCTCTCGAAGTCCGCGCTGGTCCCGTTCCACTTCTGGCTCCCCGCAGCGATGGCGGCGCCGACTCCGGTCTCGGCCTATCTGCATGCCGCCGCGATGGTCAAGGCCGGCGTCTACCTGGTGGCCCGGTTCGCCCCGGGCTTCCACGAGACCACCTTCTGGCTGCCGCTGGTGCTCGGGCTCGGGCTGCTCACCATGCTGGTCGGCGCCTGGCGGGCGCTGCGCCAGACCGACATCAAGCTGGTGCTCGCCTACGGCACGGTCTCCCAGCTGGGCTTCCTGATCATGATCAACGGGCTGGGCACCGAGGACGCGGCGCTGGCCGGACTCGCCATGCTGCTGGCCCACGGGTTGTTCAAGGCGGCGCTGTTCATGGTGGTCGGGATCATCGACCACCAGTCCGGCACCCGCGATCTGCGCAGGCTCTCCGGGCTGGCCCGGACCCAGCGCCCATTGTTCATCGTCGCGCTGATCGCCACCGCCTCCATGGCAGGCCTGCCGCCGCTCTTCGGCTTCGTGGCCAAGGAGGTCGTCTTCGAGTCGTTCTTCAGCTACGCCGAAGCCACCGACGGGGGCTCGGCGCTGACCTGGGGCTGGCTGGTGCTGGTCGGCGTCGTGCTGGGCTCCGCGCTGACCGTTGCCTACTCGGCCCGGTTCCTCTGGGGAGCCTTCGCCACCAAGCGCGAAGCCTCCGGCGCTGCGGCGGCGCCCATCGTCTTCAAGGGCCCGGTGCCGCGGGTCTTCCTCGCAGCTCCGATGATCCTCGCCGCGGCGACCGTGGGCCTGGCGCTGTTCCCACAGCCGGTGCAGGCGCTGGTCGAACCCTGGGCCACCCTGTTCGCGCCGGTGGACCCCGCGGTCGAACCGACCTATCTCGCGCTCTGGCACGGACTGACCCCGGTGCTGGGACTCTCCGCGCTGACCTGGGTGCTGGGCTACGCGCTCTTCCGCCTCCGCGAGCCTTTCGCCCGCGTCCAGACGAAGGTGCCTCCGGTGTTCGACGCCGAGCGCGGCTACCGAGCCACGGTGCGCGGGGTCGACATGCTCTCCTCCTGGGTCACCGCCCGCACCCAGCGCGGTGCGCTGGGCTGGTACCTGTTCATCATCCTCGCCGTGGCGACGCTGGTGCCGCTCAGCGTGGTGATCTTCGGCGGCCCCGGAGGCGCCGGGGTCTCAGATCGCTGGATGGTGGACGACTTCATCATCGCCGAGCAGCCGCTGCAGGTGGTGCTCGCGCTGATCATCCTCGGCGGAGCCTCCGGCGCTATCTGGGCTCCCAAGCGCTTCATGGCGGTGCTGATGGTCTCGCTCTGCGGCTGGGGGATCGCCGGGATCTTCGCGCTGCAGGGCGCCCCGGACCTCGCGCTGACCCTGCTGCTGGTGGAGTCCATCGTGCTGGTGGTCTTCGTGCTCGCGCTGCGAAGCCTGCCGGCGGGCATCTGGACCCAGACCCCCACCCGGTTCAAGTTCGGCCGCGCGGCGCTGGGCATCGGCTTCGGCGTGGTCATGATGGCCGTCGCGGCGATGTCCATGAACGCCCGCACCGCCGATCCGGTGTCCGTGGAATACCCCTGGATGGCCTATGAGGTCGGTCAGGGCGCCAACATCGTCAACGTCACACTCGTGGACATCCGCGTCTGGGACACCTTCGGTGAGATCACCGTGCTCGCCGCCGCGGCCACCGGCGTCGCCTCGCTGATCTTCGTGAAACGCCGTGACGTGCAGCGCCGGGAGCTCCATGAGGTCCCCAGCGGCACCGTCGGACGGGTGCTCTCGGACAAGGCGCTCTCCCCGCGCCAGGTCCGCGAGATCAAGGTCGCCCGCTCCTTCGCCACCGTGGCCCGTGAGGCCTGGCTGGTGGCGGGCCGCACGGTGGCGCCGGAGCACCGCAGCATCGTCTTCGAGGTCATCACCCGGCTGATGTTCCACGGCATCATCATGATCTCGCTCTACCTGCTGCTGGCCGGACACAACCTGCCAGGCGGCGGCTTCGCCGGCGGCCTGCTGGCGGGACTCGCCTTCGTGCTGCGCTACCTGGCCGGCGGCCGCTACGAGCTCGAAGCCGCGATCCCGTTCTCCGCCGGCGCCATGATGGGCTGGGGCCTGGCCATCGCCTGCTTCACGGGCATCACCCCGCTGATCGCGGGCGGGCAGGCCTTCCAGTCCTTCGACTTCTACCTCACCCTCCCGATCTTGGGCGAGCACCACTTCGTCTCGGCGATCCTCTTCGACGTCGGGGTCTACCTGGTGGTCATCGGCCTGATCGTGGACATCCTGCGCAGCCTCGGCTCGGAGATCGATGTGCGCAGCGAACGTGAGGGCCAGCGCGCCACCACCACCGCGCACGGCATCCACGGTGAGACCTCTGCGGGGGTGGCCCGATGACCGTCAACCTGACCCTGCTGGTGCTCATGGGCGCGCTCTTCGCCATCGGCATCTACCTGCTCCTGGAGCGCTCACTGACCCGGGTGCTGCTCGGGATCATCCTGATCTCCAACGGGGTGAACCTGCTGCTGCTGCACACCGCCGGCCGCGCCGGACTCGCCCCGATCTATGATCCCGACATCTCCGCCGAGGAGTATCTCGACCCGCTGCCGCAGGCGCTGCTGCTCACCGCGATCGTGATCGCCTTCGCACTGGTCAGCTTCATGCTGGCGCTGATCTACCGGTCCTGGGTGCTCGCCCGGCAGGACGAGCTCGCCGACGACGAGGAGGACCGCCGCATCGCCTCCTACGCCAACGTCCATGACACCGAGGAAGACGCTGAGCTGGCCACCGAGACCACCGAGTTCGCCGATGACACCGACTCCTCGGGGCGCCAGCTGCTGAACCCGCGCCGCGGGGTGGATGAGGTGGCTGGGACGGATGCCGCAGATGAGGCGCCCGCGTCCGGAGCGATGCACGCAGACCAGCTCGACGTCACCATCGGAGCCGGACGCGCCGACGGGCCGCCTCGGCAGGTCCCGGCAGATCCCGACGTCGAGCCGACGGCGGAACCTGACACCGATCCGGCTGAGGATCCAGACCCGACCGAAGGAGGTCAGCGCTGATGAACACCGAGTTCCTCAACTTCACCCCGCTGGCCGTGCTGATCCCGTTCTTCGGCGCGGGCTTCGCCTTCGCCTTCTACCGCAACAAGTCCGCCCAACGGGCGATCACCATCGGCGCGCTCGTGCTCACCGTGATCCTCGAGGTCACGATGCTGAGCCACGTCTGGAACGGCGGCGCCCACGCCATCCACCTGGCCGGCTGGCCGGCGCCCTTCGGCATCGTGATGGTGATCGACCGGTTCGCGGCGCTGATGCTGGTGGTCTCCTCGATCATCACCCTGTGCGTGCTGCTCTACGCGGTGGGCCAGGGCGCCGCCGAGGAGAAGGACGACTCCGGTCCGGTCTCGATCTTCTACCCCACCTACCTGATCCTGGTGGCCGGCGTATCCAACGCGTTCCTCGCCGGTGACCTGTTCAACCTCTACGTGGGCTTCGAGATCTTCCTGACCGCCTCCTATGTGCTGCTGACCCTGGGCGGCGGTGAATCCCGGATCCGTGCGGGCGTCACCTACGTGGTGGTCTCGATCGTCTCCTCGATGCTGTTCCTGATCACGATCGGGATGATCTACGCCGCCACCGGCACGGTGAACCTGGCCGATCTCGCGCTGCGCCTGGCGGACCTTGATCCCAGCACCCAGCTGACCCTGCACGTGATGCTGCTGGTGGCCTTCGGGATCAAGGCCGCGGTGTTCCCGCTGGCCTTCTGGCTGCCCGACTCCTACCCCACGGCGCCGGCCCCGGTCACCGCGGTGTTCGCCGGGCTGCTCACCAAGGTCGGCATCTACGCGATGATCCGCACCGAGACGCTGCTCTTCCCGGGGGAGCGGATCAACACCGCGCTGATGATCGTCGCGGCGCTGACCATGATCGTGGGAATCCTCGGTGCGCTGGCGCAGGCGGACATCAAGCGCATGCTCTCCTTCACCTTGATCAGCCATATCGGCTATCTGGTCTTCGGGCTCGCGCTGAGCTCGATCATCGGCATGGCCGCCACCATCTACTACGTGGCCCACCACATCACCATCCAGACCACGCTGTTCCTGGTCACCGGACTGATCGAACGCCGGTCCGGGACCTCCAACGTGCTGCGCCTGGGCGGGCTGGCGAAGATCTCCCCGGTGCTGGGACTGCTGTTCTTCATCCCGGCGATGAACCTCGCCGGGATTCCACCGTTCTCCGGATTCGTCGGCAAGCTGGGCATGATGCAGGGCGGCATCGCGGAGAACACCTGGATCACCTGGACGCTGGTGATCGCCTCGGTGGTGACCTCCCTGCTCACCCTGATGGCGGTGGCCAGGATCTGGACCCGCGGCTTCTGGCGCAAGCCTGAGGACGCCGATGAGACTCCCGAGCGCCAGCTGATGTCCAAGACGCTGGCGCACTCCCGCGCGGCGAACAAGCGCTACCTGCCGATGTCGATGGTCGCCCCGACCGCGGCGCTGGTGGCGATGTCGCTGGCGTTCAGCGTCTTCGCCGGCCCGCTGATGGACTTCTCCCGGGCCGCCGCGCAGGATATGTATGAGCGCACCCCCTACCTGGAGGCCGTCTTCGGCCCCGACCGGACCGAGGGTGTGCGCGACGAGCTCGAGGAGTTCGCCGCCACCTTCCTGATCGACTATGAGCTCGACGACGGCGGCGCGGCCGAGCATGCTCCGGTGGAGACCTCCCTGCAGCCCGATGACGAAGCGGCCGACGTCGTCCCGGAGATCACCGACGGGGATGATCAGTGATGAAGAGACCCAAGACTCCGCTGAAGCTGGAGCTGCCGCTGATCGCGTTCCTCGGCTTCTTCTGGATGGCGATCTGGCAGGACTTCACGATCGGCACGTTCATCATCGGGGCGGTCTATGCCACGATCATCGTGCGGGTGTTCTACCTGCCGCCGCTGCGCGGCAGCGGACGGCTGAACCCCTGGTGGGGACTGGTCTTCACCGGTCGCTTCCTGGTGAAGATGGTCGCCGCCTCGTTCCAGGTCTCCTGGATCGCCGTCGTCGTCGGACCGAGGGTGAAGAACTCGATCATCTCGATCCAGCTGCGCAGCCATGACGACCTGATCGTCACCCTGACCGGGCATGCGCTTGCGCTGGTGCCGGGCTCCCTGGTCCTCGACGTCGACCGCACGACGGCGACCCTCTACCTGCACACTCTCGACATCAATTCCGATGAGGATGCCGAGAAGATCCGCCAGGACGCGCTGAAGACCGAGGCGCTGCTCATCCTGACCTGCGGGAATCGCTCGGACGTGGCCGTGGTCAAGGCGGAGAAGCGCCTGGGCAGGATGTCGGGCTTCTCCAAGACCGAGCGGGAGGCCCCGTTCATCCATCGCGGCGACGGTCCCAGCGAGGCCGAGCGGGACGCCGAACGTGCCGCGGGACGCACCCCCGAGCGTACCGACATCGATGCCGGCGCCGATTCTCCTGAGCGGACCACGATCGAGGAGGTGGAGCACTGATGCTGGACATCGCCGTGCACATCACCCAGGTGCTGCTCGCCATCGGCGCCATCGGCAGCGTCTACCGCATCTATAAGGGCCCCTCCGTGCTGGACCGGGTGATCAGCCTCGACGTGATGCTCATCATCGTGGCCTCGATGATGATCGTGGACATGGTGGTCAACGACCACCAGGACTTCATCATGTTCGTCGTGATCACGGCCGTGATCGGCTTCCTCGGCGCGGTGGCCATCGCACGCTATGTGGTCGTGCGCTCTCCCGAAGAGGTGGCCAGCGAATCCTCCGAGCAGGACCCATACCCTGCGCCCCCGCTGGCCCCGGCCATCCCCGGTGCCGCTGCGGAGAGCGAGCCGGAGGCCCCGCACGACCCGGTGAGCACCCCCAGGATGCCCGGGATCGAGGTGGAGGAGGGCGAGGACGAGTCCACCTCCTGGTTCTCCGCCCTGACCCGCTCCGGGTTCACCCCGCGCCGCCACGACGACGCCCCCGCAGACGACGACGCCAGCGCCGACGCGGAGGAAGCCCCGAGTGCTGACACCGCTGCTCGCCCGCCCGCACAGAAGCCATCGAAGCAGGAGGATCGTGATGCTTGAGTCTCTCGACGCGGACCTGATCCTCGATGCGGTGGCCTCGGTGCTGCTGGTGATCGGCGGGCTGATGTCCCTGGCCGCCGGCGTCGGCCTGGTCCGGCTGCCCGATCTGCACTCGCGGATGCACGCAGCGACCAAGCCACAGGTGCTGGGGCTGCTCGCGCTGCTGCTGGCCGCGGCGATCAGCTGGCGGTCCTGGGAATGGGTCGCCATCGTGCTGCTCGCCTGGGGCCTGCAGCTGCTCACCGCGCCGGTCAGCGCGCACGTGGTGGGCCGCTCCGGCTACCGCACCAAGCACATGCGCCGGGATCTGCTCACCCATGACGAGCTCGCCAGCGCGGTCGAGCGGATCAGCCGGGACATCCCTCCCTCCCGCGGCTGAGCATGGACCCGCTCAGGTCCAGACGAAGTTCCAGGCTCCGGCGAGGACCGCCGCGGTCACCGCCAGCGCCCCGATTCCGGCGCCGCCCAGGATCACCGGCAGATCCGCCGCGCTGAACCGCGCCGGGCGCGCCCAGCTGCGCGGTCCCGCGCCGAACCCGCGCGACTCCATGGTCACCGCGAGCCTGGTGGCCATCCGGATGGCCTGGACCAGCAGACCGAAGGCCTGCGAGGCCGTGCCGCGCATCCGTGCCGTGAGCCCGCCGTGCGCACCCACGCCGCGGGCTCGGCGGGCGTGCCCGATCGTTCTCCAATGCTCCGCCAGCAGACCGAGCAGCCGCATCGCCGCCAGCGCACTGAGCACGAAGCGCGCGGGCAGCCGCAGCTGCTGCGCCAGGGAGTCCGCCAGATCCGTCGGATCCGTGGTGGAGAAGACGATCACCGAAGGCAGCACGATCGCGAACGCACGGGCGCCCAGCGCGAGCCCCAGCGTGATCGATCCCTCGCTGATCGTGGTGAACCCCAGGTCAGCGAGCACACGACCGGACTCTTCGGCGGCGATCGCCGTGCCCCAGGCGGCCACCACCGCGCCCGCGGCGAAGGGCCAGACGCGTCGCAGGAAGCCGCCCGGTCTGATCCCGGCCAGCGGCAGCAGCGCGAGGCTGGCGAGGATCACGACGCCGGAGCTCACCGCGTCGATGGTCATCACCAGCGCCGCCGTGATCAGGAAGACCGCGATGAGCTTGGCCAGCGCATTGCGCCGGCCCAGCCAGGACAGCGACCGCTCAGGCCCGAAGAGCTCCCCACCCGGGGGGTCTGACCGCTCCCCGCCCCGCTGCTCGTCCGGGGTGACCGGTTCTTCTCGCCGGACCTGGTGCTCACTCGCGTGAAGTCCGCGCAGGAAGGCGGCATCGTGGGTGACCGCCAGCACCGTTCCGCCGGAATCCACATGCTCGCGCAGCAGCGAGATGAGCTCCGCGAAGGTGCGGGCATCCTGGCCGAAGGTGGGCTCATCGAGCATCAGCACCTCAGGTCCCGCCGAGAGCACAGTGCCCACCGAGAGCCGGCGCTTCTCCCCGCCCGAGAGCGTGAACGGGTTGGCCTCGGCCAGCTCCGTGAGTCCGAGACGCTCCAGCAGCCGGGCGACCCGGTCGTCGATCTGCTGCTCGTCGAACAATGGGTCCGTCGTGCCGGGGACCTCGGCCTGCTGCGCGCCCAGGGCGAGCTCCTCGCGGACGGTGCTGCGCACGAACTGGTGCTCCGGCTCTTGGAAGACCACCCCGATCCGGGCGACCAGGTCAGCGGAGCGCCACTTGTGCGGGTCCTCCGCCAGCAGCGCGCCAGCGCCCTTGAGCTCCGCAGTCGCCGAGACGCTGCCGGCATGGGCGGGCAGCAGCCCCGCCAGGGTCAGCAGCAGCGTGGACTTCCCCGCGCCGTTGGCGCCGGTGATGCCCAGGGTCTGACCTCGACGGATCACCAGATCGAGATCCTTCACGGTCGGCGGCGCCGGCTGCGCGCGCCGCCAGCCGGGTTTGGGGGAGTGGCGTCCGACGGCGAGGCCCTCGGCCAGCAGCAGCGGTTCGGCCTGCTTCCGCCCAGTCCCGCCCAGCCGCTCAGTCCAGTCCTGCCGCTCAGTCCCACCCCTCCACACCGGCAGATCCTGCAGCGGATCCCGTCCGGGAACCCAGAGCCCCATGCCGGCCAGCTCCTCGCGAAGCGCAGCATCGGTGAAGATCTCTGCGGCGGGACTGCTCCTGCGGATCCCGCCGCCGGTCTCGAGCACCAGCAGGGTGTCCATGTGCTCCGCCCAGACCTCGAGACGATGCTCCACCAGGATGACCGTGGCGCCGGTGGCCTCGGCGGCGGCGAGCACCGCGTCACGTACCTGCCGGACGCCCTCGGGGTCCAGGTTTGCGGTGGGTTCATCGAGCAGCAGCAGGCCGGGGCGCATCGCGAGGATCCCGGCCAGGGCCAGCCGCTGCTTCTGTCCTCCGGAGAGCTTCGCGCTGGGATGATCCAGGTCGAAGCTGTGCAGTCCGACATCGGTCAGTGCGGCCCGGACCCGCTGCCAGATCTGCTCCCGCGGCACGGCGAGGTTCTCGGCGGAGAAGGCCACGTCGTCGCCGATCCGCGAGAGCACCACCTGGGACTCCGGGTCCTGCTGCATCAGGCCGGCCCGGCCGCGGGCCTGCTCAGGGTCGACGCCGTCGAGCAGCAGCCGGCCGTGGACCTCGGCCTCGTCATCATGCAGCACCGCGGCCAGCGCGTGCAGCAGGGTGGACTTCCCCGCCCCCGAGGGCCCCGCGAGGAGCACCTTCTCTCCCGGAGAGATCTGCAGGTCAAGGCCCGCCACAGCAGCACGCTCGCGTTCGGCATGGGTCCAGGACCATCGCTGCGCGGTGACGGCGACCCCGCGCGCAGGGTGCGCCCGGGTCGCGGAGCCGGGCTCAGGGACCGGGGTGCCGGCGAGATCACCAGCCCCGGCGTCGACCCGTTCACCCATGTGCTCGCCCGAGGCTCAGCCGTGGCTCCCGGTGCGCTCGCCGAGAGTTCAGCGGCCCCAGCACCGAGGCCGCCGCCAGTCCACGGGTGGCGAGCCAGGGGAGCACCCCGGCGATGATCGCCCCGGAGAGCGCGAAGCAGGTGATGTGGATGATGGTCTCGGTGGGGGCGTAGGCGTACATCGGGACGATCCAGTGATAGGTGATTCCGCCGGTGAGCCCGGAGGCGGCGCCGGCTGCCATCGCGAACTCCAGGGAGAAGCGGCGATAGGCCACCGCCAGGAAGATCAGCTCGGCACCGAGGCCCTGCATGAACCCGGAGGAGAGCACGGTGAGTCCCCACTGGGAGCCCAGCAGGGCGGAGACCGCCGCGGCGACCATCTCGCAGTAGATCGCGGCGCCGGGCTTGCGGATCACCAGGGCCCCGAGGACGGCGGGGAAGAGCCACATCCCATGCACCAGGGTCTCCACCGGCGGGTAGAAGACGAAGAGGTTCCCGATCAGGTGGTAGCTGAGGTTCCAGCCCCAGAAGATGACTCCGGAGGCGACCGCGAGCACCGAGGCGACCACGATGTCGGAGACCGACCAGCGCCATGATCGGGCGGGGGAGTGTGCGCCTGTGCCGCGACCGGAGGTGGCCGGGCGTTTGCTGCTGCTCATGATGCTTCTCCCTGGATGAGGGCGGACCAGAAGCACGCAGGAGGAGAGCTCGAGCCGGAGCTCGAGCATCCGAGTGAAGATTCTCGACTTCCTTCGCAGGTCCTAACCTGATCAGGTGCGAGGGTCTGGGCCTTCAGCCCACTCTCAGCGCCCTGCCGGCGGAATCATGGCTTTTCAGCCGCGTTCTTCCGTCGAGGGGCGCTCCCCTGTCGTGTCTCAAATGACGTGCACTAGAGTAACACCAGGACATCGACCCACCCCCTGAGGAGAACATTGTGGACAAGCTTCTGGACAAGGGCATGGCCCTTGGCATCTCACTGGCAGGCGGCTTCGTCGCCACCCGAATCTTCGACTTCGTGTGGAAGAAGGCCACCGGCGACGACGCCCCGCGCGTGGGCAACGACGAGATGACGCTCAAGCGAGCCCTCGCCTTCTCCATCGGTTCCGCGGCCGTCTCTGCGACCGTGCAGGTGCTCTCCCAGCGGGGCGCAAGCTCTACGGTGAAGAAGCTCCGCAGCAAGGTCGGAGATCGCGCGGAGGTCTGATCGATGCGCATCGCTGCCGCTCAGATCACCACCGGCCCGGATCCTGAAGCCAACCTCGAACTGATCCGCGAATATGCCGCACGCGCCGCGCAGGCCGGCGCCCGCGTCGTCGTGTTCCCCGAGGCGACCCAGCGAGCCTTCGGGCACCCGCTGCCACCCGTGGCCGAACCGGTCACCGGCCCCTGGGCCGAGGCGGTCCGCGCCCTGGCGCGCGAACTCCAGATCGTGATCGTCGCCGGGATGTTCACCCCCGGGGTTCCCAGCGGCGAGGGTCGACCGCGGGTGGTCAACACGCTCATTGCCGTGGGGCCGGCCGTTTCCGGCGAAGAGATCGATGTCGCCTACGACAAGATCCATCTCTATGACGCCTTCGGCTTCAAGGAGTCCGACGGCGTCCAGCCCGGCCGCAGCCCCGCGCAGTTCGTGCTCGACGGGGTCACCTTCGGCCTGGCAACCTGTTATGACATCCGCTTCCCGAACCTCTTCACCGACCATGCCCGCTCCGGGGCGCAGGTGACCCTGGTGCCGGCCTCATGGGGAGCAGGGGAGGGCAAGCTGGAGCAGTGGCGGCTGCTCGCACAGGCCAGGGCGCTGGACTCCACGCAGTACATCCTCGCCTGCGGTCAGGCCGACCCCGCCGCCGCGGGGGTGGACGCGGTCCAGGGAGCGCCCACCGGAATCGGTCATTCGATGATCGTCTCCCCGCTGGGCGTCCCGCTCAGCGAGGCCGGCGGCGCACCCGAGCTGCTGGTCGCAGAGGTGGACCCGGAAGTGGTCAGCCAGACCCGAAAGATGGTCCCGGTGCTGAAGAACGCCCGCCAGCTGCAGAGCTGACGGGCGTTCTTCAGCACCGGCTGTGCCGGCGGGCTGTGGACGCGCTCAGTCCACCGGGTGATTGACCGGGAGGTCCTGGTCCAGGAAGCTGTTCAGCTGCGCGGTGAGTTCGGGGTCCACGGCGAGCTCGTGCTCATCGATCCGGTTCACCGGAGCGGCGAGCCGCACCGAGGACAGCAGCCACACGTGGTCTGCCGCGTAGAGATCCTCCGGGGTGAGCGGCCCATAGCCGAGCTTCCATCCCGCCCGCTCTGCAGCGGTGAAGATCGCGCCCTGCGTGGTGCCGGGCAGGATGCCGGTCTCCAGCACCGGGGTGATCAGCGTCGGGGGCTCGCCTGCGGCGCCCGCCTCGGCGATCAGCACCGTGGAGGTGGGCCCCTCGAGGACCTGGCCGTCGGAGGTGATGAAGATGACGTCGTCGAAGCCGCCGGCGTCGGCGTGGCGCAGCGCCGCCATGTTCACCGCGTAGCTCAGCGTCTTCGCCCCGAGCAGCAGCCAGGGCGCCCGCTCGGCGGCGGTGGAGTCATAGCCGCGGTCGAGCAGCGTCACGCCGAGCGGCTTTCCGCGGTTGGTCCGCATGCTCTCCGCCACCGGGGTCAGCATGAGCCAGTAGGTGCCGGCGAAGGCCGGATCCTCGGAGGCGGGCTCGTTCTCCACCCCGCGGGTGGCCACGAGCTTGATCGCGAGCTCCTCAGGCACTCCGCCCCGCGCGCGGTACTCCTCGAGGCCCAGCCCGACGGCGGCCTCCCAGGAGTCTCTCGGAGGGATGCCGATGTCGAGGATGCCGGCGGAGCGTCGCAGCCGGGCGAGGTGCGCGTCGAGCTTCCGCGGCGTCCCGTTGATGGCGTGCATCGTCTCGAATATCCCGTCCCCGCGAATGGCACCGAGATCGGTGATTCGCAGCTGGGGCTGGTGCGGGTCAAAGACCGCACCGGTGGGGTGTTCGGCGTCGATGCGTACGGCGACGGCGGCCACAGAGTCATCACGAAAGTGCTCAGCCATGGCTACAGCCTAGCTCCTGCGCGACCTGCCGGGGGCGATTGACGTGAGCGGACCCAGTAGGCTGTCTTGGAAGGATTGGGAGGGATGCGTTGCTGTGGCCATTTAGCGGGCTGGGACTTGACTCCCTGCCGCAGGGGATCTTCCTGAGCATCCTCGTGTTCGAGATCGGCGTACGGGTGGCTGTGATCGGCATCATCCCGTCGAACCGCCGTCCCAACACTGCGATGGCCTGGCTGCTCGCGATCTTCTTCATCCCCGCTATCGGGCTTCCGCTCTTCCTGCTCCTGGGTCGCAGCAAGCTCTCGGCTCGGCGGCAGGAGCGTCAGCAGCGGATGAACGCGGCGCTGCTGGAGGCCACCAGCCAGATGCAGCTCTCCGACCAGCTGCGCGAGCACGAGCAGCTCAGCGCCACCGTGGTGCTCAACCGCAACCTCGGCGCGTTCCCCATCCAGGAGGGGAACCAGCTCACCCTGATCACGGACTATAAGGCGTCCTTCACCTGGCTGGTCGATCAGATCGATGAGGCGCGGGAGTACGTCCACGTGCTCTTCTACATCGTCGGCGATGACCCCGAGTACACCGGCCCGGTCCTCGACGCCATGGAGCGCGCGGCCGAGCGCGGGGTCAAGGTGCGTTTCCTCTACGACCACCTCGGCACCGCCCGGGTCAGCGGCTACCGACGGCTCAAGCGCAGGCTCCGCAGCTCGAAGATCGAATGGTACCGGGTGCTGCCGATCCGCCCGCTGCGCCGTCGCTTCTCCCGCTTCGACCTGCGCAACCACCGCAAGATCGTCGTGATCGACGGCATCACCGCACTGACCGGCTCCACGAACCTGATCGAGCCGCACTACCAGCGCCCCGCGGCGGTGCGGATGGGTCGGCGCTGGGTCGAGCTCAACGTCGTGCTCACCGGTCCGGCCGTGACCGGGCTCGACATCGTCTTCGCCTCGGACTGGTATGCCGAGACCAACGAGAACCTCGGCGAGAAGCTGCTGGTGGACCTCGAGGCCGATGAGGCCGCCTCGGGCGGTTCGCTGGTCCAGGTCGTCCCCTCCGGCCCGGGATTCCCGGACGAGAACAACCTCCGACTCTTCAACGACCTGATCTACCAGGCCACCCATCGGATCATCATCTCCACGCCGTATCTGGTCCCCGACGATTCGCTGCTCTACGCGCTGACCAATGCCGCGCACCGCGATGTCGAGGTCCTGGTCCTGGTCTCCAAGAAGGCCGATCAGTTCACCATCCAGCACGCCCAGCAGTCCTACTATCAGATCCTGCTCGAGGCCGGGGTGCGGATCTTCCGCTACCCGGACCCCGATGTGCTGCACGCGAAGTTCATGATCATCGATGACCACGTCGCGGTGCTCGGCTCCTCGAACATGGACATGCGCTCCTTCTCGCTGAACCTGGAGGTCACGCTGATGATCGTCGACGCGGGCAAGGTGGCCGAGATCGAAGAGGTCTTCACCCGGTACCTGCTGCTCTCCACCGAGCTCGATCTTCAGGAGTGGGCCCGCCGGCCGTGGCACGTCCGATACCTGGACAACACGTTCCGACTGACCTCGGCTCTGCAGTAGAGCCCTTTCCGATGAGCGGATATACTCACTGCCCAGGGTGCCGGAGCGCACAATTCGGCCCCTCTCACCCTGCGCCGACGAGACCTGAGGAACCATGATCGGATTGCGTTCGACGGCTCACCGAGCCGTGCCCTGCGCGACTCGGGCCAGGGGTCTCCTTGCGCTGTCTGCGGCTGGAGCGCTCGCCGTGACTGCCACCGGCTGCTCCCCAGACGCCGAAGATGCGAGCTCGGCGCAGGATGTCGCATCCATGAGCTCCCTCCCGTCGGAGGCTGGGGAGCCTGATGGCAGCGCCGACGAGGATCCCGCTGAGGATGAGACCGGAACCGAAGAGTCAGCTGCGTCTGACGCAGACGAGCTGCTCACCGAGCGAGAGATCTCCCAGGTGCTGGTCACCGAGTCCGAGCTGCCCTTCGCCCCAGACAGCCACTCCACGCTGACCGGACTGAACTTCTTCAAGGACCAGCTCGGAGCGGCCGCAGAGGTCTATACCGAGAGCTTCGGCGAGGGCGAGTGCGCCTCGGCGATGGACCGGATCAATGCGGATCTCATCGGGGAGCGCCCGGAGCTCGGCGTGGTCCAGGAATACAAGCATGAGCTCGCCGATCGCACCGAGAGCCTCTACGTCTGGATGCTCGGTCTCGAGGACCCGCCGGAATCGGCTGTCATCTGGGACCGGGTCATCGAAGCCTGCACCGCCGAACCGCTGCGCGGTGAGACCGATTCGGTGGACGTCGAGGCCTTTGAGGCCCACGACTTCCGCGGTCTGGAGCTGAACATGAAGGTCCACGACGGGGAATCCATGGTGGAGGTCCTCGGCTTCTCGGCAAGCGTCGACTACGGCAGGCACCTGCTGATGGTCAGCGCCGCGAACATGGACGCCGAGACCTTCGACGCAATTGTGGAGCGCCAGGCAGGGAAGCTCGCGACCTTCGACCACCAGCGCACCGACTAGTTCTACTCAGCCGCGGCCGACCGCCACAAGACGGCACGCATCGTGCGCAGGGCCCGGGTCCAGTGTTCAAACTGATGCGCCGTTGCCCGCGCCGCTGGCGCGATCCCGACCCGCACTTTGATCTGTGCTCGATCCGAGGTCGGATCTGGACGGTCGCCCTAGACGTGGCCACCCCGGGGTGCCAGCATTGAAGCGTTATCACCGGTGGATCCGGCGTCATGGAAGGACGTTGCCCATCGCACGGGTGGCACGTCCGTGGCTTACGAAGGAGTGATGGGCGATGGTGCGTCGAGGCGTTCTAGCTACATTCTTAGCGGCGGGGATCTTCGCAGGAAGCGTGACGGCCGCACAGGCCGCGCCAGTGAAACCGGACTTCCCCCTCATCACCGTCGGGTGCCCCGACGGCGAGGGCGGCTACGACATGCTACAGGTGAAGCCCCGCGGAGCTGTCGCCTTCGTCTTCGACGAGGCGGGAGTTGCCACGGGTGAGAAGCTGTTCATTCGCTCGATCGACGCCGCCCTCTTCTCCGACGATGGCCAGCTCCTCTGGGAGTACAACAAGGCCTATGGCAAGCGGACCGGTCACGGCGAGCCGGTCTCCTGCTCCGGATCCTTCAGGAAGGGCTCTGATGGGACGGTCTTCTTCGACGTCCTGGTGACACGCCGGTAGCAGGGACCGCTCACCCGCGATCCACTCTCGTGGATGCCCGCCGCCCCCGAGCGGACTGACAACCCTGAACTTCGAGGATTCCCCGGTCGCAGGCGAACTCTTCGGCTGGTGCAACTCCCGTGCCGGACGAGGACCTCACTGCGGGCAGCATGGACGCGGCATCTTCGAGACCGCCGGGGGCAGCGAGATCCCGCCGGAGGCGGGGAGCAGTCGGGGCAGGTGCGCCGCGGCTTTGGCGTCGGTCTTGACCCGGTCTGCGGCTGGTCGCTGGAGCTTCGACGGGGCAGGAACCTCGCACCGGATTCCGGCCGCGAGGACTTCGTCCGGTGCCCCATGAATCTCTGTGAGTGGGGGCCCGGCCCGCAACCCCTCGCCGACCAAGGAGCTGCTATATATCGTCTAGTCCGAGGTCGCGGTCTCAGATTCCGGGAACCGGGCGCCCAGGGCCTCCAGCACCCCGCGTGACTTGGTGCGGATCTCCTCCCATTCCTCGGCAGGGTCGGAATCAGCGGTGATCGCTCCGCCCAGCCCCAGGTGGAAGCGGCGTGACTCACCCTCGCCGCTGAGCACCGCGGTGCGGATGAGCACTGCCAGGTCCGCAGCGCCGTTCGTGCTGAAATACCCCGCCACCCCGGAATAGGGCCCGCGCGGACCGGTCTCCAGCCGCTGCAGGATGTCCATGGTGGAGATCTTCGGCGCCCCGGTCATCGACCCCGGGGGGAATGCGTCAGCGACGACCCGGGCCCGCGGCACCGCATCCGGGATGCGGGCGCTGATCGTGGAGACCAGCTGGTGCACGCTGGGGTAGGTCTCCACCGCGCAGAGCCGCTCGGTGCGCAGGCTTCCCGGGATCGCGTGGATGGAGAGGTCATTGCGGACCAGGTCCGCGATCATCACGTTCTCCGCCCGATCCTTGGGGTGGGTGCGCAGATCCTCGATCATGGCGCGGTCCTGCGCGGCGGTCACCCCGCGGGGTCTGGTGCCCTTGATGGGCTCCGAGCGCGCCGTGCCGCTCGCGCTGATGCTGAGAAAGCGTTCGGGCGAGGTGGAGAGGATCTCGGTCTCACCGATGCTCAGGAACTGGGTGAAGGGGGCTCGGTTGCGGGTGCGCAGGGCGGCGAAGAGCTCGACGCCGCGTGCGCGGCCCGGTGCCAGCGTCCCGGTGACCGCCGTGGTCAGGCAGATCTCATAGCTGTTGCCCTCGGTGATCTCCCGCTTCGCCCGCGCGATCGCGGCGAGATAGTCCCGGCGAGAGTCACGGACCGCGATCTCGCGGAGCAGTGCGGCGTCGGAGCCTCCTTCAACGCAGCCTCCGTCGCCAGAGCCGTCCCTCAGCGCCAGGCCCTGCAACGTCTCGAACACCTGCTCCTTCCAAGCAGACTCCGCCGCTGCGTCCCAGCACTGAAGCTCCAGCTGCCCCTGGGCATGGTGGATGACCACGGCATGGGTGGCGCGGAACAGGCTGGCCTCCTGGGCCGGACGGTCTGCCGGCTCCAGGGCCTTCTCCGCCGGGTCTTCAGCGCCGACCTCCCGCTTGAGCTCATAGCCCAGCCATCCCACCCAGCCGAGCGCGAACCGCGGGAGATCATGGCGGGTCGCGTCCGGTCCGTCAGGCTGTCCAGGTCGGTCAGACTCGGCAGGCTCGCGACCCTCGTCCGGCTGCTCTGCGGACCCGGTCCAGTTCTCCGCCAACCAGCTGAAGAACGGCTGGCGGCGCTCGATGGTCCCCTTGGGCGTGGTGACGCTGGTCTGGCCCTGATGGTGGCTGACCAGCGCCGCATGGTCCCCGAAGGAGAAGGCCAGGATGCTGTGGGCGCTGCGCGCGGGCTGATCGGTCCTGGCGTGATCGCTGCTGTCCAGCAGCGCAGCGGGAACCCCGGGCAGCTGCTCACACAGAGCGGCGAACAGCTGCGGTGCGAGGTCCTCGAGCGCGTCGCCCGCCACCTCGTCGAGACCTGGCAGGTGGCCCGCGGAGAGACCCGGCAGGTCCATGGGGCGGCTGGTCAACGCAGCCCTCGGGGAGTCCCGGGTGCAATGGTCATGGGTCAAGGATGGCACAGGCCGGGAATCGTCTCGGCGCGCTACGATGTCGCCCATGGCATCTGAGGCGCAGCGGGCCGAGACCGCAGAACCGCGACGGGGACGTCCGCGCAGCGAAGCCTCCCACCAGGCGGTGCTCGACGCCACGATCCGGCTGCTCCGCGTGAGCTCATATGAGGAGCTGACGGTGGAGGCCATCGCCTCCGAGGCCGGGGTGAGCAAGCAGACCATCTATCGATGGTGGAAGTCCAAGGCTGCAGTGGTGCTGGAGGTGATGCTCACCGGAGACGCCGAGATCGAGCTGGTGCCCATGCCGTCCACCGGTGATCTGCGTGCGGACTGCCTGACCTGGATCCGCGGCATGATCGTAGAGGCCTTCCGCGACACCCACGTCGGGATGGCGCGCAGTCTCGTGGTGGCAGGACTCCAGTGTGATCCCGGGACCGAGCGGCTGCTCCAGCAGGCGAGCATGTGGGATCACGGACAGCTGGCGGAACGACTGCGTGAAGCCGAGCGGGCGGGCGAGCTTCGCGCCGGAGTCGACATCTCAGCGGCCGCCTCGGCGATCGGCGACCCGCTGATCTTCCGGATGCTCATCGGCTCCGCACCGAGCCTGACCTGGGCGGAGAGCCTCGTCGACGTCGTGGTGACCGGGCTCCTGCGACCCGAGACGAACCAGACCCACAACCCGCCGCGGTGAGTTTCACCACAGTCGTCCTTCACAATCCTCTCGGTGAATTTCGAGACGCGGCGTTCCGTTTATGATCGTGTCATGGCAAAGCTCCTTTACCGCCTCGGCCTGCTCTCTGCGCGCCGAGCCAAGACCGTCGTCGCAGCCTGGTTCGCCGTGCTCGCCCTCGCCGTCAGCTCCTTCCTCGCCTTCGGCGGACAGCTGACGGATCAGATCACCCTTCCTGACCTGGAGACCACCGCGGTCGCCGATCGCCTGGCCGAGGAGATGCCAGACTCCGGCGGCGGCAACGCCTCGGCGATCATCCGCACCGACGACGGCGAGCCGTTCACCGGCGAGCAGGAGCAGCAGGTCGCCGAGTTCATCGAGGAGCTCGAGGCTGACGACATCGTCAGCAGCGTCACCGACCCCTTCGCCACCGAGGATCAGATCGCCGACGCGCGCAGCGAGATCTCCGCCGGTGAAGCTGAGCTGGAGTCCGGCCGCGAGGAGATCGAGACGAATCGCGAGGACATCGAGACCGGTCGTGAGGAGATCGAAGCCGGTCGTGAGGAGATCGAAGCGGGCCGTGGGGAGATCGAGTCCGGATTCGCCCAGCTCGACGAAGGTCAGGAGCAGCTCGACGAGGCCATCGCCGGCGCCCAGGAGCAGGGCATCTATGAGGCCGCGCGGCCTCAGTTCGAGGCTCAGCAGGCCGAGATCGATGCCAACCGGGCCGAGCTGGAAGCCGCAGAGCAGGAGCTCGATGCCGGGGAAGAGGAGCTCGAGGCCGGGGAAGAGGAGCTCAACGCCGGGGAGGAGGAGCTCAACGCCGGCGAAGATGAGCTCACCGAGGCGGCCGCCGAGCTGGAGCGCGGCGAGGCGCTTCTGGAGCTCTCCTCCGGCGCCCAGGTCGTCTCCGACGACGGCGACGTCGCCGTGCTGATGCTCAACTTCACCGAGCCGATGGAGAGCATCGGCACCGAAGACCTGGCCACCGTCTCGGCGGCCATCACCGACGCGGAGATCGACGGAGTCGAAGCACTGCCCGGCGGAGACCTCGACTTCGAGCTTCCCCACCTCTTCTCGGTTGCCGAGCTGATCGGCCTGATGATCGCCGCCGCCGTGCTGCTGATCATGCTCGGCACGCTCATCGGCGCAGGGCTGCCGCTGCTCAACGCCCTGATCGGCGTCGGAGTCGGCGTCGCCGGCGCGATGGCGCTCTCCGGCGTCGTCGAGATGATGTCGATGACCCCGATCCTGGGACTCATGCTGGGCCTGGCCGTGGGCATCGACTACTCGTTGTTCATCATCCACCGGCACCGCCGGCAGCTGAAGGACGGCATGGCCGTCCATAAGTCGATCGCCCTGGCCACCGGGACCGCTGGCAACGCCGTGGTCTTCGCGGGTGCCACCGTGGTGATCGCGCTGCTGGCGCTCAACGTCACCGGCCTGCCGTTCCTGGCCCTGATGGGCAGCGTCGCAGCCGCCTGTGTGGCCATCGCGGTGCTCATGGCGGTCACCATGACCCCGGCCATGCTCTCCCTGGTGGACCGCAGGATCCTTGCCCGCCGGGAACGACGCCACATCGGCGAGCGGCGCACCAAGGAGATCACCACCCAGATGGGCCACGGCAAGGCGATCGGCATCGCCGCCGCTGCGCTGATCGGCCTCGGCGTGCTCTCCATCCCGACCTTCGACCTGCGCCTCGGCCTTCCCGATGCCAGCTCCAATGCCGAGGACTCGGCCTCCTACCAGGCGTACTCCGCGACCGAGGAGGCCTTCGGCCAGGGTGTCAACGGGCCGCTCCTGGTCCTCGCCGACCTGCCCTCCGGGCTGGATGACACCCAGGCGCAGGACTACCAGATCGAGATCGGCACCTCGCTGCTGGAGAACGAGAACATCGCGGCAGCGGTCCCCGCCGCACTCAGCGAGGACAACACGCTCGGGGTCTTCCAGATCATCCCCGAGGAGGGACCGGCTGCCGAGTCCACCGAGGCTCTGGTGCATGAGTTCCGCGACGGCGCTCCGCTGGCCGGCACGGACGCCGCCGATGTCGAGCTCTCCGTGGCGGGCATGACGGCCGCCCAGATCGACATGTCAGATGTGATCGCCGATGCGCTGCCGCTCTACCTGGCGCTGGTCATCGGGCTCTCGCTGCTGCTGATGATCATGGTGTTCCGCTCGATCCTGCTCCCGGTGATCGCCACCCTCGGGTTCGTCGGGTCCTTCGCCGCCGCCGTGGGCATCGTCGTGGCAGTGTTCCAGTGGGGCTGGTTCGCCGACATCGTCGGAGTCACCGAACCCGGGCCGATCGTGACCTTCCTGCCGGTGCTGATGGTCGGCATCCTCTTCGGACTGGCCATGGACTATCAGCTCTTCACCGCCTCGGGCATGCGCGAGGCCTACGCCCACGGCTCTGCGCCGCGGCTCGCCGTGCGCCAGGGACTGCATGCCGGGCGCTCCGTGGTCACCGCCGCGGCGCTGATCATGTCCTCGGTCTTCGCAGGATTCATCTTCACCGACGATCCGATGGTGGCCTCCATGGGCCTGGGGCTCTCCGTGGGCGTGCTGCTGGACGCCTTCGTGGTGCGACTGCTGCTGGTGCCCGCCCTGCTGCACCTGGCAGGTCCCGCCGCCTGGTGGCTGCCGAAGTGGATGGATCGCCTCATCCCTGACGTCGACGTCGAGGGCGCTCAGCTGGAGCGCGAGGTCCTGCCCGATGCTTCCGACCCCTCGGACGGGATCGAACCGCTGGCTCGCGAGCAGGAGCCGGCGCACCCGCGCTGACCGCTCTGCACACGCAAGAACGCCCGGCACCTCTGCGAAGGTGCCGGGCGTCTCTGCGTCTGAGTCCTACTGGGTGTCGTCGTCCCGATCTACCGGATCGTCGAGCAGCTCATAGACGCCGTCGATGATCCGATTCGGGCGGAACGGGAAGTCGGCGATGCTGGCGCGGCTGGAGAGTCCGGTCATCACCAGGATCGTGTGCATTCCGGCCTCCATGCCGGCCACGATGTCGGTGTCCATCCGGTCCCCGATCATGGCGGTCTCCATGGAGTGCGCCCCGAGGTGGTTCAGCGCCGACCGGAACATCATCGGATTCGGCTTGCCGACCACATAGGGCTTGCGACCGGTGGCCTTGGTGATCAGTGAGGCGATGGCGCCCGTGGCGGGCAGCACGCCCTCGGGGCTCGGGCCGGTGGCGTCGGGGTTGGTGAGGATGAACCGGGCGCCGTTGTTGATCAGCCGGAGGGCCTTCGTGATGGCCTCGAAGCTATAGTTCCGCGTCTCACCGACGACCACATAGTCCGGATTGGTCTCGGTCATGATGAACCCTGCGGCGTGGATCGCGGTGGTGAGCCCGGCTTCGCCTATGACGTAGCAGCTGCCCTGCGCGTTGGACTCCGGGTCGATCTGGTTCGCCAGGAAGGTCGCGGTGGCCAGGGCGGAGGTCCAGATCCGCTCCTCGGGCACCACCAGTCCGGAGTTGCGCAGCCGAGCGCTGAGATCGCGGGCGGTGAAGATCGAGTTGTTCGTCAGCACAAGATAGGGGAGGTCCTGGCGCCGCCACTGTTCCAGCAGCTCTGCGGCGCCGGGCAGCGCCTCCTGCTCGCGGACGAGCACCCCGTCCATATCGGTCAGCCAACATTCGATGTTCTCACCGTTCATGTGCTGATCCTATGTCCTGAAGCTGGTGCCCTGCCAGAGGTGACCCTGGGGCCTCCCACACGCGGGGAGGCGTCGAACCTTGACCCAGCACGACCTCTATGGTTCATTAGTAGAGTAATTAACCATAGAGGTAGTGGACTCGGTATGCTGGAGCTGTTTCTCGATGAAGGGTGGATGGGTCCGTGGAAGAGGGTCGCGCACTGTTCGTGCAGATCGCTGAGCAGCTGGAGGCCTCCGTCCTGGACGGATCCCTGGCAGAAGGTGAGCGCGCCCCCTCGACCAACGAGCTCGCGTCCTTCCATCGGATCAATCCCGCCACCGCAGCCAAGGGTCTGAACCTGCTGGTGGATCGCGGGATCCTGCTCAAGCGTCGCGGCCTCGGCATGTTCGTGGCCCCGGGCGCCCGGGAGATCCTCATCGCGCAGCGCCGGCAGCAGTTCGCGACCCACTACCTCGATCCGATCATCACCGAGGCCCGCACCGTCGGGCTCTCGGTGGACACCATCATCGAGATGCTCCGCTCCAGAGCGTGAACAGCGCCCCGGGCGCTGAAGGAAGGAGGCGGTCATGGACGCCGCCATAGAACTGATCCGGGTCTCGCGTCGATACCGCAGCGCCACGGCGCTGCAGGACATTTCGCTGAGACTTGAAAAGGACGCCATCCACGGGCTTCTGGGCCGCAACGGTGCCGGCAAGACCACGCTGATGTCCATCGCGACAGCCCAGGACTGGCCCACCGCGGGCGAGGTGAAGATCCTAGGCATGCGCCCCCATGAGAACGAGCAGGTGCTCCCGAAGATCTGCTTCGTCCGTGAAGAGCAGCGCTACGTCGACGACGCGCTCGCCAAGCACGCCTTCAACGCCGCGGCCCAGGCGTTCCCTCGCTGGGACGCGGAACTGGCGGCCCAGCTTGCCCGCGAGTTCCGCGTCCCGGAGAAGACCCGGATCAAGAAGATGTCCCGCGGCCAGCGCTCCGCCGTGGGCGTGATCATCGGGATCGCCTCGCGCGCCGAGGTGACCTTCTTCGACGAGCCGTACATGGGACTCGACGCGGTGGCCCGGCAGCTGTTCTACGACCGGCTGCTCGAGGACTACGCTGCGCACCCGCGAACCATCGTGATCTCTTCGCACCTGATCGATGAGATCGCACACCTGATTGAGAATGTGGTGGTCATCGACCAGGGAAGCATCCTGCTGCAGGAGCCGGTGGAACAGCTGTGTGATCGTGCCGTCACCCTGGTGGGACGTGCAGATGCCGTGGCCGAGATCGCCGGCACCCGCGAGGTCCTGCAGCACGAGGCCATGGGCCGGATCGTGCGGACCACGGTGCTCGGGGCGCTCGATGAGGCTGAACGCAGGGCGCTTCAGGAGCGCGACGTGGAGGTCGTCCCAGTCTCGCTCCAGCAGCTCATCGTGCGGCTCACCGCACGCGAAGACACGTTGAAACAGACCACGATGGATCCATCCCAGGAGGTGGCCCGATGAGCAACGTCGCAGTTCACTCAATGGCGGTTCCGGCGGCACGGGAACAGGAAGCCCCACGTTCGAGCTTCGCCCGCGTCCCGTCCGCCTTCAAGCTGCAGTTCACCGTGCCATCGCAGATGATCTGGGTGCCGCTGAGCGTGTTCCTGCTGTCATGGGCCGTGGCGATCGGCATCGGTCTCTGGCTGCGTCATGTCTCCGGCGATGGGCCGACGATCAACACCGGCGCCTCGCAGGCCACCATCTGGTGCCTGGCGTTCATCGCGGCCTATTCGGCATCTCACACGTTCCCCTTCTCCATGGCGCTGAGCTACAGCAGGCGGGTCTTCGTGCTGGGGGCCTTCTTGGCCTTCGCGACAGTCTCGGCCGGCTTCGGCGCACTCTTCTCGATCGCCATCCTGCTCGAGCGGGCCACCGGTGGATTCTGGGCCGAGAGCTACACCTTCGACATCCCAGCGGTCACGCAGAACGCAGGGGTCCTGGGGGCCGGGATCCTGGCGGGAGCGGTGTGCCTGTGGGCGATGATGTTCGGGTTCTTCTGGTCGATCCTCTACCGCCGGGTCAGCCTGGCGATGCTCTGGATCATCGCGCTGGGTCTCGTGGCCCTGCTGGCCGTCACCATCATGGTCGTCGCGCAGAACCAGTGGTGGCCCCATGTCGGGGACTGGCTGGCCGTGCAGAGCTCGTACTCCTTCGCCGGATGGGTGCTGCTGCTCACGCTGGTCCTGACTGCGGTGAACTATCTGGTGATCCGCCGGGCCGTACCCACTGCATGAGCGGCGGACCTCTCCAAGGTATGAAGAAGGGAGCCCCAGATCGGCCAGCGTGAGGGGGACGCTGTATCGGCCGATCCGGGGCTCCCGAATCACTCGCACCTTGATGAGGTAGTCCTACCCTAGGACGTCTCCTTGGGCGGGCACTTGCGGTTTGCTGGTAAGTCACTGGAAATCGTGGCCCCAGTCTTGGCCATGAGAAGAGCCCCGAGTCGGCCAGCGTGAGGGGACGCTTTAAATGGCTGACTCGGGGCTCTGAATCACTCGCACCTTGATGAGGTAATAATGACTCTAGGCGACATTCTTGGCGTTTCCCCGTGCAGTTCCTGGGAGCTTCCTGAGTCTTAGTCTGCGACGCCTCACAGCTGCTCCGGTCAGGCGGCTGAGTCCTCGCTCGGGCGCGGTGTGCCGGGATGCAGCACCAGTCGATCTCCGTCGATCGTGACCTGATGCGTCTTCACCGGGCGCAGCGCTGGCAGCGTCTCCGGGACGCCGGTGCGCAGGCAGAAGGCTGAGGCGTGCATGGGGCACTCCAGAGTGTCTTCCTCGACATAGCCATCGGAGAGAGACACTGCCTCGTGGGAGCAGGTGTCGTCCAGGGCGTAGAAGTCGCCATCCTCGGCGTGGACCACCGCGATGTCGTCGTTCCACCCTGAGTCCTCTGCTGAGACTCGGAAGACCTCACCTTCTGGGTATTGGCTTGCGGGGCCGAGGTCGATCGGGGGGAGTGCGTCGGTGGCGGACATCTGTAGTGCCTCTCTAGCGGTGAGTATGTGCAGCCTGCATTCTTTCAGAAGCCGATCAGCCCGGGAGCTGGCCGCGGAGCTCCTCGAGCTTCCGACGTTCCCGTTTCGTCGGGCGCCCCGAGCCGCGCTCGCGCACCGGCAGGCCCACGTCGCGGGGCCTGATCCGCTCAGGCGAGTGGTCGCGGTAGGCCTTCTGGGCCACCGGGGGGCCGACTCGCTTCGACAGGGTGTGGACGACGTCGAGGATGAGCTCGTGCCCTGGACGGCGGATGTGGATCCGGGTGCCGGGAGTGACGCGCAGCGAGGCCTTCGCCGGGTTGCCATCGATCGTGACGTGCCCGGCGCGGCAGGCGGTCGTGGCCGCGGACCGGGTCTTGAAGAGCCGGACCGACCAGAGCCATGCGTCGATGCGGACCGGGCCGGTGGGGCCGGTGGGGGCGGTCTCTGTCATGGAATCAGTCTAGAGAACCGCTGTCTCGCCTGCGGCGGAGATGTCCCAGCGAATGCGCAGACCCCGCGTCCGGAGTGTGAGGGAACACTATTCCGATACGCGGGGTCTGCTGAATCACTCGCACCTTCAAGAGGCACTTCCTACAGTAGAGAGGCTTCTTGGGCAGTCGATGGTCGTGACCTGTGAGCTGCCTGGAACTCTTGGGGCTCAGGCGTCGCCGCCTGAAGTCTGGTTGTGATATTCGCCTTCACAGAATTCAACGGTCAGCCATCCGTCCACCGGTTCCGCCGCGACCAGGACCGCTTCTTCGTCGAGTGATTCAACATCGGTGTCGACCAGAACAAGAATGTTTTCAAGCGGCTCGCGCAGTTCTACTGGGACGAGAATATAGTTCTGCTCGACCGCAGAATAGATCTCATCAAGAACCTCTTGATCTTCAACCCCTTCATTCATGTCAGTTTGCAGTCCTTCCATCATTGAACCGATGAACATGCAAGCCTCTTCTTCAGAGAAATAAGCACCTAGTTCCTCAGTTCTTTCGATGTCGATCTCATCGGGATCGGGAAGGTCGCCTCCCGGTCCTTCGCCCTGGGGAATCTCGCCAGAATTGCCGTCGTCCGGTGAGGTGTCGGGCTGCTCCTCCGGTTCCGGGGTCGGCGTCTGCTGCGGCTCCTCGGACTCCTCCACGGGGGGTGCCGACTCCGAGCTCGGCTGCGTCGGAGAGCTCGGCTCCTCCTCGGCTGCGCATCCCAACAGTGCGAACGGCGTCATGGAAGCGAGTATCAGCATCCCTCGCACTCTGGTGCGGGCCATCTGGGCGCGCTGCACGGGGGCGGATTTCGAAGCTGGAGGCGGCGTCATGGGTCCAGTGTGGCACGCGCTGCGCGGCGTGAGTCACGAACGCATCACAATGGCGTGCCGCGCCGGGCGTTGGCTCGTTCCTGCTCTCCTGGAATGGGATACTTTTCCAGCGAGGGCAGTGCAGCGCCACGCGAGCATCCTGCGGTAGTGATGTTCGCCAGCTGCGCTGCCCTCCAATCATTCCCAGGCGCTCGCGGACGCCTGGACGTCGACTCGAACGCTGCTCTTGCGTCCTCCACCGTGTTCATCAACGCGTCGTGTTCTGTTCGTTTCCATGATCACGGCGTGGTTAAAGTTGAACTTGAAGCTTTTTTAAAAACTCTTGCGGCGGACAACTAATCATGGGTTACAGTTGTCCCGACTCGGCTTGCTGTACGCGTAGGTTTCCCATCTCTTAGTACGGTTCGCTGCTTCCCCAGTCGCCATATCTGCTTATGAATACTCCGCATGCACGTGTTTCGCGTGCTGGTCCTCACTCACCCCGCAAGGGGGCTCGACGGTCTCCCAGCCGATGAGCGCGAGGGTCCCAGTCGTCGACCTTCGTGCCTGGCGGGGCGTTCATGGAGCCGTTCTGTTCTGAACGACTAGTGAGGAAGCACCTGTGCCGAAGAAACTCTCATCTGCCGTTGTCGGCACCCTGGCCGTAGGCCTGACCATGCCACTGACCGCGAATGCCGCCGCCGCGGACACCGCGCCTATGAATGTGGCCGCGCTGCCCACCGCGGGGGTGGAAGCCCCAGCGACGAATCTCTCCGGACTGAGCAGTGTGGACGTCTCTGCCTCGCAGAACGCCACCCAGTTCCGGTTCCCGCTGGCCCAGCGCTCCTATACCTACACCTCCCCGTACGGCTCGCGCTGTATGCCGACCCAGGGTGCCTCCACCGCCCACTTGGGACAGGACCTCGGTGCCGCCGACGGCAGCCCGATCTACTCCGTGGCCGCAGGCACCGTGGTGCGCGCCTTCAGCGGCAACCGGTACAACACCGGCTTCGTCGTCGTGCAGCACCAGATCAACGGCAGGACCTTCCACAGCGCCTACCTCCACATGTGGGATGCGCACACCCATGTCCGCGTCGGGCAGACGGTGCAGGCGGGCCAGACCATCTCGCGGGTGGGAAGCTCGGGTGCATCCACCGGGCCTCACCTGCACCTGGAGATCTGGGAGGGTGCCTGGATGCACGGCACCTCGCACAATCCGACGACCTGGCTCGCACAGCGTGGTGTCGACCTGCGCGCCTCCGCCTCATTCGTGATGAACATCACCAACCCTTCTGCCTGCAACTACTGGACCGTGAACTCAACTCCGCTGCGCGCCACCGCGAGCAGCACCGGTTCCGTCATCATGCAGCTCGGAGCGGGCGCCACGCTGACCGCAGCCCCGGGTGACACCAGCAACGGCATGGTGCGGGTGAACGCAAACGGTCGTATCGGCTGGGTGGCGCACTCTTCACTGACGCCCTCCCGCCCGGCCGGAGGCGGCACTGTGCCTGTGGCCAACGTCCCCCAGGGCACCTCGATCACGCCCACCCAGTACCGGACCACCGCGGCGCTGAATGGCCGCAGCGGTCCCGGTACCAACTACGCGGTTCTCCAGGGGCTCACCTCGGGCACCACGGTGACCGTCACCGCAACCCACGGCGGCTGGATGAAGTTCAGCCGAAACGGTCAGTCCGTCTGGTCGCACAGTGACTTTCTGACGAGGGTCACCGCGCCTGCTCCGGCAAGTCCTACCGTCTCGGGCGTCGCGTCGGCCAGCGGCAGCTACACGGTCAAGTCCGGGGGGCCGCTGAACGTGCGCGTCGCGCCGGGCACCTCGAACGCGATCGCGGGTCACCGCGCCTGCTCCGGCAAGTCCTACCGTCTCGGGCGTCGCGTCGGCCAGCGGCAGCTACACGGTCAAGTCCGGGGGGCCGCTGAACGTGCGCGTCGCGCCGGGCACCTCGAACGCGATCGCGAAGACTCTCGCGCCGGGCACCACGGTGACGGTCAATGGAAAGAAGGGCTCCTGGCTTCGGTTCAAGGATGGTTCGCGCAACCTCTGGGTGTTCCAGAATTACGTGGACAAGGTCACCGCGCCTGCTCCGGCAAGTCCTACCGTCTCGGGCGTCGCGTCGGCCAGCGGCAGCTACACGGTCAAGTCCGGGGGGCCGCTGAACGTGCGCGTCGCGCCGGGCACCTCGAACGCGATCGCGAAGACTCTCGCGCCGGGCACCACGGTGACGGTCAATGGAAAGAAGGGCTCCTGGCTTCGGTTCAAGGATGGTTCGCGCAACCTCTGGGTGTTCCAGAATTACGTGGACAAGGTCGATGTCCATACCGGCTCCGGGTCAGGCTCCGAAACCATCTCCGGCGGCCCAGAGTCCTCCAGCTCAACGCCCGTGACTGCGAGCGGCAGCTACATGGTCAAGAGCGGTGTGAGCCTCAACGCTCGGACCGGCGCCAGCGCCACCAGCTCCAGCGCGAAGGTTCTCCCCGCGGGGACGAGGATCTCGATCACCGGCAAGAATGGTGAGTGGGTCAGCTACCAGGACGGCTCCCGCACCCTCTGGGTCCACTCGGGCTACCTGACCGAGGTCTCAGCGTCGACCCCGAGCAGCCCCAGCACCGGGACCTCATCCGGTACCGGCTCCACCTCGAACACCGGCTCCACCTCTAGCACGGGCTCGTCCACCTCGACCACTTCGGCGAGCGGGACGTACCACGTCAAGAGCGGGGTCTACCTGAACGCACGCAGCGGCCCCGGCACGACCAACCGCGTAGTGGTCACGCTGCTCCCCGGCGAGCAGATCGAGATCACCGGACGCTCCGGCGACTGGGTGCGATTCACCTACATCGGCACGACGGTGTGGGCGCACGAGGACTTCCTCAACGCTGGCAGGACAGGCTCCGCCACGAGTTCAGGTTCGCAGGGCTCCACGGGCTCCACGACGCAGGCCCCTCGGGCCAACTCCACGAACAGCACCAGCAAAGTCGTCGGCATCTCCTACACCACGGGCAGAGTCAACGTCCGGATGGGCCCCAGCGTCAACAACAGCGTGATGTACTCCGTGCCGACCGGGACCAAGGTCGAGCTGCTGGAGAAGAAGACCACCGGCTGGCAGGAGATCAAGGTCAACGGGGACACCGGGTGGATGTCGACTGACTTCCTCTCGAGCACGGCTCCCACCACGACCGGCACGAGCAGCTCGGGCACATCAGGCAGCTCGAACACGGGCTCCACCGGGGGAACCTCTGCCGGCTTGAGCTCCACCATGCACGCCAAGAGCAAGCATGGACCCTACAGCTCGGTCTGGGACAAGCTGGCCCAGTGTGAGTCCACGGGGGACTGGAAGATCGACAGCGGCAACGGCTACTACGGCGGAGTCCAGTTCGGTGTGCAGTCCTGGAAGGCAGTCGGCGGCACAGGCTTCCCGCACCAGGCCAGCAAGGAGGAGCAGATCAAGCGGGCCTACATGCTCTGGAAGAAGCAGGGATGGAACGCTTGGCCGCACTGCACCTCCCAGCTGGGCCTCAAGGGTGACCCGGGCGGCTACGGGGACGACTATTACAAGGTCCACCCCAGCGCGAAGACCGTCTCCTCGGTCTCGGCCGCAGGGACCTGGACTGCGAGCTACAGCGTGCCGCTGCGCGAAGAGGCCTCCACATCCAGCGACAAGCTCGTGCAGGTCCCGCGCGGCACGGAGCTCAAGCAGCTTCAGCGCGAGGGGTCCTGGCTCAAGGTCCAGCACAAGGTCGGCGGGGACAGCTACACCGGCTGGGTCAACACCAGCTACATCTCCCAGGCCTGAGCCTTCCGCTCAGAGCTGGTAGAGAACTCAACACGGCAGCTCGGGGAGTGGCACCACCAGTGGTGCCGCTCCCCGAGCTGCCGTGTTGAGGACCATGACGCATCAGGACGACGACGGCGGGCTCGACTCCCTCATTCGCGGGAGAGTCGCGTCCGTCGTCGTCGTGGGTAAGGCTGCCGGCGGCGGGTCAGCGGGTCAGCGGAACCGGGCCTGGACGGCGTCGCCGTGGGCCGGCAGCCCTTCGGCCTGGGCCAATGCCGAGACGTGACCCGCCACCGCGCGCAGCCCCTCCCGGTCGTACTGGATGACCTGCTGGGAGCGCAGGAAGCTGGAGACGTTCAACCCGGAGGAGTACGCCGAGGCGCCTCCGGTGGGAAGCACATGGTTCGATCCGGCGCAGTAGTCACCAAGTGACACCGGGGTGTGGGCGCCGACGAACACCGCTCCGGCATTGTGGATCTGCTCCACGATTCCGGCATCATCGCTGGTCATCACCTCGAGGTGCTCCGCGCCGTATGCGTTGGCGATCTCCACGCCCTGCTCCATCGTGTCGACCACGAGCACCGCAGACTGGGTGCCGCTGAGCGCCTGCTTGACCCGATCCGCGTGCCGGGTGCTGCGCGCCTGCAGCTCGACCTGGGCTCCCACAGCCTCGGCGAGGGGCATCGAGGGCGTCACCAGCACCGCGGCGGCCAGCGCATCATGCTCCGCCTGGGAGATCAGATCCGCCGCGATCAGATCCGCCGGCGCGGTCTCATCGGCGAGCACCATGATCTCGGTGGGGCCGGCCTCTGAATCGATGCCCACCACCCCCTGGACCGCGCGCTTGGCCGTGGCCACGAAGATGTTCCCGGGTCCGGTGATCAGCGAGACCGGAGGGCAGGCCTGCTGGCCCTGCTCGTCCCGGGCCCCATAGGCGAACATCGCCACGGCCTGGGCGCCGCCGACCGCGTAGACCTCTTCGATCCCGAGCAGGTGCGCCGCACCGAGGACAGTCGGGTGGGGAAGGCCCCCGAAGTCCGCCTGCGGGGGTGACGCGATCGCCAGCGATCGCACCCCGGCCACCTGCGCCGGAACGACGTTCATCACCACTGAGGAGGGGTAGACCGCCTGACCGCCGGGCACATACAGGCCCACCCGTCGGATCGGGGCCCAGCGGTTGATCACCCGGGCGCCGGGGCCGGGAGAGACCTCCGAGGCCTCCGGCAGCTGGGCCTCGTGCACCTGCCTGGCTCGGAGGATCAGCTCCTCGAGCGCCGCACGAACCTCAGGCTGAAGCTCCTCGGCGGCCTCGCGGAGCTTCTCCGCCGGAACCCGCAGCGAGGGCGGCCGGACGCCGTCGAACTTCTCTGAGTAGTCCAGCAGTGCGGAGACACCTTTCAGCCGCACATTCTCCAGGATCGGGGCCACGGCCTCGATGGTGGTCGAGATGTCCTGGGAGGCGCGCGGAAGCACGGAGGCGGCGTCGATCGCGCTGCCGCGCAGATCCTTGAGGGTCAGCATGGGTCTCCTAGGGGTGAGGCGATCGGGTGCTCGCCCGCTGGATCGAGGGTGAACACCCCTCTATTGTCTCCATTGCGGCAGCCTTGCGCCCACTTCGTGACGTGAGAGCCCACACACCGGACGCCCCGCGGTGCTTCAGTGCCCGTCCAGAACGGCGTGGCATGATGCTGGCCATGGTCTTTTCCCGGATGGATTTCTCGTCGAGCTTCCTGGCGCCCGCTGTGCCGCAGACCGCCGATCTCGCTCCCGAGGAGACGGCGCCCACCGAAGGGGTCGGTGACATCGTCGAGGAGAGCGTCCCTGAGGGACTCGAAACCCTGATTGCCGAACAGGGCCCGTTCTTCGGCATCATCACCGGCCTGATCATCGCGGTGGTGATCGCCCTGGTGGTCACCGTGATGTCCTCGATGCTGCTGAAGCAGATCTTCCGGCACAACGATGGGGTCAAGCATGCGGTGAACCGGACCAGGACCCCGCTGTTCGTCACCCTGGTGCTGATCGGAACCTGGTTCACGCTGAACATCACGCTGCGCGCCGCCGAGTGGTTCCTGCCGGTCTCCTTCGTGCTGCTGGTCGCCGTGGTGATCGGGATCGCCTGGTGGGCGCTGCGGATCGTACGGATCGCCGAGGCGATGATCTATTCGAAATACATCGGTCACTCCGAGGGGGAGCTGGATGTGGAGGACCGGCGCGGCCGCCGTCTGGCCACCCAGGTCTCCCTGATCCGGCGGATCCTCACCGCGGTCATCATCACCGTGGCGGTGGCGGCGATCCTGTTGATGATCCCGCAGGTGCGCGCACTCGGCGCCGGCCTGCTCGCCTCCGCCGGCGTGGCCTCGGTGGTGGTCGGCCTGGCGATGCAGTCGGTGCTCACCAACGTCTTCGCCGGCATCCAGCTGGCCTTCACCGATTCGATCCGCGCAGGAGACGTCGTCGTGGTCGAGGGCAACTTCGGCACAGTGGAGGACATCACGCTCACCGCCGTGGTCATCAAGTCCTGGGACGAGCGCAGGTTCATCTATCCCTCCAGCTACTTCGTGGCCACCCCCTTCGAGAACTGGACCCGGGTGGGCACCGACATCCTGGGCACCGTGGAGCTCGACGTCGACTGGCGCGTCCCGATGGATCCGCTGCGGGCCCGGCTGAAGCGGCTGCTCGATTCTGCCGACCTCTGGGACGGCAGGGACTACTCGCTGCAGGTCACCGACGCCGTGGGCGGCATGATCAAGGCAAGGGTCGTGGTCTCCGCGCGGAACTCCGGGGAGCTCTGGGACCTGCGCTGCCTGATCCGTGAGGATCTGGTGAACTACCTGCGCGCCGAGCACCCCTATGCGGTGTTCACCCAGCGGATGCTGCTGACCAATGAGGAGGCGCTGGCGAAGGCTCCCGCGCCGGTGCGCACCGGGCAGGTCGGCGTCGTCGATCCCGGCGCAGATTCTCAGCCGGTGACCCAGGCGGGGGAGGGGGCTTCGGTCTTCACCGGCTCGATCGCCGCCGTGCAGCGTAACCGAGAGTTCTCCGGCCCCGGAGCCGAGGCCTACCGCGAGCGGCTTGAACGGCAGGAAGAGCGCCAGGACGGCCATGAGCTCGACGCCGACGGCACCGCCTATCCCGAGGATGCCGCGCCCACGCCGGCGGTCACCCCGCTGAAGACTGATGCGCCGCAGGAACGGGACGTTTCGGGGACGCGGAAGGTGTCGGCGAACGAGGAGGTCGAGGATGCGGAGGAGGAGGCCTTCGGTGCTGCGGCGACACGGCGTCCGGGCGAGGCGCCGCCTCGGCCTGGTTCATCGCGCTGAGCTCCCGATCGCGCTGAGCTCCCGTCAGCGCTGAGGACGCCGCCGGGTTGAGGCTCCGACCGCAGGTCGGTCCTGCTCACTCCTTCGGCGGCTGGGACTCTCGGTTGGCGCTGCCCTTGGCGGAGCTCTTGGCCTTCGCCGACTTATAGGCGTTGACGGTCTTGATCGCGTCGGTGGTCGGCTCCGCGGTGCCGTCACCGGTCCCGTACTCCGCACTCACCGAGGAGTCGCGATTCGCAGCGCGGGAGTCGCTCGCCCCTGCGGTCTCGCCCTCTGAGTCCTCACCGTTTTCAGGAGACCCGGTGCGCTTGTCCACGGCCCACTGCACCACCGAGTCGGGCATGAAGCGCAGTCCGGCGGTGAGCATCTGGTAGCTGCGCGCCGGCACGCAGGTCGAGGCGCCCTGGGCATTGGCAGTCAGCGCCTGGCGGACGACGTCGTCGGCGTCCAGCCACATCCAGCGCTTGACGGACTTGATCTTGATCCCAGAACGCTGGTGGAACTCGGTGCGCACCAGGCCGGGCACGAGAGCGGTCACGGTCACCCCGCGCGAGCGCAGCTGCGAATGCAGCCCCTTGGAGAAGTTGATCACCCAGGACTTCGCCGCGGAGTAGGTCCCGGTGGAGATGTATCCGGCCGTCGAGGCCACATTGATGATCCGCCCGCCGCGGCGACGCACCATCGCGTTGGCCGCAGTGTGGGAGAGCTCCATGGTGGTCTGTACATGCAGGCGCAGCAGCTTGCGCTCGTCGTCGAGGTCCGAGTCGATGAAGTCTGTGGCCAGCCCGTGCCCGGCGTTGTTCACCAGCAGGTGCACCGGATTCGTTCGGTCGGCGAGCCGCTCCTGGACCGCCGCCACGCCGTCGTCGGTCACCAGGTCCGCGACGATGACCGAGGTCCTCACCCCGTATTGGGAGGACATGGACTCGGCCTGCATCCGCAGGCGCTTCCCGTCGCGGGCGACCAGGACGAGGTTGTAGCCCTGTGCAGCCAGCTGGCGCGCGAACGCTGCGCCGAGGCCGGCGGTGGAACCGGTGATGACGGCCGTATGGTTGCTCATGCTCGCTATCCTAGAGTGCAGAGATGTGCGGAGCGGTCAGCATTGCACGCGGCGTGCTCCGTCTGGCCTCCGCAGGAACACAACAGGAGGATCATTGCGCTGGAAGAAACGGGCCGCATGGGGGCGGCGTCCCTTGGCGGTCGAAGAGTGGGCGGTGCTCCATGCCGAGGTCATTGCCGAGGACCTGATAGCTGTGGACGACGCGGTGGAGGAGCTCACCGGGTTCATGGACCCCTTCCGTGCCGACGTCGAGGAGGGCCCCCTGGTGGGAGTCACCGACGGCCAGCTCTCTGTCGCCAAGAGAGAGTTCCACGACCAGCGGGGCCGCCGCGGGCTGAAGCTGAGCTTCTACGCCGCAGGGGCGGCGACCGGCACCGGGAACGACGCCTTCGACCGGTTGAACTCCGCGGCTTCGGCGCTGCTGGATCATCTCAATGCCGAGGGCATCACGGTGGAGTCGATCCGCTGGACCGAGGCGGACCACATGACGCGGCCGTTCTAGCGTTCAGCGTTCGCCCAGGTGTTGCAGATGCTGCAGCTGAGCCGCCGCGATCTTGGTCGTGATCCCGGCCGGAAGCCCGGCGCGTTCACCGTAGATCAGCTTTCCCAGGGTCGCCGCATCCAGCGAGGTTCCGTCATTCTCGGCGGTGCGCAGCAGCTCACGGACCTGCTCCAGGCGCTCGATCCGGTGGGCCAGATAGCGCCGAGCCGCCTCGGCCACACTGGGCTGAGCCGGACCATGAGCCGGAAGCAGCCTGGCCCGGGCGTGCTCGCTGAGCCTTCTCAGACTCTGCAGATAGTCGGTGAGCGTCCCGTCGGGGTGATCGAGCATCGTCGTGCCCTCACCCAGAATGGTGTCTCCGGTGAACATCGCCTGTTCATGGCGATCGGCGTCTCCATGCAGCCAGAAGCAGACCGAATCCGAGGTGTGCCCCGGGGTGTGCAGCACGCTCAGCCGCAGACCGCCCAGCTCGATGATCTCGCCGTCGGTCAGCGCCGCGGCTGGCTGGTCGGGAAGCCCGATGCACTGCTCCCGGCTGTGGCCGCGCACCGGCGCCGCGAAGGCTTCGCTGAAGCTCGCGGCAGCCCCGGTGTGGTCAGCATGACGGTGTGTGACCAGGATCTGTGCGACCCGGCGAGGGCCGACGACGGCGCGCACCTGCGCCAGATGCTCCGGGTGACCGGCCGGCCCGGGATCGATGATCACCACCTGTTGCGCCAGATCGGCGCCCAGGACATAGGTGTTGGTCCCCTGCAGCGTCATCGGGGAGGGGTTCTCGCAGGTGATCCGCTGCACCGGGCTGGCCTGAGACATGATCTCAGCCTACCGATGCCGACGCGTAGGCTGAGCCCATGGCCCAGAACAGCGAATCCCACCAGCACGAGCCGCAGAAGACGGCAGGCACCGAGCACTCCACCAAGGGTGCGTATGTGACCGGGGGAGAGTTCACCCGCGACACCAACTACATCGAGGATCGTGTCGTCGCCGATCCGCAGGCCGCCCAGTCAGCGCCGCAGGAAGAGTCATCCTCCATCGGAGATCCGCGCCTGGCAGGACTCACCGAGGGCGGACAGGCCTGGCCGGTCGAACCGGGCCGCTACCGGCTCGTGGCCGCCCGCGCCTGCCCCTGGGCCCACCGCTCCATCATCATCCGCCGGCTGCTGGGCCTGGAGGACGCGATCTCGCTGGGCGCCCCCGGACCCACCCATGACGCGCGCTCCTGGACCTTCGACCTCGACGAGGGCGGGGTGGACCCGGTGCTCGGCACCGAGCGGCTGCAGGAGAACTACTTCGCCCGCTTCCCCGACTACCCGCGCGGGATCACCGTCCCGGCGCTGGTCGATGTCCCCACCGGAGGGGTGGTCACCAACAACTATCCGCAGCTGACCTTCGACCTCTCCACGCAGTGGCGAGAGCACCACCGCACCGGCGCCCCGGACCTGCTCCCGGAGGACAAGCTCGACGAGATGCTGCCGATGATCAAGCGGATCTTCACCGAGGTCAACAACGGCGTCTACCGCGCAGGCTTCGCCGGCTCACAGAGCGCCTACCAGGACGCCTACGATCGGCTCTTCACCGCACTGGACTGGCTCGAGTCCCACCTGTCCGAACGCCGCTATCTGATGGGCGAGCACATCACCGAGGCCGATGTGCGACTGTTCACCACACTGGTCCGCTTCGACCCGGTGTATCACGGGCACTTCAAGTGCAACCGGAACAAGCTCACCGAGATGCCGAACCTCTGGGCCTACGCCCGAGACCTGTTCCAGACTCCGGGCTTCGGGGACACGGTGGACTTCGACCAGATCAAGCGGCACTACTACGAGGTCCACGAGGACCTCAACCCGACCCAGATCGTCCCGGTCGGACCGGACCTGGGGAACTGGCTGGGCGAGCACGGTCGCGAGGCCCTCGGCGGTTCACCCTTCGGCACCGGTACGGCTCCGGGTCCGGTGGCCGCCTCGGAGCAGCCAGGCGGGGCCAACCCGCTCTACCGCTGATCGGTTGACGCCCATCTGGAGGTCGTCGTCCCACCTGGTGGCGTCGACCCCGCCAGGTTCAGTCCTGGCCAGCCCACCGGTAGGGTTGCTGCAGAGAGTACGCCAGCCGCATGCGAACGGGAGGGCTCAATGTCCGCATCAGATCAACTCGACGGTCCATTTCAGAAACGCTTCGTCGCCCTGGGGGACTCGTTCAGCGAGGGTGTGGCGGACATCGATCCGTCCAGCCCCAACGGGGTGCGCGGCTGGGCCGACCGGGTCGCCGGCCAGCTGATCTCCAACGACTCCTCCTGGGGCTACGCGAACCTCGCGGTGCGCGGCAAGAAGCTCCAGCAGGTCCTCGACGAGCAGCTGGACCCCGCGATCGGTCTGGGCCCCACCCTGGTGACCGTCTACGCCGGCGGCAATGATATCCTGCGCCCCACGGTCAACATCGACGCACTCATGGAGCGCTACCGCTGGGGTGTGGAGAAGCTCATCTCCAGCGGCGCCCGCGTGGTGCTGTTCACCGGGTTCGACTCCGGCCAGGCACCTCTGTTCAAGGCCACCCGCGGCCGGACCGCCATCTACAACGAGCACGTGCGCAAGATCGCCGCAGACCTCGATCTGGACCTGGTCGACTTCTGGCACATGCGGCAGTTCCAGGACTGGCGCTACTGGGACGAGGACCGGATGCACCTGGGCATCGCCGGGCACATGATGATGGCCAAGGAGGTGCTCAAGGTCCTCGGCGAGAAGGACGAGATCGAGGATCCCGAGGTCGACGACTCGCCTCTCGGTTCACTGCCTCAACGCGTCATCAGCGAGCTGACCTGGACCAAGGACTATCTCTACCCCTGGCTCAGGCGACGCGTCACGCGCACCTCCTCGGGAGACGACATGTCACCGAAGTACCCGCAGCTGACCTCCCGGGTCTGGTAGCCGGAGGGCCGCCTCCGTCGCGCCTGAGTCTCAGGTGACGACGGCGGCCACGGCCTCCGACCACAGCGTCAGCGCCTGGTCCACCTCGGATTCCGAGACCACCAGCGCCGGGATGAAGCGGACCACCTCGCCCCAGGATCCGCAGATCAGCAGCAGCAGCCCACGACGGGCGGCCTCCTGCTGCACCGCCGTCGCGGTGGCAGGGTCCGGGGCGCCGTGCGCATCGCGGAACTCATTGCCCACCATCAGGCCCAGTCCACGCACCTCGGCGATGCGCTCCGCTGCGGCCCGGGCGTTCGCCTCGGCGGCGATCTCGCGCAGGCCCGCGCGCAGCTGCTCGCCGCGCGCCGCGCTGTTCTCCACCAGGCCCTCCTGTGCGATGACCTCCAGCGTGGCCACAGCCGCCGCGCAGGCCACTGCGTTCGCGCCATAGGTCCCGCCCTGGGAGCCCGGCCATGCCTTGCTCATCAGCTCCGCCGAGGCCGCGATCCCGGAGATCGGAAACCCCGAGGCGATGCCCTTGGCGAACATCATGATGTCCGGCAGTCGCGGCGAGCCCTCCGCCGCGAAGTGGTCGTGCCCCCAGAACCGCCCGGTGCGCCCGAAGCCGGTCTGCACCTCGTCGATGATCACCAGGATTCCGTGCCGATCGGCACGTTCGCGAAGTCCCGCGAAGAACCGCTCATTGCCCGGCACATAGCCGCCCTCACCCAGCACCGGCTCGACCAGGAACGCCGCGGTGTCTGCCGGGTTGGACTGTGTCTGAAGCAGCAGGTCCAGCTCATCGAGCGCGAAGTCAGTGGCCTGCTCCTGGTCCCAGCCGTACTTGCGGTAGTGGCTGGGATTGGGGAACGGCGCGACGACGACGCCGGACATCAACGGGCTGAACCCTGCCCGGAACTTCGTGCCGGAGGTGGTCATCGAGGCCGCCGCCACGGTGCGTCCGTGGAAGCCGCCCTGGAACACCACGATGTTCGGCCGTCCGGTGGCCTGGCGCGCCAGACGCAGCGCCGCCTCAGCCGCCTCGGATCCCGAGTTGGAGAAGAAGACCGAGTCCAGACCTTCCGGGAGCACCTCGGAGAGCCGCTCGGTGAGAGTCAACAGCGGCTGGTGCATGATCGTGGTGTATTGGCCGTGGATCAGGCTCCCCACCTGCGCCTGCGCGGCAGCGACCACATGCGGATGGCAGTGCCCGGTGCTGGTGACCCCGATGCCGGCGGTGAAGTCCAGATGCGGCTGGCCCGCCTCGTCGTAGAGCCACACGCCCTCACCCCGGGTCGCCACCACGGGAGTCGCCTGCTTCAACTGGGGAGACAGCGTCGCCATCGAGAACACCTTTCGGATTGTTGACAATCTTCTTGCAGCTCAGGCTAACGGTCATCGAGGCGCATTGCCAGATATGACGTCGCAGGCCGTGGCGCGCCGTGGCGCGGGACCGGTGGTCCGCCCGGTGCGACACATGGCAGCGGTGTACAGCCAGAACGCATGACCGCGTGCCGCCGGCGGCGTAGGCTGGCCTGCGAAGGCCCACGTCACGCCCATCGCACCCTCTCAAGGAGGACACATGGCAGAGCAGACCATCACCGCAGAACGCGAATCCAGCCTGATCGAGGCCGCTCCCAAGCGCCTCTACATCGGCGGCGAATGGGTGGACGCCGAAGGCGGGGCCACCCTGGATGTCAACGATCCCTCCACCGGCAGGCTGCTCTGCACCGTGGCCGACGCCTCCGCGCAGGACGGCTGGAACGCGCTGAAGGCCGCCGAGGCCGCGCAGCCCGGACTCGCCGCGATGCCGCCCCGGGAGCGCGCGAACATCCTGATGCGCGCGTTCGAGCTGATGCACGAGCGCAAGGATGATCTCGCCCTGCTGATGACCCTGGAGATGGGCAAGCCGCTGAGCGACTCCTACGGCGAGGTCGCCTACGCCGCCGAGTTCTTCCGGCACTTCGCCGAGGAGGCCACCCGGATCAGCGGCAGCTACCAGACCGCCCCCGCCGGCGGCGCCCGCTTCCTGGTGACCAAGCAGCCGGTGGGCCCCGCGATCCTGATCACCCCCTGGAACTTCCCGCTCGCCATGGGGACCCGCAAGCTCGGTCCGGCCATCGCCGCCGGCTGCACCTCGGTGATCAAGCCTGCCGAGCTCACCCCGCTGTCGATGCTCGCGCTCGCCGACATCCTGCACGAGGCAGGCCTTCCCGCAGGTGCCGTCAATGTCCTGGTGACCTCCACCTCGGGCAAGGTGATGGAGCCGCTGATCCGCTCCGGCATCGCGCGCAAGCTCTCCTTCACCGGCTCCACCGGAGTCGGGCGCAAGCTGCTGGAGCAGGCCTCCGAGCGGGTGCTGCGCACTTCCATGGAGCTCGGCGGAAACGCAGGTTTCGTGGTCTTCGAGGACGCTGACCTCGACGCGGCCGTGGCCGGTGCGCTGCTGGCCAAGATGCGCAACACCGGCGAGGCCTGCACCGCCGCGAACCGGATCTTCGTCCACCGCTCCGTCATCGATGAGTTCGCGCAGAAGCTCTCCGCAGAGATGGAGAAGCTGCCCCTGGGCCGGGGCGTGGAGGACGGTGTGCGCGTCGGGCCGCTGGTCGACGCCAAGCAGCTGGACAAGGTCGATGAGCTGGTCACCGACGCGGTCGACGGCGGCGCCAAGGTCCTCATCGGGGGCACCCCGGTGGATCGCGAGGGCTACTTCTACCCGCCCACGGTGCTCACCGACGTGCCCGCCGGAGCGCGGATGCGTCATGAGGAGATCTTCGGACCCGTCGCTCCGCTGACCCCCTTCGATACCGAGGACGAGGTGGTCGAGTGGATCAACTCCACCGAATACGGACTGGTCAACTACGTCTACACGGAGAGCCTGCGCCGCGGCATCCGCGTCGCCGAGGCCGTGGAGTCCGGCATGGTGGGGCTGAACCAGGGTGCGGTCTCGAACCCCGCGGCCCCGTTCGGCGGGATCAAGGAGTCGGGACTCGGTCGTGAGGGCGGCGACACCGGCATCGAGGAGTTCCTCGAGACCAAGTACATCGGCATCGCCATGTGAGCACCTTGTGGCTGCCTCTGCGGCGGCGCAGAACTCACGCGGGAATGGAATCTGTGAGGCTGTGGTTGGACCGGGAGTAGAAAGTTGAGTCACCTGCACTCAAGTCAGTTTGACACCACGTCGAGCGAGGACAAGACTTGAGTGCAGTTCACTCAACACCGCTCTCGAAAGGAGATCGCATGTCCCGCTCAGTAGGTATCGACCTCGGAACCACCAACTCGGTCGTCACAGTTCTCGAAGGTGGCGAGCCCACCGTCATCGCCAACGCCGAGGGTGCGCGCACCACCCCCTCGGTCGTCGGATTCTCCAAGTCCGGCGAGGTCCTCGTCGGCGAGGTGGCACGCCGCCAGGCCGTGTCCAACCCCGACCGCACCATCGCATCGGTCAAGCGCCACATGGGCACCGACTGGTCCACCGAGATCGACGGCAAGAAGTACACCGCGCAGGAGATCTCCGCCCGCACCCTGATGAAGCTCAAGCACGACGCCGAGTCCTACCTGGGCGAGGACGTGGCCGAAGCCGTCATCACCGTGCCGGCGTACTTCAACGACGCCGAGCGCCAGGCCACCAAGGAGGCCGGAGAGATCGCCGGTCTGAAGGTCTCCCGCATCGTCAACGAGCCCACCGCCGCGGCACTCGCCTACGGCCTGGACAAGGGCAAGGAAGACGAGCTCATCCTGGTCTTCGACCTGGGCGGCGGCACCTTCGACGTCTCCCTGCTCGAGGTCGGCAAGGATGAGGATGACTTCTCCACCATCCAGGTCCGCTCCACCTCCGGTGACAACCGCCTCGGCGGCGACGACTGGGACCAGCGGATCATGGACTGGCTCGTCGCGCAGGTCAAGGCCAAGGAGGGAGTCGACCTCTCCAAGGACAAGATCGCCGTGCCGCGTCTGAAGGAAGAGGCCGAGCGCGCCAAGAAGGAGCTCTCCTCCACCTCCAGCGCCAACATCAACATCCCCTACGCCACCCAGAACGACGGCGTCCCGGTGCACGTCAACGAGACCCTGTCTCGGGCGAAGTTCGTCGACATGACCTCGGACCTGCTGGACCGCACCAAGAAGCCGTTCAACGACGTCATCAAGGAGGCCGGGGTCAAGATCGCAGAGATCGACCACGTGATCCTCGTCGGCGGCTCCACCCGCATGCCCGCAGTCGCCGACCTGGTCAAGCAGCTCGCCGGCAAGGACGCCAACAAGGGCGTCAACCCGGACGAGGTCGTCGCCGTCGGCGCAGCCCTGCAGGCAGGCGTGCTCGCCGGTGAGCGCAAGGACGTGCTGCTCATCGACGTCACCCCGCTGTCCCTGGGCATCGAGACCAAGGGCGGAGTGATGACCAAGCTGATCGAGCGCAACACGGCCATCCCGTCGAAGCGCTCCGAGGTCTTCTCCACCGCCGAGGACAACCAGCCCTCCGTGGCGGTCCAGGTCTTCCAGGGAGAGCGCGAGTTCACCCGGGACAACAAGGCACTGGGCACCTTCGAGCTGACCGGCATCGCGCCGGCGCCCCGCGGCGTGCCCCAGGTTGAGGTCACCTTCGACATCGACGCCAACGGCATCGTCCACGTCTCCGCAAAGGACAAGGGCACCGGCACCGAGCAGTCGATGACCATCACCGGCGGCACCTCGCTGGAGAAGGAAGACATCGATCGCATGGTCGCCGACGCCGAGGCTCACGCTGAGGAGGACAAGGTCCGTCGCGAGGCCGCTGAGAAGCGCAACGCCGCCGAGTCCACCGCCTACTCCGTGGACAAGCTGCTCAAGGACAACGGCGACAAGCTGCCCGAGGAGGTCAAGACCGAGGTCCAGGCCGACGTCGACGAGCTCAAGAAGGCGCTCGAGGGCGAGGACAACGCCGACGAGGTCAACGCCGCGTTCGAGAAGCTGCAGGCCTCCCAGGTCAAGATCGGCGAGGCGCTCTACGCGCAGGCCCCGGACGCCGCTGCCAATGGCACCGGCGAGCCCGCGCAGGACGAGGATGAGGACATCGTCGACGCAGAGGTCGTCGACGAAGAGGACGAAGCCGAGAAGAAGTAAGGGGGTCTGACACATGGCAGATCACAAGAACCCTGAGGTTCCCAGCGGCGAAGAGCCCGACGAGCAGGATCCCGTGCAGGACCCGCTGGCCCAGGCCGAGAAGATTCTGCAGGACCTCCCCGTGGAGGATGCCGACCCTCGTGTGGCCGAGGAGCCCGAGCTCACTCAGGCCTCCGCTGAGGACGGCATCACCGGGGGCGTCGAGACCGAGCCCGAAGAGCGGATCCAGGCGGCTGATGAGTTCCTCCGTGGCACGGAGGAGGAGACGATCGCTGACGCCGCCATGGCGATGGACCCGGAGGCGCTCCTGGCCGAGGACAGCATCCGCGAGGATGCTCCTGCCGAGGACGGCGTGCGCGAGGCCGAGCTGCAGGCTGACCTGCAGCGGCTTCAGGCCGAGTACATCAACTACCGCCGACGGGTGGAGCGCGATCGGGCGACCGAGCGCGACCGGACCAAGGGTCAGCTCATCACCGAGCTGATGCCGGTCCTGGACGACATCTCTTCGGCCCGCCAGGCTGGAGATCTCCAGGATGGCCCCTTCGCGCACATCGCCACCCGGCTGGAGTCGGTGCTGCAGAGCCAGGGTCTGGAGGTGTTGGGAGAGATCGGTGAAGCATTCGATCCCAACCAGCACGAGGCCATCATGGCTCAGCCCCATGAAGAGATCCCCGCCGACCACGTGGCCATCGTGCTGCGCGCCGGCTATCGCCACGGGAACCGCCTGCTCCGGGCGGCCCAGGTGATGGTCTCTTCCGGGCCCGAGCAGAGCTGAATCTCTAAGCAGCAGAAAGGAGGGAGGCGCCATGGCCTCACAGGACTGGATCGATAAAGATTTCTACGCAATCCTCGGCGTCTCCCGCGATGCCTCCGAGGAGGACGTCAAGAAGGCGTACCGAAAGCTCGCCCGGAAGCATCATCCCGACAAGAACCCCGGTGATGATGCTGCCGAGCAGAAGTTCAAGGACGTCGCTGAGGCTCACTCCGTGCTGGCTGACAAAGAGCAGCGCGAACAGTACGACGCCGTCCGCGCCATGGGCTCGGGCGCCCGGTTCTCGGGCGGCCCGGGCCCCGGTGGGGGAGGCGGCTTCGAAGATCTCTTCGGCAACCTCTTCAACGGAGGCGCCGGCGGTGCGCGCGGCGGCTCCGGCCGCGGCGGCGCCAGCGGCCCCGACCTCTCGGACCTCTTCGGGGGACCCGGCGGGTTCGGCGGCTCCGGCCGCTTCGGCGGAGGCGGAGCCCCTGCGACGGGCGCCGACCGCACCGCGCGGACCACCATCTCCTTCGGTGGGGCCATCCGTGGCACCACCGTGGGTCTGCGCGAGCCCGATGGCGGCGTCATCGACGTCCGGATCCCCGCGGGGATCCGGACCGGCCAGAAGGTACGCGTGAAGGGCAAGGGTCAGCGCGGCTCCGGCGGCGCCGGTGACCTCCTGGTCGAGGTCGCCGTCTCCGGCCACAGGTTCTTCGAGCGCGAGGGCGACGACATCCGCATCCACCTGCCCGTGGCCTTCGACGAGGCGGCGCTGGGCACCGCGGTGCAGGTTCCGACGGTCCACGGCGAGAAGGTCAACATCAAGATCCCTGCCGGAGTGACCTCCGGGCGCGTGCTCCGGCTCAAGGGCCACGGCGTGCGCCGGAAGGAGAAGGGCCGCGAGGTCGCCGGCGACATGCTGGTCACGGTTCAGGTGGAGGTTCCCAAGGACCTCTCCGCCGAGGCGGTCGAGGCCGTGAAGGCCTATGCGGAAGCCACCAAGGGGCTCGATCCCCGGAAAGGCCTCGAGGCGAAGGCGGTGCTGTGATGGTGGACCCCCGGATGCGTGACCCCCGGATTCTGGACTCGCGGATGCTCGAGCCCGAACACCGGCACGCGCCGATGTTCGTCATCTCCGTGGCCGCCGAGCTTGCCGACATGCACCCGCAGACGCTGCGCCAGTATGACCGGATCGGTCTGGTCACCCCGCGGCGCCAGGGCGGGCGACATCGCAGATACTCTCCCTACAACATCGAGCAGCTCCGCCAGATCCAGCAGTTCTCCCAGGATGGGGTCTCGCTGGAGGGCATCCGCAGGATCCTCGATCTGCAGAACCGGGTGGAGGTGCTCGAAGAGACGGTGGACGCGCTGCGCCACGAGCTGCGCGAATCGCAGCGGCACTCCACCAAGCCGCGATTCTTCGCCGTGGGTCCGCACGGCGACGTCGTCACCGTCGCCCGTGGACGCCGCGCCAGGGCCAACACCCAGGCGCTGGTCCTCTGGGAGCCCGGCCCTCGTCGTCGCTGACCTGGAGACCCTTTGTGCGCACCCCGCGAGTCCTGCCCGAGACGCGCCCACGGTGCCGCAATAATCAGGTCATGTCTGTCTCCTCTCGCTCCCGGCTGATCATTCCGAGCGCGGTGGGGGTCGCGGCCGTGATGGTGCTCACCGGCTGCAGCGCCGACCCGTCCGAGACCGTGGAAGAGGCCGCCGATGCGCTGGCCTCCGCGATCTCCAGCGGTGACTTCTCCGCGCTGAGCTTTGAATCCGGAGACCCCGAGACCATGACGGCGGCCGTGGAGAATCTCCACGCGCCCTTCGAGGAGCTCACCCCTGAGGTGAGCACCGGCGAGGTCGTGCTCGATGAGCCGCCGGAGGATTCACCCCGCCCGGTCACCGCCACAGTCCCGCTTCAGCACAGCTGGGAACTGGAGGAGCTCGGCATCGAGGGCGAGGCCTGGACCTATGAGACCACCGCCGAACTGGTCTACGACCAGGAGACCGAGGTCTGGGCAGTGGAAGCCACGCCAGAGATCATCATGCCCGACTATGCCGGCACCGAGTCGATCAGCCTGGCCACCACCCCCGCCGACCGTGGCCGGATCATGGACGACGACGGACGGGCCATGGTCTACAACCGCGACGTCGTCCGGCTGGGCATCGACAAGGCCCAGCTCGCCCAGGACGGCGAGCCCGCCGATCAAGATACGCTGCGCTCCTCCGCCGAGGCGCTCGCCGAGCTGGTCGAGATCCCGGTGGACCCCTACGTCGAGAGCGTGCTCGGCGGCGGAGACCTGGCCTTCGTGGAGGCCATCACGCTGCGCCGATCCGAAGACGACGTGACCGCCACCGACGTCGAAGCGATCCCCGGCGCCTCAGGCATCTATGACCAGATGTCCTTGGCGGACTCCCGGGACTTCGCCCCGCTGCTGCTGGGCCGGGTGGGACCGGTGACCGCCGAGTCCCTGGAGGCAGACCCGAGCCTGAGCGTCGGCGACACCATCGGCACCTCCGGCATCCAGGCCTCCTACGAGCAGACCCTGCGCGGAGCTCCGGGGATGGCGATCCAGAAGGACGGCGAGCCCCTGTACTCGGTGGCCCCCGCCGACGGCGGAGACGTGGAGACCACCATGGTGCCGCGGCTGCAGAACCTCGCCCAGGAGATCGTCGAAGATCAGGACGCCTCTGGGGCGATCGTCGCCATCCGACCCTCCGACGGCGGCGTCCTGGCCGCCGCCAGCCACGACCCGGACGGCGGCCAGGTGGAGATCGCCACCCAATCCACCTACGCGCCCGGCTCCACCTTCAAGGTGGTCTCCTCGCTCGCCATGCTGCGCGACGGACTCACCCCCGACACCGACGTGAGCTGCTCGAACCAGACCACCGTGCACGGGCAGTCCTTCGGCAACTACACCGGGTTCCCCTCCGAGTACCTCGGAGACATCCCCTTCCGTGACGCGGTGGCAGTCTCCTGCAACACCGTCTTCGCCGACGCCTACGACGATGTGACCTCTGCGGAGGTCCACCAGGCCGCGCTCGACCTCGGCATCGTCGAGGAGACGCACCTGGGCGTGCCCGCACGGATGGGATCGGTGCCGCAGGACTCCGAGCTCAACCTCCATGCCTCCAATCTCTTCGGCCAGGGCGTGGTGGAGTCCTCCACCTTGGGCATGGCCACCGTGACCGCCTCGATCGCCACCGGCAGGACCGTCCATCCCCACCTGGTCGTGCCGGAGGAGTCGGAGACCCCGGAGAGCGGGATCACAGAAGCCGAGGCCGAGGACCTGCGCACGCTGATGACCGACACCGTGAACTTCGGCTCGCTGGAGTCGCTCGTGGACGTCCCGGGCGAGCGGATCTACGCCAAGACCGGCACCGCGGAGGCAGGGGACGGCGATGACTCCTACTCCCACACCTGGGTCATCGCGATGCAGGGAGACCTCGCCGTGGCGATCTTCCTCGAGGAGGGGGAGTTCGGCGGATCCACCAACGGACCGCTGCTGCAGGAGTTCCTGGAGGGGGCCTCCGCTATCCTGTAGCGGTGACTTCCCAGCCCGACATCTCCCAGCCTGACACCTCTGACCCCAAGAATTCTGACCCCGGGAACACCAATCCCGAGCACGCCGATCCCGAGCACACCGATCCCGGGGACTCCCGACCTCCGCTGCCCATGCGCCGACCGCTCTCCTTCGTCCGGCGCAGCAACCGGCTCAAGCCCAGCTACCAGCGGACCTGGGACGCGGCGCTGGGGGAGGAGCTGCTGGACATCCCGCACGGAGAGCGCGACACCTCCGTGGCCGAGGGCTTCCGCGTCGGCTGGGCGGCCGAGTTCGGCCGCACCGCCCCGATCATCGTAGAGATCGGTTCGGGCTCCGGGGAGGCGGTGGCCCATGCCGCCGCCGCCAGTCCGGAGAAGGACTTCCTGGCCATCGAGGTCTACAAGCCCGGCGCCGCCCAGCTGGTCAGCAGGATCCGCCGCGAGGGGCTGAGCAACGTCCGGGTCGCCGTGGCCAATGCGCCCGAGGTCCTGGATCAGCTCTTCGCCCCCGGTCAGGTCGCCGAGGTCTGGATCTTCTTCCCCGACCCCTGGCACAAGAAGAAGCACAACAAGCGTCGGCTCGTCGATGCGGGGTTCATCGAGAGGGTCGCCAGAGTCCTGCCTGCCGGCGGAGTCTGGCGCCTGGCCACCGACTGGTCCGGCTACGCCGTGCAGATGCGCTCGCTGATCGGCGCCTCCTCCCAGTTCAGGAACCTCCATGCGGGGGAGCGGGCGGGGGATGACTCGCCGCTGACCGAGGTCCGCCTCCATGATCTGGACGCCATCTCGATGGGCAAGGAGCCGGCGCCGCTGGAGCTTCACCAGGCCCGGGACGACGACGGCGGCTGGGCTCCCCGGTTCGATGGGCGCGTCCAGACCGACTTCGAGACCAAAGCGCTGGCCGTCGGCCGCAGGATCTTTGACCTGACCTTCATCCGGGAGCCATAGCGCCAGCCCGGAACACCGAAGACGCTCGCGCCCAGTCACACCACGGCGTTCTGCCTGCCACCCTGCCTGGACCCAGGAGGAGTCACGCACGCGCTGCGGGAGAAACATGCCGCCCCCGCGGTGAGCAGCACGGTGAGCAGCGTGGTGCTCGACGGCGTGCAGCGCTGCGACTTCGCCACCGGTGGGTGGGGCGGCGGCTGTGATCCGGAGACCGGCGGAGACGCTCTCGTGGGTCAGACCACCAGCCGGTAGCCGCGCTTGACCACGGTCTTGACCATCGACGGGTCAGGCAGTGATTGGCGCAGCCGCGAGACCCACATCTCAAGGGCGTGCTCTGAGCCGCAGTGCGGCAGCACCGCCAGCAGGTGTTCCCTGGAGAGCACGGCACCTTGGGCCTTCATCAGCGCGCGGAGCAGTGCCAGCGGACCCGGTGCTAGCTGGACCGGAGCCGCGTCCGGATGCGGCAGGTGCAGAGTGTCGCCGCTGACCTTCATCTCCCCGGATCGGGTGTGCAGACGCAGCGCAGAGCCTCCCGCCACCGGCTGCTCGGCCGGAACCATCATCGCCGCTCCTCCCCGTGAGGCCTGCGTCCAGGCAGCTGCTGGGCTGCCTGGACCCCAGGCTAGAGGGAGGGCGTTTCTCCGCGTTGTCGGCGGTGTGACGCTGATGTGTCCGGGACTCCTCAGCGACGCTCCTGTGAATTCTGCGGAAAGGCGCGGCGGGCGAAGATCAGCAGCCCCAGCAGCAGCAGCCCCGGCAGGATCCAGCCGGAGAGCCCCTGCAGCGTGGCCTGACGCAGGTCCACCATCTCGCCTGCGCTGGCGAACCAGAAGTGCAGGATCGCCGCGGCCGAGATCATCGACTGCGCGAACGCGGCGGGCCAGATCGAGCCGGACTGCATCCGCAGCCAGGCGAGCACCCCGCCGATGATGATCGCGTAGCCGAGCATCAGCGCCAGCGCCTGGAACACCGGGGTCTGGTCATAGAAGAACCCAGCCGCCAGCAGCGGGGCGTACCAGAGCCCGGAGATCACCCCGGTGAGCACGACGGCGGCGCGAGGGCCCCAGCGCAGCTGCAGCCGGGGGAAGAGGTAGCCGCGCCAGCCCATCTCGATCCCGGCGTGGAGGAACACGCCCAGCACCGCGGCGGAGAAGATCACCCCGACCTCCACCAGCATGCCGGTGGCGATGAACTCGGTGGCGTCCTGGCCGAGCCGCGAGCTCAGGTCCTGCACGAAGATCGGCATCGAGGGGTCGAAGGGGTAGACCCCGAGCGCGCCGCCCAGCGGCAGCGCCGCGAAGCTGAAGGCGAAGAAGAGCAGCAGTCCCAGCACGGACCAGCTCAGGAGCCGGCGCACCGGGCGCAGCGGGGTGATTCCCAGCGCGTCGGTCACGCTCTGTGGTCTTAACACCCGGGCGGGCTGCGCAGTCTCCACAGAGACCGCATTCTCCCCGGGGGCCACATCCCCATGATGGCCGTAGAGCACGCCGAGCGGCTGACGGCGCTCCAGCACATAGGCGGTCACCGCGGCCAGCGCCGGGGTGAGCATGAAGAGGTTGTAGTACACACCGAGCGGTGCGCTGTTGCGCTCCTCCGGGCTCATCAGCACCATGGGCAGGGCGATCAGCCAGCCGAGCGTCAGCGCCACCAGCACGAAGGTGCTCAGGATGACGAGGGGAGTGCGCGGCGTCGTGGTCAGGGCGGAGGCAGGAACAGTCACGCGAGAACCCTACCGGCTCAGCCTGGAATGCTCAGCCGCGCCCGGTGCTGCGCCGGGCGATGAAGAACAGCCGCCGGAACGGCAGGATCGTGCCGATCCTGGTCGCCGGGTAGGCCTCGCGCAGCGCGGCCTTGTACTCCGTGATGAACTCCTCGCGCACATCTGCGGGGAGAGCCTCGAGCACCGGACGCGCCGCCGCCGCAGAGATCCAGTCGAACACCGGGTCCTCACCCTGCAGCACGTGGTGGTACCGGGTCTCCCAGGCCTCGACCTCCCATCCGGGCAGGGAGACGTCGAGCATGTACTCACTCAGCTCCGAGGTGGGCTTGAGCAGCGACTCCGGGTCGATGTGCGCGGCATAGGGGCTCTTCGCGGCGAACTGGGCGAGCAGCTGGTGGCTCGGGGCGTTGAAGTTGCCCGGAACCTGGACCGCCAGCGCGCCGCCGGCGGCCACATTGTCCATGATGGAGGGCAGCAGCTCGCGGTGCTCGGGGATCCACTGCAGCGCGGCATTGGAGACGATCAGATCCGCTTGTCGTTCAAGGTCCAGATCCCTGATGTCCGCGCGGGTATAGGAGATCCGATCGTCATCGGTCGCCTCGCCGGCTCGCTGAAGCATCTCCTCCGAGGAGTCGATTCCGGTGATCCATGCCTTGGGCCACATCCCGCGCAGCACCGGCATCCCGTTGCCGGGCCCGCATCCGAGGTCCACGATTCGGTCTGCCTGGGGGGCTCGCACACGCTGGAGCAGGTCGATGAAGGGCTGGGTTCGTTCGGAGGCGTAGGTCAGATACGCACCCGGGTTCCACTGGGTACTGGGCATGGTCCGAGTCTAAATCGGGGTGCTGGCGCGCCGCGCGGGAGTCGACACAATCCGACACCGGATCGCGTTGGCCGCGGAGGGTGGTGTAGCCGGGAGGCGGCGTGACCCCGGCGGACGGTAATGCGAACGAGTTGCAATTAAGCTGGCTCTAAACAAGAATGATTCGCATGATCACCAGACACCTCACTCTGCCCTCCGTCTTCATGATCTCCGCCCTGGCACTGGTCTCCTGCGCCGACGGTGCGTCCGGGGATGGCGAAGCCGCTGAGGGGGAGACCGCCGCATCCGCTGAGCCGACCGCGGCCTCCGATGTCGCCGACGACACCGCCGACGACACCTCCGACGGCGAGGACGAGGCGGCTGCTGAAGCTGCCGTCGTCGAGCCCTCCGACCGGGAGACCCTTGCCGCCGGCGGCCCCAGCCCACGCCTGGCGATCACCCACGACGGCGGGGTCTCGGTGCTCGACGGCGCGAGTCTGGAGGTGCTCAGCGAGCACCAGGCCGAAGGCTTTCTCCGAGTCAACCCTGCCGGCGATGGTCGGCACTTCTTCCTCAGCGAGGGTGAGACCTTCCGGCTGATCGACGGCGGCACCTGGGGCGAGCCGCATGGGGATCACAATGACTACTTCACCACCGATCCGCACCTCAGCGATGTGACCGTGGATGGTCCCGCTCCTGGGCACGTGGTCTCCCACGACGGTGTCGGCACGCTGTTCTTCGACGGCAGCGGCGAGATCCACAGCTATGAGCTCGCTGAGCTCTCCGACCTCGACCTCGGGGCTGACTCGGAGCTGGAGACCGAGGTGGCCGAGACGCAGGAGGCGCACCACGGCGTGGCCGCGGTCTTCGCCGACGGAGGTCGCTTCGAGACCCTGGGCGATGAAGATGGCAGCAACGGTGCGCGCGTGCTGGACGCCGACGGCGAGGAGGTCGCGCGCAGCGAGGAGTGCCCCGGGCTGCACGGCGAGGCGGCAGGCCCCGAGGGCATGATCGCGGTGGGCTGCGAGGACGGCATGATGGTCTTCGACGGCGCCGAGTTCTCCAAGATCGCCGCCGCTGAAGAGTATGCGCGCATCGGCAACCTCTTCCCGGCCGAGGACTCCTCGATCTTCCTAGGGGACTACAACACGGATGAGGACGGCGAAGAGCCGATGACCCAGGTCGCACTCGTGGACGCCGCAGATGAGGAGATCTCCCTGGTCGACCTCGACGCCGCCTATAACTTCCGATCCCTCGCCCGCGGACCTGAGGGCGAAGCCCTCGTCCTCGCCGAGGACGGCCAGCTGCACGTGATCGATGCAGAGACCGGGGAGCACACCGACCATCTGGAGATCATGGAGGAGTGGACCGAGCCGGAGGAGTGGCAGGAGCCGAGCCCGGCCATCCGCGTGGTGGGCGACATCGCCTACATCACCGAGCCCGACGCGCAGGCGCTGCACATGGTGGATCTCGGCTCGATGGAGATCATCAACTCAGCCGAGCTGGACTTCACCCCGAACGAGATCGCCGCGGTCGACGGTCGGCCGGCCGAGGGGGCGGCGGAACATGAGGGTGAACACGGGGAGGACGAGGCCCACGAGGGGCATGGCCACACCGACGACGAGCACGACGATGGTGAGCCCGCCGAAGGCGAGGATGCCGATGACGAGCACGCCGATCATGATCACGCTGAAGACCAGCCCGCCGATGACGAGCACGACGATCATGATCACTGATCCCTCAGTGTCGCGAACTCAGTCCGCTCTCCACGGCTGAGTCCACAGGAAGGGTCGGGGGCACCACGCCTCCGGCCCTTCTTCGTGCCGCCGCTGCGGTCCACCAGGCTCCGCCGATGATCATCGCGCAGCCCATCAGCTGCCAGGCGCTGGGGATGTCGGCGAAGAGCACCGCGGCCAGTGCCACCGCGAAGACCGCGGAGAGCAGCATCAGCGTGCTGGACGCGGTCTCGGAGATCGCGGTCATGGCGACGTTGAAGCAAAGGTAGGTGAGCACCTGGCCCACGAAGGCCAGCGCAAGCATCGCCCCCCATCCGCCCAGCCCCTCCGGCACCTCCAGGCGACCAAGTCCGGTGGCGGCCAGCGCGGTGGTGACCCCTGCCGAGAGGCAGACCAGGCTGAGGATCGTGAAGGGTGCGGACTTGTGGCGCCGAGACTCTTTGGGCGCGGTGCGCCGGATGATCGCCAGGTACAGCGCATACCCGGTGCCTGCCGCGAGTCCGGCCAGCACCCCCGCGAGCTGGACGTTCCCCAGATCCAGTGCGCCGGCGGTCAGCGCCACCCCGGCGAGCATCAGCGGGATGATCAGCGCCAGCTGGCGCATCGGCCGCACGCCCTCCATGGCCCACGCGATCAGCGGCAGGATCACGACCTGCACATTGATCAGCACGGTTGCGATGCCGGGCCCGATCATGTTGATCGAGGTGTTGTAGAAGCTGTAGTCCACGCCCAGCGCGACCCCGGCGATCAGCGCTCCGACCAGTGTGCGGCGCGAGAGCTTGGCCCTTCCCCTGCGGCGCAGCAGCTCCCAGGCCGCCAGCGGCAGCAGCATCGGCACCGCGAGCAGGCAGCGCCAGGCTGCGACGCTCAGCGGCTCGCCGTCGATCGCGGAGATCATCGCCGCAGAGGCGGCCATGGCGAGGGTGCCCACCACCATCAGGGCTACGCCGCGTGCGGGAGTCATCATATGAGTGGTCAGGACTTCACGAGGCGGCGGATGGCTGCCGTGGCTTCCTGGATCTTCTCCTCGGCCTCATCCCCGCCGACGGCGACCGCGTCGGCCACGCAGTGCCGGAGGTGGTCTTCCAGCAGCGCCATCGCCACGTTCTCCAGCGCCGCCGTGGTGGCGCTGATCTGGGTGAGGATGTCGATGCAGTAGGTGTCCTGCTCCACCATCCGGTGGATCCCGCGGGCCTGCCCCTCGATCCGGCGCAGTCGCCCCAGGTAGCGGTCCTTCTGCGTCATATAGCCATGATGCTGCTCCTGGGTCGCAGTGTCGGCAGGGGCATTGGCAGGGATGTTGCCAGGGTCGTCGAGCGCTGCGCTGTCCATGGATCCTCCTCAGGTGGCCGAGGCCACCACTATATGAGCTGTGTTCCACAAATATACCCTGAGGGGGTATATTTGAGAATGTTCTTGCCCCACCATTCGTCTGCCGAGGAGCCCATCATGACCGACACCCGCCGCTACAGCGTCACTGGAATGTCCTGTGGACATTGCGAGAGCGCCATCCGGGCAGAGGTCGAGCAGCTCCCCGGCGTCTCCGGCCTGGAGGTCAGCGCGGACACGGGGCGCCTGGAGATAGCTGTCACCGACGACGCAGTCCTCACCGACGAGACCGTCCTCGCCGCCGTGGACGAGGCCGGCTACGACGCCGTGCGCCAGCTGTGAGCTCGGTGAGCACCGGGCGCATCGAGCTCGAGATCGGCGGGATGACCTGCGCCGCCTGCGCGCAGCGCGTCGAACGAAAGCTCAACAAGCTCGACGGTGTCACGGCCACCGTAAACTACGCCACCGAGAAGGCTGCTGTCCAGATTGCGGATTTCGCAGACCGCGACGCCGCCGACCGCAGCTCCGTCGACCGCGACTCCACCGTCGCGGAGCTCATCGCGGCGGTGGAGAAGACCGGATACAGCGCCCAGGAGCCGGCGCCGCTCACCGAGGAGCCCTCCGCTGCGAGCCCGGCCGCACGGGAGCTGGTCGGGCTGCGTCGTCGTCTGCTGATCTCCGCCGTGCTCACCGTGCCCGTGGTGCTGCTCGCCATGATCCCGGCGCTGCAGTTCCCCTGGTGGAACTGGGTCTCGCTGGCACTGACCCTGCCGGTGGTGCTCTGGGCCGGGTGGCCCTTCCACCGCGCCGCGGCGCTGAATGCGCGCGCCGGCGCCGCCACCATGGACACGCTCATCTCACTGGGCACGCTCGCGGCGCTGCTCTGGTCGCTCTACGCCATGATCTTCGGCGCTGCCGGTGACCCGCGGCTGCGGCACGAGTTCGTGTTCTTCGCCGAGCCGCCCTGGCTCTCCGACGCCGCCCACCACATGGGCGCTGCCAGCATCTACTACGAGGTCGCCGCTGCGGTGACCGTCTTCCTGCTGCTGGGCAGGTACTTCGAGAAGCGCTCCAAGTCCAGCGCCGGGCAGGCGCTGCGCTCGCTGCTCAACATGGGAGCCAAGGAGGTCTCGGTGCTGCGCGACGGCTCCGAGGTGCTCATCCCGGTGCGCGAACTCGCCGTCGGGGACGAGTTCATCGTGCGCCCGGGGGAGAAGATCGCCACCGACGGCACCGTGGTCACCGGCGCGTCCGCGGTGGACATGTCGATGCTCACCGGAGAATCGGTGCCGGTGGAGGTCACCCAGGGTGACAGCGTCACCGGGGCCACGATGAACTCCTCCGGACGACTGATCGTCCGTGCCTCGAGGGTCGGTTCCGACACCCAGCTGGCCCAGATGGCCCATCTGGTTGAGGAGGCGCAGTCGGGCAAGGCCCAGGTCCAGCGGCTGGCAGACCGGATCTCCGGGATCTTCGTGCCCATCGTGCTGGTCATCGCGCTGGTCACCCTGCTGATCTGGCTGTTCCTCGGCCCCTCTGCGGAGTTCGCGTTCACCGCCGCCGTGGCCGTGCTGATCATCGCCTGCCCCTGCGCGCTCGGGCTGGCCACACCCACCGCACTGCTGGTGGGCACCGGCCGCGGCGCGCAGCTGGGGATCCTCATCCGCGGCCCCGAGGTCCTCGAGGCCTCGCGCGGCATCGACACAGTGGTGCTGGACAAGACCGGCACGGTGACCACGGGGGCGATGAAGCTCGCCGCGATGCACTCGGCACGCGCCTGGAGCGCTCCGGATTCCGCTGACGACGACGCCGAGCTGCTCCGTCTCGCCGGCGCGCTGGAGTCAGCCTCCGAGCACCCGATCGCCCGCGCCGTGACCAATGCGGCGCGCGAGACCCTCGGCTCGACCTCCGGGAAGCTGTCTGAGGCGAGCGATTTCACGAACCACCAGGGGTACGGCGTCTCCGGGACGGTCTCCGGGCGCACGGTGACGGTGGGCCGCCGCGAGCTGCTGCGCCAGCAGGGGATCGAGCTTCCGGCCGAGGTCGCCGGGCTGCTCGCCCAGGCCGAGTCGCAGGGATCGACCCCGGTCCTGGTCGCAGTCGACGGCAGCTTCGCCGGGGTTCTGATCGTCTCGGATGCGGTCAAGGACACCTCCGCCGAGGCCGTGGCCCGCTTCTCTGCCATGGGACTCTCTACGGTGCTGCTCACCGGTGACAACGCCGGCGCCGCAGACCGGGTGGCCGCCGAGGTCGGCATCGATGAGGTCATCGCCGAGGCGCTGCCGCAGGACAAGGTGGCCGCGATCATCCGGCTCCAGGAGCAGGGACGGACAGTGGCCATGGTCGGCGACGGCGTCAACGACGCGGCCGCGCTGGCCCAGGCGGATCTGGGCATCGCCATGGGCACGGGCACCGATGTGGCGATCAACGCCGCGGGGATCACTGTCATGCGCGGAGACCTGCGCTCGGTCGTCGATGCTCTGGCGCTCTCGCGCCGGACACTTCGAGTGATCAAGTCCAACCTGTTCTGGGCCTTCGGCTACAACGTCGCCGCCATTCCGCTGGCCGCGCTGGGCCTGCTCAACCCGATGCTCGCCGGCGCCGCGATGGTGTTCTCCTCGCTCTCGGTGGTGGGCAACAGCCTGCGGCTGCGCGGGTTCAAGGGCGTCTGAGCAGAATCTCCGTGGCGTCAGGGTGCCGCGCCGCGGAACCCTGTCTAAGATGAGCCCATGTTGAAGCCATTTCGCCAGGTCGACGTCTTCGGCGACGGACCATTCATGGGCAATCCCGTCGCGGTGATCGCCGAGGCCGAGGGCCTCAGCGACGAGCAGATGCGCACCATCTCGCGCTGGACCAATCTCTCCGAGTGCACCTTCCTGCTGCCGCCGACCACGCCGGAGGCGGACTACCGGGTGCGGATCTTCGCCCTGGACAAGGAGCTGCCCTTTGCCGGGCACCCCACGCTGGGCTCGGCGCGCGCCTGGCTGGACCTCGGGCACGAGCCGCGATCAGCCGGCGTCGTCGTCCAGGAATGCGGTGTGGGTCTGGTTCCGGTGCAGATCGGCGATCACACGCTCTCCTTCGGCGCACCCGGCCTGGTGCGGTCGGGGCCGATCCCGAAGGCGGCCCGCGAGATGCTCACCGACGCGCTCGGCATCACCCCTGATCAGGTGCTGGACGCGGCCTGGGTGGACAACGGTCCCGGGTGGGTCGCACTGCTGCTGGACAACGCCGAGACCGTGCTGGGCGTGACCCCGGATCTGGGCAGGATCACCGATCCGGAGTACCGCTTCCTCGGTGTGGTCGCCCGGCAGCCCGAGGGTGCGGACACCGCTCTCGAGCTGCGCGCCTTCTTCCCAGACGACACCGGCGCGCTGCGCGAGGATCCGGTCACCGGAAGCCTGAACGCCTCGGTGGCGCAGTGGCTGGAGTACTCGGGCAAGATGTCTCCGCCCTACGTGGCCAGCCAGGGCACGGTGCTGCAGCGTCGCGGCCGGGTGCACATCGAGGGCGAGGGCGAGTCGCTCTGGGTCGGCGGCCGGACCGATGTCGCGGTCAGCGGAACCATCGAGGTGGGGGAGCTCGGCCCATCGGTGTGATCCAGGCTCGCGGCGCGACGCTCATTCCGGGCAGGCTCGCGCTGATCGTCGGCCTGCTGGTCTATACGGGGGTGCTCGCCTGGATCGCGCTCGACGGACCAGATCCGCTGCCCGCGCATCTCGGCTTCGATGGGACACCTACACGCTGGGCGTCCAAGACCTGGGTTCTCAGCGCCGCGGCAGTCACAGGGGCGGTGGTGTTCGCGGTGGTCCTCGGCTGCCGAGTGCTGATCAGCCGCGTGAGCCCCGAGCTGCTTTCGCTGCCCTCGACCAGCGCCGAAGCGTACTGGACCACGCCGGAGCGCCGGCCGGAGCTGAACCGGCGGATGAGTTCGGATCTCGAGCTGATCTTCGGCGCCACCTACCTGCTGCTCGCCTGGATCACCGCCGGGCTGGTGCGCGCGGCCGACGGTTCGGGTGATCCCACGCTGACCGTGGCGATCCTGGTCTACGCCGCGGTGCTCGTGGGGGTCACCCTGATGATGTTCAGGAGCCGGCGCTACCGAGCTCCGGAGGGCTGGGCTGATGACTGAGTCGACGGCGCCAGGGTCCTCGACCGCGCTGATCCGGCGGCTGCGCTGATCCGGCGGCCGCGCTGATCCGGCGGCCGCGGCGCGAGGATGCGAATCACATCGCGGCGGCGCACGTGACCACCTGGCAAGAGACTTACACGGACCTGCTCCCCGCCGAGTTCTTCACCGAAGGGCATTCTCGTCAGCGCCGCGAGATGTGGGCACGGATCCTCTCCGAGCAGCGGGCCGAGTGGAGCATCCGGGTCGCAGAGTCCGACGGCGAGATCATCGGCTTCGCGATGGCAGGGCCGGTCAGTCTCTGGGTGGCCAAGCAGAACCCTCGTGCCATGGCGTTCTACCGCCGCAATGGGTTCCGCTGCGACGGAACTGAGAAGCGGGATCCTGGCGCTTCCGCCATCACGGACATCCCGATGGTGCGTCCCTGAGACGGGTCTCGCTGACCCCTCGACATCCCTTCAAACAAAACCAAACTGGCATGAACTGAACTATTGAATCTCACCCTATTAGAAGATATATTCGAATCATGCAGGTTGCACTCACTGATCCGAATGCAGAGCCGCTGCGGGAGTCCCAGCGGCAGCTGAATCGAGGTCAGGCGGAGCAGCTGCGCCTGCTTGTGGACTACGTGGAGTCCTTCCTGCGTGACACCGCGGTGATCGAGCCCGAGCTCATGCGCAGCGCTCGCGGTCATGCGACCGCCGAATCGGCGGCCATCATGAATGCGGCAGAGGCCCTGGGGGCCAGCGAGGGGCACGTGTACACCCAGTACCAACAGGCCTGTTTCGCCCGGCACCACCTGCCGCGAGTGTGGGGCGCGGTGCGTGCCGGAGATGTTCCCGTCCGTTCTCTGGTCCGTGTGATCTCAGCGGCTGAACGCCTCGTCGCTCCGTTGCACCGGGAACGCCTCGACGCCGAGGCCGCGACCTATGCACTGACCCATCGGCCGGCGCGGCTGAACGCCTGGTTGAACCGTTTTGTGGCTCGAATGGAGCCTGACCAGCATGTGCAGCGGTGTCGCCGCAGCCATGCCGAACGCCGGGTATGGCTGGAGCATCTGGAGGATGGAGTCAGCATCCTTCACGCGATGCTGCCCACTCTCACCGCTGAGGCCATCAAGAACCGGTTGGTGGATGTTGCCCGGAGCCCGAGGCAGGACGTCCCCTACGATCCCTGTGTCGAACGGCCGGTGGTGGGGAGGGTCGGCGCCGGGGGTATGACCAGCGCTGCTGGCGCTCCGGGTGGATTCGACTGGCTCGGCCTCCCGGGTGGCGGACCTGATGCTGGGTCGGACGCCGGGTGGGAGGCACCGAAGCTGGGACCCGCCGAGGACCCTGTCGGGGTGGCCGGTGACGGTTCCTCAGAGCGCGCCGCAGCTCCGACGAACCGAGAAGCGGGGGATCCCAGGACCCAGGCCCAGCGGGAGGCAGATCTCGTCTCGCACTGGCTGCTCGCCGGTCAGAGTGAGTCCGGCACACCCATCAACGCCCACGTCGGAATTCTGATCGAGCCCGAGACCTTGCTGTCGGGTTCGGGCTGGGCCACGGGCACGCCTCGGGGTGCTGGGCAGCCCGCGCTGAGCCGAAATCGGCGGCACGCCTATCCGGCAGAGATGATCCGGCGGATCATCCTCAGCGAAGAACATCAGATCACCTGGACCCCGGTGCCGGCGCCGGTCCCAGCCGTCCGGTCCGCTCCATCCGACGCCGCGCCCGCTCCACCGGATGTCGCGTCCGCTCCACACGTGGCGGCGTTCGAGCCCCTGATCCGGGTCTATGAGAGCCGATTCGTGCCCAAGCTCCTTCGTCGGGCCATCGAGTTCCGCGATGGCACCTGCCAAGCGCCGGGATGCATGGTTGCAGCTGAGCACTGCGACATCGATCATCAGATCCCATGGCCCCACGGCCAGACCACGGCGGCCAACCTGTGGGCGCTGTGTCGCAAACATCATCGGCTCAAGACCGCAGGTTTCCTGGACGTTCCCGCCGACCGTCCACCCCCGGCGAGCCCGTAGGCCGGCCCTGATGACAGCACCCCTGGGGGAGTGTTGCCAGCGCGAAGATCCTGCCCAGGTTTCCGGTCTGCGGCCCTGTCCGATGCCCCGGTGTGGGGTCCGTCGCCACGAAGGATCCCATGACCGACGAATACCGACATTCCGCCTCCGGCCTGACCTCCGGGTAGGAGGAGCGGCAGGTGCTGGAAAACATCAACCAGGTGCGGCGCTGCGCCTCGCATATCGTCGCGATGTAGGACGGCCGCATCGCCGCCGAAGGCACCGCGTCTTCGGTGTCGACTTGCGCGTGATCGAGGACCCAGGGGCCGGCGCCGCTGATGATCCCCAAGGCGCCGGTGCACCGACTCGCCGGCTGAGCGGCTACCGGCTCAGCCGTGACCACAGCTCAGCGTCGAAGGACTCCGGAGCCAGCGCAGACATGTGCCGTACGGCATTGTCGAGCTTCAACCGCCAGGCCCGCACTGCAGCTTCGGCGTCTCCGGCCAGCACCGCGGTCAGGATGCGCCGGTCATCGCTGACGATGCGCTCCACCGCGGGGCTGTAGTCCAGGCGCAGCACGGCGATGAACATCCGCACCCGCAGGGTCAGTGCGTGGAACCCCCGCGCGGACTGGCTCAACCCGGACGCCTCCGCCAGCTCCTGCTGAAATTGCAGATCCGTCAGACCGACATCGAACCGGGTGCCCTGAATCGCCGCCGCCTCCACCGCCCCCAGCGCCAGTCGGACCGGCAGCATCCGGTGCCGGGGCTGCACCGCGCAGGCCCTGAGCAGGACCATCCCGAGGTGCAGTCGGGCTGCGTACAGGTCGACGACGTCCGCCCCGGTCACTGCGGGAACCCTGAAGCTTCCCTGATGGAAGTCCAACAGCCCATCATCGACCAGTCGGCTCATCGCCGCGCGGACGGCGCTGCGGCCGAGTCCGAGTTGACTGCCGAGCACGTCAGGAGAGAGGCGGTCGCCCGCGAGGAAGCCCGAATTGGTGATCTCCCGGCGCAGTGCGATGGCGATCTGTTCAGTCACCGAGAGCTCCACCTGGGAGAACCAGCGGTTCCGCGGCGACCGCTCCGGGTCGGTGGGCAGCGCGGCATCTTCGGCGCCCAATTCGGAATCTGAGTCAGAAGAAAATTCGTTTTGCTGGGCCCCTCGCTGCCACTCTGTGCCGTGCAGTCCTCGTCCGGCACGTCGGGCCAGGAGATCCAGCAGGTCACCGGGAATCGCGTCGGCGGTCGGCGCACAGAGGCTGAGCAGTGCAGCTGTGCGGTCGAGGAACTGATCCCAATCGGGGGCATTGGCGTCCCAGCAGGCGCTCAGCTGGTCTGGGTCGTGAACGGCGACCTCTGCGGGGTGAGCCGCGCCGGCATCCCGGACCCGCCAGCGCGCGGCCTCCGAAGCGTGCAATGAGGCCATCAGGGCAGTGGACCGACGTTCCGCGACGGTCTGCTGCCGGATGGCGGTTCTCGCCTGAGGGGCGAAGCGCAAGATGATTCGCGGGAACCTCACCTGCAGCTCCGTCACGACCAGGTCGCCGACCGCCGGATCCGGAGCCCCGCCGAGCCGTTCGTCCCCGCAGTCGCCATCGGTGCCCCCACCGGCCCCGCCTGCGCGGGCCCGCCGGATCCTCCGGCAGGCGCGGCTGACCAGCGTCTGGCTCAGTCCGGTGAGCTCGGCGATGCGCCGGGTGGAGAAGTCCGGTGTGCTCACCCTCGCCCCGGCCGTCGCGAGCACGCTGGCCACGATGTCATCAGCCGTGTCCTGGATCCGCGGGCGGCCCCGACCGGTGGTCTGCATGCTTGCCAGTCTCCACCATTTATGACTCAAAAGATACGGAGAAAACCCGTCATGGGGTGCTTCCCGAGTGTGTGACGACACACACTGGAAGTCAGTAGACCGAGCACTCCGACAGCTGAACCCGCATCCTTGCGTGAAATGAGGCCCCGATGTCCACTCAGAACACCGCCGAGCTCACCGACCTTTCCGAGGCCGCAGTCTCCAAGGTCACCCGCTGGCTGCAGCGCGGCCCCGGTGAGACGGGTTCCAGCAAGCCCAGCAAGCAGAGCAAGAACCACGCCGCCGCGGACAAGTCCGCCCAGCGACTCTCCGCTGTGCTCTCCCACCCCAACGGCCTGGACTTCACGGTGGGATTCGTGGACCGGGTCATCCGCACCGAGGACACCAGGGCCGCCGCCTCCGCGCTCGCTGAGCTGGGCGGACTCGCCCCAGACACGCTCTCCTCGCTGGACCGGGCGCAGATCCGCGCCGGCAGCGCGCTGGCCAAGACGCTGCCCGACGTCGTCGTCCCCGCGGCCCGCGCGCGGATGCGATCCATGGTCGGTCACATGGTCGTCGATGCCCGAGACAAGCCCTTCGGCAAGGCCGTGGCTTCGATCAAGCAGGACGGGCATCGGCTGAACATCAACCTCCTCGGCGAGGCGGTGCTCGGAGAGGCTGAGGCGGACAAGCACCTGCAGGACACCGTCGACCTGTTGCGCCGCGATGACGTCGACTACGTCTCCATCAAGGTCTCCTCCATCGCCTCGCAGATCTCCATGTGGGGCTTCGAGCAGACCGTGGACTATGTGGTCGCCCGGCTCATCCCGATGTACCAGGAGGCGGCCAAGGCCCCCGCGGGATCCAAGTTCATCAACCTGGACATGGAGGAGTACCGCGACCTCAACCTGACCATCGCGGTGTTCAAGACCCTGCTCTCGCGCCCCGAGCTGAAGCACTACGAGGGTGGCATCGTGCTGCAGGCCTACCTCCCGGATGCGCTCGGCGCGACCCAGGAGCTTGCTCAGTTTGCCAACGCCCGGGTCGCGGCAGGCGGAGCAGGGATCAAGATCCGCCTGGTCAAGGGCGCGAACCTGGCTGTGGAGAAGGTCCACGGCGAAATCGCCGGCTGGCCCCAGGTCACCTGTGAGTCCAAGGAGGCCACGGACGCGAACTACAAGCTCGTCCTGCACTGGCTGCTGACCGAGGAGAACATGGCAGGGGTGCGGATCGGAGTGGCCGGACACAACCTCTTCGACATCGCTTTCGCCCACCTGCTCGGCGCCGAGCGCGGTGTCACCGGGCAGATGGAATTCGAGATGCTCCAGGGCATGGCCACCGAGCAGGCCGAGGCGGTCAGCGCCGACGTCGGCCAGCTGCTGCTCTACGTCCCGGCAGTGCGCCCCGCCGAGTTCGACGTGGCCATCTCCTACCTGGTCCGCCGGCTCGAGGAGAACGCTGCCAGCGAGAACTTCATGTCAGGCATCTTCGAGCTGGAGGTGGACGGCTCCGGCCGCGGCAGCGAGGTCTTCGAGCGCGAGGCCCAGCGCTTCCGTGACTCGTTGGCGCTGCTGGAAGAGATCCTCAGCAAGCACGGCCACACCGCGCCCGGCCCGCAGCACACCCAGGATCGCAGTCTCGAAGAGCGGCAGGGTGCTGAAGCGCTGTCGAGCGCGGGCGAGCTGAAGAGCGACGACGCCGCCGCCCTCCCGCCCTTCGTGAACGAGCCCGATACCGATCCCGCGCTGCCGGCGAACCAGCGCTGGGCCGCGGACGCCGTTGCCCGCGCGTCACAGCCAGGCTGGCTGGAGGGTCAGTCGCTGCCGGAGAAGATCAGCGGCGAGCGCATCGACGAGCTGGTGGCCCAGGCGCGCGCGGCGGCCGAGCCGTGGGCGGCGCGCCCCGCCGTCGAACGGGCCCGCATCCTCTACCGGGCCGCAGACATCCTGGCTGCGCGTCGTGGACATCTGGTCTCGATCGCCGCGGCTGAAGTGGGCAAATCCGTGGCCCAGACGGATCCGGAGATCTCCGAGGCGATCGACTTCGCCCGCTACTACGCGCACAGTGCCCTGGAGATCGAGCAGGTCGAGCATGCCCGGTTCATCCCGGACCGCCTGGTGCTGATCACCCCGCCGTGGAACTTTCCGCTCGCCATCCCGGCAGGCGGCACCTTCGCCGCGCTGGCCGCCGGTGCCGCGGTGATCCACAAGCCCTCGAACCACACTCCGCACTGTTCGATGGCGATCCTGGATGCGCTCTGGGATGCGGGCGTTCCGCGCGAGGTGCTGCACGGGGTCTATCCCTTCGAGGGCGCGGACGGCAAGCGCCTGGTCTCCCACGACGGAATCGACCGGGTGATCCTCACCGGCGCCTCCGAGACCGCCGCGATGTTCCGCTCCTGGAAGCCCGCGCTGGCGATCAATGCCGAGACCTCCGGCAAGAACGCCTTGATCGTCACCCCCTCGGCGGACCGCGACCTGGCAGTGGCGGACCTGGTCACCTCGGCCTTCGGCCACGCCGGGCAGAAGTGCTCCGCCGCCTCGCTGGGCATCCTGGTGGGCAGCGTCTATGACTCGGAGCGGTTCCGCCGCCAGCTGGTGGACGCCGCCTCATCGATGGTCGTGGACTGGCCGAGCAGCCTTGCCGCCACCGTCGGCCCGCTGACCGAGGAGCCCAGCGAGAAGCTGCGCCGCGCGCTCACGACCCTTGAGCCCGGTGAGTCCTGGCTCCTGGAGCCCAGGCAGCTCGATGACACCGGCCTGCTGTGGTCCCCGGGAATCAAGGACGGCGTGAAGCCCGGATCCTTCTTCCACCTCACCGAGGTGTTCGGACCGGTGCTGGGGCTGATGGAGGCCACTGACCTGGACGAGGCCATCGCCGCGCAGAACCAGGTCGACTTCGGGCTCACCGGTGGCATCCACTCGCTGGAGCCCGCGGAGGTGAGCACCTGGCTGGACAGGGTTCAAGTCGGCAACGCCTATGTCAACCGGGGCATCACCGGAGCGATCGTCCAGCGCCAGTCGTTCGGCGGCTGGAAGCAGTCCTCGGTGGGGCTGGGCTCCAAGGCCGGCGGCCCCAACTATGTCATGCTCTTCGGTCGCTGGGAAGATGACATGGTGGGTGCCGCGGCTCCTGCCGGAGGCTCCGCCAGGGCTGTGGTCGAGGAGAGTGTGGGGAGGCTCATGGACTCAGCCGTCAGCTCCGGGATCGTCTCCGGGGCTGATCGCTCCTGGCTCGCAGCGGCCGCCGCCGATGATCAGCGCTGGTGGGAGGCCGAGTTCGGTCAGCCCGCTGACCGCACCGGGCTGGAGAGCGAGGCGAACATCTTCCGGTACCTCGGTGAGGACGTGCTGCTGCGCGTGGGCGTGGACGCCACCGCGGTTCAGCTGCTGCGCGCGCTGGTCGCAGCCCAGCGCGCCGGGGCAGAGGTGAGCATCTCGGCGTACCCCAAGCTGCCGCCCGCGACTGCGAAGGCGCTGGAGCTGGGGCGCAGGACGCTGAAGCTGACGGTGACCCAGGAGACCACGGGTCAGTTCTCCACGGCGCTTGCCGCCGGTGTGCATGACCGCGGAGTCGGGGTGCGGGTGCGTGTGCTCGGCGCCGTGGACTCCGAGCTGCGCACGCGGCTCGCGGAGCGCCCTGAGGTGGCGCTGATCGCCGATGAGGTCACCGCCTCCGGCCGGGTGGAGCTGCGCTATTGGCTCAAGGAGCAGGCGGTCTCGATGACCCTGCACCGCTTCGGAAACCCCGCGCGGGACTTCCACCGATTGGCGCAGGAGCTCAAGCGGCCGGTGGTCTGAGGCTTGACCAGGTCACTCGCCGAGGCGGATTCGCAAGGTGTACGCCGCCGACAGTTCTTCGGCGGCAGTCCGGATCCTCGGTCTGCACGGCCTGAGACTGCGCGCGCTGAGACTGCGTGCGCTGAGACTGCGCGGCCTGACCGAGCAGCGGCAGGAACGCCCGGCTGGCGCGCAGCGTCGGCGGCTCGGGCTCAGTGAACACGTCCAGCCCTGCACCGCGGGCGGCCCTGCCGTCCTGTCAAGGGTCTCCGCGCTGGTCATCGGCTCCAGGGCGGTGAGCGCGCTGGTGTGCGTGAAGGGAGTCCTTCCACTTGGTGCGGCCGAGGCAGCTCCCTATCCTGGGGGGATGCGTCACAACCCGGATTACGCCCTCGAGGACCTCGAGGCCATCAAGGACCTGATCACTGCGCACCCCTGGTGCACCTTCGTGGCACACACCCCGGCGGGCCTCGTCGCCTCGCACTACCCGGTGATCCTCGAGGCCCAGGCCGACGACGACGGCGGGCTCGTCCTGCTCAGCCATGTCGGTCGGCCCGATGAGGCCAAGCTCGGGCTGGGTGGTGCTGGCGGGACCGAGCCGAGCGAGCTGCTCGCGATCATCCAAGGGCCGCACGGCTACATCTCACCGAGCTGGTACGGCAGCCGCCCGAATGTGCCCACCTGGAACTTCGCCGCGGCGCACCTCTATGGCGTGCCCGAGGTCCTCTCCGAGACCGAGAACCTCTCCGTGCTGCACCGCCTCGTGGAGCACTTCGAGCGCCCGCTCCCGGACCCGCACCTGCTCGACGCCACGGAGGAGAACAGCGAATACGCCCAGCGGATCGTGCGCGGGACCGTCGGGTTCCGGCTGCGCGTCACCCGCATCGAGGCCAAGGAGAAGATGAGCCAGGACAAGTCCATGGAATCAGTGCGCAACATCATCGATGAGCTGCGCGGCACCGGCCCCTATGCGGACCCGGCGCTGGCAGATCGGATGTCCCGGGTGAATGAGGCGGCACTGAATGAGGCGGCACTGCGGGAGACCGCTGTGAAGGGAGATGCCCGATGAATCCAACGTCACGGCGTTCTGACTCGCTGATCCTGCGCAACGTCCGGCTCCCCGGTGGGGATGGCGCGCTGACCTCGGGCCCGGTCCTGCACGATGTGCACCTGGTGGATGGGCGGGTGGCATCCCTGGCCCCCGCCGGGCCGGGGGCCCGGCGGGGAGGAGCTGCAGGCGCCGACTCCCTGGACGCCGACGGCCGCTTCCTGATCCCTGGGCTGTGGGACCACCACGTGCACTTCACCCAGTGGGTGATCGCGCGGCGGCGCCTCGACCTCGCCGCGACCACCAGCGCGGCAGAGGTGCTGCAGCTGGTGCGCGGGGCGCTCAGCTCCGACCCGGCGCTCGCGGTGGAAGGTTCGGAACAGGCGGGCTCTGGCGTCGTCGGGTACGGGTTCCGGGATGGGCTCTGGCCCGACCTTCCCTCGCTGAGCAGCCTGGACGAGGCGACCGGTTCGGTGCCGGTGGGCCTGATCAGCGGCGATTTGCACTGCATGTGGCTCAACACCGCGCTGCAGACTCGACTGGGAGTCTCCACGGACGCCAGCGGGCTGCTGCGCGAGGCGGACTCCTTCGCCGTGATGGACCAGCTCCAGGACCCCGCCGCGCTGACCCCCGAGATCTACCGGCAGACCGCTCAGGCGGCGGCGAAGCGTGGGGTGGTGGGGATCGTCGAGTTCGAGAATGCCGACAACATCTCCCAGTGGCCGCTGCGCACCGCGGCCGGAGTGGATTCGTTGCGCGTGGAGGTGTCCGTCTGGCCCGACCGGCTGCAGTCGGCGCTGCTGGCGGGGATCTCCACCGGCGATGCGCTCGATGAGCGCGGACTGGTGACCATGGGGCCGCTGAAGGTGATCTCCGACGGTTCGCTGAACACCCGCACCGCCTGGTGCTGGGACCCCTATCCGGAGGTGGACCTGATGCATCCGCACAGCTGCGGGATGCAGACGGTGCCGATGGATGAGCTGCAGGATGTGATGCGTCAGGCCCGCGACGGGGGGATCGCCGCGGCGATCCACGCGATCGGGGACCGGGCGAACAGCGCCGTGCTCGACGCGTTCGAGGCGCTGGCCATGCCGGGAGTGATCGAACATGCCCAGCTGCTGCGCTGGGAGGACATCCCGCGCTTCGCCCGGCTCGGACTCACCGCCAGCGTGCAGCCCGAACATGCGATGGATGACCGTGACGTGGCCGATGCATATTGGGCCGGGCGCACCGATCGGGCCTTCCCGCTGGACGCGCTCACCCGCGCCGGGGTGCCGCTGCGGCTGGGCTCCGATGCGCCGGTCGCCCCGCTGGACCCGTGGGTGGCCATCGCCGCGGCGGTGAGTCGAAGCCGCGACGGCCGGGACGCGTGGCATCCGGAGCAGCGCCTGGACCCGGCCACCGCGCTCGCGGCAGCCACCCGCGGGGGCACCGCAAAGGGAAGTCACCAGGTCAGCGAGGGAGACGCGGCGGATCTGGTGCTCGTGGAGACCGATCCTCTCGCTGATCCTCAAGCCGTCGGTCTGCGTGAGATGGGCGTCTCCGCGACGCTGCTCGGCGGTCGGCTGACCTACGACGGGATCAGCTGAGCGGCTCGGAGTGAGCGAAGCGCGTCAGTCTCTCCGGGCCTGGTGCGCCAGCAGCGCCGCCAGGCAGCCGCCGTAGAGCACGATGGTGATCATCCCGACCGGGAGATCGGACTCAGGCGCAAGCAGGGCTCCTTCATGGCTGCTGGAAACCTGGTCGCGCCAGCTGAGCTCCGCCCGCCTGAGGGCAGTGTCAGCACCGGGCATACCGGTTCCACGCCGCCCATGGGACAATCAGTGCGATGTCATCTTCGAAGAACTCGCGCCCCGAACCGTCCAGCTCCGCGCCCAAGCAGGGGCCGGCCCGCAGTGCCTCCGGGGCGCCGAAAACCGCAGCCGGCGGTCCGCCGAGAAGCTCCACATCGGCTCCGCCCGCAGATGCCACGCGTCCGCAGATCCGGCCCAAGGCAGAGGGCTGGAAGCAGCCTATGGACGCCGAGGGTCGACCGAAGCTCCAGTTCGCGCAGCCCAAGGTCAAGCAGCCGCCCAAGCACCTGGCGGACATGACCCTGGACGAGCGGATCGCCCGGGCCAAGGAGCTGGGCATCTCCGGCTTCCGCGCCAAGCAGCTCTCGGTGCACTACTTCCGGCACTACACCTCGGACCCGGAGCAGATGACCGATCTGCCCGCCGAGACCCGCGAACAGCTGGTCGAGGAGTTCCTGCCCCCGCTGCTCACCGAGGTCCGCCGGCTCAAGACCGACGACGGCGCCACGATCAAGTTCCTCTGGCGGCTCTTCGACGGCGCCATGATCGAGTCGGTGCTGATGCGCTACCGCAGCCGGATCACGCTGTGCATCTCCTCGCAGTGCGGCTGTGGGATGAACTGCCCCTTCTGCGCCACCGGCCAGAACGGACTGACCCGCAACATGTCTTCGGCTGAGATCGTGGACCAGATCGTCCAGGCCAACCGGGCCATCGCCGCCGGAGAGCTCGACGCGCCGAACGCCGCCGAGATCGCCGACGAAGCCGACCATGCGGCCCTGGGCGAGGAGACCGACTTCGCGGAGTCCGAGGAATCGGCAGCCGCGGGCAAGGGCGCGTCGTCGTCCCCAGGCGTGGGCCCGCAGCGGGTCTCCAACATCGTCTTCATGGGGATGGGCGAGCCGCTGGCGAACTACAAGCGGGTGATGAACGCCGTGCGCCGGATGGTGGATCCCGCGCCGGAGGGCCTCGGGATGAGCGCCCGCGGGATCACCATCTCCACCGTGGGACTGGTCCCGGCGATCCGCAAGCTCGCCGATGAGAACCTGCCGATCACCTTCGCGCTGAGCCTGCACGCCCCCGACGACGAGCTGCGCGACGAGCTCATCCCGGTGAACTCGCGCTGGAAGGCCGATGAGGCCATCGACGCGGCGTACCACTACTACAAGACCACCGGCCGGCGGGTGTCCATCGAGTACGCACTGATCAAGGACATGAACGATCACCAGTGGCGCGCCGAGCTGCTGGCCGAGAAGCTCAACGCCCGCGGCCGCGGCTGGGTGCACGTGAACCCGATCCCGCTGAACCCCACCCCGGGATCGATCTGGACCTCCTCGGAGCCCGACGTGATGCGAGCCTTCGTGAACCGGCTCGAGTCACTCGGGGTGCCCACCACGCTGCGCGACACCCGCGGCAAGGAGATCGACGGCGCCTGCGGCCAGCTCGCCGCCGCTGAGGACTGACACCTAAGGACTGTCTGCCCATGAACGAGTCCGCACGCCGCCACGACGTCATCGAGGTGATCGGTGCGCGGGAGAACAACCTCAAGGGCTTCAGTCTGCAGATCCCGAAGCGGGCGCTCACGGTCTTCACCGGGGTCTCCGGCTCGGGGAAGTCCTCACTGGTCTTCGGGACCATCGCCGCGGAGTCTCAACGGATGATCAACGAGACCTACAGCGCCTTCCTGCAGGGGTTCATGCCCAGCCTGAACCGGCCAGATGTCGAGGACCTGCAGGGCCTGACCGCGGCGATCGTGGTCAACCAGGAGCGCCTCGGCGCGAACATCCGCTCCACGGTGGGCACCGTGACCGATGTCAACACACTGCTGCGGATCCTCTTCAGCCGAATCGGGGAGCCGCACATCGGCTCCCCGCAGGCCTTCTCCTTCAACGTGGCAAGCATCAGCGGGGCCGGCGCGGTCAGCTTCGAACGCGGCGGAGAGACCACCAAGGAGCGCCGCGAATTCAGCGTCACCGGCGGCATGTGCCCGCGCTGTGACGGCCGCGGCCAGATCAACGACATCGACGTCGCCCAGCTCATCGATGACACCAGGTCGCTGAACGAGGGCGCCATCACCGTGCCCGGGTACAAGGCCGGCGGATGGTCGGTGCGGTACTACTCCGAGTCCGGCTTCTTCGATCCGGACAAGCCGGTGCGGGACTACACCGAGCAGGAACGTCACGACCTGCTGCACCGCGAGCCCGAGAAGGTCAGCATCGGCGGGATCAACATGACCTACCAGGGCCTGGTGCCGCAGGTGCGCAAGTCCATGCTCGCCAAGGACCGCGACGCGATGCAGCCCCATATCCGGGCCTTCGTGGACCGCGCGGTCACCTTCGTCACCTGCCCCGAATGTGACGGGACCAGGTTGAGCGCGCTCACCCGCTCGGTGACGGTCAGGGGCCGCAACATCGCCGAGGTCTGCGCGATGCAGCTCAGCGACCTCGCCGAGTGGCTGCGCGCACTGGAGGCGCCCGCCGTCGCGCCGCTGCGCGCCTCGCTGCTGGAGACCGTGGAACACTTCATCGACATCGGGCTGGGCTACCTGAGCCTGGATCGCCCCGCCGGCACGCTCTCCGGCGGCGAGGCGCAGCGGGTGAAGATGATCCGCCACCTCGGCTCGGCGCTGACCGACATCACCTATGTCTTCGACGAGCCCACCATCGGGCTGCACCCGCATGACATCGCCCGGATGAACACGATGCTGCTGCGGCTGCGCGACAAGGGCAACACCGTGTTGGTGGTCGAGCACAAGCCCGAGACCATCGAGATCGCCGATCATGTGGTGGACCTGGGCCCTCGGGCAGGGGAGGCCGGCGGTGAGCTCTGCTTCGAGGGCACCGTTGCGGCGCTGCGCGGCAGCGCGACGCTGACCGGCCGGCACCTCGGCTACCGGGCGCAGGTCAAGGACCAGGTCCGTGATTCCAGCGGAGCGCTGGAGATCCGGGGTGCGCGGACCAACAACCTGCGCGACGTCGACGTGGACATCCCCACCGGAGTGCTCACCGTGATCACCGGGGTGGCCGGATCGGGGAAGTCCACGCTGATCGAAGGCAGCCTCGCCGGACGCGAGGGGGTGGCCTTCATCGACCAGGCCGGGATCAAGGGCTCCAGCCGCTCGAACCCCGCCACCTACACGGGGCTCCTGGAGCCCATCCGCAAGGCCTTCGCCAAGGCCAACGGGGTCAAGCCCGCACTGTTCAGTGCGAACTCCGAAGGAGCCTGCCCCACCTGCGGCGGCGCGGGGGTCATCTATACCGAGCTGGGCGTGATGGAGACCGTGGCGAGTCCGTGCGAGGACTGCGAGGGCCGCCGCTTCCGCCGCGAGGTGCTTGCCTACACGCTGGGCGACCTGAACATCAGCCAGGTGCTCAACCTCTCGGTGGATCAGGCGCAAGAGTTCTTCTCCGGCGGAGCAGCCCGGCTGCCCGCCGCCACCAAGATCCTCACCCGACTCTCCGACGTCGGACTCGGCTACCTGCGGCTGGGGCAGCCGCTGAACACCCTCTCCGGAGGCGAGCGGCAGCGGATCAAGCTGGCCACGAAGATGTCCGACCCCGGCGGGGTCTACGTCCTGGACGAGCCCACCACCGGGCTGCACCTGGCCGATGTGGAGAACCTGCTGGGCCTGCTCGATCGGCTCGTGGACTCCGGCACCTCTGTGGTGGTGATCGAACACCACCAGGCGGTGATGGCCCATGCCGACTGGATCATCGATCTGGGTCCCGGCGCCGGCACCGACGGCGGGCGGGTGGTCTTCACCGGCACCCCGGCGCAGCTGATCCATGAGGCTGAGACGCTCACCGCTGAACACCTGGGGCGTTACGTGACCGGGTGAGCCCGAGTCAGGTTAGGATTTTGCAGCTGCTGTGAGGACTGTCCGATCTGGCCGCTGATACACCCATATACTCGTCACCATGACGCAGCTGCGAGTTTCACAGGTCGCCCGCCTTCTGGGAGTCAGCTCCGACACCGTGCGCCGGCTGATCAGCGCAGGGACCCTGAGTGGAGCACCTGACGCAGCCGGACGGACCGCCGTCAGCGGCGAGTCCGTGGCGGCCTACGCGCGGTCTCGTTCCGAGCCCGGCTCTGACGGGTCGCGCGTGTCCGCGAGGAACCGGCTCGAGGGCATCGTCACCGAGGTGAAGACCGACGGGGTGATGGCACAGGTCGAGGTCGCCGCAGGCGCATTCAGGCTGACCTCCCTGATGACCCGCGATGCCGCCGAGGAGATGCGCCTGGCCCCAGGCGTTCCCGCCACCGTCGTGGTCAAGGCCACCAACGCGGTGGTCGAACTGGGGGAGATCATCGATGAGCGGTAGAAGCCCGAGCGGCAGAAGGCCGCGTCGCCTGCGCGTCGGCGCAGGGGTGGGCCTGATGCTCGCGGTCACGGGCTGCGCGACGCCCGGGTCAGGCAGCTCAGGGCCGGAGACCGATCAGGGCGCTGCCGACGTGCGGGTGCAGGTCGCGGCCGCAGCCGATCTCAAGTACGCCCTCGACGAGGTGATCGATGAGTTCGCTGTCGATCATCCAGAGGTCGAGGTGGCAGTGACCTATGGCTCCTCCGGGAACTTTGCGGCGCAGATCCGCAACGGAGCTCCGTTCGACGTCTACCTCTCTGCAGACATCGAGCTGGCGCAGGATCTCGCCGAGGACGGATTCGGCGACCCGGACTCAGTCTTCGACTACGCCGTGGGCCGCCTGGTCGTCTGGGCGCCGCAGGATTCCCCCGCGGATGTCGAGGCTGGAATCGACGGGCTCGTCGCTGAGGAGGTGCGCACCGTGGCCATCGCGAATCCGGAGCACGCCCCCTACGGCGAGGCCGCCCAGGCCGCGATTCAGACAGCAGGTGCCACCGAGGAGCTGCAGAGCAAGCTCGTGCTCGGGGAGAACATCGCTCAGGCGGCGGAATTCGTGCTGAGCGGCAACGCCGATGCCGGCATCGTCGCCCTGTCATTGGCGCTCTCGCCACCGATGACCGGCGCGGGCAGCCATGTCGAGGTGCCGCTGGACTCGTTCCCCACGCTGCGCCAGGGCGGGATGCTGCTCGATGATGCGACTGTGCAGGATGAAGACTTCGTGGCCTTCATCGGTTCCGAGGAGGGTCAGGCGATCCTTGCCGACTATGGGTTCTACCCGCCCTCGGGCGAGGACTGAGCAGGATGGACTGGGCAGCTGTTGAGCTGAGCATCCGTCTCGCCACGCTGACGACGCTGATCCTGCTCGTCCTGGCGGTGCCGCTGGCGGCGTGGCTGGCGTATTCGAGGCAGCGTTGGACCGCGGTCATCGAAGCGGTGGTGGCGCTGCCGCTGGTGCTGCCCCCCACGGTCCTGGGCTTCTACGTGCTGGTCGCGCTGGGGAACCGGTCGCCGATCGGGCGGTGGTGGGTGGAGCTGACCGGATCTCCGCTGGCGTTCTCCTTCAACGGGCTGCTCATCGCCTCGGTGATCTACAGCCTGCCCTTCGCCGTGCAGCCGATGGTGGCCGCCTTCGTGGGCGTGGATCGACGGCTGCTCGAGGCCTCCACCGTCCTGGGGCGCTCCTGGTCCTCGACGATCCTGCGCGTGGTCCTGCCGCTCTCACGCACCGGGATCACGACCGCCGCGGTGCTCACGTTCGCACACACCATCGGCGAGTTCGGCGTGGTGCTCATGGTCGGCGGCAACATCCCCGGTGAGACCCGGACCATCGCGATCTCCATCTATGACAGCGTCCAGGCCTTCGACTACGACACCGCGGCCACCACGAGCCTGTGGCTGCTGCTGTTCTCCGTCGTCGTCCTCGGGCTGACCTATGGGCTCAACAGCAGGGGGAGGACCATATGGCCGAGGATCTGAACGTGCGGATACGTCACCAGGTCCTCGATGTGGACCTGACCCTCCCGCTGGACGCGTGCGCACCGATCACCGGGGTGTTCGGACCTTCCGGGGCCGGCAAGACGACGCTCCTGCGCTGCATCGCCGGACTCGCCCACCCCGGAGCCGGCTCACGGGTCGCCCTGGGGGGAGAGGTCTGGCAGGGGGAACGACGCGCAGTTCCCGTCCGACGACGCGGGATCGGCTACCTGTTCCAGGACCATGCGCTGTTCCCGCACCTCTCCGTCGCCGCGAACGTCGCCTATGGGATCCCGAAGATGCCACGATCGCTGCGCGAGGAGCGGGTCCGAACGGCTCTGCAGAACGCGCGAGCCGGTCATCTCCTCGACCGGGACACCACGAGCCTCTCCGGCGGGGAGGCGCAGCGCGTGGCTCTGGCCCGCGCGCTGGCGTCCGCTCCGAAGCTGCTGCTCCTCGATGAGCCTTTCAGCGCGCTGGACGCCCCCACCCGCGACCAGCTGCGCGGAGAGCTGCGCGAGATCCTCCTCGCCACCGGCACCCCTGCGCTGCTGGTCACCCATGACCGCTCCGAGGCCTGGGCGCTGGCGGATCGAGTGCTCAGCCTCGCCGACGGCGGGGTCCAACAGATCGGCTCCGTCGAGGAGGTCTTCAACCGTCCGAGCACGACCTCAGCCGCTCGGGCAGTGGGTGTGGAGAACATCATTCGCGGGGAGATCACCCGACGCAGCGGCGAGAACATCGAAGTCCGGGCGGGAGAGCTGGTGCTGGTCACCCGCAACCCGGAGGGGCTCGAGGTGGGGCAGTCTGCGGCGGTATGCGTTCGCGCGGAGAACATCTCCCTCACCGCGGAGGCACCCGCATCGGCGAAGGCCCCGAACCGCTTCACCGCGCAGGTGGCCGAGATCAGGGAGCGCGGATCCCTGCACCAGATCCGTCTGCAGACCGACCCGGTGATCACCGCCTATGCGCTGGGATCTGGCTCACGCAGCGCGATGCGGCCGGGTGCGCGGGTGAGCGTCGAGGTGCCGATCGAGCATTGCCACACGATCCGAACTGTTCACACGGAGCGAGTCGATAGGCTGGAGCGATGATGCCCTCGCAGAGATCACAGGTGCCCGGATTCGAGGTGATGAGCATCCTGGCCCGGATCGATGCGATGCGCGCCGCCGGTCGGGATGTCGTCTCGCTGACTGCGGGGGAGCCCGGCTCCGGCGCCCCGCCGGCGGTCAACCAGGCGGCCGCGGAGATCCACGCCGGCAACACCGTGCTGAACTACACCGCCGCGATGGGGATCGCCCCGCTGCGCGCGGCGATCGCAGATCACTATGCCCGCTGGTACGGGGTCACCGTGCCGCCGGCGCGGATCGCGATCACCACCGGCTCCTCGGGGGCCTTCATGCTGAGCTTCCTGGCGGCCTTCGACCCGGGTGACCGGGTCGCGCTGGCCCGGCCGGGGTATCCCGCCTACCGCAACATCCTCAGCGCGCTCGGCATCAAAGTGGTGGATCTGGACTGCGGGCCGCAGGAGCGCTTCCAGCCGACCGTCGCCCAGCTCAAGGAACAGCTCGACGCCGGCAACAGCCTGGCCGGTCTGATCCTCGCGTCCCCGGCGAACCCGACGGGCACCATGATCGAACGTGAGCAGCTGAGCGAGCTCTCCGACTGGTGCGCCGACCATGGGGTCCAGCTCATCAGCGACGAGATCTACCACGGCATCAGCTACGGCGCCGAGACCGTGAGCGCCACCGAGATGGGGGAGGAGGCCGTGGTGATCTCCTCGTTCTCCAAGTACTGGGGGATGCCCGGCTGGAGGCTCGGTTGGATGGTGCTGCCCGAACATCTGGTGGACCCGGTCTCCAGACTCGCCGGAAACGTGGCGCTGTGTCCGCCGCACGCCACCCAGCTCGCAGCCGTGCAGGCCTTCACCCCCGAATCGCTGGACTTCGCCGCATCCCAGGTCAGCGGCTACGCAGCGGCACGCGAGCGGGTGCTGGGACTCATTCCGCAGCTCGGCTGGGGTGAGGTCGCGCCGGCAGACGGCGCCTTCTACGTCTACGCCCATCTGGGTGAGCAGCTCGAGCGGTTCGGGGACTCCCCGACCTACTGCGCGGCGCTGCTGGAAGGCGCCGGCGTCGCCGTAGTGCCGGGCACCGACTTCGATCCGGTGGCAGGGCATCACTGGGTCCGGCTCAGCCTGGCCCCCGGGGAGCAGGCTGTGGCAGAGGGGCTGCGCCGGATACTGGCGTTCCAGGAGGAGCAGGCGGAGCAGACCGGATCAGTCTGACCAGGATCACTCCACGCTGAACTCGATCCGGTGCTGCCCGGTCGCGGCGTTCGGGATCGGGTCGCGCCGCTCATCTGTCTGGGTCTCCCCGGCGGCGTTGATCGCGCGCACGGTCACCGAGTGCCGGCCGGAGTCGACGTCGGCGAAGGCATGTCGCCACTGCCGCCAGGTGTCGATGCTGACCTCGTCGCCCAGCTCCACGGCCTCCCAGTCGCCGTCGTCCAGGCGGACCTCGACGGCTTCGATGCCCTCATGCTGGGCCCAGGCGCTGCCGGCGACGACGAGCTCCTCCCCGCTGGCCACCCGGGCCAGCGGCCGAGGCACATCGATGCGTGAGGCGACCAGTATCGGTCCCTCGGCGTCCCAGCCGCGGTCGGTCCAGTAGGCGGTCTCGGCGTCGAAGCGGGTGACCTCCAGCTCGGTGACCCACTTGGTCGCCGAGACATAGCCGTAGAGGCCCGGGACGACCATTCGAGCCGGGTAGCCGTGCTGTGCCGGCAGCGGCTCGCCGTTCATGCCCACCGCGAGCAGGCAGGCGCGGTCCTCGTCGGTGAGCACCTCCAGCGGGGTCGACGCCGTCCAGCCGTCGATCGAGCGGGAGAGCACCATGTCAGCCTCGCTCAGCGGGCGGGCCCGGGCGAGCAGCTCGCGGATCGGGTAGCCCAGCCAGGTGGCGTTGCCGAGCAGATCTCCGCCGACCGGGTTCGAGACGCAGGCCAGCGTGATGTGGTGCTCCTGCAGCGGCAGGTCGAGCAGCTCGTCCATGTCGATGGTGACCTCCTCCTCGACCAGGCCATGGATCCGCAGCGTCCAGTCCTGCGGGGCGAGCTCCGGCACCACCAGCGCGGTGTCGATCCGGTAGAAGTCGTTGTTCGGGGTGATGAACGCCGGCACCCCGTCCACGCCGACGCTGGCGCCGGCGGGGATAGCGGCAGCGCGCACCGCGGGGGAGGGGAGGACCAGCCGCGCCGCCGCCGACCCGGCCTCGCGACCGAGCGCGTTGACGGAGCGTCCGAAGGTGATCGAGCCCGCGGCGATGGCGGTGCCGGCGGCGGCCAGGCCCAGGAAGCGACGCCGTGAATGGGCGCGCTCGTCCTCGGTGCTGGGGCGGGTGGCAGCGGCGCCCCGGGGATCTGCCGGCCGGTCGAGCGGAGCCGATCCGGCCCGATCCGCCTGAGCAGCCTCGGCGGCCCGGGTGAGCCCGGTGGCGGCGCCGCTGAGCAGCAGCAGGCTGAGGATCCCGAGTCCGGCGCCGACCAGCGTGGGCAGCGCATCGAGCGGGGAGCTCTCCGGGCGCAGCAGCACCACGATCAGCAGGAGCACCGCGACGGCGGAGAACAGGCCCACGGCCAGGCGCAGACTGCGTCGGGCCAGGGCCCCGATCAAGGCCGCCAGGATCATCCCGACGACGCCCATGCTCAGGTAGAGCACCAACTTGTTGTTGCTGCCGAAGTAGGAGATCGCAAAGTCCTGCAGCCAGCTGGGGGAGAGCGTGATGATCGTGGAGCCCAGCGAGACCAGCGGCGAGGAGGCGGGTCCGAAGAGCTGGGAGACCAGATCTGCCACGCCGAGGAAGATCGCGGCTGCGAGGACGCCGGCGATCAGATGGGGGATCAGACGGCGCCGTCGTCTCGCCGGCCGGGAGGATCCGCGGCCGGCGGTTCCGGGGGTCTCGTGCACTGTCTCAGTCATATCTTCAGTTCGGAGCCGAGCCGCGGTTGGATGGGTGGACGGTGATCTCTGCAGGACCTGGGTCAGAGGTCCGCGAGCACCACCGGATCGCTGGTCGGCTCTTCAGAGCCGCCCGCGGGCTCCACGGTGACTCCGAAGATCATGTCCTCATCCATCGCGAGGTCGGTCAGCAGCTCGGTGCTGGTGCCGGTCATCAGGCCGGCGCTGTGCGGGCCCTCCTCGTCGATCAGCCATAGCTGCATGGTCTGATCCGCGGGGAGCTCGGGCATGTCGTGCGGGGTCAGATGCAGCATCTGCTCGGAGACCGAGTAGGCCAGCGTGACGCGCCCGCCGCCGGTCGCCTCGGCCTCGGTGAATGCCAGGTCCGAGGCGCTGAGCAGCCGCTGGGTGCGCTCGCGCTCAGCCTCGGCGACGGTCAGCGACTCCTGGATCTGGGTGGTGTCGTGCTGCTGGTTGATCAGCGCGCCGGCAAGCACCGCGGAGAGCAGCAGCAGCGTGGAGGCCGCGAGGGCGAAGAGCATGGTGGTCGGACGTCGAGTCTTTTCTGGGCCTGGGCCTGCGCCTGCGCCTGGGCTGGTGACGGGGGCCGAGGCCCCAGCCGCGGTGGGTGCAACAGGTTCCGCAGCGTGCTCAGGTGCAGTCCGCTCCGGCGCAGCCTGCTGGTGCAGCCGGGGGATGCTGAGGATCGCCGCCTCGGTCTCGGCGCTGGGGGCGACGGCATCGTCGGACCCGGCCAGCAGCCCCAGCGTCTCGCAGAAGGACTGGACCTCTTCGGCGAAGTCGGGATCAGCGGCTTCGAGGTCGAGGGCCTCGATCATCTCGGCGTCGGCCAGGGTCCCGAGGGCAAGGCCGGCTGCCAGGTATTCGCGATCGGCGTTCATCCGGCACCTCCTAGCTGAGCCCTGAGTCTTCGCATGCCGTCTCGTATTCTAGATTTCACTGTCCCGAGGGGGACATCGAGTCGCTGTGCGATCTCGGAATGGGAAAGTTCCTGGTAGTAGGCCATCGCGATGGCGGTGGCCTGCTCTTCGGGAAGCGTCTGCAGCGCTGTCTGCGCGCGGGCCGCCTCCACCTGAGTGAGGACTGAGTCCTGGACGTCGGGCTCATGTGCATGAGCCTCCTTCACCCCCTGGGTGAAGTCTCTGTTCTGCTGGGCCTGCACCGCTCTGACCCGGTCGATCGCTCGGCGCCGACACATGGTGGTCAGCCAGGCGCGTCCGCTTCCAGCCTGGACGCGGTAGCTGTGGCAGTTGACCCAGACCTCGGTGAAGATCTCTTGGAGAACCTCCTCCGCCAGTGATCTGTTCCGCAGCACCCGCAGCGCGGTGGCCAGCAGGATCGAGCTCTGTTCGCGGTAGAGCTGCTCGAAGGCCAGCTCATCGCCCTGCTGGATCTTCAGCAGCAGGGTGCCGCACGGGTCTGCGGGAGCACGCACGGGAAGCTGCGCGCGCCCCGCGGCTGACCCGGTACTTCCCGTCTCGTGCATTCCAACAGGATGCCACACCCCGAGGGGTGATTCCTGCACCGACCGACTCCTGCCGATATGCGACGGGAACCGACGAAGGCGGCGCCCCGCACCCCAACAGATGGGTGGGTGCCGAGCGCCGCCTTGGTCGTTCTTCAACTGCGCGGAAGGGTCAGCGGTGACCGTTCCCGCCGAGGATCACTCCTCCTCGGCTGCTGCCGGCATCAGGACGGCGTCGACCATGTAGACGGTGGCGTTGGAGGTCATCACGCCGCCACAGACGAGGCCGGCGTCGTCGAAGGTGAGGTCGTCGCCCTCGCCCTCGATGGTCACGGTCGCGCCGTTGACGGTCTCGTGCTCACCGGCGATCTCATCGGGAGACATCTGGCCGGGGATGACGTGGTAGGTCAGCACCTCGGTCAGCATGTCAGCGTCCTCGACCACTGCGTTGAGGTCTTCCTCGGGGATCTCGCCGAAGGCGTCATCGGTGGGGGCGATCACGGTGAACTCGTCACCGTTGAGCGTGTCGACCAGGTCGACATCGGGGTTCAGCTCGCCGGAGACTGCCGCGGTCAGCGTGGTCAGCATCGGGTTGTTCGAGGCTGCGGTGGCCACTGGATCCTGTGCCATGCCGCCGACGGAGCCGTCACCCTCGGGGACTTCCTCGGCGTAGGCCTCACAGGAGGCGCCGACCAGGTTCGCCGCGGGATCTGATTCGTCCATGGACTCTTCGTCATCCATCGACTCTTCCTCGTCCATGGACTCGGTCTCTTCGTCGGTGGCCTCGGTCTCGGTGCCCTCGGTCTCCTCGGTCATCTCCTGGTCGGTCTCTGCCGCCGGCTCCTCGGCGTTGTCGCCGCAGGCGCTGAGGCCCAGCAGGGCCACCATGCCGATTCCGAGCAGGGAAGTGGTTTTGCGCATCTCGGTCTTCATGACTGAATCTCCTGTTGGTCGCACGTTGGTCTGATTCACAGCCACTGATCGTGGTGTCGACCAGGCCATGTACGCAGAGTTCGGAACCAGAGCAGGATCGGATGGTGAAAATCTGAAAAACATTTCCAGCCCCACCCGGACCGGGTCAGTCGTTGGCGCTCGCCTGCTCGGCATCGGCGAGGATCCGGGCCGCCATCTTCTTGAAGATGATGGCGTGGAACGGGGTGACCCCGAGCCAGTAGGCGCGTCCGGCGAGGCCGCGGGGGAAGAAGATCGCGCGCTGCCGGTAGCGGGAGCCGGTCCCCTCCGGCTCCACCGTGAATTCCAGCCACGCCTGGCCGGGCACCTTCATCTCGGCACGAAGGCGCAGCAGCCGACCGCGCTGAAGCTCCTCGACCCGCCACCAGTCCAGGGTGTCGCCCAGCGCGAGCTCGCCGCGGCTGCGCCGTCCCCGTCCCATCCCGACGCCGCCGACCAGCTTGTCGGCCAGTCCGCGCAGCGCCCAGGCGCGGGAGAGCGAGAAGTAGCCGGTCTCCCCGCCGATGCCTTCGATGACGGCGAAGACCGCTTCGGGGGAGGCGGTGGAGAGCCGCTCGCGCTCATCGACCAGCACCGAGCGTCCGGTCCATTCCGGGTCCGAGGGCAGTGACTCCGAGGGCACGTCCAGCGGATGGGCGGCGGCCCAGGTGGTCTCCACCCGGTCGGCGGAGATCTTGTCCAGGGCGAGCCGCACCGAGGTCTCGTAGTCGGTGAGTCCCCCTTCGGGGGGTTCGATGATGTCATTGATGATCTGGTCCTTGACCACGCAGTCGTGCTGGAGCGATTCCACCAGCGGGATCGCCAGGGTGCGCGGAATCGGGGTGACCAGATTGACCCACTGGGCGGCGAGCCAGGGGGTGAGCACCGGCAGCGCGATCACGTGGGGCTCGTTGAGCCCGGCGGTGCGGGCGTAGATCTTCATCAGCTGCGCGTAGGTGTGCACATCGGGCCCGCCGATGTCGGCGCGGACGCTGGAGCTCAGCTCGATGTCCATGGCGCGGGTCAGGTAGTGCAGCGCATCGCGCACCGCGATGGGCTGGATCTGGTTCAGCACCCATTTCGGGGCGGGCATGACCGGCAGCACGTCGGTGAGGTGGCGGATCATCTCGAAGCTGGCGGAGCCGGAGCCGATCACCAGTCCGGCCTGCAGGGTCAGCGTGGGGACGCCGCTGGACTCCAGCACCTCGCCCACGTGGACTCGGGAGCGCAGGTGCGCGCTGAGCTCACCTGCGCTGGTGTCGGGGTGGAGGCCGGCGAGGTAGACGATATGGTCGACGCCCGCTTCCTTCGCCGCGGTCCCCAGGACCTCGGCGCACCGCTCGTCGAGCTCTTCGAAGCTGCGGTCAGAGGTCATCGAATGGACCAGGTAGTAGGCGGTGTCAGCACCCTCGCAGAGGTCTCGGGCGGCCTCGGGGTCGGTGAGGTCCCCTTCTACGACGGTGACCTCGTCACGCCAGGGGACATCGCGCAGCGCCTCTGCCCGGCGCGTGAGCACCCGCACCTTGTGTCCTGCGCGGAGCAGCTGGGGCACCAGCCGCCCTCCGATATATCCAGTCGCTCCGGTCACCGCTGCTGTTGCCATCTGGCCCACGTCCTCGCTCGAAGATCTCCGCGGCTTCAACAGCGTGCAAGGCCGTGCCGCGGCACGTTGCGGTCAATCTAACACCGTCATCTGCGCGGACTCTGAGTAAGTCATACCGAGTCAGCTTCTGGTCATGGTCACGTCTTATCCGCGCGGCGACTGTGACGTGTCCCGCACGCGGGCGGCTTCTGTAGTTATGCTCGATCCATGACTTCAGGCTCGTCCTCGACAGAGGAACACGTTGTTCTCCTTTCGGAGGCCGGAGCGCCCGTGGGCTCCGCCCCCAAGGCCACGGTGCACACCGCTGACACCCCGTTGCATCTCGGGTTCTCCTGCTATCTCTTCGACGCCGCGGGCCAGCTGCTGCTCACCCGTCGGGCGCTGTCCAAGACCACCTGGCCCGGTGTGTGGACCAACAGCTTCTGCGGACACCCCGGCCTGGAGGAGGAGCTCACCGACGCCGTGCGCCGGCGGGCCCACGAGGAGCTCGGTGCGGAGCTGACCGAGATCCGTGCCGCGCTGCCGGAGTTCAGGTATCGCGCGGTGGACGCCAGCGGCGTCGTCGAGAACGAGATCTGCCCGGTCTTCACCGCGGTGCTGACCTCGGAGCTGGCGCCGGTGGATGACGAGGTCAGTGAGTGGCAGTTCTGCGAGCTGGACGCCGTGAAGCGCGCCGTGGCCGATGCGCCCTTCGCGTTCAGCCCCTGGATGGTCGAGCAGCTCGCCGCCCTGGAACATCTTGCCTCGTTCAAGCAGCCCGGCCGAGGTGCCACCGCGTGAGCGCCCCCGCTGATCCGGCAGAACACTTCACCTCCACCGCGCGTGCCGCCGCGGACCGGGTGATCTCCTCCTACTCCACCTCATTCGGGCTGGCCACCCGGCTTCTGGGTCCGCGTCACCGCAGCCACGTGCGCAGCATCTACGCCCTGGTCCGGGTCGCCGATGAGGTGGTCGACGGTGCCGCCAGCGCGGCCGGACTGGATTCGGCGCAGAAGGCCGAGGCGTTGGAGCACTATGCCGAGGAGACCCGACGCGCTCTGGCCCGCGGGTACAGCACCGATCTGGTGGTGCACGCCTTCGCCCGCACCGCCATCGAGGCGCAGATCGGGCTGGACCTGATCGATCCCTTCTTCGACTCGATGCGCGCGGATCTGGAACCGGCCTCCTATGGCGCCGCCGAGCACGCGAGCTATGTCTACGGCTCCGCCGAGGTGATCGGGCTGATGTGTCTGCAGGTGTTCCTGCGCGAAGTCCAGCGCACGCCCGCCGAGCGCGAGATCCTCATCAACGGGGCGCGTGCGCTGGGGGCGGCGTTCCAGAACATCAACTTTCTGCGCGACCTCGCCGAAGACACTGCGGAGCTCGGGCGCGACTACCTGGACGGCGGCGCGGGTCTCACCGAGGCCCAGCGCCAGGCGTGGGTGGACACGATCCGAGGCCAGCTCGCCGAGGCCCGGGCCGCGATGCCGCTGCTCCCGCGCGATGCGCGCACCGCGGTGCGCAGCGCCTGTGCACTGTTCGAGGCGCTGCTCGAGAAGATCGCGGTGACACCGGTGGAGGAGCTCTACCATTCAAGGGTCCGGGTCTCGAATGCCTGCAAAGCAGGGCTGGCCGCCCGGTCCGCCCTGACCACACGACTGGAGACCCACTGATGCCTCGCACCATTGTGATCGGCGCCGGAGTCGCCGGACTCGCCAGCGCCGCGCTGCTGGCCCGTGAAGGCCATGACGTCCTGGTCCTGGAGAAGGGCACCCGCACCGGCGGTCGGGCCGGGATGCTGGCCGAGGACGGCTTCCAGTTCGACACCGGCCCCTCCTGGTACCTGATGCCCTCGGTCTTCGAGCACTTCTACAACCTGATGGGCACGACGTCGGCGGAGCAGCTCACGCTGGTGGACCTGGACCCCGCCTACCGGGTCTACTCCGAGCCCGAACCCGGCCGGCCGCCGTCGGCTCCGGTGGACCTGCCCAAGGGTGCGGAGCGGGTCCGGGCGCTCTTCGAGGAGCTCGAACCAGGCAGCGGGCCGGCGCTGGACAAGTACATCGCGTCGGCCAAGCGCACCACCGAGATCGCCGAGCGGCGCTTCCTCTACAACCCCTTCAAGCGGCTGGACAACCTGGCAGTCCCCGAGGTGCTCAAGTGCGCCCCGGAGCTCGCGCGGCTGCTGCTGACCTCGTTGGAGCGCTTCGTGCAGCGTCGGTTCAAGCATCCGGTGCTGCGCCAGATCCTCGGCTACCCGGCGGTATTCCTGGGCACCCGGCCGCAGGACGCGCCCGCCATGTACCACCTGATGAGCGCCCTGGACCTCGACGACGGCGTGCGGTACCCGCTCGGCGGATTCTGGGAGGTCATCGCGAGCTTCCGGCGCCTCGCAGAAGGAGCTGGGGCCGAGATCACCACCGGCGCAGAGGTCCTCGAGATCCTCACCGAATCCGCACCTGGTTCCAGGTTCCGGACCGGCCCGCGCCGCACCGCCACCGGCGTCCGCTGGCGCGACGAGCAGGGCACGGTGCACACCGAGCGCGCCGATCACGTGGTCTCCGCGGCGGATCTGCACCACACCGAGACCGCCCTGCTCTCTGCCCAGGACCGCAGCTACCCCGAGGCCTGGTGGGACAAGGTCACTTCCGGCCCCGGTGCGGTGCTGGTGATGCTCGGGGTGCGCGGGAAGCTCCCAGAGCTCGCCCACCATTCGCTGTTCTTCACCCGGGACTGGACCGCGAACTTCGAGTCCATCTTCGGAGCGAGCCCCTCCATCCCGACGCCAGCCTCCTCCTACGTCTGCCGGGCCAGCGCGAGCGAACCGGGACTGGCGCCGGAGGATCACGAGAACCTCTTCGTGCTGATCCCGGTCCCGGCTGACGTCTCCCTGGGCGCAGGCGGCCGCGACGGCGCCGGGGACCCGGCCGTGGAGCAGATCGCGCAGGCGGCCATCGAGCAGATCGGCGGCTGGGCCGGGATCGAGGACTTCGAGGACCGGATCGTGCTGCGTGAGACCGTCGGCCCCGCGGACTTCGCGGCGGACTACAACTCCTGGCGCGGCTCGGTGCTGGGCCAGGCGCACACGCTGCGGCAGTCCGCGATGTTCCGCCCGCAGAACGTCTCGCCCAAGGTGAGCGGGCTCTACTACGCCGGGGGCACCGTGGCGCCGGGAATCGGCGTGCCGATGTGTCTGATCAGCGCGGAGCTGGTGCTCAAGCACCTGCGCCGCGACTACAGCGCCGGACCGCTGAGTCCCGATTCGCTGCGTCCTGCGCGTGCAGGTGCGGCAGGCTGATCACGCGTGTCCTTCCTGTACCTGGCCGGGCTGCTGCTGGCCACCTTCTGCATGCTGCTCATCGATCGGCGCTTCCGGCTCTTCTTCTTCGCGGACCCGCGCGTGGCCGCGGTGGTGACCCTTCTCGGCGTCGTCTTCTTCCTGCTCTGGGACTTCGCCGGCATCGGGCTGGGGATCTTCCTGATGGGTCAGAGCCGCTATCTCACCGGGGTCGTGCTCGGGCCTGAGATGCCGCTGGAGGAGCCGGTGTTCCTGATGTTCCTGAGTCTGTGCACCATGATCATCTACACCGGTGCGGCCAGGTTCCTCGGCCACCGGGCCGAGCAGAGCCGACTCCGTGCGCGCAGCGGAGGGGGTTCCTAGATGGCGTATCTCTGGCTGAGTCTGGCCTTCATGGTCCCGGCGGTGCTCGCCGCGGTGCTGCTGCGCCGCACCATCCATTGGGGTGCAGCGGCGCTGACCACCGCGCTGCTGCTGGGCCTGACCGCGGTCTTCGACAATGTGATCATCGGACTGGACATCGTACGCTACGGCCACGAACATCTGATGGGCCTCTACCTGGGACTGGCGCCGCTGGAGGACTTCAGCTATTCGCTGGCCGCGGTGCTTCTGCTCCCTGCCGCCTGGCACCTGCTGCGCCAGCGGAAGCCGACGCGCGCCGGGGGCAGCGTTGAAGCCGACCCGGGACGCGGCACGAACGAGTCGCGCGGATGAGCCTGATCCGTCAGCTGCTGCTGTCCTCGCGCCCCTTCAGCTGGATCAACACCGCGTTCCCCTTCGCCGCCGCCTATCTCTTCGCGGCGCGGGAGATCGACTGGGTGCTGGTGCTCGGCGCGCTGTTCTTCCTGATCCCCTACAACGTGGCGATGTATGGAATCAACGACGTCTTCGACTATGAATCGGATCTGCGCAATCCACGCAAGGGCGGCATCGAGGGCGCGCTGCTGGACCCGGAGCTGCACCCGACCGTGCTGTGGATCTCTGCGTTGAGCACCGTGCCGCCGGCGCTGCTGCTGATGCTCGGCGGTGGGCCCCTGACCTGGGCGGCGATGCTGGTGAGCCTCTTCGCCGTCGCCGCCTACTCGGTCAAGGGGCTGCGGTTCAAGGAGCGGCCGTTCCTGGACTCGCTGACCTCCAGCACCCACTTCGCCAGCCCCGCCGTGGTCGGATTCGCGCTCGCCCATGACCGGGTCGGCTTCACCCCGGGGCCCACTGAGCTGATCATCCTGGGCGCGTTCTTCCTCTGGGGCATGGCAGCCCACGCGTTCGGCGCCGTCCAGGACGTGGTGCCCGACCGCGAAGCCGGCATCTCCTCGGTGGCCACCGCGATCGGCGCGCGGTCCACCGTGCGGATGGCGGTGCTGCTCTGGGCCGGCGCCGGGGTGCTGCTTCTCCTCGGGCAATGGCCCACCCCGCTGGCCGCGCTGCTCGTGATCCCCTACATGGCGATCTCGCTGCCCTGGTTCAACGTCCCCGATGAGACCTCCGCCGCGGTGAACTCCGCCTGGCGGAAGTTCATCTGGCTGAACTACGGCTGCGGATTCCTGGCGACGATGATGCTGATCTGGTTCTGGTGAGGCTGCTCGTGGTGAGGCTGCGCGTGGTGCGGCTGCTCAGCGCGACGCATTGACCATCCAGGGGACCCCGAACCTGTCGGTGAGCATCCCGAAGGTGTCGCCCCAGGGGGACTTCGCCATCGGTTCGTTGATCTCCGCGCCCTCGGAGAGCTTCTCCCACCACTTCTCGAGCGTCGTGTGCTCGGCGTCGTCAGGGGCGCTGTTGCTCAGCGACACCGTGCCCAGCACGCTGGGCATGCCCGGAGGCGCATCGGCGGCCATCAGGTGGACCCCGCGCTCGATGAACAGCGACCCGTGCATGATCAGGTCCTTGGACTCATCCTCGGTGCCCATGCCCTGGGCGTAGGTCATCATCTCCAGGTCTCCGCCGAAGACCGAGTGGTAGAACTCCAGCGCGTGGCGGGCAGTCCCGGAGAACTGCAGGTAGGGGGTCAGGCCGATGGTCATGGCGAACCTTCCGTGATCAGAGTCAGGTGAACGTCGTCATTCTCACCTGACAGCGAGCACAGGGGAAGACCTGCAGGCCCCCCGCGCCGAGCCCCCGCGCCGAGACCCCGCGGGGGCTCGGCGCAGCGTGCTCAGCCGCAGCGTGTTCAGCCGCGGGGCGCGAACTCCACCGCCAGCTGGGCGGCCAGGCCGGTGTAGGCGCCGGGGGTCAGCTGGGCGAGCCGGGCTTCGGCGTCCTTGCTCAGGCCGAGTCCGGTGACGAACTCCTTGAGCTTCTCGGCGTCCACCCGACGACCGCGGGTGAGCTCCTTGAGCCGCTCGTACGGGTTCTGCATGTCGGCTACGCCGGCGATGGCCTCGGCGCGCATCACGGTCTGGATGGCCTCGCCGAGGACCTCCCAGTTCGCGTCGAGATCTGCCGCGATCACCTCCGCGGCGACGTCGAGCTGCTTGAGTCCCTTGCTCATATTGCTCAGTGCCAGCACCGAATGGCCCATCGCGGTGCCGATGTTGCGCTGGCCGGAGGAGTCGGTGAGATCGCGCTGCCAGCGGGACTCCACCAGCGTGGAGCCCAGCGCGTCGAGCAGCGCGTTGGAGATCTCCAGGTTGGCCTCGGCGTTCTCGAAGCGGATCGGGTTGACCTTGTGCGGCATGGTGGAGGAGCCGGTGGCGCCGGCGACCGGGATCTGCCGGAAGAACCCGATGGAGATGTAGCTCCACACATCCACGCAGAGCCCGTGCAGGATCCGGTTGAACCGGGCCATGTCCGCGTAGAGCTCGGCCTGATAGTCGTGGGACTCGATCTGGGTGGTCAGCGGGTTGAAGGTGAGGCCCAGCTTCTCCACGAACCGCTGCGCCAGAGCGGGCCAGTCGGCCTCGGGGGCGGCGGCGAGGTGCGCGGCGTAGGTGCCGGTGGCGCCGTTGATCTTGCCCAGGAACTCCTGGGACTCGATCCGGCGCAGCTGGCGACGCAGCCGATGAACGAAGACCGCGATCTCCTTGCCCAGCGTGGTCGGGGTGGCCGGCTGTCCGTGGGTGCGCGAGAGCATCGGCACCTCGGCGGCGTCCTGAGCCAGCTCAGCCAGCCCGTCCAGGGTCGTGCGGGCGGCAGGGAGCCAGACCTCGGCCACGGCGTCGCGGATCCCCAGAGCGTAGGAGAGGTTGTTGATGTCCTCGCTGGTGCAGGCGAAGTGCACCAGCGGGGTGAGCTCGCTGAGCCCCAGCCCCTCGAGCCGACGGGCGATGAAGTACTCCACGGCCTTCACATCGTGGTGGGTCTGCGCCTCGATGGCGCCGAGCTCGGAGAGCTGCTCAGGTCCGAACTCGGTGACGATGCCGCGCAGCCCGTTGACCTGCTCCGCCGTGAGGGTGGGGAGCCCGGAGAGCACCTGTTCGGAGCAGAGGTGGATGAACCATTCGACCTCCACATGGATCCGGTGCCGGTTCAGCGCCGCCTCGGAGAGGTGATCCACCAGCGGCGCCACCGCGCTGCGATACCGGCCGTCCAGGGCGCCCAGGGCGATCTGCGGCTGCGCATCAGCGAGCCGGACGCGGGTCGGAGAGACGGTGGGCGCAGCGGTGACATCAGTGGAGTGGGCCATGGCCTGATTCTTTCATGAGTTTTCCCCAGCACCGGCGACGACGACGCCGCGCGGCAGGGTGCTCCACGGGTCCCGTGACGGAGGATCACCCGCGGGTGCGGGTGCCTAGATTGGGAAGTGTCAACAGGGTCTCAGCAGGGCCGGCGCCGGCACTCCTCTGCCAGCCCATGCAGAACAAGGATGTGAGCAAGCATGGTCTTCTCCCGGGCCGCCCAGCAGTTCGACGAGGCGGCGGAGCACTATGAGCAGGCGGCGATGCGGCTGGACGCCGTGGCCGAACGCTCCGAGGAGTGTGTGCAGGCGATCATCGCCGGGCGAGACGGGATCCACTGGCACTCTCCAGCCGGTCAGGCCTTCACCGCCGTGACCTTCCACCATGTCGGAGAATGCCGGAGACGGCAGTCCCGGCTCTTCGAGATGTCCGCGAGCGCCAGGATCATCGCGACAGATCTGCGCGAGCAGGCCCAGCGGGCGCGGCTGCTGGCCGCGGCCGTGGATGCCGCACTCGCTGCCGTCCCGGCGGCCGGCACCGAGCTCGCGACCCAGGCGCTGGTGCACGGCGCCCGGGGCGCCTCGGAGAGCGCCGAAGGTTTCCTTCGGTTCGTGGAGTCCCACGGCGGCCTTCCGCTGGCCCGCCTGGCGGCTGCGCAGGGGTGAGCTGCGGTGTTCGTCATCGCCGAGGATCACTACGGCGAACCCGCCCCGCGGAGGTATTCCGTGCAGGCCCACGGGGGGCCCACCGAGCTGAATCTGGTGCTGGAGAGTCTGCAGATCGCGGCCCAGGGGCTGACCCGCGCCGACGCCGTCGCTGAAGAGCAGCGCCGCGCACTGGGCGGCATCACGGCCGAGATCATCGGCTCGGTGGCCGGGCTCGCGCTGCATTGGCGGATCCCGATGCTGGGGGCGCAGCTGGGAATCAGCCTGGCCGAGACCTCGGTGGGGGCCTGGGCCATGGGGGAGACCGCGCGCGCCGTGCGCAGCGCGCACGATCGCTATCGGGACACCGAGGCGCTGCTGGCGCGCTCGATGGGCACCGCGAGGCATCTTGCACAGTATCCGCAGATCCACCCACACCTGATGGACCCACAGGGGGACAAGGCGCTCGCCGACGCCTGGGGTCGCACCGCCGTGGTGAGCCTTGGCCAGGGGTCCCAGCTGGTGCTGAACCTGCTGGCCAGGAAGCACCCGGTGCTGCGGTCTTCCAAGGAGGCGTCCGGACTGGTGGCCCAGTCGCTGCTGGAGAAGGCCCGTCGGATCTCCCGCGAGAGCACCCAGACGCTGAAGCGGAAGACCCGTCCGCTCGCCGCGACCGAGGTGGACCTGCTCAGCGATCACCTCCAGGGCCAGTCCGAGGTCGCGACGCTCGGAGACTTCAGCATCTCCTCACGGCCCCAGCCGGGTGCGAGCACCCGGCATGTCATCCATATCCCAGGGCTGGAACTCCCCGCGGGGCTGGAAGACATGGACCTGGACGGTCTGGCGCAGGGCCAGCTGGATCTGAGTGCGGGGCGCGGGCTCAACAGTCTCCTGGACGCGGGGACCAACGAGTCGGCGCACCTGCAGGGGGTCATCGATCAGGCGCTGCAGGACTCCGGGGCCCGGCCCGGGGACGAGCTGATCATCACCGGGTACTCCCTGGGTGGGCTGCATGCACTGAACATCGCTGCCGGCGGCACGCTGGGACGCAAGTACCGGATCTCCCAGGTCGCCACCGTGGCCGCTCCCGGCCGTGAGGGTCCGGCGCTCCCAGGAGTCAGGACCACCAGTTTCCAGGACGCCAATGACCCGGTCCCGCGGCTGCTCGGCGGGCCGAGCGAGCTCTCGGCGGATCGGGTGGAGATCACCTACGAGCATCAGGCTCCGAAGGCCGAGCCCGGGGGAGTCTTCGGCGCCAGCCACGGCTACGCGCACAACATCGACGCCATCCGGATCCTCGAGGGTCAGGCGACGGATCATCTGGATGAGGGGCAGCGTGCCCAGCTCGCGGAGCTCGACGAATCGCTGCGCGGAGCCCACGAGGCCACGGTCTATTCCACCGAATGGGACTCTGAGGGAGTGGAGAAGCTCGAGGAGGCCATCGCGGAGCTGGCGGGACGCATGGAGGAGCTTCCCTCCGGCTCAGGCCTCGAGCGGGCGCAGGATGAAGCGGTTGAGCAGCGCTGAGACCAGGGCCACCACGATGGAGCCGAACACCGCGCTCCAGAAGAAGTCCTCCACCACGAAGTGCACCGGGGTCCAGGAGGTCAGCCAGGCGGTGAGCACCAGCATTCCCGCATTGATGACCACGGCGAAGAGCCCCAGCGTCAGGCAGGTGATCGGCAGCGACAGCAGCGAGATGATCGGCTTGATGACCACGTTGACCAGACCGAAGACGGCTCCCACGAAGAGGAACGCGAGGATGGTCGCCCCGGTGCCCTGTTCGGCGCCGTCCACGTAGATTCCGGGAATGAGGAAGGCCGCCGCGGCGAGGGCCAGGGCATTCAAAATAATTGCCAGTAGGATTCTCACGATGACTATGTTCTCACGCGCCGGGTCGATCACCCCAAGGGAAAGCGTCAGCCTTCTGCCTGCCTATGCCGCAGGCAAGCCGCCACGGGCGGCCGAAGGACTCACGCCGTACAAGCTCTCCTCCAACGAGAACCCGCTGGGGCCGGTCCCCGCGGTGGCTCACGCGATGGCCGCAGTGGACACGCTGCACCGCTACCCGCACCCCAATGCCGAGAGCCTGCGCGCCGGGCTCGCGAAGCTCCTGGACGTCCCGGTGGAAGACATCGTCGCCGGCACCGGCAGCCTGGGTGCGCTGACCCAGATCATCAACGCCTTCGCCGGCTCCAACAGCGACGGCAGCCAGGATGAGGTCATCTACGCGTGGCGCTCCTTCGAGGCCTACCCGATCGTGGTGCGCACCGCCGGCGCCAAGGACGTCACCGTTCCAGTGGCAGCAGACGGTCGCCACGACCTCGAGGCGATGCTCGCCGCGATCACCGAGCAGACCAAGGTGCTCCTGCTGTGCACCCCGAACAATCCCACCGGCCCCGCCCTGCGGCACAGCGAGGTCGAAGCCTTCCTGGCCAAGGTGCCCAGCGACGTCGTCGTCGTGATCGACGAGGCCTACCAGGAGTTCGTCCGCACCGAGGACCCGGTGGACGCGCTCGCCCTGTACCGCAGCCACCCCAATGTGGTGGTGCTGCGGACCTTTTCCAAGGCACACGGTCTGGCCGCGCTGCGCGTGGGCTACTCCATCGCCGGCCAGGAGATCACCCGCCACCTGCGCGTCGTCGCGGCGCCCTTCAGCGTCTCCACTCTGGCCGAGGTCGCGGCACTGGCCTCGCTGGAACACCTGGAGCAGGTCCACGAGCGGGTGGACTCCCTCGTCGCCGAGCGGGACCGGGTCACCTCGGCCCTGGCCGAGGCCGGCTGGAAGATCCCCGAGGCCCAGGGCAACTTCGTCTGGCTCCCGCTGGGTGAGAAGACCGCCGCCTTCGCCGAGGCGGCCGGACTCCAGGCGCTGGCCGTCCGCGGATTCCCCGGCGAGGGCGTACGGGTCACCATCGGTGAGGTCGAAGCCAATGATCGATTCATCGAGTTGTGCCGGACCTACAGATTCGAAGCCTGAGTTGAGCTGACACAATGAACGGTGGCCGTCCTCACCTGCAGGGCGGCCATCAGCGGTGCCACCGGAGAGGATCACACTGTGCAGCCACAAGAGGTGCAGCCCGTACAGCTGCTCACCCCGGATGGAAAGCTCGCTGAGAACGAGGTCTACGGCCCGTTCATCGCCGAGCTGAGCGCGGAGAAGCTGCGCGAGCTCTACCGCTACATGGCCATGGAGCGCCGGCTCGACGCCGAGGCCACCTCGCTGCAGCGCCAGGGCCAGCTCGCGCTCTGGGCGCCGGCGCTGGGCCAGGAGGCCGCCCAGGTGGGCACCATCGCGGCGATCAAGTCCTCCGACATGGTGTTTCCCACCTACCGAGAACATGCCATGGCGCTCTACCGAGGCATCTCCCCAGAGGAGCTGCTGACCATGTTCCGGGCCACCCGGCACACCGGATGGGACCCGCGCGACCACAACTTCCACGTCTACACCCTGGTGCTCGCCGCGCAGACCCTGCACGCCGCCGGCTGGGCCATGGGGATCAACCAGGACCTGCGGATGGGCAGCGTGCCCCGTGACCGCGCCGAGGACGAGATCGTCGTGGCCTGCATCGGCGACGGCGCCACCAGCCAGGGCGATGTCCACGAGTCCATGGTCTTCGCCTCCTCCTACGAGCTGCCGCTGCTCTACTTCATCCAGAACAACCACTGGGCGATCTCGGTGCCCACCCGCACCCAGTCCCGCGGCCCCCTGGTCAACCGGGCGCAGGGCTACGGGTTCGAAGGCGTGCGGGTGGACGGCAACGACGTGCTCGCCAGCTACGCGGTGGCCACCAAGCTCTCCGACGAGATCCGTGCCGGCAAGGGGCCCAAGCTGATCGAATCGGTCACCTACCGGATGGGCGCCCACACCACCGCAGATGATCCCACCAAGTACCGCAGCTCCGAAGAGGTGGAGCTCTGGGAGGGCCGCGACCCGATCCGGCGCTACCGCTCCTGGCTGAGCTCCGCGGACCACGCCGATGAGAGCTTCTTCGCCGAGGTGGACGCCGAATACAAGGACCTCGCCGCCGATATGCGCAGGTCCGTGCTTGCCATGGAGCCCATCGACCTGGAACGGGTCTTCGACACCGTGTATTCGGAGCCGCACCGCCAGGTGGAGACCGAGAAGGCCTGGCTGAAGGACTACGAAGCAGGATTCGCGGAAGATCAGACGGAGGCGGGCACCGCACGATGAGCGCGATCAAAGAGATGGTCATGGCGAAGGCGATCACCGCGGCGCTGCGCGACGAACTCGCCGCAGACCAGAAGACGCTGCTGATCGGTGAGGACATCGGGGCGCTCGGCGGAGTCTTCCGCGTCACCGAGGGGCTGCAGGCCGAGTTCGGCACCCACCGCGTGATCGACTCTCCGCTGGCCGAGTCCGGCATCGTCGGAACCTGCATCGGCATGGCCATGCGCGGCTACCGTCCGGTGGCCGAGATCCAGTTCGACGGATTCGTCTTCCCCGCGTTCAACCAGATCACCACCCAGCTGGCCAAGATGCACAACCGCACCGACGGGAACATCAAGGTGCCGGTGACGATCCGACTGCCCTATGGCGGGCACATCGGGTCGATCGAGCACCACTCCGAATCTCCCGAGGCGCTCTTCGCGCACACCGCGGGGCTGCGCATCCTCGCGCCGTCGAACCCGCAGGACGCCTACTGGATGACGCGCCAGGCCATCGTCAGCGATGATCCGGTCATCATCCTCGAGCCGAAGCGCCGGTACTGGCTCAAAGGGAAGGTCGACCTCGAGAACCCGGCGCCGGACGCATTCCGGGCCCAGGTGCTCCGTGCGGGCACCGACGCCACCATCGCCACCTACGGTCCGCTGGTGCCGGTGGCGCTGGCCGCGGCTGAGGCCGCCCGGGCGGAGAACCGCAGCATCGAAGTGGTGGACATCCGCTCGATCAGCCCGCTCGACGACGAGACCATCGCCCGCTCCGCCGCCAAGACCCAGCGGCTGATCGTCGCGCACGAGGCGCCGACCTTCGGCGGCATCGGCGGAGAGATCGCCGCACGCGTGGCCGAACGGGCCCACCATCGGCTGCTCTCCCCGGTGCTGCGTGTGGGTGGGTTCCACATGCCGTATCCACCGTCGGCCCAGGAGCATCGGTACCTTCCGGACATCGATCGGATGCTGGAAGCCGTGGACCGCAGCTTCAGCTACCAGAGGAGTGCCTGAGCATGGCTGAGACCTTCAACCTTCCCGACGTCGGCGAAGGACTGACCGAGGCCGAGATCGTCACCTGGCGGACCACCGTGGGGGCGACGGTCGAGGTCAACGACATCGTGGTCGAGATCGAGACCGCCAAGTCACTGGTCGAGCTGCCGGTGCCCTACGCCGGCATCGTCACCGAGCTCCTCGCCGCCGAGGGGGAGACCCTAGAGGTCGGGGCCCCGCTGATCCGGATCGCCGCCGAGGGGGAGGAGGTGCCCGATCCAGGTTCGGCGCCGGAGGCCGCCTCTGAGCCCGCTGAGCAGCAGAGCCCCGAGCAGCCCGCCGCCGAGGAGAAGCCAGGCCGCTCGCGCTCGGCGCGCGCGAAGAAGGCCGCAGCCCAGAAGCGTGAAGGCTCCGAACGGGGTGATTCCGAACGTGGGAACTCCCAGCGGGACGGCTCTGCGCGAGACGAGCAGAAGACCCCCACGCAGAATGAGGCCCTGGTCGGCTCAGGTCCCAAGGCGGACTCCGCCTCGAGGCGCGTCCGGACCCGTTCCACGGCACCGGACCTGGTCGACCTGGAGGGCCTCGAGATCGCCGCCCCCGCCTCGGCGTCGGGCACCTACACCGACATCGCCGACATCGTCGCCCGGGCCAGCCCTCCGGTGCGGGCCCTGGCCAAGCGCCTCGGTGTGGCCGTCTGGGAGCTCGTAGGCTCTGGCCGCAACGGGCAGATCACGCGCGATGATGTGGAGCGACAGGCTCAGCAGAAGCGCGAACAGCGCGCCTCCGGCCAGATGCCGGCGCCCGGGGCTCCGGCTCCGGGGCGCCGCAAGACCACTCCGGCCGAGGAGGGCCTGCTCTTCGAGGGGCCGCGCGAGGAGAACATCCAGGTCCGTGGAGTGCGCAAGGCGACTGCGCGCAACGTGACTGCCTCGGCGACCACCGTGCCGCATGTCTCGGTGTTCAAGGAGGTCGACGTCACGCGCACCATGGAGCTGCGTCAGGCGTTGAAGAAGGACCCCTCCTATGCGGGGCTGAGCGTCTCACCGATGCTCTTCGCCGCCAAGGCCATCATCTGGGCGGTGCGGCGCAATCCGCAGGTCAACGCCACATGGCATGACACGCACTACACCTTGAAGAACTACCTGAACCTCGGGGTCGCGGCCGCGACCCCGCGCGGACTGGTGGTTCCGGTCATCCATGAGGCCCATGCCTTCAACACCCGTGGTCTGGCCGCGGCGCTGACCCAGCTGGCCATCGACGCGCGCGAGGGCAGGACCACGCCGGGGGAGATGCAGGGCGGCACCGTCTCGATCACCAACATCGGCACCCTGGGACTCGACAGCGGAACTCCGATCCTGCCTCCGGGGCAGGCCTCGATCGTGGCGCTGGGCGCAGTGCGGAAGAAGCCCTGGGTCGTGGAGGGACAGATCGTGCCGCGCGATGTCATGGTGATCGGCGGGTCCTTCGATCATCGGCTGATCGACGGGGATCTCGCCGGGCGGTTCATCTCCGACGTCGCGGCGGTCATGGAGCAGCCGGGCCTGCTGATCGACTAGCGGCGCAGTCGGGCGGGGCCCGCAGGACGGTTCGGCCCTGCAGATCGGTCGGGCGCTCAGCGCTCGATCTCGTTGATCTGCAGCGGCTCCCGGTCCGCCGGGAGCCCGAGCAGCTCGGCCAGCGGCTGGCCGTCCACGGTGACCTCGCTGTCGGTGGCCCCGGTCGCGACACGGGCGGTGGTCTCGATCTGGGTCAGGATCTGCCAGGACTCGCATTCCCCCGTGGTGACCGGTTCGCCGCTCAGGGCGACGCGCACCATGTCCTGTTCAACCTCCACCGAGTCCACGCTGAGCTCTTCGGAGGCGGCGAGCGGGTTGGAGAATGCCGGCGAGCCATGGGAGAAGAGCTCGTCGTCGATCAGAAACTCCAGGGCGGCCACAGCTGGGTCCTCGGTCACCGTCGGCACGGACCGGATCACCGAGACGGTGTCGTCACAGCCGAAGGCGGCAGTCCGGGCGATCTCGATCTCCTGGGCCTGCTCGCCGTCGGGAGTCTCCTCCACCGGGCTGCCTGGTGCCTGCTCGTCCTCCAGGGTTCCCTCCCCGCTCAGCGGAGCCGCCTGGGCCTGCCCGTCAGGGCTCACCATGGCCAGCGGAAGCCGCACCGTGTCGTCGGCTTCGACCTCGGGCTGCGGGATCGTGTTGCTCGGCACCTCCTGCTCCTCCGGCTCCGGATCCGAGGAGCCGCAGCCGGCGAGCAGCACTGCGAGCCCGATGGAGCCCGCACTGACGAGCACGCGAGCGCGGGGCTGGTGGGTCGGAGTCATGGCACCAGGATAGGAGCTGCTCCCGCGCAGACCGAATCCGCGGCCGTCTGAGGAGCGCCGGGAATGCTCGGCGGTGACCGCAGAGTCGGGGGACGAGGGCTCCGGGGGCCCTCGCGGGCAGAAGGCGCTGTGCCGGGGGGCGGCCTTCTGCCCGCTGAATGGGATGAGGAAACCGGGTGCAGACGGGGGCGCTTGTCATGCACCCAGCCAGCAGTTCCTCCCCACAGGGCGACGACGGCCAGGAGAAACGGGGGCATCCTGAGACCGCGTCCGGAATTGACGTCCAAGCAAGGTGTTTCAAACTTGAAGTTCAACCGAACTTCATTCTGAATCTCAGACGGTTCGATGTCAACACCTCTGGTTCAATCGTTCGCCGGTGACCCAGAGCACCTGCCGCCTGCCGGACCGGGCTTCTCCGGTAGGCTGGAGGCATGCCCATCCGGAACCGTCGCGCGGCCGCGCTTCCCGCCAAACTCTCCCGCTCGTGGCTGCTGATCAACGCCGCCAAGGAGCAGGACTTCGCTCCCGGACTGGCCAGCGAGGCCGATTCTGTGATCTTCGACCTGGAGGCGTCGGTCCCCGATGACGGAAAGGTCGCCGCCCGAGAGGCGGTGTTGCGCGCGCTCAACGGCGGGATGACTGCCTGGGTCCGGGTCAGCCCCACCACCTCCGAGCACTGGGAAGACGACCTGGCGGCGCTCTCGCGGGCAGACGGGCTGCGCGGAGTGATGCTGGCTGAGACCGAGCATCCCGAGCAGGTCACCTACACCGCGATGCGCCTGCGCGCTGGAACCCCGGTCATCGCACTTGTGGAGTCCGCGCTCGGCGTGGAGAACGCCACCCAGATCGCGTCGGCCCCGGGCACCTTCCGGCTGGCCTTCGGCACCAATGACTTCCGCAAGGATGTTGGCGTCTCCGCCGATCCGATGGCGCTGGCCTATGCAAGGGCGCGCCTGGTCATCGCCTCTCGCGTGGGTGGTCTCCCCGGGGCCATCGACGGCCCGACGGCGCCGGATGCGGACCCGCAGCAGACGGCCGAAGCCTGCCAGGTCACTGCCAGCATGGGCATGACCGGCAAGCTCTCGCTGAACCGCGCCCAGGTCGAGCACATCAACACCGGCCTGGCGCCGTCGGAGGATGAGCTGAACTGGGCCCGCGAGCTGATCGAGGCGCACGAGGCCGGCGGCTCCATCGGCGATGGCTCCTACCTCCCGCGCCTGGCGCGGGCGCAGAAGATCGCCTCCCTGGCGGACTCCTACGGTCTCTGGAACGCCTGACCTGCCTCTCCAGCGCCTGACCTGCCTCTCCAGCGCCTGACCTGCATCTCCAGCGTCTGATCCGGCGCCGGAGGGCTTCCCCGGCGCCGCTGTTGGGTCAGCCGCAGGGCCCCGTGTAACCTCTGTCACATGGGCAGGGAGACATATACCGGCGATGTGGCCTTTGAGCTGCGCGGACACCTCGGCATCATCACGCTGAATCGACCCCATGCGGTCAATGCGCTGACCCAGCTGATGTGTGAGTGCATCCTGGTGCAGCTGCAGGACTGGGCCGTCGATGATCGGGTGAGCCAGGTGCTCATCCGCGGCGCCGGAGACCGCGGGCTCTGTGCCGGCGGCGACGTCTCCAGCCTGTACCAGGAGATGGTCCAGCTTCAGGGGCTCGACGGCGGCGCCGTCCTCCCCGCCGGCGCCCCAGGCTACGAGGCCGAATTCACCAGCGAGACGTTCCTGGCGAATGAATATGCGCTCAACCGCACGATCGCCGAGTATCCCAAGCCCTATGTCGCACTGATGGACGGTCTGGTCCTCGGCGGCGGCATCGGGGTCTCCGCCCACGGATCCCACCGGATCGTCACCGAGCGCACCCGAGCCGGCATGCCCGAGACCACCATCGGATTCGCTCCTGATGTCGGAGGCACCTGGCTGCTGGGGCAGGCCCCGGGTCGGCTGGGGCTGCACGCAGGCCTCACCGGCGCTCACCTCGACGCCGCCGATGCGATCACCCTGGGCCTGGCCGACGTCGAGGTCCCAAGTGACGTCCTCGCTGAACTGACCCAGGCACTGAGCACCGAACTCGTGGCGGATGCGCTCCCGCGCTTCACGCGCACCCCGGAAGCCTCGACGTTGGCGCGTTCGCGCAGCTGGATCGACCAGGCCTATGCCGCGCCGAATGTGGAGGCGGCGCTTCAGCGACTGGACGAGCTGGCGCTCACCGAGGAGGCCGCCGCGGCGGCCGCCGAGTCCCTCCGGAAGAAGTCTCCGGTCTCGCTGAAGGTCGCGCATCGGGCCATCCTGGCCGCCCAGGAGCTCACGCTGCCCCAGGCGCTGGAGGCGGAGTTCACCGTTGCGGTGCACATGCTTCGCTCAGCAGACTTCAGAGAAGGCATCCGCGCGCAGATCATCGACAAGGACCGGGCCCCGCAGTGGAGCCCCGGCACGCTCGAAGCCGTGGACCTCGAGCTGGTGCAGACCTACTTCACCCCTGTCCCGGGGCACCGGCTCGCCGACCGCCAGAGCCTGTGAGCTGAGGCAGGCCGGCGACCCGGATCGTCGAAGGGGTGGGACCGTCGAAGGGACCAGGCTGCCGATCAGGCCAGCACGTCGGCCGTGGCGCGATACTGCGCCCCCAGGGCCTCGGCCACCGGAGCGTTGGTGACGGCACCGGCGTGCACGTTCAGCCCGTTGGCCAGATGCGGGTCCTCACGCAGCGCCTGCTTCCAGCCCTTGTCCGCCAGGGCGAAGATGTAACGCAGCGTGGAGTTCGTCAACGCTGCGGTGGAGGTGTGCGGCACCGCGCCGGGCATGTTCGCCACGCAGTAGTAGATCTGCTCCCCGATGGTGAAGGTGGGATCGGCATGGGTGGTGGGACGGGAGCCCTCGAAGCAGCCTCCCTGGTCGATGGCGATGTCCACCAGCACCGACCCTGGGCGCATCGCCGCGGCCATCTCGCGGGTCACCAGCTTCGGCGCGGTCGCTCCGGGGACCAGCACCGACCCGATCACCAGATCCGCGGCGGCCACCTCTTCGGTGAGGGTCAGCGTGTTCGAGGCGAGCGTGGTCAGACCGCGACCGGAGAGCGCGGAGAGCTCCCGGAGCCGTTCGATGTTCAGGTCCAGCACGGTGACATCGGCGCCCATGCCCTGCGCGGTCAGGGCCGCCTGCTCGCCGGCCTTGCCGCCGCCGATGACCACGACCTTTGCGGGCCGCGCCCCTGGAACGCCGCCGATGAGGATGCCGGGACCGCCCTGGGAGTGCATCAGGTGATAGGCGCCGACCTGGGGAGCCAGCCGTCCGGCGACCTCGCTCATCGGGGCCAGCAGCGGCAGCCCATGGGTGCCGGTGACCGTCTCGTAGGCGATCGCGGTGACGCCGCGCTCCTGCAGCGCGCGGGCGCAGTCGGGCTCCGCCGCGAGGTGGAGATAGGTGAAGAGCACCTGACCTGCGCGCATCCGCGGGAACTCCTCGGCCTGGGGCTCCTTGACCTTCACGATCATCTCGGCGTGCTCCCAGACCTCATCGGCGCCGCCGAGGATCTCAGCCCCTGCCGCACGATAGTCCTGATCGGCGAAGCCGGATCCGGTGCCGGCGCCGCTCTCGATCAGCACCCGGTGTCCGCGGGCGGTGAGGTCCACCGTTCCGGCCGGTGTCAGGGCCACGCGGTACTCGTTGTTCTTCACTTCGGCGGGGACTCCGATGATCATGTGTTCTCCTCGGTAAATGCCAGGTGCGGCGGGTCGGCAGGGGTGAACCGGTGACGGACAAGGGGTGATGTCAGTCACCGCGGCCAGTCTTTCATGAAACCTCAGCTCGTTCTGAAGGACTGAGGGGCCGATCTGTTGTTGACTCTGGGGCTTCGCCCTAGGATCAGAGCTTGACAGTCTGTAGAGTTCCGGGATATCTGCCACGTCCTGATCAGGCAGTTCAGCAGACAGACCGGGGAGGTGCGATGGCGGGAGAGAACAGTGCCGGGCCACTGCATGAGTTCCCGATGGCCTCCGTGCACCCGGTGCTCGGGCCCGCGCTGATGATCTCCTCGCCGGTGCTCATCCTCGGCGGACCCTCCCCGGCGGCCTCGGAGCTGAGTCAGCGGCTGCGTGGGATCGATGTGAAGGTGCTGCTGGCCTCCAGCGCGGAGACCGCCCGGCAGGCGCTGCAGGTGGACGCCCCGGAGCTCTTCGTGGTGGACGCGCGCTCCAGCCGGCGAGTGGGTGACCTGGAGCGGGTCATGGAGGGTCTGCGCGCGAGCACCGAGCCGTCTGCGGTGCTGCACTGGTTCGACGCGGACGTCGAGCTGGAACGGCTGCTCGAGACCGTGCACCCGCAGGATGACCACATGGCGGGTTCGATCTCCGTTCAGGAGGCGCTGCGCCGGCTCCACCTCATCACGGCGCGGCTCCCGGAGCGGACCGAGGGTGAACGTCTGCTGGTCGGTGATCTCGAGCTGGACACCGCGGCACGCACGGTGCGCCGAGGCGGCCGAGACATAGACCTCTCCGACACGGAGTTTCGTCTGCTGCGCCTGCTGATGCGCCATGCCAGGACGGTCCTGCCCAAGGCCGAGATCCTGCAGCAGGTATGGGAGTACGAGTTCGCCGGACAGGCCAACATCGTGGAGCTCTACATCTCTTATGTGCGCAAGAAGATCGAGGCCGACATGCCCCGGATGATCCACACCGTCAGAGGGGCCGGATACGTGCTGCGCCCGGCGGATCATGGACCATCCAGCCCGTCGTCGGCATCCTCGGCGGGCTCGCCCTGAGGGTCGAGCCCCAGGTCAACTTATTACTGGCTGGTAGCTTGTGGCACACTGTGCCCATGCATGTGATATTCCGCACCCTGCTGGTGCTGCTCCAGGCCCGCCGTCGACCCACCATGACTCCCTGGGAATCCTCGGTGGTCACGATGCGCGCGCTGCCCACCGACGTCGACATCGCCCGCCACATCAACAACGGCCAGTACTTCTCACTCTTCGATCTCGGTCGGTTCGACCTCATGGCACGCTCCGGACTCTGGGCACAGATGCGTAAGCGCGGATGGTCACCGGTGGTCCAGTCCGAGCAGATCACCTTCCGACGCTCGGTGACGTTCATGACTCGGTTCGAGATTCACACCCGCATGATCGGCTTCGATGAGAAGTGCTTCTACTTCGAGCAGCGAGCCGTGGTCGACGGTGAGATCTACGTTCGGGCCCACGTCGCCGGCCGGCTGCTCTCCAGCGCGGGCCCCGTGCCCAATGTCGAGATCCTCGGCGCGATCCGCGACCTCGGCCACGAGGTGCCGGAGGACCTCTCTGTCAGTGAGGAGCTCCAGACCTGGCGGCGCGATTCGGCGCTGCCGGCCGCCCGGAAGACGGCTCCCAACACCTGGTGAGGCGGCTCAGCCGGGGGAGTCGGACCGGCGAGCGGCCACGACCATCGCGGCGGCGCCGGCGAGGATCGCCACCAGCGCCAAGACGACCGCGTTGAAGCCCTGGAGGGTGTTCAGTCCGGTCGCCGCCAGCTCCGAGTCCTCGGCCAGCTTCGAAGGCGCGGCCTGCTCCGAGGCTTCGGTGGGCTGTGCGGCCGACGCGGAGGGGCTGGTGCCGGAGGCATCCCGCCCGGGCAGCGAATAGCCGGGCATTCCAGGAATCGGCGGGCCGCTGAAGGTCTCGGAGGCTTCTGCGGGGGTGCTCGCGGCGCTCGGGGTCTCGGCCGCCTCGGGAGTCTCCGGTGTGACAGGCGCCGGGATGTCCTCGCCCGCGTCGGGCTCCTGGGGTGGGGTCGGCTGCACCGCGTCGTCGGCACCCTCCGATGTGGACTGCAGACCGATGTTGCATCGGTCTGCGACCCGCTCCCCGCTCGGGGAGATTCCACGAACCGCGAAATCATCCTGTGCAGAACCAGGCGGCAGCGGTGAGGGGGCCTGATAGTAGACGACCCCGCCGTCGATCCAGATGGTGGCGCCGGTCAGGCTCGAGCCGACGGTGAGGTCGGTCAGTCCGCTGCTCATCTGCAGGCGCAGGGTCTCGGTCTGCCCCGGGGAGGCGAAGGCGGAGCCGCAGCGAAGGTAGTGCTCGCCCTCCGCAGGCGCCGAGATCTCCTCCTCCGGATCGGTCGGGAAGACCGGTGGGGACTCCTCGTCGGTGGGCTCGGGCTGGGGGAGCTCGGGGTCTGTGGACTCGGGCTCGGTAGGTCCAGATTCGGTGGGTCCAGGACCGGTGGGTCCAGGACCGGTGGGTCCAGGAGCGGTGGGCTCAGGATCGGTGGGCGCGGGGTCAGTCGGTCCAGGATCGACCGGCTCTGGCTCCGGCGTGTCCATGGGATCAGCCGGGGACTCGAGGGGATCCTCGCCGGGATCTTCGCTGGGATCGAGCTGCTCCGGGGCGGGCTCCGGCGAAGGTGCAGGACCCGGGTCCGCGACGTCATCGGTCGACTCCGAAGCGTCTCCATCGACCTGCTGGTCAACCGTGTCACCAGTGCCCGCGGTGCCCGCGGTGCCCGCGGTGGGAGCGGCGGAAGTCGACGGGGCATCGGGGGACGCGACGGCTGCGGTCGGGGCTGCGCCCACGAGCAGGGCGATGCTCACCAGGGCTGCGCCGCTGAGCGGGACGGCCCGCCGTGCTCCTCGCTTCATCCAGTCCTGCTCCCCGCGCCGGTGGTCAGCTGCGCCCATGTTCAGGCGGCTGTCCATGTCTTCAGTCCAGCGGCCAGTGTACGTTCCGGGCCACCATTTTCATAACGAAACGGTAAAGGTGACCGGATTTCGAGACGACTGCGGAGCGCGCCCGATGCGCTGCATCACCGGGCGCGCTCCGCATCCCGCCGGGGGGGGGGAGACGAGGGGTCTCTGGGGTCAGCTGATGCGCGTCTCCGGGGACTTCGTCAGGCTCGGATCCTGCTCGGCCAGATCCCCGAGCACCGCGTCGATGGCGTGCATCGCGGCGTCGTCAAGGGTGACTCCGGCGGCGGCGACGTTCCCGGAGATCTGCTCCGGACGGGACGCGCCGACCAGCGCGGAGGCGACGTTCGGGTTCTGCAGCACCCACGCCACGGCGAGCTGCGCGAGATCCAGGCCGTGGTCCGCGGCGATCGGCTTCAGGTTCTGCACCGCGGTGAGGATCTCCTGGTCCATGTACCGCTCGATGAACTTTCCTGCCTCCTTGTCCGAGGCGCGGGAACCCTCCGGAGCGGCCCGGCCCGGCAGATACTTTCCGGTCAGCACGCCCTGGGCGATGGGTGACCAGACGATCTGGGAGATGCCGAGATCCTCCGACGCCGGCACCACCTCGGGCTCGATGACCCGCCAGAGCATGTTGTACTGCGGCTGGTTGCTGATCAGCTGCACGCCGAGGTCCTTGGCCAGCGCGTGTCCCGCACGCAGCTGATCCGCGGTCCACTCGGAGACCCCGATGTAGAGCGCCTTGCCGGAGCGGACCACGTCGGCGAAGGCCTGCATGGTCTCCTCGAGCGGAGTCTCGTAGTCATAGCGGTGCGCCTGGTAGAGGTCGACGTATTCGGTGCCGAGTCGGGTCAGCGAACCGTTGATCGACTCCATGATGTGTTTGCGGGAGAGTCCGGTGTCATTGTGCCCCTTGGGGCCGGTCGGGAAATAGACCTTGGTGAAGATCTCCAGGGACTCACGGCGCTGCCCGGCCAGTGCGTCGCCGAGGACCTGTTCGGCCACGGTGTTGGCATAGACGTCCGCGGTGTCGAAGGTCGTGATCCCGGCGTCGAGCGCTGCGTGGACGCACTCGGTCGCGACGTCGTTCTCGACCTGTGAGCCGTGGGTCAACCAGTTGCCGTAGGTGATCTCTGAGATTTTCAGGCCTGAATGTCCGAGATATCTGAATTCCATTCTTCGACCTTATCCCCGTCGGCCGCGCAGGACCATGGGGTGCGTGAGGAGTTCACCGAGAGGCTCTGACCAGGCGGTCCAGGGCTTCCTGCATGTGTTCCTCGATCTCCCGCACCAGCGCGGCATCGTCGCCGGAGGCGATGGCCTCGACGATGCGTGAATGCTCCGCGACCTGGTCCTCGGGATCGAAGTAGGTCCCCTGCAGCGCCGTCATGCACATCCTGGTCTCCACCATCAGGGTCTCGTGGACCCGGTGCAGCCGGGGGCTTCCGGCCAGACTCACCAGCTCCTCGTGAAAGGCGAAGTCCGCGTCCGCGAGCGCCTCAAGGTCCCCGGCTGCTGCGGCGGCGGCCATCGCGGCAGCTCGGGCGCGAAGGCGCTCGGTGCCCGGTATCACCGCCTCGCTGTGGGCCACCGCGCGGGCCGCGGTGGTCTCGATCGCCGTGCGGGTCAGGTAGAGATCACGGATCTCGGCCTCGTCCAGCTCCTTGACGAAGAGTCCGCGATTGAGCTCGCTGCGGACCAGGCCTTCCTGGACCAGGCGCTGCATGGCCTCGCGCAGCGGGCCCCGACTGACGCCGAACTCGGCCGCCAGGGCCACCTCGGAGAGCTGGGTGCCTGCGGGCAGGGCGCCTCTCATGATTCCCTCGCGCAGCTGGCGGGTGATCAGCGAGGAGGTGGACTCACGGGGGACGGGTTGAAAGCCTGACGCGGAACTCATAATATCTCCGGATTGTTGACAATCTTCACAGGTATTCATAGCATAGCCGCACTGGAGATGAAAGGTCGGCAGACCAGACATGGGCCGAGCAGGGCCGATACGACGGGCCAGGAATGAGCAGGTGAACATGACCCCAGCGAGACCGATCATCACGGTGCTGTGTCCCACTGCAGAGGCGGCACCGGAGGACGAATCACAGGACGCATCACAAGATTCAGCTCAGAATTCAGCCGAGCTCCAGCGACCCGCAGGGCTGGAGCCGATCGAGCGCCTGGCCGAGGTCAGGTACACCGACGCCGCCGGGCTCGGCGCCGCGCTCGAGGGCGCGCAGGCGCTCTTCCTCTGGGACTTCTTCTCCCCGGCGGTGCGACAGGCCTGGCCGCAGGCGGACGCGCTGAGATGGATCCATGTGGCCGCGGCCGGAGTCGACGCGCTGATGTTCGAGGAGCTGCGCAGCTCCGAGGTCACGGTGACCAACGCGCAGGGAATCTTCGACCGGCCGATCGCGGAATACGTGCTGGCAGCGATCTTCGCCCATGCCAAGGACTTCGCGGCAAGCCTGCGCCACCAGCAGCAGCGCCAGTGGGTGCACCGCGAGACGCTGCAGGTGCAGGGAACCTCCGCGCTGGTCATCGGCACCGGGGCGATCGGCCGGGAGACGGCGCGGCTGCTGCGCGCGGTCGGGATCACGGTCACCGGAGCCGGACGCACCGCCCGCGAGCAGGACCCAGACTTCGGCACGGTGGTGGACAGCGCGCAGCTGCCCCAGCACATCGGCGGCTTCGATCACATCATCAACGCCGCCCCGCTCACCGCGCAGACCACCGGGCTGATCGGCGCCCAGTCCCTGGCGGCCATGCGCAGCGGTGCGCACCTGATCAACATCGGTCGCGGAGAATCCGTGGATGAGCCCGCGCTGGTCGAGGCGCTGGAAGCGGGCCGCCTCGCCCGCGCCACCCTCGACGTCTTCGCTCAGGAGCCGCTGCCGGTGGACTCGCCGCTCTGGACGATGGAGTCGGTGACGATCTCCGCCCACATGTCCGGAGACGTGGTCGGCTGGCGCAAGGCGCTCGCGGAGCAGTTCGTGGACAACGCGCAGCGCTGGCTCGACGGGGCGGAGCTGAAGAACATCGTGGACACCGCCAAGGGATACGTCCCGCGACATTGAACTGAATCTGACCCAGCCGACGCTTCACCCACCCGACCTGCTGCACCAGACGAGTCCTCGGACTCCAGAGCTTGAGGAGGGGCGCATGACGCACCTTGCTGACCTGACCGCCGTCGAACTTCTCGCGGGCTACCGTACCGGCGACTTCACCCCGGTGGACGCCACAGAGGCCGCCCTGGAGCGGATCGAGGCGCACAACGGGGCGCTGAACGCCTTCGTGCTGGTGGACCGGGAGTCCGCCCTCGAGTCCGCCCGGGGCTCGGCACGGCGCTGGAGCTCCGGTGAGACGCTGGGCCCCGGGGACGGGGTGCCCACCTCGATCAAGGACATCTTCCCGACCGTGGGCTGGCCGACCCTGCGCGGCAGCAGGCTGATCGATGAGGCCGGCCCCTGGGATTTCGACGCACCCTGCGTGGCACGGCTGCGCGAGACCGGGGCGGTGCTGCTGGGCAAGACGGCGACGCCGGAGTTCGCCTGGAAGGGCACCACCGACTCGCTGCGGTTCGGCGCCACCACCAACCCCTGGAACCCCGCCCTGACCGCGGGCGGATCCTCCGGCGGCGCGGCCGCGGCGGTCGGGGCCGGGATGGGCCCCTGGGCGGTGGGCACCGACGGTGGCGGCTCGGTCAGGATCCCGGCGGCCTTCACCGGCACCGTGGCGATCAAGGCCACCTACGGCACCGTGCCGATGTACCCCGCAAGCCCCTTCGGGACCCTCGCCCATGCCGGGCCGATGGCGCGCACCGTCACCGACACCGCGCTGCTGCTCGATGTGATCGCCGGCTTCGACGCCCGCGACTGGTCCGCGCTGCCCTCACAGACGCGCCCCTTCTCGGCAGAGCTCGCCGAGCTCGAGGTCGACGGGGGCTCGCTCGCCGGAGTGCGGATCGGCTACTCGCCCACCCTTGGCCTCGGGAGCAATGATCCCGAGGTCGAGGCGCGGGTCGATGAGGCGGTCCAGGTGCTGGTCTCGCTGGGCGCCCAGGTGGAGCAGGTGGACCCCGATCTGGAGGATCTGATGGAGGCGTTCCACGTGCTCTGGTTCACCGGTGCGGCGAAGGTGCTCGAGGCCTATGGCCCCGGCGCGCTGGAGCATGTGGATCCAGGCCTGCGCGCGGGCATCGAGAAGTACGCCGATGCCTCGGCGCTGGACTATCTCAGCGCCACCGGGGTGCGCATGAACCTGGGGGTGCGCATGGGGGCGTTCCACCAGAAATACGATCTGCTGGTCACTCCCACCATGCCGATCCCTGCCTTCGACGCGAACCGGCAGGCTCCCGTCGGTTGGCCCTCGGACCTGTGGACCAGCTGGACCCCGTACACCATCCCGTTCAACATGACCCAGCAGCCCGCCATCTCGGTGCCCTGCGGGCTGACCAGCGCCGGGCTGCCGGTGGGGCTGCAGATCGTCGCGGCCAGGACGCGGGACCGCTCGGTGCTGCGCGCGGCCCGGGCCTACGAGCTGGCCAGCGGTGAGAAGTTCAGTGCGACGGTGGCGCCGGCCCGACAGGCCGCGCCGGTCGCCCGGGTCGACGGAGCTGTGCGATAGCCACACCGGTCAGCGTCACCGCGCCGCCGATGATCCCCAGCAGCGGCGGGATCTCTCCGAGAGTGAGCCAGGACATCACCACGACGACGGCGGGCACCGCCAGCGTGCTGGCGGCGACCTTGCCGGTGGGGAAGTGGTTCATCGCGTAGCCCCAGAACCAGAAGCCCAGCGCGGTGGGTCCGATGCCCATGTAGATGGCGCCGATGATCACCGGTGTCGAGGTGGTCTGCAGCTCTTCCCAGGTCGCGCCGAGGAAGGGCAGCAACGCGATGGTGCCCGCGGCGCAGGCCAACCAGGTGGCGGTCAACGGGTCGGTGTGGCGCAGTGCCAGCTTCTGGATCAGCATGCCGGCGGCATAGAGGAACGCCGCGATCAGCGCGATGCCCAGCCCGATCAGGGCCAGCTGGCCGGTGGATCCGGCCACGGTGATCAGTCCGATGCCGCAGAGCGAGACCAGCATCCCCATGAAGAGCCGGGTGGAGAAGGACTCCTTGAAGAACAGCACCGCGCCGACCCCGACCATCAGCGGGGCGAGATTGACCACCATCGCGATGGTCCCGGCGTCGAGGTAGTGCCCGGCGAGGTTGAAAACCACGGTGTAGAGCGCGAACCAGCTGACCCCGAAGAGCGCGGTGAGTCCGAGCGCAGCTCGGGTGGGCCGGTGCAGCCTCCCACGGCGGACCCAGAGCAGCAGCGCGCTCAGCGTCACCGCTCCGGCGAGCAGCCGCAGCAGCGCGAGCGGCCCGGGGGAGAGCTCCCCGGCCGACCATCGGATGAGGACGAAGGATGAGGCCCACATGAGCACCGTGGCGATGATGGCCGCCACCGGCAGTGCTGTGCGGGTGCGGGTGGCGTTCTGAGTCACGCCATGACTGTACCGCCGCCGCTCGAGCCCGATTCTCACCCGCTTTGCCGAATGGCCGAGCCCGGGCTAACATAGACAGTCGCAAGCCGTGCTGCGCTGTGCACATGCGTGTCCTCTTGGAGCGGGGGCTGTCATGGGTACCAGCGCCGGAAAGCAGCATGGCAGTTGTGAGGCCTGGATTCCAGAGCACCACATCAAGCACCACCGTCCGTTCAGCGTCTCGCTGGACGAATGAGAAGACACTTCGGTTGGATCTCACCCAGCCTGGTCCGTCCTCGCAAGTAACGGTGTCATAGCTGGTGGCGGGACCCAGAATCGGGGACCGCCCGTATACATTCACGTACTTACGCAAGAGGAGTGATCATGGCAGCACGTTGCCAGGTGACCGGAGTGGGGCCGCAGTTCGGCAACTCGATCTCCCACTCGCATCGGCGCACCAAGCGCCGGTTCGACCCGAACATCCAGAAGAAGCGCTACTGGGTTCCTTCATTGGGACGCAATGTGACGCTGACCTTGTCCGTCAAGGGCATCAAGACCATCGACGTCCGCGGCATCGACGTTGTCGTCGCCGAGCTGATCGAGAAGGGTGAGAAGCTCTAATGGCCAAGGACAAGGACGTACGTCCCATCATCAAGCTGAAGTCGACGGCAGGCACCGGGTTCACCTATGTGACCCGTAAGAACCGCCGCAACAACCCCGACCGCATCGTGCTCAAGAAGTACGATCCGGTCGTTCGCAAGCATGTCGACTTCCGAGAGGAGCGCTGATCATGGCTAAGAAATCCAAGATCGCAAAGAACGAACAGCGCAAGGTCATCGTTGAGCGCTACGCCGAGAAGCGTCTGCAGCTGAAGAAGACCCTCGTTGATCCCAACGCGTCGGACGAGGACCGCGAAGCAGCTCGCGTGGGTCTGCAGAAGCTTCCCCGCGATGCTTCCCCGATCCGCGTGCGCAACCGCGACTCCATCGATGGTCGCCCCCGCGGCACCTTCCAGAAGTTCGGCATCTCGCGCATCCGCTTCCGGGATATGGCTCACAAGGGTGAGCTGCCCGGTATCACCAAGTCTTCCTGGTGATCAGCCGCGGCTGAAGCAGAACCATCTCTGAAGGGGTGGGTCGCCTTCGGGCGGCCCGCCCCTTCGGTGGTTGTCCAATACACATTCTGCTGTAGATTGGACCCAGAGCTCGCTCGCCTCGGCGAACGAGCTCCACAAAGACCGCCACCCGTGCGGAGGCTCCTGTTCCTCACCCCCTGGAGGAACAGCATCAGTCCTCCCACGGGTGGCTTTTTGTTCGTGAGCTTTTTGTTCATATCACCCTCCCCGGCCGCCGTGCGGTGTGTTCGCGGAGCGGGAAATGCGTCGTTCTGGCCCAGGATCACGCGGTTCCATGCTGGTTCGGCCGGGCCTGCGTGGTAAGTTGCCGTTCTGAAAGCCCCACGCGGCATGACCGGTCCGGCGACGCAGAAGAGCGCGTCAGTCGCACGCATTGCGCAGGTCATGCCGGGGACTGCCACCGAATACGTCCAGGAGGACAAACACATGGCACTGAACCGCAGCGAGCTCGTCGCAGCAGTCGCAGAGAAGTCCGGAAACTCCCAGGCCGCCGTCAACGGCGTTCTGGATTCGGTCTTCGAGGTCTTCACCGAGCAGGTTTCCAAGGGCGAGAAGGTCAGCATTCCCGGTTGGCTGGCAGTGGAGCGCACCAAGCGCGCCGCCCGCACCGGACGCAACCCGCAGACCGGTGAGACCATCCAGATCCCGGAGGGCTACTCCGTGAAGCTCTCCGCAGGTTCCAAGCTGAAGGCTGCTGCCACCGGCAAATGAGCCCGATGAGCCGCGGCACTCTGTGAAGCAGAGTCGCCCCGCCCCAGCCCACGCCGTCGGCCCCTCGCCCCGAGAAACGGGCGAGGGGCCGACGTCGTCTGCGCAGGCTCTTCCACACCGACTCTTCTACACGGCGTAGAATCGTTGGACGCCGAAGTCCCCAAGACCCAAGGAAGGTGCAGCCCCGCCATGACAGCCTCACTCGCATTCACCGCGGCAGCACCTGCCGCCCCCGACCTGCCCGACTGGGCTCCGCTGGTCTTCGGCATCGGCAGCCTGCTCGTGCTGGTCCTGGTCATCGTGCTGGCCCGACGCAAGATGCAGGAGTCCGCGCGCTGGCGGCAGCGGTCCCAGGAGGACGTCGACGGCGATGACCCCCGGAAGAACCCCCGGCAGGGCCCGCAGCGGGATCCCCGGCAGGACCCGCCCAGGAACGACGACGCGTGAGCAGCTCTGTGACCTTGCCTGCCCGGCAGGCGCCGGCCCGGCTCTGGACCGCACCGCTGCCGCTGACCGCCGCCGCGCTCTGCACCGGGCTGCTGGCGCTGATCGTCACCGGCGTGCTCACCGGCACCAACGACCCCAGCGAGCTCTCGGACCCCGGTGCGCTGACCCGATGGGGACTGCCGGTCGCCCGGTTCGTCCACCACCTCGCCATGGCCACCGCGATCGCCGCGGTGATCCTTGCCGCCGTGGCGGTGCCGCCGCAGGCCGGTCCGCGGCGACGCAGGAAGCTGCCGACCGACGACCCAGCCGCCGAGCATCCGCTGTTCGCCCGGACCCTGCAGATCGCCAGCCTGGCCGGGGTGGTCTGGACCGTGGCGGCGGTGGCCGTGCTGGTGCTGACCTTCTCCTCGCTCTCCGGGCTCGAGCTCTCCGCCTCGGACTCCTTCGCCGCCGGATTCTTCGGCTACGTGCAGTCCATCGCCACCGGCCAGGCCTGGGCCGCAGTGGTGCTGATCGCAGCGGTCTTCGCCACCCTGGTCACCGCCGTGCGCGCCCCGGCAGGACTGTTCTTCATCGCGGTGCTCGGACTCACCGCGATCCTCCCGATGGCGCTGGTCGGGCACTCCGCCTCCGGTGATGACCACTACGCGGCGGTCAACTCGCTGGGGCTGCATCTGCTCGGCGTCGTCATCTGGGTCGGCGGGCTGGTGGTCCTGGCGCTGCTGGGCCCCGCGCTGAGCCGGGAGGCCGCGGAGGCGCGCGAGCGCTCGGCCGCGACGTCGACCAGCGCCGCGCCAGCCAGCGCGAAACCGGCACCTGGGATGACCGAGACGCTGCTGCGGCGCTACTCGACCCTGGCCGGGCTGGCGCTGCTCACGGTGGCGGCCTCCGGGATCATCAACGCGAGCCTGCGCATCGAGTCGCTGGGGCAGCTCACCTCCACCAGCTATGGGCTGATGCTCTCCGCCAAGCTGCTGGCCACCCTGGCCCTGGCGGTCATCGGGTGGATGCACCGATCCTGGATCATCCCGCGGCTGGGCAGCGGTGCGCGTCCCGCGGGGCTGCTCTTCCAGCTGATCCTCGTGGAGGTCGCAATCATGGCCGCGGTGATCGGGGTCAGCACGATCCTGGGACGCACCGCCCCTCCGGTGCCCGAGGAGCTTCCCCCCGACGCCACCCCGGCCCGGCTGCTCACCGGCTACGACCTGCCCCCCGAGCCCACCGGCAGCCTCTGGCTGACCCTCTGGCGCCCGGACTGGCTGTGGGTCGCCATCGTCGTCTTCCTGGCCGCCTGGTATGTGCTGGCGATGGTGCGGATGCGCCGGCGCGGGGACTCCTGGTCGGTGCTGCGCACGGCCAGCTGGCTCTTCGGGCTGCTGGTGCTGCTCTGGGTCACCTCCGGCGGGCCGGCGGTCTACGGGATGGTGCTGTTCTCCGGACACATGATCCAGCACATGACGCTGACCATGGTCGCCCCGATCTTCCTGGTGATGGGCTCTCCGGTGACCCTGGCGCTGCGCGCGCTGCCGGTGCGCACCGACGGGACCCGCGGCCCGCGGGAGTGGATCCTCTGGATCGTGCACTCGCGCTTCTCGCGGATCATCACCAACCCGATCGTCGCGGCGGTGAACTTCGCCGGCTCGCTGCTGATCTTCTACTACACCCCGATCTTCGGACTGGTGCTGGAATACCATGTGGGCCACGAGCTGATGATCTTCCACTTCCTGGCCACCGGGTACATCTTCGCGCTGGTGCTGATCGGTCAGGACCCGCTGCCCGCCCGGCCGGCGCACCCGATGCGGCTGATCATCCTGCTGGCCACCATGGTCTTCCACGCCTTTCTGGCGGTGGCGATGACCAGCTCGGACCAGCTGATCCAGGCTTCCTGGTTCGGCAACATGGGCTACGACTGGGGGTTCACCGCACTGGAGGATCAGCGCAGCGGCGGTGAACTGATGTGGGCGCTGGGCGAGATCCCGGCGATCCTGATGTCCTTCGTGGCCGGGGTCATCTGGTCCCGGGAGGACAAGCGCGAGACCAGGCGACTGGACCGCGAGGCCGACCGCACCCAGAACGCGGAGCTCAACGACTACAACGACATGTTCGCCGAGATGGCCGAACGGGACGGACCACGATGAAGCCAGCGCCCCTTCCGGTGTTCGGAGCCGCCCTCGCCGCGGCGCTGCTGCTCAGCGCCTGCGGGTCAGCCCCCGACGAAGTCCCCGATGATGCCGACCACTCCGGGGTCGACGGGGAGGAGGCTGCCACCGACGGTGAGACTGACGGTGACGGTGACGGTGACGGTGACGGCGAGGCGCAGGGTGACGGCGCGAGTGCCGCAGGCCTGAGCGCCCCCGACCGGCTGATCACCGCCGCCCAGGAGGGCGCCGGACGCGCGGCGAGCTTCGGCTTCACCGAGATGGGGTTCGTCTCCGACGAGGTGGCCGGCTCCTACCGCGAGCTGCTCGAGGAGAACTCCCTGGCCGGGGAGGACCCCGAGGCGCAGGTGAGCCCCGAGGCCTGCGCGCAGCCGCTCGCCGCCGTCGACTTCTCACCGCTGCTGCTCGGCGAGGAGACCGTGCGCGCCGACTACTTCGCAGACAGCTTCTCCGGGGCCGGCTCCATCGAGCTGGCCACCTTGGACGGCGAGGCCGACCAGGAGCGTGTCGCCGAGCACCTGGGGAATGTCGCGGCGCTGCTGGACTCCTGCCGGGACACCGAGTTCACCCTGGACGGGATCGACTACGAGCTGCGCATCGAGGAGCCGACGCTGCAGGACCAGAACGGGGTCGCCTCCGAGCAGGCGGAGAACACCGCGGCCTATTCCTGGGAGCGCAGCGGCGGTGAAGGAACAACTTTCGCGCAGATCCTGTTCACGCAGGTGGACGATGACATCATCATGGTCTCCTTCACCGGCGGTGAGGCGGCAGGCTCGGCGGAGTTCACCTCCATCGCCGAGGCCATCGCCGCCGAAGCATCCGCCGCGCTGGAGACCGCAGAATAGCCAGGCACGACTCAAGGGAGACCCCGCATGACTGAGACTGAGACGATTCGCCGCACCGAGCGGGTGCGCGCATCCGAGCTTCTCGGACGAGGCTGGCTGAACACCGGGGGCAAGGACGTCTCACTGGAGGACCTGCGCGGGAAGATCGTCATCCTGGACTTCTGGACCTTCTGCTGCATCAACTGCCTGCATGTGCTCGACGAGCTGCGCCCGCTGGAGCAGCGCTTCAGCGACGTCCTGGTCACCGTCGGCGTGCACTCCCCGAAGTTCGAGCACGAGGCTGACCCCGACGCGCTCGCCGCCGCCGTCGAGCGCTACGAGATCGCCCACCCGGTCCTGGACGACCCGAACCTGGTGACCTGGCAGGCCTATTCGGCCCGCGCCTGGCCGACCCTGGTGGTCATCGACCCGCAGGGCTACATCGCCGCGAACCTCGCCGGCGAGGGCCACGTGGCCGGACTGACCTCGCTGGTCGAGGAGCTCGTCACCGAGCATGAGGCCAAGGGCACGCTGCACCGCGGCGACGGCCCCTATGTCCCACCCGAGCCGGTCTCGCGCACGCTGCGCTTCCCCGGCAAAGCCGTCCCGGTCGGCCGCGAGCTCGGCGGATCCGACGCCGCACAGGGTCACTTCCTGGTCTCTGACACCGGCCACCACCGGATCGTGGAGCTCGACGCGGACTTGGCTACCGTGGTCCGTTCCTGGGGCGGGGGAGAGGACCTTCAGAAGGGCCACCACGACGGCGACCCCGCAGCCGCCCGGTTCAACGAGCCCCAGGGCCTGACCGTGCTCCCGGCCGAGCTGGCGCAGCAGGTCGGCTACGACATCGTGGTCGCCGACACGGTCAACCACCGGCTCCGCGGCATCAACGCCGAGACCGGAGAGGTCACCACCGTGGCCGGCAACGGCGTACAGCGCCTCCTCGACGCCGAGCGCGCCCGGGCCGGCGCGGTGGAGTCCGGCAGCCTGGGCACCGATCCGCTGAACGTCTCGCTGTCCTCCCCCTGGGACGTGCTCTGGTCCAACACCCTGGACCTGGTGGTCATCGCCATGGCCGGCACCCACCAGATCTTCACCTTCGACCCCGCCACCGGGGAGCTGTCGATCTTCGCCGGCACCGGCCTCGAAGGTCTCCTCGACGGCTCCGCCGAGACCGCCTGGTTCGCGCAGACCTCGGGACTCACCGAGGACGCCGCAGGCGACATCTGGATCGCTGACTCCGAGACCTCCGCGCTGCGCGTGATCCGCACCGGTGCCGCCAGCGCCGAGGACGCCACGGCGGCCGGAGCAGGCGGCACGGAAGCGCCGTCCCCGGTGGTGGAGACGCTCATCGGCGAGGGCCTCTTCGACTTCGGGTTCCGCGACGGAGCACCCGGGCAGGCCAGGCTGCAGCACCCGCTGGGGGTGACCGCGCTTCCGGACGGCTCGGTGCTGATGGCTGACACCTATAACGGTGCGATCCGCCGCTACCGCGGTGAGCACCTCGCCGCCGACGGCACCACCGTGGCGGCCAGCGTCTCGACCGTGGCGCGCGGGCTGAAGGAACCCTCCGACGTGCTGCTCGACGCCGACGGCACGAGCCTGCTCGTGGTGGAGACCAACGCGCACGAGCTGGTCCGCATCGCGGTGCCCAAGGAATACCTCACCGTGGACGAGGGCGCCACACAGAGCCAGCGCCCGTCCACCGCGGTGGCACCGGGAGAGTTCTCCCTCGCCATCGGCTTCACGGCCCCCACGGGTCAGAAGCTCGATGACCGCTGGGGCGATCCGACCCAGCTGAAGGTCTCTTCCTCCCCGGAGAACCTGCTGCTCACCGGCGCCGGGAACTCCGAGGGGCTGCGCCGGACGCTGCAGCTGAACCCAGAGGTCAGCGAGGGAGTCCTGCACATCACCGCCCGGGCCGCCGCCTGCGACGGCGCACCCGGAGAAGAGATCCCGATGCACGCCGCCTGCCACCTCTACCAGCAGGACTGGGGCATCCCGGTCACGCTTGAAGTCGGCGCGCAGAGCGAGCTGACCCTGGACCTGCGCGGAGTCCGGTGATCGCGCATCTCGGTGATCCCGGCGCTCCCGCAGCGCGACCTGCGTTGATAGGCTCAGCCAAGAACATAAGTTTCTGCGAGAGGGCGGATGAACTATGACCACGATGGTCGTTGTCGCGAGCAAGCACGGGTCCACCGCGGAGATCGGCGAGCACATCGCCTCCACGCTGAAGAACCGGGGCGTCTCTGCCCACGTCAAGGACGTCTCCGAGGCTGGCCGGTGGCTCTTCGAGACCGACAACGTGGTCCTGGGCATCCCCGTCTACCGGGAGAAGCTGTGGGGCCCGGCGATGATGTTCCTCGACGCTCACCGGACCGAGCTCGGCGGCAAGCCGCTGTTCCTCTTCGCCTCCGGCGGCGGACCCAGCCTCAAGCCCGAGCTGGCCGAGACGCTGCGCAGCTACCCGCACCGCGAGGTCACCTACTTCCGCGGCGCCATCGACGCCGAGAAGCTCAGCTTCTTCGAGAAGCTTCAGCTCAAGGTGGTCAAGGCACCCGAGAACGCGGACTTCCGCGACTGGCCCGGGATCGAGGACTGGGCCGGCTCACTCATCGCCTACGGTCTGAGCTGATCCAAGCCCTTGATCCTGCTTCACCGATGATCGAATTCGATCGGGTCACCAAGAGCTACACCCGACCTGTTCGCCGAGGCGAGACGGTCCACGCGCTGCACGAGGTCAGCCTCAGCGTCGGAGAGTCCGAGATCTTCGGCGTGGTGGGGGAGTCAGGCTCGGGCAAGTCCACCCTGCTGCGGATGGTCAACGCGCTGGAGATGCCCAGCTCGGGAGACGTCACCGTCAACGGGGTCAACCTCGCCGCGCTGCGCCCACGCGAGCGACGCGCCCAGCGTCGCCGGATCGGCATGGTCTTCCAGCAGTTCAACCTGCTCGCGAACAAGACCGTCGTGGCCAATGTGGCGCTGCCGCTGAACCTGCACCGGCGCCGCGGCGGCCTCGAAAGGCGCGGACCAGGATCACCGAGATCCGGTTCCGAAGTCTCCCGATCCGAGGACCGGGCCCGCGAGATGCTCGACTTCGTGAACATGGGAGCCCACTCCCTGAAACATCCCGCCCAGCTCAGCGGCGGAGAGAAGCAGCGGGTGGCGATCGCGCGCGCGCTGGTCAACGAGCCCGACATCCTGCTCTGCGACGAGCCCACCTCCTCGCTGGACAGCCAGCACACCGACGAGGTCATGGCCACCCTGCTGCGCGTGCGCGCCGAGATGGGGACCTCCATCCTGCTGGTCAGCCATGAGCTCGAAGTCATCCGCGGCGCCTGCGACCGCGCCGCGATCCTGGAGTCCGGCCGGCTGACCGGCATCGCCGAGATCGCCCACCTGCAGGCACGCGAGAAGTTCGACAGCTATTCCGAGCGCGCCCGCCGGTACCTCCAGGGGGAGCAGGAGTGAACGAGCTGGCGCGACGCCTGAGCGAATACCGGGGCGAGATCATCACCTCGATCGTGGAGACCGGCGCGATGCTGGGCTGGTCGCTGCTCGCCGCGGTGCTGGTCGGGCTGCCCATGGGCACCGGGATGTATCTGGCCCGCCGTGGCGGGCCCAAGGAGCGGGGCTGGGTCTACACCGGGCTCAACGGCTTCGTCAACGTGGTCCGCTCGGTGCCGTTCCTGCTCTTCGTGGTCGCGCTGATCCCGTTCACCCGCTGGGCGGTGGGCACGTCCTTCGGGACCACCGCCGCGGCGGTCCCGCTCTCCTTCGTCGCCGTCGCGCTCTACGCCCGCTGGGTGGAGCAGACCCTGGTGGACATCCCCCGCGACACCGTGGAGCTCGCCGACTCCCTCGGCGCCGACACGCTTCAGCTGGTCACCCGGTTCCTCTACCCGGAGGCACGCTCCGGGCTCGTCCTCTCGTTGACCACGGTCACCATCTCGATGATCTCCTACTCCACGATCATGGGGGTCGTGGGCGGCGGCGGCGTCGGTGACTTCGCCATCCGCTACGGCTACCAGCGGTATGAGTACGACATCATGTACGTGACCATCGCGGTGATCGTGGTGCTGGTGATGCTGATCCAGACCTTCGGCACTCGACTCTCCATGGCGCTGGACCACCGGTCACGCTGACGCCGCACGCTTGATTCCGCCGCACCATTGATTCCGCCGCACCACTGACTCCGCCGCACCGGCGTGCCTGGCATAACCGGCGCGCCGACGTCGTTGAAACCATCGGGCCCGGCACGGGTCCGCCCATCCGAACGAGGAGCATCTTGACTGCCCAACTGCAGAACCGTCCCGTCCGCGCAATCAGCGGGGCCGCCGTCGTCCTTGCACTCTTCGCCACCGCGGCCTGCTCCTCGGAGCCGGGCGACGCGGAAGGTGATGACACGCTGATCCAAGTCGCCTCGCACACCACGCCGATGACCGACGTGGTCGAAGCCGCCGCCGAGGTCGCCGAGGAGGATGGCTACACCATCGAGCTCGTCGAGGTCAGCGACAACGTCCAGTACAACCGGCTGCTCGCCGACGGCGAGGTCGACGCGAACTTCGCGCAGCACCAGCCGTATATGGAGGCCTACAACGCTGAGCACGACGCCGAGCTCGCCGTCGTCCAGCCGATCTACAACGCCCGCGTGGGCTTCTACTCCCGGGACTACGACTCCATGGAGGAGATCCCCGACGGCGCCCAGGTCGCGCTGCCCAACGATGAGTCCAACGAGGGCCGCGCGCTGGCGATCCTCGCCGACCAGGGGCTGATCACCCTGGCCGAGGGTGTCGGCTTCGAAGGCACGCTCGAGGACATCGAGGAGAACCCGAAGGACCTCGAGTGGGTCCAGGTGGACCTGTTGAACCTGACCTCGGCCTATGAGGAGGACGGCATCGCCGCGGTCTTCAACTACCCGACCTACATCGCCAGCCTCGGGCTGACCCCTCAGGACGCCATCGCGGTGGAGGAGAACATCGACGAGCGCTTCGCGATCTCGCTGGTGGCCCGCGAGGGCGACCTCGACTCCGAGAAGATCGAGGCCCTCGAGCGCGCCATGACCAGCGACGAGGTCCGCGAGTTCCTCATCGAGGAGCACGACGAGACGCTGATGCCGGCCTTCTGAGGCTGGTCCGCCGGGCGGGCCCCGGGCTCAGGCTCGGGGCTCAGGCTCGGGGCTCAGCCCGGCTCCGCGCGCTCCCAGGGCTCGATCCCGCCCGGGACGACCCGCATCATCGGGTGCGCGGCGGGGACGGCCGTCTCCCCGGTCGAGGCACGCAGGGCACGCAGCGCCTGCAGGTTCTGCTGCGCCTTCAGCGGGGAACGGGTTCGCAGCTTCGCGCCCAGGTGATCCCATTCCAGCAGCAGCTGGCCCGTCGTCACCGGCATCAGCTCCTGCTCACCGGTGCTGCTGATCTTGGTCGCGTCGAAGCGGTAGCCGCGCGCGCTCGCCTCGCTCAGCACGCCCTGCAGATACGCGCCGATCGCGATCAGCGGGTCAGCCTGCGCGCGAAAGCGCACCAGCTGCGGGTGACTCATGTACCCCTTCGTCCGGCCCTGCAGCACCGCCTGGGCGAGCAGCGTCTCCCGCCAGCAGGCGACGAGCCCCTGCCGGTCCAGATAGCCGGGGTCCAGGCTCCAGATACGCATCCCTCCAGGCTAACCGGGTTGCGCGACGTCTGGCGTAACAGAGCACGCTGACCCGGGCATCGCGGATGCTACCGTTCTGTGCCTGTCCATGACCGGACCATTGCGCGCCGGCACTCTCCGACGCTTCACCCTAGGGGCACCACCTATGACCACACGCCTGCTCTCCACCCTCGCCATCTCTGCCGCCGCGGCCCTGACGCTGGCCTCCTGCGGCGGAGGCGACGAGGCGCAGGAGGACGGTGCACCGGCCGAGGAGTCGGCCGCGGGACTCACCCTCGAAGAGGTGCAGGAGACCGGGGTGCTCACCGTGGGCACCGAGGGGACCTACCGTCCGTTCAGCTTCCATGAGGGCGGCGCCGGAGAGCTGACCGGCTACGACGTCGAGATCGTCACCGCCGTCGCCGAGGAGCTCGGCGTGGAGGCGGACTTCGAGGAGACCCAGTGGGACGCGATGTTCGCCGGCCTGGAGTCCGAGCGCTTCGACGTGATCGCCAACCAGGTCTCGATCACCGAGGAGCGCGAGGAGAGCTACCTGTTCTCCGCGCCCTACACCGTGTCCAACGGCGTGATCGTCACCCTGGCGGAGAACGAGGAGATCTCCAGCTTCGAGGATCTCGACGGCGCCACGACTGCGCAGTCGCTGACCTCCAACTGGAACGACCTGGCCACCCAATCCGGCGCGAACGTCGAGGCCGTGGAGGGCTGGGCACAGTCGGTGACCCTGCTCGAGCAGGGACGCGTCGACGCGACCATCAACGACAAGCTCACCTACCTGGACTACCAGGAGACCGAGGGCAACGAGAACATCAAGATCGCCGCCGAGACCGAGGATCAGTCGCAGGCGGCACTGACCTTCCGGCAGGGCAGCGAATCCCTGGTCGAGGCAGTGGACGAGGCGCTGGCAGCCTTGGCCGAGGACGGCACGCTCACCGAGATCTCCGAGAAGTACTTCGGCGCCGACGTCACCGAATGATCGGTGACGCGCTGCGCCCGTGGGCGGCTCGGAACTGATGGAACCGATGGACATCAACTGGGAACTGGCGATCGACTCGTTCTGGCCGCTGCTGCGCGGGGGCCTGACCGGGACCATCCCGCTGACCCTTGCCAGCTTCACCGTCGGGCTCGCGCTCGCCCTGGTGCTCGCACTGATGCGGATCAGTGGGAATCGGCTGCTGTCGGGGATCGCGAGGGCCTACATCTCGGTGATCCGCGGCACCCCGCTGCTGGTGCAGCTGTTCGTGATCTTCTTCGGCCTGCCCTCGATCGGGGTCACCATCGACCCCTGGCCCAGCGCGGTGATCGCGTTCTCGATGAACGTCGGCGGATACGCCGCCGAGGTCATCCGCGCGGCGATCCTCTCGGTGCCCAAGGGTCAGTGGGAGGCCGGGTACACGATCGGGATGTCCCGCAACCAGGCGCTGCGTCGGCTGATCCTGCCGCAGGCGGCCCGGGTCTCGGTGCCGCCGCTCTCGAACACCTTCATCTCCCTGGTCAAGGACACCTCACTGGCCTCGCTGATCCTGGTCACCGAGATGTTCCGGCAGGCCCAGCAGGTGGCCGCCTTCAGCCAGGAGTTCATGCTGCTCTACGTGGAGGCCGCAATGATCTACTGGGTCTTCTGCCTCGTGCTCTCCACCGTGCAGGACCGCCTGGAGCGCAGATTGGATCGCTATGTCGCCCACTGACCCCGCACAGAGGGACCCGCTGCTCCGCGTCTCCGGACTGAACAAGTCCTTCGGTGAGAACGAGGTGCTGCGCTCCATCGACCTGCAGGTGCAGCCCGGTCAGGTGCTCGCCCTCGTCGGGCCCTCCGGCTCCGGCAAGACCACCGTGCTGCGCTGCCTCAACGGCCTGGAGAAGCCCGACGCCGGCACCGTGGAATTCTCCGGCGGCCCGGCGGTGACCTTCACCGCGAAGACCACCCGCCGAGAGAAGGAGTCGCTGCGGACCCGCTCGGCGATGGTCTTCCAGGGCTACAACCTCTTCCCGCACAGGACCGTGCTGCAGAACGTCACTGAGGGCCCGATCCAGGTCCAGAAGCGCCCCAAGGCCGAGGCCATCGCGGAGGCCGAGCGGCTGCTGGCCCGGGTCGGTCTCGCCGAGAAGCGCGACGACTATCCGCACCAGCTCTCCGGTGGACAGCAGCAGCGGGTGGGCATCGTCCGGGCACTGGCCCAGCAGCCCGCGCTGCTGCTCTTCGACGAGCCCACCTCTGCGCTGGATCCCGAACTTGTGGGCGACGTGCTCACCGTGATCAAGGAGCTCGCCGAGGAGGGCTGGACCATGGTCCTGGTGACCCACGAGCTCGCCTTCGCCCGCGAGGTGGCCGACACGGTCGTCTTCATGGACGGCGGAGTCGTCGTCGAGCAGGGCCCCGCCGAGGACGTGCTGCGCGCGCCGACGCAGGAGCGCACCCGGCAGTTCGTGCACCGGCTGCTCAACCCGTTCTGAGCCGTGCGGGAACGGAGCTGGGCCGCCCTGGCCTGCCCCGAGCCGCCCCTGCCCCGAGCCGCCCCTGACCGGTCATCAGGCCCGGCGCAGACCGAGGTCGTCGCGCTGTGGGCCGAGGTGCTGCGGATGGCCACCGGCGCGCAGCGCTTCAACGTCTACGCCGACCCCGCAGGACACCCGTCCTGTCTCTGCCGGCACTGACGCTCAGCTGAATCCGCGGTCCCGGGAACAGCCTCTGTTCGAGCGTCCGCTGCTGTGACAGGCTGAGCCCATGAGCGTCATCGAGAACTCCACCCTGGCCATCGTCGGAGCGGGAAGCGTCGGCACATCCACCGCCTATGCGGCCATGATCCGCGGCTCCGCACGGCAAGTGCGCCTCTATGACATCGACGCCGCCCGGGTCGAAGCAGAGGTCCTCGACCTTGCCCACGGCAGCCAGTTCACCGGCGCCACGGACATCGACGGCGGCGCGGACCTCAGGCACGTGGAGGGCGCCGACGTCGTCGTCATCACGGCCGGGGCCAAACAGCACCCCGGACAGACCAGACTCGACCTGGCCGGCACCAATGTGGACATCCTGCGCAGCATGCTCCCGAAGCTGCTGGAGCGCGCTCCGGATGCGGTGTATCTGCTGGTCACCAATCCCTGCGACGTGCTGACCGTGGCCGCCCAGCAGATCACCGGGCTGCCCAGCAGTCGGGTGTTCTCCTCCGGGACCGTGCTGGACACCGCGCGACTGCGCTGGAAGCTGGCCCAGCGCGCCGGTGTCGCGCAGTCCAGCGTGCACGCCCACATCGTGGGGGAGCACGGCGACACCGAGTTCCCGCTCTGGTCCGCGGCCAGCATCGGGGTGACCCCGCTGCTGGACTGGGAGCGTGAAGGGCTGCGGGTCTTCGACACCGAGGAGCTCGAGACCCTCTCCGATGAGGTGCGCAACGCCGCCTACAAGGTGATCGCCGGCAAGGGTGCCACGAACTACGCGATCGGGCTCTCCGCGGCCCGGATCGTGGAGGCGGTGCTCAACGATGAGAACGCGATCCTTCCGGTCAGCAGCGTCCTCGACGGATTCCTCGACATCAGCGGGGTGGCGCTGTCCATCCCGACCGTGGTCTCCGCCAGCGGTGTGCAGCCGGTGACGACCACCCCCTTCGCGGCGAACGAGGCCCAGGCGCTGCGTGACTCCGCGCAGGCGCTGGCCCAGGTGCAGGCCTCGCTGGGGATCTGACCCAAGACGAAGAGACCACCCTGGCATCCGCCAGGGTGGTCTCTTCGTCTCGGCCGGCGCTGGTCTGCTCCAGCGGCCGTGCTCTACTTCTCCTGGCGGACCGCTTCGGTGGCCTCACCCAGGGTGGCGAAGCGCGAGGGGATGACCGCGCTCCATGCCTCGCGCAGCTCATCCAGGCCCAGCGTGAAGCTGTCGCCCGCATAGGGTCCGGCGACCTCGAGGTCCCCGGAGCTCGCATCCACCACGCCGATGCGCAGCGCCGCGAAGCCCCGCGCCGTGGTCATATCGGTGAAGCGCAGCTCCTCCGACCGGGGCAGCGCGACCAGGGCGCGGGCCTGGGACTCGCTGAAGAGCGCGGTGAACGGGTCCACGCCGTCGCGTTCGCAGATCCCGTCCACGGCCACCCGGGCGCCCACGCCGAAGCGCAGGCCCATCTCGGCCAGTCCGGCGGCGAGCCCGCCCTCGGAGAGGTCGTGGGCGGCGTCGATCATGCCGTCGCGGGAAGCGTTGATCAGGATCTCGCCGAGCATCTTCTCCGCGCCAAGGTCCACCTTCGGCGGCAGCCCGCCCAGGTGGTCGCGGCCGCGGGCGAACTCGGAGCCGTCGAGCTCATCGTGGGTGGTCCCGAGCAGGTAGATCGCCTGGCCGTCGGCCCAGCGCTCGAAGCCCGAGGGGGTGCGCCGGCTGACGTCGTCGAACTTGCCCAGCACGCCCACCACCGGGGTGGGGTGGATGGCCCGGCCGGCGGTCTGGTTATACAGCGAGACGTTTCCCCCGGTGACCGGCACGCCGAGCTCCTGGCAGCCGTCGGCGAGGCCGCGCACGGCCTCGGCGAACTGCCACATGACCTCCGGGTCCTCCGGGGAGCCGAAGTTCAGGCAGTCCGAGACCGCCATCGGGATGGCCCCGGTGGTGGCCACGTTGCGGTAGGACTCGGCCAGCGCCAGCTGCGCCCCGGTGTAGGGGTCCAGATAGGTGTAGCGCGCGTTGGCGTCGGTGGAGAGGGCGACGCCGAGCCCGGTCTCCTCGTCCACCCGGATCACACCGGAGTCATCGGGCTGGGAGAGCGCGGTGTTGCCGCCGACGAAGCGGTCGTACTGATCGGTGATCCAGGAGACGTCCGCCATGTTCGGGCTGGTCATCAGGTCCACGACGGCGCCGCCGAGCTCCTGCGCGGTCTGCGGCAGGTTCTCGCCTGCGGCTGATGAGCGGAAGGTGTCGGCCTGCAGGGCGTCCTGCCAGTCCGGTCGGTGGTAGGGCCGCTCGTAGACCGGGCCGTCATGGGCGACGGTGCGCGGGTCGACGTCGACGATGGTCTCGCCGTCCCATTCGATGATCAGCCGGCCGGTGTCGGTGACCTCGCCCAGCCAGGAGTATTCGACCTCCCACTTGGCCATGACGCGCTCGAACTCGGCGGCGTTGGCCGGGGTGACCACTGCCATCATGCGTTCCTGGGACTCTGACATCAGGATCTCTCCCGGGGTCAGCGAGGGATCGCGCAGCAGCACGTCGGTGAGCTCCACGTGCATGCCGCCCTCGCCGTTGGAGGCGAGCTCGGAGGTGGCGCAGGAGATGCCGGCTGCACCGAGGTCCTGGATGCCCTCGACCAGTTCGGCGTGGAAGAGCTCGAGGCAGCACTCGATGAGCACCTTCTCGGCGAAGGGGTCACCGACCTGCACCGCGGGACGCTTGGAGGGCTTGGAGTCGTCGAAGGACTCCGAGGCCAGCACCGAGGCTCCGCCGATCCCGTCGCCGCCGGTGCGGGCACCGAAGAGGACCACCTTGTTGCCCACGCCCGAGGCGTTGGCCAGGCGGAGGTCCTCATGGCGCATCACGCCCACGGCCAGCGCGTTGACCAGCGGGTTGTCCTGGTAGACGGAGTCGAAGACGACTTCGCCGCCGATGTTGGGCAGGCCCAGGGAGTTGCCGTAGCCGCCGATGCCGGAGACCACGCCGGGCAGCACCCGCAAGGTGTCAGGGTGATCGATGTCGCCGAAGCGCAGCGGATCCATCACCGCCACCGGGCGGGCGCCCATGGAGATGATGTCGCGCACGATTCCGCCCACACCGGTGGCAGCGCCCTGGTAGGGCTCCACGAAGCTGGGGTGGTTGTGCGACTCGATCTTGAAGGTGACGGCCCAGCCGTCGCCGAGGTCGGTGACGCCGGCGTTCTCGCCGATGCCGACCATCAGGTCCTTCTTCATCTCCTCGGTGACCTTTTCGCCGAACTGGCGCAGGTGGACCTTGGAGGACTTGTACGAGCAGTGCTCGGACCACATCACCGAGTACATGGCCAGCTCGGCCGCCGTCGGCCGCCGCCCCAGGATCGAGACGATCCGGTCATACTCGTCGGACTTCAGGCCGAGCTCGGCCCAGGGCAGGTCGGTGTCGGGGGTGGTGGAGGCGTGCTCCACGGTGTCGATGTTGAATTCTTTGTCTGTCACAGTCGGCTCGCTCACTGGGCACCTCCGGCAAGAGATGCGATCACGGAGGTGAAGATGGTCAGTCCGTCGGTGCCGCTGCGCATCCCGGTGGCGTCATCGGGACCGTAGCCGGCTTCCACGGCGTGCTCGGGGTGCGGCATCAGGCCCACCACGTTGTGAGTCTCGTTGGTCACGCCGGCGATGCGGTTGCGTGAACCGTTGGGGTTCTCGCCCACGTAGCGGAAGACCACGCGGCCCTCGGCCTCGAGCGCCTCCAGGGTGGCCGGGTCGGCGAGGTACTGGCCGTCCTGGTTCTTCAGCGGGATCGCGATGAGCTCCTCGGGGGTGAACTGTGAGGTCCACGGGGTGGAGGTGTTCTCCACACGCAGCACCTGGTCACGGCAGAGGAACTTCAGGTGATCGTTCTTCACCATCGAACCCGGCAGCAGGTGGGATTCGGTGAGCATCTGGAATCCGTTGCAGATGCCCAGCACCGGGAGTCGGGTGCCTGAGCTGGCGGTGGCTGCCTCGATGATCTTGTTCATCATCGGGGCGAAGCGGGCGATGGCGCCGGCGCGCAGGTAGTCCCCGTAGGAGAAGCCGCCGGGGAGCACGATGGCGTCCACATTCTGCAGCGACTCATCGGCGTGCCAGAGCGGGACGGCGGTGCCGCCGCCGAGGCGGACGGCGCGCGCGGCGTCGCGGTCATCGAGGGTGCCGGGGAAGGTGACGACGCCGATGCGCGCCCCGCTCAGCGGGTTCGCGGCGGGGGCCGCATGGAAGTCCCCGATCAGAGGAGTCTCCGTGCTCATGCAGCGCCCTCATCATCGACGCGCACGCTGATGACGTCTTCGATCACGGGGTTCGAGAGCATCTCTGCCGCGGCGGTTCGGGCGCTCTCCAAGACCTGCTCGGTGACAACACCCTCGAAGGTGAGCTCGAAGCGCTTGCCCTGGCGGACGCCGGAGAAGTCGGTGAATCCCAGGTGCGGCAGCGCGGAGGCGATGGCCTTGCCCTGGGGATCGAGAATCTCTGGCTTGGGCATGACCTCGACGATGATGCGCGGCATAGGGTCTCCTGTGCGATGGTGCGAGTGGATGAGCCCGCGGGACCGCTACGAGGTGCCGTCTCACGCACCGCGCGGGTCCAGATCAGCACGGCTGGGGACGACGGCGGCACGCTCCGCGAGCTTGCCGGATCAGTCTACCGGGTGCCCGCGCCAGGGATGACGGGTGAGCCTGATGAGATGCTGGAGCGATGACCGAGAACGCATCCGCCCAGCCCGGCGCCGAGCAGCCGGACACCGACCAGCCCGGCGCCGGCCCGTCGGACACCGAGCAGCGGCATGGCGACCCGCGCTGTCCCTGCGGATCCGGCGACGCCTACACCGCCTGCTGCGAGCGCTTCCACCTGGGCGCACCGGCTCCGACGGCGGAAGCATTGATGCGGTCCCGCTTCAGCGCGAACGCGCTGCTTCACCGCGATCCAGGACGCTTCGGCGGCTATCTGCACCGCACCTGGGCCGCCGAGACCCGGCCCGCGCTGAGCGACCTCACCGCGCCAGGCCCGGACTGGACCCGGTTGAGCATCCTGGGCACGACGGCGGGCGGCCCGTTCCACGACACCGGGACGGTGGAGTTCGTGGCCACCTACCTGCACCACGATCATCAGGGCGCCGGGGGGAGGCTGCGCGAACTGAGCCGGTTCCGCCGCGAGTCCGGCCAGTGGCTCTACGTCGACGGTGACGTGAGCTGAACCCCTGACGTGCATCCGCGGGAGCGTCTACAGTGGGCGAACGTCAAGAGATCCAGCGGGCAGAGGACCGTGGCATGGCAGCGACACGAGTGGCAGTGCTGGGAGCCTCAGGGCTGGCCGGATCGCTGGTGATGCGGCGTCTGCCGAGCCGTGGGGTGGAGACCGTGGGCGTCAGCCGGCATCTCGGTGTAGACATCGGCGATCTTGCAGCGCTGCGGCGCGCGCTGGTGGGGGCTGAGGTCGTCGTGGACTGTCTGAATCATCAGAGCTTCACGGCGCGGGCCGCGGCAGGGTTCTTCGAGCCCGCCGCGCGGAACGTGGTGGCCGCCCTGGAGGGGACGCGGGCCCGCGTCGTCTGCCTCTCGATCGTCAATGCGGGCGACCCTCGCGTCAACCGCTGGCTCGGGCACTACCGCGGCAAGGCAGCCCAGGAGAGGGTCTACCGCGGAAGCGGGCTTCCGCTGAGCATCGTGGGCACGACCCAGTGGTTCGAACTGGCCGAACAGCTCCTGAGACAGACGCGGCTGGCGGGCACGGCGTTCGTCCCCGGCCTGCTCTCGCGTCCGATCGCGGTCGCAGAGGCCGCGGAACAGCTGGTGGAGCAGGCCCTGACCCAGCAGCCTGCCGAGGTCACCGAGGTCTGCGGTCCAGAGCAGGTCGACATGGCGGAGCTGGCCAGGGCGATCAACGAGCAGGATCATGTGGCCCGCCGGGTGGTGCGGATCCCGCTGGGAGGGACCGCGCTGGGCAGCGGGGCGCTGATCCCGCCCTCACCCACGGTCATCACCACCACGACGGCCGAGCAGTGGCTCTCGCAGAGGTGAGCCGTCCTGCCGCCGGGGGCTCAGCGGTGGGGAGCCAGTCACCCGGCGGGTGGAACAAAACCGCAGCCGCTCACGTTATGCCAGGCGAAATCTTACAGTTTTTGAAGAATCGGTCCACCGCTGGCCGAGGGACGGGATCACCATGACGCAGACGCCACTGACCATCGGAGTGCTCGGTGCTGGCCGGGTCGGCACCGCCGTCGCCCGTCAGGCCGTGCGGGCCGGTCATGCCGTGAAGATCGCGACCGCCAAGCCCGCTGCAGACATCGCGCTGCTCACCGAGGTGATCGTCCCCGGCGCCGCCGCCGTGGACCGCGAGCAGCTGAGCGGCGCCGACATCATCGTGCTGGCCGTGCCGCTGCACAAGTACCGCAGCATCGACACCTCGGTGCTGCGAGACCAGGTGGTGATCGACACCATGAACTACTGGGCGCCGGTGGATGGCTTCATGGACGAGTTCGAGAACGGCACCAGCACCAGCGAGGTCGTCGCGGAGTTCCTCGGCGGTGCGCGGGTCGTCAAGACGCTGAACCACATCGGCTACGGCGATCTGGAGATCGATTCCTACCCGGCCGGGGACCCGCAGCGCCGGGCGCTCGCCGTCGCCGCCGATGACACCGCAGCCAAGGCCCTGGTCCAGGACTTCGTGGACTCCCTCGGCTACGACGCCGTGGACGCGGGACCGCTCGCGGCCGGCAGGGCCTTCGAGAACGGCACCGAGATCTTCAACGGCCGCCACGACGCCGCGCGGATGCAGGAGCTGCTCAGCGAATGCAGCCGGGTGCTCGCCAACGCCTGAGGCAGGCTGCTCAGCGGTCTGATCAGGCGTTATTGCATCCGCCTGATCAGACCGGAACAGGTCAGACCGGATCCACAGGGTCAGCCAGGCGGCTCAATCTCCTCCAGCACCGCGAGCAGCTTCCCACGCAGCACCTGGGACTCCTCCGCGAAGCCCTTCTGCGCCCGGGCGTAGGCCGATCGCCCCGCGGGAGTCTCGATCGGCACCGGCTCGTAGCCCCAGTCGCTCAAGTCGTAGGGGGAGGCGCGCATATCCAGCCGGCGGATCCGTGAGGCCAGATCGAAGCACTCGAGGAGCAGGTCGCTGCTGACCGCGGGAATGAGCTTATAGGCCCATTTATAGAGGTCCATATTGGCGTGCAGGCAGCCCGGCTGCTCCATCCGGGTCTGCGATTCCCGGGTCGGCTCGAGCGCATTGAGCGGCCGGGCCGAGGGCGTGTAGAAGCGGTAGGCGTCGAAATGGGTGCACCGGATGTTCGCGGCCTCCACCACCTCGTCGGTGCCGGCGGCGCCGAGCCGCAGCGGGACCTGGTCGTGGCGCTGGCCATGGTCCACCGACTTGTACACCATGGCCCACTCGTGCAGCCCGAAGCATCCCAGCTGGGCCGGCGCGGCCGCCGTCGTGCTCAACAGGCGCCGCGCGAAACCGATCATGGAGGCCCGATCTGTGCGGAAGCCCTCGACGTCGAGGGTCACCCCGGCGGGAGTGCTGCGGTAGTGCTTCCATTCGGTCCGCTCAGTCTCCGGCGAGTCCTCGAGCGCGAATCCCGCACCCGGGTGCCAGCGGGAGAGCTTGCCGGGGGAGTGGGAGTAGTAGGTGAAGAGGAAGTCCTCCACCGGGTGCTTGGTGCCGGCATGACGGCGTGCCAGGAAGTCCTCGGTGAGGCGGTTGACCACGGCCTGGTGGGCGGCAGCTCGCTGGCGGTGCTCCTGTTCAGGAATCACGGTCAGACCGTGTGTTGCCCCGAGCGGAGCTGGTGTTTCGGTTACCATCGGGTATATCACTCGTACCAAGTGCGCAGGCGGCAGGGAACCCGTAAAGGGTACACCTGCCGCCTGTGTGCTGGTGGCGCCGATATCGGGGGCAGACGCCGCTCAGCCCAGCTCTCGGCGCATGATCCAGCGCGGCCGGTGTCCGCTGTGTGCGGTGGTGGGCCCGGCGACCTCGAACCCGTGGGCCTGGAAGAGCTCCGTGGTGCCGACATAGCCGCTGATCACATCGACCCGCGTGCCCTCTTCGAGCTCCATCGGATACCCCTCGAGAACTGCAGCCCCGTGAGCGGCGGCGTGCCCCACGGCACCGTCGAGGAGATCATGCATCAGCCCGCGCCGTCGGAATCCGGCGCGGACCACCGACCAGGGGTCTCCTCCATGAAGGCCGGCCGGTCCGGACCCGAGATCCGGGAGTCCCGGTAGGACATGCACCAGCACCCCAGACCGCCGGGCTTCCTCACCCCGACGACCTCACCGAAGTCATCGAAGCGCCCGACGGCGGGGCGCACCACGGTGCCCATGGTCGGGTTCAGCGGCCGGTGCCGGCGTAGACCGTCGCCTCTTCGTCGGAGTCCAGGCCGAAGGCGGTGTGGATCGCCGCCACCGCACGGTCCAGCAGCTCGACGTCGGTGATCACCGAGACGCGGATCTCGGAGGTGGAGATCAGGCCGATGTTGATCCCGGCGTCGCGCAGGGCGGTGAAGAACCGTGCCGAGACGCCGGGGTGGTTGCGCATCCCGCCGCCGATCAGCGAGACCTTGCCGACCTGGGGCACGAAGTCCAGGGACTCGAAGCCGATGATGGCCTTGTGCGCGTTGAGCATCTCCTGGGCGCGCTCGCCGTCCTCACCGGGGAGGGTGAAGGAGATGTTGGTGGTCTTGGTCGCCATGGAGACGTCCTGGACGATCATGTCGATGTTGATCGCACCCTCGGCGATGAGGTTGAAGATCTCCGCCGCCTTGCCCGGGACGTCCGGGACGCCGGTGATGGTGAGTTTTCCTTCGGATGCGTCGTGAGAGACGCCGGAGATGATCGGCTGTTCCAAGGGTTCGCCTTCCTGAATCTTGACGGTGTCTTTGGGGTTGGGGATGACCCAGGTGCCTTCGAGCTGGCTGAACGAGGACCGGACGTGGAGCTTCACGCCGAACCGGCGGGCGTACTCCACCGAGCGCAGATGCAGCACCTTGGTGCCGGCGGCCGCCATCTCCAGCATCTCGTCGCTGGAGATCTCATCGATCTTCCGGGCGGTCTTGACCACGCGCGGATCTGCGGTGAAGACCCCGTCGACGTCGGTGTAGATCTCGCAGGCGTCGGCCTTCAGCGCGGCCGCCAGGGCGACGGCGGTGGTGTCGGAGCCGCCGCGTCCCATCGTGGTGATGTCTCGGGACTCCCGGCTCATCCCCTGGAACCCTGCGACGATGCCGACGTGGCCGGCGTCGAGGGATTCCTGCACGCGCAGCGGGGAGACCTCGATGATGCGGGCCTTGCCGTGGATGGCGTCGGTGATCATGCCGGCCTGGGAGCCGGTGAAGGACTGGGCGGACTCGCCCAGCTCGTGGATCGCCATCGCCAGCAGCGCCATGGACATGCGCTCACCGGAGGAGAGCAGGATGTCCATCTCGCGGGACGGCGGTGACGAGGTGAGCTGGCCTGCGAGGTCGAGCAGGTCATCGGTGGTGTCACCCATCGCGGACACGACCACCACGACCTGGTGCCCGGCGCGCTTGGTCTCGACGATCCGCTTCGCCACTCGTTTGATGCTTTCGGCGTCTGCAACGGATGATCCGCCGTACTTCTGAACGATCAGGCTCATGACAGGTTGTCTCACTCCTGGGGATGTTTGGGAAGGTAGGTCAATTCTAAATCTGATCAGGCGTCGCCGAGCACAGCGCTGAGGAACTGCTGGGTGCGCTGGTGGCTGGGGTCCGAGAAGATCTTCTCCGGCGCCCCCTCTTCGATGACGCGGCCGCCGTCGAACATCATCACCTTATGGGAGACGTCGCGGGCGAAGCTCATCTCATGCGTCACGATCAGCATGGTCACATTGGTGGTGTCCGCGACGTTGCGCAGGATGTTGAGCACGTCTCCGACGACCTCGGGGTCCAGTGCGGAGGTGACCTCGTCGAGCAGCAGGATCTCCGGGTCCATGGCCAGCGCCCGGGCGATGGCGACGCGCTGCTGCTGTCCACCCGAGAGGCTCAGCGGGTGCTGGTCGGCCTTGTCGGGCAGGCCGACCTGTTCCAGCAGCGAATGTGCTTTCGCGGTGGCCTCGGCCTTGGACTGGCCCAGCACGTAGATGGGCGCCTCGATGATGTTCTCCAGCACGGTCATGTTGGGGAACAGGTTGAACTGCTGGAACACCATCCCGATCCGGGTGCGCAGCTTCTTCTGCTCCTTGGAGGAGACGGCGACGCGCTTGCCGTCCTTCTCCCGGTGGGTCAGCGGCTCGCCGTCGACGAAGATGTACCCGCCCGTGAGCTCCTCGAGTGTCATCACCAGGCGCAGGATGGTGGTCTTTCCTGAACCGGAGGGACCGATCAGGGTCACCCGTTCTCCGCGCCGGACCGAGAAGTTCAGGTCTTTGAGCACGATGTTGTCCCCGAAGCTCTTCTGAACATCGACGAACTCGATGACCGGGACCTCGGGGTCAGTTGGCGTAGGCAAGTCGCTTCTCCAGACGGTTGATCAGCAGTGCAGTGGGGTAGCTGGCGGCGAGGAAGATCAGGCCGGCGATGGTGATCGCCTCGGTGTAGCGGAAGGTCTGGGCGCCGATGGTCTGCGCGACCCGGACCATCTCTGCCACCGAGATCACGAAGAGGAACGGAGTGTCCTTGAACATCGAGATCGCGTAGTTGCCCAGCGAGGGGATGGTGGAGCGCAGCGCCTGCGGGATGACCACGCGGCGCCAGGTCCGCCCGGCGCTCATCGAGAGCGCCTTGGTGGCCTCCCACTGACCCTTCGGCACCGAATCGATGCCGGCCCGGTAGACCTCCGACATGTAGGTCGCGTAGTGGATGCCGAACACGATGAAGCCTATGGTCAGCGGATCCATCCAGGTGAAGCCGTAGTAGAGGACCAGCAGCTGGACCACCAGCGGGGTCATCCGGATGAAGTTGGCCGCCCAGCGCAGGACGAAGGCGAGCGGGCGGGGGAGCACGCGCAGCAGGATGGCGATGACCAGGCCCAGAAGCGCCGCGATCACCGTGCCCACGACGGTCACCAGGAGGGTGACCTCGATGAATGCACGCAGGATCGCCGGAAAGATCTCGATGGCGAAGTCCCAGTTCCAGACGTTGCCGGTGGACCCTGTGGCGGGGGCCGGGTCTGCGGTGAATGGCATGACGGGGATCATGAGGCACCTCCCGGCTGGATGCCGGAGGTGGGCACCTTGGGTGCGGGGGAGAGGATCTCCCGCATGCTGAGCCCCTGGCCGAGTCGATGCTTGGCGCGAATCTCAAGCAGCCGCATCCCCTGGGTGAGCGCCAGCGCGAAGGCGAAGTATCCGATGAGACCGACGAAGGCGTAGGAGAACCAGGCGCTGGTCACGCGGCGCAGCTGATCCAGCTCGAAGTTGAAGTCATTGAGGCCGACGATGTAGACGATGGCCGAACCTTTCAGCAGGTGCACCAGCAGGTTGGCCAGTGAAGGGATCATCAGCGCCCAGGCCTGCGGGAAGATGACCCGGCGGATCTTATGGGTCCAGGACATGGAGAGCGCCACGGTGGCCTCCCACTGCCCGCTCGCCACGGAGGTCATCGAGGCGCGGACCGCTTCGGCGCCGTAGGCGCCGTAGTTCACGCCGAGCGCGATCACACCGACGGTGAAGGGGCTCTCCAGGGTCAGCCCGAAGAGGGGCAGCACGTAGTACACCCAGAACAGCTGCACCAGCAGCGAGGTGCCGCGGAAGAACTCGATGATGATGCGGGCGGGGGTGCGCAGCCACCATTTGGGGCTGCCGCCCATCAGGCCGAGGATCACGGCGATGACGAAGGCAAGGGCTGCACCGAGAAGGGTGAGCTGCACGGTGAGCAGGAATCCATCCCAGAGTCGGGGCCCGAAGTTCTGCAGCGACTCGAAGTTCTGCTGCTGTTGTTCTAACCAGTCCACGGTAGGAGGTGGTTCCTCTCTGCTGGAGGTCGTGTCACCGAAGTGGTGTCACCGAAGCGGGGGGGGGGGGGGGGGGGGGGGGGGGCCCCCCGGGGGGGGGGTTTGGAGAAGAGGCGGGGTGGGTTGGTGATAGGGTTGTTGTGGGGGGGGGGACCCGGTGGTGTTGCCACGCCTGGGGTGGTCGGCCCTGTTGCAGGGCCGACCACCGTGGGGTGTATGAGACTCTCAGCTCAGTCTTCGATGTCCTGGAGTGCTTCCAGGTCGCCTTCGCAGAGTGCCTCGGCGGTCAGGTCGGCGGGCGGGACCTCTGCCTCGGTGAAGCCGTATTCGCCGATGATCTCCAGCAGCTCGCCGCTCTCCTTGAGCTCTGCGAGGTGCTCGTTGTATTCCTCGAGAAGCTCCGAGCCCTGTGGGAAGACGGTGGAGCCGGCGCCGTACTGCATGACGCCGTCCATGTCGTGGACGAAGCCCTCGGTGACCTCGACGCCGTCCATCTCACCGGCCATCTCGCTCAGCGAGATCGCGGTCAGGGCGAACACGTCCGCGCGACCACCGGTGACCATGTCCACGCCGTCGTCCGCGGTGCCCACGCCTTCAGCGTCGATGCCCAGGGCGTCGACGTAGCCGGCTTCGACGCCGGAGGACAGGGTGGCCAGCGTGATGTCCTCGCCGGATTCAATCGCCTCGGCGACGTCGTTGAGATCTTCCACGCCGTAGGGGTTGCCCTCTTCCACCAGCAGTGCGGTGGTGTACATGATCTCGGGCTCGGCGAAGGCAGCCTCTTCACAACGCTCGGGAAGAATGGACATGCCCGCGGAGACGGCCTCGTAGCGATCCGCGTTGAGGCCCGGTATGAGGCTGTCCCAGTCGGTGACCTCGGCCTCGATCGTGTAGCCCATCTCGCCGAAGATCTCCTCGGCCAGGGCGATCGTCGCGCCTTCGGGCTCCGCGTCGTCATTGAGATACGAATAGGGCTCTTCGCCGGCGATGGCGACGGTGATGACGTCCTCGCCGCCGCCTTCGGCTTCGCCGTTCTCGGCCTCATCATCGCCGCCCCCACAGGCGGTCAGAACCAGCAGTGCGGCGGCGCTCACGGCGCCTGCGCGGACTGCCATGGAAGTCTTGTTCCTCATCAGTGCTTACCTCATCCTCTGGTGTGCGTCTGGTGCGAGTCAGTCCGGCACCATGCTGCAAAACAGCACAGAACCGCCCTGTCCCAATACGCTAGACCGGTAAAGAGGATTTGGAAACTGATTTCTTGCCAGACGACCACGCTCGGCGGCTTTCAGCGGACCGTGGAATGGTCGGAAGAATCCCTCACGGTGATCCGCTGATGACCCGCGCTTCCCAGACGTGACTAGGACAACAGGGCAGACGAAAACGAACGGAAATACGACGGCGAAGAAACCTGGGTATTACCTGATCACGCTTGCATAACTATCTGGATACGGGGTGTCGGACCCAGGTCAGGACATCACGGTGCGGCCTTCGAAGGCCCGCCCGAGGGTGACGTCATCGGCGTATTCCAGGTCTCCGCCCACCGGAAGCCCCGAGGCCAGACGGGTGAGCTTGATGCCGACGGAGCCGAGCATCCGGTAGAGATACGTGGCGGTCGCCTCGCCTTCGAGGTTCGGGTCGGTGGCCACGATGACCTCGGTGATGGTGTCATCGGAGAGCCTGCTGAGCAGCTCGCGGATGTGCAGCTGGTCGGGGCCGATCCCGGCGATCGGATTGATGGAGCCGCCCAGCACGTGATACTTCCCGCGGAAGGACCGGGTGCGTTCGATCGCCATGACGTCCTTGGACTCTTCGACCACGCAGAGCAGGCTGGGATCGCGTCGGCTGTCCTGGCAGATCCGGCAGGTGGTCTCCTCGGAGACGTTGAAGCAGATCGCGCAGAACTTGACCTTCTCCTTGACCGTGGTGATCGCATCGGCCAGGCGCTTCATGTCCTCGCCGTCGGCCTCGAGGATGTGGAAGGCCACGCGCTGCGCCGACTTCGGACCGATGCCGGGAAGTCGCCCGAGTTCGTCGATCAGATCTTGGACTGCGCCTTCATACACGGTGTGGACGAGCCTTCCTTCAGGGGTGGAGATTCAGTCTAACCGGGCTCACTCGTTGAGTCGGCGTTCCTCCAGCAGGGTGGCTCCCAGGTGCTTCTCGAAGGCCTTGCGTCCGAAGACGCCGGAGTGCTCCAGCGGGACATCATCCTCACTGGCCACATCCTCCGGCTCAGCCTGAGCCCACGACGGCGGCGCGCTCTGGTCGTAGTCGCTCGGCGGGCCTGAGTCCCAGGCCGGGTCCGGGGGTGGAGCCGGCTGTGAGGGGTGGTCAGCAGGGGGTTCGGACGGCGGAGCCGACGGTGATCCGCCCCCGCCGCGCTGGGCCAGCCGACGGCGGATCTCCGCCGCACGACTGGGAGCACCCCCGCCGGGCGGGCCGGCGGTGCTCCCTGCGGCGGTGTGCTGCGCTGGCGCGCTGTCCTGTGCTGCTGCGCTGTCCTGCGGGTCGGCGCGCGAAGAGACTGTGCCAGGGGAGGCGTCCCCCGCTGCGAGCACGTCAGCCGGGGCGGTCCAGCGTGGGCCGGTTCCGGCGCGGCGGGCGAAGGCCGGGACAGGTGTCTTCTCGGCGAGGGGCCGATAGGCGTCTCCGGCGTCGGGCTTCAGCGCCGACGCGTCGCTGCTCAGGTGCGCAGCCGCTTCGGGGGAGACCGCGGAAGACGCAGCTGCGCGGGAGTCGGCCGCGGCTGATTCCTCGGGGTCGTTGGAATCGGGGTCGGTCGGGTCAAGATCGGCCGCATCGGGGTCGCTGGACCCGGCGGCTGTGTTGAGATCGGCGGAGGCGTTGGATTCGGCGGGGTGCTCAGAGGGCTGGTCTGCCGGCTGTTCCGGCGGGGCCTCGGCGAACCCGGGGTCGTAGGGCTCGGGCGGCTCCTCCTGGACCCAGGCAGGGGTGTCATCCCCAGGCTGGGCCTCCTGTGGAGCGGCCGCCGGGCTCAGCCGGCGGTCAGCTTTTGGGCCCCCACCACCGCCTGCTGAGGATTTGCCTCCGGTGACGAGCTTGAAGCGTACCTTCATGCCCAGCACGTCTTCGATCGCGGCGTTCATCGCCTGCTCGCCGTTGCGGTTGGCGAACGTGGTCCGTGCGCCCTCATTGGCGAAATCGAGGCTCAGGGCCTGCCCGTCGAAGCCGCCGACGCTCACATTGCCCTTGACCAGCATCCACAGCATGCGCGACTGGGACTTCAGCGAATCCACGATGTCGGGCCACGCCCGGCGCATCATCTCGTCCGTGGACCCTCCCGCAGCTGATGCGGGCGGCGACGCCGCAGCAGGTTCGCCAGCACCCGAGGGGGTCGGTGTCGCGGCCGGCGAGGCCGCAGGCTGGCGATCATGCGGCTGAGATGCTTCTGGCCGAGGCCCTTCCGACTGAGGCGTGTCCGACTGACGCGTGTCTCCGGCAGGCGGGCCCGCCTGCCGCCCGGGGGGTGCGGCTGCGGGGCGAGGATCGGAGGCCGCTGCGCTCTGCGCGGGGGCGGCCCACTTCGGATCGGCCGGGGCCTGCGGCTCAGCACGATCTTTCGACCCTGAGCCGGCGTCCGGCGCTGAGCTTGCGTCCGGCGTCGAGCTGGCTGCGGTCGAGCTGGCGCTGCCGCTCTGACTCGGGGCGTCGCCGGCGTCGTCGCCGGCTGTGTCCGCCTCGGCGTCGGGCGTCACGCCGGCTCCGGCGGCGAAGTCGAGCCGACGTTCGACGCGTTCGAGCCGTGCGGCCACCGAGGCGTGGCCCTGCTCGGCATGGGGCAGCAGCAGCCGAGCCATCAGCAGTTCGAGGTGCAGCCGCGGGGAGGTGGCGCCGACCATGTCGGTGAGCGCCTGGGCGCTGATGTCGGCCGCCCGCGAGAGTTCTGCGGAGCCGAGCTGGCCGGCCTGGGTCTGCATCGAACGGATCTGGTCCTCGGGGACCCCGCGCAGGATCGCGCCGGGGTTCTCCGGCACCGACTTCACCACGATCAGATCGCGCAGCCGTTCCAGCAGGTCCTCGACGAATCGTCGGGGGTCCTGCCCCGACTGGACCACTCGATCCACCACCGAGAAGGCGGTGGCACCGTCGAGCGCCGCCACGGACTGCACGACCTCGTCGAGCATGGTGGCGTGGGTGAAGCCCAGCAGCGCCGTCGCCCGGTCATAGTCCAGGGTGCGCTCGGCGGAACCGGCGATCAGCTGGTCCAGCACGGAGAGGGTGTCGCGCACCGAGCCGCCGCCGGCGCGGATCACCAGGGGCAGCACGCCGGGGGCGACGGTGACACCTTCCTGGTCGCAGAGCCGGTGCAGGTACTCCATCAGCGGCTCGGGCGGGACCAGTCGGAACGGGTAGTGGTGGGTGCGCGAGCGGATGGTCCCGATGACCTTGTCCGGCTCGGTGGTCGCGAAGATGAACTTGATGTGCTCCGGGGGCTCTTCGACGATCTTCAGCAGCGCATTGAAGCCCGCGGCGGTGACCATATGGGCCTCATCGATGATGAAGATCTTGTAGCGGTCGCGCACCGGTGCGAAGGTCGCGCGTTCGCGCAGATCACGGGCGTCATCGACGCCGCCATGGCTGGCGGCGTCGATCTCGATGACGTCCAGGGAGCCAGAGCCTCCCGTGGCGAGGTCCAGACAGGAGTCGCAGGTCCCGCAGGGGGTCCCGGTCGGGCCCTGTGCACAGTTCAGGCAGCGGGCCAGGATGCGGGCGGAGGTGGTCTTGCCACAGCCGCGCGGACCGGAGAAGAGGTAGGCGTGGGAGACCGCGTCCTTGCCCAGGGCCGTCATCAATGGTTCGGTGACGTGCTCCTGCCCGATCACATCGGCGAAGGAGTCGGGACGATAGCGGCGATACAGGGCGGTGCTCACAGTGTGAAACCTTATCTGCTTGCTAGGACATGCGCATGCGGTCGGAGTCCTGATCTGAGCCGAGGTCCGGCACGCCGCCCCCAGCGCGCCCCGCGCGAGCGTCGGGATCGCGCTTCCGAGCGGCGAGGCGGGCGGTCACTCGCTGATTGCCCGGGACGATGTAGAGCCAGCTGGTCCATGGCCGCAGCCACACCACGACCAGGCTCAGCAGCAGCCCGCCCACCGTGCTGATCGCGACATGGAGCACCGGGTCCACGCCGACCTCGCTGAGTCCGCGGTGGATCAGGATGATGATCGGGAAGTGACAGACGTAGACCACGATGGAGTTGCGTCCGACCCATTGCAGAAAGCTGTTGACCTTGCCGGCGGGTATTCGCGGCGCCACCCACAGGATGACCGCGATGCCGATCACGGCGGTGGGGGCCGCATAGAGGCTGCCCGCCCGGAACTCGCGGCTCTCCAGCCCGTGATGGGCCAGCAGGGCCATCACCACGCCGAGCGCCGCGATCAGCAGCCAGGGTGCGGTGGCCCAGCGCTGCAGGATCCGCGCGCAGGCCGCACCGAGGAAGAAGAAGGCCCCGTAGTAGAGCGTGCGGGTGACCAGCGAGTTGTCCACCTCGGTGAAATGCCGGGTGACGACCATGACCACGAACACGACTACGGCCAGTCCACTCAGCAGCTGCGGCCGGGACACCAGCGGCTTGAGCAGCATCCCGAAGATGTAGCAGAGCGTCAGCGCCATCAGGAACCAGAGATAGTCACCCGTCAGCCAGTACTGCAGCCTGCCGGGCCCGCCGCGGTAGATCAGCACGCCGAATCCGACCAGCCAGATCATCAGCGGCCAGATGATGCCGGCGAACTTCCCCCAGAGGTAGGCGGCTGAGGATTTTGTCAGCGAGCGCGGCAGCAGGGTTCCAGAGAGGAACATCAGCAGCGGCATCCGGAACGGCTCGAGGTAGAGGTTCAGCTGGATCCACTGATCCACGCCGAGCCCGTTGGCCCGAGGAATGTCGGATCCGTGGAGCACCACCACCAGCAGCACGGCGACGCCGCGCAGCAGATCCATCCACCGCATGCGAGGGGAGGTGTCAGTCAGTGGCTGGGACATGGTCCTGGGAACGGATCTCTCGTGAGGGGCCGGGTGCTGCATCGCCGCACCCTGGCGCGAGGAGACGGTGATTTCACTGTAACGGACGACGTTCGCACTGATCACCCCACTGACCAACCGTTCGGTCATTAATTCTGGTACATTAGCGCTCATGCCAGTGACCTGAGTCACAGGCACAACCCAGGAATCACTCGTGCGTCACCTGACGTGTTCAGCCTTTGGAGCAGATATGAGCCAGACCACCTATCTCAGCAGCGAGGGGCATGACCTGACTCGTGAAGAGAAGAAGGTCCTTGCGGGAACCCTCGTCGGCACCACCATCGAGTGGTACGACTTCTTCATCTATGCGCAGGCCGCTGGCTTCGTGCTGGCGGTGCTGTACTTCGAGCCGCTCGGCGAGGACAACGCCGCGCTGGCGCAGATCGTCGCCTGGGCCTCGGTCGGCATCTCCTTCCTCTTCCGCCCGCTCGGCGCGATCCTTGCCGGCATGGTCGGTGATCGGTACGGCCGCAAGGTGGTCCTGGTCATCACGTTGATGGGCATGGGTGGAGCCACCGTGCTCATCGGCCTGCTGCCCACCTATGCGAGCTGGGGCATCCTGGCGCCGGTCCTGCTCATCGTGCTTCGCGTGCTGCAGGGCCTCTCGGCCGGCGGCGAATGGGGCGGCGCGGCACTGCTCGCCGTCGAACACGCCCCCCGGCACAAGCGCGGACTCTTCGGCGCATACCCGCAGATCGGCGTCCCGCTGGGCATGCTGCTGGCCACCGGATTCATGTTCGCGCTCAACGCCATGACCACCGAGGAGCAGTTCCTCGAGTGGGGCTGGCGCGTGCCGTTCCTCTTCTCCTTCGTGCTGATCATCGTGGGCTTCCTCATCCGGCTCAAGGTCGACGAGTCCCCGGTCTTCCTGGAGATGAAGGAGCGCAAGAAGGAATCTTCGGCCCCGCTCAAGGAGCTGGTGACCACGCACAAGAAGTACACCTTCCTTGCCGCGCTGATCTTCGCCGCGAACAACGCCGCGGGCTATCTGGTGATCGCCTTCTTCGCCGCGTACGGCGTGAACACGCTGGGCATGGATCGCAACGACACTCTGATCGCCTCGCTGATCGGCGGCGTCGGCTGGTTCATCTTCACGCTCTTCGGCGGTTGGATCTCCGACCGCATCGGACGCGTCAAGACCTTCCAGATCGGCTACGGCATCATCATCGTCTGGGCGATCCCGATGTGGTTCCTGCTCGACACCGCATCGCTGCCGCTCTTCGCCCTGGCGATCTTCATCCTGACCATCGGTCTCGGCCCGTCCTACGGTCCGCAGTCGGCGCTCTACGCCGAGATGTTCCCGGTCAACATCCGCTTCTCCGGGGTGTCGATCGGCTACGCCCTGGGCTCGATCATCGGCGGCGCCTTCGCGGCCACCATCGCGCAGACGATCCTGAACACCACCGGACAGTCCTGGCTGATCGGCCTCTACATCGCGATCCTGGCGATCATCTCCTTCATCGCCGTCTCGATGGTTCCGAAGAAGCTCCAGGGGATCAATCTCAACGACGACAGCGAGCGCGAGGAATTCTCGGTCATGCCGGGATCGCGCTGACCTGCTGACTTATCAACCTGGAGCGGATAATCTCTGTTCCACACCGCGGAGACGCGGTGATCACTCGCAGCACCAGCAGCACCAGCAGCACCAGCAGTACCAGCAGCACCAGCAGCACCTGAATCACGCACAGCATCACACCGGTGAACCCCACCGGTGAATGACGCACCAAGATGAGGAGCAACTATGCGATCACGCAGCACAACCATGAGGCTCTCCGCGGCGGTTGCCGCCACGGCACTGATGCTCACCGCCTGCGGCGGGGACACCGAGGGCGAAGACACCGAGGGCGAGGCCGGCGAAGAAGCCGGCAGCTACTCGATCGGCATCACCCAGATCGTCGCCCACCCGTCCCTCGACGAGGCGCGCGACGGCTTCAAGGCGGCCTTCGAGGACGCAGGCGCCGAGGTGGAATGGGATGAGCAGAACGCCCAGGGCGAGCAGGCCACCGCCAGCAACATCGCCGGCACCTTCGCCACTTCGGACATGGACCTGATCCATGCGATCGCCACCCCGACCTCTCAGGCCGCGGCCCAGGCGATCACCGACAAGCCGATCGTGTTCTCCGCGGTCACCGACCCCGAAGAAGCCGGCCTGGTGGATTCCTGGGAAGAGCCCGGCGGCAACATCACCGGCGCCTCAGACCTGAACCCGGTGATGGAGCAGTTCGAGCTGCTCCAGGAGATCGCACCCGACGTCGAGACCGTGGGGATCGTCTACTCCTCCGGCGAGACGAACTCCGCCGTGCAGGTGGAGCTCGCCCAGGAGGCCGCCGACGAGCTCGGCCTGGAGATCCAGGAGGCGACCGTCTCGAACTCCTCCGAGGTTCAGCAGGGTGTGGAGTCGCTCAACGTCGACGCGATCTGGGTCCCGACCGACAACGCTGTCGTCTCGGCGCTGGAGTCCGTGCTGCAGTACGGACAGCAGAACAGCATCCCGGTGATCGCCTCCGAGGGTGACTCGGTCATCCGCGGCTCGGTGGCCACCTACGGCATCAACTACGCCGCCCTCGGCCGCCAGGCCGGCGAGATGGCGCTGCGGATCCTCGAAGACGGTGAGGACCCGGCAACCATGGCGGTGGAGACTCAGGAGACTCTGGAGCTCATCGTCAACCCTGAGGCAGCCGAGGCCATGGGCGTCGAGCTGGACCAGGAGCTGCTTGACCGCGCCGACGTCGTCGTCGGCGAGGACGTCGAAGCCGAGGACCCCGCTGAGGCCGACGAGGCCGAGGGTGACGAGGACGCAGAAGACGAGGACACAGAAGAGGAAGAGGACGAGTAGACCCGCACGGGTGACTCGACTCGACCCCCTACGGCCGCCTCAGGCGGCTATGACTGACAGATGACCACCAGGCCGGGCGCCGGAACAGCCGCACCAGGCTGCACCGGCGCCCGTCGCCTGAGTGGACGTGGACCCGCCGACGGCCGTTGATCCGGCTGCGACGACAAATGAGGACACATGATCACAGCATTCGAGCTCGGGCTGATCTACGCGATCATGGCCCTGGGCGTGTACCTGACCTTCAGGATTCTTAACTTCCCCGACCTGACCGTCGACGGGTCCTTCACCTCCGGTGCGGCGACGGCGGCGATCCTGATCACCAACGAGGTGGACCCGTTCCTGGCCACCGCCGCGGCCTTCGTGGTCGGCAGCCTCGCCGGGATGATCACCGGCCTGCTGCACACCAAGGGCAACATCAACGGGCTGCTGGCAGGCATCCTCACGATGATCGGGCTGTACTCGATCAACCTGCGCATCATGGACGGGGCGAACGTGCCCCTGCTGGGCCAGGACACCGTCATCTCCATGATGCGCGGATTCACCGGCGTGGGCTGGACCTCGGTGGCCGTGCTCGCCGCCGTCGCGCTGATCTTCAAGCTGATCATGGACTGGTACCTGCAGACGGACAACGGGCTGGCCCTGCGTGCCACCGGTGACAACGAGCAGATGATCAGCTCCTTCGCGGTCAGCACCGACCGGCAGAAGATCATCGGACTCATGCTCTCCAACGGGCTGGTCGGCATCGCCGGCGCCGTCGTCGCCCAGCACCAGGGATTCGCCGACATCGGCATGGGCATCGGTCTGATCCTGGTCGGACTGGCCTCGGTGATCGTCGGCCAGGCCATCTTCGGCAGCCGCAGCGTCATCCAGGCCACCCTCGCCGTGATCCTCGGCGCCGTGGTCTACCGCCTGGCGATCCAGCTCGCGCTCAACGTCGGACTCAACCCCAACGACATGAAGCTGATGTCCGCGGTGCTCGTCGTCGCGGCCCTGCTGCTGCCCCAGTGGAAGGGCTTCTCGAAGCTGAGCCTGCGCCGCAAGGGCCCCTCGCCGCTGGCCGACGCCGCCGCCCCGCTGACCACCTCAGATGCGCACCTGTCCAAGACTTCGGCAGAGAAGGGAGCCTGACATGTTGAACATCGCCTCAGTCTCCAAGACGTTCTTCCCCAACACCGTCAACGAGCGCCGCGCGCTGGTGGACGTGAACCTGGAGCTCAAGGAGGGTGACTTCGTCACCGTCATCGGCTCCAACGGCGCGGGCAAGTCCACCCTGCTCAACACCGTGGCCGGACGCATCCACCAGGACACCGGCGTGGTCTCCCTCGACGGCACCGACGTCAGCAGGCTCAAGGAGCACCAGCGGGCCGCGCAGGTCGGCCGGGTCTTCCAGGACCCGATGGCAGGCACCGCCCCTAACCTCAGCATCGAGGAGAACCTCTCCCTGGCGGACCGCCGCGGGCGTCCGCGCGGGCTCTCCCGCGGGGTGACCAAGTCGAAGCGCGATCGCTTCGCCGAGGCGCTGAAGCAGCTCGAGCTGGGCCTGGAAGGACGGCTGAAGACCAAGGTCGGGCTGCTCTCCGGCGGTCAGCGCCAGGCGCTGAGCCTGCTCATGGCCACGTACTCCGACCCTCGCGTGCTGCTGCTCGATGAGCACACCGCGGCCCTGGACCCGCAGCGCGCGGAGCTCGTCACCCGGCTGACCAGGAGTGTGGTGGAGGACAAAGGTCTGACCACGCTGATGGTCACGCACAACATGGTGCAGGCGCTCGAGGTCGGCAACCGGCTGATCATGATGCACGAAGGCCGGATCATCCTCGACGTCGGCGCCGAGCAGAAGGCCCAGATGACCCCGCAGGACCTGCTCGCCGAGTTCGGCAAGCTCAAGGGTGCTGTGGTCGACGACAAGACGCTGCTGCAGTAGGGCGGCGCGCACACCGGATCGACCAGGCGCACACTGGGTCGACCAGGGACTGACACTGGGCTGAGGCCGGGCAGATGATGCTCAGCCTCAGCCCGGTGCTCGTTCCGGGCCCCTTCTTGGGATCAGCCGGCGCTCACTCGGCCCAGGGCGAGCTGCGGATGACCTCGACGAAGTCCCCGCGCTCGAAGCCGGGCATGAAATGGGCGAGCACATCGGCCTTCACGTTGCCGAAGGTGGTCTCCGGGCGGTCCTTGAGCCCCTCGGTGAACGCCGCGAGGATCTGATTCTTGAAGTCCGGCCGGGGATGGGCCTCGACGACGGCGGCCCGCTGCTCATCGGTGATCGCGTCATAGCCCAGGCCCAGCACGTCGAGCTCGACCCCACGGGTCACCAGCGCGACCTCCGGATCCATGTGAAGCGGGATCTCCGGGGTGGTGTGCAGCGCGATGCCGTTCCACACCTTCTGCGCGTCCTCCGCGGCGATGCCATGGCTGAGCAGGAAGCGGCGGGCCTCATCGGCGGCGTCGATCTCGAATCGCTGGTCGGTCCGCCGGTAGGTCTCGGTGAGCCCCAGATCGTGGAACATCGCGCCGATGTAGAGCAGCTCCGGGTCTGCGCTGGTGCCCAGCTCCTCGCCGCGCAGCGACCCGAAGAGGTAGACCCGGCGAGAGTGGTGGAAGACCAGCGGGGCGGCCACGTCGCGGACCAGCTCGGTCGCCTCGCGCGCCATCGTGGAGTCGGGAATGGTGATGCCTGCAATGATTTCGCTCATGTTCCCCATTGTGGACCAGGGTGGGGGTCGGCCGGGGATCATGCTGTGATTGACCACACAGTGCACTCATGGAAGAGTGACAGGTGAACGATCGGTCAGTTATTCCTGTGAAAGGCGCATGACGTGGCGATCAGCCCTGTATATCTTGTCTCCGGCACCCGCACTCCCGTCGGCCGCTACGGCGGCGCTCTGTCCTCGGTACGTCCCGATGACCTCGCCGCCCTGGTGGTGCGCCAGGTGGTCGAGGAATCCGGCATCGACCCGGCCCACGTCGACGAGGTCATCCTCGGCAACGCCAACGGCGCCGGGGAGGAGAACCGCAACGTCGCGCGGATGGCGTGGCTGCTCGCCGGCTTCCCGGACAGCGTTCCGGGCATCACCGTGAACCGGCTCTGCGCCTCCGGGATGAGCGCGATCTCCCAGGCCCAGCACATGATCGCCGCCGGAGCCGCCGACATCGTCGTCGCCGGGGGAGTCGAATCCATGTCCCGCGCCCCCTGGGTGATGGCCAAGCCCACCACCGCCTTCGGCAAGCCCGGAGAGGTGGTCGACACCTCCATCGGCTGGCGGTTCCCCAACCCCAAGTTCCAGGCCATCGAGAAGCGCACCTTCTCCATGCCCGAGACCGCCGAGGAGGTCGCCCGGGTCGAAGGCGTCACCCGTGAAGACGCCGACGCCTTCGCCGTCGAGTCCCAGCGCCGCGCGCTCGCCGCGATCGACGCCGGCCGGCTGGCCCGGGAGATCACCCCGGTCGAGGTCCCCGGACGCAAGGGCGCGATCACCGTGGTGGACACCGACGAGGGCCCCCGACGCGGGATCACCGCCGAGACCCTCGCCGGGCTTCGCCCCGTGGTCGCCGGCGGCTCCGTGGTCACCGCGGGCAACGCCTCCTCGCTCAACGACGGCGCCTCCGCGGTGATCGTCGCCTCCGAGGCCGCCGTGGAGAAGTACGGGCTGACCCCGCGGGCGCGCATCGCCGGCGGTGCCAGCGCAGGACTCGCGCCGGAGATCATGGGAATGGGCCCGGTCCCGGCCACGGCTAAGGCGCTGGACCGCGCCGGCTGGGGGATCGCGGACCTCGGCGCCGTGGAGCTCAACGAGGCCTTCGCCACCCAGTCCCTTGCCAGCATGCGCCGGCTCGGCCTGGACCCCGGAATGGTCAACGCCGACGGCGGAGCGATCGCGCTGGGCCACCCGCTGGGCTCCTCCGGCTGCCGGATCGTGCTGACCCTGGCCCGGCGGATGGAGGACGAAGGCGTGGCCCGCGGGCTCGCCACCATGTGCGTGGGCGTCGGCCAGGGCGCCGCGCTGCTGCTGGAGAAGGCCTGAGCCCATGAGCGCACCAGATCCCACGCTGCTCGACGCAGCGGACTTCAGCACGCTGACGATCACCGAGTCCGCGGACCGGCTGCACGCCCAGCTGGACCGCCCCGAGGTCCGCAACGCCATCGACGCCACCATGATCACCGAGCTGCACGCGGTCTGCGCACACCTGGAGCACCACCCGAAGGTGCTGATCCTCTCCGGCACCGAGTCCGGCGGCAAAGGCATCTTCGCCTCCGGGGCTGACATCGGACAGCTCAGAGACCGACGACGCGCGGACGCGCTGCGCGGAGTCAACTCCACCGCCTTCGAACGCCTGGCCAAGCTGCCCATGCCGGTGATCGCCGCACTGGACGGCTACGCCCTCGGCGGCGGCGCGGAACTGGCCTGGGCCGCCGACTTTCGGCTCGGCACCCCTGCGGTGAAGATCGGCCAGCCCGAGACCGGGCTGGGCATCATCCCGGCCGCCGGGGCGCTCTGGCGGCTGCGTGAGCTCACCGGTGAGGGCGTCGCCAAGGAGATCCTGCTCGCCGGGCGCATCCTCGACGCCCAAGAGTCCCTGGACCACGGGCTGCTCAACGCGGTGCACCCCGCCGCAGAGCTGCTCGACGCCGCCCACGCCCTGGCGGACCGGATCGGCAGACAGGACCCGCTTGCGGTGCGAATCAGCAAGCAGGTCTTCTCCATGCCGCGCGAGGCCCACCCGCAGGTCGACAACCTCGCCCAGGCGATCCTGTTCGAGTCCGAGGCCAAGTTCGAACGCATGCAGGCCTTCCTGGACCGCCGCGAGGCCAAGACCGCGGCGAAGGACGCAGAGAAGACCGCGGCGAAGGCCGATCCCAAGCCAGCACAGACATCAGGAGACCACGGATGAGCACCTCGACCGCAGCGACACAGCCTTTCCCCGCCACCGTCGGAGTGCTCGGCGGAGGCCGCATGGGGGCTGGGATCGCCCACGCGTTCCTCATCGCCGGAGCCGAAGAGGTCGTCGTCGTCGATGTCTCAGAGGCAGCGGCCCAGACCGCCGCCGCGCGGATCACCAAGGATCTCCAGGCCTCGCTGAGCCGGGGGAAGATCGACGGCGAGCTTGCGAGCTGGGCAGACCGGCTCACCGCCACCGCCGATGTCACCGCGTTCACCCGCTGCGGCCTGGTGGTCGAAGCGGTGCCCGAGGATATGGCGCTCAAGGTCGATTCGCTGCGCCGGGCCGAGGCGCAGCTGACCCCGGAGGCCTGGCTGGCCACGAACACCTCCTCGCTGTCCATCACCGCGCTGGCGGAGCACCTGCAGCGGCCCGAGCGGTTCTGCGGGCTGCACTTCTTCAATCCGGTGCCGGCCTCGAAGCTGGTGGAGGTGGTGCTCGCCGAGCGCACCGGCGAAGAGCTCGCCGCGCTCAGCCCGCGCTGGGTCGAGGCCCTGGGCAAGACGCCCGTGGTGGTCAAGGACGCACCCGGCTTCGCCTCCTCCCGGCTGGGAGTGGCGATCGGGCTCGAAGCCATCCGGATGGTCGAAGAAGGCGTGGCCGCTCCGGCCGACATCGACAACGCGATGGTGCTCGGCTACAAGTTCCCGATCGGGCCGCTGGCGCTGACCGACATCGTCGGCCTCGACGTGCGGCTGGGGATCGCTGAATACCTGGAGTCCCAGCTGGGCGAGCGTTTCGCTCCGCCGCAGCTGATGCGCGAGATGGTGGCGCGCGGCGAGCTGGGACAGAAGTCCGGCAAGGGCTTCTACGACTATCCCGAGGCCTGAGCCTCAGGTCCTGACCCCGCAGGTCCAGATCGCGAGCGGCGGGATCAGCGCGACGCATCCTGGACCAGCCATCGCGCCGTGGCCTCATCGAGGATGAGATCAGTGGGCAGCCCGGCAGCCAGGGCCCCGCGCAGGCCGCTGATCTTCGCCTCACCCGAGACGATGCAGATCCGCCGCGGCACCTGTCGCAGCAGCTCCAGGTCCGGTCCCGTGCTGCGCTGATTGATCAGCAGGTCACGGTGGCTGCCGTCGGCGCGGAAGAACATGGTCGCCACGTCTCCGACCACCCGCTCCGCGTCCAGCGCGCGCAGGTCCGCCTCATCGAGGTACCCGCCCGAGTAAACGTGGCTGGGGATCCCGGAGTTGGTCGAGCCGACCCCGAAGATCGCCATGGTCATGCGTCGCTGGAGCTCGAGGATCCTCAGCACGCTGCGTTCGGCCCACATCGCGGTCTTGGTGTCGGCGTGATCGAAGAAGGCCGGGACCGGAAACTGCTCGACGCGGGCGCCATAGGCGTGACCGAATCGGCGCAGGATCTCACTGGCATAGGCGATCCCCGTGGTCTGGGTGTTCCCGGCCCCGTTGAGCTGCACGATCGTGCTGTCGTGGGTGATCCTCCGGCTCAGGTGCTGGCTCACGGCGCTGAGCGTGGAGCCCCAGGCCACGCCGATGATCGCATTGGAATCGACCAGAGGGCCTATGGTCCGGGCCGCCTGGATCGCCACCCGGTCCAGCGACTCTGAATCACTGACCAGATCCGAGACCGGCACGACATGGGCGTCCACTCCGAAGCGTCGCCGGATCTCGTTCTCCAGAGACGGAGCCCGGTGCGCCGGGTTATTGACCTGAATCTCGACCAGACCGGTGTCTCGCGCCATCGAGAGCAGGCGGGAGACCGTGGACCGCGAGGTCATGAGCTCCCGTGCGATGGCGTTCATCGTCAGGTCCTGGAGGTAGTACATCTGCGCCGCGCGCAGGGCATCGCCGCTCCTGGAGCGTGCGGACTCCGCGGTGGATGAACGTGCAGCGGGCTGAGATCTGTCGTCCCCTGGCGATGTGTTGATGATCAATCCTTCCGTAGATTCTGCACGTCTGTGCACCACCATTGACTATTTGTCCCGAAGTTTCAAGAGTGTACCTATACGCACGGTGACCCCGATGTAGCACCTGACACCCTGAGGAGAATGTGATGGCCGACACAATGGCGACCAATGGCGACACCCGGATCCCCGCTGAGAGAGCAGAGGTTCGGCAGCTCCGAGAGACCCCGCGGGCTTCGGTGCTGATCATCGGCGGCGGAATCAACGGTGTCGGCACCTTCCGAGACCTGGCGCTGCAGGGCGTGGACGTGGCGCTCGTGGAGCGCGGCGACTATTGCCAAGGAGCATCCGGGGCGTCCTCGCACATGATCCACGGTGGGATCCGCTACCTGGAGAACGGCGAGTTCAGGCTGGTCCGCGAATCGGTGGTCGAGCGCAATGGCCTGCTGAAGACCGCCCCGCACTACGTGAAGCCGCTTCAGACCACGATCCCCATCTTCAGCACCTTCTCCGGGGTCCTCGCCGCCCCGCTGCGGTTCATCACGCACCGCCAGCACGGGCAGCCTCGCGAACGGGGAGCATTCCTGATCAAGGCGGGCCTGACCATGTATGACTGGTTCTCCCGCGCAGGCGGCGCGGTCCCGCGGCACCGTTTCGCCGGTCGCCGCGCATCCCTCGCGCAGCTCCCGGATCTGCGTCCCGACGTGCGCTACACGGCCACCTACTTCGACGCCTCGGTGCACAACCCGGAGCGGATGACCCTGGATGTGCTGCGTGACGGTCTCAACGCCAACCCGGAGGTCCGGGCCACGAACTACGTCAGCGCGGTGAGCCGCAGCGGGGAGTCCGTGATGCTCCGCGACGAGCTCACCGGAGCTGAGTTCCCGTTCACCGCCGACGTGATCGTCAACGCCACCGGGGCCTGGGTCGATGGGACCAACGAGTCCCTCGGTGAGCCCAGCGCCTTCATGGGCGGCACCAAGGGCTCCCACATCGTGCTCGATCACCCCGAGCTGCTGGCCGCCTGTGCGGGTCGCGAGATGTTCTTCGAGAACACCGACGGTCGCATCGTGCTGATCTACCCCATCGAGGACCGAGTGCTGGTGGGCACCACTGACATCGACGTCGACGTGAACGAACCCGCCGTGTGCACCCCCGAGGAGGTCGACTACTTCATCGACCTGGTCGGACAGGTGTTCCCCCGGATCGCAGTGGAGCCCGGGCACGTGGTCTACAGCTTCTCCGGCGTCAGGCCGCTGCCCCGCCACGACGCGACCCAGCCGGGCTTCGTCTCGCGGGACTACCGCATCGAGAAGCGCGAGGACCGGATCGCTGGACAGTCTGTGACCACGCTCAGCCTGGTCGGTGGGAAATGGACCACCTTCCGGGCGCTCTCCGAGCACCTGACCGATGATGTGCTCGAAGTCCTGGGCAAGCCCCGCACGGTCAGCACCGCCGGGCTCGCCATCGGCGGCGGCGCCGACTTCCCGAAGACACCCTCCGCAGAGAAGGCCTGGATCATGGCCCACGCCCGAGACGGCCTCTCCGCCGAGCGGGTGGAAGTGCTGCTGACCCGGTACGGGACCCGTGCCGCGGAGGTTATCGATCACCTCCGTGCCGGCGCGGACAAGGACCTCGACTCGACGCCTGAGCTGAGCCAGCGCGAGCTGGCCTACATGGTGGAGCACGAGCAGATCGGCCACCTGATCGACGTCCTGATCCGCCGCACCTCCCTGGCCTTCCGCGGGCTCGTCACCGCCGAGCTGCTCAGCGAGCTGGGTGAGAGCCTCGCGCCGCTGCTGGGCTGGGACGCAGAGACCATCGCCTCCGAGATCAAGGACGCACAACGAGTGCTGCGTGAATGGCACACCGTTGAGCTCAAGGATCTGGTGGCCTGACTCCGGCGGGCAGCAGCCCGACGGGAACCCCCTGAAAAATGAATAACGAAAGGAGCCAAAGATGTCTCTAGAAGCTTTCGTCGCCGAGACATTCGGCACCATGCTGCTGCTGCTGCTCGGTTGTGGCGTGGTCGCCAACGCCGTCCTGCGAGGCACCAAGGGCAACAACGGCGGATTTCTGATGATCAACTTCGGCTGGGGGCTCGGCGTCTTCGCCGGCGTCTACGTCGCGGCGCTCTCCGGAGCGCATCTGAACCCCGCCGTCACGGTAGGTCTGCTGGTCAACGGCGACATCGAGACGCTGGGCCCCGACATCGAGAAGTCGGCTCTCAACGTGGTGCTCTACTTCGCGGCGCAGCTGCTGGGCGCCATGATCGGAGCCTTCCTGTGCTACCTCTCTTATAAGAAGCACTTCGACGCGGAGCCTGACCCAGGGGCCAAGCTGGCCGTTTTCGCCACCGGCCCAGCCATCAGGTCCTCCCCCTGGAACCTCATGACCGAGATCATCGGCACCTTCGTGCTGGTGTTCGTCATCATCGCCTTCGCGGGTACACCTTCGGGTCTCGGACCCCTCGCGGTGGCACTGCTGGTGGTCGGCATCGGCGCCTCCCTCGGTGGGCCCACGGGCTACGCCATCAACCCGACTCGTGACCTTGGGCCCAGAATCGTCCATGCGCTGCTGCCCATCAAGGGCAAGGGCGGAAGCGACTGGTCCTACGCCTGGGTTCCGATTCTCGGCCCCCTGATCGGCGGTGCTCTGGGCGGTCTGCTGGCCATGATGGTCACCCTTCCCGTCGTGAACGGATAGCGCAGAAGCATCGCGGGCGGCTCGGCTGCTGCCCGTAATCGGAACTTTCACCGACTGCACACTCAACGAGGAGAACAACATGTCGAAGTACGTCATCGCGATCGACCAGGGCACCACCTCGAGTCGAGCCATCATCTTTGACCACAGCGGGAACATCGTGTCCTCGGGTCAGAAGGAGCACGAGCAGATCTTCCCCAAGGCGGGCTGGGTCGAGCACGACCCGATGGAGATCTGGAACAACACCAGGGAAGTCATCGGCAACGCACTCTCGAAGGTGAACCTGACCCGGCACGACATCGCCGCGGTGGGCATCACCAACCAGCGTGAGACCACGGTGGTGTGGGACAAGCACACCGGAGAGCCCGTCTACAACGCGATCGTCTGGCAGGACACTCGCACCCAGTCGATCGTGGACGAGCTCGCCGCCGACGGCGGGGTGGAGCGCTTCAAGACGAAGGTCGGTCTGCCGCTGGCGACCTACTTCTCCGGCACCAAGGTGAAGTGGATCCTGGACAACGTGGAAGGTGCCCGCGCCAGGGCCGAGGCCGGGGACCTCTACTTCGGGAACACCGACTCCTGGATCACCTGGCACCTCACCGGCGGCACCGAGGGCGGCGTGCACATCACCGATGTCACCAACGCCTCACGGACCATGTTCATGGACCTCGAGACCCTCTCATGGGATGACGAGCTCCTGAAGGCCTTCGGGGTGCCCCGCTCGATGCTGCCGGAGATCAAGTCCTCCTCGGAGGTCTACGGCACGGTCCACACCGCTCAGCTGCTGCGCGAGACGCCGGTGGCCGGGATCCTCGGTGACCAGCAGGCCGCGACGTTCGGTCAGGCCGCGTTCGAGAAGGGCGGGGCGAAGAACACCTATGGCACCGGCAACTTCCTGATCGTCAACACCGGTGAGGAGATCGTCCACTCGAAGAACGGGCTGCTCACCACCGTCTGCTACAAGCTGGGCGACGCCAAGCCGGTCTACGCCCTGGAGGGCGCGATCGCCGTGACCGGATCGCTGATCCAGTGGCTGCGCGACAACCTGGGGTTCATCAAGACGGCACCCGAGGTGGAGGAGCTGGCCAAGTCGGTGGAGGACAACGGCGGGGTCTACGTGGTGCCCGCCTTCTCCGGGCTGTTCGCTCCCTACTGGCGGGGCGAGGCGCGCGGGGTCATCGTGGGTCTCACCCGCTTCGTGAACAAGGGCCACATCGCCCGGGCCGCGCTGGAGGCCACGGCCTTCCAGACCCGCGAGGTGCTCGACGCGGCCAACGCCGATGCGGGGGTCGACATGGCGGACCTGCGGGTCGACGGCGGGATGGTGGCCAACGATGCGCTGATGCAGTTCCAGGCCGACATCCTTGGGATCCCGGTGATCCGGCCGAAGGTGGTCGAGACCACGGCGCTTGGTGCGGCCTATGCGGCGGGCCTGGCGGTGGGCTTCTGGAGCGACACCGATGAGCTGGCGACCAACTGGGCGGAGGACAAGCGCTGGCTGCCGTCGATGGACGACGCCGAGCGTGATCGCCAGATGCGTCTCTGGAAGAAGGCCGTGACCCGGACGTTCGACTGGGTGGACGAGGACGTCAAGTAGCACTCAAGCAGCCGACGTCGAGCGGCAGACAGCTGCGCGCAGCTGAACGGGCCCGTGCTGATCCCTTGAGATCGGTGCGGGCCCGTCTGCGTGTCAGGTGCGTCGGGTGAGGGGCGCCGCAGCGAGGGCGACGTGTCAGGGGAGTCTGGACCCTCGACCGGGATGTGGGGTGGCCACCAGCCCGTGACGCCCGCGTCTGCCGCGGTACGTCGCCGTCTCCGGGGGCCTCCAGGCGCCGAGCGCCTCCTCCTCGACGGCGAAGACCTGCACGCCCAGCGGGTGACAGTGCTCGAGCTGCTCTTCGGTGGTCGCCGCATCGGGTCCCCACATGTGCACCGAGAGGTCGCCCCCGGGGCAGGTGGAGAGCGCGCAGAGCAGATCGATCTCGGCGAAGAACTCGAAGTAGTCACCGGGCTGGGTGGGGCAGGCATCCATGAAGTACTCACGCTTCTCATTGAGGCCTGCGAACTGGAACACGTTGAGCACATCGTGGACGTCGTACTCGGTGAGGCCGTGACCGTGGATGGCCCGGGTGAGGTTGGAGTGGCAGTGGTAGTCGAAGTCCTCACCGGTGAGCATCCGATTGACATAGGGGTCACAGCGGGTGCCCAGCAGGTCGTGGATGACCTCGGCGTCGGGGTGCTCGGCCAGGGAGTCCCCGATCACCGTGGCCATCGGGCGCAGGTGGGGGAGTGTGGACCAGAAACGGTCATAGGTGGTCATCGAGGCGCGCTGCAGCTGCCGGGTCCGGGCGGCCCAGAACCGTTCGCGCGGGTTGTGCAGGTTCCACAGGTTCAGGTCACCGACCTGTGGACCCTCGATGGCGCTGATCCGCACGATCGACCCGGCACTGACCTCCCAGGCGTGACCGGAGCGGACCGGGATCTCGAACTCCCGGGTCAGCGTCCGCTCGGCGGAGGCCACGGCGTCATAGAAGCTGCGATCCGGGTCCAGCGGTCCTGAGGGCATCGACTGATACGCGGCGGGCTGATCGTAGGTGCGCGGCCTCGCTGTCCGTGCGCTCGCAGTGTCTGGGACGGCGGGGTCAGCGGTCGCGGGTTCTCCGCTGGTGAGGTCTCCGGTCATGCTGTCTCCTTCTCGCGGGGAAGGGTCCAGTCTAGGGAAGAGGCCGGGGCCGACATCTGTTGTCGGCCCCGGCCCGTTCTGCTCATCCCTCAATGGTGCAGCCTATTGATCCTCAGAGATCCGCCAGCGCGGAGGACGGGTCCTCCAAGCAGGTGGCCACGAAGTTCAGGAACCCGCCGGCGGTGCCGCCGTCGCACACCCGGTGATCGAAGGCGATGGTCAAGGTGGCGACCTTGCGGACTGCGAGCTCCCCGTTCACCGCCCAGGCGCGGTCAAGGATCCGGCCGATGCCGAGGATTCCGACCTCGGGGTGGTTGATGATCGGGGTGGCGCCGTCGGAGCCGAAGACCCCGTAGTTGTTCACCGTGAAGGTGCCTCCGGTGAGCTCCTTGCCCGAGATCTTGCCCTCGCGGGCCTCACCGACCAGCCGTGAGATCTCCCCGTGCAGCGCCCGGGCGGAGAGCCGCTCGGCGTGCCGGATCACCGGAACCACCAGCCCTGCCGGTGTCTGGGCCGCGAAGCCCAGGTTCACGCCGTCGTAGTGCACGATCTCCTGGGTGCCGTCTGCCGTGTCCTCGAGCCTGGTGGCCAGGTCCGGATAGCGGGAGAGCCCGGCCAGCACGAACCGGCTGAGCAGCGCCAGCAGCGACGGCGCGGTGGTGCCGTCCTTGGCGGCCTGCGCCTTGAGTCGGGAGCGCAGCGCGAGGACCTCGGTCATGTCCACGTCCTGCCAGACTGTGGCCTCCGGGATCTCTCGGCGCGAACGGGTCAGAGTGGTGGCCACAGCCTTGCGCATCCCCGACATCGGGACGCGTTCGCGGACCTCGAGGCCACCCGGTGCCGGTGCCGCTGCGGGTGCGCCGGTCTTCGACGAGCCCGCGGAGGGCTGTGTGGGACCGGACGCAGATGCCGAGGCAGGCGCAGAGCTGACCGCCTCGGCGGAGGCAGGGGCTGCCTGGGCGGAGGAGTCGATCGCGGCGAGCACGTCGGCGCGCAGGATCATCCCCTCCGGACCGGTGCCCGTGAGCTCGCCCAGGGTGAGGGCATGCTCGCGAGCCAGTCGGCGCACCAGTGGCGAGGACACCCGAGGGGCCTTCTGCGCTGGAGCTGTGACGGCTGGAGCGTCGCTCGCCGGGGAGGCGGCACCGCCGGCGGCTGCCGGGCGGGAGGCGCCGTTGCGTCGGCGGCGTCGCCCGCTGCTCTTCGAGGTGGAGGTGCCGTAGCCGATCAGGACATTGCCCGATCCTTCATCCTCCGCGGAGTCAGCGGCGGATTCGGGGGCCGTGGCCGCTCCGGTGGCGGGCATCGTGCCGGCGCGCTCCTCCTCGCGGTAGCTCAGTGCTCCCGCGGAGGAGCCGTTGGCGGCGCCGTCTGCTCCGGCGCCGGCGGAGTCATCCGCGGCGGATCCGCTTCCGGCTTCACCCTCGGCACCCACGCTGATCAGCGGTTCGTCCACGATCAGGGTCTCGCCCACGGCGCCGTGGAGCTTGGTGACCACTCCGGCGTAGGGGGTGGGCACCTCGATGGCGGACTTGGCGGTCTCGACCTCGGCGATGGGCTGATCCACCACGATCGTCTCGCCCTCGGCCACCAGCCAGCTCAGCAGCGTGGCCTCGGTCAGTCCTTCGCCCAGGTCGGGCAGGTTGAAAGTGGTCATCTCAGTCCTCCCACTGCAGCTCGTCGAGCGCGTCCAGGATGCGGTCCACGCTGGGCAGGTGGTGCTCCTCTAGCTTCGGCGATGGATATGGAATGTCGAACCCGGTGACCCGCTTGACCGGGGAGGACAGTGAATGGAAGCTGCGCTCCTGGATCCGGGCCACGATCTCGGCGGCCACCGAGACGAAGCCCTGCGCCTCGGCGATCACCACTGCGCGACCGGTCTTGGTCACCGTGGCCTCCAAGGCGGCGTCGTCGAAGGGCACGATGCTGCGCAGGTCCAGGACCTCCGCAGAGATCCCGTCCTCGGCGGCGGCCGCGGCGGCCTTCAGCGCGGTGGACACACTGGGCCCGTAGCTGATCAATGAGACGTCGGTGCCCTCACGGACGACGACGGCGCGGCCTTCAGCCCCGACCCCGGCCGCCGGTGCGGACTCATCGTTCGCAGCGGCCTCGTACTGGGTGCGCAGTGCGCTGAGGTCGACGGCCTCCTTGGTCCAGTAGAGCTTCTTCGGCTCGAAGAAGATCACCGGGTCCGGGGAGTCGATGGCCTCGCGCAGCATCAGGTAGGCGTCGCTGACCGTGGCCGGGGTGTAGATCTTCAGCCCCGGGGTGTGCGCGTAGTAGGCCTCGGAGGAGTCGCAGTGGTGCTCCACGCCGCCGACTCCGCCGCCGTAGGGGATCCGGATGACCATGGGCAGGCGGACCCGCCCGCGGGACCGGTTGGCGGTCTTGGCGATGTGGCTGAAGATCTGCTCCAGCGCCGGGTAGGCGAAGGCGTCGAACTGCATCTCGATCACCGGGCGCATCCCGTTGATCGCCATGCCCATGGCCATGCCGGCGATGCCTGATTCGGCCAGCGGGGTGTCGAAGCAGCGGTTCGCGCCGAAGCGCTGGGTCAGCCCGTCGGTGATCCGGAAGACTCCGCCGAGTGTGCCGACGTCCTCGCCGAAGACGCAGACCGAGCGGTCGCCCTCCATGGCGTCGGACATCGCGGTGTTCAGCGCTGCGGCGAAGGTGGTGGGCTTGGTGGTGGCGCCGGCCGGCGCGGGGGTGGTGGCAGTGGCCATGGGTCAGCCCTCCTGGCTTCGCTCGAGCTCATCGGCCAGCTTGGCGCGCTGTTCGCGCAGCTGGGCGGTCGGGGCGGCATAGACGTGGTCGAAGATCTCCAGCGGGTCCATGTCCGGTTCGGTGGTCATGGCCAGACGCAGTGCGGCCGCGACCTCCTCGGCCTTCCCGCTGATCCGGGTCTCGGCGTCGGAGTCGAGGACCCCGCGCTCGGTGAGGAAGGTGCGCATGCGCAGCAGCGGGTCACGCTGCTTCCACTGCTCGACCTCGGCGGACTCGCGGTAGCGGGAGTCGTCGTCGGCGTTGGTGTGGGCCTGCATCCGATAGGTGATGGCTTCGAGCAGCAGCGGCATCGAGTTCTTCCGGGCCAGCTCGACGGCGCGGCGCAGCGTGGCCAGCACGGCCACCATGTCGTTGCCGTCCACCTGCTCCCCGGCCATGCCGTAGCCGATGGCCTTGTGCGCCAGCGAAGGCGCAGCGGTCTGCGCCGAGAGCGGCACCGAGATGGCGTAGCCGTTGTTCTGCACGAAGAACACCACCGGGACCTCGAAGACCGCGGCGAAGTTCAGCGCCTCGTGGAAGTCGCCCTCGCTGGTGGCGCCGTCGCCGCACATCGCGAGCACCACGGTGTCCTCGCCGCGCAGCTTCGCCGCGTGGGCCACGCCGACGGCGTGGAGCAGCTGGGTGGTCAGCGGCGTCGACATGGCAGAGATCTTGTAGTCCAGCGGGTCATAGCCGCAGTGCCAGTCGCCGCGGAAGGAGACCATGACCTCCAGCGGGTCCACCCCGCGGGTGATCGTGGCGACGGTGTCGCGGTAGGTGGGGAACATCCAGTCTCCGGTGCCCAGTGCAAGGGCGGCACCGACCTGGCATGCCTCCTGGCCGTGGGAGGAGGGGTAGACGGCGAGCCGGCCCTGGCGGACCAGGGCATAGTTCTGGTCATTGACCCGGCGGCCCACCACCAGCGCCTCGTAGGCGGCCAGCAGGGCGTCGTCCTCGGGGATCGGGTATTCGTGCCCGGGGCTGGTGCCCTGGGCCTCCTCGGCGATCAGCTGCCCGTCGGGTCCGAGCATCCGGATCTGCTGGGCGGCCGGGAGCATGTACTGCTCCGGGGTGATCCCGAAGCTGCTGCTCGTCTCCTTGATGTGGGAGCCCTGGATCGGGGTCCCGTCCCGTGTCTCGCTGGTCATCGCGAGTCCTCCTAAAAAAGTCTCTCGTGCAGGTGTCGTGCATCACACTCTTGGTACGAGTGTCACCCAGCTCGCCTGCGCGTGACCACTGCGCAGACACATCCAAGACGGCGTCCGCCCGGGGGTCCCCGGGGCTGGACGAACTGCTCGTGTGGGGTGCGCCACGGCTGGTATCGTCCAGAGCTATGGGCGATGAACGAGACGAGGCGGCGAGAGGTCAGATCTCGCTGGACTCCGTGGACCACCGGATCCTGCATGCGCTGAGTCAGGATGCCCGCCAATCGGTGAGCGCCCTGGCCTCCGGGCTGCACCTGTCCCGGGCCAACGCCTATGAGCGGATCTCCCGGCTGCGCGCCGCCGGAGTGCTGCAGGGCTATACCGCGGTGATCGATCCTCGGGCGGCCGGGATGTCCACGGCGGCCTACGTCTTTCTCACCCTGAAGCAGGATGACTGGGAGGTGCTGCGCGGGGCGCTCGCCGATGAGCCCGCGGTGCGGCATCTGGCGCTGGTCGGCGGACAGTACGACGCGGTGCTGCTGGTGCGCACCCGCACCGTGGAGGAGCTGCGCCGCGTGGTCTTCGAGCGGATCCAGTCGCTGGCCTGCGTACAGTCCTCCCAGACCGCCCTGATCTTCGACGACCACACCCAATACGAGCACCCGATGCCAAGGAGACCTTCATGACCTTTCGAGCAGCCCTGATCGAACAGACACTGGAGCGCGGACGCGTTCAGGATCACCAGGCGACCTTGCAGGACCTTCCCGAGGACTACCTCGACGGCGCCGGGGGAGACGCCCCGGTGGACATCGCTGTCCACTACTCCGGGATCAACTACAAGGACGGCCTCGCCCTGGCCGGCAAGCCCGGGGTGGCGCGGACCTCCCCGCTGATCCCGGGCATCGACCTGGTCGGCGAGGTCACCGCCTCCGCCGATCCGCAGTTCAGCCCGGGCGACGTCGTGGTGCTCACCGGCGGCGGGATCGGCGAGGCGGCCCACGGCGGCCTGGCCGAGCGAGCCCGGGTCTCCGCGAAATACCTGGTCAAACTCCCCGCGGGGCTGAGCCCACGGCGGGCCGCGGCGATCGGAACCGCAGGGTTCACCGCGATGCTCGCGGTGCTCGCGCTGGAGCGCGGCGGAGTGCGGCCCGAGTCGGGCGCCGTCGTCGTCAGCGGGGCGGCTGGAGGGGTCGGCTCGGTGGCGATCGCGGTGCTCAACCAGCTCGGCTATAAGGTCACCGCGGTGACCGGCCGGGTCCATGAGCAGGGCGAGTATCTGCGCCACCTCGGCGCCTCCGAGCTGCTGGACCGCCAGGACTTCGCCGAGGCAGGGTCTGCGCTGCAGAAGCGCCGCTGGGCGGGTGGGATCGACTCCGCCGGCTCGGCCACCCTGGCGAACATCCTCTCGCAGACCGACGACGACGGGACCGTCGCCAGCTGCGGGCTGGCCCAGGGCGTCGACCTGCCCACCACCGTGATGCCCTTCATCCTGCGCGGGGTCACCCTCGCCGGGATCAACTCCGTGACCGCGTCGCCTGAGCTGCGTTCACAGGCGTGGGCCCGACTGGCCAGCGACCTGCCCCTGGAGCTGCTCGATGAGATGACCCAGGAGATCCCGCTGGACGGGGTCTTCGAGCAGGCCGAGCAGATCCTCGCCGGCCAGGTCCGCGGCCGCACGGTGGTGAAGGTGAAGGGATGAAGCTGCAGCGGTGAACCTGGGGAGCTGAGTCGGCGAGCTGAGCTGGAGCAGCGGACGTGGCGCGGCGGATTCTGTGCGGGGTGTCACATTCTCGCCTCCCGGGCTAGGATGGGGTCAATTACCGACCGTTCGGTCAGTTCTACCTGTCGTTGAGAGGACCCCATGGCTGCCACTGACACATCTGCGGCTCCCCGTCTCCTGCCCAGCTACATCCAGGACTCCTGGTGGACCCCGGAGGCCCCGAGCAAGGTCAGCGAGATCCTTGACGCCTCCACCTCTGAGCCGGTCTGCCTGGTCTCCACCGAGGGACTGGACACCTCCGCCGCCGTCGCCCACGCCCGCTCGGTCGGCCAGGAGAGCCTGGGGCAGCTGACCATCCACCAGCGCGCACTGCGGCTGAAGCACCTGGCGGCCTACCTCCACGAGCACCGCGAGGAGCTCTACGAGCTCTCCGACCGCACCGGCTCCACCCGGCGTGACCACCTGATCGACGTGGACGGCGGCATCGGCACCATCCGCACCTTCTCCTCGAAGGGTCGGAAGGAGCTGCCCAACGCCAACGTCATCGTCGACGGGCAGGTGGAGCAGCTCTCCCGCGACGGCTCCTTCCTCGGTGAGCACATCTACACCCGGCTCACCGGGGTGGCCGTGCAGATCAACGCCTTCAACTTCCCGGTCTGGGGGATGCTGGAGAAGTTCGCCCCGAGCTTCATCGCCGGGGTGCCCACCATCGTGAAGCCCGCCTCGCAGACCGCCTACGTCACCCAGGCCTGTGTGCGGCTGATGATCGACTCGGGGCTGATCCCCACCGGTGCGCTGCAGCTGATCTCCGGCTCCGCCCGGGACCTGCTGGACCACCTGGATCACCGCGACCACGTGGCCTTCACCGGCTCGGCTAACACCGCGCAGCTGCTGCGCTCCCATGACAACGTGGCCAACCAGGGTGTGCGCTTCACCGCGGAGACCGATTCGCTCAACGCCGCCATCCTGGGTCCCGACGCCGGCCCGGACACGGTCGAGTTCGACGCCTTCATCAAGTCGGTGGCCCTGGAGATGACCGCGAAGACCGGCCAGAAGTGCACCGCGATCCGCCGCGTCATCGTGCCCTCGGCCCAGGTGGACCCGGTGGTCGAGGCGCTGCGGAAGCGGCTGGACTCCCGCGTGGTCCTGGGAGACCCGCGTGACGCCGACACCACGATGGGCCCGCTGGCCTCCACCGATCAGCGCGACGAGGTCGCCCGTGCGGTGGACACACTGGTCAGCGCCGGCGGCGCAGTGCGGGTGGGGGGCCCGGAGTCCGGCACCGGCTCGGCCGATGCCGCGCTCGGCGCGTACTTCCCGGCCACCGTGCTCTCCTTCGCCGAGGCCCGCACCCCTGAGGTGCACTCGGTGGAGGCCTTCGGTCCGGTCACCTCGGTGCTGGGCTACGCCGACATCGACGACGCCGTGGACCTCGCCGCCCTCGGCGGCGGGTCCCTCGTCGCCACCGTCTGCACCCATGACCCGGAGATCGCCGCCGAGTTCACCCGCGGCATCGCCTCCCACCATGGGCGCGTGCTCTTCCTGGACCGCGACGACGCCAAGACCTCCACCGGTCACGGCTCTCCGCTGCCCCACCTGGTCCACGGCGGCCCCGGACGGGCCGGCGGCGGCGAGGAGCTCGGTGGGATCCGCGCGGTCAAGCACTACATGCAGCGCACCGCCGTCCAGGGCTCCCCGGACCTGCTCACCGGGGTGACCGGGGTCTGGCACCGTGGCGCCAAGGCCATCACCGCGACCCCTGAGACGGTGGCCGACGGCACCGCCGTGCACCCGTTCCGCAAATCCCTGACCGAGCTGCGCATCGGGGACCAGTTCGCCTCGGGGCTGCGCACCGTGGCGTTGGAGGACATCACCTCCTTCGCCGAGTCCACCGGGGACACCTTCTACGCCCACACCAACGAGGAGGCGGCGACGGCGAACCCGTTCTTCCCGCGCCGAGTGGCCCACGGGTACCTGCTGGTGGCCTGGGCTGCCGGACTCTTCGTGGAGCCGGCTCCGGGGCCGGTGCTGGCGAACACCGGCCTGGAGAACCTCTCCTTCCAGACCCCGGTGACCTACGACGACTCGATCCGCGTGACGCTGACCGCGAAGCAGATCATCCCGCGCGAGACCGACGACTATGGCGAGGTCCGCTGGGACACCGTGCTGCACAACCAGCACGATGAGATCGTCGCGACCTATGACGTGCTGACCCGGGTGGCGAAGCAGAACAAGCCCGAGTGGGTGTGACGCCGTCGTCGGCTGACGTCGGCTGACGTCGGCTGCGCGGGCCTGACGCCCGCAGACCTCAGGCGCACGCAGGCACATGCTCGAGCAGTGAAGGGGCGGGGCCGGGGGAGAACCTCGGCTCCGCCCTCTGCCGTGTCCGACCTCCAGGCTCTCCTCGGGAACGGCGCGTAGCGTAAGGGGCTGAGTTTTCATCGCCCCTGAGTGGGCTCGAGGTCAGGCAAGGGGCGCACATGGTGGCAGCGGCAATGCCAAATGACCCTGCGCGCGCCCGGATTCCCCACGTGGCCCGGCGGTCTGGCGCGATCCTCGGCCGAATCACGCTCTTTCTGCTGGTCTGGATCGGGCTCGCCCTGCTGATCGCCGCAGCCATGATCCGCCTCCTCTGGGGAGAGATCACCGTGGGCCAGGTGCTGCTGAACCTGGTCTCCGTGGAGACCGACGGTGGAGGTGGAGCCCTGGTCTGGGTCGGCGTCCTGGGCATCGGAGTCCTCCCGCTGGTGATCACCGCCGGGATCGCGCTGTCGGTGCGATTCCGACGCCGCATACGCCGGTTGCGCGGGGATCACGACCGAGCCTGGCGCTCGCCGTGGCTGATGCGCGCCGTCGCGAGTGCGGCGGCCGCTTCAACAGTGGTCCTCGGGACTGCCTCCTTCGCCACAGCGGTGGGCCTCGCTGACCACATCAATGCGGGGAACTCCGAGTACGACCTCAGCGACCACTACCTTCAGCCGCGCATCACCGGCGACGAGCAGAAGCGCAACGTGGTGCTGATCTACCTTGAGGCCGGCGAGGCCACGCTCGAAGATGAGGCGCTCTTCGAGAAGGATGCGTTCGCCCCGCTCAAGGACGTGACCGCGGCTGACGCGGGCTGGCAGAGCGTGGAAGATCTCCGGCAGTACGAGGGCGGCGGCTGGACCATGTCCGGTCTCACCTCGACCCAGTGCGGCATCCCGCTGGCGGGCGCCACCTCTGCCGCGAGCAGCGGCGCGCTCGGTGAGCTTCGCGAGGGCGATGAGGCCTACCTGGGTGGAACGACCTGCCTGGGTGATGTCTTGGACGATCACGGATACACCAATGTCTTCCTGGGCGGCGCCAGCTCCTCCTTCGCCGAGAAGGACAACTTTCTGGCCAGCCACGGCTACACGCAGATCAAGGGTCTCGCCGACTGGCGGGCCGCCGGCGAATCGGCGAGCAGCTTCCGCAGCGACTGGGGCCTGAGTGACCAGCGCCTGATGGCCCGGGCCAAGGACGAGCTCGATGAGCTCCATGCGGATTCCGTGCGGACCGGGGCGCCGTTCAACCTCTCAGTGCTGACCCTGGACACCCATGAACCGGTCCACGTGTTCGACTACTGCGACGTGGACACGCAGGACCAGGCCACCTCAGTGTTCTCCTGCTCCATGGCGCAGGTGGCGGGATTCGTGGAACACATGGAGGAGCAGGGATACCTCGAGGACACCGCCGTGGTGATCATGGGCGACCACCTCAAGCCGGTCAACACCGGCGACGCCTTCCAGGAGCAGCTCGAAGACCACCCGGACCGCAGCATCTTCAACCGGATCTGGATTCCAGGCGGAGGGGCGGACGCCACGCTGCGCAAGGGCGTGGACCAGCTGAGCATGTACCCCACGCTTCTGGAGGTCGCCGGCCTGACCCTCTCCGATGGTCAGGCCGGGGTGGGGGTGTCCGCGTTCTCCTCCCAGGTGCCAGAGGATTCAGCGCAGTCGCTGTCCCCGGCGGTGTATTCCGAGCTGCTGAGGTCGCGTTCCTCGGAGTTCTACTCCGAGGCGTGGGACGACGCCGCCACACCCGGCTCACCCGGCACACTGGACTGACCCGGCGCAAGGGACTGACCCGGCTGGTCGAGCGTAATGAGGTCTCGGTGTGTTTCTGGGTGCCGGTCGGGAAGGGGCGCGATCCCGGGTGAGATCGAGGATGATGGCCCCATGGCAAAGACCGTGATCTTCCTGTTCCATGACGACAACAGTTCACTCGAGGCTGGTTCCCATGTAGCGGAGAGGATCCGCCAGGTCGCCGAAGGCCAGGGCGTGGAGCTCGAGGTCTTCTGCTTCGGTCCCGCGCAGGCCGCCCTGACCGAGGAGAGCGACGACCCGGTCCGAGCAGGCTACCGGCACCAGATCGAGGCACTCACTCGAGACGGCGTCGAAGTGCATGCCTGCCTGAACGCGGCGAACGCCGTCGGTACGGCCGAGGCGCTCATCTCGCGCGGGGTGACTCTTGAATACGCACGCGACGCCTTTGTCCGCTACGCCCTCGAAGGTGCGGCGGTGATCAGCTTCTGACATGACGACACCGATTGATGACGCAGGTGAGGAGGCGTCCCACGAAGAGCGAGAGGAATCGCACTGGGAAGTCCCGTCGTGGCTGCGAGAAGCGACCGAGCTGCCGGGGTTCCAGGTTCTGGATACCAGGTCCGCGCAGGGTCGGATCGAATCTCGCGCCAAGAAGGTCACCCTCGCAGATCTGATCCTCTTCCACGGCCATGCCTGTGACGGGCTGCTTCGGGGTGCATACGCCTTCGCCGCACTGGTCCTCGACGCATTCCCAGGAGGGGTCATCGACCGCACCGACCTTCTGGTCGTCTCGAAGAACAGCCCATGCCTGGGTGACATCGCCGCGTACCTGACCGGTGGTCGGGTCAGGTACGGCACGCATCTGCTCGACGATTCCTTCGGGGTGCGATTCGTGGTCAAGCAGCTCTCCACCGGTGACGCCTGGGAAGTGCAAGAGGAGCCCGGCTTCTTTCCGCCGTTGATCGCAGATTGGGAAGCGGCCCTGCTCGACGACACGCTCACCGAGAATGGAACACTCAGCATTGCTGAGAAGGCGGACCTTGTGGCGGTCAATGAAGCTGTGCAATGGAACTGGGTGCGCACCGCGCTGCTGCCGAGTCGACCGTCCGAGCACTACAAGGTTCGTAGACTCCGCGATGCCGCGCTTCCCGCCCCGCTCTTGGAAGCGCGACGCACCGACGTCGCGAACCGAGACGTTCCGCCGTCTTCGCGGTTCCGCAGTCCCTATGGAGAGCGGACCGATCTCCCGAGCCCCAGCATTCCCGCAGACGTTCCTGAGCCTTGGGCCGCGCGGTATCTTCAGGGACCGCCGGCCGGCTGATCCCGATCGACGCCCACTGGGGCGCCGAACAGCCGTCCGGGCTGCCAGGCCCGCCGGCGGGACAGCCCGCCTGAGTTCACCGAGATCAGCTATGAGGTCCGTGTCGTCACCGAGGAGAGTCCCGGCCGCGTCGAGCTGCTGCCCAGCCCGAGGCCGACGCCCAGCGCGAGAAGGCAGTGGTTCACTGGGAGGACATATCGTCGAGCAGATGGGCCGTGCATGAGATCCGAGCAGCGTTTCACCCCTCCGTGCGGCCCGGTCATCGGACAGCGCGTCGGGCCGGTCCTCAAGGCATCTGGCATTCCCTACGCACGGGCCCAGCGATTCCAGCCGCCGCAGCCCGTGGATGACTGGTCTGAGCCGTACTCCGCACTCGATCCAGCACCGGCCTGCCCGCAGTGGCGGATCAGAGAACTGGAACCGGTGATGGGGAGCCAGACCGGAAGGCTTCCCCAGGACGAGCACTGCCAGAATCTCACGGTCACGACACCGGAGAACCGGCAGCAGGGAGAGCTCCTGCCGGTCATGGTGTGGATCCACGGCGGGTCCTATATCTCAGGTGCAGGAGACGCGCCGATCTACGACCCGAGTGCCCTGGTGAGTGAACAGCGCGTCGTCGTCGTCTCCGTGACGTACCGTCTCGGAGCCTTCGGATATCTCGGCGGCGAGGGTCGGCCTGCCAACCTCGGTCTGCTGGATCAGCTCAGCGCGCTGGAATGGGTGCAGCGCAACATCGGCGCCTTCGGCGGCGACCCGGACGGGGTCACCCTCTTCGGCCAGTCCGCCGGAGGCGACGCCATCGCTCATCTGATGGCCACACCGAGAGCGTCAGAGCTCTTCCGCCGGGCCATCATGCAGAGTCCGCCGCTGGGGATCTCACGGGGACGACACAAGATGACGGCAGCCATGGCCGCTGCCGGTTCCTCCCTGCCTGCAGACGCCCCGGTCAAGGAGGTGCTGCGCGTCCAGGAGAAGGCGCGGGCAGCGGCCGCCCCGTTCGGTCTGCGCGGACTCATGCCCTTCGGGACCCAGTACGGAGTCTGGCCGCTGCCTGAGGAATCCCAGATCGATCAGGCCTGGGACGCAGTCGCTCCGCACATCGACATCATGATCACGCACACCGCAGACGAGACGAGGCTGTTCATACCGGTCGCGCATCCGGTGAAATGGCTTCGCGGGATTCCGCTGCTCGGTTCGGGCGCGACGACGCTGCTGAGCCGGCTTGCGACCAGGCAGGTCTACGTCAGGGGCATCCGCTCCTTCGTCAGGCGTCACCGTCGTGCCGGAGGCCGATCGCACTACTTCATCTTCGACTGGGCTGCGCCCGACAACTTCTATCGCTCGGCACACGGGATCGATGTGGCGCTGCTCTTCGGAACTCCGGCGAACACCGAAGGGCTGAAGCTGCTGCAGGGAGCGTCCTGGGAGGAGCTCGATGAAGCAGGCACGGCCGTCCGGGCGCTCTGGGCTGGGTTTGCTCGGGGTGCGGAACTGCCAGCCAGGGGCCGCATCCCCGGCGTCCCGGTGTGACGGCTGCGAACGGCAAGACCCGGCCGGTGCGCTCAGCGGCTGATCACATGCGGCTGGGCGACCTCCTTGAGTCCCTGCAGGCCGAACTCCAGGCCGAAGCCTGACTGCTTGGCGCCGCCGAAGGGCACCCGCGGATCGATGGCGCCGTGCTTGTTGATCCAGGTGGTGCCCGCCTCGATCCGGGCGGCCACCTCGGTGGCGCGTTCGGGGTTCGAGGACCAGACCGAGGAGCCCAGCCCGACCTCGAGGCCGTTCGCCCACGCGATCGCCTGCTCCAGATCGGTGTAGCGGATGATCGGCAGCGCCGGACCGAACTGCTCCTCGATCACCAGCGGGTTCTGCGGATCGATGTCGGCCACCAGGGTGGCGGGATAGAAGAAGCCCGGGGCGTCTTCGTCGGGATCTGCCCCGATCAGCACGCGGGCGCCGGAGTCCTTCGCAGCGTCCACCAGCCGGGCGACGATGTCACGCTGCTTCGCGTTCTGCAGCGGCCCGAGCACGTTCTGCTCCTCGAGGCCGATGCCCATCGGCATCTTGGCCGCCACCTCGGTCAACGCATGGCAGACCTCGTCGTAGATGGAATCCGGCACGTAGAGCCGCTTCAGCGCCGCGCAGGTCTGCCCGGTGTTGATGAACGCGCCCCAGAAGAGGTCCTCGGCGATGGCCTGCGGGTCGGCGTCGTCCAGCACGATCCCAGCGTCGTTGCCGCCGAGCTCCATCGTCATCCGCTTCATGGTGTCCGCGGCGGTCTTGACGATCGCCTTGCCGGTGGTCGCCGAGCCGGTGAACATGATCTTCGCGATATCTGCATGCTCGGTGAGCTTCCTGCCCAGCGAACCGTCACCCGGGACCGCGATCAGCACATCGGCCGGCAGCGCGGAGTTGAGCACCTTGACCAGGGCCAGCACGCTCAGCGGGGTGTACTCCGAGGGTTTGATCACCACGGTGTTGCCCATCCGCAGGCTCGGCGCGATCTGCCAGATCGAGATCATCATCGGCCAGTTCCACGGACCGATGGCCCCGACGACGCCGAGCGGACGATAGTGCAGCTCCGCATAGCCGGACTCATCATCGACGAGCACCTCGGGCTCCACCGGGATCGACGCGGCGGTGCGCAGCCAGGCCACGCAGGCGCCGACCTCGAAGCGGGCGTTGGGTCCGTTCAGCGGCTTTCCCTGCTCCCGGGAGAGCAGCTGGGCGAGCTCCTCGGCGTGGGCCTCCACCGCGTCCGCTGCGGCATGCAGCGCGGCCTGCCGTTCCCCGTCCGGGGTCGCGGCCCACGAGACCTGGGCGTGCAGGGCACGGGCGACGGCGTCGTCGAGGTCTGCGGCGGAGGTGAGCGGGGCATGGCCGATGAGCTCACCGGTGGCGGGGTCGTGGATCTCTTGGCCCTCGGAGGTTGTGATCTCCTCGAGCAGCGTGGTGGTGGTCATGATGTTCTCCTTGGTGGTGTCGTCAGGTCGTCAGGTCGTCAGGTCGTCAGGGCGGCCGAGGTCAGCCGTGGTCGGCTGTGGTCAGCTGTGCTGGGGTCAGATCGGCTCTGCGGCCCAGCAGCAGGTCAGCCGCCTTCTCGCCGATCATGATCGAGGGGGCGTTGGTGTTGCCGCTGGGCAGTGCCGGCATGATCGAGGCGTCGGCCACGCGCAGCCCGGCGACGCCGCGCACGCGGAGCTGCGGATCCACCACCGAGTGGTCATCGATGCCCATCCGGCAGGTGCCCGCCTGGTGGTGATAGGTGCCGGCCATCGCCCGGGCGTGTGCGCGCACCTGGTCGCGGGTCTCAAGCGGGGCCGAAGGATTGAACTCCGCCCTGCGGTAGGGGGCGAGCGCGTCCTGGGCGCCGATCTCCCGGCACAGTTCGATGGCGTCACAGAGCGCCTCGAGGTCATACTCCTCGGCCAGCAGGTTGGGGTCCAGCAGCGGAGCGAGCCGAGGGTCCGTGCTGGTCACCCGCAGCGTGCCGCGCGAGAGCGGGCGCACGATTCCGGCGTTGACGGTGAACCCTGCGGCGGGGACCGCACCGCCGTCGGTGGGGTAGGGGAAGTGCATGAAGAGCGGCTGGATGTCCGGCGCCTCCTCCTCGGTCTGCCGACTGTGTGCGAAGAGCTGGGCCTCGAGCAGATTGTGCCGCCCCTCGGCCAGGGGCTCCGGCGCCTCATAGATGACGCTGGCCAGGACATGGTCGTGCAGGTTCTTGCCCACTCCGGGAAGCTGAAGAACCGTGTCGATCCCGGCCTGGCGCAGGTCGGTGGGATCACCGATGCCGGAGCGCTGCAGGATGCTGGGGGAGCCGATCGCCCCTCCGCAGAGCACGATCTCCGCCGAGGCATGCGCGGTGTGCGTCCCGGTCCCGGTGCTGTACTCCACGCCGGTGGCGCGACCGGCTTCCACGGTGATCCGGTGCACCAGCGCATCGGTGGTGAGGGTGAGCCGCTCGTGGCCGAGGATCGGATGCATGAAGGCGCGCCAGGGGCTGTGCCGCTTCCCGTCCTTGGTGGTGGTGTGGTTGAACCCGGCGCCGGACATCTGTGCGCCGTTGAAGTCCTGGGTCTCGGAGATCCCCACAGCGCCCGCGGCCTGGACGAAGGCCTCTGAGCTGGCGTGGCGATTCATGATCTTCTCCACGTGCAGCGGCCCGCCGGCGCCGTGAAACTCGGATTCTCCGTCCTCATGGTCCTCGGAACGCTTGAACAGCGGCAGCACGTCGTCCCAGCCCCAGCCCTCACAGCCGGCCGCGGCCCACTTGTCGTAGTCCGAGCGGTGGCCGCGGATGTAGATCATGCCGTTCAGCGACCCGGAGCCGCCGAGCACCTTCCCTCGGGGCCAGGCGATGCTGCGGTGGTTCGCGTGGATCTGCGGCACCGTGGTCAGCGCCCAGTCCGAGGTTCCCTGCATCAGCATCGGCCAGCCCTGGGGACTGTGGATGTTGGGGTCCTCGTCACGGCCGCCGGCCTCGATCAGGTGGACGCTGTGGCCGGCGTCGAGCAGTCTGCGGGTGATCACGGAACCGGCGGACCCGGCGCCGATGACGACGTAGTCGGTGGTCATGGCTTCATTCACGGTGCTCATCTCTCCTTGGATCACAGTGCGTCTCGGAGCGCAGTTCTTTCGGCAGTGTTCCCAGCATCGTCACCGACGACGGTGCCGCCTTGATCGCAGGCGCACAGACCTGTGCATCAGGTGCACATGTTGTGGCGCGCGTCACAACAGGGTGGGAGACTGGAGCGATGCTGAGGAACAAGAGGCCCATCCGGTGAGCACGACGACGGGACAGGTGTCCTTCGATCCCACCCAGCTGCCGCCTCAGGATCGCTTCGAGGCATGGAGACACGCGGTGAACACCGCGTTCGTGCCGCTGGATGCCAGCACCGAGGACCCGAGCCGGTTCAACGGCGCGCTCACGGGGTTGGCGCTGGGGTCGCTCAGCGTCGCCGGGGTGGGTGGTGATGCGGTCACCGTGCGGCGCAGCCGGCAGGCGATCGCCGCGGGGGATCCCGGGGTCTTCAAGTTTGCGCTGCAGGTTCAGGGCAGCTCGCTCACCAGGCAGGACGGCCGGGAGGCGCTGCTGTCTCCGGGGGATCTGGTCGTCTACGACACCCGGCGTCCCTATGACCTTGTCTTCGGCGGGGCGTACCGGATGTTCGTGGTGCAGATCGCGGTGGAGCACCTGGGGCTCTCGGCCGAGCAGGCCCGCGCCGTGGTGGCGCAGCGGATCCCCGGGTCCGCCGGTCTCGGTGCGCTGACGTCCTCGCTGCTGGGCAGCCTTGATGATCAGCTGAGGAAGGGTGAGATGGCTCCGGACCCGCGGGCGGCTTCGGCGGTGCTGCAGCTGGTCCAGGCGACGCTGCTCTCCCGGTTCCGGCCCGCCGCCGAGGTGCCGACTCGCGATGTGGTCTATCTGGAGGCGGTCAGGCATATCGACGACCACCTGGGGGACCCCGAACTCGGCGTCGGCGCCGTGGCGCGCGCGCTGCACGTGTCAGTCCGTTATCTGCAGGGGATTTTCGCCCAGGAGGGCACCACCATCAGTGACTGGGTCCGTCAGCGCAGGTTGGAACGGTGCCGGATGGAACTCGGGGACCCCTCCCAGGCGCATCGGTCGATCAGCGCGGTGGCCGCCCGCTGGGGGTATCCGGAGGCATCGAGCTTCAGCCGGGCATTCAAGCAGGAATACGGAGTCTCGCCCCGTTCGTTCCGACGTGAGGTCGCCGGCGGCTGAACAGCGGCTGTGGAGACTCAGCGTCCGTGGAAGACCGGCTTCCGCTTCTGCTGGAAGGCGGCGAATCCCTCGGTGTAGTCCGCGGAATCGCACAGCCGGCCCTGGGCGTGGTTCTCCTCGTTCAGAGATTCCCAGAGGCCGATCCGCTGGTCCCGGACCGCGGCCACGAGGGCCTTGGATTCGCGGAAGGCCAGGGTCGCGCCGGCCGCGGCCACAGCGACCTTCGCCCGGGTGAAGTCGAGGAGCTCCTCGGCCGGCACGGCGCGGGAGAAGAGTCCCGCGGTCACGGCCTCCGCGCCTGACATCAGGTCAGCGGTGTAGATCAGATCCAGGGTCCGGTGCGCGCCGAGGCGCTCCACGAAGAGCGCATGTCCGCCGGAGTCCAGAGTGGCTCCGAGCGCGGCGAAGGGTGAGCCGATCTTGGCGTTCTCGGCCACGTAGACCACGTCGGTGGCGACGGCCAGGCCCAGTCCCACCCCGAGGCAGGCGCCCTGCACGGCGGCGAAGGTCGGCGCGGGGAACGCCGCCATCCGGCGCATCAGCGGGGTGACCTTGTCCTGCAGGTAGCCGAGCGCGTCGTCGGTGGCGGGCACCACGTCGGAGATGTCCCGGCCGGCGCAGAACCCCTTGCCCTCGCCACGCAGCAGCAGGGCGCGCACGCCCGCAGCTTCAGCCTCCCGGTAGGCGGCATCGAGGTCATCGAGGGCCTGCTCATCCAGGGAGTTGAGCTTCTTCGGGGCGTCCAGGACGATCTCGGCGATGTCGTCGGTGATGGTGAGGCTGATCATGGGGTCTCCAGGGTTGGGACGCGCTCAGGCGTCGTAGTCGACGACGAGCTGCTTGGAGGTGGGCCGGGTCTGGCAGGTCAGGATGTATCCGGCCTTGACCTCGTCGGACTCCAGCGCGAAGTTCTCCTCCATTTCGAAGTCGCCGGAGACGACCTTCGCGCGGCAGGTGCCGCAGACTCCGCCGGCGCAGGCGAAGGGCACATCGGGCCGGGCGCGCAGCGCGGCGTTGAGCACGGTCTCCCCGGAGCCCGCGGGGGACGCGATCTGGCCGGTGAGCCCGTCGAGGGTGAACTCGATCTGGACGTTGTCACCCTGCGGGTCGGCTTCGACCTTGCGGCCCTGCTGGCCTTCGGGGCGGTCGGGGCGTCCGGTGGTGAAGAGCTCGAAGCGGATGTCGCCCTCGTCGACCCCGCGGGCGGCCAGGGAGTCGCGCGCCATCTGGACCAGCTCGAAGGGTCCGCAGAGGAACCATTCGTCGGTGTCCTGCACGCGCAGCACCTTGTCCAGGAGATCGCTGAGCTTCTCATCGTCGATCCGGCCGGTGAGCAGCGGGTTGATCCGCTGCTCGCGGCTGAGCACATGATGCACCGCGAGCCGGGCGGGGTAGCGGTCCTTGAGATCGCCGAGCTCCTCGGCGAACATCACGTCCCCGGCGGAGCGGTTGGCGTAGATCAGGTCGAAGGTGGAGTCCTTCGAGGCGGCCAGCACCGAACGGGCGATGGCCATGATCGGGGTGATCCCGGAGCCGGCGGCGAAGGCGACCAGGTGCACATCCGAGCGCAGCGCCACGGCCTCCTCGGCGAGCTTGGCCGGGTTGTTCATCGAAGTGATCGCAGTCTTGGAGACGAACGCTCCGGAGGGGTTCATCACCTCCATCTGGTCCCCGGGCTTGAGCGACTCATTGGCCCAGTTGGAGAACAGGCCACCGATGTCGCGCTTGATCGCCACCCGGATCTCCCCGGGGGTCGGCTCGGTGCAGATCGAATAGGAGCGGCGGATCTCCTGGCCCTCGAGCTCGGTGCGCAGCGCCACGTACTGGCCCGGCGCGTAGTCGAAGTCCTCCTGCAGCTCCGGGGGCACGGCGAAGGTGACCTCCACGGAGTCTGCGGTGAGCGGGCGCACCTCGGAGACGGTGAGGGTGGAGAAGGTCGCGCGGCGGCGTGTGGTCGTCGACATCAGTGCACCTTGAAGTGGTCGAAGGGCTCCAGGCAGTCGCGGCACTGGTACAGCGCCTTGCATGCGGTGGAGCCGAAGCGGGTCATCTCACGAGTATTGGGGGAGTCACAGCGGGGGCATTTCACGCTCAGGCCGACGCGGATGGGTCCTACGGCTGCCTTGCCGGTGGGCGGGGCGATGCCGTATTCGCGCAGCTTCACCTTGCCCTCCTCGGTCATCCAGTCGGTGGTCCACGCCGGATGGAGCACGGTCTCGATACGCACCTTCTGGTGCCCGGCGTGGCGCAGCGCGGCACTCACGTCGGCGTTGATCGTGTCCATGGCCGGGCAGCCGGAGTAGGTCGGGGTGATGACGACGACGGCGGTGCCGTCCTCGTCCACCCGTGCCTCGCGCAGGATCCCCAGGTCCGCGATGCTGAGCACCGGGATCTCTGGATCATTGACGCTGGCGGCGATCTCCCAGACCGTGGCATCGGCGGGCAGAGTCACGGATTCGGGTCCCATGACGGCCATGAGTGCTCCTCTCACCAGGTGGCCCCGGGGTGCTGGCGGGCCAGCACCTGCATCTCGGCCAGGATCAGTCCGCGCTGCTCGGAATGGCGCCCGGAGCGGTCGGCGCCGTGGGCGCCGGACATGTCGGGGATGCTCAGCCCGGCCTGCTCGATCACCTGGTGCAGCCGGGCCAGCGTGGCCTCGCGCAGCGAGGAGGGCAGCACAGCGATGTCGCCGAGCTCGGTGATCGGCTCGACGTCGGTGAAGAGCTCCTCGACATAGGACCAGACCGAGTCCAGGCCTGCCTGGACTCGCCGGGCGGACTCCTCGGTGCCGAGGCCCAGCCGCAGGATCCACTGGGCGGCGTGATCCTGGTGGTAGTCGACCTCCTTGAGCGCCTTCGCGGCGATCGCCGCGAGGGTGGTGTCCGTGGAGTTCACCAGTCGGCTGTAGAGCTCGTGCTGGTAGAAGCTGAAGATCAGCTGCCGGGCGATGGTCTTGCCGAAGTCGCCGTTCTCCTGCTCCACCAGCCGGCAGGAGCGGAACTCCTCCTCGCTGCGGAAGTACGCGAGGTCATCCTCGGACTTGCCCCAGGCGGTGCCGGCGTAGGTGAGCAGGAACCGGGCGTGGCCGAGCAGGTCCAGGGCGATGTTCGCCAGCGCGACATCTTCCTCAAGCTCGGGTGCCCGGGAGACCCAGGCGCCCAGGCGCTGGGAGAGGATCAGCGCGTCGTCGCCCAGCAGCAGGGCGTACCTGGCGGTGGCGTCGTCGGCCTTGGCGTCGGAGGCGGCGATCTCCTCGGCGGTGATCGCCTCGCCCTGGGACTGGCGGGTGGCGGAGTCATGCGATGCGAAGCTCACAGGTGCTTCACCCCTTCGGACTGGGTGTAATACGTGGCATGGCGGTAGCTCTTGCCCTGGGCGGACTCGAAATATGCGCCCTTGGAGTCGGGGTCCGAGGCCATGATCGCCGCGGCCGGCACGACCCACACCGAGGTGCCCTCATTGCGCCGGGTGTAGAGGTCCCGGGCGTTGCGGATCGCCATGGTGGCATCAGGTGCGTGCAGCGAGCCTGCGTGGACATGGGAGAGCCCGCGTGAGGACCGGATGAAGACCTCCCAGAGGGGCCAGGAGCTTGAATCTGCGCTGGAGGTCATGGCCTCGCCTTTCTAGCGGTGATGTCTTGGGGGTGCAGCGGGTGGGACTCAGGCGCCGATGAGGGCGGCCTGGTCCTGGGACTGACGGTTGGCGTAGGCGGTCGCGGCTTCGCGGACCCATGCCCCTTCGTCGCGGGCCTTGCGGTAGTGCTCCAGGCGTTGCCGGCTCAGCGGGCCGTTGCCCTTGATGACGGCGAAGAACTCGTCCCAGTCCAGGTCGCCGAAGTCGTAGTGGCCGCGCTCCTCGTTCCACTTCAGCTCGGGATCCGGAAGGGTGAGGCCGAGTGCCTCGACCTGGGGGACCAGCATGTCGACGAAGCGCTGGCGCAGCTCATCGTTGGTGAAGCGCTTGATCTTCCACGCCATGGACTGCTGGGAGTTCGGGGAGTCCCCGTCCGGGGGGCCGAACATCTGCAGCGCCGGACCGTAGAAGCGGTTCACGGCCTCCTGGGCCATCTGGTGCTGCGCCTCGGTGCCGTGGGAGAGCGAGTAGAGGATCTCCCAGCCCTGGCGCTGATGGAAGGATTCCTCCTTGCAGATGCGCACCATGGCGCGGCCATAGGGGCCATAGGAGGCGCGGCAGAGCGGCACCTGGTTGACGATCGCTGCGCCGTCGACCAGCCAGCCGATCGCGCCGATGTCCGCCCAGGTACGGGCCGGGTAGTTGAAGATCGACGAGTACTTGGCCTTGCCGCTGTAGAGCTGGTCATACATCTCTTCGCGGGGGCGGCCGAGGGTCTCGGCGGCGGAGTAGAGGTAGAGCCCGTGGCCTGCCTCGTCCTGGACCTTGGCGATCAGGATCGCCTTGCGCTTCAGGCTGGGGGCGCGGGAGATCCAGTTGCCCTCAGGCTGCATGCCGATGATCTCGGAGTGCGCGTGCTGGGAGACCTGGCGCACCAGTGACTTCCGGTAGGACTCGGGCATCCAGTCCCGCGGTTCGACGCGGGAGTCCTCGGCGATGATCTCGTCGAAGCGGTTCTGCCCGGACTCTGCCTCGGCGAGCGCCGCAGCGGCGTCGCTCTCGTCGGCGAGGTGCAGGGGAGCGTGCTGGTGGTTCTCGGGTGACATGGTCATCCTCTATTCCGTCGCATTATTTACCGACCGTTCGTTCAGTATAGCACTGGAGATGTGACGGTCAACACTTGGCTGCGAGAAGGGTGAGATGGCTGGGGTCGGCGCGGTTGGAACAGGCGTTCTCACCGCAGCCGGGCGAGTGCGCCGGACCGCGGCGCCGACGCCGTCTGGTCTTCTGGATCAACGCGTGTCCGTGTCTGGCGGGCGTCGGCGGATACGGATAGGCCCACGTGCGGTCGCGGGGTCGACCGCTGTGCCTCGTTGGGTGATCTCCACGACGCCGGCGGCCTCGAGACGTCGAGCCGCTGCCCGTGCGGCGTCCATCTGGTCTCGCCAGTCCTCGCCGGCGACTGCGCGCGCAGCCTCGGAGGGGCAGATCGTCGCCGTCTCGGCCCGCTTCGCGAGCAGGTCGAGGATCGCGTTCTCCATATCGCGGTCTGACGCCGCGGGGCGGGGCTCGTCCATGGCCTCAGTCTCCCGCATCCATGGCGTCTGGGAGATCTGGCGCAGGCGGGCGGCGAAAAGCCCCGTCGATGCTCCGAAAAGCATGGACGGGGCTGCGCGCTTCTGTGACTACTGACTCTGGGCAGGCCCCTTGTGACTTGACTCGGCGATCGCCTCATCGATGGCCGCGCAGGCGGCGGCACTATGTCCTGGTGTGACTCAGGGCCGCTCGGCCGTGCGCAGTCCCCCGAGGATTATCTGCTTCACGGTCTCGGCCAGGGCCGCGTCCGGGGCGCCGCCGACAGGGCGGTACCAGTCCACGATCGAGTTGATCGTGCCCATGGCCAGACGCGAGGCGGTGCGGGCGTCGATGTCCTGACGCAGGTCACCGTCGTTCTGGGCCTGCCTGATCAGGTCTGCGATGCGCAGGGTGATCTCGCGGCGCCGCTGCAGCGCCTTGACCTCCATCTCGGAGTTCCCGCGCAGCCGCAGCAGCAGCGTCACATAGGGCAATGAAGTGGTCAGCACCTTCACCGATTCGCTCAGGATCATCTCCAGCTCGGCCACCGCGGAGGCGTCCAGCGCCTCAGCCTCGGTGATCACCCGCTCCAGCTCGGCGAGTGATCGGTTCAGCGCGATGTCGAGGATCTCCTCTTTGGAGCTCACGTGGTGGTAGATCGCCGACTTGGAGATGCCCAGCTCGCGGGAGAGCGCGCCCATCGAGGTGGCCTCGTAGCCATGGCGGTTGAAGGTCTCGACACAGACGGTGATGAGCCCCTCGCGGTCATAGCCGGGGCGGCCCCGGCGGGAGGCGGACGCCGTCGTCGAAGTGGGGGTCATGACTCCACCCTAGTCGGGTGACTATTGGGGCCGCTGATCATAGATCCGGCGCAGCTTGCCCGAGGAGCGACCCAGGGACCCTGGCTCCTCCACGCTGATCTTGCAGCTGGAGCCGACCTTGACCTTGATCTGCCGAGCCAGCACAGCTCCTGCTGTCTCGGCGTCCTCGGCGGAGGTCTCCGCGCGCCGCTCGATGTGCACGGTCATCTCATCCATCTTTCCCGGTCGGGCCAGACGCAGCTGGAAGTGCGGGGAGAGCTCCTTGATCTCCAGGGCGATCTCCTCGATCTGGGACGGGAAGAGGTTGACCCCGCGCAGGATGATCATGTCGTCGCTGCGTCCGGTGATCCGGCCCATCCGTCGGTGCCCGGGACGTTCGGAGCCCGGCAGCAGCCGGGTCAGGTCGTGGGTGCGATAGCGGATCATCGGCAGCGCCTGCTTTGTCAGCGTGGTGAAGACCAGCTCGCCGTGCTCGCCGGTGCGCAGCACCTCCTCGCTGATCGGATCGATGATCTCCGGGCGGAAATGGTCCTCCCAGATGGTCGAGCCGTCCTGGCGCTCCACTGATTCACCGGCGACGCCCGGGCCCATCACCTCGGAGAGTCCGTAGATGTCGCAGGCCTTCAACGCGAAGGTCTGCTCGATCTCGTGGCGCATCCTGTCCGTCCACGGTTCGGCGCCGAGCACGGCGACCTCCAGCGAGGTGTCCTTGGGGTCCACGCCAGCGGCGCGGAAGGAATCTGCCAGCGCCAACAGGTAGGTCGGAGTGCATAGGATCACCCGGGGCTTGAAGTCCTGGATGAGCTGGACCTGCTTCTCGCTCTGCCCCCCGGACATCGGGATCACGGTCGCCTTGAGCTTCTCGATCCCATAGTGGGCGCCCAGGCCGCCGGTGAACAGGCCGTAGCCGTAGGCGTTGTGCACCAGGTCTCCCGGGCGCACCCCGGAGTAGCGCAGGCAGCGGGCGAGCAGAGTCGCCCAGCTGTCGATGTCCGCATCGGTGTAGCCGACCACCGTCGGGCGCCCGGTGGTGCCGGAGGAGGCGTGCACCCGGCGGACCTGTTCCATCGGCACGGCGAAGGCCTTGAACGGGTAGGCCGCGCGGAGGAACTCCTTGTCCGTGAAGGGGAACTTGGCCAGGTCCTCGAGCGTCTGCAGGTCATCGGGGCCGACGCCGTGGGCGTCGTAGAGCTCGCGGTAGGCCGCGACGTTGTCGTAGGCATGGCGCAGGGTCTGCTGCAGCCGGGTGAGCTGGAGCGCCTCGATCTCCTCGCGGCTCATCAGCTCCTCGGTATCGGGCAGACCGGGGTCGGTTGCGGGGATCGCGGTGATTTCGGTGTTGAGGATGCTCATCGGGTCACTTCTTTCCGGGGGAGGCGATGGTGCGCGAGCGGCCGCGGAACACGCCGAGGAGGTCTTCTCCCCGGGTGATGGTCACGTCGTAGACGCCGCTGCGTCCTGTGTTGGCCACTCCGATCGCCTCGGCGATGATCGTCTCGCCGAGCAGAGCTGGTTTCAAGAAGTTGATGTCGACGCCGGAGGCCACGGTGATGGTGCCCTCATCGAGGCTCGGGTGGTTGCAGGCCATGGCGAAGCAGGTGTCGGCCAGGGCGAAGAGCATTCCCCCGTGGGCGATGTCGAAGCCGTTGGTCATGTCTTCGCGGATCACCATGCTGATCCGAGCGTGGCCTGGGTCAGCTGTGAGGACCACGATGCCGAGAGCCTCGGAGGCTCGATCGTTGTCCAGCATCCGATGTCGAGGGCGACCTGCGGTGCTCGAGTTCAGGCCCTCGGGGGCGAGTTGGGTGGACTCAGTCATCGGTGCTCCTCATCGCATTTCCAGACCGATTGGTCGGTAAGTCAACTGAAGCACCGGAACGGATGTGATGTCAAGCACAGCTCGGGTCGGTCCACCTGTTGGCCCGGCATGGGCGATGGAGGGTACCCGGTGACCGGGTGCGGCTCGACGCCCGCCCGGGGTTCGCTACTCGCGCAGCGCGGCGGTGTAGCCCGAACGGAAATCGGGATGCAGCAGCTCGCCGAGCAGGCGGTGCAGCAGCGACCCGTCCAGCGCCTTGCCATGGCCCGCGCCGAGCAGCGCTGAGTCGAACAGGTCCTCCCCCGACGGGCTGGAATCGGTCAGGACGGAGCCAGACGGGGAGTCCGCGTGATGGCGGACCGGCGAGTTCAGCGGCATCGAATCCAGCACCTGGGGATCGAGCCTCGGATCGCTCCACGGGCGGGGGAGCTCGAGCTGGTCAGCCATCCAGTTGTGCACCGCGCCCAGGGGCACCGGGAGCTTGTCCACGCCCAGCACCAGTTCCGGCGGGGCCGCGGAGGTCAACAGCTCGACGGCGGCCCGCGCGGCGTCGTCGGAATGGATCCGATTTGAGATTCTCCAGGCCTCATGGGCGTCCTGATCTGCGGCTTCACCCACGGAACCGGAGCGCAGCTGTTTGATGAGCCGATCTCGGCCCGGACCATAGATGCCGGAGAGTCGCAGGATCCCGCTGCGCGAGCGGGCCGAGGACTCAGCGCCGGCGTCCCGCCACTTCTGCAGAAGCTGCTCGGTGCGGGCAAGGATCTCACCCGTCGGGCCGGCGGGGGTCAGCGGCGCAGATTCGTCCAGTCGCCCCGAGGCGTCGCCGAGGACCGAGGTGGAGGACACCAGCAGCACCTGCACAGTCTCGGCGAGGTTTGCCTGCGTGATGCGGTCCAGCACCGTTTCGAGCCCGCGCAGGTAGACCTGCTCATAGCGCTGCGGATCGCGGCTGCCGGCGGCGGGCGAGAAGACCACCGCCGTGGTGTCGGCCGGCGGGGCCGGGACCGTGGATTCCTCGGTGAGGTCCACGGCCGTGCCGTCGAAGGAGGCGGGCAGACGCTCCGGGCTGCGGCGCCATCCCGAGACGTTCCAGCCCTGGTCCAGAAGTCGATGGCCGATCCGCGTGCCGACGTCGCCGCAGCCCAGCAGCACGGCGCGCGGGGTGGGTGAGTCGGCGGGGAGCGGGGCGGCGGAGGCAGTCATGGTCCGAGCCTAGCGATTTCCCGCAGGATGCGGTGATCGACGCGGGCCACAAGTCTCGATGTCAGTGAGCACCTGCGCGGGACGCAGAAGAACCCCTGTCCGGATCTCTCCCGACGGGGGTTCTTCTCACAATGGCGGAGGCGGGGGGATTTGAACCCCCGGTCCGCTTTGAGGCGGACACTTCATTAGCAGTGAAGCCCATTCGGCCGCTCTGGCACGCCTCCTGTGCCCACGAATTCGGCGAACCGTTCTCATGCGCCCGTCTAGACTAGCGGTTCGGCTGGGAAACTGACAAAGCGTGCGCTCGCAGTACTCTGGACGGGACGAGACAGCCGAGGAATGCACCAGGAGAACACGCCACCCATGCCCCGCCAGACCGAGGAACGCAGAGTCGCGCTGATCGGTGCCGGGCCCCGCGGCACCTCCTTCCTGGAACGGCTGCTGGCGGCGGTGGAGCGCGGCACGCCCGACGCCCAGGCATCCCGGTTGCGCGTCCTGGTCATAGACCCCGCCCCACACGGGCCCGGCCGGGTCTGGAACCCGCAGCAGTCCCCGTTGTACCTGATGAACACCCCCGCCAGCTTCCCCACCGCAGCGCCCGTCGGCGCGACTCAGGCCCAGCTGGCCTCGTCGTCGGTCTCCCGCTCCTTCGCCCAGTGGCGGCACGAGCATGAGGCCGAGGAGACCGCCACCTCGGTGCGCGCCGACGGCTTCGAGCCGCCCGTCTTGAAGGGGATCGACCATGGCGGGACCGACACCGACTACCCCACCCGCGCCGCCTACGGGCAGTACCTCACCTGGCTGCACACCGAGGTCTGCGCGGCACTTGCGCGCCATCCCGGGATCAGCGTCGAGCACATCTCCGCGGAGGTCGCCGAGCTGCGCCGCGCCGACTCCGGGTATGAGCTGAGGCTGCGCCCCGACGACGACGACGCCGACCCGCCCCGGGATGATCGGCTCCGCGCCGACCAGGTGGTGCTGGCGCTGGGTCACATACCTGCCGGGCTGAACGAGTCCGGTGAACACTTCACCGAGGTGGCCGAGCAGCTCGGGCTGCACTACCAGCCGCCGGCGATCCCCACCGAGGTGGACTACTACTCGCTGCCCGCCGGGGAGAACGTGCTGGTCCGCGGGATGGGGCTGAACTTCTTCGACCTGATGATCCAGGCCAGCGTGGGCCGCGGCGGAGTGTTCCACGAACACGCCGACCACCCCGCCGGGCAGCGCCTGGAATACCTCGCCACCGGGGACGAGCCGCACCTGGTGGCCGGGTCCCGGCGCGGCACCCCGTATCGAGCCAAGTCCACCGCGCTCACCGAGGCGCCCGGGTTCGCGCCCGTCGGCATCACGCTGCACCACCTCAGCCCCGAGGCGGTGGCCGAGGCCGAACGGCGCCACGACCTGCTCGACTTCTCAGCCCACCTCTGGCCGCTGATCCAGCGCGACGTGCTGCGCACCTATTACCGGACCCTGGTGGAGCTCGCCCCGGAGCTCTTCCGCGCCGGTTTCGAAGCCGCGCTTCAGGAGCTGCTCGCGGACACCCACCTGGGCGAGGCGGTGCTGCAGACCCGTGGTCAGCGGCTGCTGCGCGAGCTCGCCCCGGATGTCCTCTGGTTCGACATCCGCTCGCTGGGCAGGCCCTTCGGCGGGCTGACCTTCGAGTCCGCCGAGCAGTACCAGCAGCACATGAGCGCCTACCTCGAGGATGACGCGGCCACCTCCGCCGCCGGAGCGCGCAGCCCGGTGAAGATGGCCATCGGTGCGCTGCACCTGGCCCGGATGGAGGTCAAGGCGCTGATCAGCCAGGGCCGGGTCTCCCAGTCCAGCCAGATCAGCGAGATCGAGGGCTGGTTCGAGTCCCTGGTGGAGGGCCTGGCCAGCGGCCCGCCGCTGCAGCGGATCGAGGAGCTCGCCGCCCTGACCCGCGCCGGGGTGGTGGAGTTCCTGGGACCCGACCCGATCTTCGACGTGGACCGCGAGACCGGCTTCTACACCGCCGAATCCCCGGCCGTGGCCGCGCCGGCGTACCAGGCGCGCTGGCTGCTTGAGGCGATGATGCCCGCCAATCGGATCCAGCTCTCGCGCTCGCCCCTGGTGGCGGGACTGCTGCGCAGCGGCCTCGCCCGGCCGCGCGAACTCGTGGACGCCTCCGGGGCGCCGCGGGCGGGCAAGGGCTTCGACGTCACGCGACTTCCACATCGGCTGATCCCGGCGGACCGCGCCGAGCCGGAAGAGATCTACGTGCTGGGCCTGCAGCTCAGCTCGGTCCAATGGGGCACCGCCATCGCCGCGGAGGCCGGCGGAGATGGCGATTCCTCCGCGCGATCCCTCGCCGACGCCGACGCCGCGGCCCGCGCGGTCCTTTTCGGTCCGGGCGGCGCGGCTACAGGATCGCCCGCCCAGGATTGAGCCGGCGCTCCGGATCGAACACGTCCTTGATCCGGCGCTGCAGCGCGATCACCTCGGCGGACTGCTCCCAGTCCAGCCAGCGCAGCTTATAGGTGCCGATCCCGTGCTCCCCGGTGATGGTCCCGCCCATCTCCAGTGCCAGCCGGACCGAACCGTCCAGGGCAGCATGCAGCCGCGAGACGGCCGAGGTCGGGAGGCCGCCCTCGGTGGCGTCGATCGTCACGGGGGCGGCCTCGGGCTGTGCGGGGGAGGCCGCGTCGTCGTCGGGTCTTGTCTCGGTGCCGGTGCCGGTGCCGGTGCCGGTGTCGGTGCCGAGCTCTGAGCTGGGGACGCTGAAGGTGGGGTGCAGGTTGCCGTCCCCGGCGTGCGCGACCACCTTGAGCTGGACCTGGTGCTCCTCGGCGAGGTCTTCGATGGCGCGGATGTAGTCCACCAGCCGCGACCGCGGGACCGCGACGTCTTCGCCCACGCGCACCTCGTTGACGATTCCGTCGCCGCGGGCGTGCCGGCGCAGCTCGATCAGCCGCTCGGACTCGGTGGAGCCGGGGTCGCTGACCAGGGCGCCGAGTGCTCGCAGCACCTCACGGATGATCTCGGCCTCGATGGCAGCACCGTGGCCGTCGGTCTGGATCAGCAGCAGCGTGTCTCCGCGCTGGGCCAGGTCCGAGCCCTGCGCCTCATCCAGGGCGAGCATGGTGCGGCGATCCAGCAGCTCCGTGATCGCCGGCTGCACCCGGGCCCTGCCGATGTCCAGGACCCCTTGGGCGGCGGTGGTCAGCTCGTCGAAGAACGCGGCGATGGTCTCGGTGTGCGCACTCAGGTGGCGCAGCCGCACGGTGACCCCGACGACGATGCCGAGGGTCCCCTCGGAGCCGACGAACAGGCTGGTCAGGTCATAGCCGGCGACGCCCTTGAAGGTGGCCTGTCCGGTGTGGATCAGCGTGCCGTCGGCGAGCACCACGTCCAGGGCAAGCACCGAATCGCGGGTCACCCCGTACTTCGCACAGCGCAGCCCGCCGGCGTTGGTGGCGACATTGCCGCCGATGGTGGAGGTGCGGTAGCTCGCCGGATCCGGGGCGTACATCAGCCCGTGTTCTGCGGCGGCGGCGTTGAGGTCGGCGTTGATCACGCCCGGTTCGACGACGGCGACCTCATCCTCGGGTCGCATCGCCAGGATCTGGTTCATCCGGGTCAGGTTCAGCACCACCGAACCCTCGGTGGAGTTCGCCCCGCCGGAGACGGAAGTCCCAGCCCCGCGGGTGATCAGCGCGAAGCCATGCTCGCAGGAGAGTCGCACCAGCAGTTGGACGTCCTGCGTCGATTCAGCAAAGACCACGGCGAGCGGCGGGTGCACCTGCCAATGCTCCAGCGGCCCCTGGTCGACCGCGTGGGCGTCGAGCTCCGCGGCGTCGGTGGTCAAGGTGCCCGGCGTGAAGGCGCTGCGCAGGGCTGTCAGGACGTCATTGTCGGAGGCACTCATGAAAGGTGAGTCTAGGTCAGGGTTGACCTCCGGATATGGCCTCCGACACACTGAGGCCCAGTTGGAGCCCAGGTTCGGTGAGAGGCCAGTCTGATGTGCACACGTGTGGTCTACCTGGGCGAGCAGGATCGTGTGCTGACGGCCCGTTCCATGGACTGGAACGCCGACCTGGGGACGAATCTGTGGGTCTTCCCCCGGGGGCTGCCGCGCGAGGGAGGAGCCGGGTCGGAGTCGCTGACCTGGACGTCCCGCTATGGCAGCGTGATCGCCTCCGGCTATGACATCTCGACCACCGATGGGATGAACGAGCGGGGGCTGGTCGCCAATGCCCTGTGGCTGGTCGAGTCGCGCTACCCGGGGCTCGACGATGCCCGGCCGAAGCTCTCCCTCGGCGCCTGGGCCCAGTACGTGCTGGACAGCTTCGCGACCGTGACGGAGGCGGTCGAATCACTCGCCCGTGAAGACTTCGCCGTGGTCACCGCCGGCGTGCCAGGGCAGCCGCGCCAGGCGACCATGCACCTGTCGATCTCGGATGCCTCCGGGGACAGCGCCATCTGTGAGTACCTGGACGGGACGCTGCAGATACACCACGACCGCACCCACCAGGTCATGACCAATTCACCGCCCTTCGCTCAACAGCTGGCGATCGACACCTACTGGCGCGGCATCGGCGGTACCGTCATGCTCCCGGGCACCAATCGCGCCGCCGACCGCTATGTCCGGGCAAGCTTCTACATCAACGCGGTGCCGCAGGTGGAAGACCGCACCATCGCGACCGCGGCGGTGTTCGGGGTGATCCGCAACGCGTCGGTCCCCTACGGGATCAGCACTCCGGGGCAGCCGAACATCTCCTCGACCCAGTGGCGCACCGTGGCGGACCACAAGGACCGTCGCTACTTCTTCGACTCCGCGCTGCGGCCCAGCGTCATCTGGGTGTCCCTGGACCGACTCGACCTGCGAGAAGGCTCAGGTGTCCGCCGCATGGATCTTGCTGATGGCCCGCCCGACGGCCACGCCGGCGACGTCAGTGATCTCTTCGAGCCCGCGGAGCCGTTCGCGTTCCTCGGGCCGGAGTGACTCGCGGCAGTGTGGCCGAACATGACGAACTGCGAACCCGACCCCTGGCCCGCACTTGCAAGGAAGCATTCCGCGATGCAGACTTGGTCCTAGGTCAAGAGTGCCAGCGCAAAACCCCGGTTTGCTGGCCGGCAACCCTCCAGTTCGCGGTGGGGTGCCCCGGGTGACGACCTGGCTGAAACAGTCAGTGAAGCAATTCACCGACTCACTCAGCAAGCGCGGGCCACACACCAGTGCGGGCCCAACATCCCAGTCCTCAGGACAGGGCCGTACAGGATTCAGCGCCGGAAGCTCGATCACCGGCAGCGACGTTCACATCCGGCCCAGTTCCTGGGCCGCATTGAACGGAGAATCCTTTGAGCAACGAGAACACCTGGCAGTTCGAGACCCAGCAGATCCATGCCGGAGTCGCCCCCGACCCGGTCACCGGAGCACGGGCGCTGCCGATCCAGCAGACCACCTCCTTCGTCTTCCCGGACACCGCCGCCGCCGCGCGCCGCTTCGGACTCGAGGAGATCGCCCCGATCTACTCGCGCATCGGCAATCCCACCGTCCAGGCGGTGGAGGATAAGATCGCCGCCCTCGAAGGCGGAGTCGGGGCGCTCGCCGTCGGCTCCGGACAGGCTGCCACCACGCTGGCGCTGCTGAACATCGCTTCGGCCGGCAGCCACATCGTCGCCTCACCCACCCTCTACGGCGGCACACAGAACCTCTTCAAGCACACCCTGCCGAAGTTCGGCATCGAAGTCTCCTTCGTGGAGGACCCCGATGACCTGGAATCCTGGCGCGCCGCCACCCGGGAGAACACGGTCGCCTTCTTCGGCGAATCCGTGGCGAACCCGCGCGGGGACGTGCTGGACATCGAAGGCGTCGCCTCGGTGGCGCATGAGTTCGGGGCACCGCTGATCATCGACTCCACGCTGACCACCCCATACCTGATCAAGCCGATCGACTTCGGCGCCGACGTCGTCGTGCACTCGGCCACCAAATTCCTCGGCGGCCACGGCACGGCCATCGCCGGGGTGATCGTGGACTCCGGGCGCTTCGACTACTTCGCCCACCCGGAGCGCTTCCCCGGCTTCTCCACCCCGGACGAGAGCTACCACGGGCTGGTCTTCGGCCGGGATCTCGGCGCCGACGGGATCTTCGGGGTCAACCTCTCCTTCATTCTCAAGGCCCGGGTCCAGCTGCTGCGCGACCTCGGTCCGGCACTGTCCCCGCACAACGCCTTCGAGATCAACCTGGGGCTGGAGACCCTCTCGCTGCGGATCGAACGCCATGTCGAGAACGCGCAGAAGGTCGCCGAGTACCTGGAGGCCCATGACGCCGTGCGACGGGTCTACTACTCCGGTCTGCCCTCGAGCCCCTGCTTCGAGCGCGCTCAGAAGTACCTGCCCCGCGGATCCGGGGCGGTGCTGTCCTTCGAGCTCGCCGGAGGAGCAGCCCACGGCGCTTCAGGTCAGGCCCGGGCGGGCCAGGCCTTCGTGGACGCGCTGGAGCTGCACTCGCTGGTGGCCAATGTCGGCGACGTCCGCTCCCTGGTGATCCACCCCGCCTCGACCACGCACAGCCAGCTCAGCGACGCCGAGCAGCGCGCCGCCGGAGTCAAGCCCGGACTGGTCCGGCTCTCGGTGGGCCTGGAGCATATCGACGACATCATCGCCGATCTGGACCAGGGCTTCGAGAAGGCCGCCCAGGGCGCTGTGAACGCGGCAGCGGAGGCCGGCGCGGACAATGTGACGAAGCAAGAAACCGCAGCGGCGGTCTGAGGTTAGGGTGATCAGGTGCTGAATGACTTTGGGAACAGGCCCGCCGGTGCGTTGAAGACCGCTGAGGTCGGCGCGTACACCTTCGAGGCCGGCGGGCGGCTGCCCGAAGTCACCCTCGCCTACGAGACCTGGGGCACGCTGAACGAGGACGGCAGCAACGCCGTCCTGGTCGCCCACGCCCTCACCGGTGACTCCCACGTCGCCGCCACCGCGGCGGATGCCTCCGTCGGATGGTGGGAAGGGCTGCTCGGACCGGGCCGCCCGATCGACACCGAGCGGTGGTTCGTGATCGCCCCGGCCATGGTGGGTGGCTGCTACGGCTCCACCGGACCCGCCTCCCTGGATCCCGAGGGGAAGCCCTACGGCTCCCGATTCCCCTTCGTGACCATTCGCGACTCCGTGCATCTCGAAGCCCGGCTGGCTCATGCCCTGGGCATTCGGAAGTTCCACACGGTGATCGGCGGATCCATGGGAGGCGCCCGGGCGCTGGAATGGGCCGTGACCTACCCGGAGATGGTCGAAGGCGTGGCCGTCTTCGCCTGCGGAGCGGCCTCCACCGCGGAGCAGATCGCCTTCGGCCAGGCCCAGGTGCTGGCTGTGGAGAACGATCCCCATTTCGCCGGCGGCGACTATTACGGCGGCCCGGCGCCGCAGGCCGGGCTGGGACTGGCGCGCCGGATCGCGCACATCACCTACCGCGCGGAGTACGAGCTGGCGGTGCGCTTCGGCCGCTCCGCCCAGGGCATGGAAGACCCCGTCGGCTGGTCCCAGCGCAGGCGCGGTCGCTACCAGGTGGAGTCCTACCTGGACCACCAGGCGGAGAAGCTGCTCCAGCGCTTCGACCCCAACGCCTACATCGTCCTCGCCGAGGCCTTGATGAGCCACGACGTCGGCCGCGGACGCGGGGGAGTGGACCAGGCGCTCGCCGGGGTCACCGCCGTGCCGTTCTTGGCGGCCGTGACCACGGACCGGCTGTACTTCCCGAAACAGTCCCAGGAGATCGCCGACGCGATCCCCGGGGACCATCAGGTGCACATGATCGACTCTCCGATCGGCCACGACGGATTCCTCACCAGCGCGGAGCAGCTCGGCGACGCCATGCGGGAGACTCTCCAGCTGGGGAGCCGCGCGCCCCTGCGCCTCTGAACCTCCGGCGGCTCTGAACCTCCTGCGCCTCTGAACCTCCGGCGGCTCAGGCGTCGTCGACGCCGCCACCCGGGGGCATGGACCCGCCGAAGAGCGGCTCGAAGGTCGGTCGCTTCGCGTAGATCCCATCCCCGGAGGACCTCCCGCGGAGCCGCCGGACCACCCAGGGGAAGAGGTGGTGGCGCGCCCAGACGGCGTCATCCACCCGGGCCGCACGCCAGCTCCGCACCGGAACCGGGCGCGGCTCCGAGGGCTTGAGATCGTGCTCGACGTTCATCGTCTCCAACACCATGCGGGCGATCGTGTGGTGGCCCAGCGCGGAGAAGTGCAGCCGGTCGTCGTCCCACATCTCCGGGCGGGTCAGCTCGCGTAGGGACCACATATCGGCGACCACGGCGTCATGCCGGGCCGCGATGGTGCGCACGTTCTCGTTGAAGATCGCCACCTTCCCGCGGATCGAGCCGACCACCGGGGTCTCGCGCACATCGGGGCCGTTGAACAGCACGATGGTGGCCCCAGTGGTGGTCAGGATCTGCACCAGGGTGTCCAGGATCCTGGCGGTCTCATCGGGGTCCCCGCCGGGCCGGATCACGTCATTGCCGCCGGCGCACAGGGTGATCAGGTCCGGGCGCAGCTCCAGGGCCGGGGCGAGCTGTTCGTCTCGGATCTGACCGATGAGCTTTCCGCGCACCGCCAGGTTGGCGTAGGAGAACTTGGGAGAACCTTCCACGGCGGCGGCACCGAGGGCCAGCTCCTCAGCCACTCGGTCCGCCCAGCCGCGGTGGTAGCCCGGTCGGGTCTGATCGGGATCCCCGATGCCTTCGGTGAAGGAGTCCCCCAGGGCCACGTAGCGGGTCCAGGGGTGCCGCGGAGTCTCAGCGATCTCGGCGTCGGCGGGCAGGTCTGGTGTTTCGAGGGTCTCATCAGTTTCGTTCACCCGGACATTGTCGCTGACCACCCCCTCTTCATGCATCCACCCATGGGCTGATTAGAGTGGGTCAGTCACCCTTCCCGTCACGCAAAGGTCATTTCATGTCTGCCTCACCGCACGTCGCCTGGTCCCGCGAACCCGAGGACCGCGCCGGCACCCCGCTGGTGGTGCTGCTCCACGGCTACGGCTCCCACGAGCAGGACCTGATGGGACTGGTCCCCGGGCTGCCCGCCGGCTTCACCTATGCCTCCGTGCGCGCGCCGGTGAAGATGGAGGTCGGCGGCTACACCTGGTTCGACCTGGATGTCGAGCGGCTGGCCTATTCGTCATCGGCCGCACGCGAGGCGGTGGAGGATCTCTGGGAGTGGATCGCCGCGGTCAAGGACCAGCACAGCTCGGTGAGCCTGCTCGGATTCTCCATGGGGATGGCGGTCGCCACCTCGCTGCTGCGCAGCCGGCCTGAGGAGTTCGCCACCGTCGTCGGGCTCTCCGGCTTCGCCGTGGACCCCACCCGAGGAGAGGGGATCGAGGACTACTTCGACGACGAGGCGCTGGCCTCCGCGAAGGTGCCGTTCTTCTGGGGCCGCGACCAGGAGGATCCGATCATTCCGGCGGAGCATGTGGAGTACACCCACGGCTGGGCGACCAAGTCGGTGAAGCTGACCAAGGTGCTCTACGCCGGGGCCGGGCACGGCGTCGTGCCGCAGGAGATCAGTCACGTGGGGGAGTTCCTGACCCACACGGTGCTCAACTCTCGCTGAGCACCCAGTCCTCACCGTCGCGCCGTACCAGCCCCAGCCGTTCGAACTCCTGCAGCCAGCCCTCCATCGGCCAGTGTCCCCACCGGTCCGCGAAGATGGCACCGTTGCGCAGGATGTCGGTGAGATGCTCCACCGGCGGCCGGGAGACCGGATGGTGCTGGTGGTAGGCGCAGGCCCCTCCCACCCAGGTCAGCTCGACTCCGCGAGCTCTGGCCCGCCAGGAGAAGTCGGTGTCCTCGGCGCCGTAGCCGGTATAGGCCTCGTCGAATCCGCCGATCCGTTCCCAGACGATCCGGCGCACCGCGAAGGACAATGACCAGAAGAGCGCATGCTCTCCATGGGTGAGGATCTCCCCGGGTGCCGGTGCCGGCCGTGCCGGATGCGGCGCGGCCCACTCGGCGAGCTGATCTGCCGTGGCCGCGTCGAGCACCTCCCCGGGGAGCTCGGGCAGATACGCCACCGGTCCGCAGAGCAGATCCTCGGGCCGCAGCCGCGAGGCCTCGATGTATGCGCTGATCAGTCCGGGGTCCGGGATGCAGTCCACATCCAGGAAGATCAGCAGGTCATCGGGTCCGCTGAGCTGCTCGAGGGCCCGTGCGGCGCCCAGATTCCGGGCCGCGGCGAGCGGCAGCCGGCCTGAGCTGCGCGGAATCTCCAGCACCTGGGTGGACAGCCCGGCGTCGGCCCGGGCCGCGCTGTCGCTGGCCCGACTGTTGCTGGTCGGCTGATCCACCGCCAGCTGCGCGCTGATCTGCGGGTCCTCCATGGCCACCACCACGTGCGCCACCGGGGACTGATCGCTGAGTGCCAGCGCGGTGCGCTGACGGCGCAGATGGGTGTGCCGGGAATGGACGGCGGTGACCACGACGGCGCGCGGTGTCGTCCTGGGTCGGCTGGAAGGTCCCGGGGAGCTGGATGGTCCGGTGGGGCTGGGTGGTCCTGTGGGGCTGGGCCTGCTCATCGGGTCACCTCGGTGCCGTCGGCGAGGTCCTGCGCGTGGGGGCGAGCATCGAGTGAAGCAGCGCTGCGAACCGGTCCGCGGCAGCGCCGTCGCACCAGCTGGTCCAGTCCGCACCGTCGAGGCTGAGCGTATGCGCCACGGCCCGGTCCCAGCCGGCGTCGTCGTCGGGCGCGGGGGCGCGGACCGCCGGCCAGGGGCCGCGTTCGAGTGCGGCGAGCATATGGGCCTGTTCCTGGTGGGGACGGTCCAGCGCGGTGACCAGCGCGGGGGTGCGGCTGGCGGCGACCTCGGCGATGGAGTTCTGCCCGGCCGCAGTGAGCACCAGGTCGGCGCGCTTCAGCAGCGGCCAGGGGTCGGCCTCCCAGGAGGACTCGCCGCCCAGGATGCGCAGTCGCGCCTGCGGCAGGGTCCGGCGCAGCTGGGCGATCGCCGCGGCGCTCACCGCGCCGCCGCCGCCTCCGCTGAGCACCAGGACCTCGAGCTGCTGATTCTCAACCGGGGTCCCGTCCGGGGTGAAGCGGGAGAGCCCGCCCAGCGCCTGGACGTCGGGTGCCCCGGCGAGGATCTCGGTGGCCTGCGCGGGCCACATCCCCACCACGGCCGAGGAGATCGAATAGCCCAGCCGATGCGCAGGATCGCTGCGGTCGCCGGGCAGCGCCACGGTGACCACCGGGATCCCGTGGAGCCGGGCGAGCAGTGCGATCTCCACCGAGACATCGGCCACGAGCAGCTCAGGTGCGGCGTGATCGATCCAGGCCGAGACCTGCGCGCTGCGCCGGCGCAGCCCGGAGTGGTGCAGGGGGGCCCAGTGCAGCGCGCCGCCGGCGGTGGGTTCGCGGAACCTGCCGCCGTCGTCCGGGTCGGGGGCGTCATCGCGGTCCAGCTGGAGCCAGTCCGCCGGCCAGTCGGCGGGCGGGGGCAGCGAGGAGACCCCCGTGATGCGGACCCCGCGCGCGGCGGCGGCATGAGCCACGGCGCTGGCGCGGTGAAGGTGTCCGCGGCCCTGATGGTGGATGTACCAGCCGATCATCGCGCTGATGCGCTGGGCTGCGGGGAGGCTTCCATAGCCATCTGGGTGTAGAGCTGCTCGTACTCGTCGACCATCCGCTCCAGCGAGAGATCTCCTTCGGCGCGCTGGCGGACCTGGGTGCGATCGCAGCGTGCGGCCCGGGTGATCGCCTCGGCGAGGGCGGCCACCGACCCGTCCGCGGCGAGGGCCCCGGAGGATTCGGTGACGATCTCTACCAGCCCGCCGCGCGGGAAGGCCGCGACAGGCGTCCCACAGGACATGGCTTCAGCCGCCACCAGGCCGTAGGGCTCATCCCACTGGGAGCTGACCACGGCCACTGCGGAGGAGCCCACGAGCTCGACCAGTTCAGCGTGGCGCAGATGCCCCACATGCACCGCGTCGTCGCCGAGCCGGGGCTCGACCTGACCCTCGAAGTAGCTGCGGTCCATGATGGGGCCCGCCAGGGTGATGCTGCGACCGGCGGCGCGCGCCGCGTCGATGGCCAGATGCGGGGCCTTCTCGGGCACCAGGCGCCCGGTCCAGACGCATCCGTCGCCGCCAGGGCCGGGATGCCACACGTCGGTGTCGACGCCGTTGGGGATCACGCTGGACGCCACTGAGCTCGCCCAGGCCTTGGCCGTGGCGGAACTCACGGCGGTGAACACCGAGGAGGGCGCGGCGTAGTTCATCGCGGACTCCAACCATGGGGTCGGTGGAGTGTGCAAGGTGGTGAGCACCGGCATCGGGATCAACGATGACAGCGCGACCGGAAGGTGGTGCAGCGAGTTGTTGTGGACCACGTCGAAGTCCTTGGACTCCGCCAGTCGCAGCATCAGGCCGAGATAAGCGTGGTGCTGCTGCATCCAGTCCGCCGGCATCGCGCCCACGTCAGAGCGGGCAGCGGCGGTCAGCTCCAGCCGCTCCGGGAGGAGCATCTGGGCGCCGAGCTCCGGGTCGCTGCCGCCTGCGGCGAACAGCGTCACCGAATGACCTCTGCCGATGAGCTTCTTTGCCACCGTGTGTGTAAAGGCCTCGAGCCCCCCGGCGAAGGGTTCCCGAATGGGAAACTGGCTCGAAGCGATGATGCAAATGCGCAACCGCACCCCTAGTTCACAGGGCGAGACGCAGCCCCCCGGCGCCGGTCATCTCAGACCGGCAGGCACCTCGCAGAAAATGTCATGTGAGGCCCGGCGCACACGCGCGCACCCGGCCCATAGAGGCACTGTACACGCGGTTTCAGGGAGGCGGATTCAGCCCCGTCAGCCCTGAACGGGCATGAGTCGCGCGGCTGGCAGGCCGAAGGGCTCGCCGTCGAACTCCACGAGCTGTCCGCGCTTGATCTGAGCGCCGCGGCGGGTCTCCACCTCGCCGTCGACGCGGACACCGGAGGAGTCGATCACCTCGCGGGCGATCGCCCCGTTCTCGACCACCCCGGCCAGCTTCAACAGCTGACCCAGACGGATGGACTCATCGCGGATCGGGATCTCAGACACTTCTCGGCTCATGGCCCAAGTCTGTCATGCGCGCCCGGTGAAGCGTGGGGGAGCGGTCTGGATAAGGTGAGCCCATGAGTTCTGCCGAGCCCGCAGCGGGCCCCCGCTCCCCGCTGGTCTGGGTCTTCCTGCTTCTGCTGATGCTCGCCTCGGGTGCGGCGATCCCCGCCCAGGGGCGGGTCAATGCCGCGCTGACCACCGAGATCGGGGACCCGGTGCTCGCGGCGACCATCAGCTTCAGTGTGGGCAGCATCATCCTGGTCCTGGTGACCTTCGGCACAGGCCGTGGCCGACGGGCCATCGCCCGGGTGGCCCCGGCGGTGCGGGAGGGGCGGATTCGCTGGTGGTACTTCCTGGCCGGCTGCGTGGGCGCCTACTTCGTGCTCACCCAGACGCTGACCATCGGGCTGATCGGCGTGGCCGTGTTCACCGTGGCCGTGGTCACCGGACAGACCTTGGGCGGACTGCTCTGGGACCGGATCGGGCTGGGGCCTGCCGGGCGGATGCGGCTGAACCCGTTCCGGGTCGGCGGCGCGGCGCTGACCGTGCTGGCCGTGCTGTGGGCGGTCTCCCCGCAGCTGGCCGCCTCCGGGCAGGGGCCGGCCTGGCTGGCGCTGGTGCTGCTGCCGCTCTCCGGCGGCTTCCTGCAGGCGGCCCAGCAGGCGATCAACGGTCGCCATTCTGCGGCCTACGCCTCCCCGGCGCCGGGGACGCTGTTCAACTTCCTCGCCGGCACGCTGTTCCTGCTGCTGGTCTGGGCGGGCAAGGCCCTGGTCAGCGGGGTGGAGCCAGCCCTGTCGCTGACCTGGTGGCACTACCTGGGCGGGCCGCTGGGAATCATCTTCATCGCCCTGGGCGCGCTGCTGGTCACCCGCGTCGGGGTGCTGATCGCCGCGATGGGCATGATCGCCGGCCAGCTGCTGGGCTCGCTGCTGCTCGACGTGCTGCTGCCCACGCCCGGCTCGCTGGTCACCACCGCCACCGTGCTGGGCACCGGGCTGACCCTGATCGCGGTGATACTCGCGTCGCTGCCCGACATCCTGCGCGGTCGCCCGCGGCCGAAGTCCAGAGACTGACCCGCTTTCGGACCCGGTGCGTGCGCGCGATAAGCTGACGCAATCTGTGTTCATCCCCGTTCTACCTGAGGTGTATCTGCCACATGGCCAAAGAGACCGCACTCGACAAAGTCATCTCCCTGGCGAAGCGCCGCGGCTTCGTGTTCCAGTCGGGAGAGATCTACGGCGGCACCCGCTCTGCTTGGGACTACGGACCCCTGGGCACCGAGCTCAAGGAGAACATCAAGGCCGAATGGTGGCAGACCTTCATCCGCGGCCGCGGCGACATGGTCGGCCTGGACTCCGCGATCATCCTGCCGCAGGCCGTCTGGCACGCCTCGGGCCACGTCAAGACGTTCTCCGACCCGCTGGTCGAGTCGCTGCACACGCACCGCCGCTACCGCGCCGATCACCTGATCGAGGCCTATGAGGCCAAGCATGGGCACCCGCCGGAGAACGGCCTCGCCGACATCCGCGACCCCGAGACCGGCCAGCCCGGCAAATGGACCGAGCCGCAGCAGTTCTCCGGCCTGATGAAGACCTTCCTGGGCCCGGTGGATGACCAGGAGGGGCTGCACTACATGCGGCCCGAGACCGCCCAGGGCATCTTCGTGAACTTCAACAATGTGGTGACCTCGGCCCGGAAGAAGCCGCCCTTCGGCATCGGCCAGATCGGCAAGGCCTTCCGCAACGAGATCACCCCGGGCAACTTCATCTTCCGGACCCGCGAGTTCGAGCAGATGGAGATCGAGTACTTCACCCACCCGGATGAGGCCGATGAATGGTTCAAGCACTGGGTGGACGCCTGCTACAACTGGTTCATCGACCTCGGTCTGAACCCGGAGAACCTGCGCAAGTTCGACGTGCCCGAAGATGAGCGCGCGCACTACTCGGCCGGCACCATCGACCTGGAATACCGCTTCGACTTCGCCGGCTCTGCCTGGGGCGAGCTCATGGGCGTGGCCAACCGCACCGACTATGACCTGAACTCCCACACCGAGGCCTCCGGCGCGAAGCTGCAGTACTTCGACCAGGCCAGCGGGACCCGCTACACCCCTTACGTGATCGAGCCGTCCTTCGGCCTGACCCGCGCGATGATGGCCTTCCTGGTGGACTCCTACACCGAGGACGAGGCGCCGAACACCAAGGGCGGAGTGGACACCCGCACCGTGCTCAAGCTGCACCCGAAGCTGGCCCCGGTGAAGGCCGCGGTGCTGCCGCTGTCGAAGAAGCCCGAGCTCGCCGGGGTCTCCCAGGACCTGGCCCAGCAGCTGCGCCAGCACTGGAACATCGACTTCGACGACTCCGGCGCCATCGGACGCCGCTACCGTCGCCAGGACGAGATCGGCACCCCGTTCTGCATCACGGTGGACTTCGACACCCTCGAGGATCAGGCGGTCACCATCCGCGACCGTGATGAGATGACCCAGGAGCGGGTCTCGCTGGACAAGGTCCAGTCCTACCTGGCGGTGAAGCTGCTCGGCTGAGTCGGCTGCGGCGTGGTCCGGTGGCTGGGACCATGCCGCGCTCAGCCCTGGGCTGAACGTCCGGGCGCTGAACAGCCGGTATGGCGGGCGGGTGAGGGGTGAGCTTTGTCCGGGCGCGGGTGCGGGACTACCATGGCTTGTTTGGTCTGAACGACACTTACCGTCTCGTCTAAGGAAATGTGATGAGTATTGAGCACGACGCCGCGGCTCGCCCGATGAACCCGGCCCGGCTGACCCTGGACTCCGGTCTCACCGTGCGCCCCTGGGCCGACGGCGATGACCTGAAGCTGCTCCAGGTCTGGGGCGACCCGGAGAACTCGATGCACCACCAGGACCGCAGCCTGCTGCGGCCCTCCTCGAACGAGCCCTGGTCCCGCTGCATCGTGGCCGAGGCCGCGGGCCTGCCCGTGGCCGCCGCGACGATCTTCCGCTCCTCGCTGCACCCGGACCGGCTCTCCTTCTACGCCGAGGTCGCCCCGGAGCACCGCCGCCGCGGCGTCGCCGCGCAGATGTTGCAGATCCTCGAGGCCGAGGTCCCCAACTGCGCGGTCCAGTCGCTGAAGGCCCGCGTGGCCAAGCGCTCCGCCGCCCAGTGCTTCCTCAAGGACAACGGCTTCACCAAGATCCAGGCCTCCAGGCAGGTGGTCGTCCAGCCGGGCGCCATCTCGCTGCCGGACCTGGACAGCGCGGGACTGGACCTCGAAGACCTCGCCACCGGATCGGTGGAGCTGACCCAGCTGGTCGCGGACTTCTACAACACCGTGCACGCCTGGGATCGCGCCGAGATGACCGTCGGCAAGGCCCAGCAGATGCTGCTCGGACCGGAGACCGGCGCCTCGGGTGCGGTGGTGCTGCGCGACACCAGCGCCGGCGGGAACAACGGCATCCTGGCCTTCGCGATCAGCTACACCTCCGAGCGCACCGATGAGCCCGCCGATGTGCTGCTGGGCTGGAACACCGGGTTGGAAGACTCCGACGCCGAGACCGCCTGCCGCGCCATGCTCGCGCTGCTCTCCGCGCACTTCCCGGTCAAGGTCGAGGTCGACGATGCGATGGTGCCGCTGAAGACCGTCACCGATGAGCTCATCGCCGCCGGCGAGGCCGAGTACGACTTCGAGGCGCTCATCTACGCCAAAGACGCAGCCTGAGCAGGCAGCCCATGACCGCTGAGGCCACCGACACCGCGGCGCTGGACACCGGCGCGCTCGAGAACGGCGCGCCGAGGGCCGGCGGGCAGGGCACCGCGCTGCTGCCGCCGCTGACCCTGGGACCCATCACGGTGAAGACCCCGGTGGTGCTGGCCCCGATGGCTGGGATCACCAACACCGCCTTCCGTCGGCTCTGCCGCGACTACGGCGGCGGGCTCTTCGTCAACGAGATGGTCACCGCCCGCGCCCTGGTGGAGCGCCGGCCCGAATCGCTGCGGATCATCAAGCACGAGCCCGACGAGGTCCCGCGCTCGGTGCAGCTGTACTCGGTGGACCCGGTCACCACCGGCCACGCGGTGCGGATGCTGGTCGAAGAAGGCCGCGCCGATCACATCGACATGAACTTCGGCTGCCCGGTCCCCAAGGTCACCCGCAAGGGCGGCGGATCCGCGCTGCCCTGGAAGATCCGGCTCTTCGAGTCCATCGTCGCCACCGCCGTGCGAGAGGCGTCGAAGGCGAACATCCCGGTGACCGTGAAGATGCGCAAGGGCATCGACGAGGACCACCTCACCTACATCGAGGCCGGCAAGATCGCCCGCGACTCCGGGGTGGCCGCGGTCGCCCTGCACGGACGCACCGCCCGGCAGCACTACTCCGGGCAGGCCGACTGGTCCGCGATCGCCGCGCTGCGCGAATCCCTGCCCGACATCCCGGTGCTCGGCAACGGTGACATCTGGTCCGCAGAGGATGCCGTGGCGATGGTGGAGCAGACCGGGGTGGACGGCGTCGTCGTCGGCCGCGGCTGTCAGGGCCGGCCCTGGCTCTTCGGTGACCTCCAGGCCGCCTTCGAGGGCCGGACGGAGCGGCACCGCCCAGACCTGCCCATGGTCTCCGCCACCCTGCTTCGCCACGCGCAGATGCTGATCCCGTATTTCGACGGCGACGAGCGCAAGGCCATGCAGGACATCCGCAAGCATGTGGCCTGGTACTTCAAGGGCTACGCGGTGGGCTCGCACCTGCGCACCCAGCTGGTCGCGGTGGAATCCATGGCCCAGCTCGAGGACCTGCTCGGGCAGCTGGATCAGACCCTGAGCTACCCCGGCGCCGACGCCGAGGGCCCGCGCGGCCGCGCCGGCTCGCCCAAGAAGGTGCACCTGCCGCAGGACTGGCTGGAGTCCCAGGAGCTCGACGAGGCGCAGCGCGAGATGATCCAGGCCGCAGAGGTCGACATCTCCGGCGGTTAGGGTTGACCCCATGACTGCGCAGAACGTGGAGCGGGTGGAGGGCGGATACGCCGCCCTGCGACCGGGATACACCGAGGCCGACGAGGCGCGCTGGGTGCCCGAACACGGCAAGTCCGTCTACCGCTCCAGCTTCGAGCGCGACCGGGCCAGGCTGCTGCACTCCTCGGCGCTGCGCCGGCTCGGCGCGAAGACCCAGGTCGTCTCGCCCGACGTCGACGACTTCTCCCGCACCCGGCTGACCCACTCGCTGGAGGTCGCCCAGGTGGGCCGGGACCTCGGCCGGCTGCTGGGCTGTGACCCCGACGTCGTCGACGCCGCCTGCCTCTCCCACGACCTGGGCCACCCGCCCTTCGGGCACAACGGGGAGAACGTGCTCAACGACCTCGCCGCACCCCACGGCGGGTTCGAGGGCAACGCGCAGACGCTGCGGCTGCTGACCCGGCTGGAGACGAAGCGCTTCCACCCCGACGGCCGCTCGGCCGGGCTCAATCTCACCCGCGCCTCCCTCGACGCCGCGGTGAAATACCCCTGGCGCGCCCATGAGGCCCCGACCCTGCCCGACGGCAGCCGCAGCCAGAAGTTCGGCGCCTATGAGGACGACGTCGAGGTCTTCGACTGGATCCGACAGGGCGTCGAGGGCCGACGCCAGTCCATGGAGGCCCAGGTGATGGACGCCGCGGACGACATCGCCTACTCGGTGCATGACATCGAGGACGGTGTGGTCAACGGCCGGTTCCAGCTGAAGTTCCTCGCCGACCCGCTGCAGCGCCGCCGCGTGGTCCAGACCACCCACGAGTGGTACCTGCCCGAGACCGACCCGGCGCGGATCGAGGCCGCGCTCGAGCGGCTCTCCTCCGCCGGTGCCTGGGTGGGGGAGTCCGACGGCTCCCGCCAGGCGCTGGCCGCGCTGAAGAACATGACCAGCGAGCTGATCGGCAGGTTCTGCCACGCCATCTTCACCGCCACCCGCGAGGTCTACGGGGACCGTCCGCTGGTCCGCCACGAGGCCGACCTGGTGGTGCCGGTGGAGACGCTGGAGGAGGTCTCGCTGATGAAGGGCATCGCCGCGACCTACATCATGGCCTCACGCGAGCAGAAGCCGGTCTACGCCCGCCAGCGCGAGGTCATCGAGGGCCTGCACGGGCTGCTGACCGAGACCGGGGACCAGTTCCTCGAGCCGCCCTTCCAAGCCGACTTCCACGACGCCGCCGATGAGGCTGCCCGGCAGCGCGCGATCATCGACCAGATCGCCTCACTCACCGACGGTGCGGCGCTCGAGTGGTACGCCACCCTGGTCCACGGCCGCCCGGTCTTCAACCGCCTCTTCGCCTGATCCTCCGCCCCTCGACGCGGGAGGTGGGGTGTTACTTCCCGATGTCGCCGACGACGACGTCGAATGCCTCGAACAGCTCGGCGGCCTCCACGAAGAGGTTGAGATCTGGTTCCCCGGCTCCCATGGCGATCCGCCCGGAGATCGATTCATCCGCGTAGACCGGCCACACCTGTCCCTCGGGGGTGCGGGCGCCGAAGGGGGTGATGGTGCCGGGGTGATACCCGGTGGCCGCCACGGCCTCGTCCGGCGCGGTCATCGACATCTTCTTCATCCCGGCCAGCCTGCGCAGCTTCGCCCAGTCCACCTGCTTGTCCCCGGGGATCAGCGCCACCACGTAGCTGTGCTCGGTGGCTGACTGGGTGAGCTTGGCCTTGGCGACGAGGGTCTTCACGATCTCCCGCGGCGCGACCCCGAGGTTCTCGGCGGCCTCCTCCAGCGAGGAGGAGGGTCCGCGCTGGACGAATTCAAGGGTCACCGCGCGGGAATCGGCGTCGGCCTGCACACGCTCACGTCCGGAAAGCTCAGTCATGATCCCAGCCTAGCCAGACTTGGTCCGCTCCGCCGCGCCACCACCTGCGCACTCCCGAGCATCAGTCCCCGGCACCCTCCACAGGGCCGGGAACACCCGCTCGGCATTTGGCCGTGCCGAGTAGATTAGAGCCATGGCCGGACTGATCAAACGCGAAGACATCGACGCCGTCCGTGAGCGCGCAGACCTTCGCGAGGTGGTCGAGCAGTACGTGACGCTCAGGGGTGCCGGCATCGGCTCCTGGAAGGGCCTCTGCCCCTTCCACGACGAGCGCTCACCGAGCTTCCACATCCGCCCGCAGGTCGGCACCTTCCACTGTTTCGGCTGCGGAGAATCCGGTGACGTGATCGCGTTCCTGATGGGCATGGAGCACACCAGCTTCCAGGAGACCGTGGAGAAGCTCGCCGGACGAATGGGCATCGAGCTGCGCTACGAGGACGGCGGCAAGGGCCCGGACAAGGCCGAGGTCGGGCGCCGGCAGCGGCTGCTGGACGCGCACAAGATCGCGGACGAGTTCTTCCAGGCCGCGCTGCAGAGCCCCGAGGCGCAGACCGCCCGCGAGATGCTCACCGGGCGCGGCTTCACCCGCGAACACGCCGCCCAGTTCTCCGTGGGCTACGCCCCCAAAGGCTGGGACAACCTGCTCAAACACCTGCGCTCCAAGGGCTTCTCCGACGAGGAGCTCACCGAGACCGGGATGTTCTCCTCCGGCGGACGCGGGATCTACGACCGCTTCCGCGGCCGGCTGATGTGGCCGATCCGCAATATGACCGGCAACACTGTGGGCTTCGGCGGCCGCCACCTCTACGAGGACGACAAGGGCCCGAAATATCTGAACTCGCCCGAGACCGCGATCTATAAGAAGTCGCAGGTGCTCTACGGGATCGAACACGCCAAGCGTCACGTCGCCAAGCAGCGCCAGCTGGTGGTCGTGGAGGGCTACACCGACGTCATGGCCTGTCACGTGGCAGGGGTGGAGACCGCGGTCGCGACCTGCGGCACCGCCTTCGGCGAGGGCCACATCAGGATCGCGCGCCGGCTGATCTCCGACGAGGGCGGCGTCGGCGAGGTGATCTTCACCTTCGACGGTGATGCGGCCGGCCAGCAGGCCGCGCTGAAGGCGTTCAAGGAGGACCACATGTTCCTCGCCAAGACCTTCATCGCCGTGGGCCCCGAAGGCATGGACCCCTGTGACATTCGTCAGCACCGCGGCGATGAGGCGGTGCGCGAGCTGATCAGCTCCAAGACCCCGCTCTTCGAGTTCGCGATCCGGGCGAAGCTGCGTGAATTCGACCTGAACACCATCGAGGGCAGGGTCGGCGCGCTGCGCGCCACCGCCCCGATCGTCGGCGCGATCAAGGACCCGGCGCTGCGCCCGGCCTACACCCGCGAACTGGCCGGCTGGCTGGGAGCCGAGATGGACGACGTCGCCCGGGCGGTGGCCTACGCGCAGAAGCACCAGCCCTCACCCCATCAGGAGGCCGAGAAGGCCGCCGCGAACAACCAGGGCACAGGCAGTCAGCGGCAGGGGGATCAGCGTCAGGGCGAACCGGACGGGGAGCAGCTGCGTCGCAGCGCGCCGGGCTATCCGCGCCCGGACACCCGCGACCCGGCGGTGCTCATGGAGCGTCAGGCGCTGGAGGTGATCCTGCAGCACCCCACCCATCTGACCGCGGAGCAGTGGGAGGAGATCTTCACGGTGCGCTTCACCGCACCGGTGCACCAGGCCATCCACGACGGCGTGCGAATCGCCGCGGCCTCCGCCTCGGATCCGCGCAACTGGGTCCAGGCGGTGCGCGACGAGGTGCCGGAGCCGATCAAGTCCTTCGTCTCCGAGCTGGCCGTCACCTCGCTGCCCACCAACAGCGACGAGCATCTGGAGAAGTACTGCCAGTCCATCCTCAACCGGCTGGTGGAGCTCAAGATCACCCACCAGAAGGCCAATCTGCTGGGCCGGCTCCAGCGCATGGACGCCTCCCACAACCCAGAGGAGCACCAGGCGCTGAACCGTGAGCTGATGGAGCTGGAGCGTCGTCGTCGTTCGCTGCGGGAGGCCGAATGGGGCTGAGCCTGACGTTCTGTGAACCGTTGTCCAGCCGCACCGGACTTCGAAGCCGCCACCAGTCTTGATAACGTGTTGCCCCAGACGCAGTGAGCGCCGCCACATCGGGCACCCCGGCACTCCCTGAAGTTCAGAGTTCGATGAAGTGCAGCAGCAGGACAAGTTCATCAGCGTGACGATGGGGTCACGTGAAGCATCCGAGAAGGAGATTCACATGCCCCAGGAAACACCCGTCCCTGCGCAGGCGAGCTCGCCGGCCACCGGCAGCGTCACCCGCGTCGAAGCCACCCATGAGGTGCCCGAGGCGATGCGCCGCGACGTCAGCCTGCTCGGCGGCCTGCTCGGCCAGGTCCTCCAGGAATACGGCTCCGAGGGTCTGCTCGCCGACGTCGAGGCGCTGCGCGAACTGACCATCGCGGCACTGGAGGACTCCAGCGGCGAGATCCTGGAGCGCGCCGAGGAGCTGGTCTCCTCCTTCTCCGCCGAAAGGGCCAAAGAGGTCGCCCGCGCGTTCACCTCCTACTTCCTGCTGGCGAACCTCGCCGAGGAGCAGCACCGCGTGCGGACCCTGCGCACCCGTGACGGCGAGCTGCCGCTCGCCCAGCAGCAGCCCTCAGATTCGGTGGCCGCCGCGTTCACCCACCTCGCCGAAGAGGTCGGCGAGCGCGAGGCTGAGCGCCGGCTCAAGGAGCTGCGCTTCCACCCGGTGCTCACCGCCCACCCCACCGAGGCCCGCCGCAACGCGATCACCGCCTCGGTGCGCCGCATCGGAGCGCTGCTCGACGTGCGCGATGATCCGCGGATCGGCTTCACAGAGCTGGCCAAGAACCGGCGCGAGCTCCTCGAAGAGATCGACAACATGTGGCGCACCGCGCAGCTGCGCGTCTCCAGCCCCTCACCGCTGGACGAGGTGCGCACCGCGCTGGGGATCTTCGACTCCTCCTTCTCCTCGGTGTTCATCCAGGCCTACCGCCGGATGGACGACTGGCTCCAGGGCGAGGACTCCGGCGCGCAGGCGCCCAAGGCGCCGGCCTTCATCCGGCTGGGCTCGTGGATCGCCGGAGACCGGGACGGCAACCCCAACGTCACCGCCACGATCACCCGCAAGGCCGTGGCCCAGGCCGCCGACCGGGTCCTGGCCGACTTGGAAGATCGGTCCCGCCGCACCGGGATGTCGCTGACCCTCGATGACCGCTACACCCCGCCGAGCCGCAAGCTCGATGCGCTGTGGAACCGGCAGCGCCAGCTCTCCGAGGAGCTCGCCGAGCAGGCCTCCCAGCATTCCCCGGGAGAGCCGCACCGCCAGGTGCTGCTCGCCATCACCGGACGGATCCAGGCCACCCGGGAGCGCAACGCCGATCTGGCCTACGCCGTGCCCGCAGAGCTGATCGCGGACCTGCGGGTGGTGCAGGACTCCCTCGTGGAGGCCGGCGCGAACCGGGCCGCCTACGGTGACCTGCAGGAGCTGATCTGGCAGGTCCAGACCTTCGGCTTCCACCTCGCCGAGCTCGAGGTCCGCCAGCACTCCAAGGTGCACGCCCAGACCCTGGCCTGGCTCGAGGACCCCGACTCGGTGGAGAAGATGGCCGTGCCGGGCGAGGAGGTGCTGGAGACCTTCCGCGCGATCGCCTCGGTGCAGCAGCGCTACGGAGTCGACGCCGCTCGGCGCTACATCGTCTCCTTCACCCAGTCCGCGCAGAACCTCGCCGATGTCTACACCCTCGCCGAGAAGGCGCTCGGCGGACCCGAGAACGCCCCGGTGCTCGACGTCATCCCGCTCTTCGAGACCTATGAGGACCTGCGCAACGCCCCGCAGATCCTCGAGGAGATGCTGACCAACCCGGCCGTGCAGGCCCGGCTGGAGCAGACCGGCCGGCGCATGGAGGTCATGCTGGGCTACTCCGACTCCGCCAAGGACGTCGGCCCGGTCTCCGCCACCCTCGCGCTCTATGAGGCGCAGGAGAAGATCTCCGCCTGGGGGATCAAGCACGAGATCACGCTGACCCAGTTCCACGGTCGCGGCGGCGCGCTGGGCCGCGGCGGCGGACCTGCGAACCGGGCGATCCTCGCGCAGCCCCCGCACTCGGTGGATCTGCGCTTCAAGGTCACCGAACAGGGGGAGGTCATCTCCGCCCGCTACGGCAACCCGGAGATCGCGCTGCGCCACATCGAGCAGGTCGCCGCCGCCACGCTGATGGCCTCGGCACCCTCGACCGAACGCCGCAACGCCGAGGCCGCCCGGCGCTACGCCGGACTCGCCGAGAAGATGGACGCCGTCTCCCGGGAACGCTTCCACGGCCTGGTCAACGCCGAGGGCTTCGCGCCCTGGTTCGCCGAGGTGACCCCGCAGGACGAGGTCGGGCTGCTCGCCATCGGCTCCCGCCCGGCCAAGCGCGGACTCTCGGTGGAATCCCTCGAAGACCTGCGCGCGATCCCGTGGAACTTCGCCTGGGGCCAGGCCCGGATCAACCTCACCGGCTGGTACGGGCTGGGCAGCGCGCTGGAATCGGTGCAGGACCTTGCGCAGCTGCGCCAGGCCTACGCCGAATGGCCGCTGTTCCGCGCGCTGATCGACAACATCGAGATGTCCCTGGCCAAGACCGACCGGCGCATCGCCGAGCGGTACCTGGCGCTGGGGGACCGCGAGGACCTCACCGCGGTGGTGCTCGAGGAGTTCGACCTGACCTCCAAATGGGTGCTCGCGATCACCGACCAGCGGCGGCTGCTGGAGAAGCACCAGGTCCTCGGCCGGGCGGTGCAGCTGCGTAACCCCTATGTGGATGCGCTCTCGCTGATCCAGCTGCGCGCCCTGCGGGTGCTGCGCTCGGGCAAGCTGGCCGATGATCAGATCGATGATCCGCGCAACCTGCTGCTGATCACGCTCAAGGGCGTGGCCGCCGGCCTGCAGAACACCGGCTGATCTCGGCAGAGCCGCGGCACGACGCAGGTGGCTAGGATTGGGGGATGACAGTGCCCTCGGTGAAACCCCTGATCAGTCCCGACCTCGATCCGGCGCAGGCCGATCCGCATCTCTGGCTCGAGGAGGTCACCGGGGAGCGGGCGCTTGCGTGGGTGCATCAGCGCAACGCCCGGGCCGAGGAGCGCATCCAGGACGAGGCGTTCGATCCGCTGCGCACCGAGCTGCGCGAGATCCTCGACGCCTCGGACCGGATCCCCGGGGTGACCAAGCGCGGAGAGCACCTCTATAACTTCTGGACCGACGCCGAGCACCCGCAGGGCCTGTGGCGGCGCACCACTGAGGACTCCTACCGCAGCGCGACCCCCGACTGGGAGGTCCTGCTGGATCTGGACGCGCTCAGCGCCGAGGAGGGCGTCACCTGGGTCTGGCACGGCGCCGAGGTGCTGCGCCCGCGCGGCGCCGGTGGGCAGAGCCCGCCAGCCGACACCGCCGGCCAGCCTGCCACGAACCCGTGGCGGCACACCCTGATCTCGCTGTCTCCGGGCGGCTCCGACGCCGACGTGACCCGCGAATTCGACCTGGTGACCCGGAGCTTCATCCCGGAGTCCGAGGGCGGGTTCCACCGTCCGCAGGGGAAGGGCGGGCTGAGCTGGATCGACGCCGACACCGTCTATCTCACCCACGACGACGGCGCCGATGCGGTCACCAGCTCCGGCTACCCGCGGGTGGCCCGCCGCTGGCATCGCGGCACCAAGCTCGCCGACGCTCAGGCGGTGCTCAGCGTCGAGACGGACCATATGACCGCCGTCGCAGGCTTCGACAGCACCCCCGGATTCGAGCGGCACTTCGGGGTGAGGCTGCTGGGCTTCTACGACCGTGAGACATACCTGATCGATCCCTCCGCGCAGGACGCGATGACGCTGATCGAGGTGCCCACCGACGTCTCCGTGGGCTTTCACCGGGACCTGATCGTGCTGCGCCCGCGCACCGACTTCACCCACCACGGCGTGGCCTACCGCGGCGGCAGCCTGATCGTCGGCGAAGCCGAGCAGTTCATCGCCGGGGAGCCCGAGCTGCGGGTGCTCTTCGAACCCACCGAGTCGGCCGCGCTGCTGGACGTGACGGTCACCCGTGAGACCATCCTGGTGACGATCATGGAAGACGTGATCCACCGGGTCGAGGCGCATTGGCGCGAGGCCGGCCGATGGCGGGCCAGCGCCGTCTTCGGCGAGCTCCACGGGTCCCTCGGCGTGGCAGCGGTGGACGAGGAGGAGTCCGAGGAGGTCTGGGTCACCAGCAACGACTGGGTCACCCCCACCAGCCTCTACCGCGGCACCCTGGAGGGTCTGCGCACCGGCGCGCCGGCGTCGCTGGAGCTGATCAAACAGGCGCCCGAACGCTTCGACTCCGACGGTCTCGCCTCGGTGCAGAGCTTCGCCACCAGCGCCGACGGCACCCGCATCCCGTACTTCCTGATCGGCCGGGCCGACGCCGTCCAGGCGGTGGAGGCCGCCGACCCCGAGACGGTTCCTGGCGCCGCCCAGATCGCCGGACCGGAGCCGCACCCGACGATCCTCTACGGCTACGGCGGGTTCCAGATCTCACAGACCCCGAGCTACCTCGGGCTGGCCGGCAAGGCCTGGCTGGAGGCCGGCGGAGTCTTCGCGGTGGCCAATATCCGCGGCGGCGGTGAATACGGTCCCGGCTGGCACCACGCCGCGCTGAAGGAGAACCGGCATCGCGCCTACGAGGACTTCGCCGCGGTCGCGCGGGACCTGGTGCGCACCGGGGTGACCACGGTTCAGAAGCTCGCCTGCCGCGGCGGCTCCAACGGCGGACTGCTCACCGGCAACATGCTCGCGAAGTATCCCGAGCTCTTCGGTGCGGTGGTCATCCAGGTGCCGCTGCTGGACATGCGCCGGTTCGCCCAGCTGCTCGCCGGAGCCTCCTGGCGCGCGGAATACGGCGACCCGGAGACCGCCGACTGGGAGTTCATGCAGAGCTTCTCGCCCTACCACCTGGTCAGCGAGGGCGTGGACTACCCGCCGGTGCTGCTGACCACCTCCACCCGTGATGACCGGGTGCACCCCGGGCACGCCCGGAAGATGACTGCGGCCCTGGAGGAGCTCGGCGCCGATGTCACCTATTGGGAGAACACCGAGGGCGGCCACGGCGGCGCGGCGAACCCCGCGCAGCAGGCGATGATGAATGCGCTGATCTACCGCTGGCTCTGGCAGCAGCTGGGCTGAGAGGGGTTCCCCTGCGCCGGCGGCGGACTAGACTGGAGCCGTGAAATCGGGCTTCGCCGCGTGCAGCGGCGAGCTGATCACATCGAGCTTCTCAGCACCATTTCCAGGGGGATCGCTGCGCATGAGTGTGCCAGCCATTGAAACGCGCGGGCTGGTCAAACGGTTCGGCTCCACCGCCGCGGTGGACGGCATCGACTTGGACATCGCCCAGGGCGGCATCTACGGCGTGCTCGGCCCCAACGGGGCCGGGAAGACGACGGCGATCCGGATGCTGGCCACGTTGTTGCGCCCCGACGCGGGGGAGGCCCGGGTGCTGGGCCACGACGTCTTCACCGAGCCCAAGGCGATCCGTGAGAAGATCGCGCTCACCGGCCAGTTCGCCTCCCTCGATGAGGATCTCACCGGGATCGAGAACCTGATGCTGTTGGGCCGGCTGCTCGGCTACAACGCCCGCCAGGCCAAGGTCCGCGGAATGACGCTGCTCGATGCCTTCGGCCTCACCGAGGCGGCCGCCCGGCAGGTCAAGAAGTACTCCGGAGGCATGCGCCGCCGCCTCGACATCGCAGGCTCGCTCATCGTGACCCCGCAGCTGATGTTCCTGGACGAACCCACCACCGGGATCGATCCGCGCAGCCGCAACCAGGTCTGGGACATCATCCGAACCCTGGTGGCGGGCGGCACCACGATCCTGCTCACCACCCAGCACCTGGAGGAGGCCGATCAGCTCGCTGATCGGATCGCGGTCATCGACACCGGCAAGGTGATCGCCGAAGGAACCCCCGGGCAGCTCAAGGCCCAGGTCGGCACCGGCGCGCTGAAGGTCCGGGTGGCCGACCCGGCCCGCCGTGAAGAGGCCGCCGCGATCCTCGGCCGCACCCTGCGGGCCGAGGTCCTGCGCGAATCAGACCCGGCGGCGCTCACCGTCCGACTCGAAGACGAGTCCCGCGCGGCCGCCGCGCTCATCGCGCTGCAGGACTCCGCGCTCGCGGTGGAGACCTTCGCGCTGGGCCAGCCCAGCCTGGACGAGGTGTTCCTCGCCCTGACCGGCCACAAGACAGCACCCGAGGCGACTGACGGCGCGACCGCAGACGCACAGGAGGAGGCGGCGTGACCACCACGGCGCAGGACCAGAACCAGCGGATCAGGAGCGTCCTGGTCCCGGCAGATCAACGACCAGCCCCGGCGGGCGCGGTCAGCGCCTCGCTGACCTACGGGTGGCGGGCGCTGCTGAAGATCAAACACATCCCCGAGCAGCTATTCGACGTCACCGTCTTCCCGATCATGATGACCGTGATGTTCACCTACATCTTCGGCGGAGCGATCGCCGGATCGGTGGACGGCTACGTGCAGTGGCTGATCCCCGGGATCTTCGTGCAGACGATGATCATGATCACCATGTACACCGGCCTGACGCTGAACCGCGACATCTCCAAAGGTGTCTTCGACCGGTTCCGCTCGCTGCCCACCTGGCGTCCGGCTCAGCTGGTGGGCGCGCTGCTGGGAGACCAGGTCCGCTATGTCCTCGCCGGCACCATCATCCTGGGCGTGGGCTTCCTGATGGGCTTCCGGCCCGAGGGCGGCATGGTCGGGGTGCTGATGGCCTTCGTGCTGCTGCTGGTCTTCAGCTTCAGCCTCTCCTGGGTCTGGACGGTGATCTCGCTGCTGGTGCGCACCGAACAGGCCGCGATGGGCATCTCGATGTTCATCATGATGCCGCTGACCTTCGCCTCGAACATCTTCGTGGACCCCGCCACGATGCCGAGCTGGCTGCAGGGTGCGGTGGAGGTCAACCCGGTCTCGGTCGTGGTGACCGCGATCCGTGAGCTCATGGCCGGCGTCGGACAGTTCTCCAGCGTCACCCTGGTGCTGGTCTACTGCGCGGTGCTGATCGGGGTCTTCGGCCCGCTCTCGATGTACTTCTACAACCGCAAGAGCTGATCCGGCTGAGCTTCTGCGGGACCGGCTGGGTCAGCTCACCTGGAGCAGGCTCACTTGATGAAGCGGATCGTCAGCGGGTAGCGGTAGGGCCGACGATTGTAGGCGGCGATCGCGGCCAAGATGCTGAACACCACGGAGAGCACCCAGGCCAGGAACAGGATCAGGAAGCCGATCAGGATGATCGTCGTGGCCGCGCCGACGATATAGGCGATGAACAAGGTGATCTGGAAGTTCAGCGCCTCCTTGCCGTGATCATCGAGCATCCGGCTGCGCTCGCGGAACACCAGCCACAGCACCAGGGGCACCAGCCAGGAGAGAAAGACCCCGCCCAGGTGCATCGCCACGCCCCAGCCCTGCTCCTCGCCCGCACCCACCGGCACCCCGGGCTGAGCAGCGGGTCGAGCTGCAGGACCGCCCGCGGCACCCGATCCGCTGCCAGGAGGCGCCTGGCCGGGAGGAACCTGGCCCGGGGAGGTCTGGGCCGGTGGAGCCTGGCCGGGAGGCGCCTGGGCCGGCGGCACCGGACCTCCGGCTGCGTCCTGCTCCGGCGGCGCCTTGCGCCATTGTCCGTCGGGGCCCTGCTGCCATTCACCATCTGCACCTGAGGGGTGGGTGGGCTGACTCATCATTCCTCCGAAGTCGGCGGGGCGTGCCGGGCCATGGGGTTCACCGAGAACGCTCACGTGATGAACAGCGTAGTCTTCACCGGCTGTGATCGATACGGTGGAGGACATGTGTGATCAGTCCGATGCTCCGCCCATTCCCGATGACGTCCTCACCCTCGCACGCGCCGCCCGTCACGTGGCCGTCTTCAGCGGCGCGGGGATCTCAGCCGAGTCCGGCGTGCCGACCTTCCGCGAGGTCCAGACCGGCCTGTGGGAACGCTTCTCCGCCCAGGACCTGGCCACCCCGGAAGCCTTCGAGAGCGACCCTGCCCTGGTGCACACCTGGTACCGGTGGCGCGCCGCGCTGATCCGACAGGTCTCGCCGAACCCCGGACATCAGGCCCTGGCGCAGTGGCAGCGGCAGCTCGGCGGAGCCGGAGGCAGACTGAGCATCGCGACCCAGAACGTCGATGACCTGCATGAACGTGCCGGCGCCGAGGTCCTCGCGCATCTGCATGGAAGCATCACGGCCCACCGCTGCGCTGAATGCGATGCGCCCGCCGAACTTGCGGCCCCCCAGTACGACGGCGCCGCCGCGCCCGCAGAGCCAGTGGATCCGCCGCTGTGCGAGGTCTGCGAGGAGGGGCTGATCCGGCCCGGAGTGGTCTGGTTCGGCGAGCCGCTGCCGATGGAGGCGTTCGACGCCGCTGCGGACGCGATGCGCGCCGCGGACCTGATCCTGGTCGTGGGCACCTCCGGGCTGGTCCAGCCGGCGGCCTCGCTGCCGCTGCTCGGCATGGAGCGCGGGACCCCGCTGATCGAGATCAATCCCGAGCCCACCGAGCTCAGCGACGCCATGCACCACCGGCTGCGCGGCCCGGCGGGGACGCTTCTGCCGGTCCTCGTCCAGGCGGTCACCGGCGAGGCGCTGCACGCGATGGACGGATCGGATGGGACCGACGAGACGGTGGAGCGCCGCGCTCGATGAGTCTGTGGGAATCGGTGCTCCTGGGAGCGATCCAGGGGCTGTTCATGTTCATTCCGGTGAGCTCCTCCAGCCACCTGGTGCTGGTGCAGCAATGGTTGGCGGCCGAGGGGTCGCCGCTGCCCTCCCCGGAGACCCCGGAGATGATCCTCTACAACCTGGTGGTGCACCTGGGCACGATGGTCTCCGTCACGGTGGTGATGTGGCGCCCGCTCAAGCGGCTGGTCAAAGGCATCTGGCGGGAGCTCGGGCTCTGGCGCCGACGCCGGACGCTGCGGCACCTGATCCACCTGCGGCTCGCGCTGCTGGGCCTGCTCACCACTGCCATCACCGGGGTCCTGGGACTGCTCATCCGCGCCTACGGCACCGACGTCTTCGCCACCCCCTGGGCGGTGGCGGTGATGCTGATGATCACCGGCGCGGTGCTGTGGTGGTCGGACTCGGTGAAGACCACCTGGCGCGGTGCCGCCCAGATGACGGTGCTGGTCGCCGTCGTGATCGGCCTGGCCCAGGCGGCGGCGCTGTTCCCAGGGCTGAGCCGCTCGGGGCTGACCATCGCCGCGGCGCTGGCGCTGGGCATGCACCGGCGCCTGGCGGCGCAGTTCAGCTTCTTCGTGGCGATTCCCACGATCGTCGCCGCCACCGGGCTGCAGTCGCTGAGCCTGCTCGACCCGGGCAGCTTCGAAGGTGGACTGTTCCTGGGCTGGCAGGACTACGCGCTGGGATTCGCGGTGGCCGCCGTCGTCGGCGCCGGCGCCCTGTGGATGGTGCTGCGCCTGCTCTACCGCGGGCACTTCAAGATCTTCGCGGTCTACGTGGTGGGACTGGCGCTGTTCGTGCTGATCACCCAGCCCGACATGAGCGACGCCCCACCGGTGGACGAGCTGCCCCTGGATCAGGACCAGCTGAACCTGCAGCAGCCCTGAGATTCGAGGCCGGGCTCCGAGCGTCGAACTCGCAGCGCTGCGCGCCGGGGGCGGGGGATAGGCTGACCCCATGCTCTGGCTATACCTGCTCGCCGTGGTCCTGCTCGCGCTGGTGGTGGCAGCCCTGCTGGGCCGCTGGGACGGCGCTTCGGCGCCCAGAGAGGAGACGGATCTTCGCGAGTCCGATGTGGATGATCTGCTGCGGCGCAGAGCCGAGAAGCACATCACCGCGGATGACCTGCAGGAGGTCCGTCTCGACTCTGCGGTGCGTGGATACCGGATGGATCAGGTGGACCGGCTCCTCGATGCGCTCGGGCAGCAGCTTCGGGAGCTTCAAGGAGGTCAGTCGCACCAGGCGCAGAGCGCGGCCGAGGCCCCGTCCGAGCCCCAGGAAAGCAGGTATCAAGTCACTGTAGAACCTGACACGGGTCCCTCGGATCGCGCTCATGCCGTGCCTGACAAGGATCTAAGGCTGCCCTCGCAGGCCGATCCGAAACCTGAATTTCCGCGGGTGGAGTGACATTCCTCGCAGATGCGAGATAATAGATTCAGTTCAGGCGCTGGATCTTTGCATCAGGCATGGACACGCACGCTAGAGAACTTCGGAAGGGATGCACTCGATGGCTGCAATGAAACCGCGCACTGGCGACGGTCCGATGGAGGTCACTCAGGAGGGCCGCAGCCTGATCATGCGGGTGCCGATCGACGGAGGGGGCCGTCTGGTGCTGGAGATCAACAATGAAGAGGCCCAGGCACTCAAGCAGTGCCTCATCAAGGCCGTCGGAGAATGAGCTTCGGTTCGGGCCGGTCGTGCACAGCGCGACCGGCCCGAACTGTATCGTCCGTCCCGCGCCGCAGCTGAGCCCCGCGCTCTCGCCGCTGGTCAGCGCCGTGCCGCCACCAGCAGTCCTGTCCCGGACCCGAGCATCGCTGTGCGCAGACGATCGTCCTCGAGCAGACGACGCTCCAGCTCCCGCATCCGCTGCGTGGACTCATCCCGCACCGCAGGGCGGGCCAGGCGATCATGGTCCAGCGCGTCGTTGATGATCAGCAGACCCGAGGGGCGCAGAAGCCTGACTCCTTGTTCGGCGTACTCCGCGGCATGCGTCGCCTCCGCATCGACGAACACCAGGTCATAGCCACCAGTGGTCAGCCGTGCCAGCACCTGTTCCGCCCTTCCGGTGATCAGCCGCGTCCGCGCCGAGGGCAGCCGCGCGTCTCGGAAGGTCTCTCGGGCCGCCTGGATATGGTCGGCCTCGTAGTCGATGCTGGTCAGGACCGCATCCGGGGTTCCTCCCCGCAGCAGAGCGAGTGAAGAGACGCCGACGCCGGTGCCGACTTCGACCATGGCGTGAGCCCTGGTGCTCGCGGCGAGCACGGTCAGCAGCGAGGCCACCCCCTGGCTGACAGGCTGCACGCCCAGGCTTTCGCCGCGACGTCGCGCCTGAAGCAGCGCAGGCTCCTCCTCGGCGTGCTGTTCCGCGTACGCCCAGCTTGAATGCTTGGCCGACTGCTGGGGGTGCTGAGCTTTCATGGGACCTTCTCTGCGTGCGAGTGAATGAACCGGGCGCTCAGGTGCACGTGCACCTGCGGGTTGGCTGCATCTCGAGGTGCGGTTCGGCACCCTGAGGCGATTGATGTTCAGAAGAATTTCAGCTTCTGCCCAGTTCTACCCTTCATGATAGTCAGGATGACCAGGCACGATAGCAGCACTCCGTCTGCTCGCGGAGTCAGCAGCGGTGGCTCACACCGCGGCTGGCAGCGCGGAGCGGCCGCCCACGAAGCCACTCGGCCGCGCGCCGGGTGGCTTGTGGCGCTGACGCTGTTCGTGCTGGCGCTGCTCGGAGTTCTAGTCTTCGTCACCGCATGGGTCATCGGCGGACGCGCACTGCCGCAGATCAATTCGGTGCAGTCGCTGCTGCCGCAGGGCTCACAGTCCAGCCAGCAGCATGGCGAGGAGACTCTCGGCGACGGTGCCGCGAGCGTCCCGCTGACCAGCACCGACCTGAATCTGATTCCCGTGGACGCCTCCGACGCGACACTGCCGGGTGCCCCCGAGAGCACTCAGATCCAGCAGATCCCGCTGGACAGCCTGAACTCGCTCAAGAGCCTGGGCTGGTCCGTCCCGCATCTGTCGGGTTTCGGGCTGTCCACCGAGTACGCGGAGACCGGGGTGGTCGAGGGCATCCGCACGGTCCAGCTGAGGCTCACCGACGGTGAGCACCGGCTGGACATCTCGGAGACCCGCCCGGAGGAGACCGGGGTGGAGCTCGCCGCCCTGGAGTCGAAGCTCGATGGTGTCGTCGACACCTCGGCGACCCTGCGGGAGACCCTCACCCTGCGCACCGGAGATGCCTGTGAGCTGTACGTCTCCGAAGAGGCGGAGGAATGGACCGCCGCCATGGAGAGCGGACGGGTGCAGTACGTGGTCACCTCTGATCTTCCTGCGGATACCGCTGAGCAGATCTCGAACTGGGTGATGGCCACCGACCGCTCCCGGGTGCAGGTGCTGCCGATCGTCCCCACCGGCTCCGAGCGGCTTGAACGCGGCTTCGAGGAGCTGCTCGCCTGGCTCACCGACTGAGTCGACGCTGACGGTAGGGTTGAGCTGTGCCTGGTATCAACGCCTACGAGTTCGTGATCCTGATCGTTCTCGCGCTCGTCATCCTCGGACCCGAGCGGCTGCCGCAGTACGCCCGAAACCTGGCCCGCTGGGCACGTCAGGCCCGGGACATGGCCGAAGATGCCAAGGGCCGGTTCAAGGACGAGACCGGCACCGACTTCGACGACGTCGACTGGAAGCGCTACGACCCCCGGCAATACGATCCGCGCCGCATCATTCGCGACGCGCTGAGCAACGAATACGGCGAGGACTTCCGCGAGACCCGCTCCGCGGTGGCCGGGACCCTGGACTCGGCTCGAGCCGCCACCGACCCGCGCGAACTCTTCCGCAGCAAGAACGGCTCCAGCCCTGCGGCGCCCAGCGCGCCGAGCGGGGGAGTCCCTCCCGCGGCTGCGAAGCGAGCCTCAGGCGCCATCGCCGCCGGCATGGCCGGGGCGGCGACGAGTCAGAATCCCTCGTCGGACCTGGGGCCCTCGTCAGACGTGGCCACGCGGGGGGCCGCCGTCGAGCCTCCGGTGCGGAATGCCGACTCCGAAGACCAGCTGGACGCCGCCGCCCCCTTCGACACCGAAGCCACCTGAGGCCGCTCCGTTCCACCGGGCACTGCCCGATCGACCGGCCCGACCCTCCTTGCCGAAGCACACCTAAGCCCAGGTGACGCGTGCGGAGGCGTCAGGCGGGACTGACGGGCAGCTTGCGGCCGCTCATCCCGCGCGGCTGCACTGCCAGCCGGGCGGCGATTGCGCGCAGTGCGGCTCCGGCCGGTGAGTCAGGGGCCGAGAGCACCACCGGCTCGCCGTCGTCGCCGGCCTCGCGCAGATTCATGTCCAGCGGGACCGAGCCCAGCAGCGGGACCGTGCTCTTCAAGGATTCGCTGAGCCGGTCGGCCACCAGCTGACCTCCGCCGGAGCCGAAGAGCTCGAAGCTGGACCCGTCGGGCAGGGTCATCGGCCCCATGTTCTCGATCACCCCGGCCACCCGCTGCTTGGTCTGCGAGCTCAGCGCGCCGGCACGTTCGGCCACGCTCGACGCCGCGGCCTGGGGGGTGGTGACCACCAGCAGCTCCGAGCCGGGAAGCAGCTGCGCCACCGAGATCGCGATGTCGCCGGTGCCCGGGGGCAGGTCCAGCAGCAGCACGTCGAGATCGCCGAAGTGCACGTCGGTGAGGAACTGCTCCACCGCCCGGTGCAGCATCGGGCCGCGCCAGGCCACCGCCTGATTGCCCTCGACGAACATCCCGATCGAGATGGTCTTCACCCCATGGGCCACCGGCGGCAGGATCATCTCATCCAGCCGAGTGGGCTTGTCGGTGATGCCCATCAGGTCCGGGACGCTGAACCCATGGATGTCCGCGTCGACGATGCCGACCTTGAGTCCCTGCGCGGCCATCGCGCAGGCCAGGTTCACCGTGACCGAGGATTTGCCCACCCCGCCCTTGCCGGAGGCGACGGCGTAGACCCGGGCCAGGTTCTCGGGCTGCGCGAAGCGATTGACCTTCCCGGTCTCACCGCCGCGAAGATGGTCCTTCAGGGCGGCGCGCTCCTCGGGAGTCATCACGCCCAGCTGGACCGAGGCCGTGGAGACCCCCTCGGCGCGCACGGCGGCGGCGGTGACGTCTTCGACGATCCGGCTGCGCATCGGGCAGGCCGCGATGGTCAGCTTGACCCCCACCTGGGCGGCGCCGGCGTCGTCGACGGTGATCTCACCCACCATGCCCAGCTGGGTGATGGGAAGGCGCAGCTCCGGATCGATGACCTCGTTGAGGCGCTGGCGGATGCGTTCGGTGATGGCGGGATCAGACACCGCCTCAGTCTACGAGCCAGGGCTGGCCCTGGCGTCGCCGGTCTCCTCAGGGCTCCGCCGCAGGAGCCGACCTGAGATGATGGGGGAATGTCGATGAATGCTGGGACCAATGCAGGCGGAATGAACAACGGGGGGCTGCCTCGTGGGGAGCTGCTGGGACGCTACCGCTCCTACGAGGATGCGCAGAAGGTCGTGGATCATCTCACCGCTGCCGAGGACTTCGACGTGAAGGCGCTGACGATCGTGGGCAACGACCTGCGTTCGGTGGAGCATATCCGCACCCGGCTCACCTACCCGCGCGTCGCGCTCGGGGGAGCCGCGCAGGGCGCGATGTTCGGTGCCTTCATCGGACTCCTGATCTACCTGTTCAGCCCGGAGGCCAGCATCTACAACCTGGCGTTCGCGGTGGTGCTGGGCACGGCGATCTGGATGATCATCGGGGTCATCGGCTTTGCCATGCGCAAGGGCAAGCGCGAGTATGCCTCCTCCTCCCAGCTGGTGGCGACCACCTTCGACGTGGTCTGCGAGTTCTCTGCCGCCCACCGGGCCCGGCAGCTGGTCCCCGGGGCCGGGGTGATGAGCCTCAACGCCTACAACGATCCGACCTCACAGTCCTCAGCGCGGCTGGCTCCTGCTCCGTCGGCCTCCACGTCGGCCCGGCCGGTGTCGGCGCCGGCGCAGCAGGCCTTCGCGCAGCAGGGATCAGCACGGCAGGTGCCCGGAGAGCCCGCACCAGGGCAGAACGCACCGGGTTCAGACCAGCAAACTCCAGGCCAGGAGACTACGACGGCGGCCGAATCGGCTCCCCAGCAGCCGGTCGCCGGGTACAACGACCTTCCCGATGGCCGCCCCCGCTACGGCGTGCGCATGCCCGCGACCGAAGAACCTGCCGAGGAGCCCACGGGCTCAGCTGAGCCGCAGTCAGCAGACTCCGCGGAGCAGACTGATGCCCCCGTGCCGCCCCACACACCTGAACAGGCTGGGACAGACACGCCCCGGACCCGCCCGGAGGACTCGCCGCGCAGCTGAGCTCAGCGCCTCAGTCCGCCCAGGAACTCTCCGGGACACACAGAAGCGCCCCGTCCATCCGACGCTCCAGTGGAGCTCGGACGTGCGGGGCGCTTCTGTAGCTGCCTCCAAGACAGTGCGGTGTCGGTTCAGCCAAGAACCGCGTCCCGCGCTGAAGTGGTTCAGACGGTCTTGCGACCGCGGCGACCGGTGATGGCCTGCCAGATGAAGGCGACGAGGATACCGCCACCGATGGCGAAGAGCCATGTGGGCAGATCGAAGAACGAGTCATTGACGTTCACGTCGAAGACGGCGGAGGCGATGAAGCCACCGAGCATTGCGCCGAGCACACCCGTGATGAGTGCGGCGATCCAGCCGCCGGGCTGGCTGCCGGGCAGGATGGCCCGAGCGATGGCGCCGGCGATGAGGCCCAGTACGAGCCAAGCAATAATTCCCATGATGTTCCTCCTATGGATTCTGAACCTGTCAGGTTCGACTTATTCCAGAGTAAACCCTGGAACGCAGGACTCTGCGTTCATTTGTGCCTGACAGAGATCGTCTACATCACAGTTCTATAGCCTCTGTATCACAGTTATTCATGCGTCAGGAACGCGGTCTTCACGAATTCCAGATGCCCCGCATCCAGCTTTCAATCTCCTGCGCCGTGCGCGGCAGTGATGCCGAGAGACTCTCCGCGCCGTCCTCGGTGACCAGCACATCATCTTCGATCCGAATTCCGATTCCACGGAACTCCGCAGGCGCGGCCAGATCCTCATTCTTGAAGTAGAGCCCGGGTTCGATGGTGAAGACCATTCCTGGTTCCAGCACTCCGTCGAGGTAGAGCTCACGCTTGGCCTGCGCGCAGTCATGGACGTCCAGGCCGAGGTGGTGGCTGGTGCCGTGCGGCATCCACCTGCGGTGATGCTGACCCGACTCGTCCAGGGCCTCCTCCAGGCTGACCGGCAGCAGGCCCCAGTCGTCGAGGTGTTCGGCGAGGACGCGCACCGCCGCGGTGTGGACGTCACGGAACCTGATCCCGGGGCGGACCACCGCGAAGGCGGCATCGGCAGCGGCCAGGACCGCGTCATAGATCTTCCGCTGGGTGGGTGAGAACTCACCGGTGACCGGAAGCGTGCGGGTGATGTCAGCGGTGTAGAGCGAGTCCGCTTCCACCCCGGCATCGAGCAGCAGCAGGTCCCCACGGCGCACCGCACCATGGTTGCGGATCCAGTGCAGCACGGTGGCGTTGTTTCCGGCGGCAGCGATCGTGTCGTAACCGAGATCGTTGCCCTCCAGGCGAGCGCGGGCGAAGAACGCTCCCTCCACGATCCGCTCACCGCGCGCATGGTCGGCCGCGCGAGGCAGGGCGGCGACGACGTCGTGGAAGCCAGCGATCGTGGCCTCCACCGAGACCCGCATCTGCGCGATCTCCCAGGCGTCCTTGACCAGTCGCAGCTCGGAGAGCGCCTCGGCGAGCTCGCCGTCGTAGGCGTCAGAGGTCTCCAGGTCCACGGTGGTGTTGATCCGTGAGGTGTCCACCAGGGCGTCCACGTCCAGATCGACCTCCCGCAGAAGCCGGATCCTGGTGCCGCCGAACTCCACCGGCCCGGCCTCCTTGGTCACGGCCACCTCCAGGGCACCGGAGTCGGCGGTGCGCAGCCCGAGCCGCTGGGAGAACTCCTCCAACCCGGGCCGGGGACCGATCCAGAACTCGCCGTGCCGTGCGTCGGCGTAGAACTCCTGGGTGTCTCGACCGGCCATCGGCTTGAAGTAGAGCGTCACCTCATGGCGGGAGCCGTGATCGCCGGTGCCCTCGTCCACAGGTTCAAAGACCAGCACCGCACCTGGTTCGTGGTCCACGCCGAGGCCCGAGAGGTGGGCGAAGGCCGAATGTGGTCGGAACCGGTAGTCGGTGTCATTGGAGCGCACCTTGTGTGGGCCCGCGGGGATCACGAGGCGCTCATTCGGGAACTGTGCGGAGACCGCGCTGCGCCGTGCGGCGGCGTGGGTGGCGACCTCATCACGCTCGTGCTGCACCGGCTCGGCCGGCGCCCAGCTGGAGGCCATGAAATCCTTGAAAGCCTCGGAGGTGGGCCGCTGTGAGCGGTTGTTCACCCGGTCTCCGAGATCCTGCGCCTGCCCGGGGGTGAAGCCCGCGGCGGAGGCGGGGGAGACGACGTCGAACTCTTCGTGCTTCTCTGAACTGGTCATGAGATCCAGTCTAGGTGGGCACCCCTTCTCGGGTGGGCCCGCCGAGCCCGGCGTCACGGGTGCTGGCCGGTAGGCTGGAGCGCATGAGCGTGGACCTGCACACCCATTCACATGTCTCCGACGGCACCGAATCTCCTGCCGCGGTGATCGCCGCGGCGGCGGCCGCCGGACTGCAGGGGCTCGCGCTGACCGATCACGACACCACCTCCGGCTGGGACGAGGCGATCGCGGCTGCGCGCGAGCACCGGATCACCCTGCTGCCGGGCATGGAGATCACCACGCTGACCGAGAACGGGATCAGCGTCCATCTGCTCAGCTACCTCCACGACCCGCTGCACCCGGGACTCTCCACTGCCGTGGAGAAGGCCCGCGATGGCCGGCTGCACCGTGCTCGACGGATCGCCGACCGGCTTTCGGTGGATTTCCCGCTGACCTGGGAGACGGTGGAGCAGCATGTCAGCGCCGGCGCCACCGTCGGGCGGCCGCACCTGGCCGACGCCCTGGTCGGGATCGGCGCCGTGGCCGATCGGCAGGAGGCCTTCGATCACCTGCTGCACTCAGCGTCCCCCTATTACGTCAGCCAGGAGAACATGCACCCGGTGACCGCGATCCGACTGGTGCGCGCGGCCGGGGGAGTCCCGGTCCTGGCCCACGGCATGGCCTCGGCGCGCGGCCGCACGGTCAGTGCCGAGCAGCTCGAGGAGATGGTGGCCGCAGGCCTCGCTGGCGTGGAGGTCTATCACCGGGACAACGCCGAGTCGGGCCGCGAGGTGCTCCGCGAGCTGGCCGCGCGCCATGACCTGCTCGTCACCGGTTCCTCGGACTATCACGGCACCGGCAAGGCCAATCTGATCGGGGAGAACACCACCCCCTGGGGGACGGTCGAGGCGCTGTGCGAGATCGCGACCGGGATCGCGCCGATCCGCCCCTAGCACCCAGGCGGTCCCAACGGTTTTGGAGCGGCAGTCGCGTCAGCGCGTCCCGGCAGCCGCATCCCCCGTCGGTCTCAGCGCCGTTGCGCGTGCTGCATGAGCACCGCGGCGCTGGCCGCCGACCACGCCTGCGGCCTGCACGCGGCCGGGTAGGGCACCGGCTCCCGGCCCACAGGCTCCCCGGCGATCAACTCCGGGAAACGATGCCGACTGCGCGCACTGAGCCGCACCAGAGCGTCGAACACCTGGTCAGCCTGCTGGGTGTAGCCGCCCTGAGCCATTCCGCGCAGGATGATGGCGGTGTCGTGGACCCACACGGAGCCGGTGTGGTAACCGGTCGGGTTATAGGCGGGATTCTCGGCCGAGAGCGTGCCGATGCCGAAGCGGCGCAGCATGTCCGGTCGGGTGATCCGCTCGACGACCAGGTCCTCCTCCTGCTTGGTGAGAAGCCCGGTGCCCAGCGCGTGGCCCATGTTGCTCCCCACACCATCGAGGGGGGCTCCCTCCGCGTCGAGTCCCATCGCCAGGAAGCGCTCGCCGTCGTGGTCGACCCAGAAGTTCTCGCGCACGCGCTGCGCCAGTGACTCACCCCAGGCGCGCCAGCCTTGCGCCCCCGGCTCGCCCAGGGCGTCCAGAAGCTCGGCTGCTCCATAGGCGGCCTGCACCGCGTAGGCCTGTGCCTCCAGCAGGGCGATGGGCGCCGGAGCGATAGATCCATCGGCCCGGCGCATCGAATCACCGGAGTCCTTCCAACCCTGGTTGCTCAGACCCTTGCCGCTGTGATCGACGTAGCGCAGAAAGCCGTCAGGTGACGCGTCCACCGCGCCGGCCTGCCAGTCCAGAGCCGCCAGCAGATTCGGCAGCAGCTCGCGGACCTCACCGAGGTCGAGTCCCGCCTGCCAGGACTCGTGCAGCAGCACGATCCACAGCGGCGTCGCGTCGACGGTGCCGTAATAGACCGTCGGGAGCTCCATCTCGCCCTGGGCATAGATCTCCCGCCGCACCTCATGCAGCATCTTGCCGGGCTCGGCGGCCGTCACCGGGTCGGCTGATCGCGCCTGCCGACGTGCCAGGGTCCGGAGCGTGCCGCGCGCGAGCCGGGGGCTGTAGGGCAGCATCATGCGGGCCGCCCAGACCGAGTCGCGCCCGAAGAGGGTCAGGTACCAGGGGGTCCCGGCGGCGGCGTAGATGTCCTCAGGAGCCTCTGGGTCCTTCTGCAGCAGGTGCTTCAGATCGGTGAGGTTGGTGCGGACCAGGTCGCGCCAGGCGTCGTCCCCGGTGACCTCGAGATCATCCCAGTCACAGGCCATCACCCCGGAGTCGGCATCGTGGGCGCTGCGGCTGGTCCGGATCGCGTCGAAGCGCAGGCTCACGGTGCGGCTCTCACCCGGGCCGAGCTGCAGCGGCCAGGTCTGCCGGAAGCGACTGGCGTCCAGTCGCTCCACCGAGGCAGGTGCAGGACTCGCGTGCAGGGTGGTGCGGTGGCGCGCATCGCTCCACCAGATCTGCTCATCCATGACGATCTCGGGTGCCGCGCCGTCGGTGTGACCGCCCTTGACCTCTGAGAGGTCGATGCCGTCGGAACCCACCGACACCTGGAGCACGGTGTTCACCGGGCTCGATGCTCGAGAGCTGACCGTGATCTCGATGAGCAGCTCATGCAGTCCGACCTGCGTCGACTGATGCACATCAACGGTCGGGTCGGCTCCCGGGTCTCCCAGATGCCGAGCTGCGCCCCAGAAGTCAGAGGTGGGCCCGGAGCTCGACGCCGCGATCGGCACCGTGTCTTCGTCCGAGAGGCAGACATACAGGCTGCGCAGGATCCGTCGGTCATCGACGATCCAGCCGGTGGCCCCCTCACCCATCCGGCCGGATCCGGCGCTCAGGGCAGTCGCCGGGCCGTTCACGGCGATCTCCAGATCGTGCAGCCAAGGTTGCTGTTCGGACATGAGAGCTCCAGATCTTTGCTTCGTCTTGACAGGCGAACGTCGCCGGTCCATTATGACTTGGGACACATTATGAACGTTCAAATGAACGATCTAATGCTACCCACATCGACGTGAAGATCAAGAATCAAGGTGAGCTGATGCTGAATTCGCACCAACCGGCGCGGGCCACGATCGTTGATGTGGCGCGCGCGGCCGGCGTCTCTCGCCAGACCGTGAGCAATGCGATCAACAGTCCCGAGCGGGTGAGCCCGGACACCCTCGCGAGGGTGCTGAAGGTCGTCGATGAGCTGAACTACCGCCCCTCGAGCGCGGCTCGCACGCTGCGGCACCAACGGGCAGGTGCCGTGGGCACAGAGCTGAACGCCGTCACGGACATCCCGAGCGATGTGGCCCTGCCCTTCCTCACCGCGCTGACCCTCTCAGCCCCGCGCCACGCCTGCCATATGGTGCCCTTCGCCTCGCGCGAGGCGTTTCCGATGCTCGACGGCTACCAGGACATGGTTCGGCGGCGCCTCGTCGACGCATTCGTGCTCACCGACACCCACCCCGCGGACCCGCGCCCCGACTGGCTGGAGCAGGCAGGAATCCCGTACGCCTCCTTCGGGCGGATCTATGACGATTCATCCCGGGTGTGGTGGGCCGACGTCGACGGTTCCGCCGGCACCAGAACGGCCGTGGCGCACCTGGCCGAGAGCGGCTTCCGCGCCGTGGGCTTCCTCGGCTGGCCGGCAGGCTCCGCGGTCGGCGACGACCGCAGGCTCGGCTGGCTCGACGGCGTCGAGCGCCACGACGTCGTCCTCGGCCCCGAGGCAGCTGCCCCGCAGTCGCTGACCGAGGCGATCACCGCAGCGGAGGTCCTGCTGGATGGTCTTGCGATCGGGGACGCAGTGGTCTGCGCCTCCGACGTCCTCGCCCTGGGGGTGCAGCAGGCGGCCCTGGCCCGAGGGTGGAAACCCGGGCGCGACCTCGGCATCACCGGCTTCGACGGCTCAGCGACCGCCCATCTGCACGGCATCACCTCCCTCGTCCAGCCGCTGGACGACATCGCCGAACACCTGCTCACGATCGTCCACGACCAGCTCGCCGGAGCGCCCGCTCCCACCCAGGGCACCCTGTTCCTCCCGACCCTCACTGTTGGTGCCAGCACCGTCACCACGTCAACGAAAGGCACGCCATGAAGAACCAGAAGAACCGCCTCGCCGCCCCGTTCGCCGTCGGGCTCGCCAGCGTCCTCGCCCTCACCGCGTGCGGCGGCGACGGCTTCGAGGACCAGGAGACCGGTGGCGACGCCGAGGAGGCCACCTCCGCCGAGGGCTCAGCCGACCTGGTGATGCTCATCGCCTCCTCGGGTGAAGCGGAGACCGCAGCCGTTGAAGAGGCGGCGGCAGAGTGGGCCGAGGAGTCCGGCAACGAGGTTGAGGTCCGCGTCGCCGCGGACATGAACCAGGAGCTGGCCCAGGGGTTCGCCGGCGGCAACCCGCCGGACATCTTCTACCTCGATGCGGCCCAGGTCGCGCAGCAGGCCACGGACGGGAACCTCCACGCCTATGAGGCCGAGGACAACGAGGACTACTTCCCTGCCCTGCAGGAGGCGTTCACCTACGAGGACACGCAGTGGTGCGCGCCCAAGGACTTCTCCACCCTGGGGCTGCAGATCAACACCGAGATGTGGGAGGCCGCCGGTCTGACCGATGAGGACATCCCCACCACCTATGAGGAGCTCGCCGAGGTCGCCGAGACCCTGACTGAAGGCGACACCACCGGTCTGGTCTTCTCTCCCGGCGTCGATCGGGTCGGCGCCTTCGTCGTCGGCAACGGCGGCTGGTGGCTCAACGAGGACGCGACCGAACCCACCGGAGCCAGCGAAGAGGTGCTCTCAGGTCTGGAGTACGTGAAGGAGAACATGGCCGAGGGCAGCTTCGCCTATGCCGGTGACGTCGACGCCGGCTGGGGCGGCGAAGCCTTCGGCACCGAGCGCGCCGCGATGACCATCGAGGGAAACTGGATCCGAGGTGCCATGAGCAATGACTACCCGGACGTCGACTACACCGTCGCCGAGCTCCCCGAGGGCTCAGAAGGACCAGGAACCCTGCTGTTCAGCCAGTGCTGGGGCGTCGCATCCGACTCCGAGGCGCAGGCCGAGGCGGTCGAGCTGGTGAACCACCTTTCCACTCCTGAGCAGCAGCTGGAGTTCGCCGAGGCCTTCGGCGTGATGCCGTCACGCCAGGCGGCCACCGAGGACTACTCCTCGGCGTTCCCCGAGGACGCCCCGTTCATCGCCGGCGGCGACTACGGCCGCGGCCCGGTCAACGCCCCGGACATGACCCAGGTGGTGGCGGATCTGAACTCTCAGCTTGAAGGCATCAGCAGCGCGGACCTGCAGCAGATGATGGAGAGCTTCGACTCCAACGCGTCGGCGGTGCTGGAGCAGTGAAGTCTCGAGACCCACAGCGCCAACAGGGCGCGGGGTGGCTCTTCGTCAGCCCGGCGATCATCGTGCTGGGCGTGTTCCTGGTCGCCCCGATCGGTATGGCGCTGTGGGTCTCGCTCAGTGATTGGAGCGGCAGCGGCAGCCCGATCTCCGGTGATGTGAACTTCATCGGCACGGAGAACTACAACGCCCTGCTGGCTGATCCGGGACTGGCCCGGCAGGACCTGATGATCTCCTTCCGCAACACCTTCTACTACGTCCTGGGCGTCGTGCCGCTGCAGACCATGTTGGCGCTGAGCCTCGCGGTGCTGCTGAACAACAGGTTCCTCAGGGGCCGGACGTTCTTCCGCACCGCCTTCTACTTCCCCTCGGTGGTGTCCTCGGTCGCCATCTCGCTGCTGTTCCTCTTCCTGTTCGCCGGCAGCGGGGCGATCAACAACGTGCTCGGCTGGTTCGGTGTAAACGGCCCCAACTGGTTCCAGGATTCTCGTGGTCTGATCCACATCTTCGGTGACGCGGTCGGCCTGTGGAGCATCGCGAGTCCGCCGTCGTGGATGACGAGTCCGTCGGTGATGGGGCTCTCCTTCTGGGAGTGGTTCTCGGGGCCGTCGGTGGCGCTGAGCGCGATCATGATGCAGGTCATCTGGACGACCGCCGGCACCTTCATGCTGCTCTTCCTCGCCGGCCTGCAGGACCTGCCCGTCGAGGTCGAAGAGGCGGCGATGGTCGACGGCGCCAACAAGTGGCAGCGATTCATGAACGTCACGGTGCCGCATCTGCGCCCGACCATCCTGCTGGTGGTGACGCTCGGCTTCATCGGGACCTGGCAGGTCTTCGACCAGATGTATGTCATGACCCAGGGCGGGCCCGCCAAGACCACGCTGACCCCGGCGTATCTGTCCTACCAGGCGGCCTTCACCAATGGCGACTGGGGCCAGGGCGCGGCCATCGCGTTCATCCTCTTCGCGATCATCTTCATCCTGACCACGACCCAGCGCTGGCTCATGCGGGACAAGGACGCCTCCGCGCAGAAGCGGGCCGACCGCGGCGTCAGGCGGCAGCGACGGCGCCCGACCCGAGTAATCGTCGAAGAGACCCAGCGAAAGGCCCAGAGCTCATGAGTGCACCCCCCAAAGACGACGGCGTCCCGGTCACTCCCGAACTCGCAGCGGTGGGGGAGTCTCGGCCCTCGCGGGTGAAGAAGTACTGGTTCTACGGGATGCTGCTCTTCTTCGCGCTCCTCTACATCTACCCCTTCATCATCCAGCTGGTCACCTCTTTCAAGACCGATCCCGATGCGACCGGCAACGCCCTGTCGCTGACTCCCGACCCCTTCACCACCGGAGCGTGGGAGACGCTGTTCAGCTCCAACTATCCGACCTGGTTCACCAACAGTGTGATCGTCACGCTCTGCGTCACGGTCGGGCGGGTGTTCTTCTGCTCCCTCGCCGGCTACGCGCTGGCCCGGCTGAAGTTCACCGGTCGGATCGCGCTGTTCACCGGTCTGCTCGCGGTCATGGCAGTGCCCGGGATCGTTCTGCTGATCCCGAAGTTCCTGATCCTCAACTATGTCGGGATCTACAACACCTACCCTGCGCTGATCGTGCCGCTGATGATCGACGCGGCGGGCATCTTCATCATGAAGCAGTTCTTCGAGACCATCCCCGAGTCGGTGGAGGAGGCGGCCCGCATCGACGGGGCAGGGACATTCAGGACCTTCTGGTCGGTGGTGCTGCCGATGGCCAAGCCGGCGCTGATCACGCTGACGATCCTGTCCTTCCAGGGATCGTGGAACGAGCTGGGGCATTTCATCGTGGCCACCAACAACCCGGACCTGTACACGCTGACGCGCGGCGTCGCAGGCTTCACCACCGGTGGGCTGGGCTCCGGCAACCAGTATCCGGTCGCCATGGCGGCGGCGCTGCTGATGACGATCCCGACGGCGCTGGTGTTCATCGTGTTCCAGCGCTACTTCACCCAGGGGGCGAACGCGGGAGCGGAGAAGGGTTGAGCGCCCCACGGCATCCAAGTCCCGGGTCCCGGCCCGGGCGCCGGTGGCCTCTGCGCGACCCCTGAATAGACTGTCCCCATGAGCCAGAGCATCAGAGACCCCGCCGGCATCGTGCGGGCCAAGCGGCTGCCCCGGGAGCAGCGCCGCACCCAGCTGCTGGAGTGCGCGCTGCAGGTCTTCGTGGCCAAGGGATATCACGGGGCTTCGATGGATGACATCGCCGAGAGCGCCCAGGTCTCCAAGCCGGTGCTCTATCAGCACTTCCCCGGCAAGCACGAGCTGTTCCTCGGGCTGCTGGACACCCACCTGAGCGCCCTGGAGCATGAGCTCACCCAGGCGCTGTCGACGGCTGAGAACAACAAGGACCGGGTGCAGGCCACGATGGGGGCCTTCTACGAGTTCATCTCCCGCAAGGACGAGGCCTACCGGCTGGTCTTCACCTCAGGGATGGACAACGACGAAGAGGTCGAGGACCGGCTCGAGCGCTTCCACGACGGCATGGCCGGCGCGATCGCCGAGGTCATCGCCGATGACACCGGCCAGCCGATGGCCGAGGCCACGATGCTCGGTCACGGTCTGATCGGCATGGCCCTCTCCGCGGCCCGGCACTGGAGCCGACTCTCCGAGCGCCCGGACCGCGAGGTCTCGGCCGAGCTGACCGCGCGTTTGGCTTGGCGCGGAATCTCCGGCTTCCCGAAAGAGTCTGAAAGCACAGAAAGCACAAGGTAGGTAGACTCGGGGGCAGGTAAGCCCGCCCGCTTCTCTGCATGCGCCCGCATACGGGCACCTGCGGAACTCTTCGAAGTGGGCGAAGCCCATAGATTCAAGGAGTTGGCATGGAAGTACGTATCGGCATTCAGCACGTCTCTCGCGAGATCGTCATCGAGACCGACGCCAAGCCCGAAGAGATCGAGCAGGCCGTGGCCGCCGCCATCGAAGGCGCGCAGCCGCTGCTCAGCCTGGAGGACCGCCGGGGCAAGAAGATCGTCGTGCCCGTCGCGTCCATCGGCTATGTGGAGATCGGCTCCGACACCAAACAGACCGTGGGCTTCGCAGCCGCAGTCGCCTAATGAAAGTACCCATGACTGAACAGACCACCGAGTCCTCAGCCGCCGAGATTGACGCCACCATCTCCGCCGTTGACCCCGAGCTCGTCGAGGCCGTCGAAGCCTCCAGCCTCACCTTCGCAGACTTCAATGTGCGCCCCGAGATCGTCGAGGCCCTCGCCGCCAAGGGGATCACCACCCCCTTCCCGATCCAGGCGGAGACCCTGCCGATCGCGCTGGGCGGCTATGACATCATCGGTCAGGCCAAGACCGGCACCGGCAAGACGCTGGGCTTCGGCATCCCCGCCATCCAGCGCGTGACCAGCCCCGACGACGCCGGCTATGACGACCTTCCGGCCCCCGGAGCGCCCCAGGCGCTGATCGTGGCCCCGACGCGCGAGCTCGCCGTGCAGGTGGCCTCCGACATCAAGGTCGCCGCCGCCCGCCGCGGCATCCGCGTGGCCACCATCTACGGCGGCCGCGCCTACGAGCCGCAGATCGAAGAGCTGGATCGCGGCGTCGAGATCGTCGTCGGCACCCCCGGCCGACTGATCGACCTGCACCGGCAGCGCCACCTGAAGCTGAAGAACGTCAACATCGTGGTCCTCGACGAGGCCGACGAGATGCTGGACCTCGGCTTCCTCCCCGACGTGGAGACCCTGCTCTCGGCCGTCCCGGAGATCGGTCGCCAGACCATGCTCTTCTCCGCGACCATGCCCGGCCCCGTGGTCGCCATGGCGCGTCGCTACATGTCCAAGCCCACCCACATCTCGGCCGCAGATCCGCTGGATGAGGGCATCACCAAGAAGGATATCCGGCAGCTGGTCTACCGCGCGCACCACCTGGACAAGGACGAGGTCATCGCCCGTCTGCTTCAGGCCGAGGGCCGCGGCCGCACCATCGTCTTCACCCGGACCAAGCGCCAGGCCGACCGGCTCTCCGCGGAGCTGCAGTCCCGCGGCTTCGCCGCCGGCGCCATCCACGGCGACCTCGGCCAGGGCGCCCGCGAGCAGGCCCTGCGCGCCTTCCGCAACGAGAAGATCGACGTGCTGGTCGCCACCGACGTCGCCGCCCGCGGCATCGACGTCACCGACATCACCCACGTCATCAACCTCACCGCCCCAGATGACGAGAAGGCCTACCTGCACCGCGTGGGCCGCACCGGCCGCGCCGGCAAGACCGGCATCGCCGTGACCTTCGTGGACTGGGAGGACATGCCCAAGTGGAAGCTCATCGACAAGGCCCTCGGCCTGGGCATCCCGGAACCCATCGAGACCTACTCCTCCTCGCCGCACCTCTACGAGGACCTCGACATCCCCAAGGGCACCAAGGGGCGCTTGCCGCGGCATAAGCGCTCCAAGGCCGGCCTGGACGCCGAGGAGCTCGAAGACCTCGGCGGCCCCGAGAAGCGCAGGTCCAGCGGCGGACGCGGTGACCGCGATGCCGGTCGCGGCGGACGCTCCGGCGACCGTGACGGCGGTCGCGGCGGTCGTTCCGGTGATCGCGACTCTTCACGCGGCGGACGCTCCGGCGGCCGGGACTCCGGCCGCGGTGGCAGCCGCACGGAAGATTCGAACCGGGGCTCCTCCACGGACTCCGCTCCGGCGCCCGAGGGCGCAGCTGCCCCGCGCAGCCGCAACCGTCGCCGCACCCGCGGCGGCGAGGACTCCGGCTCAGCCACGCAGACCCAGCAGGGTCAGCCAGCTGAGTCCGCGGCGTCGGCTGAGGGATCAGACTCGGCCACGCAGCCAAGGCGGCGGCGTCGTCGTCGTGGTGGCTCCGGCTCAGGCGGCGACACCACCTCCAGCGAGAGCTGAACGGCCCCGATGTGAGTACCGGGGAGAAGGCTGCGGCGAGCAGCGGCAGCTTCGACCCCAGCGGTGGATCCCAGGTGCTCGAGGGCGAGAACCTCGAGCTCCTGCCGGACCTGCCTGACGGTGCCTTCACGGTGATCTACCTGGACCCGCCCTTCAACACGGGGCGGGCCCAGCGGGCCACCAAGACCACCAACACCCGGCGCCCCGACGGCGAGGGCAACCGGGTGGGCTTCGCCGGGCGCAGCTATGACACGGTCCGCCGCGCGCTGGCCGAGTACGACGACTCCTTCACCGACTACTGGGAGTTCCTCGAGCCCCGGCTGCTCCACGCCTGGCGGCTGCTCGCCGATGAGGGCACGCTCTACCTGCACCTGGACTACCGCGAGGTCCACTACGCGAAGGTCCTCTGCGATGCGATCTTCGGGCGGGAGTCCTTCCTCAACGAGATCATCTGGGCCTATGACTACGGCGGGCGGACCAAGAAGCGCTGGCCCACCAAGCACGACACCATCTTGGTCTACGTGAAGAACCCCTCGGGCTACATCTTCAACGCCGAGGCCGTGGACCGCGAGCCCTATATGGCCCCCGGGCTGGTCACCGCGGAGAAGGTCGCGCTGGGCAAGCTGCCCACCGACGTCTGGTGGCACACCATCGTCTCGCCCACCGGGAGGGAGAAGACCGGGTATCCCACGCAGAAGCCGGTCGGTCTCATCCGTCGGATGGTCCAGGCCTCCTCGAACCCGGGGGACTGGGTGCTCGACTTCTTCGCCGGCTCTGGAACCCTGGGTGCGGTGGCCGTGGAGACCGGGCGCCGCTTCATCTGCATCGACTCCTCCCCGCAGGCCCTGGATGTGATGGAGAATCGTCTGGGTGAGCATGCGCAGGTCCACCGACAGGCATTGATGGAGGCGTCATGATCGAATTTCGGCAGGTCACCAAGACCTACCCGGACGGGACCCCCGCGGTCCAGGACTTCAGCCTCATCGTGCCCTCGCACACCACCACCGTGCTGCTGGGCTCCTCCGGCTGCGGGAAGACCACGTTGCTGCGCATGGTCAACCGGATGGTGGACCCCAGCTCCGGGGCCGTGCTCATCGACGATGAAGATGTGTCCGACGCCGAGCCGGTCGCCCTGCGTCGCCGCATCGGCTACGTGATGCAGCATTCCGGGCTGCTGCCGCACCGCCGGGTCATCGACAACATCGCGACCGTGCCGCGGCTCAACGGCGCCTCCCGGGCCGATTCTCGGGCACGCGGCTACGAGCTGATGGAGATCGTCGGTCTCGACGCCTCCCTGGGGACCCGCTACCCCGGCCAGCTCTCAGGCGGCCAGCAGCAGCGCGTCGGGGTGGCCCGCGGACTCGCCGCCGACCCCAACATCCTGCTCATGGACGAGCCCTTCGGCGCCGTGGACCCGCTGGTGCGCGTCGAGCTGCAGCGCGAGCTCTCCCGGGTCCAGGCGGACCTGAAGAAGACCATCATCTTCGTCACCCACGACATCGACGAGGCGCTGACGCTCGGCGACCAGATCGTGGTGCTCAAGGCCGGCGGCGAGGTCGCCGCCGCAGGCACCCCAGCGGAGCTGGTGCAGAACCAGCAGGACGATTTCGTCTCGCGCTTCCTGGGCCTGGACTCGGGCCGGCGATCGCTGACCGCCGCCACGGCCGACGACGGCGGCTGGCTCATCTCCGACGCCCAGGGCCGACCCCTGGGTGTGGTGGACTCCCAGCCGGATGGTGTTCAGCCCGGGGGCGGCCAGCCCGGCGGGGCCCAGTTCAACGGCGCCAAGCCCGACAGTGTCCGAGCCGATCCCGTCCAGCACCCATGACCTGGGTCCTGGACAACCTCCCCCGCATCGGGGAGCTCACGCTGGCGCATCTGGCGCTGAGCCTGCCCGCCGTGATCATCGCCTTCGTGCTCTCGATCCCACTGGCCTGGGGTGCGAACCGGGTGCGGGTGCTGCGCGAGCCGGTGCTCACCGGCACCGGACTGCTCTACGCGGTGCCCTCGCTGCCCTTGTTCATCCTGCTGCCCGCGCTGATCGGCACCTCGGTGCGTGACCCGCTCAACGTGGTCATCGCCCTGTCCATCTTCGGACTGGCCCTGATGGTGCGCTCCGCCGCGGAGGCGCTGGACGCGGTCACCGACGACGTGCGCACCTCCGCCACCGCCATCGGGTTCTCCGGAGTCGGACGATTCTTCACCGTGGAGCTCCCGCTCGCCGGCCCCGCCCTGCTCGCCGGGGTGCGTGTGGTCTGCGTGAGCTCGATCAGCCTGGTCTCGGTCAGCGCCGTGCTCGGGGTCAGCTCGCTGGGCTCGCTGTTCACCGACGGATTCGCCCGCAACATCATCGGTTCGATCGTGGCCGGGATCCTGATGACCGTGGTGCTCGCGCTGATCTGCGACCTGCTGCTGGTCCTGGCCGGGCGGATGCTGATGCCGTGGCAGCAGCCGAGCCGCCGTCGTCGTCCGCTGCCGGCCCGGGCCCGGGAGGTCTCCGCATGACCAACATCCTCGAAGCCCTGGACTGGCTGCTCACCGCCGAGGCCTGGGCCGGGCCCGGCGGGCTCTGGGCGCGTTCCCTCGAGCACCTCGGCTACACCCTGCTTGCGCTGGGAATCTCCGCGGTGATCGCGCTGCCGCTGGGCCTGGCGATCGGACACACCCGCAAGGGTCGCGGACTCGCGATCGTGGCCACGGGGGCCGCCCGCGCGCTGCCCACGCTGGGCCTGCTCACCCTGGTGGCGCTGTTCACCGGGATCGGGCTGACCGCCCCCATGGTGGCGCTGGTGATCCTCGCCGCGCCCTCGGTGCTGGCCGGCGCCTACGCCGGGGTGGAATCGGTGAACCAGGCCACGGTGGACGCCGCGCGCGCCCAGGGGATGAGCGGCTGGCAGATCCTCACCCGGGTGGAGATCCCGCTGGGCCTGCCGCTGATCCTGAGCGGGCTGCGGCTCGCCGCGCTGCAGATCATCGCCACCGCGACGCTCGCGGCCTATGTCGGGGCCGGCGGGCTCGGGCGTCAGCTGTTCCTGGGGCTGCAGACCTACGACTACTCCGTGATGCTCGGCGCCTCCCTGGTGGTGATCCTGCTCGCCATCCTGGTGGACGCGGCCTTCGGTGTCACCCAGCGGCTGCTCCGCCAGGTCCCGGGGCTCGCCGGACCGCAGCGCGTCTCCGGCCCCCGCCGAGACCCCCGGAATCGGCGCGCAAACGGGCGCCCGGAGGCCTCGAGTCCTGAAGCACCGCACCAGAATCGCGCGAATGTGACTGCGCACTGAGCACCCTCTGCCGGTGAGCTGGTGTTTCTGCGAAGATTTCTCCTAGGACAAGTTGCCGCTGAAGTGGGAGCTGCCGAGAGAAAGAGGACGACAGATGAGGACCACCGGATTTTGGGTCACAGGAACGATCGCCGCTCTGGCGCTGACCGGCTGCGGCGGCGGAGACCCGCTCGCCGAGGATGGTGAGGGCGAGGCCGAACAGGGCGAGGCCCTGGTGATCGGATCCCAGCAGTACTACTCCAACACCATCATCGCCGAGCTCTACGCGCAGGCGCTGGAAGCCGAGGGGATCGAGGTCGAGCGCGAGTTCGAGATCGGTCAGCGGGAGGTCTATGTCTCGGAGATCGAATCCGGCGCCATCGACGTCTTTCCCGAGTATGCGGGCAACTTCCTGCAGTACTACGACGAGGCCGCCGAAGCGGCGACCCTCGAGGAGATCACCGCCGCGCTCGGGGAGGCGCTGCCCGAGGGTCTGCGCGTGCTCGAGCCGGCCGAGGCCACCGACCAGGACAGCTTCGTGGTCACCTCCGAGTTCGCGCAGGAGAATGACCTCACCGAGGTGTCCGACCTGGCCGGGATCGAGGATCTGCGCATCGCGGCGAACTCCGAGTTCGAGACCAGGCCCTATGGGCCCGAGGGGCTCCAGGACGTCTACGGCGTGGAGATCAGCGTGGTCACGGTCCAGGACTCCGGCGGGCCGCTGACCGTGGACGCGCTGCTGAGCGGGGACGTGGAGGTCGCCGACATCTACAGCGCCGATCCGATCATCGAGTCGGAGAACCTCGTGGTGCTCGAGGATCCCGAGGAGCTGGTGCTGCCGCAGAACGTGATCCCGGTGGTCTCCGAACGGGTCGACGAGGCCGCCGCCGCGGTGCTCGACGAGGTCAACGCCGCGCTGACCAGCGAGGAGCTGATCTCACTGAACAGCCAGAGCGTCGATGACCAGGCCGATCCCGCCGATGTCGCCGCCGACTGGCTCAGCGAACAGGGCCTCGACTGATCTGAACCATCGGGAAGCCCCTCCCTGGGGTGAAGAGATCGTAGACCTGTGGCGACCCGTGGGGCTGAAGCCCTGCGACAGACCATCAGGTCTACGATCTCTTCTCCCGACCACCACGCGCATGCGACCTGCTGCATGGAGTGAGAACACTTCCACGTCAAGACCGTCTGCAGACTGGAGCGCCGCGACCGGGTCGACCTCCGCGGCGTGGACGAGCTGCTCTGCCCGCAGTTCCTCAGCGAGGTCAAGCTTCGCCTCGGGGGAGAGGCGGCTCAGCTGGCGCGGCGGATGTGGATGTGGCGCACGGCGTCGATGCGTTCGATCTCGAACTCGCCGGGGCGATGGTGCTGACAGAACCCGCCGACGGGGACCTTCGTGAGGTAGCTGGCCATCTGGGCGAGCTCCGCGGCGGAGAAGTCCTCGGCCCGGCGGCGCTTCGCCGGGGTGGCGCGCGTGGTCTCCTGGCGGACCGTGACCTCGATGCCGTGCAGGTCCTGGAGCGCGCGCACATAGTCTTCGGTGCGCCCCTCGGCGGCCATCTCGCGGGCTCGCACGGTGGGTGCGTGCAGCATCTTGCGCACGATCCGGCGCACCGCGAACTCCACCTCTTCGGTGGCTCCGGTGCAGCCGTGCTGCTTGCGGACTCTGTCCATCTCTTCGTCCAGCAGCGACTGGGTGTGCCGGCGCAGCGCCACGATGGCGTCGTCGGCGGTGCGTTCGCGACGCTCGGTGAGGTACTGGTTCACCGCCGAGCGCACGACGTCGCGCGCCTCCTGAACCGAGTCCTCGGTCTCCCCGGGGGCGGCCATCTTCACCGATTCCAGGGTGATCAGGTCCACTCCGTCGAGCTCGGCGACATCGGGATCGAAGTCATGGGACAGTGCGAGATCGATGACGGTCAGCGGCTTCTCCCGCCGGGTGTCTCCGGAGAGTCCGGCCAGGTTCTCGACCTCTTTGGCGGTGATCCGCCGGTTGCCGCCGGAGCAGCCGATGATCACATCGGCGTTGCGGAAGGCCCCGGGCAGTTCCTGCATCTGCAGCGCCCGGGCGCCGCCGACACGCTCGGCCACGAAGTCCTCGGCGCGGCCGGAGCCGGAGAAGACCCCGATGTCGGTGACCCCGCGCTCGACCAGCTGGGCCAGCGATGTCCCGGAGTAGGCGCCGGTGCCGATCAGCACGATCTTGGCGCCGGGGTAGAACGTGGAGCCGTCGCCGCGCATGTCCCCGGCGATGTCCAGGGCCACCGAGACGATGGAACGTCCGCGGGAGCCCAGCGCGGTGCGGGTGCCGACATCCTTGGCGGTCCGCGACGCGGTCTCGAAGAGCTTGGTGAGGCTTCCGGAGATGGTCCCGGCGTGCTGGGCGTCGGCCAGGGATTTGCGCACCTGGCCGGCGATCTCGCGCTCCCCGATCACGGCGGAGTCCAGACCGGCGCCGACCTCGAAGAGGTGAGAGACGGCGTCGTCCTCCACCAGGGTGCGGAACGAGCGGCCGACCAGCTCGCGGTCCAGGCCGGAGGTCTCTGCGACAGCGTCGAGCAGCTGTTCGCGGGTCGTCTGCACGTCATCATGGGAGCCGCCGGTGGACTCGGCGTAGATCTCCATGCGGTTGCACGTCGCCAGCGTCACGGCAGGCATGTGTACGGAACCGGCCAGTTCGGCCGCTCCTGAGCTGAGAGTGCCCACCGTCTCGAGGTCCAGCTCCGAGTGGGTGGCAACGAGTGAAATAAGTACCACGACGTCATCGATTCTACAGCGGGTCGAAGTGTGGCGCGGAAAAGTGGAGAATGTGGCATATGACTTCTGGATCTTTCGCCGGCATGGCCGCGTCCTCCCCGGCCACCGGCTCCGTCACCGCGATCCCGCGGGCGGCCGTTCGTTCTCAGGGTTCCACCGCGCAGCTGCCGCAGGACCACCCGCTGCTCACCGGGCTCACCGCCGACTCCGCTCTGCTGAATCAGTATCGCGGCGGGCGTAACAGTGCGGGGGAGATCACACGTCCGCACCGCCGCCCGGTGTGGTTCATGCGGCAGGCCGGCCGTTCGCTGCCCGAATACCGGGCGCTGCGCGAGGGCACCACGATGCTGGACAGCTGCCTGGACCCCGCGCTGGCCTCGGAGATCACGCTGCAGCCGGTGCGTCGGCACGACGTCGACGCCGCGATCTTCTTCTCCGACATCGTCATCCCGCTGCGCCTGGCCGGGATCGACGTCGAGATCCAGCCCGGTGTGGGCCCGGTGCTGGGCTCCCCGGTGCGCACCCGCGCCGACGTCGAGGCGCTGCCCACGCTCGACGACGCCGCCTTCGCGCCGATCACCGAGGCCGTGAGGCGCACCGTGGCCGAGCTCGGCTCCACCCCGCTGATCGGCTTCGCCGGTGCCCCGTTCACCCTGGCCGCCTACATGGTGGAGGGCAAGCCCTCCCGGGACCACCTGGGACCGCGCACCATGATGCACGCTGACCCCGACACCTGGAACGCCCTCGCCGCCTGGGCCGCAGAGGTCTCCGGCCGGTTCATGCGCGCCCAGCTGATGGCCGGCGCCTCCGCCGCGCAGCTCTTCGACTCCTGGGCCGGATCACTGGGCCGCGAGGATTATGCCCGCCACGTGCTGAGCCACTCCGCCGAAGCCTTCACCCATGTCCAGGACCTCGGCGGCACCACGCCTGCGGGTCACCGGGTCACCGCCCCGCTGATCCACTTCGGCACCGGCACCGGGGAGATCCTGGACCTGCTGCGCGTGGCCGGCGCCGACGTCGTCGGAGTCGACTACCGGCTGAACCTCGCCGAGGCCACCCGTCGGGTGGGTGCGGAGACGCCGCTGCAGGGCAACATCGACCCGGCGCTGCTGCCCGCCGACTGGCCCGTGCTGGAGAAGCACGTGCGCGCGATCATCGCGGCCGGCTCCGGCGCCGCCGGGCACGTGCTCAACCTGGGTCACGGGGTGCCCCCGGAGACCGACCCGGAGGTGCTCACCCGCGTGGTCAGCCTGATCCACGAGATCGGCTACGAGGACTGAGCTCCGCCTGAATGAACGCCCAGATCAACGCTTCGTTGAGTGAACCCGTCAACGCACAGGTCAGCGCCCCGGTGAGCGAACGGTCGAGCGCCTCGGCCTCGCCGCCGCATGTCGCCGTGGTCGGCGGGGGCATCGCCGGGCTGATCGCCGCCTGGGATCTGGCCCGCGCCGGCGCCACGGTGGAGATCTTCGAGGCCGATGACCGGCTGGGCGGGGCGATCGGCGCCCACGTCATGGGGGGCGTCGCCTACGACGCCGGAGCTGAGGCCTTCGCGACCCGCTCACCCGTGGTGCCCCGGCTGCTCAAGGAGCTCGGCCTGGACGAGCAGGTGGTCGCCCCGCAGCATTCCGCGGCATGGCTGCAGCTGCCTGATCTTGCCGCTCCGCTGCCGGCCACCGGAATCCTCGGAATCCCGGCCGATCCGCTGTCCCCGGACGTGGTGGCCATCCTCGGAGAGGCCGAAGCTCGCCGCGCCGCCGAGGATCTCACTGCTTCCATGGAGAACTGGGCCGAGGCCCATGAGGCTCGGGCCGGGCAGATCACCCTCGGCGAGGTGGTCCGGGACCGGATGGGCCAGGCCGCGCTGGATCGGCTGGTCACCCCGATCGTGTCGGGGGTGCATTCGGCTGACCCCGACGACCTGGACATGAACAACGCCGCCCCCGGACTCTTCGAGGCGATGCTGCGCGAGGGCTCGCTGGCCCGAGCGGTGGCGCTGGTGAAGTCCAAGGCCCCTCCCGGCTCGGCGGTGAACTCGCTGCACGGGGGACTCAACCGCCTCGTCGGCGCGCTCGAGGCGCAGCTGCTCCAGCTCGGCGCGGAGATCCGGCTCAACACGGAGGTCACCGACCTGGCCGCCCTGGCCGCCGGGACTGCAGCGAGTGGAGGGACACGACCGGACCACGTGATCCTCGCCCTGGACGCCCCTGCCGCTGTGCAGCTGATCTCTTCAGTGGTCGACCTGAGCGGACTGGACCTGACCGGACTGACCCCGGCAGGAGGTCCAGATGACGGCACTCAGGCCGCCGGCGCGCCGGACCCGGGCCGCGGCGTCGCCCTGGTCTCGATGATCCTCGACGCCCCCGAGCTCGACGACCACCCGCGCGGCACCGGGGTGCTGGTGGCGCCGCAGGTGAGGGACATCGCCGCCAAGGCGATGACGCACATCAGCTCCAAATGGGAATGGGCGGACACCGCCGTCACCCACGCCCACGGACCCGGTCACCACGTGGTGCGCCTCTCCTATGGACGGGTGGGGCAGACCCACCAGGACGCGCTCGGCGCTGAGTCCAGCGACGAGGCGCTGCTGCAGGCCGCCGCCGTCGACGTCGGTGCGCTCTTCGGGCTGCCGATCGAACCCGAGCAGATACTCGAGGCCAGCGTGATCCGCTGGCGCAAGGCGCTTCCGCAGAGCTCCGCCGGGCACGCCGAACGGATCGCCGCGCTGCGCGAGCGGCTGGCTGATGCCTCCGGCGGGGCGGCAGCGGGGGGGCAGCCGGGGCTCCATATGATCGGCGCCTGGTTCGCCGGCACCGGACTGGCCCGGGTGGTGCCCGACGCCCGCGCGGCGGCCGCAGCGATCCTCAGCGTCCGCTCCTGAGCCGTCCGTCACTTTTTTCGACGTCATGTAGAAAACCGTGGAAGTCCGGGCGATAAGCTGGATGCGGGACATCGTCACCTGAGGTCCCGCACGGACGATCAATGCTGATGGAGGCATCTGTGAGCTACGGCAGCAACGCCCAGCGCACGCCCGAAGAGGTCAACACCTCGGGCAAAGACTGGTTCACCCTCTACACCGTCTTCGCGCGGACCGGACCCGCTCCGCAGGGCGCCGACGTGGAGGTCGAGTTCGACCAGCTTGCCGGAGCGTTCGCCGAGCAGGAGGTCAGCTTCCGCGGCACCTACGACGTCTCCGCCATGCGCGACGAGGCCGACATCCTCACCTGGGTCACCGGCCCCTCAGCCGAGGGCCTGCAGGCCGCGGTGCGCCGCATCCGCCGCACCGCGATGTTCTCGCAGACCCGGATCGCGTTCTCCGCCATGGGCGTGCACCGCACCGCCGAGTTCGCCCGCAGCCACGTCCCGGCCTATGCCCTCGGGGTGCCGCCGGAGGACTGGCTGGTCATCTATCCGTTCAACCGCTCCTATGACTGGTACCTGCTGGACCCGGCCAAGCGCGGGAAGATGCTGCGCGAGCACGGAATGCTCGGCCAGGAGTTCCCCTCGGTGCTGGCCAACACCACCTCGGCCTTCGCGCTGAACGACTGGGAGTGGCTGCTCGCGCTGGAGGCGCCGAAGCTCACCGATCTGGTCGACATGATGCGCAAGCTGCGCGAGTCCGAGACCCGCTATCACGTACGCGATGAGATTCCCTTCTACACCGGACGCCGCCTGAAGGCCGCGTCGGAGATCGCTGAGGTTCTGCTGTGACGATCACCCCCGACAACGCCGAATCGGCCGAGAACACCGGATCAGCCGGGAACGCCGGACCGGCGCACCCGACCGAGACCTCCGATCACCCCACCGAGGCGCAGGCCGCCTCGGCAGTGGCGGACTCCTCCCAGGCCACGCCCACCCCGGGCACCGAGACCAGCCCCGACGCCGCCGAGGCGCCGGCTCCGCTTCCGGTGGACTATGCCGAGGGTTCCACCAAGGACCAGCCGGGCAACTACGACGCGATCCTGCTCGCCTCCTTCGGCGGCCCCGAGGGTCAGGATGACGTGCTCCCATTCCTGCGCAACGTCACCCGAGGTCGCGGCATCCCGGATGAGCGGCTAGAAGAGGTCGCCACGCACTACCGCGCCAACGGCGGGATCAGCCCGATCAACCAGCAGAACCGGGACCTCAAGGGGGCGCTGGAGGCCGAGGTCGCCGCCCGGCAGCTGAACATCCCGATCTACTGGGGCAACCGCAACTGGAACCCCTTCTTCACCGAGACCTTCCGCGAGATGCACGCTGCCGGACACCGTCGGATCCTGGCGCTGGTCACCTCCGCGTACAACGGCTACTCCTCCTGCGGGCAGTACCGCGAGGACTTCTCACTCACCCTGGATGAGACCGGGCTGCGCGAGGAGATGAGCGTGGTGAAGGTTCGTCAGTTCTTCATGGACAAGGCGTTCATCGACCCGTTCAAGGACGCCCTGGCCGCCGGCATCGCCGATGTCCGGGCGCAGCTCGAGCAGGCCGGAAAGGCCGAGGCGAAGCCGAAGATCGTCTTCGTCACCCACTCCATCCCCAGCCGCAACGCCGAGGCCATGGGCCCGGACCGGGTGATCGAGGAATACGGCACCGACGTCTACTCGGCCGAGCACCTCGCCGTCGCGCGCCACCTGATGGCCAGCGTCGAAGAGGCCGAGGGCCTGGAGCACTCACTGACCTTCCAGTCCCGATCCGGCAGCCCGAAGACCCCGTGGCTGGAGCCCGACATCAACGACGCCATCACCGAAGACGCCGAGGCCGGCGTCGCCGGTGTGGTGGTGATGCCCATCGGCTTCGTCTCCGATCACATGGAGGTGCTCTGGGACCTCGACACCGAGGCCAAGGACACCGCCGCGGAGCTCGGCCTGGCCTACCACCGCGCCGCGACCCCTGGCATCCAGGAGAAGTTCGTCTCCGGACTTATCGACGTGCTCAGCGAGTACCTGCAGGGCGTCAACGGTGAGCCCGTCGGCTTCGGCGAGCAGGTCGTGCCCGGCAAGTGGTCCGGCATCTGTGGTCCCTGCAACTGCACCCGCTTCCGCAAAGATGTCGCAAGGAGCTAGATGCCCACCTTCACCGTAGGCACCCGCGGCAGCAAGCTCGCGCTGACCCAGACGACGACGGCGGCCGAGGCGCTCGCCTCCCACGCCGACGCCGGATATGAGCTCATCACGGTCAAGACCGAGGGTGACATCCTCACCGGGCCGCTCGCGCAGATGGGCGGCACCGGAGTGTTCGCCTCCGCGCTGCGCCAGGCGCTGTTCGACAAGACCTGTGATGTGGCCGTGCACTCGCTCAAGGACCTGCCGGCCAAGGATCTCGAGGGGCTTGCGATCGCCTCGGTGCCTTCTCGCGAAGACGTGCGCGATGCGCTGTGCTCCGCCGATGACGTCCCGCTGGCCCAGCTGCCGCAGGGCGCGAAGGTCGGCACCGGCTCCCCGCGCCGGGCCGCACAGCTGCGCGCCGCCCGACCTGATCTGGAGATCGTGGACATCCGCGGCAACGTCGGCACCCGGCTGGCCCGGGTCCGCGGCCATGGGTCTGCGGCCGAGGCCTCACCGCAGGCACCGAATGCCGCCCGGGGTGACCTGGACGCCGTCGTGCTCGCCGGGGCGGGGCTGAAGCGGCTCGGCCTGGAGCACCACATCGCCGAGCTGATCCCCACCGAGGTCATGCTCCCCGCCCCCGGACAGGGAGCCCTGGCCGTGGAGGTCCGCGCCGAGGATGCCGAGCCCACGGCGCCGCTCGGCATGGCGCTGGCGCTCTATGACGACATCCCGGCCCGGCTGGAGACCTCCGCCGAACGGGGACTGCTGGCGAAGCTCAACGCCGGCTGCTCGGCGCCGATCGGCGGGCTCGCCCGCTATGACGACAATCCCGACGGCGGCGCCACCCTGCGGCTGGACTCGGTGATCTGCGCGCCCGACGGCACCAAGGTGCAGCGCGCCGGGGCCGAGATCTCGATCGAGGCCGGGGCTGATCGCCGGGTTTCGGTGGACCGGGCGATCCAGCTCGGCACTCATGTCGCCGAGCAGCTGCTCGCCGAGGACTTCGGGCTGTTGCAGCACGTCGTGGATTCCTAGAAGCTGGCACCATGCGCATCGCCCTGACCCGAGACCCCGCACAGGCGGGCCCGCTGGAGGCAGGGCTGCGCGCCGCCGGACTGCAGGTCCAGTTCCTGCCGGTCACCGAACAGCGACTGCCCGCCGACACCACCGAGCTGACGACGGCGCTCGAGCGGCTCTCACACGGGGACTTCGCGTGGGTGCTGTTCACCAGCGCCAACACCGTCCGGGCCCTGGTCAAGCTGGGCTGGGACGGCACCGTTCCGGCACAGGGACGCGTCGGCGTCGTCGGCCCCGGCACTGCCCGGGTGCTGCGCACGCTGACCGGCATCACCTCCCCGTGGATGCCTGAGGCGGAGAAGAGTGCGGCCGGGATGATCCAGGAGATCCCCGAGCCGGCCCCGGGTGCGAACACGGAGCTGCTGCTGCCGCAGTCGGCCCAGGCCCGGTCCCAGCTGCGCGACGGTCTCAGCGCCATCGGCTGGCAGGTCACCCAGGTCAGCGCCTATGAGACCGACTGCCTGGTGGTCGACGGAGCGCTCGCGCCCGGCGACTCGGACCGGCGGCTGCTCCCGCAGCCCGCCCGCGAAGACCTCCTGGACCTCGATCAGCTCGCCGCGGACCTGCGCCGCGACCGGCTGACCCACGTGGACCCCACGGTTCTGCTGGTCACCAGCTCCTCGGCCGCCGACGGACTCGCGGACCTCGGGGTCCCGGAGCGGGTCCGGCTGCTGGCCATCGGCCGGCCCACCGCCAAGACCCTCTCTCGCCGCGGCATCCCCGCCGCCAGTGTTCTCTCTGAGCCGAGCGCCGACGCTGTGATGGCCGCCCTGGGTCGCTGAGAACTAGACTGACCGGCGGCGACACGCTTGAGCTGGACCGGCTGCGCAGTGACGCGCCGCCAGCCCGAGCGCACCGACCGTCATCCCCCTGATCACCAGGAGTCGAACGTGAGTTTCCCCGAACAGCGCCCCCGCCGGCTGCGCCGCAGCCCCGCCATGCGCCGGATGGTGGCCGAGACCCGGCTGCACCCGGCCGACCTGATCCTGCCGGTCTTCGTCCGCGAGGGCCTCACCGAACCGGTGCCGATCAGCTCCATGCCCGGAGTGGTGCAGCACACCGAAGCCTCCCTGCTCACCGCCGCCGAAGAGGCCCGCGACCTCGGCCTGGCCGGGATCATGCTCTTCGGCATCCCCACCACCCGCGACGCCCAGGGCAGCGCCGGCCTGGACCCGCAAGGCATCCTCAACCGCTCCATCCGCGCTGTGAAGGACCGGGTCGGCGAGGACCTGGTCGTGATGAGCGACCTGTGCCTGGACGAGTTCACCGATCACGGGCACTGCGGGCTCGTCGACGAGGCCGGCGAGGTGGACAACGACGCCACCCTGGAGGTCTACGCCGAGATGGGCGTGGCCCAGGCCGAGGCGGGCGCCGACGTCGTCGCACCCTCGGGCATGATGGACGGCCAGGTCGCGGTGATCCGCCAGGCCCTGGACGAGGCCGGACACCAGCACGTGCCGATCCTCGCCTACGCCGCGAAATACGCCTCCGGCTTCTACGGCCCGTTCCGCGAGGCCGTGGACTCCCAGCTGAAGGGTGACCGCAAGCAGTACCAGATGGACGCCCCGAACCGCACCGAGGCGCTGCGCGAGGTCGAGCTGGATCTCGCCGAAGGCGCGGACATGGTGATGGTCAAGCCCGCCAGCGCCTACCTCGACATCCTCTCCGACACCGCCGCGATCAGCGACGTCCCGGTCTCGGCCTACCAGGTCTCCGGGGAGTACGCGATGATCGAGGCCGCCGCCGCCAATGGCTGGATCAACCGGCGCACCGTGGTCACCGAATCGCTGATCGCGATCCGCCGCGCGGGCGCCACCAACGTGCTGACCTACTACGCCGCCGAGGTGGCCGGATGGCTGCGCGAGGAGCTGGCCGGGTCACGCGGGAGTGCCTCGGCGTCCGGTGCGCAGACGCCGCCGAGCGCGCCCGCGCACCCGCCGATCGAGCCCCGTCGGCCCACAGCCTCGACCCGCCCTGCCGACCAACCCCGCACCGACGCCGGCTTCCCGCCGGTCAGCTGAAAGGACCCTCCTCCGCGATGACCACGAACCAGGAACTCTTCGACACAGCCCGCGAGCTCATGCCCGGGGGAGTGAACTCCCCGGTCCGCGCCTTCGGCTCGGTGGGAGGGACCCCTGCGTTCATGGTCTCCGCCGACGGGCCCTACCTGCGCGACGCCGAGGGCACCGAGTACGTGGACCTCGTCGGGTCCTGGGGACCGGCGCTGCTGGGGCACAGGCATCCTGCGGTGATCGCCGCCGTGCACGCCGCGGTGGACGCCGGACTCGGCTTCGGCACCTCCCACCCCTCCGAGGCGCGGCTCGCCGAACTGGTCCGCGGCCGGGTCCCCGGCGCGCAGATGATCCGGATGGTCTCCACCGGCACCGAAGCCACCATGACCGCGATCCGGCTGGCCCGCGGGGTCACCGGTCGCAACATCGTGGTGAAGTTCGCCGGCTGCTATCACGGGCACTCCGACGGGCTGCTCGCCGCCGCCGGCTCCGGGGTCGCCACGCTCGGGCTGCCCGGATCCGCGGGGGTCACCGAGGCGCAGGCCTCAGAGACCATCGTGGTGGAGTACAACGACCGCGCCGGACTCGAGGCGGTCTTCGCCGAACATGGCGAGCGCATCGCCGCGGTGATCACCGAGGCCACCCCCGCCAACATGGGCGTGGTGGTCCCTGAAGAGGGCTTCAACGCGTTCATCCGCGAGATCACCGAGCGCCACGGCGCGCTGATGATCTTCGACGAGGTGATGACCGGATTCCGGATCACCGAGGCGGGCTACTGGGGAGCCTCCGGACGGGTCGAAGGCTGGGAGCCGGACCTGTTCACCTTCGGCAAGGTCATCGGCGGCGGGCTGCCCACCGCCGCGCTGGCCGGGCGCCGCGAGATCATGGAACACCTGGCGCCCACCGGACCGGTGTATCACGCCGGCACGCTGTCGGGGAACCCTGTCGCGATGGCCGCCGGGGTGGCCACCCTGGAGCACGCCACCGCCGGGGTCTACGCGCACGTGGATTCCAAGGCGCAGGTCGTGGCCGACGCACTCACGGCTTCGCTGCACGACGCCGGGGTGGACCATTCCCTGCAGAAGGTCGGCTCGCTGTTCTCGGTGGCCTTCGGCACCTCCGCCACCGGGGTGCACAACTACGCCCACGCCCAGGCCCAGGAGACCTTCCGCTACGGACCGTTCTTCCACGCGATGCTCGACGCCGGGGTCTACCTGCCGCCGAGCGTGTTCGAGGCGTGGTTCCTGTCCTCAGCCCACGACGACGCCGCCATCGGCCGCATCCTGGATGCGCTGCCTTCCGCCGCGAAGGCCGCCGCGCAGGCCAAGCCCTGAGGGGTCAGCCTTAAGGTTCAAGGGCCGAGGGTCACGGGTGAGACGTCAGCCTTGACCCTCGGCGGCCAGCGTTGATCACGCGAGCCTGGGGTTGATCATCGTCATCCCCGGGGTCGCGGACCGCTGCATCGCGGGCAGCAGGGTGGCCGCCTCCTCGAGCCCGACCACGCGTTCGATGAGGTCCTGCGGGCGCAGCGTGCCCTCAGCGATCAGGGCCAGCATCCCGGGGTAGTCGGTCGCGGCCATGCCGTGGCTTCCCAGCAGGTCGAGCTCCCAGGCGATGGCGCGGGCCATCGGGACCGCGGAGAGTCCGGTCTCGGTGGGCAGCAGACCGATCTGGACGTGGCGGCCGCGGCGGCGCAGGCTCAGGATCGCCGCCGCGCAGGTCTGTTCGCTGCCGACCGCGTCCACGGAGATATCGCTGCCCTCACCGGTGATCTCGCGAACCGCTGCCGGGACATCGCGCCCGTCGGCGAGGATCCCATGATCGGCGCCAAGGTCCCGGGCCGCCTGCAAGGCCTCGGGGCTGCGGTCCACCGCGATCACCTGGGCGCCGATCGCCTTGGCGATCATCACCGCGCTCAGCCCCACACCTCCGGCGCCCACCACGGTGACCCATTCCCCGGCGCGCACACCGGCTCGGGCGGTCAGCGCCCGGTAGGCGGTGGCGAACCGGCAGCCCAGCGCGGCCGCGGCCTCGAAGGAGACACCCTCGGGGATGGCCACCAGGTTCGTGTCGGCGGCGTGGAGAGCGACGTGTTCGGCAAAGGAGCCTGCGTGGGTGAAGCCGGGCTGCTGCTGATCGGGACACACCTGGGCGTTGCCGGAGCGGCACCAGTCGCAGGCCCCGCAGCCGCACACGAAGGGCACCGTCACGCGGTCGCCCACGTGCCAGTTCCGCACCCCAGGGTCCACCGCGGAGATGACCCCGGCGAGCTCATGACCGGGCACATGGGGGAGGGTGAGCTTCTCGTGTCCGGCCCAGGCATGCCAGTCGCTGCCACACAGGCCGGTCGCATGGACCTCCACGACGACCCCGCCTGCGGGCGGGGCGGGGTCGGGCACGTCCCGGACGTCCAGGGGCCCTGCGATCTCATCCATCACCATTGCGCGCATGAGGATGGATCTTACCTGTGCGCCCGGCACCGTCACGTGCCTGCACCGTTTGGGCACTGACGGGTGGAACGCTACAGTCTTTCGCCGGTCGTTCCACCCTTCGAGTCAGGAAGGTCCGCCCTCCACAACATCATCGGTGACGTCGGAGAGTGGGTCGCCTCGGCGTTCACACCGGCCATGCCGGACTGACCACGGCGTCGGGACGGGTGCGGCGCAGATACTCCTGCAGGTCCGCCGACTGCCCGACCTTCCATCCGGCCTGGAGCCGGTGCAGCTCGGGCGCCGGGATCTGCAGCTGCGGGAAGCGCTGCGCCTGCGCGCAGGCCACCTCTACCGCGGCCCAGGCGTCCGGGGTCGCCGAGTGGGCGGCGTCGAGCTCGACCTCATAGTGCAGGCACATCTGGCTCAGCGTGCGTTTTCCGCGACGGTACTTGTCCACCTGCTTGTCGATCACCAGCGGGTCGATGACCCCGACCGGCTCGGTGAACTCCACCCCATGGCGCAGCGCCTCCTGCTGCAAGACAGTGAAGTCATAGGGAGCGTTCATCACCACCACGGCGCTGCCGGCGGCGAACTCCTGTGCCAGCGCGGTGGTGATCTGGGCGACCGCCTCAGCCGCCGGCTGACCGTTGGCCTGGGCGTATTCGGTGGAGATGCCGTGGATGGCGGTGGTCTCGGCGGGGATCTCCACCCCGGGATCCACCAGCCATTCCCGAGTGCGCACGCGCTGCGCGCCCGGACCGGCGGGCTCGACCGCACCGGCTTCAGCGCCGCTGCCGGCTGCCGTGTCGGCGCTGACCTCTGCGTCGTCGAAGATCACCAGCGCCGCGGAGACGATCCGCGCTACACGTGGATCCCGGGAGGTGGTCTCCAGGTCGAAGCCGACCCGGCGGCGGGTGTGCCAGGACTCGCTGCTGGGAGTGATCTCGAAGAGGGTGGGGGTCTCGGCCATGGCACTACGGTAGCGCGCCGGTGGGACATGACCGCGGACATCACCCTGCGCCGCCGGTGCGTGGTCGCGCTGGGTTGCGCCGTGTCATGTCCGGGGGCTCTGATTGAATGATCCCCATGGAGTTCGATCAGTCCCAGCATCAGGTGCTCGCCGCCGCCGAACGCCCCGGACATGGGCCGATCCTGAGTTTCGGTGGTCCCGGCAGCGGCAAGTCGACGCTGGCGGCGGAGCTTGCGCTGCGTCATCTCGAATCCGGACAGGACTCCTCCCGGCTGCTGCTGCTCTCACCCACCCGCGCCACCTCTGCAGTGCTGCGCGACCAGGTCGAAGCTGCCTGGGCCGCCCGGGACGCCAGTTCCCGGGGTGGGTCGATCTCGGAGCAGCCCTCCCGATCCTTCGCGTCCTACGCCTTCTGGCTGCTCGGGGAGGCTCGGCGCCGGGAGATCCTCAGCTTCACCGCGCGTCGGCCCCGGCTGCTCTCCGGAGCCGAGCAGGACAGCATCATCCGTGAGCTGTTGGCCGTGGATCCCGCCAGCGGTCTGCCGCCGATCATCTGGCCGACCTCGTTGGAGGAGGCCGCCGGCACCGATGGTTTCCGTAAGGAGATCCGTGAGCTCTTCGACCGCGCCGCCGAGTACGGGGTGTCTCCCGATCAGCTTCGCGGCCTGGCCGAGCAGTGCCGGCGCCCGGAGTGGGCGGCCGCCGCGGAGCTCTACCAGCGCTACCGTGAGGATCTCGACGCCGGGGCCAACGCCGACGCGTTCGACCCCGCGGGATTGATCAACGAGGCCTGCAACCTGCTCGAGGAGAACCCCGAGTTCCTCGCGACCGAACGAGAGCGACTGCGCCGCATCATCGTCGATGATCTGCAGGAGGCCACCCCCTCGGTGTATCGGCTGCTGCGTCTGATCGGCGCCGGCGCCGACGTGCTCGCCTTCGCCAGCCCCGAGACCGCGGTCCAGGGCTTTCGCGGCGCACGGCCGGACAAGCTGCGCAGCTGGACCGTGGCCCCGCGCCGGGTCACCGCGCAGAGCGTGTTGAGCCTGAATCCCGAGACCGACGCCGAGATCGAGGGCATCGTCCGGCGCAGCATCTCCGGGGCGATGACCCCAGATCCCCACGGCGGTCTGCCAGGGGTCGAGCCCAGCGTCATGGTGCTCGAGGGCAATCACCGGATCACCCCCGAGGTGGGCCGGGCCTACGCCCGCGCCCTGCGCCGGATCGCCCCGGCCGGACCCCAACAGCCTCGCCAGCGCTGGCTGCAGCTGCTCAGCGAGACCACCGCTGAACGGGCCGACGCGGCGCAGGGTGCTGCTGCACAGGCCTCCGCTGCGGAAACCTCCAATGGACAGCCGACGCTCGACCAGCCGCTGACGGAACAGCCCGCACCCGCGCCGGCGGACGCCGGATCCTGCGCGGTGGAGATCGTGCCCGGGGACTACCTGGCCGAGCAGTTCGTCCTGCAGGAGGTCCTGGACCGGCACCACCGACATGGGGTGCCCTTCGATCAGATCGCCGTCATCGCGCGCAACGGCGCGCTGCTGAAACGGCTGGTGCGGATGTTCCAGACCCAGGGCGTCCCGGTGCGCCAATCCATGAGCGATGTCATCCTCAACCAGGAGTCCGCGGTGGCCCCGCTGCTGCGGGTGCTGCGCCTGGTCACCGTCCAGTCCAGTCCTGCGCAAGATCCGGAGCAGGCTCCCGACCCGCTGCCCGTTCCGACGGACACCGTCGCGCTGCCCGAGGTGCTCGCACTGCTGACCAGCCGCTATGGCGAGACCGATTCGATGACGCTGCGCAGCCTGCGCCAGGTGCTGCGCAGCCAGGAGCGCCGCCGGCTGCGTGCAGACGCAGACCCCGCCGAACCGCGCAGCTCCGACGAGCTGCTTGTCGCCGCCGCGAACAATGCGGCCGACCCGGTCTTTGAGGCGGTCCGCACTCAGTCGCGCTTCCAACACCTGACCCGCGGACTGGAGCGGGTGGCCGCCATGCTCGCCGCCGGGCACGCCGCCGCCGGGCCCTCCAGCGGACCCGAGGAGCTGCTCTGGGAGATCTGGAACGCCGCCGACGTCAGCCGCCACTGGGCCGGGCTGACCCGCTGGTCCAGCGCCGAGGGACGCCGCGCCGACCATGATCTCGATGCGGTCATGGCGCTCTTCCAGGCTGCCGAACGTTTCTCCGACCAGAACCCCGGGGCCTCCGCGATCGCGTTCGTGGACCACATCGAACGCCTCGAACTCCCCATGGACACCCTGGCCAAGACCTCCGCCGTCGATGCGGCGATCGAAGTCCTGACCCCGGCCAGCGCGGCAGGTCGGGAGTTTGACACCGTCATCCTGACCGGGCTCCAGGAAGGGGCCTGGCCGAACCTCAACCCACGCGGACAGCTGCTGGGCAGCGGTCACCTGGTGGACGTCGTCGAAGGTCGCGCCGACGCCTCCGCCCAGTCGCTGCTGGTCAAACGGATGAACGTGCTCCAGGACGAGTACCGGCTCTTCGCCTCCGCGGTCTCCCGAGCCAAGAACCGTCTCTACGCGGTGGCCGTGCACGCCCAGGAGGAGAGCCCCTCAATGCTCCTGGACCTCGTGGTGCCTCCAGGGGAGCGCGAAGCCCGCAGCGGCGCCATCCCTCGCCCGATCACCGCCCACCGGCTGATCGCCGAGCTGCGCCGGCACCTGGAGATCAGCATCCAGGCCGAGCTCGACGACGACCCCGCGGATTCCCCCAAACACAGTGACGATGCCGCCCTTCTCACCGAGCCCAGCATCGATGAGACCACTGAGACTCAGCGCCGGGCAGCGGCCCGGGCGCTCGCGGTCCTCGCTGAGGGCGGACTCATCGGCGCGGAGCCGAACACCTGGTGGGGGCTGCCCGAGCTCAGCACCACCGCACCGCTGCTCGAGGCTGAGGACACCGTGAGGGTCTCCCCGTCCTCGGTGCAGAGCGCCATCGATTCACCGCTGCAATGGTTCACCGGCGCCGCCGGAGGCGTCGAGGCCACCGATTTCAGCCGGATGCTCGGATCCCTGATCCACGAGATCGCCGAGCACCACCCGGCCGAGACCGACCGCGAGGTGCTCACGGCCGAGCTCGACGCACGCTGGGACAGCCTGGGACGCGAGGAGGGCTGGGAGACCGAGAAGGACCGCTCCCGTGCCCGGGTCATGCTCAAGAAGCTCGCGGGCTACTTCGGCCACGTCGAAGGCCAAGGCCGCCAGGTCATCGCCCGCGAGCTGCAGGTCGAAGCCAGCCTGGAGATCCCACTGCCGCCGGAAGAAACCGGTGGTCCGGTGCAGACTCGATCCGTGCTGATCCGCGGCGTGATCGACCGCGTGGAACGCACCGAGGCCGGCGAGCTCTTCGTCATCGACCTCAAGACCGGCCGGCACAAACCCGCTCAGATCGAGATCCCCACCCACGGGCAGCTCGGTTCCTATCAGCTGCTGGTCGCGCTTGGGGCGGTGGACCGCGCCCTGCAGGACGCGGAGGAAGGGCCAACTCCAGAGACGGCCGACGAGAAGCGCCCCGACCCCGATGCCGACGTGGAAGCCGTTCAGCCCAACCCCGCGCCGTCACCGGGCAGAGGTGCCGCGCTGCTGCATGTCGGGACCACCGTGTCGAAGACCGACCTTCAAGAACAGCCCCCGCTCGGACCGGAGGACACCTGGCCGCTGGAACAGCTGACCCAGGCCGCCCAAGTGATGAGCGGCCGCGTGTTCTCCGCCTACCACTCCCCGAATCAACAGCGCTGCCTGGTCGGATCGCTCTGCCCGCTCTGCGAGAACACGAAACAGGTGACCCAGCCATGATGACCCTGGAGACCATGCGCTACAGCGCCCGAGACATCGCCGACGCGCTCCAGCGAGACACCCCCGCCCAGGACCGGCATTACCCCACCGCCGAACAGCAGGCCGTCATCGAATCCGGTTTGGACCCCATGCTCGTCGTCGCAGGCGCCGGCTCTGGCAAGACCGCCACCATGGCGGACCGGGTCGTCTGGCTGGTCGCCAACGGTATCGTGCGCCCCGACCAGATCCTCGGCGTGACCTTCACCAAGAAGGCCGCCGGGGAGCTGCGCGAGCGGATCACACGGAAGCTCGAGCAGCTGCTCGAGGCGGAGCTGATCTCCCCGGCCGATGTGGTGCCCGTGGAGGTCTCCGACACCGTGGAACACGCGGACATCTCCGAGCTGCTCGCCCCGGCGGTCTCCACCTATCACTCCTATGCGAACACGCTGGTGACCGAATACGGTCTGCAGATCGGACTGGAACCGGAGACCCAGCTCATCGGGGAGGCCAAGGCCTGGCAGCTGGTGCACCGGCTGGTCAGCGCCTATGACCGCGCCGAGGTGCTGGTGGAGGCCGAACAGTCGGCCGGGAGCCTCGCCGGATATGTGATGCGTCTGGCGGGGGACTGCGCCGAGCATCTGCAGTCCCCGGACGCGGTGGAAGCGCACCTCGACGTCGAACTGGCCCGGGTGGACGCCTGGCAGGAAGCCGGCGCGGCCTTGAGCAAGGACCAGACCTCATTGGTCCGCGCGCTGCGGGTGCGCCGCGAGATGGCCGAGCTGGTCCGCCGCTACCAGGAGAAGAAGCTCACCGAGGGGCTCATGGACTACGGGGACCTGCTGCGCTTCGCCGCGCAGATCGCCCAGGACGTCCCCAGTGCAGGGGAGTCCGAGCGGGAGAAGTACAAGGTGGTGCTCCTCGATGAGTTCCAGGACACCTCCTACGCGCAGCTCGCGCTCTTCAGCAGCCTCTACGGCGCCAGCGGCTCCGGCGGCGGGATGGGCCACGCGGTCACCGCCGTGGGAGACCCCAACCAGTCCATCTACGGGTTCCGCGGCGCCTCCGCCGGTCAGCTCTTCGACTTCCCCCAGTCCTTCCCCGCGGTGGACCCTGCCTCAGGCCAGCGCCGGCCCGCAGCACTGCTGCAGCTCACCATCGCCTGGCGCAACGGAGAGCGGATCCTCGATGTCGCCAACCGGCTGGTGACTCCCTTCGCCCCAGACGCTGCAGACTCCCTGGACAAGCCGTGGCGCGCGCACAACGCGCACCTGCGCGGGCAGCTCAAACCGCTGAGCCCACCTGACGGCGCCCACACAGCCACCGTGCGCTACGGCTGGTACACCTCAGACATCGAGGAGTCCCAGGCGATCACCGAACAGCTCAGCGCCGCGCTTCAGCCCGACCCGCAGCGCGACCCGCATCGGGAGGCCCCGAGCTGTGCCGTGCTGGCCCGGACCCGGGCCCAGCTGGAGACCATCGCCGAACAGCTGCGCCTCGCAGGACTGGACTACGAGCTGGTCGGACTCTCCGGGCTGCTGAGCACCTCGGAGGTGGCCGAAGTACTCGCCTACCTGCGGGTCATCGCCGACCCCGGCCGCTCCGACGCGCTGATCCGGATCCTCGCCGGAGCCCGCTACCGGATCGGGCCCCGCGACCTGCTGCAGCTGCAGCGCTCAGCCCGCGACCTCGAGGGGCTGCGGCTGCGCGCGCCGATCTCCGAGCGTCACGAGGGCAGCGCACAGTCGGGGGAGGGGGTGACCGACGCCGAGGACCGGTACGAGTCCACCGAACTCGAGATGGACGAACGCGCCTCACTGGTCGAAGCGTTGGAACGGCTCAAGGACTCCCCGGACCATGCCGAGCAGCTCGGCCTGTCCGCCGAGGGGCACCGCCGGCTGCTGCTGGCCAAGGAACAGATCCGCCGGCTGCGCCAGTGGGCCACCCTGGACCTGGGCGTGCTGATCCAGCGCATCGTCAGCGACACCGGCCTCGACATCGAAGTTGCGGCCCGGCCGTGGGAGGAGCAGCACTACGCCGCCCGCCAGCTCGACGCGCTGATCGACCAGGCCGAGAGCTACGCGGCCACCGAGACCACTCCGGACCTGCGCAGCTTCCTGGACTGGCTGGACGCCGCCGAGGAGAAGGAACGCGGCCTGGAACAGGCCGATGTCGAACCGACCCCCGGCGCGATCCAGCTGATGACCATCCATGCGTCCAAGGGACTCGAATGGGACGTGGTCGCCGTGGCCGGTCTGCGCGAGGACAAGTTCCCCAGCGCGAAGGCCGACCGCTGGACCGGCAGCAACGGCATGCTCCCGGCCCGACTGCGCGGAGATCGCCGCAGCATCCCGCAGTGGGAGTCCGAACAGCCTGATCTGCGCTCCTGGGCAGTGTCGGCCGGGGTGGGCGGCTGGAAGCAGTTCGCCGAAGACAACCGGGTCTTCACCGATGACGTGAAGGACTTCAGCCGAGAGGAAGAACGGCGGCTGGCGTACGTCGCGGTGACGCGGGCGAAGAAGCTGCTGCTGTGTACCGGCGCCTGCTTCTACGGCACCTCCGCCGGCAAGGAGCCCTCGGAGTTTCTCGAGGAGATCCGCGAGGTGGCCGATGGCTTCGGCGACGCCTCGGCTGCGTTGGAGTGGGCAGAGGTCATCGATATGAAGAACAACCCGGTGGGCAATGACCTCTTCGGCGCCCAGTGGCCCTATGACCCGCTGGCTCCGCTGCCGATGGGGCGCTACCGGCGACAGGTCGCAGAGGGCGAGCAGACCACGCTGCCCCAGATCAACACGGTGGAGTCACCGAAGGTGCAGCCCGGTCGCCGGGCCGCGCTGACCCGGGCCGCCCAGCTGGTGGAACAAGCCATCACCGATCGTGATCAGCCCGATGCGACGTCCGCCCATGACGGTGCCGCGGCGCTGCCGCTGACTCCCTGGGAGCAGGAGGCAGAATGGGTTGTGGACCGGGCGCGTGAGCAGCAGCGCGGCACCGGGAAGCCGCATTTCCCGGCGCACATCAGCGTTTCCAGCGTGGTGGGCATGGCCCGCAACGCCGAATCCATGGCCGAGTTCGCCCGGCGCCCCGTGCCGGTGAAACCCTCCCAGGCGGCACGCCGCGGCACCGTCATGCACGAATGGATCGAAGAGTTCTACGAGACCCGCAGCAGGCTGCCCGGGATCGAAGAGCCGCACCGCGGCGATGAGGACCTGGACGACACCTTCGACCTCTCCACGGTCAAGGAACGGTTCACCCAGACCGAATGGGCGCAGCGACGCCTATACGCAGCGGAGATCCCGGTGGAGACGACACTGGACGGTGTCGTCGTCCGTGGCCGGATCGATGCCATCTTCGGCAAAGACGACGCCGGCCAGGACCTCACCGCAGCCGACTTCGAGCGCTGGGAGCTGAAGTCAGCGGAGGACCGGAATGCTCAGATGCAGCAGTGCAGCTGGGACCTGGTCGACTGGAAGACCGGCATGGTGCCCACCGGCAAAGACCTTCGCGAGAAGCAGATCCAGCTGGCGGTCTACCGGTTGGCCTTTCACCGGCTCTACGGGGTGCCGCTGCAGCAGATCGAAGCGTCGTTCTTCTATGTGGAGCACGGGGTCACCGTGCCAGGGACGGATCTCCCGGAGCAGGAAGCGCTGAGGCAGTACATCTACACGGCTCGGCAACACTTCGGGGGATGAACCAAGAGACTTAAATAGGATGATCAGGAGACTGACTGTCTAGATGTTACTAAAGGGGGCGCGTGAAAAAGGAAATCAACGTTGTAGGCGCAGTGATCGTCGATGGCGGAAAAATACTCTGCGCTCAGCGAGGCCCCGAAGGCAGCTTGCCTGACATGTGGGAGTTCCCCGGCGGGAAGATCGAGCCGGGCGAAAGCCCACGCGGAGCCCTCCAGCGCGAGATTGCCGAAGAACTTGAGTGCACTGTTGAGGTGGGGGAGAAGGTCACCACGACAACATATGAGTACGACTTCGGAGTCGTCACCCTGACCACTTTCTTCTGCGAGCTCACGTCGGGCACGCCGCGGCTGACAGAACACGCTGACGTGATTTGGCTCAGCCCGAGTGACCTCGGAGTCCTCAGGTGGGCGCCCGCTGACATCCCAGCGATCGAGATCATCCGAGGAGCCCTCACCTCATGAGCGCTCGCCCCGATCTGTTCTACGCGGAGAATCAACTAGCGCGCGACGTCAGTCGGGGGTTCATTTGCGCCGAGGGCACCGGACTGGGGAGATACTCACCTGAGTTGGTTCTGAATGACCGCAAAACGGGAAGCACCGTCCTGCGGACCATTCGCGAGCAGCTTCGCCTGAGCCGCTCATTCTTTTTCTCAGTCGCCTTCGTCACGCCCGGCGCGTTGGCGATGCTCAAACAAGACTTGCTCGATTTTGACGGGCAGGGGCGCATCGTCACCTCGAATTATCTTAACTTCAACGCACCCAGTACTTTCGAGGACCTCCTGCATCTGCGTGAGCTCGGAATCGATGTTGAAGTGGGACTTCACAGTTCTCGGGCCTTCCATCCCAAGGGTTACGTCTTCGAGCACCACAAGAGCGTGACAGCCCTCGTGGGAAGCGCGAACCTTACGGAATCCGCCTTGACCCGCAATCACGAGTGGAACATGAAGGTCTCCGCAGGACCGGACAGTGAGCTGGCCGCCCAGCTTTCTGTCCTTGTAGCCAATGAGTTCGCTTCGACGAGACCCCTTAGTTCCGGGTGGATCGAGGCATACCGTCAGAAATTCGACGCCCTTCAGGTGCAAGCTCGGTATACCTCCCGTATCGAATCGCTTGCAGACGAGGAACCGACAGATAGCGATCCCATCGAAGTTGGCCGAGCGAAAATCCAGCCGAACGCCATGCAATCCGAGGCGCTGGAGGCCATCGAAGCCATCCGTGTGGCGGGGCACCAACGAGCACTCGTCATTTCCGCCACCGGGACCGGAAAGACCATTCTGTCCGCACTTGATGCGCGTTCCGCTTCTCCCCGGCGCCTGCTATTTGTCGCGCACCGTGAGCAAATTCTGGACAAGGCGATGTCTGAATTCAAACGCGTACTGGGTGGACCTAGCGATGATTATGGAAAGCTCGCCGGGTCCGTTAAACAACTCGATCGACGCTACGTGTTCGCCACCGTCCAGTCCCTCGCCAGACCAGACGTCCTGGGACAGCTCTCGCCCACCGACTTTGACTACCTGCTCATTGATGAAGTTCATCGCGCCGGGGCGGCGTCTTATCGACGCGTTCTCGACTACCTCAGTCCTGATTTTGCGTTGGGCATGACAGCGACACCGGAACGCAATGACGGGGCGGATATATATGAGCTCTTCAATTACAAGGTTGCGTACGAGATTCGACTCCATGATGCGTTGGAGGCCGACATGCTCAGCCCGTTCCATTACTTCGGTGTGGCGGACGCGATCTTCGATGACGGCTCGACGATTTCTGAAGAGACGGGTCTCCACCGCCTGTCGGGAGCAGTGCGGACATCGCATATCGTCGACGCGATTAACAAGTACTCCCAGCAAGGCGTTCCGACCCGAGGCCTCATGTTCTGTAGTCGCAAGGATGAGGCACATGCACTAGCAGCTGAGTTGAACCAGCGATCCATCAATGGGCGTAATTTGCGAACAGCGGCATTGACCGGGGAAGACTCGGTCGAAGACCGCGAGAATACAGTGAAGCTGTTGGAACTCGGAGAGCTCGATTACGTGCTGTCGGTGGACATCTTCAACGAAGGCGTCGATATCCCGTCAATCAACCAAGTCGTCATGTTGCGTCAAACGCAGTCGGCCATCATTTTCGTGCAGCAACTCGGGCGTGGGCTGCGCAAAGCGCCGGGAAAAGACCATCTCACGGTCATTGATTTCATTGGTAATTACGCGAACAACTACCTCATTCCCATCGCGCTTTTTGGGGACAAGTCGATGAACAAGGAGTCATTGCGAAAGAACTTGAACGCCGCGGAGGAAGACGGCGTCTTGCCCGGAATGTCCAGTGTCCGGTTCGATGAGATCGCTCGGGAGCGAGTGCTTCGGGCAATCGCCGACGCGAAGATGGATCACCTGCGTCATTTGCGGGGGGAAATTGAGCTGCTCCAGCAGCGTCTAGGTCGCGTACCTAGACTTTGGGACTTCGTCGAACACGACTCGGTGGATCCCCTGGTGTTAGCCACTCGTCTAGAGCACTTCCCGGCGCTCGTGGCCAAGACACTCAAGATGCCATCTGGACTTTCTTCAACTCAGTCGCGTGCACTAAGTCTCCTATCCCATGAGGTCTTGCCCGCTAAGCGGCCGCATGAGGCACTCTTGCTGCGCGAGCTCTTGTCGAGGACTGATGTAACCGACACTGAACTGCGCGAGGTACTGGAAGGTCAGAAGCTCCCATCCGGGCCGGACGTGCTGCAGAGTGCCCAGGCAACCTTCATGCTAGAAGGTTACAACCAGGGGGATCGAGCACGCTACGAGGCGCCCGTCGCGGAGCGCACGCCGGCTGGAGCCCTGCGACTCGTTCCTGCGGTTGCCAAGGCATACCAACGCGATTCCAACTTCGCGGACAAAGTGAACGACATTCTCAAGACTGCCGCTCACGTTAATCAGGCATATTTGCCGGATCGCCCATTCACGCCCGGAATGCGGTACTCCCGCCGAGACGCGGCCAGACTGCTGGGCTGGGATCGCAGCAACGCATCAACGATGTACGGCTACCGCACCGATGTCACCTCAGGTCAGTGCCCGATCTTTGTGACATTACACAAGGGCCATGACGTCGAGGCGAGTGTCGCCTACGAGGACGAGTTGCTCGACCCAAGTGTCATGCGATGGTTCACCCGGAGCCGACGCTCATTGGCGAGTAGAGAAGTGCGTGCGATCGTGGAAAATTCCGTGGATCTCCACGTCTTCGTGAAGAGGGACGACGCCGATGGGACCGACTTCTTCTATCTTGGCCAAGCGCGGTCCGAGGATGCGGAGGAAACGACCATGGCCAACGAGGAAGGTGCGCCATTGCCGGTCGTACGAATGCTGTTGCGCTTCAACGAACCCGTACCGCACAGTCTCTACGACTACTTTCACCCCACACTGACCGCTTAGACCCCGCCTAGGAAGAGTACGCCGCATCGAAGAAAGCCCGTTCGATCGCCACGACCCGCTTCCACCGTGCGGCCAATCGCGCGCCGTCGTCGGACTCCAGCGGCGGAGCCACCCGGTTGAGCTCATCGATCAGGAATTGGGTCCACGCCCGGAAGTCCTCGCCGCGGTGCAGGTCGATCCAGCCCCGGTGCTTCGCCGACTCGGGCAGCGGCAGATCGCGCTGGCCCCAGTCCAGGTACAGCCACTCCGCGATCACCAGCACCACCAGCAGATCCGCATAGTCCCTCGACCGCGCCACCTCCCACATCTGCGCGATGAACTCCGCCGTGGGAGCGGCAAGCTCCGGACTCATCGTCTCTGACGCGGGCACTCCGAGCTCGGCGAAGCTCTGCTGGAAGTACCCGTCCTCATCGGCGGCGAGCATACCGAGCTGCGCGGCGAAGCGCAGACGGGCCGGCTTGGAATCAGTGGTGGCCACGCAGGCGCCCAGCATCGCGACGAAGGCGTCGAAGAACTGATAGTCCTGCACCAGGTATCGAGCCAACACCTCATCGCTGAGCGTCCCGGCGAACAGCTCGTCGATGAACCGATGATGCACCGAGGCATCCCAGTGCTCAGCCGTGGCCAGCCGCAGCTGTCCTGCGAAGCTGTCCGCGGCGACGTCGGCGGTCGTGGAGAACGTGGTGGGGGAGCTCATGGACTCAGCCTACGGGTCTCACGCAGTGCGCTGAGGAGCAGCAAGCGCTCAGATCGCGACGCGCGGGGTCTTCATCTTCCGGGTCAGGTGGATCGCATAGAGCGCCACGCCCACACCCAGCACGGCGGCTCCGGCGCCGACATAGCTCGGGGCGCGGAAGCCCATCTCGGCGGCGATCACCTGGCCGCCCACCAGGGCGCCGAGCGCGTTGGCGGCGTTGAACGCGGAGTGGTGCAGCGAGGCTGCGAGCTGCGGTGCATCCGGGGCGGTGTCTATCAGGTGGGTCTGCATCGACGGGCCCAGCGCGCTGGCCGAGAGGCCGACCAGGAACAGGAAGATCAACATCAGCACCGGGATGTGCGCGGTGTAGGCGAAGAGCACCATGAACACCGCCACCAGGGCCATTGCGACCACCACGGTGCCCAGCACGGACTTGTCCGCCGCCCAGCCGCCGACGAAGTTGCCGACCACCATGCCGGCACCGAAGAGCCCCACCACCCAGGGCAGCGCGCTCTCTGGGAAGCCGGTGACCTCGGTGCTGACCGGGGCGATGTAGGAATAGAGCGCGAACATCCCGGAGAAGCCGACCACGGCGAGCATGATGCCCACCCAGAGCCGCTTGTTCTTCAGGCCCTTGATCTCGGAACGCATCGTGGCCTTCGCCGGGGGCATCTGCCGCGGCGCGTAGCGAGCGACCGCGACCATGGTGATCAGCGCGAGCACGATCACCGAGATGAACATCCAGCGCCAGCCGAACTGCTGACCCAGCGCGGTCACCACGGGTACGCCGAGCACGTTGGAGATCGCCAGACCACCCAGGACGACGGCGATCGCACGGCTGCGCTTGGCAGGGCCCGCCATTTCGGCCGCCATCAGCGCAGCCACGGCGAAGTACGCGCCGTGGGGGAGTCCGGAGAGGAACCGGGCGATCAACATGGTCTCGTAGTTCGGTGCGAAGAAGCTCAGCACATGGCCGAACACGAAGACGCCCAGCAGAAGCAGGGCATAGGCCTTCCGCTCCCGTTTGGCACCCAGGATTGAAAGTATGGGCGCGCCGATGACCACACCTATGGCGTAGGCGCTGATCAGCATTCCGGCCTGCGGGATGGTGATGCCGAGATCGGCGACGGCCTCAAGCTGGAGCCCCATGATCGCGAACTCGGTGACACCCACGGCGAACCCGCCGATGGACAGTGCCACGATCGCCAGCGCCACCTGTCTGCGGGTGTACTTGGGCTTCGCGGGGGTCGCGCTCGGAGAGGTCGTGCCTGCTGAGGTCTGTTCCGCCGTGGTCATATCGTCATCCTGTGCTGCAGCCGGTCAATGGTGGGGTGCACCTGTCAGAGCGCGCGTCGAGCCTGCCAAATCCGAGAAGCCGGGAGAAGACACTCATCCGACAACTGCGCCACGGCGGGGATCATTCCCGGGGCGGCGCCGCACCTCGACGTTGAGGGCCTGACGTGCAGGTGTCCTGGACAGGCCTCTCCTCGGCGGTGAGGAGGCCGAACCAGGAGATTTAGGCGGTCGGTGGGCGCAGGCCCGGGTGCCGATGATAGATCGACTCGTTCCCGCCCTCGGATTCTTCCGGGGAAGGGGCGGAGTCGGCAGACTCTGGTGAGTCCGGGGACTCAGGTGAATCGGGAGATTCGCCTTGCTCCGAGGAGTTTGCTGTTGCCGGCTGCACGGGGGGCACCGGCTGCGCAGCCGGCACAGACTGCGCGGAGGATGTCGACTGCGCCGAGGCGGCGGACTGGGCAGACTCGGCGGAACGTGCCGACTGGGCCGAAGATGCAGACCCCGTGGAGGCCGCCGAAGTCGCCGAGGCGACCGCGGGGAAGAAGTGCTTATCCTTCGCCCGACGCTCCGAGGCCTCATCGGGGTGGATCGGGAGGTCGCCCTCGTCCTCCTCATCGAAGATCACGTCGGGAATGGGCTCCTCGGCAGGGGGCTCGTTCGCGATGACCGGAATGGAGCCGGTGGGCTCATCCCCGGGCAGCGGGCGGGGCGCGAACGCCGGGACCTCGCCGGTGGCGCCGGCGTCCTCGGTGAGGTCTTGGTGGTGGCTGGTCTGGGAGGCACCGGCGTCGGTGATGACGGCGGGCTCGTCGTCGTCCTCACCGGAGTCCGCCCACTCGCCGGTGTCGGCCACGGTCGCCGCGGCACCAGCGCGGGCCACAGGACGGGAGTCCTGTTCCTCGGCGGGCGCGGCGGGTTCATCGCCCGCCACCGGGGTCAATGCGATCGGCTGTCCGCCGTAGGTCTCGATGTCTGTCTTGAGCTGTTCCAGGAGACCCCTCGCCTCCGCGATCATCTCCGGGTTCTCACTGGCGTGCCCGCGGACCAGCCACTGGGCCAGCGCGAACTCCGCGGTCAGGGCGGCGCGGCGCATCAGGTGCTCGTCGACCTCGCCGGTGCGGTGGCGGCGGTAGGCGGCGAGGACCTTCTCGGTGAACTCGGCATCCCCGGCAGCGGTGAGCCAGGCGAAGTCATCCGCCGGATCCCCGCTGTGCAGGTCGGTCCAACCGGTGACGGCCATGACGCGCTTGCCCTCGATCAGCAGTGAATCCTCGTGCAGGTCCCCGTGGGTGACGGCGGGGGTGAAGCCCCAGAGCTCGCGGTCCTCCATGGCGTGCTCCCAGCGGCGCAGCAGCAGGGCCGGGATCTCCCCGGTGGTGGCAGCCTGGTCCAGTTCGTTGAGTCGACGCTGGCGGTATCGCTCGGCGGAGTATCGGGGCAGGTCGGCGTTGTCCACCACGGCCTCGTCGAGGTCATGGATCGCGGCGATGGTGCGCCCGATGTCCTCGATGACGGCCTGCGGCTGCATGGAGAGCTCGCTGAGCTCCAGCGAGGTGCCGGGCAGGTGGTTGTAGACGAAGGTGCGCATCTCCCCGCGGCGCACGGCGCCGGCGACGGAGGGGACCCGGAAGGGCAGCTCGGCGCGGATGCCGGTGGAGAAGCCGCGCAGCACCTGCAGCTCGGTCTCCAGACGCATCGCCGCTTCCTGATGCTGCGGAGAGCGGATCCTCCAGCGGTGACCTTCAGAGTCGATGACGACGGCGGACGTGAAGTCGCGGGCGTCGTCGGCCGCCGCGGCCACGCCGGTCGGGGAAAGGCCCGGCACTGCCGCGGTCGCCAGGGCCGCAAGTTCCATCGATGTCCATCGCACGAGGACCAGCGTATGGGGTCAGACCCCATACGCGCGGCCGGGCCACGCTGAATTGATGAAATCACACGGGATTGGCACTCATGCGGTCCTCTCGGTGCGGCGATCCTCGCTGTCCACACAGGTCCTGCGGGTGCTCCCCGCGGTCTCGGGCCCGGTACGGTGGAGGATATGCATATGCACCTCCGGGACCCTGGTGAAGGCCTGCTCGTCCTGCCCCAGGACGGGGCCCGGATCGACCGCCTCGACGCCCAGCGCAAACGCCCCGAATGGCTCAGCGAAGTCTGGTCCACCCCCGGCACCCGGGTGCTGCGCCTATACGGCCGTCGCGCCCGGCTCAGTGGGAACCGGCTGGACTACGAAGAGGCGACCGGCCCGCTGCCCGAGGGTGCCGTGGCGCTCGGTGCCGTGGATCCCGCCGAGCTGCCCGACGGAGCTGCCAGCAACGGTGTCTCCGGCAGCCGCGGTGGCGCGGCCGCGCTCGTTCACGTGGTCACGGTGGCGCACCCCAAGCCCGCCGATGAGCACGTCGCCGCCGGGACCACCGGGACCACCTGGGCTGACCTTGCCTTCGCCGGATCTCAGCTGACCCCGCTCGACGCCGCCCTGCTCACCCAGGCGCTGGCGATCACCGCCTGGCATGTCGGCACCCGCTTCTGCGCCTCCTGCGGAACCGCCACCGAGGTGGAGGTCTCGGGCTGGCGCCGGGTGTGCCCCCACTGTGGCGCGCAGACCTTCCCGCGCACCGACCCCGCCGTGATCACCGCAGTGCTGGACTCTGATGACCGGATCCTGCTGGGCTCGGCCCACCGCTGGGACACTTGCCGCTATTCGACCTTCGCCGGGTTCGTCGAGGCCGGGGAGTCGGTGGAAGCGGCACTGGCCCGTGAGATCGAGGAGGAGGCCGGCGTCGTCGTCTCCGATATCCGCTATATGGGGTCACAGTCCTGGCCCTTCCCACGCTCGCTGATGCTCGGGCATTTCGCCGTGGCCCGTGATCCCTCCGTGGCCCGGCCCGACGGCGACGAGATCCGTGACGTCCGCTGGTTCACCCGCGCAGAGCTCACCGAGGCGGCCGAGGCCGGGGAGGTCACCCTGCCGACCCGCTCCTCGATCTCCCGGGCGCTGATCGAACGCTGGCACGGAACATTGATCAACGCGGTCTCCGATGCCCAGCCGCGCCCGGCCCCCAGCCGCGCGAATACTGGCAGCACAAACGGCCGGCCCGGTCAGCGAGGACAGCAGCCCCGATGAGTCAGCCCGCCTTCTCCTCCAGCTCCTCCACCGGACACACGCTCTCCGCCACCCAGCTGGCCGCCGCCCCGCCCGAAGCGATCCTCGACGGACTCGACGAGGAACAGCGCCTGGCCGCCTCCACGCTGAAGGGTCCGCTGTGCATCCTCGCCGGGGCCGGCACCGGCAAGACCCGCGCGATCACGCACCGGATCGCCTACGGCGTCCGCGCCGGGGTCTATGACCCGCACCGGCTGCTCGCCGTGACCTTCACCGCCCGCGCCGCCGCCGAGATGCGCTCGAGGCTCAGCGCGCTGGGCGCCCCCGGGGTCCAGGCGCGCACCTTCCACGCCGCCGCGCTGCGCCAGCTGCAGTATTTCTGGCCGGTCGCCATCGGCGGGACCATGCCGCAGATCCTCGACCACAAGGTCCGGCTGCTCGCCGAGGCCGCGCGCCGGCTGCACGTGACCACCGACCGTGCCGCGCTGCGCGACCTCGCCAGCGAGATCGAATGGGCGAAGGTCTCCACGCTGACCCCGGAGTCCTACCTGGAGGTCGCCACCGCCGAGGGCGCTGGCCGGCCCGCGCCCGGGGGAGTGGACCACCGCACCTTCGCCAAGCTGTATCAGTCCTATGAGGACGTGAAGCTGGACAAGCACCTGATCGACTTCGAGGACGTGCTGCTGCTCAACGTCGGCATCCTGGAGGACGATGAGCGGGTGGCCGCCCAGGTGCGCCAGCAGTACCGCCACTTCGTGGTCGACGAGTACCAGGACGTCTCCCCGCTGCAGCAGCGGATGCTCGACCTCTGGCTCGGTGGACGCGACGAGATCTGCGTGGTCGGCGACGCCGCCCAGACGATCTACTCCTTCACCGGCGCCACCCCGGACTACCTGCTCGGCTTCAAGCGCCGCCACCCCGAGGCGAACCTGGTCAAGCTGGTCCGTGACTACCGCTCCACCCCCGAGGTGGTGAAGCTGGCGAACTCGCTGCTGGCCGACCGCACCCGAGAGACGGTTCGCCTCACCGATCCGGCGCCCTGGCCCGAGCCGCTGCAGCTGATCTCGCAGCGCGAGCGCGGCCCGGTCCCGAAGCTGATCCAGCACGCCGATGACGACACCGAGGCCGGGTGGATCGCCTCCGAGATCAAGGCGCTGCAGGAACAAGGGGTGCCGCTCTCCGAGGTGGCCATCCTCTACCGCACCAACGGACAGTCCCAGGCCTTTGAGCAGAGCCTGGCCACTGCCGGGATCTCGTACCAGCTGCGCGGCTCCGAGCGGTTCTTCTCCCGCCGGGAGGTCCGCGAGGCGCTCGCCGCCCTGCGCACCTCCTCACTGGTCGACGACGCCGGGGACACGGTGTCCAAGAGTGTGCGCGACATCCTCTCCTCCCACGGCTACTCCGCGAAGGCCCCCGAGGCCACCGGCGCGGTCCGCGAACGCTGGGAGTCCATGGCGGCTCTGGTGGGGCTCGCGGACCAGCTCTCCACCGAGCGCGAAGACTTCACCATGCGCAGCTTCATCACCGAGCTCGAGGAGCGCTCCGCCGCGCAGCATGCTCCCACAGTGGAGGGCGTCACGCTGGCCTCGCTGCACTCGGCCAAGGGCCTGGAATGGGAGGCGGTGTTCCTCGCCGGACTCTCCGAAGGGCTGATGCCGATCACCTTCGCCAAGACCCAGAAGGAGGTCGACGAGGAGCGCCGGCTGTTCTACGTGGGCATCACCCGCGCACGGAAGTTCCTCTTCCTCTCCTCCGCGGCCTCCCGGCACACCGGCGGCCGCGGCCGCCGCACCCCCTCGCGCTTCCTGCGCCCGCTGCGCAAGGAGATGGGCATCGAGGAGCCGGGCCGGAAGATCATCCCCTCGGCGGGCGGGCTGAGCCCCAACGCCGCGGCGCGCAAGAAGAAGGCCTCCACCTGCTCGACCTGCGGGAAGATCCTCACGGTGGCCACCGAGGTCAAGCGGCGCCGCTGCGAGAGCTGCCCCGCCCGCTACGACGAGGCGCTCTTCGAGAAGCTGCGCGCCTGGCGCAGCGACTACGCCAAGGAGCTCGAGGTGCCCGCCTTCGTGATCTTCACCGACGCCACCCTGGAGGTCATCGCCGAACTGAAGCCCACCTCGGACGCGGAGCTGCTGAAGGTCCCCGGCATCGGCGAGCGCAAGCTCGAGAAGCACGGCGACCGGCTCCGTGAGATCCTCAAAGAGGTCTGATCAGGGCTCAGTCGGCGTGGTGGTCGGCCCAGCTGACGCCGGCAAGGAACGCATCGGCCTCGCCGGTGCGCGGATACTTCGCGACCAGTGCCTTGAAGCTCGGCCCGTGCCCGGGCTCGATCAGATGCGCCAGCTCGTGGACCAGCACCGAGTCCTGCACCCAGACCGGCATCTCACGCAGCCGCGAGGAGAGTCGGATGGTCCCGGTGGTCGATGTCGTGGAGCCCCAGCGCTGGTGCTGCTGGGTGGACCAGCTCACCGCCTCCGGCTGCGGGACGCCGTCCAGATAGCGGGCCGAGAGCGCGGATGCCCGTGCCAGCAGCTCCTCATCGCTGCGCGGTCGCCGTGCCGCGCGGCGGCTGAGCTTCTTCTGAAAGGCTCGGGCGTGGTCTTCGATCTCGCGCTGACTCAGCCGCACGGGAACCCGGAGGCGCAGAGTCCCCGCCACCTGATCAGCCGAGATGGTTCGGGTGCGCCGAGTCGAGCGGACCACCAGCACCTGCTGGCCGTCCACCGTGATCTGCTGCTGAAGCTGCCTCGACGCCATGAGAAGGAGCCTAGCCCGGCCCAAGACTGTGGAAAACTCAGCCCGACCATCCCGGCCTTGGCACGATAGGGAGATGGATCCTGGGACACTGCCCGCGGAATGGAAAGACGTCTTCGTGCTCGATGCGCGCACCATCCAGCTCGGCGCCGGTGACCGCGCCGTGCGGATCATCGGCCCTGCCCGGCAGACCCTGAAACGCCTGCAGGAACCGGTCAGCGTCACCCGCGGCGAAGAAGCTGCCGACGACGGAGACTCCTGTCCCGAGCAGGGCTGCCCGCGCCCTGCCGAGGGCTGCCCGCCCACCGCCGCAGCGGCGATCCGGGTGCAGGCGCGACGCCAGCTGGCGGCGGTGCTGATCGATGGGCTGCCCCGCCCGGCTGCGCTTCTCGCCGAGCAGCTGACCCGCCTGCCCCTGGGCCTGCTGCTGCTGCGCGACGATCATCTCGTCGACCGGGCCGACGTGGCGGCCGGGTATCCCGCGGCCGCGGTGGGCCTCACCCGCGCCGTCGCGGTGCGCCGGTCCTGCCTGCGGCAGGACCCCGAAGCAGCAGTCATCACCTGCTCGGCGCCCGCCCGGCAGACCTCGGCGTCCGCCGCGAACACCTCGCTCCCGATCCCGCACACCCCGCCCGCGCTGCCGCAGGAGCCGGTGGACATCCAGGTGATCTTCGCCCGGCGCGCCGTCGCCCCGGCGCGACTCTCCGCCGCAGCCGCCCGGGCCCAGCTGGTGCTGCCGGTGGTTCGGCACCCGCTGGGCGCGGGCCCCGACCAGTGGCAGATCGGTCCGCTGCTCAGCCGCGACCACGGCCCCTGCCCGCAGTGCCTGCAGCTGCACGGCGCCGCAGCAGACCCGCACTGGGACACCGTGCAGACCGCGCTCGCAGGACAGCATCCGACCGCGAATCCTCCCCTGGATCAGGAGGACCCGCAGTCTGCGACGGTGGTGGCGAGCCTTCTCGCCCGCGAGGTCCAGCTCGCCATCGATGGCGAGGTCACGCCGCAGACCGCCTCGCGGATGATCGGCCTCTCCGCCTCGACCGGGAAGCTCAGCCTGGAGCAGGTGAGCCCACACCCGGAATGCGCCTGCCGGCTGAACACTCCCGTCTCCGGGTGATGAGGGCAGGGATCAGAACAGGCGAGCAGGACAGCTGAGAAGGGGCAGCCCCACCGTCAACATCACAGCCCGACTTCATCCTGTGGCGAACTGACCGCGCCCATACAGACATCACCGAGCCGCGCTGGATACGCTGGAGTCTCTCAGGCCGAACCAGGATCACCACAGGGAGCGTCCGATGAGCCAGAACAACTCCGGCAGCAACGACCAGGGCAACGGGGAAGACCCACGTGACCCCATGGAGGAGTTCTTCAAACAGCTCTTCGGCGGGCAGATGCCCGGGCAGACCCCCGGTGATGACGCCGACAAGGACGACGCCGCCAAGCGCGGCCCCAGCATCGGCTTCACCGGCACCCCCGGCGCAGGTGGCGGTGCAGGCGCCGGTGATCAGGGCGGAATCCCCGGCCTCCCTCCCGGATTCGACCCCTCGCAGATCCCCGGCATGGCCGATATGAACCCGCAGATGATGCAGCAGATCATGGGACAGGTCCAGTCCATGTTCTCCGCCATGCAGAACCCTGCCGACGAGGACAAGGGCCCGGTCAACTGGTCCATGGCGCGGCAGGCCGCACGCCAGGCCGCCGCCGGCGATGACCCCAGCGTCTCGGCCGCCGAGCGCAAGGAGATCGACGACGCCCTGCGCCTGGCGGACATGTGGCTCGACGGGGCCACCACCTTCGAGACCGCCGGGCAGATCGGCCAGGCCTGGTCCCGCGCCCAGTGGGTCGAGGAGACCTTCGACTCTTGGAAGCGGCTGACCGAACCGGTCGCCGAATCGGTCTCCAAGGCCCTCGGCAGCGCCATCAAGGACCAGCTCGGCGAGGAAGGCTCAGGCCTTCCCCCGGAGCTCGAGTCCATGATGGGCGGAGCCGGCGCACAGCAGATCACCGGCATGATCGAGTCCATGGGCGGCATGGCCTTCGGCATGCAGCTCGGCCAGGCCGTGGGCGCACTCGCCAAGGAGGTCGTCTCCTCGTCGGACACCGGACTGCCGCTGGCCGGCAACACCACCGCGCTGCTGCCCAAGAACGTCCGCGAGTTCAGCAAGGGCCTCAGTGTGGACAAGCGCGAGGTGCTGCTCTACCTGGCGCTGCGTGAAGCCGCCCGGATGCGCCTGTTCAACAACGCCCCCTGGCTCGAGCAGGACCTCTTCAACGCCGTCGGCCAGTATGCCGCCGGGATCCACATCGACATGGACCGGATCGAAGAGGCCGCCAGCCAGATGGACCCGAACAACCCCGAGGCGATGAACTCCATCCTCGGTGAGGGCCTCTTCCCGGAGGAGCGCACCCCCATGCAGGAGGCCGCGCTGAAGCGCATCGAGACCACCCTGGCGCTGGTCGAGGGCTGGGTGGACGACGTCGTCACCCAGGCCGCCGAGCACCTGGAATCGCTGTCCCGGCTGCGCGAGACGATGAACCGCCGTCGGGCCTCCGGGGGACCGGCCGAGGACACCTTCGCCGCACTGGTGGGACTGGAGCTGCGTCCCCGTCGGCTCCGCGACGCCGCCGCCCTCTGGGCGCACCTGCGCGAGACCGAGGGGATGTCCGGACGCGATGACGTCTGGGGCCACCCCGATGTCCAGCCCGACGAGCAGGACCTCGACGATCCGACCGGATTCCAGCAGCGCCGCGCGGAACGTCAGGAAGAGACCGCCAAGATCGACGAGGAGCTGCAGAAGCTGCTCGACGGCGGATACGACGGCAAGTCGCCGGGGGCCTGACGTCATCTTCCGGTGCGGCTGGTCACAGATGAGATGATGAGTGACGATCATCATGACTGAGCACACCCCGAAACCGAAGAGGCTGAGTCTGCGGAGAAGCCTGCAGGCGGCGGCCGGCACGTCAGCGCTCATCATTGGACTGCTCAGCCTGCTGCTTCCCAGCCCCTACCTGGTGGAGAGCCCTGGCCCGATGTTCAACACCATCGGCGAGATCGAGGACCAGGCCGTCATCTCCGTCAACGGAGAACCGACCTACCCGACCGAGGGTTCGCTGAACCTGACCACCGTGTTCGTCGCCGGGGCACCCACCTCCACGGTGCGCGTCCCGGAGGCCGTCACCGGCTGGCTCAGCCCCGGAACCGACATCCAGCCGCACGAGCTGATCTACCCCTCCGGCACCACCGCCGAGCAGGTCCAGCAGCAGAACACCGCCGCGATGACCAGCTCCCAGGATCTTGCGGTGGCTGCGGCCCTGGAGGAGCTCGGCATCGGGTATGACCAGGAGCTCTCCGTCATCGACTTCACCGCCGAGGCGGTCCAGGTCGGCACCAACGAGCAGCTCCAGCCCGGGGACCGGGTCACCGCGGCGGCCGGGAGCTCCATCACCGGACTCGAGGGGCTGCGTGACGCAGTCAACACCGCCGCAGGTCAGCCGGTAGCATTGACAGTGCTTCGCGATGGTGAGGAGCTCGACTACGAGGTCCCCACCTACCAAGAAGCGGATGGCGACTACTACGTGGGAATCATGCTCGAGAACGAGTTCGCGTTCCCGGTGGAGGTCGACATCCAGCTCGACGGTGTCGGCGGTCCCAGCGCGGGGCTGATGTTCACCCTCGGCCTCGTGGATTCCATGACGGAAGAGTCCATGACCGGCGGGGAGAACTGGGCCGGCACGGGCACGGTGGACCCGGACGGCACGGTCGGGCCCATCGGCGGGATCGCTCAGAAGGTCGTCGGTGCACGCTCCCAGGGGATCGAGAACTTCCTCGTCCCGGCAGCGAACTGCGCCGAACTCGACGGGCGGGTGCCCGGCGGGCTGTCGACCTACGCGGTCGATGACGTGTCCGAAGGTCGCGCGATCGTCGAGGCGGTCCGCGACGCAGACGAAGACTTCCTCGCGGGGCTCGAGCCCTGCGGAAGCTGAACCGGTGCGCCGGTCCAGCCGGGTCAGCTGCCTGACCCACCAGCAACACCGATGTATCCAAGCACATATATAGAGACGAGGGTTTATCCGTGAGTTTCTCTCAGGGATTCGGGTCCGCGAACCCGTTCGGCGGAGGCCTGTTCGGCTCCGGTTCGGGCGGGGACGACGGCGACAACTCCGGCGGGTCCGGTTCCGACCGGCCAGCTAGGAGTTCCGGGCCGCGGCGGCCGTCAGCACTGGTGCTGACGATCGTCATCATCGCCGCGCTGATCGGCATTTTCGTGGCATCTTCCGGCTTCTACGCCGAGATCCTCTGGTTCAACCAGCTGGGGTATGAGGATGTCTTCTGGACCGAGCGCATCGCGCGCGGTGTGATCTTCCTGATCGCGTTCCTGGTGATGGCAGGCCTGGTCTGGCTCAGCCTGTTCCTGGCCTTCCGCACCCGCCCCAGTTCGGTGCAGAGCCAGATGAACGAATCGGTGATCCGCTACCAGCGCACACTGAACTCGATGCGTCGCCTGTTCATGATCGGCCTGCCCGTGCTGATGGGCCTCTTCGCAGGCACCGCGGCCCAGGGCAGCTGGGAAAACGTGATGCTGTTCCTCAACCAGCAGCCCTTCGGCATGACCGATCCCGAATTCGGGATGGACTTCGCCTTCTTCGTCTTCACCCTGCCGTTCCTCGGATTCATCAACGGCTTCCTGATCTCGGCCGTGCTGGTCGCCGGCATCGCCGGCATCCTGACCCACTACCTCTTCGGCGGCATCCGCATCGAGGCCAACGGCAAGTTCGTGGTCGAGAAGGCAGCCCGCTGGCACATCGCCGTGACCGCGGCTCTGTTCCTGCTGCTCCAAGGTGCCAACTGGTGGCTCGATCGCTACGCCACCCTGCAGAACCAGAGCGGAACCTGGGCCGGCGCGCTCTACACCGACGTCAACGCCGTCATCCCGGCGCAGGCGATCCTCGCCGTCGCCGCGGTGGTGGTGGCCGGCATCTTCATCATCACCGCCGTGACCGCCCGCTGGCGCTTCTCCATCATCGGTTCTGCGATGCTGCTGATCACCGCGATCATCGGTGGCGGCCTGGTCCCGTTCTTCGTCCAGGAGTACCAGGTCCAGCCCTCGGAGCGGACCCTGGAGACGCCTTATATCGAGCGCAACATGGAGCTGACCCGCTACGCCTACGGCCTTCATGAGATCGAGCAGGAGAGCTACGAGGCCGACGCCTCGGCCACCCCGGGCGCACTCGCGGAGGATGCGGCCAACACGCAGAACATCCGCCTGCTGGACCCGAACCTGGTCTCCGCCGCGTTCGGTCAGTTCCAGCAGTTCCGCCAGTACTACTCCTTCCCCGACACGCTGAGCTTCGACCGCTACGAGATCGACGGCGAACGCCGCGACACGGTGATCGCCGCCCGCGAGCTCAACGTGCCCACCGACGCCTCCTGGGTCAACCGTCACCTGATCTACACCCACGGCTACGGCCTGGTCGCGGCCAACGCCAACACCGTGACCCCCGAAGGACGCCCCAGCTTCACGCTGCAGGGCATCCCCACCCGCGGCGAGCTGGCCTCGGATGAGGACTATGAGCCGCGCATCTACTTCGGTGAGAACTCGCCGCAGTACTCGATCGTCGGTGCGCCCGAGGGTGCCGATCCGCTGGAGCTCGACCGTCCGGCGGCAGCAGACTCCGAGACCGAGACCGTCTACACCTTCGAAGGTGAGGGTGGCCCCGCCGTCGGCGGCCTGTTCAACCGGCTCGTCTACGCCATCCAGTTCCAGTCCCCTGAGATCCTGCTCTCCGGGGATATGAACGAAGAGTCGCAGATCCTCTACGACCGCGAGCCGCGTGAACGTGTGCAGCAAGTCGCACCGTTCCTCGACGTCGATCAGAACATCTATCCGGCGATCGTCGACGGCCGGGTGAAGTGGATCGTGGAGGGCTACACCACCTCCAACGACTTCCCCTACTCGGCCCAGCAGCAGCTGGAGCAGGCCACCACGGATGCGCTGACCCAGGGAGCCCCCATGCTCACCGGACAGGTCAACTACATCCGCAACTCGGTGAAGGCCACCGTCGATGCCTATGACGGCTCGGTGGACCTCTACGCCTGGGACACCGAGGATCCGATCCTGCGCGCCTGGCAGGAGGTGTTCCCCGACGCGCTCCAGCCCTACGAGAACATGTCGGCGGAGCTGCTGGATCACGTCCGCTACCCCGAGGACATGTTCCGGGTCCAGCGCGAGCTGCTCGGTCGCTACCACGTGACCGATCCCGGCACGTTCTACGAGAACAACGACGCCTGGTCCGTTCCTGCGGATCCGACCGCCGACGACGAGAACTCCGTGGCGCAGCCGCCGTACTACATGACGCTGCAGATGCCCGACCAGGAGGAGCCTTCCTTCTCGCTGACCGGTACGTTCATCCCACAGATCGCTGAAGGTGCACAGCAGCGCAACGTGCTCTACGGCTTCCTCGCCGCCGCCGGTGACGCCGGCACGGGTGAGGACGGGGTGAAGGCGGAGGACTACGGCCAGCTGAGGCTGCTGGAGCTTCCGCGTGACACCGCCGTGCCTGGCCCCGGCCAGACCCAGGCGAACTTCGACTCGAACTCGCAGATCTCGCAGGAGCTGAACCTGCTGCGTCAGGGCGCTTCCGAAGTGATCAACGGCAACATGATCACCCTTCCCGCCGGTGGGGGCATCCTCTATGTCCAGCCGGTCTACGTGCAGTCCACCGGTACTGCGGCCGCCTACCCGGCGCTGCGCAAGGTGCTGGTGGCCTACGGCGAGGAGGTCGGCTTCGCTGACACCCTCGACGAGGCTCTCGACCAGGTCTTCGGCGGCGACTCCGGAGCCGCAGTGGCTGATGGTGCAGGCGTCACCGGCGACGCTGTGGACTCCGAGCTCGATGTCCCCGAGGGTGACGTCCCCGCTGAGGACGATGCCACCACCGAGGATGAGGCGCCTGCTGAGGAAGAGGCCACCACCGAGGACGAGACCGACGCCGATGAGACCGACGGTCCCACCGCGCCGTCCGGTCCCGCTCAGGAGCGTCTGAACGACGCCCTGGATCGCGCAGGCCAGGCGCTCCAGGATTCAGAGGCGGCACTCGCCGAAGGTGACTTCGCCGCCTACGGCGAAGCCCAGGAGCAGCTGCAGCAGGCCATCGATGATGCCCTGCAGGCCGAGGCTGACCTGGACGAGTGATCACTCGGAGCTGATCTGAGACCCCCAGAATCTCCCCGTCCGGACCCTTGTGGCCCGGACGGGGAGGCGGGTGTCGGAGATCACACTCCGAACAGTTCATTTCGATTTTGCACTCAGGAAATGTGTGCGTAGACTAAACAAGTCGCAACGCGGGGTGGAGCAGTTCGGTAGCTCGCCGGGCTCATAACCCGGAGGTCGCAAGTTCAAATCTTGCCCCCGCAACGAGATAAGGCCCCGGACCTGGGGAACACCAGGTCCGGGGCCTTTTGCTTGCCCTGGGGGAGTCTCAACTCCGCTCTGACTTTGAGATTCCTTCGTTCTGGCCGAGTCGTTGGATGAGCCTGCCTGCCGTACCGCGGAGCCCCCGCTGAGAAAAAGCGGGACGCCGTCGACCTGGGGCAGTGCGGCAGGTTCGTCAGGGTGCCAGATTCCGCGGACCAGGCTCTCCTCGGCGGTCGAGCAACCCCATCGGATATCGCTGGACATCTGTGCCGGTCAAGACCGCAGAAGCCAAGGTCCCGCGGAGGGCCGCCATGGGGTGCTCCCGGTCCGTGAGCGGATCGGACCCTCAGCTGCTGCTCGTAGGGCCGCAGACCCCGGAGGGCACTCGGTCACTGGAGTTCAGCCGAGGCTGGGCTCCGGTGACTCTCACGACGGCGGTTCTTCGCGCTTCGACGACGTTCGGCCCGCCCTCGAGCCTCACCAGTGGGCGGGGCCTGAGCGAACGAGAGTCGACCAGGAACGCGCGTCACTCACTGTTCGCCTCATCCTGGAAGAACTTCATTGCCATCCAACCATGCGTCACAGCGCCACCTGCCCGAAGTGCTGCGGAGACCATCACGGCTTCGGACACTTCCTCTTCGGACGCACCAGCCTTATACGCACCCCTGGAGTGAATCTCGACGCAATGTGGGCACTGCGTTGTGGTCGCTACTGCGATCGCAATGAGTTCGCGGAGTTTCTTGGACAACACATGATCGTTTTCGGAGAATACGGCGCCATCAAACGCCGCGAAAGCCTCGAATCCTTTCGGGGATCCCTCCTTTATAGTCTGCATGTGTTTTACGTCAGACGAGTCGTAATGCATCATATTATTGCTCTTCCACGTTTCTATTTTTGTATGCAGTGTTCATCCACGGGATCTTCGACTGGCGACGTGTGTGGCGTCTTCCGTTCCGCGCTTCGTGCGCGACTCGGTCAGCGCTGCGGGGCAGCGCTGTAGTCCACCACCACACGCCCCTCGATCTTGGCGTGCTGCATCTCGTCGAGGATCGCGTTGATGTCCTCGAGTGGACGGCGACTGTAGGTGGGACGGATCTTCCCCTGGGCGTAGAATTCCAGGGCTTCCACCATGTCCTGGCGGGTGCCAACGATCGATCCGCGGATGGTCAGCCCCTTCAGCACGATGTCGAAGATCGGGGCGGGAAAGTCTCCCGGAGGCAGGCCGTTGAACACGATGGTGCCGCCGCGGCGGGTCATGGCGATGGCCTGACCGAAGGCCTTGGGGTGCACGGCGGTGACCAGGACGCCGTGGGTCCCGCCGGTCTTCTCCTGTATCTCGATGGCCGGATCCGTCATCATGGCGTTGACCACGATCTCGGCACCGTGCTGCTTGGCCAGGGCCAGCTTGTCGTCGGCGACGTCAACCGCCACGACCCGCATGCCCATGGCCACTGCGTATTGGACAGCGATGTGGCCCAGCCCGCCGATGCCAGAGATGACCACCCACTGGCCCGGGCGGACCTCCGTCTGCTTCAGCCCCTTGTAGACGGTCACACCGGCGCAGAGCACCGGTCCGACCTCGTAGGGGTCTGAACCATCAGGGATGAGGGGGGCGTACTTGGCGTCCACGATCATGTATTCGCCGAACGATCCGTTCACGCTATAGCCACCGTTGTTCTGAGACTCGCACAGAGTTTCCCATCCGGTACGGCAGTATTCGCAGGTTCCGCAGGCACTCCACAGCCAGGCATTGCCCACCAGCTGGCCCACGGAAAGCTCGGTGACGCCTTCCCCCAGCTTCTCCACGGTCCCCACGCCTTCGTGGCCGGGGATGAACGGCGGACTGGGCTTGACCGGCCAGTCGCCCTCGGCGGCATGCAGGTCGGTGTGGCAGACGCCGGAGGAGATGAGCTTGACCAGGGCCTGGCCCGGCCCTGGCTCGGGAATGGCGACCTCTTTGATGACGAGGTCCTGCCCGAAGGCCTCTACGACTGCTGCCCTCATCGTGCCTTGGTGGGCCTGTTGGGTGTCCGAGTCCGTACTAGTGGAGGAAGCGGTGACATTGCTCATGATGGCTCCTTGATCGTGGCGGGTCTTCTCTTTGAGGTCCGGGTCGAGACGGAGGCCGCCTGCTGACGCCTGTTCCCGGACCAACGTCCAAGTACCAGTCGGGTCTGCGTCTGGACCATGCCGACTCCACGGAGCGGGCTGTTGTTCACGCGGCCTCTTGGCGTGACTCTAGTCACATTCGAGTTGCATCCACGTTGCATCCGCAGGGGCGCTCGCGTCTGCTCGGCCGTGGAGGGAGATCATCCTGATCGCGCTCCCACCTCTGTTCTTCCACGCGCCTGACGATGCAGCGGCTGTGATCAGAGGTCACCAGGTCGACGGGACCGCAGGAGGCTTTCCTTGCGCCAGGGTTCAGATCAGCGGATCACATTGACTTGACCAACGTCCCTGGTCAGTCCAGCTAGTGGGACCAACGGCCCTATCTGCCGTCGTTTCTGGACCACATAGTGGATTCGGGCTCGGGAGACCGGGGATGGGATCGGCGAAAACAGGCGGAGGCAGGGCATGCGGGTGGCCGTTTACAGTGCAAAGCCGTATGACGAGCAGTTCCTGACGGACGCCAATGTCGCCCATGGGCATGAGCTCTCCTTCCTGGAGACCCGTTTGTCGCCTGAGACCCTTCCGCTGGCTGCAGGCGCTCAGGCGGTATGTGTCTTCGTCAACGACGACGTGGGCGGGCCCGTGCTCGATGGTCTCAGCCGGCTAGGTGTCCGCAACGTGATGCTGCGGTCTGCGGGTTTCAACAATGTGGATGTGAAGGCGGCAGCGAAGCTCGGAATCTCGGTCTCCCGCGTCCCGGGATACTCCCCGCACGCCGTGGCGGAGCACTGCGTGGCCCTGGTGATGTCATTGAATCGCCAGATCCACCGGGCCTACAACCGGGTCCGGGAAGGCAACTTCGCGTTGAACGGTCTGATGGGATTCGATCTCCACGGCAGGACGGTGGGAGTCGTGGGCGCTGGCCGGATCGGGACCTGTTTCGCGCGGATCATGCTCGGCTTCGGCTGCCGGGTGGTAGTGAGTGATCCCCACCCCAGCGAGGAGTGCCGGAGGATGGGAGTGGAGTACCTGCCTCTGGAAGAAGTGCTGGCAGACAGTGACATCGTCTCGCTGCACCTGCCGCTGACACCGCAGACCCACCATTTCATTCAGGCTGAACGTCTTGCCAGCATGCGTGACGGTGTAATGCTCATCAATACCAGCCGAGGTGCGCTGATCGACACGAGCGCGGTGATCGATGCCCTCAAACAGGGGAAGATCGGTTACCTGGGTCTGGACGTGTACGAAGAAGAGGAAGATCTGTTCTTCGAAGACCTTTCGGACGAGGTCCTGCACGATGACGAGTTCTCGCGACTGCTCACCTTCCCCAACGTGCTGATCACCGGCCATCAGGCGTTCTTCACCCGTGACGCGATGACGCACATCGTGACCACCACGATGGAGAATCTCACGGCGGCGGCGCGCGGCGAAGTCCTGAACCAGATCACCGTTGACGACCTCGCAGAGTAGCGGGGCAGGAGATGCTGGCATTCCTGGCAGCTGTACCGGTCCTGTTGGTCCTGGTGCTCATGACTGTCGCCAACTGGTCGGCAGCCAGGGCAGGGCTGGTGACGGCCGCGCTCACCCTGGTGCTGGCCGTGGCGGCCTTCGGCTTCGGGGGTCCGGCGGATCCGTTCAGCGTGGTCTCGGGCACGGCCGGCGTGGTGGCCGAGGCTTCATTCATCGCCGCGACGGTGGCGGGAATCATCGGTCCCGCGTTGGGGATCCACTACCTCCAGCAACGCACCGGCGCTGCCGAGCGGTTGCACGCCGGCTTGGCCCGCCTCCACCCGGACCCCCGGATGGGGGCGCTCCTGGTGGCTTGGTTCTTTGCGCTGTTCCTTGAGGGTGCCGCTGGGTTCGGTACGCCGGTGGCGCTGGCCGCACCCTTCCTGGTCGCCGCAGGTCTCCCGCCGGTGCGTGCCGTGGCGGCGGCCCTCATGGGCCACGCCGCCGGAGTCTCCTTCGGTGCCATCGGCACGCCGGTGCTGGCGCAGAGTGCGCTGGTGGATTTCTCAGGGACGGAGCTGGCAAGGGCCACGGCTCCTTACCACGTCATCCTCGGCGGGATCCTGACAGCCGCAGTCGTCCTGACCATCGACCGCGCTATGCCCGGTACCAGGAGGTTATGGACCTGGGGTGTCCTGGCCGCCGTCTCCTTCCTTGTGCCCTATGGCCTGATCGCCGCTTTTGTCGGTCCTGAGCTGCCCACGCTAGGAGGTGCCATCGCCGGTGTCGCCATCTTCGCCGCACTCCTTGTCCGACGGCGGCGCCTGGAGAACGCCATCTCCGGCGGTGGACCTGCGGAGGCCGGTGACCCAGGAGGGCTGCTGCGCGCAGCCGCCCCGTACCTGGTCCTGGTGCTTCTCGTCCTCGCGACTCGCCTGATTCCTCCGGTCCGAGACCAGCTTGAGGGCGTCACGATCGAGTGGGTGACCGGTACCGGGTTCACCGGCAGCGTCCAGCCGCTGTTCCACCCGGCGGCATTGCTGACCGTGGCCTTTGTCTCCGGAGCGGTCCTCCAGCGGGCCTCGCGACGCGATGTCCGTGGGGCATTCATCACTGCGACCAGGCAGCTCGGCCCGGTGCTGGCGGCGCTGGTCGCGATGATCTCTATCGCCCGCACCATGTCCTATGCCGGGATGACCAACGAGCTGGCCTACGCGGCGGCCGGCATCGGGATAGCGTGGCCTCTGCTGTCCCCAGCCGTCGGAGCGTTCGGGACGTTCGTCACCGGCTCCGCCACCGCGTCCAACGTGCTCTTCACGGAACTCCAGACCACTGCCGCCCACGCTGCAGACCTTCCGGCGCTGCCCCTCCTCGGGGCACAGGGATTCGGAGCCGCGGTAGGCAATATCGTCTGCCCGCACAATATCGTGGCCGCCGTCGCCACCGTGGGCCTCACCGGGAAAGAGGGAAAGGTGCTGCGCTCCACGTTTCCCATCGCCATTCTCTATGTCGCGCTCGGAGGTCTCCTGGCCTTTGCCTTCACGCGCTGACCTGAGGTCGAACCTCCCAGCACCTGGAAGAGGTCGAAGACGAGTCACACGGTGGGCAGTTCAGCTTCGAACCGCGTGACGTCTTCGGCGCGGCAGAGCTCGGTTCCGGGCAACATCGCGGTCGCGCTTCCTGCCGCGACGGCCGTCCGTAAGGCCTCAGCGAGGGGTCTGCCCTCGGCCAGGCGCAGCACGAGACCGCCGAGGAAGGCATCACCGGCTCCGACCGGGCTCGCCACCTGCACCTTCGGCGTCGGCAGGCGCAGCGCCCCCGCCGCAGAGACGAGCAGGGCGCCCGCCGATCCCATGGTGAGCGCGATGACTTCCGCGCGACCGTGGTCGATGAGGTCGCGAACAGCGTCGAGCTGTTCTTCAGGACTCAATTCGTGGTCAGCCCCGACAAGTTCGGCGAGCTCGTCCCGACTCGGTTTGATCAGGAACACTCCTTCGGCCAGGGCCGCGTGGAGCGGGACCCCTGCCGCGTCGACCACGAGGTGAACGCCCTGTTCGGCCACGGAGCGGGCAAGTATGGCGTAGAAGTCTTCGGGCACCCCGGGTGGGAGACTTCCACTGGCAACAAGGTATCCACCGTGCGGGAGATGGGCGGTGACGGTTGAGAGGCAGTCGTGCCACTCCGCTTCGCTCAGGGCCGGCCCCGGCAGGACGAACCGGTACTGATCGCCCGTCGACGTCTCGTCGACGGTGAAGCTCTCCCGAGTGTCACCCGCGATCGCGATCACCGTGCCGTCGATCCCTTCATCCGCGGCGAACCTCCGGTACTTCGCGCCAGTGGGACCGCCGAGTGGGTATATCGGCGTGGAGCTGCCGTTCAGGTTGCGTATCGCGCGGGACACATTCACCCCGCCGCCACCGGGATCGACGCGAGCCGGTCCGCAGCGCAGCTTGTGCTCGGCGCGCACCCGATCCACCGAGCTCGACACGTCGAGGGCGGGATTCATCGTCAGCGTCACGATCGGTGAGTGCATTGGTTCTCTGCCTTTCCTCGACCACACAAGCCCAAGAAGACGGGCAACGATTCGGTGCGCGGCACCGCCCGGAGACAAGCCCAACATCGATCGGCGGCGGACGTTCATCGCCCTCCGCTGCCTTCACCATCCAGTGGCGCGTGCGCCTCGAGTAGGGCCGGAAGTCCCCTCGGCAAGTCCATCGGCCCTGCTGGGATGAGTGTCCTGATGGACAGGGCAGGAGGGGAGCGCCGGAAGCCCTCAGGGGATGCCCGGGCGGACTGCCAAGCAGAGAGTCGCGTCAAGCGTGAAAGGCCGCAGGCGTCCCGTGTTTGTGTCGCTGCCCAGCAGTGATGTAAATCACATATACCCTCATGGTTGGCCCCGGGCACCGACGGTCGGGGCTGCCGCCAGCTCGTATAGCGCGGTGGCATCAGCAGCACCTCTAGGAGACACATGCAGTCCACCAAGCCGACCAGTCGTCGTCGCCGCCTTGCGGCCGTCGTGACCGCCGCGTCACTCATGCTCGCCGCACCAGCCGGCGTCGCACCCGCAGTGGCGAGCGCCAACTTCCCCTCGCCCAACGGGCAGACCAACATCTCCAGCATCTTGACCTACGCGGATGTGCAGAAGGAGCTGCAGAAACTCGAGAAGACCTCCCGCTTCAACGTCGATGTCTTCACCCTGGCCGAGGCCGGCACCTCAGTGAACACCTCCGAACAGGGCCGTGACCTCTATGTCGCCACCGTGGGGACGGGCCCGGAAGAGGTCTGGCTCCAGGGACGCATTCACGGGAATGAGCCCTACGGCACCGAGTCCCTGCTGACTCTGCTCAAGGACCTGGGCACGAACGGCTCGGCGGATTACAACCTGCTGCGTGAGAAGTACACCTTCCACATCATCCCGATGTACAACCCGGACGGTTCCGAGGCGAATATCCGTCAGACGATCCTCTGGAACGACTTGACCGGTTCCCCCGAACTCAATGAGAACGGCAGTGAACGGCGAGTAGACCTCAACCGTGACTGGACCGAAGCAGGGTTCGCGGCCAAAGAGTCCTTGGCGTTCTACGAATACTGGACCATGGTGAAACCTGACTTCGGTGTGGACATCCACCACCAAGGCTTGAAGCAGCAATGGGGAACAGGTGATGACGTCACGTTGTCCCTCGGAATTTCCCTGGCCCCGGGTGGACCTACTCTGCCGGGTCTTGCAGATGGTACCTACGACGTTCTGACCCGGCAGATGATGGTCCATGTCTTCGATGAACTCTCGAAGTACGGCTCCATCAATATCGATCGCTACCAGGTGGGCAACGGCCTGGAGATCGATATCAAGGGTGGCGTCGTCTCAGCGATGATGCTGGGCCTGGACTACCAGGGACTGAATCCGGAAGGTCACAGCAACCCGGTCGTCTTCCTTGAGACGAGTGGAAACACCTCCGATGGGAGCCTGGGCCAGAAAGCCCGTGGCAAGTCGGTCCGGCAGAATGTGCTGGCACTGGAGGAGCTTCTGATCGGAATGGCGACGGGAGAGATCCAGCAGGAGGATCCGGAGCGGTGGGATGAGATCCCTCATCAGCCGACGACTGGATACCTGACTGACTACGCAGGCACGATTCCGGCTCAGTAGGCGGAGCTGGACACGGGGGATTCTCCCTGCCGGCTGGCGGGAGAATCCCCCGTGTTCAAGGGATGGGGTTTCGCCGTGCTGCCTCAGGGACGGCCTCGCCGTCGACCTCAACGGAGGGTGGCCGTTGCAGCAGTTCGAGCAGCAGGATGGCGATGAGCGCGCCGATCGCGGTCCAGAGGGTCACCTCTGGCGTCAGCGGCCTCACGAGCAGCACGATCGCCGCGCCGATGACGGCGATCGCGATCCGGATGTACCGGCGGGCGCGGTAGAGGAACGCGCCGAACCGGCCGGTCGTCGCCCCGGCGCTCTCCGCCGCAGCACGTGTTCGCCTGGCCGTGTCGACGGTCAGGCGGCGGACCGCGATGGCGCCACGGAATGGCCCGGCGAGGTAGGCGACGACGGCGGTGGTCACGCCAGTCACCCCGACGGCGAGCACCGTCGAGCAGAGCAGGGGCACCAGGGCGTCGTAGACCGCCTCGGCGGCACTCGACGGCAGGTGCTGCGGCGAGATCGAGGCGACCGTGGCGATGCGTCCGACGGCCACGCCGAGCGCGAGGAACGCCATCGCGAACGTCAGACCGACGCCGGCCCAGATCAACGCCCTCGCCTTCCTCCTCGCGACGAGGACTCCGCCCGCGAGCAGGCCGATGCTCACCCAGGGGAGCACGAAGCCGAGCACGTCGAGCGCCTGGTAGGCCGTGCGTGCCTGGACGAGCTCATCGGACTGGGCGACGACGACCGTCCGGTCGACGTCGGGGATGCGGTCGGCCAGCGCGAACCCCTGCGCGGTCAGCTGCTCCTTGACGGAGGCGATGATGGGTCCGATCTGGATGCCCACTTCGCCCGTGTCGCTGATCACGACGGCGCCGGAGGTGTCCCCGCTGAGGACGGCGGTCAGCCGGGCATGGCTGATCCGCAGCGACTGGTCCCACACCTGCTCGAACTCGTCCGAGGCGATGAGTCGCTCGGTCGTGGAGCGGATCTGCGACTGGGCGCCCTCCACCGCGGGCTGCTCGAGGAGCTGGAGCGCGGCGGCGGCCCTGGGCGGGAGGTCGAGGGTCGCGATTCCGTCGAAGAGGTCGGACGTGATCGTCTCGATGTCGATCTCCTCATTGATGGCCGCGGTGATCTCGTCGACCAGGAAGGCCTGGAAGGCCGGGTCCTCGAGGATCGGCGACACGGTGGCGACGAACTGGTCGGTGTTGGTGACTTCGGTCTTCGTCCATGCTGCGACGACGGCGAGCGGGGCGAGGAACACCCCGAGCGCGAGCAGCAGCGCGGCGAGGAACGCGCGTCCACGTCCGGTCCGGCGCGTGGGGGCGGGCGGTGGCGCCTCCATCGGCTCGGTCCGCAGCTTCGACTGCAGCCGGGCGACCTCCGCCGACAGCCTTGCAATCTCCTGGTCCCGGGTTTCAGCGACACCCATGTGCACCGCGCCTCTCGATCTGGAGGGAGGCTTCGGAGAACGCCTCGGATTCGCACCAGCATGCTCCCGGACATGGGCGCGAACAAGGTACGTCGGCCCGCCATCGCCACCACCGGGATCGACGCGAGCTGGTCCTCTGCGCGGCGGCGCCCCTCAGAGAAGAGCACCACATCGCTCGGCCGCGGACGTTCATCGCCCTTCGCCGCCTTCACCATCCAGTGGGGCGCGCGCCTCGAGCAGGGCCGGAAGTCCCACAGGCAGGACCATCGGCCCTATTCGATGAGTGTCCCGCCCGGCACGGTAGGAGAGGAGCGCCGGGACGGCTCGGGAGACACTGGCGAGGGCCATCGACGTCGCGATGCGAGTGGGTGCCCCCAGATCTCAACGATCGAGGGTAACGAGTGGAGGGCGCGATGTCCGCTGTGAATCTGGGGGAGTCGCACCCGCGAGGTGAGCGACGGCAACGTTCGCCGGCCGACCTCACCCACCACCCGGCCGCCGCTTCGGGTTCACCGAACAAGCCTCACGCCCATTCCGCCGCTCACGTGCTCGAGGGCCTCGCCACCACTCGCTCTGGACTTGAGTCGGACGAGGTGCACCGGCGCCATACGCACTTCGGGCCGAACAGTCTCCCCGAGCCTTCGCGCACCCACCCGGTCCTGCGCTTCCTGGCGCAGTTCAACAACGCCATCATCTACGTCCTCCTCGTGGCAGCGGTGATCAAGCTCGTTTCGCGCGACTACATCGACGCGTCCGTGATCTTCGCGGTCGCCCTGATCAACGCCATGATCGGATTCATCCAGGAGGGACAGGCCGAAAAGGCGCTGCGTGGGATCCGCCGAATGCTCTCTCCGCGCGCGACGGTGAGACGCGATGGCGGATGGCACGACATCCAAGCAACCACGCTTGTACCAGGGGACATCATTCGCGTCCATGCCGGTGACCGCGCCGCGGTCGACGCGAGGCTGGTCGAAGTACGTGACGTCAGGGCCGATGAGGCGGCGCTGACGGGTGAGGCGGTGCCCGCAGCGAAGCACACCAGGCCAGTCGAACATGAAGCGCTCCTCGGTGACCGGCACAACATGCTCCACGCCGGGTCGGTCGTAGTAGCGGGACGTGCCGAGGCGGTCGTCACCGCCACGGGAACCCGCACAGAACTTGGGCGCATTCAGAAGCTGGTGCGCGACGTGGAGCGCACCGACACCCCACTGATCCGTTCGATCAACCGGCTCGGGCGCCAGATCACTGCCACCGCGCTCGTGCTGATGTCCGTCATGGTGGCCCTCGGGTTCGTGTTGCACGGTGACTCGTTCGAAGAGCTGGTGCCCTCGGCCATCGCTTTCGCGGTAGCTGCGGTGCCGGAAGGTCTGCCCGCCGTCGTGACGATCACCCTCGCACTGGGCGTGCAGCAGATGGCCGCACAGCGAGCGATCATCCGTCGACTCGCCGCAGTAGAGACCCTCGGGTCGGTCACCGTCATCTGCTCGGACAAGACCGGAACCCTGACCAAGAACGAGATGACCGTGCGCGCTGCCGCGACAGCTGTTTCCCAGTACACGGTCACGGGCGAGGGATACAACCCTGATGGGTCGGTGCTGCGAGATGGTGCGGTGGTTGATTCGTCCTGTGCTGACCTTCTTGAACTGGCGCTCGTCATGGCGCTGTGCAACGACGCGCGCCTCGATCACACGGCTGCCGGCGAGTGGCGAGTCGTGGGCGATCCCACCGAAGGTGCGCTGATGAGTTTCGGCCGCAAAGCGGGCGTCGACCTGGCTGGATACGGGCGCCGAGATGAGCTCCCGTTCGACGCCGAGGTGAAGTACATGGCCACCCTTGATCAGTCCGAATCGGGAGAACAGTTCGTCTCAGTGAAGGGCGCACCCGACCGTCTTCTCACCTTCTGCGAGTTTCAGCGTCGGGCCGACGGAGGGCAGGATCCGATAGAGCCCGCTCGGTGGCATGCACTGATCGATGCATACACCGCCCAAGGCATGAGGGTCCTCGCAGCCGCGCGCCGTGATATGCCATCGGATGCGGTGACCGTCGAACATGCTGAGCTTCGAGGCCTGGTGATGCTGGGAATCGTCGCCATCGCCGACCCGCCGCGGCCAGAAGCGACAGCCGCGATCGGCGAGTGCCAGGACGCAGGCGTCCGGGTGAAGATGATCACCGGTGACCACGCACTCACCGCCCACGCGATCGCCACGGAGATGGGACTCGCCGATACCGCCGCGACCACGCTGACCGGGGCGGACATCGACCACATGGACGACGAACAGCTGCGGGCCAGGGTCGGCGACGTCGATGTGTTCGCGCGAACCAGTCCTGAACACAAGATGCGCATCATTGCGGCTCTGCAGTCCCTCGGCGGGGTGGTCGCGATGACGGGCGACGGAGTCAACGACGCTCCCGCGCTGACCCGCGCCGACGTCGGCGTCGCCATGGGCATGAAGGGCACAGAGGCCGCGAAGGATGCTTCCGACGTCGTCCTTGCCGACGACAACTTCGCTACCATCGAGCGAGCCGTGCGTGAGGGTCGGCGCGTGTACGACAACCTGCAGAAGTCGGTGGTGTTCATCCTGGCGACGACCCTCGGACAGGCGCTCGTCGTCTTCACCGCAGTCGCGGTCGGCTATCCGGATCCGCTGCAGCCCACCCAGATTCTCTGGGTGAACCTCGTCACCGCCGTCACTCTGTCGCTCGCATTCGCCTACGAGCCCGTCGAACCTGGAACGATGACGCGACCACCGCGACCGCCCGAAGACTCGATCCTCGCAGGCAGCCTCTTGGCGTTGGCGGGAACGGGTATCGTGGTGGCCGCCGTGACGACCACAGCGTTCTTCGCCGCACTCGCTTCCGGCGCCGACCTGGATGCCGCACGCGCTGCCGCGGTGGCGGTGCTGGTGGTCTCTCAGATCGCCGTTCTGTTCAATGTGCGCCTGCTGCGTCGCTCGAGCATCACCCGCCGTGTCCTCACGGGGAATCGCGCAGTGTGGATCTCCATCGCCGTACTTGCCGTGCTGCAGACTGCGTATACCTATCTGCCACCCCTCCAGGTATGGTTCGGATCCGTCCCACTTTCCCCAGCTCAATGGGTGACCGCGTTCGGTTACGCCCTCGCAAGCTTCCTGTTGGTCGAGGTGGTCAAAGCAACGGGGCGGTACCGTGCGAATCGCACGTCACCGCCGAGGCGCTCACGCCGCTCGCGGCTTGGGCGGGGTGAGTAGATCGCGGTCACGGACCTGTGACAGGAATTGGTCGAGGAATCTGCAGGAGGTGCCCGTGAGGCGAGAGACCCTGGAACGCCACCAGGTGTGGTTCTACCTCGCCGCCGTGACGTGCGGCCTCGGCCTCGGCACGCTCGCCCCACAGCTGGGCGTCACCGCCGATGTGCTGATCTGGCCGACGCTGGGTCTGCTGCTCTACGCGACGTTCACCCAGGTGCCGATGGCAGCGGTGCCTGCGGCCTTCACCGAGGGGCGATTCATGGCGGCCGCGCTTCTCGGAAACTTCGTGCTGCTGCCGGCGGTGGTCTGGGTGCTGATCCAGTTCGTGCCCGAGAACCAGGCGCTGCAGCTGGGACTGCTGCTGGTGCTGCTGGTGCCATGCACCGATTGGTTCATCACCTTCAGTCAGCTCGGGCGAGGCGACGCCACCCGGGCCACTGCGTTGACCCCGGTGCTGCTGGTGCTCCAGCTGCTGCTTCTGCCGCTCTACCTGTGGCTGATGTCAGATGCTGACCTACGCGTGGTGCTTGCGCCCGCGGAGATCTGGCCCGCCTTCCTGGTGGTGCTGCTGCCACTGGGGCTGGCCGCATTGACCGAGGTCTGGGCTGGAGGCAGTCCGGCGGGAGCGGCCGTGGTCGTTCGTCTCGGGTGGTGGCCGGTGCCGCTGCTGGCGGTGGTGGTGCTGCTCATCGCCGTCGCGAACGTCGGCTCCGTCGTCCACGATGCTCACCTGCTGCCCGTGGTGCTGATGGTGGTGAGCCTGTTCCTGGCCATCAGTCTGGTGTTGTCCAGGGTCTTGGCGAGTGTCGCCCGGCTCAACGTCGCCCAGGGGCGCACCCTTGCATTCTCGATGGGCACCCGGAACTCCTTCATCGTGCTGCCCTTCGCGCTTGCCCTCCCCGCGGGCTGGGAGACCGCCGCGATCGTGGTGGTCATGCAGTCCCTCGTCGAACTCTTCGGCATGATCTTCTGCCTCTGGTTCGTTCCCCGCGTGCTCTTTCCCGACGTCCGACCGTCAGCGCCGTGGGAACCACGAAGCATCGGGTGAGGCGTCCCGCACCGCCCGGTAGGCTCAGGTCATGGAACCGGTCACAGACAGCGTCGAGGACTACCTCAAGGCCGCAGGGCGCTCTGCAGAGATGACCGTGTTGGACGGCTGGATCACCGCCGAGCTGCCGGGAATCAGCCGGGTGCTCTGGCGCGGACGCATGTGGGGCGGCACGGAGCAGACGATCATCGGATACGGCAGGCTGCGTCAGCCCAAGCCGCGCGGCGCCGCTGTGGACTGGTTCCTGATCGGGCTCGCGGAGCAGACCAAGCACCTCTCCGTCTACGTCAACGCGGCCGAGGACGGCAATCACCTGATCCAAGAGCGAGCCGATCGGCTCGGCCGGGTGAAGGTCGGCGCCGCTGCGCTGACTTTCACGACGCTGGAGCATCTGGATCATGCAGAGTTCCGCAGCCTCATCGCGCGCGCTCGGGCGCTCAACCCCGAGGTTGTCTGACCCGTCATGGCAGGGGGCAATCGGACTTCTGGGCGCAGCGTGACCTCGAAGGTCCTGGCCATCCTGGAGGTCTTCGAGACCTCGCGCAGATCCATGCCGCTGAGCGAGCTGGCCGCCCAGGCGGACCTCCCGGTGTCCACTACCCACCGTCTGGTCGGCGAACTCGTCGAATGGGGACTCCTCAGCCGTGGCGCCAACGGCAACATCCAGCTGGGAATCCGGTTGTGGGCGATCGCACAGAACGCGGGAAGGCAGCTGCGCGAGACCGCGCGACCGTTCATCCAGGACCTCTACTCACTCACCGGGGAGACCAGTCAGCTGGCAGTGCGGGATGGGACTTCAGCGCTGTACATCGAACGGATCTATGGGACCAGGCGCATTCCACGCGCCTCCCGAGTGGGGGGACGGCTTCCGCTCCACGCGACAGCCGTGGGGAAGGTGATCCTTGCTCACGATGAATCCTGGGTGCGCTCCGGGTATCTGGAACGCCCACTTGAGCGGCTCACGCCGGCGACCCAGGTGGACCCCGAGCGGCTCTCCGCGGAGCTGGCAAAGGTCAAGGAGCAGGGATACGCGGTCACCATGGAAGAGGTGCGCATCGGTTCCTGTTCGATCGCAGTTCCCGTGTTTCACAGCGGTCGCATCGGTTGCGGTATAGGACTCGTGGTCCCCTCCAGTCATGGACGCACCATGACGCGGCACCTGCCGGTGCTGCGCGGGGTGGCTAAGAAGATCGAGGAACACACGGCTCACATCCCACTGGAGTCCCTGTTCGGCTCACTGGTGGAGCCGCTGCCGGACGAGCCGCGGGAGCACTGACACTGACCTGAGCGCGGCTTCGCCGCGCTCATCTGCGTGTGGCGCTTCGGTGGACTGACTGGTAGCTCAGGTACGCCGCCAGTCCCTCGGGACCATATTCGGTCCCGAGACCTGAATCGTGACGCCCCCCGAAGGGCGCCGCATGGTTGGAGGCGAAGAAGTTGATGCCCACGCTGCCGGTGTCCATGCGTCTTGCCACCTGCTGGGCGTGCTCCTCATCTTCACCGAAGACGATGCCTCCGAGCCCGAAGCTGGTGTTGTTGGCAACCTCGAGCGCATTGTCGAGATCGTCATAACGCAGCACCGTGAGCACCGGGCCGAAGATCTCCTCCCGAGCGATGCGCATCTCCGGGGTGACTTCGGAGAATACGGTCGGTTCCATGAAGTAGCCCCGTTCCAGCGCGCCGCTCATGGTGCTCGGCCGACCGCCAGTGATGGCGATGGCACCTTCGGCCAGTCCCGACTCGGCATAGCCGCGCACCGTGTTGAACTGAGATGCCGTCGCGCAGGGTCCGAAGACCGTCTCGGGGTTCAGCGGGTCGCCCTGCGGCTGGCTGCGCACCGTCTCGGCGACCATGTCGACGATCTCGGCATAACGATGGCTCGGGGCAAGGATCCGCGTGGAGATGTAACAGGTCTGGCCGGTGTTGCGCAGGCAGGACTTGATGAGCCGGGACGCCATCAGATCCAGATCCGCGTCGGGCAGCACCAGCGCGCTGGACTTCCCTCCGAGCTCCAGAGTGACCGGACGCAGCAGCTCTCCCGCGGCGGCCGCGATGCTGCGTCCCACCGGCGTGGATCCGGTGAAGGCGACCTTGTCCACGTCTCGATGCCGCACTAGGGCATCGCCGAGACGGCCGCTTCCCGTCACCAGGTTCACGACCCCTTCGGGGACCCCGGCGGCGCGGCAGGCGTCGAGGATGTATCGGAAGGACAGCGGGGTGGGGGAGGCGGGCTTCATGACCACCGAGCACCCTGTGAGCAGCGCCGGGGCCAGCTTGATGACCATCAGGTTGATCGGGAAATTCCAGGGTGCGATCAGGGCGCATACACCGATCGGATCCCTGTGGACCAGGGTGCTGCGGGTCGGGTCGGTGGGGAAGGCTCGCTCATCGGGATCATCGAGCAGCGTTGCCAGGCCCGCGAAGTACCGCAGGATGCCCGCGGCGTTCGCGGCCGCCCCGGAGGACTCCGCGATCGGGGTGCCGTTCTCCCGGGACACCGTCGCCGCGATCTCAATGGAACGGCGCTCCACCTCCTCCGCGATGCGCAGCAGGTGCGTGGCGCGGATCGCGGCCGGGAGTCGCCGCCAGGGTCCGTGGTCGAAGGACTCCCGGGCGCTGGCCACCGCCGCATCCACATCCTCGGCCGAGCCATCCGGGACGGACCCCCAGACCTCACCGGTGGCGGGATCCGTGACGTCGTTGCGGCGCTGCGAGCTGGTGGCGCGCCAGGATCCGCCGATGAAGTGATCATGGACCGCGGTGTACGGCAGGTCCAGGTGAGCTCGGCGCTCGGCGGCCGTCGGGGGTGTCGTGGGCCCAGGCTGGCTCATCGCAGGGCCTCCGTGCGCAGCAGGGAGGAGGACCGGGAGAAGTCGGCGCGGGCCATCTGAACGCCTGCCTCGGTGAGCAGCTCGGGGATGATCTCTCGCTCGAGTCGATCACAGTAGGTGGAGGTGTCCATCGCGAACCAGGAGCTGGCCAGCGCGATGCCAGCGGTGTCGAAGCGCCACAGCCGGTCGGCGTCGCGGACCAGCGCGTCCTCCAGCGAATAGGCCACGGCCCGGGTGTCATGGCCGTCGATGATCTGACAGACCTGCTCGACGAAATCGGCGCCATAACCCAGCGGCGGCAGCACCCGACGTGCGACCACGCACCCCTGTTCCTCATGCTCATACCGGATCGCGGCCTTGCGCCAGTCGCCCCCGAATCCCTCGCTGAGGATCCTGGACTCGTCGACGTGGGCCCACCCGGTGTCGTGGAGCAGGATGCTGACCAGTACCAGCTCTCGGTCCGCCTCGGGATAGGCGTCGCAGAGGCGCTCGGCGTAGGCAACCGAAAGAGGCAGGTGGATCGAGTTGCCGCGCACTCGGGTCTCCGGCGCCACGGAGTTCCACAGCTGGGTGAAACCGCGGCTGGGAGTCATCGCGATCGGGGCGGTCTCCACGTCTTGGCCGGTAGGGATGGGCAGGATGGGGTGGCTGCGGGCGAACTCTTCGGCGCGAGGGTCCCGCGTGTGGGTGTCCGGCTCGCTGGGTGCCCACTGTGGGTAGTTCTGGTTGATGCTCATGCTCAGCCTCTCTCAAACGTCGCGGATGATGGACTTCAATGCGACGGACGGGTTCGATGCCTCTTCGGCAGGGATGTTCTTTCCGTTGGACAGGGCGCTCTTCACGGCCATGAAGTCCAGAGGGTTGTTCACGCAGTCTGCGGCGATGATCTGTTCACCGCGGTAGTAGAGCACGGCGAACCGGCCCTTCTCCTCATCACGGCGGACGAGGGTGCGATCGTGCCCGAGCGAGAGTCCGGCGATCTGAAGTTTCAGGTCGGCCTGATTCGACCAGAACCAGGGGGTCCCGGTGTATTCCTCACGCCGGCCCATGAGCGCGTATGCGGCCACCTTGGCGTGCTCCACGGCGTTGTTTACACTTTCCAGACGGATCCGTTCACCCACGGGTGCCCCGGGCATCGGGTTCGGCAGGTTCGCCACATCTCCCACCGCCACGGTGGTGCCGTCGGACGCAAGGGCGTGCCGATCCACGCGGATGCCGTTGTCGACCGCCAGGCCCAGCGACTCTGCGAGCTCGGTGTTGGGCACCACGCCGATGCCGATCAGCACGATGTCGGCCTTGACCACCGTGCCGTCCTGGAGCTGCACCCCGGTGACGGAGCCGTCGTCGCCGGTGATCTGGGTGAAGCGGGCTTCGAGACGGACGTCGATTCCGCGCTCGCGGTGAGCCTGGAGGAAGAACTCGCTCGTCGCTTCGCCCACCGCGCGTCCGATCAGACGCTGCCCGTACTCCAGCACCGTGACGCGCTTGCCCATGGCATGCATCGAGGCCGCCGCCTCCAGACCGATGAAGCCACCACCGATCACGACGACGTCGCGGGCACCGCCGGCGAGCTCCTTCAGCTTCAACGCGTCGTCGGCATTGCGAAGATATACCACCCCGTCCAGCTCGACGCCGGGCACATCAAGGCGACGCGCACGTGCCCCCACGGTCAGGGCGAGCCTGCGGAAACGGATTCGATCGCCGGTGGCAGAGACGGCTGTCCCACCGCCGTCGTGGCACCGTTCGACCTCCGTGATGCGCACGTCCTGGGCCAGGGCTATCCGATGGTCCTCCCAGTACTCGGCAGTGCGGAAGATGAGCTTCTCCTTGTCCATCGTCCCCTGCAGGAACTCCTTGGACAGCGCCGGACGCTGGTAGGGCCGGTGGGCCTCATCTCCGAGCAGGGTGATGTGGTCCGTGCAGCCCAGCGCCCGCAGGGAGGCCGCCAGCTGGACCCCGGACTGTGAGGCCCCGACGATCAGCAGATCGGTGAGCTCAGGTGCGATTCCTGCGGGCAGGACCCCCACCGGAGAGGCCTGCGCCGGGCTGGATCCGGCGCGACTGGCTTCGACGGACCGGCCCGTCCCAGCTGTGGTGTCTGCGGTGGCGTGTGACATGGCGTTACCTGGTCCTATACCTGGGTCTCTGGGGTCTGCACGTGGAGGGTCTGGTCCTCACGCAGCGGAAGCTGGCAGGACAGCCGCGAGTTCATCTGGCGGTCCACTGCGGTGCCATAGAGCATCTCGTCCTCCATGTCCTCCATGGGTGCGAGATCTGCGAGGTCCTGCTCGGCGACGAACACATGGCAGGTCGCGCAGGAGAGGGAGCCGCCGCATTCGGCGACGATTCCGGGGACCCCGTTGCGCACGGCGGTCTCCATCACGGAGTCTCCGGCCGTGGCCTTTACTTCGCGGACCGCGCCCTCGGCGTCGGTGTAGTGCACGGTAGGCATTGCGTCTCCTTCGATTCTCAGCTGGAAGTTCTCAGATGAACTGGCGGCCGCCGTCGACCACCATGGTCTGACCGGTCATATAACGGCTGTGCGGGCCAGCCAGGAACAGCGCGGTTCCGACGATGTCCTCGGGTTCGCTGGCCCGCTTCAGGGATCCGCGTTCCACCCCGTAGGTCTCAGCGTCCTCCATCAGGGAGCGGCTGGATTCGGTGAGCGTGAACCCTGGGGCGATGGCGTTGACCGTGATGTCGCGCCGCCCCAGCTCCCGGGCCATGACCCGGGTCAGCGCGACCACCCCACCTTTGGAGGCGACATAGTGCATCCACTGCTCGGATCCGGAGTAGACGGTGGCCGAGGAGATGTTCACGATCGCCCCGCCCCGGTCGAGGTGGGGACTCGCTGCCCGTGACATGAGCCAGGGCCCTTTGAGGTTGACGCCCATGACAAGGTCCCACTCCGCAGGGTCGATGTCCTCGAAGGGAGACCGGGTCACAGCGCCGTAGATCGCGGCATTGTTGACCAGCACGTCGATGCTTCCGCCGCCAAAGGCAGCCGCCTCCTGCGCCGCAGCCTGGGTCGAGGCAGGATCGGTGACATCCACCTGCAGAGCCAGCGCCTCGCCGCCGGTGTCTTCAATGCCGCGGGCGGTCTGCTGCGCACCTTCGAGGTTGATGTCGGCGACCACCAGGCGGTCTCCGTCCGCGGCGAACCCGTTCGCGAAGGCCCGTCCAAGCCCTCCGGCTGCACCGGTGACCAGCACCGTCCGCGCGGCCGGGTCCGGGCTCATGCCGGAGCCTCGACGTGCTGGTGAGAGTGAGCTCCGGGGCCCTGCACCGGGGGTGTCAGAATCTCGACCTCGCCGGTGGCGCCGTTCACGCGCAGGTACTGTCCGGTCTTGATCGTGGTCGAGGCGTTGCCGGTGCCGGTGACCGCCGGCAGCCCGTATTCGCGGCAGACGATGGCCGCGTGGCTCATCATGCCTCCGATATCGGTGACCGTGGCGCTGATCTTGCCGAAGACCGGTCCCCAGCTGGGGGCGGTGATGGTGGCGACCAGGATCTCGTCCTGCTGGATCTCGGAGAGCTGGTCGGCGTCGTGAATGACTCGGGCGTAGCCCTCCACTGTGCCTGCCGAGGCCGCCATCCCGCGGATCCCATCCCCGGTGCTCTCGTCGTTGCCCAACCACTGCTGGACCTGTTCGGTGGTGATGCCCCACAGCATCCGGGTGAAGGGTTCGGTGATCGACTCCGGGGGAGTGTTCAACGCCGGGGCCGGCCGTGCCGTCTTGAGCGCGCTGACGATCTTGCGCCGACGCTCGATGATCGCGGGCCAGTGGTAGGGCCCGATCGGGCCCTGCGGGGCGCCCACGCCCCAGCCGGTGACGAGATCGAACAGCGCGTCGCGCACCTCGTTGCGGTTCAGGTAGAGCAGATCGTCCGGCTCTGGCCAGAACCCCTCGGCGTACATCATCCGGGACAGCTCACGGACCTTGCGCCAGAATACGCCCATGGTCCAGTGCTCGATGTAGAAGTTGTGGTTCTCCACGTAGGGGTAGGCGGTCGCGGCGAGGCCCCGCTTGGCGTCGAACATCGCAGCCGACTCCGTGTCCAGGAAGTCACGGTACTCACCGATGACCCGCTCCTTCTCCTCGATCAGCGCCTCCTTGGGGCGCATGATCGACTCTCCGGCGTCCAGGCGGCGGATGTAGTCGGCGATATACCCCAGCGGGATGTCCTGGTGGTCCTTCCAGTATTTGTCGTGGCCATAGAACCCGTTGCCCACGGTGAAGTTGAACCACGGGTCCTTGGCCTCCTCATAGCGGGCGATCCACCGCTCACCGCCGGAGGCCCCGGTGATCCCCTCTAGTGTCGCGGTGACCTCGTGGGGCGCGTTGAACTGCTCCTGGAGCCCCAGCTCGACGGCCAGGTGAGCCAGGGTCTTGAGCTCGTCGTCGGGCCTAAACAGCTCCATGTCCACGCCCTGTACCATCATCGCGATGGACTGGTCCGGGATGTCAGGGAAGACCTCTTTGCAGTAGTTGAAGAAGTCGAGGTAAGCGATGTAACCCAGGTTCAGGAACTCGAAGTGGTACTGCCAGTTCTGGTAGGCCAGCTGGATCAGCCGGTCGTAGTTCTCCAGCAGCACCTCCGAGCCGTCCTTGGCCTTGCCGCTGAGGATGTCCTCCATCGGCACCTTGTCCGGCAGCTTGGCGAAGGTCAGCGACTCCATCTCATCGATGGTGGCGCGGACCTTGATCTTCCACTGCTCCAGCATCGAGTCCCAGTTCTGGAAGTAGTGACCGATCCGGCGCTCGAACTCGGGCAACCGGGCTGCGATCTTCTCCGGGGCGACCGGGATCGGGGACATGTAGAGGTAGCCCAGGTGGACGCGGAACTCGATGCCGTCGGCGTTGGGGATCAGCAGATGCCGGGCGTTGTATTGGCCCAGACACTTCACCGCGAACTCTCCGCCGATGGTCTCGAAGGGCTTGAACACGGTGGGCCAGTGCTGGGAGTCGCAGAACCAGAACTTCTGATCCTCGGCGTCGCGCAGCGCATCCTGGAACACCAGATAATAGGGGTAGATCTCCTCCCAGCCTTCTGCGCCCGCTGGGACGGCAAGGTCGGACGGTTTCGGGAATGACTTCATGGGCATGACAGGTTCCTCTCTGCAGGGACGACGGCGTCCCGGCGGGGATGTGTGGATCAGGTGAAGTTCTTGAGCATGGACGCGGTGAGCGAGGACAGGTCGATCGCTCCGCTGATCGCCGCGGTCGGAGCCGGTTCGCCCGGCGCACGATTGGCATGGACGGTCTCTGGACGGGCCTGGAGCAGCATCAGGTTCTCCCCTGCTGGGAGGTCAGCGTCGAGCGCCCATTCCACGTCCTGTGGCAGTCCGTAGTGCTTCTCTGCGCGTTTGGCCATCGTCGCGACAGTGGTGAGCTCCTCCGGAGTGAGGCAGAGTCGGTCCCGCCGTTCGGCCTCCACCGGGTGCTCGTGCAGGGTCTTGGATCCTGCATCGGGGATCAGCTCCATCTGTTTGGCCCCGATGTGCTGGGAGACCACCGAGAGGGTCACCTTGTCCAGCTTGAGGTGATCTGGGGTCACGGTGCCCGAGACCACCGTCTCGCCGAGTCCGTAGGAGGCGTCGATCGTGATCTTGGACCGGTCGCCGTTGCCGGGGTCCAGGGTCATGGCCACTCCGGCCACGCGCGCGTTGACCATCTTCTGCACCACCACGCCCATGGAGAGGTCATCCTCCGGGATGCCGTTCTTCAGCCGGTAGATGATCGCCCGGGAGGTGTAGAGCGAGGCCCAGCACTTTCGGATGTGCTCCGAGACGTCGGCGAAGCTGCACAGCCAGAGGTAGGTGTCCTGCTGGCCGGCGAAGGAGGCGTCGGGAAGATCCTCGGCGGTGGCGGAGGATCGCACGGCGACCGGGACGGTCTGGGGGAACCGGGACTGCAGCGAGTCGTAGCCGCTGCGGGTGGATTCTCTGAGCGCCTCGGGGACCGGGCGGGAGCAGATCTCCTCCCGGATCTCGGCTGAGACGTTGTCGACCTCCGCCGGGAGCGACGGGTCCAGCCCGTCGAGCAGTCGGTGGATGTCTTCGCGGATATGTGCCTGGTCGATGAACAGGTCATAGGCGGCTGTGGTGACGATGAAACCCGGGGGCACGGGCATGCCGGCGTCGGTCATGGTCACCAGGGACATGCCCTTGCCGCCCAACCGGGACAGGTCGGCGGTGCCGCCGTCGTCGAAGAATTGGAGCAGTGGGTCGGTCTGCATGCTCATGCCTCCCAGGTGACAGGGACGGTGGTGGGGACGCGGAAAGAGAGGTTCTCGCGAAAGGGGGTCTCGGGGTTCTCGACCAGCCGCAGGGTGGGAATGCGGCGGATGCCCTCTTCCAGGGCGATCTTGGCCTGCAGCTTGGCCAGCATGTTGCCGAGGCAGTAGTGGATGCCGAAGCCGAAAGAGAGGTGCTCACGGGCATTGGGACGGGAGATGTCGAAGACCTCCGAGTTCTCGAATCGTTCCTCGTCGCGGTTCGCCGCCCCCATCACCAGCAGCAGCTCGGCGCCCTCGGGAATCGACACGCCGCCCACCTCGGTGTCGGTCAGCGCCTTGCGCCTCCAGGCCACGATGGAGCCGGAGTAGCGCAGGACCTCATCGACGGCGGCAGGGATGGCCTTGGAGTCCTCGACCAGCCGGCACCACTGATCCTGGTGGGAGAGCAGCACGCGGTAGCAGTTCGCGATCAGGGTGGTGGTGGTCTCATGTCCGGCGAAAAGCAGCGAGTACAGCAGCGACGCGATCTCGTGGTCTGAGATCTCGGCACCCTGCCGCTGGGCGCGGACGAGGTCGCCGGTCAGGTTGTCGCCGCCGTGCTCGTGGGCCACTCGCACCAGGCGCTGGCACTCCTGCCAGTACGCGACCAGGTTGTGGGCGTGAGGGATCTGTTCGGTGTCGCTGAGGTCGCCCCAGGTCATGGCTGCCCGTGAATCGGACCAGCGTTTGAACGTGTCTACGCTGGAGATATCCGCCCCGATCAGGGTCAGGATGGTGACTGTGGGCAGCTCGTAAGCGAGGTCGCTGAAGATGTCGCCGTGCCGCTGCGGATCATTGAGCATCTTCTCGAGCAGATCCGACGCGTTCTGACGGATGGCTGGTTCGAGGACCTTGTAGCGCCGAGGGGTGAAGGCCTTCTGCGCGACCGCCCGGATTCTGGTGTGCTCAGGAGGGCGTCGGGCTGAGAGGCCGGAGTAGGCGGTGAACCCGCCGTCCTCCATGATCTGCCGGGCTTCTGCGCCGCGCTCGCGGACCGGGGCCTGGGCGTTCTCTGAGGAAAACGTCGCCCAGTCGTCGAAGACCGCCTTGACGTCGTCGTAGCGCGAGACGACGTAGTAGCCGACCCGCTCGTCGTACATCACTGGCTGCTCGTCGCGGAGCCGCTGATAGGCGGGGAACGGGTCTTCCTGTTGAAACGGCTCAAATCCGTGGTGGTCGGCGGGCGCCTCTGCGCCGCGACCGAACGGGCACTGCGTGGCCTGTGCAGACATCGAGTGGACTCCTCGAGAGTGGGCGGATCGCCCCGTGAATATGCGGACTACATGACAGTGTGTCCTGGATCACGTTCTCTCGGGTATGACATCTTTCCACTGAGTGGAATCGTTGTTGTCAGCTCGCCGCGCCTGGTGCGAGGAGCAGTGCGGTGCTGCGGAATTCTCAGTAGGTCCAGTTCCGGCTCGCCGAGAGGTTGATGCCCTCGCCGGTGAGCTGGTTCCAGCACGACATCTGTGACTGGAAGGACGTGCAGGCGAAGAACTCGTTCGACGCGGTCTGGCCGTAGCCCAGCACCGGCTGACCCTGTTGGGCGACCGGGTTCTCGCAGTCCGGCTCCGCGGTGCGGTCCACGCGGATGGCGTAGGTGACACCCTCGGAGCAGCCCTCGGGGGCGGTGAAGCTGTGCTGCAGCACCCGGCAGCGCAGCGTGTCCGAGAGTTCGCAGAGCACATTGCCATCGGGGGAGACGAAGGAGCTCAGCTGCTGGCCCTGTGCAGGGAAGGACGCCTGGATCCAGGCGGAGCCCATGTCCTGGGCCGTGCCGCGCAGAGCGTTGGCGGTCTCCTCAGACTCGCGCAGGTCCAGGAAGAGCGCCGCTGCGTGGGTGTTGCCGCAGCTCTCCTGCAGCCCGATCAGCGCCTCCTGCACCAGGGTCCCGTCCGACGACTCGATCCAGCTGCCGTCCTCGGAGGCCGCCGACGCGAGCGCGGCGAGGACCTCGCGGTCCTCGGCGGGGGATTCACAGCTGGACTCTTCCGGCAGCGCCGCCACTTCGGCGCGCAGCTCCTCCGGGGTCGGAGGCTCCGGCGTGGGGCTCGGCGCGGGCTCCTCCGCGGAGTCTTCCTCGCCCTCATCCGAGGGCTGCTCCGTCGCGGATGTCTCGGCCGCCGTGGTGTCCTCGGGGGAGTCTCGGTCCAGCAGAGACAGCGCCAGGGCGCTCAGCGCCACCAGCACCAGAACCGGCAGCAGCACGGCCAGCACGAACTTCGGCGCCCTGGACCCGCGCCTCCTGGGTGGCGCAGCAGGCCGTGCCGCCGCATACCGAGCGGGCGAGGCGATCGTGGAGTAGCCGGTGCCAGCTGCCCCGGCGTCGAAGGAACCGGTCGCGAACCAGTCGTCCCCGGTGGTCTTCTGGGGTTCATCTGCGGGCACGGCGTCCAGCTCGCCCGTGGCCTCGACGTCGCCTGGGGGGTCTTCGCCGTCCGGGTCGCCCGTGTCATCCAGGTCGCGCACCGTGGGCGCTGGATCGGACGGGGTGCGGGCCGATGGTGCTGAAGGTGCCGGGGGAGGGGGCGGGCTCGTGTTGTCCGCGGAGGTCGACAGAGCGTCCTCCCGACGGGACAGGGCCGCGTCGATCTCGGGGTCCCCGATCGAGGCCAACGCTTCGAGCAGCTCCGGGTAGGTGGCGGGATTCTCCGCAACGGTCGCGCGCAGGGACGGGTGGTTCTCTGCGATCCAGTGCAGCGTTTCCCAATCCGTGCGGGGATCGGCGGCGATGCCACCGAGCTCGTGATCGTTCGAAGCCATACGTTCCTTTTCGGTCCCGACGGCGGCGAACCAGGCCAGCCGTGCAGCGTGAACAATGCGGTTCGACCGAAGTTTACCTTCGCCGTCGAGACTGACAGAGTCCGGTCACTGTTGGTGCAGTGGGGTACGGCCCCAGAACTCGACCCCGACGACGGCGTCGATCTTCCGTGCCAGGCACCTCGATCGGCCCCCACACCCAGACAGAGACGGTCCCCGCAGGTGAAGATGTACCCCGCGGGTGCGATTCCAAGCGTTCATACCTGCAGCAGCCATGCCGGTCCGGGCAGCGGCTGTCGATTCAGGCCGGCGGCCCTCTGCGCGCGGCATAGTCCCATCAGACGTCAGGAGAATCCATCGTGGACCTTCCACGTATCTTCGCCATTCGCGAGAGCAGCCACCGCATCCACAACCCGTTCACGCCGCGCAAGCTCGAAGCCCTCGGAGAGGCTCTTCGTCTGGAGCCCGGGACCCGGATCCTCGATCTCGCCAGCGGGTCAGGGGAGATGCTGTGCACCTGGGCGCGTGACCACGGGGTCACGGGGGTCGGGGTAGACATCAGCACGGCCTTCACCGCTGGTGCCCGCGCCCGCGCAGTCGCACTCGGCGTCGAAGGCTCAGTCGTCTTTGAACACGATGACGCCACCGGCTACGTCTCTGCCGAAGCCGTAGACGTAGCCGCGTGCGTGGGTGCGACCTGGATAGGAGGCGGCGTGGCCGGAACCATCGAGCTGCTCGAGCGCAGCCTCCGTCCAGGAGGCATGGTGCTCATCGGGGAGCCCTACTGGCGTCGCGAGGTTCCGGACCATGACACCGCCGCAGGGTGCGGCGCCTCGGGCTCGGAGGACTTCCTGCTGCTGCCCGATCTTCTCGGACAGTTCGGGGATCTCGGCTATGACGTCGTAGAGATGGTGTTGGCGGATCAGGACAGTTGGGACCGATATCAGGCTGCCCAGTGGCTCAACCTGCGCCGCTGGCTCGATGAGAACCCCGCAGACGAACTGGCCGCTGAGGTTCGGGACGAACTCACCAGGGAGCCTGTTCGATATACCCGCTATCAACGTGAGTACCTCGGTTGGGGAGTCTTCGCCCTCATCAAGCGCCGCGGGGGCTGATCGACGGGTCAGTTCTGCAGCTGGTAGCCCTCGCGGGACAGGGTGAATCCATTGCCGGTCTCGGTGTTCCAACACTCGAAAGCTGCTTCGGAGGAGACGCAGGCGAACCTGCCGTTGCTGGCGGACTGGCCATACTGCAGGGTCGCCGAGTTGGCGCCCTCGGTGCTGCCACAGTCCAGCTGTGGGTCCTCAGACCCGACGGAGAGTCGCGCGGGTCCGTCACAGCCCTGGGGGGTGTCGAAGCTGTAGTCCAGGATGTTGCATTCAAGCTCGTCCTCGCCGATGGCGCAGTTGATGTTGCCCGAGGGTGCGGTGAACGCGGGAATGTCCTGGGCACCTTCGGGTGCTGGCCGTGCGGCCTGGGCGTCGTCGTCCGCAGCGTCGTCGTCCTCGGTGCCGTCGGCTTCAGCGTCGTCGTCCTGGGTGCCCTCGTCCGAGTCCTGGGCCCCCTCTTCGCCCGTGTCCGGGCCCTGGTCGGTCTGTTCCTCGGAGATCGAGGTCTCGTCGGCCGGGTCCTCGTCGCCGCTGAAGACCCCGTTGAAGATCAGGAAGTAGGCGGCGACCACAGCGGCGGCAGCGACCAGGAGGATCAGCAAGATGATCGCGCAGGTGCCGCCGCCACGACGTCGCGGCTCCGGCTCGTGGTCAGCGTACGACAGCGGCGCGGCCGACGCCTCCCAGGGCGCTGGGCCGGTGGGGGCGGCGGGGTAGTAGCCAGGACGCGGCTGCGCCTGGGCGTGACTCCGGGCATGACCCTGGTCGTAGCTCTGGTCGTAGCTCTGGTCGTAGCTCTGGGGGTGATCCTCGCGCACGGCGGAGAACTCATCGGCCCCGGCGGAGCGTCGCACCAGGGCGGCGTCGACCGCTGGGTCGCCCAGCGCACCCAGCCACTGAAGCAGCTCGGGGTAGGTGTTGGGGTTCTCCGCGATCAGCGGACGCAGCTCGGGATGGTCACCGGCGAGCATCTGCAGCTGGACCTGGGGCGTGTTCGGATCGGCCGCCCGCGCGGCCGGCCCGGTGGAGCTCTGCCCGTGGTGTGGTCCGTCAGTCATGTGTTCTCCAGAGTCGAAGGTCCGCGTGCGGCATCTCTGGGACATCATGCCTGAACCGGGGCCACTTTTCAGGTCAGCTGACGGTCTGCTCCGCACTGATCTCGACGAAATACTGGTGCAGGCGGTGATCCGGAGTCAGTTCCGGATGGAAGCTCGCGGCCAGGATCCGTCCCTGCCGAACCGCCACCGGACGGTCCTGCCAGGAGGCGATGACCTCCACGTCGACGCCCAGGGACTCGATGACCGGGGCCCGGATGAACACGGCCTCCAACGGGGTCGGGTCATCTCCGGGGAGCCCGGGCACCTGAAGCGGACCGATGAAGGATTCCAGCTGGCTGCCGTAGCCGTTGCGCCGCACCACGACGTCCAGGCCGCCGATGCGCTCGAAACCGTTGAGCGCCTCGGCGTCGAGGATCTGATCGGCCATCAGGATCATGCCGGCGCAGGTCCCGAACATCGCCATACCCTCGGCGTGCCGCTCCCGGATGGACTCCATGAGTCGCACCGGGGCGGCAAGCCGAGCCATGGTGGTGGATTCACCACCGGGCACGATCAGCCCGTCCAAGCCCTGAAGCTCGGAGGGACGGCGCACGGTGGAGACCTCGGCCCCGGCGGCGCGCAGGGCGCGGGCATGCTCGGCCACGGCTCCCTGCAGCGCCAGGACCCCTATGCGGGGTGTGCTCACCAGCCGCGCTCGGCCAGCCGGTGAGGTGCCGGGAGGTCGGCGACGTTGATGCCGACCATGGCTTCGCCCAGACCCTTGGAGGCCTCGGCGACCACGCCCGCGTCGTCGTAGTAGGTGGTGGCCTTGACGATGGCGGCTGCGCGCTCGGCGGGGTTGCCGGACTTGAAGATGCCCGAGCCCACGAACACGCCGTCGGCGCCCATCTGCATCATCATCGCGGCATCGGCGGGAGTGGCCACGCCGCCGGCGACGAAGAGGACCACGGGGAGGCGTCCTTCGCGAGCGATCTGCTTGACCAGCGCGTAGGGCGCCTGCAGCTCCTTCGCGGCCAGGTAGAGCTCATCCTCGGCCAGGGAGGTCAGCCGGGCGATCTCTCCGTTGATGGTGCGGATGTGCTTCATCGCCTCGGAGACGTCGCCGGTGCCGGCCTCGCCCTTGGAGCGGATCATCGAGGCGCCCTCGGTGATCCGGCGCAGCGCCTCACCGAGGTTGGTGGCGCCGCAGACGAAGGGCACCTTGAACTTGGACTTGTCGATGTGGTGGGTGAAGTCGGCAGGCGAGAGCACCTCGGACTCGTCGATGTAGTCGACCTTGAGGTGCTCGAGGATCTGCGCCTCGACGAAGTGACCGATCCGGGCCTTGGCCATCACGGGGATGGAGACCTCGTCGATGATGCCGGTGATCAGGTCGGGGTCTGACATCCGGGCGACACCGCCGGTGGCGCGGATGTCGGCGGGCACACGCTCGAGGGCCATGACGGCGACGGCACCGGCGTCTTCGGCGATGCGGGCCTGCTCGCGGGTGACCACGTCCATGATCACGCCGCCCTTGAGCATCTGGGCCAGTCCGGTGTTCACCGCGGTCGCGCCGGTGGCGGCAGCAGTGTGTGAAGTGGACTCAGTGGTCACGGAGGTCTCCTGAAGGTTGGGTTGCTGCGATGACAATGGGGAGTGAACATCGCGTTCACTCCCCATTGTTTCATCACTTCAGCGGGACCGCCGAACCGACGTCATACTGCGCTCAGGCGCGGTCGCGTTCCTCAGCTTCGAGCTGCGCGGTGTAGTCCTCGGTGGCCTGGCCATCTGAGGACCCGGCGCCCAGGGCTGCCGGCGCGGAGCTGCCGGACTTCAGCGCCGCGAGCCGGGCGTCGACCTCGGCCTGCTCGCCGAGGTCCTCCAGGGATTCGAACTGCGCGTCCAGCGAGGAGGCGGCCAGCTCGTTCTGCCCGCGCACCTTGGCCTCTTCGCGGCGGATCTTCTCCTCGAAGCGTCCCACCTCGGAGGTCGGGTCCATCACGTCGATGGTCTTCACCGCGTCGTGGACCTGGGACTGGGCGTGCGCGGCGCGGGAACGGGCGATCAGCTCGTCACGCTTGCTCACCAGCTGCTGACGCTTGGTCTTCATCTGCTCGAGGCCGGTCTTGAGCCGGTCCACGATCTCGCGCTGGGAGGTGATGGTCGGCTCGGCGGACTTCGCCGAGGACTCCGCCTCCATCTGACGCTGGATGGCGACCTTGGCCAGGTTGTCGAACTTCTGCGCGTTCTCGGTGTTGCCGCCGTCGCGGAACTCGTCGGCCTTGCGGGACGCGGCGAGTGCCTTCTGGCCCCAGGACCGTGAGTTCTCGAGATCCTCGCTGTAGTCGTCCTCCATCATGCGCAGGTTGCCGATGGTCTGGGCGATCGCCTCTTCGGCCTCTGCGATGTTGTTGGTGAAGTCTCGGACCATCTGGTCGAGCATCTTCTCCGGGTCCTCGGAGCGATCCAGCATGGCGTTGACGTTCGCGCGTACCAGCTGGGACATGCGACCTAAAATGGACTGCTTGCTCACAGTGTTCACCTTTCCTTGTGTATCAATGTCTATCGATTGCTCACGTTGTCGATACTAGTCACGGGTGCTGGTCACGGCCATGGCGCGGCTCCGGTGAAGACCCAGCTGCTCGATATTTCTGCGTCAGAACATCCGCCGACGGCGCCCGAAGCCGCCCCCGCCCATGGGCCTGCGGCCGCCGGGGTAGCCGTAGCCGCCCGGCATGCCGAATCCGCCGAACCCGCCGCCGTAGCCTCCGCCGCCGCTGAGTGCATCCTCGGCCGATTCCTGTCGGGCGATCTGGGCTGCCTGCACGGCCAGCGTCTTGGCCTGGGTGGCCAGCTCCAGGGCCTTGGCAGGCTGGCCGTCTCCGATGGATTCGGCTTCGGCGAGGGTGCGTTCGGCCTCGGCCATCCGGGTCCTTGAGGTGGCGCCGCTGCGCTTGGAGCGCAGGTAGTCCCGGGAGGACTGCACCTGGTGCCGGGCGGTGAGGATCTCGGTCTGCAGCACTTCGCGGGCTCGCCGGTCCCTGGCCTGCTGGTCGCGGACAGCGTTCAGCGGCTCGTCGAGCTCCCGGTGGGCGATCTCCAGTGAGTTCAGCAGCTCCAGCGGGTTGGTCTTCTCCCCGGAGTCCAGGGCGCGCCGGACCTGCTTGACCGCTGCCTCGGCGGCGGCGATGGGTCCGGCCAGCTCTGCCGACTGGCCCGCCTGCATGGTGGCGCGGGCCTGGGCGATGTCCTGCTCGGTCTGGTCCAGTCCGATGCCGAGATTCTGTTCGGCGCTGCGCAGCCGCAGCTGGGTCTCCTCGAGGGAGTCGATCAGCTTTCCGGCCTCCCCGGCGGCTTCTTCTCCAGCGTGGATCGCGACGACCGCGTCCGACGCCGCTGAGCCGGTGAGCGCCTTCTCGGCGTCATCGGCCGAGGTGTCAGCGTGCTGGAGGCTGCGAGCGGAGTGTGTCAGGGCTTCGGTGAAGGAGGTGAGCGCGTCGTCGTCGTATCTGGACTGCAGGTCGGGCAGGCGCTTCGCGGCCTGCTCACGGCGGCTGCGGAACTCACCGATCCGGGTGCGCAGCTGGTCCAGAGCCGGGCGCGGGTCGAGTTCGAGGCTGCGCAGGGACTCGAAGTCCTGGCGGTGCGACTCGAGGGTCTCGTTGACCCGCTGGCAGTTGGCGATGACCTTGCGCAGCAGCTCGCGCGCCTGCTCCTCGTCCTCCGGCGGGTCGCGGTCGACCGTGTGCTGCATCCGGAAGGACTCCTGAAGGTGCTCCCGCGCCTCGTCCACGTCCTTCTGGAACGGGGCGACCTGCTCATCGCCGTAGGCGGCGCTGGCGAAGAGGATCTCCTGCTCGGAGGAGTTCACCGCGTTGTCCGCTGCGATCAGCAGGGAACCGGCTTCGCGGCGGAGCTCCTCGAGGCTCATCTTGGCCAGCCGACGCTCCTCCGCGGAGCCGGCTCGAGAGTTCTGGCCGCCGGAGAGCTGCTGGTTGTTCGCGAAGCCCTGGAGCCGGCGGTCCTGCTTCTTGCCGCCGGAGAGCCACACTGCACCGAGACCGATCAGGCCAAGGATGACTGCACCGATCAGCAGCGGGCCGATGACGAACATCCCGAGGGTGATGGGCGGATTGAGGAGTACGTCGGGCACCATGGGCCGAGTCTATAAGTGGCCTCAGACATCGTCTATCGGGGAACGGTCAGCTCGTCTGTGAGCGTAGGAGGCGGGGTCCGCAGGCCCGAATCCCGGCGTCCTGGCGTCCCAGAGGGCGGAGGTGGGCGGGCCGGCGGGGGTGCGGCGTGCGGATCGCGGGCTTCCGGGTGCGGGTCACCTCGAAAGTCCTTTCCGCCGCACGTCAGGCACTCGGCGTCTCCGGGAATCGTCCAGGAGGCGCCCAGGCCGTTATCGTCATCGATACAGGATGAGCGCTGACAATAGCAGTCGAGCCAGCGAGAGCATGCGTGTCACGCTCCGGCCGCCACACTATTGCACCGCAAGACCACAAAGGCAGGTTCCACCATGAGTTCAGATCCGCACAACGGCCCTCGCCGGGACGACGTCGACCCTCCGGAGGATGCCACCGCGCGGATCGATCCTGTCTTCCCTGCGTCTGCTTCGGCTGGACCAGGGGAGCGGGATTCAGCGGAGCAGACTGCGCCCGGCCCGCAGACGGGTTCGGACGCGGGTTCGGGGGGACCGGCCGGGGTGGAGTCCTATTCCGCCGGATGGCCAGCCTCTCCCTCAGGCGCGCCGGGAGCCCAGCAGTCCCCCTCCGGGGAGGGCGGCTACGGTCAGGGCGGGCACAGCCAGGGCCCGTACGGCCAAGAGCAGTACAGCCAGAGCGCGTATCAGCAGGGTCCGTACGGCCAGGCCCAGTACGGCCAGGCCCAGTACGGCCAGGCCCAGTACGACCAGGACCCCTCCTATGCCGGGCAGGGCTATGACGCCTATGGCGGGTACGGCTCCGGGGCTACCTTCGTTGATCCCAGCCAGCAGCCGCGCCCCAAGCGCACGGTGGGCGTCGGCGGCCTGGCGCTCGCGGTGCTGCTCGCCGGACTGCTCGGCGGCGGTATGGTGGCAGGCAGCCAGGCGGTGCTCGACGATGGGGGGATCAGCACCTCTTCGACCGGCGGGATCGAGATCAACAACCCCGACTCTGCCACCGTGGTCACCGCCGCGGCGGCGAAGGCCTCTCCTTCGGTGGTGACGTTGGCGGTCAGCGAAGGCGGACAGGGCGGATCGGGCTCGGGCATCATCCTCGATGAGGAAGGCCATGTGCTGACCAACACCCACGTGGTGACCCTCGGCGGAGCCGCTCCCGACCCCGACATCCAAGTCCGGATGAGCGACGGCTCGGTGTCCGACGCCACGCTGGTGGGCACCGACCCGCTGAGCGACCTCGCCGTCGTCCAGCTGGAGGACATCGAGGGGATCCAGCCCGCCGAGCTGGGCTCCTCCGGTGACCTCAACGTCGGGGACCAGTCGATCGCCATCGGCGCCCCGCTCGGCCTCTCCGGCACGGTCACCGACGGCATCGTCTCCACCCTGAACCGCACCATCTCGGTCGCCTCCTCCGCGGTGGAGGACGAGGGTGCCGATGCCCCGGAGGCCCCTGAGGAGGGTGTCGAGGAGGACGGCTTCGAGTTCTACTTCCCGGACATGGAAGGGTCCCCCACCCAGGGCTCGATCCATCTCAACGTGATCCAGACCGACGCCGCGATCAACCGCGGCAACTCCGGCGGCGCCCTGGTCGACGGGGAGGGCCGGGTGATCGGAGTCAACGTCGCCATCGCCTCCTCGGGCGGGGCGGCAGAGACCGACGCCGGATCCATCGGCGTGGGCTTCGCCGTGCCGATCGACTATGCGCAGCGAGTCGCGCAGGAGCTGATCGACACCGGCGAGGTCTCGCACGGGCTGCTCGGGGTCACGGTCGCCGCCGCCGGTTCCCAGGAGGTTCCGGAGGAGGCCGAGCCAGGACTCGCTCCGGTGATGCCCGGCTTCACCGTCGGCGCGCTGATCGATGATGTTCCTGGCAACACCCCGGCCGCCGAGGCCGGCCTGGAGACCGGTGACATCATCACCGCGGTCAACGACCGGCGGATCGAAGACTCCCTCGCGCTGACCGCCACGATCCGTGAATACCCGGCCGGTGAGAGCGTGACGATCAGCTTCGTGCGGGACGGGCAGCAGGAAGAGGCAGAGGTGACCCTTGGCGCGACCTGAGTCTGACGTTCTCGCAGCCAGAGCCTCTGGCTCGGCGCTGACGACCCCCGCTCAGCTCGCTGCCGAGCACGACATCAGCCGGGTGCTGGCCTTCGGCGCCCATCCCGATGACATCGACTTCGGCGCGGCGGGCAGCATCGCAGCCTTCACCGCGGCGGGCGTGCAGGTGACCCTGTGCCTGCTCACCGCAGGCGATGCCGGCGGCTTCGAGCCCGGGCGTGACGGGGCCGAGATGGCCCGGGTGCGTGAGGCTGAACAGCGCCAGGCGGCCGCGGCGCTCGGGGTGGACGAGGTGATCCTGCTCGACGAGCGGGACGGCTTCGTCGCGCCCACTGCCGAGCTGGTCGGGAAGATCGTGCGGATCATGCGTCAGGTCAGGCCCGAAGTGGTCATCTCACCGCATCCGGAGCGCGCCTGGGACCGGCTGCAGAAGGCCCACCCTGATCATCTGGCCTGTGGTGAGGCGGTGGTTCGTGCCTCCTACCCGTATGTGGAGAACCCCTTCGCCTACCCGGAGCTCGCCGCCGCGGGCCTCGAGGCGTTCAAGATCCGGCATCTGCTGCTGACCACCGCCCCGCAGGAGCGGGTGAACCTCCGCCTCGACGTCACCGGCCAGGAGTCAGCGAAGATGACCGCGCTGCGGGCACACTTCAGTCAGCATCCCGACGCCGTGCGGATGGAGGACTTCGTGCTGGAGCAGATGCGCGAGATCCACGGTGCCGGCGGCTTCGCCGAGGAGTTCCACTGGGTCACGGTCAACGCGCCGGACACGATCAGCGGGTTCTGAGGCCCAGCCGAGTTCTGCGGCTCAGGCGGGGGTGACCAGCACGCCGTCGGCGTCGGACCACAGGGTGGCTCCCGGCACGAAGGTGACGCCGCCGAACTGGACCGGCACGTCGACCTCGCCCAGCCCGTCCTTGACCGACTTCCGTGGGTTAGAGCCCAGCGCGCGCACCCCGAGATCCATCTCGGCCAGCTGCTCACGGTCCCTGACGGCGCCGTGGATGACCACTCCGGCCCAGCCGTTCTCGATCGCCGAGGCGGCGATCATATCCCCCAGCAGAGCCGAGTCGAGCGAGCCTGCACCGTCGACGACGAGCACAGCGCCGGCGCCGGGGGAGTTCAGCAGCTCTTTGACCAGGCCGTTGTCCCGGTGGCAGCTGATGGTCCGGATCGGGCCGGTGAAGCGGGCGCGGCCGCCGAGGTTCAGCAGCTGCAGCGAGAGCGACTGCAGAGACTCATCGGCGTCGTAGAGGTCGCAGGTCGCGAAGTCAGAGCCGGTGGGCTCAGGGCCTGCAGCAGGCTCAGGGTCGGTGCTGGGGGTGGGCACGGATTCTGCGCTCATCAGTCCTCTTCCTCATCCTCGTCGGCGGACCCGCCGTACTGCGGGCCATCGGTGACTCGTTCGCGCATCTCGATCTCTCCGACCGTCTCGCCTGTCGGGCGTTCCTCGCCGCGGATCTGCTCGACGGTGATCTGCAGCGCCCGGTTCGACTCGACGTTGCGCAGGGTGACGACCTCCTCCTCGAGCTCGGCGGCGGTGAAGTTGCCCAGCGAACTGGGCTGGCCGTCGTCGCGCGGCATCAGCCAGAGCTGGTAGGTGGCGTCGCCCTCGAGCTCGCCGACCGCGGAGAAGTCCACGTAGCCGACGTTCTCGGCCGCGGAGATCACCGCCCGTGCGGTGCCCCCCTCGGCGAGCTCGATGCCGTCGACGACCCGCGCCTCGGGGTCCCCGTCGGCAGTGGCCTGCACGTCCTGACCCACGGTCAAGCTCCAGATGAGCAGGATTGCGGCCAGCACCACGACGGCGAGTCCGGTCACGATCATCCAGCGCTTCACCAGAGGCTCCCGCTTCGGTGCAACCTCGGTGTGGCTGGAGATGGACTCCACCATCCCCATCCCGACGTCTTGATCGGAGAGGTTGTGCAGCACCTCATCGAGCAGCTGCCCAGGCGGGACGACCGGGTAGGCGGTGAAGACCTCGGCGAGGGTGCGTCGGGCGGAGAGCACCCGGGTGTCCCAGGCGCGCGCGGTGGCTTCGTCCGCGGTCACTGCGGCCGCATCCAGCACGGCGCGTTCCCGGTTGTCGATGGCGTCCAGGGCGTGGATCTCGGCGAGCTCCACGAGCAGCCCGTGCTCCACGTCGGCGGCGATGTCCTCGGTGAAGTTCCGGTTGACCGCGCCGGAGCGTTGCACGTCCTTCTTCGTCACCGCTGCGCGCAGGATCGGATCCAGCTCCGCCTCACGGTTGGTGCGCCGGGCGTGCATCCGGGTCATGCCGTCACGCAGACGTGACTTCACCGCCGGAACGGCGGCCCGCACCGTCGCGGCCACCTCTTGGTGCGTGTAGCCGGCAAGATAGCTCAGCGCCAGCGCCTGGGACTGGGAGTCCGAGAGCACACTGATGTCATCGATGATCTCCTCGGGAAGACCCGCGATGCCACCACCCTCCTCGGCCGGGACCACGGAGAGCTGGATCGGTGTGGCCAGGCCGTCTCGGAAGCGCTCCACGATGATCCGATGCGCCAGCGGCACCAGCCATTCCAGGACCAGCTCGTACTCGGTGGGCCGGTAGGCGTCGTCGGGGGCCTGTTCGTCGGCGGCATGCTCATCGGTGAGCAGCTCCGAGGCCTGGGACTGCAGCCGGAGATCCTGGGCGCGCTCATCGGCCTGGTCCCAGAGCTGCTGATAGACCGCCAGCGTGGACCTCTGCGCCCCCTCGGGGTCCTCGTGCATGAGCAGCGCCAAGCCGTAGACCACGTCGGAGGTGGCCTCGTAGAAGGTGGCGAAGGAGGGCTGGTATCCGCGGGCTGAAGCGGCGAGGAGTTCGCTCAGCGTCGGGTCGCGGTGCGGGTCGGCGGAGTCGGGCTGGTCGACGTCGTCGTACTCGGGACCGTCATGCTTCGCCGCGGTGTGCCCATCCTCGGTGTGCCCATCCTCGGTGTACCCGGCCTCGGTGCGTTCAGCCGCGTCGAGCTGCGCGTCTTCGGAGGAGGTCTCACGGCTTCCGGAGTCCTCGAGACCAGAGGTCTCATGTGCGGATCCGCGGTCAACTTCTGCGCGGGTCAGACCGCCGTCGGGACGGTCGTCGGGGCGGTCCGAGGCAGGGCGGTCAGAGGCGGTGTCCATGGTTGGTGAGTGTATCGATCCTCAGCGGCTTCCAGCGTCACCAACACCCTGATGAGCCTCAGACGGCCCCGGTGAAACCGTCCTGACGCCATGCTTCGTAGACGGCGATCGAGACCGAGTTCGCCAGGTTCAGCGATCGGCGGGAGGCGAGCATCGGGATTCGCACCCGCTCGGTGATCCGGGGATCGGCCTTGACCGCATCATCGAGCCCGGTGGATTCTCGGCCGAAGAGCAGCACATCGCCGCTGCGGTAGGTGACCGAGGTGTGCGTGACGCTGCCCTCGCCGGTGAAGGCGAAGATGCGCTCCGGGGCCAGCGCCGCATACGCGGCCTCCAGGCTCGGGTGCACGGTCATCACCGCCAGATCGTGGTAATCGAGTCCGGCTCGGCGCAGCTTGGCGTCGGCGAAGTCGAAGCCGATCGGCTCGGCCAGATGCAGCTCCACCCCGGTGACCGCGGCCAGCCGGATCAGGTTGCCGGTGTTGCCGGGGATCTCAGGCTGGTCCACCAGCACACGAATCGGAGTGTTCACGCCGGTCATCCTACCGGCGCCGGGCGCGGCCGGGTGCGGTGGGGCTCCGGCCGGGCGCCGGCGCAGGGAGGGGCGACGACGCCGGCGGGTCCGCTATTCCTGCGGGTGCTGCAGCTGCCTGCGCAGCGCGGCGAGCAGGTGCCGGTCGATGACGTTGGCCTGCGCGGAGGCGGCGAGCTGTTCGCGGATGCTGCGGAAGGCGCGCGCCGGCGCCAGCGGGGCCCGTCCGGCTCCGGTGCCGCGTGACTCCACGACTGGGCTCTGCATGCCGCCGTCGGGGGAGTGAAGCACGATCTGCTGACCCAGGTTCAGGCTGGTCTCACGGCCGGTCTCGCGCATCGCCGCCTCCAGCGTGGCCCGCAGGAGCCGGGACTCCCCGGTGAGGTCAGGCAGGGCCAGCGAGCGGCCGGCGGCGTGAAGCCTGCGGCCATCCCAGGATGCGGCTGCGGCGGGCACCTCGAGGGAGGAGACCACCACCAGAGTGTCGCCGCAGACCAGGACGTGATCGACGGCTGGTCCGCGCGGGGGCCGGCTGGCTCCGCGGCGATCCTTCCCCGCCGGTTCCAGCGCCACCGCGTTGAACAGCCGTGCGGTGGGCAGCTCGGCCAGGACGTGCTTCTCCAGCAGGGCGCCCATCCGTTCGGCCCGGCGGGCACGCCCTCCGCCGAAGATCCCGCGGGAGGCGAAGCGGCCATGGGTGCGCTGGCTGGTCAGCGGCAGCGAGAGCGGCTCAGGCCGGGAGAGGTCCGGGATGTAGACCGGGGCCAGGTGGGCGGTCCCCGACGGCGTGCGGGCAGAATCCGCGCTGGACGAGCGCGCCGAGGTGCTGCCCGAGGCGGTGGTCCGAAACGCCGCACCGGATCCGCCGAAGCCGGTGCCGCCGAACCCGGGGCCACGGCCGTAGGTGGGCCCGTCGGTCTGAGCATCCTCATCGGCCTCCGCGCGCTGCGGCTGGCGCAGCCTGCGGTCATAGGCGGCCCGGGCGGATTCATCGCCGAGGACCTCCCAGGCGGACTGGACCTCATGGAACTCCTCGGCCGTGCCGCCGGCGTCGGGATGGGCGCGCCGAGCCTGCTTGCGATAGGCCGCGCGAACAGCCTGGGCGTCGGCGTCGGGGCCGATGCCCAGCACGCTGTAGAGATCTCCGGGGTGACTGCTCATCGAAGATTCACGATAGCCCCAAAAGCGTAGAATCGTGGACACGATGTCATCTGCACCCGACGCCCCGCCCGGCGGATCCTACTTCGACCACGCCGCCACCACCCCGATCAAGCCCACCGCGATGCGTGTGCTCACCGAGGTGATGCCCGCCCTGTCGAACCCCTCCTCGCTCCACGGCTCCGGCCGCCGCGCCCGCCTGGCGGTGGACTCCGCCCGTGAGCAGCTCGCCCGCGCTCTCGGAGCCGACCCGTCCGAGGTGATCTTCACCTCAGGAGGCACCGAGGCGGACAACCTCGCGGTCAAGGGGCTCTACTGGCAGCGCCGCGCGCAGGAGCCGGCCCGGCGTCGGATCCTGCTGCCCGGGATCGAACATCACGCGGTGCTCGAGACCGCCGAATGGCTCGAGGCCCACGAAGGTGCCGAGCTCGGGATCATCGCCGTCGACGCCCACGGGATCGTGGACCTGCGCGCACTCGAGGCGACCCTCGCGGCCTCGGCGGAGTCCGTCGCGCTGGTCACCGTGATGTGGGCCAATAATGAGACCGGCGCGATCCAGCCGGTGGCGCAGATCGGGGAGCTCTGCGCACGTTTCGGGGTGCCGCTGCACACCGATGCGGTCCAGGCGTTCGGCTCGCTGCCGGCCGGTGTGGCCCCGCTGAGCTTCCGCGACTCCGGTGCGGCGACCCTGGCGATCAGCGGACACAAGATCGGCGCCCCGGTGGGGATCGGCGCGCTGCTGGTCCGCCGGGACGTGGTGCTGACCCCGGTGCTGCACGGCGGGGGCCAGGAGCGCGACATCCGCTCCGGCACGCTCGACGTCGCCGGGATCTGCTCCTTCGCCGCCGTGGCCGAGGAGCTGGTCGCCGCCCAGGCGCAGGAGGCCCAGCGGCTGGCGCGGCTGCGAGATCAGCTGATGGACGCCGTCGTCGGGCTCGACGGGGTGACGCTGCGCGGACCGGACCCGCGGACTCACCCGGAGCTGCGGCTGCCGAACAACCTGCACATCACCGTGGACGACGCCGAGGGTGATTCGCTGCTGTTCATGCTGGACATGGCCGGCTTCGACACCGCCACCGGCTCGGCCTGCACCGCAGGGGTCCCGCGTCCCTCCCACGTGCTGCTGGCGATGGGCCTCAGCGAGGAACAGTCCCGCGGCGCCCAGCGCTTCACCCTGGGCTGGACGACGACGGAGCGCGACGTCGCCGCGCTGGCCGCCGCGCTGCCCGCGGTGATCGCCCAGGCGCGCATCGCCGGAATGGCCGCCGCCCGGCGCTGAACCGGGGAGCAAGAAGCGCACTGCGCGGGGCGGTCTGCGACGGAATGCGGGTCCCGGCGGCGTCTGATCCCCCGCAGAGCGCCCAGCGCCCAGCGAACGGGGATGCGGTCGAGGGCTCAGCTCAGGGCAGGACGATGTCGTTGACCTCGCCCGGCGCGCAGGCGATCTCCCAGCGGAACCCGTCCGGATCGGCGAAGTACCCGCTGTAGCCGCCCCATTCGCGGCGCTCGGCCGGCTGGATCGCCGTCGCGCCGGCGTCGCGTGCCTGGTCCAGGACCGCGTCGACCTGCTGACGGGTGGCCACATTATGCGCCAGGGTCAGCGGCGCTACCCCGTCGCCGGTCATGATCGGGCCCACCTCGGCCTCGAACTCGCCGCGATCCCAGAGCGAGAGCAGCAGGTGCGCCCCGGCGCGCAGCATCAGCACCCCCGGGGCCTCCACGCTGGGCGCCCAGCCGAGACCGTCGACGTAGAAGCGCCGGGTTGCGGGCAGATCGCTCACAGCGAGGGTGATCAGGGAGAGTCGCTGCTCCATCGGGACCTCTCTCAGGTGCTGTGCCCTTTGCGTGGGCGGCTTGCGGCGGCAAGCGGGTCCGCGTACGGGGCCATTCCACCGCAGAGTGCCCACGCGAGGGAAGGGGCGCTCGGACCGGGCGGGGATGAGCCGCTCAGGCCTCGCGGATCTGGTCGCGCAGCGCCTCGGCCGTGTCGCGCACCCGGGTGAGCACCCGCATCGCGGCGGGCTCGGTCAGCGCGGCGAACTGTGAGCGGGCAGGTTCCCCCTGGTGGCGGTCCGCGGAGCCCACCAGGATGAAGCTCTCCAGGCTGTTCAGCGGCATCCCGAGCCGGTCCCAGGGTCCGCGCAGCCGCCGCGCGATGTCGCTGACCGGGGGGAGCTGGGTCTCACCGCGGCGTGCGGCGTCCCGTGAGGCAGGACGCGCGGCCGCGGCGGTCTCGGCGCCGGTCAGCGTGGAGGCGAGCATGGTGGCACCGGATTCCACCAGTTCGGCGGTGCGTTCCCAGCCGAGTGCCTGCATCACGGTGAGATCGACGCTGAAGCCGCTCGCTCGCGGGCCCTGAGCCGCCCGGAAGTCCTGCATGTGTTCAGGCTCCACGCTGCCGCCGAGGTCCAGCAGGATCTCCTCCACCCCCGTGCCTCGGAGGGTCTCGATCATGAGGCCGAGGTGGCCGCGTGCCTCTTCACGGTCCAGGGCGCGGATGCTCCGGTAGCCGCTGACCGTGGGGATCAGCCCGCCGCGAGCGCGGGTGTAGTCGGGTTCGGTGATGATCACCGTCAACGACGACGGCGCGCAGGCCCGCCGCACATGGGTCAGGTGTTCGGCGACCCCCGTGGCGAGGGAGGCGGCCAGGTCCCGGCGCGCCCCGTGGTCGGTGAGCACCTTCTCCCCGGAGTGCAGCGCGAGCCCCGCCATGAGACTGATCGGTCCCAGCAGCTCGAGCACCAGGGGAGCGGCGAACCCACCGTCGTCGGGGGTGTCCAGTCCGGCCTCGCGGCGCTGCCCGCGGACATCGGCCAAGGTGTCCACATCGGAGCGCAGCCAGCCGCGCGCGCGCTGATCATCGGCGCCGGGACGCTGGGTGAGCCGCCAGCCGTAGGAGGTCAGTTCGGTGGCCAGCTCGGAGAGCTGGGCGAGGCTGCGGCCCAGCAGCTGGGAGTGCAGCCCGCGCCCGGGAAGCTCGGGCAGTCCGGGCAGGTGCGGTGCCGGCAGCTCCGCGGCCTGGAGCTCGGCGCTGCGCAGAAGATTCGTCCCCGGCATCACACCGGCCGCGGTGGAGCGCAGCGGCATCAGCGCCGGGCCGAATCGTCGGCGGGAGCGGCGGCGGGTGCGGGTTCGGTGACGGCTCCCGACGATGCCGGGTCAGTCGGGGACGGCCCCGGGCCGCCGGTCGCGCCGGAGGAGGCGGAGATCGCCTCGTGGTGGCGGATGACCTCTTCGATGATGAAGTTCAGGAACTTCTCGGCGAACTCAGGGTCGAGCTGGGCCTCATTGGCCAGCCGCTTGAGCCGGGCGATCTGGTTCTTCTCCCGGGCCGGATCCGCCGCAGGGAGCTGGTGCTTGGCCTTGAGCACCCCGACGCGCTGGGTGGCCTTGAACCGCTCGGCCAACAGGTAGACGAGGGTCGCGTCGATGTTGTCGATGCTCGCCCGCATCGAGAGCAGCTCATCGAGGATCTCGGGTTCTACCTGGGCGGCGGCCTCGCCGGCGCGGGGATCTGTGCTCATGCACCCAGCCTACTGGTGCGCCCTGCCTACCGGGCGGCCGAGCTCACCGGCTGGTAGTTCTTCGAACGGGCGGTGTCGATGGTGGCCTGCCCCAGCACCCGGGTGCCCTGGTACATCACCGCGGTCTGTCCGGGGGCCACTCCCTGGAGGGCCTCGTCGAGCTCCACCATCAGCCTCGGGGCGCCTGTGGAGGTCTCCGGATGCTCGGCCTCGACCCGGGCGCGGGCCGGGACGGGGTCGGCGTGGGCGCGGATCTGCAGGTCCAGGGAGAACCACCCACCGGTGGCGGCCTCGGGCACCGGACTTCCGGCCCAGGAGAGCCGGATCCCGGTGAGCCGGTCGATCTCGAGCAGCTCCCGCGGCCCGGCGACCACGGTGTTGTCCTTCGGTCGGATCTCCAGCACGAAGCGGGGCTTGCCGTCCGGTGCGGGGTGGCCGAGCTTCAGCCCGCGGCGCTGGCCCACGGTGTAGGCCTCGGAGCCCTCATGCTCGCCGATCTGCTCGCCCTCGGCATCAAGGATCGGGCCGTTGCGCAGCTCGATCTGCTCGGCGAGCCAGCCGCGGGTGTCGCCGTCGGGGATGAAGCAGATGTCATGGGAATCGGGCTTCTTCGCCACCGAGAGTCCGCGTTCTTCCGCCTCGGCGCGGACCAGGTCCTTCGAGGGGGTCTCGCCCAGCGGGAAGATGCAGTGCTCGAGCTGCTCGGTGGTGAGCACGCCGAGCACATAGGACTGATCCTTGGTCCAGGTCGCTGCCCGGTGCAGCTCCGGGCTGCCCTCGGCGTCGCGGAAGACCTTGGCGTAGTGGCCGGTGGCCACCGCGTCGAAGCCCAGCGCGATCGCCTTGTCCAGCAGCGCCTCGAACTTGATCTTCTCGTTGCAGCGCATGCAGGGGTTCGGGGTGCGGCCGGCGGCGTATTCGCTGATGAAGTCATCGACCACGTCGGCCTTGAAGCGTTCGGAGAAGTCCCAGACGTAGAAGGGGATGCCGAGCTTCTCGCAGGCGCGCCAGGCGTCGGAGGAGTCCTCGATGGTGCAGCAGCCGCGGGATCCGGTGCGCAGCGTGCCGGGCATCCGGCTCAGCGCCAGGTGGACCCCGACGACCTCGTGGCCGGCGTCGACGGCGCGGGCCGCGGCCACCGCGGAGTCCACTCCGCCGGACATGGCTGCCAATACCTTCATGAGATGACTTTCCGATCGACGATGATGCGCTCCGTGGAAGTGGAGATGCTGATGCCCAGTATTCAGCAATCCCGGGGGTCGGTGCATTCCCGCCGGTCAGCCGCCGCTCATCCGACTGCCAGCGGTGCCTCGTCAGCCGCCGGCGCTAGAGCCGGCCCGAGGCCTTGAGCCGGATATAGGTGTCGGCGAGCTGCGGGGGCAGCTGGTGCGGGGTGGCCTCGACGACCTCGACCCCGAGCGAGGCCAGCTGGCGGCGCAGCGCCTCCTTCTCGATCAGCGCCCGCTCGGCGGCGGCCGCACGGTAGACCTCCCCGGTGGTCTCCCGGGCTCGCGCTCGCCGGTCCAGCTCGGGGTCGCGCACCGCGGCGAGCACCACGAGGTGGCGCTGGCTCAGCGCCGGCAGCACCGGGAGCAGGCCCTCCTCCAGGGACCCCGAGTCCAGCGAGGTGAGCACCACCAGCAGGCTGCGCTGGGAGCTGATCATGCGGATCTGGCCCGGCAGCTGGGAGAAGTCGGCCTCCACCAGGCGGGGCTCCACCGTGGACATCGCCTCGGCCATCTGGTGCAGCAGATCTCCGCGCATCCCGGAGCGGGCCTGGGAGCTGACCCCGCGGTCGAAGGAGAAGTAGTCCACCCGATCCCCGGCGCCGGCGGCGAGCGCACCGAGCAGCAGCGCCGCCTCCATCCCGGAGTCCAGCCGCGGCTCGTCCTCGATCCGCACCGCGGAGGTGCGGGAAGAGTCCAGCGCCAGGATCACCCGCCGGTCACGTTCAGGCCGCCAGGTGCGCACCACCAGGTGCTGGCCCTGGGAGGACTGCCGCCGGGCCGTGGCGCGCCAGTCGATGGAGCGCACATCGTCGCCGCGCACATAGTCGCGCAGCGAATCGAACTCGTGCCCGGCCCCGCGGATCTGGACCGCGGTGGCGCCGTCGAGCTCGCGCAGCCGCTGCAGCTTCGAGGGCAGATGCCGGCGCGAGTGGAACGGCGGCAGCACCCGCAGGGTGTGCCTGACCCGGTGGGTCACCTGGCGTCCGGCAAGACCCAGCGGACCGATCGAGCGCAGGCTCAGGTGTTCGCTGTGCAGGTCTCCGCGGCGGGTGGGCCGCAGCGCCGTCTCGATCCGCGCCGTCTCGATCCGGGAGCTCGACCCGGGGCCCAGCTGGATCGGACTGACCTGCTGGCGCGCGCCGGCGGAGGGCTGCCAGCCGTCCTTGACCTGACCGCGCAGCCGTCGCGACCCGTGGTGATGCACGGTGGTGCTCGCCGTCGTCGGCTGACCCAGCCGCACGTCGGTGGTGGGCACGCGCTCCACCCGCACGCTGCGCGGGGAGCCGGCGAGGACCATGTCGAGCGCGGCGAGCAGCACCAGCAGCAGCGCGCAGCCGAGCAGCGTCGCCGGGGCCGGGAACACGACGACGGCGGCGCTCAGCACCAGCGCCAGGTAGAGGAAGCGTCGGGTCAGGACCATCGGGCGGCTCCCTCTGCGGAGTTCATCGCAGCGTCCATCTCAGCGTCCATCTCAGCTGCCGACTCAGCGGCCATCTCAGGGGTGGTCACGTGTCCGGGCCGCCGTTCAGCGCGGGACCGGGACGGTGGCCAGGATGGACTGCAGCACGTCGTCGATGCTGACCCCGTCCATCGCCGCCTCCGGGCGCAGCGAGACGCGGTGCCGCAGACAGGCCGGGGCCAGCGCCTTGACGTCGTCGGGGGTGATGAAGTCGCGTCCGGAGAGCCAGGCCCAGGCGCGGGCGGCGTTCATCAGGGCGGTGGCGCCACGGGGGGAGACGCCCAGCTGGAAGCTCGGGGTCTCCCGGGTGGCGCGGGCGAGGTCGACGATATAGGCGAGCACCTCACCGGCGATGGCGACCTGGCGGACCTGGGCGCGGGCGGCGAGGACGTCCTCGGCGCCCGCCACGGCGCGGACTCCGGCGCCGGCGAGGTCGGAGGGGTTGAACCCGGCGGCGTGGCGGCGGATGACCTCGATCTCCTCTCCGCGGTGGGGGAGGTCCAGGTGCACCTTGAGCAGGAACCGATCCAGCTGGGCCTCCGGCAGCGGGTAGGTGCCCTCATACTCCACCGGGTTCTGGGTGGCGGCGACCAGGAACGGATCCGGCAGCGCCCGGCTGATCCCGTCCACCGAGACCTGGCGTTCCTCCATGGCCTCGAGCAGCGAGGCCTGAGTCTTGGGCGGGGTGCGGTTGATCTCGTCGGCGAGCAGCAGGTTGGTGAAGACCGGGCCCTCGCGGAAGCTGAAGTCCCCGGTCTTGGAGTCATAGACGAGCGAGCCGGTGACGTCGCCGGGCATCAGGTCCGGGGTGAACTGCACCCGCGAGGTGTCCAGGCTCAGCGAGGCGGAGATCGCGCGGACCAGCAGCGTCTTGGCCACCCCGGGCACACCTTCGAGGAGCACATGGCCGCGGACCAGCAGCCCGATCAGCACGCTGGTGACCGCGGCGTCCTGACCGACCACCGCCTTGGCCACCTCGCCGCGGACCTGTTGGAACTTGTCGCGCAGCTGGTGCGCCGCCTGGTCTCCGAGGGGGTGCGGGGCCTGATGGTTCTGCGTGGCGGCGATATGCGGTTCAGTCATTGCTGGTGTTCTTCCCTTGCTGGTGGTTCAGGTGTGTGGGGTCTTGTTCGTTGCGCGGCCCTGAGCCGCGACCGGTGTCCTGCTGACCGTTGGTGTGGCGACCGCTGGGGTGGTGACTCAGCGCGGCGCGCTGGACCTCGTCCTCCAGCTGCGCCAGCGCCTGGGCGTAGGCGACCAGGTCTGAGTTGCGTCGCGGCTGCCGGGCGAGCAGCGCGCCCAGCTGGGCGGGGTCGCGGCGGACCTGCCGGGCGGCGGCGTCGATGATGCTCGCCTCCCGCGGGGCGGCCCCGAGCCTGAGCAGCCGGGCCAGCCGGATCAGGTGGGCGCTGCGCAGCGTCTGTGCCGAGGCGGTCACTGCGTTGGCGCTCTGATACATCCGGCCGCGCCCCTCGGCGGTCTCGGCCGCGGGGACCTGGACCGGCAGCGGTTCGCCCACCACCGGGCCGGGACGCCGCCCGAGCACGAGCATCATCACCAGCACGCAGAGCAGCAGCCACCAGGCCAGGGGGGTGACCCAGTCGGGGAGGAAGTCCATGGGGGAGGCCCACTGCTGGTCATCGAGGGTGTCCAGGCCCATCGGGGTGTACCAGATGAGGTCGTCCTCGGCGCCGAAGAGCCACAGCGCCAGCGCCGCGTGCCCGGCGTCGGTGATGTTCTGGTTGGTGAACGCCGCCGGCGCCCCGAAGAACACACCGGCGTCGGTCTCGATCAGCATCTGCGCGTCACCGGCGTCATCGGAGAATCCGGTGAAGCAGCCCGGTTCATCGCTGTAGAACAGCGCGCCCGGGGCCTGCACCGTGGCGGCGTTCACCGCGGCGTCCAGCGGGCACTGGGCGCCGGCCTCCAGGGCTGAGCCGGATCCACCGCCCGGGTGCGCTCCGGCGTAGAGCTCCGGACCCTCAGGGTGCAGCGCGCTGAGCAGCTCGGAGCCCTCGCTGAGCAGCACCACGGGTCGGTCCCCGCGTGCGCGCAGGCCCTCGACGAAGGCGTCGTCGGGGACGTCGCCGGTGGAGAGGACCACCAGCGGGGCCCCGGGATGCTCGGTCAGCAGCTCGCGGGCGATCTCCGCGGAGGGGGCCGGGTGGATCTGAACCTCGCGGTCCTCGAGCACCTCGGAAAGTGCGGCGTACCCGTCCAGCGAGGTGTTCCCCAGGCCGAAGCGATCCAGGTCCTCGTCGCTGACCGACCGGACGAGTGCCACCGCGAGGACGCCCAGGACCAGCAGGAGCAGCCAGAACTGCCAGCGCTGGAACCCGCTGCGCAGGGTGGAGCCGAGCGTCGCCGTCGTCGTCATCGCCGCGCCCCCTGAGTCTGCAGGCGCTCAGGCTGCTGAGTTTCGGCCGGAGAGGACCGCAGCCGCTCCTGGAGGGTGAGCAGGGAGTCGTAGTCGGTGCGCTGCAGCGCACCGCCGCCGTAGCGGGAATAGTTGAACAGCTCTGCCGCGTGGATCGCCTGCTGCGCCTGGACGGGGTGCGCCCGCGCCAGCGCCGCGCCAGCCTCGGTGGCGGTGCGACCTGCCTGCTCGGTGAGCTCCTGGCGCTCCTCCGCGGCCCGGATCACGGCACGGAAGAGCTCCCGGCAGGCCTCGTCGAAGCGTCCGGCCTGGGCGTGGGACTCGGCGCGCCGGCGCAGCTGCTCCGCGGTGACGCCGGCGGGGCTGGTGAGCAGCTCCGCAGAGTCGGTGCCGCGCTGCAGCCGGGGCCGCACCAGCACGATGCACAGGACCACCGCGGCGAGCAGCAGCACCAGCAGCAGCACCGGTCCCAGGGGCAGGTTCAGCGGACCCAGGTTCAGGCTCAGCTGGTCCAGCCAGCCGAAGAAGCGGTCTGCGGCCTCGCGCAGCGGACCGGTCGCGTCGCGCTGATAGCGCGGATCGCTGAGCTCCTGCTCGAGGAGCCGCCGGGCCTCATCGGGTTCGGGCTGCACCGAGGCTCACCTCCGCGAAGTGTTCCTGGAGGTGCTCGATCGACCCGGGGACCAGACGATCGGCGCCGGTCCGGGCAGGCTCCGCCGGCCCCGCCGGCTGCGCCTGCCCCGGCAGCCCCACCTGATGCGGGTCGGCCGGAGCCAGCGGGCCTCGCACCGGATCGGCCGCAGCCAGCAGCGTCACATCCAGGGCCTCCTGCCGGATCCTGGCATTGAGGTACATCAACGAGATCACCGTGCCCACCACCCCGATGAACAGCGTGGAGAGCACCGTGCCGTAGAGCTCGGTCAGCGCGAACACCGCGAAGCCGGCCCACTCCCCGCCTGTGGTCAGGCTGTTCTCGATCAGCTCCGAGGCGGCCACGGCGAGGATCAGCGGCATCGAGGCGATCGTGAAGACCAGTCCGAGGATCACGTAGAGCAGCGCGACCAGCCCGATGTTGCGCCACCAGCGTCCACGGTTCAGCCGCCAGGACCGTCCGAGGGCCGCGAAGGGACCCATGCGCTCCACCACCACGGTCAGCGGGGCGTACATCACCGCCGCAGTGACCCAGCACAGCGCCAGAAAGAGCCCGGGCAGGACCACCACGGCCCCGAAGAACAGGGTGATCACCAGCAGCAGCACCGCGACGAAGAACACCGGCAGCGCCACCACGGTGAGGATCAGCCCCAGCACCAGCAGGTTGACCACGGTCGGACCGAGTCGGCCCAGCCGCAGCCGGACGGTCTGGCCCATCCCGGTATGCAGGCCGTAGGCGGCACGCAGCGTGGGCAGCACCATATAGGCAGTGGCCACCGCGATGACCAGGAACGTCACCGCGGAGCTCGCAAAGGTCACCCAGAGGAATGCGGCATCCGTGGCCACGCCCAGCGCCAGGTCCGGGTCCTCGAAGGCGTCCGGGTCGGTGAGCATGCGCATATAGGAGGACGAGGGCAGCACCAGCATCATCACCAGGGTCAGCCCGAAGTTCACCAGCCCGGCGAGGAAGGGGACGCCCAGCACGGCCTTCGGAGATCGACGGATCACGGCCACGGCGGCGCTGAAGAGCTCATCTGCGACCATCCGGCGCAGCGGGAAGACCGAGCCCGGGGTCAGCGGGGGCTCCTGCGTGGCGCGCGAGGGCGCAGAACCGAGGCCCGGCCGCGGCCGAGCATCACGGTGTGTCTCCGCTGTCCGGATCATCGCCCCTCCTCAAGCGCGTCTGCGCGAGTGCCCTCTGCGCCCAGCCTACCGCTCTCATATATCCTGAATGCGGTGCCGCCTGGAAACTGGGCCCAAATCTGCGCGCGCGAGACGCTCTGCGCCGCAGGACCCCTATGGATGGAGAGCAGATGAAAGCCAGAATCCTGGTCGTCGATGACGACGAAGCGCTCGCGGAGATGATCGGCATTGTGCTGCGCAACGAGGGATTCGAGCCCACCTTCTGCTTCAACGGCGAAGACGCCCTGGAGACCTTCCACAGCTCCAAGCCGGACGTGGTCCTGCTCGATCTGATGCTGCCCGGCAAGGACGGCATCGAGGTCTGCCGCGAGATCCGCGAGGAGGCCGACACTCCGGTGATCATGCTGACCGCCAAGTCCGACACCGCCGATGTGGTGCGCGGACTCGAGGCCGGCGCCGATGACTACGTGCCGAAGCCCTTCAAGCCCGCCGAGCTGGTCGCCCGGGTGCGGGCTCGACTGCGTCCGGCTGACCACAATGCGCGCCCGGACGGAGAGAACCTCACCATCGGGGACCTGAGCATCGACGTCGCCGGTCACGAGGTCCGCCGCGGCGAGCACCGGATCTCGCTGACCCCGCTGGAGTTCGACCTGCTCACCGCGCTGGCGAAGAAGCCCTGGCAGGTCTGGAACCGCGAGATGCTGCTGGAGGAGGTCTGGGGCTACCGCCACCAGGCCGACACCCGACTGGTCAATGTCCACGTGCAGCGACTTCGTTCAAAGATCGAGAAGGATCCGGAGAACCCCGAGATCGTGCAGACCGTGCGCGGCGTCGGCTACAAGGCCGGAGGGCAGGGGTAGTCATTCCTGGTGAAGCTGAGCCCTCCGCAGATCAGGCTGCCTCACGGTCCTCGGCGACCTCGACCGGCAGCGTCCCGGTGGTCCGGGACCGTGTCCGGGACCCGCAGGAGGAGATCGACGCGGCCGCGAAGGCGGCCGAGGCCGCCGACGGCGAGCAGGTTGCCGTCGAGAAGCGGACCTTCGGCGGAACCGCCCGGAAGATCAGCGGACTGCCTCGGCTGTGGGCGCGCTCGCTGCTGATCCGCGCGGTCTTCTTCACCGGTCTGCTCACCATGATCAGCACCATGGCCGTGGCGGCCTTCCTGGTGCAGCAGGTCACCTCCGGACTCTTCCAGGAGCGCTTCGATCAGGCCGAGCTGGAGGCCGCCGATGGCCTGGACGCGATCCGGAGCAGCTTCGCGGCACTGAGCACCAGCAGCCGGACCGAGGCCCAGCAGGACATCCAGTCGATCCTCAACGACGTGGACGACTCCACCGCGCAGATCCAGCGCGAGGTCATCCTGCTGCCGCTGGAGGGCGGAGAGAATCTCTACGTCGACGGCATCACCTCCGGGGGCCTCCCACCGGGCCTGATCTCGGATGAGCTCAACGCTGCCGTCGCCGGGGGCACCGGCCAGTACTGGCAGGCGGTCCAGCTCAACGCCAACCGGACCAATGATTCGCCCGGAATCGCGTTCGGCACTCAGGTCGACGTGCAGGGCAACCCCTATGCGCTCTACTTCGTCTACGACTTCTCCCCGGTCCAGGAGAACGTCGCCTTCGTCTTCCGCACCATGCTCGTCGCCGGTGCCGCGATCCTGCTGATCAACATGGCCATCGCCGCCTGGGTCGCCCGCTCGGTGGTGCGTCCGGTCTCGCAGGCCGCCGAGGTCTCGGAACGGATCGCCGACGGTCAGCTGGACCAGCGCCTGGCCGTGCGCGGGGAGGACGAGATCGCCCGATTGGGCCTGTCCTTCAACCGGATGGCCTCGAACCTGCAGGAGCAGATCACGCAGCTGGCGAACCTCTCCAAGATGCAGCAGCGCTTCGTCTCCGACGTCTCCCACGAGCTGCGCACCCCGCTGACCACGGTACGCATGGCCGCCGAGGTGCTGCACGAGTCGCGCGATGACTTCGATCCGATCAACCGACGCTCCACCGAGCTGCTCCACCACCAGGTGGAACGGTTCCAGGCGCTGCTCTCGGACCTGCTGGAGATGTCTCGGTTCGACGCCGGCGCCGCCGAGCTGGCCACTGCTGAGGTCGACCTCCTGGCCCTCGTCCGGGAGGTGCTGATCAGCTCCAAGCCGCTGGCGGAGAGCTCGAACACCCCGCTGGGCCTGGTGGTCCAGGGAGAGAACTTCCTCGCTGAGGTCGACGCCCGACGGATCAGCCGGATCCTGCGCAACCTGATCAACAACGCGATCGAACACGCCGAGGCACGCCCGGTCGATGTGATCGTCTGCTCCAGCCCCACCGCGGTCGGCATCGCGGTGCGCGACCATGGGATCGGCATGAGCCCCTCCGAGGTCGCCCACGTCTTTGACCGCTTCTGGCGCGCCGACCCGGCCCGGGCGCGCACCACCGGAGGATCCGGGCTCGGCCTCTCGATCGCCACCGAGGACACCCGGCTGCACCAGGGTGCCCTGGACGCGTGGGGCCAGAAGGGTCAGGGCTCCTGCTTCCGGCTGGTGCTGCCGCGCCGACAGTCGGTGCCCTACCGCGCCTCGCCGATGGCGCTGCCTCCGGTCTACCGGGCCACCGACAGGTACCGCATCGAGAACATCCAGGATCTCTCCGAAGAAGAGCCGCAGCATGACCGGATCAACGAACAGGCGCTCTACCAGCCGAGGAAGGGTGAGTCATGATCCGCCGTCGACTGCTCGCGCTGATCACAGGGCTGCTCGCGCTGACGCTCTTGCTCAGCGCCTGCTCGCCGCTGCTGCCCACCGACGGGCCGGTGGGGACCTCCGCCCCGGAATCAGGCGAAGACCTCACCTACGCCCCGCAGGCGCAGCCGCCGCAGACCGGCGCGACCGCAGAACAGATCGTCGCGGGATTCATCCGCGCCGGAGCCGGCGCCCAGGACGACTACGCCATCGCACGGCAGTTCATGTCTCCGGCGGCGGCCAGGGACTGGCGACCTGATGCGCGGACCGTCGTCTACTCCTCCGAACCACCGGTGCTGGCCTCCGGAGAGGACACCTGGAGCGCCCCGTTCCAGGTGGACTCCGTGGTGGACGGGGCCGGGATCCTGACCCGGCTGCCCGAGGACTCCACCGAAGTCATGGACTTCACCGTGGAGGAGGTCGAGGGGGAGTGGCGGATCACCGAAGCCCCCGACGGCACCATGCTCATCGACGGCTCGTTCCAGCAGGCCTTCCAGGCCCACACCCTGTACTACTTCGACCCACAGCTGCGCTACGCGGTGCCGGATCAGCGCTGGTTCCTCAATCGGCCGGGCATCTCCTCAGAGATCGTCAGCGCGCTGCTCGCCGGACCGGCGCCCTACCTGGAACCCGCCGTGATCTCAGCCTTCGGCGACGACGTCACGCTGGAGCGCGCCTCGGTGCCGGTCGATGACAGCACCGCCGCGGTGGACCTCTCCCCGGGCGGCGTCGAGGACGCCGATCCCGCCGAACGGGTCCTGATGCAGCAGCAGCTGGACCTTGCGCTGACCTCGCTCACCCGGATCAACGATGTCGAGATCACCGTGGCCCAGCGCGAGCTGGAGATCCCGGTGCAGGCGGACCTGCCCGAGGAGGACCGGCTGCGCATCGAGGTCTCCCCAGAGGTGGACTCCACCCAGGTGGGCATCGAGAACGACACGCTGCGCCGACAGAACGACCAGGTCACGCTCTCCATCGGAAGCCTGCCGGACATCGCTGACCTGGACCCGCAGGCACCGGCGGTCCCGGGATCCTCCTCCGAGGAGGTCTTCGCGTTCCTCAACGGCGAGGGCGATCAGCTCTACCACCTGCGCCCCGAGCGGGCCGAGGACCCGGTGCTCGAGGCCCCCAACCTCACCCGCCCATCGATGGACAACTACGGCTGGACCTGGACCGCGTCCGCGGAGGGCGACGACGCCACGGTCCACGCCCTGGCCTATGACGAGTCCCTGGAGCCCTCCAGCGCGGAGGTCAGCGCCGACTGGCTGGAGAACCGCACGATCACCTCGCTGCGCATCGCTCAGGACGGGGCCAGGGCCGCGGTGATCCTCGACGACGACGGCGAACGGGACCTCTACGTGGCCGGTGTGATCCGCGATTCCACCGGCATCCCGCGAGGACTCGGGCAGCCGATGCGGCTGGAGACCTCGGTGGAGCTCGAAGAGGTCCGCTGGCAGGGACCCGACGCGCTCTATGTCTGGGCAGGCTCCGACGAGGAGACCATGACCCCGGAGCGGGTCACGCTGACCGGCGCGAACCGGGCGGACAGCCCGCTGCTGGGGCTGTTGAACATCTCCGTGGGGGAGGGCCAGCAGAAGGTCTTCGCCGAGACCGTGGATGTGCCCTTCCAGAATCTCTCCGGCGACACCTGGGTGGCGCTGGAGGAGATCGAGGTCCGGGATCTGGCGTTCCCGGGCTGAGGCCCCGGGTCTCTGATCTGCTGGGTCGCCGATTCTCCCCAGCGCCGGGCACCGCTGCCGCGGTGAGCCGGTTCTCCCCAGTTGGGCCGACGCGGACTCCGCGGGCCGCTGCGCCGAGATGATCGGAGGATGGATCCCACGCGTCAGCGCCCAGGGCAGCTCGGTCGCACCGTGGATCGGGTCTGGTTCGGTCCGACCGGAGCTTCGGTCAGGGCCGCGCTGAGCTCGGCGGCAGGGATCGTCACCCCAGTGTGGTGCATCGGCTGCGCGGAGCAGGACCTGGTGCTCTGCGCGCTCTGTGCCGAGGATCTCCGCCTGATGACGCGCGCGCCGTTCGCGGCCGAGGAGCAGGCGATGGCCCTGCCGCTGCTGATGGACGCGGCTGCGATCACCGTGCTGCCGGTCAGCGCCGCCGGTCGCTACGAGGGTCTGGTGGCCCGAGCGGTGCTCGCGTTCAAGGACCACGGGGCCATCGGCCTGGGTGCCGCGCTGGGACCGGGGCTCGCACGCGCTCTGCGCCTGGCGGCGGCGCGTGTGCCGCCGGAGTCCGCGGCCTGGGTGCCCGGGTCACGGCCCTGGCTGCTGGTGAGCCCGCCGTCGTCGTTGCGCTCCCAGCTGACCCGCGGGTTTGATCCGGTGCAGGTGCTCCTCGACCGTGCCCTCGCGGTCTCCGCGCGGGAGCTGCGCCAGGCCGGGCTGCGACCGCATCGGGTTCCGGGGCTGCTGCGCCAATCGCGGGCGGCGGCGCTGCGGTCGCTGAGCCCCCGGCAGGGCCGGCAGAAGACCCGCGGGGCGCGCGCCCGCCGCCGTCGCTCGGTGGGAAGCCTCGAGCTGACCCCGCGAGGTCGACGCCTGCTCCCCGGGGCGGATGTCCTGCTTGTCGACGACGTGCTCACCAGCGGATCCACGCTGGCGGAGCTGCACCGGGTGCTCACCTCCGCCGGCGCCCGGATCCACGGTGCGGCAGTCTTGGCGGCAACCCCTGGACCTGGGGCTGAAGTGGAATCTCCGCTGGTGAGAGCTTCGCCCGAGGCGTAAATGGTGACGTGGGTCGCCCCGGGGAACTAGTCTGAGGTATGGGTACTTCTCACAGTCCCATCGCAGCGGCGAGGGGAAGAACGTTCTCGTCTCCGCTGTGTCTGATATCGGATACGAGGAGGACAGAATGACTCTGCAGGTCAACTTCACTGGCCGAAATATCGCGATCCCCTCCGCCTTCAAGGAGCACGTCGAAGGGAAGCTCGAGAAGATCGAGCAGCTCACCGACAAGGGGCATCGCCTGGAGATCAAGGTCTCCAGCGAAAACTCCCACCGCCGAGCCGACACCAGCATGACCGTCGAGCTGACCGTCATCGGCCGTGGCAAGGTCATTCGTTCCGAAGCGCAGGCAGGGGATAAGTTCGCCGCCTTCGAGATCGCACTGAACAAGCTCACCGAGCGGCTGCGACGCACCCTGGACAAGAAGAAGTCTCGCGCCCACGCCTCCCACAACGGGGCCCCCGACGTCGCCGCCGCGATGGCGAGCGTTCCGCCGGCAGCCACCGACCGTCCGCTCTACGAACAGGTCCTCGATGCGGAGGCGGCTGATGATGTGCCGCCCACCGAGGATGAGGCCGAGTCCAGCATCAAGATCCGGCGCAAGGTCTTCCCGGCCAAGCCGGTCAGCGTTGACGCAGCCGTGGATGCGATGGAACTGGTCGGGCATGACTTCTACCTCTTCGTGGACGCCGCGACGGGTCAGCCTTCCGCGGTATACCGCCGCCGGGGCTGGACCTATGGCGTGATCTCGCTGGATCCGAACGGCGGCGATCAGCGTGAACCGGTGGTCGAGGAACTGGCCTACCAGGCCTCCTGACCCGCACCACCAGCACCACCCACCCATCACCCCTCCGTGAGGGGCTCCTTCTGCGTTGAGGGGCGGATTCTCCGAGTGTTCCTGGCCCAGACGGGCTGAGATGCTCGTCGGAATCCGCCCCTCAACCGTGTGGGGGAGGGGCCTGGGGCCATGGGTTCGGGTGCTGCTGGGGGGAGCGCGTAGAATGACAGATGGTGATTCATGCCTATCGTGAGTCTCCGCCGAACCAGTAGACACCGATGGAGAACTGGCTGTGCCCACTCTGCTTGAACGAATCCTCAAGACCGGGGACAAGAAGATCCTCAGGACTCTGCGCTCCTACGCGGATGCGGTGAACCTCCTGGAGGACGAGTTCAAGGAGCTCAGCGACGCCGAGCTGCGCGCCGAGACCGAACGCTTCCGGGAGCGCCTGCGCGACGGCGAGTCACTGAACTCGCTGCTCCCCGAGGCCTTCGCCACTGTCCGCGAGGCGGCCGACCGCACGCTGGGTCAGCGCCACTACGACGTGCAGCTGATGGGCGGAGCGGCGCTGCATCTGGGTGAGATCGCCGAGATGGGCACCGGTGAGGGCAAGACCCTGGTCGCCACCGCCCCGGCGTACCTCAACGCGCTCACCGGCAAGGGCGTCCACGTGGTCACCGTCAATGACTACCTGGCCAAGTACCAGGCGGACCTGATGGGACGCGTCTACCGCTTCCTCGGGCTCAACGTCGGCACCATCACCAATGACCTGAAGCCGGCCGCGCGCCGCGAGGCCTACGCCGCAGACATCACCTACGGCACGAACAACGAGTTCGGCTTCGACTTCCTGCGCGACAACATGGCGCAGTCCCTGGATGACCTGGTCCAGCGTGAGCACCACTACGCCATCATCGATGAGATCGACTCGATCCTCATCGATGAGGCGCGCACCCCGCTGATCATCTCCGGAGCCGCCTCCGGCGACGTCTCGCGCTGGTACAGCGACTTCGCCACGCTGGTGAAGAAGCTGCACATCGACGAGGACTACGAGGTCGATGAGAAGAAGCGCACTGTCGGCGTCCTGGAGTCCGGCATCGACAAGGTCGAGGACTACCTCGGGATCGAGAACCTCTATGAGACCCAGAACACCACGCTGATCCAGTACCTCAACAACGCCATCCGGGCCAAGGAGCTCTACCGCCAGGACACCGATTATGTGGTCTCCCAGGGCGAGGTGCACATCGTCGATGAGCACACCGGACGCATCCTCAAGGGCCGGCGCTACAACGAGGGCCTGCACCAGGCCATCGAGGCCAAGGAGCAGGTCCGGATCAAACCGGAGAACCAGACCCGGGCCACCGTGACGCTGCAGAACTACTTCCGCAGCTACGACAAGATCTCGGGCATGACCGGCACCGCCGAGACCGAGGCCGGCGAGTTCATGTCGACCTATAAGCTCGGCGTCGTCCCGATCCCCTCGAACCGTGAGCGCCAGCGCACCGACCACAACGACCTCGTCTACAAGAACGAGGTGGTGAAGTTCGACGCGGTGATCAAAGACATCGTCGAACGCCACGAGAAGGGCCAGCCGATCCTGGTGGGCAGCGAGTCCGTGGAGAAGTCCGAGTACCTCTCCAAGAAGCTGGCCCAGGCCGGCATCCGCCATGAGGTCCTCAACGCGAAGAACCACGAGCACGAGGCCACCATCGTCGCCCAGGCGGGCCGCAAGGGTTCGGTCACCGTGGCCACGAACATGGCCGGTCGAGGCACCGACATCATGCTCGGCGGCAACGCCGAGTTCAACGCCGTCCGCGAGATGGAGAAGCTCGGCCTGGATCCGGTGAAGGACGCCGAGGCCTACGAGGCGAAATGGGACGAGGTCTTCGACCGCGCCAAGGCCGAGACCAAGGCCGACGGCGACAAGGTCCGCGAACTGGGCGGGCTCTACGTGCTGGGCACCGAGCGGCACCAGTCCCGACGCATCGACAACCAGCTGCGCGGACGCTCCGGACGTCAGGGTGACCCCGGCGAATCCCGGTTCTACATCTCCCTGACCGATGACCTGATGCGGCTCTTCAACCAGGCCGCCGCCGCGCGCATCATGAACTCCAAGGCCATGGACGATGAGATCCCGGTGGAGCACAAATTCGTGTCCTCCGCGATCGCCAACGCCCAGCAGCAGCGCGAGGGTCAGAACACCGAGACCCGCAAGAACGTGCTCAAGTACGACGACGTCATGAACCGTCAGCGCCAGGCCATCTACTCCGACCGCCGCCGCATCCTCGAGGGCGACGACGTCCACGAGAAGGTCCAGCACTTCATCGAAGACGCGGTGAGCCTGATGATCGAGGAGAAGACCACCTCCTCCTCCTCGGAGGATTGGGACCTGGAGGCTCTCTGGGAAGAGCTGAAGTCGCTCTACCCGGTGTCGCTGAGCATCGAGGACCTGGTCGAAGAGGCCGGGGGCATCGATCAGCTCAACGTCAAGATGCTCAAGCGTGAGCTCATCTCCGACGCCAAGGTCGCCTACGAGAACAAGGCTGAGGAGGTCGGGGAGGCAGCGATCCGGCAGCTCGAGCGTCGGGTGCTGCTCACCGTGATCGACGAGAAGTGGCAGGAGCATCTCTACGAGATGGACTACCTGAAGTCAGGCATCGGACTGCGCTCGATGGCCCAGCGTGATCCGCTGGTCGAATATCAGCGTGAAGGCTTCCTGCTCTTCCAGACCATGGCCGACAGCGTCCGCGAGGACTCGGTGCGGCTGCTCTTCAGCGCGGAAGTCACCGCGAAGGCTCCCGAGACCGCCGCACCGAACCTTCCCGGGGTCAAGGACGGGCGGATGTTCGCCGCCGGCAAGCGGCTGCGCGTGCCCGGTCTGCAGGACACCACCGCGACCCAGGGCTGAGCCCCGCGCGGATCCCTTGAGCTGAATCCTGGACTGAGGTCGTCCCCGGCTGCGGTCGGAGACCACCTCAGCCCAGTTCCATGGCGACCACGCGCCATCGACGCCGGTGGGCCTCCAGCCGCAGGGCGCAGGCTCGGATGCGCTTGCCGTCGGCGAACACCACTGCGACCTCCCATGCGCCCCGGGTGATGCGTTCCGCACGCAGGTGCCCGAAGGTCAACGGCTGGGGTCGCGGGATCGTCTCCGCGGAGCCGGCCGCGCCTCGGTCTCCCCGGCCTGCCGCTTCACGGCGCGAGGACCGGCGGGTCTCCGCGAGCAGCGCGGCGCGTTCGACCACCTTCTGCTGCACCTCGAGATCGAGCCACCGCTGCAGCTGGCTGGCCGGGCGCAGGCCCAGAAGCACCTCAGTGGTGACCTGGCAGACGATGCGGGAGATGGCGCAGATCTGCCGGCGCTCCTCCCGATAGGTGGCAAGCGCGGTGGGCGACTCACCCGGGGGTCGAGGATTCCCCGCAGGCTCCCGCTCCCCGCGGAGTCGCCGCATGAGCGCCGGGACCTCATCTTCTCGAATGAGCCGATAGCCCGCCGTCGCGACCGGTCCCGGGTCGTGCCGCGGAGATCCCGGGGCCGGGATGACGGTGGTGCGCCCGCGAAGCTGCGGATCCGCGTCGAGGAAGGCGCGCAGCGCCTCCATGGGATCCTCCCGCGCAGGGCCCCGGGGGCCTGGCTGAGATGAGGGCTCTTGACCGGCTGGGCTCACTGACATGATCTCTCCCGTATGGGTCGTCGGTTCTTGGGTCGCTGGTGCGTCGGTCGCTGGTCCTCGGATCGTCTGATCTGCGGTGCGGCTGGTCCGGGGGCTACGAGTCCGGCACGTCCAGGATCGTTCCCGGAAGGATGATGCCCGGGTCGGTGCCGATGCGGTCCCGGTTCACCGCATACCATTCGGGCCAGCTCGCGGCGATCTCCCAATCCGTGGCGTCAGGTCCCAGGTGCTCCGCGGCGATGTCCCACAGCGAATCCCCCAGCCGGACCACGACCTGCTCGGGCTCCGACTCCTGGCGCTGCGACCGGCCCTGAAGTCGATCGTGGATCGGCGCCTCGGGGACGAACAGTCCTGAGTCGGGTGCCTCCGGGTGTGATGGAGCGCCTCGGTCAGGTTCGGGGCTGGGACCATCGTGTGGTGCGGTGGTGTCGAACAGGGCGGAGTCTGGATCCCCGCCCGCCGCGTCACCCGCCGCCCCGTCGTCCAGCACAGAGACGGCCTCGGTCGTCGTCGCCCGGGGCCAGGAATCCGCCGCCACGGTGGTCAGAGCCAGCCCGGCGCCCAGGGCCAGCGCCGCGCTGCGCCGCAGGAATCCAGGGCTGAACTGCGCGAGGACCCGTTCCATCCGCCAGGCGCCGCACCGGCGGGCGATCTGCTGGGTGAGCACGGCCAGCACTGCGATGCTCGCGCCGAGGCTGATGAGCAGTCCCGATGCCGCAGCGAGCAGTCCCAACAGGGCCTCCGCCACCTCGATGCCGTGGAGACCTCGGAGCTGGGCGGACTGCATCCAGAGATCGGGCTGATGTCTGAGGATCGCGGCGCCGCACCACCACAGGACCGGGCCGCTGGCGATGAACGCCGCGCTCAGCAGCAGATCCTGAAGTCTGCCATCGGGGGCTGCCCTCACCGAGGATGGTGAGGCGAGATCTCGGCTGCGAATGCTCATGGTGCCCATCCTGGTCAGTGATGAGTGCTATTTAGTACTGTTTGATATTTTTTGAGTGTACACAATCTCATCGGCTCTGCAATAGAGGTGACGGCGGATCGTGTACTCTCAGGGCCAGACAGCAGGTCGTGGAGATGGGACCGATATGCGCTGGGATGCACTGTTCGAGGATCTCGAGACCCAGTTGGAGGCCGCGCAGACCGCCGAGCTCACTGCCGCGGCCGCGGAGGCCTCCAGGCTGGAAGCCTCTCGGCTCGAGTTCGCCGAACGCTTGCGGGCGCACCGCGAGCGGGAGCTGGGTCTGCAGATCGCGGGCGGTCAGCGCCTCGTGGTGCGCGTCGGCGCAGTCGGTGCGGACTGGCTGGCCGGCGCTGTGCTCCCGCACAGCGTCCTGGTGCCGCTGACCAGCATCCTGGCCGTCGATGGCATGGCCCGCGCGGCTGCTCGCAGCGAGCCCAGCGCCTCGCGAAGGCGACTGAGCATCACGGCGCCGCTGCGGCGACTGGCTCGAGACCGCGAACTGGTCAGCGTCTTCGGGACGCAGGGACTGCTGGCCTCAGGCCTCATCGCCGCGGCAGGCCGGGATTTCGTGGAGATCGCTCCGACGCGGCGGGATGATCTGCTGCCCCGGGGCAGTCAGGGCGGGGGAGCGCGATCAGCGCGCGTCATCCCGCTTCACGCGGTGGCCTGGTTCCGCAGCGAGAGCGCCGACGTCGAGCAGCTCTCGCCCCGTTCAGGACTGAGCTGAGCCCGACCGGTCCTCGATCGCTGAAGCGCCCGGAGTCTCGGGGGCTTCAGCCGATCGGGCCGCGCGCTGGGCCGCGTACTGGCGCTCGATGTACTCATCGAGCTTCGCCTCCTCGACCCGCCACTGACCGCGACCTCCGATCTGGATTCCCTCCAGGTCGCCGGTCTTGATCAGGGCCCGAGTCTGCGACATCGAGATGTTCAGCGCCTCAGCCACATCGGGGAGGGTCAAGAACCGTCGCATCATGAGCCTCCGTGATTCCGCATGTCGTTTGATGTCGTTTCACGTCATTCTCCCATGCAGTGGCGGCGGAATCCGAGTTCTCCCACGCGGCAGCGGCACAAACCTTCTGCACAGGTTCTGCTTCACCCGTTGTCTTCTGAGGAGCCTGTATCTACGCTGAGCCTGTGCGCCCGCGCTGGCGGGCCGTCAGCCAGGGAGACACCATGCCTGAGCCCCATTCGCCGCCGAGCGCAGACTCCCGGACGCGTCCGCAGACGCCCGGGGCGCCCAGATCCGTGCCCGCCGGGCAGCGCCTGCGCCGGCCCAGCTGGAGAGATCCCCGGCTCCTCGCAGGCGTGCTCATCGTGGCCCTCTCGGTCTCCGGAGTGATCGCGCTGATGACCACGCAGAATCACACCACCGAGGTCTACGCCGCCGACCGGCTGCTCACCGTGGGTGACCGGCTGGCCACCGAGGATCTGCGCGTGGTCCAGGTGCAGATCGACGAGCTTTCCGAGGCATACCTGACGGTCAGCGGGGGCCTGCCGGACGGTGCCGAGTTCATCGCCATGGTAGATGAGGGCGAGCTGATCCCGCGTCGCGCGCTTGCCGAGGAAGACCCCCAGGGACGGCAGGCGATGACGATCGCGGTGGAGCACACGCTCGCCCGCGGCGTGGAGCCGGGACGCCTCGTCGACGTCTGGGCCGCCGACGCCGGAGCGCTCGGGGCCCACCAGGAGGTCCGGGTGGAGCAGATCGCCGCCGCGGCCCAGGTCTCGGTGATCACCGAGTCCAGCAGCACCTTCGGCGCCCAGGAGCGCGTCATCGTGGAGCTGCTGGTGGAGCCGGATGAGCTGCCCGCGCTGCTGGGCGCCACCAGTTCGGCCTCCACCCTGTCCGTGGTCCCGGCCGGAGCCGAGGCAGATGCCGAGCAAGATCAGGAGCAGGAGCAAGAGACAGGTCCTGAGCCAGAGCCAGAGGACGAGGCCTAGATGAGTCGGTGGGCCGTGGTGACCATGGGTCGGCTGAGCGTGGACCACATCGCCGCCGTCGAAGGCCTCCACGGTCCCGTCACGATCGAGCGACGCTGCGTGGACCTTCCAGAGCTGATCGCCGTCTGCCGGGCCGGTCGGGCCGATGCCGCGCTGGTCATCGGGGAGACCCACCAGCTCACCGCCACGGTGCTCGGTGAGCTCCAGGCCGGCGGCACGCACGTCGTGGTCGTCTCACACGTCGCGGAGGAACGGAGCCGGCTGCAGCGGCTCGGGGTGCCCACCTTCACCGACGAGGTCGGCCCGGCGGCGTTGGCGCAGGCCCTGCAGGGTCGAGAGCTCAGCGACGGAACCGTCACAGAGTTCGCCGCCGCCGGTCTGGGTCCGACCAGCGGCTGCCCCTCCGCCGTTGCCGATGCGAGCCCCAGCACGCTCCAGACCGCCGACGGTGCTGGAGTCCATCCCGGCGGCGTGGAGACAGACGACCCGACAGACCACGACGACGGCGGGCCGCCCTCCACGCTGGGCCATGCGGCACCCGGAATCACCGTGGTCTGGGGCGCCCCGGGCAGCCCCGGTCGCAGCACCGTGGCGGTCAACCTCGCGGCCGAGCTCGCGATCCAGGGCGCCTCGGTGCTGCTGATCGACGCCGACACCATCGCCGCCTCGCTGGTGGCGCAGCTGGGACTGATGGAGGAGACCGCCGGACTGGCCAGGGTCTGCCGGGCCGCTGACCTGGGCAGGCTCGATTCTGCCGCGCTCGACGCGGCGACGATCTCCGTGCAGATCAGCGGCGCACGGCTCAGCCTGCTCTCCGGACTGCCGCGGGCCCAGCGCTGGCCGGAGCTGCGCGAACGCAGCCTCACCGCGGTGCTGGAACTGGTGCGCAACCACTACGGGCATGTGATCATCGACGTCGCCGCCCCGGTCGAGGAGGACGAGGAGCTCAGCTTCGACACCACCGCCCCGCAGCGCAACGCCGCGACCCTGACCTGCCTGGGACTCGCGGACAGGATCCTCGCCGTCGGGGCCGCTGACCCGGTGGGCTTCCCGCGACTGGTCAAGGCGGTGGAGGCTCTGGAACTCGCCGTCGAGTCCTCGACGCTGGCCGAGCCCGAGGTGGTGATCAACAAGGTGCGCAGCGAGGTGATCGGACGCTCACCACGGGATCAGCTCAGCCAGACCTGGATCCGGCTCGGCCCCGCCGCCCAGATCCACGCGTTCCTGCCCTGGGACGCGGCGGGCTGTGATGCCTCCCTGCTGGCCGGGCAGGTCCTCGCCGAGGCCGCCCCGAATTCAGCGCTGCGGCGCAGCATCGCCCGCCTCGCCGGCGTCGATCTCTCGGTGCGCCGTCGAGGCCTGTTCCGGCGGGGCAGACGGTAGGCTGAGCGGCACAGGCAACGCGCGGTCTCCGGCTCCGGAGCGGGGGACCACGCGTACTCCAAATCTGCAGAAAGAGTGAGAGTACACATGCCCGCCGAGACAATTCTTTGGACCAGCAATGACGCCGATCTTGAGACATTGACCGATGCGTATTACGCCCACATCGCCAGTGAGGATCGCCACCAGGTCAGCGCCGACCGCCAGCATCAGCGGGTGCGCGAACACCTGCACCTCGCCGAGACCCGGACCGGCTCCTCCCCGGTCGTCCAGGTGGCCCGCGTCGGGGACAAGAGCCTCGTCCAGGTCGTCACCGATGACATGCCCTATCTGGTGGACTCGGTCACCGCAGAGGTCACCCGCCACGGCCACGGCATCTCGTTGGTGGTCCACCCGATCCTGCTGAGCAGCCGCAGCACCGACACCGGCCAGCTGGTCTCGGTGAAGTCCCTGCCGTCCGAGCACCGCGGGGTCTCCTCAGGCGACACCCAGACCCTGCCCAACCTCACCGCGGTGTTCGATGAGCAGCACCTGGTCAAGATCGAATCCTGGATCACCATCGAGCTCGATCGGGTGATCTCTGCCGAGGACGCGGAGACCCTGGTCGCCGGACTCCAGAAGATCCTGATCGACGTCAAAGCCAGCCACCGGGATCAGAACCGGATGGTCGCCCAGGCTCAGGCCGCCGGTCGTTCGCTGCGCGAGGCCAGCGACCTCCCAGAGTCCCAGGAGTCGGCCGATCTGCTCGAGTGGATGGGCGCCGGGAACTTCCTCTTCCTGGGCTATCGAGAATACGAGCTCGCCGACTATCCCGACGGGTCGGTGCACCTGGATCCGGTCACCGGGACCGGCCTCGGGATCCTCGCCGACAAGAACGGCAAGCCGATCACCCGGCGCTCCACCGAACTCTCCGCCGCCGGTCGGCAGCGCGCCGGGCAGCGCCGCGCCCTGGTCATCACCAAGGCCAACTCGCGCTCCACCGTGCGCCGTCGCACCTACATGGACTACGTGGCCGTCAAGACCTTCCACGCGGACGGCACCGTCAAGGGCGAGCGCCGGTTCATCGGGCTGTTCAGCGAGCGCGCCTACAGCGAATCGATCGTGAACATCCCGCTGCTGCGCTCCCGCGCCGAACAGCTGCTGCGCCGCTCCGGCTTCGCCCCGGACTCGCATTCCGGCAACGACCTGATGCAGATCCTGGAGACCTATCCGCGCAATGAGCTGCTGCAGATGGAGATCGAAGAGATCGAGGAGGCCGCCTGGCAGATCATGCAGCTTCAGGAGCGTCGCCGGGTCAAGCTCTTCCTGCGCCGGGACCACTACGGCCGATTCATGACGGCTCTGGTCTACCTCCCCAGGGACCGGTACAACACGGCGGTGCGCCTCCGCATCGAACAGGAGCTGCTGGCGCATGTCGACGCGGAGTCCATCGACTTCAACGTCCGGCTCACCGATTCGGTGCTGGCCCGGGTCTTCTTCCGGCTTCGCCTGGCCGACGACGCCGCTGAGCCCACCGGCACCCAGCAGGAGCTGGAGCAGCGGCTGGCTCGGGCGGTGCGCTCCTGGTCTGAGGGGATCGCCGCCGAGGCTCGGAGCCGATACTCCTCCTCCCATGCCGAGGCCGTCGCCGCACGGTGGGGCGAGGCGTTCCCGGACGACTACCGGGTGCTCTACGAGGTCGAGGATGCGCTCGCCGACGCCGCCCAGTTCGAGGCCCTGGAGTCAGCCGCCGCCGAAGGTCAGGCTGTGCCGCGGATGAGCTTCTACCACTCTGGGGAGAGCGGTGTGGCAGACATGCGGCTGAAGCTCTACCTCACCGAGCCCAAGACGCTGACGGACACCCTGCCGGTGATCGATGACTTCGGGCTCGAGGTGCTCGACGAGCGCTCCTATACGCTCGACTGTCCCGACGGTGCCACCTTCCACCTCTACGACCTGGGGCTGTTCTATCCCGAGTCGGTCGACGTGGACGCGACGATCGGGTTGCTGCAGGAGGCCTATCAGCAGGTGCTGATGGGTCGGGCAGAGTCGGACATCTTCTCCCAGCTGGTGCTGCGGCTTGGCCTGAGCATCCGCAGCGTCACCGTGCTGCGCGCCTATGCCAAGTACTACCGCCAGCTCGGCAGCACCAACTCCTACAGCTTCGTGGCCGACTCGCTGCTGCAGAACCCCGAGATGGCCACCGCACTGGTGGACTACTTCAAGGCCCGGTTCGATCCCGATCTCGAAGGCGACCGGGAGGCCCAGAGCGCGACGGCGCGCGAGCGGGTCGTCGAGGCGCTGGAGCAGGTCCGCACGCTGGACGCGGACCGGGTGCTCAGCGCCCTGTTGAACCTCATCGACTCCACCCAGCGCACCAACCTCTACCAGGGTCGCGACTGGCTCTCGCTGAAGCTGACCCCGGCGACCATCGACGCCGCACCGGCACCTCGCCCGGCCCACGAGATCTGGGTCTACTCGCCCCAGGTGGAAGGCGTGCACCTGCGCTTCGCCAAGGTCGCCCGCGGCGGTCTGCGCTGGTCCGACCGGCGGGAGGACTTCCGCACCGAGGTGCTGGGTCTGGTGAAGGCGCAGATGGCGAAGAACGCGGTGATCGTGCCCTCCGGGGCCAAGGGAGGCTTCTTTCCCAAGCAGCTCCCGGACCCCAGCGTCGACCGTTCGGCGTGGGCCGAGGCAGGCCAGGCGGCCTACAAGATCTTCATCCGCGCCCTGTTGGACATCACGGACAACCAGAGCGAAGTCGACGGGCAGATGGTCATCACCCACCCCGAGCGGGTCATCCGCCATGACGGGGACGACGCCTACCTCGTCGTCGCCGCCGACAAGGGCACGGCGACCTTCTCCGACACCGCAAACGCGATCAGCAAGGAGTACGGACACTGGCTCGGCGATGCCTTCGCCTCCGGCGGTTCGGTGGGCTATGACCACAAGGCCATGGGCATCACCGCCCGGGGCGCCTGGGAATCGGTGAAGTCGCACTTCTCCGAGCTCGGCCTGGACACCCAGCGCGAGGAGTTCACCGTCATGGGCATCGGCGATATGGGGGGTGACGTCTTCGGCAACGGGATGCTGCTCTCCGAGCACATCCGGCTCGTCGCGGCGTTCAACCACCTGCATATCTTCATCGACCCGGACCCCGACGCCGCGGACAGCTTCGCCGAGCGTAAGCGGCTCTTCGCGGCCCAGCGTTCCGGCTGGGGGGAGTACAACCTGGAGCTGATCTCCGCGGGCGGCGGGGTCTTCTCGCGGACCGCGAAGACCATCGAGGTCACCGAGCCGATGCGCCGCCGCTTCGACCTGCCCGAGGGGCAGACGCAGCTCACGCCCCCGGAGCTGATCAACGCGCTGCTGAAGGCGCCGGTGGACCTCGTCTACAACGGCGGGATCGGGACCTACGTGAAGGCCTCCACCGAGACCCACGATCAGGTCGGCGACCGCGCCAACAACGCCATCAGGGTCGACGGCGGGTCGCTGCGCGCACGAGTGGTCGGCGAGGGCGGCAACCTGGGGTTCACCCAGGCAGGCCGGATCGAGGCGGCCCAGAACGGGGTGCTGCTGAACACCGACGCCATCGACAACTCCGCCGGGGTGGACTGCTCTGACCATGAGGTCAACATCAAGATCCTGATCGACCAGCTGGTGGCGTCGGGTCACCTCGACGCGGACGAGCGCAGCGAGCTGCTCAGCTCGATGACCGAAGACGTGGCCGCCCATGTGCTGGAGACCAACCGGGACCAGAACGTGCTGCTGATGACCGACCGACACCGGGTGGGGGAGTGGTCGCCGAGCTTTCAGCGGCTGATCAGCTGGCTGGAGGACACCGTGGGCCTGGACCGGGAGCTCGAGGTGCTGCCCACCGATGAGGTCTTCGCCGAGCGCGCCGCGGCGGGACAGCGGATCCTGACCTCTCCGGAGCTCTCGGTGCTGGCCGCCTACGCGAAGATCCAGCTCAAGGCCGCTCTGGTGGAGAACTCGGTCCCCGATGACGACTGGTTCGGAGTCACCCTGGAGCAGTACTTCCCGGCCCCGCTGCGCGAGCGCTTCCCCGATCACCTCGTCCGCCACCCGCTGCACCGCGAGATCATCGCGAATGTGGTGGCCAATGATGTGATCGACGTCGGCGGAGCCGCGTTCGTCTTTCGTGCCATCGAGGAGACCTTCGCCGCCGAGGAGCAGGTGGTGCGCTCCTTCGTGGCGGTGCGTGAGCTGTTCGCGCTGGAGGACTTCGACGCAGCCATGCGAGAGCTGCCGGTCAGCTTCGACCGGGACGCCTGGGCCAACACCTACCGGGACATGCGCCGGCTGTTGGACCGCGCGGTGCGCTGGTTCATCAACCACGTCAGCCGCGGCACCTCGGTCCGCGAGGACGTGAAGACCTACTCCGAACACATCACCCCGCTCTACGGCGAGCTCACCAGCTACCTGCGCGGCGACGACCGTGAACGGGTCGAGCGGCTCCACGCCGAGGCGCTGGAGGCCGGGATGCCCGAGCAGCTGGCGACCTGGGTCTCCCAGCTCTTCGAGGCCTTCTCGCTGCTGGACATCGCGACCCTCGCCCGAGACCTCGAGCTGGACTCCCGCGAGGTCGCCGGGGTCTACTACGCGGTCTATGCCGACTTCAGCGCCGATTCGCTGCTGAACCGGATCACCAACCTGCCCCGGCAGGACAAGTGGCAGGCCCTGGCCCGCGGAGCTCAGCGCGACGAGCTCTACGGCGCGATGGCGGACATCGCCTCGTCGGTGCTGCGCGCCACCTCCGCCGAGGCCGAGCCGGAACAGCGGCTCGAGGAGTGGAAGCAGGACAACGGCGCCAAGCTGGCGCGGGCCGAGAAGCTTGTGGCCGAGGTGGACGCGCTGGCCGATGACAACATCGCCTCGCTGACCGTGCTGCTGCGGCACCTGCGGGGTCTGGTCGACTCGTGAGCCGTCGTCGTCTGGTCTCTCCCACCACCGCCTGCACCGAGGAGCCCTGATATGGCTGTCTTCCAGGATCCGCTCGTCGGACACCGTCACCTCTCCCAGGATGATGTGGAGTGGCTGCACGCGCTGGTGGGGGACTGGCAGCTGATCTCGGATCTGGCGTTCTCCGATGTGGTGCTGTGGTTCCCGCACACCGAGGAGGGGTTCCTCTCCGCTGCGGAGCGCTCCTTCATCGCGCTGGCCCAGGCGCGGCCCTCGACCACGCAGACCCTGATCCACCGCGATGTGGTCGGGGATCGGATCCGCGCGGACCTGAAGCCGATGGTGGAGCGGGCCTGGACCTCTCAGGTGGAGACGAACTCCTCGGATCAGGGCCAGCCATCACCGGCGCGGATGCGGGTCCAGGCCATCCCGCTGCTGCACCGCGGCCGCACGGTCGGGGTGATCACGCTGCACTTCGCCGTGGCCGCGATGCGCAGCCCCTCCCGGCTGGAGCTGACCTATCGGCGCTGCGCCGAGGATCTGCTGGTCATGGCGGCGGAGGGCCGCTGGCCCGATGCGAGCCAGGAGTTCACCGGCTACGGCGGCGCCCCGCGGGTGGGCGACGGGCTGCTGCGACTGGACGCCGAGGGCCGGATCACCTTCGCCTCGCCCAATGCGGTCTCGGCGCTGCTGCGCCTGGGCGTCTCCGACACCCTGGAGGGACGCTCGCTGGCCGGCATCGGGTCCGAGCTGCAGCGGGCCACCGGAGTGGTGGTCGATGAGTCCCAGCCGATGATGCTCACCGGCCGACGTGCGATGCGCGCCGAGCTGGAGGCCCACGGCGCCGCGGTGACGCTGCGCTCGATCCCGCTCTACCGGGCCTCCCGCCCGGCGCCCGGCTCCGGCGCGACGTCGGCCGCTTCGTCAGGCAACGGCGCCCGCGAGGTTCGTGGCGGCGAGCATTTTGCGGCGCTGGTGCTCTGCCGCGACGTGACCGAGCTGCGTCGCCGCGACAAGCAGCTGATGAGCAAGGACGCCACGATCAAGGAGATCCACCATCGGGTGAAGAACAACCTGCAGACCGTCTCGGCGCTGCTGCGGATGCAGTCGAGGCGGATGGACTCCCAGGAGGGCCGGGAGGGTCTGCGCCGGGCCATGAGGCGGGTGGAGACCATCGCGATGGTCCATGACTCGCTCTCGAAGGGCCTGGAAGAGACGGTGGACGTCGATGAGCTGATGCGCCGCCAGCTGCACCTGGCGGCCGAGATGGCCCAGTCAGACCGGCAGGTGATCACCGCGCTGGAAGGCAGCTTCGGGCAGCTGCCCCCCGATATGGTCACCCCGCTGGCGCTGGTGATCACCGAGATCGTCGCCAACGCGGTGGAGCATGGATTCGGCCCGGATCCGGCGCACCGGGAGCTGCACGTGAGCATGAGCGTGCAGCGCCATGCCGACGCCGCCGGGCGTCAGCGCCTGGAGCTGGAGCTCACCGACGACGGTGTGGGACTGCCGGAGCAGGAATGGGAACCTGGGCTGGGGCTGCAGATCGTGCGCACCCTGGTCCGCGGGGAGCTCTCCGGATCCATCGAATGGGAGACCGCAAGCGACGCGTCCGACGGCGGCACCGCCGTCGGCTCGGAACCTCAGGCGGGCACAGAAACGGCGAGGACCGGGACACGGGTGAAGCTCCGTGCGCCGATACTCGCCGCGTCGTTGAAGAGTGGTGGGTGAGACTCAGGAGGCGCGGCGGGCGCGTGCGGCCCGGCGCTTGAGCGCCCGGCGCTCGTCCTCGCTCATGCCGCCCCAGACTCCGGAGTCCTGACCGGTCTCCAGCGCCCACTGCAGGCAGGTGTCCATCACTGGACACCGGCGGCAGACGCTCTTGGCCTCTTCAATCTGCAGCAGGGCCGGTCCGGTGTTGCCGACGGGGAAGAAAAGCTCCGGGTCCTTGTCCAGGCAGGCTGCTCGGCTGCGCCAATCCATGGGATCACTACTCCTAGGGCGCCTCGAGGGCGCCGATGTTCGGGTCATTGGGTGTTCAGCGGCGATTCCTCGACCGAGCCTCATGGTGAGGTGCTCGAGCATGAGTCTCCAGGGAGTCACATCCGCTTCCAGGCGACAGAATGTTCCACGGTCCAGATGATCCGCAGTGCCTGGACTGCTGTACGGCTCCAGACCTCGGGTGAGGTGTTCTGCCATCCCGAATAAGTACGCAATCAACGTTGGCATGTTAACGGCTGGCAAACAAGACTTCGCACTACTGAAATGACCCCGAAACAGTGTGTACTTTGTCACAGGATTCCCAGGCTGCAGAGAAGCTCCACGTCAGAGGGTCCTCTTTAGGGTCCGGTGCGCGGGAGTGCGGCGGCCCTGCGCGCGGTCCGCGGGTGGTTCAATGGAGATATGGCCTCAGATGACTCCGTCCAGCCGGATTTCAACGCCCCGCGGCCGCCGCGGCGCTTCGTCCAGGCGCGGCCCCGACCGCTGGCTGTGTGGGTGATCTTCCTGATCCTCTTCGTCCAGGGCCTCACGGTGGCCTTCAACGCCATCGCCGGCGCCGTGGCCTCACCGCCGCAGGTGCTGGACACCGCCGGTCAGATCGCCCTGGTGGTGCTCTATGTGCTCTTCGGGCTGATCATGGTGGTGCTGGGCTTCAGGATCTTCCTCGGCGCCCAGGGTGCCCGCACTCCGGCTATGGTGCTCCAGCTGCTGATCGTGGTGCTCTCCTTCAGCTTCTTCTCCGGAGGCGCCAGCCTCATCGGCCTGGCCGTCCTGGCGCCGGCAGCTGTGGCGCTGGTGCTGCTCTTCATCCGTCCCACGCAGGTCTGGCTCAGCGAGGCTGACCCGCAGGACTGAGCGGCCGCAGCAGCGTCTCCGCGCAGTGCAGGTGATGCTCGCGCTGCTCAGGGCTGCGCGCCCCCGGCAGCAGGGAGAGCAGCACCGCCGCTGTGCGTGCGCCGAGATCCATGCGGTCTGTGTCGATCAGGCAGCGCGAGTGGAAGCGCTGCGCGAACTCCGGCACTGCGGCGTACCCCTCCGCGTCGATGCTCGGCAGCACCAGCAGGTGCCCCAGCATGGTGGCGAGGTCGTCGGCCCGGTAGCCCGGTCCCACGGTGTCCGCATCGATGAGACCCATCGGGTGCTGCGCCGCCTCATCCAGGAACAGGTTGGCCGGGTGGAAGTCCCCGTGCGTGGGCACGACCGGGCCAGGCGTCTCGCGCAGGGCTGAGCCGATGCGCTCGCGCAGCCGCTGCACCCGGTGCGGATCAGCCCCCGCCGCGGTGGCAGACTCCGCGAGACCGTCGAGCCGCTGCGCCGCGGGCACCCGGGGCGACATTCTCAGAGTCTCTGGTCGCAGCGTCTCCAGCGCCCTGATCAGCACCTGCGGGTCGGGCAGGACGATGTCGACCGGGGAGTCGGCCTGGGAGGTGGGGCGGTAGAGGTGATGGGTCAGAGCCAGCCCGGGCGCCTGGTCGATCACCAGGATGCCGTCCCCGGCGTCGGCGATGGCCGGGATCAGCACAGAGCAGCCGTGACGTTCGAGCAGTGCCTGCACCCGCGCGGGTCTGACCACCTTCAGGTAGACCACGCGCTGACCCCGGGCCGAGGAGACCAACGCCCGGTAGACGGCCCGGCGCAGGGGACGAAGCACCAGCATCTGCAGACCCTTGAGCCTGCATTGTTCTCCGAGAACCATGCTCAGCCGTGACTCCAGCTCGGCATCGCCCGGAAGCTCGCGGCTGCCCAGACCACCCCCGGGGGAGGCGGCGGGGTGCTCCACCACGAACAGCCCCGGCAGCTCCGGGTCCACCGGGTGCACCCACAGGTGCACGGTGCCCTGGAGGGAGTCGGCCCGGACTGCGCCCATGCTGCGGCGCTGCTGCGGGGTCAGCGCCACGGTGCTGGCCACCACGGTCAGCTCCCTGCGCTCGGCGGCCGCGGTCGGCCCGGTCGGGGCCTCGGCGCCGGGAGCGGCACACTGGACTCGGTACCGGGCCGAGATCTCGGCACCGGGCCGGGCGTAGATCTGCTCCAGCTCCCAGCTGCGCATCTCCATGCCGGAGGTGTCCAGGGACTGCCGCAGCAGCGTCTCGGCCTCGGGCCCGCGCAGCACGCCCAGCAGATCCCCGCGCACCTGATGCTCAGCCATGGCGCCATCCTCTCGCACACAGATGAAAGAACTCTCATCGATGAAGGGCCTCTTCAAGGCGATCTGAATGAGAAACTGAACACGATGAGCCACTCACGCCAGCCTGATGCTGACTCAGGTCCGGAGTCCGCCGAGGTCCCGGGCCCACGGCGCAGTGTGCCCCGCGGATGGCGATCGGGCCCGCTGAACGTGCGGGCGCGGATCCTCGCCGCGGTCGTCGGACTCGCGGCGCTGGCGCTGGCAGTCTCGGGCTACACCGCGTTCGCGATCCAGCAGGCGCAGGTTGAAGGGCGCATCGACGCCGAGCTGGCGGCCGACGCCGAACAGTTCCGGGTCCTGCATGAGGTCGGCGTGGACCCCGGCACCGGTGAGCCGTTCAGCTCCCCGGCGGAGCTGGTGCGCACCGCGATGGAGCGGATCATCCCGACCCGCAATGAAGGGATCGTGGGACTGGTGGATGGGGAGGTGGCCTTCACCTCGCCGGTCACCCCGGTGCGGCTGGAGGAGGACGAGCAGCTGCTGCGCGCCCTGGAGTCCCATGCGCTCAGCGAACGGGCCACCGTGGTCACCATCGAGACTGCGACCACCAGTTACCGCACGGCGATCGTCCCGGTACAGGGGAACGTCGCAGCAGACGCCCCGGACCCCGACGCACCAGATCCCGCCGCTGACGAGTCGACCGAGACCGCGGAGGAGCCGCAGGTGGGCGCGTTGGTCATGGCCTATGACATCACCGCAGAGAAGAGGGTCTTCGCCGAGGGCTTTCTCATCTATGCCGCCGTGGCGCTGCTCTCCCTGGGCGTGGTGGCCATCGTGGGCGGCGCGATCGCCGGACGACTGCTGCACCCGGTGGGAGTGCTGGCCTCCGCCGCCCGGCATATCGGCCGCGAAGACCTCTCCGAACGGATCCCGGTCACCGGCAGGGACGACCTGACCGAGATGACCAAATCTGTCAATGAGATGCTCGACCGGCTCGAGGAGTCGTTCCAGGCCCAGGACCAGCTCATCCACGACGTCAGCCATGAGCTGCGCACCCCGCTGACCATCGTGCGTGGACACCTGGAGGTCCTCGACGCCGGTGACCGGCAGGACGTGACCTCCACCCGCGAGCTGACCCTGGACGAGCTGACCCGGATGAACCGTGTGATCGATGACCTCACCACGCTCGCCCAGGCCGGTCGCCCGGGCTTCGTGCAGCGCGCGCCCACCGATATCGGGACGCTGACCGACGAGGTCTATGACAAGGCGCTCGCCCTGGGCCGGCACCGCTGGATCGTGGAGTCACGCGTCGAGGGCGCCGCCTGGGTGGACCGCGAGCGGCTGACCCAGGCCTGGCTGCAGCTGGCGGCCAACGCGGTGAAGTTCTCCGCTCCCGGCTCGGTGATCGCGCTGGGGTCGGAGCTCACCGCCACAGAGATCCGGATCTTCGTCCGCGATCAGGGACCGGGAATCGCTGCGGAGGACCAGGAGCGGATCTTCCACCGTTTCGGGCGCACCGACACCTCCAGACCTGGATCTGGCCTTGGGCTTCCGATCGTGGCCGCGATCGCGCAGGCGCACGGTGGGCGCGTGGACCTCCAGTCCGCGCCCGGCGTCGGCGCACGCTTCACCGTGGTCATCCCGCGCGACAGCGGCGCCGCTGACATCCGGGAGCCGAGCCAGGACGCCGAACAGACCCCCGACGACGACGCCACCGCGCCGCTGCCGATCGATACAAGGAGCCATGGATGACCCAGATTCTGCTCATCGAGGATGAGGACCGGATCGCGTCCTTCGTCGAGAAGGGACTGCGCGCGGCCGGCTACGCCGTGCTGCGCGGCGCCTCGGCGTCGGAGGGGTTCGAATACGCGCTGAACAACTCGGTGGACCTCGCGGTCCTCGATCTCGGGCTGCCCGATGAGGATGGGCTGCGCCTGCTGGGACGACTGCGCGGTCAGGGCTTCGGAGCGCCGGTGATCATCCTGACAGCCCGCAGCACCCCGGCCGACACCGTGGCCGGACTCGAGTCAGGGGCCGATGACTACATGCCGAAGCCGTTCAGCATCGATGAGCTCCTCGCGAGGATCCGGCTGCGGCTGCGCGGAGGCTCGGCGGAGGAGCCGACCAAGCTGACCGTAGGCGCGCTGGTGCTGGATCTGCATGGGCGGCGGATCGCCGTGGCGCAGAAGCAGCATGACCTCTCATCCCGGGAGTTCGCCCTGGCCGAGACCTTCATGCGCCACCCCGGACAGGTGCTCTCCCGCGAGCAGCTGCTTGAACGGGTCTGGGGCTACAGCTTCGATCCGGGATCGAACCTGGTGGACGTCTACGTCAGATACCTGCGTGCGAAGATCGGTGCCGGGGCGATCCAGACCGTGCGCGGAGTCGGCTATCGGCTCGACGTCTGACGCGGCCGGCCGCACTGAGGCGGGGAGAGACTGACTCAGCTCGGGGCCGAGGGTGGGGACCAGCTGGCCGCTGACGCGGCTGACCAGCTGACGGCCGAGACCGGGGACCAGCTGACCGGGGTCACCGGGGACCAGCTCTCCGGGGAGAGCGGACTGACCGGGGACCAGGAGGATGCTGATTCCAGCGGTGGCTGCTGGTAGGTCGAAGGCGGTGCCGGGGTGACGGCGGCGGGGCTCCGGGAAGCGGACTCCTCGGCCGATGCCGCCGAGGGTGCTGAGGTCGGCGACGTGGCGGAGGGTGCTGAGCCGGCGCGAGCCGGCTCGCCGGCGGAGGAATCGGTAGACCGATCGGTGGAGGAGGCGGACTCGCTCTCACCGGTCACCTCCAAGGCGTCGCCGAGATCCTGTGTCTGGTCGGGACCGCTGAGCTCAGCCACGGCCACCGTGCCGCCGAGCGCCGCGATGCTCAGGGCCCCGGTGATGATCCAGCCTGTCTGCCTGTTCATGATGCGCAGGTCCTCTCTGCTCGACGCCGACCAGCGGCTCCTCATCTCATCTTCCATGATCGTGTTGCAAGGTGAGCAAGGCGTGAGACCAGGATGAGAAGATTCTCATCTTCCCTCAGCGCTGCGACTGGGTGCGGCTCGCTATGGCAGCGCCACGTGGGCCCGCATCGCGGCTGCGACCTCGACGTAGGCCGGCCGCACGGCATAGACGCATCCCAGACGCAGCACCGCGGCACGCTCATAGACGGCCAAGGACCTGCCCGGCACCTTCAGCCGCGCCGCCGTCGCGTCGACCGCGCTGACCACCGTCCTGGCTGCGTGCCGCTCCCAGATGCCCTGGAGCATCCGCAGTCGAGCATGGGCTCGCAGGTTGCCCAGGTCCAGGGCCGGATCTGCCAGACAGGCGGTGTCCACATCGAGCAGTCCCGGTCCGTTCTGCGGGCTCCAGAGCAGCTGCTTGTCGTGCAGGTCGCGGTGGGCCGGGCGCAGCTGCCCCTGAGGCAGCTGCGCGAGGTCTTCGCTGATGCGTTCGACGCTGCGCCACATCTGGTCTGCGGGATGGACAAAGGGTTCGACGAGCCGGGCCCAGTGCGCCAGCACCACGATCTCCTGATCCGCCGAGTGCTCCGGGATGCCGGGGAGGTCGGAACCCCCGTTGCTGGAAGCCTCGGCGGCGGAGGAGGAGACCGACCGGGACCAGGCGCTGAGCACTTCGGCCCAGGCTCGTTCCCACCGCTGCGGACCCAGCCTTCTCGGCTCGTGCAGGCTGGATCCCTCCAGCGCGCCGAAGGTCACCGTGGACCGGGTGTGCGCCAGCACCGCGGGGGTGCGGAAGTACTCGGTGAACGCGTCCGCCCGCTCGATCCCGTCCAGGATGGTTCGGGTGCGGCCGCGCCGAACCACCTTGATGAACTGGTCCTCGCGCCGCACCACCGCCCGTTTTCCGGGTCGGTGAGAGACGACGACGCCGCCGCGGGCCAACTCCTCGAGGTCGGCCAGCCGAGCATCGGCGCCCAGCGGCTGCAGGCTTGCGCTGGCACCGTCCCAGATACCGGCGCGGCGCTGGCCTGCGTCCTCGCATTCCAAGGAGAGCCTTGCCTGCTCTGGGCGCGGCCAGGCCCGGGTCACACGCATCGGCCGGCCCTGGTCGGTGAGAACGGTGGGGGGCAGCGCGAAGTTCGTCATCGGGAGTCTGGTCATCGTTTCAGCGCCTCCTCGCCCAGGCTCAGCGTGGTCTGCATCCGGTCAGCCCATTCGGGCTCACGGTGCCGGAACGGATCTGTGACGGAGCTCAGCTGGGCGTAGGCCTCCCAGACAGCGATCCGCCGCAGGTCAGGAGCCTCGTCCGCGCAGTAGCCCTCCAGGAAAGAGCTGATCAGCGGTTCCAGCCGCAGCCGGCGGCAGGAGGCGGCCCAGCTGCCCACATCGCGCATCGGATCACCGACGCCGGAGCGGTCGAAGTCGATCAGTCTGATCTTGTGACTCTCAGGCGTGGCCATCACCACTTGATCGGGGGAGAGATCCCCGTGCAGCTCCGAGTCCGGGCCCGGGGGCAGCGCGTCGACTGCGGCGCGAACCCGGTCCGCCAGGCCCCAGGCGGCATCCGCAAGCCACGGCGCGATGGCGGCGACGGCGCTCGCAGAACCGCTCGGCTGGATCGGAAGACGGTCTCGCCGGGATCCGGCGGTGTGCCGGTGCAGCCGGCCCAGAGCCGCCCCCGCCGTGGTCGCGGCCGGAGCATACGCGCTGCTGCTCAGGTCGGCCCAACCCCAGAGCGGCGCACTCGTGGCGGTGCCGCGCCCGCCCACCGGGGTGCTGCGCACCAGCGGCAGGCCCAGCTCTCGCCAGCGCTGAGCCGTCGACAACGCAGGGGCGGTGCCCCTGGCGGCGACCCGCAGGATCTTCTCGCCGTGCCCGGGACCGGTGGGCGGCACCGCGGCCACGACCCGTCGACGAGGGTTGTATCGCAGGATCTTCCAGGGCGCCTCGGCAGCCGTCGCACCGTTCAACGCCTGGCGCGCCTCGGTGAGGTCCTTGCCCAGCACGGGGTCTGCCCACAGGCTCCCGCTGAAGAGATGCGGCGGGTGCTCCGAGTGCACGCAGAACCGCGCCAGCCCATCAGCATCGGCTGCCCGTTGTCGGGCCTTGTTGAGCTTGTCCTCGTGGACGGTGAGCATCGCCCACCCGGGTTCGGCGTCGTCGGTGGTGAAGGCGGCGACCACCGAATGTCCGGTCTTGATCCTGACCCGGGTGATGGTGGCCGGCTGGTCCAGCAGCTCCGAGAGCGCGTGGGGGTCCAGCAACGTGCGGGCCCCCGGGATGCGCGACGCCTGAGCGGCAGCCTCATCGGCGGCGGTCCATTCTGTGTGAGGCTGGCTCATCGACTCACCTGCGCTGTCCTGTCCGTCGGCACCGTCTGCTCTGCTGACTCAGTCCCACCCGCAGCCGCGGTCGGATCCGGTGGATTGAGCTGTTCCGCTGTCCCGGCCCCGGAGTCTGCGGCGCTGCGCTGGGTGGCCGCCCACTGCGCCAGCCGCGAGTGTGCATCGGCGAGCAGCTCCGTGGGGGTGCCGTCCTCGTGGATGCGTCCGGCCTCGAGCCAGAGCACCCGGTCCAGATCCTGGATCATGCTGAGGTCATGGGTGATCGCCACCGTGGTGCGTCCGCGGGTCAGTTCGCGGATCGAGTTCTCCACCACTCCCCGTGAGGTGGGATCCAGGCCGGTGGTGGGTTCGTCCAGCAGGATGATCGGCGCGTCGCGGACCAGCGCCCGGGCGATCGCCACGCGTTGACGCTGCCCGCCGGAGAGCGTGTCCCCGCGGTTTCCGAGCTCGGTCTCATACCCCTCGGGCAGCGCCATGATGAAGTCATGGGCACCGGCCCGCCGGGCCGCCTCCTCGACGTCGACGTCGGTGGCGTCCTGCCGGCCGTAGCGGATGTTCTCTCGCACTGACGTGCTGAAGAGCACCGATTCTTGGAGCAGGATCGCGATGTTGCGCCGCAGGTCGGCTCGGGTGACGTTGCGCGCGGAGTACCCGTCCACCAGCACCGAGCCGGCCTCCGGATCGGCGAGGCGGAGGAGGAACCCGGCCAGGGTGGACTTCCCCGCGCCGGAGGGCCCCAGCAGCCCCACGCGCTGACCCGCCGGGATGCTCAGGTTGAGCGTCTCGAACAACGGCGTGCCGCGATGGTCGTTCGCGCTGATGTTCCAGAAGGTCAGCTCTCCAGAGGCGCGTCCCAGCGGCAGCGGATCCTCGGGGTCCTGGATCTCGATCTCTTCGTCGAGGAGATCCGCGATGCGCTCACCGGAGGCTGTGGCGCGGGCGATCCTGCCGGTGTACTTCGCCATATCGCGCAGCGGCTTCATCGCGATCTTGAGGTAGAGCAGGAACAGCACCATGTCCCCGGGGGTCATGAACCCCTGGAGCACCTGCCAACCGCCGAAGCCCAGCACCACAGCGGTCGCGATGCCGACCAGCAGATCGGTGGAGCGCTCCAGCCGGGCGGCGAGCTTCCGTGCCCGGATACCGGCCTTGAGCGCCTTGGCGTTGCCGGCGGCGAAGCCGGAGGCCACCGTCTTCTCCAGGCCGTAGGACTGCACCACGCGGATGGCGCCCAGCGCCTCGGCGGCATCACCGACCAGCTGGCCCTCACCCTTGCGGGTGGAGCGGGAGGCCGAGGTGATCTTCGGGCTCAGCACCCTGCTCGCCAGCAGGTATCCGACGCCGGTGAGGATCACGATCAGCGCGAGCAGCGGGTTCAGGATCAGCACCACGATCAGCAGGGTCACCAGGGTGAGCAGATTTCCCACCATGGGAAGACCCGCGGTCACGGCGACCTCCTGGAGCCGGCCCATGTCCCCGACGAGTCGCTGGGAGGTGTCACCGATGGAGGCCTTGGAGTGATACCGCAGCGAGAGCGACTGGATGTGGTCGAAGACCCTGCTGCGCAGTCTCGCGGCGACCTTCACCCCGGTCTTGGCGAAGGCGATGGTCGAGGCGTAGTTGCAGATCGCCCGGCCGCCGACGATCAGCGCCAGCGCGAACGCCCAGAAGATGATCATCCCCTCCACGTTGTGGCTGGAGTCGATGGTCTCCTCGACCCGGGCCCCCAGCGCCTCGGAGACTGCGTCCACGGCGAACTTCACCGGCCACGGTTCGAGCACGCGGAACGCGACGTCGCCCATCAGTGCCAGCAGTCCAAGGGCGATCAGGAGCTTGTGCTCTCCCAGGTGCGGCAGCACCATGCGCAAGGTGCGCATGACCCCGCGGCGGTGCAGCGTGCGGGAGGACCTGGCGTCGGATCGTCGACTCATCGCTTGGTCACCTCCAGGGCAGGGAGCTCCGCGAGCAGGTCCTGTGCGCGCTGCACCCAGCTGTGCTCGTCCTCCACGAGGCTGCGCCCGGCGGTCCCCATCCGGGCACGCCGCGCGGGGTCTTCGACCAACCGGATCAGCGCCTGCGCGAGTCCGTCAGGGTCACCGGGCGGAACCGTCTCCCCGCACGCTCCCGCCGAGCCGCCCTCGAGCAGCCGCGTCAGCTCACCGAGCGCGGAGGCGATCACCGGCACCCCGGCGGCCAGGTACTCGTAGACCTTCAACGGGGAGAAGTAGTGCTCGTCCCGCGTGCTGGTGGCGGGGTATGGAGCGGTCGCGATGTCCAGGCCGGACAGCAGCCGCGGCACCCGTGCCGGGGCCACCGATCCGCTGAACTCCACGCGCTCGCCGATGCCCAGCTCGGCGCAGAGGGACTCCAGGCGCTCTCGTTCGGGTCCGCCGCCGATGATCTGCAGCCGCAGATCCGGCTGGGGCGCATCCGCGCCGAGAGCCTGGGAACGTCTGCGCTCCAGGACCTGGGCGAACGCGCGCAGCAGCAGGTCGGTGCCGTGCCAGGGTTTCAGGGTGCCGAGGAACCCGATGGTCACGGTGTCCTGCTGAGTCGTCCCTGCATCTGTGCGTCGCAGGTCAGGGCGCCGTGCGGAGAACCGTGCCGGATCCACTCCATTCGGGGTCACCCGCACCGGCGGGGCCCCTTCGTGGGGCTCCGCGGAGAGCATCCCCCGCGCCCAGTCCGCCACCGGCGCGGAGACGCAGGAGAGCAGGTCAGCCTGGGCGAAGGTCTCCCGGGTGGACCGTTCTGCGGATGCCACATCGTGGAGGCTGCGGTGCCGCTGCTGCTCGGTGAGCAATGGAGCATTGACCTCGACCACCAGCCGGGCCGTGCTGCGCCCTCGGGCCTCGACGCCGGCGGTTGAGAACAGGGAGTACCGCTCGTAGAGCAGATCGAAGTCGCCCTCGACAGCGAGGTCGGCCATTCTGGCGGCGTTGCGGCCGACGGCGACCTCCCGGGCGGCAGCACCCTCGCTCCCGGAGATCGGGACCACGAAGACCGGCAGGTCCGCGAGATCCGCGGGGACCGAAACGGTGGTGGGGTCATCGTGCTTATCGCCGCGCTTGGTGCAGAAGACGGTGACCTCGTGACCCAGTGTCCTGAACGCGCGGATCATCTCCTGGGCGTGCACGCTCGCGCCCTTGGAGCCGAAGAGACCGATGCCGGGGTCAGCGAGCAGGTAGCCGATCCTCATACCGGCTCCTGCACTGCGGCGAGCCGGTTCTGCGCCGCAGGGGACGCGGGATCGCTGACCAGGGCCTGCAGCCGGCGTGACTGAGCGGCGGAGTCGAAGTTCTGCTCGATCAGGGTGCGCCCGGCCTCGAGCATGCGCAGATGCCCCGGGTCGGTCGTGATCGCCTCGGCCACCGCGGCGGTGAGGGCCGTGACATCCCCGGCGGGGACCAGCCACCCGGTCTCACCGGGGCGGACCACCTCGCCCACGGCTGTCACCTCGGCGGCCACGCAGCGGATGCCGCGCGCCATGGCTTCGAGCAGCACGGTGGGCAGGCCGTCGGCGTTCCCATCGGCCCCGATGACGAACGGGGCCACGAAGACGTCATGAGAGCCCAGCAGCTCAGCCACCTCCTGCTGGGTGCAGGGCCCCAGCAGGCGCACCGAGGATCTCAGCCCGGCGTCGTCGATCTGTTGCTGCAGATGATTCGCCAGGGGCCCGTCCCCCGCGATGTCGGCCTGCACGTCCAGGCCCTCGTCGCGCAGCCTGGCCACCGCCTCGATGAGCAGATGAAACCCCTTCTTCTCGACCAGCCGGCCGATGCCCAGCAGTCGGGCAGGACGCGGTGGGCTCTCGAGGCTGGGGTCTGGGGCAGGCTGAGTTCCGAGATTCGGTGTGAAGGGGAAGCGAGAGAGCTCCAGGCCGTTGCGCACCAGATGCAGCCGCTGGGCCGCCGCAGGGAATCGGGTGCGCAAGTCGTCGAGGTTGTAGCCGGAGATCGTGATCGCGTGATGAGCCTCCGCCAGCTTCGCCTGGAGCTCATGCTGGTCCACGTCCTCATGGAAGATGTCCTTGGCATGGGCGGTGAACGAATACGGCAGACCACTGATCCGGCCGGCCAGCCGCGCCACCGTCGTGGCGATCGAGGCGAAGTGCGCGTGGAGGTGGGTGACTCCCGCCTGGTGGGCGGCATGGGCCAGACCGACGGCCTGCTGTGCGTCGTCGTGTCCGGCCGCCAGCAGCTCCGGAAGGCTGCGCTGCAGCCCGGGGGCCAAGGCGGGGGACGCAGCGGCCAGGGCCAGCTGGGCCCACAGCTTCGAGGAGGTGGAGCTGCGCGGCACTTGGATCACCGGAGCCTTGACCCGGGCCAGCTCCGGATGGAAGCGGGCGTCGGTGCTCGGCCGCAGCGAGAAGATCACGATCTGCTCACCGGCGGCTTCCCTGGCCAGGATCTCCGAGACGATGAAGGTCTCCGAGAAGCGCGGATACATCTTCAGCACATACCCGACCACGTGATCGCGCGGGACCGCGGGCGTGCCGTTGCACGGGTCATGGGTCGGTGCGGGGGTTGTCTCGACGGTGTGCTCAACGGACATGAGAATTGGACCTCGCTTCGGCAGTTTGGGGAGTCAGGGGTGTGGCGGCGCAGGGCGCCGGGGACGGCGCGTGGGCACGAGCAGCGGCTGCAGCGCTCGCGGGAGAAGTCACGGGTGCGGGCTGCTGGGTGTGATCGGCAGCCGCGCGTCGCACCGCCGCGGGTCCGAGCGCCAGCTCCGCGACCGCCAGCGCTCCGATCCGGGTCAGCCCGTCAAGGTCCACCGCGCCGCGGTCGCTGCGCCGGGTCACCGCGTCGCCGAGCCACCGGCTCAGCGCCGCTGCGCTGAGCTCCCCGGCGGCCAGGATGTCGACGGCGCCCACGGCGGCCAGCGCCCGAGCTCGGCGAGGCTGCTCCGCCCGATGGGTGGCCCGAGGCACCAGCAGCGCTGGGGTGGTGGTGGCCATGATCTCGGCCGTGGAGTTGTACCCCGCCATGGAGACGACGGCGGCGGCCTCGCGCACCAGCGCAGGGACATGCGGTGCCAGCCGGGTGACCTGGATGTTGGCGGAGTCTGGGGAGGCAGCGACGGCGCGCTCCACGCTGGTGTGGTCACCCAGGGGCATCTGTGGTCCGGTGAGGATGATGTGTCGATGCCCGGCCGGGACCCGAGCCTGCGCGGCCGCCAGGGCAAGCCGACCGCCGTCGGAGCCTCCGCCGACCATGGAGAGCACATAGGGCTCACGAGCACGGACGCTGGAGTCGGAGAGCTCGTCGGTGGGGCGCCCGTGGCTGAGGTAGCCGGTGAACCGGGTCCGGGTTGCCAGCGGCTGAGGGATCTCACCGCTGGTGATCGGGTTGTAGATCAGGGGATCCCCGTAGACCCAGACCGCGTGATAGAACTTCGCGGCGGCAGATGCTCCGCCGATCCGGGCCCATTCGGTGCGAGCGGCAGCGGGGGAGTCCAGCACTTCGCGCATGCCGAGCACGCAGCGGGTGCCTTGGGCACGCAGCCAGGCCAGCGAGTCCAGCAGCTCCCCGTCGACCCCGAACGGGTGCCGATCTGCGATGAACAGATCGGGGGACAAGGCCTTGATGGCGGCGGCAGCGGTGGAGCGGCGCAGCGAGGAGAGCCGCTCATTGCTCACATCGAGGTTCCTGGAGGCGTAGCCCTCAGCGGTGCGGGTGAACCCGGGGAGGACCAGCCAGTCCCAGCCCTGGGGCAGCGAGTCTGCGGTCGCGTCCGGATGCCCTGCGATCAGCAGTCCGCGCACCGGCTGATCGGTCAGCCGCGGGAGGTCTGCGGCGAGGGCGTGGGCGAGGGCCCGGTTGCGGCGGGCGTGGCCCAGTCCGACTGAGTCGTGTGAATAGAGGACTGCGGTGATGCTCATGGAAGACCACTCTGGTCACCGCAGGTGAAGCAACGATGAGACCAGGATGAGAGTCTCTTCCGAGTTCTCTCATCCTGATCTCATCTGGTTCTCATGAAAGGGTCAGTTGACCGGGCCGGTCCACTTCTCGCCGGGACCCTTCCCGGGTGCATCCGGGACGGTGGACTCTTCGCGGAAGGCGAGCTGGAGCGAGCGCAGCCCGTCGCGCAGCGGCGCGGCGTGGGTCGAGCCGACCTCGGGGGCGGCGGCGGTGATCAGACCTGCAAGGGCGGTGATCAGCTTGCGGGCCTCATCGAGGTCCTTGAGCTCCTCCGCCTTGGGGTCATCGGCGAGGCCGGTCTTGACCGCGGCGGCACTCATCAGGTGCACGGCGACGGTGTTGATCAGCTCCACCGCGGGCACCTCGGAGATGTCGCGGGACCGCTGGTTGACCGCCTGGGCGAGATCGGGATTCTCGGCGTGGTTATTCTGCTCACTCTGCATGCTGGTAAGCTTGTCACAGTCTCATCGGCCGCGCTAAACGCACTCAACACGGCGATCACCTCCCAGTTGAGCTCATTGGGCGCACTGGCCGGTGACTCCCCATTCACCGAATTCCTCACAACAGGAGCTAGACAGATCAGCGAACCACGCATCAACGAACGCATCCGCGTACCAGAAGTCCGCCTTGTCGGCCCCCAGGGGGAGCAGGTGGGCGTCGTGCGCATTGAAGACGCCCTGCGTCTCGCCACTGAGTCCGATCTGGATCTGGTAGAGGTTGCGCCCCAGGCCAAACCTCCCGTCTGCAAGCTGATGGATTTCGGCAAGTACAAATACGAGGCAGCGGTCAAGGCTCGTGAATCACGGAAGAACCAGAGCACCACGGTGCTCAAGGAGGTCCGTTTCCGGCTGAAGATCGATGACCACGACTACAACACCAAGGTCGGTCACGCCCGTCGCTTCCTCGATGCCGGCGACAAGGTCAAGGCCATGATCCAGTTCCGCGGTCGTGAGCAGCAGCGCCCCGAGATGGGTGTTCGCCTCCTGCAGCGCTTCTCCCAGGACGTCGCCGACCTCGGCGCCGTGGAATCCTCCCCGCGCCAGGACGGCCGCCACATGGTGATGGTCGTCGGTCCGCTCAAGACCAAGGCCGAGGCCAAGGCGATGGCGAAGAACCAGGCCAAGAAGGAGGAGCCGACCGAGGCTGACGCCGAGGCCGAGGCTCCCAAGGTGAAGAACGAGCGCCGCTCGCGGAAGAACGCGGAGCGCCTGCCCACGGAGAAGAAGGACGCGACCCCGCTCTCGAACTCCATGGCCGATTATCTGCCGGATGAGCTGAAGAACCTCTAGAGGCCTTCTCTCCTCACGGTGAACCCGCGCACCATTCTCATGACGTAGACTGGTGCGCTGGTTTGTGTGACAGCGCTGCAAGGTGCTGTCGCCACCACCCAAAAGGGGTCTGATGCGTGGATCTCCGTCGCTGCGAGAGCAGCCTCGGCCGCGCGTCGATGACCCACCTCTGCGCCGCCGCGTCAGCAGATGAGCTTCGGCTCGTCGCTGGAGAGCACAGGCGTTGCAGGTCCGAACGACATAAGGAGAACGGCACCATGCCGAAGATGAAGACCCACAGCGGGGCCAAGAAGCGGTTCAAGCTGACCGGTTCTGGCAAGCTCAAGCGCCAGCAGGCCAACCGTCGCCACTACCTGGAGCACAAGTCTTCACGCCTGAAGCGCCGCCTGGCCGGGGACCAACTGGTCACCAAGGCTGACGAGAAGCGCATCAAGCGGATGCTGGGCATCTGAGCCTCAGCACTTTCATCACCGAAGACTTTAAGACTCAAGGAGATATCACGTGGCACGTGTAAAGAGGGCCGTCAATGGCCATAAGAAGCGCCGCAAGGTCCTAGACAGGGCCTCCGGCTACCGCGGACAGCGCTCACGCCTCTACCGCAAGGCAAAAGAGCAGCTGCTGCACTCGTACGTCTACAACTACCAGCACCGCAAGAAGCGCAAGGGTGACTTCCGCCGCCTGTGGATCCAGCGCATCAATGCCGCTGCCCGCTCGCACGGGATGACCTACAACCGCTTCATCCAGGGCCTGAAGGCCGCTGGAGTCGAGGTTGATCGTCGCATGCTTGCTGAGCTGGCCGTCTACGACGCCAACTCATTCGGCGTTCTGGTCGAGACCGCCCGCAAGGCGCTCCCGCAGGACGTCAACGCCGCTCGAGTCTGACTCGACGCAGTGTGACAGAAGGCGCCGTCTCCTCACCGGGGGCGGCGCCTTCTTTGTGCCAGCACCGCTGGCGAAGCACCATTCACGCAGCACCTGCTCCACCGTGCTGAACCTATGAGCACCCCGAGATGCATGAGCAGTCCATTCAGCAGGAGAAGAGAGAATCATGTCCCAGCACACCGACCCCGAGCTCGTCGACAACCCGAAGTCTGACCGCGTCCGCCGCGTGGCGGCTCTTGCCGGGCGGTCCGCGCGCCACAAGCAGGGACTCTTCCTGGCCGAGGGGCCCCAGCCGGTCCGCGAGGCGCTGACGATCTGGCTGCGCCAGTGGGAGCAGGAACAGGGCCCGCAGCCCTTCCCCGAACTGGACGCTCTCTTCTTCGATCCCGCAGCCCTGGAGCGCCACCCCGATGTGCTCGCGCTGCTGGACCGGATGCGCGGGGTGCTCTTCAACCCCGAGACTCAGCTGCCCTCGAACGCCCGGGTCTTTCTGCGCGAAGCCACTCCGGAGGCGCTGCGCGCAATGGGCGACGCCGAGACCTCCCAGGGCATGCTTGCGGTCTGCCGCATCCCCGCTGTCTCCACCCGGCGAGAAGCTCTGGACGCCCAGCTCGAGCAGATCGCCCAGGGTGCCGGGCAGGTCGCGGCCATGCTTCGGCTGCAGGACCCGGGCAACGCCGGCACGATCATCCGCACCGCGGATGCCGCCGGTGCCGGCGCCGTCGTGCTCTCGGCGGGGACCGTGGATCCGTGGAGCCCCAAGGTCGTCCGCTCCGCCGCGGGCTCACACTTCCACGTGCCGATCTTCACCGGGGTCGAACCGGCCGACCTGACCGAGGCGGCCCGCGCCAAGGGCTTCCAGGTGCTCGCCGCCGATGGCCGGGGTGAGACCCAGCTCGCCGAGCTGGCCAACCCCGCGGCCCCCACCCTGTGGCTGTTCGGCCACGAGGCCCACGGACTGACCCACGCTGAGCGCGAGCTCGCCGATCACCGCGTGGCGATCCCGCTCTTCGGAGCTGCCGAATCATTGAACGTGGCCACCGCGGCCACGGTCTGCATGTACTCCACCGCGATGGCTCAGCACGCGCTCTCGGCCGAGGCCACTTCCGACGCCGGAGAGAGCGCGCCCACGGCATGAGCAGGGAGGCCGAGAACACCGGCTTCGACTGCATCCACTGCGGGCAGCCGATTCCCAGACAGCTCGGCGGCAGCTACCGGAACCACTGCCCGCGCTGCCTGTACTCCCGGCATGTGGACATCACCCCGGGCGATCGCGCCGCCGACTGTGGGGCGGCGATGGAACCCATCGGGGTGGACCACACCGGCAAGAAGGGCTTCCTGCTGCTCCACCGCTGCACCCGGTGCGGACAGGTGGATCGGAACCGGCTCGCACCGGATGATGACATGGACCGGGTCATCGAGCTCCAGCGCCCGCATTGACTCAGTGCTGCATCATCCCTCTTGGTCGGCGCCGTCCGGTTCAGCCGCGCTGGTTGGTGAAGGCGATCCCTGAGGCGCCCCGGCGGTGCGAGCCCACCAGGTGGGTGTCCACCATCCCGATGGCCTCCATCAGGGCGAAAGCGGTGGTGGGACCGACGAACCGGAACCCTTCCGCCTTGAGCCGCCTGGCCAGGGCTTCTGACTCCGCTGACCGGGTGGGCACCTGCTCCATCGTCTGCGGCACGGGGGTCTGCTCGGGCTTGTAGGACCAGATCAGCGCGGACAGGCCACCGCGGTCACGCAGCGCCAGGGTGGCCCGGGCATTGCCGATGGTCGCGGTGATCTTCCCGCGGTGACGGATGATCCCGGCGTCGTCGAGCAGCCGCAGGATGTCCTCCTCGGCGTAGTCCGCGACCACCTCGGGATCGAACCCGGCGAAGGCGGCACGGAAGTTCTCCCGCTTGACCAGGATGGTGGACCAGGAGAGGCCGGCCTGAAACCCCTCCAGGCTCAGCCGTTCGAAGAGGCCGTGCTCGGCACGGATCGGCATCCCCCATTCGGTGTCGTAGTAGCGCAGCATCATCTCGCTGCCGAGCGCCCAGGGTGTGCGGGGCAGACCGTCGGGGCCGATCGCGGGTCCGGAGGTCATCGCAGAGGTCGTCGCAGGAGTCGTCTCGGGGGTCGCGTCAGAAGTCACAGCACCAGGGTAGCGCTGTCCACCACGCCGGTAGTTGTACAATGCAACCATATGCTGGCGGTCGCTGGTAGAACAGCACCATGACACAGCGCAGCTCGAGCATCTTCTCCGACCTGGACCACTTCGTCACCCATCCTCGCCTCGGCGGTCTCACGCTCAGCCCCGACGGTTCCCGGCTGGTCACCACCGTCTCCACGGTCAACAGCGCAGGTGATGGCTACACCGGTGCGCTCTGGGAGATCGACCCCAGCGGCGCCCGTCCCGCCCGCCGGCTCACCCGCAGCCCCAAGGGCGAGGGTGCTCCGGGGTTCTCTGCCACAGGTGATCTCTACTTCACCTCGGACCGCCCGGGGGAGAAGCCCGAGGAGAAGAGCTCCGCCCTGTACAGGCTCCCCGCGGACGGAGGTGAATCGGTGCTGGTCAGTCGACGCGCCGGTGGCGTGAGTCAGCCGCACTGCGCCCAGCAGGGGTCCACCATCCTGCTCACCGCGCCGCTGCTCCCCGGGGCCGGCTCCGAGGAGGCTCACGAGCAGCTGCACCGGCAGCGCGAGGAGGCCTCGGTCAAGGCGATCCTGCACACCGGATACCCGATCCGCTTCTGGGACCACGATCTCGGCCCGGCCCGCCCGAGCCTGTTCGCCCTGGAGTCCACGGCCGACGCCGCGGCCCTCCCCACGGATTCCGAGCAGGCCAGCCTTCGCCCCCTCACTGAGGGTCTCGGAGCTCGCTTCGGCGGAGACGTGAAGGTCAGCCCGGATGGCACCGTCGCGCTGATCAGCGTCGTCGTGCCCGAAGTCCGGGCCGGTCAGCGCACCGCTCTGGCGGTGGTGGACACCGCCACCGGTGAGCGTCGGATCATCGCGGACGAACCCGGGTACACCTTCAGCGCCGGGGGGATCAGCCCCGATGGGCTTAGCGCCGCCGTCGTGCGCTCTGCCCAGCCGACGCCGCAGCGAGCCCCGCAGCCGCAGCTGCACCTTCTGGACCTGCACACCGGCGCGCTGACCCGGCTCGCCGAGGACGCTGACCTGTGGCTCACCCCCGCGGCCTGGCTGCCGGACGGCTCAGGACTGCTCGCGCTGGCCGACCAGGGCGGACGCGGTCCGGTCTTCCGCGTGGACGCCACCAGCGGTGCGGTGGAGCAGGTCACCACCGAGGACGCCACCTACTCCGCCGTCGTCGTGGCCCCTGACGGTCACACCGCCTACGGGATGCGCTCCAGCTACGCCTTCCCTGAGGAGGTGGTCTCGATCGACCTGAGCACGGGGGAGGCCGCGCGGCTGCAGAATCCCCATGTGCGTCCGGAGCTGCCCGGCACGCTGACCGAGGTCACCACCACCGGGGCCGACGGTGCGCCGGTGCGGGCCTGGCTTGCGCTTCCCGCCTCCGCCTCGACGGAGCAGCCGGCACCGCTGCTGCTCTGGATCCACGGCGGGCCGCTGAACTCCTGGAACGCCTGGACCTGGCGGTGGAACCCCTGGCTGATGGTGGAGCAGGGCTACGCGGTGCTGCTGCCCGACCCGGCGCTGTCCACCGGTTATGGGCAGAACTTCATCCAGCGCGGCTGGAACTCCTGGGGAGGACATCCCTTCACCGATCTGATGGCGATCACCGACGCCACCGAGGCGCGGAAGGACATCGACCCGACGCGCACCGCCGCGATGGGCGGCTCCTTCGGCGGGTACATGGCGAACTGGATCGCCGGGCAGACCGACCGATTCTCCGCGATCGTCACCCATGCCTCGCTGTGGGCGCTGGATCAGTTCGGCCCCACCACGGACTTGGCCTCGTACTGGCGCAACGAGCTCGATGAGCGGATGGCCGCGGAGCACTCACCGCATCTGCATGTGGAGAAGATCGTGACCCCGATGCTGGTCATCCATGGCGACAAGGACTACCGGGTGCCGATCGGGGAGGGGCTGCGGCTCTGGTACGAGCTGCTCGCGAAATCGGGGCTGCCGGCGGATGAGGACGGACACAGCGCACACCGGTTCCTCTACTTCCCCGACGAGAACCACTGGGTGCTCAGTCCTGCGCACGCGAAGATCTGGTACCAGGTGGTCTCGGGCTTCCTCGCCGAGCATCTGCTGGGCGAGGCGGCCGCGCTGCCGGAGGAGCTGGGACTCACCGCGCCGGCCGCGGACCAGCAGCCCGTCCGCGGGCATCTGGGGTCTCCCGCGGGACGCGCAGCCGCATCCGTCGCTTCCTGAGGGCTGTCGGGGAATCCGTCGCACAGCGATGCGCCTTGGGAGGGAGGTGCTGGTGTCAGCGACGGATCTCGAAGCCTGCCTGCGGCAGCGAGGCGAGATCCGCCTCGGTCGCCTCACGCTGCTGCACCTCGGTCACCTCGGCGGACTCGGGTCCCTTCCCGGCCCAGCGCAGCAGCGCGTCCACCGCTGGACCGTCGCCGCCGACCAGGAGCTCCACCGCGCCGTCGGCGGTGTTTCTGACCCATCCGATCAGTCCCAGGTCATCGGCCTCGGCCTTCGTCGATGCGCGAAAGGTCACCCCCTGCACCCGACCGGTGATCTGCGCGTGGGTTCCGGTCGTGCATCCCGAGGGAGCGAGGGGCTGTTCGGAATCGGGAGGTGAGAGGGGTTCAGTCATGCGCCCAGTCAAACACCCTCAGGGTCCAGCCACCAGGTCCCGCCCGTCTGCGGGCGCGGTGGGAGGCGCCCGCAGGTGGCTCGAGACAGGATCGCCGCGGCGCGCCAGGCTCAGGCCGGCGCGGAGGCTCAGGCCGAGGCTTCGGCGGGCTCGTGCGAGAACACCAGCGCTCCGTCGATCCAGGTGTGCAGCACCCGGTTCCTGGTGTCCAGCGGATCTCCGGACCAGAGCGCGAGGTCCGCGTCCTTGCCCGGCTCCAAGGTCCCCACTCGATCTGACACCCCGAGCACCTCGGCCGGGTTGATCGTGATCGCCCGAAGCGCCTCGACCGGGTCCATGCCCTCGCGCACCGCGAGGGCCGCCTGATGGATCAGGAACTCGATGGGCACCACGGGATGATCGGTGATGATCGAGACCTTCACCCCGGCGCGGGCGAGGATCCCCGGGGCCCTGGGGCTGCGGTCGCGGACCTCCACCTTGGAGCGCGAGACGATCATCGGCCCGTAGAGCACCGGAATGCCGCGATCGGCGATGACGTCGGCGAGCTTATAGGACTCGGTGCCGTGATCCAGGACCAGCTCATAGCCGAACTCATCGGCCAGGCGCAGCGCGGTGGCGATGTCATCGGCGCGGTGGCAGTGCTGGCGCCAGGGGATCTTGCGGTCGAGCACCAGCGCCAGCGCCTCGGAGACGAGATCCCCGGGCCGGTCCGCCGGGTCCTTGGCCTGCCAGTTCCTGGCCTCGGTGAAGGCCTTGCGGATGGTCATCGCGACCCCGAGCCGGGTGTTCGGGGTCTGCTTGCGCTCCCCATAGATCCGCTTGGGGTTCTCACCCAGGGCTGACTTCAGGCCCGAGGGGGAGCGCAGCACCATCTCGTCCACGATCCGCCCCTGGGTCTTCAGCGCCACAGCGAGCCCGCCGATCGGATTGGCCGACCCCGGATTCACGTTCACGGTGGTGATGCCCGCGGCCCGGGCGTCGGCGAAGCCGATCTCCGCCGGGTTGATCGCATCCAGGGCGCGCACGGCCGCGGTCACCGGATCGGTGGTCTCGTTGACATCGGCGCCGGCCCAGCCCTCGCCCTCCTCATGGACCCCCAGGTGCACGTGGGCATCGATGAGTCCCGGCAGTACCCAGCCGCCGGCGGCATCGATGACCTCATGCTCGGCAGGATGGTCCACAGCGGGCCCCAGGGCCGCGATCCGGCCCTCGGTGACCACCAGGGAGCCGTCGAAGGGCTCACCGCTGATGGGCAGGATGTGCGCATTGCTGATGACATAGTTTCTCTGAGCAACCATGTGGGGACTCTAGCGCACTCGCCTTGCTGAGAACGCTTCTGCGTCCGGCTCGCAGCTTGGGAGATCTCGGCGGAACGCAGGAGAATGGTGCCACGATGCACCACCATGATCACGGCGCCCGCGCCGACGACCCTGCCTCCTCCGAGACTGCCGCACGCACGCGCTCACACCGCCGTCGGCTGGCGATCGCCTGCGCCATCACCGTGGGTGTCGTCCTGGCGCAGGCCATCGGGGCCTGGGTCACCGGTTCGCTGGCGCTGCTCACCGATGCCGTGCATTCACTCACCGACAGCATCGGCCTCGGTGTCGCCCTGGTCGCGGCGGGACTGATGCACCGGGCCGCCACATCCCAGCGCACCTGGGGCTTCCGGCGCGTGGAGATCCTGGCGGGGCTGCTGCAGGCGACGCTGCTGCTGGGCGTGGGCATCTACGCCGCGGTGGAGGGGATCGGCAGGCTCAGCGCACCGCCCGCAATTCTGCACATCGAGCTGCTGATCTTCGGGGCAGTCGGTCTGACCGGCAACGTGATCTCGCTGCTGGTGCTCGCCTCGGGCCGGAAGGCCAACTTCAACATGCGTGCCGCGTTCCTCGAGGTCACCGCCGATGCGCTGGGATCGCTGGCGGTGATGGTGGCAGCCGTCGTGATCTGGACCACCGGCTGGCAGCAGGCCGACGCCGTGGCCGCGCTGGCCATCGCCGCACTGATCATTCCGCGTGCGCTGCTGCTGCTGCGCGAGACCGCGCGGGTGCTGCTGGAGTTCGCCCCTCGCGGGCTTGACCTGGAGCAGGTCAGGGCGCACATGCTGGCCCAGGACCACGTCCAGGAGGTCCACGACCTGCACGCCTCCACGGTCGCGACCGGGCTGCCGGTGATCTCCGCCCATGTGGTCCTCGATGACGCCTGCTTCCGCGAAGGCTGCGTGCCGGAGACGCTGAGCCGGCTGAAGACCTGCGTGGCCGAACACTTCGACGTGGCGGTGGAACACTCCACCTTCCAGCTCGAGCCGCGCAGCATCGCCGCCGGTGAGACCCACACCCACGCCTGAGCAGCGCCCTCGACCACCCCTGTGCACATGCCTGAGCGGGCGCCCGGTAGGCTGTGCGGTCATGAGCATTCCACCGCACAGATCCGCCTCCCCCTGGTTCCGCGGCGCTCCGCTGGCCGGGATCGCGCTGGCAGCGGCGCTGGCCCTGGCGGGCTGCGGCGATGCAGATGCTGAGCAGAGCGATCCCGCGCTCGCCGACGACGACGCGGACGCCGGGGACGCTCAGCTCGCCGAGGCCGAGGCCGAGGACGAGGACGGCGAGGCGGGCGGCGCCGGTCCGGACGGCTCCGAGGAGCCATTCGCCTCCGCAGAGATCGCTGACGTGGCGGGCAACGACATCGGCACGGTGAGCTTCTCCGAGGTCGAGAACGGCGTGCTCGTCGAGGCCGAGGTCCACGACGTCGACGCAGGCTTCCGGGGCATCACCATCCACGAACGCGGCGTGTGCGAGCCGGTGTCCAGCTCGGAGGACGGCGTGTTCGGAGACTTCGAGTCCTCCGGCGGTCACCTGGTAGGGACCATGGAGGAAGACATGGGCATCGTGGAGGGCGAAGAGGCTCCGCAGGAGGAAGCTCCGGAGACCGACCTGAATGACCTCACCGAGGAGGTCCCGCCCGCAGAGCCCGAAGCAGTGACCCACCCCGGCCATGCCGGAGATCTGCCGAACCTGCTGGTGAACCAGGACCGGACCGGCTGGCTGAGCCTGGTCAGCGATCGACTCGCGCCGGAGGACCTGCTCAGCGCAGAAGGCAGCTCCGTGATCATCCACGCCCAGGCGGACAACCATGGCAACGTCCCCGAGCGCAATTTCGGCCCCGACGCCGAGACCCTGACCAGTGGAGACTCCGTGAGCCGCGTGGCCTGCGGCGTCGTCGAGGAGCAGTAGGACACACTTGCCGTAGCACGGATCACACCGGAGCATGGTCCGCACTCCATGAGCACGACTCGATTGCTGAGAGATCAGCCCCATAGATATAGTCGAACACTGGTGTGCCGGGAAGACTGGTCGGCGATGAGCTTCACCGCGCCGTTTCACCCGCACCGACTGGAGGCACCATGCACTCGCGAAGACCTTCCATGCGCTCATGCGCGCCGGCGGTGGTCCGCCGATGACGCTCATGGTGCTCCTGATGCTGACTCTGGCCCTGGTCCCGATCGCCGCCCTGGTCCACCGCGCCCTCGGTCGCGACACCGGCTTCTTCGCCGCCGTGGCGCTGACCGGCATCGGGGTGGCCACGCTGCCGTGGCTGAGCACCTTGCTGGATGGGGGAGTGATCGAGGAGCACCTTCCCTGGATTCCCACGGTCGACGTCGGCCTCAGCCTGCGCCTGGACGGGCTCGGGATGGTCTTCCTGCTGCTGATCCTCTTCATCGGCGCCCTGGTGATGGCCTATTCGGCCCGCTACTTCTCGGTCAAGAAGAAGACCTCGGACTATTACCTGTGGATGCTGATGTTCGTCTTCGCGATGAGCGGGATGGTCATCGCCGATGACCTGATCCTGCTCTTCGTGTTCTGGGAGTTCACCACGCTGTGCTCCTTCTTCCTGATCAACCGCTCCGGAGACAAGGCCCCGGCCCCGGCCCAGCGCACGCTGCTGATCACCGCCGCAGGCGGGCTGGGCCTGCTCACCGCGGTGCTGCTGATCATCGTGGAGACCGGCACCACGTCCATGTCCGAGGCGCTCACGCACAGCGCCTGGCAGGACAACACCACCTTCACCTCGGTGGTCGCGGTGCTCATCGCCTTCGCCGCCTTCACCAAGTCCGCGCAGTTCCCCTTCCACCTGTGGCTTCCCGATGCGATGGTCGCCCCCGCGCCGGTCTCGGCCTACCTCCACGCCGCGGCCATGGTCAAGGCCGGCATCTACCTGCTGCTGCGCTTCTCTCCGGTCTTCGAAGAGTCCACGCTGTGGCAGGTGCTCCTGATCAGCTGTGGTCTGACCACCGCACTGATGGGCGCCCTCTTCGCCCTGCAGCGCCACGACATCAAAGAGATCATGGCCTACTCCACGGTCTCGCAGCTGGGCTTCCTGGTCGCCGTCATCGGCATCGGCACCCCCACCGCGCTGGTGGCCGCCACGATCCACGTGGTCGCCCACGCATTGTTCAAGTCCGCGCTGTTCATGATGGTGGGCATCATCGAGCACGAGGCGCATTCGCGAGACATCCGACGGCTCAACGGACTGAGCAGGACCATGCGCATCTCGCTGGTCATCACCCTGATCTCCTCACTCTCCATGGCCGGGGTCCCGCCGCTGCTGGGCTTCGTCTCCAAGGAGCACCTGCTCGCCGGTTTCCTCTCCGCGGACATGCCCGCCGCGCTGACCTGGACGCTGACGTGCATGGCGGTTCTCGCCGCCATCGGCACCTTCGCCTACTGCGGCCGGATCGTGCTCGGCGCGTTCACCAGCTACACCGGCACCGGGTCCAAGGACGAATACCACGAGCCCATCGACCCCACCACGCCCCATGAGGCGCCCGCCAGCTTCTACCTGCCGGCGCTGCTGCCCGCCGCCGCGGGCCTGGTGCTCGGCTTCACCCCCTTCGTCTTCGACGGGCTGATCACCCGGGCCGGCGAGGATGCTCAGACCGGGACCTATGCGGCGGAGTTCGCGCTCTGGCACGGCTTCAACACCGAGCTGATGCTCTCCGCGGTGATCGTCGGCGGCGGCCTGCTCGTCGTCGCGATGCGAGCCCGCCTGGACAACCTGATTCCGCGCAGGATCCTGCCGTTCACCGGCGTCGAACTGGCCGAGTCCATGCGACTGGGGGCCATCAACTTCGGCCGCCGGGTCGGAGACATCACACGCAGCGACGTGCACGCGGTGCACCTCGCCCCTCCGGGCATCCTGCTTGCCGGCGTGTTCATCGCCGGCCTGGTCGCCGCGCCGGTGGTCGGAGAGTTCGATCCCGGCAACACCCGGATGACCGACTGGGTGCTGATCGGGCTGCTGGTCTTCTTCCTGGCCGGCACGGTCATCGCAGAGAACCGCGCCGCCGCGGTCGTCCTCGCCGGCGGCGCCGGGTTCGTGGTCGCCGCCTGGTACTTCGCGCTCGGCGCGGTGGATGTGGGCATGACCCAGCTGCTCGTGGAGATCCTCACCGTGGTGGTGCTGGTCCTGGTGCTGCGCAAGCTGCCCAAGCGCTTCCACAAGGTCACCCGCACCCGGCGCAGCGTCGCCATCGCGGTGGCCCTGTCCTTCGGCGTGATGGCCTTCGCCGCCACCTTCGCACTCACCGGCCGGCGCGGACAGTCCCCGGTCGCCGAGTGGTACCTGCTCAACACCTACGAGGAGACCGGCGCGCTCAACGCGGTGAACTCCATCCTGGTGGACTTCCGCGCGCTGGACACCTTCGGAGAGCTCACCGTGCTCGGCGTTGCAGGCTTCGCGATCCTGGCGCTGCTGAACTCCTCCTTCGCCACCTCGGACAACGAGCCGCCCGCCTCCCGGCAATGGTCCGGGACCCCGCTGGATCATGCCGGGGACAACACCACCGCCATGCGCAGCGTCTTCAACTGGATGGCGCCGTTCATCGTGCTGCTCTCGCTGATCCTGCTGCTGCGCGGCCACTACGAGTCCGGCGGCGGGTTCATCGCCGCGCTGGTCGCCGGCGGCTTCTTCGCGCTGCGCTACCTGGTCGCCCCCTCCGACACCTCGGTGAAGCTGCGCTTCGACTATGCGCTGGTCATCGTCGGCGGCATCATCACCGGCGCGGCCATCGGCTTCGCCGGCTTCCTCGAGGGTTCCTATCTGCGCCCGATCGTGATCGTGGAGGGACTCCCGATGCCGTGGGGCTCCGACGCAGGGTTCTCACTCACCACGGCGCTGATCTTCGACGTCGGCATCTATCTCGCCGTGATCGGCGCGGTGCTGGTCGCGCTGGACCGGCTCGGTCAGGCGCAGCGCTACCCTGCGGAGCTGCTCAAGGCACACCGCCGCGCGCGCGGCACCAGCGAATCTGAGCTCTCCACGCTGAAGGTCCCCGCCGGCTATCACGCCGACCCCGGCGACCTTCCGTTCGAAGTGCAGGCGGATGAGTCCTGGCCCGGGGTTCACCCGGACATCGAACCGAAAGGGGTGAACGACCGATGAGCATCGCCATCGCCGTCGGGCTGCTCACCGCCGCGGCCGTCTATCTGTTCATGCAGCGCGGAATGGTGCGGATCGTGCTGGGCTTCGTCCTGGCCAGCCACGCCGCGAACCTGATGTTCTTCGCGGCAGGCAACACCGCCTACCGCGGCGTGCCCTATATCGGCTCCGGCGAGCTCGGCGAACAGGCCGACCCGCTGCCGCAGGCCTTCGTGCTGACCGCCATCGTGATCGCATTCTCCATCACCATGTTCATGGTGACCCTGGCGATCACCACCACCACCGACGACGACACCGAGGACGTCGAGGTCTCGCCGGCCCTGCTGCTCGCCGCTGACCGCGGCGACACCAACGACGCCGGCTTCTTCGGTCTGACCACGGAGTCCGGCGACATCGTGGTGGAGCGCGGAGAGGACGAGACCGGAGACCCCTGGCCGGAGAAGACGCCGGGGACTGCCTCCTCCGCCGAGCCCGGGGCGACAGCGCCTCAGGCGACGGCGCCCACCGAGACCCAGGAGGGAGACGCCCGATGACCGAGATACTTCCTCCGCTGCTTCCGCTGGCGGTCGGCATACCGCTGCTGCTCGCCGCCGTCGGCGTCATGCTGCGCAAGAAGCGTCTGGCCCGCCACATGATCAGCCTGGGCACCCTGGCCGCGCTCTTCATCTTCGCGGTGCTGCTGGTGATCGCCACCGGCGACGGGACCGTGCTGGTCCACCAGGTCGGGCTCTGGGACTACGGGGTCTCGATCCCGTTCGTGGTCGACGCACTCTCCGCGCTGGTGCTGATGATCATGTCGGTGCTGGCCTTCGCCAGCGTGCTCTTCGCCATGGCCACCCACGAGGCCCGGGCTCGGTTCTTCCACCCCTTCGTGCTGGTGCTCATGGCCGGCGTCTCCGGCGCGCTGATGACCGGAGACATCTTCAACCTCTTCGTGTTCATCGAGGTCATGCTGCTTCCGTCCTATGGCCTGCTGGCCATGATGGGCGCCAAGCTCGGCGCCCACGGGGCGCGGATCTATGTCTCGGTGAACCTGCTGGCCTCCACGCTGCTTCTGGTGGGCATCGCCCTGGTCTACGCGACCGCGGGCACCGTGAACCTGGCGGAGCTGCATGGGGCGGGCAAGGATGACCCCGCCGTCGCCCTCGCCGGTGGCGTGGTGCTGACCGCCGTCGCGATCAAGGCCGCGGTCGTGCCGGTCCACGGCTGGCTGACCCGCACCTATGCGATGACCTCCCCGGCCGTCACCGCGCTGTTCTCCGGGATCCATACCAAGGTCGCGATCTACGTGATCTACCGGATCTACTCGCTGCTCTTCGACGGCGACGAGCGCTTCCTCTGGGTGGCTCTGGTGATCACCTCAGCCACCATGCTCATCGGCGTCCTCGGCGCGGTGGGGGAGAAGACCACCCGGTCCATCCTGGTCTTCCACATGATCAGCCAGATCGGCTACATCTTGATCGGCGTCGGACTGTTCACCCTGCTGGGGCTCACCGCCGCGATCTTCTATCTGCTCCACCACATGATCGTGAAGGCCTCGCTCTTCCTCTCCACCGGCGCGATCGAAGAGACCTATGGCACCGGAGAGATCGACAAGCTCGGCGGCATGCTCAAACGTGAGCCGCTGATCGCGGTGACCTTCATGGTGGCCGCGCTCTCGCTGGCCGGGCTGCCGCCCTTCTCCGGGTTCGTCGCGAAGTTCGCGATCATCCAGGCCACCTTGGCCGAATCCCACTACTGGGTGGCCGCCGTGGCGGTGGTGGTCTCGATCTTCACGCTGCTCTCGATGCTGAAGATCTGGACCGGCGTGTTCATGGGGTCAGAGCCCGACGACCTGCAGGAGCGCGCGCTGACCTATCAGCAGCGCATGCACGGCAAGCGCTACCTGCGGGTGCAGGCGCAGGCCGAGACCCCCACGCTGACCATCGGACCGCCGACGGCGACCACCACCGCGGTGCTCGCCGGCAAGCAGGCCGTCAAGGTCCCCTTCAAGCTGATCTTCCCGGCGATCCTGCTGGCCGCGATCACCCTGTTCTTCGGACTCGGGGCAGAGCTGCTGATGGGCTGGTCGGAGACCGCGGCAGAGAACCTGCTCAACCCATTGGACTATGTGAGGGCGGTGAGCGGCGCATGATGAGCTGGTCATTTCGGATCATCGGATTCCTCTTCTGGTACGCCAAGGAGTTCATCATCTCGAACTACACGGTGACCGCCGAGGTGCTGCGTCTGCGCGGACGTTCCAAGATGCGGCCCGCGATCATCGCGGTGCCGGCCGCCTCGCGCAGCGACAGCGAGTGGACGATGATCTCCTCGCTGATCACGCTGACCCCGGGTACGCTGACCATCACCATCTCCAAGGAGCACGGCATCCTCTACGTGCACGGGATGTTCGTGGAGAGCCGCGAGCAGCTGGTGGCCGAGATCCAGGAGATGGAGGACCGGCTGCTGCGCGCGATGCGGCGGGTCCCCGGGGACCTGAGCCGTCCGACCCAGCTTCCGGTGGTCCGTCCGCTGGATGAGGCAGGTGAGAGCCGATGATCTCCGAATGGACTCTCGAGGTCGCGCTGATCCTGCTGGCCATCGGCATGGTCATCGCCGCCGTGCGCGGGCTGATCGGCCCACGCACCATGGACCGGGCTGTGGCCGCAGACCTGATCTTCTTCGCGACCATCGGCTTCGTCGCCCTGATCGGACTGCGCACCAATATCGAGGCGCTCTTCGACATCATCCTCATCGCCACGCTGCTGGGCTTCATGGCGGCGCTGTCGATGGCACGACTCGGATCAGGAGGTCGCCGCTGATGGAACCGGATCACATCGCCGACATCTTCGGCCTGGTGTTCATCTTCGTGGGCATCGCCACGATCGTCATCTCCGCGATCGGGCTGTTCAAGCTGCCCGATCTCTACCTGCGCGCCTCGGCGGTGGGCACCTCCGCGGGACTGGGGGTGGCGTCCATCGTCTTCGGCGCGCTGCTGATGGATTTCAGCGGACTGAACCTGGTCAAAGCGATCATCGCGATCGTCGCGCAGCTGCTCACCTCGGCAGTGGGATCCATGGCCATCGCCAGGGCTGGATACCTCAACAACGCCCTGCCCGCTCCGATCACACATATCGACGAGCTGGCTATGACCAGACGTGAGGTGTCAGGGGGTCGTTGAACAGTTGGTCCTGAGGTCACATGCCGATAGTTTGAGTCCATGAGCGCTCATTCCGACCCGCAGGGTCACCCCAAGAATTCCAACCCGGCAGGCCGCGCGGCTGGTGCCCTGAAGGCCCATCGTGCACCCCGGCACCAGATCGAGGACGGGGGCCGCTCCGGTGCCACCGTGCACCAGGGTGACCAGCTGCGCGTCGGCACCCTCTCCGCGGCGGCGGACCAGCCGTTCATGGTCAAGAACCGCCAGCGTGAGGACTTCGAGGAGTCCATCTCCGGGGACAGCGAGGACCACAAGACGTCCTCCCCGGTGAAGCTGACCGGCACCACCTGGAAGTACAGCGCCAAGCGGACCCTCACGGAGTTCGGTCGCGACAGCTGCACGGATCTTGCCGCAGGGCTGACCTACTACACGGTGCTCTCGGTCTTTCCGGCGCTGATCGCGCTGGTCTCGCTGATGTCATTCGTCGGCGAGGGCGAACGGACCCAGGAATTCCTGCTCTCCACCGCCGCGCAGATGCTCGAGTCCGACACCATGGAGCAGATCAGACCGGCCATCGAAGCCATCACGAGCGTGGAGGGTGCAGGTATCGGGCTGGCGCTCGGCCTGCTCACCGCGCTGTGGACCGCCTCGAACTACGTCAACGCCTTCTCCCGGTCGATGAACCGGGTCTACGAGGTGGAAGAGGGCCGCTCGCTGCTGAAGCTGCGTCCGATCTTCTACCTGGTCACCGCGGGGCTTCTCGTGCTGGTGGCCACCGCGGTCTTCCTGCTCCTGATCTCGGGGCCCATCGCCCGGGCGGTGGGGGACACCGTGGGGCTCGGCGAGACCGCCGTGACGATCTTCAACTGGGCCACCTATCCCGCGCTGCTGATCGTGGCTGTGATCTGCATCGCGATGCTCTATCACGTCACGCCGAATCTGCGTCAGCCCGGGGTCCGCTGGATCTCCGCCGGCGCCGTGCTGGCCATCTTGGTCATGGTGCTCGCGACTGCTGCGGTGTTCTTCTATGTGTCGAACTTCGGGAACTACGAGGCCACCTACGGCGCGCTGGCAGGCGTCATCATCTTCCTGATCTGGGTCTACATCATGAACCTGGTGCTGCTGCTGGGCGCCGAGTTCGACTCCGAACTGGAACGCGGACGCCAGCTGCAGAGCGGCATCGAGGCCGAGCGCACCATCATGCTTCCACCCCGGGACATGGGCACCGCAGAGAAGAAGTCCAAGAAGTATGAGGACCTCGTGGCGCAGGGCCAGGCGCTGCGCATGACTCAGGGTGAGACCTCCGATCCCGAGGCCTCCTGGCGGCGCTGAGCACCACACCCGGCACAGCGACGTAACACTCTGACTTATTCGCAGGTCAGCCCCCGTTACCAATGAGTAGCAGAAGTCTGATCCGAATGTTGCTTACGTGTTTCAAGCGGCAAAGTGGCGCTCCTCACATAACGTGCGGACATGTGACCGCCTGGTAACTCCCGTGCGATTCCCTGGGCGGAATCGCACGGGAGTTTCTCTGTCTCCAGGTGGCCGTTGCATGTTTCACACATGTTTTCGCGGATTGATCGGACGCAGAATCGAGCCGTGATCTGGGTCATATCTCAGTCGGTTGAGTCGGGTAACGATTCCATCACACGCATTGAAATGGCCAACCGGCCGGTCGTGCCGACCGTAGTCTGGTTCGCACATTGAACCGGTGTTAGATGGGTCACCTTCTCGAGGGATGAGGGGAAGAAATCGCGCCGGTCACATCGCATTGAAGGATGAGGAGCAACTGTGAAACTGAGGAAACTCTCTGCGGCGACGGCCATTCTGGCCACCGGCGCACTCGTGCTCTCCGGCTGCACCCCCGGAGGCGACAACGACGACGCCGAGGCTGAAGAAACGTCCAACGGCGAAAATGGCGGCAACACCGACGCGATCACCGCGGAGGGGCAGCAGTTCACCACCGAGCCGGAGGACACCGGCAAGGCAGACACCAGTGACCTGGAGACCATGGATGACGAGATCTCGGTCTCCATCGGTGAGACCGAGTTCATCAGCTACCAGGGGTTCACCCCGGAGACCTACAGCACGTACAACTCCGTCGTGGTCAACCGACTCTTCGACGGCTTCGGCTACTGGGGCACCGACAACGTCTGGTACCCCAATGAGGACTTCGGCTCCTACGAGGTCACCAGCGAGGATCCCTTCACCGTGGAATACACCATCGGAGAGGATGTCAGCTGGTCAGACGGCACACCGGTGACCGTCGCGGACTACGTGCTCGACTGGGCGTATCAGAACGCCGAGCTCACCAACTCCGATGATGAGCCGCTCTTCAACGGCATCTCCCAGACCTACGGCGAACGCGTGCTCGAAGGCCCCCAGGGTGACCCCGAGGGCAAGACCTTCACCATCGAGTACACCGAGCCCTTTGCCGACTGGGAGATCCTGGTGGGCTCGGCGCTGCCGGCTCACGTCGTCGCAGAGCAGAGTGACATGGAGCTCGATGAGCTGGTCACCGCGGTGCGCGAGGCTGACACCGAGGCGCTGGAACCGGCAGCTGAGTTCTGGAACGACGGCTGGTTTACCGACCCAGGTGAGTTCCCCGATGAGGAGCTCATTCCCGTGACGGGCCCCTACAAGCTGGACAACTGGCAGGCCGGGGAGTCACTGACCATCACTGCGAACGAGGAGTACTGGGGCAGCGCGCCGGGCACCGAGCGCATCGTCTACCGCTTCGTCAACGACGGCCAGCACGTCCAGGCCCTGGAGAACGGCGACCTCAACATCGCCCGTCCGCAGGCCACCGTCGACACCCGCGGCCAGCTCGAGCGTCTCGAAGATGACTTCGTGCTGCACGAGGGTGAGGCCGCCACCTGGGAGCACCTTGACTTCAACTTCAACGACGGTGCCTTCAGCGACAGCCTCGAACTGCGGGAGGCCTTCGCGATGTGCGTGCCCCGCCAGCAGATCGTCAGCAACCTGATCGAGCCGGTCAACCCCGAGGCCTCGGTGCTCAACGCCCGCGAGTCGCTGAGCTTCGAGGAGAACTACGAGGAGATCGTCTCCGAGAGCTATGAGGGCACCTACGACGAGGTCGATGTCGAAGGCGCCCGCGAGATCCTCGAGGCTGAGGACGCCGTCGGCACCGAGGTGCGCATCGGCTACGCCGGACCGAACCCGCGTCGCACGGACACCGTCGCCGAGATCCAGGCCTCCTGTGATGAAGCAGGCTTCGAGATCGTCGACGAGGGAAGCGAGGACTTCTTCGCTCCGGGCGGTGCCCTGGAGACCGGTGACTACGAGGTTGCGCTCTTCGCCTGGGCCGGTTCGGGCCAGGTCGTCTCGGGGCAGAACATCTACTCCACCGATCGCCCGCAGAACTACGGCGGCTACTCCAACGAGACCGTGGACGACCTGTTCAACCAGCTCGCGACGACTGAGGATGCCGACGAGCAGCAGGAGATCATCATCGGAATCGAGCAGGAGCTCTGGGGCGACCTGTTCGGGATCCCGCTCTACGTGCACCCGCAGCTCTCCGGCTCGGACATCACGATCAGCAACGTCCGCGACACCGCGTCGCAGGACCAGATCATGTGGAACGCCGAGCAGTGGCAGCGCGCCGAGTGATCTCAGCAGTCCGCAGGTCCCTCTCCGCTGAGCACCTCAGCTGATCAGGACCATCGACATCAGTGGGGTTCGATCCGGAAGAACTCCGGATCGAACCCCACTGATGCTTCCCCCACAGCTCGTGGAAGGTACAACCACCCCGTGTACAGCTATGTTCTGAAACGACTCCTCAGCGCCATCGCGGTGCTCTTCGGCGCCTCCCTGCTCGTCTTCGTCCTGGTGATCAACTCCGGTGATCCGCTCCTGGAGCTGCGCGAGTCCAATGCCGACAACGTCGAATTCCTGATCCAGCAGCGCATCGACTTCATGAACCTGGATCAGCCCTGGTACTCCAGGTACTGGATCTGGCTCTCCGGGATCGCCGGCTGCGCCGTCGGCGCCTGCGACTTCGGCACCAATATGAGCGGACAGGATGTCGGCGCCATGGTGGCGAACTCGGCGTCCTCCACGCTGCGCCTGGTCTTCCTGGCCACCATCCTCTCGATCATCATCGGCATCCTCACCGGCATCGTCACCGCGATCCGGCAGTACTCCTCCCTGGACTACGCGGTCTCGTTCTTCGTCTTCCTCTTCTTCTCGCTCCCGGTATTCTGGGCCGCGGTGCTGGCCAAGGACTGGATGGGCATCACCTACAACAACTGGCTGCGTGAACCACACTTCAGCTGGACGCAGATCTTCATGGTCGCGGCGGTCGCCGCGATCCTGGTGCCGCTGATCATCGGCGGCTCCGCCCGGCGGCGGCTGCTCACCGGTGCGGTGATGTTCGGCTTCGTGATGATCGCCATGCCGCTGCTGGACTCGTTGAACTACGCCCGAGAGCCCCGGCTCGGCCCCGCGCTGATCACGCTTCTGGGCATCGGACTCGCCTTCGGTCTGACCGCCCTGCTCTCCGGACTGAGGAACCGCAGCGTGCTGTACTCGGCGCTCACCGTGGTCGGGCTCGGCCTGGTCTCCTACTACGCCACCTTCTGGCTGCTGATCGACCCTCCGGGCGGCTGGCTGAGCATCGTCGGCCTCTTCGTGGTCACCATCGCCGTCGCCGTGCTCGTGGGTCGAACCATGGGCGGCCACGCGAAGGGGCAGGCTGTGGCGGTCAGCGTGATCACCGCCTCGCTCTTCGCAGTCATGGTGCTGCTGGACCACTTCATGCGGGCCTGGCCCGAATTCCTGGGCATGAAGCCCCGTCCGATCGCCACGATCGGCTCATCCTCGCCGAACTTCAGCGGGGACTTCTGGCAGGTCTCCCTGGACCAGGGCACTCAGCTGATCCTGCCCACCACGATCCTGATGCTGGTCTCGGTGGCCACCTACACCCGGTACACCCGCAGCTCCATGCTGGAGGCCGTCAACCAGGACTACATCCGCACCGCACGCGCCAAGGGCGTCAACGAGCGCACCGTCGTCTTCAAACACGCCTTCCGCAACTCGATGATCCCGCTGACCACGATCGTGGCCTTCGACTTCGCCGGGCTGATCGGCGGCGCCGTCGTCGTCGAGCAGGTCTTCGGCTGGTCCGGCATGGGAAACATGTTCGTGACCGGCCTGAGCAACGCCGACCCCGCGCCCGTCATGGCGTTCACCCTCATCACCGGCGCCGCAGCGGTGCTGTTCAACCTGATTGCGGACCTCACGTATGCGGTCCTGGATCCGAGGATTAGAGTATGAGCTCACAGACACCCCCCATCCCGCCCGAGGACGTGCTCAGCGCCGCCGAGGCCGAAGATGCGAAACTTGCCAGCGCGCATCGCTCCTACTCACAGGGCCAGCTGGTCCGGCGGAGATTCTTCGCGCACAAGCCTGCCGTGGTCTCCATGGCCGTGCTGGTCTTCATCATCATCATCTCGGTGACCTCCATCGGTTTCTCCGGCCAGGGGACCGGCTGGTGGTCGAAGAGCTTCCTGGCCACCGGCATCACGGTCGACGGCGGCCGCCCCACCATGTTCAACGACGGCTTCCTCGGAGACCACCCCTTCGGCCAGGACAGCATCGGCCGGGACTACTTCGCCATGGTCATGCGCGGGATCCAGCAGTCGCTCGTGGTCGCGATCGGCGTGGCCTTCGCCTCCACCTTCCTCGGAGTGCTGGTCGGTGCTCTTGCCGGGTACTTCCGCGGGTGGATCGAGGCGGTGCTGATGCGCGTCACCGATGTGGTGATCGTGGTCCCGCTGCTCGCCCTCGCCGCGGTGTTCGGCGCCTATGCGCAGAACCTGCCCGGGGGGACGCTGACGCTGGCGCTGTTCATCGGACTGGCCACCTGGACCGGCACCGCCCGACTCGTCCGCGCTGAGATCCTCTCCCTGCGCGAGAAGGACTATGTCTCGGCGGCGGTCGCGATGGGCGCCCACCCGGCTCGAATCATCCTCAAGCACATGTTGCCCAACAGCATCGGGGTGATCGTGGTCAACGCGACCTTCGCCATCGCCGCGGCCATCCTGCTGGAGACCACGCTGTCCTACCTCGGATTCGGCGTGCAGCCCCCAGAGACCTCGTTGGGCTCGCTGATCCAGAACAATCAGAACGCCTTCACCACCCGACCCTGGCTCTTCTGGTTCCCCGGACTCTTCATCATCGCCATCGCGCTGAGCGTGAACTTCATCGGCGATGGACTCCGCGATGCCATCGACCCGCGGCAGAAGCGCACCGGTTCGAGCCGTCCCGGCTGGCGGACCGCCTTCGGCCTGCTGGGCCGGGCCACCGCAGAGGAGCGGGCCGGCACGCAGGTCAAGGAGCTCTCCGGAGGTCCCTCCCAGCTGCAGATGCCCGCAGGAATGAGCGATCACGGTCCAGACTTCGGCCACGATCCGACCGACGAGAAGAGGGACTCCTGATGCGCGAGCCAGTACTGAGCTACAAGGACATCCGGGTCAGCTTCGCCACCGAGTTCGGCGATGTGGATGCGGTCAAGGGCGTCTCCTTCGACGTCATGCCCGGCGAAGTCGTCGCCGTCGTCGGCGAATCAGGCTCCGGGAAGTCCGTGACCTCCTCCACTGCCATGGGGCTGCTGCCCGAGAACGCGACTGTCCACGGTGAGGTCCTGCTTGAAGGTCGCAGCGTGCTCAACATGTCCACCGCCGAGCGGCGCCGGCTGCGGGGTGCGGACATCAGCATGGTGTTCCAGGAGCCGATGACGGCGCTGAACCCGGTGCTGCGCGTCTCCGATCAGCTGATCGAGGCCCTGCAGGTCCACGACGTCGCCTTCGGCGCAGAGGCGCTGGAGAGGTCCATCGAGCTGCTCGAGCGAGTGGGCATCCCCGACGCGCGAACCCGGATCCGGCAGTATCCACATCAGTTCTCCGGTGGGCAGCGGCAGCGCATCGTGATCGCCATGGCCATCGCCTGCGGGCCCAAGGTCATCATCGCCGATGAGCCGACCACCGCACTGGACGTCACGGTCCAGGCCGAGATCCTGGACCTGCTGCGCGAACTCAAGGAGGAGCTCAACACCGGCATCCTGCTGATCACCCACAACATGGGTGTGGTCGCAGATATGGCGGACCGCGTGGTGGTCATGCTCAACGGGGAGGTGGTGGAGACCGGCCCGGTCACCAAGATCCTCAGCCACCCCGAGCACCCTTACACCAGGCGTCTGCTCGCGGCGATGCCGCTGCTGCGCGCGGCGGGAGACCCATCCTTGGAGCCGGAGCGCGTGAGCGTCACCGAGCGTGCCGATGCCTCAGCTGACGGCCTCGCGCCCAACGGCACGACCAACGGCTTCTCCGGCGATGGAGCCGCCGGCGCCGCCAGCGTCGCGCCGCCGGCGCTTCAGGCCAAGGACGTCGCGCTGGAGTACAAGTTCCGCCGCAGGGCGACCCGGGTGGTGCATGACCTCAACTTCACCGTCCAGCCCGGGGAGATCATGGGTCTGGTGGGGGAGTCCGGTTCCGGCAAGTCCACCGTTGCGAAGGCGGTGCTGGGTCTGCTCGACGTCGCCGAAGGTGAGCTGCGCGTGCGCGGAATGAACATGCCGGCGCTGCCGTCGAAGGAGAGGAAGACGCTCAAGCGAGAGATCGGCGTGGTCTTCCAGGACCCGGCCGCGTCGCTTGATCCCCGATTCCCGATCGGCGACATCATCACCGAGCCCATGGTCGTGCACAAGGAGGGAGACAAGAACTCACGGATGGCGCGGGCCAGGGAGCTGCTCGACGCCGTCAGGCTCCCCTCCAGCGTGCTCAACCGGTACCCGCACGAGCTCTCCGGAGGCCAGCGGCAGCGCATCAGCATCGCCCGCGCACTCACCCTGAACCCGACGCTGCTGATCGCCGATGAACCCACCTCCGCGCTGGACGTCTCCGTGCAGGCGGCGGTGCTGGACCTGTTCTCCGAGCTGCAGCAGCACTACGGCTTCGCCTGCCTCTTCGTCAGCCACGACCTCGCCGTGGTCGATGCTCTGGCACACAAGGTGATGGTCATGCAGAACGGGCGCACGGTGGAACAGGGGACCACCGACCAGGTGCTGCGCCACGCGAAGGAGTCCTACACCCAGCAGCTGCTGGCAGCCGCCCCGGTTCCCGACCCTGAGGTCCAAGCTCGACGACGCACCGAACGGCAGCGTCTGCTCGCCGCGCTCGCCTGAGGAGATCCTGCAGGACGCTCTGCGCGCCTGCGCGTGAAACACGGTCACATGTACGGAACCTGTAACGCAGCTGAAAAACTGCCCTGCTAAACTCGCTCCCACAGGTGACCCACGCAACACTCGCGCGTAGATCACCGTATGCCCATAAAGCTCGCATCTTCTCGAGGAGTAATCGAATATGCACGTCAACAAGACATCCCGTCGCCATGGCGCGACGGGTGCCGTCGCGGTGACCGCAGCCGCAGCCCTGGTGCTGTCGGCCTGCGGCGGCGGTGGCGACAACGGCGGAGACAACGGCGAAACCGCCGAAGGCGTCGACGGCGGCGGCACCGTCTCGGCCTACAACTGCGAACCGCAGTTCCTGGTCCCCGCGAACTCCACCGAGGTCTGCGGCTCGTGGGTCCTCGGCTCCCTGTTCACCGGCCTGACCCAGACCGACTTCGACACCTACGAGCCCACCGCGGGCGTGGCCGAGTCCTGGGACACCGAGGACAACGTCACCTGGACCTTCACCCTGGGTGAGGACTGGACCTTCCACGACGGCGAAGAGATCACCGCACAGACCTTCGTGGAGACCTATAACTGGGCCGTCGACCCTGACAACGCCCAGCAGAGCGCCAACTTCTTCGACAACTTCCTGGGCTACCAGGAGGTCGTCGACGGTGACGCCGAGGAGCTGGAGGGCGTCCGCGCAGTCGATGAGTACACCCTCGAGATCGAGCTCACCGAGCCCTTCTCCCCGCTGCCCGACATGCTGACCTACACGGCGTTCTACCCGATGCCCTCGGTCGCCTTCGACGACATCGACGCCTTCGAGGAGGCGCCGGTCGGCAACGGTCGCTACCAGATGGACGGCGAGTGGCAGCACGACGAGCAGATCGCCGTGAACCGCTACGAGGACTGGGCCGGCGAGAACCCCGGCCTTCCCGAGCGGATCGAATGGCGCATCTACTCCGAGGTCGACACCGCCTACCTGGACGTCCAGGCCGGCAACCTCGACATCCTCGATGCCGCCCCGCCGAACCGCCGCACCACGGTGGAGGCCGACTTCGGCGAGAACTACCAGGACTTCGACACCTCTGCCTTCACCTACCTGGGCTTCCCGCTGTACCAGGAGGAATTCCAGGACGTCGATGTGCGCCACGCGCTCTCCATGGCGATCGATCGTGAACTGATCATCGACAACATCTACGACGGCGCGCAGACCCCGGCCGAGAACATCATCCCGCCGGACCTGATCGAGTCCAACGAGAACACCTGTGAGTTCTGCCAGTTCGATCCCGAGGCTGCCGCAGACCTCTATGAAGAGGCCGGCGGACCTGAAGAGCTGACCGTCTACTTCAACTCCGGTGCAGGTCACGAAGACTGGGTCGAGGCCGTCTCCAACCAGTGGCGCGAGCACCTGGGCATCGAAGACATCACCTTCGAGTCCCTCGAGTTCGCCCAGTACCTCGGTCTCCACGACGAGCAGGCGATCAGCGGACCGTACCGTCTGGGCTGGACCCTGTCCTACCCCAGCGCGCAGTACGCGATGGAGCCCATCTACTCCACCGGCGCCTCCTCGAACTACGCCGACTACTCTTCCGACGAGTTCGACCAGCTGATCGGCGAAGCCAATGCCGAGACCGATCCCGACGCGGCGGCCGAGCTCTACACCGACGCCGAGGCCGTCCTCCTCGAGGACATGCCGGTCATCCCGATGTGGTTCACCAACTACCTCACGGTGCACAGCGACCGGATCGATGGAGAGTCCCTCTTCATGGATCAGGCCACCTTCACCCGCCTCGAGCAGGTCGTGGTGACCGAGGAGTAATCCTCAACGCTTCAGAGGCGCGGGGGGGGGGGGGAAGACCCCCCCCCCCCCCCGCGCGCGGGGAGCCCCCGGCGAGCCGAGCAAAGCTCGTGTGGGGGCCCTGTTGTTCCCCCCCCACCGGCCCCGGCGGGGCCCCCCCCCCCCCCCCCCCCCCCCCCCGCCTCTGGCATGTCGACGCGCAAGGATTCCGGAAAACCGGGTCCAAGTCCCTATCATTGATCGCGGCGTCGCCCTCGACACAGAGAAGACCTCTCTGACGAGACAGATGCTCGGCGCACCCGCGCCACCACCCGCACCCACAAGGACAGCAATGACCCGCTATATCATTCGGCGTCTGCTCCAGTTCATCCCGGTCATCCTGATCTCCACGCTGATCGTCTATGCACTGGTCTTCGCCATTCCCGGTGACCCCATCCGAGCCCTCGCCGGGGACCGGCCGATGAGCGACGCCGTCAGGGAGACCCTGCGCGAGCAGTACAACCTGGATGACCCGTTCCTGGTCCAGTACTTCAAATACATCTGGGGCATCGTCACCGCCCTGGACTTCGGTTCGACCTTCAACGGCCGCCCGGTCACCGACATCATCGAACAGCGCCTGCCGGTCACCGCGACGCTGGCCCTGGTGACCCTCGTGATCCAGACCATCATGGGCGTCATCGCCGGCATCCTCGCCGCCCTGTACCGCGACCGCTTCTTCGACCGCTTCGTCCAGGTCTCCACCGTGGCCATGGTGGCGCTGCCCACCCTGGTGATCGGCTTCCTGCTCCAGCTGGTCTTCGGACTCAACCTGGGCTGGTTCCCCATCGCCGGCATCAACAACGGCATCACCAGCTACATCCTTCCCGCCCTGACCATGGCCGCGGTCTCCACCGGCATCCTGGCCCGGCTGGTGCGCAGCGAGCTGCTGGACTCGCTGAAGTCCGACTATGTCCGCACCGCCACCGCCAAGGGGATGAAGCGCACCCGGGTGATCACCCGCCACGGGCTGCGCAACTCGCTGATCCCCGCCGTCACCTTCATCGGCGCCGACCTCGCGAGCATGCTCGGCGGCTCCATCATCGTGGAGACGATCTTCAACCTCCCCGGACTGGGCCAGCAGGTCTTCAACTCCATCCAGGGGCAGGAGGGCACCGTCGTCGTCGGCATCGTGACCCTCTTCGTGCTCTTCTTCGTGGTGATCAACCTGATCGTTGATCTCCTCTATGGCCTTCTCGACCCAAGGATCCGTTATGAGTGAGACACACCGCCCCGAAGCGCGCGGGGAGCCGATCGACTCGACCATCACACCCGCCGGAGAATCGACCAAGAAGGTCGAGGAGGCCAGCCTGCTCGCCGATGCCTGGCGCTCGCTGCGGAAGAACCCCTGGTTCATCATCTCCGCGGTCCTGCTGGTGCTCTTCCTGGGCATGGCGATCTTCCCGCAGCTGTTCACCAACACCGATCCGCGCGAGTGCCTGCTCGGACGCAGCCGGCAGTCGCCCTCGGCCGAGCACTGGTTCGGCACCGATGTGCAGGGCTGCGACTACTACAGCCGAGTCATCCACGGCGCCCGGAACTCCATCGCCGTCGGATTCATCGTCGCCATCGGCACCTTCATCATCGCGGTGGTCCTCGGCCTGGTCGCCGGATACTTCGGCTCCTGGGTCGACGCCGTGATCTCACGCATCACCGACATGGTCTTCGCCGTGCCCTACATCCTGGGTGCGCTGGTGTTCCTCAACGTGCTGGAGTCCCGCGGGGTGCGCGAAGTGGCCTTCGTGCTGATCATCTTCATGTGGCCGACCATGACGCGTCTGATGCGCGGCTCGGTGATCTCGGTGGTGAACTCCGAGTTCGTGCTGGCCGCCCGCGCCCTGGGCGCCGGACCGATCACCATCATGCGCCGGCACATCCTGCCCAACTCGCTGGGACCGGTGATCGGCTACGCCACGGTGTTCACCGGCATCATCATCGGTGCCGAGGCGACGCTGACCTTCCTCGGCGTGGGCCTGCAGCTGCCAGCCATCTCCTGGGGGCTCCAGCTCTCGGATGCGCAGCCGTTCCTGCAGACCGTCCCGCACCTGCTGCTGTTCCCGGTGATCTTCGTGGGACTCACGGTGTTCGCATTCATGACCATGGGCGACGCCATCCGCGACGCCCTTGATCCCAAATCCAAGAAGTGAAGGGCTGGATCTCATGACTGAATCCCAGACCTCGACCGGGTTCACCCCCGGCACCAGTCCCGGCGACGCCCCGCTGCTGGAGGTCAAGGACCTCCAGGTGGAGTTCCGCACCAAGGCCGGCGTCGCCAGGGCTATCAACGGGCTGAACTTCACCCTGCACGCGGGGGAGACCCTCGCGATCCTGGGCGAGTCCGGCTCGGGCAAGTCCGTGACCGCGCAGACCATCATGGGCATCCTGGACATGCCCCCGGGGCGGATCGCCGGCGGCGAGATCCGCTACCGCGGCGATGACCTGCTCACCATGAACGAGGAGTCGCGCCGGAAGCTGCGCGGCGGGAAGATCGCGATGATCTTCCAGGACGCACTGTCCTCGCTGAACCCGGTGCTGCCGGTCGGCTGGCAGATCGCCGAGATGTTCCGCGTCCACCGCGGGATGAAGCGCAAAGAGGCCAGGGCAAAGGCCGTGGAGATGATGCAGCGCGTCGGGATCCCCGGCGCCGAAGAGCGGGCGGGCGACTTCCCGCACCAGTTCTCCGGCGGCATGCGCCAGCGGATCATGATCGCCATGGCCATCGCCCTGGACCCCGACGTGCTGATCGCCGATGAGCCCACCACCGCGCTGGACGTGACCGTCCAGGCCCAGGTGATGCGGCTGCTAAAGGACCTGCAGACCGAGTTCAACATGGGGCTGATCCTGATCACCCACGATCTCGGCGTGGTCGCCGACGTCGCGGACAAGATCGCGGTGATGTACTCGGGACGCGTCATGGAGGCCGCCGACGTCTACGAGACCTACGCCAAGCCCGGTCACCCCTACACCCAGGGCCTGCTGGCCTCGATCCCGCGGATCGACGACGAGGGCGGACGCCTGCGCGCGATATCGGGGCTGCCGCCCTCGCTGACCGACATGCCGCCGGGCTGCCCGTTCAACCCGCGCTGCGAGTTCGCCACCGACCGCTGCCGGACCGAACGTCCGGAACTGCGGCTGGTGGCCGAGGGACACCTCTCGGCGTGCCACTACGCCGAGGACGTCTACGCCGGCACCGCCACCCGCACACGGCGCCCGTCACCCACCGGCGCCGGCATGATCGACGTCTCTGAGGAGGCACCAGAATGAGCCTGTCTGTTCCCGCCGCGGCCGCGGACCCCTTCGCCGACAAGCCCTCGGTCCTTGAGGTCGACGGCCTGGTCAAGCACTTCCCGATCACCCAGGGCATCGTCTTCCAGCGCAAGGTCGGCGCCGTCAAGGCCGTGGACGGGGTGAGCTTCAACCTGCGCGAGGGCGAGACCCTGGGCATCGTGGGAGAGTCCGGCTGCGGCAAGTCCACCCTGGCGAAGCTGCTGATGCGCCTGGAGGAGCCCGACGCCGGCACCGTGAAGTTTCGCGGCAAGGACTTCCTCTCGGTCAAGGGCGATGAGCTGCGCCGGCTGCGGCGCAAGATCCAGATCATCTTCCAAGACCCCTACACCTCGCTGAACCCGCGCATGTCCGTGGGCGACATCATCGCCGAGCCGTTCAAGCTGCACCCGGAGGAGAAGCCGAAGCAGGGGATCCGCAATCGGGTCAAGGAGCTGCTGGACCTGGTCGGGCTGAACCCCGAGCACATCAACCGGTACCCGCACCAGTTCTCCGGCGGTCAGCGCCAGCGGATCGGCATCGCCCGCGGGCTGGCGCTGAACCCCGATGTCATCATCTGCGACGAGCCCGTCTCGGCGCTGGACGTCTCGGTCCAGGCGCAGGTGATGAACCTGCTCGACGACCTGCAGAAGGAGTTCGGGCTCAGCTACATCTTCATCGCCCACGACCTCTCGGTCGTCCGGCACATCTCGGACCGGGTCGGTGTCATGTACCTGGGCAAGCTCGCCGAGCTGGGCACCCAGGACGAGATCTACACCGGTCCGGCACACCCCTACACCCAGGCGCTGCTCTCCGCGGTGCCGCTGCCGGACCCCACCCTGCGCGGGGCGCGCGAGCAGATCGTGCTCCAGGGCGACCCGCCGAACCCGGCGAACCCGCCCTCGGGCTGCCGCTTCCGCACCCGCTGCTGGAAGGCCACCGAGATCTGCGCCACGCAGGAGCCGGAGCTGATCTCGCGCGGTCAGATCACCCAGCTGACCGCCTGCCACCACGCCCAGCAGAACGAGAAGGTCATCCCCTCCCACGGCTAGCCGGCGCCTGGGTCGCAGGCGTGGTGACGCCTGCGGCACAGGCCTCGCGAAGCCGGCCTCCCAGGCTCAGCTCAAGCGCCGGTGACCACAATCATTGCCGGTCTCGCCGTTCGAGGCCGTACACTGGAAAGGTGTGGTCGCGACACGGCCGTGTCGCTGTGCGCTCTGACCCACCCGAATCCACACTGTTGAACCACGAAGTGACATGGACGAGTCGAGGCATGACATCGACTGACCAGACACGTCACACTCTCCTCTATGGAAGGCGTTGCCCCTCTTATGACCACTGCTGCCGCTCGTACACTTGCAGGCACTGACGAGCGCCAGGATCTGCGCAACGTCGCCATCGTCGCTCACGTCGACCACGGCAAGACCACTCTGGTCGATGCCATGCTCACCCAGACCAAGTCTGTCGGTGGCCACGGCGATCTCGAGGACCGGGTCATGGACTCCGGTGAGCTCGAGAAGGAGAAGGGCATCACGATCCTGGCCAAGAACACCACCGTGTTCTATTCCGGCCCGGCCGCCACCAAGCACGCCGGCATGGACAAGGTCACCATCAACGTGATCGACACCCCCGGTCACGCCGACTTCGGCGGTGAGGTCGAGCGCGGCCTCTCCATGGTCGACGGCGTGGTGCTCCTGGTGGACGCCTCTGAGGGCCCGCTGCCCCAGACCCGCTTCGTGCTGCGCAAGGCACTGAACGCCCAGCTTCCGGTGATCCTGGTCGTCAACAAGACCGACCGCCCCGATGCGCGCATCGACGGCGTCGTCTCCGACACCATGGACCTGCTGCTCGGCCTGGCCTCCGACGTCGCCGAGGAGAACCCCGACCTGGACCTGGACTCCGTGCTGGACGTCCCTGTGGTCTTCGCCTCCGGCAAGGCCGGCCGCGCCTCGAAGAACCAGCCCGAAGACGGCGGACTGCCCGACGCCGAAGATCTCGAAGCGCTGTTCGACACCATCCTCGAGCACGTCCCGGCCCCGAAGTACGACGCCGAAGAGGTCCTTCAGGCCCACGTCACCAACCTCGACGCCTCACCCTTCCTCGGCCGCCTCGCCCTGCTGCGCATCTTCAACGGCACGCTGAAGAAGAACCAGCAGGTCGCCTGGGCCCGCAAGGACGGCACCATGAAGACGGTGAAGATCACCGAGCTTCTCGCCACCAAGGGTCTGGAGCGCGTCTCCGCCGAGTCCGCCGGACCGGGTGAGATCGTCGCCGTCGCCGGCATCTCCGACATCATGATCGGTGAGACCCTCACCGACCTGGAGAACCCCAAGCCGCTGCCGACCATCACCGTGGACGACCCCGCGATCTCCATGACCATCGGCATCAACACCTCGCCGATGGCCGGCCGGGTCAAGGGCGCGAAGGTCACCGCCCGCCAGGTCAAGGACCGCCTGGACAAGGAGCTCATCGGCAACGTCTCGCTCAAGGTGTTCCCCACCGAGCGCCCCGACACCTGGGAGGTCCAGGGCCGCGGCGAGCTCGCGCTGGCCATCCTGGTCGAGCAGATGCGCCGTGAAGGCTTCGAGCTGACCGTGGGCAAGCCCCAGGTCGTCACCCGCGAGATCGACGGCAAGCTCCACGAGCCCATGGAGAACATGATCGTGGACTCTCCCGAGGAGTTCATGGGTGCGATCACCCAGCTCATGGCGTCCCGCAAGGGCACCATGACCACGATGACCAACAACGGCACCGGCTGGATCCGCATGGAGTTCATGGTGCCCGCCCGCGGCCTCATCGGCTTCCGCACCAAGTTCCTCACCGACACCCGCGGCGCCGGCATCGCCTCCTCCTACGCCGCAGGCTACGAGCCGTGGAAGGGCCTGATCGAGTACCGCACCTCCGGTTCGCTGATCTCCGACCGCACCGGCACGGCGACCCCGTTCGCCATGATCAACCTGCAGGAGCGCGGCACCTTCTTCGTGGACCCGCAGGAAGAGGTCTACGAGGGCATGGTCGTCGGCGAGAACGCCCGCCACGACGACATGGAGGTCAACATCACGAAGGAGAAGAAGCTCACCAACATGCGTGCAGCGGCTGCCGACTCCTTCGAGGGCCTGACCCCGCCGACCAAGCTGACCCTCGAGGAGTCCCTCGAGTTCGCCAATGAGGACGAGTGCGTGGAGGTCACCCCGCATTCGATCCGCATCCGCAAGGTCATCTTGAACTCCTCCGAGCGCATGCGTGACACACGCAAGAAGAAGAGCGCTTCACAGTAATGACCGCACCGCAGGACACCGCGACACCCTCGCGGAGAAGCTCGCTGCGACCAGCGCTGCTGGGCGTCTGCTTCTCCGCAGGGGTGGTCCTCGGGATCCTGGGCACCGTGCTCCACGGCAACATCCTGATGCTCGGGCCCACCGAGACCGGGACCGTGCTGCCCTGGGGCGCGGCGCTGGCCCTGCTGATGTGCCTGCTGGCGCAGCTGTGGGCCGGGCTGAAGAGCGGCTCGCTGCTGGAGCCGATGCTGATGGGCGTGACCACCTTCACCGTGGCCTCGATCGCCTATCTCTGGCCCGGACCCGACCAGCTCGTGGTGCCCTACAGCCCCGAGGCCATGGCGCTGCTTCCCGGACCCACGCTGGCCTCGGTGATCTGGTGGCTGGGCACCGCGGCGGTGACCCTTATCAGCATGGTCCTCGTCAAGTGGATCATTGTGCGGGACCGCGCCGCATCTCGGTAGACTCTACTTACGCACTCGTAGAAAGACAGAGGAGTCCATGACGTACATCATTGCCCTTCCTTGCGTGGATCTGAAGGACAAGGCCTGCATCGATGAATGTCCGGTGGACTGCATCTATGAGGGGGACCGGATGCTCTACATCCACCCCGACGAATGCGTGGACTGCGGCGCCTGCGAGCCGGTCTGCCCGGTGGAGGCCATCTATTACGAGGACGACACCCCGTCGCAGTGGTCGGAGTACTACCGCGCCAATGTGGAGTTCTTCGACGAGGTCGGTTCCCCCGGCGGCGCGGCGAAGGTCGGGCTGATCCCCAAAGACCACGAGATCGTCGCGGCCCTGCCCCCGCAGCAGCAGTGACCCAGCAGCCCTGACCACTCACCCCAGCGGAGGCCTCCATGCTCACCCTTCCTGAGTACCCCTGGGATGCGATGGCTCCCTACCTGGAACAGGCTCGGCAGCACCCCGAGGGAGTCGTCAACCTCTCCATCGGCACCCCCGTGGATCCCACCCCTGCGGTGATCCAGGCGGCGCTCACCGCGGCCGCCGACGCCCCCGGGTACCCCACGACCCATGGCACGCTCGCGCTGCGCGAGGCGATCTCCGGCTGGTTCGCGCGCCGCCGGGGGGTCACCGGGCTGGACCCGGAGAACATCCTTCCCACGGTGGGCTCCAAGGAGCTCGTGGCCTGGCTGCCCACCCTGCTGGGACTCGGTGCCCGCGCGGGAGCCGGAGTCGCCGACGTCGTGCTCCGCCCGCTGGTGGCCTATCCGACCTATGACATCGGCGCGCAGATCGCCGGAGCCACCCCGCTGGCCACCGATGATCCGCTCAGCCTCGACGAGGAGACCCTGCAGCGGGTAAAGCTGATCTGGATCAACTCACCCTCGAACCCCACCGGAGCGGTCGCCGGAGTCGACTGGATGCGCGAGGTGGTCCTGCTCGCCCGCCGCATCGGTGCAGTGGTCGCCTCTGACGAGTGCTACGCCGAACTCCCCTGGGAGGTCGAGGACGACGACGTCCCCTCGGTCCTGGACCCGCGGGTCTGCGGGACCGATCCGGAGACCGGCAGGGCCGACCACCGGGGACTGCTCGCGGTCTACTCGGCGTCGAAGCAGTCCAACCTCGCCGGCTACCGCGCCGCCTTCGCCGCGGGCTGCCCGGAGCTGATCAGTGGGCTGATCAACACTCGCAAGCACGCTGGAATGATCGTGCCCGCCCCGATCCAGGCCGCACTTGCCGTGGCGCTGAACGACGACGCCCACGTGCAGGCCCAGCGCGAGCTCTACCGCCGGCGTCGTGCGCTGATGGTGCCGGCGCTGCAGGCCTCCGGCCTGCAGATCGAAGAATCCGTCGCCGGTCTGTACCTGTGGTGCCGCGCGGCGGAGTCAGACCCCTCCGCCGCCACGGCGGAGCACACCTGGGCGCTGGTGGATCAGATGGCGCAGCGCGGGATCGTCGTCGGCCCCGGTGTGTTCTACGGCGAACAGGGCAACGGGTACATCCGGGTGGCGCTGACAGCCACGGATGAGCGCATCGCCGCCGCGGCGAACCGGCTCACGGGCTGAGCCGGGCTCTCGGGCCCGGGCCCGCGAAAGGCACACCCCGAGGCGTGAACCATGACACAACTGGCAACCGACCGTGACCAAGCGGTAGGTTTGTCATGATGTCCCCCTAGTGTGTCTGATAAGGAGACCCATGACTGAGCAGTCTTCTGCCCGCCTGAATTATCAGGGGGGAGATCTGGAACTACCCGTGCATTCGTCCGTGGAGGGCAATGTCGGTCTCGGTATCGCACCGCTGCTGAAGACCACCGGCGCTGTCACCTATGACCCCGGCTTCATGAACACTGCGAACGCGCAGTCTGCGATCACCTACATCGATGGCGATGAAGGGATCCTGCGCTACCGCGGCTACCCCATCGAGCAGCTGGCCGAGAAGTCCAGCTTCCTCGAGGTCTCCTACCTGCTGATCTACGGCGAGCTGCCCACCCAGCAGCAGCTCACCGATTTCGACACCGTCACCCGTCGGCACACCCTGCTGCACGAGGAGCTGCGCGACTTCTTCGGCGGCTTCCCCCGTGACGCGCATCCGATGCCGGTGCTCTCCTCCGCGGTCTCGGCGCTGTCCACCTATTACCCGGACTCGCTGGATCCCTTCAACAAGGATCACGTGGAGCGCTCCACCTACCGGATGCTCGCGAAGGTCCCCACCATCGCGGCCTACGCCTACAAGAAGTCCATCGGCCAGCCGATGCTCTACCCGGACAACAACCTGACCCTGGTCGAGAACCTGCTTCGCGGCTGCTTCGGCGTGCCTGCCGAGCAGTTCGAGCTGGACCCCACCATCGTCAAGGCCCTGGACACGCTGTTGATCCTGCACGCGGACCACGAGCAGAACTGCTCCACCTCCACCGTGCGCCTGGTCGGCTCCTCGCAGGCGAACCTCTTCGCCTCGGTCTCCGCCGGCATCAACGCCCTCTACGGCCCCGCCCACGGCGGCGCCAACGAGGCCGTGCTGGGCATGCTGCGCCAGATCCAGTCCGGCGACGTCAGCCCCGAGGCCTTCATGGAGAAGGTCAAGAACAAGGAAGACGGCGTCCGGCTCATGGGCTTCGGCCACCGGGTCTACAAGAACTACGACCCGCGCGCCCGCGTGGTCAAGGGCATCGCCGATGATCTGCTGGCCAAGCTCGGCGGCGACGACGAGCTCTTCGACATCGCCCAGCGCCTGGAGCAGAAGGCGCTGGAGGATGACTACTTCATCGAGCGCAAGCTCTACCCGAACGTGGACTTCTACACCGGCCTGATCTACAAGGCGATGGGCTTCCCGGAGAAGATGTTCACCGTGCTCTTCGCGCTGGGCCGGCTTCCCGGCTGGATCGCCCAGTGGCGCGAGATGATCGAGGATCCGTCCACCAAGATCGGACGGCCCCGCCAGATCTACATCGGCGAGCCCGAGCGCCACTACCCCGGAGTCTGACCCTCCCTCCCGTCGTCGAGCGGCGGATTCTCCGACCATCTGAGCGCCTTTTCGGCCTCAACCGGTCGGAGAATCCGCCGCTCAACGCGGTTAAGGGGTCAGCGGCGGGAGAAGCCGATGACCACGGCGTCCTCGCTGACCGTCTCCGCGCGCTCCCAGCGGCCCGAATCGCGGTGCCACTCGTAGGCGCCGGCGTGCACCGACTGGACCCCGTAGGTCTCCGCGGAGGCCACGGCCCACTGCGCCACCAGCCATTCCGGCTCGCTGTGCTCGGTCGCTGGGTCCTCGGCAGCGTCGTCTGCATCATCTTCGGTGGCCCCGGCCTCGTCTTGGACAGCGCTGACCGAGATCCGCACCACGGCTGATTCGCCGGAGCCTTCCACGGCCGCCGCCTCGGCGCCGAGCATCCCGGACAGCGAGCCCTGGAGCTCACCGCGCAGCCCCTCGGCGTCCGGACCGGGGACTTCGAGCTGGCTCAGCTGACACGTCATCACCATGGGCTGCAGGCCGGTCAGCGGTCGGGCGAAGGCCCGGGCCAGCTCCTCGTGCTGCGGGTAGAACGTCGGGTTCTGCGGTCGGCCCAGCGCCTCGGCGACCTCCTCGAGTCCCAGGTCGGGCGACCATGCACCCTCACCCTCGCCCTCGCCGTCGCGGCTGTCGATCAGCCGGGCGTAGAAGTCTTCGGAGGTGATCGGGGTGGAGCTGGTGGCTTTCACCGCGTCCCACTGCGGTCCGCCGTCGGCGAAGAGCACCGGCGACGGCGGAGCCTGCCCCTGCTCGGAATCAGCAGCCTCCGCCTCGTCGCCGTTCTCCGTCTCCTCGGCGTCTTCCTCCCCAGGTTCTGCCCGGTTGTCCAGGTTCGTCTCCTGCAGCGAGATCGCGATCGCGTCGGTGGCGGCCTGAACCGGCAGCTCCAGCTCCGCGGCCGCGGCGGCGAGCTGCGCAGCCGAGTAGGTCTGCGCCGGGGTGAGCCGGTGCTCCATCTCGCCGACCGTGACGGAGCAACGTTCATCGAGGAGATACTCGTTCTCCTCGATCAGCTGCCAGGCCCCGTAGCCGGTCGCGCCGACGGCGGCCGCGACCACGGTGATGGCCGCGACGGCCTTGACCCGACGACGGCGTCGGTGCACGGTGCGGGTGACGGTGATGGGGCGATCAGCGCGGGGACTCATCCAGACCTTTCAGCTCTGGGTCGACTCGGCGTCGACCCGGTGTCGGCTCAGTTGCGGTGCAGGGCAGCGTTGAGCTCGACCTTCTGGCCCTTGCGAGGCACTGCCTGGACCGCGCCGGTGACGGAGTCGCGGCGGAAGAGCAGGTTCGGCACGCCGGAGAGTGCCGAGGCCTTCACCGTGTCCATGACGGTGCGGTCATCGGCGAGCACCGAGATCTTGGTGCCGGCGGTGACGTAGAGCCCGGCCTCGATGACGCAGTCATCGCCGACCGAGATGCCCACACCGGAGTTCGCGCCCAGCAGCACGCGCTCACCCAGGGTGATCTTCTCCCTGCCGCCCCCGGAGAGGGTGCCCATGATGGACGCGCCGCCGCCGATGTCGGTGCCGTCGCCGACCACGACCCCGGCGGAGATGCGGCCCTCCACCATGGAGGTGCCCAGCGTGCCGGCGTTGAAGTTCACGAAGCCCTCGTGCATCACGGTGGTGCCCTCGGCCAGGTGCGCGCCCAGGCGCACCCGGTCCGCGTCGCCGATGCGCACACCGGAGGGGGTCACGTAGTCCACCAGGCGGGGGAACTTGTCGATCGAGTGCACGCTGACGTGTCCGCGGGAGCGCAGCTTCAGCCGGGTGGTCTCGAAGTCGGCGACCGCGCAGGGCCCGAAGTTGGTCCAGACCACGTTGCTCAGGTGACCGAAGATGCCGTCGAGGTTGATGGTGCGCGGTTTGACCAGCCGGTGGGAGAGCAGGTGCAGGCGCAGCCACACGTCGGAGGCGGAGCTCGCCTCGGAGTCGAGGGCGGACTCCACGGAGACCACCTGGGTGGTGACCCCGCGGTCAGGATCCTCGCCGGTCGCGGCCTGCAGGGCGGCGATCAGCTCGGCGTCGTCGTTCTCGGACAGGGGGGCCATCACAGGGCGCGGGAACCAGGTGTCCAGGACGGTGCCGTCGGTGGTCACCGTGGCGAGGCCATGGCCGGATGCGGTTCGAATGTCAGTGCTCATGGCACCATCCTACTTTTTCCGGCGCTGGAGCCCAGGAGCGTCCTGTTGCGGGTCCCATGCGCGGGGGCGTTCGCCTAGGCTGGGCGGATGGATATCCGTGGACTGCTCTCCGGCGACGTCGCCGCGCTCACCGAGGCGATCATCGGCTGCGAATCCGTCTCCGGCGACGAGACGGCCCTGACCGACGCCGTAGAGGCCGCGCTTCAAGACCTGCCGGGCTTGCGCGTGCATCGCGACGGCGACACGATCATCGCGCGCACCGAGACCGGAGCGGCGCAGCGGATCATCCTCGCCGGGCACCTGGACACCGTGCCGCTGCCGACCACTCCGGGCTCCCGCGGCACCGTCCCGCCGCGCTGGGAGCAGACCGAGGGTGTAGACGTGCTCTACGGCCGCGGCGCCACAGACATGAAGGGCGGTGTGGCGGTGCAGCTGAAGCTCGCCGACGACGTCGCGGCGCGCCTGGCCGCGGGAGGCTCCCTGGACCGCGACATCACCTGGGTCTTCTACGACCACGAAGAGGTCGAGGCCAGCAAGTCCGGTCTCGGACGGGTGCTGAACCGCGTGCCGGAGCTGCTGGACGGCGATTTCGCGGTGCTGCTGGAACCCACCCACGGCGTGGTCGAGGGCGGCTGCAACGGCACCTGCCGCTTCGAGGTGACCATCCCCGGGGTCGCCGCGCACTCCGGGCGGGCCTGGATGGGGGAGAACGCGATCCACGGCACCGCCGGGCTGCTCCGGGTCTTGAGCGAGTACGCGCCACAGACCATCACGGTGGAGGGCCTGGACTACCGAGAGGGGCTCAACGCGGTGCGGATCCGCGGCGGGGTGGCCGGAAACGTCATCCCGGACTCCACCGTGGTGGAGATCAACTACCGGTTCGCCCCGGACAAGACCGAGGAGCAGGCCCACACCCATGTCCGTGAGGTCCTCGCCGAGGCCGGAATAGGCGCGGCTCAGCAGAAGGTGACCGACAGCTCCGCGGCCGCGCGGCCAGGGCTGGACCATCCCGCGGCCAAGGCGTTCATCGACGCCGTGGGCGGAGAGCCGATGCCCAAGTACGGCTGGACCGATGTGGCACGGTTCTCGGCCAGGGGCGTCCCGGCGGTGAACTTCGGCCCCGGAGACCCGCTGCTGGCACATTCCGACGATGAACACGTCACCGCGCAGGCGCTGCGCGACTGCCACACCGCGCTGCACCGCTGGCTGCTGGACGGCTGAGCTGCGTGGGTCTGGACGGCTGAGCTGCTGCGCCGCCACGGCAGCCCTCGGAGCGGATCCTCTAAGCTGATTTCATGACCCAACAGCAGACCGCCAGCACTCGTCCAGTCGCCCTGATCACCGGGGCTTCCCGCGGGATCGGCAAGGCCATCGCCGCCGAGCTCGGCCGGGACCACCACATCCTGGTCGGCGGGACGAACCCCGAGACCGTGGACGCCGTGGTGCAGACCCTGCCCAGCGCCGAACCGTTCCTGCTGGACCTGACCGACCTCGACGCGATCGCCCCCGCGCTGCAGGCCGCCGGGCTCGCCCGACTCGACGTGCTCGTCCACTCGGCCGGACTCGCCTGGATGAACCCGGTCGCGGAGACCTCTCCGACGCAGTTCCAGGAGATGTTCACCGTCAACGTCTTCGCCGTCGCGGAGCTGACCCGCGCCGCGCTGCCGCTGCTGCGCGAATCCACCGGACAGGTGCTGAGCATCAACTCCGGGGCAGGATTCACCGCCGGACCCGGAAGCTCGCTCTACTCCGGGACCAAGTTCGCGCTGCGTGCGCTCACCGACGCGCTGCGCGAGGAGGAGCGGGGCCGGGTCAGGGTCACCTCGATCCACCCAGGCCGGGTGGACACCGACATGCAGGTCGCCCTGCAGGAGTCCATGGGCAACGAGGACTACGACGGGGGCATCTACATCTCCCCGCAGGCGATCGCCGAGGCGGCGCGCACCGTGGTGGACATGGAGGACGCCTCCATGGTGGAGAGCATCTCCATCCGCCCGGTGCAGAGATAGCAGGGAAGACGTGACCGACCTGCGCGTCACCGAGCTCCCCGAAGAACTGCTCGATGCCGCCGTCGGGCTCTGGCAGCAGGCCGGGCTCACCCGGCCCTGGAACGACCCGCTTGAGGACTGCCGGCGGGCCCTCACCGGAGAAGAGTCCACGGTGCTCGCAGCGCTCGACGCCGCGGGGGAGCTGGCCGGCACGGTGATGGTCGGCCAGGACGGTCACCGCGGCTGGATCTACTATCTCGCCGTCGACCAAAGGCATCAGGACCAGGGGCTCGGCAAGGCGCTCCTGGCCGGGGCCGAGGACTGGCTGCGCGGGCGCGGGGTGCCCAAGCTGATGCTCATGGTCCGGCAGGAGAACGCAGGCGTCCAGGACTTCTACCGGGCGCTGGGCTACACCGACCAGGACACCGTGGTGCTGGGCCGCTGGCTGGACACCGAGCTGGATTGACGCCCGGCTGCCCGACGGCTGAGCCTCAGCGTCCGGCGGGAGGCGTCCAGGCTCGCAGCTTCGCGATCAGGTCCTGCGGATCGGTGCTGATCACCAGTGCCGCGCGGCGCCAGGCGGACATGAAGCCCTCATCGACCATATGGTCCACCATGGCCAACAGCGGATCCCAGAATCCCTTGACGTTGTAGAGCCCCACCGGCTTGGCGTGCAGACCCAGGTACTGCCAGGTCCACACCTCGAAGAACTCCTCCAGCGTTCCCATGCCGCCGGGCAGCGCGATGAAGCCATCACCGAGGTCCACCATCCGGGACTTCCGGGTATGCATGTCGGGCACGATCTCCAACGAGGTCAGCCCATGATGTCCCACCTCGCGTCCGATCAGCACCTCGGGGATGATCCCGTGGACCTCGCCGCCGGCCTCCAGGGCCGCATCGGCGATCTGCCCCATCAGGCCGACCTTCCCGCCGCCGTAGACCACGCCGATGCCGGCCCCGGCCAGCGCGGTGCCGAGCCGGCGGACCTCTTCGGTGTAGTCGAGATCAGCTCCGGAGGCGGAACCGGTGAAGACCGTGAGAGCATTGAACCGCGGGGCAGGGGCAGTCGCTGGGGTGTCGAGAGATACAGGCGTCACGGATCTATGATTCCACAGCGATTTCACAGCGACCAGGAACCCCTGTTAGACTTTCGTAGTCGCAATCCTCCATAGCTCAACGGCAGAGCACTCGACTGTTAATCGAGCGGTTGTTGGTTCGAATCCAACTGGGGGAGCAGATTCGCCCTCGCCCTCACGGGTGGGGGCGTTTTTCATGTCATAGTGTGCTTCGTGCGACGCTGTCCGTGACGGGGCCGCTTCGATGATGCAAGGCTGTCCCGCCGCCCTGACCTGGTGAACCTGATTCGGAGACTTGATGAGCGCCCCTGAGACGAAGACCCACGACATCGCCCGGCTGATCATCTCCTGCCCGGACCAGCCAGGGATCGTGGCGGCGGTCTCGGAGCTGATCGCCGAGGTCGGCGGCAACATCATCAGCCTGGACCAGTACTCCACCGGCGTGGAGGACGGCCGATTCTTCCAACGCACCGTGTTCCACCTGCCCGGACTCGCCGCAGCGAAGCCCGCGGTGGAGCAGGCCATCCAGACGAAGCTTGCTGATCGCTTCTCCATGGACTACTCGCTGGCAGCGGCAGATCAGCCCAAGCGGGTGGCGATCTTCGCGTCCAAGACCGACCACTGCCTGCTGGATCTGCTCTGGCGGCACCGCCGCGGTGAGATCCCGATGGACATCGTCATGGTCATCTCCAACCACGCCGACCTCGCCGAAGATGTGCGGCCCTTCGGGATCCCGTATTTCCACGTGCCGGTGATCAACGGGGACAAGGCTGCGGCCGAGGCCCGGCACCTGGAGCTGCTGAAGGGCAACGTCGACATGATCGTGCTCGCCCGGTACATGCAGATCATCTCCGAGGACTTCCTCGAACATGTCGGGGCTCCGGTGATCAACATCCACCACAGCTTCCTGCCCGCCTTCATCGGCGCCGGCCCGTACCAGAAGGCCGCTGACCGCGGAGTGAAGCTCATCGGCGCCACTGCCCATTACGTGACCAAGGACCTCGACGAGGGTCCGATCATCGAGCAGGACGTCATCCGGGTCTCGCACAGCGACGACGTGGCCCAGCTCACCCGCTTCGGCGCCGACGTCGAACGCGCCGTGCTCTCCCGCGCGGTGAAGTGGCACTGCGAAGACCGGGTCATCCGCAACGGCAGCACCACGATCGTCTTCTAGCTCTTCTCCTCCGTCGAGGGGCGGATTCTCCGGGTGCCTGACGGGCCGGGAAGCCCAGACTGGCCGGAGGATCCGCCTCTCAGCGAGAAGAGGGAGGGATCAGGATTCGAGGTTCTTCTCGCGCTCGGTGGAGGTGACCTGGATCTTGCGCGGCTCCTCGGTGGCGTAGACCCCGGTCACGCGGACCGTGAGCACGCCTGACTCGTAGGTCGCGGAGATCGCGTCACTGGAGACCTCGCCCGGCAGGGTGATGGTGCGGGAGAAGGACCCGTAGCGCACCTCGCGCAGACCCTCGGCCTCGGTCTCGCTGCGACGCTCCCCGGACACGGTCAGCGTGCGTCCGGTCAGTTCGACCGCGACGTCCTTGTCCGGGTCGATGCCGGGGAGGTCGGCGCGCAGGACCAGGTCCTCACCCTCGCGATGGGCATCCACGGCGGGCACGAAGCCGGCCTGGCGCTGGGCCGCATCCATCGAGGGAGTCCGCATGCTGCGGAAGACATCGTCGATCAGGGCGAAGGGGTCCAGACGGGTCAGAGAGTTGTTCATAACGGCAATCAGCTCCTTATGCTCATCGCTCTATAGGACTGGGTCAGTGCCTTGCGGCGTCGGTTCCTGTGGAACCCACACCCAGTATATTCCCAAGTTGAGCATGATGCACTCAACTTTTTCGACGGATTGGACAACGATTCGAGCACGGGCTTCTGTCGCAATACAGGCCCCCGCAGCTGAGGCTCACCTCCGCCGGGTCACCCGGTTCGATTAGAGTGCCGGGGTGTCCAAGTCAAAGAAAACGCGCATCCAGCACGTCCTGGCCGTCGAGGCCAAGAAGCAGCTCAGTCCGCACATGATCCGGCTGGTCCTGGGCGGACCCGGGTTCGAGGCGATCGAGTTCAAGTCCGTGGGGGAGTCGCCTGCCACGGACCAGTACATCAAGCTGCTCTTCCTTCCGCAGAGCGCCGCGGAGGCCGCGCAGCTGCCCGAGGGTCTGGACCTCAGCCGCCCCTATGACATGGACGCGCTGCGCGAACAGCTGCGCACCGAACAGATGCCGGCGACCCGGACCTACACCATCCGCCACGTCGACCATGAGAACTCGCAGATCTGGGTGGATTTCGTGGTCCACGGCGAGGAGGGCCGCGCCGGAGTCTGGGCGAAGAACGCGCAGATCGGGGAGCAGATCAGCTTCTTCGGGCCCGGGAGCGGCTACGCTCCGCGCGGGGAGGCTGAATGGCACCTGCTGGCCGGTGACGAGGCCGCGCTGCCCGCGATCGCCTCGGCGCTTGAATCGATGGCTGAGGACGCGCGCGGGGTCGCCGTCGTCGAGGTCCGTGACGCGGCCGAGCGCCAGCCGCTGGATGTCCCCGCAGGGATGGACCTGGTCTGGCTGCACCGCGAGGCCGACTTCAGCCCGGAGACCACGATGCTCGCGGAGTACCTGGAGGAGCTGGCCATCCCGGAAGGTGATGTGCAGGTCTTCGTGCACGGCGAGCGGGCCCAGATGAAGCGGATCCGCCGCATGCTGGTGGATCAGAAGGGGCTGGAGCGCAAGGCGATGTCACTCTCCGCATACTGGGCGAACGGCCGGATCGAGGACCAGTTCCAGGCCGAGAAGCGCACCCCGGTGGGGCGGATCGAGGACTGAGCGGGGTCCGCAGAGCGGAGCAGCGAGCCAGGGAGACCAGGAACGACGACTCCGCCCATCCCGCGTCGGCTCAGCCCGCCACCCCTGAACTGGTGCCGACCACCAGGGCGAAGACCAGGCCGACCGCCAGCAGCAGCATCGTGATCGCCGAGCACACGCCAGCCCGCTCGCGGTGCCCGGCCAGTCGCAGGTCCGCACGGTCACGCATGGACCCGGCGAGCAGCATGATCAGGTCGATCAGCGTCCAGGTGAAGATGATCGTGATGCAGAGCAGCCCGAGATTCGCGAATCCTGAGACCATCAGCGCGACGGCGGCGATGCTCACCAGCACCATCAGCGACGCCGTCACCGGGCGGTTCAGATACCACCGATGCGCCCCTGCGGGCCCCATGAGAAGTGTCAGGAGCCAGGCGATCACAAAACGTTTCTCCGAGGTGGGCTGGCTCTCGTACGCCCGCTGGTCAGCCTCGGTGTAGGTGTTGGCATAGAGCTCTTCGAAATCGTACTGGTCAGCCATGTTCTCAATCGTATAGGTGGTAGTTTGTAGTGAACTGAACACCCACCCTCGAGCACCATCTCTCTTATGGAGGCGCAGTCTTGTCTCAGCCCGGAACCGGCCGCACAAAGGGCACGGCGCCCCGTACGTCGCTGCTCGATGTGATCAAGGTCGTACTGCGACTCGGCCCCAAGCAGATCAACGACGAGATCCAGCTGGCCATCGGCCAGATGAAGACCAAAGGTGTGGCCGCGGGCATCGCCGTGGCCCTCATGGTCGTCGGCGTCGTCTTTCTCACCTTCCTCGTGGTGGCGCTCATCGTCGCCGCCGTGGCCGCGTTCGCGCTGATCTTTGAACTCTGGGCCGCCGCGCTCATCGTGGCCGGCATCTTCTTGCTGATCGCGCTGATCTTCGCGCTCATCGGGCTGCTCAAGTTCCGCAAGACGCTGCCGCTGCTGCCCGAAGACGCCATCCGCGGCTTCCGCCTCGATCTCGGAGTGGCCCGCGAAGGCACCCGCTTCGATCCGCAGAGCCTGGATCAGGCGGATTCCGAGAAGCGTCGGCAGAAGGAAGAGTCCAAGCGTCAGGCGGCCGAACAGGCGAAGAAGGACGCGAAGACTCCCGGCGCCGGTTCCCCGACACCTCCCACCTACAGCGAGCTGCTTCGCCGCACCGGCCTGCGCCGCGATCACCTGGCCTCGCTTCAGGACCAGATCACCTCCAGCACCCGAACCATCGCCGAGAGCGTCAAGGACCGGGCTGAGAACGTCAAGGACAAGGCCGAGAGCATCGGCTCCAAGGCCCGCGGCGGTTCCAAACCGAAGCCCAAGGCCGACCGCGGCTCCTCCGACCGGGTCGGACCCAAGCCGAAGACCCTCGGTGCCGCCGGTGAGCCGGTACGCGTCCCACCCGCCGCCGAGCCCAAGATCGAGGGCGTCCCCGCCGCCGCAGGCCAGGAGTCGGGCGCACACGCTGCCGGAGAGTTCGTGGCTGCGCGGTGGAAGCCGCTCGCCGTCGTCGCCGGTTCTGCTGCTGCAGGTGCAGTCTTCCTCCGCGAGCTTGTGAAGAAATAAACTGCCCCGGTGAGACTGATCGGTGCCGGAACCCAGGATGGTTTCGAGTACACCATGCGCGAGACGTTCTGGACCGCGCCTAACATCGTGACCGTGCTGCGGGCCCTGCTGATCCCCGTGTTCGTCTGGCTCGTGGCGCAGGACCAGTACATGGCTGCGTTCTGGGTGCTGGTCGTCCTCTCCAGCACTGACTGGATCGACGGGTACATCGCCCGACGCTTCGATCAGATGTCCACGGTGGGCCAGTGGCTGGATCCGTTGGCGGACCGGCTCGCACTGATCACCGTCAGCGCCACCCTGGCCACCTTCGGCATCGTGCCGATCTGGGTCGTGCTCGCCGTGGTCATCCCCGACCTGATCCTCTCGGTCAACACCTATCTGCTCTTCAAGGGACCGCCTCCGCTGAAGGTCACGCTGCTGGGCAAGCTGCGCACCGCGTGCCTGCTGATCGGGCTGCCGCTGGCCCTGCTGGGTTCCACCGGGATGCTGCGCGAGGGCCTCATTCCTGACATCGCCTTCGTGCTGCTGGCGCTCGGCGCGGCGATGCATATCATTGCTTCAATCGACTACTTCATCAAGGCCCGCCGCGAGGCGGCGCGGCTGCGCGGCGCACAGGCCCGCCCGGACACCGAGGAGGATTCGACCGCCTGATGATGAACCACGTGCCCGCCGATGCTCGCCGTGATGAGCCGGGGGAGAAGTCTGCCGGGGAGCCCGCAGAGAAGCCCGCAGAGATGCCTGAGGTGAACCCCGATGAGCACCCCGGTGGGAAGCTCAGGATCCTGATCGCCGCCGACACGTACCCGCCCGACGTCAACGGCGCGGCGGTCTTCAGCCACCGGCTGGCGAAGAACATGGCGGCCCGCGGTCATGAGGTCCACATCGCTGCCGCGAGGACCAGCCGCGGCCCTGACATGGTCGAACACACCGACGAGGCCACCGTGCACCGGTTCCGGTCATTCAAGGCCCCGACCCACGAGTACATCCGGCTCTGCCTGCCCTGGCTGGTGGAGCCCGCCATGGGGCGGCTGATGGACGAGCTGCAGCCCGACGTCGTCCATGTCCAGTGCCACTACATGATCGGCAAGGCTGCGATCGATGCCGCCGCCGAACGCGGTCTGCGCACCATCGCGACCAATCACTTCATGCCCGAGAACCTGGACCCGTTCCTGCCCTTCCCTGCCTGGTTCCGCCGGATCGTGGCGAAGAACTCCTGGCGGGACATGGGCAAGCTGATGGGCAAGGCCGCCGTGGTGACCACCCCGACCCCGCTGGCGGCGCGGACCATGATGGAGCGGGCAGGATTCAAGAAGGTGCTCCCGCTCTCCAACGGGATCGACGTCGAGAACTACCGGCTGCGTCGCGGTGAGGTGCTGACCCCGCCCGAGAGGCCCACGGTGCTCTTCGTGGGCCGTCTGGCCGTGGAGAAGAACGTGGATGTGCTCATCGACGCGATCGGCAAGACCGATCCGGGGCTGGGGATCGGACTGGACATCGTCGGCGACGGCGAGCAGCGCGATCGTCTCGCCGCACAGATCCAGGAGCTGGGCCTGGACGATCGAGTGCGGATGCGCGGCCATGTCGACGAGGACGCGCTGCGCCGCGCCTACCTCGAAGCCGATGTCTTCTGCCAGCCCGGGACCGCTGAGCTGCAGTCGCTGGTCTCCCTGGAAGCCATGTCAGCCGGGCTTCCCGTGGTGCTCGCCGACGCTCTGGCGCTGCCGCACCTGGTGGAGGAGGGGGTCAACGGCTACCTCTTCGAGCCCGGGAACTCCGCACATCTGGCGGCACGGTTGGAGCAGCTGTTCACGATGAGCCCGGAACAGCGCACCGCGATGGGGGAGCGCAGTCGGGAGCGGGCGGGCCGGCACAGCCTCAACACCACGATGAACGCCTTCGAGAAGCTCTACCGCGGCGCGGACTGGATCGAGAGCAAGCACCCGCAGTAGCGGAGGCCTGCGTCTCTGCCGTCGCGTCTCTGCCGTCGCGTCCGCTGGCGAGGTCACTGTGCCGAGGTCACTCCGCCGGGGTCAGGCGCAGCAGTTCGGCGCCGTCGCCGTCTTCGATGATCCAGATGCTCCCGTCGGGGGCCTGCTCCACGTCGCGGATCCTGGCCCCCATGTCCCAGATCTCTTCCTCCCCGGCCTGATCGCCGTCGAGCTCCACGCGGACCAGGGCTTCACCCGAGAGCGCCCCCATGAAGGCGCTGCCGGTCCAGTCCTGGAACATCTCACCCTGGTAGATCATCAGGCTGCCGGGGGAGATGGAGGGGGTCCACCAGGCGGCGGGGGCCGCGAAGCCGTCCCCCTCGGTGTGGTCCGGGATCTCTGCGCCGCCGTACTGGGAGCCGTTGGAAGCCTCGGGCCACCCGTAGTTCTCGCCCGCCTCTAGCAGGTTCAGCTCGTCGCCGCCCTCGGGGCCCATCTCGGAGATCCAGAGCTCCCCGTCGGCGTCGAAGTCGATGCCCAGCGGATTGCGGTGACCATAGGTCCAGATCTCCTCGGTGACGTCCCCGTCCTCGGTGAAGGGGTTCTCCGGAGCCGGTTCGCCCTCGGGGGTCAGACGCATCACCTTGCCCAGGCCGCTGGAGAGATCCTGCGCCGGGTCGAGCTGCTGACGGTCCCCGGAGGTGACGAAGAGGTGCTCTCCGTCCGGGCTGAACGCGAGGCGGTGCGAGAAATGCCCTGCGCCGGAGGTCTTGGGGTCCTGCTCCCAGATCACCGTGAGGTCCTCAAGCGTCGCAGTGTCCCCGGAGTCCACCAGCTGCGCGTGTCCGACGACGGCACCGGTGCCCGCCTCCGAGGCGTTGATCCAGCTCAGGTAGACGCGCTGACTGTCGTCGAAGTCTGGGGCGGCGACGACGTCGCCCAGGCCGCCCTGACCCTCGACGACGATGTCCTCGGGCAGGCCGCTCACGCTGATGTCATCGGCGTCCGCAGAGTCCTCCGGCGCGGCAGAGCCGTCCGCGCTGCGCAGGAACAGCTCGCCGTATCTGCTGGTGATGAGCATCTGCTCGGTCCCGGGCAGGAACTCCAGCGCCCAGGGGGCGTCATAGCTGCCCTGCTCTTCGATGCTGAACGGCGCAGCGTCAGAGTCGGGGCTCGGGTCCGCGTCGGGTGCTTCAGAGTTCGGTGATTCGGCGTCTGGTGATTCAGGGTCTGTGGATTGAGAGTCTGCCGCGTCGGTGCCGGTCTCAGCACCGTCGCCGGCTTGCTCCGTGGAGGGTTCGGCGCAGCTGACGAGCAGCAGAGAGGTGAGGATTCCGGCAGATATCGCAGGTAGACGTCCCATGACCCGACCCTAGTTCAAGCGTGTGCCCGGCCGGAACGTGTGACAGAGGTCACGGTGGCTCGTCAGCAGACGCAGCCCGCCTGAACCTGACTTTCGACGGTAGGGCGTCTGGGACTTGAACCCAGGACAAAAGGATTATGAGTCCTCTGCTCTAACCAACTGAGCTAACGCCCCTCGGGTCCGCGCGCACGATGAAGAGTCGAGTCGCGAGGACACTCCGACATACTACCGAGCCTGCCCGCTCAGAGCTGAACCCTGACCGACGCGCGGGCCCGGGGGTGCTCCTCGGCCTGCACCTCCAGCGCCGTGAGCCCATGGTCGGCGGGGAGTCCCGCGACCAGCTTCTCGGCGATGTGCTCGATGATCACCTCGGTGGTGGTGAACTTCTCGGCGAGCTCGGTCACCTCGTCGAGGTTCTTATAGCGCAGCGGCTCCAGCGTGGCGGCGAGCAGCTCGGTGGCGGCCCCGATGTCCAGGACCACGCCGTACTCGTTGAGGCTCTCGCGGAAGAAGCTGGCCTCGATGCTCAGCGTGGCGCCATGGAGGTTCTGCGCCGGTCCGAAGAACGGGTCCTTCAGGCTGTGCGCGATCATGATGTGGTCATCGACGGTCAGGCGGAATCGGCTCATGGCTCTCCTAGGTGGTGGTGGTGGATGGGAATCGTCGCTGCGCGAGCCTCACCCGAAGGCGTAGTGCGCGGCGAGCGGGTGATCGATCACGTGCAGGATCTGCTCCCGGGTCCAGGGCGCACCGGTGGCGACGTCCTGCATCACGGCAGGCAGCTCGGCCAGCGGCGAGTGCCCGCTGATCAGCATGTCGAAGCGGGAGTCGAGCAGGCCTAAGGCCGTGGCGAGACGCTGGCCGCGGGTGCGGCGCATCCGCCGTGGGCCGGACACCTGACCGACCTGGGTCGCGACGATGCGAAGCCGGCGGGCATGGAAGTCGGCACCCAGCGGGATCTGCTGATCTCCGGTGCCGTACCAGGACTGCTCCACGACCACGGCGTCGTCACCGGCCAGACGCAGTGCGGTGGCGAGCCCTGAGGAGCTGGCCGAGCTGTGCAGGACCACATCGTTGTCGAGTCCAGCCTCCTCGGGGGTGACGGCGTCCAGGCCCAGGGATTCGATGAAGGCTCGCCGCTCGGCGTCGATCTCCACGACCTGCAGACGCTGCAGCGCCGTCTTCGAGGCCAGCAGCGCCGTGGTCAGCCCGATCAGACCGCCGCCGACGACGGCGACCCGGTCGCCGACCATCACGGGCCCCTCCCAGAGGCCGTTGAGTCCCACCTCGCCGATCCCGGCGAGCAGCGCCCGCTGCGGGGGGCAGTCTTCGGGGAGCACGTGGGCGGCGGACTCGGGGACGACGACATGTTCGCGGTGCCCGGCCAGGGTGAAGACCGTCCGCCCGATCAGCGCTTCGCTGCCCTGCCGGACCACCCCGACGTTGAGATAGCCGTGCGAGACCGGGAAGGGCAGCTCGCCGAGCTGGAAGGGGGCCTGCATGACTTCGGTGATGTTCGCGGGCACCTCGCCGCGGTGGACCAGCGACTCGGTGCCGCGGGAGATGCCGCTGTGCAGGGTCTCGATCAGCAGCTCGCCGGGGCGGGGCGACGGGAGTGGGACATCGCGCAGCGCCCCTGTGTCGGCGGACTCCGTCCAATATTGGCGAGAGGTTTCGGGAGTCTGGCCGTGGCCCTGGACATCCGCGCTGACACCGGTGAAACGCAACTCGCTCATGACACTCATCATGCCAGAGCCGTCCACTCCGTCGCCCCGTCGACGGCTGTGCCAGAATCGGCATGTGCTGAAGCTCTTCTTCGACTGCCGGTACACCCGGACCCAGGTCCACGACGGCATCTCCAGGTTCACCGCCTCCCTGGTGGAGGCGGCCGCCGAACAGGCCGATGTCACCATGCTGATCAGCGATCCGCAGCAGCTGAACCTGCTCCCAGCCCTTCCTCATCTGCAGATCTCCTCGCCGACCTCGGCTCGGGAGCCCTGGGTCGCCCGGCAGATCAATCCGCACCGCCCAGACGTGGTGTTCTCCCCGATGCAGACCATGGGGGGACGGGGCCGGAACTACCCGCTGATCCTCACCCTGCACGACCTGATCTATTACGCACACCGCACCCCGCCGCGGGATCTGCCCGCACTGGTGCGCCTCGGCTGGCGGGCCTACCACCTCTCCTATCTGCCTCAGCGGCTGGTGCTGAACCAGGCCGACGCCGTTGCGACCGTCTCCGAGACCACCCGCGGGCTGATCCGCCGGCACCGGCTCACCCGCAGGCCGGTGGAGCTGATCTCCAATGCTCCGCCCGCGGTCGAGTGCCCCCGCGAACCGGGCGCGGCGCCGACGAAGGAGCTCATCTATATGGGGTCCTTCATGGGGTACAAGAACGTCGAATCCGTCATCGCGGGCCTGAACCGGCTGCCCGGATACACCCTGCACCTGTGCAGCCCGATCCAGGCCGCCCGCGAGGCGCAGCTCCGCACCCTTGCGGCCGACCCTGAACAGCTGGTCTTCCACCACGGGATCTCCGACGCCGACTATCGCACCCTGCTGCGGCGGGCCAGCGCATTGGTGACGCTCTCCCAGGCGGAGGGCTACGGTCTGCCCGTGGTGGAGGCGATGGCCCATGGCACGCCCTGCGTGGTCTCCGACCTGCCGATCTTCCGCGAGATCGGGGGAGCGGCGATGGCGGAGGCCGGCACCCAGGTGGTCCCCGGGCAGGATGCTGAAGCCCTAGCCCAGGCGGTGCGCCGACTTCAGGACCCTGCCACCTTCGCCCGCGCCTCGATCGCGGCCCGGGCGCGAAGCCAGGAGTTCTCCTGGGCGGACTCGGCTTCAGCGCTGGTCGCGCTGGGGGAGCGCCTCGCCGGGCACGGGCGGGCGGCCCGGCGCTGACCCAGGTGGACTGTCTCGTGCTGACCCCGGAGGGTGTCTCGCGCGGATCAGTGCGAGACGGTCGGGTTCTCGGATGTCGCTTCACGCGCCTGGCGCGCCGAGGCGACGTCGTCGACGACGACGACGATGTGGCGCACGCTGGAGATCAGGGAGCCGTAGAGCGGCCAGGAGTCTCCGGGCAGTCCCTCGCCCTCTGACATCTCGGTGGAGAGGGAGCTGAGGTTGTCGTGCATGGATGCGACCTCGGCATCGGGATCTGCGATCGCCCGGCCCGCGTCTCCGACGATCTGTGCCCACTGTTCGCGGAAGCGATGGTCCCATTCCCCGTCGGTGTAGGTCGCCTCTCGCAGGGTGCGAGCCAGGTGCCGCAGATGGGAGATCCCCTCGTCGACGCGTTCGAGGATCTCCTCGTAGCTTGCCTGCTCGGAGTTCCAGCTGCTGACCTCGAAGCTCTGAATGCCCTGCCGCGCGCGGGGGTTGGCCCGGCGAGATTCACGGGCGAAGCGCACCACGGTCCAGGCCGAGTTCAGCTCCTCGGTCATCGATTCGGTCTCCCGGAACCATGCTTCAGCCTGATCGGTGTCCCATGAATCGGAGAACTCCTGGGAGATGCTGACCAGCACGCTGCCCATGCGCTCATTGATGCTGTCCACGTAGCGGCTGGCCTGCTTGTCTCGCAGCGGCGGCACGATCAGCAGGTTGACCAGCAGGCCGGCGGCCACACCGACGGCGACTTCGAGGATCCGGTCATCGAGGAGCCCCGCTTGATCATCGAAGCCGCTGCCGAGCACGAAGATCGCGGTGGTGGCGATCGCGATCCCCTCATCGCGGATCCAGGAGATCCGAGCCGCGACCACCCCGACCAGCAGGGCCAGGGCGAAGGTCCACAGGCTGACGCCGAGGAAGTAGCCGATCAGGAAGGAGAGACCGACGCCGAGGCTCGATGCGATGGTGGTCTGGATGCCGCGGGAGAGCGAACGATGGACCGTGGCGTGGACGGTGAGAAGCGCGGTCCACGGCGCGAGGAACGCCAGCTCGGATTCCAGCACCGAGGTGGAGACCCACCAGGCACCGGTGCCTGCGATCACGGTCTTGAGGATCTGCAGCAGATCGGTGAGGAACTCCGGCCGCTGCACCAGGTGTCGGATCTTCCTGGCATCCCCTTCAGATGCCGGGCTGCGCCCAGGGGTGTTCTTCGCGTCCTGGTGGCTGCGGTTCGTCGTCTCCTCCTGGGAACGTCGGGCCACGCGTGCTCCTCGGGGTCTTGGTCGGCGATCGGGGGACAAGAGCCTACTAGATCTGGTTCGATGCCCTCCACCGGCACCATCACTCGTCGCCCAGCGGCAGCAGCACCGAAGCTTCGACGTCGCCGGTGAGCAGCAGCGGGTTGATGTACTCCCCATAGAGCCGCACGCCCCAGTGCAGGCAGGGTGCATCGCAATGGCCTGAGCTGGCAGCGAGCGTCCCCGCCGGATCCCCGGCGCTGACCCGATCGCCGACCTCCAGAGTGGTCTCCACCGGCTCGAAGGAGCTGAGGTACCCCTTCCCGTGTCGGATGGAGAGCACCGGACGATCCACCACCACGCCCGTGAAGCTGACCTCACCGTCCGTCGGAGCCCTGATGGTCGCCCCGACGCTCAACGGCCCCAGGTCAACCCCGCGGTGCCCTGGACCCCAGGGGGAGGGGGGCCTGGCGAAGGGCCGCAGCTCATCCGCGGCCACGGGCAGCCGCCAGGGCGCCTGTGCCATCGTTGGCGAAGAGCGCCCCGCCGAGAAGGGCTCCACCGCCGATGACCCCGCCGAGGCCGGCGTCAGCCCACCCAGAACAATCAGCAGCGCGACACTCAGCGCAGCGACCTTCGCCTCCGTGAATCCTCGCCCCCGCCTGCCCATGCACCCAGCCTCGACCACCCCGAACTCCGATCCCCGCGAGTCCGCGGATGTGTGGAGCATCCAGGGCGCTGGCGGATCCCTGTGGCGGTTGGGGAAAACGGCGTCGAGCCGCTAAGCTGAACCCCAGCAGTTGACTTCTTCGTGCCTCGGCATGCCTGAATCAGCTGACTACGCGCAGAGGTTGCCCGAGCGATCGGGGCGTTTCTCATCGGTCCGCATGACAGCTGTTCTCTACTCTGGGACAGCCGTGCGGAGAGAACGCGAGTCCCCTCCCTCTTCTGCCAGGAGCCCGAGAGAACCGGGCCACTGTCCAACCGAGAAACCCAGCCGGAGCTGCATGAGGCATGTCCTCCATGTTCCAAGCCCGGCATTGAAAGGAAATACCATGCCTGTCGTCACCATGCGCCAGCTGCTCGACTCCGGTGTCCACTTCGGTCACCAGACTCGCCGCTGGAACCCGAAGATGAAGCGCTTCATCTTCACCGAGCGCAACGGTATCTACATCGTTGACCTCCAGCAGTCCCTCTCCTACATCGACACTGCCTACGAGTTCGTCAAGCAGACCGTCGCCCACGGCGGCTCCGTCCTCTTCGTCGGCACCAAGAAGCAGGGCCAGGAAGCCATCGCCGAGCAGGCCACCCGCGTCGGTCAGCCCTACGTCAACCACCGTTGGCTCGGCGGCATGCTGACCAACTTCGCCACGGTCTCCAAGCGCGTCCAGCGCATGAAGGAGCTCGAGGAGATCGACTTCGACGACGTCGCAGGCTCCGGTCACACCAAGAAGGAACTGCTGCTGATGCGCCGCGAGCTCACCAAGCTGCAGTCCAACCTCGGTGGTATCCGCAACCTCACCAAGACCCCCTCCGCGGTCTGGATCGTCGACACCAACAAAGAGCACCTGGCCGTCGATGAGGCCAAGAAGCTCGGCATCCCCGTGATCGCCATCCTCGACACCAACTGCGATCCCGATGACGTCCACTACCCGATCCCGGGCAACGACGACGCCATCCGGTCCGTGGACCTGCTGACCCGCGTGATCGCCGACGCCGTGGCCGATGGCCTCATGGCTCGCGAATCCAAGCGCGGCGGCGGCTCCGGCACGGCTGCAGAGCCGATGGCCGAGTGGGAGCGCGAGCTGCTCGAGCAGCACGCCACTGAGAAGTCCGCCGAGACTGAGAAGTCCGGCAAGACCGAAGAGCCAGCCAAGACCGAGCAGTCAGACGAGGCCGCCGAGCCCGCCAAGGCTGAGCAGTCCGAGCCGGCCGCAGAGGCGCCCGCTGCCGAGTCCACCGAGTCCACCGAAGCTCCGGCTGAAGAAGCCAAGTAAAGAGAGGAACTGCTTTTCTATGGCGAACTACACCGCTGCAGACATCAAGGCCCTGCGTGAGCGCACCGGCGCCGGCATGATGGACGTGAAGAAGGCTCTCGACGAGACCGACGGCGATACCGAGAAGGCCCTCGAGGCCATCCGTATCCGCGGACTCAAGGGTGCCGCCAAGCGCGAAGGCCGTTCCGCCGCTGAGGGCCTGGTCACCGCCAAGGTCGTCAACGGCACCAAGGGCTTCCTGGTCGAGATCAACGCCGAGACCGACTTCGTGGCCAAGTCCGCGAAGTTCGTCGCGCTGGCCGACAAGGTCCTCGAGACCGCTGTCGCCCACGACGTGACCACCGTGGAGGCACTCCTGGAGGCCGACGTCGAGGGCAAGAAGCTCGTCGACTTCGTCACCGAAGAGGGTGCGATCCTCGGCGAGAAGGTCGTCGTGCGTCGTCTTGCCACGGTAGAGGGTGCCTTCGTGGACGCCTACCTGCACAAGACCTCCAAGGACCTTCCGGCTCAGGTCGGCGTGCTCTTCGCCGTCGACGCCGACTCGGATCAGGCCAAAGAGGCTGCTCACGACATCGCGGTGCACGCCGCCGCGCTGTCCCCGCAGTTCCTGACCCGCGACGAGGTCCCCGCAGCGACCGTGGCAGACGAGCGCCGCATCGCCGAGGAGACCGCCCGGGCCGAGAACAAGCCCGAGCAGGCGATGACCAAGATCATCGAAGGTCGCACCAACGCGTACTTCAAGGACAACGTGCTGGTCGACCAGCCGTTCGCCAAGGACCCGAAGAAGACCGTCACCCAGGTCCTCGAGTCCGCCGGCACGTCTGCCAAGGGTCTGGCTCGCTTCCGCGTCGGAGCCTGATACTCAACGCAGCTGAAGTGGAGGGCGGCTGACCACTAGACTGGTCGCAGCTCAACAGTTCAGACGTCAAGGGGGTGACCACTTCACACGAGGTGGTCACCCCCTTTTCTGTGCCCACACCGGCCTCACCGGGTCCCAGCAGCCCGGAAGACCGCACCACCGACGCCCCACGATCCCCTGGAGGACACCCATGACCGCAGAGACACCGACACACCGCCGCCGAGTGCTCCTGAAGCTCTCCGGAGAGGTCTTCGGCGGAGGCGCAGTGGGAGTCGATCCGGCCACGGTCCGCGGGATCGCTGAGCAGATCGCCGCGGTCAAGGGCAAGGTGGAGGTCTCCGTCGTCGTCGGCGGCGGCAACTTCTTCCGCGGCGCCGAGCTTTCCCGGGCCGGCATGGACCGGGCCCGCGCCGACTACATCGGCATGCTGGGCACCGTGATGAACGCGCTGGCGCTGCAGGACTTCCTGGAGCAGGCCGGCCAGCCCACCCGCGTGCAGACCGCCATCACCATGGGCCAGGTCGCCGAGTCCTACATCCCGCTGCGCGCCGTGCGCCACATGGAGAAGGACCGGGTGGTCGTCTTCGGCGCCGGCGCGGGCATGCCCTACTTCTCCACCGACACCGTCTGCGCCCAGCGCGCCCTGGAGACCCACTCCGACATGGTGCTCATGGCCAAGTCCGGGGTCGACGGGGTCTACACCGCGGACCCGAAGACCACCCCCGACGCGCAGAAGCTGGATCACCTGACCTACACCGATGCGCTGCGCAAGAACATCCGGGTCATGGACCAGACCGCGATGACCATGTGCAATGACAACGACCTCAACATGCGCGTGTTCGGCATGGAGGGGGAGGGCAACGTGACCCGTGCCCTGCTCGGCGAGGAGATCGGCACGCTGGTCACCCCCTGACCTGGTGGCCCCGACTAGACTGAACCTCAATTCCATCCTCAACGTCATCCCCTAAGGAGACCCCCGTGATTGATGAGACCCTGGCAGATGCCAAGGAGCAGTTCGAACGAGCCATCGAGGCCACCTCGGTCGACTTCAGCACCGTGCGCACCGGCCGAGCCAATCCGGCGATCTACTCCCGCGTGCTGGTGGACTACTACGGCTCCGCCACACCGCTGCAGCAGCTGGCTTCCTTCGCCACCCCGGATGCCAAGACCATCCTGATCACCCCCTTCGACGTCTCCGCGATGCGCGACATCGAGCGGGCGCTCTCCGATTCCGAGGTCGGCGCCAACCCCTCGAACGACGGCAAACAGATCCGGATCACGATCCCGGACCTCACCGAGGAGCGCCGCAAGGAGTACGTGAAGCTGATCAAGTCCAAGGGCGAGGACCACAAGGTCTCGGTGCGCAACACCCGGCGCAAGTCCAAGGAGATCATCGAGAAGGCCATCAAGGACGGCGAGGTCGGCAAGGACGACGGCGAGCGGGGCACCAAGGAGCTCGAGAGCCTCACCAAGACCTACGTCGAGAAGATCGACGAGATGAGCAAGCGCAAAGAAGCTGAGCTGCTCGAGGTCTGATGTCGGGCAAAGCTGGGAGGAATCTGCCCGCAGCCATCATCACCGGCGTCGTCCTGCTGGTGCCCGCACTGCTCGGGATCTTCTTCTTCGAGCTGATGCTGATCTTGGTCTGGACGATCCTGCTCTCGATGGGTGTCTGGGAGGTGGCCCGCGCGCTCGAGACGCGCGTGACCCCCAACGGACACCAGCTTCGGCTCCCCAAGATTCCGCTGTTCCTCGGTGCCGTCGCGATGCCCACCGCCGCCTACTTCGGCGGGGTGGAGGCGCTGACGCTGGCGCTGATCGCCACCGGACTGGCCATCGTCGTCGCGGCAGCCCTCTGGAAGGTCCGGGATCCGGGGCGCTCCATCCTGTCCTCGATCTTCGTGGCCAGCTGGGTGCCGTTCATGATGTCCTTCGCCGTGCTGCTGCTCAACCTCGACCAGGGTGACTGGCGCCTCGTCGTCGTCGTGCTGCTGGTGGTCTCGAACGACACCTTCGGCTACATCTTCGGGGTGTTCCTCGGCAAGCACCCGATGGCGCCGAAGATCAGTCCGAAGAAGTCCTGGGAGGGCTTCGGCGGCTCGCTGCTCGGTGCCACCGGCGTCGGGGTGCTGGCCTCCTGGCTGATCTTCGACGAGCCGGTCTACATCGGCGCGGTGCTCGCTGTCGCCGTGGTCATCGCCTCCACCGCGGGCGACTTCTCCGAGTCGATGGTCAAACGCGAGCTCGGCATCAAGGACATGTCTCGACTCCTCCCAGGTCACGGCGGAGTGATGGATCGGCTGGACTCGCTGGTCTTCGCGATGCCCACCGCGTTCTTCGTGATCGTGGCGCTTAACGCGGATGCCGGCGGAGTGCCACTAGGATTATGACCATGGCGAACGAGATTGCACTGTTCACGCTTCTGAGCGACCAGGAGCAGGGGTACAACCGCGACGAGGTTGACGAATTCATGGCTCGGGCCCGCGTGGCCTATGACTCCGGCGAGGGCATGGCCCTGTCCGAGATCCGTGACGTCAGCTTCTCCATGACCGGCGGCGGCTATGACCCTGCTGAGGTGGACGGCGCGCTGGACCGGCTTGAGGACGCCTTCGCCAGCGCCGAGCGGGACAAATACATCGATGCCCACGGCGAGGACGCCTGGTACGAGATGCTCGCCGAGCGCGCTGAGCCGCTGCGCGGACGGCTCTCCCGCCCGGACGGCAGACGCTTCCGCGAGCCCGCGCACTCGGCCTCCAACGGTTACCGCAAGGAGCAGGTCGACGAGCTCTGCCGCCAGCTTGAGCAGTACCTCGACGGTGAGAACCCGATGAGCGTCGACGAGGTCCGCACCATCACCTTCAGCGGCGCCCACGGCCACAACGGCTACGACGAGGCCCAGGTGGACGCCTTCCTGGACAAGATGACCGAGATCATGGCCTCCGTCGGCTGACCCTTTCCTTTCTCTCTCTTCTCGATGAGGGTCCTGGGACCCGGCTCCGCGGAGTTTTCCCCAGGACCGGATCAGCTGCTCCGGCTCCACAGCCGAGGCCTCGGCCGCCCCTGGCGCGTTGCCCGGGTGTGCACTGAATACCGTGGAGTCACTGGACCTGCCCCGGGATGGTCGCCGCCGACGCGCGCTGTTCGTGCCGGCGACAGGACGACGACGGGCGCGTCTCCTGGCCTCCGGCATGCCGCGCCGCCGTTCCATATCAGCAGCCCCGCAGGAGGTTCCCGCGTGCAGCGGCCTGACTTGGTTGTGGGGCACCGGATCACGGTGCCTGAGCGGTTCATCGTCGACCTCGCAGGCTTCAGGGTCACCTCGCCCGCCTATCTGGGGCGTGCGGGAGGCGCTGGAGCTCATCTGCGAAGGCGTCGATTCGCCGCAGGAGTCCCGACTGCGCTTCTTCATGCATCTCGCCGGCTTGCCTGAACCGCGGGTGAATCCGGTGATCCGGCATCCCAGCGGGCACCCGTGGTTCGAGCCTGACCTGGCGATCCCGGAGTTCCGCGTCTCGATCCAGTAGGAGGGGGAGGAGCTCCACTCCACACCGGGCAGCGTCCGTAAAGATGTGCGCCGCAGCGAGATCACCGAGCAGCTGGGCTGGCTCGAGGTCAGGATCACCGCGGACCACATGGGGGATCAGGGGCGCCGCGGGATCCAACGCATCCAGTGTGTCCTGGTCCAGCAAGGCTGGCGTCCCGAAAATCCCACCACACACAGTTGAGGGGCGGATTCTCCGAGCAGCCTCTGCCGTTTCCGGCATGAAGTACTCGTAGAATCCGCCCCTCAACGAATGGGGGTGAAGAAGGCCTAGTGGTCGGCGGCCTTCTCGGCGCCGACACCGGTCAGCGAGCGGATCTCCATCTCGGCCTGCTTGGCCGGATCCTCCGCCACCTTCGAGGTCAGCGAACCGATCCAACCCAGCAGGAAGGCCAGCGGGATCGAGATCAGACCCGGGTTGGTCAGCGGGTACAGCGCCAGGTCGATCTCCGGGAAGAACGAGGTGTCGCGGCCCCAGACCACGGGCGAGAAGGCGATCAGCAGCAGCGCCGAGCCGAGTCCGCCGTACATGGACCACAGCGCGCCACGGGTGGTGAAGCGCTTCCAGAACAGCGAGAACAGGATCGTCGGCAGGTTCGCCGAGGCGGCGACCGCGAAGGCCAGCGCCACCAGGAAGGCGACGTTCTGCCCCTGTGCACCGATGCCGCCGAGGATCGCGAGGATGCCGACCACGATCACGGTCATCTTGGCAGCCTTGACCTCGCCGGCGGAGTCGATCTTGCCCTTCTTGATGACCTGGGCGTAGACGTCGTGGGCGAAGGAGGCCGAGGCCGTGATCGTCAGACCCGCGACCACCGCGAGGATGGTGGCGAAGGCGACGGCGGCGATGAAGCCCAGCAGGAACGTCCCGCCGAGCTCGTAGGCCAGCAGCGGTGCCGCGGAGTTCTGCCCGCCGGGTGCTGCCAGGATCGTCTCGGTGTCCAGCAGTGCCGCTGCGCCGTAGCCCAGCACCAGGGTGAACAGGTAGAACGCGCCGATCAGGGCGATGGCCACCACGACGGACTTGCGTGCGTCCTTGGCGGTGGGAACCGTGTAGAAGCGGATCAACACGTGCGGCAGGGCGGCGGTGCCCAGAACCAGTGCGATGCCCAGGGACATGAAGTCCAGCTTGGTGAAGAGATCCGCGCCGTACTGCAGGCCGGGCTCGAGGAGAGCCTCTTCACCGGTGTTGTCCACCGCTGCGCCGAGCAGCTCGGAGAAGTTGAAGCCGTAGAGCGCCAGGACCCAGACGGTCATGACGGCAGAGCCGGCGATCAGCAGGGTGGCCTTGATGATCTGCACCCAGGTGGTGCCCTTCATTCCGCCGATGAAGACGTAGAAGATCATCAGCGAGCCGACCACAGCGATGATCAGTGACTGACCGATCCCGCTCTCGATGCCGAGCAGCAGCGCGACCAGCGCGCCGGCGCCCGCCATCTGTGCGAGCAGGTAGAACAGGCAGACCGCAAGGGTTGAGATGGCTGCGGCAATGCGGACCGGCTGCTGACGCAGACGGAAGCTGAGCACGTCGGCCATGGTGAACTTGCCGGTGTTGCGCATCAGTTCGGCGACCAGCAGCAGGGCGATCAGCCATGCCACCAGGAAGCCGATGGAGTAGAGGAAGCCGTCGTAGCCGTAGATCGCGATGGCGCCCACGATGCCCAGGAAGGACGCCGCCGAGAGGTAGTCGCCGGCGATGGCGGTGCCGTTCTGCGTGCCGGAGAAGGAGCGTCCGCCTGCGTAGTAGTCGGCGGCGGTGCTGGTGTTCTTCGACGCGCGGATCACGAAGAACAGCGTGACGCCCACGAAGACGAGGAAGATGGAGATGTTCGCCAGCGGGCTGCCGACGTCGGAGCCCGCTTCCGCGGCCGCGGTCGCGAGCGGCGTCAGTCCGGCATCTGTGATCGATGCGTTGATCAGGGAGTTCATCAGTGCTTGTCCTCCTCAGGAAGGCCCGCGCCTCGGGCTTCGAGCTCGATGCGGATCGCCGAGGATTTCGGGTCCATCTTCGAGTTGCTGAACCAGACATAGAGTCCGGTGATCACGAATGTGGTGACGAACTGCGCGAGTCCGAGCACCAGGCCGAGGTTGATGTTTCCCCAGACCGGGATCGCCATCACGTCCGGGAAGAACGCGGCGACGATCACGAACGCGATGTACCAGATGAGGAAGAACGCCGTCATCGGGAAGACGAAGCTCCGGTGCGTCCGGCGAAGCTCCTGGAAGTCTTCGCGCGCCTGCACCTCCTGGTAGTCAACGGGCCCCGCGTCGGGGGCATTGACTTGTGTCATTGCGGCTCCTTAAAAAGTAGCGTCGGCACGCGGAAGCGGGCCTCGGTCACATGTGTGTACCTCCAGAGTGCAGTGTGACCCGGGTCACGATCGGCCTCAGCGCGATGTTGTGCGATGAGCGGCACTGGATTAGCGATGAGTGGTCATCGGGCTGCGCCTGGCGGTCGGATCATGAGCTGTGCAACAGATCGACCCGCGCCCTCATAGGATGAGCACGATGAATTTCCTGGCAGAGCTCGCCCCCCTGGTGCTCGCCCTGGCCCTGGTGGTCGGGGTGATCCTGGCTGCCGTCCTGCTCTACCGCACCCACGACGACGACGCCGGCCCCGCCTCGACCCGGGATGCGGTGATCAGCCCGGAGATCCGGGCACAGCTGAGCGAGGCGCCGGTGGAGGAGCAGCTGCGGCGCCAGCTCGTCGAGGCAGAGCTGCGCTCGCTGCGCGCGCAGATCTCCCCGCACTTCATCTACAACAGCCTCAACGCCATCGCCGCGACGATTCCCACCGACCCGGTCAGGGCGCGTGAGCTGGTGCTGGACTTCGCAGACTTCACCCGGTACAGCCTGCGCGCCGAAGGGGAGTTCACCACGCTGCGCGAGGAGCTGGCCGCGGTCGAAAGCTATGTGCTGCTGGAGAAGGCGCGCTTCGGCGACCGCATCCAGGTGAAGCTGCAGATCGCCCCGGAGGTGCTCGGCGTGCGCATCCCCTTCCTTGCGGTGCAGCCTCTGGTGGAGAATGCGGTCCGCCACGGAATGGATTCGGACTCCGGATCCGGCACGGTCTGGCTGCGAGCCGCGGACACCGCCACCCATGCCGAGATCAGCGTGGAGGACGACGGGCACGGCGCAGATCCCGAAGCGATGCACCAGGTGCTCCACGGGGAGGCCGGCAACGCCCACATCGGGGTGCGCAATGTGGATCTGCGGCTGCGCCAGGCCTACGGCGCCGACGCCGGGCTGGTGGTGGAGACCGCACTCGGGGCCGGGATGAAGGTCTCCATGCGGGTCCCGAAGTTTCAGCCCGATCCGTTCCAGCCCGATCCGTTCCAGCCCGAGAAGCACCACCCAGACCGCCCAGAGCAGCAGCCAGTCCAGCGTCATGAGCCCCAGGGAGGATCCTGATGGAAGCGAGTGTGAATCCGCAGGGCCTGACCGTCCTGGTGGTCGACGACGAACCGCTGGCGCTGTCTCAGATGAAGTGGCTGCTCGCCGCCGAACCCCAGGCGGGCGAGGTGTTCACCGCAGCGGACGCGCGCAGCGCGGAACAGGTGCTGCAGCAGCGACGGATCGATGTGGTGCTGCTGGACATCCACATGCCCGGGATGAGCGGTCTGGCGCTGGCGCGCCGGCTGCGGGACCTCCCGGCGGTCGAGCCCCAGGCTGAGGCCGGACCGCAGGTGGTCTTCGTGACCGCCGATGCCCATCCGGCGGTGGAGGCCTTCGAGCTCGAAGCCCGGGACTATCTGCTCAAACCGGTGCGCGGCGAGCGGCTGGCCGAGGCGCTGCGTCGGGCGGCGGCGGCCCGGGAGACCGCCGCGCAGGATCGGCCCGAGCCGGTCAGGGTCGCGGTGCTGCAGGGAGACTCCACGGTGCTGGTGAACCTGCAGGACATCCGCTGGGTCCAGGCCCATGGAGACTACGCCCGGCTCCACACCCAGGCCGGGACCTACCTGCTGCGCACCCCGCTCGCGGAGCTTGCCGAGGCCTGGGAGGAGCACGGGTTCATCCGCACCCACCGGTCCTCCCTGGTCAACCTCATCCACGTGCAGCGGGTGACCCGCCGACAGGGACGGATGCTCATCGAAGTGCCCGGTGCCGAGCTTGAGGTCAGCCGACGGCTGATGCCCCAGGTGCGCGAGCGCCTGGAGACCGGCCGCTGATGAGCGACTCCGACGCAGGCCCCACCGGCCCCACCGGCCCAACAGGCCCCGCCGCCCTGCGGATCGCGGTTCGCGGCCCCGAGGCGGTGCCCACCGTGCGCGAGGCGCTGCTGACCCGCAGCCAGGCCGCCGACCACGCCCGTACCGCCGGAGCAGACTCCGATCAGCGCGCCCAGGCGGTGCGTGGGCTGATCCGCGCCCAGCTGCGGCTCGCGCTGATCCTCGGCGTCGGATTCTTCTGCACCGTGGTGGTGACCAGCCTGCTGCTGGTCACCACCGGGCTCGGATCGCTCACGCTCTGGGGCGTGCCGCTGACCTGGGCCGTCCCCGGCGTCGGCTTCTTCCCGGTGCTGCTGGGCCTGGCCTGGTACTTCCGCCGGCGCTCAGAGGCCAATGAGCAGCTGTGGGCCGAGGTGCTCGGACTCAGCCTGCAGAGCCCCGGCACCAGGCCCCGCACAGCAGCCGTAGCCTCACCCGCCCAGACCGCCCAGACCGCCCCGACCGCCGAGGACCCGCGGTGACCGGTGAGCAGATCGCCGTCCTGGGCGCCGTCGCCCTGGTGTGCGCGGTGACCCTGCTGCTCGGCGGCCCGGGCCTCTCGCGCAGCACCGGGGACTTCTTCGTGGCCTCACGCCGGGTCCCGCCCTGGATGAACGCCTCGGCGATCGCCGGGGAGTTCCTCTCCGCAGCGAGCTTCCTGGGCGTGGCCGGGCTGATCCTGGCCCACGGGACCTACGGGCTGTGGTTCCCGGTCGGCTACACCGCAGGCTTCCTGATCGTGCTGCTGTTCATGGCCGCCCCGCTGCGCCGATCCGGGGCCTATACGATCCCGGACTTCGTGGTGCTGCGCTTCCGCTCCGCGATGATGCGCAGGATGACGGTCATCGTCGTGGTCGCCGCCGGCTGGCTCTACATCGTCCCGCAGCTCCATGGCGCCTCGATCGCGCTCTCGGCCACCGGCGGGGCGCCCGGCTGGGTGGGACCGCTGCTGGTCGCCCTCGTGGTGCTCTTCGTGGTGCTCACCGGCGGGATGCGTTCGGTGACCCTCGCCCAGGCGGTCCAATACTGGGTCAAGCTCACCGCGCTGCTGGTGCCCACGGTGTTCATCCTGCTCCAGGTCGGATTCTGGGAGCGGCTGGAGCTGCCGGAGTTCAACGGCGCCTGGTCCGCCGGGCTGGCCTCGCTGAGCGACTCCGGGGACCAGTGGGGGGAGTTCTCCCGCAGCCTCTCCGTGATGGTGGCCCTGATGATGGGCACCCTCGGGCTGCCCCACGTCCTGGTCCGCTTCTACACCAACCCCGACGGCGGCGCCGCCCGCCGCACCACCACCTTCCTGCTGGGCCTGCTCGTGCTGTTCTACCTGCTGCCGGTGCTGCTCGGGGTCATCGCCCGGATGGTCTGGGGCACGACGACGGGGGCCGGTGCGCTGGCGGGCACCGGTGGTCTGAGCCACGACACCGCGATCCTGCGGCTGCCTGCCGCGGTCTTCGACGGTCTGGCCAGCGACCTGCTCACCGCGCTGATCGCCGGGGGAGCCTTCGCCGCGTTCCTCTCCACCACCTCCGGGCTGGTGGTCTCGGTGTCTGGAGTGCTCTCGCAGGAGTTCTTCTCCGGCACCGTGCGCGGATTCCGGCTCGGTGCGCTGCTGGCGATCACGGTCCCGCTGGTGGTGGGATCGGCGACCTCCGAGTTGGCGCTCGCCGGTGCGGTGGCGATGGTCTTCACCTTCACCGCCTCCGCGCTGGCCCCGGTGATGCTGCTCGGGGTGTGGTGGCGCGGGCTCACCGCGCAGGGCGCGTTCTGGGGCATGACGGTGGGCGCGGTGAGCTCGCTGACCGCGCAGGTGCTGGGTCTGGCCCTGGGGGAGGGCCCGGTGCAGGACGGAGCGACGCAGCTGCTGGTCTCCCCGGCGCTGTGGTGCGTCCCGCTGGCCTTCGCGGTGACGGTGCTGGTGAGCAGGTTCGGTCGTCAACAGCCGCCGAGTCACACCGATGCGGTCATGGAACGGCTGCACACGCCTGAGCTCGCCGCGCTGCGGCCGGGCCGCTGACGCGCAGCCGGCCCGAGACGCAGGGCACCTGAAGCTCGGTGCACCTGAAGTTCAGGTGCAGCTGAACTTCAGCGCAGCCGTGGCTCGCCCGGGTAGCGCAGTCCGATCTGGGCGCGGATCTCATCCAGGGTGCCCATGATCCGCACCGAATCGTCCACGCTGAGCCGCTCGCCTCCGAGCACCCCGCGGGCCACGTAGTCCTCGGCCGCGAGGGCCTGATGCTGCATGCCCACACCGTCGCGGGCAGACTCGTAGCGCTCCAGCAGCGTGCCGTCGGCGGCGCGATGGCTGAAGTCCGTCGAGGTGTACCAGACCCCGTCGATGTCGATCCGCCCTTCGGTGCCCACGATATGGGCGGTGTTGGGGCCCTTCGCGCGCGAGGAGGTCGTCGTCGTCGAGAGTGCCCCTGAGAGGTGGGTCATCACGGTGGCGACCTCGGTGTCCGCGCCGGTGGCACCGAAATGTGCGGCGGCCTGGATGCTGATCGGTTCGCCGAGGATGTCCCAGGCGAAGGAGATCGGGTAGATGCCGAGGTCCAGCAGGGCGCCGCCGCCGAGGGTCAGCGCGTTGATCCGGTGCTCCGGGTCGGTGGGCAGGGACTGGGTGTGATCGGCGAAGACGGTGCGGACCTCGCCGATTCCGCCGGCGGCGATGATCTCGCGAATCCGGCGCATATGCGGCAGGTATCGGGTCCACATGGCCTCCATGACCAGCAGTCCCCGGCGCGCGGCGAGGTCGCGCAGCTCCACGGCTTCGGCGCGGTTGAGCGTGAACGGCTTCTCCACGAGCACATGCTTGCCCGCTTCGAGCGCCATCCCGGCGGTCTCGCGGTGCATCGGATGCGGGGTGGCCACGTAGATGATGTCGACCTCGGGGTCCGCCACGAGCGCCTCATAGGAGTCGTGGGCGCGGGGAATCCCATAGGTGGTTGCGAAGCGCTGCGCGGACTCCGCAGAGCGGGAGCCTACGGCGCGCACGTCGAGTCCGGCGATCAGCGCATCGGAGGTGAACTGCCCGGCGATGAACCCGGTGGCCAGGATGCCCCAGCGCAGTGAACCCGGGCGTGGAGCGGGGGCCGCGGGGTGTGTCTCGACCTGTGTCTCGGCGGAGCGAGCGGAGTCGAGGGGAGAGTCTTCGGGAAACGCCGGCGTTGCGTGGCTCACAGTCATGGGCCTGAGAATACACCGAGCAGGAGTTTTCCTCAGGCTGCTGATTCGGACAATGGTCTGCGCAGCGGCAAAACCCTAGGGTGGCACCCCAGGGCACCCCGGAGGGTGTGGACTTTAGTCTCTAGAGTGAACAAGGGCCCGCCGGCCCCTTCGCCGGTGGATCCACCCCTGCAGGACTCCCTGCCAGATCTCCGGGATGCTTCGCTATGCCTGTTCCTCCCAGCTCCGCCGTGACTGCCCCGCCGCCTGCCCTCAGCCCACTCCCTTCCAGGCAAGACCAGTTCTCGACCCGCAGCCGCCAGGAGCGCTCCACCGCCACACGAGGGGGTGCCTCCGATGCAGGCAGAAGATGACACACAGTTGGACGTCCGTGACGCCTTTGCCGCGCATGGAGGGGCTCTCTTCTCCTTCGCGCGCAAGGCCCTGGGTGACCGAGCCGAGGCAGAGGACTGTGTTCAGGAGGCCTTCATCCGCGCCTGGCGAAACAGAGACCTCTACCGCAGCGAACGGGGTTCGGTGCGGACATGGCTGTTCGCCATCACGCGGAACCTGATCATCGATTCCCTGCGCGCCCGCGCCCGGCGCCCGGCGCCGTCGGACCTGGAGAAGATGCAGTGGCCGAGCGAGCAGGTGACGGAGGACATCCTCATTGTGGAGCGGCTGGTCCTCTATGAGGCCCTGGCCACACTCACCTACGAGCACCGCCAGGTGATCGCCGCTGTCCAGCTGAACGGCGTCGGCTATTCGGAGCTTTCGGCGCAGACGGGGGTTCCGGTCGCGACCTTGCGGACGCGGATGTATTACGGGCTGAGATCATTGCGGACGGCCCTGGGAGGCCATGCGCGCGAGGAGGGAGATGCCTTCGCGGCCGGAGGCGCCGATGACGTACAGCGAGCCTACGACTGAGCTGGTTGGTCCCGGCTCAGGCGCGGACGCCGGGTGCGAATCCCGGCGTCTGCTCCGGGGGGCTGGTGCGCTGCGAGGTCACCGCCGCCGCGGTCCAGAGCTCACGCCGGGAGTCCATCCTCAGCTTCGGCAGCAGGTTCGCCACGTGATACTCCACGGTCTTCTGCGAGACGAACAGGCTCTCGGAGATCTGACGGTTGGTCCGGCCCTGAGAGATCAGGTGAGCGATGTCCCGTTCCCGCGGAGTGAGCGAGGCATAGCGGCCAGCCACGGAGAGAAGTCTGCCCTTGACCGCGGTCAGCTCCGGAGCCGCGCCGAGCTGGGCGAAGATGTCCCGCGCCGCCTCGAGCTGATCGTCAGCCTCTGTGTGCTCTCCGCGTTCGCGATGGACGACGCCGAGGCTGTGGTGGAGTCGGGCCTTGGTGTGCGGAAAGTCTGCGGTGAGCCAGATGGCGGCCCGGTAGTCCGCCACGGCAGTCATGAGATCTCCGCGCTGCGCGGCGAGCTTGGCCCGCAGCGCCTGCGGGTGGCCATAGGGCAGCGGCAGCGCGGGGTGCGCGGCCACCTTCTGCGAGAACGTCGCCAGGAGTCGCTCGGCCTCTGCAAGCCGCGCTCGGGTCGGATTCTCGAGGTCCAGCAGCGCTTCGATCTCCAGCGCCCGCCACCCGATGAGACCCACGCGCTCGGTCCAGGTGCTCAGCTTGCTGCCCCGAAAATCGGCGATCACGCCGAGGGCCCGCTCCTGGTCCCCAGCCATCCTCGCCGTCCAGGCCATCGCGGTCATGACGTTATAGAGGGGCAGTGCGCTGGAGGTGGTCACATGATGACTCAGCCAGTCAGCATGTTCGGCGGCGGCGGTCTCATCGGCATGGGCGACGGCGGCCATCGCCAGGACCGCATGGGAGCTTGCGAGACCACGCCAGTCATGCGTGGTGCGAGCCATCGCGATCACCCGCTCCGCGCGCAGGATCGCGTCGGTCCAGCGTCCCAGCTGGAACTCCATCATGGCCTGTTCAGCCATTCCGCGCTGGGCCGCCGCAGGGACCACCCGGCGATGCCGGCCCTCCTCGGCGCGCTCCAGATCATCCAGTGCGGCAGTCGTATGGCCGGCGTAGAAGTGCGCGCGTGCGCGGAAGTAGAGCGCATCGGTGTGTTCGGCGGTATCGGCGGCTTCGATCAGGAAGGCGTTCAGACGAGTGATGGACTCCTCGACTGCTCCGGAGTTCCACAGCGCGTAGACCTCGTGCATGACCAGCACTCGGCTCAGGGCCCTGTCGATGGGGGTGGCGGGCTCGACCTCAAGGCTTTGTGCCGCCGCGACGGCGGCCTGTGCGGCACGCGCATCGGCCGCGGCGATCTCCACAGAGCACAGCAGGATCAGCATGCGCCAATGAGTGAGATCGTCCAAGGACTTGTTCGACCATGGATTGCGCAGCTGGGTCAGCAGCAGGCGGCGGGCCTCGGCGAGCCGACCGGTGAAGAACGCCAGTCCGGCGTGGAAGAACGCGGCCAGGGCGGGGTCTTCGAGCAGCCCGACCTCCGTGAAGAGGGAGGCCATGCCGCCCGGGTTCTCCGCGATGCCCACGGTGAGACAGGAGGAGACCATCCGCCGGTACCGTTCGGGCCCACGGCTGACACCCATGGCCAGCGCAAGGTATTCCGCACTGGAGGAATAGTCTCCCGCTTCCAGCGCTCGGATCCCTTCGCTTTCGAGGGTGTCGCCGAGCTCGGGGTCCCCGTCGGGGGAGGCCGCGCTGAGATGTCTGGCCTGTGCGAGACCGCTCGTGCGCCGGGCGAGGAGATCGTGCAGCCGCCGACGCCTGGCAGGGTCGATCAGCGCGACCGTCGCCTCGCGCCAGGCTTGATCGTGAAGACACACTTCTCGACCATTGCCGGTCAGGATGGGGTTGAGCGCATCTACCAGAGAATCGACGTCCAACGCGGCCGTCACCGTGCGGGTGGCCGCTTCGAGGGCGAGTGCGGCGACCTCCGCGGTCTGCCCGGTCGACGAGTCGCCGCCGTCGAGGGCGAGGACCTCGAGGAAGGTGCGCAGACATGGTGCCATCTGCTCGAGTTCGGGCTGCAGGAATGACTGTGGAATCACTGAGCGGGCCATGGCGTCGGAGGTCAGTCCGGCGCCGGCGAGGCGCAGTGCGAGGCCACGGTTTCCGGCCGCGCGGGCGTGCACCACAGCGAGAGACTTTTCGGCGAGGCGATGGCCGTGCTGGCGCAGCAGCTTGTCGAGCTCGTGCTTTGTGACGCCACGCAGGGTGATCCGGGTCCCGGTCTGCGCGGCCATCTTCGCGAGCCGACGGGTGAGTGGATCGGTGGTGGGGGAGGCAGTCGCGATGATCAGCACCGGAGGACCCGCATTGAGCGTCAGCGCGCCGTGATCGATCAGCTGCTCCAGGGACGCCTGGATCCCGGGCTCGACACGGTGCAGGTCATCGGCCACCAGGCAGTACGGGCCCGGTCCGTGCTGCTGCAGCGCCTCGCCCACTTCTGCGTCTGGTGTCAGATCGGAGACGGCCATGACGGTCAGTCCGGCGGAGGCCGCCCAGGCTCGCGCCTCGCCCGCGAGCGTGGACTTCCCAGAACCGATGGTGCCCTCGAGGAAGCAGACGGCACTCCGCCCGGCAAGAGTGCTGTAGATCGCGCGCAGCACCTTCGCGCGCTCCGGGTCTCGACCCATCGCGACCCTGGCGGCTGTGGCGTTCACGCGCGGACCCCCTTAGGTTCAAGACGTCACCGTCAGTGGCATTGAACACATACTAGGCCCAGGTCAGAACAATGTCATGAGTGTGTCGCGATTTGACACTGTTCAGCGCGGCAGGCGCGGCAAGGGTGCAGGCGGAGTCGCAGGGCCGCTCAGCCCAGCTGCAGGATCTTCTCCTGCACCACCTTGGCGCGGACGTTGGAGAAGCTGGACTCTTCGCCGGTCTCGGTGAAGCCCAGGGACTCCAGGATCTTCAGCGTGCCGAGGTTGTCCACCACCACGCGGGCGGTGACGGGGCGTTCGGGGAACTCGGTGAGGAACTTCTGCACGGCCTCGGTGGTGATGCCCTGGCCCCAGAAGCGCTTCTCGATCCAGAACGTGATCTCCCGGCTGTCCTCATCCTCGAACGCGGCGATCGAGCCGACAGGCTGGCCGTCGCGATCGATGGTGCGCACGATGATGTCATCGGAGTTCAGCAGCTCGCCCCAATGGTGGTCGAAGACGCTGCGGTCCTTGGGGTTGGTCGAGGCGAATGCGGCCATATGTGCGGCGTCGGCATCCTGCTGGAACACGAAGAACTGCTCCAGGTCCTCGGTCTCCACTGCACGCAGTGTGATCATCGGTGAGGCTCCTTCATCGGCTTGTGGCCGCATGGGTCTGCAACTGCTGTGCTCCCAGCGTACTGTGCACGCCCATCACGGGCGACCTCGGTGCGCCATAATGGTGGCTATGGCTTCCCCCAAGCGCCGCGTGGCGATCCTCGGTTCCACCGGTTCCATCGGAACCCAGGCGCTGCAGGTCATCGCCGCACACCCGGACCGATTCGAGGTCGTGGCTCTGGCCGCGGGGTCCAATGCCGCACTGCTGGCCGAGCAGGTCGCCGCAACCGGCGCCGAGCTGGTCGGGATCGCCGACGACGGCGCGGCCGGCGAGCTTCAGCGCGCGCTGTCAGCCGGCTCGCCGGGTTCGTCCCCGGCGGTCGGCACGGCGGGGCGCCGCCCCGAGATCCTCACCGGTGAGGAAGCGGCCGTGCAGATCGCCGGAGAGTCCGGCGCCGACGTCGTGCTCAACGGGATGACCGGCTCCATCGGTCTGCGCCCCACCCTCGCCGCGCTGCGCTCCGGCGCCACCCTGGCGCTGGCGAACAAGGAGTCACTGGTGGTCGGCGGCGCGCTGGTCGCCGAGGCGCTGCAGCGCCCGGGACAGCTGGTCCCGGTGGACTCCGAGCACTCCGCGCTGGCGCAGGCGCTGAGCTCCGGTCGACATGAGCGTGGACTCTGCTCCGTCCCCGCACACGGGAACTCCCAGCTCAGCGGCGCCTCGGAGGTCTCCGGCCTGGTGGTCACCGCCTCCGGCGGGCCCTTCCGCGGCTGGGACGCCGCCGCGCTCGCCGAGGTCACCCCTGCCCAGGCGCTGAAACACCCGAACTACGCGATGGGCCGGGTGGTCACCACCAACTCCGCGACCATGGTGAACAAGGCGCTGGAGGTGATCGAGGCGCATCTGCTCTTCGACATCGAGCTGGCGGACATCCAGACCGTGGTGCATCCGCAGCAGTGGATCCACTCGATGGTCCAGTTCCGGGACGGCTCCACCATCGCCCAGGCGGGCCACCCACGGATGCTGATCCCGATCGCGCTGGGACTGTCCTGGCCCGAACGCCTCGAGCAGATCGATGTGCCCATCGACTGGACCCAGGCCATGCAGTGGGACTTCGAGCCGCTCGATGAGCAGGCCTTCCCCGCCGTCGCCCTGGCCAAGAGCGCCTGCGCCGCCTCACCCACCCACATGGCCGTCTACAACGCCGCCAACGAACAAGCCGTAGAGGCCTTCCACGCCGGCCGGCTCAGCTTCCCGGGCATCGTCGCCACGGTCGAAGCCGTGCTTGAGCGCTACCACCCCACGAGCAGCCGCGCCGCACCTTCGCTCCAGGAGGTCCTGGGCGCGGAGCACTGGGCCCGGGCCGCCGCCGATGAGCGCATCGCCGCCGGATCAGTCCAGGTGCGCGCATGATCGCGCTGCTGATGATCGCCGGCATCGTGATCGTCGCCCTCGGGATCGCGCTGTCCATCGCGCTGCATGAGATCGGGCATCTGCTGCCCGCCAAGCTCTTCAAGGTCCGCGTCACCCAGTACATGGTCGGCTTCGGCCCCACCCTGTGGTCCCGCCGCCGCGGCGAGACCGAATACGGGGTCAAAGCGATCCCGCTGGGCGGCTACGTCGCGATGATCGGGATGTACCCGCCCCCGGATGAGACCGGGACGATGAACCACCCCGTCGAGGAGGACCACGAATCGGCCGAGGCCGCCCTGGGCGAGGATGCCGCCCCGCGGGACCCCTATCTGCGCGAGGTCGGCGCCCAGTACGGCGCCCCCGCCGCGTCGTCGTCGAGTGCAGGTGCTGACGGCGGCGGACCCGGCAGCGGACCCGGCACGACGACCAAGACCGTCCGCTCGCAGTCCACCGGGATCTTCCAGCAGCTCTCCGCCGACGCCCGCGAGGTCGCGGCCGAGGATCTGCAGCCCGGGGACGAGGACCGGATGTTCTACCGGCTGCCCACCTGGAAGCGGATCATCATCATGCTCGGCGGCCCGGCCATGAACGGGCTGATCGCGCTGTCGCTGACCGCCGGGATCATCTCCTTCCACGGCACCGCCGAACCAAACACCACGGTCCGCGAGGTCTTCGAATGCGTGGTCTCCGCCGATGCCGCCGACGCCGGGCAGAGCGAGTGCACCGCCGACGACCCCGCCGGACCGGCCTATGAGGCGGGTCTGCGCCCGGGCGATCAGATCCTCGCCTTCAACGGTCAGTCGGTGGACACCTGGGACGAGCTCACCGAGCTGATCCGCGAGTCGGCCGACGAGTCCAGCGAGGTCACCTACGTCCGCGCCGGTGAGGAGACCACCACCACGCTGACCCCGATCCTCACCGAGCGACCGATCAGCGACGGGCTGGGCCGGGCCCAGCGTGACGACGACGGCGCGCTCATCACCGAACCGGTGGGCTTCATCGGAATGGGTGCTGACCAGGAGCTGGTCCAGCAGCCGTTCTGGGAGGCCGGGCCGGTGGTGTGGGAGCAGTCCAAGGCGGTCGGAGCCGTCGTCGCGAACCTGCCGGTGCGCCTCTACGACGTGGCCGTGTCCACCTTCACCTCCGCCGAGCGGGACCCCGACGGGCCGCTCTCGGTGGTGGGTGTGGGGCGGATCGCCGGGGAGCTCTCCGCTCAGGAGGAGATCCCGCTGGAGTCTCGCTTCGCCTCGCTGATCTCCCTGGTGGCAGGGGTCAACGTGGCGCTGATGGTGTTCAACCTGATCCCGCTGCTGCCGCTCGACGGCGGCCACGTCGCCGGGGCGCTGTATGAGAGCCTGCGCCGTCGACTCGCCAAGCTGCTGGGCCGCCCGGATCCGGGACCCTTCGACATCTCCAAGCTGCTGCCGCTGACCTATGTGGTCGTTGGAATGCTGCTGGTCATGGGCGTGTTGTTGATCTATGCGGACATCGTGAACCCGATCCGCCTCTTCGACTAGCCGCGTCCACACCGGGCGGTACCATGGGAGAGGCGGGTGACCCTCGCCGATGCCCCAAGAATCTGACGTCTGACCGACGTCAACACTCAAGATCCATCAGGAGAGTCTGTGCCCGCGATCAATCTCGGAATGCCCTCCGCGCCGCCGCCAGTGCTGGCGCCGCGCCGGAAGACGCGCAACTTCCAGGTCGGGTCAGTAGGTGTGGGCAGTGATCACCGCGTCTCGGTGCAGTCGATGACGACCACCAAGACCCATGACATCAACGGCACTCTGCAGCAGATCGCCGAGCTCACCGCCTCTGGCTGCGACATCGTCCGGGTGGCATGCCCCACGGACAAGGACGCCGAGGCGCTGAAGATCATTGCGATGAAGTCGCAGATCCCGGTGATCGCCGACATCCACTTCCAGCCCAAGTACGTGTTCGCCGCCATCGAGGCCGGCTGCGGGGCCGTGCGCGTGAACCCCGGCAATATCCGACAGTTCGATGACAAGGTCGGCGAGATCGCCAGGGCCGCCAGCGACGCCGGCGTCTCCATCCGCATCGGCGTCAATGCCGGGTCCCTGGACAAGCGGGTCATGGACAAGTACGGCAAGGCCACGCCCGAGGCGCTGGTCGAATCCGCCGTCTGGGAGGCCTCGCTGTTCGAGGAGCACGGCTTCCACGACTTCAAGATCTCGGTCAAGCACAACGACCCGGTGATCATGGTCCAGGCCTACCAGATGCTCGCCGAGCGCGGGGACTGGCCCCTCCACCTGGGCGTCACCGAGGCCGGACCGGCCTTCCAGGGCACCATCAAGTCCTCCGTGGCCTTCGGCGCGCTGCTCTCCCAGGGCATCGGCGACACCATCCGCGTCTCGCTCTCCGCCCCGCCGGCCGAAGAGGTCAAGGTGGGCAACCAGCTGCTGGAATCGCTGAACCTGCGCCCGCGCAAGCTCGAGATCGTCTCCTGCCCCTCCTGCGGACGCGCCCAGGTCGACGTCTACACCCTGGCCGATGACGTCACCGCCGGCCTTGAGGGCATGACCGTGCCGCTGCGCGTGGCCGTCATGGGCTGCGTGGTCAACGGACCAGGCGAGGCCCGCGACGCGGACCTCGGCGTGGCCTCGGGCAACGGCAAGGGACAGATCTTCGTCAAGGGCGAAGTCATCAAGACCGTGCCCGAGGACCAGATCGTGGAGACCCTGATCGAAGAAGCCAACCGGCTGGCCGAGGAGATGGAACGCGAATCCGATGGAGATGCTCAGGCAGCGAGTGCCCCTGTGGTCTCCGTCAGCTGACGCCGCAGCCGCACGCGTGCACCGCGCCACCCGCGGAGAGGTCCGTGTGCTCGGACACGGGGACACCCCTGCGCTCGAGCAGCTGCTCGCCACCGATCCGGTGGCCAATGTCTCGGTCACCGCGACCGTGCGTGCCCGCCGCTCTGCCGCGCCCGGCAAGGGCCGCAACGGCGCCGTGGTGCTCGGCATCGACGGCGAGAACGGGCTGCTCGCCGCCTGCTGGACGGGCAGCAACATCATCCCCGTGGCGGCAACCGCCGCCCAGGGAGAACTCCTAGGGGTGGCCGTCGGTGCGATGCGCCGACGAGTGGCCTCGATCTACGGGGGCGCCGATGCTGCCCTGCACCTCTTCGAGGCCACCGGTTGGACCGGCGCACGCGACGTCCGGCCGGACCAGCCGCTGATGTCGATCACCGAGGTGTCTGAAGTGGAGCCGCTCGCGGGGGCACGGCTGTCCCAGTCGGGGGACTTCCCCCGGGTGGAGACGGCCAGTGCGGCGATGTTCACCGAAGAGCTGGGATTCTCCCCCTACGCCCAGGGCGCAAGCCAGTACCGGGAGCGCGTGCGCGGACTCATCAACGCAGGACACTCGATCATCGCGGTGGATCCCGAGACCTCCGAGATCGTCTTCAAGGCCGAGTTCGGCGCGGTCAGCCCCGAGGTGGTCCAGGTCCAGGGCGTCTGGGTGCGGCCCAGCCACCGCGGACGTGGCCTGGCCGGGCCGGGGATGGCCGCCGTGGTCGAGCACGGACTCAAGTTGGCGCCCACCGTGAGCCTGTATGTGAACAGCTACAACACTGCGGCGATTCGCGCCTACGAGCGTGTTGGATTCACCCAGGTGGGGACGTTCGCGACCATACTGTTCTAGATGACTTTCTTCCCCTCCACTCGCGCCGCGCAGCGCCGCCGCCGTCCCACCGTCGGCGCAGCGCTCGGGCTCCTCGGAGTGCTCCTGCTCACCGGCTGTGAGAGCTCCCCCGCGGAGCAGGCCGGGACGCCGGCGGCCGAGCCGGACACCAGCACCGGGGGAGTCCAGCAGCAGGTCCCTGAACCCTCCGGCAACCAGCTCTCCCACGAGGAGATGCGTGAGCAGCTGGAGTCCCGCTACCCGGATGCCGCGCTGAGCGACACCTCGGAGTACTGGGCGGGACTGCGCGACATCGAGACCGAGCTGCAGCGGCTGGTGGTCGACCCGCCTGAGTGCAAGCAGTTCGTGGTGCGTTCGGCGGTGCCGGTTCCTGCCGGCGCGCTGGTGGCCTACGCGGACGAGACGACCGAGTCTGCTGAGGACCGGAGCGATGAGCAGCCCGAGGAGCCCGAAGATGCCCAGGGCGACCCCGAAGCCGGTACGTTCGGTGACCGGGCGCGCTTCCAGCTCGCCAGCACCGAGGACGACGAGTCCGGAGATGACTCTGCAGATGAATCCGAGTCAGGAGAAGATGCCGACCCTGAGGGCGACGGCGCATCCGGTGATCCAGGGAACGGAGACTCCGACGACTCCGACGACTCCGGTGACTCAGAGAACGGCGGCTCCGAGGACGAGGAAGAGCCCGAGCCCGAGCCCGTCACCGTGGACCTGCCCGGAGCGCGCCAGGCCGTGATCTATACCTTCCGCGATTGGCGCGCCGCGGATGCGTACCTCGCCGCGGAAGAGGACGGACTGGACTCCTGCGACTCCTACACCGCCAGCCGCGGCGGAGAGGACTCCGCAGAGACCTCCACCTCGGTGGACACCGTCGACGTCTCCTCCACCGCCGACGCCGCACTGGGCACCACCCGGCGGATCAGCGCTGAGGGCGAGACCGAGCACAATGCCGCCATCACCCTGCGCGGCGGCTCGCACATCGTCACGGTGGCGGTCCCGCTGGAAGACGCGCTCTCCGAGGAGGAGGCCGAGGTCGCCGTCGAAGAGCTCCAGGCCGAAGCCGCCGACCTCCTCGAGAGCCTCGACTGACCTCCTGCTCGAAACAGGAATCGGTCAGCCGCAGGCGGTCGATGAAAGCCCCCGTCACAGGTGATTCAGCCCAGCGTTCATGCACCGTTGACAGCGCTGCGCGGGCCTGCTCAGAATTAAGTCATTCCCCACCACGCCGCATTGAAGCGCTCCGGCGATCGGGCGCCCGGCGTCAAGAGACAACCTCCACATGGAGGGCGCAGACATGGACACAGATCGAGACCTCGACCAGTCCTTGCAGGAACTCAGATCCTCGTTGTCGGGCGTGGTGATCGAACCGGACCATCCGCTGTACGAAGACGCGCGCCGGGTATGGAACGGCATGGTGGACGTTCATCCCCGCGCCGTGGTCCGAGCCGGCAGCATCGCCGATGTCGAGCCCGTGCTCGACCTCGCACAACGCACTGGAACGCCGCTCGCGGTCCGCGGCGGAGGACATAATGTGGCCGGGCACGGCACCGTCGAGGCAGGGCTGGTCCTGGACCTCAGCCTGCTGCGCGGCGTCGACGTGAATGCTGAGACTCAGATCGTGACGGTCGAGCCCGGCGCGACCCTCGCCGATGTGGACGCGGCCACGGTCCCGCACGGCCTCGCGGTCCCGCTCGGGGTGATCAGCGCCACCGGGGTCGCTGGACTGACCCTGGGTGGCGGGGTCGGCTGGCTGACCCGGGCCTGCGGCCTGACGCTGGACAACCTGATCTCCGCGGAGGTGATCACCAGCAACCTGGAGCACGTGCATGCAGATGCGCAGAACAGCCCAGACCTGTTCTGGGCGCTCCGCGGAGGGGGCGGGAACTTCGGACTGGTGACCTCCTTCGTCTACCGGGCACAGCGACTGCCGGAACAGGTTCTGGGTGGAAATCTGGTCTACGGCCGGCCCCACTGGCGGCAGGCGCTGCAGGCGTTCGCCCGGTGGACCGAGGACCTGCCCGACGAGATGACCAGCATCCTCTCGATCATTCGGCTGCCCTCGGAGTACGGGGTCGGCGAGGAGCCGGTGCTGGTCATCGGGGTCGTCTGGGTCGGAGCAGACCTGGATGAGGGTTCGCGACTGGTGGACCGGCTGCGCGAGCATGCCCCGCCCGACGCCGAGGAGATCGAGCCGGTCCAATGGCTTGCATGGCAGTCGGCAATGGACGGGCTCTTCCCCAAGGGTGCGCGCGGCTATTGGAAGAACGCCTCCTTCTCGCGTCTCGATGACGAGGTCATCGACGCGCTGCTGGAGATCGCCGGGGAGCTCACCTGGATCGGTACGGGCTTCGACATCCATCATATGGACGGCGCCTTCGGCCGGGTGGCCGAGGATGCCACCGCTTTTCCCAACCGCTCGGCCCGCTATTGGCTCAACATCTACGGGTTCTGGCAGGACCCGTCCGAGGACTCTCGCCTGACGGCGTTTGCTCGGCGGGCGCACGCCGCCGTGGAACCCCACGCCGACGACGGCCAGTATGTGAACTTCCTCGGCGCTGAGCATGAGACCGATCCGACGGGGGCCGTTCAGGAGGTCTACGGCGGGCACAAGACCCGACGGCTGATCGAGATCAAGACTCGCTACGATCCGACCAACCTGTTCCGGCTGAACCACAACATCAGGCCGGCGTCGGTCTAGCCGGCGTCGATCGAGACGGTGCGGACCTGGCCGGCGTCGACGGAGGCCGCGCCGTCGATGATCAGCCGAAGAGGTCCATGGCCACGTCGTAGCCCAGCTTGATCACCAGCGCGAAGACCACCACCAGGAACACCGCCCGGATGAACTTGGATCCCTTGGCGATCGCCATCCGCGCGCCGAGGTAGCCCCCGGCCATGTTCGCGGCACCCAGCACCAGCCCGAGACCGATGAACACGTGTCCGGCGGGGAAGAAATACAGCAGCGCGCCGAGGTTCGTGGCCACGTTGACCACCTTCGCCTGCGCCGAGGAGTTCAGGAAGTTGTAGCCCAGCACGGTGACCAGGGCGATGACCAGGAAGGTGCCGGTGCCTGGGCCGAGCACACCGTCGTAGAAGCCGACGATCAGCCCGATCGTCACCGCGCGCGCCAGGTGGCCCATCCCCGCGTGCCGCAGCTTCTCCAGCTGCCCGACGTGGGGTTTCACTGCGGTGAACACGCCCACGCCGATCAGTGCGAGCAGGATCAGCGGCAGGATGATCCGCTCCGGGAGCGAGGCGGCGACCGCCGCGCCGCCGTAGCTGGCCAGCAGCGCCGCCGCGGCCATCGGCAGCGCCGTGGTCATCGAGGGCCTGACCCGTCGCGCGTAGGTGATCGCCGACGTCGTCGTCCCGAAGATCGACCCGAGCTTGTTGGTGGCCAGCGCCTGGACCGGGGTGATCCCCGGGACCATCAGCAGCGCCGGCAGCTGCAGCAGCCCGCCCCCGCCGACGACGGCGTCCACCCACCCGGCCGCGAAGCCGGCCATGACCAGCAGCAGCAGGGTCACCCAGGTGATCTCGAGGCCGCCACCGATCACGAGATCAGTGGCGGCCTCGAGGGTCTCGGTCAGCGCAGACCCTTGACGTGTTCGAGCACCGCCGCCGCGGCTTCGGCCACCGGGACCTCGTGGGATTCACCGGAGCGGCGGTCCTTGAGCTCGATGGTGCCGTTCTTCAGGCCGCGGCCCACGGTGACCAGCATCGGGACCCCGAGCAGCTCGGCGTCGCCGAACTTCACGCCGGGGGAGACCTTGGGCCGATCATCGTAGATCGCGGTCAGGCCGGCGGCTTCGAGCTCGCTGATCAGCGCCTCGGCGGCCGCGTAGACCTCCTCGCCCTTGCCGGTGGCGACCAGATGCACATCGGCCGGAGCGATCGCGGCGGGCCAGATCAGGCCCTTGTCGTCGTGGGTGGCCTCGGCGATGGCGGCCAGCGCGCGGGTCACGCCGAAGCCGTAGGAGCCCATGGTCACGGTGGCGAGCTTTCCGTTGACGTCGAGGACCTGCAGGCCGAGCGCCTCGGCGTAGCGGGTGCCGAGGTGGAAGATGTGGCCCATCTCGATGCCGCGGCGGGTGCGCAGCGGACCGGAGCCGTCCGGGGCCGGGTCACCGGATTCCACGACCACAGACTCGATGATGCCGTCCCAGCCGAAGTCGCGCCCGGCGACCAGGCCGAACACGTGCTGGTCAGATGCGTTGGCACCGGTGATCCAGCTGGTGCCCGACACCACGCGGGGATCCACCAGGTAGCTGATGCCGGTGCTGGACTCCTCGCCCAGGACCGGCGCGTCCAGGGAGAGTCCGGGGCCGATGTAGCCGCGGACGAGTCCGGGGTGCTTCTTCAGGTCCGCCTCGTTCGCGGCCTCCAGTGCGACCTCGCCGCCGACGCCGAGGAGGCCGCCGATGGTGGCTTCGGCGCGCTTGAGGTCCACCTCGCGGCTGCCCGGCACGCCGAGCACCACGATCCGGCGGGTGCCGTCAGGCAGCACGGCCGCGACGACGACGTTCTTCAGCGTGTCCGCCGCAGTCCATTCGCGGTCGGCCCGGGGCTGGTGGGTGTTCGCGGCGTCGACCAGGGTGGCGATGGTGTCGGTGCCGGGGGTGTGGTGGACCTGGGCCTCCGGCAGTCCGGAGAAGTCCAGCGGCTCGGGAGCCGGAGTGGTCACCGCCTCGACGTTGGCGCGGAAGCCGCCCTCGGACTCCACGAAGGTGTCTTCGCCGACGTCACAGGGGAAGAGGAACTCCTCGGACGCCGAGCCGCCCATCGCGCCGGACTGTGCGTTGACCGGGACCACGGGCAGGCCGAGCCGGTCGAAGATCCGCAGGTAGGCCTCGCGGTGGGCCGCATAGGCCGCGCTCTGGTCCGCTTCGGTCAGCGCGAAGGAATAGGAGTCCTTCATGATGAACTCGCGGCCGCGGAGCAGGCCTGCCCGGGGGCGGGCTTCATCGCGGTACTTCGTCTGGATCTGATAGATCGAGAGCGGCAGGTCCTTATAGGAGCTGTAGAGGTCCTTCACCAGCAGGGTGAAGACCTCCTCGTGGGTGGGTGCCAGCAGGTAGTCCGCGTCCTTGCGGTCCTTGAGCCGGAAGATCCCGTCGCCGTAGTCGTCCCAGCGGCCGGTCGCCTCATAGGGCTCCTTGGGCAGCAGTGCCGGGAAGTGCACCTCCTGGGCGCCGATCCGGTTCATCTCCTCACGGACGATCGCCTCGATCTTCCGCAGCACGGTCAGCCCCAGCGGCAGCCAGCTGTAGACGCCCGGGGCGGCGCGGCGGATGTAGCCGGCGCGGACCAGCAGCTGGTGGCTGGCGACCTCGGCGTCGGCCGGGTTGTCGCGCAGCGTGCGGAGGAACAGGTGAGACAGGCGGAGCGGCACAGGTGAACTCGTTTCCGGTGAGGGATCTTCTACCGGCCCAAGTCTAAGGGGCGCTCGCAGATGAGCTCCCACGCGTCGTCGACCAGGCCTCCCGCGCCGTCGCGCGGCGTGGATATACTCCCAGCGTGGCCGCCTCGAGGCCAGCGCATCCGACAGTGCCATGGGCCCGTTATCGCATTCCGGCGAGTCGGCCGGACCTGTTGCCGCGTCCCCGCGTGACCGCGGCCATCGAGCGCGCGGTCACAGGACACCGGATGACCGTCATCAGCGCCCCCAGCGGTCACGGCAAGACTCGGGCCGCCGCCGAATGGGCGAGGCATCAGCTGCGTCCGGTCGCCTGGCTCTGCCTGGGTCCGGCCGACGATGAACCGGCGGCGCTCACGTCGGGTGTCATCACTGCCCTGCGCGGACTGCTCCACGCCGGCGATGATCTTCGCGAGGCGCTGGGTGAGCTGGATCCGGGCTCCGACGCGAACACGCTCTACGACCAGGTCTGCCGGACCTTCGAGCAGCCTGCGTCTGTCTCCGTGCTGGTGATCGACGACGCCCAGCGAGCCGCAGGTCAGTTGAGGGCCGGCTTGCTGGGCATGCTCGTCGACGACGCCCCCGAACACCTGCGGCTGGTGTTCCTGGGAACCACCCCGATCGAGGCCTGGCTGGCGAAACAGATCCTGGAGGGCTCGGCCGTCCATCTCTCCGCAGCGGATCTGGCCTTCGACCGGTCAGAGACCGAGGGCCTGCTGAAGCGATTCGGAAACAGCCTGGACTCGCGCGAGGTGCTCGAGAGCACGCAGGGATGGCCTATCGCCGTGCAGACGGCCGCGCTGGCCAGCCAGCGGCCTCCCGGAGCGGGAGACAGCCTCGAGGACCTGTTGAGGAGCTACGTGCAGACCCAGATCCTTGACGGGCTGGGTGAATCGCTGGCGGTGTTCATCCTCACCACGACTGCCTGCACGGAGCTGACGGCCGAGCTCGCCACCGCACTGTCCGGTCGAGACGACGCTGCCGCGGTGCTGGATGAGCTGGTCGACCGCGGCATCTTCCTGAGTCGGCATTGCGAATCGGGCGAGACCCCGACCTACCGGTGGCATCCGATCTTCGCGCGGCAGTGCACCCAGATCCTGCGCCGTCAGGACCCGACGGCGCTGAACCTGCTCCACCTCAGGGCAGGGGAGCAGCTGTCGTCCACCAACCCCCTGAGCGCACTGCGCCACTTCCAGGCGGCTCAGGATCATGATCGTGCCCATCAGGTGCTGGTCGCGAACTGGCTGGAGCTGATCATCGGGGACCACGCCCGACAGGTCGCCACCTTCTGCGCGGGCCTTCCGCAGCGCTTATCCGGCGCGGCCACGACACAGCTCATCCTCGCCTGCGCCGAAGATGTCATGGGCGAGCATCAGGTGTCACGCACCCGATTCCGCAAGGTGCTGGACTCGCTGCCCGATGACACCACGGACGAGGGTGTGGAGTCCGTGCTCCGGGTCGCGCGACTGTTCCTCACCGACGACCCCAGAGCGGCGCTGACGGCGGCGCGGGACGTCCATGCGCGGCTCTCTGTCTCGGGGGAGTTCGAGGGACGGGAGCGGGTCGGGGTGCTGTTCCTGCTGGCCTGGACCGAGCTGCGGCTCCGCCTGCACCCTGAGTCTGCCCCCGAGATCATGTCTGCCGCCGCCCGCGAGTGGGGAGCGATGGGGGAGGCCCAGCTTGAGCGAAGCGCACTGGGCAGTCTCGCCATGGTCGATCTGTGGGATGGCAGGAACGCCCGCGCCCGTCGCATCCTGAGCGAGGTCGATGCTCCGCTTCAGGCATCGACCTCGATATCGACACACTACGAGGGCAGTGCGCTCGGCACCGCGATGGGACTGCTGGCGTACTGGTCTGCAGACTTCGATGACGCCACCGAATGGTTCGGTCGCGTCATCGAGGCGGGGGACGCCCCTGTTCCTCTCGGCGGCGCGGTGCGGACGTTCCTGGCCTTCAGCGCTGCGGGTGCCCGGGATCCGGCCCTGTGTCGAAGGGCTGCCCTCGAGCTGGAGGCTGTGTCACGGGAGGAGGCCCAGGGGGTGCAGTGGCCGATCTTCCGGGATGCGGCGCAGGCCGTGCTGGCGGAGGTCGCGGGGCACCGGCCGAGGGCCCTGGCGCTGGTGGAGCGACACCCTGATGCGGCAGACCTTCCGATGATCGGGGTCGTGCTGGCCGGCATTCTGCGGCGAGCCGGGGATCCCGCTCGCGCATTCCGCCTGCTGTCCCGGCATCGAGCATTCATGGGAATCTCCTACGTGGCGATCTCCGCACGAATCTCAGCTGCCCTGGTCCACCGGATGCGCGGGGAACCGGACGTCGCCCACGAATACTGTGAGTACGCCCTGGACATCGCGGAGCGCGAAGACATCCGCCAGCCCTTCTGCGACGGTGACCTGAATCTTCGCCTGCTGCTCACGGACCATCTGACCCGACGCACATCCCATGAGGCCTTCATCGCCAGCGCCCTGACGGCTGAACAGAGCCGCCGCGGGGTCCTCGCGGCCCTCTCCGGCCGGGAGGTCGAGGTGTACCGCCTGCTCCAGACCTCCAAGACGATCCAGGAGATCGCGGACGCGCTGATGGTCTCGGTGAACACGGTCAAGACCCACCAGCGAGCGATCCACCGGAAGCTGGGGGTCCGGACCCGCCGCGAGGCTCAGCAGCTCGCGCCCTGAACCTGGAGCCTCAGGCGAGGGCCCTGGCCTTGAGCGACCTGAACTCCTCCTCGGTGATGGTGCCCGAATCGCGCATCAGGGCCGCCTTCTCGATCTCGACGCTGGGACTGGTCACGCCCACCTCCCGCAGCCGCGCGAGCATCGCCTCATGGCTTCTCTGATCAGCTGCGGCGCCGCGCTCAGCCATCCCGCCGCCACGAGCGATGAGATAGATCAATGCGGTGAGGAAGGGCAGGAATATCAAGAAGAACACCCAGACCGCTTTGGAGAACCCGCCGAGCTTCCTGTCCCGAAAGATGTCTCCGATGATGCTGAACATGACCATCAGATAGGCCACAAACACGAAGGCCCATACGAACCACCAGATGATGGACCAGAACGATTCCCAGAATTCCATGACATTGCCCTTCTGTGCACGCTGCCGCCGTCGAGGAGTTGACACCTTGAGCGTCACACAGACCCCGCGGCGGGTGGACTGAAAATCACCCGTTCCGGGTGAGCAGAACGCCGCCGCGCGGTCGGCTCTGCGAGCATCGGATCAGACACCCCCTGTGCTGCAGGGCTCTGCCGGACCGCGGAGATCACCGGAGAGGGAAAAGACCATGCCTGACTTTCGATACGGCCCCGTGGAGATCTATCTGCTCGCCTTCGAGGGACAAGAGCCGGCCCCCGGTGCCCTGACCGCTCTGGCAGATGTGCTCTCCACCGGCGCGGTGAGACTCCTTGACCTGGTCGCGGTGAGCAAGGACGAGGCCGGACGAGCGGCCATGCTCGACCTGGCGGGACGCGACCGGCTGGGACTGAGCGTGGGGCCGGACCCGGTGACCGAGGGGCTGATCGGCGAGGAGGACCTCATCGAGCTCGCCGCGCCGCTGGCCTGCGGGTCTTCGGCGGTGGTGCTGGCCCTGGAGCTCAGGTTCGAGCTGATGCTCGCAGACCGGCTGGCCCAGGGGGAGGCGGAGGTCCTGCGCACCACGCGAGTACCGGCCCCGGTCGTCAACGCACTCATCGACCTGTATGACCCCGTGGAGGGAGGACCGCCGTGACGATCGAACGTGTCGGACGCCCGGGGCTGATCGGACTGGCTGCCCGAACGTCTGTGCTGCTCGGCGCCACCCAGGCCTTGACCGGGGAGGGGGACGTCTATCAGCAGCGTCGGGCACGGGACCGCGACGACCAGGAGCACTACGCCGCCGCCCATCAGCAGGCGCGCATCGAGGCAGCCGCGCTGGCGGCGATCGCCCATGCCGCTCCTCCGGCCCCGCTCGCACCTGTGCCGCTGGCAGTTCCCAGCGGCACGAGCTTCATGGATGACCTGCAGCGGCTCGCCGAGCTGAGACGATCGGGTCTGCTCAGCGAGGAGGAGTTCGCGGCCGCGAAGGGCAAGCTCCTCCGCTGAGCCGCCGCTGCGCCGCCGCCGAGCGATCACCCCCGACGTTCCCGGAGACTCGGTCCGCCAGCGGGCCGGGGCTGAGCGGGGCGCACCCACAGGGCCCGGTAGGAGGTGCGGCGAGTCTCAGGCACAATAGAGACGCACCGCAGACCACCACCGATAGGACCGTCATGGCCACCGCCCCCCGCCCCACCGGTGAGCAGCGCTTCCAGGATGCCCGCGCCGCGAAGATCGCCGAGCTGATCACGCCTGCGATCACCGCGCAGGGGCTGTACCTCGAGGAGATCGAGCTCGCCGCAAACGGGCCCACCACCACGCTGAAGGTCTCGGTGGATCTGCTCACCGGCACCGACCAGGTGGATCTGGACACCATCGCCGAACTGTCCCAGGCCATCTCCGCCCGGTTCGACGAGGACGACGTCCTGCCCGAACTCGACAGCTATGACCTCGAGGTCTCCACCCCCGGCGCGACCCGCCCGCTGACCACACCGCGGCACTTCGAGCGCAACCTGGGCCGGATGCTGGAGATCACCCAGGCCGGGCACAGCCCGATCCTGGCCCGGCTGCAGGCGGTCAGCGACGGCTCCATCACCGTGGTCGAGCAGAAGCCGACCCCCAAGAAGGGGATGCCGGTGAAGTACGGAGATCCCGCGGAGATCAGTCTCGCGGCGATCACCCACGCACGAGTGCAGGTAGAGTTTTCCCACACGCAGTAGATACTGGCTTAACCGGAGGCACAAGTGGATATCGATATGAGCGCACTGCGCATGCTTGTCAAAGAGCGAGAGATCCCGCTGCAGCGGCTGATCCCCGCCATCGAACAGGCGCTGGTGCTGGCTTACCACAAATCGCCCGGAGCGCTGCAGCACGCCCGGGCTGAGATCGATCAGTCCACTGGCCACGTCACGGTGTGGGCCAAGGAGCAGGACGAGAACGGCACCTTCATCGGGGAGTTCGACGACACCCCCCGGGACTTCGGACGGGTCGCCGCCTCCACCGCCCGCCAGGTCATCATGCAGCGGATCCGCGACGCCGAGGACGATCAGGTCCTGGGCCAGTTCAAGGGCCGCGAGGGCGAGCTGATCTCCGGCACCATCCAGCAGGGCCGCAACCCCAACATGGTCCAGGTGGACCTGGGCAGCGTCGAGGCGCTGCTGCCCCCGCAGGAGCATGTCCCCGGCGAGGAATACGTCCACGGTCATCGGATCCGCGCCTTCGTCGTCGACGTCCACCGCGGCATGCGCGGACCTTCCATCACGCTCTCGCGCTCACACCCGGGCCTGGTGAAGAAGCTCTTCGAGCATGAGGTCCCCGAGATCGCCGACGGCTCCGTGGAGATCACGGCCATCGCGCGTGAGGCCGGGCACCGCACCAAGATCGCGGTGCGCGCCCACCAGTCGGGGATCAACGCCAAGGGTGCCTGCATCGGCTCCATGGGCTCCCGCGTCCGGGCGGTCATGAACGAGCTCAACGACGAGAAGATCGACATCATCGATCACTCCGACGACGCCGCCGAGTTCATCGCCCATGCACTCTCACCCTCGAAGGTGAAATCGGTCACCATCCTGGACGAGGCCACCCGCAGCGCCCGCGTGGTCGTCCCGGACTATCAGCTCTCCCTGGCCATCGGCAAGGAGGGCCAGAACGCCCGCCTCGCCGCGAAGCTCACCGGGTGGCGGATCGACATCGTCTCCGACGCCACGCTCGCCGCACCCTGACCGGCCGCCCACTCCCACGTTTCTGCTCGACGCCGCCGGAAGGGGTAGACTGTCATGGTTCCAGTGCGTACCTGTATCGGCTGTCGCCGTGAGGTCGCTCAGGACAAGGCAATAAGGCTCGCACTCAGCGCAGCCCAGAACGCCGATCCTGCACCGCCGCTGGTGGTGTGGGACACCGATCGGGCCCTGCCCGGACGAGGCGCCTGGCTGCACCCGCAGCGTGAGTGCTTCGAGACCGCCGTCAAGCGCAAGGCCTTCAACCGGGCCTTCCGCCGGACCGTGGACCCGAGGACGCTCGACCTGCACGACATTATTGGCACCAACGGTTGACGCCGCCTGGGGCTGCAGCAATGCAGCGGACAGTCGGAAGAGACCAGAAAGCGGGTTCAGAGAGATGGATCCCCGATGAAGACCGACGCATGAGTTCGCAGCGATGACCCATCACAGCAACTCCGTCACGGTTTCAGAACAGTTCAAACGGCCTTCGCCGATGAACCGCTGACATCAGCCCCGCTGGTGCCAGCGGGGAAGCGTGGGCCAGACAAGGAGAAATGTGGCCAAGGCCCGCGTACACGAGCTCGCCAAAGAGCTCGGCATCACCTCGAAAGAAGCCCTCGCAAAACTGCAGGGCATGGGCGAATTTGTGAAGTCGCCCTCCTCCACCGTGGAGCCCCCGGTGGCGAAGAAGCTGCGTCAGGCATTCCCTGACGCCAAGCCCGCCGCCGACGCCCCCGCGTCCAACGGCGCTGCCCGCCCAGGTCCGAAGAAGTCCGACGGTGCCTCCGCGCCCGCCGCTGACAGCTCAGGCCCGGCGCAGCCCGCCGCATCAGGATCCTCCGCGCCACGGCCCGGCGGTTTCAAGCCCGGCCCCCGGCCCGGCCCGAAGCCTGCTGCAGCGCCCGAACCCGAAGCCCCCGCAGCTGCTGCCCCCAAGGCGTCGGCCCCGAAGGCCGAGACCCCGGCTCCTGAGGCCGAAGCTCCCAAGGCTGAAGCCCCCAAGGCTGCCGAGAAGCCCGCTGCGAGCACGGAGGCTCCGGCTGAGAAGCCCGCCTCCAAGCCCGCCGCATCAGGCGCCAAGCCCGGCGGTCCCCGCCCGGGCAACAACCCCTACGCACCGAGCCAGGGCATGGGCGCCGAGCGCCAGGCCCCGCGTCCCGGTGGAACCGGCGGCCCCCGCCCCGGTCCCAAACCGGCTGGACCCCGCCCGGGCAACAACCCGTTCGCACCCCAGCAGGGCATGCGCAATGAGCGCAGCGGTGGACCCCGTCCCCGCGGCGGTCAGGGCGCACCAGCCGGCGCTCCGCGTCCGGGTGCACCTCGCCCGGCCGGCGCCTCACGTCCCGGCGCACCGGCAGCAGGCGGCGCAGCCCGCCCCGCAGCCGCACCACGTCCGGGCGGTCCCAAGCCGTCGATGATGCCCAGCCAGACCCCGGCTCCTGCCGGTGGTCGTCCCGGCGCCCCCGCCGGTGGCCCGCCACGCGGCGGTCGCGGCGGCGGTCCTCGCCGTGGCGGCGCAGCAGGTGCCTTCGGTCGCGGCGGCTCCAAGGCCAAGGCTCGCAAGTCGAAGCGCGCAAAGCGCCAGGAGATGGAGCAGCGTCAGTCCCGCGAGATCGGCGGCGTGCGCGTTCCCAAGGGAGACGGCACCACCGTCGTGCGGCTGCGCCGCGGCTCCTCGCTGGGCGATTTCGCCGAGAAGATCAATGCCGAGCCGGCAGCCATGGTCACCGTGCTGATGAAGCTCGGTGAGATGGCCACAGCCAACCAGTCCCTCGACGAAGAGACCTTCCACCTGCTGGGCGATGAGCTGGGCTATCCGGTCCAGATCGTCTCCCCGGAGGACGAGGACCGCGAGCTGCTGAACACCTTCGACATCAACATCGAAGATGAGCTGGCAGCCGAGGGCTCCGACGAGCTCTCCGCCCGTGCCGCCGTCGTGACCGTCATGGGTCACGTCGACCACGGCAAGACCCGACTCCTGGACTCCATCCGCAGCGCGAAGGTGACCGAAGGCGAAGCCGGCGGCATCACCCAGCACATCGGTGCCTACCAGGTCCACGTCGAGCACGAGGGCGTCGAGCGCGGCCTGACCTTCATCGATACTCCCGGTCACGAGGCGTTCACCGCCATGCGTGCTCGTGGTGCGAAGGTCACCGACATCGCGGTGCTGGTCGTGGCCGCCGATGACGGCGTCATGCCCCAGACCATCGAAGCGCTGAACCACGCGAAGGCCGCCAACGTGCCGGTCGTCGTCGCGGTCAACAAGATGGACAAGGAAGGCGCCTCCCCGGACAAGGTCCGTGGTCAGCTGGCCGAATACGGTCTGGTGCCCGAGGAGTACGGCGGCGACACCATGTTCGTCAACGTCTCCGCGCTGAAGCACCTGCACATCGACGAGCTCCTCGAGGCCGTGCTGCTCACCGCAGACGCAGCCCTGGAGCTCACCGCGAACCCGAACAAGGCAGCTCGCGGCGTGGCCATCGAAGCGAACCTGGACAAGGGTCGCGGCGCCGTGGCCACTGTGCTGGTCCAGTCGGGCACGCTGCGGGTGGGCGACAACATGGTCGCCGGCACAGCTCACGGCCGCGTCCGCGCCATGTTCGATGAGCACGGTGAGACCGTCAAGGAGGCCCTGCCCTCCCGTCCGGTGCAGGTGCTGGGTCTGTCTTCGGTGCCTCGCGCCGGTGACACCTTCCTGTCCACCTCCGATGACCGCACTGCTCGGCAGATCGCTGAGAAGCGTGAAGCCGTGGAGCGCAACGCTCAGCTGGCCAAGCGCCGCAAGCGCATCAGCCTGGAAGACTTCGACCAGGCTGTGGCCGACGGCAAGATCGACACGCTCAACCTCATCCTCAAGGGCGACGTCTCCGGTGCCGTGGAGGCCCTGGAAGATGCGCTGCTCAAGATCGATGTGGGTGCCGATGTGCAGCTGCGCGTCATCCACCGCGGCGTCGGTGCGATCACGCAGAACGACGTGAACCTGGCCACTGTGGATAACGCAGTGATCATCGGCTTCAACGTCCGACCTGCGGAGCGCGTCAACGACCTGGCCGAGCGTGAAGGCGTGGACATGCGCTTCTACTCGGTCATCTACGCCGCGATCGATGACATCGAGGCAGCCCTGAAGGGCATGCTGAAGCCAGAGTACGAAGAGGCTTCACTGGGCAGCGCGGAGGTCCGCGAGGTCTTCCGCTCCTCGAAGTTCGGCAGCATCGCCGGTTCGATCGTCCGCTCCGGCCTCATCCGCCGCAATGCCAAGGCGCGCCTGGTGCGCGATGGCAACGTGGTGGCAGACAACCTCACCATCGAGTCGCTCAAGCGCTTCAAGGACGACGCCACCGAGGTCCGCGACGGCTTCGAGTGCGGCATCGGCCTCGGATCGTTCAACGACATCCGCGAAGGTGACAGCATCGAGACCTGGGAGATGCGCGAAATTCCGCGCTCCTGACCAGGCCCGCCGGTTTCACCGGTGACAGCTCCGGGGACCCTGCCACAGGCGGGGTCCCCGGACCTGTCCGCAGACCATACCCACCTGGCCCCGCATCAAGCGCGGATCCAGGCCAGGGACACACAAGTCTTCTGAAAGGAGCGCATCATGGCAGATCCAGCACGCGCCGCCCGATTGGCGCAGCGCATCAAGGTGATCGTGGCCGAGGCGCTGCGCCGCCGGGTCAAGGATGAGCGCGCAGAACTGATCACCGTCACCGACGCCCGGGTGACCAATGATCTCCAGCACTCCACGGTGTACTACACCGTCATGGCCCCGGACGAGGAGTCCCGGGCAGGGGCCGAGGCCGTCCTGGCCGCGAACCAGGGCACCCTGCGCTACGAGCTCGGTCGGCAGCTGAACATCCGGCTGACCCCGACTCTGGAGTTCGTCGCCGACGAGATCCCGGAGACGGCCGCGCACATGGAGGACCTCCTGCGCAAGGCCCGCGAACAGGACGAGCAGGTCGCCGCCCTGCGCAAGGACGCCCAGCCCGCCTCGGAGGAGAAGCCCTACCGCTGGCAGGTCGAGGAGGAGCCGGCCGCATCGCAGGACGACGCCGCATCCGACGACGACGCCGGCCGCTCCAGCTCCGCGGATCGCTGAGCGCACGGAAGCTGAGGCTGGATACGCATGGGGAAGAAGCAGAAGCCTGAAGAGCTGGAGGTCGGCTCCGGACTTGTCCTGGTGGACAAGCCGGCCGGCCTGACCAGCCATGACGTGGTCGGACGGATCCGCAAGCTCGCCGGGACCCGCAAGGTGGGCCATGCCGGCACTCTGGATCCGATGGCCACAGGCGTCCTGGTGGTCGGGATCAACCGCGCAACCAGGCTGCTGACCCATATCGTCGGAGTGGACAAGACCTACACCGCCACCGTGCGGCTGGGTCAGTCCACCTCCACCGACGACGCCGAGGGCGAGGTGCTGCAGACCCGGTTCGCCAATGCGGTGACCCCGGAGGCCATCGCGGCCGAGATCGGGAAGCTCACCGGCGCGATCCAGCAGGTCCCCGCCACGGTCTCCGCGATCAAGGTGGACGGCCAGCGCGCCCACGCCCGGGCCCGCGCCGGCGAAGAGGTCGCGCTGAAGTCCCGCGACGTCACGGTCCATGACTTCGAGGTCTTCGAGATCCGCCGGATCGACGGCGGCAAGCTCGTCGACGTCGACATCGAGGTCCGGGTCTCCTCCGGCACCTACGTGCGCGCCCTGGCCCGGGATCTGGGCGAGGCGCTCGAGGTCGGCGGTCACCTCACCGCGCTGCGCCGCACCGCGGTGGGCTCCTACAGCATCGACCAGACCCTGACCCTGGACCAGCTGGACGAGGACTTCGGCTACATCGGCCTCGCCGAAGCCGCCGAGCACCTCTTCCCGGCGCGTCAGCTCACCGCGGAGGAGACCGAGAACCTCGGCTACGGCCGGCGGATCACCGCCTCGGGCACCGGCGAGGACCCGCAGCTCACCGCGGCCTTCGACCCCGACGGGGAGCTGGTCGCGCTGCTCATCGATGTGCCCGCCAAGAAGGGCGCCTCGGCCTCACCGGACGCCGCCCATGCCGCGGACTCCGACTCCATCGACTACCAGGCCAAGCCCGAGCTGGTCTTTGCGATCAGCACCGGACCTGGCTCGGCCGATTCAGCATCGGTGGATTCAGGGTCGGAGACTGCCGGAACCGGGGCTCAGCCCGCCGGAACCGGCGTCACACAGCCGCCCGGAGCCTCCGAATGACGGTGATGTTCCTCATAGGCGCCATCGTCTGTGGGCTCTCCGTGCTGGTCTGCTGGGTGATGACCGCGGCCCGCGATCACCCCGCGGACTCCTCGATCATCTCGCTGGCCGCGATCGAGCTCTACCTCATCGCCTACGGCATCTACGCCGGGATCCGGCAGATCGCCGGGGCTCCGGTGGCCGGCGAGGCGTGGGAGTTCTGGGGCTATATCCTGACTGCACTTCTGCTTCCGGTCGGAGTGTTCATCTGGGCCATGATCGACAAGACCCGCTGGTCCAACCTGGTGATGAGCTTCGTCGGACTTGTCGTGTTCGTGATGGTCTACCGCTTGGAGGAGATCTGGTGGGGAAGCGCGCTATGACCCGGCCGTCGCCGGACGTGCCGGCCAACGCCTCGCCCACTCCGCGCAACCGCGGAGTCGGCATGCTGATCATCACCGCCTACGGCATCTTTGCCGTCTCCTCCTTCGCCCGAGCGCTGTATCAGATCCTCACCGACTTCGACGCCTCCCCGGTGTCCTACTCGCTCAGCGCCTTCGCCGCCGCCGTCTACATCGTCGCCACCCTTGCCCTGGCTCGGATCGGCCCCCGCGCCTGGCTGGTGGCCCTGATCGCGGTGCTGGTGGAGCTGACCGGGGTGCTCGGCGTCGGCTTGTGGACCTACCTGGATCCGGAGCTCTTCAACGAGGCCACCGTGTGGTCCCACTTCGGTGCCGGCTACGGGTTCGTGCCGCTGCTGCTGCCGTTCATCGGCCTGTTCTGGCTGCTGCGGCACCGGCCGGGCACCGAGGCCGCGCGGGACACCCAGTGATGAGCGATAGGCTGATCGGCGTGCAGTTCTGGAATGGTCTTGAAGAAGTCCCCCGCGGGCTCGGACCCACCGCCGTGACCATCGGCAACTTCGACGGCGTCCACCTGGGTCACCAGGAGGTCCTGACCCGTCTGGTCGCCGCCGCCCACGGGCCGGCCGATGGTGCCGCAGTGGACGCTTCTCCGCGCGCCCAGGCCGTGGCGATCACCTTCGATCCGCACCCGCTGCAGGTCCACCGGCCCGAAGAGTCCCCGGAGATGCTCACCGGCACCGCGGAGAAGGTCCAGCGCCTGGCCGAGACCGGCATCGACGCGCTGCTGGTGCTGCACTACAACCTCGACCTCGCCGGGCTCACCCCCGAGGAGTTCGTCAAGACCTATTTCGTGGACACGCTGAACGCCTCCGTGGTCGTCATCGGCCACGACGTGCGCTTCGGCCGCGGGAACTCCGGGAACTTCGAGACCATGGTCGAGCTGGGCCGACGCTACGGCTTCAGCGTGCTCGGCGTGGATGATTTCGCGCTGATCGGGCATTCGGTGGCCGAGACCGAGCGGCGCTGCTCCTCGACCTGGGTGCGTGAGGCCCTGGAGGCCGGCGACGTCGCCGCGGCGGCCGAGGTGCTCGGACGCCCGCACGCGGTGCTCGGCGAGGTGGTCCACGGGGCCGCCCGCGGACGCGACCTGGGCTTCCCGACCGCGAATCTGGGCCGCGACTCCGAGGGCATGATCCCCGCCGACGGCGTCTACGCCGGCTGGCTGGTCGATGCCGCCGGCGCCCGCTGGCCCGCGGCGATCTCGGTGGGCTCGAATCCGACCTTCCACGGGGTCGAGCGGGTGGTGGAATCCCACGTGATCGACCGGCCCACCGAGGCGGTGGAGGAGTTCGACCTCTACGGCCAGCACGTGCGGGTGGAGTTCGTCGAGCACCTGCGCGGCATGGTCGCCTATGAAGGCGTGGAGAAGCTGGTCGAGCAGATGTACCAGGACGTGGAGCAGACCCGCCAGGTCCTCGCCCGCCTCTCCGTCGAGTAGACCGGATTCGGCACGTGCCCTCCCGCCCGAAGCCACGGCCCGCCCAGCAGGCGCTGATCTCCGACCCAGAACGACGACGTCGCCTGGGTGCCTCCTTCGCCGATGACACCTCGCTCGAGGAGGCCCGGCGCTACGACGCGGTCCGTCCCCGCTACCCCGACGAGGTGGTGGACCAGCTGCTGCGCGTGGCTGGATCCTGCGCTTCCGTCGGGCCGCCGGTGGTCGCAGACCTCGGCGCCGGCACCGGGATCCTGGCCCGGGCCCTGCTGGCCCGCGGTGCCAGCGTCCACGCGGTCGAGCCCTCTGCGGCCATGACCGAGGTCATGTGCGCCCGCAGCGTCGAGCAGAATCCGGAGCAGAGCCCCGGACAGACCCGCCCGCCGCACCGCCTTCAGGTGCACCGCACCACGGCGGAGGCGACAGGGTTGGAGCAGGCGAGCTGCGACGTCGTCGTCGCGGCCCAGGCCTGGCACTGGTTCGATGACGCCCTGGTGCAGGACGAGGTGCGCCGGATCCTGCGGCCGCAGGGAGTGCTGGGGGTGGTCGCGAACTATCTGGACACCTCGGTGCCCTGGGTGCACCGGCTGACCCGGATCATGCGCGCCGGGGATGTCTACCGGCCGGGCTGGACCCCGCCGGTGGACCCGGCACGCTTCACCGCCTGGGACACCACTCAGACCCGGTGGGAGCGGAAGATGACACCTGAACAGATCCGGGAGCTCTCCACCACGCTGAGCTCCTGGCTCTCCGCGGAAGAGCCCGCCCGAGCCCGCCGCCGGGCCAACCTGGACTGGTACCTCGACGAACACCTGGAGCTCACCCCGGGGGAGCCGGTCGCGCTGCCGTACCTGACCGTGCTGCACACCAGCGTTTCCCGTGTGCCAGGCGCTCCTGTATCGTAGAAAGGTCGCTTCGGCGACGTCGTCATGCTGCAGTCCGCGGTGGCTGACACTGGTCCCTGGCCCTCACGGGCAAAGCCCGGTCCTGTTCGCGGTACAACAATGAAGGAGCTCTTCCATGGCTTTAGATCCCGTTGTCAAACAGGAGATCATCAAGGAGTACGCAACTTCCGAGGGTGACACTGGTTCACCCGAGGTCCAGGTTGCGGTTCTGACGCGTCGGATCTCCGACCTCACCGAGCACCTGAAGGTGCACAAGCATGATCACCACACCCGTCGCGGTCTGATGATCCTGGTGGGTCGCCGTCGTCGTCTGCTGAAGTACCTTGCTGCTACGGACATCGAGCGCTACCGTTCGCTGATCAAGCGTCTCGGTATCCGCCGATGAGCTTCAGCGTCAAACGCTGATCACCAAGCAACGAAACAGGCGGCTCCCGAAACGGTCTTCATGACCGTAGGAGCCGCCTGCTTTGTATGCGAGGATAGTGGGTGGCGCACCCGCCAGTGAGAGGGATCGAACTCATATGTTCCGGTCCTCGGTAGTAGCCTCCGGGAGGCACGACACGTGCCAGGCCCGTGGGCTTCGATCGATGACCGACCGTATGTACGCAGATCCTTTCCTCTCACTGGCTCGCCAGCAATGCACGCTACTGAGAGGAGACACCTGTAATGCAGGGTCCCGAGATTCACTACACCGAAGCCGTGATCGACAACGGATCATTCGGTACACGTACGATTTCCTTCGAGACCGGCCGCCTCGCCAAGCAGGCCGCCGGTTCCGTCCTGGTCACCATGGACGAGGACACCACGCTGCTCTCGGCCACCACGGTGGGCAAGTCACCCCGCGAGGGCTTCGACTTCTTCCCGCTGACGGTCGACGTCGAAGAGCGCATGTACGCCGCAGGTCGCATCCCCGGCAGCTTCTTCCGCCGCGAGGGTCGCCCCTCGACCGACGCGATCCTGGCCTGCCGCCTGATCGACCGCCCGCTGCGCCCCGCCTTCAAGAAGGGCATCCGCAACGAGGTCCAGGTCGTCGAGACCATCCTCTCGATCAACCCGGACGACCTCTACGACGTGGTCGCCATCAACGCCGCCTCGATGTCCACCCAGCTCTCCGGTCTGCCGTTCTCCGGCCCGATCGGTGCAGTGCGCGTGGCCCTCGTGGACACCGGCTCAGGCGCCCAGTGGGTCGCCTTCCCGAAGCACTCCCAGCTCAAGGACGCCGTGTTCAACATGGTCGTCGCCGGTCGAGTCGTCAACGACGACATCGCCGTGCTGATGGTCGAGGCCGAAGCCACCGATGACTCCTGGAAGCTCATCAAGGAGCAGGGCCGCACCGCGCCCACCGAGGACATCGTGTCCGAGGGTCTCGAGGCTGCCAAGCCGTTCATCAAGGTCCTCTGCGACGCACAGGCAGACCTGGCAGCTCGCGCCGCCAAGCCCGCCATCGACATCCCGACCTTCGTGGACTACGAGTCCGACGTGCTGGCCGCGGTGGAGTCCTCCGCTTCGGAGCGTCTGAGCGCGGTCTACCAGATCGCTGACAAGCAGGAGCGCGACGCTGCCGACTCCGAGCTGAAGGCCGAGGTCCGCGAGGACCTCGCCGGCGAGGGCAAGGAGTTCGAGGGTCGCGGCGGCGAAGTCGCCAAGGCCTTCGGTGCGGTGACCAAGCAGGTCATCCGCCAGCGGATCCTGCGCGACCAGGTCCGCATCGACGGACGCGGCCTGACGGACATCCGCCAGCTCACCGCCGAGGTCGAGGTCCTTCCCCGGGTGCACGGCTCGGCCATCTTCGAGCGCGGCGACACCCAGATCATGGGCGTCACCACGCTGAACATGCTCAAGCTCGAGCAGAACATCGACTCGCTGTCGCCGGTGAAGACCAAGCGCTACATGCACAACTACAACTTCCCGCCGTATTCGGTCGGTGAGACCGGCCGCGTGGGTTCACCCAAGCGCCGCGAGATCGGCCATGGTGCTCTTGCTGAGCGCGCCATGATGCCGGTGCTGCCGTCCCGCGAGGAGTTCCCCTACGCGATCCGCCAGGTCTCTGAGGCCCTGGGCTCCAACGGCTCCACCTCGATGGGTTCGGTCTGCGCCTCGACGCTGTCCATGCTCAACGCCGGTGTGCCGCTGAAGGCTCCGGTCGCAGGCATCGCCATGGGCCTGGTCTCCGACCAGGTCGACGGTGAGACCCGCTACGCCGCCCTGACCGACATCCTCGGCGCCGAAGATGCTTTCGGCGACATGGACTTCAAGGTCGCCGGCACCTCCGAGTTCGTCACAGCCATCCAGCTGGACACCAAGCTCGACGGCATCCCCGCTTCGGTGCTCTCCGCAGCGCTGAAGCAGGCCCGCGAAGCTCGCCTGCACATCCTGAGCGTCATGGCCGCCGCCATCGACACCCCGGATGAGATGTCCGAGTTCGCACCGCGCATCATCTCGGTGATGGTCCCCGTGGACAAGATCGGTGAGGTCATCGGCCCGAAGGGCAAGATGATCAACCAGATCCAGGAGGACACCGGCACCGACATCTCGATCGAGGATGACGGCACCGTGCTGATCGGCGCGACCAACGGCGAAGCTGCTGAGGCAGCCCGCGCCGCGGTCAATGCGATCGCCAACCCGCAGGTCCCCGAGATCGGCGAGCGGTACCTGGGCACCGTGGTCAAGCTGACCACGTTCGGCGCGTTCATCTCGCTGACCCCGGGCAAGGATGGCCTGCTGCACATCTCCGAGCTGCGCAAGCTCAACGAGGGCAAGCGCGTGGATGACGTCGAAGACGTCGTCAACGTCGGCCAGCGCATCCAGGTCGAGATCTCCAAGGTCGATGACCGCGGAAAGCTCAGCCTGGCACCCGTCGTCGAAGGTGACGGCTCCTCGGAGTCGGACAACGACGACGCGTGATCAGCTTCTGCTGAACGGCTCCAGCTGAGCCGCTAGGACGGCCGGTGAGGTTCCCTTCGGGGCCTCACCGGCCGTTCTTGTGTCACGGGGTCTCAGGCCCACACCCATCCAGCTGCTCTGTCACGCATCGAGTGTGTAATTCGACCGCGTTCTGGGCCCGAATCCCGGAAAATATCTGCACGAATTGCACACTCGATGACGCGGCGGGGGTTCAGCGTCTCGATGGACCATGGCAAGGTGGGTCCCATGGACCATGTGGTGGGATGGCTGTTCCTCGCCTTCTGGGTCGTGCTCGGCGGGGCGGTGGTGGTCCGCCTGGTGCTGGCCCTCCGACAACGACGCCGCGGATCCTCGCTGCAGGAATCGGTGCTGCGCCCGGTGCTGAGAACAGGCACGGCCGGGGTCTGGCCGACCCTCGACGCGCGCGCCGGAGAGCATCCCGAAGACGTGCCGGAGGGAGCGGAGCCCCGCAACGAGGCGGAGGATCAGCACCACGACCAGGCTGAGGGTCAGTCCCGGGAGTAGTCCCGCGCGTTGCTCACACCCAGCGCATTGGCCACCGCGGCGAGGATGATCAGCAGCGCGGCGACCAGCGGCACCAGCGCCGCGACCTGGGTCCCGAAGCCCTCAGCCAGATACCCGGTGATCGCCGAGGAGGACGACTGACCGATCACGATCGCCGTGGTCAGCAGCGACATCACCGTGGTGGAGCGCCCGCGCGGGCTCCGCTCGGCCACCAGGCTGAACTGGGTGACCAGGGTCGGGCCGATCCCCACTCCCATCACCAGCAGCACCAGCAGCAGCACCGGCAGGGCCGAGGCGAACTGCAGTCCGATGGTGCCCAGCAGCAGCACGCCGCCGAAGCTCAGCCAGCGCGCCTGAAGGCTGAAGCTCGCCGGGAACAGGGCCGCGGCGAGGGCGAAGACCGCCGAGCCGATGCCCATCGCGCCGTAGACCAGCCCGGCGCGTTCGGCGTAGCCGAGGTCGGCCATGAAGGAGGTCAGCGTGGTCAAGGTGGAGCCGAAGATCAGCCCGATGCCCAGCGCGCCGGCCATCAGCACCAGCAGCCGCGGCGCGAACAGTGACCGCACCGGTGCGGGCTCCTGGTGGGTGGCGGCGTTCTTGGGCACTACGTCCGCGGTGCGGTGCAGCGCGAAGGTGATCAGGAAGCACAGGGTCAGGATCGCGGCGCCGATCATCGGTGCCGCTCCGCCGAGCGTGGCGGCGAGCAGGCCCACGATGACCGGACCGAAGACGAAGGTGATCTCGTCGGCGGCGGACTCATACGCCATCGTGGAGTTCATCGTCTTCTGCTGCCGTGCCGGGGGCAGCTCGCGGAAGATCACGCCCACCAGTCGGCTGCGCGACATCGGCGGGACCTGCGGAGCGGTGGCTCCCACGAAGAAGGCTGAGGTCAGCACGGCCCAGGTGCCGAAGGGGCTGTAGACCACCCAGGCCATGGCGAGCAGCGAGAGGCTGCTGGCGGAGCCGGCGATCAGCAGCACCCGGCGCTGGCCCCAGCGGTCCGCCGCGGCTCCGATGAGCGGGCCGAAGATCGCGGTGCCCAGACCGACCATGGCCGATGTCAGTCCGCCCAGGCTGATGGAATCCCGTGCGGCCACCACCAGGGTCAGCACCCCGACCACCATCATCGCGTAGGGGAAGCGCGCCAGCAGGGCCACCGGGAAATAGGCGGGGCCCACGGCGCCGCGCAGGGTCTGCCGCGGGTCGGAGCCGGGGAAGCTGGGTGCGGGACGAGTGCCTGGCTCAGCAGCTGGTCGCGGCTGCATGGCGTCGGACTGGTGCGCGGGCATGGTGGTGGATCCTCCGGGAGTCGGCTCTCGCGTGCTCAGTGCCGCCTTGACTCCACAGCGAGGCCGCCGCCGAGACAGGTTGATACACGAAATGTCAGCGCTCCCGCGATGCGGCCGCAGCTGGACCGGGCCGGGGGAGGGCAGAGTTCTCAGCGTACCGGCTGTCCTTCAGCTGGCGCCATCTGCACTTCCTGCCTCCGGCGCTCAACGCGTCGCGCGCCGGAGGGCTTCCTCGGCGCCTGGGCTGTCTGAAGAGAGGGCCACCGGTGGACATCAGCCTCGTGTCCAGGGGCGCCAGGGGTGCCGGTGAGGAGGTGCTGAGTTCAAGGACTTGCAGAGGCTTCTCAGGGGAGTGCCGTCGGATGACCCTCTTTGGCCCATAGAGTCATTCCGCCCTCCATGCTCTCGACGGTGAATCCTGCGTCGCTCAGGGTCTGCGCCGCCGTCAGACTTCTCCGACCGCTGCGGCACACTGTGATCGTCGGCCGTGCGGAGTCGAGTTCCGGCAGCCGTGTCTGCAGCTGTCCCAGGGGTATATGGAGGGCTCCCGGGATCATGCCAGCGCTGACTTCTTCATCTTCTCGCACGTCAACGATCTGAGCCGTCTCCATCCGTTTGAACGTCATTGAAGGTGAGACTTCCTGCATTGTGGCCTCCTGGGCTATGGGTCGAGGGTCGAAACTGAATTGTGTGCAGTTCAATGTCTGCTCATCGAGGGCCTCTGGTGGGTCTCGTACATCCGTGCCGCCACTATCGCGGCCGAGACTGCGCTGACGGCGGCAGCCACCCACACCGCGGCAGAGAGTCCCATCAGGTCGGCCACGATCCCGCCCAGCACAGCCCCGGCTGCGTAGCCGAGATCGCGCCAGACCCTGTAGACGCCTACCGCACGACCGCGCCAGGCCGGGTGGGCGACGTCGCCGACCACGGCGAGCAGCGTCGGGTAGACCATCGCAGTGCCGGCCCCGAGCAGAGCCGTGCCCGCGGCCCAGCTGCTGAAGTCATCACCCGAGGCGATCAGCATCAGAGCCACGGCTTGCGTGGACATCCCTGCGGTGATCAGATGTTTGCGCCCGATCCGATCCGAGAGCGCGCCGGTGACCAGCTGCCCCGCTCCCCACACGCCTGGGTACAGCGCGAAGAGTAGCCCGACCTCGCCTACCGAGAGGTCGGCCGTGGCGAAGAGCAGGGGAAAGAGACCCCAGGAGAGACCGAAGTTGAGATTATTGACCAGCCCAGCCTGGCTGGCCGAAGAGAGGGCCGGTTCCCGGAAGCTCGTCTGGACTGCGACCTGCCGGCTGGTGAGGTCTGCGTGCAGGTGATCGTGGGTGCCGTCGGCACGGGCCACATGCTCGGCCGCCTCCAAGTGGGCGTGCCCGATAGTCTCGCGCACGAACGCACCTGAGAGCAGCAGCGCCAGGGCGGTGTAGGCGAGGCCCAACAGGAACGGTGCCGGGCGCAGCCCGAACTGCTCCGCCAGGTATCCCGCCAGCAGGGAGGTCACGGCTACAGCGCCATACCCTGCGGCTTCGTTCAGCCCCATGGCCAAGCCGCGCTTGGTGGGCCCCACGAGGTCGATCTTCATCACTACTGTGGTGGACCAGGTGAGCCCCTGGTTGATGCCCAGCAGGACATTTGCGGCGATGATCCAGCCCCAGCCCGGCGCGAGGATCAACATCAGCGGAACGGGCACGGCGAAGAGCCAGCCGATGAGAAGTACCGGCTTGCGGCCGTACCTGTCCGACAAGGTCCCGGCGAAGTAGTTGGCGATGGCCTTGGTGACGCCGAAGGCGGCGACGTAGGTGAAGATGAACGTATAGCCCGTGAGCTCGAACTCGGATTCCGCGAGCAGCGGGAGCACCGTCTGCTGTTGGCCGACCATGCCTCCCACCAGGGCATTCACCGCGACGAGGAGGGTGAACTGGGAGATGTTGGCGCGCAGTCCCAGCGTCGGTGGCCCTGCGGGGGACCGACGCGCGCTCATGTCTCCACCTGCGGGCTCGCCGTGAAGCGCTGGGTCCGCTCGACGGCGGCCCCAGCGTTCCTGCGAATGTGAGTGCATCCCGAACCCTTCATGAGGCTCGCCCTTCCTAGGCCGGCGCTGCCCGAGGAGTCGGGCTGATCTCGTATTCCAAAGAAAACTAGAATACTGGTTGTTATGATAATCCAAAGAAGTCTGGAGGATCAATTGGGTGATCGGCAGAAGAAGACCGTGCTGTTCGAGCAGCTGGCCCGAGTGGGGAAGGCGCTGGGCAGCGGCAAGCGCCTGGAGCTGCTGGATCTGCTTGCCCAGGGCGAGCGAAGCGTCGAGCACCTGGCGGCTGCAGCTCAGCTGGGGCTGAGCACCACCTCGGCTCATCTGCAGGTGCTCAAGCAGGCTGGGTTGGTGACCACTCGCCGGGACGGTACCCGGGTGCACTACGGCTTGGCGGGCCTGGATGTGATCCGGCTCTATGAGCAGCTTCGAAATGTGGCCGGTGAACGAGTCTCCGATGTTGGTCGCGCCCGGGAGGACTATCTGGCCAGCGGTCGGGCTGCCGGGGCCCCGGGTGAGCAGGACGAGGTTGGCCGGGACGAGCTTCTGGCCAGGGTTGCCGCGGGCGAGGTTACGGTGCTTGATGTACGTCCTGTCGAGGAGTATGTGGCCGCCCATATCCCAGGTGCCGTGTCCATCCCGGTGGAGGAGCTTCCTCGGCGGATCAACGAGCTGCCGTCCGGTCAGGACGTCGTTGCATACTGCCGTGGTGCCTACTGTGTGCTCGCGTACGAAGCGGTGGATCTCCTGCGTGCCGCCGGCCGGACTGCCTGGCGGCTGCATGAGGGCATGCTGGAGTGGCGCCTGACCGAGCTGCCTGTAGACACAGGCCCTGGCCTGGTGGCCTCCGGAGTGGCTGCACGCCTGCATGACCAGTGAGGACGTCCTCTCCCAGCTCACATCGGCAAGGTCCAGAGCGCTATGGAGCCCGGGTGACTTGGCTAGATTTGTATACCCCAGGGGGTATGTGCGAGAGTAGTGACATACCCCCTGGGGTATCCATTGACTTTCAAAGGAAGGGATCTCATGCTTCTTGAACGGATCTACGACGAGGACCTGGCTCAGGCCAGCTACTTCATCGGCTGCCAGTCCAAGGGCGAGGCCATCGTCATCGATGCCCGCCGCGACAACAGCGAATACTTCGAACTGGCCGCCCGCCACGGCATGCGCATCACCGCCGTGGCCGAGACCCACATCCACGCCGATTACCTCTCCGGCACCCGCGAGCTCGCTGCCGCCGCGAACGCGGAGGCCTACGTCTCCGGCGAGGGCGGCGATGACTGGCAGTACGGCTTCGACGCCACCCGGCTGACCCACGGGGACACCATCAAGCTGGGCAACATCACCATTGAGGCCCGCCACACCCCCGGCCACACCCCTGAGCACCTGGTGTTCCTGGTGACCGACGGCGCCTTCAGCAACGACCCCGGCTACATGATCTCCGGAGACTTCGTCTTCGCCGGAGACCTCGGCCGCCCCGACCTCCTCGATGAAGCCGCCGGGGGAGTGGACACCCGCTTCGTGGGAGCCAAGCAGCTCTTCACCAGCCTCAAAGAGCAGTTCCTCACGCTGCCCGATCATGTGCTGGTCTACCCCGGCCACGGCTCCGGCAGCGCCTGCGGCAAGGCACTCGGCGCGCTTCCCGCCACCACGGTCGGCTACGAGCGGATCAACGCCTGGTGGTCCAAGCACCTGGCCAATGACGATGAACAGGGCTTCATCGATGAGCTGCTCGACGGCCAGCCAGACGCGCACGCCTACTTCGGTCGGATGAAGCGCGAGAACAAGGAAGGCCCCGCAGTGCTCGGCCCGCTGAGCCCCCTCGAGGCCTTCACCTCGGACCAGGTGCGCAGCGCCCTGGAAGAGGACCGCGCGATCTTCGTGGACACCCGCACCAACGACGAGGTCAAGCAGGGCACCGTCCTCGCTGCGCTGAACATCCCCGCCGGCGGCAAGTTCGCCAGCTACGGCGCCTGGGCCTACGACCCGGAGAAGGAGCAGCAGCCGCTGATCCTCCTGGCCGCGGATCAGGACCAGGCCGAGGACATGCGGAATCACCTGATGCGAGTGGGCATCGATGCGGTCAAGGGCTACACGGTCAGCATCGCCGACCTGCCGCAGACTCAGCCGGCCACCATCACCCCTGCCGAGCTGGAGAACTTCGAGCCTGCTCTGCTGCTGGATGTGCGCAACAAGTCCGAACACGCCGACGGCCACGTCCCCGGCTCCAAGCAGCTCAGCGCCGGCCGCGTGCTGTGGAACCAGGATCAGCTTCCTGCTTCCGGCCCGATCGTCACCTACTGCCAGTCCGGGGTCCGGAACTCGGTGGCCGCCAGCGCGCTGCGCCGGCAGGGCCATGACGTCCGCGAACTCGTCGGCAGCTATGCCGGCTGGTCAGACTGGAACAAATCACACTGATCAGACTGTTCTGGTCTCAGCAGCACCACACACTTTTCGAGAGGAAACACCAGCCCTATGGCTAACACCACCACGAGCACCCTGAACCCGACGACGACGGCGGCCGCATCCCCGATGAGCCCCACCGAACTCGTCGAGAAGCTCCGCTCACAGAACGCCCCGCTGCTCGTCGACGTGCGCACCCCTGCGGAGCACGAGTCGCTGCGGGTCCCCGGGTCCCACAACGTCCCGCTGGATCTGCTGCAGAAGAACAAGGAGACCCTGGCCGAGCAGTTCAACGGCGATATCGTGCTGATCTGCCAGACCGGCAACCGCGCCAACCAGGCCCTGCAGCACCTGCGCGCTGCAGGAGTGGACACGGCACGGGTGCTCGAGGGCGGCGTCGTCGCCATGGAAGCGCAGCACAGCCAGCACACGCACCGTGGCCAGCAGCGCTGGGCCATGGATCGCCAGGTCCGGATGGTCGCCGGATCGCTGGTGCTCGCCGGGTTCCTCGGCGGCAAGCTGATCTCCCCAAAGGTCGGCTACGTCGCCGGCGCGATCGGTGCGGGGCTGACCTTCTCCGCGGCGACCGATTCCTGTGCGATGGCCGCGGCGCTGAACAAGATGCCGTGGAACAAGGTGGAGGCTGACCCGACCGTGGAGGCATTCCTGGCGCAGATTCCTCGCTCCACGCAGATCCAGACTCCGGCGTCGCGGGGGTGAGTACCGGTCTCATCCTGGCGATGATCCTTTCCGTCATCATCGGGATCTCGCTGGGCCTGCTCGGCGGCGGGGGTACGATCCTTGCGGTTCCGCTTCTGACCTACGTGGCGGGAATGCCGCCGAAGGAGGCGATCGCCGCCTCGATGTTCATCATCGGGGTCACCTCCGCGGTCAGCGTGGTCGCCCATGCCAAGCGCGGGAACGTGCAGTGGCGAACCGGGTTCATCTTCGGCGCCGCGGCCATGGTGGGAGCCTTCGGCGGCGGACTGTTGGGGAGCCGACTGCCCAGCGTCGTGCTGATGGTGGCCTTCGGCATCATGATGGTTGCCACGGCGTTGGCGATGATCCTGGACCGTCGCGCCAAAGCCTCTGGTCAGCCTAGGAAGAAGCTTCCGCTGGCCAAGATCCTGATCGAAGGACTCGTGGTCGGTCTGGTGACCGGCATGGTCGGTGCCGGTGGCGGGTTCCTGGTGGTTCCGGCGCTGGTGCTGCTCGGCGGGCTCTCGATGCCCGCCGCGGTGGGCACCTCGCTGCTGATCATCTCGATGAAGTCCTTCACCGGGCTCGCCGGGTATCTGACCTCGGTGAGCATCGACTGGGTCCCGGTGCTGATCATCACCGTGATCACGGTGATCGGCGCGCTGATCGGCACCGCGTTCGGCAAGCACGTCCCAGAGAAGGCGCTGAAGAAGGCCTTCGGATATCTGGTGTTGGCCATGGGCGTGGTGGTGTTCCTCCAGGAGCTGCCGCTGGCCTACGGCCTGGGCGCCGCAGCGGCCATCGTGGTGCTGCTCGGGACCCTGCTGTACCGCCGGCGCGGAGATCAGCTGGCAACATAGAGACGAATCAGTGCGAGAAACAGGGAGAGAATCATGAGAGAAGCCGATCCGGAGACACAGCGCAAGATCGTGAACCGCCTGAAGCGGGCCCGCGGCCAGCTGGACTCGGTGATCAACGCCGTGGAGAACGGCGGCAGCTGCCGCGACGTGGTCACCCAGCTCGCGGCGGTGTCCACCGCCCTGGACCGCGCCGGGTTCAGCGTGGTCTCCTCGGCGATGCAGTTCTGCGTCACCGACCCTGAGCGGGCGGCGGAGACCGAGGACGGGTTGACCGTGGAGGAGCTCGAGAAGCTCTTCCTCTCGCTCTCCTGAGCTGAGCAGGCCGGGGCTGCGGGTCAGGGCAGCGCCACCGAGGTGCTTCCGGCTGCATGACGCCGGCCGTGCTCACCGCCGTGCATACATTCGAAAGGCCCAGCCGCACATCGGCTGGGCCTTTCGCGCGTGATCGTTCGCATCGGGTTCTTCGCCGCCGCGGCACAATTCCAGACGCTGCCGCGCACCCGCTCCGAGCCGTGCTCATCTCTGGCGGCAGGCCCCTGTGCATCGCTGGCATCATGGGACTCAGCTGCCCTGCACAGGAGAGGACACATATGACATTGCTGGTCATGGGATCGGTGAACCGCGACATCACCGCGCGGCTGCCTGAGTTCCCACAGCCCGGAGAGACCCTGCTGGCCACCGCGTCGCAGACCGCCACCGGGGGCAAGAGTGCGAACCAGGCAGTGGCCGCAGCGCTGGTCGGCGCCGAGGCGCAGCTGATCGCTCGCTGCGGGTCCGACGCCGCCGGGGCCGAAGCGGTGAACGCGCTGCGCGAGGCAGGGGTTCACGTCGACGCCGTCGCTCCGGGCCGCGGCGCCCAGGGGATGGCCTTCATCACCGTGCGCGCTGACGGGGAGAACACCATCGTGGTGGTCCCCGGGGCCAACGCGGAACTCCAAGCCCAGGACTGCCCGGAAGCGCTGCTGGACCAGGCCGACTGGATCCTGCTCAGCCTGGAGGTCCCGCTGGACACCGTCCTGGAGGTGGCTGCCCGCGCCCGCGCGGCCGGGACAAACGTGGCGCTGAACGCCTCACCACTGTCTGAGCAGACGTTGGATCTCCGCCACGTGGACCTGGTGATCGTCAATGAAGGTGAGGCCGACCATCTGCTGGCGGATGCCGGCGCGGCCCACCGTCACTCGCAGGCCCCGACACCCGAAGACCCGACCGGCGCGCTGGGCATCGAGACCCTCATCGTCACGCGCGGAGCAGCCGGGGCGAGCATCCATGAATCTGGCTTGGAACCGGTGCATGTGCCCAGCGTCCAGGTGCAGGCAGTCGACACCAGCGGCGCCGGGGACGCCTTCGCCGGCGCCCTGCTCGGACGGCTGACCTGCGGAGACAGTATGAAGACGGCGGCGACCATCGCCTCGAGGTTCGCCGCCGCCACGACCACCCGGCTCGGCGCCCAGGCCTCCTACCCGCGGGACTTCACAATCGCGACAGATTCGTGACCGCGGGCCCTTCCAGAAGCTCCCCGTCGGCGGCGAAGCGTGAGCCGTGCAGCGGGCAGTCCCAGGACAGGGCCGCGTCGTTCCACTTCAGCACCCCACCCAGGTGGGGGCAGATCGCGGAGACCTTGCACGTCTGACCGTCCACGGTGGAGACCCCGACAGGTTTCCCATGGTCGCGACCCACATTGGCCTCGCCCTCCTCGGGGGTGTCCTCGGGCAGCGAGCGCAGCTCGGCGCCCACCCAGCCGGCCACCAGGGTCCCGCCCACCTCCAGGTTGTCCTTGATCCCGGTGAACACGTCCGAAGGCGTGACCATCCGTTTGCTCAGCGTCTCGGCCCAGGCCATGTGCCCGCCGAGGATCTGCGCCGAGATGGCCAGCGCCGCGGCCACCGCGTTGCTCATGCCCCATTTGTTGTACCCGGTGGCCAGATAGATCCTTCCGCCGCCGCGGGGCAGCGCGCCGAAGAACGGGACGTATTGCGCGGTGCGGTAGTCCTGGGCGGACCACACGTGGGTGCGCCTCGCGCCGGGGAAATGGGCCTGCGCCCAGGCCTCGAGATCATCCACGGCGGCGCGCTCGGAGGGTGAACGGCCCACTCCGTGATCGTTGCCGCCGATCAGCAGCAGCTCCTCACCGTTCACCGGGACCGTGCGCAGGGTTCGGCCAGGGGTGTCGGCACTGAGATACATTCCCTTCGGGATGCTGACCGGAGCGCCGGGCACCCGATAGGTCATCGCGTAGGAGCGGTTGGGTTTGAGCTTGGCGAAATAGCCGCCGCGATCCAGGACCGGGACCCCGGTGGCGAGCATCAGCCGCGCCGCGGTCACCTGACCCTGGGAGGTCTCCACGGTCAGCGGCGCCTCATCCACTGCCGGGTCCAGAGGGGAGCCTTCGGTGTCGTCCTCCACCGAGGCCCGGGGAGTTCCCGTACGGGATTTCGCACCGGCGCCCCCGGCAGTGTCGGATGCGTCACCAGCCGCGGAGCCGTTGGAGGTCGCCCCGGTGACCCTGACCCCTTCGATGAGTTCCCCGCCGCGTTGACGGAGCTCCTCGGCCAGGGCGGCGAGGACCTCCATGGGGTGGAACTGAGTCTGCTTCGCCAGTGCCACGGCGCCGCTGACCTCGAACGGCAGATCGGTCTGATCGGTCCAGGTCACCGGCAACCCAGCCTCCTGGCAGGCGGCGAACTCCTCCTGCACCGAGGAGAGTCCGGATTCTGTGGTGGCGTAGGTGTAGGCGGTGCGATGCTGATAGGGCACCCCGTGTTCCTGCATATAGCGGACCAGCCAGGAGACGCCCTCATCGTTGCCGTCCACATACGCCTGCAGCACCTCAGCGGAGTGGTGCCTGCGGATGCTGGAGAGCGTGGTGCCCTGCAGCAGAGAGAGCTTCGCGGTGGTGTTGCCGGTGGCGACAACCCCGACTGCTCGGGCTTCCAGCACCGCCACCTTATGCCCTGCCCGGGCCAGCAGCACCGCCGTGGTCAGACCGGTCAGGCCCGCTCCGGCGACGACGGTGTCATAGTGCGCGCCCTCGGTGAAGGAGTCGCTGGGGATGGACTCCGGGGAGTAGGTGTCCAGCCAGACCGAGCGGTGGGTGTTCGAGGGCTCATAGGCGGTGTGCGGGCTCTGTGAGTTCACAGGTCGTCCTTCCTCAGGCTGCTGCCGGTGGCCGGGAGCGGAGTCCCGGCGATGGTCCTCATCCTGGTGGCTGGAGCTGGGAGTATCCAGCATTCACGCCCGTACCCTCCGCCTGTTCATCCCGCCCGAATCACCTGCAGGGAGTCGGGATCAGCCGCGCATGCCCAGCGCGAAGGGGAGCACCTCTGCCGCACCCGCCCCGCGCAGCTCCCGGGCTGCCACGGTGAGCGTCCAGCGCGAGACGACCTCGTCGTCGACCAGCAGCACCGAGGCGCCGTTGATCTTCTCGGCGAGTTCCTTCGGCACCGCGAACTTCCCCAAGAGCCCGGCCAGCCGGAAGGCGCTGTTGGTGTCCGGGGTGCTGGTGGGACCGCCGTCGACCCACTCCAGTGCTCCGGCGTAGGGCAGCCGACCGACCTGGGCCAGCGCCCGGGCGATGGAGTCCACCAGCACCGGATGCTTCCGGGAGGGCATCGAGACGACGACGTCGGGTCGACGCGCCCAGCCCCATTCGGCCAGGACCCGGATCGCTCCACGCACCAGCTGTTCGGAGACCTCCGCGTCGGCGCCCTGGAGCGCCTCGCGGACAGGGGTGCCCCAGCCGAGGTCGCTCAGCCGGGCGAGTGCTCGTCCCGGCTGAGACTGTGCCTCGGCCGGGAGCTTTCCCTTGAGGTTGATCCCGAGTGCGTCCAGCCCGGTGGGCCACTGCTTGCGCGGGGCGATCTCCAGACCGACGCGGTCCAGGCTGTCTTTGGCCTCGGCGAGGGCCGACTGGGAGACATCGTGTGGGAACCAGGTCTCTGCGCAGGTGTCACAGCGACCGCAGGGCTGGGCTTCCTCGTCGTCGAGGGCGTGGGCCAGGAAGACCATTCGACAGACCCCGGCGGGGAGCCGCTCGTAGTCGAGCATCAGCTGCTGCTCGGCCCGGCGCATCGCGAGGATGGTGTCATAACGCTCGGCGTCATAGGTCCACGGTCTGCCCGTGGAGAGCCAGCCGCCGGATACCCGGCGGACGCTGCCGTCGACCTCCAGGACCTTGAGCAGCAGCTCCAACGGGGAGCGGCGGATCTCCACCATGGCCTCGAGCTTGGCCACCGAGAGCGTGGTCTCGGGGGAGAGGGCGCCCAGCACGGCATCGGCGCGTTCCTGGGTCGGCATGGAGGCCTGGGCGAAGTACTCCCAGATGCGGATGTCCTCCTTGCCGGGAAGCAGCAGCACGTCGGCGCTGTCCACCGCGCGTCCTGCACGGCCGATCTGCTGGTAGTAGGAGACCGGGGAGGAAGGGGCGCCGAGGTGGACCACGAACCCGAGGTCCGGCTTGTCGAAGCCCATGCCCAGCGCGCTCGTCGCGATCAACGCCTTCACCGTGTTGTCCTTGAGCGCCTGCTCCAGCTGCTGGCGCTCATCCGGGTCGGTCTGCCCGGTGTAGGCGGCGACCTTGTAGCCGTGGGAATTCAGGTGCGCGGCGAGGTCGGTGGCCTGGGAGATGGTCAGCGCGTAGACAATCCCGCTGCCGGTGAGGTCCTTCAGATGTTGGGTGAGCCAGGCGATGCGCTGTTCGGAGTCGGGCAGCGAGAGGACGCCCAGGCGCAGGGATTCACGGCTGAGCGTGCCGCGCAGCACCAGGACCTCCTTGTCAGCCCCCTGAAGTCCGGTAGCTTCCCCGGCAGGGGTGAGCTGGGCGGCGATGTCATCGACCACCCGTGAGTTCGCGGTGGCGGTGGTGGCCAGGACCGGGACCTCGGCGGGGAGGTTGCGCACGATCTCCCCGATGCGGCGGTAGTCGGGCCGGAAGTCATGACCCCAGTCGGAGATGCAGTGAGCCTCATCGACCACCAGCATGCCCATACGCTGCAGCAGCCCGGGCAGGACCTCGTCGCGGAAGCGCGGGTTGGCCAGACGTTCGGGGGAGATCAGCAGCACGTCGAGCTCGTCATTGCGCAGGGATTCCATGATGGAGTCCCATTCGTGGGCGTTGGCGGAGCTGACCGCCTGGGCGCGCACCCCGGCGCGGGTGGCGGCGGCGATCTGGTCGCGCATCAGCGCGATCAGCGGGGAGACGATCAGGCTGACCCCGCGTCCGCGGCTGCGCAGCAGATGAGCGGCCAGGAAGTAGACCGCAGACTTTCCCCAGCCGGTCTTCTGCACCACCAGCACCCGGCGTCGTTCCTGCACCAGCGCGGAGATCGCCTCGAACTGGCCGTCACGGAAGTCCACCTCGGCTCCGGCCAGCGCGGCCAGGCGCTCGCGGGCCTCGGTGTAGAAGGCCGGATCGCGCTCGGCGGCGGAGGAGTCAGGGCTGGCTGTGTTCGTGCTGGGGATGCTCACGTGACCACTCTGTCACAGCCCTATGACACGGCTTCCGGGACGAGATGTGATCAGCTCAACGCCGTTTCATCATCCATTGCTGCATCTTCCACCGCTGCATCCTCCGCGCGGAGGGTCCGAGTGATCTCGACCCAGCGGCGCAGGAACGCCGGCTCGTCGAGGCGCCGTCGTCGCATCCAGGAGGTGACCTCGTCATTGCACTTGCTCGCGTTGCAGGAACGGCAGGCAGGCACCACGTTGTCGATCGTGTAACGCCCACCCCGGGAGATCGGGGATACGCAGTCCTTCTGGAGAGGAGCACCTTCGGCGCCGCAGTAGGCGCAGCGTGCCCACGCCTGGAGGATGCGGAACCACTGGTCCTTCGTCAGGTCGCTTCCCGAGGCGGCGACGCGTCTGGTCCGCCGGCGCGCGGCGCGGACGCGGCGAGTGTTGCGAACCGGCATGGCCCGAGATTAGCACCGCGGGGGCCGTCCTCCGGGTGCCACACGCACCGAGGATCGCAATCTTGAGCGCCGAAGCCGGCACGTCCTTAGGGTCGCGATGATCCGGTCGAATCACTAGGTAACCGGCCGCAGACTGATGACGAGAACCACTCCCAGGCATCGAACAGTGAGTTCGGGTGGCGTTCCGGTGTCACAGCACTCTGACGAGCTGCCATGTGACAGCGATCATTCATCTCAGTAGAACTACCGATGCCCTCGGGGCTGTCCTGGCTGATGCTGAGACCAGCCGTACACCGGCCCCTAAACTACCCGAGAGGAACGGCCTCATGACCTCGACCACCGGTTATATATGGAACACGCTCTACGGCTGGACTGACACGGGAAGCGGCGGACTGTTGCCGCCGAGCGTCGATTCCCTGACTCAGCCGATCGGACATCATGTGGCACACCCGGATACCAAACGTCGTCTGCATGAGCTGATCTCAGCCTCGGGGCTCATTGATTCCCTGGAACAGATCGACGCCCAGCAGGCGACAGAAGCGGACATCCTGCGGGTCCATGACAAGGCGCACTACGACCGAATCCTCGCCGAAAGCGCCCTTCCCAAGGGTGGCGACGCCGGTGACGGGGTCTCGCCGTTCGGCAATGGGGGGCACCGGATCGCCCTGCTGGCCGCCGGAGGGGCCATCGAGGCAGTCCGCGCGGTTGTCGAGGGTCATGTCAGCAACGCCTACGCGCTCATCAACCCTCCCGGGCATCACGCCGAACGCAGCACCGGCAGGGGCTTCTGCACCTTCAATAATGGAGCCATCGCCGCCGCATACGCTCTCGAGGTGCTGGGTCTGAAGCGAGTTGCCATCGTGGACTGGGATGTCCACCATGGCAATGGAGCTCAGGACATCTTCCGCGAGTCTGCCGAAGTCCTGAACATCTCGGTGCACCAAGACCGTTGTTTCCCCTCTGATTCTGGTTTTCGCGATGAGCGAGGTGAGGGGGAAGGATTCGGCTACACGCTCAATGTGCCACTGCCTCCGGGCGGAGGAAACGGTGCCTACGAGTACGCATTCGATACTGTCGTTCTGCCCGCCGTGAGGGCCTATCAGCCCGAGCTGATCATCGTCGCCAGCGGTTTCGATGCGTCCATCATGGATCCGCTGGCGCGCATGATGATGCGCAGTGATGGGTTCCGAAGCCTGGCGCGAAAGCTGGTGGATCTCTCCGCCGAGGTGTCCGAGGGCAGACTCGTCTGTCTGCAGGAGGGTGGATACAGCCCCATCTACGTTCCGTTCTGTGGACTCGCGGTGATCGAAGAGCTGGCGGGCGTACACACAGGAACGTCGGATGCCTACACGCCGATCCTTGGTGCCATGGGCGGCGATGAACTTCTCGACCACGAACGCGAGGCGGTCGATCTGGCAGGCGTGCTGGTCTCAGACATCCACTAGCGCACTCTGTTGAAGACCCGCGCAAGGTCCCTGATAGGCGCAGTGGAAGGACCTGGAATGAAGATCGAGGCCGTCGCAGCTCTTGCGGCGGCCTCCGCTCTCCTCCCGACACCCATCTTCCGCCGAATGCTGGCCATATGGGTGTTGATCGTCCGTTTGCTGAGCGTGAGCGCCGTCGCGATCTCTGTGTCTGTCCGACCGATGACCAGGCCGCTCAGGACGCGCAGCTCCTGCAGGCTCAGCTGCCAGAGATCTTCCCGCGTGACCTCCTGAGCGGTCACCGCGAGGTCGTCGTTCTCTGAGCGCCGGGACAAGGTCACGCGGACCCAGCTGCCGTCGAAATGCCAGATGTATCGGAGAGTGTCGAGGGGACTCTCCAAGAACTCAGCCACCACCATGATGAAGTTCGGATCCTTCAACAGCGGGACGCTCTCCTGCGTCGACGGGCACGGTGTTCCCGCAGTCCACCGCAGATGCACAGTCTCTGCGGTGGACTGACGAGCGGCATGACTGCGCAGCCCCAGAGCAAGGAGGCCCGACAAGCTCTGCGCCAAAGCCCGCTGGGCGGGTTGAAACGTGCCGGACTGTCTCGCGGAGAAGTGGACGAGCCCAAGATACTCGGACTCGTCGAACAGCTCGAGGCTCATTCCGTCGCGATACCCCTCGGTGCTCAGATAGCGGCGGAACAGAGGTGTCCGGACGAACTGCTCACGCAGGTCCGCCCCGATGTCACTGATCGAAGGGGGCAGGTGATCGACTGGATCGAGGCGGTCGGTGAAACCTATCTCGTAGTTCAGCGGGAAGAGGTTCTGCAGCGCCCAGGCCGTTCCGTTGCTGTACCCGAGCCGGGTGACCACCCGAGAGTCGCCGCTCCCCGGCTGGTGAATCACCAGGGCCGAGTCGAAGAGTATGTGGCGCTGCAATTGGCCAAGCGCCATCGTCAGACCGTGTCTCGGTGGGGGTTCACTGGGTAGCCCTCTCATAGGTAGAGGCTAGGCCCGACCAGTCAGCGTGCCAAGCAAGGCTCCTCCCAGACACCGGGCAGTGAGGCCTGGTAGCGTTCCGGCTAAGCTGCCGCGCCAGGTCTACCAGGAGGCATTATGCCGATCTTCGAGTACGAGACCCACCTGCCCTTCTCCCGTGAAGACGTCTTCGACTGGTACGCCCGCCCGGGTGCGCTGGTGCGGCTGCATCCGCCCTTCGCCGGCCGAGTGATCGAGGAGCCCACCAATGGTCTGCAGGACGGGTCGGAGTCGGTGCTCGGGATCAACATGCCCAGCTTCTTCGGCACCACCCTGTCCTCCCTCGCCGATATGGCCGGCGCGGCCAGCTCGCTGCCGATGCGCGGGTACACCAAATGGCGCTCGCGGCACACCAATTTCAAGCCCGGACATGGCTTCTCCGATGAGATGATCTCGGGTCCCGCGAAGTCCTGGCGGCATGACCGCAGCTTCGAGGACGACGGCGCCGGGATGGTCCTGCGTGAAAAGGTCACCTACGAGCTGCCCCTGGTGGACAAGCTCCCCGCCGCGGTGCAGAAGGTGGTCGCTCGCCAGTTCGAGGCCGAACTGAACCGGATCTTCGCCTACCGCGGCCGACAGAGCAGCGATGACCTGGCCTTCCAGCAGTCCCACGGCCGCCTGGCTTCACAGCTGAACCAAGACCCCCACCACGTGCCCGAGGTCGCCCCGATCAAGGTGGTCGCCGTGAGCGGCGCGTCCGGGCTGATCGGACGCCAGGTCTGCGCGCTGCTCGGCGGTGCCGGCATCGAGGTCCGCCGGATGGTCCGCGGCCACGGGGACTCCTCTGGCGGAAAGACCGGAGAGATCATCTGGGATCCCGAGGCCGGAACCCTTGACCCGGAGGCGCTGCGCGACGTGGACGCCGTCATCCACCTCGCCGGACACCCGCTGGCCGCCCGCTTCACCGATGAGCACAAGAAGAAGGTCCTCGACTCCCGCGTGGAGGGGACCTCGCTGATCGCCACCACCCTCGCGCACCTGGAAGAAGCCGATCAGCGCGGCCGCGTGCTGATCAGCAGCTCCGCCATCGGTTACTACGGTGCGACGCCGGCCGATCGCTCCAGCCGCAGCGCCATCCTGACCGAGGACTCACCTGCGGGCACTGACTTCCTCGCTGACGTCTGCAAGAAGTGGGAAGAGAGCACCGCGCCGGCGAAGAAGGCCGGGGTCAGGGTCGGGATCGTCCGCACCGGGATCGTGCAGACCCCCGCCGGCGGCGCGCTTTCTCAGCTGCTGCCGCTCTACACCCTCGGTGCTGGCGGACCACTGGGTGATAAGGAGTGGCAGAGCTGGATCAGCATCGATGACATCGCCTCATTGATCGTGCACCTGGCGCTGAACCCGCACGCCGAAGGTCCGGTCAACGGTGTCGGGCCTGAGCCGGTCACCGCCAAGCAGTACTCCAAGACCCTGGCCGCGGTCATGCGCCGCCCCTCGGCGATCCCGGTGCCGGCCTTCGGTCCGAAGCTGGTCCTCGGTGAGCAGGGTGCCAAGGAGATCGTCGGCGCGGATCAGCAGGTCACGTCGGTGAAGGCCCAGTCCCTGGGATACGCGTTCCGCCACCACACCCTGCAAGAGGCCCTCGAGCACGTGCTCGGCAGCTGACACCGTCAGACAGCTGACCCTGGTCCAGAGAAGGAAGACTGCCCAATGACAGAAGACACCAAGATCCGGATGTTCGGCGCCCAGTGGTGCGGGGACTGCCGGCGGACCAAGGCCCAGCTCGACGCGCTCGAGCTGGACTATGACTACATCGACCTGGAGCACGACGTCGCCGCCGCGAAGGTGGCCGAGGAGATCTCCGGACGCAAGCAGATTCCCGTGGTCGTCTACCCCGACGGCTCACACCAGGTGGAGCCCTCCAACGCCGATGTCGAGGCCAAGCTTCGGGAGCTGGGCGCGACCTCTTGAGCTGAGCCTCAGGTCTACGGTCCAATGGGCGCAGCAGATCTGCCCGACCAGCTGCCGAATCCTGAGGGACGCCGGATGAATATGCCAGTCCACGCCGGAGAGCCGCACACCGCAGGCATCGCGGGACGGCTGAACTGGTTGCGCGCCGGGGTGCTCGGCGCGAACGACGGGATCATCTCCGTCGCGGCCATCGTCGTCGGCGTGGCTGGAGCGACCAACCAGCTCGCGCCCATCGTGACCGCAGGCACCGCCGCCCTGGTCGGCGGCGCGATCTCCATGGCGCTGGGCGAGTACGTCTCGGTCAGCAGCCAGAGCGACAGTGAGAAGGCGCTGATCGAGAAGGAGCGCGGAGAGCTCGCACAGATGCCGGAGCAGGAGCTCGACGAGCTCACGGGCCTCTACCAAGCGCGGGGGCTCTCCGCCGAGACCGCGCGCAAGGTCGCCGAGGAGCTCACCGCGGATGACGCGCTGGCGGCGCACCTCTCCGTCGAGCTCAACATCGATCAGGAGGACCTGATCAGCCCGTGGCAGGCGGCGTTCGCCTCGGCCGCGGCCTTCACCGTCGGCGGGATCATTCCCTTCGCCGCGATCCTGCTGCCGCCTGATATCCGGATCGCGGCGACCTTCGCGCTGGTGCTGCTGACCCTGGCGCTGACCGGGGCACTAGGTGCTCGGCTCGGCGGCAGTCCGATGCTGCGGCCCACCATGCGGGTGGTGATCGGCGGAGCGATCGCGCTCGCGGCCACGTTCATCATCGGCACGCTGCTGGGCACCGGGTTCGGGTAGTCGAGTCCCGCGCAAGCCCTGGACGCTCAGTTCATCAGCGCGATGTAGAAGTTCAGCGTCGAGGCATACAGCGTCCACGCCAAGTACGGGAGCAGCAAGTATGCCCCCACCCGGGAGATCGGCCAGAACCGCCAGATGGTCAGCCCGATCGCGACGATCAACACCACGATGAGCACCATCGCGGCCCAAAGAGCTGCGGTGCCGAAGAGCGGATAGCCGCCGAAGAACAGCGGGGACCAGATGCTGTTGAGCACCAGCTGCCCCACGAACAGCGCCAGTGCCGGGGTGGCGTTGACGCTGTGCCGACGGCGCCAGACCAGCCAGGCGCCCACGCCCATCAGCAGATACAGCACGGTCCAGACCGGACCGAAGACCGCATCCGGCGGTGTCCAGGCGGCCTTGTCCGCGTCGGCGTACCAACCGTCGGTCTCATCGGCGGTGAGAATGTTGCCCAGGAACCCCACGGCCTGCGGGATCCCGACGAAGAGGATCAGCGCGATGAGCTGCTTCACCGTGGAGTCCGGGGTGCCATGTGGATCGAGCCAAGTTTCGGTGCGTGCCTGCGGAGTCATCTCACGGTCCTTCCGTACCCAAGTGATGCCCCGACCATACACTTGGGCCTATGACCTCTACAGCTTCTGAGCAACGCCAAGCCCTGGTCACTGCACTGCGCAGTGTCCCCGCCGACGCCCCGACGCTCTGCGAAGGGTGGGCCGCCGAGGACCTGGCTCTGCACATCGTGATCCGCGATTCCCGCCCGGACCTGATCATCGGTCCGGCGCTGCCGCTGGTGGGCGACGCGGCGCGCAGGACCCTGGATAAGCTGCGCGCCACCGGGTATGAGTCACTGGTCAACCGGGCGGAGGCCGGGCCGCCTCTCTACTTCCCGCAGAGCCTCCCACCGCTCAACGATCTGATGAACACCGCGGAGTTCTACATCCACACCGAGGACGTGCTGCGCGCGCAGTCGGACTTCGATCCGAAGAGCCCGCGCCGCATCTCCGAGAAGCTGCGCAGGCGACTCTGGAAGCAGGGCTCCACCGCGATGTTCGCGATGGCCGCGCGCAAGGCGAAGCGGCGCATCACGTTCATCAGCCCCGGCTACGGCGCGACGACGAGCGGACCGTCCTCCGCCCCGCTGCAGGAGATTCAGGGCGCGCCCGAGGAGCTGCTGCTCTGGGCCTTCGGCCGCGAGGAGAAGGCCCAGGTCAGCATCAGCGAGGGCTGAATCTAGAACGGGTAGGACGCGATCTCCGAGCGCACAGTCAGCCACTGGGTCTCGGTGAAGGACTCGATGTTCGCGCTCGCGCCGCCGAGCCGGGAGCCGGTGCCGGAATCGCCGACCCCGCCGAAGGGCGCGTTCGCTTCGTCGCCCACGGTCTGTTCGTTGATGTGGACCTTGCCGGAGTCGACCTGGTCGGCGATCTTCATGGCCAGGCCGACATCGCCGAGCACGCCCACCGAGAGCCCGTATTCGCTGCTGTTGATGATCTCCACGGCCTCCTCGATGGTGGAGAAGGAGATGACCGGAGCCACGGGGCCGAAGATCTCCTCGGTCCAGGCCGGGTTCTTAGGAGTGATCCCGGAGATCACGGTGGGGGAGTAGAAGAGGTCGGTGAAAACGCCGCCGGCCTCGACCGTGCCGCCGTCTGCGGTGGAGGATTCCACGATCGAGTGGATCCGGTCGAGCTGCTTGGCGTCGATGATGGGGCCGATGGCGATGCCGTCCTCCGCCGGGTTGCCCACCGGAAGGTTCTTCGCCTTCTGGCTCAGCTTTGCGATGTACTCGTCCTTCAGGGACTCGTGCACCAGGTGGCGTCCGGTGGTCATGCAGACCTGACCCTGGTGCAGGAAGGAGCCGAAGGCACCGGCCGAGGCTGCCTTGTCCAGGTCGGCACCGGGCAGGATCACCAGGGCGTTGTTTCCGCCGAGCTCCAGGTGGGCGCGCTTGAGCAGCTTGCCCGCGGTCTCACCGACCATTCGTCCGGCCGCGGTGGAGCCGGTGAAGGAGATGATGCGTACCTCGGGTGCCTCTGTGAGCGCCTTGCCGACCTCGCCGCCACCGGGTAGCAGGTGCAGCACGCCGGCGGGCAGGCCGGCTTCTTCGAAGATCCGGGCGATGGTCACGCCGCCGGAGACGGTGGTGCGTGGATCCGGCTTCAGCAGCACCGCATTGCCCAGCGCGAGTGCGGGGGCGACGGAGCGGATGGAGAGGATCAGCGGGAAGTTGAACGGGGAGATCACCGAGACGACGCCGGCGGGGCGGCGCCGCGCGAAGGACCAGCGCGGCTGCTCGGTGGTCAGCACCTCACCGGCGGGAGCGGAGGGCAGTGCGGCGGCCTCGAAGCACTCGGCCGCGGCGACGTGGGATTCCAGCGCGGCCTTGGCCGGGACTCCGCCGGTCTCACGGATGATCCAGGTCTCGATCTCCTTGGCGTGCTCCTCGAAGAGGGTTCCGGCGCGGCGCAGCACTGCGGCGCGCTCGGAGGGCTTCATCGCGGCCCACTTCTTCTGCGCGGCGGCCGCCGCGGTGGCGGAGCGCTCGACGTCGGCGACGGAGGCGCCGCCGGCGGTGCCGAGGCTGTCGCCGGTGGCGGGCTCGGTGATCGGGATCAGCTCACCCCCGCCGGTCTGCCATTGGCCGGTGAAGACCTTGCTGTCCCAGCGGGCGTCGTCGAGGAGTGTGGTCGTGTCAAGCGTGGAGGTGGTGGACATGTGGTGACCTCTCGGGAGGGGAAAGACTGCACGGCAATTTTGCCTATCTCCATAGTGATCTGCCGCACAGCTCAATTCAAGTGTCGTGTGCGAAAAAGTCGACTTTCACATGTGTCGCGGTGAAGTGCGACAACGACCTGAGTCAGGCATTGAGAGCTCATTCTGAGCGTGGAACCGGGTGAGTCCGGGCACCCGGACTCACCCGGTGATGTCGACGAGATCTCTACTGTGCAGTCCATTCGCCGCAGTCGCTGGTCTCGAAGGCGACATCCGTCTCGGCGATGGTGACAAATCCCTGTCCCTCGGGGAGTCCATTGGTGATGATGTCGTCGAACTCACCGCTGAGTCCTGAGAGTCGGGCCCAGTAACAGAACCCTGAGGTGCTCTCGGTGCGATAGGTGCCCGGCTGGATCTCCTCGCCGACCAGGAACGTTCCTGAGCCCGGGATGGATCCGGAATGCGAGGCTGATGTTTCTTCCTGTGCGGACTGCTCGGCCGCTTCCGTTTCGGCTTCCTCCTCGGCCTGCAATGCCAGCTCCTCCTCCCGTGCGTCCAGGGCATCTTCACGGTCCTCGAGCTCGGATGCCCGGATCTCGATGGATTCCTCGTCTTCGGCGATGACCTCGCGGCGCTCCTCGAGGTCTGCCGGTTCCACTTCGACTTCCACCTCGACCTCTTCGGTGATGGTCTCCGTCTCGGTCTCGGTGACGATCTCAGGTTCGGGCTCTCCGCTGCTGCCGATACCGACCCCCGCAATAAGTGCCACTACGATGCCGACTATCCACGGCCAGCGACGGCTCTTCCTGGGCTTCTCCGGTGAGTCCGCACCGCCTGCAGCCGGCGGGTAAGGCTGGTGCTGCTCATTGGAGTACTGAGTGTTGGGGTGCTGCTCGGTTGGGTGCTGGTCCTGGTGCGAGTGATTCATGGTGTTCCTTTCCCTCGGGTCATTCACTGGGAGATCCAGTGCGCCGACGCGGAGAACAAAACATTTTCTGCGTCAGTAAAAATCACCTTAGGTGCGACCATGGACATGAATGCGAGCCGAACAGATACAACAACTACCGAGGATCATCTTCGGTATATCGGCGCTGGAACTCGCGCTGGCCGTGCGTCACGCGGCGGATGTCCATACTGGAGTCGAAAGTGGACCCTATGGCGCCGGCGACGACGCCCATCGCCGCGCTGAGCCAGGCGATGTCGAGGTAGTTCAACAGGCTTACGTCACTGCCGATGAGATCAGCGAGGAAGTCCGGGTCGATGACCACGAGGGCGCCGAAGAAGATCGCCACCACAAGTGCCAGGTAGAGCATGGTCACGGCGACCAGCAGCGTCAGGATCGTAGAGCCGTTGTAGAGCATGACCACTCGGCCCACGTGCTTATTGATGGGTTTGTCCCACAGCCGGTTGGTGAAGATGAGCCATGCCACCATGCTGAGGATCACCGCGACTCCGATGGAGAGCAGGCGCACGGTGCTCAGTGCGTCGGCCATCTGCCAGATCGAGTAGTAGAAGATGCCGAACGCGCCAACAGCTGAGGCTGCTGCGAGTGCCCCTGAAAGTTTGGGGGCGGTTCGCATCGGCTCGTTGGCGACGGTCATGCCTAGAATTGTTCGCGGATCTCCGGTCACGGTGTGCGCAAACAAGCGGTGTTGGTCGCCTGGTTCCGTGGACCTCCAGCGAGCCCATCGCTGGGAGTATTTCTTCTCCACCGGGCCGTGCTCGTCTGGCAGCAGCTTGAGAAGACAGTTCATGAAGATCTCGCGGATCCTGCGCTTCGTGTCCCACACGCCCAGAGTGGGGAAAGAGATGATCGCGGTTCGCTTGTCGGAGAAGATCTCCGCGACCAGGGCTTGTCCTTCTTCGTAGCGAGGTACTTCGGTGAGCACCAGCACTGCATCAGCGTCGAGGTGCTCGGCGTCGAGTTCGCCGATGGCCACGATGTCGAGCGCGCCGTCGGTGTCGATGCGCACGCTTCGGGTCTCGACCTCCACCTCGACATCTTTCGTCAGCACCTGCCTCACCTCGGTGGTGAAACGTTCGGTGATCGCCTGGATCCTTCGGGTGGCTACTCCCGGATCCGCGATCAGCATCAAGCGCAAGGGTGTGTCGGGGGATGACATGTGCGGTTCTCCTTCAGTCTCCCCGCGCAGAGCCAGGCCCATATCGGGAGAGATCAGCGTGAGGCGTCACCTCGAGCGTAACTACAGTGAACGTCGTTGTCCTCACCGCTGGTCTGTGATGGACTCAAGGAAGACAGTGGCCACCACAAGAATCGAGGCTGACATGACCCGCATCGTCGTGCTGGCCACCGGAGGAACCATCTCCTCCCGTCAGAGCTCGGCAGGCGGGTCCCGCGCCAAGGATGACGCCGCAGACCTGATCAGCGCCCTGAGTACGCACGGACTCGACGACTTCGGAGCCGGCGTCGAACTCGAGTCCGAGGACGTTGCGGTGCAGAACTCCTTCAACTTTTCTCTAGCCGACCTCTCCCGGATCGCCCACGAGGTCGCGCGGATCCTGCGCCGAGAAGACGTGGACGGCGTAGTCGTCACCCATGGCACCGACACCATGGAAGAGACCCTCGCGCTGCTGGGCTTCACCCATGATGATCCGCGGCCGGTGGTGCTCACCGGAGCCCAACGCAGCCCCGATCACCCCGACAGCGACGGCCCACGCAACCTCCACGACGCCATCCACACCGCGGCCTCGCCAGCTTCCCGCGACCAAGGCGTGCTGCTGGTCTTCGGCGGGGAGATCCACAGCGCACTGGGTCTGCGCAAGAACCACACCCTGGCCCCGCAGCCCTTCGGCCACCGCAGTGCAGGCGTGCTGGGCGCCGTCGTCGGCTCCGGCACCAACTACTTCGCCCAGGCGCTGACACCCGAGCCGCTCCCGCTGCCCAACGCGGCATTCGAAGATCAGCGGGTGGACATGGTCCTGGGCTATCCCGGGGCCGACGCCGCGCTGATGCACGCAGCTCTCGAGGCCGGGGCCACCGGCGTCGTCGCGCTCGGCGCAGGGGCAGGCAACCCCGGTGTTCCGCTCACCGATGCCATCGCGCAGGCCACCGCTCAGGGCGTCCTGGTGGGTCTGGGCACCCGCACCGGGGCCGGGCCCGTCGCGGTGATCTACGGAGGCGGGGGAGCGGTGGACGCCGTCGCCGCCGGAGCCATCCCGCTTTCAGACCTGCCCGCAACCCAGGCCCGGATCCTGATGGCGCTGCTGCTGAGCGCCCATTCACCCACCCAAGCCAGAGACCAGCTGAAGGCACGGCTGAACCCGCAGACCTAGAACACTTCAGACGCACTGCACCAGACACGGAAGAGGTACTCACATCATGGCCAAAGAGATCTACGTAGCACTGGGCATCGACGTCGACGCGGTCGGCGGCTGGCTCGGCTCCTATGGCGGCGAGGACTCCCCGGGAGACATCTCCCGCGGCATGTTCGCCGGGGAGGTCGGGGTGCCCCGGCTGAACAACCTGTTGGCCAAATACGACCTGCCCTCCACCTGGTTCTGGCCCGGTCACTCCATCGAGACCTTCCCCGAGCAGTTCGATCAGGTGGTCGCCGCAGGACACGAGATCGGAGTCCATGGCTACAGCCATGAGAACCCGATCGCGATGACCCGCGAGCAGGAGACCGAGATCCTCACCTACTGCATCGATCTGATCGAGAAGCGCGCCGGGCGCCGCCCCACCGGCTATGTGGCGCCCTGGTGGGAGTTCTCGACGGTCACCAATGAGCTGCTGCTGGAACAGGGCATCAAGTATGACCACTCGCTGATGCACCGGGACTTCGAGCCCTACTACGTGCGCGTCGGGGACAGCTGGGAGCACTCGAAGATCGACTACGACAAGCCCGCCAGCTCCTGGATGAAGCCCCTGATCCGCGGCGAGGAGACCGACCTGGTCGAGATCCCGGCCTCCTGGTACCTCGATGACCTGCCGCCGATGATGTTCATCAAGTCCAGCCCCAACAGCCACGGCTTCGTGAACCCACGCCAGCTCGAAGAGATGTGGCGCGACCAGTTCGACTGGGTCTACCGGGAGAGCGACTACGCGGTCTTCACCATCACCATCCACCCCGACGTCTCCGGACGCCCGCAGGTGCTGCTGATGCTGGAGCGGCTGATCGAACACATCAACTCCCACGAAGGCGTGAAGTGGGCGCAGTTCAATGACATCGCCGATGACTTCATCCGCCGCTCACCGCGCACAACCGACTGACCTTCCTGCCCCTGAAACCACCGCTGCATCTGCCACAAGGAGACACCGTGTCCAAGAATGAGAAGAATGCCCACCGGCTCGATGTCCCCCTGGACGGCGTCCGCGGACCCAAGGGCGCGAAGAAGACCCCGTTCGAGGGCGACCCCCGCAAGCTCTGGCGGGTGAACCAATACCCGTCCCCGTTCTCACTTGCAGATGCCCCCACCCGTGAGAAGGTCGGGTTCAAGGGCAAGAAGGACGACGGTGAGGACGCGCTCGATGAACGCGCCGAGATGCTGGCCGACCTGCAGGAGCTGATGTGGGCACATGTCGTCTCAGCGTCTGAAGAGGACCAGCGCGAGGTGGCCAAGGCCATCGCCGGCCGAGTGCCTCGGCGAACACCTGCAGAGAAGGCCCGTCGGGAGGAGCTGTTCTCACCCGAGGTGGAGAAGGCGCTCAGCAACCTGGCGCGGGGGCCCAGGATCTTGCTGGTGCTGCAGGGCATGGACGCCTCCGGCAAGGGCGGGGTGGTCAAGCAGGTCGTGACCTCCATGGACCCGATGGGTGTGGACGTGGCCGGGTTCGGCAAGCCCACCGCAGCGGAGAGTCGCGAGCACTACCTGGAGCGCATCATCCGCAGGCTCCCACGCCCCGGGCATGTGGGAGTCTTCGACCGCTCCCACTACGAAGACGTGCTGGTGCCCACCATCCTTGGCAGCGAGAGCGCGGAGGAGCTCGAGCGCCGCACCGAGGCGCTGATGCTCTTCGAGCGCGAACTCGTCCGGCTGGGCTTCGTGATCATCAAGGTCAAGCTCACCATCTCCCAGGAGGAGCAGCTGGACCGGCTGGTTTCCCGGTTGGACCGGAAGGAGAAGCACTGGAAGTACGACCCCTCCGACGCCGATGCCCGGGCCGAGTTTGACCTCTACCAGGAGGTCTACTCTCGCCTTATGGAAGCCACCGACGCCGACCACGCGCCCTGGCATGTGATCGGCGCGGACCGGAAGTGGTACTCCCGACTTGCGGTCCAGGAGCTGCTCATCGCCGCGCTCTCTGACCTGAAGCTGCGCTGGCCCGCAGCGGACTATGACGTGGAGACGGAACGGACGCGGCTGCTGGAGTCGTGAGGGCCTGCTGACGAAGCTGAGCGCCTAGGGGAGGGAGCGTCCCGCGCTCGACGCCTCGGGCGCTGGTTCCGTCGGGTACTCCCACTTCGGGTTCCGTATATCGAACCGCGTCCGCAAGATCATCAACATCAGAACAATGATGGGGCCGATGAAGGGGATCAGTCCCAGGAAATAGACGGGTCCTGGGAGCCCTGCGTCGTGCAGCCTGCGCCAGCTCACCGCGAGCATCGGAAGAACCGTTACAGCGCCCCAGACAAAGGCCGCGAGCGAGCTCGCCAGAACCAGTCCCTCGACGTTGCCGGTGCCCTGAGTCAGGTCGAAGTAGCCCAGGGCTGGATCATAGGTGCGCATGTGCGGGATTGATATCAGCCCGCCGACTACGGTCATGAAGAGCTGCACCCACCAGTACTCGCTGCGCGAGGCGTACCCCTTGAAGTGCGTGTACTTGCCGAAGAAAAGCCGCACGGCTTGGCCGAGTGTGGCGCCGTAGAGCGGCTCGTTCAATGAGGGAGCAGAGGCTTCTGAAGTCTGGGACGGATCGGTGCTGTAGCTGCTCACGGTGATTCACTCCGGTGTTGACGCTTATGTATGTTCAACCCTAAGGCGCAGGGCGCTGATCTGGGAAGACTTAGTGTGAATCTCTAAATCTCCAGGGTCAGTGATCCCATTACGAAGGACTCGTTCGCACCCTCGGGCCTAGTGATGGCCGGGTTCCCGGGGCCGTCACGTCGAGAGTCGGACGGCTACTCATCCTGGAGTTCGAAGTGGTCGATGAGCCGATCCAGTGTGAAAGCCTGTCGGAGTTTTCCTGCACTGTTCTGGTTGGCGAACATACCTTTGACCCAGTAGGCCTCTGATTTCGAGACTGTGGTTTCCCACCGGACTGGGACCACGTATTCCGCCATGTCTATCCCTGACTCGAGCCCCGGGTCCTCGTGCTCATATGGAGCATTGAGTGGATGCTGACTCAGTCGCTTCCAACTGCCATTTGATAAGACCTCTGCCTCGGCAAAGCTCCTCGCCTCCCCAATAGTCTCACCGACACCGACGTAGCCGTACTTGGGGATATGAACGAAAATTCTTGCTCCCACGGGCAGGCTGCGAAGGGTCCTGGAATACCATTCCCCTCCGCCTGCGGAGACGAATCCATGAGTCCGAGCATCCTCCCAGTCGCGGTGATCGCTCTCTCCGAACGTAACGAACCAGTCGCGACCGTTCCACTCTGCTTTCTTGCTCGCCCTGGGTGTGCTGGAAGTAGTGGCGGACGGTGAATCAGGCGCGAGCCAGGAGCGTGCCAGGTAGCGACGGTCTTCGTCTTCCAAGTAGGAGAAGAACACGGCGTTGATGGCGAGGCCGAACTCTCTGAGGTAATTGACGATCCGCTCCGAGCTGTCGTCGAGGCTCGTCGCCACGATCGTCATAGTGATCTTCTCGGTGTTCAGTTCGTCAGGCGGAGAAAAGCCGAAGAGCTCATTGAATGCTGGTTCGAACTCCATCGCGGGACGGTTCCTAGCAAGGTGTTCGTTGGCGATCTCGACGATGGTGCCAGGGTCCAGCGTGGAGACCCATGACCCGTAGTCGAGTATCTGGGCAGTTACTTCACGTGGGGTTCGGTCTCTTTTGAGTTCGAGGACGTGGAGATTGGCGTCACTGTCCATGGCGAGCAGGTCAATCCACTTGTTGTATGGGGTCTTGACTTGTCGCCCGATGACGAGCAGACGTTGACCCAGGAGTGACGGGTCGTGCTCGAGGAACGTTTCCAACTCGGCCTCAGTTGGCAGATGTCCAGGCGGAAGTCGTTTCGGTGCGGGTCCGTCCAGACGCCACACCCCGATCTGTGTCGGCATGGGTTGTTCCTCCGTCTTTGAGCGTGAGTGGTTCGCAATCCGATTGGGCAAGGTCAACGCTACTGAACGGACTGTTCACTTCGGTAGCAGAAGCGAGACGGACTCCGACTCGGCACAGATCATGCCCTCACCTAGGGTTTCCTGACTGACGTTAAGGTACTTTTTAATTCAGTATGCAACTAGATGCTCAGCGAATGGAGGAGTCAAAAGCCCATGATCGTAGATTTTCCATCAGTAGACACGAAGATTCAGACGCAAGCTCGCGACCAGGCGCTTCGGGCCTTATCGCACGAGAGTACGGCGGAGAAAGTCGGCAAGTTTTACGATCCCGAGAGTAATTTCGCCGGGTCAACCTTCACGCAATTGGGTCCTCGCGACTCTGACGCAGTGACGGCGGTCGACTTGTTGGCCACCGGAACTCTTTCGGTGACGATCCCGCCGCGCGCGGTGCGCAGAATTTTGGAGGACGCAGAGACCCAGCGAGAACTCTCTCGCCTTTTGTCTGCGCTGCCACCTGTGAAGCTGGAATCAACCACGCCCGCTGACTTCGCGTCGATGTGTGAGTTCTATGACCTGGTTAAGGCTTCATTGGCACGAGCGGACACTGCGTCATCAAATCCATGGGTGACGGCGAGCAAGATCACTGCCCGTAAGCGTCCGGAGCTTTACCCGGTTCGAGACCGAGTTGTGTGCAAGTACCTTGGCATCCAGAACCTCAACGATCGAGAAAAGGACTGGTATGTCTTCCGTAAGCTTCTGCGAGATCAGGAGATTCAAGGTCTGCTGTCTGAGCTCCCAGATCTCGCGCGTGAGGCACATGAGGGGACACCACTGAGCATCGAAGCGGAGCCCCTCCGGTTATTGGACGCGGCGCTCTGGCGATTTGGTGGGGACGAGAACAGAGGAATGTAGCGTGCGCTCCTGAGCTCAGAGTCGGAACAGTTATGGAGATGATTCTTGGACGTGGGACCCGATAGCACCACCCTTCGGTCAATCGACGTGACGTTCGACTTCCGATCCGACACTCCGCCAGGACTTGACCCCGATCGTCACAGCCCCACCCTGCGGACGTATCACCGCGTGCTCTGGAGCAAGCCGCTCCCTGGCGGTGAGACGTTCAGCCTGAGTGAGACACGGCGGAATTGCTACCTGCACCACAAGTCAGACCTCGGTGAATTTTTCCTCTCAAGCGACCGGATCACTCAGGGGCTCGCCGGGTGGGGTGGGCGTCTCCAGGCCCTGGCGTCGAGCTTTTCGGAGGCCGAGAACGAGGACTACAGAGCGCTGGGGAACTCCGTTGCCGGGGTCATCATCTGGCCGGGCAATCAGATCGAGAAAAAGCCAACCATCAACGCGGCCCGCGGCCTGAACAGCAAGATCGCTGATCGGATGGACCTGACGCTCGAGGTGGTCCGCAGGCACTACGCGCGGGAGCAGAGTCCGCTGTCCGAGACCCTTGCTCGTTACGCCGACTTCTTCGACCTGTTCGAAGACTTTCATGGCTACATCGACTTCTTTCATCTGCAAGATCTCGTGATACCAGATGCCTCGCAGGTGAGCTTCTTCCTTCCATTCGATGGCTTCCGGAGTTCCGGCGTGCCCGTGTCAGTCGAGTCCTACGCAGGATTCAGGCGGCGCCATGAGGAGTTCCTCGCGGCCCGCCGGGGGCGCATAGCCGCGTGGCAGGAAGACTGGCTTGTGCGTTGATCCATCACTGTGGTCGGGCCCATGCGTGTCCATGAGCAGGACATCGTCGAACTATTGTGAACTCCTCGGAACCCGGGGCAGACCAGAGTCTCCATCAATAGTGAAAATGGGATGGAGGGCTTCGGGAGGGGTCTGACTTTCCAATCAAACTGACGCACCCTCGAACGGTGTTGTCCTGCCTGGGACCCGTCGATTCCTCCCGGAGCTCTCGCTGAATGGTCTGGATGCCCAGATCGAGCAGGGATGTGACTTCATAGGACCCTGTGCAACGAGACCCGTCACTGTTGTGTCCGCCCAGCCCGGCCTAGAGTCATCCAGCGCGAAGCTCTCGCGAAGGAGACGATCTCACCATGACGGTTCCATCTCTTGTCACCCAAGAAGTCGTGATCGCCGGAATTGACGCCCATCAGGACACCCATCACGTTGCGGTACTCACCCATACCGGCGCCTTGCTCGGTGATCAGCAGTTCCCCGCCAGCCCACCCGGGTACAGAGCACTGCTGGACTGGGTCGCCGCATTCGGACTCATCGATAGGATCGGTGTGGAATCGACGGGATCCTATGCAGCGGGTTTGACTCGATTCCTCACCGCAGAGGGCATCGATGTGAGAGAAGTCAATATGCCCCACGCCCATACTAAGGCACGCCGCGGCAAGAGTGATGCAATCGACGACGAGGCGGCCGCCCGCAAAACGCTCGCTGGTGACGCAACAGCGGTGCCGAAAACAACCACAGGTCTCATCAAATCCATTCGCCACCTGACACTGGCCAGACACTCAGCGGTCAAAGCCCGATCAAGCGCGCTGGTGCAGCTGCAGGCGCTGCTGATCACCGCCCCAGATCCTGTGCGCGAACGCATCACCGCGTCATCGGGTGCCGGCAAAGCCGTTCAATGCCTGAGATTGCGCGCGGACGTGGGTCGACTGGGTGAACCATTACACGCTGCGAAGCTGGCCTTGCGCATGTTGGCTGTGCGTATCAGAGGCTTCGACGAGGAGATCGCGACCCTGGATGCGCACCTTGCCCACATGGTCGCAGACGCCGCACCCACACTTCTGACCCGGGTCGGGATCAGCACCGGCCATGCCGCCCAATTGTTGATCACGGCCGGGGAGAACATCGACAGGTTGCATTCGGAGGCAGCATTCGCACGCTTGTGCGGCGTTGCTCCGATCCCGGTGTCCTCGGGCAAATCTCACCGCATGCGTCTGCATCGAGGCGGTGACCGGCAAGCGAACAGAGCCCTGCACATGATTGCAGTCTGCCGACTCCGGTACGACCCCAGAACACGTGCCTACATGCAGCGGCGCCAGACTGACGGGCTCTCGAAGAAGGACATTCTGCGATGCCTGAAGCGGTACATCGCGAGAGAGGTCTACAACGACCTCAAGACCGACCTCGGGGTCCCTTGACGCTCTATAGGACCGTCCCAGGATGCTTCTATGTGAGTCAACCCATGGTGGTGAGCACCTCGCCCTGAGTTCCGGCGGACAGGGTGCGGTAGAGCTGGCGGGTGACGTAGCGTTTCAAGCAGCGACGGATCTCCTTGGTGGTCCGTCCCTCTGCTCTTCTTCGCTCGATGTAGCGTCGAGTGTCGGGATCCGTGCGCATTCGGGTCAAGACAATCGTGTTCAGCGCTCTGTTGAGTCGGCGATCTCCTCCTCTGTTTAACCGATGCCTCACCGTGTTCCCCGAGGAGGCCGGGATCGGGCAAGTACCAGCGATGCGCGCGAACGCGGCCTCCCCGCGGACCCTGCCAGGATAGGCCCACGCAGCGAGCACCACCGCGGCGGTGACAGCTCCAACTCCGGGAAGTTCAAGCAGCTGCGGGGCCGCAGCTTCGACGAGCCCTGTGATGACCGTGCGATTCTCAAAGAGCTCCACATTCAGGACACGAATTCTTCGGGCCAGCCGAACGGCTTCGGCCCGAGCGGCACACACCCCGACGGGTTCTTCGCGGTGTCGCCATGCAGCGATGAGCTCAATCTGTTGCGAGCTCAACGCCTTGCGCGCATCGATACCGAGATCGTAGGTCCTCACCAGAGCCGTCAGGGCATTAGTGGACCTGAGCCGCTCAACGTTGAGATGGTCTCGAGCTGAGTTGAGCACCTGTAGTGCGTCATGGATCTCGCCAGCTCTACGGTCTCGCAGAGCGGACACCGGCATCGACAGCGTCGATCGGGCAGCCGAGAAAGCATCAAGCCCATCGGTCTTGGCTCGTCCACGTTGCTTCGCTGGCGGGGGCGCTTCCACTACCCGGTAGCCTGCTTCCGCCATGACGCAGGCAAGTTTCGCGCCGTAGGAGCCAGTGCCTTCAGCGGCGACCAGCACGGCGTCGAGGTCACCATAGGTCCGGCGACTGATCCAGTCCCGGGCGCGACAGAGACCCGCTGTTGTGGTGGGGAAACTGGCTTCATCGACTGCTGCTCCGTTGGGAGCAGCGACGATGGCGTAGCTGTGGGTCGCGGCGTGGGTATCGACTCCGACCACGTATTGGTAGAAGTCCGCCGCGCTGGTCGTCAGACTGGACATTGCGGTGGTCCTGTTCTCTCGCTTGGGATGGGGGCGTCGTTGCCGACGTCGGCCCAGGGAGAGAGTCACTACGAGGCATGCCTGTAATGGGTCACACCGCGCGGATTGTCATCCTCGAGGTGGACATGCTTCTGATCAGGCCATCGTGGTGGTCCAGGGTCGGCGTCGGCACCAGCAACCAGACGGACAGATCCTGGGAAAGACACCCCATAGGGAGGTCAAGCGGTTCAGGGGTCACGCCCGGAGACTGGTGACGACACCAACCCTGCCAGCCAGCCCCAGGCCGGCTATCTCAAGACTCACATGCGGTTCAATGTGTTGATCATGGGTGTTTATCTATCGATAGTCAATTAATTTGATCGATGGTAAATCTCTGGAACGTGATGAGCTGAGACATATTCACCCGTCTTGCACGCACCTGCGCCCAGGTTTTGGTCGCCCGACTCCGTGGCGTCGTGCGCTTATTCCTCGAGCGCCTTCACTAGAGCGTCTTGGGCGTCGCTGTAGAAAATGAACGAGACCTTCGTGGCGACTTCGTCGCTAACATCTAAGAGCTGGCGGCGCGCAGATACCGGAAGCAACAGAGCGGAGGCGCCCTTCTCCATTGCATGCTCGGCGAGCGCCGCGGCGTTCAGTACCGTCTCGACCCCGCCGCCGAGGGACAGATTGCCGACTGCAATCAGCCCGCCGCGCACCGACCGCTGGAGCATCGCGGAGGCAAGCGCGAGGAGTATCGGGAGGCCGAGGCCTGCTCCGGTCTTGGCAGTATCGAGGGCTCGGACTTGGGCAGTGAGATTGTGCTCACGGGGGTCACGGTCACCCACGAGTTGTCTTGCCTGGGCGACGAGGTTCTGCTCGGCGACCTTGAAGCTCTCGCGGAGCGTGGCAGGCGCAGCCTGGTTGAGCAGCCCCCTTGCGCCGGAGCCGGGGGTGTCAGTCGCTTCAATCCGATAGAGTCCGGGACCAGCGTCACCGCTGCCTTCGGAAATCGACCAGACCTGCCCTGCCGGCAGCGGGTCGATGCCGATCGAGTCGGGACTCGCCAGCTCGGGGGTCGAGACGAACTGCTCGACGCCCTCACCGAGGCGGTACCCGAACTGCGTGTTCCGAAATTCGGCGGCACCAATGCGCCGCTGCTGCTCCTTGACACGCCGTCGGGCCTCCAGCGCGATGCGCACGGCCCATTCGAGGTCCTCGTCGGAGATGGAGGCTTCCGCGTCGGGGTACAGCAGCTTTAACAGACCATCGACCGTCTTGTTTACAGCCGCGAGGTCACGGCCCGACAACGCGGCGGAGTATTGGACGCGACCTTGGATCGACGTGAGTCGCGACTGGTCCCGGAGTCGCGACCAGCACTCAGAGAGGAAATCGCTCACGAGACCGAAATGGTGCGTGAAGTACGTCGGGTCGAGTTTCGGGACATCCCAGCCCGGCAGGTAGGCGTGGATGCGGTCCATGAAGGCGGTGTCGTCGCGCATCTCCGGCGGCAGGGGCGAGAGGAGGTGGCCCATGCGCTGCTGATGAGCGACATCCACCTCGAAGTTGCCGACCAACACGATTGAGCCGTCAGCACGGATGGACTCACGGCCGCGGGAGAACTCGCCTGATTCCATGTAACCCTTCATGATGTTCACGCCGTCCTTCTGATCGAAAGAGACACCTGCTATCTCGTCGAAACACACCACGTCGTACTGCGCGACGAGGCCGCGTTGCCCAGTCGCGTTGTTCACGAACATGCGGGCGACGGTCGCCTTGCCGCCTGAGATCAGATGCGCGTACGGTGATACCTGCTGGAACAAGTGGGACTTACCCGTGCCACGCGGTCCCAGCTCCACCATGTTGAAGTTACGCTGCACGAACGGCACCATCCGAAGCAGGAGCACGTCTTGCTCACGGTCGGTTAGCTGCACGGGCTCGAAACCCACCGATCGAAGCAACAAGTGCTTCCACTGTTCGGTTGATAACCGCGCGCGGCCTTCGGTCAGGTGCGAGAGCGAGTGACGAGTCGAGAGCTGGATGGGACGCAGCGAGCCGATGGCAAAGGGCTTGCCGTTGTTGTCCTCCGCAATCGCCGCATCGTAGAACAGGTCGACCTCGGCATAGAAGCCTCCAGTGAGCATCCGCTCGTTGTCACGCACAACGGCGTCGTCGATGCGCACGTCGCGAAGCCCAAGGCTCGGCAGCTCCGCGACGTAGGCGTTCGACTTTGCGTCAAGCCGCGCTTTGACCAGGTCGATGAGCTTGATCGTCATGCGTTCGCGAGCACGTGACTTGAACAGTTCTTCCTCGCCTGCGCGCACGGTACGGTCGGCGAGGAGTCGGCGCACAATCTGGAGGCCTTCTTCGATCTCCTCGGGATCAGTCGTGGCGCAGTATCGTCCGATTAGAAACTCGCCAACGTAGGTCGGGACGGGATACGACCCCTTGAACTGCTGCGCGAGATCTTTGCGGACAACGTATCCCTCGAACGCCGAAGCCGCAATCTCGTCGATCTCGTCTAGGATGATTGTCTCGCTCATTCGGCGCCACCTACCGTCGTTTGTGCTTGGGCTAGAATCCCGCCGTTCGAGTCGATCAGCACGACCCATGCGAGAACCCCAGCGGGGGCCTGTTCCTCATCGACGAGCACCTTCACCTCACCCGACTCTGCGGGCGATTTTGGGCCACCGACGGCGCTCGAGGCGTCGGCGGGGCGGAGCCGGATCTCGGCGACGATTTCAGCGTCGGCAGGCGCGTAGTCGATTCTGCATCGCTGCCCGGTCCACCGGACGGTCTCGATCTCGACGGGGGCAACGGTCGTATCGCCGCGCGCCACCGTGACGAGGGGAATCACGCACTCTTGCAAACTCAAGCCGCCGTGCTCGTAGAGGCGACCCGCCTCGAACGCTGCGGCCCCCGGTGCGCTCGCCATATCAACGGACGAGTCCCATGTCCATGGCAGGATCGGGAAATCTGGACGCGCAGCCGCGTGCTTTAACCGGGCAACACGCGGCTTGCGCGTTGTGTCCCCTTCCGTAACTTGAAGCGGCAGGGTGACCCTTTGTGCTGGCCGTCCGGGTAGAAGGAACCCGTGATCGGTGACGATGACGACCGTCCGCCACCCCGCATCGAGCAACCCGCGAACCCGTTCGGCGACGAGGTCGAGCTGCTGGTCGACGAAGTCGGCTAGTGAGTGTCCATGCGAATGGCCCAGCGAGTCGATAGAGTTCGTCTGCGTCCATGCCTTTCCGCTCGGGTCGCCCACATCGGCGGCGTCCCACTCAAGGAACTGAACACCCGCACTCGCGAGGGCCGAGCGCAGGACCGTCCCCTTGAGGGATCGACCCTGGTCGTCGGAAGCGTCGAAGGCGATTCCTCCGCCCACTGCGATCGCGATGGGAGCGACCGCCGGCTGCCCGGTTGGCGTCACGCTGGGGAATGCAGCCAGTCGTGTCTCTACGTTGGTGTCGAGCGGTGAGAGTCGCCGTGCCACGCGAATAGCCAGGTCGAAGCGAAGCGCATCTACGTAAACAACAGCAGTTCCAGTTTTGACGTCGAGGCCGGTCTGCCCGGCGTATTGGGTAGCTGCTGCTTTCTGGAAGACCCGAGCCGACTCGTCGACCCAGGGGTCGTAAAGCGCACCGAGCGCAGTGGTCACTGCGCCCCGGTCTTGCGCGGTTTTAGACCCCGCGATCGCTCGCAAAGCGAGGTCGTCGATAACGCGCCCCTCAGTGCCATACCAGGCAACTTGAGCGTCGAGGTCCGACGACCACGTCGCGTCCGCTATACGATCAGCCAGTTCGGCGAGATATCCAACGACTCGCGCGAGGGGTGCCCGCCCGAGGACCGCCCAGACGTTGTCTCGGCGCGCTGCGTGCGTGGCAGCGAGCTCGATGATCCGACTGTGCGGATCTTGGTGAGTCGCGAGCTCGCCGAGCGCATTTCGCAACGCCTCTTCCTGCTCGTGATTCCAAGATGGCCACGAGTCAGGATGCGGGTCGGTGTCTCCGAAAAGCGGCACGACAGAGGGGCGTGCCCGATCGAGGAGATTGGGGATATTTGGATAGCGGCCGGGATTTTCCTCGAACCGCTGCCAGACAGCGCCCCACTCGCCCGCCCGACTCCCGAGCTTGCTGGCCGCGGTGAGCGGGCCGTCTTTCTCAGGGCTGAAACCGTAGACGGACTTGCAGGAAGCAATGAGCGCCTGCCATCTCGCGCCTTCCAGTGATGCACGCACTGTGTCTGGGTCATTCACCCATTCGAGCAGTGTACGCGCCGCGTCCTCGAGGACGAGATGGTGCAGGCGTGACGAGTCGAGTCGCCCCATGCGTTTGAGGTCGTCAATGTCCTTGGTGAGAAACTTGTTCAGAACCTGCTTGAGGGCCCCTTTCGTCGCCGTATCGCCAGCAAGGTCAAGCCCTGCGCCCTGCTTCGACGCGAGGAATGTGTGCGGTGTCCACGGCGCCTGGCCGTGGGCAGAGGGCCACCAATTGGAGCGGATCGCTACCTCGGCGAGCGGCGCTAGCGCGTCGTTGAGGACCGATGCCTCGGCTACGGAACTTCGGTTGACACCAGGCAGGTAGATCACCCACCGGTTACGTTCGTCCCGTTCGGCGAGATGAGCCGGCAGTTCCACCGACTCGGAAGAAGCCAGAACGGCTCGAAGCCAAAGCGCCGGACCTTGAGCAGTTGCAGGGTCGTACTTGCCGAGAACAAGAATGGGCGCCACCTCTTGGAGGCTACGTATCACTGGCTCCCATGTGCGCTCAGGGTCGGTCCATAGAACAGCCGCTGGGGCAGAATTCGTCCCTGCGTTGAAAGCTGCGGCGTCTCTCAGCGCCTTGGCGATTACTGCACGCACGAGTGTCATGAGGCAGCCCCCCCCGCGTTCCGTGCTGCGCGGCGTTGGTCGAGCGTCGGGTGCAGATCATTTTGCCGCTCAGACCCGTCTGAGTTTGTTCCGCGGTCCTTGCGCCAGTGGATGTTGACCTTCGATCGGAGCACGCCAGCAGTCACGAACGGCCGAATGTTGAGCCGCACGCCATCGTCGAGGTCGGGGTTCCAGCCGATGTGCTGCTCGTGGAGTTCCTTCCAACGGACATAGATGTCGTACGGCGGAGCTCCGTCGAGGATCAGCTTGAACCTCGCCTGCAACGTCTCGGCTGCGGCAAGGCGTGCGTCTGCACCAGCATGGCCTGCGGCAGTTTCATGCTTCTGCCGCTCGATCCATGCGCCCAGTACCGTGAAGGTCAACTTCTCCAGTGTTTTGTGGTCGAGCTTGTGATAGTTGATGACCGCTGAGAAGCCGTCCTTGCGGCCATCCCAGACGTGCCAAAGGAACGGGCGGTTCCCGAAGACTCTGACGTGTTGCGCGAAGAATGTATCGCGGAGCCAGTCCTGCAGACGACCGTTTTTGCCACCGGCCTCGGTGACCAGAGTCCGTTCCAAAGCGCTTGACCACTCTCCGCCGTACGCGACGCTGAGGAGCTCGCGAAGCCTGGTGGAAAGGTCCGGTTCGCCTGGCAATGACTCAAGCGCGGCAATGCCATCGGCGTCGGCAACGGAATCTAGATCGTCAGGAGTCTGATCAGGCCATCTGTAGCCCAAGAGGCGCGCGACAGCGACCTGTAGCGGATACGCAGAACGTACCGGGCTACCGGCGAATAACCACTGCCGTGGGTCGCTGGATCGCTTTTCGACCAATGGCGCTTCCTCTGCCACGGACTCCCACCGCTCGGAATCAAAGGGAACTTTCAATAGTGTCTGGTTGGTTACCTTCAGACTTCCATCGATTCGACGAACCGAGGCGCTGAATCCGCCATCGGAAAGGCACGCCCACAGCGCCGGAAGCATGCGCGCGTCCTTTGGCCAAACTACCGCACAGTTGTTATCGAAGGATTCCCCGGTATAGCGCGTAACCGGCAAATCTCCCATCAAGGAGACAACCACCCCCGCATGACCCCAGGCCGCCTCGCCTTGGATGCTAGCAATTCCCTCCCCAGCCAACCGAGCAAGAGCGCCATCCCCATTGTCCCAGCGAAGAATGTGCTCTCGCCCTGCGAACGGGGTGGTTCTGGCGGTTGTGCTCTGATGGAATCGCCACTTACCACCAAGACTTTCCACCTCCCAGAACTTGCGAATGAGCCTGGCTGCATCACCAGTCCTGAGGCCGTACAAACTATCGGCGTACAACGAGAGATATGGTCCAGATTCGAGGATCTCCGGAACAATCCGAGAATCTGGATTTCGCATCGTCTCAGTCTGAGCATGAATGATCGGCGGAACACGCTTTAGCTCATGTGCCTTGAGTGCTGGAGACTTGCGGTCGGCAACGTCGAAGGACGCCCAAGTAGAGTCAGGAACCGGACGCATCGATCCCGCTACCAACAGTCCTACGTTTACAACTTCACCAGATATGGCTGTGAATGCCCCTGTGCCAAGAAATGCGTACGCGTAGAGTGACCGCCCGGACAGGAGCTTCTCTCGCAGGGTCTTGTACCTAGAAAGTTGGGTCCATCCTTGGGGAAGCACGGCCGCTACTGAAGTCGACATAGTGAATGACCGCTCGAGCATCATCATCGCCAGGTCATGCTTCGCCTCAGGATAAAAGGTGTCGGCATGAGCCCGCAGCGGAGCGTCCTGTCTTGCGCGGGACAAGTAGGGCACATTCGTCGCGACCAGGGTGTATTGACGCGCAAGTAGTCCTGCCGCAAGCACCACGTCGGTTGCCGCACGACCAGCTACGGTCCCTTCCTGCTTCTCGCGCTCCAGAATCTTGCGAAGGGTGGCACGGACCTCACCCCATGCGGCCCCGATGCTCATGTCAGAACAAAAGGCTGCGTCGTCTACATCGGCGGGCCGGGGCGAAATCAGCGAGCCAAGGGTGTCGGCATTCCGAAAGAGTGAGTGGAGCCGTCCAAGGAGCTTCGAAAGGTCCGAGTCCCCATTCGCATGAGCGAGCCATTCCTCCCTAGTGCCCCGAACCGGCACGCCCGAACAAGCAATCTGGGGCGCCGGCAGGTCTCGGAAGCCCCCCTGTTTCCATGCCTCGAGGGCGAGGTTGAAGGCCGCGATCTGAGTGCATCGCGGATCGAGCTCAAGCCCATGAAGGTTTTCTCTAAGTACTGCGTCCTGCGCATCCGGTATGGACAATCCCTCCTCCTCAGCACGCATCCGCCAGAGCATCCCGAACATCGCCACGAGGAAGTGCCCAGACCCGCAGCATGGGTCCATGACAGAAACCTCGGCTGCGGTTGTCGGCCACTCGCTGAACTTGCCTGCGGCGGGAGTGCCGTCATCCAAACGGCGCATATGCTCCCAGCCGTCAATGAGCGGAGAATCCGGGTGACGGGCCGCCCACCATGCGCCGAGGGAGTTCTCAAGCAGGAAGCGGACCATGTAATTCTCGGTGAACAATTGCGTCACGGGCGATAGGTCGGAAACGCCGATCTTCACGCCGGAGTCGTTCACCCGCATCTTCTCGGCCGTCTGCCAGAACTGGTAGACCCAGCCGAGCGCGTCTTCGGTTGTGAACACCTCGGCCGGGATCTCCATGAGGAGACGCTCCAATGCGGTCCGGTGTTCGGCCGCGAATCGGACCTGCATCGCAGGGTCTGACAGTCGGAACACACCGGGCAGGATCTCCGAGGCGAAGCGAGCGGCGACGGCCCATGCGTCGGGCTCGCCCAGGTCGGGCGCAAAATCACCGCAGTCGTCCAAGGACAACGGGATGTCACGGTACTCAGGGTGCCGCAGGAGTTCGTTGACCTCTAGGAAGCGCGCAAACAGCAAGCAGTGCCATTGCTCATATGCCACGTCATGAACGAGGTTTGCTAGCGGCGCGCCCGCGCGCGACGTGTCGTCCCCGAGTTGCCGGCCCTTGTCCCGAAGCGCCAGGCGGAGCCTGTTCTGCTCTTCGGTCAGGTAGGCAAGCCGACTTGGCTCACCGGCCGCGAGTGCACGCAGGGCGTCTTCGGCTGCACGCTGCGCCCTCTCGCGAGCGCGTTGTGTCTGGGCATCGAGGAATCGCCGTTGGTCGGAATTCAGAACGGTAATCTTGGCCTCAATCATAGTCAACCCTTCACCACGACGGTGTCATTGCTACGCAAAGCTTCGAGAAGCTGCGTCCGCAGTTTCTCGATGTACCGCTCGACCTCACCCGAGCTGCTCAGACTCTCCGTTGAGACGGTGACCGTGACGGTCGTCGCCGCAGGGGTCGTGAGCCGAAGGGCCGCTTCCAGAGCGCGAGAGGCACGCTGCGGGATTGCGTCTAGTTCGGCCGTCCACCCTTGAAGAGGTCGCGCCTGCGCCGTGGCCAGTACAGCCAATGGATCGGCCAGGTTGGGCTCCGGCTCTGCAGCGAAGTGGTAGTCAGCGAGGAGCGCGGCGCGTTGCTTCGGTTCAAGCGCCTTCCACGCAGACTGCGCCTTAAGGCTTTCAGCAGCCTGCTTGCGGGTTTCCCGCAGTGTGCCCGCGGCTGAGTAGATCGCGTCGCGAAGCGCCCCGGCCAGGTCCTTGACGATTGGCGCAACGGGATCGGCATCGGCGAGCAGGTCACGGCTTGCAAGCAGTGTGTCGAGGCGGTCGCGCGCGGCCGCTGCTGTTTCCAACCCTGCGGAGGACGTGGCGAGTGAACGCGCCAGCTCCAGCGAAGGGCTCCGGCTCTTGCGCCGCCGCTCATACTCCGAAAGCTTGTCGTTGAAGCTCGTGAGCTCGTCCTTCGCGTCCAACAACGCATGAATACGGTCATTTCCCGAGCTACTGACAATGACCTGGATATTGTCTGGGAATCTGATTTCCGGAAGTGGTGCCGGTCCGCTCACGTCTTTCGTGCGTTGCACGAGCGACTTCACGGCCTGCTCAGCCGCAGAGACAAGTCCATCGTTGTTCGTGGGGAACCCAAGCATACTCAGCACCTGGCGGGCCTGGATCTTCTCTGCTGGCTTGAGAAAGGTTGCTTCCCGACGGAGTTGCACATTGCCTAGACGGGTCTGCTTGAGTACGTCGGTCATAGCCGCGTCGCTGCCGTTGAGCGTCGCTCGGATCACACCGGTATGGAGAAGTACGCCAATCGCCGCCATGAGAGCGTCTCTCGGCCAGCCGAGCGGCTTCGACGTGACAGCCTTCTCTACGTCGCTTGCTGCGGTGCCGGCCGAACCGATATGACTGAGCACCTCCTTGACGACTTGATGCTGCTCGGGGTCGGCGTCGTATTGGACAGCCTTGAGGGCGTCTGCGGCCGATCCACTCTTGACCCTGGCGAGTACCTGCGACCAGCGATTGTCATCGGCATCGGCGAACCTCGGGAAGAGTCGTGTCGCGGCATCCTGCGAACCAGCCTCGATTTTCTCTCGTAGTGTGACGCCGCTCGGTGCCGTCCCGCCGCCAAGAAGCACACTCGCCTTGGAGATGACATCGCTTACATGTGTATTCACCCGATCCGTCGCCCGGTCAAGGCGAGTCTGCATTGCACTTCTGGCTTGCTTGCCCTCATCATCCCGCGGAATACCCTGCTGGTCGACCACTCGCTGCGCAGCGAGCTTGTTGCGGACCGCGGACGCGAACGAGGGTGCCTGGAGCCGTGGAACGTGGACGAGGATGATCGGAGAGTTGACGCCAAGACCGCGGGCGGCCTCATTGAACTGCTTCGCCGTGATTCCTTCGTCCCACTCTGAGCGGAGCCACACCGGGATCGCCTCGGAGTCGGGCGGGAGGGACGCATCGGCGTGCAGGGTGAGCCTGCGTGATTCCTTGGCGCGCCCCTGTTGGATTGAAGTCGGCAGCGACCGGCCTACCTCCGTAAGCAACAGCGAGTCACGCGCAGTACTCACCTCGCTGTCAGTGACCTGCGCGTGGTGCCTGCGGAACGCTTCGTCCCATTCGCGGCCTGCCTTCGTCTGAAGGCGGAACTCCTCGCCGTCCTGCTGGATGACCCCCTCCCCAGCGAGCGCGTCGAGCACGGCCGGCACCTCCTGTCGAAGCCGGTCGCCATCGTGGGTAAGGTCTTCGACGAGCAGGTCCACGAGGTGGTCCGATGAGGCGCGTACACCGATATCGCCGTGCCCTGAAGTCGGGAGGAGACCGATCAGATGGATCAGACCGAGGATGCGCCCACGCAGTGAGTTTTTTTGCCCCTGCTCATGGATCAGTGTCTGCGTCTCCTTGAGGAGTAGCCCCGCGCCGTTCAAGTCCTCGTTCTTCTGAGAATAGAGGAAATCGGCACCAACCACGGTGCCCGGTGACGCGGGGGCAACCTTGCGGTTAGCTTCGTGCACGATTCGAAGCTGGGAACGAAGTTGCCCGGCGCGGCCGGCATCGGCCTGTCGGAGCACGCTTTCCCAGAAACGACGCCGAACAGGAAGCAGTGGGTAATCCTCGGCGAGGTCCTTGTCGTCCTCAGCCGTGTGCTGAATCTTGCTACCAATGAGCTGCCGCGAAATCTGCCCCGAGACGGAAGCCAACGTGCTGTCGAGAAAGGGCTTCTTCGCGAGCTCCTTGCTCAGCAGGACACGGCGGACGACGGCATCGACATCTTGGTTCTTGAGCACAACCTTGACGGTGAAGCGGTCCTGAATCTTCTGGAGGGTCGCGTCCGCCGTCAGTTCCTGTTGGCCCGTCGCGACGAGCAAGACGCGACCGTCTAGTTCACGAGACACCGACTCAACTAGGTTCTGGACCTCCATCGCGCGGCCACCGTCGCCACTGATGTACTGCTGGACCTCATCGAGGACGATCAACGACGGAGGAACCTGTCCGTCGCCGACGTACTCAAGAATTTTCTTGAGTAGCGCAATGGTCTCGTCAGTGGAGAACGAACGCGTGTCGGTCGGGAACTGACTGCGCAGCGCGGCGCGAACGTCTTTGGCAGATGCGGCGAACTCCGGCTCGGCGGCGAGGATGGCGTTCGCGAGTATTGTGCTGAGGTTGTACTCGTTTAGTTCCTCGATGAAGTCGCCGCCGTTATTTGTTATGTGGTCGCGCACAGCGTCAATGCGTCCGATGCTCGCGAGCCACAGCGCCACTTGAGTGGGTGCTACGCGCGGGGGCAGCCCCGCCGCCCCAAGGACGATCGAGAGGAACACCGAATTGAGAGTGTCACCGCTACGGTCTAGCGCCCCCGCGGCGGCCCACGGCGGGGCGCCGTCCCGGCGGCCGAGCGTGGTCACTTCTGTCAGTTGGTCTTGTATAGCTTGCGGGATGTTGGTCAGGCCCCGCGCGGTTGCACCGTTCGGGAAGCGTGTGTCTGCCCATAGGTGCTGAAGCACACGGACCATGTGGGACTTGCCGCTGCCGTAGAAGCCAGAGACCCATACGGCCGGTTGCGTCGTCCTGTTCCGGTGGCCGGTGTACGAGTCGAGGATGCGCTGCAGGCCGTGCGCATACTCGCCCTCGCAGACAAAGCTCTCGAGCTCGTACTTTAGGACATCCCACTGGTTGGAGTCCTCCGGACGGTCAACGTTGGTGACACCGTCGTTCGGAATCTCGAAGCTGAGCGGGTGGCGGGTGAACAGGTCATTGTTGATCGTCATGTGAGGTCCTTCTGGGGATCGATGACGCGGGCTCGGTAGTTGAACCCATCGCGCGCGTCGAGCAAGCGGAATGAATGAGTCTCAGTCTCGTGAAGCCCCGGGAAGAGCACGAGGAGGCGGCCGGTTATGGCGGAATCGACGGACTTGATCACGCTCGACGCCCGCAAGAACGGGAAGATCGAGCCGATACCCACGAGCGACACGACGGCGTCTGCGGGAGCCGTTTCGAGGACCTGGCGAATGCGTCCAACCAATGTCGTCTCGAACTGATCGAGTATCGACTGCGTGAGGTCATTCGGTTCTTCGTAGAACGCCTCCGCGTGCCGGTGAGAAGACAACCAGTGCCCAAAGTCGTCGGTGACATCGAGGACGATCCAGTCATGATGCGCCTGGGTCGTCGCCAACCCCAGGCTAGGCAGAGAGTGCCGGATTTGCCGCTCCAGATCCGGCGGGTAGACGAGCATCCAGACGCGCTCACCACCCGAAACGTTGTCCTTCCACGTCATGGATAACTCTGCCTTGTATGCTTCGACGAGCTCGGAGGCGCGGCTCATGCTTCACCGCCCAGGCTTGGGAACGACACGTCGACCACGTTGCCCGCCACGAGAAGGTCGATGAGTCCTTGGGCGTGCGCGTCGCGAAGAGCCTCCAAGGAACGGCCGGGTGCAATGCCGAGAATCTGCGACCAGGGGTTGTCAAGGACACCGAGGCCACGCCCGCCGGCTAAGTGCCCCAGGTAAGCCGCATAGGCGATGGCCGCCGGTCTGGCCTCCACGCCGGTACGTACCTTCTTGGAGCGACCAGTGAGATGGCCAATCTGGGTCCAGCAGGCACCGGTGTTGCGGCCGGTCTTCCCGAGGGTCGACTCCGACATCTCCTTACCGAACTGTGCGGCGACGGCAGCAGTGAGGTCTGCCGACGTCAAGCCCGAACCTTTGGGGAGGTCCGCGATGGCGGCGAAGGATGCGCGGAGCACCTCGTCGCGGACGAAAGCCAACTGTCCCGCAAGGAGTGGACGGGAACAGGGGTCGATGTCCCAGAAGTGCCGCAGTGCAGTGAACTCCGGGCGGGCGGGGTCAAGGAAGTACAACTCGCGCAGGTGGCGAAACGAACGCTGCCGACCGGCCTGGGTCGGACGGCCGAGGATATTGCCGTCGACTATCGCCTCGCGGTAGCGCTCTGCGCTTGCACTTGATGGCACATCTCGCAACAGCTCCACAAGGTGGGGAATGGCAGTCGTGTGGCTGGCGGTTGTCCGCAACGTGCCGAGGGTGAAATCGCCCTCAAAGACAGGAGAACTCGTCATCTCGCGGCGTTCACCGCCTCACACACAGATAGTGGATCAATCTTCAACAGCTTCAGGACTCCCCATGGCAACACGACCCCTGTATCCACCGTCCCGATTCCAGCAGGAGCCTTCCACATTCGAGCACTCACGAATCGCCATCTCCCGTCGTTGCGCCGCCGTCGCGGACCCAGTCGTCGACTTCGCTTGCCTGGAACTTCCAAAGCCGCCCGACCTTGTGGGCAGGCATATCCTTCTCCGCAATCCAGGTGTAGATCGTGTCCTTGGTGACACCAAGGTGGGAGGCGATGTCATCGGCAGACAGCCACGGCTCAGTCACGTAAGTCCTCCATCTCGACCCGCACAGGCCGATACTTCCTATGATATCGGAGTTAAAGTGGGTTGAGTAGGCTTTTTCCGGGTTTAATCGGGCCGACCATCACATATGAGGTTGGCGCGGCACTCGTCAGGACGTCGTGCGCGCAGTGCTTTCGATGCGCTGATGGGAGCCGAACCATCTCTGGCGCCTTGAAGGATCAGCGCTGGCGCGGAGAGCTCTTCTGCGGGCCGTACCCAAGCGAGCCCATGCTCCGCGGCGATCCGTCCCTCGCTGACAACTCCCCTGAATGATGGGGTCAACGGCGCCAAACGATCATGACCAAAGACCGGACCGGTCAAAACCACTCGGCCTCTGGCAAAACGGTGTCCATAAAATCCAAAGGGGCGGGCCAACGAGGTGGCCCGCCCCCCTTTGTCAGTATCGACCGACTTACAGCTCCACGCGCCCCTGGTCGCCCATGTTTGGGGTCTCCGAGGAGAATGACGCCTTCGCCATCTTCACGAGTGCGGCAGCCTTGCCGGGTCCCTCCCAGTACTGGGCGGTCTCCGGGGTCACCTCGATCAGCACGGCGTTGGGATCCTCGGGGCCGCCCTCGAAGTAGGCCTTCGGGCCCAGGTCCCACAGCTGCTTCTTGCGCTCGAGGTCATCGATGATCTGGGCGCTGCCGGCGATGGAGACCCAGGTGTGAGAGTCCACAAAGCCGAGGTTGACCTCGCCTTCACCGATGATGTCCTCGATCTTGTCCGAGTTCAGCGGGGTGAAGAACCAGAACTTGTGCTGGTCGTCGATCTCGGTGACACCCATCGGGCGGGAGACGATCCGGTGATTCTGGTCCACGGTGGTGAACATGCAGGTGCCGATGCTGTTCAGCTTCTTGACGAGTTCGTTCGCAGTCATGTCAGTCATATCGTTCTCCTGTGTTGGGTATGAGCGTCTTGTTCGCAGTCTACGGATCAGAGGGGCTGAGTACAGCGCGTCCGCGCTGAGCCGATTTCAGGGTCCATTCTTTACCCGCACGCCCCGCCAGGTGGGGTGACGCAGCCGGTTGTCCCTGGTCACCCCGGAATGACGGACTTCCGCGGACAGCTTCGGGGTTACCCAGGTGGCGTCCGAGGAGTCCTCCGTGGGGACGTCATCAACTGGGGCGGTCTTGCGAGCCAGCTTCTCCAGCTGGGTACGGAGATCGGTCAGTTCCACATCGCTGAAGCCGGTGCCGACCCGCCCGGCGTAGTGGAGTTCGCCGTCGTCGTCGGTCATGCCCAGCAGCAGCGACCCGAAAGTCTTCGCGCGCCCGCCCTTGCCTTGGCGCCAGCCGATGATCACCACATCCGCGTGGCTCTCGTGCTTGAGCTTCAGCCAATCGTCGGAGCGCCGCCCGGCACGGTAGGGACTGTCGGCGCGCTTCGCCACGAGTCCCTCGATCTTGAGCTCCAGGCTGACCTCCATGGCTTCATCCAGGGAATCACCCAGGTCGCCTGGGACCTGCACGTGTTTGCCGCTCTCGGCGAGCTGCTCCAGGACCTCCCGCCGGCGCGAATACGGCTCACCGGTGAGGTCACCGTGCTCGGCGGTGTGCAGCACGTCGAAGACCATGAAGTGCACTGGGATCTTCTTGGCCGTCTGTTCGATCTCCTTGGGCTTGCTCAGCTTGCCGCGACGCTGCAGGAGTCCGAAGTCGGGGCGGGAGCCAGAGTTCAGGGCGACGATCTCGCCGTCGACCACGGTGCCCGGCGGGACAAGATCCGCCAGTTCGCCCAGCTCGGGGAAGGTGGGGGTGAAGTCCTTGCCGTTGCGGCTGCGGATCTCCACTCGACCATCGTCGTGGACTGCGGCGATCGCCCGGTAGCCGTCCCACTTGCCCTCCAGCACCCACCCTGTGCCGCGGATGTCGGTGAGCTTGCCGGGGGAGGCGAGCATGGGGGAGGGGAGCGGGTCTGGGAAGGCTGACTTCTTACCAGATGCGGCGGCTGACTTCTTTGACTTCTCGGGCTTCTCCGCCGACTCGACGGACGGCTTCGCAGCACCCTTTTCGGCGCCATTGCCGGCACGTGGCTGGTCCTTGGTCATCCGGATCAGCCAGTCCTTGCCGGCCTCATCGGTCTGGACCAGGGCGTAGCGCCTAGGCACCCCGCCCAGCCCGCCGTCGGGTGCACCGGTCAGGACGAAGACCACCTTCCCGGACTTGCCCTCGCCGATCTCCCACTTCTCGATCTCCACGGTGCCGAAGTCCCAGATGGACATCTCCCCGCCGCCGTACTGGTTCTTCGGGATCGTGCCTTCGAACTCCGCGTATTCGATCGGGTGGTCCTCGGTCATCACCGCCAGCCGCTGCTGACCGCTCTTCAGCGGCGGACCCTTCGGCACCGCCCAAGAGACCAGCACCCCGTCGCGCTCGAGCCGAGTGTCATAGTGCAGCCGGGAGGCGTGATGCTCCTGGATCACGAAGATCGGATCTCCGGTCCGGGCCGCGGGGGAATCGGCGGGCACCGGCTCCGGGGTCTTTGCGGCATCGCGCATGGACCGGTAGGTGCTCAGTGCGTCTTGGGCAGGCGGCAGGACGTCCGCGGCGTCGTCGTCGGCGGTGAAGTCTGCCAGGGGGTCAGCACCTGAGGCGATCCGCTCCATCACTTGGTGCATGTCCAGCTGGGCGAGGTCGGGATCCTCGAGTTCCTCCCAGGTGCGCGGGGCGGCCACATGCGGACCGTCGCCGGACCCGGGGCGGCCGCGCAGCGAGTAGGGGGCGATCGTGGTCTTGTTGCGGTTGTTCTGTGACCAGTCGATGAGCACCTTGCCCTGGCGCAGGGACTTCTTCATGTCGCTGACCACTTCGTCGGGATGGTCCGCCTCCAGCGCCTTGGCCAGCCCACGGGCCACCTGGGAGACCTGCTCCGAGGTGTAGCTGCCATTGAGCGCGGCGTAGAGGTGGATGCCCTTGGACCCGGAGGTGACTGGGACCGAAGGCAGGTTCATCTCATCGAGGATCTCGCGGCACCAGCGGGCCACCTGCGCGCAATCGGCGAGGTCCGCGCCGGGACCTGGGTCCAGGTCCAGGACGAGCCGGTCGGGGTTCTGCGGTTCGCCCTTGTTGTTGAACCGCCACTGCGGGACGTGGACCTCCAGGGCGCCGACCTGCCCGAACCAGGCCAGCACGGCTTGATTGTTGGCGAGCGGGTAGGTGTTGGTGTGGTCTGAGTGCTCCAGCTCCTGCCGCGGCACCCAGTCCGGGGCGGAGTCTTCAAGGTTCTTGCGGAAGAACGGCTCATTGGGCTTGGCTTGCGTGCCGACGCCGTCGGGCCAGCGCTTGCGGGTGGCGGGGCGGTTCCTGGTGTGCGGGAGCATCGCCGGGGCCACGGTCTGCCAGTACTCGATGACCTCGGCCTTGGTGGTGCCCGAGGCGGGGAAGAAGACCTTGTCCAGATTGGAGAGCCGCAGCTTGTGACCGGCGACCGTGACAGTCTGTTGCCGCTTGCTTGCCATGGGTCAACCTTGGTGGGGGAGGCTGGGCGTTGGCTGGGTGAGGCTTCGCAGTGAGGACGACCACTCGAATTGGTCTTGACTCGCTGCCAGGTTTCTACGCAGTGGACCGCTGCGTCCTCCGTCGCCAGCAGACAGATACGGAGCAGGCGGAATGCCCACCATTCGGGCGCAATACCTCCAGCGGTCGGTATCAATAGCGTCTGCGGCGGTAGGCATCACCCCGGCTCCGATGTATTTTGTTATCGATGGAGCCACAGATCGTTGTGGTACATATCGATCTACGAGGAGGTCGATGGATGCAGGTCAGTGAAGCGCTCAAATACGTAGCGGGACGAGTGTCCACATCCAGGGGGGCGCCGTTGCGTCCAGACGAATTGGAAAGCGTCCGTGAGCGTCTGGTAGTTGGACGCGTGCGTGCCCTCGAAGAACTGGGTGAAGAGTCTTTTGACGTTGCCGTCAAGGAATTGGCTGCACGGCTCGCAGATTACGAGGAATCAGTCCGAAACTATGGTCAAGCAAATGAAATGCAGATCACAGAGGATGGCCGGGTTGGATTTAGTTATATTCCAAGGTTTCCCAGGCTTGGTTGGCGAGTTATATGTCCGATGTGGCCGTTCTGCTGATGGCCACTTGGAATGAGCGTGCCTTCGATCTGGTCGTGGAGATCACAAAACAAGTGCTGACGCTTTCAACGGGTGTTATCGCTATCTCAGTGGCCTTTCTGACCGATGTGGCAAGGAACTCTGGTGACCTAGTCAGATGGCTTCTCGGAGTCTCTTGGATAGTTTTCTTGGTTGCTGTGATTTTCGGGATGCTGACCCTGATGGCAGCAGCTGGCATCCAACGTGAGGCCGCCGTGGAAGGGGCAGCTGCTCCGACCATAGATTCTAGGAATCTCAAGAGGCTAGGTGGTGTCCAGCTCATTTCATTCGGTGTAGCTTTGCTGTTGCTGATGCTCGCGGGATTCTTGGCGTTCTAAAATGTCGTAATCGCTGAAGCGATTCATGGCCAACCCGCGGACGTTTCTTGGGTGGGATATTAGTGCGTGTAGATGTAGACCCTCGAACGCCTCCAGCGGATAGTCGCGGCGGACGCTTCTCGATTAGACGCTGCGTGTTGACCGACCTGGGCTCGCACTTTGATCGGCAGGTCACCTAGTCTCACGGAAGATTAGTCGCCAGCGTGGCTCCGCCCGCGTGCGCATACCGGTGATCTGGGAATGATTGCGATCAATGCCCGGTTCGCGTCAGCTATCACCCATGAGGTCCGAAGCGGGCATCAGCGTGATAACGGTCAAGGCCGGCCGACCACGTGCCTCTCACGAGAGAAGAGTCGTCAGCCGGCCCCCGTTGCGCCTAGGTCGGACTTAAGCTCTTGCCAAAGCTCCCAAGGTGATTTGCCTTATGCCCGGCGGGTGACTGCCAGTTCGATCTCATCGGCGCGGACCGTGCGGTCCACCGAGGAGTCCTGCGAGGCTTCGTCCGCCCATTCGGTCATCAGGGTGCAGTACTGCTGGTAGACCTCGGGGACCCAGACGTCGGTGGTCGCGTCGGGCCAGGCGTCGCGAGCGAGGTTCGCGGCGACGTCGCGGTCCAGGCTGACCAGCTTCGGCTCAGCGGCCGCGCCCTGGGCGAAGTAGAGGAACTTCGTGGAGAAGGCAGGCCCGAACCACGGGATCCGGCCGGCGCCGTCGTCGGTGGTCAGGATGCTGAAGGCGTCCTTGGCGGAGTCGCCGTTGCGCACCGAGTTCCACGCGTTGACGAGCAGCTCGGAGGCCTCGTCGCGGTGGGAGGCGAAGTTGTCCAGACGGTGGTGCAGCCGCGGAACCTTGGGTCCGAGACCCCATGACAGCGAGTAATAGAACAGCTGGAAGGCGTTGTCAGCGGTGCGCTCGCGGTCGCCGATCTCGAACACGTCGCGGCGGGTCAGCGAGACCTTGTCGAGGCTGCCGAGCATGCCGGTCAGCGTGGGGAGTCCGCGCTTGGAGAGTTCGGCGCGCCAGCGGGCGGCGTCGACATCAACACCGTGCTTCATCACCGCGTTGGAGCCGGGCAGTGCGTGCAGGATGTCCTGGGGCAGTCGTGCGTCTTCATTGATCATGATCCAACCCTAATGCGCCCAGCGGGCCGCGGCCCCCACCTGCCGGACGGTGAGGTGATTCAGCCTGATCTTCGCGGAGTTGCGTTCAGCGTTGCTTGACCACCGTGAGCAGGATGACGGCGTCTTCGACGGCGTCCAGCGAATGCAGTCCGTCCGGAATGGTCAGGAGATCTCCGGGTGATCCGTTCCAGGACGCCTCACCGGATTTCAGCAAGACTCGGCCCTCCAGCACCTGCAAGGTGGCTTCCCCGGGGTTCTCGTGCTCGGAGAGCTCCTCACCTGCCCGTAGGGCGATGAGAGTCTGCCGCAGTTGATGCTCATGACCCCCGAACACCGTCTTCGCGCTCCTGCCGCTGGACGCCTTACGAGCCTGCTCAAGTTCATGCCGTGCCAGTGCGATCAGTGAGGTCTTCTGCATGGTGCTTGTTCCGATCTCTTGAGGGTGACGGCGATGCCATTCTCATGGCCATTCCCGAAAGGTGTGGTATTTGACACACTGGGAAGATGAAACGATATCTCGCTCCGCTGACCCCAGACCTGGCCCGGGCAGCTCGCGCGCTCACACAGGTGTCCGTCGAAGAGATCAGTGAGGAGGCCTCGCTCGAGCCCGCGAGGGTCCGCGACTTCGAACACCGCGGATCCGGTTTGGACCCAGAAGCCAAAAAGAAGCTGCGGGCGGCGTTGGAGCGATTCGGCGCCGTCTTCTTCGATGAGGACGACGAGGGCGGCTACGGGGTGCGGCGCAAGTACAACGCCTCCAAGGCTCGTCAGTTGGGCCGCTGGGAGAGCGAGGGCGGACCTGCCTACGAGGACGACATCTGAACAGCTGCTCGAGCTGTTCCTGCCGCGCTTCCCTAGGGATGCGAATCGCTTTGGGACCCACCCCGTGCAGCGTTGCCAGATGATCGAGGCCTGCTTCCTCGCCGTCGTCCAGGCTCCGCAGGCCGCAGCTCAGCGCCGTCGTGCCAAGGAGATGAGGGCTGCTGGAATCGCGAGGCAGGCGTAGATGAACGCGCCGACTCCCAGGGCAGAGTGGATCCCGATTCCCAGATCGTCACCGTCCAGCGCGCTGAAGTGCAGGGACAGCACCCCGAGGGTGGCGATGCCCATCCCGGCACCCAGGGCGAAGGCGCTTTCCTGGATCGCGCCGGCATCGGCTGTGCGGGTGGTCGGAGCGGAGCTCATCAAGGCGTTGGACGCGATGGCCATCACCGTGCCGGCGCCGAGTCCGAGCAGCATCAGGCTCGCAGGGTGGGCTGTCTGCGGCAACGAGATCAACAGCAGGGCACCCGACGCCGTGCAGAGGAACCCTGAGATCAAGAGGTACGGCTCGGAGATCCACCGTTTCAGTCCAGGGCTCAGCACGCCGCCGAGGACGCTGGCCGCGGCCAGGGGCAGGAGCACCAGGCCGGCCTCGATGCCGGACCGCTCGTCAACGAGCTGGAGCTGCTGGGTGAGCAGGTAGAGGGTGCCGTTGAAGAGTCCCGTGGTGGCCGCGATGCTCAGCGCCGAGACCGCGAGCACCGGGTTCTTGAACAGCGCGACGTCCAGGTACGGCCGGCGCAGTCGGAGTTGCCGGACGCAGAAGGCAGTCAGGGCGACCGCGCCTCCTAGAAGGAGTGCCGGCGCGATCACGACGGAGTCGTCCCGCGGCATCGATTTCAGCGCCAGGATCAGAGCCGCAATTCCGATCGTCGAGGACCCGATGCTGAACGGATCCAGGCCCGGGGGATGTGCGTTCCTCGACTCGGGCAGCACCAAGGCCGCAGCGAGCAGACACAGGCCCAGGACCGGTGCGTTGACCCAGAAGATCCACGCCCAGGGCAGGTGCTCCACCAGGACGCCGCCCAGCAGCGGTCCGAGACCGACGCCGGCACTGAAGCTGGAGACCCAGAGGCCATAGGCGAAGGCTCGAGATCTCTCGGTGGGGAATGAGACGCGGATGATCGCCACGGTGGCCGCGATGAGCAGGGCGGACCCGACCCCCTGCCCGATCCGTCCGATGATCAGCATCGTGGGATCGGCAGCGGTCCCTGCGAGAAGGGCGCTTGCCATGGCGACGGTCAGCCCGGCAAGGTAGGCGCGCCTTCGTCCATAGCGATCGGCAAGGACTGCGCTGGGAATGATCGCGATGCCCGTGGTGAGGGCGTAGGCATCGGCGACCCATAGCGCCTGGACCGGGCCCAGCGACAGCTGTTCGGTGAGTTCGGGCAGCGCCACAGCCACTTTGGTCATATCGGTCCCGCCGATGACCAGCACCACCGTGAACACCGCCAGGATCCCGGTCAGGCGGGCCAGAGAGATCGGGGGTTCGTGCTGCCGGGAGACGGTGGAGATTGTGGAGTGGGGCATGGGCCCAGTTCAACGGACTCAGAAGCCTGCGTCCAGGTTCACATAGTCACGATGATCGTGCAGTATTGATTCATGATCGACTCCCGCCTGCAGCTCCTGGTCGCCGTGAGTGAATACGGGACGGTGACGGCCGCTGCGGAAGCGCTGTTTCGCAGCCCCTCTGGGGTGTCACGGCAGATCAAACAGCTCGAGGCGGAGATCGACCTCGACCTTCTCGAGCACGAGGGGCGTCGGGTGAAACTGACTGCGGCAGGCCATCGGCTGGTCGAGCACACCCGGGCGTTGAACGCCGCGTGGGAATCAGCGCTCAGCGACACAGCCTCGGCCGCCACCGAGCTCTGCGGACCCGTGTCGATCGGCGGCTTCGCCACGGTCTTGACCTCAGTGGTGACCCCGGCCGTGGTGCGACTCCGGGAGGATCACCAGCTGCTGCGGCCCATGGCCAAGGAGATCTATTCGCAGGGGATCACACGAGCTCTCGAGACCGGCGCAATCGATGTGGGCCTCTTCGTGGCCGATGAATCCACGAGTCGCCTCCCCGCCTACCTTGAGGTCGCGGAGTTCATGGACGATCCCATCGACCTGCTGGTGCACCAGTCTCATGCATTCGCCTCGCGGGAGGAGGTGCGGTTGGAAGAGGCGCGCAACGAGGAGTGGATCACCGGTCTGCCGCACCAGGACTCCTACAAGGAGCTCTACGCGGCGACCCGATCAGCGGGTTATGCGCCGCGATCCAGCCACTACGCACAGGACCTCACCGCGACGGCGGCTCTCGTGGCCGCGGGTCTGGGCATCTCGGCGGTGCCGCGGATCGCGCAGGAGATCTCACATCCGCACGTTCGACGCGTCCCGCTCGCCGGTGAGCATCGACCGCACCGCCGCATCATGCTGACCTTCCGGGCAGGCTCGCGCGGCAACCCGCGGATCGACGCCGTGATCGACGCCCTGGAGCGGGCCCGTCCGACCTAGGTGCTCCCGAGTGAACCGGGCGCGTGACGCGTGAGGCGTACAGCGCGCGGACAGGTCAGCGCTCGCGACTATGCTGTAGTCATCCCGCGCCCGCAGTGATGAGGAGCCTTGTGGAGCAGTCCTTGCAGCACCTCGAGTCCACCATCACTAGCCTTGCCGCAGACCAGCCCTTCGCGCTGTCCTGGGAGATCCGCGCGATCGGCACCGGCGAGGTCGTCGGCCAGGACTCGACCCGCGCCGCCGCCTCCTTCAGCACTCGCAAGGTCAGCGTGCTGCTGGCCTGCCTCGCACTGGTGGAGACCGGCGAGCTGAGCCTGGAAGACCGCTCGGTGATCACCGAGGAGATGAAGGACGGCGTCCAGGCCGGGATCATGCGCAACCTCTCCGCTGGGATCTCGCTGAGCCTGCGCGACTGCCTGCTGCAGATGATGAGCACCTCGGACAACATCTGCACCCAGCTGGTCTTCGCCGCCATCGGCTCCGTCCGGCCTGACCCGCTGCAATGGGTCAACGACTACTGCGCCTGGATGGGCCTCCACGCCACCCTGCACCGCGAGATCTTCCCCCGCACCGGAGACCTGACCTGGAGTCATTCACTGGACACCCTCACTACGACGACGGCGCGGGATCAGTCCCGCTTGCTGGAGCAGCTGGGCCGCGGGTGCGTGGATGACCTCGCCGCCGCTGAGCTGATGCTGTCGCAGCAGCTGTGCGAGTTCGCGCGTGATGCGATGCTCGGGCTTTTCACCCCGGCGCTGGGGGTCGCCTGTACTCAGATCCGGTTCGCAGAGAAGAACGGGCGCGGGCTGCGCAGCCTCTCCCAGGTGGGACTGGCGCTCTCGGCGTCGGGTGCACCTCTGGCAGCAGTCGCGGCCTACGCCGAGAACATCCCGACCGTGTTGCCCTCCGGGGTCCCCGGGCGGGTGGCGGCGTTTGATCTGTTCGCCGAGCTGGGACTGGCAGTTCAGGAGTGGGCCCTTGGTCGCTGAGGTGAAGATGCTGAGCGTTGAGGAATGTGCGGCGACCTATCCGGAGGCGCGTTTCGCCGTGGGCGCCGCTGGGTCTGCTGAATCTACTGGGGTGGTTGCCGAATCCCGGGCGGATGAACCGCACGACCTGGCAGGCACGGGCAAGCTGCTGCTCGGCCTGACCCTGGCCCACCTCGCCGAGGGGGACGGGGGCTTCCTCGGGCGTCCGCTCACAGTGACCTCTGATCACCGCGTCGGAGCCCGCTCGGGCACGCTGCGACTGATGGCCGGGGAGTTGACGCTCAGTGTTGACGACGCGGTGAAACTGGTCTTCTCCACCGGCGACGGCGCCTGTGTGCTCGCGCTGCTGGACTTCGCCGCGTCCGAGGGAGTCGACCTGCTCACCGAAGCCCAGGGCCTGGTCGCGAAGCTGGGCCTCGATGCTGTTCGGCTGACCGGCCTGGAGCGCGATCAATCATGGGGCGAGGGGCTCGTCGGTGAGACGACTCCTTCCGCAAACCTGCAGCTGCTGCGTGCGCTTGGGACCCCGGGCGAAACCGGGAACGGTCCAGCCGCAGCCGGGGGAGTCTCCTCCGAAACCCGTCACCGGCTCCACGGCTGGATGGGCAAGGTCTTCGAACCCGCCGGCCTGGCCGCGGCGCTCCCAGGCTTCGGGCCGAAACGAGTGCCGCACCAGACCCTCTCGGGCTGGGAGCTCACCGCCGCCGGCGCGCAGCGCGGATACAGCTCAGTGCTCTCCCTGCCCAACCACGCAGGGGAGTGGGTGCATCTGGCAGCCCACCTGCCGCCGTCGTCGGCTGGTGTTCGATCCCCACGGGACGTCTCGGCCGTGCTGGGCACTTTGGGCCTGGCTGCCTACCACTCCGCGCTGAGCTGACCGCCGCGCGCCTAGGCTTGGCACTCCGGCGTGCAAAGCCTAGGTGGAGGTAAGAACCATGAAGTCACCAGGCGGCGACCATACGTTGAAGTCAGGTGCCGAGTTTGTCCGGGTACTGACAACGATGTTCTTGAGGAGTCAACATGCTGACGACACTGCATAATCTGGGTCTACGTTCCGAGCACGCCTACAACGCCGCACTGGTCTCAGTGGGGCTGTCCTTCGGCAGCTGGGCGCTCTCCCGCTACAAGAATGACGATTCCAAGCCGCAGGCAGACCGATGGGGCATCTTCGTCGGCCAGTGGGCGCCGACCTTCTTCGGACTGGGCCTGGCACTCTCGCAGTACGAGAACAACGGCAAGAAGCGCTGAATCTCAGACTTCCACGGAGGGGCACTGTCGATGATCGGCAGTGCCCCTCCGTGTGTGTGGGGCTTTCAGAGGCTGCTCATCGCGGCTTACCCGCTGGCCCAGCTCCCCTGCCGCCGCCGCGTCTCCCAGCCGAGCCCGCGCCGTCGTCGTCCGCTCTATCTGTCCGGACCCAGACGGCTGTGATGTCATTAGCCCAAGAGCAATGACGAAGAACCCATGACGAACAACCTCAGGAGTGACCCATGCGGGCGATCTGGTCTGGCGATGTGTCTTTCGGGTTGGTGACGGTGCCGATCAAGCTGTATTCGGCCACGCAGAGCCACGATCTGACCATGCATCAGGTCCACGACGAGGACGGCGGGCGGATCCGCTACCAGCGCCACTGCGAGGTCTGCGGCGAGAAGGTCGACTACAAGGACATCGACAAGGCCTACGATTCAGGCGAGTCCACCGTCGTGCTCACCAAGGAGGAGCTCGGGGAGCTTCCCGCGGACGACTCCAAGGAGATCGCGGTGGAGCAGTTCGTACCCGAGGACCAGATCGACTCCATGGTGCTGGACAAGTCCTACTACCTGGAGCCTGCGGGGAAGTCTGCGAAGGCCTATGTGCTGCTGCGTCGAACCCTGGAGGAGTCCTCCCGGGTCGCGATCGTGACGTTCACGCTGCGCACGAAGACCCGGCTCGGGGTGCTGCGGGTCCGTGAGGACGTGATCGTGCTGCAGGGGCTGCGCTGGGCCGATGAGCTGCGCGAACCGGAGTTCGACATCCCCAAGTCGCGGCTCACGAAGAAGGAACAGGAGATGGCCACCTCGCTGGTGGAGTCCTACGCCGAGGACTTCGACCCGGAGCGGTTCAAGGACGAGTACCAGGACCAGCTGCACACGCTCGTGGAGGAGAAGCTCGCCCACGGCGAGGACATCGACACCGACGCGACCTTCGGCAACGTCGAGGATGAGGACGACGGCGATGGCAATGTCATCGACCTCATGGAGGCGCTGAAGCAGTCGGTGGACTCCCGGCGGAAGAGCTCGGGGAAGGGTGCTGGGGAGTCTGAGGGTTCCAAAGGTGAGGGATCTCAGGGTTCCGCGAAGGGTGGTTCTTCGAAGAACTCCTCGAAGGACAGCGGCTCCAGCCAGAAGAAGCAGGCCAGTTGATCAGGCTCCGGCTCGTCAGTGCCGTGAAGATCAACCATTCGGTTGACACCTTGCGCGCCTGAACCTCTGGCTCATTCCATAGGCTGGAGGTATGGATATCATCTACGACCTCAGCGTCCTGGCCCACCTGTTCGCGATGGCTGCCGTCATCGGCGGGTACTTCGTGGTCCTTCGCAAGCCACGACCCTGGCCAGTCATGGTCTGGGGCGGCCGCATCCTGCTTCTCAGCGGCCTGCTGATCGTCGCATTGGGCGAGGCCGCCGACCTCTGGGGAGGCGCCGATGTGAACCATCTCAAGATCGGGATCAAGCTGCTGGTCTCCCTCGCCGTGGTCGCGACACTGGAGATCGCCGCGAGCAAGTCCCGCAAGAACAACCAGCGGGCAAGCGAGAAGCTGACCCACGCGGCCGGCATCCTCGCCACCGTCAACGTACTGGTGGCGGTCCTCGTGCCAGGTTTCATCTAGGAATCTCCCCGGACGGTTCTGCTGGGTCTCTCTTCGCCGCTTCTGCTCGATCGGGCAGAAGCGGCGAAGGTGTTCTCAGGGCTGCGGCTGCGGAGGTGGTGTCTTCGTGGTGAAGGAGACTGTGATCCAACTGTGCGGGTCCTCACCGTCCAGCTGCGCTCGGGTCTCGTCACGGATGCGATCCCAGTCCTCCAAGGATCGCAGCCCCATGCCTGTGGGAACGTAGAAGACGACGTCGATCGTGCGCGCTCGTCCCTGCTGCGCAGCGTAGACCCGATAGTCGGTGAAGCCTTCTGACTCGGTGACGTCCTGGGCTGCTCCCTCGGCCTGTCTCTTGAGCTCGGGTGGAGTCACCAGGGAGATCTCGGCCAGGGCCCTGCGCAATGTGGAGAACGGCATGGGAAGAAGGATCAGAGCGACGATCGCCAGCACCGCTGGATCGACATAGGGCATCGCCCATTCGGCGTCGGTGTCCTCGATCAGCATGCCGATCAAGAAGGCCGCAAGCAGAGCTCCGGTCACTCCTCCGGCCATGATCCAGCCCTTCACGTCCATCGCGACCAGAGCTGAGCCGAGCTTCTTGTTCGCTCGATGCTCGATGAACCCGATCACGAGGGTCAACACGACTACAACGGCGGCGTAGACCACCGCGGGGCCGAACTCGACATCACGGCCACCCGTCAGCAGAGCCGATATCGCTTGGAAGAGTGCGTAGGCGGCCACCGACATCATCAGCAGGGCGTTCACCGCCAGGACGATCGGCTCGAAATGCCAGAAACCCATGGTGAATCGATCATGTGTCCGTTTCGAGAGCGCATTGGATGCTGACTTCGCGATGAGTCCCGCGAGAGTGATCGACAGGACTGACATCACCGCATCGACCAGCGAGAAGACACCATCGAAGAGGATGGCGAACGATCCGGAGACGACGCCGAACCCGATTCCCAGCGCAGAGACGATCAGGACTCCCACCAGGGAGACCTTCAAGGCCTGTTGTTCCGTACGCACGGCGTTGAAGCCCTTTCATAGATGAGGAAGGCCCGAGAAGAGGGCTGCTGACCGCGATAAAGCGCAGTCAGCCTAGCAATGGCCAGGTCAGATGATGTGCTGAGCGCGTGCTCGATCGATGGCCTGCGTGCGATTCTCCACGCCGAGCTTGTCGTAGATGTGGACCAGGTGGGTCTTCACCGTAGCCTCCGAGATGAAGAGCACGCGGGCCAGGTCACGATTGGTGGCTCCGGTGGCCAGCTGCTGCAGAATCTCGATCTCACGCGGAGTCAGCGCCGTCGCTGGTGACGCGAGTCGCTTCATCATCTGCGCGGTGATGGAGGGCGACAGCACGGATTTCCTCGCCGCGGCGTCCAGCACCGCGTGCTGCACGGTCTCCGACGGTGCGTCCTTGAGCAGGTAGCCGATCGCGCCGGCACCCATGGCGGCCACGATGTCGGCCTGGGTGTCGAAGGTCGTCAGGATCAGCACTGGAAGGTCATGCTCCGCGGTGATCATTCTCGTGGCTTCGACCCCGCTCATGCCTGCACCCATCTGCAGATCCATGACCACCACATCCACCTCCTGGGCAGAGACCGCGAGGATCTCCAACGCCGCTTCACCGGTGCCGGCCTCTGCGGTCAGGCGCAGCTTCCCTGAAGCTTCCAGCAGCGCCTTCACCCCTGAGCGGACCACGGGGTGGTCATCCACGAGAAGGACGCGCACCTGCGTCATGGGGCCGGGTGTCGTGGCTTCAGGTGTCATCGGTCCGGGTGTCACTGGCCCTCCAGGGGAAGTCGGATGTTCACCGCAGTGCCCTTGCCCGGAGCCGACTCGACGGTCAGTGCTCCGTTGAGCTCGCGAGCGCGCGCCGCGAGTTTGGCCAGTCCGTAGCTGGGGGCGTCTGGTCGTTCGAGCTGGGTGTCGTCGTCGTTGGCAAAGCCGATCCCGTCGTCGACCACGTCTAATGAGACCGCATCGGGCCAGACCTGCAGAGTGGCCACGGCTGTGTGAGCGCGCGCGTGGGCCACGACGTTGCCGAGCAGCGACTGGGCTGCACGCAAGAACACCGCACGGTGGTTCAGCGGCAGGTCAGGCAGCTCGCCTTCGCTTCGAAACCTGCATTGCAGCTCCTGTCCCTCGGCGTGCGCCCGCTCGGCAGTCCGGGTGCAGACCTCGCGGAGGCCGGTGAGGAGGTCGGAGTCCAGGGCGGGTGAGCTCAGATCCCGCACGAAGCGTCGGGCCTCGGCCATGTTCTCGGCCGCCGTCTCCTCGATCACGTCGATGCGTTCGAGCGCCCTGTCCGGGTGCTGATTCTCCAGTTCTTGCCGTGCGGCGCGGGTCATCAGCACGATCGAGGACAGTCCCTGGGCGAGGGTGTCGTGGATCTCGCGGGCCAGTCTTTCCCGTTCGGCTGCGCGCCCCACCTCTTGTTCCTGCTCGGCAAGCTCCAGACGAGCTGCCTGCAGCTGACGGATCGTTCGCTGGTGGCGTTCGTTGTCTCGGTATACCGCCCGGTAGGCGAAGCCGACGACCACAGCGAAAGCGGCTCCCAGGGATGGCCCGATCACCATTGCCAGATGAAAATCACCCGACGGCGCGTGCATGAACTGGGCCACGATCACCACCGCTGTGAGACCCACGATGCTCGCTATCGCCGGTCCTGTCGGCAGGACGACCAGGTAGAGGAAGAAGAGCGGGAACGCCACCCAGGAGAAGTCGGGGCTGGCCAGCGTCATCACCGCCCACACGAGGGTGACTGCGCCCAGCCACGGCAGCACGAAGCGTCGGGGATTGCGGCTGGTCTGACCTTGTGCGAACCGACTTTCCCAGACGGTTCCGATGACGTAGATGCACGCCAGCAGAATGCTGAGTGAGACGACGAGCCATTCGCCCCCGAAGGCAGAACGGATGCCGACGACGACGCGCAGCACTCCGATGAGCAGCAGGGCGGCGAAGCTGACATGCAGGCTGATCCTCAGACCACGCAGGATGTCGGGCGTGGAGACCTCTCCCACCAGCGATGCCCTCCTCGACTGCTCCACGACAAGTGACAATGCTCGTGGGCCGTGGTCGTCCACTTGATCATCGTACCGAGGCGGACTCCCCGCCGGATCAACCATTCGGTTGAGCCTGGCGTCCACCGAAGGGACCTGCGGGATCAACCGATCACACGATCCCTGAGCGGCCTGATTCCAGAATTCTGGAGAGCAAGATCATCACCCAACACCTGCTCTCTGGAGTCGCCATGTACTTATCCCTTCGGGACATCACCTTCGCCAAAGGGCGCTTCGCGCTGATCGGCGGAGTCGTCGCGCTCATCACCATGCTCCTGGTGCTGCTCACAGGCCTGACCAACGGTCTCGGTCATCAGAACACCTCAGCACTGGAGCGACTCGACGCCTCACACGTCATCTTCAGCGCGCCAGCGGACGCGGATGATCATCCCTCCTTCACCGAATCAGGGATCACCGCAGCCGAGCTGGACATCTGGGAGGAGGCTCTGGGTGCAGGCGCCGTGGAGCGACTGGGAGTGACGCAGACCCGGGTTGAAACCAGTGCTGATGACGCGGAGGAGGGCTCAAGCCGGACAGCGGCCTCGGTCGCGGTCCTCAGCGTGGAGCAGGACACCGCGCTTGCCCCGGGACTGCAGGCGATTCAAGGTCGGCCGCATCCGGGTGAAGGCGAGGTGATCCTCAGCTCTGTGATCGCAGAGGATCTCGACTTGGCACTGGGGGACAGCCTGCGCCTGTCCTCCGGTGAGTTCACCGTTGCCGGGATGGTCGACGACGAGTTCTACAGTCACGTCCCGGTGGTCTGGACGTCCATCGAAGACTTCGCGGGCATCGCTCATCTGGGCGAGGACACTGTGGCGACCGCTCTCGCGGTACCCGCTGCCGCGGTTCCAGCTCTCGCGGTGCCTGAGGCAGCCGGACGAGCTGCCGCAGATGATCTGTCCACCGAGGCCCTCGCCACGGTCAATGACCAGGCTGGCACTGTCTCCACCGACACTCAGGGAGCCTTCAACGCTCTGCCCGCCTACCAGTCAGAGCGCGGCTCACTGGTGATGATGCAGGGATTCCTCTACGGCATATCCGCGCTGGTGGTCGTGTCATTTCTCACCGTGTGGACCATCCAGCGCACGCGTGACCTCGCGGTTCTCCGCGCGCTGGGATCCTCCCGCGGCTACCTGGTCCGCGACGCGCTGACCCAAGCGGCCATCGTGGTTTCTCTCGGCGCCCTCACCGGCAGTGCGGCCGCCTGGGCAGGGGGACTGCTCATCGGCAACGCGGTGCCGTTCGTGCTGACGCCCTTGACCGTCGCGGCCCCCGTTCTGGGGGTCGTCGCACTGGGTGTTGCCGGTGCGGCCCTGACGACTCGACGCGTCTCCCGCGTCGATCCACTTCTCGCACTCGGAGGAAACTGAGCATGACGTCGATCCACACCACACCCATGCCATCACCACCGGCCCCAACCTGTGGAGATGCCGCTGCTCTTCGGCTTGAGGACGTGACCCTGACCTATCCGGACGGCGTCGACGAGAACGGAGAGGCCCGCACGCTTCGGGCACTCGATGCGGTCCATTTCAGCGCAGAGGCCGGGACCGTCACAGCCCTCGTCGGGCCTTCAGGCTCGGGAAAATCATCGTTGCTGGCCGTGGCCGCGGCACTCATCCGACCCAGCTCCGGCGCGGTGCACCTCGCCGGCAGGGAACTCACCGGACTGGCTGAGCGCGAGCTCACCACGCTGCGCCGAGACCAGGTCGGCACGATCTTCCAACAGCCCAACCTCCTGCCGAGCCTCACCGCGCTGGAACAGCTGGTGCTCACTGCTCATCTGCGCGGCGACCGAGGCAGGCAGCTGAAGGCGGCAGAAGAACAGGGTGCGGAACTGCTGGATCTGGTCGGTCTGGCGTCTGTCGCGAACCGGCGTCCGCACCAGCTCTCCGGCGGTCAACGCCAGCGGGTCAACATCGCCCGCGCGCTCATGGGCAGACCGTCGGTGATGCTGGTGGACGAGCCCACCTCCGCTCTGGATCACGAGCGGGCCCGATCCATCCTCGAACTGCTCGTCAGCACCACGCGTCAGTTCAACACTGCAACGGTGATCGTGACCCATGATGCGCAGATGGCGACGTTGACCGACCGAACCGTGACGATCCGTGACGGTCGCCTCATTTCTGAGCGGTAGTCGACCTGTGGCTGTCGTCTTGGAGGAAGGAGTCAAGGACATTCAGCGCGCTGTCCCAGCCGTCGTAGAAGAAGTTGTCCCCCTTGGCGCCCTCTGCACCGCGGAGGTCGAAGGTCAGCTGGGTGCCCGCGTCGGTGGTGGCCAGGACGAGGGTGACCACCGGGGCGTCGTCGGGATCGCTGTGCGGGTCACCCCAGGTGAAGGCGAGGCGTTCAAAGGGGGAGACCTCCCGGTAGACGCCGGCGGTGACCACCTCGGTGCCGTCCTCATCATTGACCATCGTGTAGGTGTAGCGTCCGCCCACGCGCACGTCCATCTCGACCGACTCCCGCGGTGTGGTGGCACCCTCGGGGTGGAACCACTGTGCTGCGGCATCGGGGTCTGTCCACGCAGTCCAGACCTGCTCCGGCGTGGCCGCGAACGTCCGCACCAGGGTGAAGCCCTTGGATTCATCGATCATTGCTCTTCGCCTTTCTGTGATGCATCTTCCTTGGATGGGTGATTGTTGAGGTACTCCTCAAGGTGATCCAGCCGCTCATTCCACTGCCTGCGCTGGTTCTCGATCCACTGGGATGCCTCATCGAGGGACGCCGGGGTGATCGAGCAGTCGATCCACTGCCCGCGGCGATTGCGGCTCACCAGCTCTGCCCGCTCCAGAACGCTCAGATGCTGGGAGACCCCGGCGCGGCTCATCGGGTAGTGCTTGGCGAGCTCGCTCACGGTGAGCGGCCGGCGTCGCAGTCTGTCCAGGATGTCCCGACGGGTCGGATCGGCCAGGGCGCTGAAGGTGACGCTCAATGGGTCCTTGGGTGGCAAGAGCGCCTCCAATGCGTAAGTAGTTGCTTACACGTTAGAAGAGGTCCTGAGCATGGGTCAAGAGTCTGGCGCCTGGATTGATAGGTCAGCGCTCGATGTATAGTCACCCCATGCTGACCAATGTTTCCCGCGCGGAGGTGATGAACCGCCTTGGACGGGCGATGTCGGACCCGACTCGCTCCCGAATTCTGCTGTCCTTGCTCGAGAAACCGGGCTACCCGGCGAAGCTCGCACGTGAACTCGCACTGAGCCGCACGAATGTCTCCAACCACCTCGCCTGCCTGCGGGGATGCGGAATCGTGGTCGCTGAGACCGAGGGGCGCCAGACTCGCTACGCCATAGCTGACCCACACCTCGCCGTCGCCCTGACCGCACTGCTGGAGGTGACTCTCGCGGTGGATGAGAGCGTGCCATGTATGGACCCGGCCTGTTCCGTGTCTGGTTGTCGTGAAGCTTCGGCAACTGTGGAGCGTCAATGAGCCCGGAGTCCGTGACGCCCACGCGGCGGGCGAAGCTGCACCGTCGGGTGCGGCTCATCGTTGCTTTCACCATCACCTGGAATGTGATCGAAGCTGCCGTGGCGATCGGGGCCGGGGTGGCCGCCTCCTCCACGGCATTGATCGCCTTTGGACTCGATTCCGTGATCGAGGTCGCCTCGGCGATCGCGGTGGCCTGGCAGTTCACCCGAAAGGATCCTGAACGGTGGGAGAAGGCCACCGTCCGCGCCATCGGTATCGCTTTCTTCGCCCTGGCCGCCTACGTCAGCATCGACGCGTTCCTCACCCTGACCGGGGTGGAGCAGGTCGATCACAGTCCGGTCGGCCTCGGCATCGCCGTGGCGAGCCTGGTGGTCATGCCGCTGCTCGCCTGGTTCGAATTCCGCACCGGCGGCGAACTCGGATCCAAGAGCGTCCAGGCCGACGCCAAACAGCTGCTGCTCTGCGTCTATCTCTCCGGGGCGGTGCTTCTCGGGCTGCTGCTCAACACCCTCTTCGGCTGGATGTGGGCCGACTCCGTGGCTGCACTGGTCATCGCGGCCCTTGCGCTGCGTGAAGGGATCGAGGCGTGGCGCGGTGATGTCGAGTCACCGCTCGAGGTCCTCGATGACCTGAAGACGTAACGCCATCGGGGACCGGGAAGTCTTGCTCGAGAAGAGGGAAGTGGGCGCCTAGGGCTTGATGCCGCGGGGATGATCAGTCCAGGGTGCACGAGAGTCGCGCAGCTCCCCGGCACCGGTCCTGATCGCGTGCAGCGCCAAGACTCCGGTCACGGCGCTGGGGTTGCGGATCTGCCCGGTGAGCACCGCCTGCACAGCCTCAGTCAGAGGGATCCAGGCCTTCTCGATCTCGGCCTCTTCGCCCTCGCGCTCGTGCTGGTCATGTTCCGGCGTCTCGGTGATGCCCCGGGCCAGGTAGATCCGGATGCCTTCATTGGAGGCGCCGGGGCTGGTGTGGAAGTCCGCCAGGGTGTGCCAGGTGTCGGCGCTGATGTCGGCTTCCTCGTGGAGTTCCCGCGCTGCGGCGTCGAGCATCGGCTCACCCTCGGCGTCGAGCAGTCCTGCCGGAATCTCCCACATGTTCTGCCGCAGCGGGTGCCGGTACTGCCGGATCAGCAGCACCCGGTCCTGCTCGTCCATCGCGAGGACGGCCACGGCGCTGAGGTGCTTGAGGAACGCGCGGGTCAGCGTCTGGCCGTTCTTGCCGAAGCTGAAGGTCTCCTCGACCAGGTCATAGATCGGCGTCGACTGCAGGGACTTGGCCCCCAGGATGGGGTGCTCAGCGGGGGAGTCATAGATCGGCATGGAGCCAGCCTACGTGGGGCTGGTGCCTCGGCCGCTGAACAGGGCCCGCCGTCGTCGTCCTCCGCACGACCTGGCCCATAGGCGCACGGGGCCCGGAGTTCTAGACTGCGGACATACGCGCCGTGGCCTTTACTCGGGGAGCGGCGACCCTGAAGGGAAGGACGCTCATGCCGACAGTCGCACGGAACATTGTTGATACCTTGCACGCCAGCGGAGTCGAGCGGATCTACGGGATCTCCGGGGATTCGCTCAACGGTCTGACCGATGCGCTGCGCGCCGCGGGGACCATCGAATGGGTGCCGACCCGCCATGAAGAGGCGGCTGCCTTCGCCGCCAGCGCGGAGTCCCAGGTCACCGGGGAGCTCGCGGTCTGCGCGGGAAGCTGCGGGCCGGGCAACCTGCACCTGATCAACGGCCTCTTCGACGCGCAGCGCTCGCGGACTCCGGTGCTCGCGATCGCCGCGCACATCCCCAGCGAGGAGATCGGGTCCGGCTACTTCCAGGAGACCCACCCGCAGGAGCTATTCCGCGAATGCAGCGTCTATGTGGAGCACGTCGCCCACGCGGACCAGATGCCGCGGCTGCTGCGCATCGCCATGCGCGAGGCCATCGAGAAGCGCGGGGTAGCCGTGCTGGTGATCCCCGGAGACGTGGCGCTCGCCGATAGCCAGGCCGAAGCTGAGACCATCCGGCCGATGCACTCCCGGGTCGTTCCTGCCGAGGCCGATCTGGACCGGGCGGCCGAGGCGCTGAACACCTGCGAGCGCGTGACGATCCTGGCCGGTGCCGGCACCGCTGGAGCTCACCCCGAGCTGCTGGCGATGGCCGAGCGTCTGCAGGCCCCGATCGTGCACGCGCTGCGCGGCAAAGAACACGTGGAGTGGGACAACCCCTACGACGTTGGAATGACCGGGCTGCTCGGGTTCTCCTCCGGTTACGCGGCGATGGCGGCCTGCGAGACGCTGCTGGTGCTCGGCTCGGACCTGCCGTATCAGCAGTTCTATCCCGAGGACGCGAAGGTGGTGCAGGTCGACATCCGCGGATCCCAGATCGGCCGACGCACCCCGGTGGACGTCGGGCTGGTCGGGTCGGTCAAGGACACCGTGGAGGCGCTGCTGCCGAAGCTCGATGTACATCAGGATTCCCGGCACCTTGACGGTGCGACGAAGCACTACGCGAAGACCCGGAAGGATCTTGACGCGCTGGCGACGCCTTCGCGGCGGACCATTCATCCCCAGTACCTGACCAAGCTGATCAACGACGCCGCGGACGACGACGCGATCTTCCTTCCCGACGTCGGCTCACCCGTGGTCTGGGCCTGCCGGTACCTGACGATGAACGGACGACGCCGGCTGCTCGGTTCCTTCAGCCACGGATCCATGGCGAACGCGATCTCGCAGGGGATCGGCGCGCAGATGGCCGAGCCGGAGAAGCAGGTGATCGCGCTCGCCGGTGACGGTGGGCTGGCGATGCTCATGGGGGAGCTGCTGACCATCACCCAGAACGAGCTGCCGATCAAGACCGTGGTCTACAACAACTCCTCGCTGAACTTCGTGGAGGTGGAGATGAAGGCCGCCGGCATCGTCAATTTCGGCACCGAGCTGAAGAATCCCAACTTTGCGAAAGTGGCCGAGGCGATGGATATCAAGGGGATCCGGGTGGAAAAGGCTGAGGATCTTCCAGCCGCCGTCGAGGAGTTCCTCGCGCACGACGGCCCGGCGCTGCTGGATGTTGTCACCGAGCGCCAGGAGCTTTCGATGCCGCCGAGTGTCACCGCTGAGCAGGCAAAAGGCTTCACGCTCTATGCGGTGCGGACGGTCCTCAGTGGCCGCGGGGATGAACTCGTCGACCTCGCGAAGACGAATCTCCGCCAGTTGTTCTGATTCTTCGCCCTCCACAGAATCACCCCGGCCCCTTTTGCGCCGGGGCGGTTCTGTTTAGTCTGTTGCTTCAGTAGCCGTGACGGATTGAACGGGACAGGTTCATGAACACTTCTGCGGGTCGGCTTGGTGTGGTGAGTGTTGTGGTGGTTCTTGGGCTGGCGCTGAGTTCCTGTGGGGGTGACGATGCTGGGGCTGAGTCTGGTGGAGCGGATGTTGAGCCGAGTGCGGAGGAGACCTCACCGGAGGGTGGAGCTTCGGATCCGGAGCAGTCGAGTGGTGACGGGAGCGAGGCCGAAGAGCCTAAATCGTCGCCGACGCCGGTGCCTGCGTCTTCGGATGGACCCGCGCAGAACTGGCCCGAGCCTGAGGTTCCGGATGAGATCTATGAGGAGACCGAAGAGGGCGCGCTGGCGGCGCTGAAGTACTGGTTTGAGGCGATTACGTACCTGCAACTTACTGGCGAGTTCGAGCCTGTCTCCGCAGTCTCGGCTCCGGATTGCGAGACGTGCAATAACAAAATCGACCAGTTCTATGACCTTTATGAGGCAGAGGGTGGATGGTATGTCGCGGAGGGTGCCACCACGTCCGATGAAATCGTCTCGTCAATCACAACCGGCGGCAATGCCGGAATCTTATTCACTCTCGTTGAAGGTGGGTACGCCGCGCACGACACTTCTGGAGAAAGCCTCGGTGAGGTGACGGACGAAACCTACGCTGCCGAGGCGTCTCTCGCCTATGACGGAGCACAGTGGTGGGTCCTTGAGCTCAGTATCGCGGACCCACAATGAAACTGTGGTCTGAAGCAAGAGTTGGATCGGTTGTCTGGATAATCTCCAGCCTCGTGGCGGTCCCTGTCGGAGTGACACTTGGTATGGCTTCCGCTGGCACGCCGCAATCCCGAAGCTGCGATCACATAGTGGCCTGGGAGGGAGGAGGTGCTCAAGGAAGTGCTAGGTGTGAAAGTCCTAGGACTCGCGCGGAGCACCAACTGCCAGGTGTCCGCAACGACCGTGGCGGGGCGTCTAGTGCGGACGAACAAGATGCCAGTCCGCCGATTTCGGTGCCGGAGTCGCAGCCAACCTACTGCGGAACGGAGAGCGGGGAGGGTCAAGCCGATTGTCGGGTGGTTCTGATTGAGCAATGCGCGTCCCAGGGTATGGACGCCGTAAGCCCTGTCGATACTGGCGAGTTTTCTGGCTACATCTGCGCGCCAGCGGCCGTCCCCGACGTCGAGGGGGACGAAGGGGAAGAGGCTGTCGATGTGATGGCGCTCCTGCCCGGCGCCGTCGAAGAAGCTTTCGCCACCCTCCCGATCGCCGGAGGTTCCGTCGAGTTCGAACCCGACCTTCTCGGTTTCGGCTACCGGGGCCGGCATACCCACATGTTCGCGGACGTCGAGACACAGAACCTGAATCAGACCCTTCTCGGCGTTCCGGTGGAGATCCGAGTGAACCCGCAGAGCTTCCTATGGGACTACGGCGATGGTGCCAGCCGGGTCACACACGACCCCGGGGAACCGATGCCCGACAGCTGGCAGGGCGAAGCGGTGGTCAAGACGAATCAAGAGACACCCACGAGTCACGTCTACACCGAGACCGGGCGCTTCCCGGTCAGCCTGAGCACCACCTTCGTCGGCGAGTACCGGGTCGGCAGCGGACCGTGGATCGTCATCCCCGGATCCGTGGAGGTCCAGGCCTCACCGGGTGAGGCCGACATCTGGCGAGTCGCCGCGCGCAACGTCTCCGGCTCCTGCCGCAACACCGTCGACTGGGGCTGCAACGGACCAGTCACCCTCGAACCGGGCGACACCCCACCGAAGATCTTCGCGGACCAGTACGACGCCAACGGCAACTGGCTGGGGGAGTGACCCCTTGCCTGCTGGCCACCCAAAGATGAGGTGACCGAGCGCCGTCGTCGTCCGTTCCCGGCAGATCCTCCCCGGCAGTTGAGTTCTTCGGTCCATACGTATCGACCGGAGAACTCAACTGCCCAGGATGGGGTCAGCGGCGGGGGAGGTGGTTGCCGGCGATCATGCAGCGCACTGACCCGCCTGCGGCCTCCAGGGTGGAGACATCGACCGGCATCAACGTGCAGTGCGCGGCGATGGTCTCCCGCTGAGCGTCCGTCAGGCTCGCCTCGGCTGTCGTGGACAGCACCAGGTAGCGCCCGTCGGTCCCCGCGAGTTCCAGGCAGTTGCCGGCGAAGCGGCCGACCTGGGCTTCGCTGAGCTCCACCACGGTCCTGCCGGAATCGCGCAGAACGCCGAGCACGTGCTCGCGCTGAGCCCGGTCGCGGATCATGTCACTGCTGATCAGTGCCAGGTCGGTGCCCACCGACATCATCACGTTGGTGTGATAGACGGGCACCCCGTCGCCGTCGGTGGCGTCGAAGAGCACCGGGGCGTAGCCGAAGTCGCGGCAGAACTCAGCAAAGAGTCCCGCGGACAGCCGACGTGACCGGCAGGCGTAGGCCAGCCGGGCGCGGTGATCGAGCACCATCGAACCCGTTCCCTCGAGGTACTCGCCGAAGCGCTCCGCCGAGGAGTAGTCCACCACGCGGCGCACCCGATGGGTCTCCTGCAGGTGCGCCACGATGTCGCCGCGCCGCTCAGCCCTGCGGTTCTCCGCATACATCGGATACAGCGTGACCGTGCCGTCGGGATGCGTGCTGAACCAGTTGTTCGGAAACACGCTGTCAGGCGTCTCCGCGGAGGGGTCATCGAAGATGTCCACGCCGATGCCCAGTCGCTCGAGGGTGCGGCCGAGCTCGGTGACCTCGGCGTAGGCCGCATCGGCTACCCGGCGGGCGGACTCCCGGGCGGCTGAGGGCAGCAGCGCGTCGAGGATCCGCTGCTGGAAGCTGTTGTCCGCAGCGGTTTCCGGGTTGGGCGTGAACTGGTGCGGTCGCACGAGCACCACTCGGGACGGGGCCTGCTCGGTCACCTGCTCTGCGGTGACGCGGAAACGCGCCACCGGCGCATTCATCACCTCAGTCATCAACGATCACCCGACCGGCTTCATAGAGCTGACCAGTGAGAACAGGTCCTTCGGGTCCTCGGGGTCGGCGACCAGGTCCAGCGAGGTCTGCAGATCGGTGCCGGCGGTGGCGTCGCGGACGAAGCGCAGCGCGGAGAGATCCGCGATCGCGAAGCCCACCGAGTCGAAGATCGTGATCTGCTCAGGGGACTGGCGGCCGGACTCGGCGCCGGTGAGCACCTGCCAGAACTCGACCACCGGGAAATCAGGCTCCATCTGCTGGATCTCGCCTTCGATCCGAGTCTGTTCCGGGTACTCCACGAAGACCCGGCCGCGGCGCAGGATCTCGGCGTCCAGCTCGGTCTTGCCCGGGCAGTCTCCGCCCACAGCGTTGATGTGCACGCCGGGGGAGATCTGCGCAGAGCTCAGGATGGTGTTCTGCGCCTTGTCCGCGGTGCAGGTGGTGATGATGTCGGCCCCGGCCACGGCCTCGTCGGTGGACTCCGCCAGGGTGACGTTGAAGCCGAGCGGCTCCAGGTTTCGGCGCAGCTTCCTCATCGCGGCGGGATCCACATCGAAGACCTGCAGGTCCTCGATGCCCAGCGCCGAGCGGATCGCGAGTGCCTGGAACTCCGCCTGGGAGCCGGCGCCGATAAGCGCCATCCGCGTCGAGTCTGGGCGGGCCAGCGCCTTCGCGGTCATCGCGGAGGTCGCGGCGGTGCGCAGGGCGGTCAGCAGAGTCATCTCTGCGAGGAAGGTGGGGTAGCCGTTGTCCACATCGGCGAGCATGCCGAAGGCGGTGACGGTCTGGAACCCGCGGGAGGGGTTCAGCGGGTGCCCGTTGACGTACTTGAAGGCGTAGGTCTCCATGTCGGAGGTCGGCATCAGCTCGATCACGCCGAACGGCGTGTGGCTGGCGATGCGCGGGATCTTGTCGAAGCTCTCCCAGCGGCGAAAGTCGTCCTCGAGGTACTGGATCATCTCGGTCATCAGCTGCTCCACGCCCTCGCGCTGGATCCAGCGGGCCATGTTGCCGACGTCGACGAACTGCGTCATGAGGAACTCCTTCAAGGGGTGGTGCGTGAATCGTGCCAGGGTGATGAGTCTCAGCCTAGGGATCTCGATGTGTACATGTAAGAGCAGTTCTGTTGAATTTCGGGGCAATCAGGTGGCAGTTTGGCAGGTTTCGGTTAGCATTATGCACATGCCTCGCCTCACGGACCTCGACCGTCGACTCATCTCCGCGCTGCGCAAGGACGGCCGCGCACCGGTAGCGGCGCTCGCCGAACAGCTCGGAGTCGCCCGGGCCACGGTCACCAGCCGAATCGAGAAGCTCAAGGCCCAAGGGGTCATCGTGGGGTTCAGCGTGCGCGTCCACGACCACAATGAGACCGGCGAGGTCCGCGCCATCTCTTTCATCGAGGTCGTCGGGCGCACCACCGATCATGTGATCGCCGAGCTGCGCGGCTTTCCGGAGATCATGGCGCTGCACACCACCAACGGGGGCTGGGACCTGGTCGCGGAGATCTCGTGTGAGAATCTGCGCGACTTCGACGAGGTGCTGCGCCGCGTCCGCGGGATCAAGGGAGTGGTCAACAGTGAGACCAGCCTGCTGCTCAGCTCGGTGGTCCGCTGAGCCCGGGTCCGCGCCGATGCTGGAGAGCTGAGCCGCCCGCTGGGGGCCGAACCGGCGCCGTCGTCGTTCTCCCGCCGTTCCTCCTGGCTGGTTGAGTTCTCAGGCGGATACGTAAGTGCCGGATAACTCAACCACCCAGGTAACCTGGGGGCCTATGCGCGTCACCATTGATCCCCACACCGAAGGCGTCCTGAACAACGACGCCGGCTCCACCGTCCGCCGCTCCGTGCTCCCCGCCGGGGTGCGTGTGCTCACCGAGGAGATGCCGGGCCAGCGCTCGGTCACCTTAGGCTTCTGGATCGGAGTGGGCTCCCGCGACGAGGCCGCCCACCAGCACGGCTCCACCCACTTCCTGGAGCACCTGCTCTTCAAGGGCACCGAGACCCGCTCCTCGCTGGAGATCGCCTCGGCCTTCGACAGCGTGGGCGGTGAGTCCAACGCGATGACCGGCAAGGAGCACACCTGCTACTACGCCCGGGTGCTCGACACCGACCTGCCCATGGCGGTCGAGGTGCTCACCGACATCGTCACCTCCGCGCTGCTGGATCCGGCCGAGATGGAGATCGAGCGCGGGGTCATCCTTGAAGAGCTCGCCATGGCCGAGGATGATCCCGAGGACGTGGTCCACGAGCGGTTCGGCTCCCAGGTCCTCGACGGTCACCCGCTGGGCCGGCCCATCGGGGGCACGCCCAAGGAGATCAATGCCGCCAGCCGCGAGGACGTCTTCAACCACTACCAGCGCTGGTACCGCCCCGACGAGCTGGTCATCACCGCCGCCGGCGGGCTCGACCATGACCATGTGGTCTCACTCATCGCGGAGGCGCTGGACAAGTCCTCCTGGGACATGACCGTCCCCGGCTCACCGGCGCAGCGCCGGGTCGGTCGCGAGACCGAGATCCCGGTCCGCGCCGGCACCGAGACGATCATCAAACCCGTGGAGCAGTCCCAGGTGATCCTCGGCGGCCGCGGTATGGCGGCCTCCGACGAGGACCGCTTCGCGCTCTCGGTGATGCACGCGGTGCTCGGCGGCGGCATGTCCTCCCGACTCTTCCAGGAGGTTCGCGAGCGCCGCGGCCTGGCGTATTCCACCTACTCCTTCTCCTCGGCGATGACCGACGCGGGCTACTTCGGCCTCTATGCCGGCTGCCTGCCGAACAAGGTCGCCAAGGTCACCGAGGTCATGGCCGCGGAACTCGACCGGATCGCCACCGACCACGTCAGCGCCGAGGAGCTCACCCGCGCGAAGGGTCAGCTGCGCGGCGGCACCGTGCTGGGCATGGAGGAGACCTCTTCGCGGATGTCCCGACTGGGCCGGGCCGAGCTGGTGCGCGGCGAGTTCGTCGACATCTCCGACACGCTGCACCAGATCGACACCATCACCGCCGAGGACGTGCGCAAGGTCGCGGCCAGGCTTGCCAGCTCGCCACGAGCTGTCACGGTGGTCGGCCCCGCCTAGACTGGAAGAGTCACTGCAGGCGGACCGAGGGGGTCTCATGCACCGCAGTCGAAGTGGATGCCGCAGCCGCAGGCGAGCTGCTGCCCGGCGGTCCGGCATCGCGGTCATGTCTCTCGGCCTTATGCTCCTGACCTCCTGCGCGGGCGACTCAGGCCCTATGAGGGCAGAGAGCTCTGACGACCAGTCCACCAGCGCCCCCGCGGTGACCTACCCGAACGAGGGTGCCGACGGCAGCGGCGCCTACATCGACGGCGCGGGGCCTGACGATGGCGGTGAAGTCCCGGACATGATCCCCACCCCGGTTCAGGAGGCACCAGAGCTGGTGTCCGAACACCTCTCCAGCTGGCAGGAATACAGCACGGCCTCCGAGACGGAGCTCCAGCTGGCCTTCTTCAGCGGCAATCCTGCCTGTTACGGCGTGCGGTCGGTGGTGGAAGAGGATGACACGGAGGTTCGCGTGGCCACCATCTCGGGCACCCTGCCCGATGCAGTCGGCTCCGCCTGCACCCAGGAGGCCCGCTACGTGGCCCTGGTCATCGAGCTCGACCAGCCGCTGGGAGACCGCGAGGTCGTGCCGCTGACTGAGGTTGAGCTCGCACCCTGACCCAGCGGCTCGGCTCGGCTTCAGTGTCGACCTGGCCAGATCGGACTCGGACCCGACCCCTTGGCCTCGACCCCGCCGAAGTACAGCTCGATCTCGGTGATCTGCCCATCGACCACCTTCACCAGCTCCACATTGCTGAACGGCGGCTCGTTCGGCAGCTGAGCGGTATAGCGCAGCATCACCGTGCCGGGTTCGATCTCGACCGCAGCGGTGATCTCGTGGCGCAGGAAGCGCTCGGCGGTGGCGAAGCAGGTCTCCAGGAATGCGGCCTTGTCCAGATGGTCATCTTGTGGAGACGTGAAGGTCATGTCCTCATCGAGGAGGATCCGCGCCGCCTGGCGGTCCCCGACGCGGTAGGCCGCGAACTGCGCCAAAGCTGTCTCCATCGGCGTCCTGATCATGATCGGGAATCTACTCGTCCCTCCCGCGGCCTGTCAGCGCTTCGGGGCCGGGAGCGGCAGGCCTAGCCGCCGGCGAAGGGCGGGAGCACATCGAGCTGATCCCCGGGGTGCAGCCGAGCCGTCTCGGACCGGGCTCGAACCCCGTTGACCAGGAACGAACTTCGCGCGCAGACCCGCTCCAGGCCGGACACCGCGGCGCCGTCGTTGGTGGTGGTGGACAGCTGCTCCCGGACCAGCCGGGGCAGCTCGGTCAGCAGATCGACGACGGCGACCCCTTCTGCGGGCACCGGCAGGCGCAGCTCCTCGACCCCGGCGGCCTCGGCGGCGGCGGCGAAGAACCGCACGCTGATCGGCGCAGCAGACATCAGCGCACCCGTCATCGGCGCGGCGCTCGGCGCTGACGTCGGGACAGGCGCAGCGGATGGGTCCGGTGCGGGGGATGCCGTCGCAGGTGAGGTCTCGGTCATGGCTCAGCCTCCGATGGCGGACATCGAGCGGTCAGGGCGGTGGAAGCTGGCCAGATCGAAGCCTGGGCGGTCGGTGCCGTGGGCGGCGGGCTTGACCCACATCGCCTCGGCCCAGGCCTGGGCGATCTCGGCATCGGTGGTGGCGGGGTTCCGCAGCAGGTGCATCAGGTCGAACTCCTCGTTGGAGAACAGGCAGCTCATCACCCGGCCCTCCGCGGTGAGCCGGGTGCGCCGGCAGTCCGCGCAGAACGGCTCGGTCACCGAGGCGATCACCCCGACCCGGCCCAGCGGCGGCCCGTTCAGCCCGCTGAGGATCGCGTCATCAGATGTGCCCAGCGGGTAGACGTCGAAGCGCTCGGCCGGGGCGCCGTCGCGGTTCTCCGGCGTCGGGGTCAGGACGAAGCGCTCGGAGAGCAGCGCCCGGGTCTCCGCGGCGGAGATCGTGCCGTCCTTGTTCCACTGCTGATCCCCGTCCAGCGGCATCTGCTCGATGAAACGCAGCTCGAAGCCGCGCTGAAGCGACCATGCCAGCAGGTCTGCGGCGTGGGTGTCATTGATCCCGCGCATCAGCACCGCGTTGATCTTCAGCGGGGTCAGCCCTGCCGCAGCGGCGGCCTCCACCCCGATCAGCACCTTGTCCAGGGAGTCGCGGCGGGTCAGCTGGGCGAAGGTCTCCCGGTGCACCGAGTCCAGCGAGATGTTCACCCGGGTCAGCCCGGCCTCTGCCAGCGCGGCGGCCTTGCGCTCGAGTCCGATGGCGTTGGTGGTCATCGCGATGGGCAGATCCGGGTGATCGGCGCGCAGGGCCGCGACGATCTCGACCAGATCAGCACGGACCAGCGGCTCACCTCCGGTCAGTCGCAGCTCGCGCACCCCCAGCGTGTTCACCCCGATGTGCACCAGCCGACGGATCTCCGCGGCGGAGAGCAGCTGGTCCTTGCTCAGCCAGGGGAGCCCCTCGGCCGGCATGCAGTAGGTACAGCGCAGATTGCACTTGTCGATCAGCGAGATCCGCAGGTCTGTGGCGCGACGGCCGAAGGAGTCCATCAGCCCGCGAGCCGGATCCGCGCCGCTGGTGTCGCGCCCGGTGTGACCCCCGCCCGGTGTTCCGGGCCTGGATGCGCTCTGCTGGGAGGGCAGCGCGGGCATACCCAGCTGGACCCGACTGGGTGAGGCCGGGCTCGAGGAGCTCGGGCTCACCGGGGCGGTGCTCGATGCGCCTGGAGCGGGGGCGTGGTCAGCTGGAAGCTGCTGCATCTGGCCATCGTATCCTCGCGGCCTGTCACGAGGAGATGTCACAGCCTCTGCGTAGACTGGACCCCATGTCAGAGACCCCCGACCGCGTACCCGTCGAAGAGCACATCAGCCGCCTCAGAGAGGTGCTCGGCGCCGCCCTGGGCGCCCGTGCCGCCGAGACCGTGGAGATCTCCTCCGGCGGCGTCGCCGGCCGGATCATCGCCGAGCGGCTGGTCTCCGAGGTGCCCCTGCCGGGGTTCGACAACTCCCAGATGGACGGCTTCGCGCTGCGCGCCGCCGACCTCACCGTGCATGCCGGCGAAGCCACCCTGCCGGTGGCAGGCACCACCGCCGCCGGCCAGGAGCCGGCCCTGCTGCCCATCGGCGCCGCCTTCGAGGTGATGACCGGGGCCCCGATCCCCGCCGGGGCCGACGTGGTGATCCCGGTGGAGTTCACCGACGGGTTCGGCGCCAAGGAGGTCCACTTCACCGGACTCACCGAGGCCGACGTCGCCCGCGGCCGCTACATCCGGGAGGTGGGCTCCGACATCGACGCCGGCACCCTCCTCGCCGAACCCGGTGACGTGATCAGCCCCGCCCAGCTCGCCGTGCTCGCCGCCTGCGGCTACGCCGAGATCAGCGTGCTGGAACCGATCCGCACCCTGGTGGTCTCCACCGGGGACGAGATCCGTCGTCCCGGCTCCGAGCTGCGCCCCGGCCAGCTCTACGACGCCGACACCCCGCTGCTCGGCGCGGTGCTGGAGACCTTTGGTCACCAGGTGGAGACCTCCCGGATCGGCACCGATGACCCGGCCTGGTTCCTCGAAGCGCTGGACGCGCTGATCGCGGTGCACCACCCACACCTGATCATCACCGCCGGGGGCATCAGCAAGGGCGCCTACGAGGTGGTCCGCCAGGGGCTCGGCCGCCGCGGCATCTCCTTCGGCGTCGTCGCGCAGCAGCCCGGGGGCCCGCAGGGATGGGGTCTGCTCGAGGGTGACCTCGAGGGCCGCGGCCTGCTGCACTGGCGCTCCCAGGTCGACGACGCCCGCGCCCCGATCGCCGTCATCTCGCTGCCGGGCAACCCGGTCTCCTCGGCCGTGAGCATGGAGACCCTGGTCCGTCCCGCGCTGGCGGCGGTGGATCCCAACTGCGCCCCGCCGCGCCGGATCACGGTCCGCACGGTCGAAGACATCAGCTCCCCGCAGGGCGTCCGGCAGTTCCGTCGCGTGCGGATCCTCGATGACGCCGCCGCCGAGACCGGCGCGGCGCCCAGCGTGGAGCTCGAGGGCGGGCCCGGCTCCCACCTGCTGGGTCACCTCGCCCGGGCCGATGCGCTGCTGGAGCTGCCCGAGGACGACGTCGAGATCCCGGCCGGCTCCGAGCGGCAGGCCGTGCTGATCACCGGCCGCGGGATCGGCACCCGATGAGCGAACAGCCAGGTGCTCAGCAGACCGAGCCCGCTGCCCAGCAGCGGCTGACCCACGTCCGCGGTGACGGCAGCGCCCACATGGTCGACGTCTCCGGCAAGGAGGTCACCCAGCGGGTGGCCCGGGCCCAGGCCGTGGTCAAGACCACCGCCGAGGTCACCGCGCTGCTCGCCAGTGACGGGCTGCCCAAGGGCGACGCACTGGCCACCGCGAGGATCGCCGGGATCATGGCCGCCAAGAAGACCCCTGAGCTGATCCCACTGTGTCATCCGCTGCCGGTCGCGAAGGTCACCGTGGACCTCGACGTCGACACCCCTGCCTCGGGCTCGGTGCGCATCACCACGGAGGTGAAGACCACCTCGCGCACCGGCGTGGAGATTGAAGCATTGACGGCAGCCACGGTCGCGGCGTTGACTCTGTACGACATGATCAAGGCCGTGGACAAGGCCGCCGTGATCACCGACCAGATGGTCCTGTTCAAGGCCGGCGGCGCCAGCGGAGAATGGGCCAGGACTGAGACGGAGACCCGATGACCGACACCCCGCACGCCACCCCACCCAAGAAGATCCCCGCCGACGCCACCGCTGAGGCTGAAGTGCCGGACCTCGGCGAGACCGACTACTCCGACGACCAGACCTCGCGCATGATCGCACCGGTGATCGTTTCCACCCGCGCGGCCACCGGGGTCACCGAGGACCGCTCAGCACCGGTGATCGCCGAGTTCGCGAAGAAGATCGGCTTCTTCACCCGCCCCCCGGTGCTGATCCCCGACGGCGAGGGAGTCCTCGCGGCACTCTCGGAGCTGCTGGTGCAGATCGAGCCCGCGGTGATTATCACCTCCGGAGGCACCGGGCTCACCCCCGATGACCTGACCCCCGAATTCACCAAGCCGCTGCTGGACAAAGAGATCCCCGGCATCATGGAGGCGGTGCGCGCCCACGGCCGGACCAAGAACCCGCTGGCCTCGCTCAGCCGCGGTGTCGCCGGGGTCACCGGCAAGACGGTCATCGTGAACCTGCCCGGTTCTCCCAAGGCTGTCCGCGAGGGCATGGAGGTGCTGGTCCAGGTCCTCCCGCACCTCTGCGACCAGGTCGCCGACATCCGCGACCACGAGGCGTGGGACAGCGAGGAATGAGCTCGGATACACCCCAGGAGCTGAACCGGGCAGGCTTCTCCGCCGATGAGCCCTTCGAGTTTCCGCAGGAACGCGTGATCCTCGCCCAGCTCAGCGATCAGCCGCTGACCCCCGCCCAGGCAGAGGCGGAGGTCTGGGCTGAACGGGCCGGCGCCGTCGTCGGCTTCTCCGGGATCGTGCGCAACCACGACCAGGGCCAGCCCGTGCACCGGCTGAGCTACACCGCGCACCCCTCCGCGGCCGAAGCGATCGCCCAGGTGGCCGTCGACATCGCCGCGCGCTTCCCGACGGTGCGGGTCTGGGTGGCCCACCGGGTGGGGGAGCTCGCGATCGGGGACCACGCACTGGTCGCCGCCGTCGCCTCGGCCCACCGCGCCGAGGCCTTCGAAGCCTGCGCCGAACTGGTGGAGCAGACCAAGGAACAGGTGCCGATCTGGAAAGAGCAGTTCTTCGCCGACGGCAGCAAGGAATGGGTCGGGCTCTAGCCCGGTGCAGGACCTACCGGCTTGAGCGGGCCGTCTTCTCCATGGCGATCGCCTTGCGCATGTTCTTCCGGGCTCGGGTGCGATCCCCGGCGATGTCATAGGCGATGGAGAGCCGGAACCAGGAGCGCCAGTCTGAAGGGGCGGCCTCGGCCTCGGCGGCGTAGATCTTGAACTGCTCATCGGCCTGGGCCCGGTTCGCCCGGCCTCCGGCAGAACGTTCCACGGTGTCTTCGGGCAGCCCGCCCTCGGTCTCCAGCCTCCGGCCCAATCGTTCAGTGCCGATGCCGAAGAGCAGCTCCCGGGCCAGCACCCAGACGCCGAGGATCACGATCAGCATCGCACCGGCGCCGATGAGCTGCGCGGCGAGGTCATCCACGCGCAGGAACCGCCAGGCTGAGGCCCCGGCGCCGACCAGCATGATGGCGAGCAGGACGATGACCAGTCCGGTCCAGAATTTCGTCTTCACGCGGGCTACAGTCCCAGGTCCAGGTAGCCGTCGAGCCCATGGGTCAGGCCTGGCCGCGATCCCACGGTGCGCAGACCCAGCAGCACGCCGGGCATGAAGGAGGCACGGTCGAAGGAGTCGTGACGGATGGTCAGCTGCTCACCGGTGGAGCCCAGCAGGACCTCCTGATGCGCGACGAGTCCGCGCAGCCGCACCGAATGCACGTGAATCCCGGCGACCTCGGCGCCGCGAGCACCTTCCAGGGCGGTCTCGGTGGCATCGGGGGAGGGGCCGACGTCGGCCGCGTCCCGCGCCTGACCCATCAGCTCCGCGGTGCGCACCGCGGTGCCTGAAGGGGCATCGACCTTCTTCGGGTGGTGCAGCTCGATGATCTCGGCAGAGTCGAAGTATTGCGCGGCCTTGGCGGCGAAGGCGGTGGCCAGCACCGAGCCCAGCGCGAAGTTCGGGGCGATCAGCACACCGGTGGAGCTGTGCGTGCTGAGCAGCTGCTCCAGAGCCTGCAGCTTCGCGGTGTCCCAGCCGGTGGTGCCGACCACCGCGTGGAGGCCATGCTCCACGGCGAAGCGGACATTGGCCTCGGTGGACTCCGGCACGGTCAGATCCACCACATGGGTGGCCCCGGCGGAGAGGATCTCGCTGAGCTCGTCTGTGCGGCCCTGCGCGGCGACCAGCTCCATGTCCGGTGCGTTCTGAACGGCTTTCACGGCCTCGATGCCCATGCGGCCGCCCGCGCCGAGGACGGCGACTCGAATCTCTGCTGTGCTCATCCCCCCAGCCTATCGTCCAGTCCTCCCCACCGGGGGTTCTCCCTGGACAGGTCAGGGGGTGTTGAAAACTGTTCGCTTGTGTTTGAATGTGAGCAACAGGTCGGCAAGTGAAGGGGAGTCCATGCTGGCAGCACAGCGCCGTGCCGGGATCGTCTCTCTGCTGGACGTCTCCGGGGCCGTGAGCGTCACCGAGCTCGCCGCGCACTTCGGGGTCTCGGACATGACCATCCGTCGGGACCTGGACAACCTCGCCGCCCACGGGCTCATCGCCAAGGTCCACGGAGGAGCCGTCGCCCCGGCCGATGCCGCCGTCGGCTCATCCGCGCGGCGCAGCGAGGAGCCGGGCTTCCCGGTGAAGTCAGCGCAGCGCCAGGCCGAGAAGGAAGCCATCGCCGCGGCCGCCGTTCAGCTGGTCCAGCCGGGGATGTCCATCGGCCTCTCCGCCGGCACCACCACCTGGGCGCTGGCGCACCGGCTCCTCGGCATCGGAGAGCTCACCGTGGTCACCAACTCCCCGCGGATCGCGGAGATCTTCCACCGCTCCGCCGAGCAGGCGCGGGCCGGCGGCGAAGCCCCGGAACAGACAGCCGCGGGCAGCGCACCAGCAGATCAGACCGTCATCCTCACCGGGGGAGTCCGGACGCCCTCGGACGCGCTGGTCGGCCCGATCGCGAACCAGGCGCTGCGCTCCCTGCATCTGGATCTGATCTTCCTCGGCGCCCACGGCTTTGCCCTGGAGGCCGGGTTCACCACTCCGAACCTGGAGGAGGCCGAGACCAACCGGACCTGGCTGCAGACCTCACCGCGCGCCGTCGTGCTGGCGGATCACAGCAAATGGAACGCCACAGCGCTGGGCACCTTCGCCGAGCTCGCGCAGATCCACACACTGATCACCGACACCGGCGTCGACGACGCCGCGGCCGATGCGCTGCGCGAGCAGCTCGAGGCGCTGATCCTCGCCGAACCCACCGAGACCAGGAGTCCCCGATGACCACCCCCGCCAGCGCCGCCGAGCGCCCCGCGCCCGCACCGCCGCAGCCCCTCCCCGGCGGGCATGCCGCGCAGCGCACCCGGGCCCAGCTCGCCGACGGCCGCGAGATCTTCTTCTTCGACGATGAGCCCCGCCGTCGCACCGTCGAGGACCGGCGCGAGATCTCCCGACCGGTGGGCGGCAACGAGATGCGCTATGACCCGCTGCTGCGCGAATGGGTGGCCATCGCCGCGGCCCGCCAGAATCGGACCCACCTGCCCTCCACCGATCAATGCCCGCTGTGCCCCTCGACGCCCGAGCGTGCCACCGAGGTCCCGCAGGGCCAGTACGACGTCGTCGTCTTCGAGAACCGCTTCCCCTCCTTCCGCGGCGACATCCCGATCCCCGAGGAGCTCCTGAGCACCACGACGGCGGCGCAGGAGTCCGCCGGTCTGCGCCACCCCGGCTCGGGCCGGTGCGAGGTGGTCTGCTTCACCGACCAGCACACCTCCGCGCTGGGGCAGGTCAGCGTCAGGCGGATGCGCACCGTGGTGGACGCCTGGGCGGACCGGACCGCCGCGATGCTCGCCGAACCCGGCGTCGAGCAGGTGTACTGCTTCGAGAACCGCGGCGAGGAGATCGGGGTGACGCTGAACCACCCGCACGGGCAGATCTACGGCTACCCCTTCGTCACCCCGCGCACCCGCACCCTGTTGGACTCCGCCGCGGACTACCGCGCCCGCCGCGACGCCGATCTCTTCGCCGACATCCTGGCCAGCGAGGTCGCCGACGGTCGCCGGGTCGTCGCGCGCACCGAGCACTGGACCGCGTTCACCCCCGCATGGGCGCGCTGGCCGGTGGAGCTGCACATCTACCCGCACCGCGCGGTGGAGCGGCTGCCCGAGCTCACCGACGCCGAACGCGACGACTTCGCCGCGCTCTACCTGGACCTGCTGCGCCGCGGCGACCTGCTCTTCGACTCACCCCTGCCCTACATCTCCGGCTGGCAGCAGGCCCCGGCCTCGGCCGCACCCGGGCTGATGCGGCTGCATCTGCAGCTGTTCTCGATCCGGCGGGCGGAGAACAAGCTGAAGTACCTGGCCGGCTCCGAATCCGGGATGGGCGTGTTCATCAATGACATCGCCCCTGAGGAGACGGCACGGCGACTCGTGGCGATCGGCCCGCAGGCGGCAGAATCAGACACGGCAGAGTCAGAGCAGGCAACACCCACCCAGACAGAGGAGACACCATGAAGCTGCTGGTCACCGGCGGTGCCGGGTATATCGGATCCGTGGTGGTGCAGCGGCTGCTCGCCGAGGGCCACACCGTGGAGGTCCTGGACAACCTGAGCACCGGCCACGCCGACTCCGTGCTGGACGGGGCGCGCTGGCACCAGGCCGAGCTGCTCCAGGTCGGTGAGATCCTGGACTCCAGCTTCGACGGTGTCGTCCACCTCGCCGCGCGCTCCCTGGTGGGGGAGTCGGTGAGACACCCGGAGCGCTACTGGCACGGCAACATCGTCGCCACCCTCGCGCTGCTCGATGCGATGCGCGAGGCCGGGGTCGGCCGGCTGGTGTTCTCCTCCACCGCCGCGGTCTACGGGGAGCCCGCCGGATCCAGCATCGCCGAATCGGACCCGACCATGCCGACCAACCCCTATGGGGCGTCGAAGCTGGCGATCGATCACATGCTCACCGCCGAGGCCCACGCCCACGGGCTGGCCGCGATCAGCCTGCGCTACTTCAACGTGGCCGGCGCCTCCGGGGACCTGCGCGAACGCCACGACCCGGAGACCCACCTGATCCCGAACCTGCTCAAGGTCGCCGCGGGGGAGAAGGAGTCCGCCAGCATCTTCGGCACCGACTACCCGACCGAGGACGGCACCGCGGTGCGCGACTACATCCATGTGCTCGACCTCGCCGAGGCGCACCTGCGCGCGCTGCAGGCCGCCGAACCCTCGACCCACGAGATCTACAACCTCGGCACCGGCACCGGCACCTCGGTGCGCCAGGTGATCGACGCCGTCCGCGAGGTCACCGGGGCTCCAGTTCCGGCGACGGAGGAGCCCCGCCGCGCCGGGGACCCGGCGGTGCTGGTCGCCTCCGGAGCGCGCGCGCTCGAGCGGCTGGGCTGGAGCCCGACCCGCGAGGTCCGCGAGATGGTCGCCGACGCCTGGGCCGCCCTGGGGCACGAGCCCGCCGCGACCCCCGACCCACAGACCGCCGGAACCCAGACCCCCGGAGACCAGGCCCGCGGAGGCGCCGCATGAGCTCCGAGCACCTGGCGCTCGCCGAGCACTTCCACGCCGCCTACGGCCGCGCCTGCACCGGGATCTGGGCCGCCCCGGGCAGGGTCAACCTGATCGGCGAGCACACCGACTACAACGGCGGCTTCGTGCTGCCCTTCGCTCTGCCTCAGGTCAGCGAGGTGGCGGCCGCGGCCCGCGAGGACCGGATGGTCCATGTGCGCTCGCTGCTCAACGGCGAGACCGCGGAGTTCAGCCTCGACGGGCTGGCCCCCGGCGTCGTCGCGGGCTGGGCCGCCTATGCCGCCGGGGTGCTCTGGTCACTGGAGCAGGCCGGACACCGGCTGCCCGGCCTGGACCTGCTCATCGACTCCACGGTGCCCATCGGCGCGGGACTGTCCTCCTCGGCCGCCCTGGAGTGCTCGGTGGTGCTGGCGGCCACCGACCTGGCCGGCGTCGACCTGCCCGCCGCGGAGCTGGCCCGGCTCGCGCAGCACGCGGAGAACGACTTCGTGGGCATGCCCTGCGGGATCATGGACCAGATGGCCTCGGTCGCCGCCGAGGCCGAGCACGTGCTGCTGCTGGACACCCGCAGCATGAGCACCGAACAGGTCCCGTTCACCCTGGCCCCGGATGATCTCGCGCTGCTGGTCATCGACTCCCGCGCCGAGCACCGCCTCGTGGACGGCGAGTACGCCGCCCGCCGCGCCCAGTGCGAGGCCGGCGCCCGGACGCTGGGGGTGCAGAGTCTGCGCGAGCTCACCGACGACGGGGTCGCGCCCGAGGAGCTGCCGGCGCGGCTCCCCGACGAGGTCACCCTGCGACGGGTCCGGCACGTGCTCACCGAGAACGCGCGGGTGCTCGCCGCCCGGGAGGCGCTGCGCACCGGCGCCTACGCCCAGCTCGGTGAGATCCTTTCTGCATCCCACGCCTCTGCCCGCGATGACTTCGAGATCACCGTCGAAGAGACCGACACCATGGTGCAGACGCTGCTCTCGGTGCCGGCCTCCGATCACGTGCAGCCCGCGCTGGGGGCCAGGCAGGTGGGCGGCGGATTCGGTGGGTGCGTGATCGCGCTGATCCAGGCGGACTCCTTCGACGGGCTGCTCGCCGCGGTCCAGGACAATGCCCGCCGGCGCGGCTTCACCGAGCCCACCGGCTTCCTGGCGCACGCCTCCGCCGGAGCCCGCCGCCTCGCCTGAGCGCCGTGCGGGAACCGCCGCCGTGCCTGCGCCGTGCGAGGGCCTAGCGGCCCGCGACGGCGTTTCCGGCCGCGTGGGCCAGCGCCTCCAGCGGGCCGCGACGGCGCAGGATGAAGCGCAGCAGACCCGCGCCCAGGGCGCCAATGATCAGGATCATCAGCATCTCCATCGGCGAATACTCGGTGAGGAAGGTCAGGAAGTCCGGCACCGGAGCCCCGCGCCAGAAGTGCAGCACCACGATGTGGGCCACGTAGAGGGTCAGCGGCATCGCACCCGCGCCGATCAGCGGTGCCAGCAGCCAGCGCAGCTTCTCCGCGACCAGCAGGCACAGCCCCAGCACCAGCATCGAGGTGCCGATGGTGTGGATCAGGTCCATGGTGGAGCCCTCATGGGGGGTGGCAAGCAGAAACCACAGATCCTCGGTGACCAGCGGAACCTGGAAGGTCCCGACCAGCAGCTCGGCGCGCATCTCGGCGCTGGACCAGCCATAGCGGGCCGCCAGTTCGGGGATCAGCGAGGACTGCCAGAGCATCCACAGGTGCACCGCGTAGCTCGCCGCGGCCAGCACGAGACCGATGCCGGCCAGCTTCAGCGCGGTGGGGGCGCGGTGCAGCTGCAGCCGGCCGATGGCCATGCCGGTGAAGAGGTAAGCCGGCCACAGCAGCAGCGGGTAGTACCCGGTCAGCGCCAGATCCATGCCCAGCACCGCCGGATTGGCCAGGTCGGCGACGCCGGGGGAGTGCCAGAGCCGCCAGATGTCGGGGAATCCCTCCCAGGAGCTGCGCAGATCGTTGTGCAGCCACCAGAACGCCACCGGGGCTGCGGCCACCCAGGCCCCGGCGAGCGCGAACAGCGGCACCGCGCCCAGACGCAGGAACGGCAGCGCGAGCAGGAAGAGCAGGCCGTAGTGCACCAGGATGATCGCCACTCCGGAGTTCAACGAGGCCAACAGCAGCCCGATCACCACCACGACCAGCGCGCGCCCCGCCACAGCCTTGCGGTCCCCGGCGAGCTGCGCCCCGGAATGGGGTCGGCCGGCGCCGCCGCTGAGCAGCGAGAGCCCCACCCCGGCCAACATCGCGAACAGCGCGGAGGGCCGTCCGGTGAAGAGCAGCCCGGCCCAGCTCGCGTCCTGGCCGGTCTCAGAGATGGTGGGCAGCGCGTGGACGCTCATCATCCCCAGCAGCGCGAGACCGCGGGCGGCATCGACACCGGAGATGCGGCGCGGACGTACGGAGGTGGTGCCAGCTTTGATCACCGTATGTACGTTACTGCTTTCTCGGGCCGACGATCGCCGAGCGCCTGGTGAGCGCGCCAGCGGACCACTTGAGCGGCCCGGGAGAAAAAAGTTTCGAATCCGCTGCAACCTTTTCGCGGCTCCGACGGTAGTCCTGATGTGAGCACAAAAAGTGATCACCATCACTGCCTTCAGGCACCCTGAAAGGACAACGCCATGCGCAAGTCACTTCCACTCGCCACCACCGCTCTCGTCGGGATGGCCATCGCTGCCACCGCGGCCCCTGCCTACGCCGACGAGCATGAGGCCTCCGCTCAGCTCTCCGTGCTGCACGCCGTGCCGGACCTTCCCGTCGACGTCTACGTCAACGGCGAGCTGACCCTCGATGACTTCAACCCAGGTGACCTGGCCGGGCCGCTGGAGCTGCCGGGCGGCGACTACGAGATCGCGATCACCGCCGCCGACGCCGCCGATGCCTCGGATCCGGTGCTCGGCCCCGTGGACGTCTCCCTGGAGGGCGGCGGGAACTACACCGCAGCCGCCCACCTGGACGCCGACGGCAACCCGACCGTGACCGCGTTCGGCAACGACACCTCGGAGCTCGCGGCCGGTGAGGGTCGCCTCACGGTGCGCCACGTGGCCGCCGCCCCCGAGGTCGACATCTGGGCCAACGGCGAGGTCGCCGTCGAGTCGCTGGCGAACCCGGACGAGGCCGCGCTGGAGCTGCCTGCCGGCACGCTTGAGGCCGCCGTGTCTCTGGCCGGCGAGTCTGACCCGGTCATCGGCCCGGCTGATGTCGACGTCGCCGAAGGCGTCAACACGATCGTCTACGCCTGGGGCTCCGCCGCGGACGGCAACCTGGCTCTGGCAACCCAGACGGTCGACGCCGCGCACTCCTCGCCAGACGGCGTGCCCACCGGCAACTTCGAGGTCGTCGCCGGCCAGTCCACTGCCGGCTGGGTCGCCGGCATCGGCGTGCTGGCCCTGATGGGCGTCGGAGCCGTGGCCATGGGTGCCCGCGCCAAGAGCCGCGCCTGAGATGAACAACCACCGTCGTCGCCTGCGGGCGGGTCACTCCGCCAGCCTGGCTCTCATGCTCACCGCTTCTCTGGTCGCAACAGGGTGCGCCACGGGGACTGCGGCCAGCTCCGAGGGCCAGGCGGCGGCGGTCTCGGCCTCCGGAGCATCCCCGGGACCGTCGGCGTCTTCCCCTTCGCCGACGGCCCCCGGATCTCCGGAGGCCACCCCCTCAGTCCTGAGTCCCGGATCCGTCCCGGTCCAACCTGCCGAGCAGGGAGAACAGGAGCCCACTCCCGAGCCCGTGCAGGTGCTCTACCCGGAGATCGATGCAGACATCCCGGTGGAGCCGCGGGGGGGGGGGGGCGGGGGGGGGGGGGGGGGCCCCCCCCCCCCCCCCCCCCCCCCCCCGGGGGCCGAGACCCACGCCCCCCGTTGCCTACATCCCGGTGGAGCCGCGCGGCGTCGCCGGGGATGGCCAGATGGACATCCCCGACGACGCCGCCCAGGCGGCCTGGTACGAATACGGCAAGGCGCCGGCCGATGAGGTCGGGACCACCGTCATCTCGGCCCATGCCGGCTCGCAGGAGACCCCGGTCGGGCCGCTCTATGCATTGAAGGACTCCAGTCCGGGTGAGGAGGTGACCGTCCTTGACGAAGCCGGAGATGCACATCACTATGAAGTCACACAGGTGGAACAGCTCGGCAAGGACGGCCTGGACTTCGCTCCGTATTTCGAGCGGACCGGGGAGCACCGTCTCGTGCTGATCACCTGTGGGGGTCAGTGGATCGATGAGCGCAGCAGCTATGCGGACAACATCATCGTGGTCGCCGAACCCCTCGATTGAGCAGGCGACAGCTCCGGTTGCGCCTGGCCTGCCCGTGCCCCCCGACCGAGGAGTCGCTCTGGATCATCAGCACCTTGCGATGCGCTTCGCGGCCGGGGAGCCCGCAGCCATGCACGACCTCTACCGCCAGCACGGTAGCTTCGTGTTCTCCCTGTGTATGGCCGCGCTCCGGCATCGTCAGGACGCGGAGGATGCCACCCAGCAGGTTTTCACCCGGGCCTGGCGTTCACGGGACACCTATGACATCACCCATCCCACCGGCGCCTGGCTCACCGGGATCACCCGGCGCGTGATCGCCGATGTCTTCGCCCGGCGGGAGAAGGATCTGCAAGCCGCCGAGGCCGGGGCCGACGCGGCTGCGCGCGACGGTGCGCCGCAGCCGACCGACGCCGTGGTCGACCGAGTGGTGGTCCAGCAGAGCCTGAATCAGCTGGGACCGCCGCAGAGTGAGATAATTCGTCTGGCCTACACCGAGGACCTTCCGCTCAAGATCATCGCGGAACGCCTGGAGATGCCGCTCGGCACCGTGAAATCCCATGTCCACCGGGGACTGGCACGCATGAGACAAAGTCTGGAGGTGCATAGTGACTGAACAGATTCCCGCGCGGAACGGTTTCGGCACCAACGGGCACCTGACGGACGAGTACCTCGCGGTCCTGGCCGATCCGCGGCTCGCCCACACCGAGTCGGCCGCCGACCAGACTGATGATCAGACCTTGGACCAGATCCACCCGCCACTCCCAGCTGCCCAGCGCGAGCACCTCGGACTCTGCGGGCCCTGCCACGCGGCCTTCGAGGCCACCGAGCGTGCCATGGAGGCGCTGCGGGATCCCGCCGCGCTGCACGAGCCCCCCGCCGGGCTCTGGGACCGGATCGCCGCCGAGATCGCAGCGACCCCGGAGCATGCCTCGGACCGGGGCGCCTCGATGGCCTCGGTCACCGAGCTGCGCCCCCGGACCAGTGACCGGAACAGCCGCCGGCAGAGCCAGCGGGAACCTTCCCGGCGCAGCCGCGCCTGGATCCCGCTCGCGGCAGCCGCCGCAGGGGCGTTGCTCGGCGGCGCGGCGGTGGCAGCTGTGCTCGGCCAGGGAGACGCCGCCGAGGTCGAGCTTCCCGTGGCCGTCCCCACCGTCGTCGGCGACGCCACCTTGGAACCGGTGGCCGCAGAGGACTTCACCGGCCGCGCCGAGATGGTCGAGACCGAGGCGGGGGCCCTGGAGCTCACCGTAGAGATCTCCGCGGCCCCGGACCCCGAGGCCGGATACTTCGAGGTGTGGCTGCGCGATGAGGACGGCACCCAGCTGATCTCCCTCGGCTCCGCCACCGCCGGCTCCACCACCTTCACGGTGCCCGCCGGCATCGATCTGAGCCAGTACCCCGTGGTCGACGTCTCCCACGAGCACTTCGACGGGGACCCCGGGCACAGCGGCATCACCCTGGGCGCGGGTCCCATGGAGGAAGCCGACATCTGACCCCGCGGCCGGGTCCCGGCCAGGATCCGGTCAGGTCTCGGCCCAGTCCCGGCCAGGTCCGCGCGGAGTTCCTGCCCGTCGCTGGCCCGTCGGCGGGGCCCACGCGGTAGGCTGTTGCTTATGGCAAGCGACAACGAGCCCACACACGAATTCGATCCGCACCTCATGGAGGGGCAGGTCCAGCACCCGGATCAGACCGACCCGTACTTCGGGCACCTGATCACGGCGATGGTGACGCCTTTCACCCCCGATGACAAGATCGATTTCGAGGCCTTCGAAGCGCTTGCCGTAAGGCTCGTCGAGGAGGGCAACGACTCCCTGGTGGTCTCGGGCACCACCGGTGAGACCTCCACGCTGGAGGACCACGAGAAGGAATCCCTGGTCCGCGCGGCCAAGTCCGCCGTCGGAGACCGGGCGAAGGTCATCGCCGGCACCGCGACCAACCACACCGACCACGACCTGCTCATGGCCAAGCGCGCCGAGCGCGCCGGGGCCGACGGCCAGCTGGTGGTCACCCCGTATTACAACAAGCCCAGCCAGGACGGAGTGTTCGCGCACTTCACCGCCGTGGCCAATGCCGCTGACCTGCCGCTGATGGTCTATGACATCCCCGGACGCACCGGCATCCCGATCGCCACCGAGACGATCCTCAAGCTCGCCGAGCACCCGCACATCATGTCGCTCAAGGACGCCAAGAACGACATCACCGCCACCACCGAGGTGCTCACCAAGACCGACCTCGAGGTCTACTCCGGCGATGACCAGAATGTGCTCGCCTGGATGGCGATGGGCGCCGCCGGAGTCGTCTCGGTCACAGCCCATGTGGCGTCCCCGACCTTCCGACGGATGATCGACGCGGTGCTCAACTACGAGCTGCGCGAGGCGCGCATCGCCCACGGCGAGCTTGGCCCCGTCATCCGCGCGATGATGACCCGCGTCCAGGGCGCAGTCTCCTGCAAGCAGGTGCTCAACTGGCTCGGCACCGGGATGCACCCCAGCGTCCGCCTGCCCCTGGTGCAGGCCAACGAACTCGAGAAACAACTGATCATCGCCGACCTGCGCGAGGCAGGCTGGCAGCTCTGAGGGACCCGTTCGAAGAACGGGCTGCCAGCGGAGCAGAGAACGCAACCACTACACAATTGAGGTCCCCACCGGGATCTCTCGAGGAGGAATCTCACCTTGGCAGCACAGCGCCTCATCACTCCACCGAAACTCCGCCGCGGCACCCTGCGCACCGTCGCCCTTGGCGGCCTGGGGGAGGTCGGGCGCAACATGACGGTCTTCGAGATCGACGGCAAGCTGCTGATCGTCGACTGCGGCGTCCTCTTCCCCGAAGAGGAACAGCCCGGCGTGGACCTGATCCTTCCTGACTTCAGCTACATCGAGAACCGGCTCGACGACGTCGTCGGCCTGGTCCTGACCCACGGCCACGAGGACCACATCGGGGCCGTCCCGTACCTGTTGCGCAAGAAGCCCGACATCCCCCTGATCGGCTCCACGCTGACCCTGGCCTTCATCGAGGCCAAGCTGACCGAGCACCGGATCAAGCCCTACACGCTCGAGGTCAAAGAGGGCGACATCGAGGACTTCGGCCCCTTCCAGTGCGAGTTCATCGCGGTCAACCACTCCATCCCGGACGCGCTGGCCCTGTTCATCCGCACCGAGGCCGGCACCGTGCTTCACACCGGTGACTTCAAGATGGACCAGCTGCCCCTGGACGGGCGGATCACCGACCTGCGCCACTTCGCCAAGCTCGGCGAAGAGGGCGTGGACCTGTTCCTCACCGACTCCACCAACGCCGACGTCCCTGGCTTCACCACCCCGGAGAAGGAGATCGGTCCGACCCTGGACCAGCTCTTCGGCACCTCCAACCGGCGGATCATCGTGGCGTCCTTCTCCTCCCACGTGCACCGCGTGCAGCAGGTGCTCAACGCCGCCCACGCGCACAACCGCAAAGTGGCCTTCGTCGGCCGCTCGATGGTGCGCAACATGGGCATCGCCTCGAAGCTCGGGTTCCTGGACGTGCCCGAGGGCATCCTGGTGGACATGAAGAAGGTGGACAACTACCCCGACTCCGAGGTGGTGCTGATGTCCACCGGCTCGCAGGGCGAGCCGATGGCCGCGCTCTCGCGCATGGCCAACGGCGACCACCCGATCCAGGTGGGCGACGGCGACACCGTCATCCTGGCCTCCTCGCTGATCCCCGGCAACGAGAACGCGGTCTTCCGCGTGATCAACGGGCTGCTCAAGCTCGGCACCGACGTGATCCACAAGGGCACCGCCAAGGTCCACGTCTCCGGACACGCCTCCGCCGGTGAGCTGCTCTACTGCTACAACATCGTCAAGCCCAAGAACGTCATGCCGGTCCACGGCGAGACCCGCCACCTGATCGCCAACGGCAAGCTCGCCGAGGACACCGGGGTCCCCAGCGACCGCGTCATCCTCGCCGATGACGGCTCCGTGGTGGACCTGCACAAGGGCGTCGCGCAGATCGTCGGCCAGGTCGAGTGCGGCTACGTCTACGTGGACGGCTCCTCGATCGGCGAGATCACCGACAACGACCTCAAGGACCGACGCGTCCTGGGCGAAGAGGGCTTCATCTCCGTGGTCGTGGTGGTCAACCGGCAGACCGGCAAGATCATCTCCGGACCAGACATCCACGCCCGCGGCGTCGCCGAGGAGGATCAGGTCTTCAAGGACATCAAGCCGAAGATCTCCCGCGCGCTGACCGAGGCGATCCAGGACAACAAGGAGCACACCACGCATCAGCTGCAGCAGATCGTGCGCCGCACCATGGGCTCCTGGGTGGCGCGCAAGCTGCGCCGCAAGCCGATGATCGTCCCGGTGGTCGTCGAGACCTGATCCATCGGGTCGCCCCGCCCGGGTCAGCTCGACCTGCACCGGTCAGATCTGCACCATCACGCCGCTGGGCCTCGCATCATGCGGGGCCCAGCGGCGCATCCGGCGCAAGGGTGTGACGGGGTCCAAAGGTGTGCCGATCGGTGACCGGACCCGGCATCGAGGGTAAGTTAGCCTCTATGGCGACACGTACTTCCCCCTCGCGAGCCGCCAGCACCAAAGGAAGCAAGACCTCCAAAAGTGCATCCGGCCGCGCGACGACGTCGAAGAATCCCTCCAACCCACCGGCAGAGTCCCCCCGCGGGAACCTGCTGGCCTCCGCCGCACGCGGCTTCTGGCTGGCCCTGGCCACGCCGGTGGCCTCTGCTGTGCGCGGGATCGGTCGGCAGGTGAAGGTTCACCCCGATGATCGCCGCGACGGCGCCGGACTGGTGTTCTTCCTGCTCGCGCTGCTCACCGCGGTGGTCGACTGGTGGGGAGCCCGCACCCTGGATCACTGGGCGGTCAACCTGGTGCACACCTCCACGGCGGGGACCTTCGGCTGGGCCTCGGTGATCCTTCCGCTGATCCTGTTCATCGCCGCCGTGCGCTACTTCCGCGCACCCCAGGAGCATGCCGGCAACGCCCGGATCGCCGCAGGCAGCGCCATCATCCTGGTCGCCTCGGCCGGGGTCGTGCACCTGGCCAACGGTCTGCCCACGATCAACGAGGCCTTCACCGTCGGCGACGACGGCACCTTCACCGCCCTGCTGAACTCCGGGGGAGTCATCGGCTACCTGGTCAGCGTCCCGCTGGCCTCCCTGGTGACCCCCTACCCGGTCTGGGCGCTGCTGCTGCTCGCGCTGCTCGCCGGACTCCTGGTCATCACCGACACCCCGCTGCGGCGGGTCCCCGACCGTGTCGCGGTCGCCAAGGGCTTCATCGTCGGGGAGCGCCGCGAGCCGCTCAAGGATCCGAGTCTTCCCTCCGGCGGCTCGGCCCAGCAGTCGGCACCCGCGCAGAAGTCGGGCTCGAAGTCAGCGTCCAAGTCAGCGCCCGCATCACAGTCAAAGTCTCACGACGACGACGCCCAGGCCCGCCCGCGTCGCGCCGCCCGCCACGCCGAGGACGGCGGCGGCGAGGGCCGCACCAAGAAGTCCCTGCTGTCGAAGATCATGGGCACCAAGCAGGATACCGAGGACTCAGACACCGACTCCTTCGGCCACGAAGACCCCGAGGCCAGGCGCGCCACCGAGGGCGCCTACGAGGACCCGGTGTTCAACGAGTCCGAGCAGGACTCGTTCGGCTCTCCGGCAGTGCCTGCCGGGGTGCGCCGCCCCACCGCCCAGGAGCGCGCCATCCAGCGCGCCCGGGAGAAGGCCGCACCGGCAGCCGCAGCCCACGCGGCACCCGCTGCAGCGGCGGCGCCTGCCGTGCCGCCGTCGGGCGTTCCGTCCTCCGCGGGACTGAAGCGCAATCCCAACCCCGAGGCGCCCGCTCCGGCCGCCGCCATGCCGGTGCGCTCGGAGCAGCTCACCCTCGGTGGCGACGTCACCTACACGCTGCCCGAACAGGGGCTGCTGCCCTCGGGTCCGCCGGCCAAGGAGCACACCGCCGCCAACGATGAGATCGTCCACGCGCTGAACCAGACCTTCCAGCAGTTCAAGGTCGAAGCCCAGGTCACAGGGTTCTCCCGCGGCCCCACCGTCACCCGGTACGAGGTGGAGCTGGTTCCCGGCACCAAGGTGGAGAAGGTCACCGGGCTGGAGAAGAACATCTCCCTCGCCGTGGCCTCGAACGAGGTCCGGATCCTCTCGCCGATCCCGGGCAAGTCAGCCATCGGCATCGAGATCCCGAACAAGGACAAGGAAGTCGTCGCCCTGGGTGACGTGCTGCGCTCCAACGCGGCGCGGAAGACCGAGCACCCGATGGTCATGGGTGTGGGCAAGGACGTGGAGGGCGGCTTCGTCGTCGCCAACCTGGCCAAGATGCCGCACCTGCTCGTCGCCGGCGCCACCGGTGCGGGCAAGTCAGCGTTCGTGAACTCCATGGTCACCTCGATCCTGATGCGCGCCACCCCCGATGAGGTGCGCCTGGTCATGGTGGACCCCAAGCGGGTGGAGCTCACCGCCTACGAAGGTGTCCCGCACCTGGTCACCCCGATCATCACGGACGCCAAGAAGGCCGCCGAGGCGCTGCAGTGGGTGGTCAAGGAGATGGACAACCGCTACGACGACCTCGCCCACTTCGGCTATAAGCACGTGGACGACTTCAACAAGGCCGTGCGCAGCGGAGCGATCCAGCTGCCGCCGGACTCCAAGCGCGACCTGCGCCCCTACCCGTATCTGCTGGTGATCGTCGATGAGCTCGCCGACCTGATGATGGTCGCTCCGCGCGACGTCGAAGACTCGATCGTGCGCATCACCCAGCTCGCCCGCGCCGCCGGCATCCACCTGGTGCTGGCCACCCAGCGTCCCTCGGTCAACGTGGTCACCGGGCTGATCAAGGCGAACATCCCCTCCCGGATGGCCTTCGCCACCTCTTCCTCCACCGACTCCCGCGTGGTGCTTGACTCGGTGGGCGCCGAGAAGCTGCTCGGACAGGGCGATGCGCTGTTCCTGCCGGCAGGTCGGCCCAACCCGATGCGCGTGCAGGGGGCCTGGGTCAACGACTCCGAGGTCCACGCCGTGGTCGAGCATGTGAAGTCCCAGCTCAAGGCCCAGTACCGCGAAGACGTGGTGCCGGAGAAGGTCTCGAAGAAGATCGACGAGGACATCGGCGACGATCTCGACGTGCTCCTTCAGGCCACCGAGCTGGTGGTCACCACCCAGTTCGGCTCCACCTCGATGCTCCAGCGCAAGCTGCGCGTCGGCTTCGCCAAGGCCGGGCGACTGATGGACCTGATGGAATCCCGCGGTGTGGTCAGCGCCTCCGAGGGCTCCAAGGCCCGCGACGTGCTGGTCTCCCCGGAGGAGCTCCCCGGCCTGCTCGCCATGATGCGCGGCGAGGAGCCGCGGGCGGCGGCGCCCAGCGAGGCCGCACCGGAGGCGTACGACAACACCGGGATCGAATACGAGCCCGGCCAGTCGGTGCAGACCGCGCCCAGCGGCATCCTCGGGGTCGAAGAGCCTGCGCACAGTCCGACGTCAGCCGCAGGCGCCGGCTCCGCCTACTCGGCGGCCTCCGGTCACTCCGCCCACTCGGCCGCTTCCGGTCACTCCGCTCCGTCCGGTCACTCGGCGGTCTCCGCCGTCTCGGCGCCGGATCCGGCTGGCTATCCGACGACCCAGCCCACCCAGATCCAGCCGATCCAGCCGCGCGAGGGCAGCGACTATCCCGCTCGCGGCGAGGAGGAGCCCACGCAGACCGCACCCACCCAGGCTGTCGGGCAGCGCCAGGTCAGCCGCGCCTCGCTCTCCAGCGCCGACCTGATCGCCCGTGATCTCGCCGAACGCACGGCGGCCCTGCCGCAGGCGAGGGACTATCATGACGGGCACGACTCCACATCCGGCGAGGATATGTGGGAATTGACCGGACGTTGAGAGACTCATGACTGACACACCGCGCGAACGAGACGCACAGACCGGGCAGCCGGCCGAACCGCCGCTGCTCAACATCGCCAACATCCTCACCATGGTGCGCATAGCGCTGGTCCCGGTCTTTATCTGGCTCCTGGTGCTCGACGCCCAGGGCGAGGTGTTCGGCGGGTCCGGCGAGGCCACCAACGGCGGATGGCGCTGGGCCGCCGCAGGGGTCTTCGCACTGGCGGTGCTCACCGACAAGATCGATGGCGACCTCGCCCGGTCCCGCAACCTGGTCACCGACTTCGGCAAGATCGCTGACCCCATCGCGGACAAGCTGCTGATCGGGGCCGGCCTGGTCATGCTCTCGCTGCTCGGTGAGCTTCCCTGGTGGGTGACCATCGTGATCCTTGCCCGTGAGCTCGGCGTCACCGTGCTGCGCATGGTCGTGATCCGCTACGGCGTGATGCCGGCCTCCCGCGGCGGCAAGCTCAAGACGGTGCTGCAGTCCGCCGGCCTGCTGCTGATGCTGCTGCCCCTGGTGGTCATCGCGACCTGGCTGGCCGACGTCGCCTTCTGGATCATGATCCTCGCCCTGGCCGTCACCGTGGTCACCGGAGTGGACTACCTGATCTCCGCGATCCGGATGCGCCGCCGGGTGCGCCAGGAGCGTGCAGACTCTGCCGCGGCCGATCACCCCAGGTCGCCCGACGATGACTGATCTCTCCAGCGAGCCCGACCGGATCTCCGGACAGGCCGGAGAGGTCGCCCGCGCCGCGGAGCGCCGGACCGAGCCGCGCACCATCATCCAGAGCCTGGGGCACCGGGGCCTCACCCTGGCCACCGCTGAATCGCTGACCGCCGGCGGTCTCTGCTCCCGCATCGCCGAGGTGCCCGGCACCTCGGTGGCTCTGCTTGGCGGCGTCGTCGCCTATTCCAGCGCCGTGAAACGTAATGTTCTCGACGTCGATGCGCAGCTGCTCGAGGATCGCGGCGCCGTGGATCCCGAGGTCGCGGCGGCCATGGCGCGCGGCGTCGCGTTCTGCACGGGAGCCGATATCGGCATCGCGACGACCGGCGTGGCCGGGCCCGAACCTCACGAGGGCAAGGACGTGGGCACGGTCTATCTGGGGCTGGCCTGCAGAGAGTCCTCAGCCGAGCGGCTCGGACTGCGCCTTCCCGCCGGCTGCGAACCGGTCTCGGCGGGACTCGCCCCCGAGACCGCTGAGACGTGGATCTCTGGATCCCTGCTGCTGGATCTGCACGGTGACCGCGCAGAGATCCGCGCCGCCTCGGTGGAGGGCGCATTGAAGCTTGTCGAAGACTTCTTGCTCACCGAACCTCATGGCATCGGGGATCGGGACTAGAGTAGGCGTATAGGGACCTTCAGCCACCCCGGGAAGAAAACACCTGCCAAGACCGTTGACGACAGGTGGAACATACCGAAAGAGGAGTGAGTCCATGGTGAGACAACCAGTCACCGTCAACGGCGTGACCCGTTGGAAAGATATGGACGTCGAAGGCGTCGCCACGACCCAGCCCCGAGAGTCCAAGGGAGTGATCCTGCGCCAGGAGATCGGTGACGTCCTGCGCAGCATCCGGCAGGCCGAAGGCCGGACCCTGCGAGATGTCTCCCACGACGCGCGAGTGTCCCTGGGGTACCTCTCCGAGGTGGAACGCGGGCAGAAGGAAGCCTCTTCGGAGCTGCTCGCCTCGATCTGCTCCGCCCTCGAGGTGCCGCTCTCCACGATGCTCTCCCAGGTTGCGGAGCGCATCGCCACCGCCGAGGGACTCCAAGTCCCCGACACCGTCCCCACCGAGTTCCAGCGCGAGTTCGGCGGCGGAGTCGTCCCGGATCGCGTGCCCGACGCGCTGACCCGAGAAGAACTCGCCCGCAGCGGGTCCTGAGACCGATGCCGGCCGCAAGGCATGGGCGTGTGCACCGACAGCCAGCCAGCCGCTGGCCAGACCGGCAACATCGTCGACGGATCAGCCGGATGAGATTCAGCACCGGAGCAGGCCAAAGATCAGTCTGGGAGGGCGCCCTATGGGGCGGCCCTCCCTTGCTGTCCTAGACTGTTGCCCATGGAAAGTTTTGATCGACGCGCCAAGGTCCACGAGCTGGAGCAGGAGTTCAACCGACTCTTCGTCCGGCGTCGATTCAACGCCCTGCAGCTGGCGCGTCAGATCGACTCCGAGATCGAGCCGGCCTCTTATTCCGTGCTCGCCACGCTCCAGCAGATGGGACCGCAGCGGATGACTGCGATCGCCCGTCACCTGGGGATCGGCAAGCCCACACTCTCGCGGCAGCTCAGCACGCTGGAGCACCGCGGCTTCGTGGAGAAGGCCACCGACCCTGCCGACGGCCGGGCCCAGATGGTCTCGCTGACCGAGGAGGGCCGCGCCCGGCTGGAATCCGCCCAGGGGGACCGAGCCGAGCGATACCTGCAGATGCTCACGCCCTGGCAGGAGCAGGAGATCGAGACGCTCTCGAAGCTGCTGGCCAAGCTCAACAAGGCCTACACCGAGTTCGACGCCGAGCACGATCCCTCGCTCGCGCAGGAGTCCACCGTCCCCGGAGCCGTCAACATCGCCGACCCGGTGCAGCGCTCCGCAGGATCAGCGGTGCGGCATTCGACAGACAACGGCACAGACAAGAGGGTTTCGTGAGAGAAAGCCGGTTCTGGTTCCTCATGGAGGGTGAGTTCGGGGCCAACTACGCCCACGTCCTCGCCGACTCGTTGGTGCTCAGCGAATACCAGCTGACGGTGAAGTCCTCGCTGGAGGCGGGCGTGAGTGCGCGCGATGTCTGGGACGCCGTGTGTGAGCAGCAGGATGTCCCCGCTGATCGACGCCTCGGACGAGACATCTCGCCGAAGAGCTGAGCTGGACCGGACACACCCGATCAGCACCATGGGTGGAGCGGCCCGCGGCTTCGGCGGCGGCGGGCGAATCAGCCGCGCGGACACGCCGGGCGACAGTCGAAGATATGTTCGACTGGATGAGTTAGAGTTTTCCTCAGAAGGCCCGTACTGCGGGGTCGACCCGGTTGGATGCACATCGTCTGCCCGTGCACGAGGGCATGTCAGAGGGTCCGCCTAATCTGGCACCACATACATACAACGAGTCATCGAGGTGAATCATGGCAGTCAGCAAAGATCGTGAGAAGGCGCTTGAAGCAGCGCTGGCGCAGATCGACAAGCAGTTCGGCAAAGGTTCGGTCATGCGTCTGGGTGATGAAACCCGGGCGCCGATCGAGACCATCCCGACCTCATCGATCGCCATGGACGCCGCACTCGGCATCGGCGGCTTCCCCCGCGGCCGCGTCGTGGAGATCTACGGCCCGGAGTCCTCGGGCAAGACGACCGTGGCCCTCCATGCAGTGGCCAACGCGCAGAAGATGGGCGGCATCGCCGCCTTCATCGACGCCGAGCACGCGCTCGATCCGGTGTACGCCCAGAAGCTGGGCGTGGACACCGACGCGCTGCTGGTCTCCCAGCCGGACACCGGTGAGCAGGCGCTGGAGATCATGGACATGCTGGTCTCCTCGGGCTCCATCGACATCGTCGTGATCGACTCCGTCGCCGCGCTGGTGCCCCGCGCCGAGATCGAAGGCGAGATGGGCGACTCCCACGTCGGCCTCCAGGCCCGCCTGATGTCGCAGGCGCTGCGCAAGATCGCCGGTCGGCTCTCGCAGACCAAGACCACTGCGATCTTCATCAACCAGCTCCGCGAGAAGATCGGCGTCTTCTTCGGCTCCCCGGAGACCACCTCGGGCGGCAAGGCGCTGAAGTTCTATGCCTCGGTCCGTGTCGACGTGCGCCGCATCGAGACCCTCAAGGAGGGCACCAACGCGGTGGGCAACCGGACCCGCGCCAAGATCGTGAAGAACAAGATGGCCCCGCCGTTCAAGCAGGCCGAGTTCGACATCATCTATGGCGAGGGAATCTCCCGTGAAGGCGGCCTCATCGACGTCGGCGTCGAGAACGGCCTCGTGAAGAAGTCCGGCGCCTGGTTCACCTATGACGGGGACCAGCTGGGCCAGGGCAAGGAGAAGGCGCGCACATTCCTCAAGGACAATCCCGACCTTGCCGATGAGATCGAGCGTCGCATCCGGGAGAAGCTCGGTCTGATCGCCCCGCTGGAAGACGAAGGTGGACCCGCCCTCAAGGCGGTCGACGGCTGATAGGAGGCCTCTATGGGTGACCAGCAGCAGAAGATCGACGCCCTGCGGGCGGCCATGACGAGAATCCAGGAGCGGGACCCGGACGAGCCGGTTCCCGACTTCCTGGTGGTGGACACCTCCCTGCCCGCTCCGCCTGCCGACCCTCCGCCTGCCGACGCTGGGACTGCCGGGTCTGCCCCGGGCGAAACCGTCCCGGGCGACGCCCTGGGCGCGGAGGCCGACTCCGCCGGCCCCGAACTCGCTGACTCCGAACTCGCTGGCCCCGAACTCGCTGACATCGAGTCGGGAGACCTCGAGTTCGAGGCATCAGCCGCGGCCCGTCCGCTGGTGGACCCTGGCGGGCTCCCCGGCCCCACGGCGCCGTTGGAGGCTGAGGATCGCCGCGAAGATCGGGCCGAGGACGCCCCCGCGTTCGATGCCCCCGAAGTCAATGCCCCCGAAGTCGATGCCCCTGAAGCTGAAGCTGAAGCTGAAGCTGAAGCTGAGGCCGACGACGGGGAGGCCGAGACCTCCATGGGCGCCATCGCCGAGCTCAGTCCTGAGGAGCAGTACGAGAAGGCCCGTGCCGTGGTGCTGCGCCGACTTACCGGGTCCCCGAAGTCCCGGCACCAGCTCGCCGTGGCGTTGAAGGAGAAGGAGTTCCACCCGGAGATCATCACCCGGGTGCTGGATCGGATGGAAGAGGTCCACCTGGTCAATGACACGGAATTCGCCCGCACCTGGGTGAGGGGTCGTCATGAGCTCAAGAACCTCGGAAAGTCCGCGCTGCGCCGGGAGCTGCGTGAGAAGGGCATCAGCGAGCCGGTGGCAGCTGACGCGCTGGAGCAGATCAGCGCCGAGGACGAGGGTGAGGCCGCGCGCGAGCTCGTGCGGCGCAAGCTTCAGGGCAAGGCCGTGCCCACCGGGCCCAGTCCGGAGGAGCGCGCCGAGCGGGACAAGGTCACCCGTCGACTGGTCTCGATGCTGGCCCGCAGAGGCCACGCCCCGGGAGCAGCCTTTCAGATCGTGCGTGAAGTGATCGAGGATCACTCAAACGCGTAGAATTCCCTGCAATGAGTGATGCACTGATGGACCGCGCCGAGACCACTGCACCGGACCCCGCCCTGGCGGAGGGTTCTGCCGTCGATGCGCACCCGGCAGCGGCGGGTCCGCGCACCTACGAGGTGCGCACCTTCGGCTGTCAGATGAACGTCCACGACTCCGAGCGGATGTCAGGACTCCTGGAGGACGCCGGCTACGGGCCCGTCGCAGCGGGCGCCACCCCGGACCTCGTCGTCTTCAACACCTGCGCGGTGCGTGAGAACGCCGACAACAAGCTCTACGGACATCTGGGGATGCTCCGCCAGACCAAGGCCGCGCATGACGGCATGCAGATCGCCGTCGGCGGCTGCCTGGCGCAGAAGGATCAGGAGACCGTCCAGAAGAAGGCACCCTGGGTGGACGTGGTCTTCGGGACCCACAACATCGGGTCGCTGCCGGCACTGCTGGAGCGCTCCCGCCACAACGCCGAGGCCGAGATCGAGATCCTCGAGGCTCTCGAGACCTTCCCGTCGACGCTGCCGACCAAACGCGAGTCCGTGCATTCCGGGTGGGTGTCCATCTCGGTGGGCTGCAACAACACCTGCACCTTCTGCATCGTGCCCTCGCTGCGCGGCAAAGAGCGCGACCGGCGTCCGGGCGAGATCCTCGCCGAGGTCCGCGCGCTCGTCGCCGACGGCGCAGTGGAAGTCACCCTGCTGGGCCAGAACGTGAACACCTACGGAGTCGAGTTCGGCGACCGCGGCGCCTTCGCCAAACTGCTGCGCGCCTGCGGAGAGATCGAAGGGCTCGAGCGTGTCCGGTTCACCAGCCCCCACCCGGCCTCCTTCACCGACGACGTCATCCATGCCATGGCCGAAACTCCCAATGTCATGCCCCAGCTGCACATGCCGCTGCAGTCCGGGTCCGACAAGGTGCTCAAAGACATGCGACGCTCCTACCGTTCCAAGAAGTTCCTCGGGATCCTGGAGAAGGTGCGTGAAGCCATGCCGCGTGCGGCGGTCACCACCGACATCATCGTGGGCTTCCCCGGGGAGACCGAGGCGGACTTCGAGGACACCATGCGGGTGGTCGAGGCCTCACGCTTCGCCTCGGCCTACACCTTCCAATACTCACCACGTCCAGGCACCCCCGCCGCCACCATGGAGGATCAGATCCCCAAGGCGATCGTGCAGGAGCGGTTCGAACGCCTGTGCGCCCTGCAGGACCGCATCGGCGCCGAAGAGAACGCGAAACTTGTGGGCACCTCCCAGGAGCTTCTCGTCACCGCCGACTCCGGTGCGAAAGCCACCGAGACCGGACGGCTCAGCGGGCGCGCGCGGGACAACCGGCTCGTGCACTTCGCCGTGCCGGCCGGAGCCTCCGCGCCGCGTCCCGGTGACTTCGTGACCGTGACCATCACCGAGGCCGCCGGATTCCACCTGCTGGCCGATCCGACGGGCCCCGCGGACTACGAGCTTCGTCGGTCCTCCGCCGGCGAAGCCTGGGACCGCTGGCAGGCTGACTCCTGCGGCGTGGGCACCACTCAGGTAACCGGATCCACTCCTGCGGCGGTCTCCCTCGGCATGCCGACTCTGCGCCCCGTCTCCTGATGACCGCTGATCATCTGACACAGCAGGTGTCCTCCGCAAGATCGGATGCTGCCCGGCAGACGGCTCCGCTGATCGTGCTGGTCGGCCCCACGGCCTCCGGCAAGTCAGCGCTGGGCATCGACCTCGCCGAGCGCCTCGACGGGGAGATCATCAACGCCGACTCGATGCAGCTCTACCGAGGCATGGACATCGGCACCGCCAAGGTCACCCAGGACGAGGCCGGCGCCGTGCCGCACCACCTCCTCGACGTCCTCGACGTGACCGAGGAGGCCTCGGTCGCGGACTTCCAGGACCAGGCACGCCGGATCATCGGGGAGATCAGAGCCCGCGGCAAGACCCCCATCATGGTCGGCGGCTCAGGGCTCTACGTGCGCGCCGTCATCGACGTGATCGAATTCCCGCCCACCGACGCAGAGCTGCGCAGCCGCCTGACCCTGCGACTCGACGACGAGGGTGCAGCCCCGCTGCGCCAGGAGCTGCGCGAGCTGGACCCCGAGTCTGCCGCCGTCATCAAAGACGACCGACGCCTGATCCGTGCCCTGGAGGTCGTGCTGCTCACCGGCCGGACCTTCTCCTCCTACATGCCGCAGCGGCGCCATGAACCAGGCCTGGAACCGGTGGTGCAGATCGGACTCGACGTGGACCGGCCCCTGCTCCACGAACGCATCGCACACCGCGTCCAGCGCATGGCCGACCAAGACCTGCTCGAGGAGGTGCGCCAGCTCGACGACGCCGGACTGCGTCGAGGACGCACCGCCTCCCGGGCCATCGGCTACCAGCAGTTCCTCCAAGTCCTCGATGGCGAACTGACCCCGGGGGAGGCGATCGAGTCCACCACGGTGGCCACGCGCAGGTTCGCCCGGAGACAGGAGACCTGGTTCCGCGCTGATCCCCGCGTGACCTGGCTCCCGGCGCCGTCCCAAGACCTCACCCAGCAGGCCCAGGAAGCGATCCACCGCGCGCTGCGTTGAACATCTCGACAGCGGCGCGCCCCCAAGCAGCAGCTCAGAAGATCAGGACCCGAAGCATCAATGAAGGAGAACCGCGTGGCTCACCACCTCACCGGCCTGGACGCCCTCACCGGCACCTCGATCACCAAGGCCCACGCCACCGGCAATGACTTCGTCATGATCGCCGACCCCACCGGGGAGCAGACTCTGGAAGCGCACCAGGTGGCAGCGCTCTGCGACCGTCACCTGGGCATCGGCGGCGACGGGGTCATCCGTGCAGTCCCCGCACACCTGGTCATCGGCGACGCCATGGTGTCACGGGTGCTGGCCGAGACGCCTGAGCTCAGCAGCACCGACGAAGCGCCCCTGTGGTTCATGGACTACCGGAACTCCGACGGTTCGGTGTCCGAGATGTGCGGCAACGGCGTGCGCGCCTTCGCCCACTTCCTGATCGCCGAAGACCTGGTGCAGCTGGCCGAGGGCCAGGAGCTTCCCGTCCTGACCCGGGCCGGGCTGCGCACCGTGCGCAAGGTCCCCGAGGGCTACGCCATCGGCATGGGCGTATGGTCCTTCCTGGACCCCGAGCAGGCCGCGTCAAACGCCTCGGACGCGCTGGTGATCGCCGCCGGACTCGATGAGCCCCGCCCAGCCCTGAGCATCTCGATGGGCAATCCGCATACCGTCGTCGCTCTCTCTGACGAGACCACGCTGCAGGACCTGAACCTTCACGAGGCACCCAAGGTGGACCCGGTCCCGCCCGCAGGGACCAACGTGGAGTTCGTGGTCCCGGCCGAGCCGCTGGTGACTCAGGGCGAGGACGGCCAGCCGGTGGGTCGGGTACGGATGCGCGTGCATGAACGCGGGGTCGGCGAGACCATGTCCTGCGGGACCGGCGCCTGCGCCGCCGCAGCCGCGGTCCGGGTCTGGGCCGCAGATGACAGCGTGAACCTCTGGAAGGTCGACGTCCCCGGCGGACAGGTCACTGTACGGTTCACCGCCCGCGCCGACGGGGCCGAGGACGTGGAGCTGGCGGGACCCGCGGAGCTGGTGCTCACCGGGACACTCGCCTGAGCCGCTGAGCCGCTGAGCCGTCGACGCCGCCTGCTCAGCCGCGGCTGATCCGAAGCAGTCGGAAGCCCTTCGCGGTCTCCGCGCGCCCGCTGTGGAACTCGCTCGCTGAGCCGGAGAGCATCGTGGTGATCCAGGCGAGCAGCGAGTCCGCGCCGAGGTTCTTCTGCACCACCAGCCAGGCCTCGCCGCCGGGGCCCAGCCGCGGCAGCCAATGCTCAAGCAGTCCGTGCAGCACCTCTTTGCCCACACGGATCGGGGGATTGGACCAGATCGTGTCGAATTCGATCTCAGCCGGCACCTCTTCAGGTGCCACGACCCGCACATTGGTCAGTCCCAGTGCAGCCGCGTTCTCCGCACACAGGATGCGGGAGCGTTCGTTGACATCCACCGCCCAGACCGTGGCCGCCGGTGAGCGCATCGCCAGGGTGAGCGCCAACGGGCCCCAGCCGCAGCCGATGTCGAGCAGGTGGCCCTGGCTCGCCGGATCGGGCGCGTGCTTGAGCAGCACCGCAGTGCCCTTGTCCACTCCGTCGGGGGAGAAGATGCCCCCGGCGGTGGAGACCGAGACCTCTCTGCGGTCCAGGGTGACGCTGACGGTTCGGCGGGTGAAGGGCCCCTCAGGGGACGCGGAGAAATAATGCTGGGAGTTCACACGGTGAATCGTAGTAGACTCCTCCCTATGTGGATTCACCTGACGTACTCCCGCCCGCGCGGTTGAGTCACCCCTTCACCACCTGGCCGGCCCGCTGAGCCGGCAGTGTCGTTCGCCCGGCACCAGCGCGGTCCTCGCGGACTGCGCCACCTCGGTTCCCGGTGCGGATCCGGAAGCTGGCCGAACCAAAGTATCCACACCCCCGAACAAGCCCCGCTCGATCTCCACAGCGGACCCGCGCACTTAACCATGTCCAGGGTCGAACGTAGGATGGAGATCCACGGCGGGCAGGGCCAGGCCGAAAACTGGTCCTAAGGAGATCATGACCAAGCAGAATCACACGCCCGAACCTTCAGGCGAGACCCCCGAGGACTCCACGGCGCCAGCCGCAGAGCAGTCCTCCGTCGATGCGACCATCGAGCGGATCCTGGCCGCTGATCGAGCCCGCGAAGACGCACCGAAGCGGACCACCCGGTTTGAGGCGGATTCGAGCTTCAAACGCCGCGGCATCCTCGGTGAACAGGCACGTGAGCTCGCCGGTGATACCTCACACTCCGAGTCCGACGGCGAACAGTTCGAACTCATGGAACGCCGCTCCCTGCGCCGGGTCGACGGGCTCTCCACCGAGCTGGAAGACGTCTCCGAGGTGGAGTACCGCCAGCTGCGCCTGGAGCGCGTGGTCCTCGCCGGGCTCTGGGGCGAGGGCACCGTCGCAGAGGCGGAATACTCGCTGCGTGAGCTCTCCGCGCTCGCCGAGACCGCAGGCTCCACCGTGCTCGACGGCTTCCTGCAGCGCCGGGCCAAGCCGGACCCCGGCACCTTCTTCGGCTCCGGCAAGGCCGAAGAGATCCGCGTCGCAGTGGCCGAGCTCGGCGCCGACACCGTCGTGGTCGACTCCGAGCTCGCACCCTCCCAGCGCCGCGGCCTGGAGGACATCGTGAAGGTCAAGGTCATCGACCGGACCGGCCTGATCCTCGACATCTTCGCGCAGCACGCGAAGTCCCGGGAGGGCAAGGCCCAGGTGGAGCTGGCCCAGATGGAATACATGCTCCCGCGCCTGCGCGGCTGGGGCGAGTCGCTGTCCCGCCAGGCCGGCGGCCAGGTCGGTGGCGCGAGTGCCGGCATCGGGTCACGCGGTCCAGGTGAGACCAAGATCGAGCTGGACCGTCGGCGGATCAACGCGCGCATGGCCAAGCTCCGCAAGGACATCGCCGCGATGAAACCGGCGCGGGACGCGAAGCGGGCCAACCGCAAACGCAACGCCGTGCCCTCCGTCGCGATCGCCGGATACACCAACGCGGGCAAGTCCTCGTTGCTGAACCGGCTCACCGACGCCGGGGTCCTGGTGGAGAACGCCCTGTTCGCCACCCTGGACCCCACCACCCGCAAGGCGGTCACCCCGGACGGGATCGGCTACACGCTCTCGGACACGGTCGGCTTCGTCCGACAGCTGCCCACCCAGCTGATCGAGGCGTTCCGCTCCACGCTGGAGGAGGTGGCCGACGCCGACCTCATCCTGCACGTGGTCGACGCCTCCCACCCCGAGCCCGAGGGCCAGATCAGCGCGGTCCGCACGGTGCTGGCCGAGGTCGACGCCGACGAGGTGGACGAGGTCATCGTGCTGAACAAGGCCGACGTCGCAGACTGGGACGTGGTGGAACGGATCCGCCGTCGTGAGCCGCACACCATCGTGGTCTCGGCGCACACCGGGGAGGGGATCGAGGAGCTGCGCGAACTGATCAGCCGCTCCATCCCGCGTCCCAGCGTCCCGCTGCAGCTCATGGTGCCCTATGACCAGGGTGACATCGTCTCCAGGCTCCACGCGGAGGACGCCGAGATCCTCTCCACCGAGTACCTGGAGGAGGGCACGCTGCTGAAGGTGCTGGTCCGCCGGGAACTCGTCGGGGACCTCGCCGAGTTCCAGGTCCAGGCAGAGCCGACGCCTTGAGCGTGAGCACCAGCCGGTCCACGGGATACCAGGAGACCACGGACCTGCTCGAGCGCGCCGTCACCGCCATGGGCGGAGTCAAGCGCGAGGGGCAGGTGACCATGGCCGAACATGTGGCCATGGCGCTGCGCAAGCGCCGTCACCTCCTGGTCCAGGCCGGCACCGGCACGGGCAAGTCACTGGCCTATCTGGTGCCGGCGGTGGTCCACGCACTGGACGCGGAGAAGCCGGTGCTGATCTCCACCGCCACGCTGGCGCTTCAGGCCCAGATCATGGGCCGTGATCTTCCGCGCCTGCTGGAGAACATCGCCGAGCACGTGGACCGACCGGTCGACGTGGCCCTGGTCAAAGGCCGCGCGAACTACGCCTGCAAGCACAAGATGGACGGCGGCTTCCCCGAGGACGACGACGAACAGGCCCTCTTCGCCTTCGCCGACGAACCCACCGGCGGGGTCACCGCCTTCGAACCCGGCTCTCAGCTGGGCAAGGAGATCGTGGCGCTGCGCGAGTGGGCCGAGGTCACCGAGACCGGGGACCGGGATGACCTGCCCAACGGGGTGACCGACCGGGCCTGGCGGCAGATCTCGGTGAACGCCGTGGACTGCATCGGCCCGCGCAAATGCCCGATGGCGGCAGAGTGCTTCTCCGAGCGAGCCCGGGAGAAGGCCAAGGACGCCGACCTGGTGATCACGAATCACGCCATGCTGGCCATCGATGCCTTCGAGGGGCTCGACGTGCTGCCGGACCATGACGCCGTCATCGTCGATGAGGCCCATGAACTGGCCGACCGGGTGACCTCCGCGGTGACCGCGCAGCTCTCCGCACAGATGATCAAGGCCGCGGCCTCCTCCGCTCGGCGGCACACCGCCATCAACGTCGAAGCGCTGCAGAGCTCCGCGGTCGCCGTGGAGGCGGCCTTCCACCGGATCGACTCAGGCCTGCTAGCGCGCGGCCTGAACCCGCAGCAGCGCGAGGCGGTCGAGCTGGCCCGCAACGCCGCACGGACCGCACTTTCGGACTCGAAGCCGACCGGTGACGCCGAGGCCGATCCCGGGCGCAGCACCGCCAGGTCCCGGATGCAGGCCGTGCTCGACACCGCCAACCGGATCCTGGACTCCCCGGACACCCCCGACGTGGTCTGGCTCAACAGGCCCGGAGCGTTCGTGCCGGGTCGGGGCTACCAGGAGGCAGATCTGGATGAGTCCCCACTCATCTACGTCGCACCCACCTCGGTGGCCGGGCGGCTGCGTGAAGGCCTCTTCGGTGATCGCACCGTGGTGCTGACCTCCGCGACGCTGACCATCGGCGACAGCTTCGACCCCGTGGCCGGGTCACTGGGCCTGGCGGGGGAGAAGGCCCCGGCCTGGGACGCCGTGGATGTGGGCAGCCCCTTCGACTACCCCAAACAGGGGGTGCTCTATGTGGCCAAGCACCTGCCGCCGCCGTCGATGAAGACCGCCCAGGCCCAGCGTGATGAGCTGGCCGGTCTCATCGAGGCCTCCAAGGGTGCGACCCTCGCGCTGTTCTCCTCTCGCCGCGCCGCCGAGGAGGCGGCCGAGGATCTGCGGCAGCGCCTTGATATCCCTATCCTCTGCCAGGGCGACTCGACGATGTCCGCGCTGGTGCGCGCCTTCGCTGAGGATGAGGAGACCTGCCTGTTCGGCACCATGAGCCTCTGGCAGGGCGTGGATGTGCCCGGCCGGTCCTGCCGGCTGGTGGCCATCGACCGGATCCCGTTCCCACGACCGGATGATCCACTGGTCAGTGCGCGCAGCCAGGAGGTCACCAAGCATGGCGGCAACGGGTTCATGCAGGTCGCCGCCACCCACGCCGCCACCCGGCTGGCCCAGGGTGCTGGACGGCTGATCCGCACCTCGGAGGACAAGGGGGTGCTGGCCATATTGGACTCACGCCTGGCCAATGCGCGTTACGGCGGCTTCCTGAAGCAATCGATGCCAGATTTCTGGCCCACCGTCAACGGGGATCTGGCCCGCGGGGCGCTGGCCCGGCTGGCCGAGTCAGACGGCTAGCTCGACGTGTGAGGTGAGTCGGGTGCTGCGAGCTGGGCTCAGTGCGCTTCCCGGGTGAGGCTGCAGAAGAGAATCAATCCCACATGATGGGTGACCACGGGAGGCTCACAGACGATGTCGGATCCAAGACGCACCACAGGCTCAGGCCCCATGACCTGCTTCTGGGTGCTGGCGGCAGCGCTCACCCTGGCCGGCTGCGCCGAAGGCGTTGGGGATGACGACGCCGCGCCCGCTGTGCCGACCGATGCGCACAGCGATACTGACACCGCGCGGCCCGACATCGACGACGATGAAGCCGATCAGGCGGAGACTGACGAACCTCAGCCGGAGCAGTTCACCATCGCCGGCACGGGGGACATGCTTCTCCATGGCCCCATCATTGACGAGGCAGCTGCGCTCGCCGACGGCGCAGACTACTCGTTTGCGCCGCTGATGGGCGGGGTTGAAGATCTCATCAGTGGTGCTGATCTTGCCCTGTGCGGGCTGGAGGTGCCGATCGCCCCAGAGGGTGTGGAGCCGGCCGGTTATCCGGTGTTCGCGGCCCCGCCGGAACTCGCCGGGGATCTCGCCTCGGTGGGTTTCCACGGCTGCTCCACAGCAAACAACCATTCCTTCGACCAGGGAACGGCCGGGCAGGAGCGCACGCTCGACGTCTTCGACGACGCTGGCCTGGGACATGCGGGAACCGCGCGAACTGAAGCCGAAGCCGCCCAGCCCCAGCTCTACACGCTGGAACGCGGCGGACAAGAGGTGACGGTGGCGCATGTGGCCACCACCATGCTCCACAACCAGGCATATCCACCGCCGGAGGATGAACTGTGGCGCGTCGCCGATGTCACTCCCGAGGAGCTCACAGACCAGGCGGCCCAGGCGCGCGAGGACGGCGCCGACGTCGTCGTCGCCTCTGTGCACTGGGGTGAGGAGTATGTCCACCAGCCCGCTGAAGAGCAGCGGGACTATGGCGAGCAGCTGGCAGCCGGTGGTGAGATCGACGTGGTGTTCGGCAGCCATTCGCACACGCCCCAGCCGCTGGAACACCTCGAGGGCGGCCCGTCAGGTGAGGGCATGTGGGTGGTGTGGTCCATGGGCAATTTCCTCTCCAACCAGGACGAGGCCTGTTGCATCCCAGAAACTGCCAGCGGAACAGTGGTCTACGCAACGGTCGAGGTCAGCGACGAGGACGCCGAGGTCATCTCCATGGACTGGCTGCCCGTCACCGTGGATCGCGGCCCGACCGATGATGAGCCTCACCGAGGGATCTGGCCGCTGCGCGACCTCGCCGAGGGGAACATTCCGCCTGGGGTCGAACTCAGCGCGGAAACCGTTGAAGACCGGTGGTCGCGGGTCCTCGACGTCATGACGGAGCAGGAGCTCCGCGAGGATCCACCGTCACCCACGGGGGAGGAACCCACGGTGGTGCCGCGCCGGGACTAGGACGCCGGGTCTCGGAGGGCCGGGAAGAGCTGGGGGCACCGCGGCGTGTGTGGGGGGACCTGCAGCTGCCTCAGAGGCTGCGCAGCACCGTGACGACCTTGCCCATGATGGTGGACTCGTCGCCGAGGATCGGCTCATACTGCCGGTTCTGCGGGAGCAGCCAGACGTGGCCGTCGCGGCGCTTGAGCGTCTTCACGGTCGCCTCGTCGTCGAGCAGGGCGGCGACGATGTCGCCGTTCTCTGCGGTGTTCTGCCGACGCACCACGACCCAGTCGCCTTCGAAGATGCCGGCCTCGATCATGGAGTCACCGCGGACCTGAAGCATGAACAGCTCGCCCTCGCCGGTGAGCTGCCGCGGCAGCGGCATGATGTCTTCGACCTGCTGATCGGCCAGGATCGGTCCACCGGCCGCGATCTGACCCACCATGGGAATCTCAGAGATCCGGCTGTCGGACTGGGTGCGGTAGCCCTGCAGCTCCACCACTGCGTCACGTGCCGCAGATTCGGCCTCCTGGGCCTGTTCGCTGAGCACGGGGGCGCCGGCAGAGTCACGCAGCACCTCCATGGCGCGCGGTCGCCCGGGCACCCGTCTGAGGTAGCCCAGCTCCTGGAGCCGCGCCAGCTGGTGAGTCACCGAGGAGAGTGAGGCCAGCCCGCAGGCGTCGCCGATCTCACGCATGGAGGGAGGGTAGCTGCGCTCGGCCAGCGACTCCTGGATGACATCGACGATCTGCCGCTGCCGATCCGTCAGTCGCGGCGCTGCCGATGAGTCCCTGGTGTTCCGCGCCATTGCTGCCTCCGTAGTTGTGCTGAGCGTTCTGCGTCCCGATGAAGCAGTGCCGGACCCGAGCGGACCGAGCTCCGAGCGGACCGAGATTCGACCCTGTACCGAAGCGGGGCTGACCCCGCCGGGACCCGTGTCAGCATCCATGTCAGACCCTGCTGGTGGACTGTTCACCGTGAGATTCGCTTCGAAGATCACTTCGAACTTGGCGCTCAGGTTACTCGAAATCGTAGAGAGATTCCATTGATTCTGCGGCGAGTCTGGTCAAGATTCGAAACTATGTGCTAGAAATAGTACACACGTTCGAATGAGAGGTTCTTCCCCATGAGTACAGCACCGCTTGCACTTGCACCTGTTGACTCCGCACCGGCTCCGGCAGTGCACCTCACTCGCCGCGGTCGCTTCCTCCTGTTGGGCCTGCCCGCGTTGGCAGTCCTGGCGGTCGCACTGTTGGGTGCGCTCATGCTGGCCACCTCGCTGCTGAACCAGGCGCAGGCCTCCTCGGGCGACGTCCCAGGCGTGGACGCACAGGTGGTCACGGTCGGCGCGGGGGACACGCTGTGGAGCGTCGCGGCCTCCGTGGACTCCGAGGAGCACGCCCAGGTCCTCATCGGGCAGATCGCTGAGCTCAACGGTCTCAACGGCTCCGAGCTCACCCCGGGCCAGGAACTGTTCGTCCCAAGAGACTGAGCAGACCGCGGGAAGCTGAAGTCGGTGCGCATCACCCGGCTAGAATGTCCCGGTGACTTCATCCCGTGCCAGGAACCTGTCCCGACTGCCGCTGCGCGAGGAGCTCCAGGGTCAAGAACCCTACGGAGCCCCGCAGCTGAGCGTGAAGGCGATGCTCAATGTCAACGAGACCACCTATGACGTTCCGGCCGATGTGGTCGATGCCATCGGCAAAGAGGTCCGCGCCGCGGCCGCCCAGCTCAATCGCTACCCGGACCGCGAGTTCTCGGTCCTGCGACAGAAGCTCGCCGAATACCTGAACCGAGACCTCGCCTCCGAGGGAGAGCCGGCCGAGCTGACGGCCGAGCACATCTGGGCCGCCAACGGCTCCAACGAGATCATGCAGCACATCCTTCAGGCCTTCGCCGGCCCGGGCCGCTCGGTGCTCTCCTTCCCGCCGACCTACTCGATGTACCCGCTCTACGCCCGCGGCACCTACAGCGAGTACATCGCCGGGACCCGCGCGGCTGACTTCACCCAGACCCCTGACGACGTCGCCGCGCAGATCCGTGAGCACCGTCCCCACGTGGTGATCCTGTGTTCGCCGAACAACCCCACCGGCACCGCACTCTCGCTGGAGACCGTGGAGGCCGCCTATGCCGCCGCCGAGGAATCTCAGACCATGGTCGTGGTGGACGAGGCCTACGGCGAGTTCCGCCAGTCCGGAACCGGCTCGGCGCTGGCGCTGCTGCCCGGGCGGGAACGGCTGATCGTCTCGCGCACCATGAGCAAGGCCTTCGCGCTGGCGGGTGGCCGACTGGGCTACCTGGCCGCGGCCCCCGAGGTCACCGACGCCATGCGACTGGTGCGGCTGCCGTACCACCTCTCCGCGGTGACGCAGGCGACCGCCGTCGCCGCCCTGGACCACTCGAGAACCCTGATGGCCAATGTGGAACGGATCAAGGAGCAGCGCGACAGGATCGTCACCGCGCTGGAGCAGATGGGTCTGCACCCGGCGCCGTCGGACGCCAACTTCGTCTTCTTCGGCGGCCTCACCGACGAGAAGGCCGCCTGGCAGCACCTGCTCGAGGACGGGATCCTGATCCGAGACGTCGGCATCCCCGGGCATCTGCGCGTGACCGCCGGCACCGAGGAGGAGACCGGCGACTTCCTGGCCTCGCTGCAGCGATTCATCACCAGCACCACCGCGTAGACTGAAGCGTTGGCGTACCCCACCACCAAGCAGGAGTTATGGGAGCAGAATTGATCTCCGGGCGCATCGCCCAGATGGAACGTGTCACCAGCGAGTCCAGCGTCAAGGTCCGGATGGACCTCGACGGGACCGGCACCTCGAACATCAGCACCGGTGTGCCGTTCTATGACCACATGCTCACCGCACTGTCCCGGCACTCCCTCATCGACCTCGACGTCGAAGCCTCCGGCGACACCCACATCGACGTGCACCACACGGTCGAGGACACCGCCATCGTGCTCGGCGAGGTCTTGCGCCTCGCCCTGGGAGACAAGCGGGGCATCCGACGATTCGGCAATGCCACCATCCCGCTGGATGAGGCGCTCGCCCAGGCCGTGGTCGATGTCTCCGGCAGGCCCTACCTGGTCCACTCCGGGGAGCCCGAGGGTCAGCAGTACCACCTCATCGGTGGGCACTTCACCGGTTCCATGACCCGCCATGTCTTCGAGGCGATCACGTACCACTCCGGGATCTGCCTGCACATGACCCTGCTCGGCGGACGCGACCCGCACCACATCGCCGAGGCCCAGTTCAAGGCCTTCGCCCGCGCGCTGCGCGAAGCAGTGGAGTCCGACCCGCGCACCGACGAGATCCCCTCCACCAAGGGTGCCCTGTGACCGGCAAGCCCGACGTCGTCGTCCTGGACTACGGCTCCGGCAACACCCACTCCGCGGTCCGTGCGCTTGAGCGCGCCGGCGCGGACGTGACCCTGACCAAAGACACCGACGCGGTGCTCAACGCCTCCGGGCTGGTGGTGCCCGGTGTGGGCGCCTTCGCGGCGGTGATGGCTGCGCTGCGTGAGATCGACGGACCCCGCTGGATCGGCCGCCGGATCGCCGGGTCCCGCCCGGTGCTCGGCATCTGCGTCGGGCATCAGGTGATGTTCGACCGCGGAGTCGAACACGGCATTCCCGCCGAAGGCCTGGGGGAGTGGCCCGGTGAGGTCACAGCCCTGCCCGAAGATGCCGTGGTCCCGCATATGGGCTGGAACACCGTGCGTCCGCCCGAGGACAGCGTGCTCTTCGACGGGCTCAGGGATGAGCGGTTCTACTTCGTGCACTCCTACGCCGTGCAGTCCTGGGACTTCGATCAGTCCATCGAGACCATGAACCCACCGAAGGTCACCTGGAGCCACCACGGCGCCGACTTCATCGCCGCGGTGGAGAACGGTCCGCTCTCGGCCACCCAGTTCCACCCGGAGAAGTCCGGTGACGCGGGGATGCAGCTGCTGCGCAACTGGATCCTGAGCCTCTGACCGCTGTCCTTCGGCGTGACCTGAGGGTCCGCCGCCCGAGAACCTGACCCACCCAGCCAGACATTCCGACCAGCCGTACATCCAGCCGAAAGTAGATCCATGACTGAGCCCTCCGCGCCCACTGCCACCGTTCCCGCCCTGGAGCTGCTGCCCGCCGTCGACGTGGCCGACGGCCAGGCCGTGCGACTGGTCCAGGGAGAGGCCGGATCTGAGACCGGCTACGGGGATCCGCTGGAAGCTGCCCTGAACTGGCAGCAGCAGGGCGCCGAGTGGATCCACCTGGTGGACCTCGACGCCGCCTTCGGCCGCGGCGACAACCGCGACATCATGGCCCGCGTGGTCAAGGAGCTCGGTGTGAAGATCGAACTCTCCGGCGGCATCCGCGACGACGAATCCCTGGACCGGGCCCTGGAGCTCGGCGCCACCCGCGTCAACCTCGGCACCGCCGCACTGGAAGACCCGGAGTGGACCGCCCGCGCCATCGAACGCCACGGCGACGCCATCGCCGTGGGCCTGGATGTGCGCGGAGAGACCCTCGCCGCCCGCGGCTGGACCCGCGAGGGCGGCAACATCTGGGAGGTGCTGCAGCGCCTCGAAGACGCCGGCTGCCCCCGCTACGTGGTCACCGATGTCACCAAGGACGGCACCCTGCGCGGCCCCAACACCGAGCTGCTCGCCCAGGTCTGCGCCAAGACGAAGAAGCCTGTGGTCGCCTCCGGCGGCATCTCCTCCCTGGAGGACGTCGCGGCCCTGGCCAAGATGGTCTCCCTCGGGGTCGAGGGCGCCATCATGGGCAAGGCCCTCTACGCCGGGAAGTTCGAGTTCCCCGAGGCGCTGAAGGTGGCCTCAGCCTCCGCATGAACCAGGACTCCGCCCCCAGCAGGGACCTGCCCGGTCATATCGCTGCCCTGCTGCAGCGTGCACCCCGGGACGCCGAGGGCCGCCCCGCGGACTCCGCCGGGATCCCCTGGGCGGACCGCGACCTCTCCGGCGACGGCAACCCGCTGCACACCTTCGACGGCGACGACGGCCTCGCCGCCGCCGCGGTCCGGTCCGCCCGGGAGCAGCTGCTCGCCGGCGAGCTCGATGAGGCGGGATTCGTCAACGCCCTGGCCGGGCAGCGGCTCTTCGTCCCGGTGCTCGCCGAGCTGGCCGAGGAGGCCGCGCCCGCCCCGGGTAGCTCGACCGAACCGGGCCATGGCGGCGCGCCGGTGGGAGACAAGCAGGCCGACATCACCTTGATCAGTGTCACCAGCCGCGATGGACGCCAGACGATGCCGGTGTTCACCTCCGTGCAGGCACTCACCGCCTGGCACGACAAGGCCCGGCCGGTGGCGGCCGAGACCGAACGGATCATGCTCGCGGCCCTGGCCGAGGGCGCCGAGCTCGCGGTGCTGGACCCCGGAGCGGAGCTGACCTTCGTGCTGCGCCGCCCCGCGGTGGAGGCGTTGGCGCAGGCCACCCGATGGGTGCCCTCGTATCAGGACCCCGAGCTGGCCGAGTCGCTGGCGGGGATCCTGGATCTGTGCCCCGGAGTCGCCCAGCTGCAGCTGCAGCCCGGCGACGGCGTGGCGACCCGCACCGTGGCAGGAGATGCGGTGGTGGGCGGCGGCAGCGGACCGGAGCTGAGCATCGGCGTCGTGCTGGCGCCCGGAGCCGATGAGGTGGATGCCCGGCTGGCGCTGGCCAGCGTGCAGGCGGCCCTGTCGGAGTTTGAGATGCTGCGCCATCGGGCGGACTCGGTGCAGCTGAAACTGGTCCGCTGAGCGGAGGTCGTCGCTCAGACTCTGGGCTCAGGCCCGGTCTGCCGCAGCGACGGTGTCCTTGATCTGCTCGCAGATCTGGCGCAGCGTGTCGGCCTCGGCGTCATCCAGCGCGGGGTGGAAGAGCTGCTTGATATGCGTGGCGTGCAGCCGGGAGGCCTGCTCGAAGACGCGATGCCCCTCTTCGGTGAGCTGGGCGGTCATGCCGCGCCGGTCCTCGGCGTCGGCGAAGCGATCGATCAGACCGCGCTTCTGCAGCGACTTGACCTGGTAGGAGAGTCGGGAGGGGGAGAAGACCATGCCCTCGGCGAGTTCCCCCATGCGCAGCTGGTTGTCCTCGGCCTCGGCCAGGAGCAGCATCAGGTTGTAATCGGTGAGCCGCAGCCCGGTGCTGGAGTGCAGCCGCTTCTCCATGCGATCGCTGATGATCGCGGAGGTCTCGAAGAAGGACCGCCAAGCCCGAGCCTTCGGAGAGAAGCCGGTGAGGTCGTGACGGCCGCGTTGATCATCGACCGTGCCTGCCTCGACGGCGTCCCGGGAGGCCTCGCCGACGGCCTCCTGCGCGGTCGGGTTCACGTTGTCACTGGTGGTGTCGCTGTGGCTGGCCGTCACGACCTCACCTCTTCCCTGCCCTAGTCGGCTGATTCTCAAGTCAGCCCATTCTATGTCAGCTGTCCACGTTGACGACCTCGCCGGTGGCCACATCCACATAGACCTCGGTGCCGTTGTCCAGGTCGATCTCCCAGACCACCGCGCCGTTGTCGTCGTCGAGATCGGCCTCGGCGGCAACGCCGTCGCCCTCCTCAGCGGCGGTGCGCAGCGCCTCAGCGAAGTCGATCTCCACCGACTCCGACTTGCGCTGGTCATCGGAGTCCACGTCGTCCTCCTCCGCATCGATGATCTCGAGGCTGTCACGGTCCACTTCGAGCTCCCACTCGACCTCGCCGTCGTAGATCGTGAACTCGTAGTAGAAGCCTTCGGTGTCGAAGTCCAGCACGATCGCATCCGGGTATTCGGCCATGACGGCGTCTACGGCGTCATAGGGCTCCTGCGGACCATCGCCGTCCGAGGTCTCGTCCGTCTGTTGCGTATCCGCATCCTCCGGATCAGCTGCAGCATCCTCATCCGCATCGGTCCCCGCCGCGTCCTCCTCGGCTGTGGCGTCCTCCGTCGTGTCCTCGGTCCCGGTGTCGGCGGTCTCGGTGTCATCGGTCTCAGCGGTCTCGGTCTGCGCAGTGTCTTCGTCCTCGGCGGGATCCTCTGCGCCGAGTTCATCACTGGCGCAGGCGCTCAGCGCCAGTGTCGAGATGGCGGCCATCGAGAGAAAAGCGTTGCGTGTGCTCATGCGGGTGTGGGACATCGGATCTCCTTCCACAAGCGGCTATGGGCTGACTCCCAGAGAGGCGGTGCGACTGGCCTCCAGCCTCCTGGGATGCTGCGTGCAGCAGGGCCTTGCTGCATCCTTGGAGAATAGTTGCCCGCGCTGATCTGCGTCTACCTTGGATCCAGGCCAGACGCTGAGCGGATGGGGCTCAATGTTCGTGCTGACTCCTTGAGGGACTCCCGGGACGACCCTTCGACCGATTTCCGGGCTGCTGCCCCGGTTCGACGACGACGAACTGGCCGATCATGCCCAGATCCTCGTGACAAAGCAGGTGAGAGTGGAGCACCTGGGCCAGATCCGGGTTGGTGTGGCCGTGGAGGTTGCGCGGGAGGTTGCCTGAGTTCGAGACCTCCCAGACCTCCGTGACCTCCCAGACCTCCGTGGTGTCGACCTCCACGACCTCATCGATACGTTCCAGGTCCATCGCCAGACCATTGATGAGCCAGGTGGCTAAACTGGGAAGGTGCCTTTCACCTTCTGGCGCGGCATTCCTCTGGACCTCGCGGCTGCAGCACTGGTCACCGTGGTCATGATCATCGCCGCCTCGGAGTCAGCAGATCAGCCGGCTCGGCAGGTCGATGCGGCGGTGGTCGCGATCCTCCTGTTCACCGGGGCCTGGACCGCTATTGCGCGACGAGCCCCGCGGGCCGCCCTGATCGGCGCCAGCGTCAGCTTCTACGCCGCCGTCAGCGTCGGCATTCCCGACTTCTCGCCAGCCCTGGCCATCGGCGTGCCGGTCTTGATCGCCGCGTGGAAGGGGCACCTCTGGTGGGCGCTCGCGGTCCTCGCGCTGACCGGTCTCATCAGCGTGCCCTACCGGCTCAGCGGTCCCGAGGCGGAGCCGCTGGGTCAGGTGGCGCTGAGCACGCTCTTCGACATCTCGCTGCTGGGGGTGTTGCTGCTGTTGGGGGAGGCGCTGCGCAGCCGGCGCACGATCCGTGAGGAGGCCTCCCTGCGACTGCTGCTGGCGGATCAGCAGCATCAGCGCCAGCTCACCGAGGAGCGACTGCGTGCCGCTCGTGAACTCCACGATGTCCTGGCCCACACGGTGGCCGTGGTGGGCATCCAGGCAAGCGTGGCGGCGGAGACCATCGACAGCGACCCGGAGACCGCGAAACAGGCCGTGGCGAGGGTCCGTACCGCCAGTCAGGAAGCCACCGTGGATCTGCGCAGCACCATCGCGGTGCTGCGCGAAGACGGCACCGGGGCCGCGCAAGAGTCCGCACTCGCAGAACATCAGCTCGCTGAGCTCATCGACGCCGTCAGGACCTCGGGACTGGACGTCTCGTTGACCGTCCACGGGGACCTCTCCACGGTCCGTCCCTCTGTGGAGCTGGTCATCTACCGGATCGTGCAGGAATCACTGACCAATGTGCTGCGCCACTCGACGGCGGAGAGCGTGGATGTCGGTCTGGACCTGCAGGCCGATGTGGTCAACGTGATCATCCGTGACCATGGCAGCCCGCGGGAGCCCACCCCGGTCCGGCCTGACCGGCACGGATCGGAGCTGCAGGGGATGGCCGAGCGGATCGCTGTGGCCGGGGGTCGGTTGGACTACGGACCAGCCGACGACGGAGAGCCCGGTTACCGCGTCCGGGCCCGGCTCCCCACCCGGGGTCCCCAGTGACGCTGCGGGTACTGCTCGTCGATGACCAGGAACTCGTCCACACCGGGCTGCGCCCTGGAGCTCGGACGCTTCGGCGATGAGATCGCAGGTGCGCTGTTCCTCAGCACAGCGGCGGTGAGGCCGACGTCAACCGTCCTTGGACAAGTGTGATGTCGGGACCGGGCGCAGCTGGTGGTGGTCGCCTACGAGTCGGGGCGGGTCCGACCGGGTGAGGCTGACGCGCCGGAGGGGCCCTTGCCATCGATCCTCCCAGTGGCCAAGCCGCCAAGTCTTGGGAGCCGCCCTGTCTCTCGGCAACCAGCGTGTGTCTCAGCGGTCGGCACAGGGTGTCCGCGGGTGCCTCCACCATTGGATGACCCGGGGCCCCTCGGATGCCGTCCACACTGCACGTCCCGGAATGAGTCTCGGCAGGATGGGAATGGAGCTTCCGAGGGCGTCCCCCTGCGAGCGGCTCAGCGGACTGAGCACGAAGTTCGCTGAGCCTCCACGTGCCCGGTAGGACCAGGGAAACTGACCGACGACGTTCAGGTTTGGCCGTGCCGTCGCCAGCACCTTTCCCCCAGAGTCCAGCCACGCCTCAATACTCTGGTGCTGCGCGGGGGTGCACCGGTCGGCGTCGTCGACCAGGAGCAGCCGGTGGGCCGCAGCCTCGGTGACCCCGTGCTCGCAGGTCTTGGAAAGATCGCCGAGAGTCCAACACCCCCGCTGGGCGGCGACCACGCGCAGGGCGTTGGTCTTCCCGGTCTGCGCGGTTCCGAGGATGAGCCCGACCTGCCAGGAGTCGTCCTCGAGCAGGGCGGGTGCGTGCGTGAACTGGCGCAGGCCCAACAGCAGCGCCTCCGAGCGGGGTTTCAACACAGGGAGGTCTATCGCTTCTGGCAGCGGGTGCACCCGGAGCATGGGACGGTTCGTCGATTCTTCACCGCCGATCACCTGGCTCCGAGGTTGCTGCACGCGGACGCCGGTCACAAGCTGGACGGTCAGGCCTGGGGGCGGAACATCGGCCGTGACGAGGACTCCGCGCCCGAGCAGGCGATCTGTGACGCGCAGCTTCGGCCACAGCAGCCGCACGTCCTCGGAGACGCCGTAGGGGAGGTAGATCCTGGACGGGAGCCGCGAACCCAGCTTCCCCAGGGCGAGCTCGCGGCCTCCTGCGACCACCGCGCTGACACCGAAGCCGGCTCCCTCACCGATGAGGACGCCCAGGTCATGCTCCAGGCCTCCAAGGCCGAGCAGGTGACTCAACCCATGCCACTGCGGGTGCCCAGAGACGATGAGGACCACCGGGATGCGCTCCTGAGGCGGGGCGGTGCGCCGTCGGACCACCAGGCGGTGAAGCTCGCTGACCAGGTGTTGAGCCTCCTGAGGGTGTTCCGTGGTGACCCAGGACCCGACTCGTGGGTGACTCCGGAACTGTTCCAAGGAGTGGTCGCCGTCCAGGAGGTACACGTGGACCTCTGCGGGGAGCTCCAGGAGCTGGTGGACCAGCGATACCAAGGCTGCGGTGCCGCCAGACCCGGTCTCGCCCAGCAGGGCGGTGCCCAGACCCTCGTTCAGGTCGAGGCGAAGCGGACGCTGCGCCTGCCGGGCGGGATCGTCGATGAGGCCGAGGAGGACCTCGTGGGCCTGGAGTGGCGTTCGCAGGATCTCGGGCAGCGGAGGGCACAGCGGAGTGTGGGGTCTGCGAATCCGCTGCCGGCGCATATGCGCCCCCAGCGTCTCGACCAGGTGCGGGGTGGTCTCTCGCCACCCGGCCGCCGGCGGCATCGGGGACCTTTCCGGACGCGCCCGGAGCTTCGCCGAACGGTCCAGCAGCTGCACCGCATGAAACGCCACCGCTGGTTCTCCTGGGCGTTGGATGATTGCTCGGCCCGGCAGGTGCCGAGGGATATGTGCGGGCGCTGTGGTTCCCACCAGTTCGCGTGCCTCGTCATCGCTGCGCAGACGCAGACAGATCGTGGTTCCGATGTTGGCCCGGATCTCTGCTGTGACCACTCCCTGTGGGCGCTGGGTCGCGAGGATCAGATGGAGGCCCAGCGATCGACCCAGGGTGGCAAGGCGCATCAGTTCACCCATCGCTGCCGGAAGCTCCTGCGTGAAGATCCGGAACTCATCGAAGACCACCAGGATCCGAGCCAGCGGCCGGTCGGGCTGTGCTCGTCGGAAATCTGCGTAGTCGGTGGCCTCGGACTCGAGGAAGAGCCGTTCCCGCCGGGTGAGCTCAGATCGGACGCCTTCCAGCGCGCGATCGGCCTGTGCCTGTGTGAGGTCCGTGACCAGACCCACCGTGTGCTCCAGTCGCGCCAGGTGTTGGAAGCTCGACCCGCCCTTGAAGTCGAAGAGCAGGAAGTTCAGCTCGCGGGGACTGTATCTGGCCGCCCAGCCGAGCAGCATCGACTTCAGAAGCTCCGATTTACCCGCTCCAGTCGTTCCTGCCAGCAGGATATGGGGACCGTCCTCCACCAGGTCCAGAAGCTCCGCGTCGGCGGCCCCACGGCCGAGCAGCGTCTCCAGCCGCAGGTGGGCGCTGCGCGTCATCAGGGGGTCGGGCAGGGCCGCGGTGAACTGCGCGGGGACCTCGGGAGTCGTCGCCGTCCTTGAGATCCGCGCGAGCCCCAGCCTGAGGTGTTCGTGGAGCGTCCGTCGCGACAGTCCGTCAGGAACCAGCTCTGTTGCGACCCGCAGCGCGGCTCCTGACTCGATCCGGTGGATCTCGCCCGATTCGAGGTTCACCTGCCAGCCATCGGCTGCCGGGGGAAGCCCCTGCTCCTCCGGTGGCTTCCCCGGCAGTGTTTGGAGGGCAGGGGACCCGGCCGGGGAGATGACGTGCCACCCGGCGTGCAGCGCTGCCCGAATGTGTGCGGGGTCCAGCGAAACAGGGGTGATCAGCACCGGTGCCGATGAGATAGGGGACCTGGCCTGTCTGAGCTGCAGCGCGTCGGGGAGACTGCGCCGCTGCACGACGCTCACGTGGGGATAGTCGCGCAGCTCCGTGATGTCGAGAAGCTCACCTGACCGGGATCCGCCGCTCTCCTCGGGACCTGCTGCGAGCATGACTTCGGGAGTTGTTCGGCAATGGTGGGTCAGCTGCGCGAGAATCCAACGCAGGACGCTGAGCTGGTCTCGAGGTGGGCCCGAGAGTGCGGTGTGTTCAGACGCGCGAAGTGTCAGCGCCGTCGCTGTGCAGACCGAGAGTTCCGGCAGGTCAACCGGCGGTCCAGTATCACCCGGGCAGTCCAGATCAGCATCGATTCTCGCCTCACCCACTGTCACGACGACGCCCTCGGCGTCCGTGGGGGTGAGCGAGCTCCGCGGGTGAGCCCGCGCTCGCAGGGCTCTGATGGAGCGTCCTGGTGGGGTCAGCAGGTCTCTGCGCTGCCGGGCCCATGCGGTGGCGGCCGCGCGAACGGCCCGGCGGAAGCGCTGGCGCTGCCGGTGCGCGACGACGAGTGTGACCACAGCAAGGAGTGCAGAGGCGGCGCTGAACATCAGGAAGATCCACATTCCGGTGACGAGCACCAGCACGATCCCGACGATCAGCGGGGCCAAGGACATGAGCAGCGTCGTGCGGTGGCGTCCGGACGGTGGCTGTTCCGCGACGCTTGCGCGTGGCAGGGGCCAGATCGCTGCGGGGGCAGCCGCCGGCGCGTTCTGGACCAGCTCCACGCGCGACCCGCCGACGGAGACCGGGACCTCGATGGCGAGCAGCTGTGAAGCTGTGCCTGAGCGAGTCAGCTTCACCTGTGTCGCACTGACATGGATCGAAGCATGCACGGGCTCCAGACGAGGGTCATTGATCCGGATGTCTGCGGTGCCGCGATGCGCAGTGCCCCGCCCCAGCAGGTGGACACCTCGCGGGACCTTCACCATCCATCCGGAGTCCGGCCCGGCGCTGATGCACAGTCGCAGCGGTGACGGGTCCGACCTGGTTCGCTGCGCCGCATGGGCTCGGGGATGCAGCACCACGACCATTCCGTGATGGATCGAAGAGGAGTCCGCGGCGTGGTCCTTCAACGGCGTATGGTCCAGGACTGCGACCCAGGCGGGTCCGACTGGGCCGGCCAGGACCCCAGTGCGGGAAGAACAGTCGCTCCGGAAGCTCTGGACCCATGCGGACAGCGCTTCATCGATCTGCGCCCCCGAGGGGATGGCGGTGCCGTCGAGGACGATCCTCAGCTCGTGGACGTGCGCACCGCCCGCTGCGAGACGCATCAGGGTCCACAAGGACTCAGGAACGGACCCTGGCGCGTGGACGACTGTGAAGGCCAGGGTCATCGGTGCTGCCGTGGTCACGCGTGTCCCTCCTGATCCTCGGGTGCCGAGACGTCCGCGAGAGCGCTTCGCGGCGTCCGCTTTCCCTGAGGTTATGCCCCCACGATTCGGCGGCCGCGGGCAGATGGCGAGCTGTGGAGAACCTGTGATCATCGCCTATTTTCCACAGGGTTTGAACAATCGCTGGTCAGTCACTGCGCAGCTGGCTATCGTGATCTCACCACACTGGAATCAGGGACGAGGCCGAGCCTGTGGATGCTTTGACGATCGTTGAAGATGAGGTGCGGGAACAGATCCGACACCGCGGGCTCGACCCTGCAGAGAATCCGCGCGGCGTTCGAGAGCTGGTCGAGGCCGCCGTCGTCGAGTACGACCGGCGGTCGATGGTGACCGCGTTGCCGCTGATCGGCCCCGTGGAGCAAGCGGTCAAGCATGTCGTCGATGCCGTCGCCGGCTTCGGGGAGCTTCAGCCGCTTCTTGATGACGCCTCGGTGGAGGAGGTCTGGGTCAACGGACCCAGCGCCGTGTTCGTGGCTCGCGCGGGCCGTTCCGAACTCACCTCGATCACGTTGAGTGAATCCCGCATCCGGGACCTCGTGGAACGGATGCTCAAGAGTTCAGGACGTCGACTTGACCTGTCCTCACCGTTTGTCGACGCGACGCTGCCCGATGGGTCCCGTCTCCACGTCGTGATTCCGGACATCACCCGACGCCACTGGGCCGTCAATATCCGCAAGTTCATTGCGCGAGCCCATACGCTCGACGACCTGGTCCGCAACGGCTCCCTGACCGCAGCGGCCGCGGAGTTCCTGGCCGGGTGTGTGGACAGCGGAATGAATATCCTGGTGTCAGGCTCGACCCAGTCTGGAAAGACGACGCTGTTGAATTGCCTCTCGGCTGCGATCGGTCCGCGAGAGCGGGTCGTCACGGTGGAGGAGATCTTCGAGCTGCAGCTGCCGCTTCGCGATGTGGTCGGACTGCAGTGTCGCCAGTCCAACCTCGAGGGGGAGGGAGAGATCCCGCTCCGGCGGCTGGTGAAAGAGGCGCTGCGAATGCGCCCTGACCGGCTCATCGTCGGGGAGGTCCGGGAAGCCGAGAGCTTAGACATGCTCATCGCTCTGAATGCAGGACTTCCTGGGATGGCGACCGTGCATGCCAACAGCGCCCAAGACGCTGTCACCAAGATCTGCACCCTTCCGCTGCTGGCCGGTGAGAACATTTCGCGCAGCTTCATCCTGCCCACCGTCGCCTCCTGCTTCGACCTGGTCGTCCATTGCGTGCGCGAGCGGGACGGCAGCCGCCACGTAGGGCAGATCCTGGCCGTGGGGAGCCGGGTCGAGGCCGACACCATCGAGACGACCATGCTCTTCGACGCACCGGAGGGCGAGCTGGAGGTCACGGAGTCTGCAGTCTTCGATCTGCCGAAGCTCTCACCGCAGTACCAGATCCGACTGGCCAGGGCGGGGATGCTGGGATGAGTCTGCTGCTGGGATTGGGGCTCGGATTCGGACTGCTGCTGATCTACGCGTCCTTCTGGCCGCGTCCCTCCACCGCGGGTCGTCCCAACCGACCGCGTCGGCGGAGGCTGCGCAAGCTTCTCGATGAGGCCGGGCACCCCAGAATCCCGGTCACGGGGGTCCTCACCGCAGTCCTGGTCTGCGCCGTCGCAGCGTTTCTGGTCGTCCTGGTGCTCACCGCTGCGGTCCCGGTGGCGCTGTGTTTCGCGTTCTTCGCCGGGATGGTCCCGGTCCTGGCGCTGCGCTGGCAGGCCGGGAAGCGTCGCGCACTGCTGCGACACATCTGGCCTGATGCGGTGGATCATCTGCGCTCGGCGGTCAGGTCGGGGATGTCGCTGCCTGAGGGGCTGATTCAACTCGGCACCTCAGGTCCAGAGCCGCTGCGTGAACCGTTTGTGGAGTTCGCCAAGGACTACCGCGCGGGACAGACCCTCGGTGTCGCGCTGGAGAGGCTGAAGCTGCGTCTCGCCGATCCGGTGGGGGACCGGATCGTGGCGGCGCTCCTGATCACTCGCGAGGTGGGTGGTTCTGACCTGGGTCGGCTGTTGAGCACCTTGGCGGAGTTCCTGCGCGAGAACGCCAGGACGCGAAGCGAACTTGAGGCGCGGCAATCCTGGACGGTCAACGCCGCCAAGCTCGCGGTAGCCGCTCCTTGGATCGTGGTTCTGCTGCTCTCGTTGCAGCGGGATGCCGCCGAGGCATACCGAGGCGCGACCGGCATGCTTGTGCTTGGTGCCGGACTCCTCGTGTCCCTGGTGTGCTATCGACTCATGCTGCGCATCGGCGCTTTGCCGCGGGAAGTACGGGTGCTGGCGTGAATGAGGCGGTCATCGGATGGGCGATGATCTGTGGGCTGGTCCTGGGACTTGGCCTGGTCATCATCCTGCGAGCGCTGCCGGTGAACAATCAGCCCAGCTTCTCAGCACGGGTGGCTCCCTACCTGCGTTCCACGGACTCGCGGTTCGCCCTCTCCGATTCTGGTGTCGAGCACACCCTGCCCCTGGGAGTACTGGCGAAGATCCTCACACCGGTGCTGCACCAGGCGGCACGCCAATTCGATCGGTTCAGTCTCGACACCCAACAGCTTCGTCACCGGTTGGGACAGGCGAACTCACGACTCGGTCCTAATGACTACCGCCTTCAGCAGCTCGGCCTCGGAGTCCTCGGCGCCCTGCTGGGAACCGGGCTCAGTCTGCTCGGCGTCTGGGCGGGCAGCCTCAACGGGTTCTCCGCCGCGGTCATCGTGCTCGGGCTTGCAGGATTGGGCGTGGCCCTGCGTGACAACCTGCTCACCAGCCAGATTCGGCGCCGACAGGCGCGCATGCTCACAGAGTTTCCCACCATCGCAGAGATGATCGCGTTTGGCGGTCAGCGCCGGTGAGGGGGCTCCCGGTGCGTTCTCCCGCGTGGGAAGGCTGGCGCGCGGAGAGCTGGCCCTCGAGCTGACCCGGGTGCTGCACCAGACCCAAGCCGGCACCAGCTTCTCGACAGCGTTGAAACAGATGTCCACCCGGGTGGGGTCGGCGCCGATCTCCCGGTTCCTCGAGGGCATCATCGTGGCGATGGAGCGCGGCACGCCCCTGGCCGAGGTCATGCACGCCCAGGCCCAGGACGTCCGCGAACTCGCTCGTCGCGAACTGATCGAAACGGCGGGGAAGAAGGAGATCGGGATGCTGGTGCCGCTGGTGTTCGGCGTGCTGCCGCTGACGGTGCTCTTCGCGATCTACCCGGGTCTCTCGCTGCTGGAGATCGGCATCTGAACCACCGCTCACAACACAACCACACCACCGGAGAAGGGGAAGAACATGCCGCACACGGAAAGACTCGTCCACCAGGCGGCCTGCGCCGCGGTCTGTTTGAAAGAGGAGGAGCGCGGTGATGTGCCGGGCTGGGTGATGATCACCTTGATGAGCGCCGTGCTGGTGGCCGGGCTGCTCGCGATCGCTCAGCCAGCCCTGCAAGGACTGTTCAACGATGCCATCAATCAGGTCTCGCGCTGACCCGCACCGGGCCCATCGATTCGCGCGCATCCGGTCGCCGGGGAAGGACAGGGGTGCCGCCACCGCTGAATTCACCATGGTCTCCGCGCTCCTGGTCCTGCTGACCTTCGCGATCCTCCAGCTGACACTCATGGTGCACGTGCGCAACACCCTGATCGACGCGGCGTCCACGGGGGCTCGCTTCGGCGTGCTGGAGGACCGCACCGCCGGGGACGGGGTCCAGCGCACCCGGACTCTGATCGAGTCCTCGATCTCCTCCCGATACGCCCAGGACGTGGGCTATGAGTACCTGGCCCAACCGGAGGGCCAGACCCTTCAGATCACGGTCCAGGCTCAGGTCCCGGTATTGGGGCTGTTTCCGGGGGTCGGCAGCCTCGAGGTGACGGGCAGCGCGTATGACTTTGACTGAGCGACTGACTGAGCGGCTGACCCAGCGGCTGCGGCAGGGCCAGGATGAGTCAGGTTCCACACTGGTCGAATTCATCATGCTCGCCGTGCTGGTGCTGATTCCGGTCATCTATCTCATCCTCGGCGTCGCGACCGTCCAGGCCGCGGCCTACGCGAGCCTCGGCGCTTCCGATCAGGCTGCCCGGATGTACGTCCTCGGAGGGGAGGACCTCGGCGCGGGGGAACGGGCAGCACGAAGCCAGGCTGCGGCGTCGGCGGCGCTCGCCGACTTCGGGATCAGCACCGAGCAGGCGGAGATCACCATGTCCTGCCCCAAGGGTGGCTGCGAGGATGACGGCGACGTGGTCGCCTTCACCGTGGAAGTCCGGGTACCGGTGCCGCTGATCCCGGACCTCGGTGGCTGGCGCTCCACCTTGGTCACCGTCTCCTCCACCTCAGCGCAGGTCCAGGCGGGGTGAGATGTACACGACACGGACCCTGCTCCCGACTCGGCTCCCGCAGAGAGGCGCGACCAAGGCGGCGCTGCGGCGGCTGCAGACTGAGGACGCGGGACAGTCCAGCGTCCTGATCCTGGGGATGCTGCTGGTGGTGCTGCTGCTCGTCGCCGTGATGGCAGGCGCCACGGCGGTCAATCTGGAGGCGCGCAAGCTGCTCTCCGCCGCCGATGGTGCCGCCTCGGCCGCCGCCCAGGCCGCAGAACAGGGCGCCTCCGGGCCGACCCCGCGGGTCAGCAGCGACCAGGTGCGCGCCCAGGCGCAGAACTACCTCACCGTCTCCGGCGCCCACGGCCGGTTCGATGACCTGGTCGTGTCGCGGACCTGGGTCACCGATGCGGGGGAGACGGCGCACGTGGAACTGGCCGCCGTCGTCGACCTGCCGATGGTCTCGGTGATCCTGCCGGCTCAGGTCCCGATCAGCGTGGAGTCCCACGCTCGAGTGAGCCTCAACCGATGAGCGGCCCACTCTTCCCGCCGGGATCAGCAGGCGCGACGATAGTCCTCTCCGACGAATCAACTCCGGGGAGGGGCCCCTGACATGGACACCACATTGACCGAGCGGTATGTCACCGCCGCCACCAGACACCTGGCTCCGAAGGTGCGCGAGGAATCCCGGACCGACCTGGAGCAGTCCATCGCCGAGGCGATCGCCCGCCGGGTCAGCATGGGAGAGGAACCGGCTGCGGCCGAACGCGCCACGCTGATCGACCTGGGCGACCCAGCCGTCCTGGCCGCCGGCTACTCGCACCAGCCGCTGCACCTGATCGGACCGCCCTACTACCTGACCTGGTGGCGCCTGCTCAGGAAGCTGCTCGCGATCGTACCGATCTGTGCGGCCGGCGGCGTCGCGCTCGGACAGACCCTCGACGGCGCCGATATCGGCGAGATCCTCAGCGCCTCGATCACCGTGGGACTCTCACTGATCGTGCATCTCTGCTTCTGGGTCACCCTGGTCTTCTTCATCATCGAGCGATCCGGTGTCGAGATCGACGCCGGCTGGGACCCCGAAGAACTCCCCGTGCCGGGGGCGGACAGCGCGAAATCCGAGCTCATCGCCACCCTCGTCTTCCTCGGGCTGGCCGCCGGTGCTGTGCTGTGGGACCGATTCGGCGGCTCCATGCGGGTCGACGGCGAGACCATGCCGATCCTCAACACCACCCTCTGGCCGTGGCTGCTGGTGCTGATCGGGCTGCACGCGGTCTTCGCGGTGGTCCTTCAGCGGCGTGGCCGGTGGGATGCGGGTCTCGCGGTCGCCAACACCGTGCTCGCGGTGGTGTTCGTGAGTCTGATCCTGAACCTGCTGGTGCGCGGGGCCCTGGTGAGCCCGGAGTTCCTCGACTCCGGGGTGTTCGAAGCCGAGACGCTGCGCATCCTGGGGATCCTGCTCGGCTTCGGGGTCGTCGCGCTCTGGGGATGGTCCATCCTCGACGGCTGGCTCAAGCGCCGCCGAGATGCCCGCTGAGACCTGGCCCGACGCCGGGTCCCTCTGCCCGGCACCTTCGCGTCAGTCCCTTCCTCGATGGGGTGAAGATCAGCGCGAGCATGCCCCCGGGTGAGTCTCAACCGGTGAATCCCCAGACGACGGTACTGTAGTGCTGTTATGGCTGAGACAGATTTCCCCACCGCACTTCGTGACCTGCGCAATACGCTGCGCCGTATCACGGAGGTCACCGACGTTGAAAAGCTCAAGGCGCAGGTCGTCGAGCTCAGTGATATGGCCGTCGCGCCGGACCTCTGGGACGACCAGGCCAACGCGCAGAGGGTCACCTCTCAGCTGAGTCACCGACAGACCGAGCTGGAGCGCCTTGAGCGGCTCGAGACCCGGATCGACGACGTCGAGATGATGGTCGAGATGGCCAAGGAGGAGGGCGACGACGAGGTCCTCGACGACGCCGTCCGTGAGGTCGCCTCCATCCACAAGGCGCTGGAGTCCCTGGAGATCACGACCCTGCTGTCCGGGGAGTACGACGAGTACGACGCCGTGATGACCATCCGCTCCGGAGCCGGCGGCGTGGACGCCGCGGACTTCGCCGAGATGCTTCTGCGCATGTACACCCGCTGGGCCGAGCGCCGCGGCTGGAACGTCAAGGTGCTCGACACCTCCTACGCCGAGGAGGCCGGACTGAAGTCCGCCACCATCGAGATCAACGCGCCCTACGCGTTCGGCACCCTTTCGGTCGAGGCCGGCACCCACCGGCTGGTCCGGATCAGCCCCTTCGACAACCAGGGCCGCCGACAGACCTCCTTCGCCGCGGTCGAGATCATCCCGCTGCTCGAAGGCACCGAGAGCATCGACATCGACGAGAACGACCTCAAGATCGACGTCTTCCGCTCCTCCGGGCCCGGCGGACAGTCGGTGAACACCACCGACTCGGCCGTGCGCATCACCCACCTTCCCACCGGCACCGTGGTCTCGATGCAGAACGAGAAGTCCCAGATCCAGAACCGCGCCGCCGCGATGCGCGTGCTGCAGTCCCGGCTGCTGGTGCTGAAGAAGGCCGAGGAGTCCGCCGAGAAGAAGGCGCTCGCCGGAGACATCAAGGCCTCCTGGGGCGACCAGATCCGCTCCTACGTGCTGCACCCGTACCAGATGGTCAAGGACCTGCGCACCGAGCACGAGGTCGGCAACACCCAGGCCGTCCTCGACGGAGACATCGACGGCTTCATCGACACCGGCATCCGCTGGCGCAACGAGACTGCGGCCGAGGACGACTGATCCATGATCCGATTCGAACAGGTCACCCGTCGTTACGAGGCAGACGGGCGACCGGCGCTCGATGACGTCACCGTGGAGTTCTACCGCGAAGACTTCGCCTTCCTGATCGGCGCCTCCGGCTCCGGCAAGTCCACTCTGCTGCGGATGATCCTGCGCGAGGGCCTGCCCCAGCGCGGCAAGGTCACCGTGGCCGGGCAGAACCTCGGGCTGATGCTCGACCGCCGGGTCCCCGATTTCCGACGCAGCATCGGCATGGTCTTCCAGGACTTCCGCCTGCTGCCGGACAAGACCGTGTTCGACAACGTCGCCTTCGCCATGCGGGTGTTGGGCGCCAAACGCAGCGCGATCCGCAAACGCGTCACCAAGGTCCTGGAGAAGGTCGACCTCGCTCACCTCGCGAAGCGCTACCCGCATGAGATCTCCGGAGGTGAGCAGCAGCGCGCCGCCATCGCCCGCGCCATCGTCAACGACCCCGCGATCCTGCTCGCCGACGAGCCCACCGGCAACCTCGACCCGCGCGCCTCCGCCGAGGTCATGAAGGTCCTGCGCTGGATCAACGCTTCCGGCACCACCGTCATCATGGCCACCCACGACCGCGCCATCGTCGACCAGGCCAACAGCCGGGTGGTGCAGCTGCACCACGGCCGGGTGGTCCGCGACGAGCCCCACGGCTCCTACGACCCGCCCGAAGGCTCCGAGGCCCGGGATGTGCTCGCCCAGGAGGAGGGCGAATCAGGGCTGCGCGCCCACGATCCGGCCCCGCTCAAGACCGGGATGGTTCCCGCCGTGGTCGGCAGCGACACCGGCACCGCGGAAGACCACTTGGCGGACAGTGACTTCGGTGACGGCGGCACCCAGGAACACGGCACCCAGGAACACGACGGTCAGGAACACCACACCTGGGAGCCCGACGCGCAAGACCACCATTTCGTGGAATCGCGTGATGACGCCATCGATCACGTCGGTGATCACCCCCAGGACCAGGTGATGGCTCCAGGCGAGGACCCCTCCGTGCTCGCCTACGACGAAGATCCGGTGCTCCAGGAGACCGCCCCGGTGGCATACACCGATGAGCTCACCGAACTGGACCTCGACGACGACGCCCCCGCGGCTCCCGCGGGCGATGACAGCGAACCGGGCCTCCACGACGCGCCGATCAACGATGAGCCCGTCGCCCACGATCCCTTCGAGCACGAGCACGAGCACGAGCACGAGCACGACTTCGACGGCGAGGGTTCCGCGCACGAAGAAGACGCCGGCTTCAGGGTCACCTGGCCCGAGCATCTCCGCCACGACGCTCACGGCCATGACGTCAAGGAGCCCCACGGGGACTTCAACGGCACCGAGATGCCCGACCTCGAACAGGACGGCTACACCGAGACCGAGGACGATCTCGAGGACGATCTCGTGGACGATCTCGTGACGGAACCAGCGGACGAACCAGCGGGTTACGGTGCACGCGAGGATCAGACCGAACTTCGGGCTGATCATCAGGACGCCCACGCACTTCAGTCGGTCGAGCCGACCCTGGAGGAACCGATCACGGGCGAGATTCCTGCCGCGACCGGGCCTTCCGTCGAGCCGCCCCGCGAACCTGACCAGCCCCGGCCGCCGTCGGCCCCGATGTTCGACGGCGAGCCGCTCGCACCGCTGGCTCCGGCGACTCCGCCGCCCGCGCGGCCCCAGCTGTCCTGGCTGGCGCGCGCCGACGACGACGCCCCGCAGCCGCCCTCCGCCCAGCCGCCGGAACAGCAGTCACCGTCCCGGCCCGCCTTCACGCTGGATCCCCCGACGCCCGACCCGGAACCCGAGCCGGAGCCAGAGGTCGGGCCCCAGTCAGAGCCAGAGCTGGAACGTGAACCGGAGCTGCCGCCCGAGCCCGAGGAGCCCAGCCCGGTGCCGCAGCCTGAGTCCTCGGCAGCTCAGTCCACCTACCCCGATGCGAGCAGGACAGCAGAACATCTCGGCCTGTCCCGCTCGCGCCGATCGATCATGCGCCGCCTGAGGAGGGACCGATGAACCGCCTCCTCTATATGCTCAGCGAGACCTTCAGCTCGCTGCGCCGCAATGTCGCCATGGTCGCCTCCGTCATCCTGGTCACCTTCATCTCGCTGACCTTCGTGGGCTCCGCCGCGCTGATGCAGACCCAGGTCAACCAGATGACCGACGACTTCTATGATCGCCTTGAGCTCTCGGTGTTCCTGTGCACCGAGAGCTCCCCGCAGTCAGCGTGTCCCACCGGTGCGGTGAGCACGGATCAGCGCGATTCCCTGGAACACACGCTCTCCGATGGTGCGGCCAGCCAGTACGTGGCCAGCTACCGCCACGAGACGCAGCAGGAAGCCCTGGACGACTTCCTGGACACCCGTGGGGAGAACTCGCGCACCGCGGCGCTGACCGCCTCCGACATGCCGGAGTCCTACCGAGTGCTGCTCCACGAGCCGGAGGAGTTCCCGGTGGTCACCGAGCTCTTCGGGTCTGCCCCCGGGGTGGAGTCCGTGGCGGATCAGCAGGAGGTCCTCGATCAGATCTTCGGCATCCTCAACGGGCTGACCATGGTCGCGCTGATCATCGCCGGGGTGATGATCGTCTGCGCGCTGCTGCTGGTGGCGACCACCATCAGGCTCTCCGCGTTCAGCCGTCGCCGCGAGACCGGGATCATGCGTCTGGTCGGCGCCTCCAAATCGATGATCCGGATGCCCTTCGTCTTCGAAGGCGTGATCGCTGCCCTGATCGGCGGTCTGCTCGCCTGTGCGGCCACCTGGGTGGTCGCGGAGTTCGTGCTGGGACAGTGGATGGCCCAGCAGGTGCCGAGCATCCACTTCATCGACTCCGCCGAAGCCTGGATCATCATGCCGGGCCTTCTGGCGATCGCCGTGGTCCTGGCGATCATCGCCTCCTGGGTCACGGTGCGCCGATACCTGCGTGTATGATCGAAGGTCGGCTCTTCTGGCCACTGCAGAAGAACGCCGAGATCAGCGATCCAGCGCGGAGGTGACACGGTGGCGAAGAAGAAGGGCGCGAAGAAAGAGCGCGATCCCAACAACAGCATCGTGGCGACGAACCGTCGCGCGCGGCATGACTACGAGATCCTCGACAAGTACGAGGCCGGACTGGTGCTCACCGGCACCGAGGTGAAGTCGCTGCGCGAAGGCACCGCCAACCTCACCGACGGCTTCGGCGGCTTCTCCAGCGGCGGCGAGCTCTGGCTCGAACAGGTCACCATCCCCGAGTACCTCAACGGCACCTGGACCAATCATTCAGCCCGCCGGAAACGCAAGCTTCTGCTCCACCAGAAAGAGCTGGTGAAGATCTCCCGCCAGATCGAGGACCCGGGCCTGACCATCGTCCCGCTCTCGCTCTACTTCAAGGGCGGCCGGGCCAAGGTCGAGATCGGCATCGCCCGCGGCAAGCGCGAGTTCGACAAGCGGCAGACCCTCCGAGAAAAGCAGGACAACCGCGAGGCCCAGCGCGCCATGCGCTACCGGAACCTGCGGTCGTCCTGAGTCTCCGCTGAGCCGATCTCAACTGAGTCGTGCTCAGCCCTCGGTCATCCCTTGGCTCAGTCGAGCAGTCCCGCGATGTAACCGACGAAGATCAGCAGCACCACGACGATGATCGCGATGATCGCCACGGTCATGACCAGGTTGGACTTCGGGGGCTTCGTCGGCGAAGCCTGCTTGGGTGAGGCGGTCGCGGAGTTCGAATCGGGCGGAGTATCGCCAGGCTGCACGCCGCCGCCGTCTTCCAGCCCCGGAGTCTCGGTCGGTTCGGGATCCAGCCCCGGGTTGCGCGCAGCCTCGTCGCGGTGATGCTCGCCGTGGGTGTGCTGATTCCCGCCGTCACGCTGGTGCGGGGGAGTGTCCAGCGGCTGGCCGCCGTTCACATCGGCGGAGCTGTGGTCCGCGCTGGGCCTCTTCGCCTCTTCAGGTCTGTTCTGTTCGGTAGTCATCTGACACCTCAATCTGTTGTGGTCGTCTGTCTCCACCATAGTCAGACCACCATCGGGCCCTGTCCGTGCGAGCTGAACGTCAGCTGACTACTCGCCGATCTTCTCGGCGATCTCCCGCTTGGTGGTCGCCATGATCGACACATCCGCGGCGCTCATGCGTTCGCTGGCCATATCGGCCTGGTGCCAGAACGGGTAGGCCAGGGTCGGCCGGCCGACGTCGTCGATGGCCTGAGAGTCCGCCGCGTCCAGGGAGACCTCAAAGGTGCCCAGCAGATCGTTCCACTGCTCCAGGCTGCGCGCGCCCACGGCCAGGTTGGTCACCCCGGGGCGCTCCAGCAGCCAGGCGAGCAGGACCTGCGGGATGGTGGCGTCGTTGCGCTGAGCGACCTCATCGAGCACATCGACGACGCTGTGGAGCTTCTCCCAGTCCGCCACGCGCATCTCGGAGCCATCCCCGTCGACCATGCGAGCACCTGACTCCGGGCGCTGGTCCCGGCGGTACTTGCCGCTGAGCAGCCCCATGCCCAGCGGGCTCCACGCCTGGGTGCCGATGCCCTGATCGATCCCGGCGGGGATCATCTCGTATTCGGCCTCGCGGGAGAACGGTGAGTAGTGGATCTGCTGCACCACAGGCTTGATGAAGCCGTTGACCTCACAGACCTTCAGCGCCTTCATCAGCTGCCAGGCGGTGTAGTTCGAGACCCCGTAGTACCGGATCTTGCCCGCCCGGACCAGCCCGTCCATGGTCTGCAGCGTCTCCTCCAGCGGGGTCTCGCCGTCCCAGTGGTGGAGGTAGAACAGGTCGATGTGATCACGGCCCAGCCGGTGCAGAGACGTCTCGACCTCCTTGAGCAGGTGCCAGCGGGAGGCGCCGCCGTCGTTGGGGCCGTCACCGACAACCATCCGGGCCTTGGTGGCGATCAGGAACTCGTCATAGCGGCCGCTGCGCGCCAGGGTCTGCCCCAGCACCTCCTCGGCGACACCGAGCGAGTAGAGGTTCGCGGTGTCCAGCAGGTTGACCCCTGCTTCGAGGGAGCGATCCAGCAGCACGGCGGCATCGTCGGGGCCCAGGCTGCCCATATGACCCATGCCGTTGGCGCCGCCGAAGGGCAGCGTTCCCAGCGCGAGCGGGGAGACCCGCAGGCCGCAGGTGGGGGAGAGCGGGCGGTAGAAGGGGATGCTCATCAGGCTCCTTCACGTAGATTTCGCACAGTCAACGAGACCTTCCGGATACTACTCCGACTCCCGAGGGGCGGGCTGAGCAACGCGGCCTTCCGGGGCCCTTCGAGCTGGGGCTTCCCGGCTTCAGGGCACAAAAAAGCCCGAGCAGGCTGAGCCTGCTCGGGCGATCTGTGGAGACGGCGGGAATGTAGCCCGATAGCCGTCTGACCTGTGGTTTTAAGGATTACGTGAGTGAGACTCACTCGACGTGCACTCTACGTGCGTTAATTGATCTCAGATTTCAAAGCGTCCATGTAGGCGTCTATCGCGGGGCCTAGCGCAACTAGAGGATCCCCTCTGAGCTTGTTCATTGCATCGTCGTAGAGTCTTACTGCACGAACTGCCACGTGGACCGAACTGAGAATCTGTACCTGTGCCAGGGAGCTAGACAGCTTCGCCCTTAGCTCGACAAATTCAGGGTCTTGAGATTCACGCGTGACGGACACCCGCATTACGTTCTTCAGCGTCGCGCCGAGTCGCATGGCTTGATAGATCTCGCCCAGGAACTTTGCGTGGGCTTCTCTACGTCGGTCCGTCAGGCTGCTCTTGCGGTCCCACTTCGACTTGAATAGTTGTCCAAGGAACGCGGCACCGGCACCAGCCAGCACGAGTAGTAGTTCGAACATGTGCAGACTCCTTTATCTCGGACTCAGCATAGGCGAGTTGAATGGCGCCTAATGCGCTAGGGTCTTGTCACTATGGAGACAGGAGAGCTGACGAGTGGGGACATCGCGGTCATCGCTGCTGGGTCTGCCTTGCTCACAGCTTTGGTGACTAACCTCGTCACGCACTTGTCAGCCGCGAGTCGGGAAGCGCGCGCTAGAAACTCTGAGCACCTTGCCAAACTAGTCATTGAGTTTGACCAAGACTTCAAATCATTTCAGAAAGCATTCTACTCTTGGATACATGCCCAGAATTTCAAAATACGGATCTTGAATGACTCCGATCTAACAGGTGGCCCTAAACCACTTAATGTCGAATCATATAAAAAGACATCAGACGAAGTAGAATCTAGATTTACGGTTTTGATAAATGAATCCAACAAGCTCGACAAGTATAAGTCTTCACTCGAGATATACGCACCCTCGGCTGTACGGGATGCCTACATATCGGTGAATGATTCTGTTGATAAAGCTATTAATCTGGCTCACGGCAGCACCTCGGATATTTCTGATGAAATTGAAGCTATGGAGGTGAAGCTGGAAGACCAGCGCAGACGCATCGCCGAAGCCACAAGGCGTGAGCTTTACGTTAAGTCCCGCCGTCAACGACTTCGTGACTATCGTCTGTTCAAGTGGCTTCGTGATCATCGTCCGTTTAATTGGCCGCCCCGAACTAAGCCCTCAGCTCCAACCCCAGGGACTTAATGCGCTTGTAGAAGCCCTGCCGAGACATAGCCAGTCGGTGACACTCATCGGTGACTGACGACGATCCATCTCGCACCCGTGTAGCCGCCTGTGTGATCCTCAGATCAGAGACGACGGGTTTCCGTCCACCGATCTTCTGTCCGCTCGCCTGAGCCCTGCGTATGCCAGCCTGAGCCCGTTCACGCTTGATGTTGGCTTCCATTACAGCAAGTGCACTGAGGATGTGGAACACAGCGCGTCCCATCTCTGTACCTGTGTTCACGTCTCCTGCCGTGGTGCGCATAGTGATGCCCCGTTCGGTCAGCTCTTCCACTAGTTCGAGCATTCCCTTCATGGTGCGCCCTGCCCGGTCGAGAGCCGTGACAAGTACGGTGTCTCCCGACTCCATGCGACCTAATAGGCGTGTCAGTCCGTCACGCTCCATAGTGCGCCCGGTGATCCCGTGGTCTTCTTCGATGTGCTCAGGCTCAACGCCGTGCGCTTCAAGCTCTCTGCGCTGCTCCGATGTGTCTTGCCTGGCAGTCGAGACCCGCACGTATCCCCATTTAGTCATGGCTTCAACCTCACCTAATTAGTTGTCAGATTAGTTTACACACGCTGAGCGGCGCGAGATAGGGAAACTGTCAACCTTGTGCATGTCACCTTGGACTATGGTCCAGGGTTACACGTAAAGAGACCCCCAGACCTCGGAAGGAGTCTGGGGGTCTCATGCCGTGAAGCGCGGCATCTTCCGCGTGAGCGGGGAGGGAGGTTTACTTATCGCCACCGAACATGGAGTCGAAGACCTCAGCGGAGTTCAGTGAATTGCGCGTGACGTTTCCTTTGGCCACGAGCTGGGCATCATATGACAGGTGGGCCTCTTCAGGATTGACACTGAGCGCACGCAGGGCAAGTGACTCTGTATGGTCCAGCTCGCCGAGAACATCGTCCACAGCCGGTGCCATGATCTGAGTGCCAGGGGTCGAGTCGTCCATAAGCTCAGCCTGAATGAGTCGCTGCGCGAGGTAGCTATCTGCATAGGTCCGCTGAAGCGCCTCGACCTCCGTCGGAGTCGCGCCGAGCTGCTTCATCGTGGCAATCTGCTCACGGACACCACTAGGCATTGGCTTAGCAATTGAGCGGCGGACCTTCTCACGGGCGGTGTCGTACTGGGCGCGGATCACCTTCTCAGCGGCCTGACGTTCCTTCATCACCTTCAGTTCAGCGTCTGCTTTGGTGGTGGTGCCATTGAGCCACACACGCTCGCCTGTCTTCACGTCTCGCAGTTCGCGGTCATCCACGCGTGAATATTCGTACTGGGCCTTCTCCATGTACTTAGCGACGGCTGCGCCAGGCTCCATGCCCTCATACCAGGGGCCGAGAGGGATGTGCGACGGCGGGAAACTGGTCTTGCTCATATGGTTTTCCTTACTTTGTGGTGTGGTTATTCGGGAAGTTCGTCCGCGATGATGACCGTCATGCGACCGTCACCGTCTTGGAACTGGTCTAGGTATTCGTCCAGATCGTGGACGCGCACCTTCACGTTTTCTGATCTGCCGGGAATGCCGTCCCACCACATCTCGCTCGCTATGCCGTCTTCAATCAGGATTAGTGAGGGTCGGGGCTGTGGTGCCGATATTCGCCGTTCGGCTTCATTGAGGAACTGAAGCGTTCTCACGGGATAACCTCGCCGCCACGACGCGTGGACGGTGCCCGTGTGGCCTTGAGAGCGTCTTCCAGGACTGTCAGGCGTTCCTGTACCTCGAGCTGTTCTGCCAGGCTCTCAACGCGACTCAGGATGCTATTAGCGGCCTGGACGCGTGCAGTCGAGGGTGCGGCCTGATCGTTTTGAATCTCTGCCAGCGTTGCCACGGACTTGAGTACGTGAACCTCGAGAGTGCTGAGCACCTTCGTCAGAAGTCCTCGCCTCGCATCTCTGATGATTTCCAGCGTCTCTGGCTCATTGAGTCGGCGGCTTGCTGTTGAGAGTGAGACCCCGGCGATCTGTGCCGCGCGAGTCATACTCCCTTCTGCGATATACGCCGTGGCAAGGGTCTCGCGGTCAAGTGCGCCGGTCATACGTCGATGCCCCGACTGCGCAGAAGCTCGCGAGACTCTTCATCACGGGCGTGCTCTGCCGCCGCGAGATCGTCCAAGAACTGGCGATACCAGAATGCTCGAGCGTACTCAGTGGATTTACCGGGATTCCTTTTGACCCATGCACGCTGATAAGCGCGACGCTTCTCACGCTTTCTTTCAACCACTTCCTCCGGCGTTAAACTATTTGTTGTATCCATGATTAAAGTATCCCATAAAGGGGTGAACTTATCAAAGAAATTCCGGATACATTTATCATTCTTTTCGTCACGCCGTTTTAGCTGATTAACCCCAAGTCACCGAGAATCGCCCACGTTGTTAGTTTTGCTCACAACCCCTACTTCTGAGCTATCCCCAACCAGTTACTGTCCCTGAAATATCTACCCCCGCTACTTCGTAGCTTGGGGATAGATAGGGATAGTTCGCAAAAACCGCTAAAACCCCAGGTCAGAGCGATATCAACTATCCCTCTAACTCTCCCTGAGCTATCTCTCGGGGAGAGTTGAAGAGGGGAGTTAGAGCGCGTAGAACGTGTGCTTGCGCCCGTCCCGCCGCATCTCGATCAGGCTCTGACTCAGCAGCGACTCTTTAGCTGTGTGTTTTGCGTCGGTCTGTCCTGGAAGGTTGCCGATCCCGCAGCCGGGGTGCTTCTTGATGTAGTCGAGTACCTTGCGCTCAAGCTCTACCAGCGCGTCCACCTCATCGGCAAAATGCTCACCGTCCATGCTCGCGGTGAGTAGCTGTGTCATCGGATCGAACGTGAGCCCGGTGTCAGGGATATCTTCATCGTGTCGGCCCTTGGTCGAGAACTTCCGCTTACCCGCTGACTCTTTGATGTAGAGCAGGTTGTCAGGGTCATCTTCCTGAACGCTCGAGCCTCGAGGGCTGTGGTCAGCGTGACCCTTCCCGGCGTGCATGACGATGATCTGTTCAGACGCCCCACACTCGATACGCAGGTCATTGACCAGGTTGAGAAAGCGCCGCATCTCTCCGGCGTTGTCTTGGCTGTTGAAGGGGAACGCGTTGGAAAGTGGATCGAGGATCAGAACCTCCACACCGTGAGCCTTGAAGTCCTCAGCGATCACGCGCCACTGCTCCGGGTGCGTGAAGGGGTTGAACCCTTCGCGCCCGTGGAACACTCGCACCTTGTTCAGGTCGATACCCATACGGCGCGCGTTCTCCTGAAACTTACGCTTCGGCATCTCGTAGTTGAGATATCCCACCGTGCCTTGCACCGGTACAGTCTCGAACTCGCCGAGGAACGGCTCACCAGTGGTCAGGGAGCGCACCAGGTTCATAGTGAACGTGGTCTTACCTGCCTTGGCCTTGGCGCTGATGCCGAGCTTGCCGCCAGTGAACAGGATTCCTTCAATACGCTCCGCTGGACCTTCCTCTACCTCATCGTCCAGTGACACCGGTGCCAGCAGTTTGCCACTTGTCGCAGCGTCCTCCCGCTCGAGTGCTTCCCGTGCGTCCCTGACGACTCGCTGTCTGAGCTGTTCTGTGTCGAGGTCTCGCTGATACCTCGGACTGTCCTCAGGCTTGAAACCACCGTTGAGCATCTTGCCCACTGCGCCCATGAGCGCGGTATCCCAGTCGTGAACCCATTTGCCGTCGATAGATTCACCGTCAGCCGGACGGATATAGACCTCGCGCAGCGCGTCGAGCAGAAGCATCGTTGCATCACCGGGGACAGACCCGGCGATCATAGCGACCTGAACGCGCAGCATGAAGTCACGGTTCAGGGTGCCCTGCTCGCGCTCGGCAATGAACCGGTTCAGCAGGTCTGCACGGGTGGCTTCCTGTGCATCGTCATAGCGTCCGACGTGGTCCGCGATGAAGGTAAGAAACTGTGCACGTGTCGCGGGGTCTCCATAGATGCCCAGACTCTCGAGGAACGTCACCGACTCTGGCAGTGCTGGCAGTGTCTCCGGTGGCGCGTAGGGAGCGACCACGTAGCCAGCAGAAGAGCGCACGTCCACTAGTGGCACGGGCATACCGTCGAGGTCTGACACCCCCACGTTGCGCACCTCTTCAGTCGCGGCGTACCAATAGTGCTTGCCCACACGTGAGAGTGAGTGGAACCCGTCAGCCGGGTCCAGGGTGACACCTGCGACGGTCAACCCGTCGTGACCATCGCGACCTTCCTTATGGTCAACGTCGATCACCACTGCACCGCCTGAGAACGGCACGACTCCGACCAACGCTTCAGGGTGTCGCAGCCACCACCGCTTGATCTGGTCGGGGCTGTTAGAAGCCACCAGAAACCCTCGCTCACCGTTAAGCGGCTCTTTATCGGAGTTGCACGGCAGGATTGAATAACCTGCATTTACCCATTCGAGGGCAAGTTCAGCGCCTGTCTTTACGGTGTCAACGATGGTAGAATAGGGGTTAGGCATAATAGTCTTTCTGGTCGATTGTTGATTGTGTCGATGGTTCTCCTCTCCTGTGGTGGTATCTAAGGCCCGGTCTCCCAACCGGGCCTTAGTCATGAGGTCACCGGCTCGAGTAGAGCCTCAATGTCGGCGACTTTGATTCTGAGTAGGTGTCCGTGAATACGGAATGCGGGAAGACTCCCGTCGTCAATCCAGCGGCGGACGCTGCGAGTACTTACGCCGAGCATTTCGGCGGTCTGATCGACGGTTGCGACTGTAAAGGGCATAGCAGGGCCTATCTATTGATACAAAATAGGACGTTACGCTTTTTTACGGTTCAGCTACCCCGATGATCACTTCTCAGAAAGACTCCGCGCCCGAGTGACAAGAAAAGCTTATCAAGTATTGTCTTAGTCTGTCAATAAATGGCCGTACAGCGAACATGTGTAAATAGATTTATCCATTTCTACTCACACTTTAATAGCTAAAACTGAGGCATCTCGTTACTCATGAGCTGCACTAGCTTCAACTGTCGATCCTGGGTCGAGTGTTGATAGCGCATCACTACCTTGTGGTCGGAGTGTCCACCTCGGTACATGAGTTCTTTCAGGGTCGCGCCCTGCTGGGCGTAGAGAGTCAGCCCCGTGTGCCGTAGATCGTGAAAGCGGAACCCCTCCATGTTGAGAGAGTCCCTGACCTCTCTCCAAGTACGGTCAAACACTGACGATGAAGCTATCTCACCCTTGGAGCGCTTCGAGGGGGTCAGGGATCGCAGGATAAGCGCGTTTGGGTGTTCCTCTACGTGGGAGTCCATGTGGTCCCGAAGAGTTGGCAGTATGCCGCTAGGGATGAACAGGTTTCGCTCACCGCTGGTGCTCTTCACGTCTCCATCGTCGGTGAGTTTGCCAGTCTTGGTGTTGAGCTGTCGCCTGACCTTCACCAGTGCACGGGTGCTGTCGTCTAGGTGTTCAAAGTCCCGGCGCTGAAGTCCTAGGGTTTCGCCTAGGCGCGTCTGGCAGTACGCGGCTAACAGGACGGCTATCCGCCACTGTTCTGGCATGGCTTCATGGAGCGCTTTGACCTGCTCCTGCGTCGCTACGTCTGAGTCCTCGCGTCGAGCCCGTACCGGCTTGTTTGCGGGTAGGTACATGTGGGGGAGTGAAGCTATATACCCTTCCCGCTCGGCGTCGCTTAGAAGGGCTTTCAGTGTTCTACCGACTGGCAGGGCTACGCCGTTGCCCCGGCCTTGAGGGTTCACCTTCGACGGTTGTAGGGCAAGATCATCGAGCAGCTTGCCTACGTTCTTGTCGTTGAGTTCGCTCATGCGTAGATCCCCTAGCACCGGCAACACGTCGTGCTCGAGTCTGCTCCGGTAGGTGCTGATCGTAGAAGTTTTGACCTCGCGTGCGCCTCGGCCTGAAACAGTCTTGCCACTGGCTTTCGCTGTGAGCCATAGCTGAGTGAACGCGGTCAGCGTCATATCCCGCTCCAAGGCTTCTGCCTCGAGCTGTGCCTTTTCGTCCGCAAGCCTCTGAGTCTCAGCTTCACGCTGAGCTTTTTCTTCTGGACTGACCCACGCCTCACGGTCAATGTCTGCTTTGACTCGACCTAGATAGCTGGTCGCGGCACCCTTGGTGTCGAACGTGGTGTGTGCTTTATGGCGCTGATGGTCGGGACCGATGTACGTGGCCTGAAACTTACCGCTGGGCAGTTTGCGGACAGTTCCGAAGTCTCGACGCTTCGCCATGTGTGCCTTTCGTGCGCTCTACGTGCACTAAGGAGAGTGCACGCGGGTCCAATGGTGTCTACTTCTGTGTACAGCGTAATTCTGTAGCTAGTAGACCACATCCCAGTGATGGCGCGGAAAAAGGGCACAAAAAAGGGCCAGACACGATGTGTCTGGCCCTTCACTGTGGAGACGGCGGGAATCGAACCCGCGTCCGATCTGGATTCACATGGGCTTCTCCGGGTGCAGTCTGCTGATAGATTTTCTCGGCCCCAGCCGTCACGCAGACAGGCGGCTGACGGGCCCAGTCGTGTGAATTGTCGACCCAACTCCCCACGACGAGGAGTTGGAACCAGTGGCTATCTAGCTGATGCCAGGAGCTGGGTCGATAGCAGACCCAGGCTGACAGACTCGCGTCGCTGCTTAGGCAGCGAGGGCGAAGTCAGTGCGCTTAGTTTCGGCACTTATTGTTTTGCAGAGAGGTATTTACGAGGTCACTCTGCATCCTCGACCCGCTTCACCATGATCAACTCAGATCGTCGAAACCGATCGTCCCCATATTGTGTTGTCAACGAGGCTTATCAGCCCCTGTCTCTCGCCACGTGCTCGCGAGCTGACTTTTCAGTATAGCCCCGACATCCGGGACAGCGCAATCCCCAACGCTGCGGCTGCGAACCCGCACCCCACGTGCGCCGTCCAGATCCCGACCGCCCGCAGTCGTCGACCCGACACCCAGGTCTGCGCCACCCGCACTGAGACGGTTGCGAAGGTGCTCAGCGCACCGAGGACCCCGAAGATCAGCACCGTGGACACCGGGCCGGGCAGCACGCCTTCGGGCTCAGCCGCGCCGTTCCCGCTCAGCCAGGTGAGTTCGCCGAGGAGATACCCCAGCAGGAAGCACCCGAGCGTGTTCGCCAGCAGCAGGCCCACGCGCAGGTATCGGTCCAGGAGGAAGCGCGCCACCGCGCCCACCGAGCCGCCGAGCGCGACGCCCAGCGCAATGGCGATGCTGAATTCAGGATTCATGGCGGCCCTCGCTGCTCACGCCGAGATCCGCGGAGGCGGCGCCGAGCTGGCCGAACAGCGCACGGCTGATGGTCAGTCCGGCCGCGGCAGCAGCGGTGCAGCCCAGGATGCTGATGATGAGGTAGGTGAGCATCTCCATCGCCCCCGGGCTGACATAGGTCACGGCCGCGAGTCCTTCATAGGCGGATCCGGGCATCGAGGGCATCACGGCGAGGATCACCGCAGAGAAGGTCGTGTAGGAGGCCAGCAGTCCGGTGCCGAAGGTCGGCACCACCCAGTCCGGGGTGCTCGGGCGGGCGCGTGCGACGCCGATGAGCAGGCCCAGCAGCCCTGATCCGCTGAGATTGATCACCAGCGTGGTCCACGGGAACTTCATCCCCTGCTCCGGGATCAGCTCGCCGACCAGAAGTCGCAGCAGCGCGCCACCGGCGCCGGCCAGCGCCACCAGGAGGATCAGCACCGTCAGCGAGGTCGCCTGCCGCTTCGGGCGTGGGCGCCTGCTGGAGGCACGCGGTTCGGGAGAAGACACCAGTACAGGATACGTCGGGGCCGGGCGGCCTCAGCGGACCACGCTTACGCGCATGGCGTGGGCCACCTCATGGGCGAGCCGGATGCTCCCGGCCGCCGCCGACTGATCGTCCTGCGTCGGGGGAGCTCCCGGGCTGTCCTGCCCTCCGGGGGTGAGCGGGGTCAGGACGACGGCGCCGCGGTCGGTGGCCTGGACCGTGACCTGCGCACCGATGGGCACCCGGTGGGTGTCCAGGGCGGAGAGCGCATCCGGCACGGCGTCGTCGACCTGCTCCAGGCGCACCTTCATCGCGGCCGGCACCCGGCAGAGCAGCAGGGTCTCGGGGTAGTCCAGCTGCAGGTCTGGACCGGGGATCGGATCACCGTGAGGGTCCACGCGTGGGTGGCCCAGCCGCACATCGAGACGGTCCACGAAGGTCTCCGAGACGGCGTGTTCGAGCCGTTCGGCCTCCTCATGGACCTCCTCCCAGCCGTATCCGAGCTCGCGCACCAGCCAGGTCTCGATCAGACGGTGCCGGCGGACCATTGCCAGGGCGAGCTGGCGTCCGGCGGGGGTCAGCGCGATCGGCGCGTAGGGGCGGTGCTCCACCAGCCCCAGGTCGGCCATCTTGCGCATCATCAGCGAGACCGAGGGGTTGGAGACGCCCAGGGTCCTGGCCAGCGCGGACGCGGTCACCGAGGCGCCGTCCCATTCGGCGAGGCCATAGATGGTCTTGGCGTAGTCCTCCACGGAGGTGGTGGCAGCCTCGATCGCGGTGGAACGGCCCTGAGCTGAGGTGCGCGGAGTCATCTAGGCGGGATCCTTCACGTCGAGGAGCGTATCGATCGAGCGGGTCGGCCTCGCCTGCTCGGAGGGTGGGCGCTGACGTCGCTGGCGCAGCCGCGGGATCATCCCTTTCACCGGGGCGAAGAGGTAGGCCAGCGCGAACTGGCCCGACTGTGCCAGCACGATCGAGCCTCCGGTGGAGATGTCGAGCCAGTAGCTGGCATAGACGCCGATCACCGCGGAGGCTGCCGCGCTGGACGCGGCGACCGCGAGCATCGGCCCGAAGCGGCGGCACAGCAGCAGTGCGGTGGCGCCGGGCACCACCAGCATAGCGACCACCAGAAGGATCCCCAGGGTCTGCAGCGCGGTCACGGTGGTCAGCGCGAGCAGGGCCAGCAGCAAGATGGACAGGGCGCCGGTGGAGAGTCCGATCGTGTGGGCGTGGACCTTGTCGAAGGCCAGCAGCACGAAGCTGCGCCGCAGCGTCAACAGCACCGCCACGGTGGCCAACCCCAGACCGGCGGTCTGCAGCAGGTCCTGCTGCGAGATGCCCAGCACATTGCCGAAGAGGATGTGGGTCAGGTGCGTCTCGCTGGGGGTCCTGGAGACCAGGACCAGGCCCAGCGCGAAGAGCGAGGTGAACACCACGCCGATGGAGGTGTCATGCTTCAGCGTCGAGCCTCCGCTGATCCCGCCGATGAGCAGCACCGCGAGCATCCCGAAGACGAAGGCGCCCAGCGCCATGGGCAGACCGAAGATGTGCGCCAGCACGATCCCGGGCAGGATCGAGTGCGCCACGGCGTCACCCATCAGGGACCAGCCCATGAGCACCAGCCAGCAGGAGAGCAGGGCGCAGACCACCGAGGAGATGATCGCCGCCGTCAGGGCGTGCTGCATGAAGGCGAACTCCATCGGTTGGACCAGCAGCTCCCACATCAGCTTGCCTCCCTCATCAGTTCGTCTCGCGCAGCACGGCGCCGAAGCTGCGGCCGAGCTGTTCCTCGGTGAGCACCTCGCCCGGAAGTCCCGCGGCGAGCACCCGCTGGTGCAGCAGCACCACCTCATCTGCGAGGTCCTCCACGCCGGCGAGGTGGTGGGTGGAGATCAGCACGGTGGTGCCCGTGGTGTCGCGCAGCGTCTTGAGCACCGAGCTGATCAGCTCCTCCGAACCGCGGTCCACGCCGGCGAACGGCTCATCGAGCAGCATCAGAGGCGCCTGCTGGGCGATCGCACGGGCCAGGAAGGCGCGCTTGCGCTGGCCTCCGGAGAGCTCACCGATCCCGCGCCGGCGCAGCTGGCTCAGGCCCACCTGGTCCAGCGCCTGGTCGCAGGCCTGCCGGTCCGCAGGGCGGGTGCGGCGGGTGAAGCCCATGTGCCCGTAGCGACCCATCATGACCACCTGCTCCACGCTGATCGGAAAGCTGGTGTCCACCTGTTCGTGCTGCGGCACGTAGCTGACCTGGTTGCGCCGTCGGGCCTTCGTCGGTTCCATGCCGAAGAGCCGCACGGTCCCGGCGGTGGGTCGGTGCAGTCCCAGCAGCGCCTTGAACAGCGTGGACTTCCCGGAGCCGTTGGCTCCCAGCAGGGCGCAGATGCTGCCCGTGCCCACGGTGATGCTGACCTCGTCCAGAGCCTGGACGCCTGGATAGCCGGCGCTCAGCTGATCGACGACGACGGCGGCAGCACCGGGTGGGGCGTCCACGCCTGTGGCTGATCCAGTGTCTATGTCAGTGCTCATCGCTGGGCTCCTTCGATGATCAGGTCCAGGTCGTGTTCCAAGAGCTCGAGGTAGCTCGGTGCCGGTCCGTCAGGCTCGGTGATCGAGTCCACGTGCAGGGGCTCGCTCAGGGTGGCGCCGGTGGTCTCGGCCACCTGCCGCTGGGTGGAGTCATTGACAGTGGACTCGCAGAAGATCGTGGGCACCTGGTGCTCCTCGACGTAGCGGATCTGCGCCTCGACCTGCTTCGGGCTTCCCTCGTCCTCGGCGTTGAGCGGCCACAGGTAGTGCTCGCGGAGATCCAGGTCCTTCGCCAGGTAGCTGAAGGCGCCCTCGCATGTCACCAGGTGGATCTCACCGTCCTGCTGCAGCGGTGCCAGCCGCTCCTCGGCCTGGTCCCAGACCGCTTGGATCTGCTCCCGGTAGCGGCCGGCGTTCTCGGTGAACTGCTCGGCGTCGGCGGGGGAGAGCTCGCTCAGTGCGGCCTCGATGTTGTCCACATAGACCATGGCCTGTGCCGGAGACATCCAGGCGTGCGGGTTGACCGGCAGCTCGGCGGTCTCCTCCGCGCCGGCACTCTCGGAAGCCCCGGGGTCCTCGACGTCGTCGGACTCGCCGGAGCCCGGAGAAGCTTCGGGCAGCCGGGTGACCGGCAGGGTCTCCACCGACTCGGAGAGCATCACCACCTCCGCCGAAGAATGGCTCAGGAACTGCTCGTACCAGGCCTCCAGGCCCAGTCCGTTGAAGAAGATCACGTCCGCCGCTGCGGCATCGCGGAGATCGCCGGGGGTGGGGGAGTACTCGTGCACCTCGGCGCCGGGCGGGGTGATGGAGCGGGTGTCCACCAGGTCGCCGCCCACGGCCCGGGTCATGTCTGCCAGCACCGAGAAGCTGGTGAGCACCACGGGAGGCTGGTCCTCCGTGGAGGCGCCCTGCTCATCGGAGTTCGCCGCGGCACAGCTGCTCAAGGCCAGGGCGCAGATCAGTCCGGCGGTGACAGTGAAGAACCTGGTGTGGCGCATGCCCACAGTATGATTTAGGCACACCTAAAACTGCAAGTGGGGCCGGCAGGACGAAGCAGACCCGGCTCTGACAGCGCTGCTGGGCTCAGGAAGGTGCTGGACCCAGGCCTGTGCTGGACTCAGGCCGGGGCGGAACTCAGAACGGGGCGGGGCGATCTGCGGCGAGCGCGCCCAGGGCGGCCTCGTGGAGCAGTCCGTTGGTGGCCAGGCCGTTGGCACCGGTGCATCCGGGCTCACCGTCCAGGGAGGTGAAGATGCCGCCGGCTTCGCGGATGATCGGCACCAGGGCCGCCATGTCGTGCAGGCTCAGCTCCGGTTCGGCGGCCATGTCCACCTGACCCTCGGCGACCATGCAGTAGGACCAGAAGTCACCGAAGGCGCGGGTGCGCCAGACGGTCTCGGTGAGCTCCAGGAAGTTCTGGCTGCGGCCGATCTTCCGCCACCCGGCGAGCGAGGAGTAGGAGAAGAACGCGTCCTCGAGCTGGGGCACCTTCGAGACCTGGAGCCGCTTGGCCGAGGCGAGGGCCTTGCCGGTATAGGCGCCGCCGTCCTTGGCCGCCCACCAGCGCCGACCCAGCGCGGGTGCGCTGACCAGTCCGACCACCGGTTCGCCGTCATCGACCAGCGCGATCAGCGTGGCCCAGGCGGGCACCCCGCGGATGAAGTTCTTGGTCCCGTCGATCGGGTCGATGACCCACTGGCGCGGTCCGGATCCGGTGGAGCCGAACTCCTCGCCCAGGATGGCGTCGCGGCCGCGGGCCCGGCTGAGCTGGCCGCGGATGAGCTCCTCGGCTTGGCGATCAGCCTCGGTGACCGGGGTCAGATCGGGCTTGGTCTCGACCTCGAAGTCCATGGAGGAGAAGAAGGACATCGTCTTCGCATCCACGGAATCGGCGATCATATGCGCCAGGCGCAGGTCATCGGTGTAGGCGCTGGTGCTAAGGCTCATAGCGCCACGCTAGCAATCACCGAGCGGCAGGACCCGCATTCACGGCTTTACGCGCCGAGCCGCTTCTCTTCCGGACCGTCCTCGGTGCCCGCCATGGACCTGATCAGACCGCGCATCGAGGCCAGCCGGGCGGCGCCGTGGTCGCCGGCGTGGCCATCGGCCACCCAGGCGTCCAAGGCGCAGCCCCCCTCGGGGGAGACGTGGGCGCAGCCGGACTCGCAGGCCGCGGAGCCTTCGACCAGATCGGAGAAGGCGCCGAGCACATCGTCGGGGGCCACATGGGCCAGGCCGAAGGTGCGCACCCCGGGGGTGTCGATGATCCAGGAGTTCCGTGCTGCGGCGACGTCGAGGGAATCGGCAGGCTCCAGGTTCAGCGCGACGGCGGAGGAGGAGGTGTGCCGGCCGCGCCCGGTGACCGCGTTGACCCCGCTGGTGGCCCGATCCGCGCCGGTCAGGGCGTTGACCATGGTGGACTTGCCCACCCCGGAGTGTCCGATCATCGCGGTGACCCGTTCGGTCAGCGAGCTGCGCAGCGCGATGACCGCGGCGGAGTCCAAGGTGGGGGTGCCCGAGGCTGTGCCGGTGGCCTGCTGGGAGACCACGGTCTGCAGGTCCAGCTCCGCGTAGTGGCTGATCAGTCCGGCCGGATCCGCAGGGTCCTCGACCAGGTCGGCCTTGGTGACCAGCAGGATCGGGGTGATCCCGGCGTCGTAGGCTGCGACCAGGGCCCGGTCGATGAATCCGGTGCGTGGGGCAGGATCCGCCGCTGCGACCACGATCAGCAGCTGATCAGCGTTGGCGACGATCACCCGTTCGGCGTCGTCGGTGTCCTCGGCGCTGCGGCGCAGCAGCGTGGAGCGCTCCTGGATCCGGATCAGCCGGGCCAGTGAACCCGCATCGCCGGTGGTGTCCCCGACCAGGCCCACGATGTCGCCCGGGACCACCGGGGTGCGGCGCATCGCACGCGCGCGCACTGCGGAGATGATCCGCTCTCCGCCGTCGGGGTCATCCAGGCGCACCGTGTAGCGCCCGCGGTCCACCGTGACGACCCGGCCCAGCTCGGCGTCGGCGTAGTCGGGTGACTCCTTGGTCCGGGGTCGGGAGCCCTTCTTGTTCGGGCGCACTCGCACGTGGGACTCGTCCCAATCGGCCCAGCGGTTCATCCGCGCGCCCCCGACGCGGAGACAGAACCGGAGCCGGGCACGGAGTCAGCCGCGCAGCCAGGCCCGACGCCAGGCGCGGCGTCCGACGCCGGCGCCAGCAGCCCTGCCCAGAGCTGCGGGAAGTCAGGCATGGTCTTCGCGGTGCAGGCGATGTCTTCGACCTCGACGTCGTCGAGCACCAGACCGAGCACCGCGCCGAAGGTGGCCATCCGGTGATCGGCATAGCTGCGCACCAGACCGCCATGGGTCACGGGTGAGGTGACCTCGAACCCGTCCTCGGTCTCCTCCGCAGATCCGCCGAGTCGGCGGATCTCCGTGACCAGGGCCGCGATCCGATCCGTCTCGTGTCCGCGCAGGTGTCCGACCGAGGTGAACAGTGTGGGGCTCTGGCACAGGGCGGCGAGGGCCGCCACCGTGGGGGTCAGCTCGGCGGTGCCGTCCACGGCGCCGGGGGTGCGCAGCTGCGTGCCGCGGACTCGCAGGGTCACCGTGGTGGGGGTCTCCGGGTCCGTCTCGATCTGGGCGCCGAAGGCCGGCAGCAGCTCGGTCCAGCGGCGTCCGATCTGGGCGGAGACGATCGGCCAGCCGCGCATGGTCACCTCTCCGCCGGTGACGGCGGCCGCGCAGAGGAAGGGTCCGGCATTGGAGAGGTCCGGCTCCACGCGGACGCTGAAGGCCCGGATCTCGCCGGGCTCCACCCGCCAGGTGTGCTTCGCGGGGGAGCTGACCTTCACCCCGACCTCGGTCAGCACCTGCAGCGTCATCTCCACATGCTCCAGCGAGGGCACCGATTCGCCGACATGACGCAGCGTGAGTCCGTGCGGCATCCGTGCCGCGGTGAGCAGCAGCCCGGAGACGAACTGGGAGGAGGCTGAGGCGTCGATGGTGATCTCTTCCCCGGTGATGCCCTCCGGGGCGTGCACGGTGAACGGCAGATGGCCCTCGCCGCCGGGTGCGGGAGCGCCCGGGCCGGTGATCTCGACGCCGAGATCGCGCAGCCCGTGCTGGACCGCGCCCATCGGGCGGACGCGGGCCTCGGGGTCGCCGTCGAAGTGGACCCGTGCGCCGGTCAGCGCGGCCACGGCTGGCATGAACCGCATCACGGTGCCGGCCAGGCCGCAGTCGATGCTCACCGCCCTGGTGGTCGGGGCGGTGCCGGAGGAGTCAGCGGTGCCGGGAGAGTCAGCGGCGGAAGAGTCAGCACCGGGAGAGTCAGCGCCGGAAGAGTCAGGGATGGGGCCGGGGTGAGAGGCGCTGGTGAGGGCCGGAAGCGGGGAGATCCGCACGGCGGGAACCCCGGAGTTCTCCCAGTCCGGGATGTGCTCCACGACGCTGCCCAGGGCCGCCAGCGCATCGAGCATCAGCCGGGAGTCCCGGGACCGCAGCGGGTTGATGACCACGGACGGGCCGTCGGCGAGGGCGGCCAGGAGCAGGTAGCGGTTGGTCAGGGACTTCGACCCGGGAACGGTGACCTCTGCGCGCAGAGGTGCCCCCGCCCGTGGCGCAGGCCACGGCTGCGGGGGCACCGATGCAGCGTGTGTAGATGTAGTGCTCACGTCGCTAGGTTCTACGCTCCGACCTTCTTCTTGGCGCTCTTGACACCCTTGTTGGCACCCTTGGAGGCGTTGGTGATCGCCTTCAGGGCATCCTTCTCGGCGCGCTGGAAGTTCTTCTTGGCGTGCTTCTCGAAGTCGCGCACCTTCTTGGTGGCGTCGCTGCCGAGATCATCGGCCCACTTGAAGGTCTTGTCGCCGAACTTGGCGCCCTTCTTGCGGGTGGTCTTGGCCAGGTGCTCGGCGCGCCAGCCCAGCGACGGCTTGCCGTCGAGGTCCACCATGGCCAGGCTCAGGCCGCCCAGGATGGAGGCGTTCTTCAGCAGCGTCTTGCGCTGAGCGGTGACGTCAGAGTCACTCTCGATCTCAGCGTTGCGGTATTCGGCGTAGCTGTTGAACTTGTGGACTCCTGCCAGCATCAGGGCCGAGGCGCGGGGGAACCGGCCCAGCGCCAGTGCGGTTCCGGCAACGACCTCGACACCGCCCAGGACCTGGGTGGTGAGCTTGGCGTTGGAGACCAGGGGTTCGGCCTGGGGGAGAAGTGAGCCGATCTCCTCGAGGGTGGACCCGATTCGCGCCGAGGCATCATCGGTGTTGCGCAGGCGGTCGACACCGCTGGCGATGAAGCTCGCGCCCAGCAGTGGGCGGGCGAATTTACGAAGCAGAGACATAGTGTCCTCCTGTAGGAGTGTGGCGCTGAAGCATCGTTCAAGGTCCAATCTACCCAATCAGGGCTGTCACGGGAATCAGCAGGCCCTATGGGCGCTCATCCGACGCGGATGCGGCGCTCATCCGGTGTGGACGTCAGGTGATGAGCAGGAATGCACAGCGCGGCGTCGTCGTTGTGCCCTTTATGACCACGCCGACTCTCACCCCGAAGCGCGTCCGCGCCCCCACACCTGACGCCCGACGACCGGTGTGCGCTGTGCGAGTAGACTCAGAGGTGATGGAAAAGCCCGCAGCCACCGGCACCGACGCTGATTCAAGCAGCGTCGTCGTCGCCGAAGAGACCGAACAGCAGCGTCGCGTGCGTTTTGAGAGCGAGGCTCTCCAGTACGTGGACCAGCTCTACTCAGCTGCCATGCGGATGACGCGCAATCCGCAGGACGCTGAAGACCTCGTGCAGGAGGCCTATACCAAGGCGTACTCCGCATTCCACCAGTACAAGCCCGGCACGAATCTCAAAGCCTGGCTCTACCGGATCCTGACCAACACCTACATCAACATCTACCGGAAGAAGCAGCGCCAGCCCCTGCAGGCCAACACGGACACCGTGGAGGACTGGCAGATGGCCCAGGCCGCAGAGCACACCTCTTCGGGGCTGCGCTCGGCTGAGGCAGAAGCGCTGGATCATCTGCCTGACTCCGACGTCAAGGACGCGCTGCAGCAGATCCCCGAGGAGTTCCGCCTGGCGGTCTACTTCTCCGATGTCGAGGGATTCGCCTATAAAGAGGTCGCCGAGATCATGAACATCCCGATCGGCACGGTGATGTCGCGACTGCACCGCGGCCGGAAGCTGCTGCGCGAACTCCTGAAAGACTATGCCCGCGAACGTGGCTTCAAGAAGCAGGAGGCCAAACCATGAACGACCAAGATCGCAGCCAGGCCACCGAGGTCAGCCCCGGGAAATGGCTTGATGAGAACTGCAGAGACGGTGACTGCACCGAGAAGCAGACCCGCATGGAGCGCATCTATGAGTACGCCGACGGTGCGCTGAGCCGGGAGGACATCGATGAGGTCGAGGCCCACCTGCATGCCTGCCCGGAGTGCGCCGACGACTACGACCTGGAGTGCATCATCCGCACCGTGGTCCGCCGCTCCTGCGCCGAGCGCGCACCGGAGACGCTGAAGGTCACGATCCTGGAGCGGATCAGTCAGATCCGCGTCGAGGCAGGACACCAGCAGGACGACGACCAGTCCTGAGCCGGCACCAGCCCTGAACCTCGGGCTCGCTTCAAGCCCTGAGCACGACAGAACCCCCTGCAGAGATTCTCTGCAGGGGGTTCTGTGTTCTGCGCTGCCGCTTCGAAACGCGTCAGCCGCAGCAAGGGCCTTGGACCACTGAGATCAGGAGTTGGGGCGCTTGCCGTGGTTGGCGTTCTTCTTGCGACGTGCGCTGCGCTTGCGTCCACGCTTGCTCATGATGAACTCCTTTCGTCGGCTGGGGTAATTCTAGGCCACGGGCTCTTGGAGCCCTAACCACGGATACCACCCGCGGTGCAGCACCAGCCAGGCGATCAGACCATAGCCTGCCTGGCCGGGGAGTCCGCCGTTGGCCGCGAGGTCGCTGCGCCACTGTTCGTGGCTGACCAGGGGCGTGTAGGCGTCCACATAGACATGTGAGCGCCGTGAGGCCACGTCCCGGTAGGCCGCGTTGAGCTCGGAGATCCGCTGGTTGCGCTCCGCATCCAGGGTCGGGACCGGCCCGAGCACCAGGCACCGGATGCCCTCCTGGGAGGCCCGGTCCAGGATATTGGCCAGGTTCAGCCGGGATCGGGCGGAGGAGGTGGCGCTGTAGAGGTCCGTGTCGTTCAGCGCGATGACCAGATGACGCTCGGGTGTGCCGCCGTCCGTCGTGGCGCCGGAGAACCGGGCGACGGCCTCGTCCTGCCACCGCTCGGAGAGCGCCTCGGTGCCCTCACCGGGCATGGCCAGGGCGTAGCTCTCCAGGGTGAGTCCCTCGATCGGAGTCTTGGAGATCACCCGACCGAACCACCCCAGCGCCCGGGGGTCACCGACGCCGCTGAGCAGCTCGTCGCCAAGGGCGACGATGCGCACGTGGCGCCGGTGACCGGAGGCTGCGGCTCTGAGATCCTGAGTGGAGTGTTCCATCCGGTTCACAGGTCCAGGTGCGGGAAGGCCTTGCTGAGCAGGCCCTCCAGCTCCTTGGCGTGACGCTTGGCCTGCCCCACCGAGGTGGCGGCAGACTCAGCGCGCGAGACCAGCTTGAGCTCCTGCTTCAGCAGCGGACGCAGGTTCATGCCGAGGAACGGCCATGGACCCTGGTTGACCGGCTCGTCCTGGGCGTAGACGACCTCCTCTGCCGAGGAGTAGCGGTCCAGCTCGGCCTGCAGCTCCTCCACCGGCATCGGGTAGAGCTGCTCGAGCCGCACGATGGCGGTGGCCTCGTCCTTGTGCTTGTTCCGGGTGGCGACGAGGTCGTAGTAGAGCCGGCCTGAGACGATCAGGACGCGCTTGACCTTCGCGGCGTCCACTTCCCGGTCCGGGATCACCTCCTGGAAGGTGCCCGTGGTGAAGTCCTCCACCGAGTTCGCCGCAGCCTTCAGGCGGAGCAGCTGCTTCGGTGAGAAGACGATCAGCGGACGGCGCGGACGCGCCACCGCTTGACGGCGGAGCAGGTGGAAGTAGTTCGCACCCGAAGAGGGCAGCACCACGGTCATGTTGTCCTCGGCGCAGAGCTGCAGGAAACGCTCGGGACGGCCTGACGAATGGTCCGGTCCCTGGCCCTCATAGCCGTGCGGAAGCAGCATGACCACCGAGGAGTTCTGGCCCCACTTCTGCTGGGCGGTGGCGATGAACTCGTCGATGATGATCTGGGCGCCGTTGACGAAGTCGCCGAACTGAGCCTCCCAGAGCACCAGCGCATTCGGGTTCTCCACGGAGTAGCCGTACTCGAAGCCCAGTGCGCCGTATTCGGAGAGCAGCGAGTCATAGATGAAGAACCGTGCCTGATCCTCGGTCAGGTTCTTCAGCGGGTACCACTCGTCGCCGTTGACCCGGTCGTGGAAGACCGCGTGGCGCTGCACGAAGGTGCCGCGGCGCGAGTCCTGACCTGCCAGACGGACCTCGGTGCCCTCCATGAGCAGCGAGCCGAAGGCCGCGATCTCCGCGAAGCCCCAGTCGATGCCGCCTTCGCGGGCCATCTTGGCCCGCTTCTCCAGCAGCGACTTCAGCTTCGGGTGCGGGGTGAAGCTCTCCGGGATGTTGGTGTGGACCTCGCCGATGTGCGCGAGGGAGTCCTCACTGATCTTGGTGTCATCGCCTTCACGGTCCGGGGTGCTGGTCTCGTCCTCGGAGGCGGTCGGGGCCATGCCCCGGGTGCCGGAGGCGTCGGGATCAGCCGTGGAGATCGGCTGGGTCTGGGCGGCGTGGGTCTCGGTGAAGACCCGCTCCAGCCGCTGGCGGAAGTCCCGCAGCGCCTGGTCGGCCTCTTCCTGGGTGATGTCGCCACGTCCGACCAGCGCCTCGGTGTAGAGCCGACGCGTGGTGCGCTTGGCCTCCACCAGGTTGTACATCTTGGGCTGGGTCATCGAGGGATCGTCACCCTCGTTGTGACCGCGTCGGCGGTAGCAGACCAGATCGATCACGACGTCCTTGTTGAACCGCTGGCGGTAGCGGAAGGACAGCTGGGCCACGCGGGCCACCGACTCCGGGTCATCGGCGTTGACGTGGAAGATCGGCGCCTGGATGGCCTTGGCCATATCGGTGGAGTAGGTCATGGACCGAGCCGCCGAGGGGGCGGTGGTGAAGCCCACCTGGTTGTTCACGACCACGTGCACGGTGCCGCCGGTGCGGTAGCCGCGCAGCTGGGACATGTTCAGCGTCTCCGCGACCACGCCCTGGCCGGCGAATGCCGCATCGCCGTGGACCAGCAGCGGCATCACCGAGAATGAGTTCAGCGCATCCGCGCCCTGGTTGATCCGGTCCTGCTTGGCGCGCACCACACCTTCGAGCACGGGGTTGACCGCCTCCAGGTGTGAGGGGTTCGCGGCCAGGTAGACGCTGGTGGAGTTGCCGCGGTCCGAGGTGAAGGAGCCCCGGGTGCCCAGGTGGTACTTCACGTCGCCCGAGCCGGTGCCGGCCTCGCGGCCCTCGAACTCGCGGAAGACCTGTGCGTGGGTCTTGCCGGCGATGTTGGTGAGCACGTTGATGCGTCCGCGGTGAGCCATGCCGATCGCGACCTCGTCGAGGCCCTCATCGGCCGCCTCGGAGAGGATCGTGTCCAGCAGCGGGATCAGCGATTCGCCGCCCTCGAGCGAGAAGCGCTTCTGCCCGACGAACTTGGTCTGCAGGAAGGTCTCGAACGCCTCGGCCGCATTGAGCCGGCCCAGGATCCGGAACTGCTCATCCCGGGTGGGCTTCTCGTAGGGATGCTCGATCTCGTCCTGGAACCACTGGCGTTCCTCGGGGGACTGGATGTGCATGTATTCCACGCCGGTGCTGCGGCAATAGGTGTCACGCAGCACGCCCAGGATGTTGCGCAGCGGCAGCATGGAATTGCCGCCGAAGCCGCCCGTGGGCCATTCGCGGTCGAGGTCCCACAGGGTCAGCCCGTGAGACTCGATGTCGAGGTCCGGGTGGCTGCGCATCTGGTACTCCAGCGGGTCCACCGAGGCCATCAGGTGACCGCGGACCCGGTAGGAGTGGATGAGCTGCTGGATCCTGGCGACCTTGTTGATCTGGTCCTCAGGGTTGACCTGGATGTCGGCGGACCATGCGATGGGCTCATACGGGATCCGCAGGGCTTCGAAGATCTCCTCGTAGAAGCCCTCCTTGCCGAGCAGGTACTGGTGGATGGTCTTGAGGAACTCACCGGACCCGGCGCCCTGGATGACGCGGTGGTCATAGGTGGAGGTCAGCGTGATGACCTTGGAGACAGCGAGGTTGTTCAGCGTCTTCTCCGAGGCGCCCTGGAACTCGGCGGGGTACTCCAGCGCGCCCACGCCCACGATCACGGCCTGGCCCTTGGAGAGCCGAGGCACCGAGTGCACGGTGCCGATGCCGCCGGGGTTGGTCAGCGAGACGGTGGTCCCGGCGTAGTCCCCGGGGGTGAGCTTGTTGTCCCGGGCGCGCTTGACGACGTCGTCGTAGGCGGCCCAGAACTCGGTGAAGCTCATCTCCTCGGCGGCCTTCATGTTCGGCACCACCAGCGCACGGGTGCCGTCGGGGCGGGGCATGTCGATGGCCAGCCCGAAGTTCACATGGGCCGGGTGAACAGCCACCGGCTTGTTGTCCTGCACGTCATAGGTGACGTTCATCGACGGGTGCTTGCGCAGCGCCTTGAGCAGGGCATAGCCGATCACATGGGTGAAGGAGACCTTGCCGCCGCGGGTGCGCCTGAGGTGATTGTTGATCACGGTGCGGTTGTCGATGAGCAGCTTCGCCGGCACCGCGCGCACCGTGGTGGCGGTGGGCACGGTCAGCGAGGCATCCATGTTCGCCGCGATGGCCTTGGAGATGCCCTTCAGCGGCATCACCTTGTCCTCCTTCTCCTCCTTCGTCGCCGACTCGGCCTTGGCGGCAGAGGGCTCGGAAGGGATGGGAGTGCTGGAGGAGCCTTCGGACTTCTTCGTCGTCGGGGTCCGCGGGGCCACCGGCTTGCTGACCGAGGGGCCCTTCTCGCCGGCCGGCTTCTGCGACTTCTCGGGCTCGGCGGGCTTCGCGGTGGCCGGAGTGGTCTCAGCGGTGGACTCGCGCTGGTTGTCCGCGCTGGGTTTGGAGTCCACGGCAGGCTTCGCCGGAGACTTGGCGGACGACTTCTCACCTGAGGCGGTGCTGGCCTTCGCGGCACCGTTGCTGTCAGACCCGGCAGCCTTGCCGGAGCTGGAGCTGCTCTTCGGCTCGGCGGGGGTGGCCGCCGTCGGCGCAGGGGCGGAGGAGGTGCCGGACGGACGGGAATCACCGTCGCCCTCGAGCTGGCGGAAGATCTCAGCCCACTTCCGATCCACCGAATCCGGATCGTCCTTGAACTTGTCGTATATGTCGGCGACCAACCATTCGTTCCCCGGGAATTCCTCGGCAAGACGGCTGGACGTTAGCTCTGGCACTGTGGATACGCCTCTTCCATTGTGTTGTGTAGTTATCCGGCACAGCTTCGTGCACGTGGATCTTCACCTCGTCCAAGCATAGTGACTTTGTGCACCGTGCCGCCACCGGCCACGGTATCGTGTCAGGGGCCGCTGCCTCAGCGCCTGCGCCGCTGAGCTGAACCGGCGGCGAGCATCGTCACCAGCACTACGAAGGGCGCGGATCCCCGTGAGATTCCTGAACGAGCCGATCACCGATCTGACCTACTCCGACGTCTTTCTGGTCCCTTCGCGATCCCACACCCAGTCACGGATGAGCGTCGACCTCTCCGCCGAGGATCCCACGGGCTCCACCATTCCAGTGGTGGCCGCGAACATGACCGCCGTCACGGGGCGTCGCATGGTGGAGACCATGGCGCGCCGCGGTGGACTCGGGGTCCTGCCCCAGGATGTCCCGCTCGAGGTCATCCGGCAGGTGACCGACTGGGTCAAGTCCTGTCATCCGGTGCTGGAGACCGCTCTGAAGGTCCATCCCACAGACACCATGCTCGATGTGCTGCACCTGCTGGACAAGCGCAACCACGACGCCGTCTGCGTGGTCGACGAGGACCTGCGCCTGGCCGGCGTGGTCACCGCCAACGACGGGCTCGGAGTGGACCGCTTCTCCTCCGTGGCGTCGGTGATGCGGATTCCTCCGCTGCGCTTCACCGCCGAGGAGGTGCTCACCGACGCCGGCCTGGAACAGGCCTTCATCGCGATGGACGCCGCCGGCGCCGAGTACGCCCCGGTGACCACCTCCGACGGCACTCTCGCCGGGGCGCTGACCCCGCGCGGGGCGCTGCGCTCGACGCTCTACCGGCCCAACCTCGACGCGAAGTCCCGGCTGAAGGTCGCCGCGGCGGTGGGCATCAACGGCGACGTCGCCGGCAAGACCGAGGCGCTGCTCGGCGCCGGGGTCGATGTGCTGGTGGTCGACACCGCTCACGGGCACCAGCAGAAGATGTTCGAGGCGCTCACCGAGGTGCGCGCGACCGTGGAGGCCTCCGGACTGCAGGTCCCGATCGTGGCCGGCAACGTGGTCACCGCCGACGGCGTGCGCGAGCTCATCGAGGGCGGCGCGGACATCGCCAAGGTCGGAGTCGGACCGGGTGCGATGTGCACCACCCGGATGATGACCGCGGTGGGCCGCCCGCAGTTCTCCGCGGTGCTCGAATGCGCCGCGGCCGCCCGCGAGATGGGCAAGCATGTCTGGGCCGACGGGGGAGTGCGCTACCCGCGCGACATCGCCCTGGCCCTGGCCGCCGGGGCCTCCCAGGTGATGGTCGGATCCTGGTTCGCCGGGACCTATGAGTCGCCCGGCGACATGCTCACCGGGATCGACGGACGGCGCTATAAGGAGAGCTTCGGGATGGCCTCCTCGCGAGCCGTGCAGAACCGCACCGCCACGGAGAGCGCCTTCGCACGGGCCCGGAAGTCGATCTTCGAAGAGGGCATCTCAACCTCGCAGATGTACCTGGACCCGGCGAAGCCCGGAGTCGAAGACCTGCTGGACTCCATCACGGCCGGGGTGAGGTCCGCGATGACCTATGCCGGAGCCACCTCGCTGCACGAGTTCCGCCAGCGCGCCGTCGCCGGAGTCCAGTCCGCAGCCGGATATGAGGAGGGCAAGCCGCTTTCCGGTTCCTGGTGATCCAGGCGGTAGGCTCTGAGATCTCATGGAGCATCGACAACCTGGCCGCGGCCCGCACCTGATCCACGCCCACCCCCTGATCCACACGCCCGAGGCGCAGCGCCTCGGCCGGGGGTGGCTGCGCTAAGTGGAACTGCTTCTGCTCGGCCTGGGGTTCCTGCTGATCCTGGGCACCGGGTTCTTCGTCGCCGTCGAATTCTCGCTGGTCGCTCTGGACCAGCCCACCGTCCAGCACGCGATCGATCGCGGAGACAAGTCTGCTCCGGCGGTGATGCGGTGCCTGAAGTCGCTCTCCACCCAGCTCTCCTCCTGTCAGCTGGGCATCACCCTGACCACCCTGCTCACCGGCTATGTGGCCGAACCGGCGCTGGGCGCGCTGCTGGCAGCCCCGCTCGAAGCCCTGGGCGTGCCCGAGCAGGCGCTCTCCGCGGTCTCGCTGACCGTGGCGCTGATCATCGCGACCATGGTCACCATGATCATCGGCGAGCTGGTCCCGAAGAACCTCGCGATCGCCGAGGCCTACGGGGTGGCCCGGGTGCTGGCGAAGCCGCAGCTGGTCTTCACCGCCGTCTTCCGCCCGCTGATCAAGGTGCTCAACGGCTTCTCCAACAAGGTCCTGCACCGCTTCGGCCTGGAGGTCAAAGAGGAGCTCTCAGGGGCTCGCACCCCGGAGGAGCTCTCCTCCATGGTGCGCCGCTCCGCGATGCTGGGCACCCTCGACGAGGGCACCGCCACCTTCCTGGACCGCACGCTGCGCTTCTCCGACCAGACCGCCGCCGACGTGATGACCCCGCGCCCGCGGATGGCCAGCGTCGACGCCGACGCCTCCCTGGAAGCCCTCATCGATCTGGCCCGGCAGACCGGGTTCTCCCGCTTCCCGGTCCTGGGAGACAGCGTCGACGACGTCCGCGGGGTGACCCACGTGAAGAAGGCTGTGGCCGTGCCCCGCGAGAAGCGCCAAGGCCTGGTCGCCGCCACCGTGATGTCAGAGATCACCCGGGTGCCCGAGACCATCCACCTCGATGCGCTGCTGCCGGTGCTGCGTGAGGCCTCGCTGCAGGTGGCCATCGTGGAGGACGAATACGGCGGCACCTCCGGTGTGGTCACCCTGGAGGACCTGATCGAGGAGATCGTGGGCGAGGTCGCCGATGAACACGACCGGATCGCTCCCGGAGTGCTGCAGAGCGCCTCCGGCGACTGGTTCTTCCCCGGGCTGCTGCGCCCCGACGAGATCAACGCCCAGATCCTGGAGCTCGCCATCCCCGAACATCCCGCCTATGAGACGGTGGCCGGCTTCATGCTGCTCACCCTGGGCCGGGTGGCCGGACTGGGAGACGCCGTCGAGGTCGACGGCGGCAGGCTCGCCGTCGTCGGGGTCGACGGTCGCCGGATCGACCGGCTCTGCTTCACCCCTGACCCACGGGCCCGCGACGCCGCGCTGCAGCACGCCGCCGCCCGGGCCGAGAAGCTGGCCGAGGACCGCGCGGACCATGTCCGTCATGCCCGCGAAAGGGGTGAACGACGATGAACCCCGACCTGATGGGCATCCTCTGGCTGGTGATCCTGCTCGGCGCCAACGCCTTCTTCGTCGGCGGCGAGTTCGCGGTGATGAGCGCCCGGCGGAGCCAGATCGAGCCGAAGGCCGAGGCCGGGTCCGCCCGCGCCAAGACCGCGCTCTACGCGATGGAACACGTCTCGCAGATGCTCGCCATCGCCCAGCTGGGCATCACGGTGTGTTCGCTCCTGATCCTGATGGTCTCCGAGCCTGCGATCCATCACCTGCTGACCGAGCCGCTGACCTCGTTCGGGCTGAGCTACACCGCCGCCAGCGTGATCGCCTTCATCATCGCCCTGGCGCTGGTCTCCTTCCTGCACGTGACCATCGGCGAGATGGTGCCCAAGAACGCCGCCGTCTCCGTGGCGGACCGCGCGGTCCTGCTGCTGGCCCCGCCGCTGGTCTTCCTCTACCGGATCCTGATGCCGCTGATCTGGGTGCTGAATCTCACCGCGAACCTGGTGCTGCGCGCCTTCGGGATCACCCCGCGCGACGAGGTGGTCTCCACCTTCACCCTGGAGGAGATGGAATCGATCGTGGCCGAGTCCAAGCGCGGCGGCACGGTGCGCGACGACGCCGGGATCATCGCCGGTGCCATGGAGTTCAGCGACTACACCGCCGCCGAGGTGATGATCCCGGTCGAAGAGGTGATCACGCTGCCGGCCGACGTCACCCCGCGCAAGGTGGAGAAGGCCGTGGGACGCACCGGGTTCTCCCGCTTCGTCAGCACAGATGATCAGGACGTCTACACCGGCTACGTGCACCTCAAGGACGTGATGAGCCTGCCCGCCTCCGCCTCCGGGGAGCCCATCCCGGTGACCGTGGTGCGCTCCCTGGGCAACATGGGCCTCACCGACGAGATCGAGGAGTGCCTGGCGCAGATGCAGCGCACCGGATCCCACCTGGCCCGCGTGATCGACGCCGAGGGCGTCACCCGCGGCATCCTGTTCCTCGAAGACGTGCTGGAGGTGCTCGTCGGCGAGATCCACGACGCCACCCAGTCCTGGGACTCCCGCCGACGGCACACGGTGAGCGCAGAGGAGAGCTGAGCGCAGAGGAGAGCTGAGCGACAGAGGGAGACGCGGCGCACCACGGCCTAGTTGAGATTTGTTCTCAACAAAGTCTGGCCGTACGCTGGTCTCAGCTGCTCACGCCCCGGCAGCGCCTCCCCACGACGAAAGTACGATCCATGCCCGCGCCACGTCTGCTTCCCTCCGCCGCCCTGCTGGGCGCCACGACCCTGTTGCTCAGCGCCTGCACCGGCTCGGCGGGCTCGCCCGACGAGGACGGTGGCGCCGCGGCAGACCAGGGCGAGACGCTGAGCGTGGTCACCTCCACCGACGTCTACGCCGACCTGGCCCAGCAGATCCTCGGCGACACCGCCGAGGTCACCGCGCTGGTGGACAACGCCGCGGCGGACCCGCACTCCTACGAGGCCACCCCGCAGGATCGGTTGACCGTGGACGGCGCCGACGTGATCCTCGCCAACGGCGGCGGGTATGACCCCTTCCTCACCCGTCTGGCCGCCACCTCAGGCAAGGAGGACGCGGTCTATCAGCTCATCGAGGGCGAGAATGCCCACGCCGAGGAGGACGAAGGGGAAGACGCCGCGGACGACCACGCTGACGACGAGCACGACGACGACCGTGCTGAGGACGACCACGACGACGACCAGGCTGAGGACGACCACGCCGAGGACGACCAGGCTGAGGATGCGCACGAGGGACACGGCCACTCCGACGATTTCGTCAACGAGCACATCTGGTATGACCTCGCCGCGATGAGCGACTTCGCCCGGGGCTTCCATGAGCACATGGCCGAGATCTCCCCGGAGAACGCCGAGCTCTACCAGGACAACGCCGCCGCCCTCGCCGAGGAGATCGACGCCATGGATCAGCGGAACCGGGCCATCAACGCCGACGGGATGAGCTTCCTCGCCACCGAGGCCGTCTCGCAGTTCCTGCTCACCGACGCCGGCTTCGAAGACGCCACCGACCCGCAGTTCCTCGCCGCGATCGAACACGGTGACGACGTCTCGGCCCGGCTCTACCAGCAGGCGCTGAGCGCCGCCGCCGATCAGGAGATCGATCTGCTCTCCTATAACCCGCAGACCGAGACCAACCAGTCCGCGCAGATCCGAGAGGCCGCCGAGGACGCCGGCGTCGCCGTCCTGGACTTCAACGAGACCATCGGCGACGAGCACGACTCCTACCTGGAGTGGATGGACGCCAACATCACCGCCGTCGAGACTCTGGTCGAGGAGTCGCGTGGCTGACCCGCTGGTGACGCTGCGCGACGCGAGCGTCGGGTTCAGCGGCCGCACCCTCTGGGAGGGTCTGGACCTTGATCTGGCTCCGGGTGAGTTCCTCGCCGTGCTGGGGCCCAACGGGGCCGGGAAGTCGACGTTCCTGAAGGTCCTGCTGGGACTGACCAGACTCACCTCCGGATCGGCAGAGATCGCCGGTGCCCCGGTGCGCCGCGGCAGCAGCCGGGTCGGCTACATCCCGCAGCAGCAGACCATGCCCGAAGAGACCCCGCTGCGCGCCCGCGACATGGTCGCGCTGGGTCTGGACGGGCACCGATTCGGCATCCGACTGCACCCCCGCGCGCTGCGCCGCCGCGTCGATGAGCTGCTCGAGGCAGTGGGCGCCACCGCCTATGCGGACATGCCGGTGGGCCTGCTCTCCGGCGGGGAGCAGCAGCGACTGCGCGCCGCCCAGGCGCTGGCCTCGAACCCCGCCGTGCTGCTCTGCGACGAGCCGCTGCACTCGCTGGATCTGCACCATCAGCAGGCCGTCACCGAACTCATCCGACGCCAGGCCGTGGAGCGCGGCTCCGCGGTGGTCTTCGTGACCCACGAGATCAACCCGGTGATCGAACACGTCGACCGGGTGCTCTACTTCGCCCGCGGACAATACCGGATCGGCACCACCGCCGAGGTGATGCGCTCCGAGGTGCTCTCCGAGCTGTACGGCTCCTCGGTGGACGTCATCGAGCACAAGGGACGGCTTCTGGTCATGTCCGCCCATGACGAGGGATGCCACCACCACCCCGAGGAGCTGGCGCTGCCATGATGGAGACGCTGACCGGCTCATTCACCACCGAAGGCTATTGGGAGCTGTTCTCCCTGGTCCGGAACTCGGTGATCACCGCCGGTGTGCTCGGCCTGATGGGCGGCCTGATCGGGGTCTTCATCATGCTCCGCCGGACCGCTCTGGTGGTCCACGGCATCGCCGAGATCTCCTTCGCCGGAGCGGCCCTGGCGCTGCTCATCGGAGTCGACGTCGTCGCCGGTTCAGCGCTGGGCGCCGTCGCAGCCTCGGTGCTGATCGGGGTGCTCAGCCTGAAGGACCGAGACACCTCCGCCGTGACCGGGGTGCTGATGCCCTTCGGACTCGGACTCGGCATCCTCTTCCTCTCGCTCTACCAGGGGCGCAGTGCGAACAAGTTCGGGCTGCTCACCGGGCAGATCGTCGGCGTGGACGACATCCAGACGCAGACCCTGGTGACCGGCGCCGTGGTGATCAGCATCGTGCTGCTGCTGATCTGGCGCCCACTGATGTTCGCCTCGGTGGACCCGCAGCTGGCCCGGGCCCGCGGGGTCCGGGTCAACCTGCTCTCCATGGTGTTCATGGTGCTGCTCGGCGTCGCGGTGGCGATGTCGGTCCAGGTGGTCGGGGCGCTGCTGGTGCTCGCGCTGCTGGTGGTGCCGGCGGCGGCAGCGCTGAAGGTCACGGTGCGTCCGTATCTGGCAGTGCTGCTCTCGATGCTCTTCGCGCTGATCTCCTCGGTGGGCGGGATCATGCTCGCGATCACCGGCACGGTGCCGATCAGCCCCTACATCACCACGATCTCCTTCATGATCTACGTGGTCTGTGTGCTCGTCGGCCGCGGCGGTCGCAACCGCCGACGCCAAGCCGCAGCCGTGCTGACCGGCTGGCCGCTGACCGCCTGAGCCTCAGCTGCGGGCGATGGCGGCGCAGCTGGCGCAGAGCCCGAAGATCTCCAGCGTGTGCCGGACATCGGTGAAGTGGTGCTCCTGCGCGAGCGTGGTCGCCCAGTCCTCGATGACGGGGGCCTCGAACTCAACGGTGAGGCCGCAGGAGCGGCACACCAGGTGATGGTGGTGCTCCTCGCGCTCACAGAGCCGGAAGATCGCCTCACCGTCGTCGGGGCGCAGCACGTCGACGAGTCCCTCTTCCTGATGTGACTGCAGCACCCGGTACACCGTGGCCAGGGAGACCTTCTCGCCGCGACCGTCGAGGATCTTGTGCAGATCCTGGGCGCTAACGAAATCGTCGAGGGAGTGCAGGGCGGCCCATACGGCACGTTTCTGTCGCGTGGATCTGCCGCGTGCCGGAGGGGTGGAGGTTCTCTCGTTCATGCTCGCTCCAGACTAGCAGTCAGGCTTAGAGTAGATGCATGAGCACAGTCTTCAGCAAGATCATTGCAGGTGAGATCCCGGGCCGCTTCGTCTGGCAGGACGAGACCTGCGTCGGGTTCCTGTCCATCGCCCCGATGGCCTACGGGCACACACTGGTGGTGCCGCGGCAGGAGGTGGACAAGTGGACCGATGCAGAGGGCTCTCTGATGGCGCACCTGTTCCAGGTGGCGCACCGGATCGGCAAGGCCCAGGTCGAGGCCTTCGGCTCCCAGCGGGCCGGGCTGAGCATCGCCGGCTTCGAGGTGCCGCACCTGCATCTGCATGTCTGGCCGTCGAACTCGATGTCCGATCACAGCTTCGCCCATGCCGACGACGACCCGGACCAGTCCCGGATGGACGAGTCCGCCGAGAAGCTGCGGGTGGCGCTGCGCCTGATGGGCGACGCCGAGCACGTCCCCGCCGAGAAGGACTGACCCACCGGCCCAGCGGCCAAGAAGTCCAGCGGCCAGGACGTCCAGCGGCTCAGAAGCTCAGGGGCGCGAAGTCTTGATCGCGCGGCGGATACGCTTGACCGAGACCGTCTGCGCGGTGCCCAGCTGCTGGGCGAAGAGGTTCACCCGAAACTCCTCGAGCATCCATTTCACCTGCGCGAGCTCCGCGGGCACCGGCAGCTGCGCCGGGACTGCCTCCAGCGCGGCGTCGTACTCATCCTCCAGCTCCTGGACCGCCGCCATGTCTTGGGCGTCCCGGGTCAGCCCCTGTCCTGACTCCAGCCGATCCAGCCGGGTCTTCATCGCCTGCAGGTAGCGCGGCATATGCTGCAGCTGCGCCTGGCCGGTGGCGGTGACGAAGCCGGGGTGGACCAGCTGCTGGAGCTGGGCGGTCATATCGCTTCGCGCGGCCTTCAGCGCCGGGGAGCTGACCCGCTCCAGGCGTGAGCCGAGCTCTGTGGAGAGGCTCAGGACCTGCGCGAGCACATCGGTGAGCCGCAGCACCGTCTCGATCAGCTCGGCCCGGCAGTTCCGGGCGATCACCTCGAACTCCGCCTCGCGGTAGGGCAGCTGCACGGGCACCAGGTGAGCCAGCGCCGCCGTCGTCGCATCGGAGACCAGCGATTCCACGGTGCCGTGCGGCGACTGGCTGAACGCCAGCCGCTCCCGGTTGCTCAGATGATCCAGCACATAGCGCTGCGGGGAGGGGAGCACCTCGCGCAGCAGCGCGACGACGCCGGTCCGGTGGACCCGGGCCTGCTCGGCGGCGGAGTCCTGGATCGTGTAGGAGACGCCCTGGGCGGTCTGCTTCGCAGAGTCGGCCCCGGCACCGTTGCCGACGCTGCCGGCCGGAGCCAGGGCGGGATAGCCGATGATCTGGCGCCCGGAGACCACCGTGGTGATCTCCTGGGGCAGATCCCCGAAGGTCCACGAGGTCTGCTGCTGCCTGCCCGCCGGGACAGAGGCTGCGGGCTTCTGCGGCTTCTTGCCGCGACCGTTACGGGTCTGCGCGGCGGCGCCGGACGGAGCCGAAGACCCGGACGGAACCGAAGACCTGGACTGAGCCTGCGATGCAGCGCCGGGGCGACCCGGCTGCGGTGCTGGCTGCCGGCCGTCGGCGGTCTGCTCCTCCGAGAGGCTGCGCCCGATGGCCTCGCGGTTCTCCCCGGAGAACCGGATCTGGAGCTCACGCAGATCGAAGCCGCTGTCCAGGACCCGGCCGCGCTCACTGATCACCGCGAAGGTGAACCGCAGGTGCTCGGGCAGCGCGCTGGTGTCGAAGACCTCCGGATCGACCACATGTCCCTTGAGCTGGCGCAGCACCGCGGCCAGCGAGCCGGTCAGCGAGTCCACGCCCGGGGTGAAGTCCTGCTCCAGCCCGGCGCGGGCCTTCGCGGCGACGTCGGGGGCGGGGACGAAGTTCTTCCGCACCGGTTTGGGCATGTTGCGGATCAGCGCGGTGATCAGCTCGGTGCGCAGCCCGGGGATCAGCCAGTCGAAGCGCTCGGGCTGGAGCTGGTTCAGGAACACCACAGGGACCCGCACCGTGACGCCGTCGGCCGCCGCGCTGGGGGAGGAGCCGGACTCGGCGGTGTATCGGGTGGGGTTGAACTCGTACTGCAGCTCGAGCGCCAGCCCGTCGTGATCGAAGTGCTCCGGGTAGGAGTCGATGTCCAGCTCGTCGGCCGCCTGCGCCATGAGCTCGACGTCGGTGAGGTCCAGCAGCTCAGGGGTTGTGATGCGCTGGTTCTTCCACCAGGAGTCGAAGTGCCGCTGCGAGACGATGTTCTCCGGGATCCGCGCGTCGAAGAAGTTGAACAGCTCCTCATCCGAGGCGCGCAGGTCCTTGCGGCGAGTGCGGTTCTCGAGCTCGTCGAGCTCGGCGAAGCGCTCCCGGTTGCGCCGGTCGAAGTGGTGCCGGGTGGACCAGTCCCCGTCGACCAGGGCACGCTGGATGAACAGCTCGCGGCTGTATTCGGGGTCGACCTTGGAGTAGAGCACCTGCCGGTCAGCGATCACCGGGACCCCGAAGAGGGTGACCTTCTCGGTGGCCACCACGGCGCCCTGGCGGGCGGACCAGCGCGGCTCCGAATGGCTGGTCTTCACCAGGTGCGGGGCGAGCTCCTCCACCCACGCGGGGTCGATCTTCGCCACCGAGCGCGCCCAGAGCCGGGAGGTCTCCACCAGCTCGCTGGCCATCACCCAGTCGTGGTTCTTCTTGAACAGGTGCGAACCCGGGAACACCGCGAAGCGGGTCCCGCGGGCACCCTGATAGTCCCGGGTGCGGGGATTGTAGAGACCCACATGGCTGAGCAGCCCGGAGAGCAGCGACTGGTGGATCTGGTCATGCTTAGCCGCAGGATCCACCGCGGGCAGCTTCTTGCCCCGGCGCCCGGAGGAAGCATGACGCCGGCCGGAGCCCTTTCCGCTGAACTCCACCTGATCGGCGATCTCGGTGAGCTGGCTGACCAGCTCCTGCCATTCCCGCACGCGCAGGTAGTTCAGATGTTCGCGGTGACAGAGCTTCCTGAACTGGTTGCCCGAGAGCTCGGTCTGCTTGTCCTGCAGGTAGCGCCAGAGGTTCAGCAGCGCGGAGAAGTCGGAGTTCTCATCCTTGAACCGGGAGTGGAGCTCATCGGCCTGCGCCCGCTTCTCGGCCGGACGCTCCCGGGGATCCTGGATCGAGAGCGCCGCGGTGAGCACCGTGACCTCGGGCAGGCAGTCCCGGCGGGCCGCCTCGACCATCATCCGGGCCATCCGCGGGTCCACCGGCAGCTGGGAGAGCATCCGCCCCACAGGGGTCACGGCGCTGGTGCCGCGACCCTTCCTGCCACCCGCCTGGGATCCTGAGTCGGCTCTGAGGCTCAGCGCGCCGAGCTCGGTGAGCAGCCGGACGGCGTCGTTGACCGCCTTGGAGTCGGGCTTCTGCACGAAGGGGAAGTCCAGCAGATCTTCGGGGGTCCGCGTGATGCCCATGGAGGACATCTGCAGCAGCACCGAGGCCAGGGAGGTGCGCAGGATCTCGGGATCGGTGAAGGCCGGTCGGGAGTCGAAGTCCTCCTGTGAGTACAGCCGGATGGCGATGCCGTCGCTGGTCCGTCCGGACCGGCCGGAGCGCTGATTGGCGCTGGCCTGAGAGATCGCTTCGATGGGCAGCCGCTGCACCTTCGTCCGGGTGGAGTAGCGCGAGATCCTGGCGGTGCCGGTGTCGATCACATACTTGATCCCGGGCACCGTCAGGGAGGTCTCCGCCACATTGGTGGCCAGCACGATCCGGCGGCGGCCGCCGGGGGAGAAGACCCGCTTCTGCTCCGCCATGGAGAGCCGGCCGAAGAGCGGGAGTATCTCCGAGCCGCGCAGCCGTCGGTCCGCCGCGATGGTCTCGGTGAGCGCCTCCGCCGCGTCGCGGATCTCGCGCTCCCCGGGGAAGAAGATCAGCACGTCGCCGTCGGGTTCGGCGCTGAGTTCCAGCACCGCGTCGCTGACCGCGTCGAGGAGATCCCGCTCCTCATCGGCCGCGGCCGGGACCTTGGCACCTGGCTGCGAGCCGCGCTGGGGTGTGCGCTGGGGGATGCGCGAGTCGCCGTCCTCGGTCTCACCGAAATGCTCGGACTCGTCGAAGTCCTCGAGCTCCGCCTCTGGGTTCACCGGGCGGTATCGGATCTCCACCGGATAGGTGCGTCCGGAGACCTCGATGATGGGCACGTCGGAGGTCTCCCGGGTCCAGTTCTCCGGGTCCGGGCTGAAATGCCGGGCGAAGCGCTCCGGGTCGATCGTGGCCGAGGTGACGATCACCTTGAGGTCAGGCCGGGAGGGCAGCAGTCGACGCAGGTAGCCCAGGATCACGTCGATGTTGAGGCTTCGCTCGTGGGCCTCGTCGATGATGATGGCGGAGTAGCGCTGCAGGTTCGGGTCGCGCTGGATCTCCGCGAGCAGGATGCCATCGGTCATCAGCTTCACTGCGGTGGACCCGGAGACCTCGGCGTTGAACCTCACCTGGTAGCCGATGTCGCGCCCCACCGAGGTGCCCAGCTCCTCGGCCAGCCGCTCGGCCACGGTGCGGGCGGCCAGGCGGCGCGGCTGAGTGTGGCCGATCATCCCCTGGTTGTGCAGCCCGAGCTCCAGGACCATCTTCGGCAGCTGGGTGGTCTTGCCGGAGCCGGTCTCCCCGGCGACGACGATGACCTGGTGGTCGGTGAGGGCCTTCAGGATGCGTTCGCGCTCGCCGCTGACCGGAAGCGCAGGGGGATAGGCGAGGTCCTCGGGGGACCAGGACTCGCGGCGGGCTGTTCTGGGCTCAGACATAACCCTCCAATACTAGGGTTGATGCGGGGCGCGGCTGGCAACGCCGGGCGGGCGCAGCCAGGTGAGCCGCCCGGGGGTCCCTGCGGCAGCCCGGCGATTAGGCATCCGGTCCAGATTATGGGTAATATGTTTCTCGCTGCCGGGGAGCGATCGCCGGTTGTGAGACAGGCCCGAAAGAGCCTGAACAGCAGGTATGCGCGAGTGGCGGAATAGGTAGACGCGCTGGCTTCAGGTGCCAGTGCCTTCACGGGCGTGGGGGTTCAAGTCCCCCCTCGCGCACAGAGTATCGAACAGAGGCGAAGGCTCCGTCTCCGATGATCACGATCATCGGAGACGGAGCCTTCGCTGTGTCCGGACCTCCTTTTCCTGCATCGGTGCGGGTTCTTGGGCATGGCGCATCCACGGCGCCCGCAAAGAATGTGCCTCTATGTGAACGAAAAGTTGTACATAGTTGAAGATAATGTCTCATAGTGGTGCTCAGCACACTTCGTCCCACTACGAGAGGCGCACCGATGAGCACCGATGAGACGACTGCCGGGCCAGCGGCCCCGGCGCCGAAGAAATCCCCGGGCAAGACCGTGATCGCCGTGGTCGCCGCGACGGCACTGGCCGGGACGGCTGGCTTCGTGGTGGCGAACTCCACGGGAGATGACCCGGCAAGCGGCTCGTCCACCGCATCCGGGGCCACCGCATCCGGGGCCGCCGAGACCGGCGACGGCGAGACCGCCACCACGGTCGTGGCCGTGGACATTCCGGGGGAGAATCGCGGGTTCGACGACGTCCACACCGATGAGCCGCTGGTCAGCACCGACTGGCTGGCTGAACGCCTCGATGAGGGAGACTTCCACGAGCAGGACATCGTGCTGCTGGACGTCTCGGAGGACCTGCCCAGTTCCGAGCTCACCCCATACGCCGAGGCGCACATCCCGCAGGCACAGTATGTGGAATGGTCTCAGGAGTTCACCGCGCCGAACACTCGTGAGTCCATCTCCGCCGAAGCGTTCACCGAGCTGGCCCAGTCGCTGGGCATCAATGAGGACTCGACCGTGGTCCTCTACGGGGACAACAACAACTGGTTCGCCGCCTACGCCTCCTGGGTGTTCAACCTCTACGGCGTCGAAGACGTGGTGCTGCTCGACGGAGGTCTGCACAGATGGGAGCTCTATGACGAGCGCAAACTCGTCGAAGAGGTTCCCGCGGTTCCGGCGGGGAACTTCCAGGCCAGTCCGCAGAACCACGACATCCGCGCCTTCCAGCCTGAGGTGCTCGAGGTTGCGGAGCAGAACACCGAGGCCGACGGCGACGCCGTGGCCGCCGTCAACCTGGTCGACATCCGTTCGGCCGAGGAGCACGACGGCGAGGTCGGCGTGGACCCCGACATCTTCCAGGGCGAGGGCGCCGCGGTCTGGGGACACATCCCCGGCTCCGTGAACGTCACCTGGACCCAGATCGTCGACGAGGAGACCGGAGAGTTCCTCCCCGCCGAGGAGATCCGCAGCATCTACGAAGCGGCCGGGGTGGACTTCCAGAACCCGATCATCGCCTACTGCCGGATCGGGGAGTGCGCCTCCCACACCTGGTACGCGCTGAGCCAGATCCTCGGCGAAGACGTCGAGGTCTACGACGGCTCCTGGTCGGAATGGGGCAACAGCGTTGGGGTGCCGGTGGCGAACAGCTCCGGGCAGCGCGCCGGACTCTGGGGCCAGTCCGGAGACTGACCTCTGCCACGTGACCTCTGAGCGTGGAACATCTGAGCGTGGAACATCTCAGGAACCGGGCCCGCCGCGGTGGGCCCGGTTCCCCTGTGCAGGAAGGGAACCTCATGACCGTCGACGTCAGAGCAGACCGAGAGCTGGGCTGGACCCGTGCGGACACCGTCCGCACCACGATCGCGGTCGCAGTCGCAGCGGTGCTGCTGGGACTGGCCTGGTATCTCTCCGCCACGGAGGGGGAGGGGGCCGGTGGCTCCAACGCCGCCCTGATGCTGCTCGTCGGTGCAGGGCTGGGCATCCTGTTCGAGCGCGGCCGGTACTGCTTCTTCTGGGTGGGCTCAACCGATCAGTGCACCGCCCTTGGCTTCGAGATTAGCGCGGACGAGGCAGGACACTTTAATGGGCGCAACTTCTGGAACACAGACGCGCCGGTTCCTGCTGGGTTGAACGGCTGGGGGTGGAAGTCGTCCCACATCCAAGGAACTGAGACGGCTCTCAGGGCATCGCCAGACCACGTGACTTCCTTCGCCGCTGGTGCTCTGGCGACCTGGCACGGCTGGCCCCGGAGGCGGAGCGGTCGCTGAGACGGTTCGACCCCGAACCCCGCCGTACACTGATCGGATGAGTCTTCACCATGTCCGAAGAGGCAACGGAAGCCCCCTACTGCTGGTGCACGGCCTCGGGGCTGGTTGGCACTCCTGGGATCCGATCATCGACGCCTTGGCCGAGCACCGTGAGATCATCGCGGTCGACCTACCCGGATTCGGCCAGACACCGCCGCTACCAGGCGAGGTGTCGATCGCCACACTTGCCGATTCGGTGGCGCAATTCATCGGCGAGCAGGGCCTGGACGGTGTGGCCACTGCCGGGCAGTCGATGGGTGGACGGATCGTGCTTGAGCTCGCCAGACGCGGAGTCGGTGGTGACACCGTGGCATTGGACCCTGGGGGCTTCTGGAGCGACCGCGAGCTGGCGGTCTTTGGCTATACACTTCGACCCTCGATCGCCCTGGTCCGTGCTTTGCGCGGCGTCCTGCCGACACTGTTGGGCAATCGCGTCAGTCGGACCGCGCTGCTCGCGCAGTTCTCAGCCCACCCGTGGTCGCTGACGCAGCAGACGGTGCTGCCCGACCTGCTCGGGTTGGCCGATGCTCCAGCGACGGATGCAGCGCTGGACGCGCTCACGAAGGGGCCCAAGCAGCAGGGCGCTTCGCTCGGGAAGGTTCCCGGTCGCGTCACCATCGGGTGGGGACGTCGAGACCTCGTCACCGTTCCGCGGCAGGCCCATCGCGCTGTTGCGGCGTTCCCCGATGCGACCCTGCACTGGTTCCCCCGGTGCGGACACTTCCCGCAATGGGACGCGCCGCACGAGGCAGTGGAGCTCATCCTGACCGGTACTCACTGACACATGCTCGAACCACCTCCATCGACGCTGCGCGCGCATCCGCGGCCGAACTCGAAGAAAAGGTGGTCGCCGCCTCCTTCAGACAGGAGGGGCGTATCATCACCTTTTACCAATCTGAGTCGACGGGTAACGAGGCAAAGAGGATTCGTGTCTCATTAACCTTAGGTTGATGAGACGTCAACGTTAGTCGTGGGACCACGATGAATGGCGCGATAAGGGCCCCTAGAGCCAGCTCTCCGAGAGTGATTCGGATGACGAGAAACTGTGGCTTGGTCAGGCGTGGACCCTTCTTCTAGTTCTGCGGCCGAGCGGCGGAAGGGTTCTCTGGTTCATCCACGGGAGACCCTTTGCCGGTGTCCTTGGCTCTCATTGCAGGTGCTTTCCGTACCTCTTTAGTGGTGGGTTCGTGGTTCTCCCGGCGCAGCAGGTCGCCAGGTTCACAGTCGAGGGCTTCGCAGAGTGCTTCCAGGGTGGAGAACCTGATGGCCCGAGCATGATTGTTCTTCAATATCGAGATGTTGGCAGGAGTGATTCCGACCTTCTCGGCCAACTCGCCCACTGACATTTGGCGTTCGGCGAGCATGACATCGATGGCGACCCTGATGGCCATCAGACGACCCCCGCCAGTTCGCTGCGGTAGTCGATCGCCTGGGCCAACAGGCCGCGCATGACCGCGAGAAGCAACAAGAGTGACACTCCCAGTGCCACGGCGCCACCCAGCCCGAGCAGCGCCGGAGGACCGCCGACCTGGACAATGAATATCAGGTGGACGAAAACCGATGCGGCCAATGCGGTGGAGACGATCAGCGCAACGATGATGACGTTGACCCATTTCAACGCAGACCTATCGAAGATCCGGTCCTTCGACACCATCGATGCGAGGCGCCACGTAGCGACCAACCCGACTTGGACTCCCACGATGGCGGCGATCGCGAGAATCGCGTAGGACATGGTCAGCGGTTCAATCTCAGGAAACACCTCTCCGGCACTTCGTGCGTTGACAGGGATCGCCACCTGGACGATGAGACTTCCCAGCAGCAGAAGGCCTATAGCAGCTCGTAGCGCGGTCGAGTAAAGAGTAGACATATATTGAGTATCAGGCGATTCATATTGTTAGTCAATAGAGGGAGGTTTCGCGCTAATGGTGTCCTGGTCGCGAGTTTCGATCTTGGGCGGACAGTAGGGGTTTCAGCGTCATCGCCCTGTGATGGGTTCTCCGCGGACTCGCACGGTGGAATCGTGGCGGTCGTTGCGACAGTGCCATCCTTCTTGCTGGCTGTGACTGTGGAGAACCGCTTCACGTGGGTCGAGATTCAACGCCTCTCGACCTGTCTCAAGTATCTGTGGTGGGCTCAACCGATCAGTGCACCGCCCTTGGCTTCGAGATTAGCGCGGACGCACCCTGATCGACATGCCAAGTCCTGATGAGGTCGTTCGAACTGGACCAATCCAGGACATGTCGAGGTCGATCATTGAGTCGTCCGGCGATCTCGTTGAGCTCGTCAGGAGTGAAGCGTCGAAGATCAGATCCTTTGATGAGGTATTGCCGCAGCAACCGGTTGGTGTTCTCGTTCGACCCCCGTTGCCATGGACTCCCCGGGGCGCAGAAGTAAACATCCATGCTCAGATCCTTGGAGAGCTGCGCATGCTCTGCCATTTCCCGACCTCGGTCCCACGTCAATGACCGGCGCACCTCCTCGGGAATCTCACCCAGAGCAGCTGTGAGCGCGAGCCTCACAGCGTCGGCCTTGTACCCGTTCGGCAGCGGGACGATCTTCAAGAACCGGGTACTTCGTTCCACCAGAGTCGCGACCACCGAAGGCCGTTTCCCCATCACAAGGTCACCCTCCCAGTGCCCGACTTCAACACGGTTCTCGACTGATGCGGGACGGGCACTGATGGGCACCATGTTCTTCAGGCGACCACGCCCCGATGGTTGGACGCGTCGCCGCGGCCGACGAACGGTGCGCCCAGACCGTAAATGCTGGGATGTGCCTCGATCGAGTTCACGCCGATAGACGTAGTAGATCGACCGGTAGATCGCCTCGTGCGATAGCCGCATGCTCTGATCATCGGGGTAGGCCTTCTTCAGCCAGGCAGAGATCTGTTCTGGAGACCAGTCCAGTTCCAGCTTCGCTCTGACCACCTGCAATAGTGCGGGCTTTTCCCTGAGCCTGGTGACTTTCGGTCGTTTCACTCGAATACCCTGCGGCGTGCTCGGCCGCAGCGGCGCGATAGGCCAGGCGCCCGCCGTTCCTTGTGAGTTCTCTGGAGATGGTGGAATGCGGACGGTTCAGGGCCGCTGCGATTTTGCGTAGCGACCAACCAGCGGCGATTCCTCTCGAGATCTCTTCGCGCTCGTCGTGGGCGAGGTGCCGGCGGTCTCGTTGAGACGGCTTCGGTCTGATGCCTCCGTGACTTCGGAGGAAGTATTGGATGACGTGGGCGCGTTGCCCAACCCTGTCAGCGACTCGTTGGAAGGACTCGCCCTCTCGCCAACCGTCCCAGATGGCCTGCTGTTGCTCTGGTGTGAACTCCATGCGCACCTCCACCACTCATTTTGCCGAGTAGCGGTGCATTCACCGGTTGAGGCCACCTGCGTATTCCGAGACCTCTTCGAGAAGCATGACAGCAGAGGGATGTACGCGATCCTGGTCTCGATCGCTGTCGGCACGATCGGCTACGCGGTGATCTTCTCCACCCGGATTCCCACGCCCACCGCGGACAACGTGCCGACGGACGCGCATATCGCCCCGGTCTCGCTGGCGCTGGTCATCGCCGGACTCTCCTTCGGGCTGGGCATGGTGATCTCCGGGGGCTGCATCGCCGGGCACCCGTACCGTCTCCCGGAGGGTCACCTGCGGTCCATACCGGCCCTGCTCGGCGTCGTCCTGGGCTTCGGTCTCGGGTTCCTCAGCTGGGACACCATGTACTCCCGGTTCATCCTCGGCTCCCCGGCCACCTGGCTGGCGGCGGACAACGGGTACGCGCTCGCGGTACTGCTGCAGCTCGGCGTGCTGGTGTGCCTGGGTGTCTGGCTGCTGCGCTGGAACCCGCCGGTCCAAGGTCGAGGCGACCGGACGGTGGACGCCACCGAAGTTCGACGGCTCGTGTTCTTCAAGCGCTGGCCGGCGCTGTTCACCGGCTCCAGTGTCGGAATCCTGGCGATTCTGGCCTACTACAAGGACCAGCCGCTGGGGGTCACCCAGCAGATCTCCTCGATGACCCGGACGTCCATGACCGAGGCCGGCTGGATGGAGCGCCTCATGCCGGGGCTCGACGAGCGCCTGGCCGGATGCGTGGCCATCATGGTCGACACCATCACCACCAACGGCTGGCTGATCGTCGGGATCGTATTGGCTTCGCTGGCCGTGGCGCTGCCGGGTCGGTGCGTGCGGCTCGAGAAGACCACGGCGTTCAACTCGGTCACCGCCCTCGGCGGAGGGGTGCTGCTGGGGTGGGGTGCGATGATCGGGCTGGGCTGCACCATCGGGGTCCTGCTCTCCGGGACGCAGGCGCTCGCGCTCTCCGGATGGGTGTTCGGCGCGGCGATGGTCCTCGCGGCCGGCCTGGGGTTCCGCTTCGGCCTGCACCGGAAGGCTGCGCCGGGGGTGTTCTGAGCGCCCCGGGATGTGGGCGTGCCTCGCCTAGTCGGCGGACGGGTCCACGGTGCGGCGCCCGCTGTGGTGGCGCAGCGCCTTGCGCGCCGCCTTCGCGTCGGCCTTCTCCGCCTCCAGCTGACGCTTCACATCCGAGGCGTACACATCGACGTATTCCTGGCCAGAGAGCCGCATGATCCGGTACATGATCTCGTCGGCCACGGCGCGCTGGGCGAAGCGATCCTCGGCGTTGTCGTAGTACGACTCGAAGGTCATCGGTTCGCCCACGATCATCCCCACCCGGCCCAGCCGGGGGATGTTCTTCCCGATCGGCTGGACCTTGTCGGTGCCGATCAGGGCGATCGGGATCACCGGAGCGCGGGTGTTCAGCGCCAGCCGCGCGATGCCGAGCTTGCCGCGGTAGAGCCGCCCGTCCGGGCTGCGCGTGCCCTCGGGGTAGATGCCCAGCACCTCTCCGTCGCGCAGCGCCTGCTCCCCGGCGTTCAGCGAGTCCTGGCTGGCCTTGCCGCCTGAGCGGTCCATCGGGATCTGGCCCGAGAGGTCGAAGAACTTCCGCATCCCCCACCCGTAGGCGCCCTGTCTGCCCCAGTAGTCGTCCTTCGCCATGAAGTGCACCTGCCGAGGCACCTTCACCGGCATGAACACCGAATCGGAGAAGGACATGTGGTTCGACGCCAGGATCGCCGGACCTTCGCTGGGGATGTTGTGCAGGCCGCGGACCCAGGGGCGGAACACCGTGTTGACCACCGGGGCCACGACGAATTTCTTGGCGACGCTGTAGAACGACACGGTGGGAGGGGGTCCTTTCAGGCGGCTGAGCTTGGAGACCACTGTAGAGGCAATAGAGTGAAGGAATGGACATGTCCGGCTTCGGAGTTTCCGTCTTCCACGGATTCACCTCCACGCCCGCTTCGATGCGCCCGCTCGCCGACGCGCTGCAGGCCGCAGGCTTCACGGTGGATCTCCCGCTGCTGCCCGGTCACGGCACGAGCTGGGAGGAGCTGGCGAGCACCCCGCGCGCTGAGATCATGCGCGCGGCGCTGGCCAGCTACGACCGGCTCGCCGCCCGCTGCCCCCGGGTGGCGACCGTGGGCCTCTCGATGGGAGGGTCGCTGGCGCTGCATGTGGCCGCCCACCGTGGGGTGGAGGCCGTCTCGGTGATCAATCCCGGACTCCGGCTGGCGCCGCTCACCGGACCGAAGGCCTGGGCGCTGGGCCGGATCCGGCCCTCGGTGGCGAGCATCGCCGGAGACATCGCCAAGCCCGACGTCGTGGAGGAGGCCTACGCACAGACCCCGCTGCGCGCCGTCGTCGAGCTCGACCGGCTCTTCGCGCAGGTCCGCCGCGAGCTTCCGGTGCTCGCCCGTCGGGGCACGCCGGTGCTGCTGTTCCGCTCAGGCGTGGACAACGTCCTGCCCCCTTCCTCAGCCGATACCCTGGGCAGGGCGCTCTCGGCGGAGCAGCTCGAGGTCGTGGCGCTCACCCGCAGCCAGCACGTGGCGACGCTTGACCATGAGGCCGAGATCATCCACGAGCAGCTGATCGACTTTCTTCACCGACGGCACCACGCCGCCGAGCCCCCTGAGAGGATGGCGCCATGAGCACCTATCGCGACGACGAACCCAGCAGAGTCTTCGGTCGAGGCGGCCGCTCACGGCCGCTGCCCGGCCAGGGAGGTCCGGGTCAGGGCGGCCCGGGTCAGGGTCCCCGGGATCACAGCGTGGATGACTCCGCGCTCGAAGAGATCGACGACTTCCAGCCGCCCAACCCGAAGAACCCGCTCGCCGGCGCCAAGCCTGCCGTGGTGCTCGGGGCGGTGCTCAGCATCGGCGCGATCCTGGCGCTGATCATCGTGCCGTTCCTGCCGCTGAATGCGCCCGGCTGGACCGTGCCCGCGCTGATCGGCGTGGTGCTGGCCGGACTGGTCATCCTCTTCCTGCAGATGCCGCGCAGCCGCACCGGGTCAGGCGACGGCGCACAGGTCTGAGCAAGTTTTCCATGGGGACACGAATCATCCAGCTACCGTTCAGTAACGGGCTGTGAGACGATGATGTGAGATAGCACACACGATGGAGGAGCCCCCGTGAAGGAAATCGCAACACCGCCCGCAGTCGATGTTCCCGCCGAGCTGAACATCACTGACCTGCTCGAACGTCAGGTCACCGCGGACCCGCAGAACATCCTCTTCGGTCGCCAGCTCACCCCGGGCCAGTGGACCGACGTCAGCGCCGCCGAGTTCCGCGACCAGGTGGTGCAGCTCGCCAAGGGCATCATCGGTTCCGGCGTCGAGGTCGGTGACCGGGTCGCCATCATGGCCCCCACCCGCTACGAGTGGACGCTGCTCGACTTCGCGATCTTCTACGCCGGCGCCGTGACCGTGCCGGTCTACGAGACGTCTTCGCCCTCCCAGGTCGCGTGGATCATCGAAGACGCCGGCGTGAAGCTGCTCGTCGCCGAGACCCCGGCCCACCAGAAGATCGTCGAGCGCGCCGTCGCCCAGGAGAACCTCACGGGTCTGGGCAACGTCTACACCATCGAAGGCTCCGGCCTGGATCAGCTGCGCGCCAAGGGCGCTGAGGTCACCGAGGCGCAGGTCGCCACTCGACGCAGCGCCGCCGTCGGTGCTGACCTCGCGACGATCATCTACACCTCCGGGACCACCGGGCGGCCCAAGGGCTGCGAGCTGACCCACTCGAACTTCACCGAGCTCTCGCTCCAGGCGCTGGGCTCCTCGCTGGGCACGGTGGTCGACAAGAACGCCTCCACGGTGATGTTCATCCCGCTGGCCCACGTCTTCGCCCGCTTCATCTCCGTGCTCGCCGTCGCCGGCGGCTCCCGGGTCGGACACACCTCCGACATCAAGGAGCTGGTGGACGACCTGGGCACCTTCCACCCGACCTTCCTGCTGGCCGTGCCGCGGGTCTTCGAGAAGATCTACAACGCCGCGATGCTCAAGGCCGAGTCCGACGGCAAGGGAGCCATCTTCGAGAAGGCGGCGAACACCGCCATCGAATGGTCCCGCGCCAAGCAGAACGGCAAGGTCCCCTTCGCCCTGGGGCTCAAGCACACGGTCTTCGACAAGCTCGTCTACTCCAAGCTGCGCGCCCGGATGGGCGGACAGGTCGCCCATGCGGTCTCCGGCGGCTCGCCGCTGGGGGAGCGGCTCGGCCACTTCTTCTACGGCGTGGGCGTGCAGATCCTCGAGGGCTACGGGCTGACCGAGACCACGGCGCCGCTGACCGTGAACACCCCTGCGCTGAGCAAGATCGGCACCGTCGGGGCGCCGCTTCCCGGGTGCGCGGTGAAGATCGCTGAGGACGGCGAGATCCTCGGCCGCGGCATCTGCGTCTTCCGCGGCTACCACAACCGGCCCGAGCTGAACCAGGAGATCTTCACCGACACCGGCTGGTTCCGCACCGGCGACGTCGGCACCCTGGACTCCGACGGCTGCCTCACCATCACCGGCCGCAAGAAGGAGATCCTGGTCACCGCGACCGGGAAGAACGTCTCACCGGCCCAGCTGGAAGACCTGATGCGCTCCGACGCGATCGTCTCCCAGGCTGTGGTGGTCGGCGACAACCGGCCCTTCGTGGCGGCGCTGATCACCCTGGACGAGGAGACCCTGCCGCAGTGGCTCGAGCGCAAGGGACTGGACCCCAAGACTCCGGTCTCCGAGCTGGCGAAGCACGAGACGATCATCGCCCACGTGCAGTCGGTGGTCGACCGGGCGAACGAGTCGGTCTCCCGCGCCGAATCGATCCGCGACTTCCGGCTGCTGCACACCGACTTCACCATCGAATCCGGCCACCTCACCCCCTCCCTGAAGATCAAGCGACCTGTGGTGATGAAGGACTTCGCCGAAGAGGTCGAGGCGCTCTACACCGAGGCTGCCGCCAAGAAGGGCTGAGCAGCAAGAGACGCTGAAACCTTCAGACGTCGATCGATGCAGAACAGCTGAGGAGCCCGGGGGCGCACACCGCCCCCGGGCTCACTTCGTCCGCATGATGGAATGCCGCTCCGCCATTAGGCGCGCCCGTGCGCGGCGGACTACCCTGAACAGGTGACTACCACGCCAGAGCCCCGAACCGACGCCCCGCTGACCGCCCCCGGAGAGATCCTCCACGTCGGGGCAGCAGACTATCCGGGCCTGGACGAGTGGCGTTCATTGCCGCTGAGCCAGCAGCCGGACTGGCGCAGCCACGAAGACTTCGACTCCGCCTATGCGGAGCTCTCCGCGCACCCTCCGCTGGTCTTCGCCGGGGAGGTCGACAAGCTCAAGCGACGCCTGGCCAAGGTTGCCAACGGTGAGGCGTTCCTGCTCCAGGGCGGCGACTGCGCCGAGACCTTCGACGGCGTCACCGCCGACCGGATCAGTGCCAAGATCAAGACCATCCTGCAGATGGCCGTCGTGCTCACCTACGGCGCCTCGCTGCCGGTGGTGAAGATGGGGCGCATGGCCGGGCAGTACGCCAAGCCGCGCTCCTCCGATGTGGAGACCCGCAACGGCGTGACGCTGCCGACCTTCCGCGGCGAGATCGTCAACGGCTTCGAGTTCACCGAGGAATCCCGCGTGCCCGACCCCAAGCGGATGGTCGCGGCCTACCACAAGTCCGCCGCCACGCTGAACCTGGTCCGGGCCTTCACCGAGGGCGGCTTCGCCGACCTTCGCGCGGTGCAGCAGTGGAACAAGGGATTCATGGAGAACCCCGCCCACGCCCGCTATGAGCAGCTCGCCGGGGAGATCGACCGCGCGGTGCGCTTCATGGAGGCCTGCGGTGCTGACTTCGAAGGACTCAAGCGCACCGAGTTCTACGCCGCCCACGAGGCGCTGCTGCTGGACTACGAGCGCGCACTGACCCGGATCGACTCCCGCACCGGAAAGCCCTACGTGACTTCCGGCCACTTCGTCTGGATCGGCGAGCGGACCCGCGAGCTCGACGGCGCACACATGGACTACCTCTCCCGGGTGCAGAACCCGGTCGGGGTCAAGCTGGGCCCCAGCACCACCCCGGAGACCGTCCTGGCGATCATCGACAAGCTTGATCCCGAGCGGGAGCCCGGACGGCTGACCTTCATCGTGCGGATGGGCGCCTCCAACGTCCGGGAGAAGCTCCCGCCGCTGGTGACCGCGGTGCGCGACTCCGGCGCCAAGGTGGTCTGGGTGACCGACCCGATGCACGGTAACACCATCACGGCCGACAACGGCTACAAGACCCGCCGCTTCGACGACATCCTCGACGAGGTGCGCGGCTTCTTCGAGGTCCACCGCTCGCTGGGCACCTACCCGGGTGGGCTGCACGTGGAGATGACCGGCGACGACGTCGCCGAGTGCCTCGGCGGCTCCGACATGGTCGACGAATCAGCCTTCGATCAGCGCTATGAGTCCCTGGTGGACCCGCGGCTGAACCACAAGCAGTCCCTGGAGCTGGCGTTCCTGGTGGCAGAGTCCCTCACCCAGGTGAGATAGGCCCCAGCGGCAGGTTCTCGGGACGGGCCGCTGACGCGGGCCACAGGCGAACCGGTCCCAGGCCGCGCGCAGGTCCTCAGCCCCCGAGGCTGGGGATCAGCGCGCTGCTCACGCCGATCCAGCCGGCCAGCAGCACCAACAGGGCGCTGCCGATCATGATCGCGGCGATCATCAGCCAGACCCGGGTGGCATCGGGGCCAGCAAGCTCGACCGTGGGGCGCTGACGCTCGCGCTTCTCCGTGCGGACCCGTTCCACCGGCCGTCGGGCGCCGACGGAGGGCTGCATGCCGGTCGCCGGCTCTGCGACGCTGAGCCGGGGCGGGCGCAGCTGCAGCCCGCTGGTGGGCACCTCGGTGACCAGCTGGCGATCCTCCTCGGCCAGGCTCGAGGGGCGCCCGTGGGCGGCGTCGCGATGCTCGGCCTCCAGGTGGGTGGTCCGCGCGTTGCCCAGGGCCGCGTCGATGTCCTCGTCCCAGGGCTGCAGGTCGTCGGGCTGCGGCTCGTCCCCGGGAGTCTCGAACAGGGAAGCCGATGCCTGCTGCGCTCCGGTCTCCAGGAAGGCCTCGTCGGAGTCCCCGGGCAGCATCGTGGTGGGCCGCTGGCCGGTGCGCTCGGACGCTCGTGCGGAGACGCCCATGGCGGGGATCGGTCGCGTCGCGGGGCTCCTGAGCGCGCCGTCGAAGTCGAGCTCGGCGTCGCTGAGCAGGCCGCGGGTCTCACGCAGCATCTTCAGCAGCTCATCGGCGTTCTTCGGCCGCAGCGCCACCTCGGGCCGGGTGGCGATGCTGACCAGGTCATCGAGCTCGCCGGCGAGTCCCTGGACCTGAGCCGAGGGGACCGGCACGGTGGAGTTCACGTGCTGGTAGGCGACCCGCACGGGGGAGTCTCCGGTGAAGGGCTGCACGCCGGTGAGCATCTCGTAGAGCAGGATGCCGATGGCGTAGATGTCGGAGCGCTCATCGGCTCCCTCTCCGGAGAGCAGCTCCGGAGAGATATAGGCCACGGTGCCCATCAGCGTCGAGGTCCCGGAGTGGTGGGTCGCGGCGCGGGCCAGCCCCAGATCGGCAAGCTTGATCCGCCCGTCATGGGAGACCAGCACGTTCTCCGGCTTGATGTCTCGGTGGACCAGGCCGGCGCGGTGTGCCGCAGCCAGGCCCTGCAGGATCGAGTCCATGTAGGTCAGCGCCAGCCGAGGCGTCATCGCCCCGTGCTTGAGCAGCGTGCGCAGGGTGGCGCCGGGGACGTACTCCATCACCAGGTAGGCGGTCTCCTGGGCCTGTCCCTGATCGAGCACCTGGACCACATTGGGGTGGGCGATCAGCGCGGAGTTCCGGGCCTCCTGCTCGAATCGCTCCACGACCTTGCGATCCTCCGCCATGTGCGGGAACAGCACCTTCAGGGCGACCTCTCGGCCGAGCCGCTGGTCCTGGGCGCGGTAGACCGTGGACATGCCGCCACGTGCGATGCGCTCATCGATCACATAGCGGTCATCGATCCTGGAACCTATCCACGGGTCAATCTGTTCAGAGCTCACAGCCCCAGGGTATCGAACCTGCCCAACTCCGAGTTGCCGCGGCGCGAGTCGATCCCGGGCCCCGCGCGGGTCTCGACGCTAGACCGTGCGCAGCACCAGGTGTCCGCGCAGCTGGTCGAACTCCTCGAGCACCTCCGCGGAGACGCCGAGATCCACAAGGTGCTGTGTCCGGGCGACGCTCTCGCCGGTGAGCTTCTCGATGCTGCGCTCGACCTCGTCGACGGCTCCAGACTCGGTGAGGATGGCGCGGGCCCGCTCCACCTGCTCCTCGCTCAGCGCCGGGTCTCCCAGCATCTGGCTGAGCTCCTGGGCTCCCGCCGCGGAGGAGCGGAACAACCCGTAGGCGATGAGCTCGGTGCGCTTGCCCTCACGCAGATCATCACCGACCGGCTTGCCGGTGGTCTCCGGGTCTCCGAAGACCCCGAGCAGATCGTCGCGCAGCTGAAACGCCTCTCCTACCGGCAGCGCCGCCGCGGCGAAGGCGCGGCACAGCTGGTCCGAGCCGCCGGCCAGGGCCGCGCCGAGGACCACCGGGTACTCGGTGGAGTACTTGGCAGCCTTGTAGCGCAGCACCCCGCGGGCCCGACTGACCGCCTCGGTCTCGGTGTCGGCCGGGGTGCGCACCTCCTCCAGCACGTCGAGGTACTGCCCGGTGATGACCTCGGTGTGCATCTGATGGAAGGTCCGCGCGGCGAGCGGACTGCTCGCCAGCCCGTCCCGGGCGGCGGTGGACTGGGCATGGAAGAAGGCCTCCGAGGCCCAGGCGAGGGCGAGGTCGCCGGAGAGGATCGCACCGGTGGTCCCGAAATGACCGCGGTCTCCGCTGAAGCCGGATTCGCGGTGGAGCTGCTCGAAGCGGATGTGCGCGCTGGGCAGACCCCGGCGGGTCGCGGAGCGGTCGATCACGTCGTCGTGGACCAGCGCAGCCGCCTGGAACAGCTCCAGCGCCACCCCCAGCTCGACGACGCCCGCGCCGCGCCCGGAGGCCGCCTGCCAGCCCAGTCGTGCCAGGGCGGGACGCATCTTCTTCCCACCCCGGGTCAGTGACATCAGCGCCGTGACCAAGGGGACCGCGTGTCGGGAGACTGCATGGACCTCTGCGTGCCGCGCCTCGAGAAAGCCGGCGCACCTCGCGTTGACCTCGCTGATGAATTCTTCGCGCTTCATGGCGGATAGCCTATCGGTATGGCACCGTCCCCACCGGCTGATTCACGCGTCCTCGCGCATGTGGATATGGATGCCTACTACGTGGAGGTCGAGCTGCTCACCCGCCCCGAGCTGCGCGGGCGCAAGATCATCGTCGCGCAGGACTCGGGTCGCTCCGTGGTGCTCTCGGCCTCCTATGAGGCCCGCGCGGACGGGGTGCGCTCGGCGATGCCGCTGGCCCGGGCGCGCCGGGCCAGTCCCGACGCCGTCGTGATCTCGCCCCACATGGACGTCTACCGAGAGCTCTCGCGGCGGATCATGAGCTATTTCGACACCGTCACCGACGCCGTGGAGCAGCTCAGCGTGGACGAGGCCTTCCTCGATCTCACCGGGGCTCGACGGCGGTTGGGCGGACCCGAGCAGATCGGGCAGAAGATCCGCCGTGAGATCCGTGAGGAGTTCAACCTCCCCGCCACCGTGGGGATCGCCGACCGCAAGTTCATCGCCAAGATCGCCTCCACCCGGGCAAAGCCGGACGGGCTGATGCTGGTCCCGCCGCACCGCCGCCTGGAGTTCCTGCATTCCCTGCCGGTGACCGCGATGTGGGGCGTCGGGGGAAAGACCGCAGAGTCCCTGAAGGCCTTCGGGATCACCACGGTGCTCCAGCTCGCAGAGACCCCGGAACCGGCGCTGCGCCGCCGCTTCGGGGTCACCGGCACGGCATTGCACCGGCTGGCCTGGGGAGAGGACGCCCGCGAGGTCCAGCCGCACCGGATCGAGAAGTCCATCGGGGCCGAAGAGACCTTTGCGGTCGATGTCGAGGATGAAGCGGCGCTGCGCGCAGAGCTGCTGCGACTCAGTCACCGGGTCGCCGCGCGGCTGCGCGAGTCGGGGGTCTCCGCCGAGGGGATCAGCCTGAAGCTGCGCTACAGCGACTTCGAGACGCTGACCCGTTCGTCCACCCTCTCCCATCCCACCCATTCCGCACTGGCCATCTACGCCCGCGTGCTGGGGATGCTGGAACGGCTGGGGGAGCGGCCGCAGCCGGTGCGCCTGGTCGGAGTCCGGGCGGAACGGCTGGTGGATGAGGGAGGCTCGCTGCAGCTGAGCTTCGATCGCACGGAGACGAACTGGCTCGACGCCGAGAGTGCGCTCGACGCGATCGCGAAGAAATTCCCACAGGTCCAGACTGCTCCTGCCTCGCTGCTGCGCGCTCGCCGCGAGGATCCATGACTGGAGGGTTCCTGGGCACCAGCCCAGAGATCGCCGCAGGGCGGACTGCGGGCTAGGTCTGCGGTGACGAAACCGCTAGACTATACACCTAGGCGTATCCAGATCGTCCACCACGCCATACGACGACCGCGAGGAGCTTCACGATGCCACTGTCGGAGCGTGAACAGCGCATGCTCAAGCAGCTCGAAGAACAGCTGCAGTCGGAGGATCCGAGCTTCGCAAGCTCCATGCAGGACTCCCCGACGGGAAAGCTCAACGTGCGCAACATTGTGCTCGGCGCTCTGGTCGCAGTCCTCGGCATCGTCGTCCTGCTGGTCAGCATCTACAACCAGTGGATCCCTGTCGGTGTGATCGGCTTCCTGATCATGGGTGCAGGCGTCTACTACGCCACCACCGGAGGAACCTCCGGAAACTCCCGCGGCAACGGCGGCGGCAACGGCAACGGCGGTGGAGGCGGCGGCGGCGGACCCCGCAGCTCGGCCCCGAGTCCGTCCGGAAACTTCATGACCGGACTCGAACAGCGCTGGGAAGAACGACGCCGGCAGGACTGACTCCTCCAGGCATCACCTGACTTCGAAAGGCCCCTCTCCGGAGGGGCCTTTTTCGTGCCTGATCGCAGCGCCTCCACTTCCCACCATCGGGTACCTCCACTTCCCACCATCGGGTACCTCCACTTCCCACCACACAACACCCCCACTTCCCACCCCACAGCACCCCACATCCCGCCACAACGGTCCTCAGTTCCCGCCGCTGCGCCCGTCTCGCCTGGTCAGAGGCGGATCATCCAGGCTCTCGCGACGCTGCTCCGGGTCGCTCCGCACGGCGCGACACTCACCCGGCGCACCCGGAGCGGGCCTGTCCGGGAGAAGCCCTCCACCGCCCTCCACCTGCACCTGAGTGGTATCACTCCAGGTCAGAGGCTTGAAATCGCCGACGTGGGGGAAGTGTCGGCCGTGCGACGGCAGATTTTGGTTGCAAGTGGGGGGAAGTGGGGTAAAGTGGAGCTCGGTAGAGGGAGAAGGAATGATTCTCCTCAACAAGTGAGGTGGTGAGTGTCCTTTGTTCCTGGGCACATACACGCCTCGCATGGATGAGAAGGCTCGCCTGATCCTTCCCGCGAAGTATCGCGAAGAACTGGCCAACGGCCTGGTCCTCACCCGCGGGCAGGAACGCTGCATCTATGTGTTCAGCACGGAAGAGTTCAAGAACGTCCATCAGCAGATGCGGCAGGCTCCTCTGACCTCACGCCAAGCACGCGACTACATCCGCGTATTCCTCTCCGGAGCCTCTGACGAGATTCCGGACAAGCAGGGCAGGATCACGGTTCCCGCCGCGCTGAGGGAGTACGCCGGACTGGACCGCGATGTCACGGTCATCGGAGCGGGAGACCGCGCCGAGATCTGGGACACCGCAGCCTGGAACGAGTACCTGGAGGCGAAGGAGTCGGAGTTCTCATCCACCGATGGGGACGCCATTCCCGGTCTCTTCTGAGCACCGAAGGCGCTCGACGCGACACGCCGACCGAACAAAGTACGACAAGTGAAGACGGTTCGAACACTTCAAGGGGATCCTTGGGTGAGTTCTTCCGCCGCCCGGCCGCACTCCTGACTTATCTTCCCCGATGTCAGGCAGCAGGCCGGAGCGGAGGAGGAGCTGGTCCAAGGATCCTTTCCCATGACGGAGGCAGTATGGCGCAACGAGAGACAGCAGACCGGCACGTGCCGGTGATGCGAGATCGCTGCATCAGACTGTTGGCCCTCGGAGTGGAGAACATCCGGGCCGCCGGCCACCGTCCCGTGGTCATCGACGCCACCCTGGGCATGGGCGGCCACGCCGAAGCCATGCTTGCGGCCGACTCCGAGGTGCTCGTGCTCGGCCTGGACCGGGATCCCCAGGCGCATGCCCTCGCGGCGCAGCGCCTCTCCGCCTACGGCGACCGCTTTCGCGGCATCCACACGGTCTACGACCGCGTGGACGAGGTCGCCGCAGAGGAGCTGGACTCCGATCAGCGAGTCGCCGGGGTGCTTCTCGACCTCGGGGTCTCCTCGCTGCAGCTGGACGAGGCCTCCCGCGGCTTCGCCTACTCCTACGATGCCCCGCTGGACATGCGCATGGATGCCTCGGAGGATTCCCCCGACGAGTCGGTCGCCGAGCTGCTGGCGCGGATCGAGGTGCCCGAGCTGAGGCGGATCCTGCGCGAATACGGCGAAGAGCGCTTCGCCGGACGCATCGCCTCGGCCATCGTCTCCCGGCGAGAGAGTCGCCCCTTCACCACGACCGCGGACCTCGCCGCCGTGGTGGACCGCGCGGTCCCCGCGGCTTCCAAGCGCACCGGGGGACACCCCGCCAAACGCACCTTCCAGGCCCTGCGCATCGCGGTCAACGAGGAGCTCGAGGTCCTGCAGCGCACCATCCCGAACGCCCTGGACGCCGTGGCGCCGGGCGGTCGGATCGTGGCGATGAGCTATCACTCGTTGGAGGACCGCATCGTGAAGCAGGCCTTCGCTCGACGCACCAAGTCCTCGGCGCCGACGGGGCTGCCCGTGGAGCTCGAAGAGCACAAGCCGACATTCAGATCCCTCACCCGCGGGGCAGAGCTGCCCGACGAGGCCGAGATCGCCGAGAACCCCCGCGCAGCGTCAGCGAAGCTGCGTGCAGTGGAGAAGCTGACCGACTCCAGGAGAACCGCCGCATGAGCGCAGAAGCACATTCCCTCGCCCCGGCCAGCCGCGGGTCACTGGCGCGCAGCCTCTCCTTCCCCGGACGCACCGACGACGCAGGCTCCCCAGCACGCCCCAGTCCGATGCTCCGCGCCCTGCCCAAGCTCCGGGGGCGGCAGAAGGGACTCATCGGCGGGATCATCGCACTGCTCGGGCTCGCGCTGACGATCGTGCTCGCGGTGAACATCCACGTGGCCAACGCGCAGTACACCGTCGTGGACCTGCAGAATCAGCACCTCTCGCTGGTCCAGGCGAACCAGGCGCTGACCGAAGAGGTCCAGCACCTGGAATCGCCGCAGGCGCTCTCCAGTGCCGCCGTCGGACTGGGCATGGTCATGCCTGCCGAGGCCGCGGCCCTGGATCTCGGCAACGGTGAGGTCACCGGCACCGCGGCGCCCGCGGACAGCGGCGACCGTCCCTCCAGCTTCGTGGCCTCGCCCGCAGTTCCCGGAGGCGACTCCGCCGCTGCGCTGAACGTCTCGGATGCCGTGACCGGCGCGCCGTCAGGGATTCTCGGCGGGGGCGCGTTGAACACGCTCATCGAGGCTCCCAGCGGGCAGAATGGCCAGGAGGCATCTGCAGGGACGCAAGACCAGTTCAGCCCTGCTGAACTCAACGGCGGGACCATACCGGCGCCCTCATTCGACTGATCGACTTGTTGGGAGAACGCTGACGCCATGGCAGCCGCTCAGAAGAAACGCGCAGAACGGGTCCTTTCGTTCCGGATGCGCATCGGACTCACCCTGATCCTGGTGATGCTGCTCCTGCTCGGAGGACGCCTCTTCCACGTGCAGGGCCTGGACCCTGCAGGAAACGCCCAGGCGGCGGTCTCCGAACGGCTGCGCAGCGTCCCGCTGCCCGCACACCGCGGGGACATCCTCGACACCGAAGGTCGAGTGCTCGCCGCCTCGGTGAACCGCTATGACCTGGTCGTCGACCAGGCGGTGGTGGAAGACTTCGAGCGCAGCGACGAGGCCACCGGGCTGCGCGAGGAGATCTCGGTGCAGGCCGGGATCGCCGAGCTCGGCGAGGTGCTGGATCGCAGCACCGAGGAGCTCACAGACCTCATCGTGGGCGAGAGCCGCTATTCGGTGGTGGCTCGATCACTGACGCCTGAGCAGAGCGAGCAGGCCGTGGACATCGGGCTCCCCGGCCTCTACGCCGAGCCGGTGTCCCAGCGCAGCTACCCGTCCGGCGCCGTGGCGGGTTCGATCATCGGATTCATGGGCGCTGACGGCCCCCTCGAAGGAATCGAAGCCGCCCAGGACGAGGCGCTCAGCGGCGTCGACGGGGAACGGATCTATGAGGTCGGCGGCGACGGCGTGCGGATTCCGGTGGCCACCTATGAGGAGCTCCCGGCCGAGGACGGCCAGGACGTCCGTCTGACCATCGATCAGGACCTGCAGTGGTTCGCCCAGGAGGCGATCGCGAAGAAGTCGAACCAGTACAACGCAGCCTGGGGCAATGCCACCGTCGTGGACCTCACCACTGGAGAGATCCTGGCCATGGCCGACTCCGAGACGGTCGATCCGGCCGAACCGGGAGAGACCGACGAGCTCTTCCGCCGACCGCTCGCGCTGACCCAGGACTTCGAACCAGGCTCCACCGGCAAGGCCATCACCTTCGCCATGGCGCTCGAGGAGGGGACGCTGAACCCCACCGACGGCTTCACCGTGGACAACCGCTACGAGGTGGACGGCCAGACCATCAGCGACGCCACCCGCCACCCGACCCTGGACATGACGGCCGCAGGCATCTTCGCCCGCTCCTACAACACCGGCACCGTGATGATCGGCGGAGAGATCCCCGAAGAGACCCGGTACGACTACATGCGCCGGGTCGGCCTCGGCGAACCGCTCGACATCGGGCTCGGGACCGAAGCGAACTCGGTGCTGCGGCCCCCCGAGGAATGGGACGCCCGCCAGCACCTGACCACGCAGTTCGGGCAGGGCTACACGACCTCGGTGCTGCACAATGTGCAGGCCTTCCAGACCATGACCAACGGCGGAGTCGACGTCCCGCTGCGCCTGATCGACGCCTACGTCGACGCCGACGGCACCGAGCACCCGGTTCAGACCCAGCCGGGTGAGCGGATCTTCTCCGAGGAGACCTCCGCGGAGATGCTCCGGATGTTCGAAGGCGTGGTGGACTACGGAACCGGCGGCCAGGCCGCCGTCTCCGGATACCGCGTGGGCGGCAAGTCCGGGATCGCGGAGGCAGCCGGTGCTGGCGGAGGGTTCGACGGCCACACCCAGTCCTTCATCGGAATGGCGCCGCTGGATGACCCGCAGTATCTGGTCTCCGTCACCGTGCACCGCCCGCAGGGCTACTGGCGTGACTGGGAGGTCACCGACACGTTCCGTGAGATCATGGCCTACGTGCTTAGCAGTTATGACGAGGCGCCCAGCGGGGCGGAGAGCGAGGCCTACGACGGCTTCGAAGGCGAGAATCAGGATCAGCCCTGGTGAGCGCGGTAGAGGCAGGGCTGAGCGTCGCGCAGCAGGACCGAGTCTTCCGTCCAGACGGCGTGCTCGGCACCAGTGTGGAAGAGCTCGTCGCCGAGCTCGCCAGCACCGGCTATGACCCGCTGGTCACCCCCGTGGGTCGTGCCGCAGGCGAGATCCGGCTCACCGGTGCCGCCATGGACCCCAAGGCCGTAGGCCCCGGGGACCTCTTCGTCGCGGTCTCCGGCTCCCGCGCTCATGGTGCTGACTTCGTGATGACCGCTCTGGACGGCGGGGCGGCAGCGATCCTCACCGACGTCGCCGGCGCCGAGAAGGTCCGTGAACGCGTGGGCTACCGCATCCCGGTCATCGAGGTGCGCCGCGTGCGCGAGGCGGCGGGCCCGTCGGCCGCGCTGATCTACGGAAACACCGCCACCTCCGGGCCGGCGCTCTTCGGGGTCACCGGCACCAATGGCAAGACCACCACGACCTACTTCCTGCGCTCCCTGCTGGACACGCTGCTGCGCCCGCACGAGCGCGCCACCGGCCTGATCGGCACCATCGAGATCGCCTCCGGTGCGGCGACCATCCCCTCGAAGATGACGACGCCGGAGGCCGTGCAGCTGCACAGCCTGATGGCGCTCTTCCGCGAGGCCGACGTCGCCGCCGCCGCGATGGAGGTCTCCTCCCACGCCATCTCCTATCAGCGCACCTCCGGGCTCTTCTACGCCGTGGCGGGCTTCACCAACCTCACCCAGGACCACCTGGACCTGCACGGGTCGATGGAGGAGTACTTCGCGGCCAAGGCGGCCCTGTTCGCCCGTCGCCGCACCCGCAGCAGCGTGGTCATCGTGGATGATCCCTGGGGCTGGCGGATGGCTGAGACCGCAACCGGCCACGTCGTGACGCTTGCCACCGCAGAGGTGCCGGACCCGGCCGCGGACTGGAGCGTCACCGAGGTGACCCCGCATCTGCTCGGCAGCGCCTTCACGCTGCGCAACCGCCACACCGGGGAGAGCATCCGCTCCCGCACCGGGCTGCCCGGCCGGTTCAACGTCGCCAATGCGGCGCTGGCCGCCGTGATGGTGCTCACCGCCGATGAGTCCACCGCGCTCGGAGTCAGTCGCGACGAGATCGTCACCGCGCTCGAGCAGGCCGACCCCTTCACGATCAGCGTCCCAGGCAGGATGCAGGTGATCGGCACCGAGCCCGCCGCGATCGTCGACTTCGCGCACAACCCCGATGCCATGATCCGTACCCTCGAGGCCGCCGCGAGCACCTCGCGCGGGAAGACCATCCTGGTCGTCGGCGCCGCGGGGGAGCGTGACAGCGCCAAGCGCCCGCTGATGGGCGCCATCGCGGTGCGCATGGCCGATCACGTGATCATCAGCGACGACGATCCGCACGGCGAGGACCCCGCGCAGATCCGCGCCGGGCTCCTGGAGGGCGCCCGTGAGGCCCTGGCCGAAGAGGATCTGGACACCACGTTGGAGGAGATCTCGCCGCGACTCGACGCGATCACCCGCGCCGTGGCGGTGGCCGAGCCCGAGGACACCATCATCCTCGCGGGACGCGGACATGAGGTCCACCAGGACTTCGCCGGGACGAAGCACCCGATCGACGACCGGGTGGAGCTGGCCCGGGCGCTGCGCCTGCGCGGATTCCCCACCGCCGACGATGCTCCGCAGACCGAGTCCGCTCCGAACACCGACAAGACCCACAGCTTTTCCACAGCAGAAGGAGGCGACAAGGCATGATCGAACTCTCAGCCGAAGAGATCGCCGAGATCACCGCAGGGACCCTGCGCGGCGTCCCTGACCCCGCCGCGGTCCGCGTGCGCCACGCGGACACCGACTCGCGCAGCATGGTCGCGGACTCGCTGTTCATCGCCAAGCCCGGGGAGACCACCGACGGTCACCGCTTCATCGACGTCGCCCTCGCCGCCGGCGCCACCCTCGTGCTGGCCGAGCGCGAGACCCAGACCCCACACGGAGCCCCGCATCCCAGCGTGATCGTGACCGACGTGGTCACCGCCATGGGACAGATCGCCGCGGCGATCCTCGACCGGGTGCGCGCCCATTCGGCCACCACCGTCATCGGCATCACCGGGTCCGCCGGCAAGACCACCACCAAGGACCTGCTGAAGTCGATCCTCGAGCCCGAGGGCCCCACCGTGGCGCCCCAGGGCTCCTACAACGGCGAGGTCGGAGTCCCGCTGACCATCTTCACCGCTGAGCTGGACACCCGGTACGTGGTCGTGGAGATGGGCGCAGACGCCCCCGGCAACATCCGCGAGCTCGCGGAGATGGTCCGCCCCGACATCGGGGCGGTGCTCATGGTCGGATCCGCCCATGCCGGCAAGTTCGGCGGCGCGGACAAGATCGCCGCCGTCAAGGCGGAGCTCGTCGAGGAGATCAGCGCCACCGGCGCCGTCGTGCTCAACCGCGACGACGCCCAGGTCGCCCCCATGGCGAAGGCCGCGAAGGCTCCGATCACCTGGTTCAGCGAAGACACCGGCCAGGAGACGGGTCCGGACGCCGGTCAGGCCGCCGGCGGTGACCACGCCGCCGGGACCCCGGACCAGGTGCGCGCTGTGGACCTCAGCCTCGACGAGGCCGGGCACCCGAGGTTCCAGCTGCGCTTCACCGAGTCCGGCGAAGAGTTCCCGCTGGTCTCCGGCCTCACCGGCGCCCACCACGTCTCCAACCTCCTTGCCGCGGCGGCCTGCGCGCTGCGCGCAGGCGTCGCCCCTCACGCCATCGCCGAGCGGCTGAACGGGCTCGGCCCGGCGAGCCGCTGGCGGATGGAACGCACCGAGCGCGCGGACGGGGTCACCCTGATCAACGACGCCTACAACGCCAACCCCGAATCCATGCGGGAGGCGCTGCGCACCCTGGCGATGCTCACCAGACCCGGTCAGGGCCGCCCGGCACGCCGCTCGGTGGCCGTGCTCGGCGCGATGCTCGAGCTCGGCGACGTCTCCATCCCCAAGCACACCCAGCTGGGGGAGACCGTGGTGCGGCTGAACATCGACAAGACCCTGGTGGTGGGCGATCTGGCCTACCCGCTCTACCGCGGCGCCATCGCGGAGGGAAGCTGGGGCTCTGAGGTGCACTGGGTCGCCACGGTCGAGGAGGCCGAGGCCTACCTGGACCAGGAGCTCGCTCCCGGTGACATCGTGCTGTTCAAATCCTCCAACAGCGCAGGGCTTAGACTCCTGGGTGACAAGATCGCCGCAAAGGAAGGGGCCCTGTGATCGCTGTAGTCATCGGTGCCGTCTTCGGCCTGGGACTCACCCTCGTCGGGACGCCGTTGTTCATCCGCTTCCTGGTGAAGCGAGGATACGGCCAGTTCATCCGTGACGACGGCCCCACCACCCACCATGTGAAGCGCGGCACGCCCACGATGGGCGGAGCGGTCATCATGATGGCCGTGGTCGCCGCGTACCTGCTGACCCACCTGCTGCTGAGCATCACCGGCGACACCGCCGGACCGACAGCCTCCGGGCTGCTGCTGCTGATGCTGATGGTCGGCATGGGCCTCGTCGGCTTCGCCGATGACTTCGCGAAGATCAGCAGGAAGCAGTCGCTGGGACTGACGCCCTGGCGCAAGATCGCCGGGCTGGTCGCCGTCGGTGTGCTCTTCGCCGTGCTGGCGCTGAACTTCCCCGACGCCGACGGGCTGACCCCTGCCTCGACGAACATCTCCTTCGTCCGCGAGACGGTGCTCGACCTGGCCTTCGCCGGCCCGATCATCGGCATGATCCTCTTCGTGATCTGGGCGAACCTGATCGTCACCGCGACCACCAACGGCGTGAACCTCACCGACGGCCTCGACGGGCTCGCCACGGCGGCCACGGCAATGGTGACGGCCGCCTACACGATCATCTCGATCTGGCAGTTCAACCAGGCCTGCGGCAGCCGCAGCGCCGTGGAGAGCGTCTGCTACGAGGTGCGCGACCCGATGGACATGGCCATGATCGCCGCGATCATCACCGGCGCGCTGATCGGCTTCCTCTGGTGGAACACCTCACCGGCGAAGATCTTCATGGGCGACACCGGCTCCCTCGCCCTCGGCGGCGCTCTGGCCGGCTTCGCGATCCTGACCCATACCCAGCTGCTCTTCGTGATCCTGGGCGGGCTCTTCGTGCTGATCACCCTCTCGGTGATCATCCAGGTCGGCTACTTCAAGTTCTCCGGCGGCAAGCGGGTGTTCCTGATGGCCCCGCTGCAGCACCATTTCGAGCTCAAAGGCTGGGCAGAGGTCACCGTGGTGGTCAGGTTCTGGATCATCGGCGCCCTCGCCGTGGGCATCGGTCTGGCCGTCTTCTACGGCGAATGGGTGATCCGTCAGTGAGCGTGTCCGACTCTCAGGACCCACAGCACGCGCAGCACCAGAATTCCCGGCAGCCGCAGATCCGCCCCGAGCTTCGCGGCTGGGACGGCCCCTGGAAGGGACTGCGCGCGATGGTCACCGGGCTCGGCGTCTCGGGATTCGCCGCCGCCGACACCTTGGCCGAGCTGGGCGCGCGCGTCGTCGTCGTCGATGGAACCGATGCACCCAAGACGCGCCGCGACGCCGAGACGCTGCGGCTGGTCGGGGTGAGTCAGATCCTGCTCGGCGAGGAACACCTCTCCGAGCTGCCGCTGCTCGACGGTGAGCCCGTCGAGCTCGTGGTCACCTCTCCGGGCTGGCGGCCCGACTCCGCGCTGATCAGTGCGGCGCGCACCGCCGGGATCCCGGTCCTCTCCGAGGTGGAGCTGGCCTGGCGGCTCGGACCCCGCCCGGGCGCCACGAAGCCCAGCTGGCTCGTGGTCACCGGCACCAACGGCAAGACCACCACCGTCACGCTGCTGGAGTCGATGCTGATCCACGACGGTCAGCGCGCCATCGCCTGCGGCAACATCGGTGTACCGGTGCTCGACGCGATCCGCGATCCGGAAGGCTATGACGCCCTGGCCGTGGAGCTCTCCAGCTTCCAGCTCGAATACACCGAGCTGCTCTCCCCGCTGGCCTCAGCGGTGCTCAACATCGCCGAGGACCATGTCGACTGGCACGGCAGCTTCGAGGACTACCGCGCGGCGAAGGCCAAGATCTACGAGAACACCGAGCTGGCCTGCGTCTACAACGCCGACCAGCGGGTCACCGAGGACATGGTCGCCGAGGCCGACGTCCAGGAGGGATGCCGAGCCATCGGCTTCACCACCGGAGCCCCCGGACCCTCGATGCTCGGCGTGGTCGATGACCTGCTGGTGGACCGAGCGTTCCTGGCCGATCGCGCGCACCAGGCGCTGGAACTGGCGGAACTTGCCGACTTCGGCCCGCTCGCCCCGCAGCACCTCATCGCCAATGCCCTTGCCGCCGCCGCCCTGGCGCGCGCCGCCGGCGCCGCACCGGACGCGATCCGAGCGGCCGTGCAGGCCTACGAGGCCGGTGATCACCGCATCCAGCCGGTGGCGAAGGCCGACGACGTGCTCTGGATCAACGACTCCAAGGCCACCAACCCACATGCCGCCGCGGCCTCGCTGCGCAGCTTCACCGATGTCATCTGGATCGCTGGGGGACTGCCCAAAGGGGTGGTCTACGACGAACTCGTCCGGGAGATCGCCCCACGGCTGCGTCAGGTGATCCTGATCGGCACCGACTCCTCCCAGCTGAGGTCCAGCCTCGAGCGACACGCGCCGGGAGTCCCGGTGATCGGTGGACGCCTGCGGGAGGATGAGAGGCGCAGCGAGTTGGACGCGTCGCTGGCGGGTGAGGACGGGGTGCGCGCGATGCGGACCGCCGTCGCCGAAGCCGCCAAGGCGCTTGCGCCGCACCACACGGTGCTGATGGCCCCGGCCGCTGCCTCGATGGACCAGTTCGCCTCCTACGCAGCCCGCGGGGAAGCATTCATCGAAGCAGTGGCAGAGCTCATGACCGATTGATCGCAGACGTGGAGCCCCGCAGGGGACTTCACCAGGAGGAGGACTGGATGGACAAGCGGAGACCTCGAGTCCCAGCCTCCCCCGAACAGCGCAGGTCCCAGCTTCGCGCCGTGGACGACCACACCGACCCGGGCGACGAGCCTGTCGAACCGGCGGCTGAGCGGCGCGTGCATCGGTCGACTGCGGCCAAGACCTCTGCCCCGAAGACCTCCGCTGCCAAGACCTCCACCGCGAAGACCCCCGCCGCCAAGGGCCCCGCCGCGGACACCCGGGACGCCGACACCTCCGACGGCGCCGCAGGTCGGCGCTGGAAGGCGGAGCGGGCGGACTCCCGGCAGAACCGGGTCCAGCGCTTCTGGAGCTTCCTGGAGATCGGGAACCCCTACACCACGTTCTGGCTGATCCTCGGCTCCACCCTGGCCCTCTCGATCATCGGGCTGACCTTCGTGCTGTCCTCGACCTCGGTGGATCCGACCGGGGGAGCCTTCACCACAGCGACCCGCCAGGCCACCTGGGCGGCCATCGGGCTCGTCGGCATGCTGGTCATGATGGTCCTGCCCACCCGCTGGCTGCGCGCCATCGGCTGGTTCCTGATGCTGCTCTCCGCCGTCCTGCTCGCCCTGGTCGCGTTCACCCCGTTGGGCCATACCGGCGGCGGCTCGACGAACTGGCTCCGGATCGGACCGGTCCAGGGACAGCCCTCCGAGGTCGCCAAGCTGGGCCTGGTGATGTGGGGCGCCGCGGTGCTGGCCAAGAAGGGCCGGCTGCTCTCCCAGTTCGCGCACTGGGTCACTCCCTTCGTGGCTCCCGGTGCCCTCTCGGTGCTGGTCCTGGTGCTCGCCGGCGGCGACCTGGGCACCAGCCTGATCATCATCCTGATCGTCGGGACGCTGCTCTTCGCCGCCGGGGTCGCCATGCGGTACTTCGTGATCGCGGCCAGCCTCGCCGCGGTGATGGTGGCGCTGCTGATGCTGGTGACGCCCTACCGCATGATGCGGGTCTGGGCGTGGCTCGGGGTCAACTGCGACCACCCCACCGATCCCTGTCACCAGATGCAGCAGGGCTACTACGCGCTGGCCTCGGGCGGCTTCTGGGGCGTCGGCCTGGGCCAGTCGCGGCAGAAATGGGACTACATCCCCGAGGTCCACAACGACTTCATCTTCACCATCATCGGAGAGGAGCTGGGACTGCTCGGCACCCTCACGGTGCTGGGCCTCTTCGCGGTGCTCGCCGTGGGGATGTTCCGCGTGGCCTACAACACGAACGACCAGTTCACCCGACTGGTCTGCCTCGGGGTCATCGCCTGGATCAACGGTCAGGCCTTCATCAACATCGGCATGGTCACCGGGCTGCTCCCGGTGGTGGGCGTGCCGCTGCCGTTCATCTCCTACGGCGGCTCGGCGCTGACCGTGACCCTGATCGCCGTCGGGGTGGTGCTGAACTTCGCCCGCAGGCAGCGCCTGGACGGCCGACCCCGGCCTCGCCGGAGCAGCTCCCCGTCGAAGGCCACCAAAGCCTCCCACCGAAACCCCATGTCCGTCTGATGGCTGCCGAAGGAAAACCCATGAATGAGCTCTCCATAGTTCTCGCAGGCGGGGGAACCGCCGGGCACGTCAGCCCGATGCTGGCAGTCGCCCGTGCCCTCGATCGCCTCGCCCCCGAGGTCCGCCAGACCGTCATCGGCACCGCCGCCGGACTCGAGACCCGGCTGGTCCCCGAGGCCGGCTACCGACTGGAGACCATCGACAAGGTCGCCATGCCCCGGCGGCCCTCCCGTGACATGCTGCGCTTCCCCTCCCGCTTCGGGCAGGCCGTGCGCGACGCCGCCGGGATCCTCCGCGCCGAGCAGGCCGACGTGGTCATGGGCGTCGGCGGGTACGTGTGCACCCCGGTGTTCGTAGCGGCCCGCCGGCTGGGCATCCCCGTGGTCATCCACGAGGCCAACGCTCGTCCCGGTCTGGCGAACAAGCTGGGCCACCGGTTCGCCGCCTTCACCGGCGTCGCCTTCGAAGGCACCCCGCTGAAGGGCTCCGAATGGGTGGGCATGCCGATGGCCCGAGAGATCTCCCAGCTCGACCGCGCCCAGCAGCGGGAACAGGCCCGCAAGACCCTGGGCCTGGACCCGGAGAAGGTCACCCTGGTGATCACCGGCGGCTCCTCCGGGGCGCTGTCGCTGAACAACTCGATCAAGGCGGCGCTGACCGATCTGCTCGGCACCGGGGCCCAGGTGCTGCACCTGACCGGCCGGGACAAGGCGCTCACCGGTGAGCACGGCGCGCTGATCCAAGCCCCCGGCTACCACCAGCGGGAATACCTCGACGGCATGGAGCTCGCCTACGCCGCCGCGGACCTCATCATCGCCCGCGCCGGCGCCGCCACGGTGAGCGAGGTCGCCGCCGTGGGGCTTCCCGCGATCTTCGTGCCGCTGCCGGTGGGCAACGGCGAGCAGGAGCTCAACGCCCGCGAACTTGTCGCCGCAGGCGGCGCCCTGCTGGTCAAGGACGAACATTTCAACAAGTCCTGGATCCGGCGCAACATCGTTCCGCTGCTCGAGGACCCGCAGCTGCTGGCCACCATGGAGCAGCAGTCGGCCTCGCGCGGGATCACCGATGCCGACGATCGGATGGCCCGCGCCACCCTCGCCGCCGCCGGCCACCCGATGAGCAAGTCCGAGACCGCGTAGTGACCCTGCCTCCCATGAATCCTGCTCACGCCGCGGAGCCCACCGCCCGGCCCAGCTCCGCTGAACCTCCCGCCGCCGGACTCGGGCACGTCCACTTCCTGGGGCTCGGCGGAGTGGGCGTCTCCGCCGTCGCACGCCTGATGGCCGCCGACGGCGTGCCGATCTCCGGCACCGACGCCAAGGAGCTCCCCGTGCTCGAGGAGTTCCGTCGCGGCGGCGCCGCCGTGCAGGTGGGCTACCGCGCCGAGAACCTGGCCGCGGCGGAGGAACAGCTGGGCCAACCCATCACCGCGGTGATCGCCTCCTCGATCGCCGCTGCCGGCAATCCCGAATACGACGAGGCCGTGCGCCGCGGCCTGCCGGTGCTGCACCGCTCGCAGGGTCTGGCGGCGCTGATGCGGACCCGCCGCGCCGTCGCCGTCGCGGGCACCCACGGCAAGACCACCACCTCCTCGATGGCCACCGTGCTGCTGGAGCAGGCCGGACTCTCCCCGACCTTCGCCGTCGGCGCCAACGTCGCCGGACTCGGCGTCAACGCCGCGGCGGGCACCGGGGAGTGGTTCATCGCCGAAGCCGACGAGTCCGACGGTTCGCTGCTGAACTACGCCCCAGAGGTCGGTGTGGTCACCAATGTCGAAGCCGACCACCTCGATCACTACGGCACCGCGGAGGCGGTGGAGCAGGTCTTCGTGGACTTCACCGAGCGGATCACCGACGGCGGGGCGCTGATCATCTGCGCCGACGACTCCGGTGCCCGCGAACTGCTGGCGAAGGTGGAGCAGCCGCTGGCCGCCCGCGGCGTGAGCATCACCAGCTACGGCACCCGCGAGGACGCCGACCTTCGGCTGAGCAGCGTCACCCGCGACGGCGGGGTGGTGCGTGAGGGCGCCGAGGAGGCGCTGCTGCGCCTGGCGGTGCCCGGAGTGCACAATCAGCTCAACGCCCTGGCCGCCATCGCGGTGGGGCGCCGAGCCGGACTCTCGCTGGGAACCAGCGTCGCGGCCGTCTCGCACTTCCAAGGCACCTCGCGCCGCTTCGAGCTGCGCGGAGAGGTCTCCGGGGTGCGCGTCTACGACGACTACGCCCATCACCCCACCGAGGTCGCCGCCGTGCTCCAGGCCGCGCGCGCCTCGCTGACCGCTGCTGACGGGCAGGTCCATGTGATCTTCCAGCCGCACCTGTTCAGCCGCACCGCCGCCTTCGCCGCTGACTTCGGGACTGCACTGACCGCGGCGGACACCGTGGCGGTGCTGGAGATCTACCCGGCCAGGGAGGAGCCCATCGAGGGCGTCACCGCCGCCCTGCTGGGGCACCCGGTGCGCAGCGTCGCCGGAGCCGTCGACGCCGTGGCCTCGGCCGCCCGTCCAGGAGACCTGATCATGACCCTCGGCGCCGGTGACGTCACCGCATTGGGCGCAGACGTCCTCAGCGCGCTCACGGAGCGCCGATGAGGCTGCGGTTCCCCCGCCGCGCCCCGGACCACGACAAGCCCTCCGACGCGGACCACGATGAGTTCTCCGACACGGACGACGATGAGTTCGGTGACGCGTCCCCGCTGGACTTCCCCGAGCCTGCCGCCGTCATCGGCAGGCGGCGCCGCCGCCGACGGATCCTCGCCCTGCTGATCAGCCTCGCGGTGCTGCTCGGCGTGGTGGCCACCCTCTACTTCTCCCCGCTGCTGGTGGTGCGCGCGATCGCGGTTCAGGACAACGACCTGCTCACCGATCAGCGCGCCCAGGAGCTGCTGGCGCCGCTGCACGGCAGGCCGCTGGCTCAGGTCAGTCAGCGCGACGTCGAGCGGCTGCTGCAGGACGAGCGCGCGGTCGACGAGGTGATCGTCGCCGCCCGGCTCCCCGAGGGCCTGGACATCGTGGTGATCGAACATCCCCCGGTGGCAGAGGTCCACGTGGGGGAGGAGATCCTCTTCTACAGCCAGGAGGGAGAGCTGATCAGGACCTTCGACGAGTCCCAGGCCGAGGATGCGCAGGGCTACGCCACCCCGGTGATCTCCGCGGAGGCCGCCCTGGAGAACGAAGCGGTCTTCCAGACCATCGTCTCGGTGCTGGGCCAGCTGCCCGAGGGCGCCCGCGAGTCGCTGGAGTCCGCCACCGCGGAGTCTCGGGATTCGGTGCAGCTTGAGCTGCAGGACGGGCGGACCGTCGTCTGGGGCGACGACCAGCGCGGGGACGAGAAGGCCACGGTGCTTGAAGCGATCCTGGGCTCCTCGGCGGGCGAGTTCGAGGGCGTCGAGGTGCTCGACATCTCAACTCCGAGCGCGCCGGTGACGCGCTAGGCGCGTGTGGCGCGTAGGCTTATGACCGAAAAGGACATCAGACAGGGACTGCCTACCTGGGATCCCCTAAGGTTCAAGTAAAGCTTGAACCTTGCTGTTGGTTCGCAGGCAACAGAACAATGTCTCAGGTACGGAGGCTCCCGTCCGCTGAAGAGCCGCTGCGACGTCACGGGTTGCCGCCCATGATTGAACCGATGTACCCGCGAATGACATCGGCACGATCAGGTGGCCCGAGACGGGTGAAGACAGTGAGGAGTCGCGCTGCGGCTCACTCAGCGACGGGGGTCTCCGTACATTTGAGACCAGAGACGAGCAAGGGACACACAACGTGGCATCACCGAACAACTACCTGGCCGTGATCAAGGTCGTCGGCATCGGTGGCGGCGGCGTCAACGCCGTCAACCGCATGATCGACGTCGGTCTCCGTGGCGTGGAATTCATCGCCATCAACACTGACGCGCAGGCGCTGCTGATGAGCGACGCCGACGTGAAGCTCGACGTTGGCCGAGAGCTGACCCGTGGACTGGGAGCCGGTGCCAACCCTGAGGTCGGCCGCCAGGCCGCCGAGGACCACTCCGAGGAGATCGAAGAGGTCATCCGCGGCGCCGACATGGTGTTCGTCACCGCAGGCGAAGGCGGCGGCACCGGAACCGGCGGCGCCCCCGTGGTCGCCCGGATCGCCCGCTCGCTCGGCGCGCTGACCATCGGCGTGGTCACCCGCCCGTTCACCTTTGAGGGCCGCCGGCGCGCCGGCTCGGCCGAAGAGGGCATCGAACAGCTCCGCGACGAGGTCGACACGCTCATCGTGATCCCCAACGACCGGCTGCTCTCGATCTCGGACAAGAACGTCTCGGTCCTGGACGCCTTCCGCTCCGCGGACCAGGTGCTGCTCTCCGGCGTGCAGGGCATCACCGACCTGATCACCACACCGGGCCTGATCAACCTCGACTTCGCCGACGTGAAGTCGGTCATGCAGGGTGCCGGCTCCGCCCTGATGGGCATCGGCTCGGCCAACGGTGAGGACCGTGCGGTGAAGGCCGCGGAGCTCGCCATCGCCTCGCCGCTTCTGGAAGCCTCCATCGACGGCGCACACGGTGTCCTGCTCTCCATCCAGGGCGGCTCGGATCTCGGACTCTTCGAGATCAACGAGGCCGCCAGGCTGGTCCAGGAGGTCGCCCACCCGGAGGCCAACATCATCTTCGGCGCCGTCATCGACGACGCCCTCGGTGACGAGGCTAGGGTGACGGTCATCGCCGCCGGCTTCGACCAGGTCGACGCCACCTCCCGTCCCGCGCAGCCGCTGCAGAACCAGGCGCCTGCTCGCAGCGTCGGCTCCGCAGCCCCGCCCGCGCGCACCGCCCCGCCCGTCCCCGGAACCGTGCCCGGCACGATCCCGATGGGCGGCTCAGGTGCTGCACGCTACGCCGGCTCCCAGGACACCGCACCTCAGCAGCGGTTCGACCCCTCGCGTCGTCGTCATGAGAACGAGGAGCAGCAGGACATCCCGGACATCGTCGAGTCGGACTACACCGGAGGTCGCAACGACGACCTCGATGTGCCTGACTTCCTGAAGTGACCTCGGCCCCCACGAACAAGGGGGCCAGGTCCGCTGTGTCCCCGTCGCCGTTCTGGTGGCGGGGCCACGCCGGGGACTCCGTGCAGCTGGGCTTCACCTCGGTGGATGCCGGGAATCTGGCGCGTCACGCAGGTTCCCAGCAGCGGGTCTCCGAGGATCGCCGCCGTCTCGAGGCGACGATGGGCGTGCCAGCGGGGTCCCTGCGCTTCCTGAACCAGGTCCACTCCGCAGACGTGCTCGACGCCGAGGCCGCGGCCTCCGCGCAGGACGGCGTCAGCTCCGCCCCGGTGCCCACCGGGGATGCCTGGGTCTGCGCCGACGGCTCGGTGCCGCTGGCGATCATGGTCGCCGACTGCCTGCCGGTGCTGCTCTACGGGCAGCGCGCCGGCAGCGATCCCGAGCATCAGGTTCCGGTGACAGCTGCGGCCCACGCCGGGCGTCCAGGCCTGCTGGCCGGGGTCCTGGAGAACACCGTGGCCGCCATGCGGGAGCGCGGCGCCGTCGCGATCACCGCGTGGATCGGCCCGGGAGCCTGCGGCGCCTGCTACGAGATTCCAGAACCGATGGTCGCCGAGGTCTCCCGTGACCGTCCCGCCATCGCCTCCACCACCAGCTGGGGCACCAGTGCGCTGAACCTGCGCGCCGAGGCCCAGGCCGTCCTCGCCCAGCAGGGAGTCACGGTCGATGACCTCGCCGGCTGCACCCTCGAGGACGACTCGCTCTTCTCCCATCGCCGAGAGCCTGACCGCGGACGGTTCGCCGGTGTGATCTGGATGCCAGCATCCTCATCCCGGTCAGGATCCCCGGCGGAGCTCCCGGCTCGATAGGCTCTCCTCGTGCAGACCAGACCAGATCCCGCCGGCCCAGATCCCGCTTCTACGGATTCGGCCACCGACCCCGCAGCCCGCGACCCCGCAGCCCAGGACCCGCGGAGCGAGGAGCTCGCAGCGAACCTCGCGGCGGTCCACGCCCGGATCGACCGGGCGATGGCCGCCGTCGGACGCCAGGATCGGCCGAAGCTCATCGTGGTCACCAAGTTCTTCCCCGCCGCGGATGTGCTCAGGCTGCACCGGCTGGGCGTTCGCGACGTCGGCGAGAACCGCGATCAGGAGGCCGCCGTCAAGGCCGCGGAGGTCACACAGCTGCTCGGCGGTGACACGGACGCCCTGCACTGGCATTTCATCGGCCAGCTGCAGTCCAACAAGGCCCGCTCGGTCCTCGGCTACGCCGATCACCTGCACTCGGTGGACCGGTCGTCCCTGCTGAAGGCGCTGGTCAAGGTCGCACCTGCAGCGGATGCGCCGCCGCTGACCTGCCTGATCCAGGTGGACCTGCGTGACCCCGTGCCGGCCGACGGCAGGGGAGGGGCGGACCCCGCGTCGATCCCCGCGCTGGCCGCCGGGATCGCTGAGGCACCGGGGCTTGAGCTCGGCGGACTCATGGCTGTCGCGCCCCTGGATGAGCCGGCCGCACCGGCCTTCGGCCGACTTGCGCAGCTCTCCGCCGAACTGCAGGACGCCCACCCTCAGGCGCACATGATCTCCGCCGGAATGAGCGGTGACCTGGAGGAAGCGGTGGCCCACGGTGCGACACACCTGCGGGTCGGTCGAGATGTCCTGGGTGAGCGTCCGCTTCAGCGATAGTCTCGAGACCGCGCAGTGACAAATCAACCTTTCCTCAGGAGAACCCTCATGGCCGGTGCCTTCAAGAAGACCATGATCTACCTCGGCCTCGCCGACGGAGACGACTACAGCGAGGACAGCTTCTCCAAGGAGCCCTCCTCCACGACCCGCAGCCCCCAGGGCTCGGCCTCCGAGCCCAGCTCGGTGAGCCGCAGCTCCTCCATGGCGGCCTCGGTCCGCGAGACCCCGGCGCCGACGAGCGCCACCTCTTCCGCGCGCGGAAACGAGGTCGTCTCCCTCGGCATCGACCACGCCGACGACAGCTCACACACAGGCCAGTACAACAGCTCCAACTTGGCAGTGGACCCGGACTACCGTGCTCCGGTCACCCCGATCAAGCGAGCCCCCTCATCCCGGGATGAAAGTTCACCGATGCGAAAAATCACCACCGTTCACCCGCGCTCCTACAACGACGCGAAGGTCATCGGCGAGTCCTTCCGGGACAACATCCCGGTGATCATGAACGTCACCGACATGGGCGAGGCCGAGGCCAAGCGACTGGTGGACTTCTCCGCCGGGCTGGTCTTCGGCATGGGCGGATCCATCGAGCGTGTCACCAACAAGGTGTTCCTGCTGACCCCGAAGAACATCGAGGTGCTGGCTGAAGAGCGCGCCGCCGCAGAGACCCCGTCCTCGGCCCAGTTCTTCAACCAGAGCTGAACCAAGTACGCTTCTGAGCTGTGGATCTCTTAACCGCGCCCCTGTACCTGCTGCTGACCATCTACCAGTTCGCTCTGGTGGTCCGCATCGTCTTCGACCTCACCCAGCAGTATGCCCGCAGCTGGCGACCCAAGGGCTTCGCGCTCATGATCGCCGTCGGGGTCTACACCATCACCGACCCGCCGATCCGCTGGATCCAGCGCAAGGTGCCGCCGCTGAACCTGGGCGGAGTGTCCCTGGACATGGGATTCCTGCTGGTGTTCCTGGTCGTGGTGATCGCGAAGATGGTGCTGCGCGGATTCGCCTGACCCGAAGGTACCTCGCGGGTGAGCGTCCAGCACTGCGCCGTTGGACGGACCTCGACGCGTGAAAGCCGCACTTGAAGGTTGTAGTCGAAGGCAACGAATCGCAATGGGTATCCTGATGGATGACCCAAAGACCAGCTTCACAGCTTCCCCAGCCACTCGATGAGGTGACACCGCATGGCCCTGACCCCCGATGACCTCCTGAACAAGGAATTCCCCGAGACCAAGTTCCGTCCCGGTTACGACAAGGACGAGGTCGATGACTTCCTTGACGAGGTGGTCGTCGAATGGCGGCGCCTGGCCCAGGAGAACGAGGAGCTCACCGCCAAGGTCGCGGCTCTTGAGGAACAGCTCGAGGAGAACCCGGCGAACCTGGAGCCCGATGAGCTCAAGGATGCGGGCCTCTCGGGCTACGCCGGCACCACCTCGACGATGACCGGCTCCGCGGACCCCAGCACCGAAGAGCACGAGCTCAGCGCCGACTCGTCGGTCACCGCGCACCCCGAGTACGCGCTCGGAACCCGCCCCGCACAGGAGCGTCCCGTCGCCGCGGAGCCCGCTGCGAGCGACCAGGCCACCTCCGCCACCGGCGTGCTCGCCATGGCGCAGCAGCTGCATGACCAGTACGTCTCCGAGGGGGAGCAGACCCGCGCGGCCTACATCGCCGAGGGCGAGGCCAGGCGCACCGAATACATCACCGAAGGTGAGCAGACCCGCAGCGCCTACATCGCCGAGGGCGAAACCACCCGGGATGCCTACATCGCCGAGGGTGAGACCCGCCGCGACGAGCTGGTCAGCACCGCAGAGGCCACTCACGCCCAGCTGCTGGCCGAGGCCGAGCGCCGCCGCAACGAGATCGTCACCGAGGCCGAGACCCGCGCCGAGAACGTGATCGAAGAGGCGGAGCTGACCTCGACCCGCACGCTGAACGCGCTGGAGCGCAAGAAGGCCGACCTGGAGTCCAAGGTCGGCGAGCTGACCAGCTTCGAGCGGGACTACCGGGCACGGCTCAGGGACTACATCGAAGGTCAGCTGGCAGATCTGAACAGTCGCGGCTCCATCGAGAAGGAAGCCACCGTCAACTGATCCAGCTCCTCGACGCCGAGCGCTCAGGGTGACACCTGACCTGTAGAATTCAACGGTGTCGAAACAGCTCTCAGATGACCATCAGCGGTCCATGCGAACCCCGTCCCGCCGAACTGCGCTCATCGTGGCAGCGGCCCTGGCGGTGTTCGCCTGGGCCGCTGATCAGTTAACGAAGGTGTGGGTCGAAACCACGATGACCCTGGGGGAGCGGACCGAGGTGCTGCCCCCGGTGCTCTACTGGCGCTACCACCTGAACCCGGGTGCCGCCTTCTCCATGGGCACCGACTACACCTGGGTCTTCACGCTGATCATGATCGCGGTGCTCGGCTATGTGGTCTTCAAAAGCCGCGACCTCGGCGGCTCCTGGCTCTGGACGCTGGGCCTGGGCGGGCTCGCCGGCGGAGTCGCCGGCAACCTCACCGACAGGATCTTCCGCGACCCCTCCCTGAACGGGGAAGGGATCAGCACCTTCGGTCAGGGCCACGTGGTGGACTTCATCGCCGTGCCGAACTTCGCGATCTTCAACATCGCCGACTCCTTCATCGTGTGCTCGATCATCGCGATCTGCACGATGATGGTCTTCGGGCTGAACCTCGACGGCACCCGGGAACAGAGCGGGAAGACGTCTGACACCGCGAACACCGACACGGGGAAATCTGACAACCGGAAGTCTGACACCCGGAAGTCTGACACCCGGAAGTCTGACACCGCGAACATCGACGCTGCGGAGACCGACGCATGAGCACCCAGGACATCGCAGTGCCCGCAGAGCTCGACGGCGGCCGCGCCGACGCCGTGCTGGCCACCCTCTTCGAGGTCTCCCGCACGGACACCACCCAGTGGCTCAAGGACGGGCGGGTCACCTGGGCGCAGGACCGCACCCAGGGGCGCTCCGCCGGGCGGACGGTGAAGAAGTCTGACCGGCTTGCCGCCGGCACCGAGCTCGCCGTCGTCGTGCCCGAGAAGCATGACCCCTTGGAGGTGAGGATCGAAATTGTGGAAGACATGACCCTGTTGCACCAGGACACCGAGATCGTGGTGGTGGACAAGCCCGTCGGCGTGGCCGCGCATCCCTCACCCGGCTGGACCGGGCCCACCGTGATCGGGGGCCTGCTCGCCGCCGGGGTGGAGATCTCCACCTCCGGGGCCCAGGAGCGCCGCGGGATCGTGCACCGCCTCGACGTGGGCACCTCCGGGGTGATGGTGGTGGCCAAGACCGAGCACGCCTACACCCTGCTCAAGGACGCCTTCCGCCAGCGCACCACCCATAAGAGCTACCACGCGCTGGTCCAGGGGCTGCCCGATCCGGTGGACGGGACCATCGACGCCCCCATCGGCAGGCACCCCGGACACGACTGGCGGTTCGCGGTGCTCGACGGCGGCCGTGAGTCCCGCACCCACTACCGGCTGCAGCAGGCCTATGGCCGGGCCAGCCTGATGGACGTCACGCTGGAGACCGGCCGGACCCACCAGATCCGGGTCCACTTCTCCGCGCTGGGCCACCCCTGCGCGGGAGACCTCACCTACGGCGCCGACCCGCAGCTGGCCGCCGATCTCGGACTGACCCGGCAGTGGCTGCACGCGGTGGAGCTCGGGTTCCACCACCCCGGCAACGGCGACTGGGTGAGCTACCGCACCGACTACCCCGCGGACCTGGCCCAGGCCCTCGAGATCCTGGAGAACGGCTGAGCATGGCAACCACCGGCGATTTCGTCCACCTGCACAACCATACCGAGTACTCGATGCTCGACGGCGCCGCGAAGATCGGGGAGCTCTTCGAACAGACCCAGAATCTCGGCATGCCCGCAGTGGCCACCACTGACCATGGGTTCCTCTTCGGCGCCTACGAGTTCTGGAAGACTGCCCAGAACTACGACGTGAAGCCGATCATCGGACTCGAGGCCTACCTGTCTCCGGGCACGCATCGCTCCGACCGCACCCGGGTGAAATGGGGCGACGGGGTCATCGGGGAGAAGGACGTCTCCGGCGGCGGCGCCTACACGCACATGACCATGTGGGCGGAGAACACCACCGGGATGCACAACCTCTTCCGGATGGGCTCGCTGGCCTCCCTGGAGGGCTACTTCTACAAGCCGCGGATGGACCGGGAGCTGCTGGAGACCTACGGCAAGGGGATCATCGCCACCACCGGCTGCCCCTCCGGAGAGATCCAGACCCGGCTGCACCTGGGCCAGTACGAGGAGGCGAAGAAGGCCGCCGGGGAGTACCAGGACCTCTTCGGGCGGGAGAACTTCTACTGCGAGCTGATGGACCACGGCCTGGACATCGAGCGCAAGGTCAAACAGGACCTGATCAAGCTCGCCCGCGAGCTGAACATGCCGATGGTCGCCACCAACGACCTGCACTACACCCACCAGCATGATCACAAGGCCCACGGGGCGCTGCTGTGCGTGCAGTCGAACTCCACCCTGGATGACCCGAACCGGTTCAAGTTCGGCTCCGAGGAGTTCTACCTCAAGTCCGCCGCCGAGATGCGCGACCTCTTCCGCGACTTCCCCGACGCCTGCGACAACACCCTGGCCATCGCCGAGCGCTGCCAGGTCGAGTTCAACGAGTCCGCCTCCTATATGCCCCGGTTCCCGGTGCCCGATGGAGAGTCCGAGGAGTCCTGGTTCATCCAGGAGGTCGAGAAGGGTCTGCACTACCGGTTCCCGAACGGCATCCCGGACGAGGTGCGCAAGCAGGCCGAGTACGAGATCGGCGTCATCACCCAGATGGGCTTCCCGGGCTACTTCCTGGTCGTGGCCGACTTCATCACCTGGGCCAAGGAGCAGGGCATCCGAGTGGGTCCGGGCCGCGGTTCCGGGCCCGGCTCGATGGTCGCCTTCGCGATGCGCATCACCGACCTCAACCCGCTGCAGCACGGGCTGATCTTCGAGCGCTTCCTCAACCCCGACCGCGTCTCCATGCCCGACTTCGACGTCGACTTCGATGACCGTCGGCGTTCCGAGGTCATCCAGTACGTGGTCAACAAATACGGCGACGAGCGCGTGGCCATGATCGTCACCTACGGCACGATCAAGTCCAAGCAGGCGCTGAAGGACTCCGCCCGGGTCATGGGGGAACCCTTCTCCACAGGCGACCAGCTGACCAAGAAGATGCCGCCCGACGCCATGGGCAAGCCGATGCCGCTGGGCGACATCTACGAGTCCAAGTCGGCCCGGTACTCCGAGGCCGCCGAGATGCGGGAGTTCGTCGACTCGGACCCACGGATGAAGGAGATCTTCAACCTCGCCTCCGGGCTGGAGGGGCTGAAGCGCCAGTGGGGCGTGCACGCGGCAGGGGTGATCATGTCCAGCGACCCGCTGATCGACATCATCCCGATCATGAAGCGCGAGCAGGATGGCGCGATCATCACGCAGTTCGACTATCCGATCTGCGAAAACCTGGGTCTGATCAAGATGGACTTCCTGGGTCTGCGCAACCTCACGATCATCTCCGACTGCCTGGAGAACATTCAGCTCAACAAGGGCATCGAGCTCGACCTGGAGAACCTCGAGCTCACCGACCGGGCCGCCTATGATCTGCTGGCCCGCGGAGACACCCTGGGAGTCTTCCAGCTCGACGGCGGCGGCATGCGCTCGCTGCTGCGACTGATGCGCCCGGACAACTTCGAAGACATCTCGGCCGCCCTGGCGCTCTACCGCCCGGGGCCGATGGGTGCGAACTCGCACACCAACTATGCGCTGCGCAAGAACGGGCATCAGGACGTCAGCCCGATCCACCCGGAGCTGGAGGAGCCGCTGCTCGAGATCCTGGGCACCACCCACGGGCTGATCGTCTACCAGGAGCAGGTCATGGCCATCGCGCAGAAGGTCGCCGGCTACTCGCTGGGCCAGGCCGACATCCTGCGCCGCGCCATGGGCAAGAAGAAGAAGTCCGAGCTGGACAAGCAGTACGTGAACTTCTCTTCCGGCATGGAGTCCCACGGCTACTCCGCCCCGGCGATCAAGGCGCTGTGGGACGTGCTGCTTCCGTTCTCCGACTACGCCTTCAACAAGGCCCACACCGCCGCCTACGGGCTGATCGCGTATTGGACCGCCTATCTCAAGGCCAACTACCGTGCCGAGTACCTGGCCGCCCTGCTCACCTCGGTGGGTGAGAACCGCGACAAGCTCGCGCTCTACCTCTCCGAGTGCCGCCGCATGGGTGTCACGGTGACCTCCCCGAGCATCAACGAGTCCGCGCTGACCTTCACCCCGGTCGGTGACGACACCATCCGCTTCGGCATGGGCGCGGTGCGCAACGTCGGGTCCAACGTGGTCGCCGGGATGGTCTCCGCGCGGGAGGAGAAGGGCCGCTACGAGACCTTCGCCGACTTCCTCAAGAAGGTGCCGATGCAGGTGTGCAACAAGCGCACCGTCGAATCGCTGATCAAGGCCGGCGGATTCGACGAGCTCGGGCACACCCGGCGGGCGCTGGTGACCATCCACGAGCAGGCCATCGACCAGGCGATCTCGGAGAAGAAGGGCTCCCAGGCCTATGAGACCGACCTCTTCGGCAGCGCCGACATGGAGCTCGGAGACTCGCTCTCGGTCAGCGTCCCCGACCTGCCGGAGTGGGAGAAGATGGACAAGCTCTCCTTCGAGCGCGAGATGCTCGGCCTCTATGTCTCTGACCATCCGCTCCAGGGCCTGGAACGGGTCCTGGCCCACCATGCGGATCGCTCCATCTCCTCGGTGATGGGGGAGGACGGCCCGGCCGACGGCGCCGGGATCACGATCGCCGGGATGATCACCTCGCTGCAGCGCCGGGTGGCGAAGTCCTCGGGAAACCCCTACGCACGCGCCGAGATCGAGGACATGGCCGGCACCATCGAGGTGATGTTCTTCGGCAAGACCTATCAGGCGGTCTCGATGATCCTGGCCGAGGACCTGGTGGTCTCGGTGAAGGGTCAGATCGACCGGCGTGAGGACGGCAGCGTCACGCTCAAGGCCATGGACGTGACCGTGCCGGAGATCAATGAGGACGGCAACGCCGGGCCCGTCGTCGTCTCCGTCTCGTCCCAGCGGGCCTCGGAACACCTGGTCATGGAGCTGGGACGGACCCTGCGCGCGCATCGCGGCAACAGCGACGTGCACGTGCGGCTGCTCTCCGGGGACAAGATCGAGCTCATGCGGCTGGGCCACGAGTACCAGGTCAGTCCCTCGCCGGCGCTCTTCGGGGATCTCAAGGTGTTGCTCGGCCCAGGCTGCCTGGAGCTCTGAGCGGACTGCGGCACCCGGTCGGCGCCAGCAGACGCAGGCCGACAGCGTCACAACATCTTGTGGTCGAAGATTTGAAGCACACTATATGTGGTGGGTAGACTCGGGGCATGTACTGCCCCTATTGCCGCCATGACTCCTCCCGAGTCGTCGACTCCCGCATGCTCGATGATGGCTCCGGCATCCGGCGACGTCGGCAGTGCCCGCAGTGCTCCAAGCGGTTCACCACCATGGAGACCACCAGCCTGAACGTGATCAAGCGCTCCGGAGCGGCTGAGCCCTTCGATCGGTCCAAGGTGATCAACGGCGTCCGCAAGGCGTGCCAGGGCAGGCCGGTCTCCAACGATGACCTCGCCGTGCTGGCCCAGGAGGTGGAGGAGAACATCCGCGCCGCGGGCAACGCCGAGGTGGATGCCAACGACGTCGGGCTCGCGATCCTCGGCCCGCTGCGCCGCCTGGACGTGGTCGCCTATATGCGTTTCGCCTCGGTGTACCGCGGGTTCGATTCGCTGCAGGACTTCGAGAACGCGATCGCGGAGCTGCGCCGCGAGGAGCTGCACGGACCTTCAACCTCAGGTGCAACCGTGGTGCAGCCCAGATTCGGATTCCGTTAGACTCAAGTCTGTACCGGTGGCGGTCTCTTCTGGGGAAGGTTGAGAGCGCCACCGGTCTTTTCATCCCCGGTGATGGTCCCGACATGCCGTGCGGTGCAGGACTCACCGCAGGCCCGCGCAGAACCTCCTGCGGGAGACCCCGGACGCACGGATGGTCCGGAGAGAACCCCCTGAACTTTCTCTCCGGACCACCTGCGCCTCCGAGGAGGCCCTTCCATTACACGCCGCGTGCGCAGGCGCCTCGCGCAGATGGAGCAAAACCACGTAGTTCGACCGGTGAAACCCAGTAGAAGATACGGGCCGGTATAGTTGACGGGCATCTGATCCATCAATAGAGGAGCCCACGGTGCACCGCAGTGACCCTTTTGTGGGCAGGCGCGAAGAGATCGAGCTGATCCGCAGGGCTGCTGAGCGCGCGCGGACGGGCACGGCACAGTTCGTGGTCATCGAGGGTTTCACCGGCTCAGGGAAGACCCGTCTGCTGCATCAGGCGATGGAGTCGTATCCGGAATGGGACGAACGCACGATCCTGCTCGACGAGTCCTTCAGCGCCCGCGCCGGATCCGCGATCCGACATCTTCTCGGCGCCGGCTCCACCGGCCCCGACGAGCTGGAGGATCTCCTGGCCGCCAGCTTCGATGCCGGGCAGAACCTGCAGGTGCCCTACCTGGTGAGCGTCAAGAACCTGCACCTGATCGACGAGGTCTCCGCCGATGCGCTCTGGCGCGGGCTGAGTCTCTTCCAGAACGGCCCGGTGCTCGTGGTGCTGAGCACCCAGGGCTCAGTGCGGCCCGAGGTTCAGCGGCTCATCCGGCTCGCTCAGGCCAGCCCGCGCGGCACCTACATCGGCCTGCAGCCGCTGCCGCTGCGGGAGGTGGGTGAGCTGCTGGAGGCGCACTCCGAGCTGCCGATCGCGACCTCGGTGGTGGCTCGAGTGCTGCGCGAGACCGATGGATACCCAGGCCTGGTGGAACAGGTGGGGCGCTGGCTGCGCCGGGTCCCCTCCGGGGCCCGCAGCATCGACCAGGCGTTGGCCGCCACCGTGCGTTCCGCGGACTACAGCGGAATGCACCGAGACGTGATGACCCAGATGACCGGTCTGGAAGAGCCCGACCGCCGCGCCGTTGCGCTGCTGGCCGCCGCTGACACCTCGCTGAGTCGCAGCCAGCTCGAAGCCGCGGTGGGAGCCGCCGTGGACCCCGCCGCACTGCTGAGCACCGCGCTGCTGAGCTGGGAGGAGCTGACCGGCCGGTATGCGGTGCCGCGTCGCTCGCTGAGCCGCGCGGTGCTCAGCGGCACCGCGGAGCTGGAGCAGGCCCAGCTGCTGCTGGCGCTTGCGGGCGTGCTGGAGGGGGAGGAATCGGTGCGCCACCTGGCCGAAGCTATCCGGCGGGACCCTTCCCTGGGTGAGCAGGAGGAGGTCGTCGCGGCGCTGCACGGCTACGCGCGGCAGGCCGCGAGGCGTCACGAGTTCTGCGAAGCCTTCGACCACGTCATGCTCGCCGTCTCGATGGCCCTCGACGACGAGGAGTCGCTCCACCTGCTCGCCGGACTCGCCGTGCGGACCAATCGGATCTCCGCCCTGCTGGCCCTGGAGCCCGTCATGCGCGCGATGCCGGAGTCGACGTCTCGCTCCGGGATCCTGGCGCTGATCATGCTGGAGCAGTCGGACCTCGAGGGTGCGCTCCAGGAGCTGGAGTCCGTGACCCCGCAGCCCGACCGAGGGCTGCCCATCTATGCCGAGTCCGTCATCGAGGTCAGCGCCCGACTGTACGCCGCGGCGCGCCGCCGCCGCGGCGCCGCGCTGGCGAAACAGGTCTCCTCCGCGCTCGCCGAGGTGCTGGGCCGGGGGGACGGCCTCGACCTGCTCGGTGACATCTGGGATCTCGGCCAGCTGCAGGGCATGGCGTCGCTGAACAGCTTCTGGATCGAGTTCTCCGCGGAGGATCCCGGTGATGCCGCCGCAATGATCGACCACGTCTCGACCGCGCTGAGGAAGCTGCATGGCCGGGCCGGCGTCGAGCGGTTCGAAGGGGCGCTCTACGCGGTGCGCGGGGGACTGCACCGGCAGATCGGACACATGGGCTGCGCCTATCAGGATCTCAGCGTCGCCGCCGCCCAGGACGGCACCAGCAGCTACGTGATGTATGCCCGTTCCCAGCTGGCGCTGCTGCTGTTCAGCTCTGCCTACTGGGACGAGGCCGAACAGATGGCCGATCGCGCCGCGGGAGAGGGTCTGGCACGCGGGGAGAATGCCGCCTCCCATGTCGCCTACGCCGTGTCGGCGGTGCTCCCCGCCGCCCGCGGGGAGATCGAGACGGTCCGCACCCGGCTGGAGGTGCTGCGCGAGAGCCAGTTCGCTTACCTTCCGCTGGCCACCGGGACCATCGACTGGGTGGAGGCCTCCCTGGCGGCCTCGCAGAACGATTTCCGCGGAGTGGCCCGGAACCTGCTGAGCATGCGCAACGACGGCACCGTGTGGTGGGCGATGGAGCCCCAGGCGATGAGCATGCTCGCCCGGGCGCTGCATGTCAGCGGCTGGGCGGCGATGCTGCCGGCCCTGCTGCGCAGCGCCGAGGGCGAGTCCGGCGTGGTGGACTTCCAGCGCCACCTCACCACCCCCTACCTGCGCGGCTTCGAACGCTGGGGAGCGGGTGCTCCGCTTGAGTCGATGGAGAGCTTCCTCCAGGTGCTGCGCGGCTACGACGCGGCCGAATCGATCCGGCCCACCCAGCCGCCGGGGGAGGGCGGCGGGTTCAGGATCTTCCGAGCGATGCTCAGCATCGACATCGCCACCCTGGTCACGGCCTACCCGCAGGAGCTGTCCCGGCACAGGGCCACCGCGCTGGAGCTGGCCGTGTGGGCAGCCTCGGTGCTCCAGTCCTGCCGCGCCGAGGCGCAGCTGGACCGGGCCAATCAGCTGATGGAGGCGCTGCGCCCGCGGATCTTCGCCGGGGAAGCGGACGGCTTCGGGGTACCGGGACCGGGCGTTCGGGGACACGACGTTTCAGGGCGCGAGGTTTCCGGATCAGGCGTCGCCGGGCCCGAGGCGTCACCGACCAGGACTCCGGCAACCAGGGCGCCGGCAACCAGGACGCCAGCGGTGAGGTCAGCCGCGGCAATGTCGAGCGCTGCCAGGACGACCACCATAGGGACCGCGGCGGCGGCCGGGGGAGCGGGCGGCCCGGCGTCCTCGGCGAACCCTCGACGCTCGGCGGGTCAGCTCACCAGCCGGGAACCTGGAGGCCCTCCGGGGAAGTCCGAGCCGGTGCTGAGCCTCCGCGCGGAAGAGGCGCTGCGTGGTCTCTCCCGACGCGAGCGGCAGGTCGCGATGCTGGTCTCGGAGGGACTGACGAACCGCGAGGTCGCCGAGCGGCTGGTGCTCTCGGTGCGCACGGTGGAGTATCACGTGGCCAACGCGATGGCGAAGCTGAAGATCCGTTCTCGCCGCGAGCTCCGCGGGCTTGTCGGCGGCTGAGTCCGGCGGCAGCCACCGCTGGCGTCAGCTGGCGAGTCTGCGCAGCTCGGCGATGGCGGAGGCGGCGTCCTCGGCGGAGTAGACCGCTGAACCGGCGACGAAGGTGTCTGCACCCGCCTCGGCGGCCCGCTGGATCGTCTCGGTGCTGATGCCGCCGTCGACCTGCAGCGCCACGTTCCCGCCCAGGTCATCCACGGCCTGCCGGGCGCGGCGGATCTTCGGCAGGATCAGGTCCAGGAAGCTCTGACCGCCGAAGCCTGGCTCCACGGTCATCAGCAGGAGCATGTCCAGCTCTCCGAGCATGTCCAGATACGGCTCGATCCCGGTGGCCGGCTTCAGCGCCATCGCCGATCGAGCGCCCTGGGAGCGCAGCTCGCGGGCGAGCCGGATCGGTGCCTGCGCAGCCTCGGCGTGGAAGGTCACCGATTCGCAGCCGAGTTCGGCGTACTGCGGCGCCCAGGTGTCCGGATCCTCGATCATCAGGTGGATGTCCATGGGCAGCTCGGTGGCCGCGCGCAGGGACTTCACCACCGGCAGTCCGATGGTCAGGTTCGGCACGAAATGGTTGTCCATCACGTCGACGTGTACGGCGTCGGCGGAGCTGATCCGCCTCAGCTCGCTCGCGAGGTTGGCGAAGTCGGCGTTGAGGATGCTGGGGTGGATGCGGGGGCTGATCACAAGGCGATCCTATCGGCCCGGTCATCCGCAGCAGCGTCCGCTTCGGCGGCAGGCGCCTCGTTCTTCGCGTCCACCGGGCGCTGAAGCAGGGCGAAGAACATGGCATCGGTCCCGTGCACATGCGGCCAGAGCTGGACACAGCGTGCGGCGGTCTCGGTGCTGGCGCTGCCCTGTTCATCGCGCAGCAGCGCCGCGCCGGCGTCTTCGGCCGCGGCACGCATCGGCTCGTGGGCGTCGCGCAGCACCAGCTCCGGGTGGCGACGCAGCAGGTCATCGACCTGGATCACGGTCTCGGCCATATGTGGGGAGCAGGTCACATAGGCGAGCAGCCCCCCGGGAGCGAGGACCCCGACGGCGGCGTCGAGGAGCTCCTGCTGGAGTGCGGTGAGCCCGGAGAGGTCCCCGGGGGTGCGCCGCCAGCGGGCCTCCGGGCGGCGTCGCAGAGCACCGAGGCCGGTGCACGGCGCGTCGACCAGGATGCGCTGGAAGCCGGAACCGACCGATGCCTCCGCGATGGTGCGGCCATCGCCGGTGCGCACCGTCCAGGCCTGCGGGTCCACCGCGGCCAGTGCCTTGGTCACGAGCTTCGCGCGGTGGGCGGCGGGCTCATTGGCGAGCACCGAGGCTCCGCGCTGGGCTGCCAGTGCCGCCAGCAGCGCGGCCTTTCCGCCAGGGCCTGCGCAGAGGTCGAGCCAGCGCTCGGCGGTGTCGGACTCCTGGGGAAGCTCCGCGTCAGCCAGGGCGCGGGTGACCCACTGGGAGCCGATGTCCTGGACGCGCAGCTGGCCCTCGCGGGTCCCGGGCAGTCGGGCGACGTCGCCGCCGCGGAAGATCGCGGCCCCGGTCAATGCGGTGGATGCCACGGCGCCGGCCTGCTGTGCACTGCGCAGCCGGTCACCCTCGGCCGGGCTGGTCCCCGGAAGCTCGACCAGATGGACCTCGGGGGCGGCATTGTCGGCGCGCAGCAGCGCCTCGAGCTCGGTGCCGCGGCCGTGCAGGCGCAGTGACTGGCGCAGCGCACGCACCACCCAGGCGGGGTGGGCGTGGGTCAGCGCGAGCGCGTCGTCGCCGCTGAGCTTGCGATCGGCGGAGAGCTTCTCGGTCCATTCGCTCAGGGTCTTGGCGCTGACCTTGCGCAGCACGGCGTTGACCAGCCCGCTGGGGCCGGCGCCGATCTCGGCGCGCACCAGGGCCACGGTCTCATCCACCGCGGCGTGGGTCTCGACCCGCATGTTCAGCAGCTGATGCGCCCCGAGTCGCAGAGCGTCCAGGACTGGGGCGTCGAGCTCGCCCAGCGGGCGGTCCACGCAGGCGCTCAGGATCGCGTCGTAGGTGCCGGTGCCGCGCAGCGTGCCGTAGGTCAGTTCGGTGGCGAAGCCGGCATCACGCTTGTCCAGGCGCTTAGCCCTGATCTCGGCGGGAAGCGTCAGGTTGGCGTAGGCGTCGTCGCGGCTGACCGCGCGCAGCACGGTGAAGGCGGTGAGTCGCGCAGGATCAGCGCGACGCTTGCGCTGTGCGGGTGCTGCGGCGCTGAAGCCGCGTGCCGCCGCACCCTTGCCCTGATCCGCCTTGCCCTGACCCGCCTTGCCCTGACCGGCGGCGGCCTTTCCGCCGCGGTTGCGTTCGCGGCCCTTCTCGTTCCTGCGACTGGGCGGCTGTCCTGCGTCTCGGCCGCTGTGGCTCATCGGGTGCGCTCTTCCGTGGGGGTCGTGGAGGTCGTCGGGGAGGTGGGTGTGGCGGGGGTGTTCGCGGCGTGGTCTGGGAGCACCTGGTCGGGTCGCTCCTGCTCCGGCCCACCCAGCAGCACCTGGCCGTGCAGGCCGCGGTACCAGTCGGCGGCGTTGAGCATCTGCTTGCCGGCGGGCTGGACGCTGGTGAGCACCACGTCGGCACCGTCGCCGGCGCGGAACCCGATCAGCGCTTGGGCGCCGGGCTGCTCGGGGTCGAGCTGGCGCACCTCGCCGATCGGGGGAGCGGCCTGGAGGGGGTTCGGCTCGGCCGGCTGTCCGGGCTGTCCGGACGCATGGGCGGCGTCGGCCTGCCCGGCGTCGGTGATGCCCGGCTCGGGGCGGTAGAGCCTCGCGACGCCGAGCTTGATGCGCTGATCAGCGCTCAGCGTCCAGGCGCCGGGCTCGGGAATGGTCGCATTGATCCGGTGCACCAGCTCCGCGGCCGGGCGGCGCGGGTCGATGAAGGCATCATCGGCAGTGAGCTTCGGCGCGTAGCTGGGCTCACCGATCTGCTCCTCAGGCGTGGAGCTGCCAGAAAGAAGGTCAGGCAGCAGCACCATCAGCAGCGAGGCGCCGAGGACCGTCAGCTCCTCCAGGACCGTGCCGGCGGAGGTGGCGTCATCGATCGAAAAGCTGCAGGTGCCGTGGATCGGTCCGGTGTCCATGCCGCGCTCGAGCTGGAACACCGTGGCGGCGGTCTCGGTCTGGCCGGCGAGCATCGTGTGCGGCACCGGCGCTGCGCCGCGGTGCAGCGGCAGTCGGGAATAGTGCAGGTTCACCCAGCCGCGGGCGGGGGCCTGAAGCGCGGCAGTCGGCAGCAGGGCGCCATAGGCGACGACGACGCCGAGCGTGGCCTGAACCGCAGTGAGCTCGGCGGTGACCTCGGCGTCGACGGTGTCGGCCTTGATCACCAGGATGCCGGCCTCTTCGGCCACCTGCGCCACCGGGGAGGGGGTCAGCTTCCGGCGTCGTCCCACCGGGGCGTCAGGTCGGGTGAGCACTGCCGCGACCTCGGCGCCCGAGCGCAGCAGCGTCCGCAGCGCCGTGGCGGCGATCTCCGGGGTGCCGGCGAAGATGATCCGGCCGGGTCCGGGGATGGTGCCGCGCGTCTTGGCGCGGGCCGCGGCCAGGGTTTCTTCGGTGAACTGCTGCATGGTCTGTATCGGCCTTTCAGGAGGCGAAGAAGCTGCTGTGGCTGGACTTGCGGGAGCCGAGAGTCTGATCGATGGCCTGGCCGTACTCCCGTGAGCGCAGCGCCCGGACTGCGGCGACCTTGTCTGCGCCGGTGAGTCGATCCACGAAGAGTCGGCCGTCGAGATGATCCACCTCGTGCTGGAAGCACGCGGCCAGCAGTCCGGTGGCTTCGAGTCGGACCGCGGAGCCGTCGGCGTCTGTGCCGGTGAGCAGCACCTCCTGGGCGCGCGTCACCGGGGCGTAGATGTCGGCCACCGAGAGGCATCCCTCGCGGAGCAGGTTCTCGCCCTCGGCAGCGCCGTGCTCAGGATCCCGCGCGGTGAAGCTTCGCTCCCCGAGCAGCGTCAGCTCGGGGTTGATCACAACTCCACGCTCTCCGACCACGTCGAAGGTGAAGATCCTGCGGCTCACCCCGACCTGCGGAGCCGCCAGACCGATGCCGGCGACGGCGTCCATGGTCTCGAACATGTCAGCGATGAGCTCCGCCGTGCTGTTGTCCACAGTCTTCACGGGGGCCGCGGGGGTGCGCAGCACCGGATCGCCGATCATGCGGATGCTCAGGACAGTCATGGGGGACATTCTGTCATTGTTCAGCGCCGGAGCCGGCTGGGGCGGGCAGCGGCGGCGGCGCGATCGGACGCAGCGCGGTGCCCGCCGACTCGGCGGATCTGCTGTGCTCCCAGACCTGGCGCAGCGCCCAGAACTTGTGCCAGTGCGATTTCAGCACCGCCGGATTGGCCTGGTTCGGCACCACTTCCGCCTCGGAGACCGCGACCGCCAGCAGGATCGGGTCCTCGCCGTAGGGCCAGGGCTTCCATTCGCCGGCCCTGGCGTCGACCAGCATCTCCTCGGCCTGCATGCCAGCGACCAGCTGCATCACCACGGAGTCGCTCAGCGGCTTGGCGCGACCAGCACGGGTCAGTCCCTTGGTCTTGAAGTCGATGATGCAGGTGCGCCCGCCGATGTCGGCGACCAGATCCAATGTGCCGGCATAGCCCAGGGCGTGGTTCCAGACGGTCACCTCGGCGGCCAGCGGGGTCACGTCGTAGAGCTGCCACCATTCGTCGAAGCGGTCGGCGAAGCTGGTCTCGCGGTGCTCGGCGAGCGCCTCGCGGGCCTCATCGGCGCCGTGAGTCAGCCCCAGGGAGTCGAGCGCCACCTGTTCGGCGTAGTGGTGGACTCGATCCCCGCGGGCGGCGGCGGCGTCACGGAAGCGCTCGGCGGCCGAGGAGGCCTGCCGCGCGAGTCGCTTGAGCTCGGCGGGGGAGCCGACGGCGCTGGCCAGCCGCTCGTCTCCGGCGAGCTCTGCGCTGGCCATGTGCCCTGCCCAGCCGGTCAGGTCCTTGTGCTCCTGTGAGATCACCGTGGTGATCGAGGGCACCTCAGGGGTGCCGCTGAGAGAGCGTGAATACATGCGGCCGTGATCTGTGGCGTGCGCGAGGCTTGGCTGTGTCATTGCCTCCAGTCTGCCACCTGGGTCGGACACGGCCCGGAGTGAGTCGGACCGGGGCGCTGCGGGGCTCAGTCGGAGGCCAGGCCGGTGTCCTGCCGGGGCGCGGAGGCCGGTGCCGCGTCCCGATTGGACGTGCGGGCGAGACCTGCGCTATCGTTTCAAGTCGTTGAAACGCCGCGAAAAACTGCGGTCGGGACAGCACTGCGGATGTAGCTCAGCTGGCTAGAGCATCACCTTGCCATGGTGAGGGTCGCGAGTTCGAATCTCGTCATCCGCTCGTAAGATCAAGCACGTGAGGTATGAGAGGATTCATTATGAGTTCCTCTCAAGGTGTGAGGGCCTGATCAGGCCTTACCACTGAATGTCAGCTCAAGACTCGTCAAGTCGGCGGTTGACTGCGGTGGGGTGGCCGAGTGGCGAGGCAGCGGCCTGCAAAGCCGTTAACGCGGGTTCGATTCCCGTCCCCACCTCGCAGGTGCATCCGGTTGGCCGGACGCGGCGGCGACGAGATGCAGTGACACAGCAGAATGATGGATGCAGCACAGAACGACACGCCACGGTGGTGGAGACACCACGCATAGGCGCGATTAGCGCAGCGGTAGCGCGCTTCCCTGACACGGAAGAGGTCACTGGTTCGATCCCAGTATCGCGCACTGAGTGCAGGAAATGCGGCCGTCCTCCGGGACGGCAGGGCATCCTGAACTCATGCGGATGTAGCTCAGCTGGCTAGAGCACCACCTTGCCATGGTGGGGGTCGCGAGTTCGAATCTCGTCATCCGCTCAGATGGGCCGCCCGGCAGGCGGCAGATGAAGAGGGCCCGAGACCACCAGGTCTCGGGCCCTCTTCTCGTCTCGTCCGCGCCGCCGTGATCTTCCACCCGCGTCATGCTCCAGCCGCGGCGACACCTCAACGGCCGCGACGGCTCAGCCGAACCGATATTTCACCCTCAGCGGCATCGATCCCGTGCGAGACGCGCATGTGGCACACTTGGTGCTACACATTTCGTGCTCCGGGATCGGTGAAAGTCCGAACCGGCGGTCATAGTCCGCGACCCGAATCATGCGCAGTCCGCTGCGCATGGCTTGGTTGAACCGGTGGAATTCCGGTACCGACAGTCACAGTCTGGATGGGAGAAGCACGAGAGTCCGTGTGGCTGCCTCCGCGACCCCGCGAGCCCGCCATTCGTTCTCGACCGACGCCACCGCGGCGTCGGCCTCCCCGGAGTGCGTCGACACGCCGGGAAGGACGATGCGGTGCCAGACGAAGCTGTGATGCACCAGGCCCTCGAGGCGGCCCTCCTCGGCGTTCGCGGAGCCAACCCGCTGGTGGGTGCGATCCTGGTCTCCGCCGAGTCTGAGGTCCTGAGCATCGGTCACCACCGCGGGGCCGGCACCTTCCACGCCGAGCGTGACGCACTGGTGTCCTTCTCCCGTGAGCACCCCGGCGGGGCGGACCTCAGCTCCGCCACCCTGTACTCCACGCTCGAGCCCTGCCGACATCAGGGCCGCCAGCCCGCCTGCACCCAGCTGATCATCGACGCCGGCGTGGGACGTGTGGTCCACGGCGCGGCGGACCCCTCGAGCAACGGCGGGGGAGCCGGTGTGCTGCGGCGCGCCGGCATCGACGTCGTCTCCGGGGTGCTGGCGCAGCAGTGCGAGGCGTTGAACCACCGCTGGGTCGCAGCCGCCCGGCAGGCCCGTCCCTTTGTCACCGCCCATCTGGCGCAGACCCTCGACGGGCGCATCGCCGCCGCAGACGGGACCAGCCAGTGGATCACCTCCAAAGCGGCACGAGACCACACCCACATGGTGCGCAGCCGGACCGACGCGATCCTGGTCGGGACCAACACCGTCGCGGTGGATGACCCCCGGCTCACCGCGCGGACCCCCTCCGGGGAGCTCGCCCTGCGTCAGCCGCTGCGGGTGGTGATGGGGATCACTCCGGTGCGTCCGGGGATGAAGCTGACCCAGGGTCTTCCCGAGGGCGACGGCTGGCTGCAGCTGCGCACCCGAGACCCGCTGGCGGCCCTGCAGGAGCTCGCGCAGACCACTCACGGCGGCTATCCGATCAAGCATGTCCTGGTCGAAGGCGGTCAGAGCGTGCTCTCGGCCTTCTTCGCCGCCGATCTCGTCGATGAGGTATTCGCCTACCATGCGCCGCTGCTGCTCGGAACAGGCCGTGACAGCATCGGTGACATCGGTGTGAGAACGCTGAGCGAGGCGCCCCGCTTCGCTCTTGACCCCGCGGAGAGCGGGCCGGTGCAGATCATGGACTCCGATGTCTGTGTGCACCTGCAGCCGAAAGGAGATACATGTTCACCGGAATCGTGACTGGTCTGGGAGAGGTCCTTACACGTCGGTTCGATCCGGCCAAGGGCGTGGAGCGGCTGAGCTTTGCGGCCCCGGGACACACCGAGGGGCTCGGGCTCGGCGGCTCGATCGCCGTCAACGGCGTCTGTGTCTCTGCGGTCGCCATCGAGGCCGAGCAGGTCAGCGTGGAGCTGATCCGCGAGACCCTCTCGCGCACCACGCTGGGACAGCTGAAGGTGGGGGACCCGCTGAACCTTGAACGCTGCCTGCCGTCCGGCGCCCGGCTGGACGGGCACGTGGTGCAGGGACACGTCGACGGACTCGCGCAGCTCATCGAGGCAGATCCCCGGGACGGCCGGCACCGCTTCCTGATCAGCCCCGAGCTGGCGCCGTACATCGCGGAGAAGGGCTCGATCGCGATCAACGGGGTCTCGCTGACCGTCACCGCGGTCTCCGCCCCGGGGGCGACCGACCCCTGGTTCGAGGTCGGCCTGATCCCCACCACGCTGGCCGAGACCACCCTGGGCAGCACCGGGATCGGTGAACAGGTCAACATCGAGGTCGACGTGCTGGCGAAGTACGCCCGCCGGATGCTCCAGTTCGACCAGCACCTCGCCGCTGACCGGACGGCCGCCGTCGCCCCTGCCGCCGCGCCGGACGTCGAATCCGCCGATGCCGCCGCCGAGCCGCGTGCGGCCGATGAGCCGCCCACGACCGACCAGAAGCCGGGGTCGGTGCCCGCAATTCCTCAGCCGGAGACCCCTGCTCCGGTGCTGGACCGGATCGACGTCGCGCTCAACGAGCTCGCCGCGGGGCGCCCGGTGATCGTCGTCGACGACGCCGATCGGGAGAACGAGGGCGACATCATCTTCCCGGCCGCGATGGCCACGAGCGAGCTGATGGCGCTGACCATCCGCTACACCTCCGGCGTGATCTGCACCCCGATGACCGCTGAACGCGCCGAGCACCTGGGACTGCCCCCGATGGTGGTGGACAACGAGGACCCCAAGGGCACCGCGTACACGATCAGCGCCGACGCGACCACCGGGGTCAGCACCGGGATCAGCGCGGCCGACCGGGCGCTCACCGTGAAGGTGCTGGCAGACTCGGCGAGCACCGCGGCGGACCTCAGCCGCCCGGGGCACATCTTCCCGCTGATCGCCGATCCGCAGGGAGTCCTCGGGCGCGACGGCCACACCGAGGCCGCAGTCGACCTCTGCCGGCTCGCCGGGCTCCCCGAGGTCGGCGTCATCGCCGAGCTGACCCACGACGACGGCCGGATGATGCGCCTGCCCGCGCTGCGCAAGTTCGCCGATGAGCACGAGTATGCGCTGATCTCGATCGCCGATCTGATCGTCTACCGCGGCGGCACCCCCAAGCCGGGCACCGCGATGGACTCGGTCGCCGCCAGCTGGGAGGCGCCCGGCGACGAGCTGTCCAAGCTGGTGACCCCCGGACCGGTGGTCACCCTGCCCACCGATCACGGAGTCTTCGCCGCCCAGGTCTGGACCGAGCACGCCACCGGACACGAGCACATGCTCATCTCCGCCCGCTCCGAGGCTCCCGGTGAGGGCAATGAGGCCACCACGCGGCCGCTGATCCGGATGCACTCGGAGTGCGTCACCGGAGACGTGCTGGGCTCCCGACGCTGCGACTGCGGCACTCAGCTGGCCTCCGCGCTGGAGTCCATCCAGCACGACGGCGGGCACCTGCTGTATCTGCGCGGCCACGAGGGCCGCGGGATCGGTCTGGCCAACAAGATGCGCGCCTATAAGCTCCAGGAGCAGGGCGCGGACACCGTGGAGGCCAACGAGATGCTGGGGCTGGCCGCGGAGCTGCGCGACTTCTCCGGCGCCGCTGCGATCCTCTACGCCGCCGGCATCCGCCGGCTGCGGCTGATGACGAACAACCCGCTCAAGGTGCAGACCCTGCGCAGCGCCGGGCTCGACGTCGAGCTGGCGCCCTCCACCGGAGTGGTGCACGCGACCAACCGCCGGTACCTGGAGACCAAGCGGGACCGGATGAACCACACGCTGGACCACCTCCAGCTGCACGAGCAGTGAGACGTCACGAACCCTGAGACGTCACGAACAGTGAGATGTCACGAACAGCGAGATGTCACGAACAGTGACACCTGACCGGCAGTGATCCCCATGACACCGACCACCACAGCAGAGGAGCCCGCATGAGCGGCACCGGAACACCCCAGATCGAGACCTCCGAGCTGGCGGCGCTGCGCACCGCTGCCGCCGAGCAGGACCTGCGCGTCGCCGTCGTCGCCTCGCGCTGGCATGAGGTGGTCATGGACGGGCTGATCGCCGGCTCGCGCCGCTTCTGCGCGGAGATCGGTCTTGAGCACGTCACCGTGATCCGGGCTCCCGGCTCCTTCGAGCTGCCGGTGATCGCCTCCCATGCCGCGAGGAGCTTCGACGTCGTCGTCGCCTTGGGCGTGGTGATCCGCGGCGGGACCCCGCATTTCGACTATGTCTGCACCGCCGCCACCGACGGTCTGAGCCAGGTCGCGCTGAGCACCGGCACCCCGGTCGGCTTCGGACTGCTCACCTGCGACGACGAGGCGCAGGCGCTGGACCGCGCCGGTCTGGAGGGCTCCAAGGAGGACAAGGGCTTCGAGGCGGCCCACGCCGCCGTCGCCGCAGCCGTGGAGATCGCCGCGCTGAACCGGTGAGATACCCTGGAGCGGTGAAAACCTTCGATCAGCTCTACGCCGAACTTGCCCAGAAGGCCGAGACCCGTCCGGAGGGTTCAGGCACCGTCGCAGCCCTCGATGCAGGCGTCCATCAGATCGGCAAGAAGGTCGTCGAAGAGGCCGCCGAGGTCTGGATGGCGGCCGAGTATCAGAGTGATGCGGAGACCGCCGAGGAGATCTCCCAGCTGCTCTACCATCTGCAGGTCATGATGATCGCCAAGGGCATCGCTCCCGAGGACGTCTACAAGTACCTCTGAACCTCCCGGGCGAGTTCGCCGACACCGCCGTCACCTGCACACGAAAAGACGAGATCCCTATGCTGCGCATTGCTGTTCCGAACAAGGGCGCCCTCTCCGAGGCCGCCATGGAGATGCTCTCCGAGGCTGGCTACGTCCAGCGCCGCGACCGGCGCGAACTGGTCATGCTCGATGAGGAGAACGGGGTGGAGTTCTTCTACCTGCGGCCCCGCGACATCGCCGTCTACGTCGGCGCCGGCACCCTCGACGTCGGCCTGACCGGCCGAGACCTCTTCCAGGACGCCCGGGTGGACCACGGCGCCGAAGAGGTCCTCGGGCTGGGCTTCGGCAAGTCCACCTTCCGCCTGGCCGGACCCGCCGGACGATTCACCAGCGCCGCAGACCTCGCCGGCACCCGGGTGGCCACCAGCTACGACGGCCTGCTGGCCCAGTGGTTCCAGGACCAGGGCGTGCCCGACGTCGAGGTCGTCCACCTCGACGGCGCGGTCGAGACCTCCGTGCGGCTCGGCGTGGCCGACGCCATCGCCGACGTGGTCGAGACCGGCAACACGCTCAAGGCCGCCGGGATGGAGACCTTCGGCGAGCCGATCATGCGCTCCGAGGCGATCCTGATCTCCGGCCGCGACCAGCACCCCGAGGGCCTGGACCGGCTCATCCGCCGTCTGCAGGGCGTGATGGTCGCCGCCCAGTACGTGATGATGGACTACGACGTGCACCGGGACCTGCTGCCGGCGGCCGCCGCGATCACGCCGGGCCTGGAATCGCCGACCATCTCTCCGCTGGCGGACGAGAACTGGGTGGCCGTGCGCTCGATGGTCCCCGCCAAGAAGACCAACCAGCTGATGGACGAGCTCTACGAGCTCGGCGCCCGCGCGATCCTGGTCTCCTCCATCCACGCCTGCCGCATCTGATCGCGGGACAGCAGATGACACTTTCAATCCGAGTCATCCCCTGTCTCGACGTCGACGCCGGTCGCGTGGTCAAGGGGGTCAACTTCGAGAACCTCCGTGACGCCGGTGACCCGGTGGAGCTGGCCCACCGCTACAACCGGGCCGGCGCCGACGAGCTGACCTTCCTCGACGTCACCGCCTCCTCGGCCGACCGGGAGACCACCTACGACGTGGTCACCCGCACCGCCGAAGAGGTCTTCATCCCGCTCACCGTCGGCGGAGGCATCCGCTCGCCCCAAGATGTGGACCGGCTGCTGCGCACCGGGGCCGACAAGGTCTCGATCAACACCGCCGCGGTGTCCCGCCCCGAGGTGATCAACGAGATCGTCGGCCGCTTCGGCAACCAGGTCCTGGTGCTCTCCCTCGACGCCCGGCGCAGCGACGCCACCGAATCCGGCTTCGAGGTCACCACCCACGGCGGCCGCACCGGCACCGGGATCGACGCGCTCGCGTGGTGCCGCGACGCGGCCGAGCGCGGGGTGGGGGAGATCCTGCTGAACTCCATCGACGCCGACGGCACCCGCGACGGCTTCGACACCGAGATGATCTCCGCGGTGCGCGCGGTGACCCGGGTCCCGCTGATCGCCTCCGGCGGCGCCGGAGTCCCGGCCCACTTCCCGCCCGCCATCGCGGCCGGCGCCGACGCGGTGCTGGCCGCCTCGATGTTCCACTTCGGGCCCGATGACATGATCGCCCAGGTCAAAGACGCCATTCGATCCGCCGGATACCCGGTGAGATGAGGTCCGCATGAGCAGCAGCGAAGAAGCCGAGATGCCACTCCTCCCACGGGCGGTGCGCGAGGCCGTGCGCTTCAACGCCGACGGACTCGTGCCGGTGATCACCCAGGACGCCGAGACCTCCGAGGTGCTGATGCTGGCCTGGATGAACGAGGAGGCGCTGGGGATCACCCTGGCCACCCGACAGGGCGTCTACTTCTCCCGGTCCCGCCAGGAGCTCTGGCGCAAGGGTGCGACCTCCGGCAACGTGCAGCAGGTGCTCTCGCTCGCGCTGGACTGCGACGGTGACACCGTGCTGATGCGGGTCCAGCAGTCCGGACCGGCCTGCCACACCGGCACCACCGCCTGCTTCACCGGACGGGAGATCACCGATGCATGACCTCGGCACCGTGGTCCCCGGAGCGAAGGAGTTCCTCGAGCTGGCCCACGATCACCGGGTGATCCCGGTGTCCATGACGCTGCTCGCCGACTCCCACACCCCGCTGAGCATCTACCGGGCGCTGGCCACCGACGACGCCGGAGCCGCCCGCCCGGGCACCTTCCTGATGGAGTCCGCCGCCCCCGGCGCCGCCTGGTCCCGGCACTCTTTCATCGGCGTGAGCTCCTCCGCCACGCTCAGCGAGAAGGACGGCGCCGCACACTGGATCGGGGAGCCCCCGGTCGGGACTCCGCGTGAGGGCACCACCGCCGCGGTGCTGCGCGACACCCTGGACTTCCTCTCCGGCACCGCCACGCACGGCCCGGACGCCGCCACGCACAGCCCGGACGCCGCCACGCACAGCCCGGACGGCACCGCCGCTGGAGCCGCCGAGGCCGCCGCACGCGCGACCCCGGGTCGGCCCTTCATCGAGGAGCTGCCGCACCTGACTTCGGGCCTGGTGGGCTACGCCGGCTGGGACGTCATCCGACACTGGGAGAAGCTGCCCCACCCGCCCACCGACGACCTCCACGTCCCGGAGATGGCGATGAACCTGGTCTCGGACCTCGCGGTGCATGACAACCGCGACGGCACCGTCACCCTGGTGGCCAACGCGATCAACTTCGACGGCCAGGACACCGGCGCCGAGGGAGCCTACGCCGACGCCGTCGCCCGGCTGCACCGGATGAGCGCGACGCTCGCCGAACCGGTCGCACCGGTGATCTCCACCGCCCAGCCGCACTGGGGTGCGGCCGTGAAGCAGGACCTCACCGACCGGGTCGTCCACGCCTGGGACCAGAACGAATACCTGGCCACCCTGGGCAAGGCCAAGCAGGCCATCATCGACGGCGAGATCTTCCAGATCGTGGTCTCCCGACGTTTCGAGGTCGAGACCGACGTCGACGCCCTCGCCGTCTATCGGATGCTGCGGCTGCTGAACCCCAGCCCGTACATGTACCTGATGCACTTCGAGACCCCCGACGGCGAGCCCTACCAGCTCGTCGGGGCCTCCCCGGAGGCGCTGGTCACCGTGGAGGACACCACCGTGATCACCCACCCGATCGCCGGCACCCGCCCCCGCGGGGAGACCCCGAGGCAGGATGCTGAGCTCGCCGAGGACCTGCTGGCGGACCAGAAGGAGCGCGCCGAGCACATCATGCTGGTGGACCTTGCGCGCAACGACCTGGCCAAGGTCTGCGTCCCCGGCTCGGTCCAGGTCACCCGGTTCATGGCGGTGGAGCGCTTCAGCCACGTGATGCACCTGACCAGCCACGTGCAGGGCGAACTCGCACCCGAGCACAGCGCCTATGACGTGCTCTCCGCGACCTTCCCCGCCGGCACGCTCTCCGGGGCGCCGAAGCCGCGCGCGCTGCAGCTGCTCGACGCCTGGGAGCCCACCCGGCGCGGGATCTACGGGGGAGTGGTCGGCTACTTCGACCTGTCCGGACGGATGGACGCCGCCATCGCGATCCGCTCCGCGCTGCTGAAGGGCGGTCGGGCCTACGTGCAGGCCGGCGGAGGCATCGTGGCCGATTCCGACGACGACGCCGAACGTGAGGAAACCGTGAACAAGGCCGCCGCACCGCTGCGCGCGGTGCTGGCCGCCGATCGTCTGGAGCACACATGAGCAAGACCACCCCGTCCCCGGAGAACCCCGGCCCCGAAGGCCGCGGCTCCTCGATCGCCTCGCGACTCCGCAGGATCATGACACGTCGCGGCGTGGTGCTGATGTCCCTGCTCGGCGGCGCGCTGCTGCTGATCTCATCCACCATGACCTGGGTGCACGCCTACGGCCTGGGCTCCACCTCCACGGTCCAGGAAGTGGCCATCACCGGCGCCGAGCTGGTCGAGACCGTCACCGCCATGGGCCTGGTCGGGCTCGCCGCAGGCGTCGCGGTCACGATCGCGAAGCGGCTGGGCCGCGTCGTCATCGGCTCGGTGCTCTTCGGCGCCGCCGTCATCGCGCTGCTGGCCATCCGCTCGGTGCTCGCGGACCCGGCCAATGCGGCGTCCGCGGCGCTGGGCGACATCACCGGCACCACCGCCGACGCCGCGCGCTACGAGCTGAGCATGGCCGTCTGGTTGGGCTTCATCGGCGCGCTGCTGCTGCTCATCGCCTCGCTCGCGCTGCTGGTCGTCTCCCATCGCTGGCCGGACCGCAAGTCCCGCAGATACCAGGTCAGCACCGCCGAGGACGGCGCTCAGGGCCAGCTCGACGGTGATGCCCCCGACGGCGGGGCGGTCGAGGCCGGCCGGGAGGGCACCTCACAGACTCCGGCCGCGAAGCGCGGTGACGGCGGTCCCGAGTCCGGACCCGACGAGTTCGACCTCTGGGACGGGCTCTCCGACGGCCAGGACCCCACAGACCCCCGCCGCTGAAACCCCGGCGGCCCTGGTCGCTGAAGGTTTCGCGTCGCGACGTCACCGACGACGAGGCGCATCCATACGTGGCAGAATGGGTTGCAGAATTGAATGAGCACTGCCGCACGTTCTAGAGAGGACCAGAATGGCCAACACCAATGCTCTGCGCGACACCGAGCCAGCTCCCGGCGAGAAGATCGATGATGAGTTCATCCATCACGATCACATCGGCCACGGCTCCACCCCTGCAGCCTGGGCGCTGAGCCTCACCCTCATCGTCGGTTCGATCATCGCTGGGCTCGGCATGGTGCTCGAGGTCTGGGTGTTGGTCTGGATCTCGATCCTCTTCCTCCCGCTGGCGATCATCCTGGGCCTCGTGCTCAAGGCCAAGGGCTACGGCGTGGAGATGGATTCGACAGCGGTGCTCAAGAACGGCGAGAGCGCCCGTGCCCACCAGGGTCCGGCCAGCCCGGACAACACCCGCGGCGGCAAGGACAAGCGGCGGCCAGAAACCGCCGCACGCTGAATGGTGAGCGTCCTCGACTCGATCATTGCAGGGGTCCGCGAAGACCTCCAGGCGCGCCGCGCCTCGGTTCCGCATGAGCAGATCGTCGCAGCGGCGGCCACTGCGCCTCCCGCGCTCGACGCCCATGCCGCGCTCCTGGCGGGACGCGAGGACCCGCACGGCGTGCGGATCATCGCCGAGGTGAAGCGCTCCTCACCCTCGAAGGGTGCGCTGGCCGAGATCCCCGATCCGGCCAAGCTCGCCCGGTCCTATCAGGACGGCGGGGCCGCAGTGATCAGCGTGCTCACCGAAGGACGGCGCTTCAACGGCAGCCTGGCCGACCTCGACGCGGTGCGCGCCGCCGTGGAGATCCCGGTGCTGCGCAAAGACTTCATGGTCGAGGAATACCAGTTCTACGAGGCCCGCGCCCACGGCGCGGACCTGGTGCTGCTCATCGTCGCGGCACTCGACGACGACACGCTGCGTGACTTCCTCGCCCTGACCCACGACCTGGGCATGGAAGCCCTGGTCGAGGCGCACACCGAGGAAGAGATCGCGCGCGCCGTCGCGCTGGGCGCCAAGATCGTCGGAGTCAACGTGCGCAACCTCAAGACCCTGGAGGTCGACGTCGCGCACTACGCCACGATGGCCCAGCACCTGCCCGAGGATGTGGTGCGGATCGCCGAATCCGGCGTGACCTCCGCGCAGGTGGTCGCCGACTACTCCGCCCAGGGCGCCGACGCCGTCCTGGTCGGAGAGGCCCTGGTCAAGGACGGCGAGCCGGAGACGGCGCTGCGCAGCTTCCGCACCGCAAGCCTCGTCTGAGCTTCGTCCACGCAGAGCTTCAGCAGGTCTGAGCATCCGCCCTTCTCGGGCGACGCAGAATTCCACCGGCGCCGTGCTGGATGACCAGAGCGGCGGAGAACATCGAGGAGAGACCATGAGCGCTCCCGCTGAGGAGACACAGAAGTACCGCGACCACGAAGGGCCCTATTTCGGGAACTTCGGCGGACGCTGGATGCCGGAATCGCTCGTCGCCGCCCTTGATGAGGTGGAACAGACCTTCCGTGAGGCGAAGCAGGATCCGGAGTTCCTCGCCGAGGTCCACCGCCTCGGCCGGGACTACACCGGGCGCCCCTCGCTGCTGACCGAGGTCTCACGCTTCGCCGCCGAGGCCGGCCCCGCCCGGATCTTCCTCAAGCGCGAGGACCTCAACCACACCGGCTCGCACAAGATCAACAACGTGCTGGGTCAGGCGCTGCTCGCCAAGCGCATGGGCAAGACCCGGCTGATCGCCGAGACCGGCGCAGGCCAGCACGGCGTCGCCACCGCCACCGCCGCCGCGCTGATGGGCATGGACTGTGTGGTCTACATGGGCTCCGAGGACACCCGCCGGCAGGCGCTGAACGTGGCCCGGATGCGGCTGCTCGGCGCCGAGGTGATCCCGGTGGACCACGGCGCGAAGACGTTGAAGGACGCGATCAACGAGGCGCTGCGCGACTGGGTGGCCTCGGTGGAGCACACCCACTACCTGCTGGGCACCGTGGCCGGCCCGCACCCGTTCCCCGAGATGGTCCGCTGGTTCCACCAGGTGATCGGCGACGAGGCCCGTGAACAGATCCTCGCCATGGAAGGACGCCTGCCCGACGCCGTGGCGGCCTGCGTGGGCGGCGGCTCGAATGCGATGGGCCTCTTCCACGGGTTCCTCGACGACCCCGAGGTGGCGCTCTACGGCTTCGAGGCCGGCGGCGACGGGATCGAGACCGGCCGGCACGCCTCGGCCATCACGCTGGGACGCTCCGGCGTGCTGCACGGTGCGCGTTCCTTCCTGATGCAGGACGAGGACGGCCAGACCGTGGACTCACATTCGATCTCCGCCGGCCTGGACTACCCCTCGGTCGGTCCTGAGCACGCGTACCTCGCCGAGACCGGACGCGCCATCTACGAGCCGGTGACCGACGCCGAGTGCATGGCCTCCTTCGAGCTGCTCTGCCGCACCGAAGGCATCATCCCTGCCATCGAATCGGCGCACGCGCTGGCCGGTGCGGCCCGGCTCTCCCGCAAATGGGGCGCGGACGGCGAAGGCAAGATCATCATCATCAACCTCTCCGGGCGCGGCGACAAGGACGTGGAGACCGCCGCCGAATGGTTCCGGCTGCTCCCGGGCCAGGCCAACGACCCGATCGCCGAAGCCGAGGCGCAGCAGCGCACCGGCGACAGCGCCTCCGAAGCACCCCAGACGGGAGTACAGTCATGAGCACCGAAGCCACCCCCGCCCAGTCGAGCGCACCGGTGTCCCAGGCCACCTCCCCGACCGCCCCCTCCGCCACCGCCTCCTCCAAGACCGCGGACGCGATCGAGGCCGCCCGCGCGCAGGGCCGGGCCGCCTTCATCGGCTACCTGCCGGCCGGCTACCCGGACAAGGAGACCTCCATCGCGGCCGCCATCGAGCTGGCTCGCAACGGCGCCGACGTGATCGAGATCGGGGTTCCCTACTCCGATCCGGTCATGGACGGCCCGGTCATCCAGCAGGCCACCACCGAGGTGCTGGCCCGTGGATTCCGGCTGCCCGAGGTCTTCGAGATCGTGGCGGCCGTGGTCGAGGCCACCGACGCCGCGGTGCTGGTGATGACGTACTACAACCTGATCGACCGGATGGGCGCCGACGAGTTCGCCCGGCGTCTGGCCGAGGCCGGCGGCGCCGGCGCGATCACCCCGGACCTGATCCCCGATGAGGGCGGCGACTGGATCGCCGCCACCGAGAAGCATGGACTGGACCGGGTGTTCCTCACCGCTCCGACCTCCTCGGCGGAACGGGTGGCGCAGATCGTCTCGGCCTCCCGCGGCTTCGTCTACGGCGTCTCCGTGATGGGCGTGACCGGAGCCCGCGACCAGGTCTCCGACGCCGCGGAACGCGTGGTCAGCGCGGCCCGCGAGGCGGGCGCCGAGCGGGTCTGCGTCGGACTCGGGGTCTCCACCCGGGCCCATGTCGAGGAGATCGGCCGCTACGCCGACGGCGTCATCGTGGGCACCGCACTGGTCGCCGCGCTGCGCGACGGCGGCCCCGCCGCCGTGGCCGCCCTGACCGCCGAGCTCACCGGGGCCGAGACGCCTCGATGACCCCACGGACGCCGGCACGGACTCGGATCCGGGAGAGCTTCAACTCCCGGACCGTCTTCATCCTGGCGGCCGTGGGCTCCGCCGTGGGTCTGGGGAACATCTGGCGCTTCCCCTACGTCACCTACGAGAACGGCGGCGGGGCGTTCCTGATCCCCTACCTGATCGCGCTGCTCACCGCCGGGCTGCCGATCCTGCTCTTCGACTACGCCCTGGGCCACCGGTTCCGCGGATCCCCGCCGCTGGCCTTCAAGCGGCTGCACCGGCACGCCGAGCCGATCGGCTGGATCCAGGTCGGGATCTGCTTCCTGATCTCCATCTACTACGCGGCCATCATCGCCTGGGCGGCCATGTACACCTGGTACTCCTTCACCCAGGCCTGGGGCGATGATGCCGAGAGCTTCTTCTTCACCGAATACCTCCAGTACGACGGGGCGGGCACCGAGGGCTCCGGGCTCTCACTGGACTTCGTGGCGCAGGTGGGATGGCCGCTGATCGCCGTCTGGATGGTGCTGCTCGTCGCGCTTGGGCTCGGCGTGCGGCGCGGCATCGCCCGGGTCTCCATGTATGGGATACCGGTGCTGTTCGTGATGTTCCTGATCCTGGTCGGCTACTCGCTCACCCTCGACGGAGCGCTCACCGGGCTCAACGCCCTGTTCACCCCCGACTGGTCCGCGCTGACCAGCGGCACCGTCTGGATCCAGGCCTACGGACAGATCTTCTTCAGCCTCTCGGTGGGCTTCGGCATCATGATCACCTACGCCTCCTATCTGCGGCGCAGGTCCAACGCCACCGGCTCGGGACTGGTCGTCGGGTTCGCGAACTCCTCCTTCGAGCTGCTCGCCGCCATCGGGGTCTTCTCCGCACTGGGCTTCATCGCCGTCGCCGCGAACACCGCCGTGGACGAGGTCGCCTCCTCCGGGCTCGGGCTGGCCTTCGTCGCCTTCCCGACCATCATCACCGAGGCCCCGGCCTCCGCCCTGCTCGGCGTGCTCTTCTTCGGCTCGCTGACCCTGGCCGGCATCACCTCGCAGATCTCGGTGCTGGAGGTGGCGATCTCCTCGGTCAAGGACAAGACGGGTTGGTCCCGACCGGTGACGGTCGGCCTCGTCGGAGGATCCAGCGCGCTGATCTCCGTGGTGCTGCTCGGCGGGGTCTCCGGGCTCACGGTGCTCGACGTGATCGACGCGTTCTCCAACAACGTGGGCATCGTCGCCGCAGCCTTCATCGCGGTCGTCGCCGTCACCTGGGGCTTCCGACGCCTCGATGTGCTGGCCGCCGGGATGAACGCCTACGGCTCGATCCGGCTGGGACTGATCTGGAAGTCGCTGATCGGCGTGGTCATCCCGGTGGTCCTGGGCGTGCTCCTGGTGATGGACATCCGCTCCAAGGTCACCGAGGGCTACGGCGGATTCGACACCTGGGTCGTGATGACCTTCGGCTGGGGAGCCCTGGCCTTCGTGGCGGTGGCCGCCGTCGTGATGACCGCTCTGCCCTGGCGAGAAGGCTCCGCGCTGCACGCCGAGGCGCTCGAGGAAGAGCCTGAGACCGAGAACCTCGTCGACCGAGAGGGAGGCATGAGCTGATGGAGACCGACGCACTGATCATGATGATCGTGGCCCTGGCCACGGTCTGGGGCGGCCTCGCAGCCGCCATCGCCCACCTCAGGCGGTACCCGGACCGCTCCTAGGGCCGTTCCTGGGTGCGGCCCGCCCGCTGGTCGCACTGAGCAGGCTCAGGCCATAGACTGCACCGGATCACGAATTCAGCTCGTCCCCAGCTCAGCCGGGGGAGGGTGACCCACCACCGCGAAAGGACACCGTGTCTCTCACTTCAAGTCCGGTCAGCGCCCTGCAGACCGCCGCTGAGGCCACCGCCTCGGCGACGGCGCAGATCAGCGCAGCCTTCCCCTCCCCGCCCACAGACGGGATCGACATCGTCGGCCCGCTGCGGATCGGGTTCTACGGTCTGGCGATCGGTCTGGGCATCCTGGTGGCGTACTTCGTCTCCAGCCGGCTCTGGAAGTCACGCGGCGGCAGTCCCGAGAACGTCTTCGACGCGCTCATCTGGGCCGTGCTGCTGGGCATCGTGGGCGGTCGGCTCTATCACGTGATCACCTCCCCAGACGCGTACTTCGGGGAGAACGGCGACCTCTCGCTGATCCCGCAGGTCTGGCTGGGCGGTCTGGGCATCGTCGGCGCCGTCGCGCTGGGCGCCGTCGGGGTCTGGTTCGCCTGCCGTCGCTACGGGATGAAGTTCGGCGCGTTCGCCGATGTGATCGTGCCCGGCGTGATCCTGGCACAGGCCATCGGACGCTGGGGCAACTACTTCAACCAGGAGCTCTACGGCGCTCCCACCAACCTTCCCTGGGGTCTGGCGATCGACACCACCCAGCGCCACCAGGCGCCGCCGCTGGGCGCGAGCGAGTCCACCCTGTATCACCCCACCTTCCTCTACGAGAGCATCTGGAACCTGATCGGGTTCTTCCTGCTGATCGCGCTCTACCGCCGCTTCGCCGTGAAGCAGGGCCTGCTCACCTGGACCTACGTGGCCTACTACTCGCTGGGTCGCTTCTGGATCGAGTCGCTGCGCGTGGATGAGATGAACAAGTCCACCCAGTGGATCAACATCTTCGGCATCGAATGGCGCTTGAACATGTGGATGTCGGTGTTCCTGTTCCTGCTGGCGCTGAGCATGCTGATCTGGCTCTGGAGCCGACGCCCGCGCACCGAGGCGGCGCTGGCCGAGGAGATGGAGATCTACCGTCCCGGGCAGGGTCCGCGCGGATCCGAGGACCACGCCGCGCTGGCGGCTGACTCCAGGACCGGAGAGGCAGCCGGCGAGGCCCCGCTGGAGACCGCTGACGTCTCCGCGCAGCCCGGCGATGCCGCCGCACAGCCCGGTGCTGGCACCGCCGCGACCGGCGTGACCACCGGTGTGACCACCGCTGACACGCCCGGTGTGACCACCACCGACACGCCCGCTGACAGCACCGCTCCCGGCGCGGTCGACAGCGGCGAACCGGGTGCTGATCCTGCCGGTTCGACTGAGACGGACAGTCCCAGATCCTGAGATCGGACTTGCCACCGGCAGGTCAGGGTTGGAAGATTGGTCTCATCCCCTGGCGTCAGCGCCAGGGCCACGACGGCGGCGCGCCGACCAATCCGCGCCGTTGCCGTCAAGCGCCGGGACACACCCCCGTATAGCGCGAACGTCACAGTGTGGCTGGGTCACAGGGTGACTGCGTCATGCAGGACCGAAGACCGACGGAGCCTGAGGAGTTCTTCGCAGACCGGGACGCCACAGTCCCGAAGAACTGGGAGAATGAGCTCAGACACCGTGCACCATAGAAGGGGCCGACGATGTCCCCTCCCCATGAAACGTCCGCATGCGGAGGAAGGAAGACCTTCATGTCTACTCTCGGATCACCGGGAACAGGCGCGGCTGCCACGGCAGACCCGCTCCAGATCATGAGTCCCTATCAGCGCTTTGCCGCTTTCCCTGAGAAGTCTGGGCTCTACGACCCCGCCAACGAGCACGAGAACTGCGGCATGGCCGCCGTGGCCACGCTGCGCGGCGAGCCGGGCCACGACATCGTGGACCACGCCCTCGTGGCGCTGCGCAACCTCGAACACCGCGGCGCCGTGGGCGGCGACGTGGGCACCGGCGACGGTGCCGGGCTGCTCACCCAGATCCCGGACGAGTTCTTCCGCGCGGTCACCGAGTTCGAGCTCCCGCCGATGGGGGAGTACCTCGCCGGCACCGCGTTCCTGCCGCAGTCACCCGCCGAGCGCGAGGCGATGTGCGTCAGCTTCGGCGACCTCGCCGAGGAACAGGGCCTGATCGTGCTGGGCTGGCGAGATGTCCCGGTGGACGCCTCGATGATCGGCACCCTGGCCAAGGAGTCGATGCCGTACTTCCGGCAGGTCTTCCTCGGCTTCGCCGCCGAGGACTCCATCGCCTACCAGGAGTCCGGCTCGGGCACGCTGGACCAGCGTGGATGGCGGCTGCGCAAGCGCGGACAGAACCGGCTCGGGGTCTACTTCCCCTCGCTGTCCTCGAAGACCATCACCTATAAGGGGATGCTCACCACCGCGCAGCTGGAGCCCTTCTTCCCTGACCTCTCGGACGAGCGGTACAAGACCACCCTGGGCATCGTCCACTCCCGCTTCTCCACCAACACCTTCCCCTCCTGGCCGCTGGCCCAGCCGCTGCGCAACATCGCGCACAACGGCGAGATCAACACCGTCAAGGGCAACCGCAACTGGATGCGCGCCCGGCAGTCCATGATGGCCTCGGAGCTGCTCGGCGAGGACCCCGAGTCGCTGTTCCCGATCTGCACCCCCGGCGCCTCGGACTCCACCAGCTTCGACGAGGCCGCCGAGCTGCTGATGCTCTCCGGCCGGCCGCTGGCCCAGGCGATGCGGATGATGATCCCCGAGGCCTGGGAGAACCACGAGACCATGGACCCCGATCTGCGGGCGTTCTACCAGTACCACGCACAGCTCATGGAGGCCTGGGACGGCCCCGCCGCGATCGCCTTCACCGACGGTCAGCAGGTCGGCGCGATGCTCGACCGCAACGGACTGCGCCCGGCCCGCTACTGGGTCACCGACGACGGCCTGGTCGTGATGTCCTCCGAGGTCGGTGTCCTGGACCTGGAGCCCTCTTCCATCGTGCGCAAGGGCCGTGTCGCCCCGGGCATGATGCTGCTGCTCGACACCGTTGAGGGCCGGATCATCGAAGATGCGGAGATCAAGGCCGATCTCGCCTCCTCGGCACCCTGGGCCGACTGGGTCCAGGAGAACCTGGTCAAGCTCGCCGACCTCCCGGAGCGGCTGCACGTCCGCCACCCCTCCGAGTCGGTCCGGCTGCGCCAGCAGACCTTCGGCTACACCCACGAAGAGCTCCGCGTGCTGATCGGGCCGATGGCCACCGCCGGCGCGGAGCCGCTGGGCGCCATGGGCACCGACACCCCCATCGCGGTGCTCGCCGACCGGCCCCGGCTGCTCTTCGACTACTTCATGCAGACCTTCGCCCAGGTGACCAACCCGCCGCTGGACGCCATCCGGGAGGAGCTGGTCACCTCCCTGGCGCTGCACATCGGTCCCAACGGCAACCTGCTCTCCAACGAGCAGGTCCGCTCCCGGCAGGTCGCCCTGGACTTCCCGGTGATCAACAACGACGAGCTCGCCAAGATCGCTAACATCCGCAACGAGGACGGTGCGAAGATCGCCCTGAAGGTCCGCGCGCTCTACCGCGCCGGGTCCAGGGAGGAAGAGCTGCGCCAGCGGATCCGCGAGATCTGCGAGAAGGTCTCCGCCGCGGTCAACCGCGGGGTCAGCTACATCGTGATCTCCGACCGCGACTCCAACGCCCAGTGGGCGCCGATCCCGTCGCTGCTGGTGCTCTCCGCGATCCACCACCACCTGCTGAAGTCCGCCAACCGCACCAAGGTCTCGCTGATCGTGGAGGCCGGAGACGTGCGTGAGGTCCACCACGTGGCCTGCCTGATCGGCTATGGCGCCGCAGCGGTGAACCCCTACCTGGCCATGGAGACCGCCGAGGACATGGTCCGCCGCGGCGACCTGACCGCGGTCGACGAGGAGCAGGCGGTGCACAACCTGCTCACCGCGCTGGGCAAGGGCGTGCTGAAGATCATGTCCAAGATGGGCATCTCCACCGTCGCCTCCTACTGCGGCGCGCAGACCTTCGAAGCCGTGGGCCTGGCCCAGAACGTGGTGGACCAGTACTTCTCCGGCACCCACTCGCCCATGGGCGGGGTGGGGCTCGACGTGCTCTCCACCGAGACCCTCGAGCGGCACGCGCGCGCCTACCCGGCCGACGGCAACGACCTCGGCCGGGGCAACGAGCTCGAGATCGGCGGCGAGTACCAGTGGCGCCGCGAAGGCCCGCCGCACCTGTTCAACCCGCAGACCGTCTTCAAGCTGCAGCACTCCACAAAGACCCGCCGCTACGACATCTTCAAGCAGTACTCCAAGGCCATCGATGACCAGTCCGAGGCGCTGCTGACCCTGCGCGGACTCTTCAAGCTCAGCTCCGAGCGCCCGCCGGTGCCCATCGAAGAGGTCGAATCGGTCGCCGAGATCGTCAAACGGTTCAACACCGGGGCGATGAGCTACGGCTCCATCTCCCAGGAGGCCCACGAGACGCTCGCGATCGCGATGAACCGGCTCGGCGCACGCTCGAACACCGGTGAGGGAGGCGAGCACCCGGCCCGGCTGGAGGACCCCGAGCGGCGCTCGGCGGTCAAGCAGATCGCCTCCGGACGCTTCGGCGTCACCAGCCAGTACCTCACCCACGCCGATGACCTGCAGATCAAGATGGCCCAAGGTGCCAAGCCCGGCGAGGGCGGCCAGCTCATGGGCAAGAAGGTCTACCCCTGGGTGGCCGAGACCCGGCACTCCACCCCCGGCGTCGCGCTGGTCTCCCCACCGCCGCACCACGACATCTACTCCATCGAGGACCTGGCCCAGCTGATCTTCGACCTCAAGCGCGCCAACACCGGCGCCCGGGTCCACGTGAAGCTGGTCTCCCTGCACGGAGTGGGCACCGTGGCGGCCGGCGTGACCAAGGCCAAGGCCGACGTCGTGCTGATCTCCGGGCACGACGGCGGCACCGGCGCCTCGCCGCTGAACTCGCTCAAGCACGCGGGCACCCCCTGGGAGCTCGGGCTGGCCGAGGCGCAGCAGACGCTGATGCTCAACGGGCTGCGCGAACGCGTCACCGTGCAGGTGGACGGTCAGCTCAAGACCGGGCGTGACGTGGTCATCGCGGCGCTGCTCGGTGCCGAGGAGTACGGCTTCGCCACCGCCCCGCTGGTGGTCTCGGGCTGCATCATGATGCGGGTCTGCCACCTGGACACCTGCCCGGTGGGCGTGGCCACGCAGAACCCGGTGCTGCGCGACCGCTACACCGGTCAGGCCGACCACGTGGTGAACTTCTTCGAGTTCGTCGCCCAGGAGGTGCGCGAATACCTGGCCGAACTGGGCTTCCGCACCCTGGACGAGGCGATCGGCCACGTCGACGCCATCGACATGGACGACGCCAAGCGGCACTGGAAGACCACCGGGCTCGACCTCGGCGCCGTGCTGGACAGCTACGACCCCAACGACCCGGTGACCGCCTCGATGCTGCGCCGCACCCGCGGGCAGGACCACGAGCTGGAGAAGCACTTCGACATGGGTCTCATCGAACTCGCCGGTTCGGCCATCTCCCACGGCGAGAAGGTCCACATCGAGAAGAAGGTCATCAACACCGACCGCTCGGTGGGCACCATGCTCGGCCACGAGGTGACCAAGGCGCAGGGGCTGAAGATGCTGGAGAACAACACCATCGTCGTGGAGCTCACCGGTGAGGCGGGCCAGTCCCTCGGGGCCTTCCTTCCCCACGGGATCACCCTGCACCTGTCCGGGGACGCCAACGACTACGTGGGCAAGGGACTCTCCGGCGGGCGGATCATCGCCCACCCGGACCCCTCGGCCCCGCTGGTGGCCGAGAAGAACGTCATCGCCGGCAACGTGATCGGCTACGGCGCCACCGCCGGCGAGATGTTCCTGCGCGGCCAGGTCGGCGAACGCTTCCTGGTGCGCAACTCCGGCGCCACCGCCGTGGTCGAAGGAATCGGCGACCACGGCTGTGAGTACATGACCGGCGGTCAGGCGCTCATCCTGGGACCCACCGGACGCAACTTCGGGGCAGGCATGTCCGGAGGCACCGCGTTCCTGGTGGACTTCGACGAGGAGAAGATCAACTCGCAGGCCCGCATCAACGGGGACCTGCTGCTGCTCGAGCCCGATGAGGAGGATCGCGCCATCATCGGCGACCTGCTGCGCCGCCATCACGAGGAGACCGGCAGCACCGTGGCCGAAGCCCTCCTCGACGACCTTGAGACCACCTATTCGCGCATCACCAAGGTGCTCCCGCGCAACTACGACGCCGTGCTCCGCGCCCGCTCCAGCGCCCTCGACGAGGGCCTGGATCCCGATGGCGACGCAGCATGGCAGAAGATTCTGGAGGCGACCCGTGGCTGATCCGCGTGGATTCCTGAAGCACCGAGAGCGCCAGGACCGGCCCTCTCGCCCCATCCCGGTCCGAATCATGGACTTCAACGAGGTCTATGACCGCAACGAGCGCGGCATCGTGGCGACCCAGGCCAGCCGCTGCATGGACTGCGGCATCGCCTTCTGCCACACCGGCTGCCCGCTCGGGAACCTGATCCCGGAGTGGAACGACCTGATCTGGCGCGACCAGTGGGAGGAGGCCTCCTCCCGGCTGCACATGACCAACAACTTCCCGGAGTTCACCGGGCGGATCTGCCCGGCACCCTGTGAGACCTCCTGCGTGCTGGGGATCAACCAGCCCGCAGTGACGATCAAGCAGTCCGAGGTCTCCATCGCCGATGAGGCGATCGCTCGCGGCTACGTCGAACCGGTGCTGCCCCAGCGGCTCACCGGCAAGACCGTCGCCGTGGTGGGCTCCGGCCCGGCAGGCCTCGCCGCCGCCCAGCAGCTCACCCGCGCCGGGCACACCGTGGCCGTCTACGAGCGCGACGACCGGCTCGGCGGGCTGCTGCGCTATGGCATCCCGGACTTCAAGATGGAGAAGCACCACGTGGAGTTCCGCATCGACCAGATGCGCGCCGAGGGCACCCGCTTCTACACCTCCACCGAGATCGGCGCCGACATCACCTGGGACGCCCTCGAGGCCAGCTACGACGCCGTGATCCTGGCCACCGGCGCCATGGTCCCGCGCGACCTGGGCATCACCGGGCGCGAGCTCGACGGGGTCCACTTCGCCATGGAGTACCTGGTCCAGTCCAACAAGGCCACCTCCGGAGACGAGGTCGCCGACCAGATCCGCGCCGACGGCAAGCACGTCGTGGTCCTCGGCGGCGGTGACACCGGCGCCGACTGCATCGGCACCGCCCACCGCCACGGAGCGGCCTCGGTGACCACCCTGGCCATCGGCAAGGAGCTCCCCTCGGAGCGACCCGAGAATGAGCCCTGGCCGATGGACCCGCGGGTCTTCGAACTCACCAGCGCCGACGAGGAGGGCGGGGAGCGCAGCTACCTGGCCTCGACCGTGGAGTTCGTCGCCGATGAGCTCGGCCACGTGCGCGCCCTGAAGGTCGCCGAGACCCAGTACAACCCCGACGGCTCCCGCTCGCCCAAGCCCGACAGCGAGCACGAGATCCCCGCTGACCTGGTGCTGCTGGCCCTGGGATTCACCGGGGCGGAATCTGACACGCTCACCGAGCAGCTCTCCCTCGACTTCGACCGCCGCGGGAACATCACCCGGGCGGAGGACTACCAGACCTCCGTGGAGGGCGTCTTCGCCGTCGGCGACGCCGGACGTGGAGCCTCCCTGGTGGTCTGGGCCATCGCCGAGGGCCGCGCAGCAGCCGCGAAGGTGGATGAATATCTCGAAGGCGCGACCAGGCTTCCGGCCCCGGTCAAGCCCTCGGATCGTGCCATTTCACTCACAGGCTGACTGTTATAGGCTCGAGCACGAACCATCCTGGTCCAGTGTCGTGCCAGTCCATCAACTCGCTTATCAGCACAATAGATAGGACAAGGTGAGACATGAGACACGCCAAGATCGTCGCCACATTCGGCCCCGCCACCGCAGGCTATGAGATGACCCGCAAGCTCGTGGAGGCCGGTGTCGACGTCGCCCGGGTGAACATGAGCCACGGCGACTACAGCGTCCACGAGGACACCTACAACACCGTCCGCGAGGTCTCCAAGGACCTGCGCCAGGCCGTCGGGATCTTCGCCGACCTGCAGGGGCCGAAGATCCGGCTGGGTCGCTTCGCCGAGGGTGAGCACTCCCTCGCCGTCGGCGACCGCTTCACCATCACCATCGATGACATCCAGGGCACCAAGGAGCGCTGCTCCACCACGTTCAAGGGCCTGCCCGGCGACGTCAACGTCGGTGACACGCTGCTCATCGACGACGGCAAGGTCTCGCTGCGCGCGCTGGAGGTCACCGACACCGACGTCGTCACCGAGGTCACCGTGCCCGGCAAGGTCTCCAACAACAAGGGCATCAACCTGCCCGGCGTCGCGGTCTCCGTGCCGGCGATGTCGGAGAAGGACGAGGAGGATCTGCGCTGGGCGCTGCGCACCGGCTTCGACATGGTCGCGCTCTCCTTCGTCCGTGACGCCGCAGACATCGAAGCCGTGCACCGGATCATGGATGAAGAGGGACGCCGCGTCCCGGTCATCGCCAAGGTCGAGAAGCCCCAGGCGGTGGAGGCGCTGCAGGACATCGTCGACGCCTTCGACGCCGTCATGGTCGCCCGCGGCGATCTCGGCGTGGAGCTGCCGCTGGAGGAGGTTCCGCTGGTGCAGAAGCGCGCCGTGGAGCTCGCCCGACGCTGGGCCAAGCCGGTCATCGTCGCCACCCAGGTGCTGGAATCCATGATCGACAGCCCCCGGCCCACCCGCGCCGAGGCCTCCGACTGCGCCAACGCGGTGCTCGACGGCGCGGACGCGGTCATGCTCTCCGGAGAGACCTCCGTGGGTCAGTTCCCGGTGGAGACCGTGGAGACCATGTCCAGGATCATCGAGACCACCGAGACCAAGGGTCTGAGCCGGATCCCCGAGCTGGGCACCAGGCCGAAGACCCGTGGTGGTGCGATCACCCGCGCCGCCAAGGAGATCGCGGACCAGCTCGACATCGAGCACCTGACCACCTTCACCCGCTCCGGAGACTCCGCCCGTCGGCTCTCCCGGCTGCGGCCGAAGCAGAACATCTTCGCCTTCACCCACGTGGAGCACACGCACAACATCCTGACCCTCTCCTGGGGCGTGCAGCCGCGCTGGGTGGAGTTCGCCACCCACACCGACACCATGACCGCCCAGGTGGACAAGCTGCTGCTGGAAGAAGATGCCGCCGAGCTCGGCCAGCTCGTCGTGATCGCCGCCGGGTCCCCTCCAGGACAGGCCGGGACCACCAACATGGTCAAGGTCCACCGGATCGGTGACCTGCACGACGCCAGCGACATCGAGACCCTGCGCCGCGGCGACACCGCCCCGGCGAACAAGGAACCGGTCGGACCCTGGCCCGCGGCCAGCGCCTCAAGCCCGGTCTAGTCGGGCCGGCACGGCCGAGATTCAACGCCCGGGCGCAGGCCCGGGTAAGCTGGTGCCGTCCTCGCCGGGAAGTCTGAGAAGACTGCCCGCGGGGACTGCATGAGCGCCGGGGAGGCCCTGACCTCCTTGGTCCAGCCCGAATGGCGGAATAGGTAGACGCGCCGCACTCAAAATGCGGTACCACTGGTGTGTGGGTTCGAGTCCCACTTCGGGCACCAAGACGACGACGACCAGCCCAGCACGGGGATCATCCCCTCCGGGGGATGCTCCCGGCACGGTGGTCAGGGACCAGAAGGAGAACGGTGAGCGAACAGACTCCGGGCACCGGTGCCCATGAGAGCGGATCCGCAGCGGGCGGCGACGCCGCCACCTCCGACGAGGCGGCCCAGCACGGCAGCGCGGTGCGCCGCGTGCTGGTCGCCGAGGATGAGACGCTCATCCGGCTCGACATCGTCGAGATCCTCACCGGCGCCGGCTACGACGTGGTCGGTGAGGCCGACAACGGTGAACGCGCCGTGGAGCTGGCCCGCGAGACCGAGCCGGACCTGGTCGTGATGGACGTGAAGATGCCCATCATGGACGGCATCACCGCGGCGCAGCTCATCGCGGAGGAGCGGATCGCCCCGGTGGTCATGCTGACCGCGTTCTCCCAGCGTGACCTGGTCGAATCGGCCCGTGAGGCCGGCGCCATGGCGTACGTGGTCAAGCCGTTCACCGAGAACGATCTGATCCCGGCCATCGAGGTCGCCATGGCGCGCTTCGACGAGATCCGCGCCCTGGAGGACGAGGTCACGTCGCTGGCCGACAAGTTCGAGACCCGCAAGCTCGTGGAGCGGGCCAAGTCCCTGCTCACCACCAAGATGGGCCTCACGGAGCCGGAGGCCTTCCGCTGGATCCAGAAGACCTCGATGGACCGCCGGCTGTCGATGCGCGAAGTCGCCGAGACCGTCGTCGACCAGATGACGGATTCTCCGCCGTACCTCAAGTGAATCTCCCGTTGAGGGGCGGATTCTCCGAGCATCTGTGGCTGTTTTCGGCCCCAACTGGTCGGAGAATCCGCCCCTCAACGCGCGGGGGAGGGGTCTGAACGGGCAGTTCAGCCGCGGACGGTGAGGATCAGGGCGTCACCCTGGCCTCCGCCGCCGCACAGGCCCGCGGCTCCGGTGCCGCCGCCACGGCGGGACAGCTCCAAGGCAAGGTGCAGCACCAGGCGCGCCCCGGACATGCCCACCGGGTGGCCCAGCGCGATGGCGCCGCCGTTGACGTTGAGCTTCTCCTCCGAGAGGCCCAGCTTCCGAGCCGACGCCACCCCCACGGCGGCGAACGCCTCATTGATCTCCACCAGGTCCAGTGACTCTGGGTCGATGCCCTGCTTGCGGCACGCCTCAGCGATCGCATGCGCGGGCTGCAGCTGCAGGGAGGAATCCGGTCCGGCCACCATGCCATAGGCGCCGATCTCCGCCAGGGGAGTGAGACCGAGCTCCTGCGCCTTCTCCGGGGTGGTCACGATGACGGCGCACGCACCGTCAGAGATCTGCGAGGCAGAGGCAGCCGTGATCGTGCCCTCCTTGTCGAAGGCAGGGCGCAGCTTGCCCAGCGATTCCGCCGTCGTGCCCGCTCGGATGCCCTCGTCGCGGCTGACCAGAACCGGGTCACCCTTGCGCTGGGGCACCTCGACGGGCGTGACCTCGTCGTCGAAGACGCCGTTGTCCCACGCCTGCGCGGCGCGTTCATGGGAGAGCGCAGCAAGCTGATCCTGCTCCTGCCGGGAGACCTCCGTCTCAGCCGTGTTGCAGGACTCTGTCAGGGCGCCCATGGTCTGTTGCGTGGCCTGATCGAACAGCGCGTCATAGGCCATCGAGTCCACCAGGGTCGTGTCTCCATAGGTGAAGCCCTTGCGCGAGCCCGGCAGCAGGTGCGGGGCGTTGGACATCGACTCCATGCCGCCGGCGACCACCAGCTCACACTCACCGGCGCGGATCAGCTGATCCGCGTAGGCGATGGCGCTGAGCCCCGACAGGCATACCTTGTTCACCGTCATCGCGGGCACGCGGGCAGGTATGCCTGCTCCCAGGGCGGCGGTGCGGGCCGGGTTCTGTCCCGCTCCGGCCTGGATCACCTGCCCCATGATCACGTAGTCGACCTGGTCGGTGCGGACCCCGGTCTTCTCCAGGGCGCTGCTGATGGCAGCGGACCCCAACTGGGCGGCGGTGAGCGAGGAGAGCCCGCCCATCAGCTTGCCGATCGGGGTGCGGCTTCCTCCGAGGATCACGGAACCGGGTGTCATAGCTGCTCCTTCATGTTGCGGACGACTCGTGGGTGTTCAGGACCATGCCTAGCATGTGCGGCGGCTCAGTGCAGCTCGACGCCGGTGGCTTCGCGCACCTGCTCCTCACTCACCCCCGGTGCGGTCTCCACCAGCTCCAGGCGCGGGGCGGTCTCGGTGCCCACCACGTCGATGACAGCCAGGTCGGTGATGATCCGGTTCACCACGGACTTGCCGGTCAGCGGCAGGGTGCAGGCAGGCAGGATCTTCGGGGCCCCGTCCTTCGCCACATGGTCCATCAGGCAGATGACCCGCTCCGCGCCATGGACCAGGTCCATGGCGCCGCCCATGCCCTTGACCATCTTGCCGGGCACCATCCAGTTGGCGAGGTCGCCGTTCTCGGCCACCTGCATGCCGCCGAGCACGGCGACGTCGATCTTGCCGCCGCGGATCATGCCGAAGCTGGTGGAGGAGTCGAAGAACGCCGCCCCGGGAAGCACGGTGACCGTCTCCTTGCCGGCGTTGATCAGGTCCGGGTCCACCGCGTCCTCGGTGGGGTAGGGGCCCACGCCGAGGATGCCGTTCTCGGACTGGAGCACTACGGTGCGCTCGGCCGGGATGTGGTTCGGGATCAGGGTCGGCATCCCGATGCCTAAGTTCACGTAGGCGCCGTCGGGGAGCTCCTCGGCGGCGCGGGCGGCCATCTGGTCGCGGGTCCAGCCTGCGTTGATCTCGGTGCTCATGACGTGGTCACTCCTTCTCGTCGCTGCGGACGGTGCGCTTCTCGATGGGCTTGTCGATCTCGGCGCCGACCTCCACGATCCGGTGCACGAAGACCCCGGGCAGGTGGACGGCGTCGGGGTCGATCTCCCCGGGCTCCACGAGCTCCTCCACCTGGGCGATGCAGACCCGGCCCGCCATCGCGGCGTCGGGGCTGAACTGCCGAGCGGCCTTGTTGAACACCAGGTTGCCGTGTCGGTCGCCGCGCTGGGCATGGACCAGGGAGAAGTCGGCGACGATCGACTCCTCCAGGACGAAGTCGAGCGCCCGGCCGTCGTGGACGGTGAAGGGCCTGACCTCCTTGGGCGCAGACTCCTTCGCCACGCCGCCGGAGCCGTCGTAGGTCATCGGGATGCCGCCCTCGGCGACCTGCGTGCCCACTCCGGAGCGGGTGTAGAACGCCGGGATGCCCGCGCCGCCGGCGCGCATCTTCTCCGCGAGAGTGCCCTGCGGGACCAGCTCCAGCTCGAGCTCGCCCTCCAGGTATTGGCGAGCGAACTCCTTGTTCTCGCCCACATAGGACGAGGTCATCTTCACGATCCGGCGGGCCGCCAACAGGATGCCCAGGCCCCAGCCGTCCACGCCGCAGTTGTTGGACGCGACGGAGAGCCCGGAGGCGCCCTGCTCCAGCAGCGCCTCGATGAGCTGGATCGGATTGCCGGAGAGGCCGAAGCCTCCCACGGCGAGCGAGGCTCCGTCAGGGATGTCGGCGACGGCCTCGGCGGCGGTCGCTACGGTCTTGTCGATGGTCATGGGCCCTCCTCAGGGACTTGGGGCGGTTGGGCTTGGGACTGTGAGAGTGCAGGTCTGCTGGATGCTCCGCGTGATGGTCTGCTCAGCTCGCGGTCCATCCTCCGTCGATGGCGTAGGACGTGCCGGTCACCATGCCGGCGGCGTCGGAGACCAGCCACGTGGCCAGGGAGGCCACCTCCTCGGGCTCCACCAGCCGCTTCACGGCAGACTCGGTGAGCATGATCTGCTCGACCACCTGGTCCTCACCGATGCCGTGGATGCGGGCCTGGTCTGCGATCTGCTTCTCCACCAGCGGGGTGCGCACATAGGCGGGGTTGAGGCAGTTGGAGGTCACCCCGTGCTCGGCGCCCTCCAGGGCGGTGACCTTGGAGAGCCCCTCCAGCGCATGCTTGGCAGTCACGTAGGCGGACTTATAAGGGCTGGCCCGCAGGCCATGGACCGATGAGATGTTGAGGATCCGGCCGAAGCCGCGCTCGTACATGCCTGGGAGGGCGGCGCGGATCAGCAGGAACGGAGACTCCACCATCAGCCGGTGCATGAATCGCCAGGCCTCGGGGTCGAACTCGTGCAGGGGCGCGACCCGCTGGATGCCGGCGTTGTTGACCAGGATGTCAGCGTCGTGGAGTCCCGTCTCGGCCGTGACCTCCTCCAGGGCCGCGGTCTCGGCGAGGTCCACCGTCCATGAGGTGCCGCCGATCTCTGCTGCCAGGGCCTCGGCGGCTTCGCCGTCGCGGTCGCAGACCGTCACCTGGGCCCCGGCGGCGGCGAAGGCCCGCACACAGGCCGCACCGATGCCGGAGGCCCCGCCGGTGACGACGGCGCGCCGACCGCTCAGCGCATCGGCCGGGATCGGTGAGCTGCGAGTCGGGTGGGGGTTCATGAGGCTCCTTCAGAAGGGTCGGTATGGAACGGGACGGACGGGATGGCGGGGGACGGGATGGCGGGGGACGGGATGGCGTGGGACGGGATGGCGTGGGACGCGGCGGACGCGGCACGCCCGTTCCCGTGGATCAGAACCCGCCGACGGCCGAGACCAGCGCGATCAGCGCGGCGACGACCAGCACCGGGATGACAAGCGTCACCATACCGATGTCCTTATAGGACTGACGATGGGTGAGGCCACAGACGATCAGCAGCGTGACGACGGCACCCGAGTGGGGCAGCGTGTCCAGGCCGCCTGCGGCCATGGCGGTCAACCGGTGCATCATCTCCAGGCTCATGCCTTCGGCCTCGGCCATTCCGCGCAGGTCATCGCCCAGGGCGTTCAGGGCGATGGTCATGCCGCCGGAGGAGGAGCCGGTCAGCCCGGCGGTGATCGAGGTCGTGACCACGGATGTCACCAGCGCGTTGGCGCCCATGCCGAAGACCGAATCACGGATCACGATGAAGGCGGCCACCGAGGCGACGACGGCGCCGTAGCCGACCTCGGAGGCGGTGGAGAAGATCGGCAGCATGGAGCGCTTGACGCCGTCGTTGAATCCGATCTTCAGGATGCTCCACTGTCCGAAGTTCATCGCGACGATCAGTCCGATGGCGACCACGATGCCCACCACCACGGCCCACAGGCCCGCGCGGGAGTCGTAGGTGATGGCCCCGAAGGTGTCCTCCTGCAGATAGGACCAGTCCATGGCCGGGAAGATCAGCAGGGTGCAGGCGAAGTTCACCGCGAAGACGGTCAGCAGCGGCAGGAACGGAACCAGGCGGTTGGGTGGGGCGATCGTGGTGGTGACCGAGGAGCCGTCGTCGGCCGACCCTCCGATGACCTTCTTGGACTCCAGGGACTCGAAGTGCTCGCCCTTGGCGATCAGGCTGCGACGGCGGTGCTCCAGCCACACCATGCCCAGGCCGAAGATCAGGATCCCGCCGAGGACGCCCACCCCCGGGCCGGCGTAGGCATCGGTGCCGAAGAACTGCCCGGGGATGATGTTCTGCACCTGCGGGGAACCGGGCAGGGCGGTCATGGTGAAGGTGAAGATGCCCAGCGCGATGGTGCCGGGGATCAGCCGGCGCGGGATGTCGGCCACTCGGAACAGCTCGCGAGCCAGCGGATACATCACGAACGCGACCACGAAGAGGCTGATCCCGCCGTAGGTCATCAGTGCCGAGGTGATCACCGTGGCGGCGATCGCTCGGCGGCTTCCGATCCAGCCGGTCACGGTGCGCGCGATCGACTCTGCGTATCCGGTCACGGTCATCAGGATCCCGAAGATGGCCCCGACCAGGAAGACCGGGAACCAGCTGCCCACGAAGCCGGCCATCGCCGGCATGAACACCTCGGTGTAGGAGGCCAGGATGGGGGCCCCGGAGAACAGCACGCAGACGACTGCGGAGAGCGGAGCGGCCAGGATCACCGGCACGCCGCGATAGGCGAGGGTGATGAGCAGCAGCAGGGACACGATGATGCCGACGATGCCCAGAATCATGGGGGTCTCCTTGTGGAGGGTGGTGAGCGAGTGACGACCGTCACGGCGTCGTAGATCAGCATGCACGCCGGAATGTGACGTGGGCTACATCCATCCGTTCAACAGTGGAGCGCCCGTTTCGTAGCTGGCTACGAATGCGTCCCGTGGGGGAGTGTGCCCCGATGTGCTGCGAGCACCCAGGAGAGCTCGACGAGCGTGTCGAGGTCTCCCAGATCAGCCCCGACCATCTCCTGGAACCTCTGCAGCCGGTAGCGCAGCGTGTTGGCGTGCACCGGGATGCTGCGGGCGGCCAGTGGAATGCTCAGCCGGTTGCGCAGGTAGGCGTCCACGGCCTCGAGCACATGCTCGCCGAATGCGCCGGCCTCGGCCAGGGGCTGCAGGTGGCGCTCCTGCAGCAGTGCGGTGACCTCCGGGCTGGCGTGGACCCCGGCTCGCCAGGAGAGGCGTTCCAGGTCCACCACCCCGGTCTGCCCCACGGCCGCGGCTGCGCGCAGCGCCGTGGAGGCGGACTCGAAGGATCGAGGCAGCCCCTCCAGGGTCACCGCCGCGCCGAGCCCGAGGGTCAGCCGGTCCGGCTCCGCGCTCAGCGGCGGCTCGCCGATGAGGATGCCCACCAGCGTGCTGGCGCGCACGGCCGTGAGCACGCGGATTCCCGCCCGGTCGGCCCAGTCCTGGAGCCGCCGCTGGTGTTCGAGGTCCTCTTCCGGCTGTGAGTGCGCGGCCAGCGCGCGCAGCGGTGCGGCGGTGGGGATGTCGTAGAGGGCGGCGCCGCGGGCCAGCTCGGTCGGCTCCATCCAGGTGGCGACGGCGTCACCGATCCAGGCCGCGCGCCGGGTGGAGTCAGCCAGAGCTCGCGAGACGTCCTTGTCCCGGTAGACGAGCACCGCGCGGGTGGAGAACGCGTCTCCCAGCTCCCACAGCAGGGTGGAGGAGGCCAGGACCTGATCTGCGGGGATGCCGTGGTCCGGGGCGTGGTCCAGCAGCCGGTGCAGGATCACCGACATGCAGGTCCGGAAGCCGGCGAGCACGCTCTCCACGGGCACTCCCTGGGCGTGTCGTTCCGAGGCCAGGGCGTCAGCTTCGGCGACGTCGTCGGAGGAGGGTTCGAAGCCGGCGCGGACCGTGCGGATGCTCAGCGCGATGTTGCGCCGCACCGATGCCTGCAGGGCGGAGGTGGGGACGTCGTGGTAGCCGGGCACCGTGGCGCGAATGTTGCCGATGGTCTCCTCGAGGATGCTGCCGTCCGCCTCGAGAGCGGCCAGCAGCTGGTCCCAGGCGGCCTCGGCGCGACCCTCATCCGCTGTCATGGGGCTCACGATACCGCCGCCCTGCGCCGAGCAGGAGCATGGCGCGGTTCCCGCGCTGGAGCCTCCCGGCGTTCCGGAGCAGGTCTTCTGCAGACGATTTGCTTAGCGTCGTGATCTGAGTCACATTGGGGGTGACGGGGCCGGATCGCCCCACCTTCTGCGCATCTGAACTCAAGGAGCTCACCCTGATGGTTGCCCGATATCCCTCTGCCCCTGAGGCGCTGGATCGTCTGTCCTTCGACGGCATGACCCTCCTCGTCGGAGGGTTCGGTCTCAGCGGCATCCCCGCTGAGCGTGCCGTATGACCACTTCGCGGCAGTCTGCCGCAGGCAACAGCGCCGTACTCGGCAGGGTGATGCGGCCGCTGAACTCCCTGGTGGAGAAGCTGATCCCCTCGGCCCTGGTCTTTGCCATCGTCCTGACCTTCATCGTGGGCATCCTGGCGCTGGTCTTCACCGACGCCGGCCCTGTGCAGGTCGTCGAAGAATGGGGCATCGGCCTGGCTGGGCTGCTGGAGTTCATCACCCAGATGGCCCTCATCCTGTTCCTCGGCTATATCCTGGCCAACACGCGACCCGCCCGAAAGCTGCTCCGCCGCCTGGCCACAGTCCCCAGAACAGCAATCCAGGCCTACCTGTTCGTGTTCTTCATCGCCGCCCTGGCAAGCCTCATCACCTGGGGACTGGGACTGGTGGTCGGCGGTCTGCTGGCACGCGAAGTTGCCCACGTCTTCCGGGAACGCCAGATTCCCGTGCACTTTCCCATGCTGGTGGCCTCGGGGTTCTCCGGATTCGTGGTCTGGCATATGGGCTACTCCGCCTCCGGGCCGCTGACCGCAGCCACCCCAGATTCCTTCGTGGCAGACCAGCTGGGCGCTCCGCTGCCCGTGGGGGAGACGATCTTCTCCACCTGGAACATCATCGCCTGCATCGTCACCATCGCAGTGGTCGCCCTGGCCCTGTATCTGGTGGCGCCCCGGGACAGCAAGTCGGTGGTCCCGCTGGCGGTGGACGCACGCGAGGCCGATGTCGAGATCGACGACGCCGTCGAAACCCCCGCTGACCGCGTGGACGCCTCTCGCATTCCCACGCTGCTGATCGGCCTGATGCTGGTGGCCTATCTGATCATCCACTTCAGCGGCGGCGGCACCCTGACGCTGGATGTAGTCAACTGGAGCTTCCTGGGGCTGATCATGCTGCTGGTCCGCAATCCCTTCGAACTGATCGCCCTGACCAAGCAGGCCGCCTCGAATGTGGGCGAGATCCTGCTGCAGTTCCCGCTGTACGCGGGCATCCTGGGCATCATGGCCGGCACCGGGCTGATGACCGTCATCTCAGAGGCCTTCGTGGCGATCTCCACTGCGCAGACTTTCGCGCTCTTCGCGTTCCTCTCCGCCGGTCTGGTGAACTTCTTCGTGCCCTCCGGGGGCGGACAGATCGCCGTGCAGGCCCCGATCCTGCTCGAGGCCGCAGAGGCGCTCAGCGTGGATCCCGCTATCGCCATCATGGCTGTGGCCTATGGAGACCAGTGGACGAACATGATTCAGCCGTTCTGGGCGCTGCCGCTGCTGGCGATCGCGGGGCTGAAGATGCGCGACATCCTCAGCTACACCACGATCGTGCTCATCGCCTCCGGCATCGTCTTCGGCGCAACCCTGCTCATCGTCTCGATGTGACGGCCCCGCGCTAGACGGGGTCAGAGCTCGAAGTAGAACTCGTGATGCGTCGCGCACCCAGGGTTGAACCCTGCTCCGCAGTCCGCGCAGGCCTCCGCGACCAGGTACTCGGCGATGCTGAATCGGTGGCGGCAGACCCCGCAGAGCAGGGCGCGCTCGGCCCGGCGCCCCAGCGGCCAGCGGCTGATCGGGTGCGCCTCGGCCTCCTGGTGACACTTCAGACAGGGATACCAGCGGTCGCAGCAGAAGAACCGGATCGCGACGACGTCCAGCGGCCCCGCGTAGTGCCGGCAGCGGGTCTGCTCATCGACCGCGGCGCCGCGGATCACAGGCTCATCCATGCGCCCGAGGCTATCGGAATCTGCGCCATCCGCCCCTCAACGAACAGGTGGTGCGCCCCTCAATGCGCAGGCAGCGCAGCATCCCTCCACCCCAGCGGAATTCTGCATCGTGAGACGGGCGGCGGTGCGAGTGTGCCGGGACACGTTCGCAGGCATAGAATCCAGAGCATGGCTGAGCGCACCGCAGAGACCCCAGAGAACACCCCTGACATCGTCGCGGGCAAGGCACCCTTCACCCCGCCCACCGCGGTCACCGGACCATCGAGTCCGGAGAAGCCGCGCAGCTGGGAGGTCACCGACGGCTACACCCGCGCCCCGGCGCGCGGGATGCTGCGTGCGGTAGGCATGGGCGACGACGACTTCTCCAAGGCGCAGATCGGCATCGCCAGCTCTTGGAACGAGATCACCCCCTGCAACCTGTCCCTGGACCGCCTGGCCAAGGCCTCCAAGGAAGGTGTGCACGCCGGCGGCGGCTACCCGATGGAATTCGGCACCATCTCGGTCTCCGACGGCATCTCCATGGGCCACGAGGGCATGCACTACTCGCTGGTCTCCCGCGAGGTCATCGCCGACTCCGTGGAGACCGTCATCCAGGCCGAGCGGCTCGACGGCTCGGTGCTGCTCGCCGGCTGCGACAAGTCCCTGCCCGGCATGCTCATGGCCGCGGCTCGGCTCAACCTCTCCAGCGTGTTCCTCTACGCCGGCTCGATCATGCCCGGCGTGGCCCGCTTCGCCGACGGCACCGAGAAGCAGGTCACCCTCATCGACGCCTTCGAAGGTGTGGGCGCCTGCGCCCGCGGCACCATCAGCGAGGCCGACCTCGACGTCATCGAACGCGCCATCTGCCCCGGCGAAGGCGCCTGCGGAGGCATGTACACCGCCAACACCATGGCCTGCATCGGCGAGGCCCTGGGCATGTCGCTTCCCGGCTCCGCCGCCCCGCCCTCGGCCGACCGCCGCCGCGACCACTACGCGCACAAGTCCGGCGAGGCCGTGGTGGAGCTGCTCCGCCAGGGCATCACCACTTCAGACATCCTCACCAAGAAGGCCTTCGAGAACGCCATCGCGGTGACCATGGCCTTCGGCGGCTCCACCAACGCGGTGCTGCACCTGCTGGCCATCGCCCGCGAGGCCGGGGTGGAGCTCGAGCTCGAAGACTTCAACCGCATCGGCGACAAGGTCCCTCACCTCGGTGACCTCAAGCCCTTCGGTCAGTACGTGATGGCCGACGTCGACCGGGTCGGGGGAGTGCCCGTGGTCATGCGCGCACTGCTCGACGCCGGCCTGATCCACGGCGACGCGCTCACCGTGACCGGCAAGACCGTGGCAGAGAACCTCGAATCGATCAACCCGCCGGACATCGACGGCAAGATCATCCGCGCGCTGAACAACCCGATGCACCCCAACGGGGGCATCGCCGTGCTGCACGGGTCACTGGCACCCGAGGGCGCGGTGGTGAAGTCCGCCGGCTTCGACGCCGAGGTCTTCGAAGGCACCGCCCGAGTCTTCGAACGCGAGCAGCAGGCGCTCAAGGCGCTCGAGGAGGGCCGGATCCAGGCGGGCGACGTCGTCGTCATCCGCTATGAGGGCCCCAAGGGCGGTCCGGGCATGCGCGAGATGCTGGCCATCACCGGAGCCATCAAGGGCGCCGGGCTGGGCAAGGACGTTCTGCTGATCACCGACGGGCGCTTCTCCGGGGGCACCACCGGTCTGTGCATCGGGCACATCGCTCCCGAAGCGGTCGACGGCGGCCCCATCGCCTTCGTCGCCGACGGTGACCTCATCCGGATCGACATCGCTGGGCGCAGCATCGAGCTCGTCGTGGACGCGGCCGAGCTCGCCACCCGGCAGCAGGACTGGACCCCGCTGCCGCCGTTCATCACCACCGGTGTGCTCGGCAAATACGCCAAGCTGGTCCGCTCCGCCGCAGAGGGCGCCTACTGCGGCTGAGGCCGCGCGCGCAGTGTCAGCAACCCGGATTCCCACGATGTGAGACGGGCATCCGGGATGTTGACACTGATCACGGGCCAGGGAAGCATGGACGCCATGCGTCAACTACTAGCGGTAGTACCCGTACCCGCCGCCGGGGGACATGTGAAGTGATTCACACGCCTCAGGTCGGCCGCTCGTCTGCCTCACCGAGGCAGCCGAACGGTTGAACTGGAGCTGACGCATCCGCTCACCCCGGCAGAAGGCCCCATAGGCTTCTCAGCCGGGGTTTTCTCTTGACCGGAGCGGATCCGCCACGGATCAGAGATTTCTTGGATCAGCAATTCGGGAACCAGAGACTGAGGAAAAGATGAGCAATCTGACAGCCACGAGCCCAGCCATGCTGGCCTCCAAAGCATCCAGCAGCGCCGCTGGGACTTCCCCGGACCCGCGCATCTACGGTCCCGGCCGCACGGTGGAGCCGGTAGCGGCCACCGGCGCCGAATCGATCATTCGCAGCCTCGAGTCACTCGGCGTGACAGACGTCTTCGGCATCCCCGGCGGCACCATCCTGCCCACCTATGACCCGCTGATGGACTCCGAGCAGATCAACCACATCCTGGTGCGCCACGAGCAGGGCGGCGGCCACGCCGCCCAGGGCTACGCGATGGTCACCGGTCAGGTGGGCGTCTGCTTCGCCACCTCCGGCCCCGGCGCGACGAACCTGGTCACCCCGATGGCCGACGCCCACATGGACTCCGTGCCGATGGTCGCGATCACCGGCCAGGTCAACGCCGCGGTCATCGGCACCGATGCGTTCCAGGAGGCCGACATCGTCGGCATCGCCACCCCGATCACCAAGCACTCCTTCCTGGTCACCGACGCCGACCAGATCCCGAAGGTCATGGCAGAGGCCTTCCACCTGGCCTCCACCGGTCGGCCCGGCCCGGTGCTGGTGGACATCACCAAGTCCGCCCAGGTCGCCCAGACCACCTTCGCCTGGCCGCCGAAGATCGAGCTCAACGGCTACCGTCCGGTCACCCGCGGGCATTCCAAGCAGATCCGCGAGGCCGCGAAGCTGATCCAGGCCGCCTCCCGCCCGGTGTTCTACATCGGCGGCGGCATGATCAAGGCTGAGGCCTCCGAGGAGTTCTACGCGCTGGCCGAGACCGTCGGCGCACCGGTGGTCAACACGCTCATGGCCCGCGGCGCCTTCCCGGATTCGCACCAGCAGAACCTGGGAATGCCCGGGATGCACGGCACGGTCTCCGCCGTCGCCGCGCTGCAGCGCTCGGACCTGCTGATCACCCTCGGCGCGCGCTTCGATGACCGGGTCACCGGGCAGCTGGAGAGCTTCGCCCCGGACGCGAAGGTCATCCACGCCGACATCGACCCCGCCGAGATCTCGAAGAACCGCGCGGCCGACGTGCCGATCGTCGGCTCGCTCAAGGAGATCGTGCCCGAGCTGACCTTCGCCTTCGACGCGCTGGTGACCAAGCACGGACGCACCGACATCAGCGGCTGGTGGAAGCAGCTCAACCGCTTCCGCGAGACCTACCCGCTGGGCTACACCACCCCGGAGGACGGGAAGATCGCCCCGCAGCAGGTCATCGAGAAGATCAACCAGGCCGCCGGTCCCGAGGCCGTCTACGTGGCCGGCGTCGGGCAGCACCAGATGTGGTCCTCGCAGTTCGTCAAGTACGAGCGGCCGCGGCAGTGGCTGAACTCCGGCGGGCTCGGCACCATGGGCTACGCGGTGCCTGCCGCCATGGGCGCCCAGGTGGGCAACCCGGACCGGGTGGTCTGGGCCATCGACGGCGACGGCTGCTTCCAGATGACCAACCAGGAGCTCGCCACCTGCGCGATCAACAAGATCCCGATCAAGGTCGCGGTGATCAACAACTCCTCGCTGGGCATGGTGCGGCAGTGGCAGACCCTCTTCTACGAGTCCCGCTACTCCAACACCCACCTCAACACCTCGGTGTCCGACTCCGGCGGGGAGATCGTTCGGATCCCCGACTTCCTCAAGCTCGCCGAGGCCTACGGCTGCGTGGGGCTGCGCTGTGAGCGTCCCGAGGACATCGACGCCGTGATCGCCGAGGCCATGGCGATCAACGACCGCCCGGTGGTCGTGGACTTCGTGGTCTCGCGGGACTCGATGGTCTGGCCGATGGTCCCTGCAGGGGTCTCCAACAGCGACATCCAGTTCGCGCACAACCTGACCCCGCAGTGGGACGAGGAGGACTAAAGCATGGGCACACATGACATCGTCTCGCCGGAGCAGCGACGCACCCTCTCGGTCCTGGTCGAGGACGTCCCCGGCGTGCTGACCAAGGTCTCCGGACTCTTCGCCCGCCGCGCGTTCAACATCCACTCGCTGGCGGTGGGTCCCTCCGAGCTGCCGGGGCTGAGCCGGATCACAGTGGTGGTCGACGCCGACTCCAAGCTGCTCGAGCAGATCACCAAACAGCTGAACAAGCTGATCAACGTCATCAAGATCATCGAGCTGGCACCGGAGAACTCGGTCCAGCGCGAACACCTGCTGATCAAGGTGAAGGCCGACTCGCCCACCCGTCTGCAGGTCACCCAGGCCGTCGAGCTCTTCCGCGCCAAGATCGTGGACGTCTCCGTGGACTCACTGACCGTCGAGGCCACCGGCGCGCCTGACAAGCTCAATGCTCTGCTGGAGGTCCTGGAACCCTTCGGAGTCCGCGAGATCGTGCGGTCCGGCGGGCTCGCGATCTCCCGCGGCGCGAAGTCCATGACCGACAGAGCGCTGCGCTGAACACCACCTCGGAACCACTGACCTGTAACCCCACCCCCACCATGAGGAGCCCTCACTGTGACTGATCTCTATTACGACGACGACGCCGACCTGTCCGTGCTCAGCGGCAAGAAGGTCGCTGTCATCGGCTACGGATCGCAGGGCCATGCCCACGCGCTGTCCCTGCGCGACTCAGGCGTCGACGTCGTCGTCGGTCTGAAGGCCGACTCCAGCTCCAAGGCCAAGGCCGAGGAGCAGGGCCTGACCGTGAAGACCGTGGCCGAGGCATCCGCCGAGGCCGACGTCATCATGATCCTGGTCCCGGACCAGCACCAGGCCGCGGTCTACTCCGCCGAGATCGCCCCGCACCTGGTGCCCGGCAACGTGCTGCTGTTCTCCCACGGCTTCAACATCCGCTTCGGCTACATCGAGGCGCCCACCGAGGTCGGCGTCGCGATGGTCGCTCCGAAGGGACCGGGCCACGTGGTCCGCCGCGAGTACGAGGCCGGCCGCGGCGTGCCCGCCCTGATCGCCGTGGAGCAGGACCCCTCCGGCCAGGCCAAGTCCATCGCGCTGGCCTACGCCAAGGGCATCGGCGGCACCCGCGCCGGCGTCATCGAGACCACCTTCACCGAAGAGACCGAGACCGACCTCTTCGGCGAGCAGGCAGTCCTCTGCGGCGGCGCCTCCCAGCTGGTGCAGTACGGCTTCGAGACCCTCACCGAGGCCGGCTACAAGCCCGAGATCGCCTACTTCGAGGTGCTCCACGAGCTCAAGCTGATCGTGGACCTGATGGTCGAGGGCGGGCTGACCAAGCAGCGCTGGTCCATCTCCGACACCGCAGAGTTCGGCGACTACGTCTCCGGCCCCCGCGTGATCTCCCCGGAGGTCAAGGAGAACATGAAGGCAGTCCTCGCCGACATCCAGTCCGGAGCCTTCGCGAAGCGCTTCATGGATGACCAGCGCGACGGCGGCAAGGAGTTCAACGAGCTCCGCAAGAAGAACGAGTCGCACCCGATCGAGTCCACCGGACGCGAGCTGCGCAAGCTCTTCTCCTGGATCCCGCAGGATGATGACTACACCGAGGGCACGACCGCTCGATGAGCTGACACGGTGAGCGGGGCGGGTCATGGCGGCCCGCCCCGCTCACCGTCTTCGCGTGCACCACCCATCACGAAGCCATCCCTAGAAGCGCCCCGAGCAGAAGAAGGACATTGTGAGCACTCACCGCCCCGTCGTCGTACTTGCCGAAGAACTCTCACCCGCCACCGTCGATGCGCTGGGACCGGACTTTGAGATCCGCCAGTCTGACGGCACCGACCGGGAGCGGCTCTTCGCCGATCTCGCCGACGCCGACGCCATCATGGTGCGCTCTGCCACCCAGGTCGACGCCGAGGTGCTCTCCCACGCCAAGCAGCTGAAGGTCGTCGCCCGGGCAGGCGTGGGTCTGGACAATGTCGACATCAAGGCCGCCACCGCGGCCGGTGTGATGGTCGTGAACGCCCCGACCTCGAACATCACCTCCGCCGCGGAGCTCACCTGCGCCCACATCCTGGGCCTGGCCCGACACATCTCCCCGGCGCACCAGTCGCTGCGCGACGGCGGGTGGAAGCGCTCGAAGTACTCCGGCATGGAGCTCGCGGAGAAGACCCTCGGCGTGATCGGCCTGGGCCGCATCGGCGGACTCGTGGCCGAGCGGATGAAGGCCTTCGACATGGAGGTCATCGCCTACGACCCCTACGTGACCTCCGCCCGGGCCCACCAGCTCGGCGCCCAGCTGGTCACCCTGGATGAGCTCTACGCGAAGTCCGACGTGATCACCATCCACATGCCGAAGACCCCCGAGACCCTGAACATGCTCAACACCGAGGCCTTCGCGAAGATGAAGGACACCGCGTTCGTGGTCAACGTCGCCCGCGGCGGTCTGATCGACGAGGCCGACCTGGAGCAGGCCCTGGCCGAGGGCGCCATCGGCGGCGCAGCCGTCGACGTGTTCGCCACCGAGCCCTCCACCGATCTGCCCTTCTTCACCCGCGACAACGTGGTGGTCACCCCACACCTGGGCGCCTCCACCGCCGAGGCCCAGGAGAAGGCCGGCGTCTCCGTGGCGAAGTCCGTGCGCCTGGCCCTGGCCGGCGAGCTGGTCCCCGACGCGGTCAACGTCGCCGGCGGCGCCATCGACGAGCTGGTCCGTCCCGGGATCCCGCTGATCGAGAAGCTCGGCCGGATCCTCAACGCCCTGGCCACCGAGGCGTTCACCGATATCGAGACCGAGGCCGCCGGCGAGATCGCCGAGCTCAACGTCTCGGCGCTGCAGCTCGCCGCCCTGAAGGGCCTGTTCACCGACGTCGTCTCGGAGCAGGTCTCCTACGTCAACGCCCCGGTGCTCGCCGAGCAGCGCGGGATCTCCACCCGGCTGACCACCACCACCGAGGTCGAGGACTACCGCAACGCGCTCACCGTGCGCGGCGCCACCAGCTCCGGGACCAACCTGGAGGTCCGCGGCACCCTCACCGGACCCAAGCAGATCCAGAAGATCGTCGGGATCAACGGCTACGACCTGGAGATCGCGCTCACCGAGCACCTGGTGGTGCTCGAATACGCCGACCGCCCCGGCGTCGTCGGCGCCCTGGGCCGGATCCTGGGGGAGCACCAGGTCAACATCGCCGGGATGCAGGTCTCGCAGAACACCAAGGAGGGCCGCGCGCTGGCAGTGCTGGCCATCGACGCCGCGCTGCCCGCCGGGGTGCTGGACTCGATCAACGCCGAGGTCCAGGCCAATCTGGCCGCCGAGGTCGACCTCGAGGACTGAGCTCAGCGCTGATCCGGTGCAGGTCCCGGTGCAGGTCTCGAGGACCGAGTCCTGCACCGGGATCTTCACCGGGCAACCGCGTGGGGTAAATTCCTAGGGTGACTTCTTCCAAGCCCCCGTTCTACATCACCACTGCGATCTCCTATCCCAATGGGACGCCGCATATCGGCCACGCCTATGAGTACATCGCCTCCGACGCGATGGCGCGCTTCAAGCGCCTCGACGGACACGAGACCTACTTCCTCACCGGCACCGATGAGCACGGGCAGAAGATGCAGCAGTCCGCGGAGAAGGAGGGCATCTCTCCGCGCGAGCTGGCCACCAGGAACTCGGCGGAGTTCAAGCGGGTCGACGACGACGTCCTGGGCGTCTCCTACGACCGCTTCATCCGCACCACTGACGAGGATCACTACGCCGCGTCGACCGCCATCTGGCGACGCATGGTCGAGGCCGGGGACATCTACCTGGACAAGTACGCCGGCTGGTACTCGGTGCGCGACGAGCGGTTCTTCACCGCCGACGAGACCGAGCTCCGCGCCGACGGCGAGCGCTACGCCACCGAGACCGGCACCCCGGTGACCTGGACCGAGGAGGAGTCGTACTTCTTCAGGCTCTCGAAGTACCAGCAGCCGCTGCTCGACTTCTACCGGGACAACCCCGACTTCGGCGGACCGCGCACCCGCTTCAACGAGGTCATCCGGTTCGTGGAGTCGGGTCTGGACGACCTCTCGATCTCCCGGACCACCTTCGACTGGGGCGTCCCGGTGCCGAAGGACCTCACCGCGCCCGAGACCGGCCTGGACCACGTGATGTATGTCTGGGTGGACGCGCTGACCAACTACCTCACCGGCGTCGGCTTCCCAGACACCGAGTCCGAGAGCTTCGCCAAGTTCTGGCCCGCCGACGTCCACGTCATCGGCAAGGACATCTCCCGCTTCCACTGCATCTTCTGGCCGGCGTTCCTGATGAGCGCGCAGCTCGAGCTGCCGAAGCGGGTGATGATCCACGGCTTCCTGCACAACGCCGGGGAGAAGATGTCCAAGTCCGTGGGCAATGTGGTGGCCCCCGCCGACTGGGTCGCCGAATACGGGCTCGACGCCGTGCGGTTCTTCCTGCTGCGCGAGTTCCCCTTCGGCCAGGACGGCTCGTACACCCATGAGGCCGTGCTGGGCCGGAAGAACTCCGATCTGGCGAACAATCTGGGCAACCTCGCCCAGCGCTCGCTGTCGATGATCGCCAAGAACTGTGACGAGATGATCCCTCAGCCGGGTGAGCGCACCGCCGCTGACCGCCGGATCCTGGCCCAGGCCGATGAGCTGCTGGAGATCAGCCGCGAGGCCTATGACATGCAGGACTTCCACCGCGCCCTGGAGCGGACCTGGTTCGTCCTCGGGGAGGCCAACGCCTACTTCGCCGAGCAGGAGCCCTGGAAGCTCAAGAAGACCGACCTCTCCCGGATGAACACGGTGCTCTTCGTGACCGCCGAGGTGGTGCGCAAGGTCGCGCTGCTCGCGCAGCCGGTCATGCCGGAGTCCGCCAGCAGGCTCCTGGACGCGCTGAACGTCGAGGCCGCCGGCGACGCCGGACGGACCAACGCCTCCGGTGCGGGCCCGCGCAGCTTCGAAGCCTTCCACACCGAGCTTCTCCCCGGCACCGTGCTGGCCAAGCCCACGCCGATCTTCCCTCGCCACGAGGAGAAGACCGACTGAGCAGGGGAGATCACCGCCCTGCGGGCAGCAGCTCCACGGTGCGGGCCTGATCTCAGATGCTGAGAGGCTGCGCCGACCCTGTCGTCCTGCCGGGACCCAGCACATAGAGTGACGCTATGGCTCAGAACACATTTGACATCGCAGTAATCGGCGGCGACGGCATCGGACCCGAGGTGGTCGCGGAGGCCCGGAAGGTGCTCGACGCCGCGCTGGCCCCGGAGGGCGCCGAGTTCACCTACACCGAGTACTCCCTGGGCGCCGAGCACTGGCTCACCACCGGAGAGACCCTCACCCAAGAGACGCTGCAGGCCCTGCGCGGGCACGACGCGATCCTCTTCGGTGCGGTGGGCGCCGACCCGCTGGACACCCGGGTGCCCTCCGGGATCATCGAGCGTGAGCTGCTGCTGGGACTGCGCTTCAACCTCGACCACTGCGTGAACCTGCGCCCCACCCGCTCCTACCCCGGGGTCGTGTCCCCGCTGCGCGGCGTGGACGAGGAGAACCCGATCGACTTCGTCGTCGTCCGCGAGGGCACCGAGGGTCCCTACGCCGGCAACGGCGGGCTGCTGCGCCGCGGCACCGACGCGGAGATCGCCACCGAGGTCTCGGTCAACACCGCCTACGGCGTGCGCCGCGTGGTCCAGGACGCCTTCGTCCGCGCCCAGGCCCGGGACAAGCACCTGACCCTGGTGCACAAGAACAACGTGCTGACCTACTCCGGCGACCTCTGGACCCGGACGACGGCGGCCGTCGCCGAGTCCTTCCCGGACGTGCGCTGGGACTACATGCACGTCGACGCGGCCACCATCCACATGGTCAACAACCCGCAGCGCTTTGACGTGATCGTCACCGACAACCTCTTCGGCGACATCCTCACCGACCTGGCCCCGGCCGTCACCGGCGGCATCGGCCTGGCCGCCTCGGCCTCGATCAACACCGCCGGCACCGCGCCGTCGATGTTCGAACCGGTGCACGGCTCCGCCCCGGACATCGCCGGCAAGGCGATCGCCGACCCCACCGCGGCGGTGCTCTCCGCTGCGCTGATGCTCGATCACCTGGGTCTGAGCGAGGCCGCGGCCCGGGTGGAGGCCGCGGTCCACGCGCAGCTGAGCCAGTGGGCGCAGGACGGGATCTCCGGGCTGAACACCAGCCAGCGCGGCGACGCCTTCGTGGCGCGCCTGTCCGGCCGCACCGCGCCCGTCAGCTGAACCGGGCCCGACCCGCTGAGCCCGGCTGTCCAGTCGAACCGTGCTGGGCGGCCGGGGGAGCGAGTCTCGTAGAGTAGGGCACGAGACTCACTCGCAGCGCGCACCCGCTCATGCACATCTGAAAGGTCACCATGACGTTCCATCACACCCCCCACCCGACGCCCACCTCGCCCGAGCGGCTGCAGCAGATCCTGGCGAACCCGGGCTTCGGGACGAACTTCACCGACCACACCTCGGTGATCGACTGGACGTCGGAGGGTGGCTGGGGCAACGCCCGGGTGGAGCCCTATGGCCCCATCTCGCTGGACCCGGCGGCGGCGGTGCTGCACTACGCCCAGGAGGTCTTCGAAGGCATGAAGGCCTACCGGCACGCCGACGGGGGGATCTACACCTTCCGCCCGTGGGAGAACGCCCGACGGCTCAACCGCTCGGCCGTGCGGATGGCGCTGCCCGAGCTCCCCGAGGAGCTCTTCATCGAATCTCTGGAGGAGCTGGTCCAGACCGACAAGGACTGGGTCCCCGACGGCGACGGCGAGGCGCTCTACCTGCGGCCCTTCATGTTCGCCTCCGAGGCGTTCCTCGGCGTCCGGCCTGCCAACGCGGTCTCCTACCGGGTCATCGCGTCTCCGGCCGGAAACTACTTCGGCGGCGAGCTCAAGCCGGTGCGCATCTGGGTCTCCCGCGACTACATCCGCGCCGCCCCCGGCGGAACCGGCGCGGCCAAGACCGGCGGCAACTACGCCGGCTCTCTGGCCGCCCAGCAGCAGGCCACCGCCAAGGGCTGCGATCAGGTGCTCTTCCTGGACCCGCTGCGCGAGAACGCCATCGAGGAGCTCGGCGGCATGAACGTCTTCCTGGTGACCGCCGACAACAAGCTCATCACCCCCGCGCTGACCGGCACGATCCTGGAGGGCATCACCCGCGCCTCGGTGATCCAGCTGGCCAAGGACCGCGGCATGGAGGTCCAGGAGCGGCAGGTCACCCTGGAGGAGTGGGACGCCGGCATCACCGACGGCAGCATCACCGAAGCCTTCGCCTGCGGCACCGCCGCGGTCATCACCCCCATCGGGGAGCTGCTGGACGGGGAGCGCAGCATCGCCTCCGCCGGCACCGGAGCGGTCACCCTCTCGATCCGCGAGGAGCTGCTGGGCATCCAGACCGGCACGGTCCAGGATCGCCACGACTGGATGCACCGCCTCGCCTGAGCCGCTGGAGAACGGACCACTGCGGAACGTGCAATGCGCGTGGGCGATAGAGTTGGCCCATGCGCATTGCTCGTTTTGTCACGGACGCCGAACCCTCCTACGGTCTTGTCACCGGGGAAGAGGGCGAAGAAACCATCATCGGGCTCAACGGAGACCCGTTCTATCAAGGGATCCAGCAGACCGAGACCACCCACCGCCTCGAAGACGTGCGGCTGGTCGCCCCGATCATCCCGCGCTCGAAGGTGATCGGAGTGGGTCGCAACTACGCCGACCACGTCAAGGAGATGGGCGGAGAGATCCCGGTCTCGCCGCTGCTGTTCCTGATCCCCAACACCGCCGTGGTGGGCCCCAACGAGCCGGTCACGCTGCCCTCCTTCTCTGAGGAGATCAGCTACGAGACCGAGCTCGCCGTCGTCATCGGGCGCATCTGCAAGGACGTGCCGGTGGATCGGGTCCAGGAAGTCATCTTCGGCTACACGGTCGCCAACGATCTCACCGCCCGCGATGCACAGCGCACCGACGGCCAGTGGGCCCGCGCCAAGGGCTTCGACGGCTCCACCCCGCTGGGCCCCTGGATCGAGACCGACCTCGAGCCCGAGGGCCTGCGGATCTCCGGACGGCTCAACGGCGAGACCGTCCAGGACGGCTCCACCTCCGAGATGATCTTCGGCGTGGCCGAGCTCATCGCCTACATCTCCCAGGCCTTCACCCTGCTCCCCGGCGACGTCATCCTCACCGGCACCCCGGCCGGCGTCGGGCTGCTCGGCGCCGGAGACCGCTTCGAGGCGGACATCGAAGGCATCGGCACCCTCGTCAACCACTTCAGGAACTGATTCCACACATGACTGTCACTTCTGCTGCACCGTCCACCGAGATCCCCGCCGTCGACCCGAGCACGCAGGTCCGGGTCCGCTTCTGCCCCTCGCCCACCGGCACCCCGCACGTCGGGCTGATCCGCACCGCCCTGTTCAACTGGGCCTACGCCCGCCACACCGGCGGCAAGATGATCTTCCGGATCGAGGACACCGATACCGCCCGGGACTCCGAGGAGTCCTACCAGCAGCTGCTCGAGGCGCTGCGCTGGCTCGGCATCGACTGGGACGAGGGCGCCGAGACCGGCGGCCCGCACGCCCCCTACCGGCAGTCCCAGCGCGGTGACTTCTACGCCGAGGTGCTCAGCCAGCTGCTGCAGGCGGGATTCATCTACGAGGCCTTCTCCACCCCGGAGGAGGTCGAGGCACGCCACCAGGCCGCCGGACGGGACCCGAAGCTGGGCTACGACGGCTTCGACCGGACGCTGAGCCAGGAGCAGATCGACGCCTTCCGTGCCGAGGGCCGCGAACCGGTGCTGCGCTTCCGGATGCCCGAGGAGGACATCACCTTCACCGACGTCGTGCGCGGCGAGATCACCTTCGGCGCCGGGTCCACGCCTGACTTCGTGGTGGCCCGCGCCAACGGCCAGCCGCTCTACACCCTGGTCAACCCGGTGGACGACGCCGCCATGGAGATCACCCACGTGCTGCGCGGCGAAGACCTGCTCTCCTCCACCCCGCGCCAGGTGGCGCTCTACCGGGCGCTGCACGCGATCGGCGTGGCCAAGCACATGCCGGTCTTCGGTCACCTGCCCTACGTGATGGGGGAGGGCAGCAAGAAGCTCTCCAAGCGGGACCCGGAGTCGAACCTCTTCCACCACCGCGACCGCGGCTTCATCCCTGAGGGTCTGCTGAACTACCTGGCGCTGCTGGGCTGGTCGCTCTCGGCCGATGAGGACATCTTCACCGTGGAGCAGCTCATCGAGCACTTCGACATCGCCGACGTCCTGGCCAACCCCGCACGCTTCGACGTGAAGAAGGCCGAGGCCATCAACGGCACCCACATCCGTCGCCTCCAGGCCGCAGACTTCCGCGACCGCCTGGTGCCCTACCTGCAGGCCAGGGGCCTGCTGGGGGAGCAGCTGGCGCCGGGACAGGCCGCCCTGCTCGACGGCGCGGCGCCCCTGGTGCAGGAGCGCATCGCGCTGCTGGACGAGGGTGCGGACATGATGGCGTTCCTCTTCACCGACGACGCCGACCTCGCCATCGAGGACAAGGCCTTCAGCGGGCTCGGAGATCAGGTCTTCGAGACCCTGGACGCCTCCATCGCGGCGCTCAGCGACATCGAGGACGCCCGGTGGAGCACCGAGGTGATCGAGGCTGCGCTGCGCGAGGCGCTGCTGGAGGGGCTCGAGCTCAAACCGCGCAAGGCCTTCGGCTCGGTGCGCTCGGCGATCTCCGGACGTCGGGTCTCCCCGCCATTGTTCGAATCCATGGAGCTGCTGGGACGCGAGTCCTCGCTGAGCCGGCTGCGCCGGTTCCGGGAGCTCGTCGCCGCACGCGGCTGATCTGTTCCACTCACCGGTGGCGCCGGGCTCATTTTGTGCTTGGGCGCCACCAGTGTGTATAGTTGATTCCCGTTGCTCGGCGCGGAAATATGGCCGCTGCGACGGCGTTGACAAGCGAATATTGGGCTATGGTGTAATTGGCAACACAGCGGTTTCTGGTACCGTCGTTCTAGGTTCGAGTCCTAGTAGCCCAGCGGAGACGCTTACATGGTCTCTATCACAGCAGGATCGGCCCTCGGCGACGGGGGCCACAGCTATGGAATACGGCCCCATCGTATAGCGGCCTAGTACGCTGCCCTCTCACGGCGGTAACGCGGGTTCGAATCCCGCTGGGGTCACGGCCGTATGTCCCCCACGCTCCTCGGAGCGCGGGGGACCTACATTCCACAATGCAGGACCCTCCCGCCGCGCGGGAGGCACAAATTGATAAGGCCCCATCGTATAGCGGCCTAGTACGCTGCCCTCTCACGGCGGTAACGCGGGTTCGAATCCCGCTGGGGTCACCACGGCTCCGCAGCGCAGACCCCGTGTCTGAGCAGCGGAGGCTGAGGAATTTCTCATCGCAATGCCCGTCCCTTGAGGGGGCGGGCATTATGCGTCTCTCCGGTTGTTGTCCGGCGAGCTGATGGTGGCCGAATTCCCTGCGGGTCTCCTCCGCGGGTCTCCTCCGCCGGTCTCGGCCGCCGGCGGCTACGCCAGTGCGGTCCCGGTCAGGGCGAGCGCGACCCACATGCCGTTGAACACCATGTGAACCAGCACGGCGCCCCAGATCCGACCGGTGAAGAGCACGAGCATGCCGCAGGTCAGACCGACGAGCGCGAGATAGACCGGTTCGTCCCAGCGGTTCATCCCGTTGACGGCATGAAGCGCCACGAAGGCAGCGGTGGAGGCGAGGATGGCGAGCAGGCCGGCCTCCACGCCGCGTCGGGCCATGCGGTACACGGACACCAGCACCACGCCGCGGAAGAGGAACTCCTCCACCAGCGGCAAGATCAGCACGGGGGCGAACAGGCCGAGGAGCAGCCACGTCGCGTTGATGCTGAGGTCGCCGTTGAGGGTCGGGTAGGAAGGCAGCCCACCAGGACTGCCGGCGGCCACCTCGAGCCACCCCTGCACGATGCGCAGCAGGACGCCGAGGCCGAGACCCCACAGGATGTCGGTCCACCGGAAGCGAAAGAGGCCGCGGGGACGGGAGCGGGCAATGGCGATGACCACGGGCACAGCCATGCCGATCCACAGCAACAGGGACGACAGCACCGGCCCGAGCGGAGCTTCCAGCTGGGTCCGGGCAGCCACCGAGAGCACCAGGGCCGCGCCGACGGCGACCGCGGTGTAGGCGAGAACCGTGCCGTTCCAGGCGCGTGCCGTCCGGCTGCCCTCGAGCCAGGTCCGTGTTCCGCGGGCCCGCCGCTCAGCGGAGGAAGCGTGCTTCACCGCGACGGGCGTGACGTGCTCTGGGGTGGGCGGTTCGATGCGGCTGGTGGTGCGATCCGTCTCGACGGCGCTGTTTGGGGACTTCACCCGGCTAAACCTACCTGAGAGACGCGGGCGTGGCCGCGGGTCCGCCCGCGTGCCACGACTGATCATTCGGCCGACAGGGCGAGCCTGTGGATTGCCATAGGATGGCCCCCATGGTCAGGAAGCGACAGCATCGGCGCAGAGGCGCAACAACACGGGTCTCCGCCGGACGGATCGTGCTCGCGCTGGTCACCACGCTCGCGCTCGGGTTCGTGGTCGTGCTCGCCTGGGCCGGAGTCGGTGCCGTCCGCGCGCTGCCGCACATCGAGCGCGCCCAGCAGGTGGCTGCAGGACTTGACATGCAGTCCGTGCTCGCCGGCGACACGTCGCAGGTCGACGAGCTGCAGAACGAGCTGGCCGCCGCACGCAGCAACACGTCCGGGCCTGCGTGGAGGCTCGCCGAGGGCGTGCCGTGGGTGGGCCCGCAGTTCACCGCCACACGCACGCTCACCGAGACGCTCGACGATCTCGCCAGCGACGGGCTTGCCACCGCGGCCGAGGCCGGTGACGGGGTGGACGCGCTGCTGCCGCGCGAGGGCCAGGTTGATGTCGCCGGACTGAGCGCGCTCAACGCGCAGGTCGAGTCGGCGCTGGTCTCCGTGACCGACGCTCGCGCCCGCCTCGCGACGATCGAACCGGCCCGCGTCGTCGGTCCGCTGCGGGACGGCACTGCGCAGATCGATGAGCTGCTCGCTGAGATCGAGCCGACGCTCGAAGGCACCTCCCGTGCGACCTCGCTGCTGCCCGGGTTCCTCGGCGCCGAGGGGCAGCGCGAGCACCTGCTGCTGCTGCAGAACAGCGCCGAATGGCGATCCCAGGGCGGCATCATCGGATCGGTCATCAAGCTCACCGCGACCGATGGGGAGATTGAGTTCAGCGATCAGCTGCCCGGACGCAGTTTCAGCAGCGAGGAGGCTGTCACGCCGCTCGAGTTCGACACCGAGCTGATCTTCGGCGACCGGCCCGCCCGCTATATGCAGAATCCCACCATGATTCCCGACTTCGCCGAGGCCGCGCACGTGGCCCGCGAATTCTGGAAGGCCGATCAAGGGGGCGACCCGACGGGAGTGATCGCGATCGACCCGGTCACGCTCTCCTACCTGTTGGAGGCCACGGGCCCGTTGGAACTGCCCACCGGTGACGTGATCTCCAGCGAGAACGCGGTGCAGCTGCTGCTCAACGAGGCCTACCTGCGGTACGAGGACCCCGCCGAGCAGGACGTATTCTTCGGTGTCGCCGCCGATGCCGTGTTCGAAGCCCTGCTCAGCGACGACGTGGACCCGGTCACCGCGGTGCAGGCCATCACCCGGGCCGTCGACGAGCGCCGCCTGCTGGTGTGGAGCGCCGACGAAGAAGAACGTGCGCTGCTCGAAGACACCTCCGTGTCAGGCGCAATGCCGGTCAGCGACGACGACAACACCGCGTTCGGCGTGTATCTCAACGACGGCGTCGGGGCGAAGCTCGACTACTACATGGCAGCCGGCTCGAGCGCCGCCTGGTGCAGCGACGCCACGGCATCCCTGCGCGTGACCCTGCGCAACGACGCCCCAGAAGACATCAGCGACTACCCCGACTACCTGCTCGGCACATCAGGCGAGGAGACCCAGAGCGGCGTCCCACGCGGCATCAATCGCACGCTTGCCTACGTCTACCTCCCCGAGGGGGCCGAACTGACCGGCGATGCCGGTGAGGCGCAGCTCGCGGGTCAGCACGACGGCCGCAACGTCTACGAGTGGACCACCGACCTCGCGCCGGGGGAGTCTGCCACGCTCGACGTGCAGGCGCAGACGGATACCGGGGACCAGTTGGATGTCGTTTCGACCCCCGTGTTGACCGACGTCGACGTCGAGCCGGAATGCTGAACTGACCGTTTCTCTTCGGCAGTCAGCGCCTGAGGCGTACGGCAGATGACAAGCGTGTTATCTTTTCCTTTGGATAGAGCAGATATCGGGTGTGTATCCCTGAGAAATTTGCATTTCACCGGTGACGAACCGTAGATTGAATGGTGTCACTCAGCCCCAGCAAGACCGGGAGCGGGAGATGCCTGGCGACTCTTCACGGAGATTGCTTTAAACCAATATTCCTGCAGCTTTGAGGTAGACCCCATGAAGAAGACCTTCGCAAAGACCCTTTCAGTCGCCGGCATCGTCGGGTTTGTGGCTCTCGCCCCGGCCCCCGCCATGGCCTACGCACCGACCCCGACGCCCGACAGCATCACGGTTTCGATCAACACGCCCATCACCGTGGTCTTCAGCCCGATCTTCATCGCGGGTGAGGACGTCAACATCGTGCTGACCGGCATCAACGGCAACACCCAGAGCCTCGCCTCTGTCGGTGCAGTCTCCAGCACTGATGTCACCAAGACCGCCGGCCCGAACGGCGACGTCTCCGCTGAGCCCACCTTCAACAGCGACGCCTCGGGCTCCTACGAGCTCACCGCCACCGGCGCCGAGAGCGGCCTGACCGACACGGTCACCATCACCATTGCAGGCACCGACGATTCCGGCACTGATACTGCCGGCACCGGTACCGACGCAGCCAACACCGGCGTCAACGGCGCCGGCACAGACGGCGCCGACGCAGCAGGCACCGACGCCTCCGGCGCAGACGCAGCCGGCGCCGGCGACGAGCTCGCCGCCACCGGCCCGGGCTCGATCGGCATCCTGGTCGGCGGCGCAGCACTGCTGCTCGTCGGCGGTGCCATCCTCGTCGCTCGCTCACTTCGCAACCAGAAGTCACACGCCTGACGAGTAAGCTTCACTCTCTGCGCTCTGCGCCCGCTTCCTGACGGAACGGGCGCAGAGCGCTTTTGTATGCGTGGTCCTGGACCACGCATTGAGGGGCGGATTCTCCGTGCATCTCATGGGCTTTTCGGCCCAGAGTGCTCGGAGAATCCGCCCCTCGACGTGGGAGGAGTGGGTCAGTCGTCTTCGGCCTCGCCGGTGAACTTCAGCACCGAGGAGGAGTCGTCGAGCTCGGCGTCGCCGATGACCACCAGGCCGCCGTTCTGCTCCAGGATCACCGCCGAGACCTCCTTCAGGGAGCCGCGGGAGGAGGAGCGCACCGCGGTGTGGATGTCGTCCTCGACCAGCTGGTGCTTGCGCAGCGCCTTGCGCTGGAACTTGCCCTGGTAGTAGATCAGCACCGGGGGCGCGTCCAGGATCCGGCGCATCTTCGGGGAGCGGCCGCGCATCCAGGCCATGAGCCACTGCAGCAGCACCAGCAGCAGCACCGTGAGTATCGCCTGGCTCAGCGGCACATCGACCGCGGTGAGGGTACGACCGAACGCCGAGCCGATGGTGACCGCCACGATGAAGTCCAGCGGCGTCATCGACGCCATCGTCCGCGGGCCGGAGAGTCGGAGAATGATGAGCAGGGCTATGTAGCCTGCGGTGAGTGTGATGACGGTGTGGATGATGGGATCCCACCCGTCCCAGAATTGGGTCATGTCCATCGGCTGACCCTTTCACCTCGCTGTGTCGGTGTCCACCGGAAGTGTCCACCGGCACAGCGAACACGATGGGGTTGTCCCATATGCTCCCCGCCTCGACTCGAGAGTGATGAATGTCTCACTGAGAATCGGTGCTCGTCGCGACCTCTTCGGGAACTCGGTATACCTAATTTCGACTCGGCACTAAGTAGTAGGAAGCAGGTCGCCTTGGCATTGACGGTAATTGAACCTATCTTTTGTCTGAGGGTTTTCGACACAGAGGACGCTGTGTATTGTAGAGCCGGACTCTTCGACCGTGGATTGACTGGTCGAAGGCCCGGATGAGGAATGAGAGACGTCTGTCGAGCTGGATAAACTGGCGGGGCGAATTGCATGAGGGGCGGGCGTCCTGCGCCGCGCGATGATGAAGACATGAAGGTGGGGCATGAGTGAACATCACGACGACGCCGACCCCCGGCTGACTCCAGCGGGGCGTCTCCAGGCGAGCTCGATCGCCGAGCCCGAATCTGATCCGGCGTCCAAGCAGGGCCCCGCGAGGCGTTCCGGTCCAACATCCCAGCGGGGGGCCGAGCTGCTGGGCGCCGCCCTCGCAGATGAGCTCAGCGAGGCCGAGCAGCAGGAGCTGGACGCGATGTGCGCACAGGACCCGCAGCTTGCTGAGGAGCTGAGCGCGCTGCGCGAGTTCCGCACCACGCTGCGCCGCGGCCTGGGTTCCCGGCATGAGGAGGCCCCGCCGGTCCCTCCCGGCTCTCTGGAGCCGCTGCGGTTCAGCGACCGAGGCATTGAGGTTGACGGGGTGCTGATCGCCCGTGACCGGGGCACCGAGGCGGTCGTGGAGATCGATGGGCTCACCGGCGAGGGCTCCTTCACCGTGGCACTGGTGGCCGCGGATGGGCAGGAGATCGAGTCAGCGTCATTCCTCGGTACCGAGGTGCCCCTCGAGTGTCGGATGGGCTGGGCGGTGCTGCGTGAGGACGTGGAGCGCCTGGAGATCCGCGACGATGCGGGTGTTGCGGTCCTGGCGGCTGAGCTCCCCGATGTCCAGTGACCCTGATGCAGAATGATTCCCATGCAGAATGAGTCCGAGCGCCAGCGATCCTGATGTTGAGTGCCCCTGATGCTGAATGACCCTGACGCGCTGAGCGTGGGGGAGTCCGGTGAGGACGCGGTCCTCGCCGTCATCCTTCAGGAGCTCGGCGATCTCCACAGCCGCGAGACCGACCTGGCCGCGCTTGCCCTGGCCTCCGGTGACGACGCGGCGGTGCTGGCGCTCCCCGACGACGGCGCACCCGCCCGCATCGCGCTCACCACTGACACCCTGAGCCAGGACCAGGACTTCCGCGCGAGCTGGTGGACCGCGCCGGATCAGGGCGCCCCGATGGGCCGAGCCGTCGGGCTCAAGGCCGCCGCACAGAACCTCTCCGACCTCAACGCCATGGCGGCGACCCCCATCGCCCTTCTGGTCAGCCTGACGCTGCCCGAAGCCACACCGCTGGACTGGGTGCGCGGGTTCTACCGCGGACTCGCCGAGGCGATGCGCCGCGAAGGCGCGGGACACTGCCACATCGCCGGCGGCGACCTCGGCACGGGCCCCGGCATCTCGGTGACCCTGACCGCCGTCGGGCGGCTGCCTGCCGGTCGGGCGCCGCTGCGCCGCACCGGCGCCCGACCGGGAGACCAGCTCGCCGTCTCGGGCCCCCTGGGCGCGGCCGCGGCAGGATTGGCGCTGCTCGAAGCCGGCCACCCCTGTGCCGAGCCGCGGCTCTCCCGGCTGCGCGACGCCCAGATCGCTCCCGCACCGCGCCTGACCACCGGCGCCCAGGCCCTGGCCGCCGGGGCCACCGCCGGCATGGACCTCTCCGACGGACTGCTGCGCGACGCCGGACGGATCGCCCGAGCCTCCGCCGTGCGGGTGCTCCTGGACGAGACCGCCCTGGCTGAGCAGGCTGCTGCTCTGCTCCCGGCCGCAGAGGCTCTGGGACTCTCGGCGACGCAGGCGCACGCGCAGGTGCTGCGCTGGGCCGCCGCCGGGGGAGAGGACTACGAGCTGCTCGCCAGCTTCCCCGCAGACGTGACGCTTCCGGCAGGCTTCCTGAGGATCGGCGAGATCCTGGACGTCGCAGAGACCCCCGAGGCGGGCGAAGAAGCCGGATCAGACGCCGATGGCGCCCGCGAGGTGGTCCTCACGGGCGCCATCGGTGATCGTGGCTGGGATTCGTTCAGGCGTCGTTGAAGATCCGACCCAGCTGGGCGAAGCGCCAGCCGGCGCCTTCCCATTCTTCGGCGCTGAGCACATTGCGCGCGTCGATGAACTGCTTCTGCGCCACCAGGGGCTCGAGGTCGCTGGGGGTGAGCGCCTTGAACTCGTTCCACTCGGTGGTCAGGACCACCAGGTCCGCGCCGGTGACAGCCTCGATGAGCGAGTCCACATAGCCCAGGCGCGGGAAGCGCTTGGCCGCATTGCGGTTGCTCTCCGGGTCATAGACGGCGACGTCGGCGCCGGAGCTGAACAGCCGGACGGCCACATCCAGACCGGGGGAGTCGCGGACGTCGTCGGAGAGCGGCTTGAACGCCACACCCAGCACCGCGATGCGCTTGCCGGTGAGGTCAGCGTCGAGGATCTGCTCGGCGAGGGTGACCACCTTGTCGCGGCGGCGCAGGTTGATCTGGTCCATCTCATCCAGGAAGCGCATGGTGTGGTCCAGGCCGAGCTCGCCCACGCGGGTCTGCAGGGCGCGGATGTCCTTGGGCAGGCAGCCGCCGCCGAAGCCGACGCCGGCGTTGAGGAACTTGCGCCCGATGCGGGTGTCGTGGCCGATCGCGTCGGCCAGGGTGGTGATGTTGCCGCCCACGGTCTCGGTGACCTCGGCGAAGGCGTTGATGAAGGAGATCTTGGTGGCCAGGAACGCGTTCGCGGCGACCTTGACCAGCTCGGCGGTCTCGAAGTCGGTGGTGATCCAGGGGGTCTCCCGGCTCAGCGCCTCGGAGTAGACCTCGCGCAGCACGGCCTCATCGGCCTCCTCGGCGGTGCCCACGACCAGCCGGTCGGGACGCAGCGTGTCTTCGACGGCGAAGCCTTCACGCAGGAACTCAGGGTTCCAGGCGAGGGTCACGCGCACACCCTCGGCGGACTCTTCCTCGACCAGGGCGGCCAGCCGCCGGGCGGTGCCCACCGGGACGGTGGACTTGCCCACGATCAGCGCGTCCTTCTTGATCGCCCTTGCCAGCGAGCTGGTGGCGGCGTTGACGAAGGTCATGTCCGCGCCGGTGCCGCCGGCCTGCTGCGGGGTGCCCACGGCGATGAAGTGCACGTCGCCCCAGGCGCCGACCTCTTCGAGATCGGTGGTGAAGCGCAGTCGACCCGAATCCACGTGCTTGCGGATGAGCTCCGGCAGGCCGGGTTCATGGAAGGGAAGTTCGCCGCGGGAGAGCGAATCGATCTTCTCCGGGTCGATGTCCACACCGAGGACGTTATAGCCCAGCTCTGCCATGCATGCCGCATGGGTGGCGCCGAGGTAGCCAGTTCCGATGACGCTTATATTCTCAATCACGCCCTCATCATAAAGGCGGGACCGAGATTCCTGGGAAATGCCTCCAGGCGGGCGTGCCTCGGTCGTTGTGCCTGGGCTACTGCTCTCCCAGCCCGTGTTCGGCGGCGTCGGGGTTCTTGCGCACCAGCTCGGTGAGCTGATGCGCCGCCTGCACGACGACGCCGGCGTACTGCCGTCCGGGCTGGCGGGTCAGCCGCTCGATCGGTCCCGAGATCGACACCGCAGCGAGCACCCGTCCCGAGGGTCCGCGCACCGGGGCTGAGACCGAGGCGACCCCGGCCTCGCGCTCCCCGAGGGACTCGCCCCAGCCGCGTCGTCGCACCCCGGCGAGCACCGTGGGGGTGAAGCGGGCGCCCTGCAGGCCCTCGACCAGGCGCTCGTGGTCCTCCCAGGCCAGCAGCACCTGGGCGGCGGAGCCGGCCTTCATCGAGAGCTGGGTGCCCACCGGGATCGAGTCGCGCAGCCCGATCGGCCGCTCCGCGGAGGCCACACAGACCCGGGCGTCGCCCTGCCGGCGATAGAGCTGGGAGCTCTCGCCGGTGGCGTCGCGCAGCCGCAGCAGGATCGGGCCCGCCGCGGTGACCAGCCGGTCATCGCCGGCGGCCGAGGCCAGCTCGGCGAGCCGGGACCCGATCACATAGCGTCCACGCACGTCGCGGCTGAGGAAGCGGTGATGGACCAGCGCGCTGGCCAGCCGGTGCACGGTGGGCCGGGCAAGTCCGGTGCATTCCACCAGCTGGGCCAGCGAGGCCGGACCGGCTTCCAGGGCGTCCATGATCATCACCGACTTGTCCACCACCCCGATCCCGGAGGGGGAGTGCAGCGGCCGCGGCGGATCCGCAGGCAGCGTGGGCGGAGTCGTGCCGGCAGCGTCTGCCGGGGGCAGCTTCTGCGCCACCATCCGGCGCGGACCGGTGCCGCCGGCCGCGGAGGCGGCGGCACGGGAGGTCTGGGGCGAGTACTGCTCACCGGGCCGGGGGGAATAGGGCAAAGCTGGCATGTGCTCATGATACTGGTAATCGCCCACGCGATCTCAGATAATGAGACCTGTGCGTGGGGGTATAGAAGCCGCCGTCCAATGGTGGTTCTGTAGAGAGTGAGCCAATCAGGAGGATCCCATGGCGAACAAGCCACTCACGTTGCCTGAAAAGGTCTGGCGCGACCACGTCGTCGTCCCCGGCAAGGAGTCAGACGGTCAGCGGTCCCCGGACCTTCTCTACATCGACCTGCACCTGGTCCACGAGGTGACCAGCCCGCAGGCCTTCGAGGGTCTGCGCCTGGCCGGCCGTCCGGTCCGTCGCCCGGATCTGACCATCGCCACCGAGGACCACAACACCCCCACGCTGGAGATCGACAAGCCGATCGCGGACCCGATCTCGCGGAAACAGGTGGACACGCTGCGCGCGAACGCCGAGGAGTTCGGCGTCCGGATCCACTCCCTGGGCGACGCCGACCAGGGGATCGTCCACGTGGTGGGCCCCCAGCTCGGACTCACCCAGCCCGGCATGACCGTGGTCTGCGGTGACTCCCACACCTCCACCCACGGGGCCTTCGGCGCCCTGGCGATGGGCATCGGCACCTCCGAGGTCGAACATGTCCTGGCCACCCAGACCCTGCCGCTGAAGCCGTTCAAGACCATGGCGATCACCGTCAACGGCTCGCTGCGCCCCGGCGTCAGCTCCAAGGACATCATCCTGGCGGTCATCGCCGAGATCGGCACCGGCGGCGGACAGGGCTACGTGCTCGAATACCGCGGCAGCGCCATCGAGGAGCTCTCCATGGACGCGCGGATGACCATCTGCAACATGTCCATCGAGGCCGGCGCCCGGGCCGGGATGATCGCCCCGGATCAGACCACCTTCGAGTTCATCAAGGATCGCCCGCACGCCCCGCAGGGCGAGGACTGGGACTCGGCCGTCGAATACTGGGAGTCGCTGCGCACCGATGACGGCGCCGTCTTCGACGCCGAGGTGATCCTCGACGCCGACACCCTGGACCCCTTCGTCACCTGGGGCACCAACCCGGGCCAGGGCGTGAGCCTCAACGGCGCGGTCCCGGCCCCCACCGACTTCACCGACGACGTCGCCCGCGAGTCCGCCGAACGCGCGCTGACCTACATGGACCTGGAACCGGGCACCCGGATGAAGGACATCCGGGTGGACACCGTCTTCCTGGGCTCCTGCACCAACTCCCGGATGGAGGATCTTCGTGCCGCCGCGGAGGTCCTGGCCGGCCGCGAGAAGGACCCCGAGATTCGGATGATCGTGGTCCCGGGCTCCGCGAAGGTCCGGCTGCAGGCCGAAGCCGAGGGCCTGGACAAGGTGTTCAAGGAGTTCGGCGCCGAATGGCGCTTCGCCGGCTGCTCGATGTGTCTGGGCATGAACCCGGACCAGCTGGCCCCCGGAGAGCGCTGCGCCTCCACCTCGAACCGCAACTTCGAGGGTCGGCAGGGCAAGGGCGGCCGGACCCACCTGGTCTCCCCGGTGGTGGCCGCCGCCACCGCGATCCGCGGCACCCTCTCCGCGCCCGCCGACCTCCTCGTCCCCGCCTGAACCTCGCTCACCGACACCTCTGAGCCTCGCTCACCGACACCCTGAGCCTCGCTCACCGACATCTCTGAGCCTCGCTCTGAACTGCTGAGAAAGTGACCATGGAACCCATCACCACGCACACCGGCATCGGCGTCCCGCTGAAGCAGTCGAATGTGGACACCGACCAGATCATCCCCGCGGTCTACCTGAAGCGGATCACCAAGACCGGCTTCGAAGATGCGCTCTTCTCCTCCTGGCGGAAGAGCCCGGACTTCGTGCTCAACCAGCCCGTCTACAAGCACGGTTCGGTGCTGGTGGCCGGATCCGACTTCGGCACCGGCTCCTCCCGCGAGCACGCCGTCTGGGCGCTGAAGGACTACGGCTTCCGCGCCGTGATCTCCTCGCGCTTCGCCGACATCTTCTACGGCAACTCGGCCAAGCAGGGCCTGCTCGCCGCGAAGGTGGCCCAGCCCGATGTGGAGCTCATCTGGAAGGAGCTGGAGAACAACCCCGGCACCGAGATCACCGTGGACCTGGTGAACCGCACCGTGCGCTGCGGCTCGGTGGACACCACCTTCGAGATCGACAACTACACCCGCTGGCGGCTGCTCGAGGGACTCGACGATATCTCGCTCACATTGCGCGAAGAGTCGCACGTGTTGGCCTTCGAGGAGACACGGCCCGGATTCAAGCCGAAAACCCTGCCAGTAAAGGTCTGACCTCGCCTGATTCCACCCTGCGGGGGCTCGGGCTTGACCGAATTGTTGCCTCCGCCACCGGCGGAACTGGGAAGGGACCCCAGCGGATGTGGTTACAGTGGCAAAGCTACATTCCACGTTTGTCGAAGAAGGGACATCCAGTCCAATGGCCAAGCTGCTCACCGTCCAAGGTGGAAAGCCACTCGAGGGTTCCGTCCACGTCCGTGGCGCAAAGAACCTCGTGCCGAAGGCCATGGTGGCCGCGCTGCTGGGCAGCGAGCCCTCGCAGCTGCGCAACGTCCCGGCGATCAAAGACGTCGAGATCGTCACCAATCTGCTCCAGATCCACGGCGTCAAGGTCGACGCCGACCCGGTCACCAATGACCTCACGCTGGACCCGCGCGACTCCTACAGCGCCGCCCACTCCGAGATCGACGCCTATGCCGGGGACTCCCGCATCCCGATCCTCTTCTGCGGTCCGCTCATGCACCAGCACGGCGAGGCGTTCATCCCCGACCTCGGCGGCTGCCGGATCGGTGACCGCCCGATCGACTACCACCTCGAGGTGCTGCGCAACTTCGGCGCCGTCGTCGACAAATCTCCCACCGGCATCCACATCTCCGCACCGCGCGGGCTCAAGGGCGCGAAGCTGACCCTGCCCTACCCCTCCGTGGGAGCCACCGAGCAGGTGCTGCTCACCGCGGTGCTCGCCGAGGGCATCACCGAGCTCGAGAACGCCGCGGTGGAGCCGGAGATCCACGACCTGATCGCGATCCTGCAGCAGATGGGCGCGATCATCACGGTCTACACCGACCGCACCATCCGTATCGAAGGCGTGGACCGGCTCTCCGGCTACCGCCACCGCGCGATCACCGACCGCAACGAGACCGCCTCCTGGGCCTCGGCCGCACTGGTCACCCAGGGCGACATCTACGTCAAGGGCGCCGCCCAGCGTGACCTGATGGCCTTCCTGAACACCTACCGCAAGATCGGCGGCGAGTTCGCCGTGGACGACGACGGCATCCGCTTCTGGCACGCAGGCCACGCCCTGAAGCCGCTGGTGCTCGAGACCGACGTGCACCCGGGATTCATGACCGACTGGCAGCAGCCGCTGGTGGTCGCGCTGACCCAGGCCCACGGCGTCTCGATCGTGCACGAGACCGTCTATGAGAACCGGTTCGGCTTCACCGAGGCGCTGCAGCGGATGGGCGCCTCCATCCAGCTGCACCGGGAGTGCCTGGGCTCAAGCCCCTGCCGCTTCGGGCAGCGCAACTTCCTGCACTCCGCCGTGATCTCCGGTCCGGTGGAGCTCACCGGTGCCGAGATCGACGTCCCGGACCTGCGCGGCGGCTTCTCCCACCTGATCGCGGCGCTGGCCGCGAAGGGCACCTCCACCGTCACCGGCATCGAAGTCATCAACCGCGGCTACGAGCACTTCATGGACAAGCTCAACGACCTGGGTGCGGATGTCGTGATGTCCGAACGCTGAGTCGGGCCGGTAGGGTCTATCTCTGTGACCGATCAGAGCAGCGACCCAGCACCCGTCGAGGGCCGAGGCCGCTCGAGCCGCCGCAAATCCGGCTCGAGCCGCCGGAAGTCCAAGCGCGCCGAGCCGGCTGAGACCACGCTGACCCGCGGGGGCTCAGCCCATGGCACCATGGACTACACCGTGGGTCGCGGCACCCGGCTCGGTTTCTCCGCCGCCGCCGTCGTGTGCGTCCCAGTGCTGAACCTGGCCATGGGACGCCGCTGGCACGGCCTGGAGACGCTGCCGCACGGCGGGTTCATCGTGGTGGCGAACCATGTCAGCGAGGTCGATCCGCTCGCCGTCGCCCACGCCGTCTACCGCAGCGGCCACACCTTCCACTTCATGACCAAGGACTCGCTGTTCCGCATCCCGGTGCTGGGCAAGGTGTTCAGCGGCCTGAAGCAGATCCCGGTCTCCCGGGACAGCCGCACCGACGCCCGCCGCTCGCTGGAGGCGGCGAAGGACGTGCTCGCCGCCGACGGTGCGATCATGATCTACCCCGAAGGCACCCTCACCCGGGACCCCGAGGGCTGGCCGATGCGAGCGAAGACCGGCGCCGCGCGGCTCGCGCTGAGCACCGGGGCCCCGCTGATCCCGATCACCCACTGGGGCGTGCAGGAGCTCTTCGGCACCTACGCCAAGATGCCCAAGTTCTTCCCACGCAAGCGCTACCAGCTCACCGTGGGAGAGCCGATCGACCTCTCCGACCTGCGCGGCGGCCCGATGACCCGGGCCGTGCTCACCGAGGCCACCGAACGCATCGAGGCCGCGCTCACCGACGGGGTGGCCGCGCTGCGCGGGGAGGAGCCCCCGGAGATGATCTGGGACCGCAGCCTGCGCCAGCGGGTCCCGCGCAGGCAGCCGCGCCGCACCCCACGGGAAGCTCAGCACCCCGCAGCCGACCAGTCCGACGACGCGCAGGAGGGTCAGCCATGACCAAGATCGCCGTCCTGGGAGCCGGCAGCTGGGGCACCACCTTCGCCAAGGTGATGGCCGACGCCGCCGTGCTCGGAGGCCACGCACCCACGATCGCGCTCTGGGCCCGCCGCCCCGAGGTGGCCGCCGAGATCACCGAGTCCCATACCAACACCACCTATCTCGGCGAGACCCGCCTCCCGGAGATGATCACCGCCACCAGCGACCTGGCCGAGGCCGTCCGCGACGCGGAGATCGTCGTGCTCGCCGTGCCGGCCCAGTCGCTGCGCTCGCAGCTGCAGGTGGTCCGCGAGAACCTGCACGAGTCCGCCGTCCTGGTCTCGCTGATCAAGGGTCTCGAGCGGGGCACCGACCTGCGCATGTCCGAGGTCATCGGCGCCGAGCTGGCCGTCGCCCCCGAGCGCATCGCGGTGGTCTCCGGACCCAACCTGGCCATGGAGATCGCCCAGGAGCAGCCCACCGCCTCGGTGGTCGCCAGCACCAGTGAGGAGACCGCCGAACGCGTGGCGGCGCTGTGCAACAACGCGTACTTCCGGCCCTACACCAACACCGATGTCATCGGGGTCGAGATCGCCGGAATCGTGAAGAACGTCATCGCCCTGGCGGTGGGCATCTGCGACGGGCAGAAGCTCGGCGACAACTCCAAAGCCTCGGTGATCACCCGCGGGCTGGCCGAGACCACCCGCCTGGCCACCGAGCTGGGCGGACGCCTGGAGACCTTCTCCGGCCTCGCCGGCCTCGGTGACCTCGTCGCGACCTGCGCCTCCCCGCTCTCGCGCAACCGCAGCGCCGGTCGACTCCTCGGCGAGGGGCTCACCGCCGACGAGGCCACCGCCCAGCTCTCGCAGACCGCCGAGGGCATGAAGTCCGGCTCCGCCGTGGTGGAGCTGGCCCGCCAGCACGACGTCGAGATGCCGATCTGCGAAGCCGTGGTGGCCGTCCTGGACGGCAAGCTGCCGGTGGACCGCCTGTCCTCGCTGCTGCTGGCACGAGACCTCAAAGCCGAAGGAAGATGACCCATGGCAGAGATTGACCCTGCATGCAAGCCCCGCGTCCTCGTCCTCTACGGCGGGCAGTCCTCCGAACATGCGGTGAGCTGCGTGACCGCGGCCGGCGTGCTCAACGCCATCGACACCGACGCCTTCGACGTCGTCGCCGTCGGCATCACCGCCACCGGCCAGTGGACCCGCCCGGTCACCGACCCGCGCAGCCACGGCTTCGGCGGCGAGGAGCTGCCCCGGGTGCTGCCCACCGAGTCCACGGTGCAGCTCCACTCGGGCGCCGCCGGCTCCTCCGAGCGCCGCGCCGAACTCCTCGAGGTCCACGCCGACGGCAGCTCCACCGCGATGGGCCACGTCGACGTGGTCTTCCCGCTGCTGCACGGACCCTTCGGCGAGGACGGCACCATCCAGGGACTGCTCGAGCTCGCCGGACTGACCTACGTCGGCGCCGGGGTGCTCAGCTCTGCGCTGGCCATGGACAAGCACTACATGAAGATCGCCTTCGCCGCCGCCGGGCTGCACGTCGGGCCCTGGGTGACCATCACCGACCGACAGTGGACCCAGGACCCCGCCGCGGCGCTGGAGCGGATCCGCGAGCTGACGCTGCCGGTGTTCGTGAAGCCCTCCCGAGCAGGCTCCTCCATGGGCATCACCCGGGTCGATGACCACGCCCAGCTCGAAGACGCCATCGCCGAGGCGCGCAGACACGACCCCAAGGTGATCGTGGAGCAGGGGATCGACGGTCGGGAGATCGAGTGCGGAGTGCTCGGATCCCAGAACGGCGCACCCGCCCGCGCCTCGCTGCTGGGCGAGATCGTGGTCCACGACGGCTCCCAGGCGCACCAGTTCTATGACTTCACCGCCAAATACACCGACGCCGCGGCCGCGGACCTCTCCTGCCCGGCCGAGCTGCCCGCGGAGGTCAGCGAGGAGATCCGCCGCCAGGCCGTCATCGCGTTCGAATCCCTCGGCGCCGAGGGCATCTCGCGGGCAGACTTCTTCTACACCACCGCCGGGGACGTGGTCATCAACGAGGTCAACACCATGCCCGGCTTCACCCCGATCAGCATGTACCCGCAGATGTGGAAGGCCACCGGGATCGGCTACACCGCGCTGATCACCGAGCTGATCAGCCTGGCGCTGCAGCGCCCCTCCGGCCTGCGCTGAACCTGCCCGGGCGGGCGAGCTGCACCAGTCCTGCCGCTGCGACCGGCTGAGGCCGGCGCCCGGCCCAGGGGCCGGGCTCCTCAGTCCTGCGGCTCCGTCGCCGCGCCCTCCTGGACCTCCTGCGCGTCCTCGGTCTCCTCGATCTCCTGATCCAGGGTGGTGCAGGCCCTGGTCTGCTCCACCTGCTGCACCGCGGGGGCCAGGCCGAGCATCGCGGTGGAGGAGCCGACCTCGTCGAGGTTCAGCAGCACCTCCACGGCTGGATCCCGACCATAGGTGACCAGCCGCCAGGTCTGCTCGTCCTCTTCCAGCGCGAGCCAGTCCACGCCGTCGGCCCCCACGCAGTGCTCAGCGCTCGGACCCGGAGGGACGACCCCGCAGCGCATGACCACCTGGCTGGGATCGCCCCATACCGCGGTGCCCTGGGATGTGGTGGGGCGCAGCTCATGGTCCCCGAGGACCTCAGGCACCATGAGCATCACGTCGGCGCAGTCAGGATTCGCCGCGTCCGGGGCGGCTTCGACCGTCGCCGTGGAGGCGCAGCCGCTGATCAGACCCAGTCCCAACAGTGTGGTCAGGACGGCACGAACGCGAACACGGGGGTAGCCGGGAGATATAGACACATGACATATTCTGTATCAAGTTCTCAACAGTTGCCCATTCCAGGAGCACGAGATGACAAATCAGGTCGACTACGCCAGGCCCAGGCCGAAGAGGCGCGGGCGTCGTGCCGTACTGATCATCGTGAGTGTGGTGGCCGTCGTCGTGGTCGGTGCCCTGGTGGCGTCGATGTGGTACCTGAACTCCTTGGGCAGCGCCTATGAGGACAATGCCCAGACCTTCGAGGAGAGCTTCCCGGAGGAGGAGGTCCGCCCGGTCCGGGCCGAGGAGGACGAGTCGATCAACATCCTGCTGCTGGGCTCCGATGACAACGGCGGATCGGGTGCGACCGAGGAACTTGCGCGGGTGCCCCAGGGCGGGCGTTCCGACACCATGATGCTGGTCCATGTCCCCAGTGACCGGCAGAGCGTGCAGATCATGTCGATCCCGCGCGACCTCTGGGTGGAGGTGCCGGGACACGGCTCGCACAAGATCAATGCCGCACTGAGCCTGGGGGGCATACCGCTGACCGTCAGCACCATCGAGTCCCTCTTCGATGCGCGCATCGATCACGTGGCGGCGGTGGACATGCTCGGCTTCACCGGTCTGGTCGATGCGCTCGGCGGGGTCACCGTGTACTCCGGCTACGACCAGGCGTTCACCACCGCAGAGGGCTTCACCTTCCATCCCGGGGAGCAGGAGATGAACTCCGAAGAGGCGCTGTCCTTCGTCCGGCACCGGATGAGCTTCCCCGACGGGGACCTCCAGCGGGTGCGCAACCAGCAGGCCTTCATCCGCGCAGTCCTCGACGAGACGCTGGATCCCGGCAACCTGAGCAGCCCCGGCCGGATCCAGGAGATGGTGGAGACCTTCTCCCCGCACCTGATCGTCGATGACACCCTCGACGCCGGCACCGCGGCCGCGCTGCGCTGGAACGTGCGCGGCGCCGCCGGCAACGTCGACATGTTCACCGTCCCCACCGGCGGCAGCGGCTACTCCCAGGACGGCCAATGGATCTTCTACCAGGACGAACAGGCCATGGCGGACGTCGCGGATGCCATCGCGGACAGTACGCTGGACGAATATGCCGCGTACAGATGAGCCGCCGACGCCACGTCGGATGAGGCCACACACAGACCACTCTCGAGGGGAGCACTAGGTGAGGGGCAAGGTCAAGGGCGCCGCCGCAGTGCACCGCTGGTTCATCCTGGCCGAAGCCGCCCTGGAACAGAACGTCGAGAACCTCAACCGGCTCAACGTGTTCCCGATCCCTGACTCCGACACCGGCGAGAACATGCTCGCCACGATCAAGGCCTGCCGCGCGAGCGTGGAGACCTCCTCCACCCAGGATCTGGGCGAGCTCTTCGCCGCCGCCGGCTCCCGCGCGATGTCGGAGGCCTACGGGAACTCCGGCACCCTGCTCGCGGTGCTGATCTCCGGGCTGGCCGAACCGCTGCACGGGCAGGAGCGGCTCACCATCTCCGGGTTCGCCCGGGCGCTGGAGCGTGCAAAGGTCCGGTCCTGGTCCGCGCTGACCGACCCGGTCGCCGGGACCATGCTCTCGGTGCTCGACGCGGTCCATTCCGAGGTGCGCCATCGTGCCGCCGCGGCCCAGGAGCCCGAGAGCCGGGCCGCCCTGGAGGCGGCCATGCCCTACGTGGTCTCCCGCGCCTTCGTCGCCGTGCAGGCCACCCGGGAACAGCTGCCGGTGCTGCAGCGCGCGAACGTGGTGGACTCCGGGGGAGCCGGACTGCTGGTGGTGCTCATCGCGCTGCATTCGACCATCACCGGGATCGCCATGGACTTCGCCCCGCTGCACACTCTGCCCGGCTGGCAGCAGCGCCCCGCCGATGAGGGCCCCGAGGGCCAGAACTCCGCGCCGGCGTCCACTGCGGAGGCATCCGCCGACGGGGCAGACGGCGCCGAGGTCATGTGCACCGTGCGGCTGGACCCGCTCGGAGCCGCCTCGCTGCGCCATGCCCTCGATGACCTCGGCGACTCGGTGATCGTGACCCCGATCGACGTGAACGCCGACGACGACGGCACCTACCGCTGGCGGATCCACGTGCACACGTGTGAGGAGCCGCGCACCTCCGAGACCGTGCACGCCGCGGGACCGGTGGAGTCCTACGCCGCCACCGCGCTGCACATCACTCATCAAGACCAGCCGCCCCGAAGCCAGGAGTGACCCCCGCGTGGATGTGCTTCCCTCCACCGAGCTGAGCCGGCTCATCGGCGCGGAGTCGGCGAAGACGCTCAAGCAGGGGCTGGGCATCACCACCGCCGCGCAGCTGCTGCAGCACTATCCGCGCCGCTGGATCGAGTTCGGTCAGCTCTCCTCCTTCCGCGATCTCCCCGAGGCCGGGGAGCACGTCAGCCTGATCGCCGAGGTCACCGGGGTCTCGGTGCGCAAGATGCAGAACCGGCGCGGCTCCCTCGCCGAGGTCTGGGTCGCCGATGACGAGGGCAACTCGCTGAAGATGGCGTTCTTCAACGGCTGGAGCGTGGGCCGCCAGCTGACCCAGGGCGTCCGCGCGATCTTCCACGGCAAGGTCGGCAGCTACCGCGACCGCCCCACCCTGAACAACCCCGACTTCACCGTGCTGGTCGACGCCGATCCGGAGACCATCACCGACCATGTCGACCCGGCCAAGGACCCGCTGGGCGCGACCGCCCTGCCCCGGGCGCTGAGCCGGGGCAAGACCCCGGTGCCGCTGTATCCGGCGACCTCCGGGATCAGCAGCTTCCGGATCCTGGACTGCATCGAGATCCTGCTGGACCTCACCGACTTCTCCGCCTGGCCCGAGCCGCTGCCCTCCAGCGTCCGCACAGAAGAGGAGCTGCCCGACCTGGGCGAGGCCTACCGGCTGATCCATCGGCCCGAGACCATGGAAGACCCAGACCGCGGACTGCGAAGGATGCGCTATCACGAGGCGTTCCTGCTCCAGGGGCTGTTGCATCTGCGCCGCGCCCAGGAGCAGCACCGCCGGGCCGAGCCGCGACCCGCACGGGAGGACGGACTGCTGGCCCGGTTCGACGCCGCGCTGCCCTTCACCCTCACCGAGGGTCAGGTCCGCTGCGGCGGGCTCATCGCCGCCGAGCTCGACAGCGAGCACCCGATGAACCGGCTGCTCCAGGGCGAGGTGGGCTCCGGCAAGACCCTCGTCGCGCTGCGCGCGATCCTGCAGGTGCTTCAGAGCGGCGGACAGGCCGCCCTGATCGCGCCCACCGAGGTGCTCGCCGCCCAGCATGAGCGCTCGCTGCGCCGGATGCTCGGTGACCTCGCCGGGGAGGTCGGGCTCACCCTGCTCACCGGATCGCTGAACACCGCCGATCGACGCCGCGCCCTGCTGGACATCGCCTCCGGCACCGCCGGACTGGTGGTGGGCACCCACGCGGTGCTCGGCGACCAGGTGCACTTCGTCGATCTGGGCCTGGCCGTGGTCGATGAGCAGCACCGCTTCGGGGTGGAGCAGCGGGATGCGCTGCGCACCCGCTACGAGCTCACCCCGCACATGCTGGTCATGTCCGCCACCCCGATCCCACGGTCGGTGGCGATGACGGTCTTCGGCGATCTGGAGCTGACCACCCTGGAGGGCCTGCCGATGGGCCGACAGCCGATCGTCACCCACGTGGTGCGCACCGTGCAGGGCCCGCGCCTCATCGGCCGGGTCTGGGAGCGGATCGCCGAGGAGGTCGCCGCCGGTCACCAGGTCTACGTGGTGTGCCCCAAGATCAGCGAGGCCGATGCGCGCGAGGACCCCGAGACCGGGGTGCAGACCGACCAGGACGCCTCGGTGGAGCTGATCTCCCAGCGCCTGGCCGATCACCCGCTGCTGGGCAGGACCCGGCGCGCCGAGGTCCACGGCCGGATGGACGCCGCCTCCAAGGAGGAGGTGATGACCGCCTTCGAGCGCGGGGAGGTCGACGTGCTGGTCTGCACCACCGTGATCGAGGTGGGCGTGGACGTGCACAACGCCACGGTGATGGCGGTGCTCGACGCCGACGCCTTCGGGGTCTCCACCCTGCACCAGCTGCGCGGACGGATCGGCCGCGGCGGCGCCCACGGGTTGGCGCTGCTGGTGACCCGGCTGCCCGACGGGCACCCGTCCTTGGAGCGGCTGGAACAGGTCGCCGAACACTCCGACGGGATGACCCTGGCGAGGCTGGATCTGGAGCGCCGGCGTGAAGGCGACGTGCTCGGCGCCGCGCAGGCCGGCCGGGCGTCGACGCTGAAGCTGCTGCGCACGATCAGAGATGAGAAGATCATCGTCCGCGCCTCCGAGCTGCTGAGCCAGCTCAGCGCCAAGGATCCCAGCTGGGAGGACTACCCTGGACTCCGCACCGCGGTAGGGGAGTACCGCGACCTCCACGAGGGTGCGGACGAATTCATCCAGCGCGGCTGACCTCCCGCGGATCAGGACATCAGGGCCCCAGGACAGGAGTGTGAGATGGCACGGATCATCGCCGGCACGCATAAGGGACGCCGCCTCGTCGCCGTCCCGAACGACGCCACCCGACCCACCAGCGACCGGGTCAAGGAGTCGCTGTTCTCCCGGCTCGAAGGCTATGACGCGCTCATCGACGCCGTCGTCGTCGACCTCTACGCCGGTTCCGGGGCGCTGGGCTTCGAGTCGCTCAGCCGTGGCGCCCGCAGCCTGGAGGCCATCGACAAGGCCGAGTCCGCGGTGCGCACGCTGCGCCGCAACGCCGAGTTCTTCGGCCCGGACGCGGAGAAGTCGCTGCGCAAGCAGGTCTCGGTGCACAAGGCCGATGCGCTGAAATACCTCGGGTCCCGCACCGGCCCGCCCATCGAGCTGCTCTTCCTGGATCCGCCCTACAGCCTCGGCGATGCCGAGCTGCTCAAGGTGCTGCGCGCCGCACGGGAGCACCTGCACGAGGCGGCCACCGTGGTGATCGAGCGCGACGCCGGCAGCGGGGAGCCCTCACTGCCGGACGGCCTGGAGATCTTCAGCGAGAAGTCCTACGGAAGCACCCAGATCTTCATGGTCGAGCCCACACCAGCAGCTCTTCCGCACTGAGCACGTCCCCGGGATGCGGGCCCGCGGCCCAGAGCGCGTTGAGCTCGGTCTGCTCCAGCTCAGGCCCACGGCGCGCGGCGAAGGTCAGGTTCCCCTCCGCACGGGCCTGGAGCACATCGCTGGGCGCGCTCAGCAGCGCGGAGCTCGCCGCCTCAGCAGGAGTTGTCACGCCGCCTCCGGCTGCGGTCGCGGCCGCCGCGTCGAGCAGCGAGGCCACCTGCGCCCGGACGAAGTCCATCGGCGGCTCATCCCCGAGGTTCACCAGCAGCAGCCCGCCCGGGACCACACCCGCAGAGACCGCCCGGTGAAACTCCGGGCTGCGCAGGTGCTCCGGCGCGGCCGCACTGTTGAACAGGTCCACCACGACGACGTCGAAGCTCGCCTCCTCCAGGGCCCCGCCGGGGCCGAGGACCGCGGCGGCGTCGGCCACCAGATTGCGCGGGCTTCTGCGCATCGGCAGATGCTCCAACACGAACTCCACCAGCTCGGGCTCGATGTCCACCACGGTCTGTTCCACCGCGGGCCAGTGGTGCTCGATCCACCGCGGCAGGGTCAGCGCCCCGGCGCCCAGGTGCAGCACCCGGGGGGAGCCGGAGGTCGACCGCTCGGAGGATGGGGTCTCAGGGCTCGCCGAGCTGCCAGCGGCAGCAGGACCCAGGCGCTCGCGGGCGCAGGTCTGCAGCACCGCGCCCATCCGGAACAGGTAGTCGTGGAGCAGATAATCGGGATCGCCGACCTCCACATGGGACTGCTCGGCCCCGCCGATGCTCAGCACCACCCCGTCCTCGGTGAGGTCGTCCTTCGTGAGCTCGGCCAGCTGCCCGGAGAAGGAGAGCCGCTGGCTGCGGGGGAGCCCCAGGGTGTCCCGGTGCGGCATCACAGGCTTCCAGGTCCGGCGACAGACACGGTCGCGCGGGCAGCCGGGCCGGCGTCGGCCACCGAGCTCGCGCCGAAGGCAGCCTCCACCGGCGGGCAGGCAGCCAGCGCGGCCGGCAGGTGCTCACGCATCCGGCGCAGCCCCTCTTCGATGGTCGCGTGATCCTTGCAGAAGGCGAAGCGGACCAGGTGCTCCAGCTCATCGGTCGGTGCTGCCAGGTGCTGGATGGTCAGCGCCGAGACCGGGATCGCCGCGACACCGACCTCCTCGGCGAGGATCCGGCAGAAGTCGGCGGCCGAGAGGGAGGTGATGCCGGAGACGTTGCCGAGCACGAAGTAGCCCGCCTCGGCGCGGTTCGGCGCCAGGCCCAGCTCGCGCAGGCCGTCACGCAGCAGGTCCCGGCCGGCCTCCAGCTCGGCCGTGTTCTTCGCGAAGAATCCTCGGTCGTCCTCGAGTCCGTGGGCGATCGCCCACTGAAAGGCCGGACCGGAGGAGAAGCTCAGGAACTGCTTGACCCCGCGGATCTGGCTGACCAGTTCAGTCCCACCGGTGATCCAGCCGACCTTCCACCCGGTGACCGAGAAGGACTTCCCGGCGGAGCCCACCGCGACGGCCACCTCCTCGGCGCCGGGGATGGTGAGGATGCTGCGGTGCGGAAGCCGCGCATCGGAGAGCACCAGGTGTTCGTAGACCTCGTCGCACATGATCTTGAGATCATGCTTGACCGCCAGCTCCACGATCCGGGTCAGCTCCTCGGTGCTGAAGACCGTGCCGGTGGGGTTGTGCGGGGTGTTGAGCAGGATCATCGAGGTGCGCTCGGTGATGGCGGCCTCGAAGGCGTCCAGATCGGGGCGGAACTCCGGGCCGCGCAGCGGAATGCCCACCAGGCGGGCCCCGGCTAGGGCGACGCAGGCCCCGTAGGAGTCATAGTGCGGCTCGAAGGTGAGCACCTCGCTGCCGGGACGGGCGAACGCCAGGATCGTCGCCGAGATCCCTTCGGTGGCTCCGGTGGTGACCATGACCTGCGTGGCAGGATCCAACGTGACGCCCTGGCGCCGCGCCTGGGCGTCACCGATCGCCTCGCGCAGCTCGATCAATCCCATCCCCGGCGCGTACTGATTGCGCGGACCGGTCTCGGGCTCGGTGATCGCTCGCGCGGCCAGCTCCAGCAGCCAGTCCGGGCCCTCGGTGTCGGGGAATCCCTGACCCAGATTGATCGCGCCGTGGGCGATCGCCGCCGCCGTCGTGCGCTCGTAGATGGTGGGCATGACCTGGGGTGAGCTCTGCGCAGAGTCGATGCCCAAGGTGTTGGCTCCGGCCGCGGTCCGGGCCCAGGGCTGGTCGAGGGTGAGCGGATCGGGGCTGGGGGTGGGATGAGAGGACATGTACTCCATCGTAGACAGCCAGCCGATCGGGAATGTGTCCTGCGCGTCTTGAGGCAGGAGGTTGCTCACCTGAAGTAGTGTCAGATCATGCAGCTAGCAGTGTGCCCCGGATCATTCGACCCCCTGCACAACGGCCATGTGGAGATCATCGCCCGTGCCTCGAACCTCTTCGACGAGGTGATCGTCGCCGTGTCGCCCAATATCCACAAGAACCCGATGTTCTCCGTCGAAGAGCGCATAGCGATGGCGCAGGAGACCTTCTCCTATGTGCGCGGGGTGAGCGTCAAGCCGCTGGGCACCGGGCTGCTGACCGATTTCTGCAAAGAGGTAGGCGCCAACGCTCTGGTCAAGGGCCTGCGCGACCCCAGGGATCTCGGCTACGAGTCCCCGATGGCCACGATGAACCGCCATCTCTCCGGGCTGGAGACCGTGTTCCTCGCCGCGGACGGCCGCTACACGCATCTGTCCTCCACGCTGGTCAAGGAGATCCACACGCTCGGCGGAGACGTCGCTGAGTTCATTCCGCGTGCCGTGCAGCGCCGACTCCAGGATCGCCGCCGCTGAGAGAGTCGGATGAATAAACTTCATAGAACCCTCTGGTCAAGCATTCAGGAAACGATAAGGTGTTTACATGAGTTCAACAACGTCTACTCGAAAAGCCGTGATCCCCGCTGCGGGACTGGGAACCCGATTCATTCCGGCCACCAAGGCCATGCCTAAAGAGATGCTTCCCGTGGTGGATCAGCCGGCGATCCAGTACGTCGTCGCCGAAGCCGCGAAGGCCGGCCTCGATGACATCCTGATGATCACCGGCCGCAACAAGCGCTCCCTGGAGAACCACTTCGACCGGGTCCCCGACCTGGAGGCCACCCTGGAAGCCAAGGGTGACACCAAGAAGCTGGAGGCTGTCCGTCAGGCCACCGAGCTCGGCGATCTGCACTACATCCGCCAGGGCGAGGCCAAGGGCCTGGGCCACGCGGTGCTCTGCGCCAAGCGCCACGTCGGCGACGAGCCCTTCGCCGTGCTGCTCGGCGATGACCTGATCGATGAGCGCGACGAGCTGCTCTCGACCATGCTGGAGACCCAGGAGAAGCTCGGCGGATCCGTCATCGCCGTGATGGAGGTTCCTGAGGACAAGATCAGCGCCTACGGCGTCATCGACGCCAACGGCCACGACAAGCTCCACGGCGAGAACGGACAGCCCGCCGACGTCGTGCCCGTCCACGCTCTGGTGGAGAAGCCTCCCGTGGACGAGGCGCCTTCGAACCTCGCCATCATCGGCCGCTACGTGCTGCACCCGGCGATCTTCGCCGAGCTCGAGCAGACCAAGCCCGGTCGTGGCAACGAGATCCAGCTGACCGACGCGCTGCAGGCCATGGCGTCCAAGCCCGCCGAAGAAGGCGGCGGAGTCCACGCCGTGATCTTCCGCGGACGCCGCTATGACACCGGGGACAAGCTCAGCTACATCAAGGCCGTGGTGACCCTGGCAGTGGACCGCGAAGACCTCGGACCGGACCTGCGCGAGTGGCTGAAAGAGTTCGTCGGCCAGATCTGATCGGGGGTTCGCCCCGCAGCCACCCTGACTGGTAGAGTGGCACGTCGGTCTAGATCATTGAGGAGTGGTTCAGCAATGACTGCTCTACGCGTAGATGTGCAGGAGCTCCGGGGCAAGCCCGGAACTCAGCACGAGATTCACAGAACTGTCCCGGCCCCGGAGGGCTTCGCAACGGTCCTCATCGGGATCCCGCAGGGCAGCGAGCTGCAGGTGGATCTGCGTCTGGAATCGGTGCATGAAGGTGTGCTGATGACAGGCACCGCCGTCGGCGAGGTCACCGGACAGTGCGGACGGTGTCTCGATGAGTTGAAGTTCCCGCTCACCGTTGACATCATGCAGTTGTTCAGCTGGCCCCAGAAGGCGCGGACCGATCCGGCAGAGCAAGAGGATGAGGACACCCGCCCGATGGGCAATGACCTCACCATCAACCTGGAACCGGTGCTGCGTGACCTGATGGTCTCGGCGCTGCCGTTCCAGCCGGTCTGCCGCGAGGACTGCCCGGGACTGTGCTCCGTCTGCGGATTCCGCATGGAGGACGACCTCGAGCATTACCACGAGCAGCTCGACCCCCGCTGGGCCGCATTGAAAGACGTGGCCGCGGGACTGCCGGAGTCGGACCCCGAGTCCAGCTCCAGCACCTAGAACTTGAACACCTAGAACTTCATTGACCAAGACCCTGTCCATCATCTAGAGAGAAAAGAGACACCGTGGCTGTTCCAAAGCGGAAGATGTCCCGATCCAACACCCGTCACCGCCGCTCGCAGTGGAAGGCTTCTGTGCCGAAGCTGGTGAAGACCGTGGAGAACGGTCGCGTCGTCTACAGCCAGCCTCACCAGGCCAAGCTGGTCACCGACTCCGCCGGCTCACCACTGTTCTATGAGTACAAGGGTCGCAAGGTCGCTGACGCCTGAGTCGTCGAAACATGACGACATCACACGTGAGTGATCACGAAGAGCTTGTGAAGAGTCTCGGGGTGCATATTGCCCCCGGGACTCTTCGTCTTGCCCTGACACATCGCTCCTACGCCTACGAGAACTCCAACCTGCCCACCAATGAGCGGCTGGAGTTCCTCGGGGACTCGATCCTCGGCCTGGCGGTGACCGATTACCTGTTCCGGACCTTCCCGGACCTGGCCGAGGGCGACCTCGCCAAGCTCCGTGCCGCGCTGGTGAGCACCCGTGCCCTGGCGCGGGTCGCCCGCAGCCTCGGCGTCGGCCCCCACATCAGCCTCGGCGCCGGCGAACGGCTAACCGGCGGGCAGGACAAGGACTCGATCCTCGCCGACACCATGGAGGCGCTCATCGGCGCCGCCTACCTCTCCACCGACACCGAGACGGCCCGCCGTCTGGTGCTGCGCCTCGTGGTCCCGCTGCTCAGCGACAAGGACGCGATGACCGCCGGCAAGGATTGGAAGACCACCATCCAGGAGATTGCGGCCGCCAAAGACATGGGCGAGATCCGGTACCTGATCACCGACTTCGGTCCGGACCACCACAAGTCCTTCAATGCCACCCTGGTCATCGGCGGAACCCCGTACGGCGCCGGCTCCGGGCCCTCCAAGAAGGAGGCCGAGCGCGAAGCCGCCCGGGTCACCGTGGAGACCCTCACCGCCGGCCGCGGTGAACAGGGCGACATCCTCACCCTGGTCCTCGACCGCTTCGGGGACGACGCACCCGCCTGATGCCCGAGCTGCCCGAGGTCGAAGTGGTCCGCCGCGGCATCGGCCGCTGGGCCACCGGACGCACCGTGGAGAAGGTCACCATCCACGATCCGCGCAGCCTGCGCCGGCACGCTCTGGGCACCACGCTCGCCGAACCGGCCCGACTGGACTCCTTCGCCGCCGCACTGACCCAGCAGACGCTGCTGGCGCCCCAGCGGCGCGGAAAATTCCTCTGGATCCCGCTGCAGGGACCCGCGGCACCTGCCGAATCCGCCTCCGGGAGTGAACCGGTCCAGCAGTCGCTGCTGATCCACCTGGGCATGAGCGGACAGGTGCTCATCGATGATCCCTCCGCTCCGGCGCAGAAGCATCTGAAGATCACGCTTCAGCTCGGTGGGGAATGTACTGATCTGTCAGGTTCCGGCGACGAAGGTTCCAGAGGCGAAGACGCGCGCCCGAAGCAGCTGCGCTTCATCGACCAGCGGATCTTCGGCGGCATGCAGATCTCCGAGCTGGTCGCCTCCACCCACCCCAGCGGCAGCGTGCCGGCCGCAGCGGTGCACATCGCCCCGGACCCGCTGGAGCCCGGATTCGACGAGGAGACCTTCTTCCGCACCCTGCGCCGACGCAAGACCGGGCTGAAACGGGCGCTGCTGGATCAGGGCATGGTCTCCGGGATCGGCAACATCTACGCCGATGAGGCGCTCTGGCTCGCCCGGCTGCACTACCTGCGCCCCACCGAGACCATCACCCGTGCCGAGGCCGCCCGGCTCCTCGACGGGGTCAAGACCGTGATGCTCGCCGCGCTCGAGGCCGGCGGCACCAGCTTCGACGCGCTCTACGTCAACGTCAACGGCGCCTCCGGCTACTTCGACCGCTCGCTGCAGAGCTACGGGCGCACCGGGCAGCCCTGCCGCCGCTGCGCAGACACGCCGCGCGCCGCCACCATCCGCCGGGATCCCTTCATGGGTCGCTCCTCCTTCTGGTGCCCGACCTGCCAGCCCCGCCCCCGCCGGGCCCGCGCCTGACCGGAGTCCCTGAACAGTCCGCCTGAACAGCGCCGATGCGTAACTGCCCAGATCGGTGGGCTAGCATGAATCGGATCGACGAACGTGTAGAGGAGGGTCTGTGGCCGAAAAGAATTCGCCCGAGCCACAGCCTCACCGACCCCGCAGAGCCGCCAAGCGCCCCGCGGACCCGGTGGCAGCCTCGACGTCGAACCGCGCCACAGACTCTTCCGAGGACACCCCCAAAGACCACTCACGACGACGCCGCCTGATCCGCAACGGTCTCATCGCCGTGGCGGTGCTGCTCATCGTCGCGGTGGGCGCCGGGCTGATCTACGTCAACCAGCTGCGCACCACCTTTGACGAACAGCGAAACGTCCTGGACCTGGGGCTTGGAAGCGATGACACCGCCGGGCGCACCGAGGACGGCACGGTGAACATGCTGCTGCTCGGCTCCGACAGCCGCGGCGAAGACGATCTGGAGTACCGGGGCGAGATCGGCGACGAGGCCGCCGAACGCTCAGACACCATGATGTTCGTCCACATCCCCGCGGACCGGTCCGGGGTCTACGTGATGTCCATCGTGCGTGACCTCTGGGTCGATGTCCCCGGTGAGGGCCAGGGCCGGGTGAACTCCGCGTTGGGCGTGGGCGGCTACCCGCTGGTGATCGACACGGTCGAGGAGCTGCTGAACACCCACATCGACCACGTGGCCATCATCGACTTCGAAGGGTTCTCCGACCTCACCCGCGCGCTGGGCGGGGTCTACGTGGAGAACCCGCGGCCCTTCTCCGCCGGGCAGCACAACCCGGCGTTCTACCCCGAAGGCACCATCCGGCTGGAAGGGGACAACGCGCTCCGATTCGTCCGCGAGCGCAAGGCCTTCCCAGACGGAGACTTCACCCGGGTGCAGAACCAGCAGCTGGTGATCAACGGCATCGTGGATCAGCTGCTCTCCGCCGACACCCTCACCAACCCGCAGCGGGTGATGGACGTGGTCAACGGCATCGTCCCCTACCTGAGCGTGGATGACGGACTCGACGCCAACACCATCGCCGGCTACGCCCTGGAGATGCGCGACATCCGTTCCGGGGACATCGAGATGTTCACCATCCCCACCGGGGAGATGGCCACCACCGCCAGCGGCGCCCAGGTGATCCTCAAGGACGAAGAGATGCTGGAGCTGCTGCAGCGGTCTCTGAAGAACGACAACATGGAGGGCTTCATCGAATACATCGAGCTGCGCGAATCCCAGGATGAGCAGCAGTGACCCCTAGGGTCCAGCTGCTGACGCATAGCTATTGGCCCGAGCGCACGGCCCCCCAGCGCCGCTGGGAGCGCCTCGTGGGCTCGCTGCGCCAGGACGGCTGGGCGGTCGACGTCGTCACGCCTGCCGTGAACTCCCACCACACCCCGGAAGAGGTCCGCGCGCTGGGGCGCTTCCGGCTGCGCCCCAGCCCGGGGCCCACCGGAGAGCGGCTGCACCGCACCCCGTACATCCTGCTGCAGAACTCCCGCGCAGGACGCTTCGCCTCCGATCTGGCCTCTGCGGTGCTGATGGTGCCTCGCGCGCTCGGCGCTCCCAAGCCCGATCTGGTCATCGCGACCGTGCCCGCGCTGCCCACCATCTGCGCGGGATGGCTGGTCAGCCGCTGCCGCCGGGTCCCGCTGGTGGTCGACATGCGCGACGCCTGGCCTGAACTCGCCCGTGAGGCCGGGGTCAAGGCAGGCGTGCTGGGGAAGGTCATGGAATCCGCGGTGGTCAGCGTCCAGCGCCGCGCGGAACTCGTCGTCACCGTCACCGAGGGCTTCGGTCAGCGGCTGCGCGAGCGCGGTGTCGCCCGAGTGGAGACGATCAGCAACGGCGTGGCCCTGGAGCAGGTGCCGCAGCTGGAACACCGCTCCCGCGAGGCCGGGGAGCTGCGCATCGCCTATCTGGGCAACCATGGGGAGAGCCAGGCGCTGGAGCGGCTCATCACGGCCGTGGCCATGATCCCGCGCACCGAGGGGCTCGACGTCACGCTCCGGCTGGTCGGCTCCGGCACCCAGAAGGAGCAGCTGCGCCAGATCGCCGCCGCCGCCGGGGCCCTGGAGAGCGGGGCGGTGGAGTTCTGCGACCCGGTGCACGGCGAGGAGATCTGGGAGCACTACCGCTGGGCCGACACCGCGCTGGTGAGCCTGCGCACCGACTGGGCCTCCTTCGCCTGGACCGTGCCCTCGAAGACCTTCGAGCTGCTGGGCCTGGGCAAACACATCACCGCCGCGGTCACCGGGGAGGCCGCCTGGGTGCTCGGCCACGCGCCCAACGTCAGCTTCCTCGACGGAGACTCCGCAGAGATCGCGGCCACGCTCACCGAGCTCGCCGCCGACCCGGACTCCACCCCGGTGGATTCGCGCGGACGCGACTGGGTCGCCGAATACGCCGACCTGCCGGGCCTGGGAAGCCGCTACGCCGCCCTGCTGCGCCAGCTGCTGCAGGAGCACTCCCGGTGATCACCGCCGCCAACGCCTATATCTGTGTCTGCACCTACCGTCGACCCGGCCCGCTGGCTGAGCTGCTGGCCTCGCTGCGCGCCCAGGATCTCGGAGCTTCCGGGCCCCCGGGCGACTCAGGGCAGTCAACTGGCGCAGCGCAGCTGCCGCAGCTGATCGTGGTGGACAACAGCCCCGAGGGCGACGCCGAGGCCCAGGTCCGCGGCCGGTATCCGTCCGCGCACTACATCCATGAGCCACGCCCGGGGATCGCCGCCGCGCGCAACGCCGCAGTGCAGGCCGTGCCCACGGATGCGGAAGCAGTGCTCTTCCTCGACGACGACGAACGCGCGGCGCCGGACTGGCTGCGCACGATGATCGACTGCGCGAACGAGTCCGGGGCCGACACCGTCTCGGGTCCGGTGATCACCCATTTCGGGGAGGACCCGCCGGCCTGGCTGCAGTCCAGCGGCTTCATCCGGCGCATCGATTTTCCCACCGGACCCTGGGGCCTCCGGGCGGCGACCAACAACGTGTTGGTCCGCGCGCACTGGTTCACCCGGCTGGGCTTTCGCTTCGACGAGGCGTTCAGCTTCATCGGCGGCGAGGACTCCGACCTCTTCGGCCGGATGCAGGCCGCCGGGGCGCGGTCTTGGTGGTGCGCCGAGGCGCAGGTGGAAGAGGACCTGCCCGCCGAACGGCTCAGCCCCGCCTGGATGCGTCAGCGCGGGATCCGTGCCGGTCACGTGCGCGCCACCAAACTCATCCGCCGCGCTCAGCTCGAGCACCCCACTCCGGCGCTTCGGCTGCGGATCGCCGCCGAAGGAGTCGTTCGGCTCGGCTATGGGGCCACTCGCACCGCGGCGCGTCGGCTCAAGCGTGCACCGGTGCGGTATGTGGACAGCGTCTACCACCGTGAAGGGTGGGGCATGCTCCAGGCCGCCGCCGGCCGTCGCTACGAGGAATACGGCCGCTGACTCAGCCGGCGTCGTCGGTCTTGCTGCGGTCCTGCACTGCCAGCGCGTAGGCCGCTTCCGCGGCGGTGATGCCCCACTGGTCGGCTTCGCGTCGGCGGATGCGGTCGATCTCGGCGGAGACCTCGCGCAGCGCGGTGACCTGGTCATCGGACTTGGGCTTGAGCGTGCGCCGGTAGACGGCCCCGGCGCCACGTCCCAGGCGGGTTCGCTTGAACTGACCCAGTCGCTGGCCCGCAGCATTGCGGGCCCGGCGCTTGACCCGGCCCGCGAGCGGGCGCAGCTTCTTGGCCGACGGCAGCCGACGCTGACCGAAGAAGCGCAGCGCCTCCGGGGTCTGCCAGGGGTGATTCTTCGGGTCCTCCACGTAGAACGCGGCGATCTCGGCGAGCACCGCTGCCGCCTCCGCCCTGTCTGCGGCGGGGACCCGGGAGAACTTCCACAGGTACCAGGTGACGAAGAAGTGCTCGAAGCGGGTGTCCAGGTAGTCCTGGAGCAGCCCGACCTCGCGCAGCCAGGAGGCCCGGGCAGCTTCCAGGATCAGGTACTTGCGGAAGTACCCGGGGCTGACCACGTTCACGATGGAGGTGTCCACAGCCCCGTAGTAGGTGTAGACCGGGCGGTCCACCGGCACATAGGCGCGGGCATGGAAGAGGATCTGCTGGAAGAAGAAGGTGTCCTGCCCGGTGGCACCCACCGGCTGGGTCAGTCCCAGCCCCTGCAGCCATTCGGTGCGTGTCACGAGTCCCTCGATCGAGGCCGGGCGGAACCGGATCTCACGCAGCGAGTCGCGGGTCGGCCAGCACAGGCCATCACGCTGCTCGATGCCGGTGTACCAGTCGTGGACCCGCAGGATCTGGTGCCGGTTGGTCCAGGTGACCTGCGTGCCCAGGGCGAAGTCGGCGTCGGGCATCTGCGACAGGCGCTGCTGAAGCAGGTGATAGCCGGCCTCCAGCTCCTCGTCATCAGGATCCAGATAGGTGACGTATTCGGTCGCCGCGAGCTCCAGGCCGGTGTTGCGTGGACGTGAGGCCGAGCCGGAGCCTCCGGTGCCGTGCCGGAAGGCGGAGACGTTCGGGTAGGCCCGGGCCAGCTCTTCGACGGTGGCCACGGTGACCGGGTCGGAGGAGCCGTCGTCGACCAGCAGCACCTGGGTGCGCGGAAAATGCGGGGAGCGGCGCAGCGAGGCGAACGCCTTGTGCTGCAGATGGTCCCCGTTGTTGTAGATCGGCACGATCACCGAGAGCTCCAGCTGCTCGGCCTCCGCGGTGCGACGAACCTCCGCCTTGACGGCGGCCAGGTCATCCCCGGGATGGGGGAGCGCTGCAGGGAGCAGCCCTGAAGCCGCGATGGACGACGCCGCGGCGTGCCCCAGATGATCGATGGCGTAGACCCGGGCGTCCTGCCCGGAGGCTGCCAGCACGGCGGGGGTGACCAGCGCCGCCGCCTCGGGCCGCCACCAGGCCGTCAGGTCCAGATCGGCGAAGCCGCGCTGGTGCTGGTGAGCGTGCGCGTCGGTCTCTGCGGCGGTGCCGGTGAGCTTGGTGCTGATCGTCGCCGACTGGTAGCGGAAGGCCGCCACATGATCGGCGGCGTAGTGCGGCCCATACCGGCGCTGGTCGCTCAACGGCAGCAACACGTCGATGGGCGTCGCCAGCGGGTCCGCGGCGCGGGCGCCGAGCTGCTCCCAGCTGAGCAGCTCCACCGGGCTGAATCCAGGGGCTGACGAGCTGAGTCCGGCCAGGCTCTGCGCCGCCATGTCCTGGGCGAGCTCGGCGGTGACGTTCTCGGCCACGGCGACCACCAGCTCCTGCTGACGCTCCATCGCCTTGCCGGCGGTCCGGGCCACCCGGGTGAGCAGGTCGGAGACGTGATGGCGCAGGTAGACCTCCCGGACGCCGTCGCCCTGGGCCCGGCGCAGCTCCTCGAGGTCGAGCCCGCGCAGGCTCTCCTCCACGTCGGCCGCGGAGTTCGCGATGCGGACCTGCGGGTGGTAAGAATTCAGGCCCTGGTTGTAGCTGGAGAGCACCAGAGTGCCGGCGGCCTGCAGCTCCAGCGCCCGGTTGGCGAACATGGTCTGCGAGTCGATGACCGAGTTCAAGTTCACCGCGACGTCCACCACGCGCTGGAGGTCCATGAGCTCGTGGTGGTCCATGGCCGGCACCCGGTAGGGCCAGTACTTGACCGGGATCAGCTGGTTGGGGCTGAGCAGCGGGTGTGCGGAGTCCAGCTGGGCGGAGATCTCCTCCCACCAGCGGTCCACGATCGCCAGCGGCCTGCCCGCGTCGAGCACCCCGTCGAAGATCCATTCGGCATAGCGGGCCCGCTTCGGGTACTTGCCTGCCATCCAGGAGCCGGCGAAGAAGATCAGCTCGCGGGCCTGCGCGGGTGCGCTGCGGGACCCGATGGGGGAGTGCAGCAGCGGGTTGACCCCGAAGGGCAGCACCTCGATGCTGTGGGCGGCGGGGCAGTCGCGCCGGTAGTCCTCGAGGACCTCGGCGGCGGTGGTGAAGATGTGGTCGCAGGCCCGGGCCACGTCGAGGAACTGTCGGTAGTCCGGAGGGTCCTCCTTGCCGTAGTAGACCGGCGGAGCCCCTGCCTCACGGTAGGCCGGGATGATGGTGCTGATCAGGAGCCGACGGCGCTCCGGAGCCTCCGCGGCCGTGTTGTCCCAGGCGAGCCCGTCGTGGCCGCGCCAGGTGGCGGCCACCAGCAGCAGGTCCACGTCATCGAGGTGGTCCTGCCAGTTGTCTGGGGTGATCGGGATCAGGGTGGCCGCCCCGGAGTAGGTGTCGAAGAGGAACCGGTCGCAGATGATCCCGATCCGCAGGTCCAGCGGGGGCCGGGAGGTGCCAGGCTCGGTGGCCGGAAGCTGCGCGGCCGCGGCGCGGGCGGCGGCCAGCGCGTCCTGGGTGGACTGGGCCGCCAATGGTGCCGCCAGAGGTGCCGCGAGTGGGGCGGTCAGCGCGGGGTCATCGGGTGCGGCGGTCGCCTGTGCGGCCCGGCTGCGCAGATCCGCCGCGCGCTCGCGGTGGGCCCGCTCCAACGGCGCCCATAGTTGCTCATGATGCGCTGAGCTGGAGAGTTCCTGCGCGGCCTGTTCGTGGGCTTCGGCTGCCGATGCCGCCGCCGTCGTGATCTCAGAGACTGCTGTGCCAGAGGCCGGGGTGCTGGCGGGAGTGCTCGCGGGCTGGGCGGAGGAGTTGTCTGGGAGATTCACTCCTCGACACTATCCCGAGGCGTGTTGGGTTTGGAGGAGGCAGTCCGGCTTGCTAGAGTGAAGGCTCGTTGCGGCGGTGAATCAGCCTGAAAAGGGCCAGATTCCGGGCGTACACGGGGATGTAGCTTAGTGGTAAAGCTTTGGTCTTCCAAACCAACGATGCGGGTTCGATTCCCGTCATCCCCTCCAGTCACTTCCAAGCCTCTCCCGGTGATCGGGTCCCCTCGGTCACAGCAGGAGAGGCTTTTTGTGCATCTGCCGCAAAGTCGGCTCGAAAGTGAGAGGAACCCATGGCGCCTCCCCGGGTGTATTTCGTGGTCCAGCCCACCGTGGCGCACTACCGCGAGCCTCTGCTGCGCCGGCTGCTGGAGTCCACGCGGTACGACTTCGACCTTGTGGGACGGTTCAAGAACTCCGAAGCCTCCTCCGCCGACTCGATCCATTCCGCCGCTGACGAGGTCCTGGCGAAGGTCAGGCCGCTCAAGTTTTCCGCGTTGGGCAAGTTCTGGTGGGAACACGGCCAGGTCCGGGAGATCTGGCGGGGTCACCACGACGCCTACGTGATCGCCGGTCGCATCCCCACCGTCTCCGCCTGGGCCGCCTCAGCGATCGCCGCGCTGCGCGGACGCACCCTGATCATGTGGGGCCACGGCTGGAAGCGCCCCGAGGAAGGGCTCAAGCGCCGGGTCCGGCTCGCCTTCTACCGACTGACCGACGGGCTGCTCGTCTACGGGGACCGCGCGAAGGAGCTCGGCAGCTCCTACGGGGTCCCGGCCGAGAAGATCCAGGTCATCTACAACAGCATCTACCCGCAGGCTCTGACCGGCATGGCCCGGGAGGCCGCTGACGCTCACGTGGGTCAAGCCACTTACGACGACGCCGGCTCAGCCGCCACGATCATCTACAGCTCCCGGCTCACCAGCCGGCACCGGCTGGACCTGCTCGCCGAAGCACTCGGCGGCATGCCGGCGGCTGAGCGGCCGAAGGTGCTCATCGTGGGCGAGGGTGCCGAGCGGCCCCGGCTCGAGCAGGTGTTCACCGAACACGGCGTGGATGCAGCGTTTCTCGGCGCCGTCTACGACTATGACCAGCTGCGCGGGCTCTACGCCCAGGCCGACCTCGCGGTCTCCGTCGGCGGGGCCGGGCTGAACGTCACCCAGGCGATGAGCTTCGGCGTGCCGGTGCTGGCCGAGGACGGCAACCCCGATTCAAGCCCCGAGATCGAGGCCGTGGTGGAGGGAATCACCGGCCGGTACTACCAGGCCGGCGACGCCGGCTCGCTGCGCAGGGTCCTCGCCGAGCTCCTGGCCGACCCAGCGCAGCTGACCCAGCTGGGGGAGGCGAGCCTCGCCGTCGTGCGGGATCGCTATACGGCGGAGAAGCACGCGGAGTCGATCGAGAATGCCCTGGACGTGCTGCTCCCCCGCGCGAAGAGAACGTGAGTCTGCGGCGAGACCTCCCTCGGCAGGCCGCGCCGCTCGCGGGGGAGCCCACGCGGGGAACCCTGTAGGCCTGAGCGGGGGAGGCCTCCGTGCTCAGGAGGCGAGGTGGTCCTTGAGCTTCTTCACCAGAACCTCGGGCTGTTCCTCCGGGATGAAGTGTCCGCAGTCGGTGATCGGTTCGCCGTGCGCGTGCGGGGCGAAGGGTCTCCAGGCTTGGACCACGTCGCGCCCGGCGACCAATCCATGATCTCCCCAGAGCACCTGGATCGGCAGATCCACTGTGTCACCGGCGTCGAGGTTTTCGGCGTCGTGGACCAGGTCGATGTCGGTGGCGCGATAGTCGTCGAATCCGGCGCGCAACGCTCCTGGTCGGGAGAACGCCTCCACGTAGTCAGGGATCACCGCGTCGAGTGTGTGGCGCTGCAGGGTCCATCGTTCGAAGAAGAACCTGAGGTATTCCTCGATGTGGGGCCCGACCAGCAGCTCTGGCAGATCGTCCTTCATGTGGAACAGCCAGTGCCAGTAGCCCTGAGCCATCTCCATGGTGCCGTTTCGGAACATGTGAAGCGTCGGAGCGATGTCCAGCAGCGTCAGGTGTGTGATCAGCTCCCGGTGGTCCAGGGCCAGACGGTGGGCGACCCGAGCGCCCCGATCGTGTCCTACAACCCGTACAGAGTCGTATCCGAGGTGCGCGATGAGCTCTCGGATGTCTTCAGCCATCGTCTTCTTGTCATATCCGCCGCGCGGCTTGTCGGTGTGCCCGTAGCCGCGAAGATCAGGAGCGACGACGCGGTAGTCCTCGGCCAGTGCGGGGATGACCGCGTCCCAGCACTGGGAGGTTTGGGGCCACCCATGAAGCAGGACCAGCGGGGGCTTCTCACCGCCAGTGTCGGTGTAGCTCATGCTGATGTGCTCAAGTCGAGTGATCTGCCTCATAGGAGGCATCTAACCAGATAAGGGAGTGGGTAGATATGGGATGTGCGCGTGGATGGCTGGTTCCTCCTCGGAGGTTGACCTGTCCTGACCCGCTGAACTGTGCCCCGGAGCGATCAATGCTCGAGGTGAGCCTCTCGATGTCCCAACCAGGGGTGG
>NZ_JAJOYX010000010.1 GCF_022565915.1 Nesterenkonia sp. LB17
GGCGGATTCCAGCGGTCGTTGCAACAACAGCGGTTTCAACTGGTGGTGAGTAAGTCTCTCATCGCTTCTGCTGGGGTCCGCCAGTCCAGGGTCTTCCTCGGGCGTCCATTGAGGAGATATGCCACGTGTTCGAGGTCTTCAGCCCCGTGCACCGAGAGATCAGTGCCTTTCGGGAAGAACTGGCGCAGCAGCCCGTTGGTGTTCTCATTGGTCCCGCGCTGCCACGGCGAAGCCGGGTCACAGAAAAAGATCGCAAGGTCTGAAGCCATACTGATCCGCTGATGAGCCGCCATCTCAGAGCCCTGGTCCCAGGTCAGGGAACCGCGCAGATGCCCTGGCAGAGACTTCATCCTCTCGGTCAGGGCGTCTGCAACCGGGCTCGCAGCATGACCCTGGGGCAGGTGGCAGAGCATCGTGAACCGGGTGCTGCGCTCCACCAGGGTCGCAATCGCGGAACGATTTGAAGCCCCCATGATCAGGTCACCCTCCCAATGGCCAGGCACCGCCCGGTCCTCGATCTGGGCGGGCCGTTGCGAGATCATGATCATCTCTTCCCCGAGGATCCGGGGTCGACGCTGCTCCCCCTGGGGCCGGCGTCGGGCCCGGCCGGTGCGCAACGCGGCCTGCACTTCTCGTTTCAGTCCACCGCGGGCCTGGAAATACAGGGCCTGATAGATCGTTTCGTGGCTCACCCGCATCTCCTGATCCTGGGGGAAATCCTCCACCAGTCTCTTACTGATCTGCACAGGAGACCAACGCAGCGCCAGCTTCTGAGCCACCCACCGGCGCAGCCTGGTCTCGGCGGCGAGTTTGGGAACCTTCGGGCGGGCTCTGCGTTCGGAAGCCACCCGGTGCGCCCCGTAGGGCAGGTAACGGTGATCGCGACCACGGTGCCGAGCCAGTTCCCGGGTGATCGTGGACCGGGCCCGGCCCAGCTCACGGGCGATCTGCGCGGCAGAACACCCATGGTTGAGCAGATCCTGGATCCGTTCGCGCTCTGTCAGTGAAAGGAACCGGGCTGCGGTCTGCTCATCGGGGACGGGATCATCAGCGACTCTGCTCATGCTTCTAGAGCGTTGCGGGCCGGTGGTGTATTCACGATCCCATCTCCGAGCAGCGGACTCCGAGGCACCGGCAGCGACTGCGGCCCTCGCAATGGAGGCGCCGTGGAGTCGCTGCCGGTGGAACTCGTTCTTGCCTGGATGCCTCGGGCCGTGCCGGGCGTGGCTGCGATCTATCCCGGCCGCCTTGGCCCACAGGCGCAGCATCTCGCGGCTGACACCGGCTTCTCTGGCGACTTCGGAGAGGTTCGGATTCCGGTTCAGTTCATCCAGGACCTGGTCTTTGAACCAGGCCGGGTATCCCTGTCCGGTCCGGGGTCGGGGGTGATGTGGTGAAGGCACTTGCAACTCCTGAATCTCAGGCTGTTGCAACCACCACTAGAACCCGCAGG
>NZ_JAJOYX010000002.1:0-318282 GCF_022565915.1 Nesterenkonia sp. LB17
CGGTGCCGCTGTTGTTCAGCGGGTCCAGGTTGGCCTGGAAGGACCAGGACTCGCTGGAGGTCGAGGTGGCGGCGCCATCGGTTGCTCCGCCGTGCTCGGAGTGGGCCATGGCTGGGCCTGCGCCCAGAAGCATTGCGCCGAGCGCGAGGGTGGGGACGGCGAACAGTTTGGATTTAAACATTTGAGGGACTCCTCGTCACAGTGGGTGTGGCCGTGACCAGGGACTCCTGGCCGCGACTTCCTCAGAGTAACCCACGTCACTATCATTTCCAGAAATATTTCGTCATTCTAACTACCGCTGGATCAATTGCGAGGAGCCGGTCGCGGTGATCTCTTTTCCGATATGGCAATCAAAAGCTCATACGCCCGGGGTATTCGAGTGCTGCTGTCCCTGAATGGCCCTCTCGACCTCAGCCGACGAGGGTGGCGTAGACCACGTAGTTGTCCTCGTATTCTCCGGTGGCCTGGTCGTATCCGTCGCAGGTGATCAGTCGGAGTTCGGGGTCTTCGGTGTTGCCGTAGACCTCGAGGGTGGGGAAGGTGTTCTTGCCGTATTGCTCGGCCTTGGTGACCACGAAGGTCGCGGTGTCGCCGTCTTCTTGTCCCACGGTGATCTCGTCGCCTTCGACGAGTTCTGGCAGATCAGCGAAGACCCCTGGCTCACCGAGAGAGTCATCGACATGGCCCAGCAATACTGAAGGGCCTTGCTCGCCTGGGGCGGGGGATCCGGTGTACCAGCTGGCTGGGGAACCTGGGTCACCGGGTGGGACCTCCAGGGTGCCGTTGTCCCTCAGGCCTAAGTGCAGCAGCTCGGAGCTGGCATCGATGGCCGGGATCTCGAACGCGGCGGGGGGTGCGGTCTCGGTGGCGGCCTCGTTGCTCTGGTCTTCGGCGTCTTCAGGTCCGTCGGCTTCGTCGGGTGTCGGTGTCGGGGAGGCTTCAACCTCACCCTCGTCGTCACGGTCTGCGTCGGTCTCTGTTGGTTCAGCTGGCTCATCCGCTTCCGGAGTGCCTGCCTCGGACTCGACCACCGCGGTGGCGGTGTCTTCCCCGGCACCCGGATCGTCGTCCTGCCCGGGTGAACATGCCGAGATCGCCAGTATCAGTGCGGTGGCGATGGTCAGTGCCGCACCACGGTGCCGGCCGCCGGAGGCCGCACAGGTGGTCTCGTGGTGGTGCCGAGGGAGAGGAGACATCAAGGTTCTCTTTCGGGTTGGACCTGCTGGGCTGCGCTCTGGTCCGGGTGGCGGGGACAAGGAGGAGGCCGAGGCGGCGGATCTTGTGGGCTGGTCAGTCACGCGATCTCGTGGCTTGCCCACGTCGACCTCTCCAGAAGTGACCGACGCCCGTGAGGAGCTTCTCGGGATTCTGTGACGGGCAGGGGTGGCCCCACTTCAAACTCGGAAGTTCGAAGTGGGGCCACCGCTGGAGGCGCATCGCTGTGACGCGATGCATGAGCCCTCAGGCTCGATTCGACCGGTCAGAGACCGGTCGAATCGAGATCAGGACTCGACGGTGCGCTGGCGCATGAAGAAGGCACCGGCACCGATGGCGCCGAGGGCGAGTGCGCCGCCGCCGGCGGCCATGGCCACACTGGCGCCCTGTGAGCCGCCGGAGACGCCGGTGTCGGCGCCGCCTTCAGGCATCCCGTCCATCTGGGAGGCGGTCAGGGTGCCGCAGGCAGCGGGAAGAGTCGCAGCGTTGGGCAGGGACTCATCGAGCTCGCTCTGCTTGTTCGCGGCTTCCTCGGTCAGCACGGCTGGGTCCACGCCGTGGACCACGACGACGCCGGTGCCGTCGACGATGGAGGCCAGCACGTCATCGGGGATCTCCAGGCTGCGCTCGTAGGTGTAGCTGCTGCCCCCGGGGAACCGCTCGACCGCGAGGCCGGAGTCCGGTGAGGTGTCGCCTTCGGTGGTCAGTGAGGTGCCGATGCCGCCGTAGAAGGGTGCGCCTTCTTCGACGTTGATGGCGCCGTCGCCGTCGACGTCAGCCTCGGGGCCGGGGCAGGTGCCCTGGGCGCCGAAGTGGATGTGCTGGGCGTGGGGGAAGGGTCCGTCCATGAAGGTCTCGGCTGCGCCGTCGACGGTCATGTAGACCGTGGCCTGGTTGCCCTGGCCCTCGATGAGCACGTCACCGACGGTGCCGCTGTTGTTCAGCGGGTCCAGGTTGGCCTGGAAGGACCAGGACTCGCTGGAGGTCGAGGTGGCGGCGCCATCGGTTGCTCCGCCGTGCTCGGAGTGGGCCATGGCTGGGCCTGCGCCCAGAAGCATTGCGCCGAGCGCGAGGGTGGGGACGGCGAACAGTTTGGATTTAAACATTTGAGGGACTCCTCGTCACAGTGATTTGGTCGCACGGCCTCTGATCGTGGTGTCGACCAGGCCATGTACGCGGAGTTCGGAGCGACATCAGGATCGGATGGTGAAAATCCAAAAAAAGTTTCTCAGCTCACCGATCCGCCTCAACTAGCTAAACCTTTATCGATATCGAAAGACTCATTATTCTCCGCGCGGGAAGTGCTGGGATCCGCTGTGTCGGACCGGCCATTCGGTCTCTAACTGGCGAGGGTGGCGTAGACCACGTAGTTGTCCTCGTATTCTCCGGTGGCCTGGTCGTATCCGTCGCAGGTGATCAGTCGCAGTTCGGGGTCTTCGGTGTTGCCGTAGACCTCGAGGGTGGGGAAGGTGTTCTTGCCGTATTGCTCGGCCTTGGTGACCACGAAGGTCGCGGTGCCGCCGTCTTCTTGTCCCACGGTGATCTCGTCGCCTTCGACGAGTTCTGGCAGGTCAGCGAAGACCCCTGGCTCGCCGAGAGAGTCATCGACATGGCCCAGCAATACTGAAGGGCCTTGGTCGCCTGGGGCGGGGGATCCGGTGTACCAGCTGGCTGGGGAACCTGGGTCGCCCGGTGGGACCTCCAGGGTGCCGTTGTCCCTCAGGCCTAAGTGCAGCAGCTCGGAGCTGGCATCGATGGCCGGGATCTCGAACGCGGCGGGGGGTGCGGTCTCGGTGGCGGCCTCGTTGCTCTGGTCTTCGGCGTCTTCAGGTCCGTCGGCTTCGTCGGGTGTCGGTGTCGGGGAGGCTTCAACCTCACCCTCGTCGTCACGGTCTGCGTCGGTCTCTGTTGGTTCAGCTGGCTCATCCGCTTCCGGAGTGCCTGCCTCGGACTCGACCACCGCGGTGGCGGTGTCTTCCGCGGCACCCGGATCGTCGTCCTGCCCGGGTGAACATGCCGAGATCGCCAGCATCAGTGCGGTCGCCACCGCCAGTGCGGCGCCGCGGGGCCAGTGGTCTGCTGCCGACAGGGCGGTGTGGTTGTCGTGCCGAGGGAGAGGAGACATCAAGGTTCTCTTTCGGGTTGGACCTGCTGGGCTGCGCTCCGGTGCGGGTGGCCGATCTCGTCTAGAGGCAGATATGCCCATAATCTACAGTCCCTCCCATCGGAGGTGCGGCGACAGGGGCGCAGCAATGCTCCGGCCCCTGCCGACGACACGTCAGGAGTCTCTGCGGACCACGACCACCGTGACATCATCGGGGGCCTTTGCCTGCTCGGCACGGCGCAGCGCCTCCTTGACAGCACCTTCGAGACCCTGCTCGCGCAGGACCTGCTCCACCTGCCCGTAGGGGTCCTCGAGGTCCAGAAGGTCCAGGAGTCCATCGCTGCAGGAGAGCAGGGCATCTCCGGGGTGCAGCTGCACGGTGTTCAGTCCGTGGGGCTCGCCCATGCCCATCGCCAGCGGCAGCCCGGTGGATTCCAGGTGCTCCCAGCTGCCGTCGGCGCGATGGATGAAGCTCAGGCTGTGTCCGCCGTCGACGTAGCTGATCTGGCCGGTGCGGGTGTCGATGTCGGCGCAGAACATGGTGACGAACATGTGCAGATCACCGATGTCCTGCTCCAGGAGAGAATCGATCTCAGCGACCGTGGCCTGCAGGGAACGCTCCGGAGCGGTGCGCATCGAGGCGCGGACGGCGGAGGCGATGATCCCTGCGCCGAGGCCCTTGCCCATGACGTCGGCCAGGGTGACCCGCAGCTGATCCCCCCGGAGAGCCACATCATGGAAGTCCCCAGAGACGCACCCGGCCGGGGCGGAGCCGGCGGTGACGGTGAATCCCGCGGGCTGGGGGAGATTGCGGGGAGTCTGTGCGCGCTGGACCACGACGGCATGGTCCAGCTCCTGCTGCTGCGCCAGTTCGGTCTGGACCCAGCGGGCGAGATCTTCGAGAAGGTCGCGTTCCTGCTCATCGAGCTCACGAGGCTTGGTGTCGATGAGGCACAGCGCTCCCACCTGTTCGCCGCCCGGGGCCTGCAACGGGTGACCGGCATAGAAGCGCAGGTGTGGGGCGCCTTCGACATAGGGACTCGCCGCGAACGCCTCATCCTGCTTCAGGTCTTCGATGACCAGGGTGCCGGTCTGCTGGATGGTTGATTCGCAGAATGCGTACTTGCGGGGAGTTTCTCGGCTGCCGAGCCCGACCGAGGACTTGCTCCACTGGCGATCATTGTCGAGGAGATTCACGCTCACCATGGGTACGTCGAAGAGCTCTTGAGCCATCCGCGTGATCCGGTCCACACGCTCGTCGCGCGGCGTGTCGAGAATCTTCATGGCGTCGAGCGCGCTCTGTCGCTTCTTTTCGTCGATCATTCCAGAACCCCTCAAGCTTTTCGTTCAGAAAGTACCTGATAGTGACTTTAGTCCATGTCAGGGGTGTTTTCTGAAATCGCCGGTGTCACAAATTGAATTGAGGGTTTTCCGCGCTGATCGAGTCGAATCTGCTGCGTATGACTTGAACCCGCTATGGGCGCATGATTTCCCGTTCAGCTCCGGTTGGGCAGGATCATGTTCGTCATCCGGGCGGTCGAGAGGCGGCGGCCGGCGTCGTCGGTCATCACGATCTCGTGGCTGGTCAGCTGCCGGCCCAGGTTGATCGGGGTACAGGTGGCCGTGACCATGCCCTCGGTGACCGAGCGATGGTGGGTGGCGCCGAGCTCGGTGCCCACCACGGCATTGTCCACACCCAGGTTGACCCGCGCGTGCAGGATCGCGGCGATCGAGCCGAGCGTCTCGGCGAGCACCATATGCGCGCCACCGTGGAAGAGGCCCATGTTCTGCTCGTTGCCCGCCACCGGGAGGGTGGCCACCATCTTGTCCGGGTGCATCTCCACGTAGCGCAGCCCCATCTTCACGCCCAGCGGAGTGACCCCATGCGGGCCGGTCCACTGCTGATACTCCTCAGGGATCCCGGCGGCCTCCATCCGGGCGGCGCGCTCCTGCTCGTCGGGGAAAGGGGTGGGCGCACCGGGGACGGCGCTGCTGGAAAGGTGGTCGAGGGCGTCAGGCTGAGAAGTCATGGGCTCCAGTTTAGATGCCGGCGGGGAGCGACGGACATCCGCCCCACGAACCGGAGCGGCGTGGGGCCCGTGAGAGGTCTGGGGTGAGCGCGGGGGTCGCGATAGGCTGGGGCTCGTGTCAACTAGTCCCAATAAACTCCTGGTCATCGACGGTCACTCCATGGCGTTCAGGGCCTTCTACGCCCTGCCCACCGAGAGCTTCCTGACGGATTCCGGCCAATACACCAATGCGGTGCACGGCTTCACGAACATGCTGCTCAAGCTGATCCGTGAGGAGCTGCCCACCCACGTGATCCTCGCCTTCGACCTGGACACGCCCACCTTCCGGCACACCTCCTACGCCGAATACAAGGGAGGCCGCGCGAAGACCCCCGAGGAGTTCCGCGGCCAGATCGACCTGATCAAGCAGGTCGCCGAGGGGATGAACATCGCCACGGTGACCCTGGAGGGCTACGAGGCCGATGACATCGTCGCCACCTACGCCACGAAGGCCGACACCGCCGGCTGGGAGACCCTCATCGTCTCCGGCGACCGCGACACCCTGCAGCTCGTCACTGAACGCACCACCCTGATGTACCCCACCTCGGGACTCTCCAAGGTCGCGATGCTCGACCCCGCCGGGGTGGAGGAGAAGTACCTGGTCCCGCCGCTGAAGTACCCGGACCTCGCCGCACTGGTGGGGGAGTCCGCGGACAACCTGCCCGGCGTGCCGAAGGTCGGGCCCAAGACGGCGGCGAAGTGGATCACCGAATACGGCTCCACCCGCGGGATCATCGAGAACGCCCACCTGATCGGCGGCAAGGCCGGGGAGAACCTGCGGGAGGCACTCGCCGATGTGGAGCGCAACCTGGAGCTGAACCTGCTGCTCCGCGACCTCGAGCTGCCCGTGGCGCTGGAGGACTCAGAGCTGAAGGTCCCTGACCGCGAGGTGCTGGAGCCGCTCTTCGACGCGCTGCAGTTCAACCAGATCCGTGAACGGCTCTTCGAGACCTTCGCCGCCCGTTTCCCGGAGACCGTGGTCGCGCCCACCCCCACCGACGCGCTCCCCGCGGTCACAGTGACCGAACAGGCCGAGGAGATCTCCGCGTTCCTCAAGGCCCACGCCGGAGCCCCGATGGCGATCGCGGTCTGCCTGGACCGCGCCGGTGAATCGCTGACCACCAAGCCCAAGCGCGACGAAGCCGCCCGTGTGGCTGAGGCACTCGCCGTCGTGCTGGTGCCCTCGGCTTCCGGGGACGTGGCTGGAGCTGCTGATGCTGCCAAGACTGCAGAGACCGACGACGACGCCGGGGAGCCTGCCGCCGAGCCGACCGGCATCCCCGCGCTGGCGCTCTCGCTGACCTCGCTCGACGCGGCCGCCGACGCAGTCTTCGCCGAGTGGCTGCAGGACCCGGAAGCGCCGAAGCTGGTCCACGACATCAAGGACGCCGGCAAGCGGCTGGCCTGGCGCGGACTGCGCCTGCGCGGCGCCGTGGAGGACACCCTGATCTCCGGCTACCTGATCCAGCCGGACCGGCGGAACTTCGCCTTCACCGAGCTGGTCACCCAGTACCTGGGAGCCTCCACCGACCCGGCCTCCTACCTCGGCGGCCACAGCGAGGACGACGCCGAGGCGTCCGGACCGCAGGGCCCGGACCTGTTCTCCTCTCAGGACCTGCTGCCCGGGGTGACGGCGGAGGACCTGGACACCGCCGCGCTGCACGGGATGCTGCTGCACCAGCTCTCCCAGGCGCTGGGGGAGCAGCTGGTCGAGCGCAACGGCGAGAAGCTGCTGCGCGAGATGGAGATCCCGCTGGCCGAGATCCTGCTGCAGATGGAGCTCACCGGCATCGCGGTGAGCCCGGAGAAGCTGGACGCCCTGGACGCCGAGTTCGCCGCCGCCATCGAGGCCTCCGCGCAGGAGGCCTACGCCGTGGTCGGGCACGAGGTGAAGCTCGGCTCGCCCAAGCAGCTGCAGACCGTGCTGTTCGAGGAGCTCGAGCTGCCCACCGCCGGGGTGAAGAAGAACAAGACCGGCTACTCCACCGATGTGGAGACGCTGCAGGCGCTGCTGATCAAGACCCAGAACGACTTCCTGGTGCACCTGATGAACCACCGGGACTCCACCAAGCTGCGCCAGACCGTCACCGGGCTGATGGAGGCCGTCACCGGGGATGGGCGGATCCACACCACCTATGCGCAGACCGTGGCCGCCACCGGACGGCTCTCTTCGCTGCACCCGAATCTGCAGAACATCCCGGTCCGCACCGCCGCCGGTCGGAAGATCCGCGACGCCTTCGTGGTCGGCTCCGGCTACGAGACCCTGCTGACCGCCGACTACTCGCAGATCGAGATGCGCATCATGGCGCACCTCTCCGGGGACCAGGCACTGATCGAGGCGTTCCGCGCCGGGGAGGACCTGCACAACTTCGTCGGCGCCAAAGTCTTCGGGGTCGAGGCTTCGGAGATCACCCCGGAGCAGCGCTCCAAGGTCAAGGCGATGAGCTACGGGCTGGCCTACGGGCTTTCGAGCTTCGGGCTGTCCAAGCAGCTGGGCATCGGGGTCGATGAGGCCCGGAACCTGATGAACGAATACTTCGAACGCTTCGGCGGGGTCCGCGACTACCTGCGCGAAGTGGTCACCCAGGCGAAGCAGGACGGGTTCACCTCCACCCTCTTCGGGCGGCGCCGCTACCTTCCGGACCTGAGCAGCGAGAACCGGCAGCTGCGCCAGATGGCCGAACGGGCCGCGCTGAATGCCCCGATCCAGGGCTCCGCGGCGGACATCATCAAGCAGGCGATGATCGGCGTGGACTCCGCGCTGCGCTCCGAGGGCCTCGAGTCCCGGCTGCTGCTGCAGGTCCACGATGAGCTCATCTTCGAGGTGGCCTCGGGGGAGCGCGAGGCCCTGGAGAAGCTGGTCACCACCCACATGGGTGCCGCCACCGAGCTCGACGTCCCACTGGATGTGCACGTGGGCGTGGGCTCCTCCTGGCACGAGGCCGCACACTAGGTGTACTGAGTCACGACGTTGGCGACGCCGGCTCGGCAGGAGTCGTTGCGCCACCGGTGTGGATCCGCTCAGGGGCCGGCGACCTGCTCAGCGGCTGAACAGGGCCCCGAGCCCCTGGACGCGAGCCGGGTGGCCGGCCAGGCGGAGCCCCTGCCAGGCGGTGACCTGGTTGGCCGTGAGCACGGGCACGCCCAGGGCCTCCTCGAGCCGGGGCAGCACGGCGATCGTGTGCAGTGCAGTGTCCGGGATCAGCAGGCACTGCGCGCCGGTCAGGTCGGCGGCGCGGGCGGCCTCGAGCACCCACTCGGCGTCCAACAATCCCGCGTCCTCGCCGCTGGGAACGTCGTAGGTGGACAGCGCGCTCACCGCGATTCCCTCCTGCCCCAGGAATCGCATGAAGTGCGAGGCGACTTCCTCGGGATAGGTCGCGGCCACCGCGACCCTGCTCAGCCCCAGGTGGTGCACCGCCTCGGCGAAGGCCAGGGAGGTGGAGGAGGACGGGACGCCAGCGGCTTCCTCGATCCATCCGGCCTGCTCCCGGCAGCCATCCCGGCCATAGACGAAACTGCCCGAGGTGCACGCCCACATCACGGAGTCGGGGGAGAGCTCGCGGGCCTTCTCGGCGGACGGCACCAGGTTGTTCCGAGATCCGAGAGCCAGCAGCGCGTCGACATCGTGGTCGGTGCGGCCCTCCCAGGTGTGGATCACCCGGAACGAGGTGTCCGGGATGAGTTGTTCGAGAGCGGGGAACTCGTCCTCCGCGCTGTATCCGGGGTAGAGGATCGCGAGGGTATGCATGGTGGTGGAGGCCCTCTCGTGGTGCGTGACTGGTCTCCCCGAAAAACCTACAGGTAGATTGTAGACAACCATAGGTCGCCGTTCCGTGGCGCCTGCAGTCCATCGAACGGAGACTGCTGATGACCCGATACCTCACCATCACCTTGGAGAAGCGCGGCGTCACCGCCAGGGCGCGCCTGCTCGACGTTGAGGCCCCGCGCACCGCCGAGGCCGTATGGCAGGCCCTGCCCCAGTCCGGACAGGTGTTCCACGGCAAGTTCGCGCGCAACGAGATCTACGCCCTCGTCCCCGCCTTCGCCGCCGAAGAGCCTGGCCCCGAGAACCAGACGATCACGCCGATCCCGGGGGACCTGTGTTATTTCACCTTCGAGGGCGTGCTCAACAATCCCGCCTACGGATACGACGCCTCCGCGGGGACCGCTGAGAACCGGTTGTTGATCGATCTCGCCGTCTTCTATGGACGCAACAATCTGCTGGTCAACGGTGACGTCGGGTGGGTTCCGGCGAATGTCTTCGCCACGATCGAGGAAGGACTCGACGAGCTCGCCGCCGCGTGCCAGGACGTCTGGATGGGCGGTGCCCGAGGGGAGACGCTGAGCTTCGCGCGGGCCGACGCCGACCCGAAACACGGCATGCGCTGATCAGGATGGTCACTGTTCAGAGTTAACACTCCAGGTCGCAGTCGGTACCTGACGTAGCATCTTGACCATGGGCCCCTCCGCCGTCAGCGACTGGCCACCCCAGAGCCGGGCCACCGGCGAAAACAGGCATGTAGTTCGTTCAGGCACCACTGTTCTACTCGGCAGAAGGGGCTCCACCGTCAAATCTCGTTCTGGAACTGAATCCGTCTTCCAACGAATGGTCCACATCTCACGGCCGGTGCTGTGGATCAATACCATTGGTCCCGCCGTCCTGGGAATGTGGCTGGCCGGTCACTTGTGGCATTGGGATGCATGGGCGTTGATCTTGTGGCTGACGCTGCCATTCAACCTGCTCATCTACGGCGTCAATGACATCTTCGATCAAGAAACCGACGCGCTCAATCCGCGTAAGGGGTCTTTTGAAGGCGCCCGGATTCGCTCTGGTGAGGTCTTCCCGATATGGGTCGCAGTTCTTGTGACCAATCTTCCGTTCCTGACTTACTTCGTGTGGGCGCTTCCCGGTGATGCACTGCTGTGGATAGGGCTCTACCTGTTGGTGTTCGTCTTCTATTCCGCGCCACCATTACGGTTCAAGGCCCGTCCGTATCTGGATTCGGTCAGCAACGCCGCCTATGCCCTGCCGATGGTCTTTGTTCCGCTCGCCCTAGGATCCGGTCCGGTCTGGGCCGCTGCTGTGGCGCTCATGGCATGGAGCGCGGCCAAGCACACTTTCGACGCAGTCCAAGACATCGAGGAAGACGAGGCGGCCGGAATCACCACCACGGCAGTGCGCCTCGGTGTTCGCGGGGTGGTGCTCTGGAGTGGACTCTGGTGGACGGCAGCTACGATCGGCTTTGCAATGGTCAACGTTCCGGTCGCGCTTGTCAACGCGCTGATCAGCGGTTGGCTGCTCTACATGCTGTTCCGCTCCCCCCTCAGCACCACCGCCCATGGTTTGTACCGCCACTCCATCGCCTTTCCCTATGTCGCCGGAGCTGTGGCCGGCATTCAACTGGCTGCGGCGCTGCTGCTGGGGTGGTACCCATGAGCCGTGTCGTGGTGGTCGGTGGCGGAGTGGCGGGCCTGACGGCCGCAGTGCTCTCAGCCTGGGCAGGACACGCTGTCACGCTTCTGGAAGCTAGCTCGGCACTGGGCGGCAAGAGTCGCCGTATCGAAGTTGGTGGTCAAACCATCGACACCGGCCCTTCGCTGTTCACATTCCCGGCCGTCTGGCAGGAACTGCTGCGCCGACTGGATGACTCCAGTCAGGATCCATCCTTGGCGGCCGAAGAGACAGCAAGGCTGAATCTGGAGCGGCTTCCGGAAGTAGGTCGGTACTACTTCCGCGGGCAGGTCTGTTCACTGCCGGTTCCGCCGGGACACCCGTGGCACCCGGCGTGGGAGCGTTTCGCTGCGCTGCACGGACCCATCGGGCCGGATGTGACCCGGCTTCTGACCACGGCCGTGCTGGCACGCGATGCACGCCCCTCCCTGGCTCTTCTGGGGCGACTCTACGGGCACCGGCTCACTACCCGCAGCTATCTCGACAGCCTCACCTGGCTGCCCGACGGGCTGCGCGAAGTGATCGCCATCCACACACTCAACGCGGGGGTGGGCCCATCCCGCACCCCGGCGTTGTATGCCAGCATGCCTGCGGTGATGGCCCAAGACGGGGTGTGGGTGCCGCAGGGCGGCGTCCACGAACTGGTGCGGGCCCTCGAGCGGCTGGCGCGAGCTGCCGGGGTCGATGTTCGCACCGATGAGGCCGTCCTTGACCTGGAGCGGGGACACGTCAGGACTGCCCAGAACGTATATCGGGCGGACGCCGTGGTCAGCGGCATGGACGCCGACCGCCTCGAGGGACTGCTGCGTGGGCGCACACCTCGACCGCCGCGGAAGCTCTCCTGCTCAGCGGTCGCCGTGTACGCCTCGCTCAAGCGTCCCCTCCCGGCGGATATGTCGCGGCACAGCGTGGTTCTGCCCGAGGATCCCACCGCGCTCTACGCGAGTCTGGAGGCTCAACGCGAGCCGACCCAGACCATGGCGTTTCTCAATCACTACCCAGCCACGGACTCAGGCCCCAATACCGCCGACACACTCGCAGTGCTGCTGACAGCGCCCTCAAATGGACAGCGCTATGGCCTCAACAGTGCCTTTGTCGACCGAGAACTTCGCCGCGTGTGGACCACGGCTGGGCTGCCCGGAAGTTTCGACACGTGTATCGAGGAGAGCACCATCCTGGATCCGAACTATTTCAGTCTCACAGGCGCGTCCGGAGGTGCCCTGTATGGACCGATCCGTCCTTTGTTGATGAGCGGGCCCCTGCACCGTCCAGCTCACCATGGCCTGAGGCGGCCATGGCTGTGGCGGGTAGGTGCCTCGGTCCATCCGGGCGGAGGATTGCCGGCAGTGATGGGCGGGGCCATGATCGCGATGGATGGGATGCTTCGCGCACTGCCGCCCGGGCCTGGCGGGCGCAGCTGAAACCGACACACAGCTGAGGACGCCACCAAGCCCGGGACAGACGAACGTCTCCATCAGACCCAGTTCAGGTGAGTTGTCATTGCGCATAGGAGAAACATGACACCGGAAGCTCAGGGCCCGCCTCCCCGCGGGGCGCTTGGCGTCGTCATGCCGTTCGACATGGAGCTCGATGCAGAGCTGTGGCGCTGGCTTCCCGCCGGCGTCGACTTGTCGGTGACCCGGACGCCGTTCTTGGATGACGTTGTCACCGTGGAGTTCGCCCGGGAGGTGGCGCAGACGACAGTCGTCACCGAGGGCGTCCGCAGCGTCACAGCCGGTCGCGCGGATGTGGTCGTCTACGCCTGCGCGTCCGGGAGCTTCGTGCGTGGTCGGGCGGGGCAGGAAGATCTCGTTCGCGCTATGACGGATGCCGGCTCACGTGACGCAGTGACGACCTCCGGCGCCCTCGTGGAAGCTCTCGGCGCCCTCGGGATCACGCGTGTCTCGACGGCGACGCCCTATGTGCCGGCTTTGTCGCTCCTGATGGAGACATTCCTCGCTGAGTACGGCGTCACCGTGACCGGTCGCGCTGAGCTCGGGCTCGACAGGCGCATCTGGGAGGTCCCCTACGCGCAGACTGCGGAGCTGATCCGTCGGGCTGATACGCCCGACGCCGAGGCCGTCGTGGTCAGCTGCACAAATCTTCCTACGTACGACCTCATCGCACAGCTGGAGGTTGAACTGGGAAAGCCCATCATCACCGCCAACCAGGCCACCATGTGGGCCGGACTGCGGCGCCTGGGAAAGCTCGCGAACGGCGAGGGGCAGTCGCTGCTGCACATCACGGCCCAAGGCGAGCAGCGCGGTCTCGGACTCACGGCGCGGCCCCGCATTCGAAACTCCCGCCCGGCCGTGCCCGACTCGACGGAACCGTCGATCCTCCCCAAGACCTGACAGGCCGCTTGGCAGAGGCCTGGTGTGGTGGTGTCCGGTCATGGGTGGGACTGGGCCGATCCGGTGGATATCTCCTGATGAATCCCTATTCGATACAGCGACCCCCTGTTATTTCGGCTCAAATGAACATAGGTTGGCATCACCTGAACTCAGAGGAGCTGCCGTGAACCTGGACACGATTGAGCGAACTCAGAATGACCTGCTGATGAGAGTTCGTTCCCGTTTGAACAGCCGGAGCGCTGCGAAGGTGCTCAAGTCGATCGAAGCCGCGAAGGGCCCGCTTCCAGGGCATCTCAGGGCACAGGCCGATGAGTACGCCGCCGATGTGCTGGGTTCCAAAAGGTATGCCCCGTGGCTCTACATCTACAGCGCGATGGCCGGTGAGTTCCGAGAGGGGTGGATCCCCGACAACTACTACATGCAGGTGGTCCTTCCTGCGATCGAAGGTCGGTATGGCGACCTTTCTGAGATGCGGTCGATGACAGCGCGCGTCTTTGGGCAGGAAAAAGAGATTCCCGACCGCGGATACGTGGTCAAGGGCCGGCTGCTCAACGCGTCACTCGAACCGGTCTCGTCGTTGGAGGAGTTCACGGACCTCGTCTTTGCCGGGGTTGAAAAAGTGGCTTTCAAGGCTGACGCGAGTGATCGCGGCCGAGGCGTGCAGATTCTTGATCGAGACAGGTTCACGCAGATTGCTGCGAACCTTCCCGACGGTGTGATTCAGCCCTTCATCGACCAGCATGAGGCCTTTGCTCAGGTCGCGTCCCGCTCGGTCGGGACGCTGCGGATGACAAGTGTCCTCGAGCCTGACGGGCAGGTCACTGTCAGGGATGCCTACATGCGATTCGGACGAGACACGGATGACCACGTATTTTCAGAGTCGAATATTCGCCTTCTTCTCGATACCGCCACAGGCGTGTTCAGCTCGATCGGATACTCGGTGGACTGGCTCGAGATCGACCGGCATCCCGATTCCGGCTTCATCTTCGCAGGCAACGAGGTGCCGAACTATGCAGCGTGCCTCGAGGCAGTAAAACGGCTGCATCGGCGAATCCCGATGGTCCCGGTGATCGGTTGGGATCTGACTGTTGCTCGCGACGGTTCCGTCCAAGTGCTTGAGTGGAACAGCGGCCATAACGACATCAAGTTCTCAGAGGCGACGTCGGGGCCGTGCTTCGGGGGGCTGGGTTGGGAGCATCTAGGCCGGAACGGCGGAGCGACCCAGATCACCGGGTGATCGCGGGCGGCGGCCAGCTGCGGCAGGGAGACCCTGGACCCGCACCGGGTTCCACCGGGCTCTGTGCACAACCGAGTTCCCCGCCGCCTGGCCCCGGCACCAGCGGACCGATAATGTGGTTAACCGTGCCAGACCAACACGTACCCCAGCAGCCCGAGATCGCTCCGCTCGCACCAGGACTCCGCAGCGAGTCCTTCCGCGCGGCCCTGAACTCGGACGGCAAGACCGCCGACGCGCAGACCGCCGCGTTCGCTCAGACCGCCGAGCAGGGCTTCTACGAGCCCTGGTTCACCGACGAGCAGATCAACCGCATCGGGCGGATCCTGGTCGAGGACGAGCAGCTCCTGACCGGCGTCTACGTGGACCAGGACACCGCCGCGGATGAGCCCTGGGGCAACGCACTCAAAGAGGTCGGCTTCGACCCGTCCCACCCGGTCGGCACGTTCGTCGACTATGACAAGACGCTCAACGCCGGGGGACCGGCCGGCCCGCTGCCTGCACGGCTGATCACCATGGTCACCGTCAATCCGAGCTTCCGCCGCCGCGGCATCCTCAAGCACCTGATGACCTCCGCGCTCTCCCGCGCGGTCGAGGACGGCATGGCCGTGGCCGCGCTGACCGTCTCCGAGGGCGGCATCTACGGCCGGTTCGGCTTCGGCTGCGCCACCCGCGAGGCCAGCATCCAGGTGAACCTCGGCGAGGGCAGCGGGCAGAGCTTCGCGCTGCGCAGCGCGCCCGCCGGCCGCGTCATCTCCGCAGACCCGGTCAAGCTCGACGAGGTCATCGACACCAGCTTCGAGGCGTTCCACGACCGCACCCGCGGCTCCATCGGCCGCCAGCAGACCTACCAGCTGGTCAGCTCCGCGCGCTGGAACCTCGAGGACAACAGCGCCTGGAACCGCAAGCTCCGCGCCGCCGTCCACGTCCGCGAGGACGGCAGCATCGGCGGCTACGTGACCTTCAAGCACGAGGGCTGGGACACCGACCCCAGCACCATCCGGATCTATGACCTGATCGCCGCCGACGACCAGAGCCACCTCGCGCTCTGGGACTACATCGCCGGACTCGACATCGTCCGCCGCGCCACCATGAGCACCGCCGCACTGAGCGATCCGCTGCAGTCCGCGCTGGTGAACCCGCGCAGCTACCAGGTCCAGAAGCTCAGCGACGTGCTCTGGGTCCGGATCCTTGACGTGGTCAAAGCCCTCGAAGCCCGCGCCTGGACCGCCGACGGCGCGTTCCGCCTCGAGCTCGAGGACGGACAAGGCATCACCGGCGGCAGCTTCACGGTGAGCGTCGACGACGGCGCCGCCACGCTCACTCGGGCAGGTGACGGTGCAGCGCCGGTGACCTCAGACCTCCCGACGCTCCAGCTCAGCGTCGAGACCCTCGGCTCGCTCTACCTGGGCGACGTCTCGGTCCGCACCCTCCACGCAGCCGGAAGGCTCGGAGGCACCACCGCCGAAGACGTGGACCGGATCTCCCGGATCATGGACCTGGCCACCCTTCCCTTCTGTGCGACACATTTCTGAGCAAGTCATCGCGCTCGGGACAGCGGTTGATTCGGATTGGATTGCCGGTATAAACTGACACGGCGCGTTCTGCGCACAGAGTCGACCTGACATCTGATGCAGATCATGCTCGAAAGTCCGCTCTTCGGCGTCGCCGCCGGAATCGGGACCTGACGAGCTCTCCTGTTCATCTGTTGATCGCTTTGTGCGCCGGAGTGCCATCTTGCACGGCACGCCCGTGCACTGACCACGCCAGCCACAATCCATATCGGAGCCCCTACTACATGACCCCCACCACCACTGCCCCACAGGTCGCCATCAATGACATTGGCACCGCAGAAGAGTTCCTCGCCGCTGTAGACGCGACTATGAAGTACTTCAATGACGGCGACCTCGTTGAGGGCACCATCGTCAAGGTCGACCGCGACGAGGTCCTCCTCGACATCGGGTACAAGACCGAAGGCGTCATCCCGTCCCGCGAGCTGTCCATCAAGCATGATGTGAACCCGGACGAGGTCGTCGCCGTCGGCGATCTGGTGGAGGCTCTGGTCCTCACCAAAGAGGACAAAGAAGGCCGCCTGATCCTCTCCAAGAAGCGCGCACAGTACGAGCGCGCCTGGGGCGACATCGAGCGCATCAAGGAAGAGGACGGCGTCGTCTCCGGCACCGTCATCGAGGTCGTCAAGGGCGGCCTCATCCTCGACATCGGCCTGCGCGGCTTCCTGCCCGCATCGCTGGTCGAGATGCGCCGTGTCCGCGATCTCGCGCCGTACATCGGCCAGGAGATCGAGGCCAAGATCATCGAGCTGGACAAGAACCGCAACAACGTGGTCCTGTCCCGCCGTGCATGGCTCGAGCAGACCCAGTCCGAGGTCCGCTCCTCCTTCCTCAACAAGCTCGAGCGCGGCCAGGTCCGCACCGGCACCGTCTCCTCGATCGTCAACTTCGGTGCGTTCGTGGATCTCGGCGGCGTCGACGGTCTGGTTCACGTCTCGGAGCTCTCCTGGAAGCACATCGATCACCCGAACGAGGTTGTCGAGGTCGGCCAGGAAGTCACCGTGGAGGTCCTCGAGGTGGACATGGATCGCGAACGCGTCTCCCTGTCGCTCAAGGCCACCCAGGAAGATCCGTGGCAGACCTTCGCCCGCACTCACGCGCTGGGCCAGGTCGTCCCCGGCAAGGTCACCAAGCTGGTTCCCTTCGGTGCGTTCGTCCGCGTCGAAGACGGCATCGAGGGCCTCGTGCACATCTCCGAGCTGGCAGTGCGCCACGTTGATCTGGCCGAGCAGGTCGTCTCCGTGGGTGACGAGCTCTTCGTCAAGGTCATCGACATCGATCTCGAGCGCCGCCGCATCAGCCTCTCGCTGAAGCAGGCCAACGAGGGTGTCGATCCCGAAGGTGCCGAGTTCGATCCGGCCGTCTACGGCATGGATGCCGAGTACGACGACGCCGGCAACTACAAGTACCCCGAGGGCTTCGATCCGGAGACCAACGAGTGGATGGACGGCTACGACGAGCAGCGTTCCGTCTGGGAGGCCCAGTACGCCAAGGCCCAGGAGCGTTGGGAAGCGCACAAGAAGCAGGTCGTTGCAGCAGTCGAGGCCGACGCCGAAGCTGCCGCACAGGCCACTGTCGGTTCTTCCAGCTCCAGCTCCTCGAGCTCGAGCTCTTCCAGCTCCAGCAAGTCGGAGCCCGCTCCGTCGAACTACTCCTCCTCGCAGAACAGCTCCTCCGAGGATGCCGGCACGCTGGCATCCGACGAGGCACTGGCTGCGCTGCGCGAGAAGCTCACCGGAAACAGCTGAACCACACGGGCGGATCACTGATCCCGCCTGAGTGACACATAGAGAAGGCCGGTTCCACCCTCGGGTGGGACCGGCCTTCTCTATGTCTGCTGCACTTCTTCCAGAACACCAGCGAGAACACCAGCGAGGACAACAGCGAGGACGACGGCGCCGCGTCCAGCAGCGCCGCCTTCCAACGTCAGCGCTTCGTCGACACCGTCACGGTGAACCGCGCATCGCGGGCCAGCTGCTCGGTGGGCCCGACCTCCTTGGTGAGCACTGTGCGGTGCTTCAGGTGGGAGTTCCAGACGCTGTAGATCCGTCCGCCCGGTGCCAGCACCCGTGCCGCGGCCCGGATCAGCCGGTTCGCGGCGCCGGGGTCCACCGCGTTGCCCTGGTGGAACGGCGGGTTGAGCAGGATCACCTCGGCGGAGGCGTCCTCGAACCGGGAGAGCGCGTCGTCGCGGACCGTCTCGATCCGGTCCGCGACCCCGTTGGCCTCGGCCGTGAGCTGGGTGGACTGCACCGCGGAGGCCGAATGATCGGTGGCGATCACCTTCAGCTGCGGATGCCGCAGCGTCAGGAAGGCGCTCACCGTGCCGTTGCCGGAGCCGAAGTCGATGACGTACTCGGCACCGGGGAACCCCGGGTGGGCCTCCACGGCCTCGAGCATCAGCCTGGTGCCCGGGTCGAGCTTGGTGCCGCCATAGGTGGCGCCCAGGCTGCACAGGGTCAGCTCGGTGGAGCCCTTCCCGGGGATGCTGACCTGGTGGGTGTTCTTCCGCGGGGCAGAGGTGGGCACGCCGTCGCGCGGTCCGCGGGCGGTGAGCACCCGGGACTTCGAGCGGCCACGGCCGGCGGAGACGTCGGTGAAGTGCTTCTGAAGCACCTGGTTCATCGAGTGGTTCATGTGCTTGTCCCGGCCCACGGCCAGCACGACGACGTCGGCCGCCGCGTGCTCGCGGATCAGCCAGGCCCAGTCGTTGAGCGTCTCCAGAGACCGGGGCAGGTGCATCAGCACCGTGTGCACCCCGGTGAACGCGTCGGGCGCCTCCTCGGTCAGGCTGGGCAGCTCTTGGGGGACCGGCGCCGGCAGATCGGCGCGGCGGGCGTTGCCCTGCAGCGCACGCTCCGCGCCGAGCTCGTCGGCCAGCACCCGCACGGCGGACACGGCGTCTTCGACCTTCGCGCACACCGCGCCGGGCTTGCCGGCATCGGCTATCAGGGAGTGCAGGATCGGCAGGGTGAGCGCTCCGGAGCGGTCATCGAGGATCAGTACGCCCTCGCGCGGGTGGCCGTCGGCCCACCAAGCCGCGGCGGTGTCGAGCAGCAACAGGTCCACCGCCTCGGGCGGGGGACTGATGGGGGTGAAATCGAAGTTCTGGGTGAGTTCAGAGGGCTGGACATCGGGGGTCTGACCCGCGGGAAAAGGCATAGAGCCAGCTTAGAGGATCACCCTGTCACGGCTCCCGAACAGCTCAGCACCAGCTTCCCCCAAGAATCGTTACTGGAATGAGACGCCGGGACTGCATGCGGCTCGTTCCGGGAATTATTCGAGTGTGCTGGACTCAGATCAGGCCCCACCGGCGCAGGATTCGACTCACGAAAGTGCGTCGGCGGCCCAAATTCCATACCGTAGGGACGATCATCCCGCCTGTCAGGTGTCAGACCGCCAGTCTCGTGCCCCGCAAGGGAACCGAGGGTTCTGCCTCTGCCGGGCGCGGGCAGCGACTACACCCACGAAAGGCCAATGATGCTGCTCCGACTCCATAACATCTTCAGGCTGCGCACCAGCCCGATCCTCTTCTTCGGATCAGCCGCGATCGTGATCACGTTCGTCGTGCTGACCCTCCTGATGCCCACCGGCATGGGCGAGTTCTTCGGCACCGGCTCAGGCTGGATCTACGACAACCTCGGATGGTTCTACATCTCCGGTGTCACGATCTTCCTGATCTTCCTCATCTTCGTCGCCTCCGGACGCTTCGGCCGGATCAGACTCGGCGCCGACGGCGAGGAGCCCGAACACTCCAACATCGCCTGGTTCGGCATGCTCTTCGCCGCAGGCATCGGCACCATCCTGATGTTCTGGGCCGTGGCCGAGCCTGCCAACCACTTCGCCAACCCGCCCCGTGAGGGCCAGATGGGCGTAGAGCCACGCTCCATGGAGGCCGCGAATGAGGCGATGGGCTTCACGCTCTATCACTTCGGTCTGCACACCTGGACGATCTTCGCTCTGCCCGGCCTGGCCTTCGCCTACTTCATCTACAAGAGGAACCTGCCCCCGCGGGTGTCCTCGATCTTCCAACCGATGCTCGGCGACAAGATCCACGGCCCCATCGGCAAGTTCATCGACATTCTCGCGATCGTGGGCACCATCTTCGGCGTCGCGGTCTCCATCGGCCTGGGCACGCTGCAGATCCACGCCGGACTCGCCCGCCTGCTCGGCGTGAGCGATGCGGCCTGGAACTTCATCATAATCATCGCGGTGGTCACCATCATTGCCACGATCTCCGCGATGCTCGGCGTGAACAAGGGCATCAAGCGGCTCTCGAACTTCAACATCTGGACCGCCATCGGGCTGCTGCTCTTCGTGCTGATCACCGGCCCCACGGTCTTCATGCTGCGCGGCATGATCGAATGGACCGGCGTCTACGCCCGGATGCTTCCCGAGCTGGCGTTCTGGAACGACACCCTCGCCAACACCGGCTGGCAGGACGGCTGGACCATCTTCTACTGGGCATGGACCGTGGCCTGGGCGCCGTTCGTGGGCATCTTCATCGCCCGCATCTCGCGCGGCCGCTCGGTGCGCCAGTTCGTCGCCGGCGTGCTGGGACTGCCGACGCTGTTCACCATCATCTGGTTCGGCATCTGGGGCGCCGGCACCTTCGACATCGAGCTCAACGGTGACGGCGGCCTGGTCGACACCGTGCTCGACGACGGCGTAGAGGGTGCGCTCTTCGCGTTCCTCGCCGAGTTCCCGCTGGCCACGCTGACCTCATCGATCGCGATCATGCTGGTGGGCATCTTCTTCATCACCTCGATGGACTCCTGCTCACTGGTCCTCGATGACATGTGCAACGGCTACGAGGGACGCTCACCGCTGCACCAGCGCGCCTTCTGGACCATCTCCATCGGCACCATCGCCGCGATCCTGCTCACCGCCACCGGCGAGGGCGGGCTCCAGGCGCTGCAGAACGTCGCCCTGGTGCTCGGGCTGCCGTTCTTCGTCCTGGGCTACTTCATGATGTTCAACCTCTCCCGGGCGATGCGCGAGGACGCCGGCGAGGTCGGCTTCCTGGTCACCCGCCGCTGGCTCAAGACGCTGCCTCCGGAGGAGTACGAACGCCGCATGGAGGAGCCCGACCGCTCGCTCACCGAAGCTGTGGTGGCCCCGGATTACCACGAGGGCACCCAGCCGGAGAACGCGCCGGACGTGGATCACGTGGAGCAGCCACCGATCGTGGAGCAGTATCGGGTCCGCACCGGGGATGTCCCGATCGTGGATCCGGCCCAGGTGAACGGCTCCTACCCGAAGAACTGATCTGCGCCTGCTGAGGCAGTTCGCTGATCAACACCGAGATGCCCGGCTCTCCGATGGGAGAGCCGGGCATCCCTGTCAGCGGGTGTGTCGAGTACCGGGTGCGCTAACGTAGCGCCCATGAGCCAGAAGCGCAGGCCCCGGAACACCTCACGGACCTGGAAGGACGGGGCGCTCATCGCCGCTGTGGGCATTGCAGCTGCCGTCATCGTGGGCGCAGTGGTGATGGTCATTGCTCAGCCGGAACGTGACGTGGCCGAACCACAGAGCATCGTCGTCGTCGGCGATTCGAACACCGAGATGGACTCGCCCGACTTCGCCGCGGGGGAGATCGGTGACGACTCCTGGGTGTCCACCGTGCTTGCTGCCGGTCATCGCTTCGCGGGAGGTTGGGCAGTGGCGGGGTCTACCTCGGTTCAGCAGGCAGAAGGTCTCGACGACGTCGAGGGTGCAGACGTCCTGCTCGTGATGACAGGAACGAACGACCTGGCTCGGGGAGTCCCCTTCGAGCAGACCGCCCCGAGCCTGGATGCGATCGTCGCCAAGGCACCAGCCGACCATGTCGTGGTGCTCGCGATCCCGCCGCGTGACCGGGAGACCACGCCGACCAGCCGCGAATTCAACCGAACGCTGAAGGAACTCGCCGAGGACCGGGGCTGGGAGTACTTCGACGCCCTCGAGTTCCTCCGCAGCCCCGACGGCGGCTTCGTCCAGGGAATGACGAATGACGGACTCCACCTCACCCCCGAAGCTCAGGAGCAGTTCGGCGAGACGGTGGTCGATTACCTGAGTCGAGAGACTTCCTCCTGAGGCGAGGGCTCGGGTGCCGCGTTCGACGCCGCCGCCAGTTCCACGTCTTTCACGTCCTCCAGCGGCCCGGGGTCAGGCGGTGGCGCGGGCTGCGCCGGGGGAGTGCCGCGCACCGAGGCGTAGATGACCCCGCCGACCACCAGCACCCCGCCGCCGAGCTCCAGCCAGGTCGGGACCTCGCCCAGGGCGATCCAGGCCGCCAGGATCCCGACCACCGGCACCAACATCGAGAACGGGGCGACGGTGCCTGCCGGATGCCGACGCATCAGCCAGACCCAGATCCCCGCGCCCGCGACCGTGCCGAACAGGATCGTGTAGCTCAGCCCGAGCCAGGCCGGGATCGCCGCGATGCTGATCGAAGTGGCCAGCGCTGCCCCGATCTCCTCAGGCCCCTCCACCAGGAAAGCCACCGTGAGCAGCGGGATCGGTGGGACCACAGCCATCCACAGCACCAGCGCCATCGGCCGGTCGGTCTGGGCCTTCCGCGAGGCCAGGTTGCCCAGCGCCCAGCCGAAGGCGCCGAAGAGCACCAGCAGGAACGGGGTCCACCCGTCCAGGACGCCCCGGGAGACCCCCACCAGCCCCAGTCCCAGCACGGCGACGCCGACGCCGGTCGCCCGCCGCGCGGTGATGTGCTCCTTGAGCACCAGGGCGCCGAGCAGCACGGTGAACGGCGCCGAAGCCTGCAGCACCAGCGAGGCGAGCCCGGTGGGGAACCCGGCGGCCATCCCAAGATAGAGCCCGAAGAACTGCAGCGTGCCGAAGCCCAGCCCGTAGCCGAGCAGGTAGCGAACCTTCACCCCTGGCCAGGGCACGAACAGCAGCGCCGGCAGCGCCAGGATCAGGAAGCGCATCCCGGCCAGGAACAGCGGCGGGAACTGATCCAGGGAGATCCGGATGGCTAGGAAGTTCAGACCCCAGAAGACGGCGACGAGCAGGGCGAGCAGGGTGTGACGCAGGGGCATGGGTTCATCCTCCGGCACAAGACTGATCAGGTCTACTGAATGCTTCTGCACTGAGCGTGTAGGTTGCCTACATGCAGTCTCACAGCTCGGAACGCAGCCAGCAGCACGCGCGCTATTTGGAACCCCGCCACCTCGAGCTGCTGCGCGAGATCGCCGCCCGCGGCACCCTGGCCGCCGTGGCCAAGGCCACCCACCGCACCCCCTCAGCACTCTCCCAGCAGCTGCGCACCGCCGAGCGGGATCTCGCGGTGAAGCTGGTGGAGCCGGATTCGCGCGGGGTGCGGCTGACCCCGGCCGGGCAGCTGCTCGCGGAGGGCGCCGATGAGGTGATCTCCAGCCTGGCCCGTGTGCAGGCCCGGCTCGACGCCTCCACGGGAGAGCCTCGGGGATCGGTGAGCATCGGCACCCTGCCCAGCGCCGGGCAGGTGCTGCTCCCGCAGCTGCTGCGCCGGCTGCGCGACACCGCCATCACGCTGACCCTGGATGACTTCGACATCGCCGAGGCAGATTTCGCGGCCCGCGCTCTGGACGCGGACATCGTGATCAGTCATAGCATCAGCGGACGCGTGCCGCGCGGGGCCGAAGGGCTGATCAACACGGTGCTCACCCGGGAACCCATCGACGTCGTGCTGCCCGTCGAGCACGCACTCGCGACCAAGGCCGAGCTGACCCCGCACGACGTGGTCGATCATGACTGGGTCGGGGTTCCCGAGGGTTACCCCTTCGACGCGATCCCGGTGGCCATCGAACAGCTGACCGGGCGTCCGGTCCACCGGACGCTGCGGCTGCGCGACAATCACCTGCTGGAATCCCTGGTCGGCGCCGGGGCGGGGATCGGCCTGTTGCCGAGGTTCAGCACCCGGCCCGCACCAGGGGTAGTGCTGCGGCCACTGGTCGGCGTCAGCGCCTCCCGAAGCATCGTCGCGCTGAGCAGACCTGATCGCTACGAGCGTCTCGCGGTCAGGACGGTGACCGAGCATCTGGTCAGCATCGGGGCTGAACTCATGGGCGGATACTCGGTTCAGCACGGTTGACGCACGATCAACGCCGGTGAGTCTCATTTACACTCAAGGGATGCATCGAATCCTCTCAGTGGGCCTGACCGGCGGGATCGCCTCGGGCAAGTCAGCGGTCTCGAACCGGCTGGCTGAACATGGCGCGATCGTGATCGACGCCGACCTCCTGGCCCGGGAGGTGCTCGAACCCGGCACCGACGGGCTGCACGAGGTGGTCGAAGCCTTCGGGACCGGCGTGCTCACCGACTCTGGAACCCTGGACCGGGAAGCACTGGGCCAGATCGTCTTCGCCGATGAGGACGCCCGCGCCCGGCTCAACGCCATCGTCCACCCCCGGGTCCGCGAGGCCCGCAATGCGCTGCGCGCCCAGGCTCCCGAGGGTGCCGTGGTGGTCGAAGACATCCCGCTGCTGGTCGAGACCGGACAGGCCGACCGGTTCGACGTGGTCGTGGTGGTCGCAGCACCTCCGGAGCAGCGGCTGAACCGGATCGTCCGGGACCGGAACACCAGCCCCGAGGACGCCCAGGCGCGCATCGACGCGCAGACGTCTGAGGCCGAACGCACCGCCGTGGCAGACGTCGTGCTGGACAACTCCGGGACCCTGGAGGCGCTGCACGCTCAGGTCGATGAGCTGTACGAGAAACTCCGCGGGCGGGTCACCGCCCAGCAGTAGCATTGATCTATGAGTCTCGCTCAGAAGATCAGCCGCACTGTCGCCCCCTTTGAGGTCATCAGCCCCTTCAAGCCCTCGGGTGATCAGCCGAAGGCGATCGCCGAGCTGGTGGAGCGGATCGAGGGTGGCGAGAAGGACGTCGTGCTGATGGGCGCCACCGGCACCGGCAAGTCAGCCACAGCGGCCTGGCTGGTCGAGCAGGTGCAGCGGCCCACGCTGATCATGGTGCAGAACAAGACCCTGGCCGCGCAGCTGGCGAACGAGTTCCGCGAGCTGCTGCCGAACAACGCGGTGGAGTACTTCGTCTCCTACTACGACTACTACCAGCCCGAGGCCTATGTGCCGCAGACGGACACCTTCATCGAGAAGGACTCCTCGGTCAATGAGGAGGTCGAGCGGCTGCGCCACTCGGCCACCAATGCGCTGCTGACCCGGCGGGACGTGGTGGTGGTAGCCACCGTCTCCTGCATCTACGGCCTGGGCACGCCCGAGGAATACATCAAGCAGATGGTCGCGGTCGAGGTGGGGGAGAAGATCGAGCGCGATGAGCTGCTGCGCCGCTTCGTCGGGATGCAGTACGCCCGCAATGACACCGACTTCCACCGCGGCACCTTCCGGGTCCGCGGGGACACCGTAGAGATCATCCCGATGTATGAGGAGCTCGCGGTGCGCATCGAGTTCTTCGGCGACGAGATCGAATCCATCTCCACCCTGCACCCGCTCACTGGCACCGTAGTGCGCGAGGAAGAAGAGATGTACATCTTCCCGGCCAGCCACTACGTCGCCGGTGACGAACGGATGGCCAGCGCCATCACCCGGATCGAGGATGAGCTGCGCGACCGCCTGGCCGAGCTGGAGTCCCAGGACAAGCTGCTGGAGGCCCAGCGGCTGCGGATGCGCACCACCTATGACCTCGAGATGATGCAGCAGATGGGCTTCTGCAACGGCATCGAGAACTATTCCCGGCACATCGACGGGCGCGGACCCGGGTCTGCCTCGCACTGCCTGTTGGACTACTTCCCGGACGACTACCTGCTGATCGTCGACGAGTCCCATGCCACCATCCCGCAGATCGGCGGCATGTACGAAGGTGACATGTCGCGCAAGCGCACCCTGGTGGACCACGGGTTCCGGCTTCCCTCCGCCATGGACAATCGGCCGCTGAAGTGGGACGAGTTCCTCGAGCGCATCGGACAGACCGTGTACCTCTCCGCCACCCCTGGCCGCTACGAGCTGGACCAGGCCGATGGTGTGGTGGAGCAGATCATTCGTCCCACCGGTCTGGTGGACCCGCAGATCGTGATCAAGAAGACCAAGGGTCAGATCGATGACCTGCTGGGGGAGATCCGCACCCGGACCGCGAAGAACGAACGGGTGCTGGTCACCACGCTGACCAAGCGGATGGCCGAGGACCTCACCGAGTACATGCTGGAGAACGGCATCAAGGTGGAGTACCTGCACTCGGACGTGGACACGCTCAAGCGGATCGAGATCCTGCGGGACCTGCGCCGCGGCGTCCATGACGTGGTGGTCGGGATCAACCTGCTCCGTGAGGGCCTGGACCTTCCTGAGGTCTCGATGGTGGCGATCCTGGATGCGGATAAGGAAGGGTTCCTGCGCTCCACGACTTCGCTGATCCAGACCATCGGGCGTGCCGCCCGCAACGTCTCTGGCGAGGTGCACATGTACGCGGACCGGATCACCGATTCGATGCGCCGCGCGATCGATGAGACCGACCGCCGCCGGCAGCGCCAGATCGATTACAACACCGAGCACGGGATCGACCCCACCCCGCTGCAGAAGAAGATCGCTGACATCACCGACCAGCTGGCCCGCGAGGATGCCGACACCGCCGAGCTGCTGCAGGGAATGGGCGGCCTGGCCACCGGCTTCCAGTTCGGGAAGGGCCATCGCGGTTACACCAGTTTCGACAGCGAGGAGGGGGAGGACAGCACCGGGAAGAAGCGCTCCGGCAAGTCACTGGCGGCGCAGACCCCGGCCAAGGACCTCACCGACCTGATTGCCCAGCTCACCGCCCAGATGCATCACGCGGCTGAGGAGCTGAACTTTGAGGTGGCAGCTCGGCTCCGGGATGAGATCGGGGAGCTGAAGAAGGAGCTCCGGCAGATGCAGAACGCCGGCCACGATCAAATGTGACAGATCCGTGCTACGTCTCAGATCCTGAATTCATTCAATCAGAGTCTGAGTTTTTGCTGTGAATCCCTTATGCTGACGTAGGTCATATCAGTGGGACTTTGGGGGACAGCAGTACGTGGAATTGCGTGAATATTTAAGGATCCTCCATCGCGGATGGCTGATCATCGTGCTGGCGACCCTCGCCGGGATCGGTGCCGCGGCTACGTACTCGATGCTCCAGAGCCCCCAGTACGAGGCCGGGACCAGGGTGTATGTCTCCACAGACTCCGCGTCTACGGTGGCGGAGCTGGGCCAAGGCACCACCTACACTCAGCAGATCGTCGAGAGCTTCGTCCAGGTGACCACGACCCCCCGCGTGCTCCAGCCGGTGATCGATGACCTGGGGCTCCAGCAGACGCCGGCCGAACTTGCAGAATCTGTCGCCGTGTCCACTGACGCCAACACCGTGCTCATGCAGATCACCGCGACCGATGAAGACCCCACGCTGGCGGCGGAGATCGCGAACTCTGTGACGGAAAGCCTGATCGGCGTGGTCGGTGAGATCACGCCAGGCTCATCCGGTGACGACAGCCCGGTCACCGTGGAAGTGCTTCAAGAGGCCGTGGCGCCAGAATCCCCGGTCGCCCCTCGGATACCGCTCAACCTCGCTCTCGGCCTCCTCGTCGGGATGGCCCTTGGCGTGGGGATCGCGGTCCTCCGCGAGGTGCTGGACACCAAGATCCGCGGGGAGCATGACATCTCTGCGATCACTGACACTCCTGTTCTGGGAGGCATCACCTATGACCCCGAGGCACAGAAGCGTCCTCTGGTGGTTCAGGTCGACCCGAAGAGCCCCCGTGCCGAGTCCTTCCGAACCCTGCGCACAAACCTCCAGTTCCTGGAGGTGGGAGAGTCCAGGCGCAGCTTCGTCGTCACCTCGTCCATTCAGGGTGAGGGCAAGTCCACCACAGTCGCCAACCTCGCCATCACCATGCAGGAGGCGGGCCAAAGGGTCCTGGTGATCGACGCCGATCTCCGCCGACCCAGAGTTGCCGATTACTTCGGTCTCGAAGGCGCGGTGGGTCTGACCAACGTGCTGATCGGCAAGGTGGACCTCGCAGACGTCGTTCAGTACTGGGGTCCCCATGACCTTGCGGTGCTTCCCGCCGGAGACATCCCTCCGAACCCGAGTGAACTTCTCGGCTCGCCCAGCATGGACGCGCTGCTGCGTTTCGTGGAGGACCAGTTCGACGTCGTGCTGATTGATGCGCCGCCGCTTGCGGTCACAGATGCGGCAGTGCTCGCCACACGGGCAACCGGCGCCATCATGGTGGTCGCGGCGGGAAAGACCACCCGTCAGCGGTTCACGAGATCCATCAGCTCCCTGGAGAGCGTCGGAGCCAAACTCTTCGGTGTTGTTCCCACTATGCTTCCCACCAAGGGCCCCGACGCCTACGGCTATGGCCTCTACGGCTACGCGTATACCTATGAAGAAGATGGGAAGGCGTGAGCGATGTCGGATCCCTTCCGCGTTCTGGTGGTCTGTACCGGAAACATCTGCCGCTCCGCACAGGCCGAGCAGCTTATCCGCGCCAGGGTTGCCGAGAGCTTCCCGGAGCTTGAATCAGTGGTTTTGGTGGAAAGCGCCGGAACGGGAGCCATGGTCGGGTCCGGTATGCCCGCAGAGGCCGCGGCGCTCTCCGCGCGCCATGGTGGGGCCCCCGCGGACCACGCGGCGCGCCAGCTGACGGCCGAACACATGAGAGCAGCAGATCTCGTCCTAGCAATGGCGGCTAGGCATCGGAGCGCGGCGGTGCGACTGCTGCCTCGCGCGTCGCGAATCACCTTCATGCTCACCGAGTTCGCGGCGCTGCTGGAGAATGCGGACCAGAATCACCCTGCGCTGACGGCGGAGTTCTCCTCATTGGACGCAGCCGACAAACTGCGAAGCGCAGTGACGTGGGCATCAGCGCGCCGGGGCTTCTTGTCACTCGAGGATGGGGCTCCAGCAGACGTGGTGGACCCATACCGACGCTCAGATGAGGTCTACTCGGAATCAGCTCGCCAGATCGTCGAGGCGCTTGACCGCACCCAGCGAGCCGCGGTGAACCTGGCTCAGAGAGTCGGCGCATGAAAGGCACGACGGGAACCCCTAGCCGCAGGCGTGCTGTGGATGCCTCGAAAGATGCCGAACCGGATCCAATCGCCGACGCGATGCAGAACGCACCATGCCTTCTGTCAGCCGCGAGCGAAACCGCGGCCTGGCGCTCTGAAGGGGGCGCCTGCGATCGACGTGGATCCCTCGAGCTCACCATCGACGGAGGTGGGACTTGGGGTGCGGCATACTCCTCCGACGAGGGTTTGGGAGGCTCGCTTTGGGTGTCAGGAGTTGTCTGCTCCACCGTCCAGTCTGCGATTGCCTCCCGTGCGGACTGTAAGCCAGAGGGTGCCCGCACCTCTGACTCTGGAGCTTCCTGGACCCATGACGACCAAGTGGTATCCAACTCGGTGCTCGTGGCATTCGATGACGCGTCAGTCGAATGCCTTGCATGTGCACCCGCAGGACCCGGAGTTGCCACGGTGCTTGATCCCAGTGGAAACACCCTGTGGCTCTCGGTGAAGGACCAGGTAATGGTATGCGCTGACCTCGGGAGGAGTTTCAACTGATGAGCGCTGCAGAGGCCACAGACATGCACGCCACCTACACCGGCATTCAGGCTGTGACTAAGGGCCACTTGCCACGGCGAGTCTGGCAAAAGCGATACGCAACGCGGTTGCTCACCACCGACTTCATCGTCCTTGCCCTTGTCATCGGGGTTACCCAATTGTTCTGGCTCGGCTTCGACGACACAGCCAGCTTTGGATTTCCTACCAGCCCAGGTGGCGAATTCAGTGGAGAAGTCAGCTATGGCATCGTCTCCGGGGCAATACTGCTCCTCTGGATGGTTGTTCTGGTTTCCGTGGGCAGCGTTGACTCCCGTGTAATGGGCGTCGGGCACACTGAGTATCGGAAGATCACAGACAGCGGGGTCGGCCTCTTCGCCGCAATTGCCACGATTATGTTTCTATTAAAACTTGACGTAGCGCGTGGCTATCTCCTCCTCACCTTCGTTATAGGCACAGTGGGACTGCTGTTCGCTCGAATGGTGTGGCGCAAGTGGCTGAAAAACCATCGCACGCGGGGGGATTATTCGAATCAGGTGGTACTCGTCGGGTCACACTCGTCCATCCGCCACATCGCAGATGAGTTGGCGAAGCAGCCCTGGGCCGGTTACAACGTGGTGGGGGCCGCCCTCGCACAGAACCCTAGAGATAGTGGTGTCCTCGCCATCGGCAATGTCCCGGTTGTCAGTGATTTCGACGGCGTGCGCGAGGCTATGGACATCATAGGAGCGGACACCGCTGTTATCACGGGAGCAGATCACCTTCACCCGCAGAGGGTTAGAGAGCTCAGTTGGGAGCTCGAAAAGGGTGAGTATTCACTCGTTATGGCGCCCAGCCTCACGGACGTGAGCGGCCCCCGCATTCACAGTCGCCCCGTCGCAGGGTTGCCCCTTATGCACGTAGAAACACCGCGCTACACCGGTCTACGGGCGGCTATGAAACGCTCCTTCGACATCGTGGGATCCCTCCTGGTCATACTCCTCTTTGCGCTGCCCATGGCAATAGTCGCCATCATGGTCAAGGCCACATCGCCAGGCCCCGCCTTGTTCAAGCAGCAGCGCGTCGGCCTCGATGGAGCGGAATTCCGGATGTGGAAGTTCCGATCCATGCGCCGGGATGCAGAGCAGCTCCTGGCACAGCTGGACGCTGCAGATCGAATGGACCCAGGGAACATCATGTTCAAGATGAAAGATGACCCCCGCATCACTAAAGTCGGTCGCTTCATCCGTCGATACAGTATCGACGAGTTGCCCCAGGTGTTCAATGTGCTGACGGGCAGTATGTCCCTGGTGGGTCCAAGACCATCACTAGCGCGTGAGGTTGTTCAATACGAGCATCACGTCCACCGGAGGTTTCTGGTTAAGCCGGGGATCACGGGGCTCTGGCAGGTGAGTGGGAGGTCTAATCTTCCCTGGGATGAGGCCGTTAGATTGGATCTTTACTACGTGGAGAACTGGTCGATGACTGCTGACCTAGTCATTCTTTGGCGGACGGCCAATGTAGTCATCCGTGGGTCTGGTGCGTACTGAGGCGTTTCGCGCCAGGCCCGCGGTGAAGGTCCGCCGCTCAGTCACTGTCTGGTCTTCCCTTCAGCCAAACCACCAGAGTTCATGAACCAATGGGGGAACTTCCTCGAATTGCCCTTGACTCAGGGTTTGCCCGACCCGTGCGCCTGCCGCGCTCTATTCGGGTGGAGGACACATAGTCGATGATCCACGCCACTAATTAAGTTGGTCGATCCACGCCAGAAATATTTAAATCGATTATAAATTACTTCGATGCTAATTATTGAGAAACTAAATTTCTATTTATGATTTTTATCGACCCGATCACCTATCACTTGGGAGTCCCTGCAAGTTGCACCAGAAGAGAGAACGTAGTCCGAACTCACAGGCGATCATCCTCGCCGCGGCAACAGGATTGTCCCAACTTGCCGTGGCCGTCGTATACATTCTCGCGGCCCGGTGGTCTATGCCTTCGGACTATGGTCTTGTGGTGTCCGCAGTCGCCCTGGGCACGGTAGCGGCAGGAGTCTTCGACTTCGGGGCAAATTCGCTTTGGGTCCGAGAGCTCGCAAGCGGCCGGATGGGTCGACAAGAGGTAAGCAACCGGGCGGTGACGAAGCTACTTGCTTCCGCTACGATCGCTCCGCTCTCAGTAGTCATCCTGATTGCCCTGTTTCCAGGTTCTCCATTGTGGGTAGCAGCGCCTATAGCCTTTGCGGCGATACTAGCCTTCGTCCTGCAGGTCCCCGTTCGTGCGGCATCACTCAGCCATCTGGCTGCCATGGGCATCGTCATTGGTCGGTTCTCAGGGCTTCTACTACTGCTCGTGATGGTGGGCGCCGATGTTTCCCCCGTAGACGCACTCTGGCTTGCATTGGTGTTCGGTAGCATTACAGAGGCGACTATCCACTTCACAGTCACTCCTCGAGAGCGCCGATACAAGTTAAGTGGTTTCTCGATTCGGAATCCTTGGAAAGACTCCCGACACTACGGCGTCCACGGTGTTGCGATCAGCATGCAGAATCTCGACGTGCCAATCTTGACAGGGCTAGCTGGCCCGGCCGCCGGCGGGCTTTATGGGGCCGTCAACCGATGGACACAGCCCCTGGGGACCGCGGTAACCGCATACGCATCGGCCTCTATGCCGTTCGTGGCACGAGCGCGCCGATGGCAGGACGTGGCACCTCAGTTGAAATCCGGTCTATGGTTGCCTGCATCAGCCGCATTTACTTGCGTAGTAGTCGCGGCAGGTGCCCCTTGGATCGTGCCATTCATGCTCGGTGGGCAGTATGACAGCTCTTCAGACATATTGGTTGTACTATCGCTGGGAATGCTTCCTGTCATCGCGAACCAGCCTCTCGCGGTCTTCCTTCAGGCGCTCGGGAAAGATGCGCTAGTGGCCCGAGTCACCGCAGGAACCATTCTTGCGCGGCTCGCGTTTGTCGCCTTAGTGGCCGCTTCATGGGGGCCAATGGGCGCTGCCTTCGCGTTCGGGGGAAGTCAAGTGGTCATCTGCATCATGCTATCGACGGTGTTCACTCGGACGGTGCGTCGATGGCGCGACCAGGACGACCCCTAACGTGGCGGAATCGCTTCGATCAACCTTTGAGCGAAACCATGGGATTCTGGGGGGACGGGTTGCTCGCCCGGCGCTTGTGCAGCCTTTGCAAGAGCGTCTATAAGCGCAGGGCGCGTTAGTGGGACCCACGAAACAAGACTTGGAGCAAGACGCGCGTCCCTCCTTAGCGAAAGGGCTCCCGCCCCCACAACTCTCGTGCCGGCCGCAAAGGCTTTGCCCAAAATCCCACTTGGTCCCTCGTTAGAGTGCGCAAGAACAACGCAGTCCAACGCTGTGACTGCGGCGTCGAAGTCGTCGTCGGGCAACTGATCTGAGTCACGGAAGTAGCGCACGCGGGACGCTCTGAGAGTTTCCGTCCATGCTTCGATCGCATCTTCGTTCGGCGAAGCACGTCCAAGAAGAACTAGACCGAGCTTTGGGTCATCTAGAGCTGCGAGTGCAGAGGCGACGAGATCGATGTTTTTCCGTTCGCTAAGTGCACCAATAATTCCGAACCAATAGATTTCATCCGCGCCCATCTCACTTGACCAGCGGCGTCTCATCCGAGTTGCTCGGTCTCTGTCGAGCGAAAATGTCACCGGATCACGTACTTCATGGCGGCTTGTGTGGGCGGTAGCGGCACTCGCTAGTTTGAAAACTCTCACTCGCGCACGTGAACGTGTCGCTCCGCGAAGGACCGCTTTCGCTGCCGACTGAGCTGACCTAAGTACGGGATATTGAGATTGTCCTGAGGGGCGCATGACGAGCAAGGATGTCGGGCCCCGCCACGGCAGATCAGAAAGTGCCGCGCGAGGCAACCACTGATCACCATCAGGAAACAGCACGGGGCCGTCGAAGCCTGAAGGCAAGCCTGCATGAATCGACGATGTTGTCATGGACGAGAGTTCTACTATAAGAATCTGTGAGTCAAGATGAGAAAGGTGGAGTACGTATTCATCAGAATTCGTTATCCCCTTGGATGCAACGAGAATTGGCTGGACGCCAATACTCAACGCCTCTTCTGCCAGAAGCCGAATATAGCTGAGTCGGTGACCGCGGTAATCCTGCGCAACGATCGCAAGGGAGCGGGAGAAATGAACCACAAATACCAATCTATCGGTCGATTTTGATCAATGGCAAACGGCGTGAATTGAAGGCCCTCTCGGTGGCCCCGTGGTGCGAGAATCTAGGGGCCGCTGGTCTGGAGGGAGTCCCAAAAGAGAGGCTGAAGGCGACAAGTACAAACCAGGCGCCTACCTGCCATTGAGACGGCTGCGCGACGACAGCGGTGATCGTGAAGGCTAGCCAGATTACTGTTCCAGGAATAGATCGAAGGGCGATCGTAGCTGCGAATATGATTCCAGTAATCAAGCATGCCGCTAAGAGCGGATCATTTTCCATAGCAGTCATGATATTGATATTCGCGTATCCAGAATTTGACCCGATCCCTCTATCTGCAAGCGAGATACCAGAGTCGGCACCCTTCTGGGCGAAGACTGGAAGAATGAACACGGGTAAAAGTAATACACCAATCGCCATCACCAGGGCGACAGAAAGCAGAGATCGCCTGCGTATTCTCGTAAGTGTCAATCCGATGAGCAGCACGACGACTACGACCAGTATGGTGGCCGTCGACTGAGTCAACAGGCTTACCAGCGTGACGAGCACGAAAATTGCCCACCAGCTAGTTGCCCTTCTCAATACAAAAAGTGCTGCGAGCATGGGCAGTAGGTAGAACACCACGAGACCTGGCTCTCCAAGCAAGGGAGAACCTCGTCGTGTTTCCTCGAGGATCGGTGGACCAGAGGTGGCCAAGGTTATTGGGAAATATAATTCTAGATTGCGGGTTCCAAATTTCAACGTCGTCAACTGATTGCCGCTGAATCCGACAGCAAGTGTGACGAGGTAGGACGTGACGTAAAGGGCAAAAAGGATGATCAATCCCGTGGTGAGGTCCTTGAGGAACCGTCGTTGAGACGCGGATAATATCGCGACAATAGTTAGGATACCTTGGACAACTGCCAAAGAGGCTGCGTTTAGATAAATCAGTCCTACGGCGGGACAAACCATAGCGAGCACGGCGAAAATACGAAGTCCGACGCTTGGGCTTGCAGGCGCGTCTCGATAGGTCATTACTATCACGAGCAGACCGGCCGCGCCGACCAGAGCGAACATGCTGGACGATTCTCCAATGACTCCAGGTGGAATCAAGAAAAGGCAGAATGCAGAAGCGATACCGCGAAAGTATGCGATGTGGACTGTCCCCGCTAGAGCGAGCACGCCGATGAACGACAAAATGCCGGTCAAGGAACTGTCCGTGAACAGTGCAACCACACTCGCAACCGATGCGGCCACGAGTGCAGAAATTGCTACTGCCATCCGGGCTCCCCGATATCCGGCCTCATCAATCACTGGTATCTCTTCCAATACCTTCTGGCGACCGTGCGGTCCATAATCCACCTGATCACTCATAGAGACCTGTGCCGCGAGGAATCGTTAGGGGTGCTAGCGAGTGATCGCCGGTGAACACGGCGCCGGAGATCCGGAAATGTAAAAAGCACTGCTCCTACAGGAGTTTTCGCAATGACTACGAGGATCGTCCCGACCGTAAATGCCGCGATCACAGCTATAAAATAGGCAATCCAGGGATTTGTAACCCCAAGTCCCGCACACGCTAGAACAGTGATATAAATGACGGGCACGTGGCTCGTGTAGTAGACTATTGACTTCCTGCCAAGGAAAGATAATGCAGCCATAAATGGCATATCGCAGAAACGTTCTACGCGAATTGCCACGGCAATGATGACAAAAATACCCGCAATGACTCCTCCGATCCAGCCTGTCTCATACAAGATTCTCTCTCCAGAGACTGCTAGAGAGGAGACAATTATCATTGGGATGATTCCAAGAAATATCCATCGACTATGGAGTACGGCAATATTATTGACTGATCTCTTGGAGTACAACCATTCTCCTAGCATGAAGATGCCCCACAGGAAGAAGAATCTCTGGATGGTCTGAATGTCGGCTGGCACGGATGCAGCCAGCGTAAATGCTATGAGTATTAGCGGGAGTCTGGGGATGTTGATCGCCAGAAGCGAAATAAAATAGTAAACAAAAACAAAAATGAGATACCAAAGGTATGACCCATAAAGTTGATGATCAAATATTGAGTAAGAGCTTCCTATTGTCAAGAAGTAAACGAATGTCCAAATTGCATAAGGCCAAATTAGATTTCTTAACTTGCCTGCAGTAAAGTCTGCGAAAGACTTTCGTAAAGACATATTTACGATTACCCCAGAGAGAAATACAAGGAGAGGCATTCTATATGGGCCGAAAAAGCTATTAAATGCAGTCAGTGATTCGGGTGGATCGTAGCCAAATCTTAGTAGAGTATTCGAATGGAAGAGGATCACCATGAAGATGGCCGATCCACGCAAGTAGTCCATCCAGTGCAGCCGATCAGGCACTTCCAGTTGTCCCTTCAGTCCCCAATTTATTTCGAGTGCTATTCAATAGACGGAGATGCTCTGCTTGGATAGTGTCACTCATCCTATGGCCGATTGTCTGCGCAGGATTTCCGCCAACGATTTCGAATGATCCTACATCCCGCGTGACGACGGATCCAGCTGCGATTACCGCGCCGTCACCGACCGCAATTCCTGACAATAACACCGCACCATAGCCGATCCACACGTCGACGCCGATGTTGACTTCGTCTGAACTCGTTTTCTCGCGGTCCCCAACCCAGGTTGCATCAACGATGGCCGTGCCGAGCTCGTCTAAGGCGTGGTCGTTTCGCCCGACGATACCAACGTTGGCTGCAATTACGGTCTTATATCCGATTCGTCCTGCGACTTCAATGGTGCAATTTCGTCCGATCGCCACGCCATCCTCGATTGACAGTCCGTGGAGCGAACGAATTACGGTGCCGCTACCGACGCGAACATTACGTCCTACCGCAACTTCTCCTGAAGTTGCCAGTGTCAGCATGCCTTTGCCAACTAGTCGTCGCAACGTGGCGCCGCCAGGTAGCTTCTTTAGTCTGCCTCGCTCGTCACTCATTGGTCCTCCTCCTGTTGCTTACCTATGATTGCGGCGAGGAAACCTGAAGCCATGGCCGTGGATGAGTATTGGCCACGCGCGGTTTCCATCACGCGCTCAGGCTCCCACCTCAATCGACCTTCGAATACCTCAACAAGTCTTGCTGCGAGCGCCTCAGCACTGCCTGCTGCGAAGTAGGCACCGGTTTCTGGCGAGAGAAGCTCAATTTCCGGTGCGTGCGGCTCATCGTCCGCAACCAACATTGGTACGCCGAACCCCAGGCTCTGGGTTAGGCTCAGGCCTGCATATCCGGGTGAGACGGATATCATGGTCTCGGCGTATATTTGCTTCAGTGCGCAGTAGTCACCGATGTGGCCAAGCAGCTCGACTTGATCAGAGGCGCCTAGGTGTTCAACGCGTTCCTCGAGCGTGCTGGAGAGAGATCCCGATCCGACAAGAGTTAGCTTGACCCCGTCGGGCAACTTCGAGATAGCGCGCAGGTAGGCATCGACTAAAAGTTCCGGTCGTTTGGCAGTTTCAAGGCGACCGACGTAAAGAATGCGATATCTGTTGGAAGACGGATTATATACCAGCTTATCGGAGGGGTATAGTCCATTTGCGGCGACCCAAACAGGTGATTTCTGTTGCTCCGCATTGACCTGCTCTGCGTCTGTCCACGTATAGGTGACCACTCCACTCGACAGTCGTCGCATAAAGCGCCTCAGCGGCGCCGTCCGGGAGTCACGCCCTGCACGCGGGTTCACGTGACCCCATACGAGAGTGCGTCGTCGAGTCAATCGCCTCGTCCCGACAATGAGCCAAGCGGTGATTGAACGGGGGTTGAGGTCTACGATCGCAACATCCGCCCTTATTCCTGCAAACACAGTGCCAGGTTGCCAAAGCATGCGCCGCCCAAAAAGGTGTACGTTCGACACGTATGTCACGCCAGGGTGCCATGAGCTGCGCACGCTAGCATCGGCATGTGAATCGCCAGCGATGAACCTCAATTTTACTGCGCTCGTGGAGGTGAGCTTCGTGAGCTCTTCAATGAAACTCCTGCGGTACTCAGGAAGAACGGCGAGTATAGCCACCGCATCGAGTGTATGCCTATCGTTGGGTGCTCGATTCGCCTGTGATGGATCGATCACGGGCACATCGGTGCCACTTGGAGATTCGCGCGCCACTGGTTCATCCATTCTGGTTTACGTGAGGAGATGCACTAGATTCTAGCCCGATGACTACTCCACTCAGAATCAGTGTCCTCGGCCTAAACTACGTTCCTGAGCACACGGGCATTGCCCCCTACACGAGCGGTCTCGCGATGGGGCTCACCCAGAGAGACTTCAGCGTCCACACATTCGCGGCCCATCCGCACTATCCCGACTGGGCAGTCAGCGAGGGGTATGGCGCGTGGACTTCGCATGAACAACTACGTGGCGTGCCGCTCACTCGTTTCCGCCATTACGTTCCATCTGACCCCAGAGGGGTTCGTCGGCTCGCCTCCGAGATCACATTTGGATTGCGGCTGCTGTTCGCAAGCTTCGATCGCCCTGATGTAATCCTTGCGGTCTCACCCTCGCTCTTCTCAACCGCGATTGCCGCTATGGGGATACGGCGGGGGACCCCATTTGTAGTGTGGGTTCAGGATATCTATTCCTTGGGAGTTAAGGAGACTGGCGGTAGCCGAGCTGTCGCGAGCATTGTTGAGAAGGTCGAGTCGTGGCTACTTCGCCGAGCCGATCGCGTCGTCGTGATCCACGAGCGTTTTGCCGACTATCTGTGTGCTTCGCTCGGTGTGCCCCGCGAGCGAATCGAAGTCATTCGCAATTGGACTCACTTGCGGGAGAGCGCCCTCCCTGATCGTGCCGCGACCCGTGCACAGTTCGGTTGGAGCAGCGATGAGACTGTAGTGCTTCACGCGGGAAACATGGGCGTCAAACAGGGACTTGAGAATGTGATCGACGCCGCGCGTATTGCGGATGAGCGAGCGGCGCGGGTCCGATTCGTGCTGATGGGCAACGGCAGCGAGCGCGATAGTCTTGCGGCTCTCGCTATGAATGTAAAACGAGTGGAGATAATACCCTCTCAGGAGGATGAGTTGTTCGCCGCGATGCTCGACGCGGCTGATGTTCTACTTGTGAACGAGAAGCCCGGGGTTTCCGGCATGGCTGTTCCTAGCAAGTTGACATCGTACTTCTCAGCAGCCAGGCCAGTGCTTGCGGCGACCGATCTTGGGGGTACCACCGCCAGCGAATTGAACGCGGCAAGTGCCGGCGTCATAGTGAATGCGGGCGAGCCAGAAGCCCTCTTCGAAGCTGCTATGGAGCTCGCAAGCGACGTCGAGAGGCGTCATCACCTCGGTCGAAACGGTCGACTGTACCGAGAGACCGTACTCACCGCCGAGACAGCCATTGAGAAGTTTGCAACGCTACTGACTAGATTGAGTAATGCCGGAGCGCGCCGCGGCAAGTCGAGTCTGAAGTATCCTGTAGGTAGAGCATCTTAAAGCCTAATTGTTATCAATTATCTGTAGCCTAGAGCGGAGCATTCGTGACGAAACGTGCACTTATCACCGGCATCACCGGTCAAGACGGTTCTTATCTCGCTGAGCTGCTGCTTGCCAAGGGGTACGAGGTGCACGGCATCATTCGCCGTGCGTCAACGTTTAATACCAGCCGTATAGACCACCTCTACGTCGACCCGCACGACCCCTCGGCGAAGCTGTTCCTGCACTATGGCGACTTGAGCGACGGTGCGCGCCTCGTCACGCTGATGAGTCAGATCAATCCGGACGAGGTCTATAACCTCGCCGCGCAGTCGCACGTTCGTGTGTCATTCGATGAGCCCGAGCACACGGCCGACACTACGGGCACGGGCACGATTCGTCTGCTCGAGGCTGTGCGTCTGTCCGGTGTAGAGACCCGCTTCTACCAGGCGTCGTCATCGGAGCTTTACGGGGCCACCCCGCCACCGCAGAGCGAGACCACGCCGTTCTACCCGCGTTCCCCTTACGCTGCTGCCAAGCTCTACTCGTACTGGATCACCAAGAACTACCGCGAGGCCTACGGAATGTTCGCCGTCAACGGCATCCTGTTCAACCACGAGTCGCCTCGCCGCGGTGAGACATTCGTCACCCGCAAGATCACCCGTGCCGTCGCACGCATCAAGGCCGGCGTGCAGAAGGACCTCTACCTGGGAAACCTAATGTCGGTACGCGACTGGGGTTACGCGGCGGAGTACGTGGAGGGCATGTGGCGCATGCTGCAGGTAGATACTCCCGACGATTACGTGCTTGCCACCGGCGTGGGCTACACCATCAAGGACTTCCTGGAGACCTCGTTCACTCATGCAGGCCTCAACTGGCAGGACTATGTGAAGTTCGACGAACGCTACCTGCGGCCGACTGAGGTTGACGCGCTCGTCGGTGACCCTTCCAAGGCTAATTCCGAACTTGGCTGGACTGCCAAGGTCGATGGGCTTGATCTCGCCAAACTCATGGTGGATGCCGATATGGAAGCTCTCGAATCTGAGGGGCGTCCGTGGATCGACAAAGTGAATCTGCCTTCATGGAGCACGGAGGAAGTCGTACGATGACCGCGGGTGACGACCTCGCTTTCAACCCCGGGCCGCTCGACCGCGACGCTGCCTTCTACGTCGCGGGACATCGCGGCCTTGTGGGCTCCGCCATCTGGCGGCGCCTCGAGTCTGGCGGGTTCACGAACCTCATCGGCAGGCCCTCCGCTGAACTCGACCTCAAGGATCGCGAAGCCGTATTTGACTTCTTCCGCGAGACCAAGCCGAAGTACGTAGTGCTCGCTGCCGCGAAGGTCGGGGGTATCCTCGCGAACAGCACCTACCCGGTCGACTTCCTGAGTGAGAACATCCGTATCCAGTCGAATGTTATGGACGCCGCCCTGGAGACGAATGTGGAGCGGTTGCTGTTCCTGGGATCGAGCTGCATCTACCCGAAGTTCGCCGACCAGCCCATCCGCGAAGATTCGTTGCTCACCGGACACCTCGAGCCGACCAACGACTCCTACGCGATCGCAAAAATCGCTGGCATCCTGAACGTGCAGGCCGTGCGGCGCCAGTATGGACTTCCGTGGATCTCGGCGATGCCGACTAACCTCTACGGGCCGAACGACAACTTCAGCCCCAAAGGCTCACACGTCCTGCCGGCACTGATCCGCCGGTACGACGAGGCTGCTCGCTCCGGCGACTCCACGGTCACGAACTGGGGAACAGGCACACCCCGGCGTGAATTCCTGCATTCAGACGATATGGCCGACGCCTGCCTTCACCTGCTGGAACACTACGACGGACCAGAACAGGTCAACGTGGGCACCGGTAGTGACGTGACCATCCGCGAGATCGCCGAGACGATCGCCTCAGTAGTGGGCTACCAGGGCGAGACGCAGTGGGACACTTCCAAGCCTGACGGGACGCATCAGAAGCTCCTCGACGTCTCCAAGCTCAGTGACGCCGGTTGGACGGCCAAGATCAGCCTTGCAGAAGGCCTTGAGCGCACCGTGAAGTGGTATCGCGAGCACGTGGACAGCGTTCGACAGTGACGGACGCTGACCCGCACCGCGGATAACCGTGGTGCGGGTCAGTGCGGTTCGAGGCTTGAGAGTAAATCTCGGCATCCGGGCCACAGCGGATGGGGGAGCTCTGCAGGTCCGAACCAATTGAAGTCGAGCGCCTCATTGCGTGGGTTCGGGTCTCCATCCAGCTCGACGGTGTAGGACAGTCCCACCGAGTGTTTGCGTGGGTCCACGCCGTGCGCAAGCTGCTGGGCTGACTCGGGCGTATCCTCGGGCGGGAACCACTGGTACACGTGGCTGGGCTGTGGGTCGGCACCTAGAATAATGTCCGTGTTCAGGGTGTCGCGGCAATGCCGTTGCAGCGCAGCGGCGATGGTTTCTCCGCGGGAGATGCGCCCGCCCAGGTGGCACCAGACTCGCCCGAACGGTGAATCCCGGAGTATCAGCCCAATCTCAGTCATGCCCTCGACCTGTCGCACAGGGATGAAGTCCACGCAGATGAGGGGAACAGACTGCTCGACCTGGGCATATAGCTCGTCCGGTAGGAATTTCACGACATAAGTCTAGGTGCAGCCCTGCGCTTAGGGGCACGCCTCAACGGTCAGCCCGTGTTCACCAGAGACAGCTCTCCAGCGAATCCGGGGCGCTTGATCCGGTTCGCTGACCCGGCGGTGTATCATCATCCAAGCGTGGGGGAGTATCCCTAACACTGTGGTCGTCAGCACGCGGGGCATCGTCGCCTCGCCGGACACAGAGGCCTGGATTCAGGCGGAGAGACTCGCGAGGACATCGCTGTACCCTTCTTCGCGAAAGGCTCCTTCATGGAGATCTCCCCACTGGTCTGGACCGTCACGCTTGCGCTGATCGTCGGCCTGCTGCTCTTCGACTTCGTCTTCCACGTGCGCAAGGCGCACACCCCCACCATCAAAGAGGCCGCCCTCTGGTCTTCCTTCTACGTGGGCGTCGCGCTGCTGTTCGGCCTGGGCTTCTTCGTCCTGGGCCACCCGGAGATGGCCACCGAGTACTACGCCGGCTACGTCACCGAGAAGGCGCTTTCGGTGGACAACCTCTTCGTCTTCCTTGTCATCATCGGCAGCTTCAACGTCCCCCGGGAGTACCAGCAGAAGGTGCTGCTCTTCGGCATCGTCTTCGCGCTGATCGCGCGCAGCGGGTTCATCTTCATCGGCGCCGGGTTGATCAACCTCTGGAGCGACGTCTTCTACCTCTTCGGCATCATCCTGCTGATGACCGCCGGGCAGCTGCTGAAGAAGGAGCTCGCCGGGGACACCGGGGGAGACGAGGCGGACAACTTCTTCATCCGGTTCGCACGCCGGCACCTGAACACCACCGAGGAATACCACGGGGACAAGATCACCACGCGGGTCAACGGCAAGCGGATGTTCACTCCGATGCTGCTGGTGATGCTCGCCATCGGTGGCACCGACCTGCTCTTCGCCGTGGACTCGATCCCGGCCATCTACGGGCTCACCCAGGAGCCGTTCATCGTCTTCGCCGCCACCGCCTTCTCGCTGATGGGTCTGCGGCAGCTGTACTTCCTCATCGACGGTTTGCTGGACCGGCTCATCTACCTCTCCTACGGCCTGGCCCTGATCCTGGGCTTCATCGGCGTGAAGCTGATGATCCACGCCCTGCACGAGAACAACCTCTTCTTCATCAACAACGGCGAAGACGTCTCGGTGGTCGAGATCGAAACCGGCCTGTCGCTGCTGGTCATCGTGGGTGTCCTGATCATCACGGTGACCACCTCGCTGCTCGCACCGAAGGGCCGGGCGCTTCGCGCCATCCAGAACGCCGAGAAGTACTCTCAGCGCTACGTGGATCTCCGAGAAATGGCGCCCGCGGACCGAGAGTTCAATCTGATCCAGACAGCCCAGAAGTACGACTACTGGGCCACCAAGGTGGCGAAGGTGCCCGAGAAGTACCAGGAAGACCTGATCGAACATCGCGGCCAGTACCTAGCGCTCCTGGAGAAGGCTCGAGGCCTGCGCAGCGGCGTGCGCTGACTCCAGTTCAGCCGAGCCAGAGTCAGGTGCGCTTCAGCAGCTCCGCGAAGACTCGGGCGCCGTCGTCGGCCAGGCCGTCATGGTGGAACTCGGAGGTCTCCCAGACGCTGATCCCGCCGATGAGGTCCGCGGTCTCCCAGGAGAGCTCCCGCGCCACGTACACGTCGTCGGTGTAGAGCGCCGCGGCGGTGGGCACCCGGTTGCGGCCCAGCTGGGCCAAGTCGTAGAGCGGCTCCCAGTCCTCGACGGCGGCGAGCCGGTCCGCCGCCTCCACCAGGTCCTTCAATGTCGGGTCAAGGAGCAGGTGTTCGCGCAGGATCATCTCACCCAGCAGCAGGGGAGAGGCGCCCTCCGCGTCGAACTCCGGGAACTCGGCGCCCACCCGCTGGGCCGCCCAGCCGGTCGCGGCGCGTCCGTCGGTCAGCTTGGCGGGCTGGCCGTAGATGGATTCATGCATCACCGCGTACATCGGGTTCGCGGCGAAGGAGAGCTGCTGGCCCACCGCTGCGAGGAAGGTGTCTGAGAGCTCGGTCTGCTCCGGCCCGGTGAACGCTTCTTCGAGCAGGTAGTGCAGCGAGTCGGCGCGGGCATTGCCACCCAGCAACATCCCGACCAGCTGGAACCGGGCAGGGGTCAGCGCGGACCCGTCGAGCAGCTGCACGTGGTGGGTACGAAGGTGGGCGAAGACCGCGTCCAGGATCTCGCGGTCCTGCGGGAACCGGTCGAAGTGCTCGTAGTTCCGGGCCCGCATCTTGGCGTAGGTGGCACGGTAGACCCGGTCCGCGTGACCCGTGAGCGGGGCCAGGCCACCGGTGATCAGCGCCCGGGTTAGGGACTCAGGGGCGAAGGAGAGGTAGCTCAGCGTGGCGAACCCGCCGAAGCTCTGACCCAGCACGCTCCAGGACGTCAGCCCCAGCGCGCGTCGGAACGCCTCGGCGTCCTTCACGATCGAATCGGCGCGGAAGTGGCGCATGTGGGCAGCCTGGGCGGCGGCGTCGCCCCGGGCGGCGAGGGAGTGCCGGGTGAGCGGGGCGGAGAGTCCGGTGCCGCGCTGATCCAGCATCAGGATCCGGAACTTGGCTCCGGCCTCGGACATCCAGCCGCCGAGCTTGGCCGGCCGGGTGCCCTTCCCGCCGGGGCCGCCCTGCAGGAACAGCAGCCAGGGGAGTGACTCCACATGGTCCCGGCCCTGCGCGGAGGCCTCCGCGGCGACGAACTCCCGCGCGTAGATCCGGATCCGCTCACCGTCGGGCGCCCGGTGGTCCAGCGGCGCTTGGTGGTCTAACGGCACATCGAGCCAGTGATCGGTGATCTGGGTGCCGTCGATCAGCGTGGACGTCGCCCCCGCCGTATGGGCCTCAGGTGTTCCGGAACCGGCGGCGCTGATCCCCGCACTGGTCATCCCAGTTCGCCGACCCGGTCCATGATCACCACGGGGGCCCCGGTCTCATCCGAGGCGGTGAGGTCGATCCAGGCGTGGATGCCCCAGTCGTGGTGGGAGTCCGGGTCATCCAGGACCTGCACGGCCCGCCAGTAGCGGCGCTCCGGGTCCGGGGTGTCCTTCGGAGAGACGTCGATCCGCACCAGGCTGGGCCCGCGGGACTGGGCGTCGGTGTAGAGGTCCTCGTAGATGTTGAAGTAGGCGTCCAGCGCCTGACCCCAGCGGTCCTTGTCCCAGCCGTGCTCGGCGTCGAGCTCGGCGAGCTTCGCCTCCTTCTCCTGGGCGAAGAGCTCTGCGCGCAGGAACAGGGCGTTGCGCACCATGACCTTGAAGGCCCGCGCATTGGAGGTGACCCGGTCCGGGTGATCCAGCGCGGAGATGTCGGCCTCCATGGCGGCGAGCTCGGCCAGCTTCTCCGGGTCATCGCCGGCCTGCAGCCGTTCCCATTCCTCCAGCAGCGAGCTGTCAGTCTGCCGGACCACTTCGCCGAGCCAGGCGAGCAGGTCTTCGAGCTCCTCGGTGAGCCGGTTCTCCGGGACCGTCTGCTTCAGCGCCTTATAGGCGTCGCTGAGGTAGCGCAGCAGCACTCCCTCGGAGCGGGCGATCTGGTAGTGGTTGACCATGGTGGTGAAGTCGAAGGCCCGCTCGAGCATGTCGCGGACCACCGATTTCGGCTGCAGCGCATAGTCGGAGACCCAGGGTGCGCCGGTGCGGTAGATCTCGAACTGCTGGGTGAGCAGCTCGGCGAGCGGCTGCGGGTGGGTGAGCTCGTCGAGGATCCGCATCCGGTCCACATACTCCACGCCTTCGGCCTTGAGCTCGCCGATCTTCTCCGACTTCAGCTGCTTCACCTGGGCGCCGGTGATCTGGTGCGGGGTCTCCAGGATGGACTCGATCACGCTGATCACATCGTGGGCGTAGGACTCGGACTCGGTGTCCAGCAGCTCCACGGCGGCCACCGCGAAGGGCGCCAGCGGCTGGTTCAGCGCGAAGTTGTCCTGCAGGTCAAGGGTCAGGTCCACGGTGCGGCCGTCCTCATCGGGACGTTCCAGGCGCTCCAGCACCCCGGCGGTGAGCAGCTCGCGCAGGATCTGCAGCCCCTGCCGCTGCAGCTGGGCCTTCCGGGCCGGGGTCTCATCGGCGGCGAGGATCATCCGGCGCATCGCCCGGATCGGATCCTCGGGCCGCTCCAGCAGGTGCAGCACCATCGAGTAGCTGACCTTCATCCGGGAGACCATCGGCTCCGGGGTGGCGGTGATGATCCGTTCGAAGGTCTTGTCGCTCCAGGAGACGAACCCGTCGCGGGGCTTCTTCTTCCCGGCCGAGCGGATCGCCTGGGAGACCTTCTTCTCATCGTCGCCGTGCTTGGCGCGGGCCTTCTCGATCGAGGCGTTGTTCTCGATCACGTGCTCGGGGGCCTGGACCACCACGGTGCCGTGGGTGTCGAACCCGGCCCGGCCGGCGCGACCGGCGATCTGATGGAACTCCCGCGCGTTGAGCTGCCGGGTGCGGGTGCCGTCGTATTTGCTCAGCGCGGTCAGCAGCACCGTGCGGATCGGCACGTTGATCCCGACGCCGAGGGTGTCGGTGCCGCAGATGACCTTCAGCAGGCCCTGCTGGGCGAGCTGTTCGACCAGCCGGCGGTATTTGGGCAGCATGCCGGCGTGGTGGACCCCGATCCCGGCGCGGAGCAGCCGGTTCAGCGTCTTGCCGAAGCCCTTGGCGAAGCGGAAGGTCTCCAGCTTCACCCGGATCGCCTCACGCTCGCCCTTGGAGACCACGTTGAGCGAGGCCAGGCCGACGGCGCGCTCGGCCGCCTCGCGCTGGGAGAAGTGCACCACGTAGACCGGGGCCTGGTGGGTGGTGACCAGCTCCTCGAGCTTGGTCTGCAGCGCGGTGGTGGAGTACTCGTAGCTCAGCGGCACCGGACGTTCGGCGCTGGAGACGGTGACGACGTCGCGCCCGGTCCCTGCACTGAGCCGAGCCTCGAACCGGGAGGTGTCGCCCAGGGTGGCGGACATCAGCAGGAACTGTGCCCGGCTGCCGGCGGCGCCGTGGCCCGGGGTGCCGGGCTCGGCGCGGCCGGTGAGCTCCAGCAGCGGGACCTGCCAGGCCCAGCCGCGCTGCGGATCGGCGTAGAAGTGGAACTCGTCCATGATGACCGGGCCGACGTTGGCGTCGCGGCCGTCGCGCAGCGCCTCATTGGCGAGGATCTCCGCGGTGCAGCACACGATCGGGGCGCCGGCGTTGACCGAGGAGTCACCGGTGACCATCCCGACGTTCTCGGCACCGAAGATCTCCACCAGGGAGAAGAACTTCTCCGAGACCAGCGCCTTGATCGGGGCGGTGTAGACGCTGCGCTCGCCGCGGGAGAGCGCGAAGAAGTGCGCCGCGGTCGCGACCAGGGACTTGCCCGAGCCGGTGGGGGTGGCCATGATGACGTGCTGGCCGTCGGCCAGCTCCAGGATGGCGTCCTGCTGGGCGGGGTAGAGGGTGAGCCCCTGGGTCTGGGTCCAGGCTTCGAAGGCCGCGTAGAGCTCCTCCGGTCCGGCGGGGCCTTCTCCTTCGGCGGAGGTTTCGAGCTTGTGCAGCCGCTTGGCGGCGGTCACGGCGCTCACCAGCCGCGTTCCCGCCATGCGGGGAGCTGGGCGCGTTCGGCGCCCAACGTCGTGGGGTCGCCGTGGCCGGGGTGGATGATCGTGTCGTCCTCGTAGTCGGCGAAGAGCCGGGCCTCGACGTCGTCGAGCAGCGTGGCGAAGTCTTCGGCCGACCAGGTCTTGCCGACGCCGCCGGGGAAGAGCGAGTCCCCGGTGAAGATGTGGGTGGGGCCGTCTTCGACCCGGTAGACGAAGGCCATGGACCCGGGGGTGTGGCCGCGCAGGTGGATCACGTTCAGGTCGACGCCGTCATAGGAGAGCACCTCGCCGTGGCTGAGCCGCCGGTCGATGGTGACGTTCTTCTCGGCCTCGATGGCGGGCGCGTCCTCGGCGCCGGCCGCGGACTCCGGGCCGGAGGTTGCTGCGGCTCCGGCCCCCGGGGCGTTGAGCAGCTCCTCCAGCGCCCGGATGTGATCCCAGTGCGAGTGGGTGGTGAGCACCGCGGTCAGCTCCAGCGGGCAGGGCGTGTCCTGGGCGGCTTCAGCGAGCAGACCCCGGATGGCCCCGGCGTCGTCGGCGGCATCGATGAGCACCTGGACCCCGGACTTCTTCGCGGTGAGCAGATACACGTTGTTGTTCATCTCGGAGACCGAGATGCGGCGAAGCGTGATCGCAGGGAGATCGTAGAGCAGAGAACTGTCAGAGGCCATAGGGCTCAGTCTAAGGTCTGGCGACCTCGCGGAGTCACGAAGCGGACGTACCCCGGCGCATAGGCCAGCTGCTTGGCCGGGCTCAGGATCCCGGCCGAGATCAGCGCATCTTCGAGGCGCTCCGTGGTGCTCACGATCGGGTACGCCCCGGCCTCTTCCAGCTCTCCGGCGGGGGCGTAGCCCCAGCGCACGCCGATGCAGCGCAGGCCGTGGGCTGCGGCGCCGTCCACGTCGAAGATCCGGTCACCGACCATGATCACCCTGGCGTCGGGGGCCGTCTGGCTGAGCGGGCCCGCGGCGGGGTCCAGGCCGATCGCTTCCAGCGCGGCGCCGAGGATGGGGCCCTTGCCGTCGTGCGGGACGGACTCGTCCTCGGGGGAGCCCTGCACCGCGGCGAAGTGCTCGCGAATGCCCTGGATGCTCAGCAGCCGCTCGGCCAGTCCGGTGGGCTTCGAGGTCGCCACCGCGCAGACCACACCGGCGGCGTTGAGCGTGCTCAGCAGCTCCTCGATCCCCGGGTAGACCCGGCTCGCCTGCATGCCCTCGGCGAGGTAACGCTGCCGGTACTCCTCCACGATCGAGGGGATCAGCGCCTCGGTCACGCCGGGCAGGCTGGCCAGCGAGGTGGCCAGCGGCGGACCGACGAACGAGTCCAGCACCTCCTGATCGGGGATCTCGATCCCGTGCACGCCCAATGCATGGACGACGCCGAGGGTGATCGCCCCGGCCGGATCGACCAGGGTGCCGTCGAGGTCGAAGAGCACCACCCGGATGTCGGAGGTGTCAGCAGCGTCGGCGGCGGAGTCGACGGTGGGGCGGGCGGTGGCAGGGGCGGCGGGGGAGTCAGAGATCACGGCGCCATTCTGACATGGACCGACGCGGCGTCGTCGTCGGGGTGATGAACGCCACCTCGCGCTGAGCGGCGGAATCTCCGAGCACCAGGGCCCGAAATCCGGGTCAGATGCGCGGAGAATCCGCCTTTCGACGCAGGGAGCGCCCGGTCCCGAACGCGAGGACTGCCCCCACCCCGCCCTGGCTTCGAACGTTTGTTCGAACGGGTCAGGGGTTCTACACTGAATCACGTGTCAGAGCGAGCAGCCGAAACAGCCATCATCGAATCCGTGGACGACTACTACGCCGAGGGTGCGCGACGAAAATCCGCCACCAACGGGACGATCGGTCATGCCGAAGCCGACCGGATCGTGGTCCAGGGTGCGCGCGAGCACAACCTCAAGGACGTCACCGTCGAGCTGCCGCGCAACTCGTTCATCGTGTTCACCGGCCTCTCCGGCTCCGGCAAGTCCTCGCTCGCCTTCGACACCATCTTCGCCGAGGGCCAGCGCCGCTACGTCGAGTCGCTCTCCGCCTACGCCCGGCAGTTCCTCGGCCGGGTGGACAAGCCCGACATCGACTTCATCGAAGGCCTCTCCCCGGCGGTCTCCATCGACCAGAAGTCCACCTCCAAGAACCCCCGCTCCACCGTGGGCACGGTCACCGAGATCCACGACTACCTGCGCCTGCTCTGGGCCCGGATCGGGATCCCGCACTGCCCCACCTGCGGGGAGAAGATCGAACGCCAGACCCCGCAGCAGATCGTCGACCAGGTCCTGGGCTTCCCCGAGAAGACCCGCTTCCAGGTCCTGGCCCCGGTGGTCCGCGGCCGCAAGGGCGAGTTCAAGGACCTCTTCCGCGACCTCGCCAGCGAGGGCTTCTCGCGCGCCATCGTCGACGGCGAGATCATCCAGCTCAGCGAACCGCCCACGCTGGAGAAGACCTATAAGCACCAGATCGAAGTGGTCATCGACCGGCTCGTGATCCGCGAAGGCATGCGCCAGCGGCTCACCGACTCGGTGGAGACCGCGCTGAAGCTCGCCGACGGGCGCCTGGTCATCGACCTGGTCGACCTCGACGAGGACGGCGAACCCACCAACGACAAGGTCCCCGAAGGCCTCACCGGCCCCAAGCAGCGGCCCTTCTCCGAGAACCTGGCCTGCCCGAACGAGCACCCGCTGGCGCTGGACGAGATCGAGCCGCGGTCCTTCTCCTTCAACAACCCCTTCGGCGCCTGCGAGGTCTGCTCCGGCATCGGCTCCAGCCTCGAGGTGGACATCGACCTGGTCATCCCCGATGACACCCTCTCGCTCGAAGGCGGCGCCATCGCCCCCTGGGCCCTGGGCAAGGCCTCCAAGGACTACTGGCTCCGGCTGATCACCGCGCTCTCCAACGAGCTGGACTTCTCGGTGCGCACCCCCTGGAAGGACCTGCCCAAGAAGGTGCAGAAGGCGCTGCTGCACGGCCGCAACCACAAGGTCGTCGTGCAGTACCGCAACCGCTTCGGCCGCGAACGCACCTACTCCACCGGGTTCGAAGGCGCGCTCTCCTACATCTCGCGCAAGCACCTCGAGGTGGAGTCCGACAACGCCCGGGACCGCTACGCGCAGTACATGCGCCAGATCCCCTGCCCGGCCTGCAACGGCCAGCGGCTGAACCCCGCCGCGCTCGCGGTCACCGTGCAGGGCGCCTCGATCGCCGAGATCGCCCGGCTGCCGCTGGACAAGTGCGCCGAGTTCTTCTCCACCGTGAAGCTCTCCGCCCGCGACGCCACCATCGCCGACCAGGTGCTCAAAGAGATCCTGGCCCGGCTGAACTTCCTGCTCGACGTGGGCCTGAGCTACCTGAACCTGGAGCGCGCCGCCGGCACGCTCTCCGGCGGCGAGGCCCAGCGGATCCGGCTCGCCACCCAGATCGGCTCCGGCCTGGTCGGGGTGCTCTACGTCCTCGACGAGCCCTCCATCGGGCTGCACCAGCGCGACAACGCCCGGCTCATCCAGACCCTCACCCGGCTGCGCGACCTCGGCAACACCCTGATCGTGGTCGAACACGACGAGGACACCATCGCCGAGGCCGACTGGATCGTGGACATCGGACCCGGCGCCGGGGAGCGCGGCGGCGAAATCGTGCACTCCGGCTCCGTGCAGGGCCTGCGCGACAACACCCACTCCATCACCGGGGACTACCTCTCCGGCCGGCGCAGCATCCCGATCCCGGCGCAGCGCCGCCCGGTGGACAAGACCCGGATGCTCAAGGTCATCGAGGCCCAGGAGAACAACCTGGACAAGGTCTCCGTGGAGATCCCGCTCGGGATCTTCCTCTCCGTCACCGGCGTCTCCGGCTCCGGCAAGTCCACGCTGATCAACGAGATCCTCTACAAGTCGCTGGCGAACAAGCTCAACGGCGCCAAGCAGGTCCCCGGCCGACACCGCCGGATCGACGGGATCGACGATCACCTGGACAAGGTGATCCACGTGGACCAGTCACCGATCGGGCGCACCCCGCGCTCCAACCCGGCCACCTACACCGGGGTCTTCGACCACGTCCGCAAGCTCTTCGCCCAGGCGCCGGAGTCCAAGACCCGCGGCTACCAGCCCGGCCGGTTCTCCTTCAACATCAAGGGCGGCCGCTGCGAGTCCTGCTCCGGCGACGGCACGCTGAAGATCGAGATGAACTTCCTGCCCGACGTCTACGTGCCCTGCGAGGTCTGCCACGGCGCCCGGTACAACCGCGAGACCCTCGAGGTGAAGTACAAGAACAAGAACATCGCCGAGGTGCTCGACATGCCGATCGAGCAGGCCGCGGAGTTCTTCGCCGCCTTCGCCCCGATCGCCCGACACCTCAACACCCTGGTCGAGGTCGGCCTGGGCTATGTGAGGCTCGGCCAGTCCGCCACCACGCTCTCCGGCGGCGAGGCCCAGCGGGTGAAGCTCGCCTCGGAGCTGCAGCGCCGCTCCAACGGGCGCAGCGTCTACGTGCTGGACGAGCCCACCACCGGGCTGCACTTCGAAGACATCCGCAAACTCCTGCAGGTCCTGCAGGGGCTGGTGGAGAAGGGCAACAGCGTGATCACCATCGAGCACAACCTCGATGTGATCAAGTCCTCCGACTGGGTCATCGACCTCGGCCCCGAAGGGGGCAGCGGCGGCGGGCTCGTCGTCGCGCAGGGCACTCCGGAGAAGGTCGCCGCCACGGCGGAGAAGACAGGATCCCACACGGGCGCATTCCTTGCCGCACTGCTAAAGTGAGTGGGCCAGTTCACAGAGCGGCACCCACGTCACACAGCAGGACTACGTCGCTGATCAGCGAGTAAGCGGAGGCACCAGGTGAGCACCACCCCCGAGGCGCAGGAGTCTGAGCGCGTCGCCACCAATGATGCGGTCCGCAAGACCTTCGAGATCGCCGTGAAGCTGTCCTGCCGGCCCGTGATCACCGGGCTGGAGAACACCCCCGCCGAGGGCGGGTTCATCGTCGCCTCCAACCACCTCTCCTTCCTGGACTCGGTGCTGATCCAGGCGCTCTTCCCGCGCACCGTGAGCTTCTTCGCCAAGGCCGAGTACTTCAATCAGACCGGGGTCAAGGGCCGCGCGATGAAGCTGTTCTTCGAATCCGTCGGCTCGGTCCCGGTGGAGCGCCAGCGCCAGTCCGCCTCGGTGGAGGCGCTCTTCGAGCTGGGCGCCATCGCGCAGGCGGGCCACGGCGTCGGGATCTACCCCGAGGGCACCCGCAGCCGCGACGGCCGGCTCTACCGCGGCAAGAACGGGGTCGGCTGGCTCGCCGTGGCCACCGGGCTGCCCGTGATCCCGGTCGGGCTGCGCGGCACCGAGGCGCTGCAGAAGCCGGACTCCAGGATGGTCCGACCACGGAAGTTCGAGATGCACGTGGGGGAGCCGCTGCAGTTCCCGCAGCTGGGCAAGAAGCACCCGCTGCCGGCCCGCCGGGCGGCCACCGAGCAGATCATGGACGCCATCGCCGCGCTCAGCGGCCAGGAGCGGGTAGCCAGCTACAACGCGCCGCCCGCCGAGGCCGATGGCTGACCCCACCTCCTACCGACCTCGCACCGGGGAGATCCCCACCAACCCCGGGGTCTACCGCTTCATCGACCCGCACGGCCGGGTGGTCTACGTGGGCAAGGCCAAGAACCTGCGCGCCCGGCTGAACTCCTACTTTTCCCGGGTCGCCACCCTGCACCCGAAGACCTACGCCATGGTGCACGCCGCCTCCAGCGTGGAGTGGACCGTGGTCGGCTCCGAGCTCGAGGCGATCCAGCTCGAATACACCTGGATCAAGCAGCACACCCCGCGGTTCAACATCATGTACCGCGACGACAAGTCCTACCCCTACCTCGCGGTCACCATGAACGAGAAGTACCCGCGGGTCCAGGTGATGCGCGGGGACAAGAAGCCCGGGGTGAAGTACTTCGGACCCTTCTACCCGGCCAAGGCGATCCGCGAGACCGTGGACACCATGCTGCGGGTCTTCCCGGTGCGCAGCTGCTCCGCCGGGGTGTTCAAGCGCGCCAAGGCCTCCGGCCGGCCCTGCCTGCTGGGCTACATCGGCAAGTGCGCTGCGCCCTGCGTGGGGGAGATCAGCGAAGAAGACCACCGCAGGCTCGCCGAGGAGTTCTGCGAGGTGATGGCCGGGCGCCCCGGCCCGCAGGTCCGCCGGATCACCAACGAGATGAAGGCCGCCGTGGCCGAGCTGCGCTACGAGGACGCCGGCCGGCACCGCGACGACCTCGAGGCCATCCGGCGGGTCTTCGAACGAAACTCCGTGGTGCTCTCGGAGGACACCGAGGCCGACATCTTCGCCTTCGCCGAGGACGAGCTCGAAGCAGCCGCCCAGGTCTTCCACGTCCGGCAGGGCCGGATCCGCGGTCAGCGCGGCTGGGTCGTGGAGAAGGTCGAGGACACCGACGCCGGCGCGATGGTCGAGCAGCTCCTGATGCAGGTCTACGGCTCCATGGCCGACACCGAACGGATCCCGCCCGAGGTGCTGGTCCCCGCCCTGCCGGACAATGCCGAGGAGATGACCGCCTGGCTGCGCCAGCTGCGCAGCGACTCGGGCGAGGGTCGGGCGCAGATCAGCCTGCGCGTGCCCCAGCGCGGCGACAAGGCCGCCCTGCTGGGCACCGTGCAGGAGAACGCATCCCAGGCGCTGGCCCTGCACAAGGCCCGGCGCAACTCCGACATCACCACCCGGTCCGCCGCGCTGCGCGACCTGCAGGAGGCGCTCGGCGCCGCCGAGCCGCTGCTGCGCATCGAATGCTTCGACATCTCGCACACCTCCGGCACCAACGTGGTCGCCTCGATGGTGGTGCTCGAGGACGGGCTCGCGAAGAAGCGCGACTACCGGCGCTTCTCGATCAAGGGCGACGCCGCCCGCGATGACACCTCCGCGATGTACGACGTGATCACCCGCCGCTTCGCCCGACACCTGAAGGACCAGGCCCAGTCCGACGCCGCGGTGCCGGTGGCCGAGTTCGCGGAGCCTGCGCCAGCGGAGCCTGTGACAGCGGAACCCGTGAGTTCTGTTGCGGCGGCGGGGGAGCCTGCTGAAGCCGCCGAGGCCAGGGACTCCACGGTGGTCGAGCGCGAGGCCGAACGCTTCGCCTACCCGCCCAGCCTGGTCGTGGTCGACGGCGGCCAGCCGCAGGTCAACGTGGCCCGGCAGGCACTCGATGACCTCGGGATCACCGACCTGCCCGTCGTCGGACTGGCCAAGCGGCTCGAAGAGGTCTGGCTGCCCGGGGACGACTTCCCGCTGGTGCTGCCGCGCTCCTCCGAGGCGCTCTACATGCTCCAGCGGATCCGCGACGAGGCCCACCGGTTCGCCATCGCCTACCACCGCTCCAAGCGGTCCAAGGCGATGACCGCGTCTGCGCTGGATGAGGTGCCGGGCCTGGGGCCGAGCCGCCGCGCCGCCGTCGTCGCACACTTCGGCTCCGTCGCGAACCTGAAGAAGGCCAGCCTGGAGGAGATCATCGAGGTCCCCGGGCTGGGCCGCGACACCGCGCAGAAGATCCTCGACCACCTCACCGCCGAGGCCCCCGCACCGGCGAAGGGCCCGGCCTGACGCAGGGCCTCAACAGTGGCCTGAACCGGGGCTTCACCCGATTCGTGCCAGCCAGATAGGCTCTTCAGCATGGATGTTGGTCTGACCCCGGTGAAGCCTCCCGAGAACGAACTGTTGATCGTCACCGGCATGTCCGGTGCCGGCCGAACCACGGCCGCCCACGCCTTAGAGGATCTCGGCTGGTACGTGGTCGAGGGGCTCCCGCCGGAGCTCATCACCACCATGATCGACATCATCTCCCGGCACCCCGGATCCATGGAGAAGCTCGCCGTGGTCATCGACGTGCGCACCCGCGCGCTGTTCTCCGACATGCTCGGCGCCCTGGAGCAGCTCAAGGCCACCGGCGTGACCTACCGGATGCTCTTCCTGGACTCCTCCGACGCGCTGCTGGTCCGCCGCTTCGAACAGGGCCGCCGCCCGCACCCGCTGCAGGGCTCCGGGCGGATCCTCGACGGCATCACCGCCGAGCGTGACCTGCTCAAGGACGTCAAGTCCGCCGCCGAGATCGTGCTCGACACCACCGACCTCAACGTCCACGGCCTGGCCCGGGAGATCACCGAGATCTTCAACGAGGACGGCCCGGTCCAGCTCCGGCTCAACGTGATGAGCTTCGGCTTCAAATACGGGGTCCCCGCCGACGCCAACTTCATCGCCGACATGCGCTTCATTCCCAACCCGCACTGGGTGCCCGAGCTGCGCGCCTTCACCGGCCTGGACTCCCAGGTCAGCGAGTACGTGCTGGGCAATGAGGGCACCGGCGACTTCCTGGCCAACTACGTCGAATCGCTGCGCCCGGTCATCGAGGGCTACCGGCGGGAGAACAAGCACTACGCCAACATCGCGGTGGGCTGCACCGGCGGCAAGCACCGCTCGGTCGCGGTCTCCGAGGAGCTCGCCCGCCGGCTGGACCAGCTGCCCAACGTCACGGTGAACACCATCCACCGTGATCTGGGACGTGAGTAGGGGTGAGCCAGATCGCCCAGCCGCAGCCGCGCGGCTCCTTCCGCGTCTCCGCCCTCGGCGGAGGCCACGGGCTCTCCGCCACGCTCTCGGCGCTGCGCGTCATCGCCGCTGAGCACCTCACCGCCATCGTCACCGTGGCCGACGACGGCGGCTCCTCCGGCCGGCTCCGCGAAGACATGGACGTGCTGCCCCCCGGGGACCTCCGGATGGCGCTCGCCGCGCTGTGCGACGACACCGAATGGGGCCGCACCTGGGCCCAGGTCATGCAGCACCGGTTCCGCTCCCGCGAGGGCGTCACCGGCAGCCTCGACGACCACGCGATGGGCAACCTGCTCATCGTCGCGCTCTGGGAGCTCATCGGCGACTCCGTGGAGGGCCTGCGCTGGGCCGGGACCCTGCTCGGAGCCCGCGGCCAGGTGCTGCCGATGTCCCGGCAGCCGCTGACCATGTCCGGGGTGGTGGAACCCATGGAGGGTGAGTCCGGGTCCGAGCCGCCGTTCAACAACGGCGATCGGCTCTCCTCCCAGGTGGCGCTGGCGACGGCGGGCAGCCTGGGCCGGCTGCGCGATGTCCAGCTGCACCCGGCCGAGGCCTCGGCCTGCGCCGAGGCGCTCACCGCCATCGAGCTCAGTGATTGGGTAGTGTTAGGTCCTGGCTCCTGGTATACCTCGGTGCTGCCGCATCTGCTCCTGCCGGAGCTCCGGGACGCTCTCTATGAGACCGAGGCCCGGCGGTGTATCGTGATGAACCTCACACCTCACACCGACGAGACCGCCGGCATGAGTCCCGCAGAACATCTGCGAGTTCTTCATCACTACGCCCCCGGGCTGCGCGTGCACCGCATCATCGCGGACCCCACGTCGGTTCCCCTCCAGGAGCGCGAGGAGTTCGCCGAAGCAGCGGAGCTGCTCGGCGCGAAGGTGAGGTATCACGACGTCGCGAAGGCGGGTCAGCCGGATGTGCATGACCCGCTGCGGCTGGCCATCGCCTTCAGCGAGGTCTTCGGCGACTGAACCGGAGCGCCCGTGGACCGAGCGACCGTGGACCGAGCGACCGTGGACCGAGCGACCGTGGACCGAGCGGGAGCGCCTGTGAATTGAGCAAGGGTGGCTCTGAGCGGATTCCCGCTCAGGGGCATTGGGTACGATGACCGATCTGCATCAGACGAAGACCAGAGGACAACACATATGGCGCTGACCGAGTCGGTCAAAGAAGAGCTTTCCCGCCAGCACGTCAAGACGACATCCGAGCGGAAGGCCGAGGTTTCGGCCATGCTCCGCTTCGCCGGAGGACTGCACATCATCTCTGGTCGGATCGTGATCGAGGCCGAGCTGGACCACGCCGCCACCGCGCGGCGGCTCAAGACCACCGTCACCGAGGTCTACGGGCACAACCCCGAGGTCATCGTGGTCTCCGGCAACGGGCTCAAGCGCGGCTCCCGCTATGTGGTGCGCGTGGTCCGCGACGGCGAGGCGCTGGCCCGGCAGACCGGCCTGCTCGACGCCCGCGGCCGCCCCGTGCGCGGCCTGCCCTCCGTCGTCGTCAACGGCTCCATGGCCGACGCCGTCTCCGCCTGGCGCGGCGCCTTCCTGGCCCACGGCTCGCTCACCGAGCCCGGCCGCTCCTCCTCCCTGGAGGTCACCTGCCCCGGCCCCGAGGCCGCCCTGGCCCTGGTGGGCTCCGCCCGCCGGCTCGGCATCCCCGCCAAGGCCCGCGAGGTGCGCAACGTGGACCGGGTGGTGATCCGCGACGGCGACTCCATCGCCAAGCTGCTCACCCTCATGGGCGCCCACCAGACCCTGCTGGTCTGGGAGGAGCGCCGGATGCGCAAAGAGGTCCGCGCCACCGCCAACCGGCTGGCGAACTTCGACGACGCCAACCTGCGCCGCTCGGCCCAGGCCGCCGTCGCCGCCGGCGCCCGGGTGCAGCGCGCCCTGGAGATCCTCGGCGACGAGGCCCCGCACCACCTCAAATACGCCGGAGAGCTGCGGCTGGCGCACAAGCAGGCCTCCCTGGACGAGCTGGGCCGGCTCGCGGACCCGCCGATGACCAAGGACGCCATCGCCGGACGCATCCGCCGGCTGCTGGCCATGGCGGACAAGAAGGCCTCTGAGCTGAAGATCCCGGGCACCGAGTCCAGCGTCACCCCGGACATGCTCGAAGGCTGAGGCCCAGCTCACCGCAGTTACTCCAGTGGTGAACACTTCAGGTCATGGACGTCATCCCCCTTTCTGGTGATGCGCCCACGGCATAGGATGAGGACCGAGCCGAGGTGCAGCTGGCCTCGACGAACCCCCGTGTCTAGGAGGACATTTTGACTGACTTCACACTTCCTGAATTGGACTACGACTACTCCGCGCTGGAGCCGCACATCTCGGCCCGCATCATGGAGCTGCACCACTCCAAGCACCACCAGACCTACGTCACCGGCGCCAACACCGCGCTGGAGAAGCTGGCCGAAGCCCGCGAGAAGGGCGACTACGCCACGACTCCGAAGCTTCTCAAGGACCTGCAGTTCAACCTCGGCGGGCACACCAACCACTCGATCTTCTGGAAGAACCTCTCCCCAGAGGGCCAGGAGCGCCCCGAGGGCGAGCTGGCAGCAGCCATCGACGAGTACTTCGGCTCCTTCGAGGCGTTCCAGGCCCAGTTCACCTCCGCCGCGCTGACCATCCAGGGCTCCGGCTGGGCGATCCTCGCCTACGAGCCCATCGGCGGCAACATCGTCATCGAGCAGTTCTACGACCAGCAGAACGGCGTGCCCGTGGGCACCATCCCGCTGCTGATGCTCGACATGTGGGAGCACGCCTTCTACCTGGACTACCAGAACGTCAAGCCCGACTACGTGAAGGCCTTCTGGAACATCATCAACTGGAGCGACGTCGCCGCACGTCTGGAGGCCGCCCGCTCGGGCGCCTCGAAGCTGCTCACTCCCTGATCGCTTCGGCACCGACGGTGTGACTGTCCGGCACGGACGGTGTGACCGTCCTCCCAGGCAGAACCGGCCCCAGGATGTTGGGGCCAGCCATGTCGACATGGTTGAATGATCTACGAGAAAACTGAAAATCACGTTCTGCAGACAGCCTGATGAACAACGATGTTGTTGGGGGTCAGCGGTTCGACTACGGTCGAGCTGCTGATCCCCAACGTGTGTCTAAGGGCTTTTTCGTCCGGAGTGAGAAGCTCCAGGTCTGCCTCTGCAAGAACGGCCCCAAGGCCCGCAGGAACTGCGGTCCCACTGTCAAGAGAGGAACCTCATGGCGACAAAAATCGCGATCAATGGTTTTGGACGTATCGGACGCACCGTGCTGCGCGTGCTGGAGAACACCGGCCGCACCGACCTCGAGCTCGTGGCGATCAACGATCTCACCGACCCCGCCCAGCTGGTGAACCTGACCAAGTACGACTCCGTCATGGGTCGCTTCCCGGCCGATGTCTCCCTCGACGGTGACACCCTCGTCGCCGGTGACCGCCGGATCAAGATCCTCTCCGACAAGGACCCGGCGAACCTGCCCTGGGCCGAGCTCGGCGTCGACGTCGTGCTCGAGTGCACAGGCTTCTTCACCACCAAGGAGTCCGCCGGCAAGCACCTCGATGCCGGCGCCAAGAAGGTCGTCCTCTCGGCACCGGGCAAGGGCGTCGATGCGACCCTGGTCATGGGCATCAACGAGGACACCTATGACTCGGAGAACCACACCGTGGTCTCCAACGCCTCCTGCACCACCAACTGCCTGGCTCCGCTGGTCAAGGTGCTCAACGACGAGTTCGGTCTCGTCGAGGGCCTGATGACCACGGTCCACGCCTACACCGGTGACCAGCGCCTGCACGACGCCCCGCACAAGGATCCCCGCCGTGCACGCGCCGCCGCCGTGAACATGGTCCCCACCTCCACCGGTGCGGCCGCCGCCATCGGTCTGGTCATCCCCGAGGTGGACGGCAAGCTCGACGGCTACGCCCTCCGCGTCCCGGTCATCACCGGGTCGGGCACCGACCTCACCATCGCCATCGAAAAGGAGGGCGTGACGGCTGAAGACGTCAACGCCGCCTTCAAGAAGGCCGCCGAGGGCCCGCTCAAGGGCATCCTGCACTACAGCGAGGATCCGCTGGTCTCCTCCGACATCGTCGGCGATCCGCACTCCACGATCTTCGACGCACCGCTGACCAAGGTCATCGGCAAGACCGTCAAGGTCTTCGGCTGGTACGACAACGAGTACGGCTACTCCGCCCGCCTGGTGGACATGACCGCGCACGTCGGCCGCTGATCCAGCTCGCCTGATCGCATGGGCCCCGGCTCGACGAATCCTCGTCGAGACCGGGGCCTCTGCCGTGCGGCGTGTCGGTGTGCGGGGCATCTGCGTGCGGCGCGTCTGTGTGCGGTGACCGCGCCGTCGTCGTCGGCGTCTTCTTCTCGCCGATTCCGGCGCCCGCCGCCTCCCTGTTTCTCCCTTCCAGCGATTGGTACCCTGATCCCATGACTGCAGCCACCCTTGACGCCCTGCTCTCCGAAGGCCTGAACGGCCGCCGGGTGCTCGTCCGCTCCGACCTCAACGTGCCGCTCAAAGACGGTGTCGTCACCGACGACGGCCGGATCCGCGCCTCGCTGCCGGTGCTGGAGAAGCTCGCCGCCGCCGGCGCCCGGGTGCTGGTCACCGCCCACCTGGGACGCCCCAAGGGTGAGCCCGAGCCGAAGTACTCCCTCGCCCCGGTGGCCGCCCGGATGTCCGAGCTCACCGAGGTCACCGTGCTGCGCGCCGATGACCTCGTCGGCCCCAGCGCCCAGGAGCAGGCCGCCGCGGTCGAACCGGGTCAGATCCTGCTGCTGGAGAACGTCCGCTTCGATGCGCGCGAGACCTCCAAGGACGACGCCGAGCGGGCCGGCCTCGCCGCCGAGCTCGCCGCCCTGACCGGCACCGACGGCGCCTACGTCAACGACGCCTTCGGCGCGGTGCACCGCCGGCACGCCTCGGTGGCCGACATCACCGCGAAGCTGCCCGCCTACCAGGGTGACCTGGTCCGCGACGAGCTGCTGGTGCTGCAGCGGCTCACCGAGACTCCGCAGCGTCCCTACACGGTGGTCCTGGGCGGCTCCAAGGTCTCCGACAAGCTCGCCGTGATCGAGAACCTGATGAGCCGCGCCGACACGCTCCTGGTGGGCGGCGGCATGGTCTTCACCTTCCTCAAGGCCCAGGGCCACGGCATCGGCAAGTCCCTGGTCGAGGACGACAAGCTCGACACCGTCAAGGGCTTCCTGGAGGCCGCCGAGCGGCAGGACTGCCGGATCGTGCTGCCCACCGACATCGTGATGGCCTCGGCCTTCGCCGCCGACGCCGAGGTCGAGGTGCTCCCGGCCGACGCGCTGGAATCCGGCAAGCACGGCGCCGAGGCGCTCGGCCTGGACATCGGGCCCGACACGTCGAAGGCGTTCGCCGCCGAGATCGCCCAGGCCAAGACGGTCTTCTGGAACGGGCCCATGGGCGTGTTCGAGATGGAGGCCTTCGCCAAGGGCACCGCCGCCGTGGCCGAGGCGCTGACCACCACCGAGGCGTTCACCGTGGTCGGCGGCGGCGACTCGGCGGCCGCCGTGCGCGCGCTGGGCTTCGACGAGGACAGCTTCGGGCACATCTCCACCGGCGGCGGCGCCAGCCTGGAATACCTCGAAGGCAAGGCGCTGCCCGGCATCGACGCGCTCGAGGGCTGAACGCCGCGCCGTGACCCTGTTGCTGCGACTCTCGCTGCTGCGACCCTGTTGCTGTGACTGGGTCACGGCGACTGAACCGCTGATCTCATCACCGTTGAAAGGGAACTCCTCTCCATGACTACTCAGAAGAATGGCGCTTTCGTGCGTCGCCCGCTGATCGCCGGCAACTGGAAGATGAACATCGACCACATGGAGGCGATCGCGCTGGTCCAGAAGCTCGCCTGGACCCTCAACGACGCCGGCCACGACTACGACCGCGTGCAGGTCTCGGTGTTCCCGCCGTTCACCGATCTGCGCGGCGTGCAGACCCTGGTCACCGGGGACAAGCTGGGCATCGACTACGGCGCCCAGGACCTCTCCGACCAGGACTCCGGCGCCTACACCGGGGACATCTCCGGGGCCTTCCTGAAGAAGCTGGGCTGCTCCCAGGTGCTCATCGGGCACTCCGAGCGCCGCGAGGTCCATGGCGAGACCGATGAGCAGCTCAACGCCAAGCTCAGCGCCGCGCTGCGCCACGGACTTGCTCCGGTGCTCTGCGTCGGCGAGGGCCTTGAGGTCCGTGAGGCCGGGAACCACGTGGCTCACACCCTGGCCCAGCTCGAAGATGCGGTGACCGGCCGCAGCGCCGAGGAGCTCAGCGAGCTCGTCGTCGCCTACGAGCCCGTCTGGGCCATCGGCACCGGCAAGGTCGCCGGGCCGGAGGACGCGCAGGAGATGTCCGCCGCGATCCGCGCGAAGCTCGCCGAGCTGTACTCGGAAGGGTTCGCCGACACCGTCCGGGTGCTCTACGGCGGTTCGGTGAAGTCCAAGAACGTCGCCTCGATCCTCGCCGGAGCAGACGTGGACGGCGCCCTGGTCGGCGGCGCGAGCCTGGACACCGACGAGTTCAGCAAGATCGCCTCCTTCGAGAAGCACATCGACACCGGCGCGCAGGGCTGAGGCCAGGGTTGAGCCCGTTCCGGGCTATCCTGGTAGCTGATTCGCCCACGTTCCATCACGAAAGGTCGCTGTGTCTGCACTGACCATCACACTTCAGGTCATCCTCGCCGTGATCAGCCTGCTGCTGATCCTGCTCATCCTCCTGCATAAAGGCCGCGGAGGAGGCATGTCTGACATGTTCGGCGGCGGCGTGACCTCATCCCTGGGGTCCTCCGGCGTGGCAGAGCGCAACCTGAACCGGCTGACCATCACCCTGGCGGTGACCTGGGGCCTGATCATCGTCGCCCTGGGACTCATCGTCCCGATGGGCGCCGACATCTGACGCTTCCGTACAGGAGAAAAGCCCAGCTCGACCACCACGGTCGACCTGGGCTTTTCTCATGCCCACCCCTCCCGGGCGGTTGAGTTCTCCGGCGGTTACGTAGTAGCCGGAGAACTCAACCACACGGGAGGAGGGGTCAGCGGAGTGTGCTGGCGGCTGCCTGATCCAGGTGCCAGATGGTCTCCCGAGCACCGCGGGCGTTGACCGCGGGGATCTCGGTGGCCTCGGTGCCAGGGGTGAGCGCCTTCGCGGCGGCCTCGGCCTTGTCCGCGCCGGCCACGACCATCCAGACCCGCTCGGCGGTGTGGATCGCCGGGAAGGTCAGCGTGATCCGCTGCAGCGGAGGCTTCGGGGACTCATCCTCACTGGTGGTCACCTGCTCGGTGACGTGCAGCGACGCCTTGCCCGGGAAGAGGCTGGCGACGTGACCGTCGGGGCCGACGCCGAGCAGCAGCACGTCGAAGCGGGGGAGCGCCAGGCCGGAGCGTCCGCCCTCGGCGCTGTGGCCCTGCAGCTCGGAGGCGTACATCTCCGCGCCGATGAAGGGCTCTGCGGCGTCTTCGGAGGTGGCCATCGGGTGGATGTTGCCCTCGGGAAGCCCGTGCTTCTCGATCAGAACCTCGAGCAGCGCCTCGTGGGCCTGCACGGCGTTGCGCTCGGGGTCATCGCTGGGCAGCAGGCGCTCGTCGCCCCACCAGAAGTGCACCTTGTGCCAGGGCGGAGTCTCGGTGCCCGGCGTCGCGACCAGCTGTGCCACCTGAGCCAGGACGGCGACGCCGGCGCTGCCGCCGGTGAGCACCGCATGGGCGTCACCGTGGTGGCGTGCGGCGTCGACCAGGACCGCGAGCAGCCGCTCGGCGACCACCGTGACCAGCTGGTCCTTCTCGGCGTAGACCTCGGTGCGCGGGGCGGCCAGCGCCGCCTGGGATGAAGCGGCCTGAGGGGAATCTGTCATGGGAGTGCATCCTTCCGCGGCATCGTCACTGATGCCACGAGCCTAGTATGTCGGTCAGTACAGCGCAGCAGCTCAGTTGAATCCAGGGGAGGCGCCGGAGAGATCGGTGGCCGGCAGCGCCCGGGTGAGCACCTCGCCGTAGACCTCATCGGAATCCAGCCGGCGCAGCTCCTCGGCCAGGCACACCTGAAGGGTGCGCACCGGCAGCGGCACGCCTTGGACGAGTCCGTCGGCGGAGCGCAGCTCGGCGATCTCCTCGCCGCGCGGCCTCGAGAGGCTCACGTCCCCGCTGGGGCGGTGGAAGGTGACCGCGGTTAGGGTGAGCGGCAGCTCGGACTCGACCGGTTGCGCCGTGGAGACCAGGCTGACCGAGATCCGCAGCGCCTGCTGCAGCCAGGCCGCGAGCAGCGCCGCGCTGGGCAGGTCCGCGGCGGCCTCCACGGTCACGCCGGTGAGCTCCGCGGGGTCCAGAGTGTCCAGGATGCTGGCCAGCTGGATCCGCCAGTGTGTCAGCCGGGTCCAGGCCAGATCGGTGTCGCCCGCGGTGTAGTGCGCGGAGATGCGCTGCAGCGCCTCCAGCGGGCGCGGGTCCATCGCCGAATCGGTGATCCGGCGGTGCGCGATCCGCCCGATCGGGGTGGAGCCGACGTTCTCCGGCAGCTCATCGGCCCACCAGGCCACGATCGGGGCGTCGGGCAGCAGAAGCGCCGAGACCATCGCCTCGGTCTGCTCGGCGAGCTCGCCGGAGGCTTCCAGCACGATCACCTCGGAGGCGCCTGCGTCACCGCCGACCCGGATCTGCGCATCCAGCCGGGTCTCATCCGCGACCTGCCCGGAGGCCAGCACGATGATCCGGCAGGGATGCTCCCGGGAGGCCAGGTTCGCCGCGGCGATGGCGGGCTCGGCATTGTCCTTCGAGGTGAGGATGACCAGGGTCAGCACCCGGGTCAGGGCGACGACGCCGCCGTCCTCGCGCAGCTCACGCAGCTTCTTGGAGACCTTGGAGGTGGTGGTGTTCTCGATGTCGACGATCACGGGATTCTCCTTAGGGCCTGCGCCAGGTGCGGCCGTCGCGGGCCAGCAGGTCATGGGCGGACTGCGGCCCCCAGCCGCCCGGGGCGTAGGGCTCGGGCTGGGCCTTCTGGGCGGCCCAGTGATCCTCGAAGGGGTCCAGGATCTTCCAGGAGAGCTCGACCTCTTCATGGCGCGGGAACAGCGGCGGCTCGCCGAGCAGCACATCGAGGATCAGCCGTTCATAGGCCTCGGGGCTGTCCTCGGTGAAGGCGTGGCCATACCCGAAGTCCATCGTGACGTCGCGGACCTCCATCTGGGTGCCGGGCACCTTGGAGGTGAACCGGATGGTGGCGCCCTCGTCAGGCTGGACCCGGATGACGACGGCGTTCTGACCGAACTCGTGGTCGTCGTGGTCCTGGAAGAGCAGATTCGGGGCGCGCTTATAGATCACCGCGATCTCGGTGACCCGACGGCCCAGGCGTTTCCCGGCGCGCAGGTAGAACGGGGCGCCGGCCCAGCGGCGGGTGTTGATGTCCAGCTTCAGCGCGGCGAAGGTCTCGGTGGTGGAGTCCGGGTTGAATCCCTCTTCGTCCAAGAACCCGACGACCTTCTCCCCGCCCTGCCAGCCGGAGGTGTACTGTCCGCGGGCCGAGGCGGCGCCGAGGTCCTCGGGGAGCCGGACGGCGCCGAGCACCTTCTCCTTCTCGGCCCGCAGATGCTCCGCGTCGAAGGAGATGGGCTCCTCCATGGCGGTCAGCGCGAGCAGCTGGAGCAGGTGGTTCTGGATGACGTCGCGGGCCGCGCCGACGCCGTCGTAGTAGCTGGCCCGACCCCCGATACCGATGTCCTCAGCCATGGTGATCTGCACGTGGTCCACGTACTGGGCGTTCCAGAGCGGCTCGAAGAGCTGGTTCGCGAAGCGCAGCGCCAGCAGGTTCTGCACCGTCTCCTTGCCCAGGTAGTGATCGATCCGGAAGACCGCGTCCGGCGGGAAGACCGACTCCACCACGGCGTTGAGCTCCCTGGCCGAGGCCAGGTCATGGCCGAAGGGCTTCTCGATGACCACCCGGCTCCACGGATCCTCCACGCTGTTCTGCGCGGTGGCGAGGCCGTGGGAGGAGAGCTTCTCGCAGACGATCTCGAAGGAGTTCGGCGGGATCGAGAGGTAGAACGCGTGATTGCCGCGGGTCCCGCGCGATTCCTTGAGCTCATCCAGGGTCTCCCCGAGACGGGCATAGGCGGCGTCGTCGTCGAACCCGGTGGTGGTCACGAAGCGCAGCCCGGCGGAGAGCTGGTCCCAGACCTGCTGATCGAAGTGGGTGCGTGCGGAGATCTTGACCTGCTCGAGCACCTCCGCGGCGAACTCCTCATGACTCCACTCCCGCCGGCCGAAGCCGACCAGCGAGAAGCTCGGCGGCAGCAGCCCCCGGTTGGCCAGGTCATAGATGGCCGGGAGCAGCTTCTTGCGCGCCAGGTCCCCGGTGACGCCGAACATCACCATCGCCGAGGGCCCGGCGATCCGGTTCAGCCGGCGGTCACGCGGATCGCGCAGCGGGTTGCCCGGCTTGGCCCGGGAGCTGCTCCGGGAGCTGCTCGTGCGCGATGACCCGGTCCGCGATGACCCGGTGCGCGAGGAGTCGCCGGTGCGGGGTGCGTTCACAGGGCGTCCACGGTCTCGATGACCTGGGTCAGGCCCGCGGTGCGGTCATTGAGGTGCACCTGCAGCACCGGCATGTCGTGTCCGGCCAGGACCTGGGCGTCGCCCTCGGCCTGGGCGGCGATCAGCTTCGACAGCGTGAACGGCCGGTCCGGGACCTCGACGTCGGTGCTGGAGCTGGTGGTCAGCTGCAGGAAGGCGCCGATATGGGGCCCGCCCTTGTGGAACTGTCCGGTGGAGTGCAGGAACCGGGGTCCCCAGCCGAAGGTCACCGGGCGTCCGGAGAGCGAGGAGAGCTGGGCGCGGATGGCTTCGAGCTGGGTCTCGGTGGTGCGGTCCAGGTACGCGGTGACCGCCAGGTAGCCGTCCTCCGGGACAGCCTTCACCAGCGCCTGCAGAGCCTCGCTCAGGTTCGACGCGTCGGCGTCGGTCAGCGCGGACCCGCCGAGGGTGCGGAACGCCACGGCGCCGTCGGTCACGGAGTCCCCGGCCTCGGGGGCGGGCGCGTCGAGCAGACCGCGGGCGGCGGTCTTGGCGGATTCCACGTCGGGCTGGTCGAAGGGGTTGATGCTCAGCAGCGCGCCGGCGACCACGGTGGCGACCTCCCAGAGCATGAACTGCGCCCCGAGGCTGCCGCCGGTGCGCACCGCGTGGGAGCTGACCACCAGATCGGCGTCGTCGTTGTCCACCGAGGCGCCGTCTTCGACCTCGACGTCGATGATCTGGGTGATCAGCACGTCGTCGACGTCGCGGTGCAGCTCGGGCTCGCCGTCGGCGACGATCACCGGCAGCAGACCGGTGCCGTTCTTGCCGGTGGACTCGGCGACCAGCTGTTCGATCCAGTTGCCCAGCCCGATCAGCGGGGAGCCGGCGTCGACGATCACGAGCTTGTTGCGCAGCGGGACGGTGCCGCCGATGGCGGAACCCAGGCGCAGGCCGGGGTTGTCGGCGTCGTCCTCGGCGAGGATCGCGAGCGAGTCCTCGGCGTCGTCGAGCAGGGATTCCACGTCGGCACCGGCCAGGCCGGAGGGGACCAGACCGAAGGCGGTGAGCGCGGAGTAGCGCCCGCCCACGGTGGGGTCGGCCTCGAAGATCGCACGCACTCCGGCCTCGGCGGAGGACTTCGCCAGCGGGGAGCCGGGGTCGGTGACGATCACGGTGCGGGTCACGGCGTCGATCCCGGCCTCGGTCATGGCCTGCTGCACGATCCGGCGCTGCGAGTCGGTCTCCACGGTGGAGCCGGACTTCGAGGAGACCACGAGCACGGTCTTCTCGATGTCGGTGCCGATCACGGCGGCGACATGCTGCGGGTCGGTGGAGTCCAGCACGGTGAGCTCGACCCCGGCGGTGGCGCAGATGACCTCGGGCGCCAGCGAGGACCCGCCCATGCCCGCGAGCACCACCCGGGTGAGGCCTTCGGCGGCGAGCTCCTCGCGCAGCGCGGCGATCTTGGGCAGCAGCGCGCGGGAGTCCTCGAAGAGCGAGACCCAGCCGAGCCGCTTGCTGGCCTCGTCCTCGGCGGCCACACCCCAGAGGGTGTGGTCCTTGGCGGCCAGCCGGGAGGCGAATTCGTGGTCGAGCAGACCTGGAACCTGGTTCTCGGCGGCCTGACGGGCCGCTCCGGTCAGTGTCAGGGAGAGTGAGCTCATGACGTGCTTCCTTTCTCAGCCGAACGCCTCGGTTCAGCCTGGCCAGCATCTGCGCTTATAGGGGGCCGGTGGGATTGACGTGGCTGTTGTCCCTGATCGGCGCCCGGTGGGGGAGTCTCTGCTCCAGTCTTGCTGGATCAAGACGCCGCCTGGGCCGGGCGCCGTACGGGGTGAACAGTCGAATGATCAGCTCAGCGTGCGAGCCGACCGGCATGCACGGTTCAGCTGTTGCGCTTGAGCCCATCATCGATGGTGCCCAGCAGGCCAGTCCAGGAGACCTCGAACTTCTGCAGACCCTCGGTCTCCAGGGTGTCGACGACCTCGCGGTAGCTGATCCCGGCGGCGGAGATGCCGTCGAGGACCCGGTTGGCCTCCACGTAGGTGTCGGCGAGCGTGTCCTTCTCGACGACGCCGTGGTCGGCCAGCGCCAGCAGGGTCTTCTCCGGCATGGTGTTGACCACGTCGGCGCCGGCCAGCTCGGTCACGTACAGGGTGTCCGAGAGGTTCGGGTCCTTGGTGCCGGTGGAGGCCAGCAGCAGCCGCTGCGGGCGTCCGCCGCGCTCGGCCAGCAGCTGCCAGCGCTCGGAGGAGAAGGTCTCCACCGCGATCTGGTGCGCCAGTCGGGCGTTGGCGACGGCGGCCTGGGACTTCAGCTTCTCGGTGCCGGGCTTGCCCGCTTCGGCGGCGAGCTCCAGGCGCTTGTCGATCTCGGCGTCCACGCGGGAGACGAAGAAGGAGGCCACCGAGTGGATCTTCGAGATGTCGATCCCGTCCGAGTGGGCCTTCTCCAGGCCGAGCATGAACGCGTTGATGACCGCGCGGTAGCGCTCGAGCGAGAAGACCAGGGTCACGTTGACGCTGATCCCCTCGGCGGTCACCGCGGCGATCGCCTCGATGCCCTCGACGGTGGCGGGAATCTTGATCAGCACGTTCTCCCGGTCCACCGCCTTGTAGAGCTCGCGGGCCTGGGCGATGGTGCCGGCGGCGTCACGGGCCAGCCGGGGGTCGACCTCGATGGAGACCCGGCCGTCGACGCCGTCGGTGGCGGCGTAGACCCCGGCGAACACGTCGCAGGCCTCACGCACATCGGCGGTGGTGATGTCGAAGACGGCCTTCTCGGCGTCGGCTCCGGCGGCGGCCAGCTCGGTGAGCTGCGCCTCGTAGGCCTCGCCGTCCTTCAGCGCGGACTCGAAGATGGTCGGGTTGGTGGTGACGCCGACGATGTTGTGGGTCTCGATCAGCTTCGCCAGCGAGCCGGAGTTCAGCCGTTCGCGGGAGAGGTCGTCGAGCCAGATCGAGACGCCGAGGTCGGAGAGCGCCTGAGTGTTCTTGTTTGCAGTCATATCTGTTCTCCTGATGCCAGGTGATGGATGAGTCTTTGCGCGCCGGGTGCCTCCAGGAGGCGGCGGCGATTAGGAGGCGGCGGCGATGGATTCCTGGGCGGCCTCGGTGACGGCGGCGGCGGTGATGCCGAACTGCTCGTAGAGCACCTTGTAGTCGGCGGAGGCGCCGAAGTGATCCAGGCCGATGATCCGGCCTGCGTCACCGACGATGTCGCGCCAGCCCATGGAGGACGCGGCCTCCACCGAGACGCGTGCCCTGACCGCGGCCGGGATGACGCTCTCGCGGTAGGCGGCGTCCTGCTCGAAGAACCACTCGCGGCAGGTCATCGAGACCACCCGGGCGGCGATGTTCTGCTCGGCCAGCGCTTCGCGGGCCTGCACGGCCAGCTGGACCTCGGAGCCGGTGCCGATGAGCACGACGTCGGGGGTCACCACGGCGCCGTCGCGGACGGCCTCGGCGAGCACGTAGGCTCCCTTGGCCGCGCCCTCGACCGCACCGAACTCGGTGGCGGTGGCCGCACCGGCGCCGCGGGCGTAGGTGGGGATGTTCTGCCGGGTCAGCGCCAGACCGGCGGGACGGTCGTTGCGGCGCAGCACCTCGCGCCAGGCGATGGCCACCTCGTTGGCGTCGCCGGGACGCACCACATCGAGGTTCGGGATGGCGCGCAGGGTGGCGAGCTGCTCCACCGGCTGGTGGGTGGGGCCGTCCTCGCCCAGGCCGATGGAGTCATGGGTCCAGACGAAGATCGATCCCGCGCCCATCAGCGCGGCCAGCCGGATGGCGGGGCGCTGGTAGTCGGAGAAGATCAGGAAGGTCCCGTTGTAGGTGCGCAGCGGGGTGGACAGCGAGATGCCGTTGCTGATCGCGGCCGCGGCGTGCTCACGGATCCCGAAGTGCAGGTTGCGCCCGTAGGGGTTGCCGGTGAACTTCTCGGTGGAGTGGGACTCCGGGATGAAGGAGTCGTAGCCGGCCAGCAGGGTGTTGTTGGACCCGGCGAGGTCGGCGGAGCCGCCCCAGAGCTCGGGCAGCACCTCGGCGATGCCGTTGAGCACCTTGCCCGAGGCCGAGCGGGTGGCGACCTCTTCCCCGGCGGGGAACTCCGGCAGCTGGGATTCCCAGCCCTCGGGCAGCTCGCCGGCGGTGAGCCGGTCCAGCAGCTTGGCCTCATCGGCGTGGGCCTCGCGCCAGGAGGCGTACTTGGAGTCCCATTCCTTGCGGGTCTCGACGCTGCGGGTGAGGATCTTGCGGGCGTGGTCGATGACCTCGTCCTCCACGGCGAAGTGGGCTGACGTGTCGAAGCCGAGCAGCTCCTTGAGCGCCTCGAGCTCCTCGGTGCCCAGCTTGGCGCCGTGGATCCCGCCGGTGTTCTTCTTCTTCGGCGAGGGGTAGCCGATCATGGTGCGCAGCGCGATGAGCGAGGGCTTGGAGGTCTCGGCCTTGGCCGCCTCCAGCGCGCGGTGCAGCTCGTTGATGTCTTCGTCGTAGTCGCCGGTCTGCATCCAGTCCACGCGCTGGACGTGCCAGCCGTAGGCCCGGTAGCGGGCCTGGACGTCCTCGGTGAAGGAGATGTCGGTGTCGTCCTCGATGGAGATCTTGTTGTCGTCCCAGATCACCACGAGGTTGCCGAGCTCCTGGTGCCCGGCGAGCGAGGAGGCCTCGGAGGTCACGCCCTCCTGGAGGTCGCCGTCGGAGGCGATGACCCAGATGGTGTGGTCGAAGGGGGACTCTCCGGCGGGGGCGTCGGGGTCCATCAGTCCGCGCATCCGGCGCTGGCCGTAGGCGAAGCCGACCGAGGAGGCCAGGCCCTGGCCCAGCGGGCCGGTGGTGATCTCCACGCCGGCGGTGTGGCCGTACTCGGGGTGGCCGGGGGTGAGCGAGTCCCAGGTGCGCAGCGCGGCCAGGTCCTCGACCTCGAGGCCGTAGCCGGAGAAGTAGAGCTGCAGGTACAGGGTCAGGGAGGTGTGACCGGGGGAGAGGATGAAGCGGTCGCGGCCGATCCACTTGGGATCGGTCGGATCGTGCTTCATCACCTTCTGGAACAGCAGGTAGGCGGCTGGGGCCAACGACATCGCGGTGCCGGGGTGGCCGGAGCCGACCTTTTCGACGGCGTCTGCGGCCAGCACGCGCAGCGTGTCGACTGCTCGCTTGTCCAGATCGGTGAATACGGCATTATCGGTCACTATGTTTCCTCCAGATGGTGAGGGACGGTGGACAACGAGGGCCGCGCACATCGTTGTGCCGCGCAGGTTCAACCCTACCGGGGTAGAGGCTATTCCTGGCGGATCATCAGAGCATTGCAGAATGCTCACGCGTGATGATCGCGAGTATGAGGTCTTGGAGCTGCGACGTCTACGGGCAGCTCAGCCCATCCCCAGGGCCAGGGAGATGAGCTCGAAGGAGCGGTGATCGATCACCAGGTCTGCCTGCTCGGCCAGTGCGGGCTTCGCGCAGAAGGCGATCCCCACTCCGGCGGCCGCCAGCATGTCCAGGTCGTTGGCGCCATCGCCGACGGCGACCACGTTGCGGGGGAGCAGCCCCTGTGACGCCGACCACTGTTCAAGATACTCCCTCTTGGCCGCACGGTCGACGACGGCGCCCCGGACGGTCCCCTCCAGGGTTCCCTGCGCCGAGATGGCCAGGTCATTGGCGTGGTAGCCGGTGAGTCCCAGATCAGCGGCCAGCGGAGCCAGCACCTGGAGGAACCCGCCGGAGACGGCGTAGCTGGGCCAGCCGCGGCGGCGCAGGTCTGCGAGCAGCTCGCGGGCGCCCTGCGTGGGGGTGATCGCGGCGAGGGTGGAATCGATCACGCCCTCGGGCAGTCCGGTGAGCGCCTGGACCCGCTGGTGCAGCGAGGCCGCGAAGTCGATCTCTCCGCGCATCGCGCGCTCGGTGACCTCGGCGACCTCGGCCTCGCGGCCGGCGTCGCGGGCCAGCAGCTCGATGACCTCCTGGTCGATGAGCGTGGAGTCCACGTCCATCAGCAGCATCAGCCGGCCGTCCTCGGCGTGCAGCTGGGCCCGCCGCGGGGCGGGCAGCACCGTCTGGGTGACCGTGCCCTCGAGCTGATGAGCGGCGTCTTCGAGCAGCGAGACCGCCAGCTGCGAGCCGTAGGAGTCATCGGAGTCATCGAGCGTCAGGGACCAGCGCACGGCGGAGACCTCGGTGCCGTCGCCCAGCGGGACCTGGCGCAGCTCCACGCTGTGCACGACGCCGCGCCGGGAGAACTCGTGGGTCAGCGAGCGGATGAGCGGCCCGTCCAGCTCAGCGGCCGCCAACATGGCCACCGTGCCGTGGGGGAGATCAGGGCTGGGCAGATCAAGTGTGCGGAGATCATGGTGAGGGTGCGCAGTCATAGCGTGTTCAGCCTATAGCGCCTCATCGGGTTCGATAGTGTTGGGCCCATGAGCCCTGTCCTCGATATCCAGAATGTCAGCGTGCGCCGCGGGCGCAAGAAACTCCTCGATGACGTCTCCTGGACGGTGAACGAGGACGAGCGCTGGGTGATTCTGGGGCCGAACGGGGCGGGCAAGACCACTCTGCTGCAGATCGCCGCCGCCCGGATGTTCCCGACCACCGGTACGGCCGCGATCCTCGATGAGCAGCTCGGCGCCGTCGACGTCTTCGAGCTGCGCCCGCTGATCGGCTTCAGCTCCAACTCGCTGACCACCACGGTCCCGATGCAGGAGACGGCGCTCAACGTCGTCGTCACCGCCGCCTACGGGGTCACCGGACGCTGGCGCGAGGAGTACGAGCAGCTCGATGAGCGCCGGGCCTTCGCGCTGCTCAACGAGTGGGGCGTGGGCACGGTCTTCGACCGTCCCTTCGGCACCCTCTCCGAGGGGGAGCGCAAGCGGGTCCAGATCGCCCGGGCGCTGATGACCGACCCAGAGCTGCTGCTGCTCGACGAGCCCGGCGCCGGACTGGACCTGGGCGGACGCGAGGCGCTCGTGGCGCGGACCAGCGAGCTGGTCCGCAGCGAAGAGGCTCCCACCACCGTGCTGGTCACCCACCACCTCGAAGAGATCCCGCCCGGCTTCACCCACGTGCTGCTGCTGCGCGACGGCAAGACCGTCGCCGCGGGACCGATCGAGGAGACCATGACCTCGGCGAACCTCTCCACCACCTTTGACACCGAGCTTGATCTGATCCACCGCGACGGGCGCTATTCGGCCTTCAAGAAGCAGCCCGAGGCGGCTGTGGCCGGCTCCATGGCTGCTCCGGCGGCTGGGCTGTCGCAGGCTCGTGGTTGATGGAGGCGCTCGCTGACTTCTTCCTGAACGAGCTCAGCGTCGCGCAGCTGCTGCTGATCCTGGTGGCCGGGATCTGGGCCGGCGCGATCAACACGGTGGTCGGCTCCGGCACCCTGGTGACCTTCCCGGTGCTGGTCGCCATGGGAGTGCCGCCGGTCTCGGCCACGGTCTCCAATGCGATGGGCCTCATCGCCGGGAACTTCACCGGCGCCTGGGGGTACCGGCGCGAGATCCGGCAGGTGAAGTCGGTGCTGGTGAAGCTGGTGCCGGCCTCGATCCTGGGCGGCGTCATCGGCGCCACGCTGCTGATCACCCTGCCCGAGGAGATCTTCGGGAGGGTCGCCCCGATCCTGATCGTGGTCTCGCTGGGCTTCGTCATCGCCCAGCCCAGACTCTCGGCCTGGGTCCGGGCGCGCGCCGCGGCCCGGGAGTCCGACGCCGGGGCCGCCGGAGCATCCGGGGCTGCCGGAACTTCCCGGCCGGCCGAATCCGGTGCGGGTGACGCGCCCACGGCGGGCAGGCCCTCGATGCCCACGGTGAGCCTGGCGCTGATGCTGCTGGTCTTCGCGGCCGGCATCTACGGCGGCTACTTCGTCGCCGCGCAGGGGATCCTGCTCATGGGCATCCTCGGGATCTTCCTGATGGCCAACATCCAACAGGCCAACGGCGTGAAGAACCTGCTGGTCGCCGTCGTGAACCTCACCGCCGCGATCAGCTACGTGTTCGTGGACTATGTGCTGCGCGAAGCCGGGGACCGCGTGATCCTCTGGGAGGTGGTGGTGGTCATCGCCGTGGGCTCCACGCTGGGCGGCCTCATCGGCGCCTGGGTGGGACGCCGCCTCTCGCCGCTGGTGCTGCGAATGATCATCGTCACCCTGGGCCTGGTGGCGCTGTTCGTGATGCTGCGCAACCTCTTCGTCGCCTGCCCCCCCCTCGCACCCCCCGGGGGGGTTGAGTTCTCCGGCTACTACGTAACCGCCGGAAAACTCAACCACCCGGGAGGGTTAGGTTCTTCGCGACCGGCGCCGGACAGGGGCACGGCCGATTTGATATAGTGCTGTGTTGGTCCAAACTCGGCCCACCCTCAGTTCCACGCCTCTGGCAAAATCCAGCGGCAGATGAAAAGGACACACTCCATGAAGTCTGATATCCACCCCAAGTACGAGCCGGTCATCTTCAACGACCTGGCCTCCGGTGAGAAGATCCTCACCCGCTCCACCACCTCCTCGAAGAAGACCATGGAGTGGGAAGACGGCAACACCTACCCGGTCATCGACGTCGAGATCTCCGCCGCTTCGCACCCGTTCTACACGGGCAAGCAGCGCATCATGGACTCCGAGGGTCGCGTCGAGCGCTTCAACGCACGCTTCAAGGGCTTCGGCGGCAAGAAGTAGGCAGTTCACGCTTCTGGCGTCTCAAGCATCCTCAGCAGGGCCGCAGTCACCTCGACTGCGGCCCTGCTGCTGTCTCAAGGCCCTGGGCAGTGAGGCGCAACGCCGACTAGAATGAGTCATGACCAAGACCGGCCGGAACACCGCCGCGGCGGTGCTGCTCGTGGCAGCGGCAGCGCTGGCGCTGCTGGGGGTATTGGTCCATCACAGTTTCACGGCTGAGTACGGCATCATCACGCATAGTGCAGTCGAGGGCCTGGTCTGGGGATTTACGGCCGGCCTCTCCGGAGCAGCTCTCGTGCTGGTCGGGGTCGTCGCCGTGTTCGCCCTGGTGCTCTCACCGCGACCGTGGATGCGGTGGACGGCCGTCGCCATCCCGGTCCTGATGCTGATCGGGATGCTTGCTCTCACCCCCTTGGCGCTCCAGCAGAAGACTGAGGCCCAGTACGACGCCGTTCCGCAATGCGTGACCGAGGGTTCGGGTGAGCCCGCTGCCGCTGCAGAGCGTGAGTCCCAGCGGGCATTCGACTCCATCGAACACATCGGATACTTCGGCGCCGGCGGCGCCAGTGGGGTCGATGGCTGTGACCGCAGCTTGGTGGTCTCCGAAGAGGTCGATGTGCTCGAGCACTATCGTGCAGCGCTGCCCGAGGCGGGCTGGGAGGTGATCGAGGACGACGGACGCCACCTGCGGGCCCAGCGGGAGGGGATGGCGTTCGAAGTGGCGCTCTGCCCCGGAGGCGGCGTCGTGTGGGCTGGAAGCGACGACGGCGCCGGTGCGCAGTGCGAGCCTGGCTGACCCGGAGCTGTCCTGCAGGGTCACCGCTGCGCGGGTGCTCTCAGTCGTCAGCGACCACCGGGTAGATGTAGTTCATGAAGCACAGCGCCGCGATCGCGGTGCCATAGGCCTTGGAGGGGACGATCGACTCCACGATGTAGCGGATGCCGCTCAGCTCGAAGTGCTGGTAGCCGTTGTAGTACAGCTCATCGAGCATGTCGCGAAGATGAGGTTTGACGTCCTCCTCGCCCATCCCCCCGCCGAACTCGCACACCAGGCCGCCCTGCTTCTCCCCGTTCTCATCGTGGAGCAGTCCGTAGATGATCCCTGCGGTGGCCCGCTCGCCGGGGCCGCACGAGAACTCAGCCACGATGGACTCCATCACCTCGCCATGGGCGATCGCCTTGCGACCGGGATACTCCTTCAGCACCGCAGTCTTCGGCAGGATCGAGCTGTACGTCATGATGTTCGCCATCTCGATCCCGGCGTCGTGGAGTGCCAGGTGGTAGGACCCCGCGTGGATGGTCACATCACTCTCACCCTTCCCCTGCGTCTCGAAGTAATCACAGGGTATGCGGTTGCCAATTTTCATAGATCTACTCCAAACGTGGGGCTCTGTCGATCACGGGGACGGTGCATGCCCGTCGGCTCTGCAGCTCCCCGAGGTCCGACATCGCAGATGTTCAGGGCGCCCCTGGAACGGAGGGACGCCTGTCACGGTGCACTGACCACGCTAGGTCGGGAGGCCGGCCCTGCATCACAGTGATGGGCGAACCCCCGCGTGGACTACGGGGGAACCCCCGTGATTCCCGGTGGTGAAACATTCCTGCCCCTGCTCGCCCTATCACCGGCAGGAATAGGATTGCCCCATGACGGACACGCATCAGCAGCACGGGGAGTACAAGGTCGTGGGCGGCAAGCTCGTCGTCGTCGACCTCCACTCCGACCTTGATCCCCGCACCCACCCGCGCGACGCGCGCATCACCGCCGCCTCGGTCAACGGGGACTTCTTCCTGGAGCCCGATGAGGCGCTGGACTCGCTCAATGCCGCGCTGATCGGGCTGCCGACCCGCGCCACCCGGGAGGAGATCGCCGAATCCGTGCGCGCCGAGCTGCCCGCGGAGGCCCATATGTTCGGCTTCGACGAATACGCCATCGCCACCGCGGTGCGCCGCGCCCTGGGCCATGCCACCCGCTGGGAGGACCACGACTGGGAGGTCATGCCGGCGGTGCAGATGCCCGTGGAGATGCACGTGGCGCTGGATCAGGTCCTCACCGAGGAGGTGGGCCGCGGCACCCGGCCGCCGCTGATGCGGATGTGGGACTACGCCGGCCGGGCCGTGGTGATCGGTTCCTTCCAGTCCCTGGTCAACGAGGTCGACTCCGAGGCCGCCGAGCGGCTCGACGCCACCGTGGTGCGGCGGATCACCGGCGGGGGAGCGATGTACATGGACGAGGGCAGCTTCGTCACCTACTCGCTCTCGGTGCCGCAGTCCCTGGTGGACGGGCTCAGCTTCGCCGACTCCTACCCGTTCCTGGACGCCTGGGCGATGGAGGCGCTGACCTCGATCGGGATCACCGCCTCGTATAAGCCGCTCAACGACATCGTCTCCACCGAGGGCAAGATCGGCGGGGCCGCGCAGAAGCGACTGGCCAGCGGCGGAATGGTGCACCACGTGACCATGAGCTACGACATGAACGCCGACGACATGCTCCAGGTGCTGCGCATCGGGCGGGAGAAGATCTCCGACAAGGGGATCACCTCCGCAGCGAAGCGGGTGGATCCGCTGCGCAGCCAGACCGGGCTGGCCCGAGCGGAGATCCTGGACGCGTTCGTGCAGACCTTCGCCACCAAGTACGGGGCGCGGATCGCCGAGATCCGTCCCGAGGAGCTGGCCCGCGCCGAACAGCTGGTGAAGGAGAAGTTCAGCACTCCGGAATGGACCGCCAGAGTCCCCTGAGCTGGGAGGATACAGAGTCCGACGACGGGGCTGAGGTCCACGATTCGCGGTCCAGTTCAGCGTCGTGCTAATGTTTCTTGTCGTTGCCTCTGAGGCAAAAACAAGATGCGCGGGTGGCGGAATAGGTAGACGCGCTAGCTTGAGGTGCTAGTCCTCGTAAAGAGGGTAGGGGTTCAAGTCCCCTTCCGCGCACATCTGAGAACGAAGCAAAGACCCCGGTCTGACATGGAGCAATCCATGTCGGCCGGGGTCTTTTGCTTGCCTCCTTCAGAAGGGCACCTGGGTGGCGAGCAGCCCGGCCGCCGGTGCGCGACCGCTGGTGACGCGGCAGAACTCAAACGGGTCCATGGCGAAGTGCTCTCCGCCCCCGCCGGCGTTCCCGCCGTCGCCGAATGTCCAGTGCCCGCCGGCGGGTCCGCTGAGCTCGAGGACGACGGGCCGCCCGTGGCGCAGGGCCCACTCGTGGACGGCGTCGTCGACGATGACGCCCTCATGGTCGGCCGTGGCGAGCATCTCCATGCCCGTGGCCCGGGTGATGTCGATCCGGTGCATGAACGGGTCGCGGGTCAGGATCACGTCGAACAGGTAGCCGAAGGTCCATCGCCCGTCGGTCTCCTCCTCCATGGTCTGGTTTCGCAGGAACGTCGGTGAGCGGCGCCGGTTGCGGAGAGCCTGTGGGCTCAGCCTCCGGTACTGACGGGCGACCTCCTCGGCGGTGAGCGCTGCGTTCTTCTCGACTTGGAGCGCGGTGAGCGCGTCGATCTGCAGGCCGCCGCGGCGCCGTGCGCGCAGGGCGGCCGTCGCCTGCTGGCGGATCATCTCGGGCACCGAGGCCGCCATCTGGACCATCCCCAGCATGTGCCCGGCCATCGCGCGCACATCCCACTCGGGGCAGTCGGTCTGGGCGGCCCACTGTTCAGGGGTGAGCTGGTCCAAGAGATCGGCGACGCGCGCGTATTCGGTGGCGGCGAGCTGGGTCGCGAGGGCGCGGTCCAGCTGGGGGAGGCGGGCCTCCCGGGTCAACTCTTGCTGCTTGGTGCTCATGACTGCTCCTTAGGCAGTGGGTGGTTCTGGAGTCAGGGCAGGCCGAGGTCGTCGGCCAGCATGTCGATGGCACGGTCGAGCAGTCGAGCCCAGCGGTCTCCGCCGGGATCGTTGGCGTGTTGAGAATCCACCAGGCCCCCTACCAGCGCGGTGAACAGGTCGAGGTCCTCTTGTGCCGTGATGCCGTGACGAATGAAGATCTCGCGAGCGAGGTCCAGGGTCGCGACGGCAGGGGCGTAGTTGTGCGCGCTCGGGGTGAAGCCCGGGATCGTCCGCAGATTCATCAATTGATGTCGGGGAAGGTCGCTGACGGCGAAGTCGAAGAAGCTCCGCGCGATGAACCGGAGCGCCTCGCGCGCGTCCTCCGGGACCTGGTCCCGCAGGGACTCGAACTGCGTGAGACATTCGGCCCAGGCCTGCCCGAACATGGCGTCGTAGATCGCGTGTTTGGATCCGAAGTGCGTATAGAGCGACGGCGCGCGCATGCCGACCCGCTCGGCCACCCCGCGCAGGGTGATCTCCGCGAGCCCCGCCTCACGCGCCATGGACCAGGCCGCGTCGAGGATTTCGAGCTGCGTGGCCTCACGCCGTTCGGCCTGCCTATCACGCGTAGTTCCACCTAACATAGTTAGGATTCAAGCACCGGCGCGTATGGCCTGTCCAGGGTTCGGGTCCTCATCCCCGCCCCTCAACGCAGGGGGCGCCGCTCAGCCGTCGTTGGCGTTGCCTCGGTCGGCGTAGTCCTCCGGGTCACCGCCGTCGTGCTGTGCCCACTGCTCCGCGCAGGTGCCCCCGGGGGGATTCGGCTCCCAGTCGGCGCGGGCCTGGGACTGCTGCCACAGGTTCTGGTCGACCTCTTCCTGGGACTGTCCGCCCCGCACGAGCGTCGAGGTCTCGATGCCTTCCCAGCAGGCGAAGTGGGACTCCAGGTGTTCCCACTCATCGATCTGCAGGTAGTCCGGGTGGCACAGCGGGTCCGGCATCGCTCCGCTGCCGTCCCAGTCTTGCGGCCAACCTGCCGGCTGGGCGCCGTCGTTGTGCGCGGCTTTCGCGGCCAGTGCCTCGTCGTCGTTGCAGTGCAGATGGAAGACCTCGCTGCCGTCGTCCTCCTCCGGAGAGATGTAGAAGAACTCCACGCCATCGGGCCCGCCGATGAGCTGCTGGCCTCCGGGGTGCTGCTCAGCGTCACCCTCAGCGGCATCCGCGGTGCCCGGTCCGGCGGCATCTGACTCGGCGGGGGCGTCTTCGTCGCTGGTGTCTGCCGCAGCCTCTGCGGTCTCACTGGAACTCGACGCCGGCTCCTCAGCCGCAGCGACATCGTCGGCAGGATCATTCTCGGCGGGAACATCGGCCGCGCAGGAGGAGAGCAGCAGGGCCGCTCCGACGGTCGAGAATACCGGAATCCAGCGTCTGTCAGGCATGTTCACACCATACATATCGCTGATTCTGAAGTGAATAACAATGAGCAATCATCTTGGCCGAGCCGAGCGGGGAAACCTTGCGATCCTGGCGTGTCGCCTGGCAAGCCTGGCCGACGCGCTGCGTCATCTCCTTGAGCGCACCTGGTTCCTCCTGGAAAAAGCCCGTGTGCTAGCGTCATACGGTCTCCGGCAGGGGCCTCCACCCGCGCCGGATTCCCCGGTCGCGGTGCATGTCTCGGCAACAGACTTCAGACCGTTCATCTCGCCGACTTCGCCACGTGTTCAGAGACGGAGCAGCCGATGAAGCACCATGCCGAGGACGCCCCCTCGACGCCTCGGCGAGAACCGTCTGATGTCCGGTCCGCGGAGGAGCAGCACGGCTCGTCGTCGGTGATCGCAGCAGGAACCCCGCGCATCAACTACGCACTGATCCTCGGCTCCACCCTGGCGCTGACCGCTATCGGGCTCACCATGGTCTTCTCCACCACCGCGATCAACGCTTTCGGCGACGCCGAGGGCAGCACCGGCGTATTCCGGGGTCAGGCAGAGTGGGCGGCGGTCGGGCTGCTGGGGATGATGCTGGTCTCCCGGGTCAGAGTGCAGCTCCTGGGGGCTCTCGGCTGGGCGCTCATGGCGCTGTCCTGTGTGCTGCTGGTGCTGATGGTCGTCACGCCGCTGGGTGTCGAAGCAGGCGGGAGCACCAATTGGATCCGGCTCGGCCCCATCACGGGTCAGCCCTCCGAGGTGGCGAAGCTCGCGCTGGTGGTCTGGGGCTCCACGGTTCTCACCCGCAGAGCCAGCGGCGACCGGAGGCTCCTTGACTGGCTGGTCCCGATCGTGATGCCGGGGGCGCTCGTGGTGCTCACACTGGTCTGGATGGGCGGCGATCTCGGCACAAGTCTGATCATCATCTTGATCGTCGGTGCCCTGCTGTTCAGCGCTGGCATCGCCAAGCGATACCTCCTCATCACGGCGGGGGCCGCCCTGGCTGCGGTGGTCCTGCTGATGTGGACCACGCCTTACCGGATGATGCGGGTCTCTGCCTGGCTGCGCCTGAACTGTGATCATCCGCTCGGGCCCTGCCGGCAGTGGGAACAAGGCTTCTCTGCACTCACCTCAGGGGGCTTCTGGGGCGTCGGGCTGGGGGAGTCCCGGCACCGGTCTTCCCTCCCGGAGGCAGAGCATGACTTCATCTTCAGCATCCTCGGCGAGGAGCTCGGCCTGCTGGGCGCAGCGGTGGTGCTGGGACTCTTCGCGGTGCTGTTGCTGGGAATCCTCCGGGTGGTCGCCGCATCCCAAGACAGGTTCATCCGCCTCATCGGCACCGGCGTGGCTGTATGGATCGCCGGTCAGGCGTTCCTCAACATCGGCATGGTCACCGGTCTGCTTCCCGTGGTGGGGGTGCCGCTGCCCTTCATCTCTGCCGGTGGTTCCGCGCTGACCTGCGTCCTGCTCGGCGTCGGGGTGCTTCTGAACTTCGCGCGAGGCCAACACCTCGACCGGCAGTCCGCACTCCGTTCCGCGCGGTGAGGGGCGCCGTCGGTTCGCCCGCTGGCCCAGCGCGGCCAGGCGTGCCGCCTCAGTGATTCGCCGCTGCCGCGTCGTGGGCCGCTTGGCCTGGGTGGACCGCATCCTGACCGAGCTCAAGCCGCTCTTCGACTCCCTCGATGAGCTGCCGGCCCACTTCACCGCCCAGGAGCAGGCAGCGATCAACCGGTATCTCCGCCTCGCGGCCCAGCAGCTGACCGAGTTCGCCGCGGGACTTGGCCATGATGATGACGAGGGTGTCAGAACAGAGCAGCCCAAGGCCCGGATCTTGGGGTGAACTACCCGGAGATTCCGCCCCTCAACGGGGGTCGCACCTAGCTCAGCGAAGCGTGCGTCAAAGGAATGCTCTTCGCCCAGGCCCATGTAGAGGGTCCGGGCCTGCGGCGATCCAGAAGTTTGGCAGATCGCGCTGATGGAGCAGAAGAACACCCACCACCACGCACTGAGGGGCGGATTCTCCGACTACATCGGGCCATTTCGGGCCCAACTGGTCGGAGAATCCGCCCCTCAACGGGAAGGTTCGCCCCTCAACGGGGACGGAAGAGAAGTGTCAGCGCGGGGCGGTGCCTGCGCCGGGGTTGCCGGGGTTGCGGCCTGAACGGCTGCGCACGGTGCGGAAGACTTTGCGGCCGAGCCACATGAGGACTGTTCTGATGATCATCTTCGGAGCATAGCCGAGCCCCCACCCCGCCCAGCACACGCGAGCTGAACAGGGCCTGGGCAAGTCAAACTCGATAGGCTGATGGGAGAAGAATCCCAACCCCAGGAGACGCCCTGTGAGCATCGCCCCCGGCACGAATCCCGCAGATCCCGCCGCAGCAGCCGAGACCGAGGTCATCGACTTCTGCCGCGACCTGATCCGCTTCGACACCTCCAACTGGGGCGAGGGCAGGTCCAACGGGGAGCGTGAGGCCGCAGAATACTGCGCCGCGGTGATGCGTCAGGCCGGGCTGGTGCCGGAGATCTACGAATCCGCTCCGGGGCGCACCTCGGTGGTGGCCCGGATGAAGGGCGCCGACCCGGAGCCCGGCGCGCTGGTGGTGCACGGGCACCTCGACGTCGTCCCCGCCCAGGCGGAGGACTGGCAGGTCGACCCCTTCGCCGCGGAGATCCGTGACGGGATGATCTGGGGCCGCGGCGCCGTGGACATGAAGGACATGAACGCGATGATCCTCGCCGCGATGCTGCGGATGCACCGCGAGGGCCACCAGCCCCAGCGCGACCTGATCTTCGCCTTCTTCGCCGATGAGGAGGACAACGGCAGGTTCGGCGCGAAATGGATGGTCGAGCACCACCCCGAGGTCTTCGACGGGGCCACCGAGGCCATCAGCGAGGTCGGCGGGTTCTCCACCGACGTCGCCGGCCAGCGCGCCTACCTGATCCAGACCGGGGAGAAGGGGCTGCACTGGACCAAGATGACCGCCTCCGGCACCGCCGGGCACGGCTCGGCCGTCCACAGCGACAACGCCGTGGTCCGGCTCGGCGCGGCCGTGGCCGCCATCGGCGAATACGAATGGCCGCTGGACTACACCAAGACCACCCGGGCACTGATGGAGCAGCTCTCCGAGCTCACCGGGATCCCGTTCGACGAGAAGGACCCCTCGAAGCTGCTCGAGGCCACCGGCAGCGCCTCGAAGTTCATCGCCGCCACGCTGCGCAACACCTCCAATCCGACTCTGCTCGAGGGCGGCTACAAGCACAACGTGGTCCCCGGCTCCGCCTCCGCGCTGGTCGACGCGCGCACCCTCCCGGAGCAGGACGACCAGGTCGCCGCGAAGCTCAAGGAGCTGGCCGGGGAGAAGGTCAGCTTCGAGCTGCTCAACGGCGGGCCTTCGCTGGAGGTCCCCTTCTCCGGGCTGCTGGTCGAACAGATGGTCGCTTCGCTGAAGGCCGAGGACCCCGAGGCCGTGGTGCTGCCCTACATGCTCGGCGGCGGCACCGACAACAAGCACCTGGCCTCGCTGGGGATCTCCGGCTATGGCTTCGCCCCGCTGCAGCTCCCCGCCGACTTGGACTTCACCGGCATGTTCCACGGCGTGGACGAACGGGTCCCCACCGAGGCGCTGACCTTCGGCGTCCGCGTGCTGCACCGCTTCCTCGCCGTCCAGTAAGTACCGCAGCAGACGACCCCGGCGGACGGCCCTGAGCTGCGCGCCGGCACATCACCTTCCAAGCAACACCCGAGCCCCCACCGCAGGAGCGCACCATGGACCCCGTCACCACCGTGCTGAGCCCGGAGCTGCTGGCGCGCATCGCCGCCCGCGCCCCCGGATACGACGCCCGCAACGAGTTCTGCCACGAGGACCTCGCCGAGCTCACCGAGGCCGGGTACCTGCGGGCCATGGTCCCGGCGCAGATGGGCGGGCTCGACTGGGACCTGCCGACCCTCGTCGCCGCGCAGCGTCGGCTCGCGGCCGCCGCACCGGCCACGGCGCTCGCGGTGAACATGCACCACATCTGGGTGTCCGTGGCGCGCAGCATGGTCGCCGGCGGGCACGACGCCTTCGAGCAGGTGCTGAAGGAGGCCGCAGCCGGGGAGATCTTCGCCTTCGGCATCTCCGAGGCCGGCAACGACGCGGTGCTCTTCGACTCCACGACCCAGGCAGTCCTTGACGACGACGGCGCGGTCAGCTTCACCGGCACCAAGATCTTCACCACCTTGTCCCCGGTCTGGACCCGGCTGGGCCTCTTCGGCAAGGACACCGCCGCCACCGGGCAGGAGGGGGAGACCCCGCTGATCTTCGGGTTCCTCGAGCGCGAGGCCCCGGGCTGGCGCACCATCGAGAACTGGGACACCCTCGGGATGCGCGCCACCCAGTCCCACGCCACCGCCCTGGAAGGGGCCAGGATCCCGGCGGAGCGGATCGTGCGACGGCTCCCGGTGGGACCGAACCCGGACCCGCTGGTCTTCGCGATCTTCTCCTCGTTCCTGACCCTGCTCGCCGCGGTCTACACCGGGATCGGGGACCGCGCGCTGACCCTGGGCGCGGAGCTGGTGGCCCAGCGCCGCTCGCTGCTCAGCGGGGAGACCATGGACCGGGACCCCGACGCCCGGTACAAGCTGGCCGAGGCTCAGCTGGCCCAGCTGTCCCTGGATTCTCAGCTGCGCGGACTCGCCGCGGAGATCGAAGCCGGAGCCGAGCACGGCGCCTCCTGGTCGCCCCGGCTGGCGGCGCTGCGCACCAGCGCCACGCGGACCGCGCGGAAGGTGCTGGACCTGGTCCTGGGAGTCAGCGGGGGAGCGCAGTACCACCGCGAGTCCGAGCTCAGCCGGCTCTACCGCGACGTGCTCGCCGGGATCCACCACCCCTCCGACGACGAATCGGCGCACCGGACGCTGGCGAACTACACCCTCGGCCCGCTCTGAGCCGCCCCCTCTGGCAGGCCTGTGCTGACCGGCCCGCGGAGACCGTCCTGCGCTGAGCCGACCTCCGGGCCGCGTCACCACCTGCCTGCCCTACAGCGTGCGCTGGACCCGCATCACCCGGCGGCGCAGCCAGTATCGACGCATTCCGCCGGTATAGATCATGGAGCGGCGCAGCTCCCATTTGCCGTACTCCGCGTGGTCGGTGACCCGGCGGCGAACCTCTTTCAGCGACTCCTGCGGCTGGCAGGTGATGACCATGTATTCCCAGGTGGGGCCGGCGTCGTCGGTCGTGGTGTAGAGCTCGGCCATGGGCTGGGACCACCAGTTCTGCTGGGTCATCAGAGGTTCACCGTCACTTTCGTGGAGGAGCTTCAGCCTACGTCGGACAGAGTCTCGATCCGAGGTCTCAACCAGGACTTACCGAAGTGGTGTCTCGTTGGTACGGTGAGCATATGACTATGGATCCTCGCGTGGCACTCAACGCGCTGACGAACGCTCTCGAAGAGCACCTCTCCGCCTCGCTGAACCGCCGTGGGAATGAGGATCCGGCAGTGGAGTCCGCGTTCTACGAGATCTCCGACGCCTTCGAAGCCTACGAAGACGCGCTCTTCGCCGCCAGCGGCGAGGTCACCCCGCTGGACCTCTACGACGAGGACGACAGCGACGATGACGGCGACGATGACAGCGACGACGAGCTCGAAGAAGAAGAAGACGACGATGAGGACGACGACGGCGAGGCAGAGGTCTACGAGGAGGACGAGGAGCGCTAGGCGCTCAGCGACTCCAGCAGACCCAGCACCCCCCGTCCTCTCCCAGAGCATCTCCAGAGGTCTTTCAGCGGGTTCACAGCCCCGCGTGATCTTCGCCACTGTGGTCGGTCACCGGCAAGCAGACTCCGATGCTCTAAGCTCGGCCTGTGCAGTGGATAGAAGCAATCATTCTTGGCCTGGTGCAGGGCCTCACCGAGTTCCTCCCCATCTCATCCTCCGCGCACCTGCGGATCGTGGGGGAGTTCCTGCCTGGCGCCGCTGACCCCGGCGCGGCGTTCACCGCGATCACCCAGCTCGGCACCGAGTTCGCGGTGCTGGTCTATTTCTGGCGTGACATCGTGCGGATCGTGAAGGCCTGGTTCGCCGCCCTGATGGGCAAGCTGCCCCATTCCGACGCCGATGTGCGGATGGGCTGGCTCATCATCGTGGGCACCGTCCCGATCGTCGTGCTCGGGCTGCTCCTCGAGGACATGATCGAATCGGTCTTCCGCACGCTCTGGCTCACTGCGACGATGCTGGTGATCTTCGGCGTGCTCCTGGCCTTCGCCGACGCCTACGGCAAGCAGCGCAAACCGCTGGATCAGCTCAGCATCCGGGACGGTATCATCTTCGGCTTCGCCCAGGCCATGGCGCTGATCCCCGGGGTCTCCCGCTCCGGCGGCACGATCACCGCGGGTCTGCTGATGGGCTACACCCGTGAGGCCGCCGCCCGGTATTCCTTCCTGCTGGCCATCCCGGCGGTCTTCGGCTCCGGGTTCTACAAGCTCTTCGGCTCGCTGGGGGAGCAGACCGGCCCCTACACGATGGGCCAGACCATGGTCGCGACGGTCGTCGGGTTCTTCGTGGCCTATCTGATCATCGGCTGGTTCCTCAAATACGTCTCCACGAACTCCTACACCTTGTTCGTGAACTACCGGATTCTGCTGGGCCTGTTCGTGTACGTCATGCTGGGCCTCGGAATCATCAACGCCTGATCGGCGTTCAGTCAATAACGACTCTCTTCCCGGCAGCGGGTTCCGCGGCGGCTCAACGCTGCCGATCACCTGCCGGGCTGCCCCACTGGTGAAAGGACCTCTGCGTGAAATCGTGGACCTCCCCGGACGTGCCCACCCTGCCTGCGCTGCCGGAGACCCTGCAGCTGCACGACACCTCGGCGGACGCTCTGGTCCCGGTGGAGTCCACCGACGGCGTGGGGTCCCTTTACGTCTGCGGCATCACCCCCTATGACGCCACGCACCTGGGCCACGCGAACACCTACGTCCAGTTCGACCTGCTGGTGCGCTATTGGCGCGCCGCCGGACTGCGCGTGAACTATGTGCAGAACGTCACCGACATCGACGACCCGCTGCTGGAGCGCGCCACCGCCACCGGCGTGGACTGGTTCGAACTCGCCAAGGAGCAGACCGAGCTCTTCCGTGAGGACATGGCCGCCCTGGGCGTGATCGCCCCCGACACCTATCTGGGCGCGGTGGAGACCATCCCGGTGGTCGCCCACGACGTGGCCCAGCTGGTCGAGCTCGGCATGGGCTACCCGGTGCCGGTGCCGCTGGAGGAGCTGGCCGACGGCGTGACTCCCGGTGAGCCGGAATCCTTCGACATCTACTTCGACACCACGGCGGCCCAGGCCACCACCCCGTGGACGCTGGGCAGCATCGGCCACTACGACCGCGCCGAGATGGAAGAGCTCTTCCCGCAGCGCGGCGGAGACCCCGAACGGGTCGGCAAGCGCGACCCGCTGGATCCGCTGCTGTGGCGTGCGCGCCGCAATTCCGAGCCGCACTGGGACGGTCAGAGCCTCGGCCAGGGCCGCCCCGGCTGGCACATCGAATGCTCGGTGATCGCCCGCCGCCACCTGCCCGCGCCGTTCATGGTCCAGGGCGGCGGCTCCGACCTGCGCTTCCCGCACCACGAGTTCAGCGCCGCCCACGCCACCGCCGCCGACGGCGTGGCGCTGGCCCAGACCTACCTGCACGCCGGGATGGTCGGCCTCGACGGAGAGAAGATGTCGAAGTCCAAGGGCAACCTGGTGCTCTCCTCCCGGATGCGCGCCGAAGGGGTCGACCCGCAGGTGATCCGCACGCTGCTGCTCAGCCACCACTACCGCGCGGAGTGGAACTACACGCCCGACCTGCTCGACGCCGCGGCGCAGCGCTGGGAGCGCTGGAACGCCGCGCTGGACGCGGCTCCGGAGACCGACGGCTACGGCGAGCTCGGCACCGCCGGCGCCGTGCCCGAGGACCTGCAGCACGCGCTGCACTCGGCCCTCTCACAGAACCTCAACGCTCCGGCGGCCCTGGACACCGTCGACATGTGGGCCACCGGCCAGCTCGCCGGCCGCACCAGCCGGGCGCGGGTCATCGCGGTGGTCAAGGCGCTGCTGGGCATCGAGCTCCAGGAAGCGACTCCCGCGCACAGCGGGCATGCCACCAAGGCCAAGACCGCCGGCTGACGACACGCCGGCCAAGCCGGTAGGCGTCGGCAGAGACCGCCGGCTGAAGCGTCTGACGCGATCAGCCCTCGGGGCGCTTGCGTCGGCGCAGGTAGCGTTCGAACTCCTGCGCGATGGCCTCGCCGCTGGCCTCAGGCAGATTCGTGGTGTCGGTGGCCTCTTCAAGACGCTTGACGTAGTCAGCGATCTCGGCGTCCTCCTCGGCCAGATCATCGACCCCGCGCTCCCAGGCCTCGGCATCCTCGACGACCTCGCTCTCATCGAGGGTCAGCCCGAGCAGATCCTCGAGCTCCCGCATGATCGCCAGCTGCGCCTTCGGTGAGGGCGCCTGACCCACATAGTGCGGAATCGCCGCCCATAGCGAGACGGCGGGAAGCCCGGCCTGAGCCGCCGTGTGCGCGAGCACCCCGACGATCCCGGTGGGACCCTCATAGGTGGGTTCATCGATGTCCAGGATCTCCTGCAGCGCGACGTCCTCGCTGGAGAGCGAGGCCGGGATCGGGCGGGTGTGCGGCACATCGGCCAGCAGCGCGCCGACCAGGATGATCCCGGAGACGTCGTTCTCCGCGGCGCGGGTCAGCAGATCTGCGGTGAAGGCCTGCCAGCGGAAGCTCGGCTCCACGCCGTGGACCAGCAGCAGATCCACCGCCGCCCGGGCCGGTCTGGCCCGGTAGATCTTGGTGGAGGGCCAGATGATCTCCCGGTGCCCCCCGGAGCTGCGCACCTTGGGCCGGGAGAACTGGTAGTCGTAGTACCCCTCGTCGTCGACCTTGCCGACCAGTTCGGCGCCGCAGGCCTGTCCCACCGCGCGCACCGCGGAGGAGGCGGCCGCGCCGGCGTCGTTCCACCCCTCGAAGGCCATCACCATCACGGTGGGCCGCGAGCGGGGAGCTTGACCTTCGCCGGTGACCGCGGCGGTCTGGTTGGCGCGCAGGTGCTCGGCGAAGCGCTGTGCGAAGCCTTCGGGCAGCGCGGATTCTCCGGCCGCCTGGGGTTCGCCGGAGTCCTCGGGGGAGGAGTCCTGAGGCGCTGTCTCGTCGCTCACGCTTCTCACACTATCCCCCTGGTGACCCCACGGGAAGCGTACGATTGAGCCCATGCCTTCGACCTCTTCTGCCACTGTTCAGCACCAGACCTCCGGTGCTTCCGCCGCCCCTGAGGCGCTCTCCGGGGAGCTTCAGGCCGTGTTCTGGGACATGGACGGCACGCTGGTGGACACCGAGCCGTATTGGATCTGGGAGCAGCGCGCCCTGGTCGAGGCCCACGGCGGCACCTGGTCCCAGGAACAGGCGCACGGGCTGGTCGGGCAGGCGCTGAGCTACAGCGCCCTGATGCTGCGCGAGGCCGGGGTGGACATGACGGTGCGCGAGATCATCGACCACCTCATCACCCGGGTCGCGGAGCGCGCCGTCGCCGAGATGCCCTGGCGTCCCGGAGCCCGCGAGCTGCTCGCGGAACTCAGCGCCGCCGGAGTGCGCTGCGCCCTGGTCACGATGAGCGAGAAGCCGCTGGCCGAGGCGATCGTCGCCGCGCTTCCGGCGGGGCAGCTGGAGTTCATCGTCAGCGGGGACATGGTCAGTCGCGGCAAGCCGGATCCGGAGGCCTATCAGCAGGCGTTCACCAGGATGTCCGGCGACCACGGACAGCGCAGCGGGGAGCCGCTGCAGATGAGCCGCTGCATCGCGATCGAGGACTCGGTCCCCGGGGTCACCGCCGCCTCTGACTCCGGACTGGTCACCATCGCGGTCCCGCACTACACCCCGATCCCCGCGGATGCGCGCTGGCAGACCCTTGACGGGCTGGCGGGCGTGAGCGCGGCAGACCTCGAACGGCTCCTGGCCCGATGACCGCAAGCCCCGGCAGACGGCGCAAGAAGGCGACGACCCTGGTGCGGATCGCCGGCATCCCGGTGCGGTTCCGCGCCTCCTGGTTCCTGGTCAGCGCCGTCATCGTGGTGCTCTTCGGACCCCAGGTGCAGCGGATCTTCCCTGAGCTGGGCGTCCTGGCCTACCTGGTGGCGCTGGGCTACGCGGTGCTGCTGATGTTCTCGGTGCTGGCCCATGAGCTCGCCCACGCGCTGGCCGCGCGCTCCTTCGGCTGGCCCGCCACCGAGATCGAGCTCAACCTCTGGGGCGGACACACCGAGTTCCTGGCCCACCGCGCCACACCGTCGAAGTCTCTCGCGGTCTCCCTGGCCGGCCCCGCCGCCAACCTGGTCATCGCCGGACTCGGCTTCTACCTCTCCGGCGCGCTCGAGCTCACCGGGGTCACCGCCATGCTGGTCCAGGTCACCGTGCTGGTGAACTTCTTCGTCGGGATCTTCAACCTGCTCCCCGGGCTGCCGCTGGACGGCGGACGGATCGTGGAGTCCGCGGTCTGGGCCGCCACCGGAGATCAGGACCGCGGCATGCGCGCCGCCGGATGGGCCGGGCGCCTCGTCGTCGTCGCGCTGCTTGTCGGACTGGCCGTCGTGGTGATCACCGGGGTGCGCGAGGTGAGCCTGGTCGTCGTCGTGGTGGCGGTGATGGTCAGCTTCTTCATCTGGCAGGGCGCCTCGGAGAACGTGCGGGTGGCCAATGCGCGGCTGAAACGGCCGCGCTGAGCTTCAGCTCCGCTGGCGCCGACCACGACTGCTGCCTCCGGGTCCGACGGAGGATCGCTCCGGGCTGATGGCCAGGCCGTGACAGGGATAGGCTGAACGCAGACGATACGTCCGCCCGGACCGGATCATGGTCGGCGGAGCCGCAGCACCTCAGAGAGCGAGATTCAGTGACCACGAGCACCTCCGGCGAGTCCCCGGCGACGACCCCCTCCGGTCCCATCGGGGCCCATATGCGCTCGGGTCCGCTGCGCGCGGGCCAGCGCGTGCAGCTCACCGACCGCAAGGGCCGGCCCAGCACCATCACGCTGCAGCCCGGCGGGGAATGGCACACCCACCAGGGCGTGCTGCGCCACGATCTGCTCATCGGCGCCAGCGAAGGCATCCTGGTGGCCAACGACGCCGGCCACGAGTACCAGGTGCTGCGCCCGCTGCTCAACGACTTCGTGCTCTCGATGCCGCGCGGCGCCACCGTGGTCTACCCCAAGGACTCCGCCCAGATCGTCCAGGTCGCCGACATCTTCCCCGGCGCCCGCGTGGTCGAGGCCGGCGTGGGCTCCGGCGCCCTGTCCATCTCGCTGCTGCGCGCGGTGGGGGAGAGCGGGGTGCTGCACTCGTTCGAGCGGCGCGAGGACTTCAAGGACATCGCCGTGGGCAACGTCGAGGCGTTCTTCGGCGAATCCCACCCCGGCTGGGAGGTCTACCTCGGCGACATGCAGGAGGAGGTCCTCACCGTGGAGGAGCCCGGAAGCGTGGACCGGGTGGTGCTGGACATGCTCGCCCCCTGGGAGTGCCTGGACGCGGTGAAGACCGTGCTGGCGCCCGGCGGCGTCTGGGTCAGCTACGTCGCCTCGGTGACCCAGCTGTCCCGGCTGGCCGAAGAGATCCGCTCCTCAGAAGGCTTCACCGAGCCCGAGGCGCACGAGACCATGCTGCGCACCTGGCACCTCGACGGCCTCGCCGTGCGCCCCGATCACCGGATGGTCGCCCACACCGGCTTCCTGCTCTCGGCCCGTCGGCTCGCCGACGACCAGACCCCGCTCCAGCTGAAGAAGCGCGAGAAGGTCTCCGTGGTCAGCGAGGAGGACCACGCCGCCTGGCCGGCCAACGACCCCGACGTCGTCTGGGACGAGGCCAGCCTGAAGACCCGGACCGTCTCCGGGAAGAAGGCCCGCAAGGCTGCGGCCTATTCACAGAAGATCGCCGCCCAGGCCAAGGAGGTGTTCACCCGTGAGTGAGCAGACAGGCAACGAGCGAAACACCGAGCACAGCACCGAGCGCCACCCGGCACGGACCCCTGACCCGGAGCCCGCGCAGGCCCCGGCGCAGACCCGTGAGGCGCAGCTGCAGCAGGAGCGGCTCGCCCAGGCGCACCGCCAGCTGGACACGCTGCGCAGCCGCTCCAAGCAGCTCGAGGCGCAGCTGCAGAGCGCCGGGCGGAACAACCAGCGGATGACCGACCTGCTGGAGACCACCCGCAACGAGATCTCCCAGCTGCGCAACGCGCTGCAGGCCGACGGTCAGGCGCCGTTCACCTTCGGCACGGTCATCGGCTACCGCCCCGAACACCCCCAGGCCGAGGGCCGCGAGATCCAGGCCGCCACGGTGGCCGGGGTCGACATCCTGCAGGCCGGACGCAAGCTCCGGGTCAGCCTGTCCCCGCTGATCAGCCCGGACCAGCTGCAGGCCGGCGACGAGGTGCTGCTGAACGAGAACTTCACCATCGTGGCGATCCTCGGCGCCGAGCGCACCGGAGAGCTCGCGAGGGTCAAAGAGGTGCTGCCCGATGCGCGGCTGGTGATCATCTCCCGCGGCGAGGACGAGCGGGTGGTCACCCTCACCGAGGCCGCCACCGCCCAGGCCCAGCGCGAAGGCCTGCACGGCGCCCGGGTCGGCGACGCCGTGATGGTGGACCTGCGCACCGGCACCGCCACCGAGATCGTGCCGCTCTCCGAGGTCGAAGACGTGGTGCTCGAAGAGTCACCGGACGTCTCCTACTCCGACATCGGCGGCCTCTCCGAGCAGATCGAAGCGATCCGCGACGCCGTGGAGCTGCCATTCCTGCACGCCGACCTCTATCAGGAGCACGGGCTGCGCGCACCGAAGGGGATCCTGCTCTACGGGCCTCCCGGCTGCGGCAAGACCATGATCGCCAAGGCCGTGGCCAGCTCGCTGGCCGAGACCGGACAGGCGGCAGCCGACGACGCCGGCCAGCCCAGCCCCGGCCAGCCCAGCCCCGGCCAGCCCAGCCCCGGTCCGAGCAGGGGCGCGTTCTTCCTCAACATCAAGGGCCCCGAGCTGCTGAACAAGTACGTGGGCGAGACCGAGCGGCACATCCGGGTGATCTTCGCCCGGGCCCGCGAACGGGCCTCCGCCGGGCAGCCGGTGGTGGTGTTCTTCGATGAGATGGAGGCGCTCTTCCGCACCCGCGGCTCAGGGGTCTCCTCCGACGTGGAGACCACCATCGTCCCGCAGCTCCTCGCCGAGATCGACGGGGTGGAATCGTTGGAGAACGTCATCGTCATCGGCGCCTCCAACCGCGAAGACATGATCGACCCGGCCATCCTGCGCCCCGGACGCCTCGACGTGAAGATCCGGGTCCAGCGCCCCGGCCGGGAGGGCGCCGGAGAGATCCTGGGCATCCACCTCGGCGGAGCAGTCCCGCTGCACGCCGACCTGCTCGCCGCCCACGGTGACCGCGGCGCCGCCGTCGCCGGCCTGGTCGACGCGCTGCTGGACCGGCTGTTCCCCGGGACGCCCAAGGCCCGGCTGCGCCTGATCCACGCGGACGGCACCCATACCGCGTTCCAGGCGGCGGACTTCATGTCCGGGGCGGTGCTCAGCAACATCGTGGACCGGGCGAAGAAGGCCGCGATCAAGGACTTCCTGCGCGCCGGCACCGACCCGGCGCAGAAGGGCCTCACCCTGGAACATCTGCTCGCCGCCGCCGAGGAGGAGCTGCGCGACCAGGAGGACCTGGTCAACACCGCAGATCCGCAGGCCTGGGCTCGGGTGGTCGGCGCCTCGACCTCCCCGGTGGTCCGGATCGAACGGCCCGGCGAGGCGGCAGCCGCCGCACACACCGGAGCCCCCGAGGTGCAGGGATGACCGTGCGCCGGCTGATCGGGATGGAGACCGAATACGGGATCCACGCCCCGGCCAACCCGCGCGCCAGCCACATCGCGCTGTCCATCGAACTGGTCAACGCCTACGCCGCCCACATCACCGAGTCCGGCGGTGCGGTGGCCGGCACCGAATGGGACTACCAGTCCGAATCCCCGCTGGTCGACGCCCGCGGCTGGGTGCTCCCGCGCTCCGCCGCGCACCCCTCCCAGCTCACCGACACCGGGGAGGCGCTGGCCCATGCCAGCCACGACGACGCGCTCACCCACGCCACCGAGCAGGAAGCGGGCCAGGGCCCGGTGCGCGATGCGCTGGGCAACGTCAGTGGAGGAGACCCCAGCCCGGCCGACCTCGCCGGGTCCTTCCACGCCCCCGGCTCACCGCACTGGCGAGGCGAGTTCTTCCAGGCCGATGAGGGCGCCCCGAAGCTGCTGATGAACCTGGTCCTGGGCAACGGGGCCCGGTTCTACGTGGACCACGCCCACCCCGAATACTCCTCACCCGAGGCCATCGGCGCCCGCCGGGCGGTGCTCTACGACGTGGCCGGAGACCGGGTGGCGCTCGCCGCCGCCCGCCGGCTGAGCCAGGAGCAGCACGCCCCGCAGGTGCTGCTGTATAAGAACAACACCGACAACAAGTCCGTGTCCTACGGCGCCCACGAGAACTACCTGGTGCCGCGCAGCGTGGACTTCGACGCCCTCGTGGCAGGGCTGCTGCCGTTCTTCGCGACCCGGCAGGTCCTCTGCGGCGCCGGGCGGGTGGGGATCGGACAGACCAGCGCTCAGGCCGGCTATCAGATCTCCCAGCGTGCCGACTTCTTCGAGGAGCAGGTCGGACTCGAGACCACGGTCCGCCGCCCGATCATCAACACCCGCGACGAGCCCCACGCCGATCACGACCGGTTCCGCCGGCTCCATGTGATCATCGGCGACGCGAACATGAGCGAGTACTCCGCCTGGATGCGGGTGGGCAGCACCGCGCTGGTGCTGGACCTGATCGAATCCGGCCGAGCCCCGGAGCTGACGCTCACCGACCCGGTGGCCGCGCTGAAGACGATCTCCCATGACCCCAGCCTCACCGCCACGGTGCCGACCTCCCGCGGGGAGCTGACCGCGGTGCAGATCCAGCAGCTCTACCTGCAGGCCGCTCTGGACTGGGAGCGGGAGAAGACCCCGCCGCCTGGCACCCACACGGTCCCGGACACCGAGACCGCCGAGGTGCTCGAGGCCTGGGAAGAGCTGCTGCAGGACCTGGGCACCGATCTCTACGCCGCCGCGGACCGGGTGGACTGGATAGCGAAGCTGACCCTGCTGGAGTCCTACCGCCGCCGCGATGGCCTGGCCTGGGACGCCCCGCTGCTGGGCATGGTGGATCTGCAGTATGCCGATCTGCGCCCGGAGAAGGGCCTCTATTACAAGCTGGCCCGCGCCGGCCGGATGCGCCGTCTCTTCACCGACCACCAGATCGCCTGGGCCTCAGAGCACCCGCCCGAGGAGACCCGCGCCTGGCTGCGCGGCCAGCTGGTGAGCGACCACGCCGACGTCGTCGTCGGCGCCAGCTGGGACCAGATCCTGCTGCGCGCTGATGACGTCTCCCCGGTGGTGCGCCTGGGACTGCCGGACCCCTATGCCGGGACCCGCGCGGCGGCGGAGAATACACTTGTCAGCGCGGCGACCCCGGAGGACCTCATCACTGGACTCCAGCGGCTGCTGGGTCAATAAAGGAGACACCATGTCCACACAACCGCAGAAGCGCCCGCAGGGCGGCAACGACGACGGCGCGGCGCCCGAGGCCGCAGCCACGGCCGGCGCCAACGCGCAGGCGCAGAAACGCGCAGGCGAGCTCGACAGCCTGCTCGACGAGATCGATTCGGTGCTGGAGTCCAACGCCGAGGAGTTCGTCAAGGGCTTCGTGCAGAAGGGCGGCGAGTAGGCCTCCATGGATCGGCGCGTCATCGGGGTCGAGACCGAGTTCGGCATCACCCACGCCGGCGGCACCCACCGCGGCCTGCCCCCGGACGAGGTGGCCCGCTACCTCTTCCGCCCGGTGCTGCGCTGGGGGAGAAGCTCCAACGTCTTCATCCCCAACGCCTCCCGGCTCTACCTCGACGTCGGCTCACACCCGGAATATGCCACCGCCGAATGTGATGACCTGCTGGATCTGATCGCCTCCGACCGCGCCGGCGAGCTGATCATGCATGACCTGGCCCAGCGCGCCGAAGCGGCGATGGCCCAGGACGGCTTCGACGGCAGCGTCTACCTGCTGAAGAACAACGTGGACTCCCAGGGCAACTCCTATGGCAGCCACGAGAACTACCTGATCCCGCGCACCACTCACTTCCGTCGGCTCTCCACCATCCTGCTGCCCTTCCTGGTCACCCGGCAGATCATGGTCGGCGCCGGACGGCTGGTTCCGGCCACCGACGAGAGCGACCCCCATTACGCGTTCTCCCAGCGCGCAGACCACATGTGGGAGGGCATCTCCTCGGCCACCACCCGGTCCCGGCCGATCATCAACACCCGCGACGAGCCGCACTCCGACGCCGCCGTGCACCGCCGGCTGCACGTGATCGTGGGCGACTCCAACATGTCCGAGACCACCAGCCTGCTCCGCTACGGCGCCACCGACCTGGTGCTGCGCATGGTCGAGTCCGGGGTCCCGGTGGGGGACTTCGAGCTGGAGAACCCGATCAGCGCGATCCGGCACATCAGCCACGACATCACCGGTCAGGCCGCCGTGAAGATCCGCAACGGAGGCGAGCAGACCGCGGTGGACATCCAGGCCCGGCTGCTGGACCGGGCGCGGCGCTTCGTCCGGGAGAACGGCGCCCATCACGAGCGGGTCGAGCAGATCTTCGAACTCTGGGAACGCACCCTGCAGGCGGTGGCCAGCGGTCAGCACGCGCCGATCGAGCGCGACATCGACTGGGCGATCAAGAAGCGGCTGCTCACCGACGTCGCCGAACGCGGCAGCCTCCCGATGGGCCACCCGAAGCTGGAACAGCTCGACATGGCCTATCACGACGTCCACCCCACGCGCGGGGTGTTCAACCTGCTCGCCGCCCACGGGCGAGCCAGCACCCAGCTTCAGCCGGAGCGGATCCAGCGCGCCATCGTGGACCCCCCGGCCACCACTCGCGCCGCGCTGCGCGGACGCTTCCTCTCCACCGCCCGGGCCATGGGCGCCGAACACACCGTGGACTGGGTGCACCACAAGCTGGTGGACCGCCCGCTGGACGCGCTGATGCTCAAAGACCCGCTCAGCGCAGAGGATCCCCGGCTGGACACCCTGCTCGGTCGGCTCGGTGAACGGGTCGCGACATTGAGCGAGCAGACCCTCGATCAGCGCCGCGCCCAGGAGGTCCCGCTGGCCCTGAGCGAGCGCTACAAGCTGGGGCATCCCCAGGAGCTTGCTGAGCCTCCGCTGATCTGACGAACCAGGTGTCCGGCCTGTACAGTGCTGGGCAGGCCCAGACCTTGTCAGGTCGCCGTTCAAGCTGAAGGAAACACCGTGCATTCTTCGTTCCGCCGCACCAGCGTGGCTCTGTCCATCCCGGCAGTCCTGCTGCTCACGTCTTGCTCCGACGACGGTCTGGGTGACACCGACGCACTCTCCGGCGTGGACCTGCATTTCACCGATGAAGGCACCCCCGAGGTCATCCTGCGCAGCCCGCTGGAGCTCGAGGAGGAAGCCTCCCGGGTGCTCGACCGCGGCGACGGCGAAGACCTCGACGAGGAGCAGATCCTGGAGGTCTCCCATGCTGTGGCCGACCCCAGCTCCGGAGAGATCCAGGAGGAGAGCTTCAGCGAGGGCAGCCCCTCGATGATCTACCTGCCGCAGATGCAGGAGCAGAGCGAGTTCATCTACGACTCGCTCACCGACACCGACCTCACCGTCGGCTCTGAGATCGCGCTCTTCGAACCGGCCAACGCCGAGACCGGCGCCCAGGCCACGCTGCTGGTGCTGCGTGTGGAGGGCCAGTCCCCGGCCTTCGCCGAGGGCGAGGTCCAGGAGCAGGACGGCGAGCTGCCCGAGATCGAGAACGAAGAAGGCGTGCTCCCGGAGCTGAACGGCGGCAACGACGGCGAGGAGCCCGAGGAGGTCAGCACCGAGGTGCTCATCCAGGGCGACGGCGACGAGGTGGCCGCCGACGACCAGGTCGTCGTGCGCTACTCCGGCTGGAAGTGGTCCGACGGCGAGCTCTTCGACTCGAACTGGCCCCAGGACGACGAAGAGCCCGACGCAGGTCCGGCAGGCTTCCCGCTGAGCAGCCTGGTCCCCGGCTGGGCCGAGGGTCTCGAGGGCGAGCAGGTCGGCTCCCGCGTGCTGCTGGTCATCCCGCCGGAGTCCGGCTACGGAGAGAGCGACGAGGACGCCGAAGAGGGCGCCGAGCACGAGCTCGCCGGCGAGACCCTGATCTTCGTGGTCGACCTGATCGCCTCCGCCGAAGCACCCCAGGCGGCACCCGCTCCCGAGGGGGGCCAGCCCGAGCTCTCCGAGGAAGACATCGAAGAGATGATCGAGCAGATGGAGGCCGAGCAGGGCGGTGCCGACGGCGCTGAAGGCGACGACGCCGGCAGCGACGATGCAGGCAACGATGATGACGCGAACAATGATGCAGAGAACGAAGAGGAGACCGACTGATGTCTTTCGGCCAGCGCAGCTATGACCGCACCCGCCCCGAGATCGACTTCCCCGGAGAGACCCCGCCCGAGGACCTCGTCATCGAGGAGCTCATCGCCGGCGGCGGACACCCCGTGGAGCCCGGCGATTCCATCTCCTGCCACTACGTGGGCGTCTCCTGGTCCACCGGCGAGGAGTTCGACGCCTCCTGGAACCGTGGCGAGACCCTCGACTTCACCGCCGGCATCGGCCAGGTCATCCAGGGCTGGGACCAGGGCCTGATCGGGATGAAGGAGGGCGCACGGCGCCGCTTCGAGATCCCGCCGCACCTGGCCTACGGCGAGCAGGGCGCCGGAGCCGCCATCGGCCCGAACGAGACCCTGATCTTCGTGGTGGACCTGGTCAGCGTCCGCAAGGCCTCCTGATCCGCCACGGTGACTGAGAAGATCGACGGCGAGACGGCGCCGCCCGCGACGGATGCGCAAGATCTCCGGGCGGCCGAGGAGGAGCAGGACGTCTACGCCGACTATGGCGTGGCGCGCGCCTTCTCGCTGGCCGCGAGCATCCTCGACGCCGGTCAGGGCGGACTGACCAAGGCGGAGATCCGCGACCGGGTCGAGCACTACCGCAGCCAGTCCGAGGAGCAGTCTCAGGACGCCTGGGAACGGCTCTTCAGCCGCGACAAGGACCATCTGCGCAGCTGCGGCATCGCCATCGAAGAGCCCGCCGCGGACCGCGAGGACTACCGCTACCGGATCGACCCGGCCGACTACGGCCTGCCGCCGCTGCCGCTGAGCGAGACCGAGACCCTGGTGCTCTCCCGCGCCACCCAGCTCTGGGCCGGCAGCCGCACCCGCTCCTGGCTGGAGCAGGCCAGCTGGGCGCTTGCCGGACCAGGCGAGCCCCCGCCGTCGTCCGCCTCGCCGAGCGTGACGCCCAGCTCGTCGTCGCCCGCGGCTGCACCAGCGCAGGCCTCCACCGCACTGAGCTTCAACCTGGGCAGCGACGAGGAGTTCGAACGGCTCACCGAGCTCGCCGCGCTCGAGCCGCGACAGCCGATCGGTTTCGACTACACCGGCAGGGGCGCTCAGCAGCCCGAGCCGCGCCGGGTGGTGCTGCTGGACTTCGCCGCCCGCGGCCACTGGTACCTGATCGGGCATGATCTCGACCGGGGCGCCCGCAGGACCTTCCGGCTGGACCGGGTGCACGGACCCATCGGCCCGCTGCGCCCCGCACCGCAGCTGACCGAGCCGGACCGCGCCGCCATCGACGCGGCCGACGTCGGCGCCGCGCTGGACGGACTCGCCGGGGAAGAGGATCCGGCGCGGCTGCTGCGCGGAGCCCTCGAGGCCCATGAGGGCCCCGCCCCGAAGCCGCCCCGATTGGCGCCGGCCGCCGCGCCGCGCCGGGCCGATCCCGCCCACCGCAAGGTGGAGCGTGTGCTGGCCATGGCCGCCTATCTGCTCAGCGCCGACGGGGTGCGTCCGTCTGAGCTGCTGACACGACACCAGATCACGCCCAAGCAGCTGCTCAAGGACCTGCTCTCCATCCAGCAGTCCGGCAGCTTCGGCCCCGGACAGTACGGCGAGTTCATCGACATCCACCCCGCGCCGCCGCTGAACCTGGACGCCTTCACCCAGGACTACCTGGTGACCGACGCGCCGATCACCCTGGCGATGCCCTCCGCGCGCACCGGCGACGTCCTGGCACGCCCGCTGACGCTGACCAAGCCCGGCGCGCTCTCGCTGCTGATCGCGCTCAACACCATGATCAGCGCCGCGGACTCCGCCGTCGACGACACGGCCGCTGACGTCACCGCCGACGACACGGCTACTGACGACACGGCCGCCACGGCCGCGGCCGACGCCTCCGCCGAGAGCTGGGTCTCCGCGGCCGAGTCTCTGCGCGGGAAGATCGCCCGCGTGCTCCCCGCGGGTCTGCAGGAGGCCGCGACCAAGGTGGCCGCCGGCGCCCAGGCGCGCAATGAATCCACCGCCGAACTGCGCGCCGCGGTGACGGGCGGCTGCTGCGTCGAGCTGCGCTATGAGGACGCCTCCGGGACCATCACCGAGCGGGTGGTCGAGCCGACGCACGTCTACATCGACGGCCCCCGCACCTATCTGCAGGCCTGGTGCCGCCTGGCGCAGGGACCACGGAATTTCCTCGGCTCACGCATCCGGGCGCAGCGCCCGCTGCCCGAGGAGCCGATCAGCGAGACCGCACGTCTGCTCGCCCAGTCCCCGGCGGAGCCGCCACGACCGCCGCAGGGCAGCGGAGCGTTCGACGTCGTCCTGCGCTTCTCCCCGGCCGCCGCCGCGCTGGCCGATCGCTATGCGCCGCAGCGTCAGCGCATCCAGCCCGACGGCGTCCGGATCATCAGCACCTGGTTCCAGAGCCGCGAGGCTCTGATCAGGCTCTGCCTGCAGCTCGGGGGAGATCTCACCGTCCTGGTCCCTGCCGAGATTCGCGAGAAGGTGACTATGCGGGCACGCGAGGAGCTGTCGGTCCTGTCTGAGTGATTGGCGTACGATTGGGCTCGAGGAAAGGAAGTCACTATGGGTATCCAAGGCTGGCAGTTCGCGATCATCGCACTGCTCATCATCCTGCTCTTCGGCGCCCCGAAGCTGCCGAAGCTGGCCAAGTCAGTGGGCCAGTCGATGCGCATCTTCAAGTCTGAGGTGCGCACCATGAGCGACGAATCCAAGCGGAACTCCTCTGATTCTGATTCCGAATCCCCGGACGTCTCCGCTGCGCCCAGCAGGGACCCGCGTGAAGATGAGCGCGCCCCCGTCGAGGGCCGGGTGCTCAACCCCAATGACCCCACCGCCGAGCAGGCCCGCCGCAATGAGCGGGAGCAGCGGGGAGACCACCGCTAAGCCGCATGGCCACATCGAAGAAGCGGCGGCGCGATCCCGAGCGCACGATGGCTCTGAAGGATCACCTCAGGGAACTGCGCAATCGCCTCATCAAGGCCGGCATCGGCATTCTGCTCGGGGCCATCGCCGGATTCTTCCTCTACGACTGGCTCTTCCGGCTGCTGGCTGAGCCTATCGTCGGCTATGAGGGGGAGGGCCGGCTCGCGGAGATCGCCTTCAACACCGTGGGCGGCCCGCTGGATCTGATGATCAGGCTCTCGCTCTTCGTGGGCGTCGTGATCTCCTCACCCATCTGGCTCTACCAGATCTGGGCCTTCATCATGCCGGGGCTGAAGAAGACCGAGAAGCGCTACGCCATCGGCTTCATCGCCGCCTCGGTGCCGCTCTTCCTGGGCGGGATCGTCGGCGCCTACAGCGTGCTGCCCCAGGCCATCGACTTCTTCTTCGCGCTGAACCCCGAAGGCACGTCGAACCTGATCAACCCCGACGTCTACTTCACCTTTGTGCTGCATCTGTTCCTGGCCTTCGGGCTGGCCATGGTGATCCCGGTGGTGCTGGTCGGGATCAACATGATGGGCCTGGTCACCGGCAGACAGGTGCTCAAGGCCTGGCGCGGGGTGGTGATGCTCATCGCGGTGGTCTCCGCGCTGGCAGCCCCGGGCGGCGACGCGGTGAGCATGTTCTTCATCGCCCTGCCGCTGACCGTGCTCTTCGGCGTCGCGATCCTGCTCTGCATGCTCAACGACCGCCGGCGCCGCAGACGCGAGGCCGCCGCCGAGTCCGAGATCGACGAGCTGCTGCTCGACTGAGCCGGGCCGCACCCCGCCCGAACACCGCCCGCGCGCCTGTCCCGCACCCCGCCCGCCGGGCTCAGCCCTGGGCCGCCGCCTGGGCGCGGAGTCCGCGCAGCAGCTGATCCTGCTCCTCGATGAGCAGCCGGCGCAGCGCCGCGGGGGCATCCGCGTTCTCATCGAGCCAGCGCTGCGTGCGCAGCGCCAGCGGGTGCTCGGTCGGCTCCGCTCCGGCGTCGAGGTCCTGAGCCCCGGGGTAGAGCCCGGAGACCACCCGGGTGGCCTGTCCCTGGCTCATCCGCTCCCACACGTCGGTCAGCGCGTCGAAGTACGCCTCGGTCTGCCGCTCGATCACCGCCGCGGTCTCCGGGTCACCTGCCACGGTGAAGCCGTCCACGGTGGCGGTGAGGTGATCGTTGGAGAGCTCCTCGCCGGAGTCATCCGTCCCGGCGAGCGCCTGCCCGAAGGCCGCCTGCTTGACCCGACGGTCGGGCCTCGCGGCGGCGGCGAGCCGGTGCGCGATCCGGGCCCGGGCCGTGGTCTTGGCGGCCAGCTCCGCATCGAGCTGATCCAGGCTCACCCGACCGTGCGCGGCCAGGGCCTGCAGGAACGCCCAGCGCAGCTCCTCATCGATGCGCAGCCCCGAGATCCCATGGTCTGCGGCGCCGCCGTCGAGCAGCGCCTCGAGCAGCTCCAGCTGTGAGCCCTCTCGGCGGGAGAGTGTGGCCAGGGTTCGAGCGGTGGCGCGCTGATGGTCCCCGCCGGTGCGGCGGGTCAGCTCCGCGGCGAGCCGGGCGGCGAGGTCGCGCTGCAGCGCCGGCCGCTCGTCGGCTGGGGTGTAGCGCTCCAGTGCGGTCAGCGACTGCCGCAGCAGCCCCTGGACGACGACGATCTCGTCGATGCCCAGGCCCAGCTGCTGCACGGCCGCCAGGAAGCGGCGGGCGGGCAGCTCGCCGTCGCGCACCATGGACCACAGCGCAGCCCACACGGTGGCGCGCGCCAGCGGATCGGCCACCGGGTAGGTCAGCACCGCGGCCAGCGACTCCGGGTCGAGGCTGAGCTTGGCGTAGGTCAGGTCATCTTCATTGGGCAGCAGCAGCCGCGGCCGGTCCGCCGGCACGCTCAGCTCCGGCACCGGGGTGAGCCCCTCCGGGGCGGCCGGGTCCAGGAAGACCTCCTGGGCGGCGTGCAGTGCCAGCGTCTCGCCTGCGGCATCCAGCACATGGACCCCGACGCGGATCTTGTGCGGCCGGGACACCGACTCCCCGGTGGCCGGGGCGACGCCCTGCTCACGGACCAGCACCCGGTCCGCACCGCCACCGGCGGCGTCGAGCTCGGCGGAGAGCACCGGGACCCCGGCGGTCTGCAGCCACGCCCGGGCCCAGTCGTCCATGTTCGCCCCGGTGACCTCTTCGAGCACGGCGAGGAAGTCGCCCAGCGAGGCGTTGCCGAAGGCGTGGCGGCTGAAATAGCGCCGCGCGGCCTCGCGGAAGGCCTCACGTCCGGCGTAGGCGGCGAGCTGCTTGAGCACCGAGGCGCCCTTGGCGTAGGTGATCCCGTCGAAGTTCTGATCCGCGGCCTCGAGGTCGGGGATGTCCGCGACGATCGGGTGGGTGGTGGGCAGCTGGTCCTGCACGTAGGCCCACGCCTTGCGCCCGTTGGCGAAGGAGATCCAGGAGGTGGTCCAGTCGGTGGCCTCGTCCACGGCCAGGGATCCCATGTAGTCGGCGAAGGACTCCTTGAGCCACAGGTCATCCCACCAGTGCATGGTCACCAGGTCGCCGAACCACATGTGAGCCATCTCGTGCATGAGGGTGTTGGCCCGGGTCTCGTACTGGGCGTCGGTGGCGGCGGTGTCGAAGACGTATGTCTCGGTGAAGGTCACCAGCCCCGGGTTCTCCATCGCCCCGAGGTTGTACTCCGGGACGAAGACCTGGTCGTACTTGCCCCAGGGGTAGGGGTAGGCGAACTCGGCGTGGAAGAAGTCCAGCCCGCGCTGGGTGAGCTCCAGCAGCGCGTCGGCGTCGAAGTGCTCCGCCAGCGACGCCCGGCAGAGCACGCTCAGCGGGATCTGGACGGTCTCGCCGCCGGGCACTCCGCCGCGGTAATGGCCCTCCACGTGGTGATAGGGACCCGCCAGCAGCGCGGTGATGTAGGAGGACATCCGCGGGGTCTCGGCGAACTCCACCCGGACCAGCGGGCCGACGACGGCGGCACCGGCAGCCTCCGCGGCATCGTCTGCCCCAGCGGGCTCACCCTTCGCAGCCCCTGCGGCCTCACCGCTCTCCAGCGGCATCCGCGAGATCGCGGGGCTGTTGGAGCGCAGCTGCCAGTGCTGGGGGCCGATGATCGAGAAGCTGAACCGGGCCTTCAGATCCGGCTGCTCGAAGACCGGGAACACCCGGCGGGAGTCGGCCGGCTCGTACTGGGTGTAGAGGTAGACCTGCTCGTCCGACGGGTCCACGAACCGGTGCAGCCCCTCGCCTGAGCGGGAGTACCGCGAGGTGGACCGGATCTCCACGGTGTTCTCCGCCCGCAGCCCGGGCAGCAGGATCCGAGCCGGACCCACATGGGCGGCCACATCCAGGGTCTCCCCGTTGAGCACCAGGGACTCCACCGAGGCGCCCAGGTGGTCCAAGAAGGTGCTCACACCGACCGCGGAGGACGCAAAGTCGATCCTGGTCCGCACCGGGTAGGTCTCGGCCTTAGGGGCGGGCGCGCCGCGCAGATCCACCTCGACGCGGTAGTGGGTGACCTCGAGCAGGGTGCCGCGCTGGGCGGCCTCCTCGCGGGTCAGATTCTCGACGTCGGCACGGGGGAAGGGCAGCTGAGCAGTCATCCTGCTATTCAAGCAGACGCCTGCTCAGCCGCCCATCACCCGAGAATCGCCAGCCAGTCGACCGCTCAGCTCAGCGGCTGATCAGCTGAGCGGCCCGAGCGGCCCAGCTCACTTCCGGCGCGAGTGCAGCAGCTTCTCATCCACCGGCGCGGTGGGAGAGGCCCGCAGCGTCCGGTAGTACTCCATGGACTCGTCCTGGCGTCGCTGCTCGGAGCCGGAGGTGATCTCCATGCGCACGTGCTCGGGGGAGTAGCCGAAGGAGTCCACGATGTCCTGGGCGTGCGGGCGCAGCCGCTGCAGCAGCCGGTTCACATACGGGCTCAGCGTGCGGGCGCGCTGGGAGGAGATCCGCCCGTTGAGCAGGTACCAGTCCAGCGTGTCCTCGATCTTGGTCAGCGCGTAGAGGTCACGCAGCCAGGTCATGATCTGCTTGGTCCCCGGATCGTCGACCTTCTCGAGGGCTTCGGTGAAGGATTCCCAGAGCAGCAGGTCCGCGTGGGCCTTGGCGGCGTTGATGATCTCGTACTGGTGGTCGTTGAAGATCGCCGCCTGCTTGGCCGCAGGCAGCTTCGACGCCGAGCGCAGCTCTGAAGCCACGTCGATGACCATCTGCCGGGAGCGTTCGGTGAGCAGCTGGCGCTGCACGTCGGGCTGCTTGAACCAGTTGGCGCTGCGGCGTTCATCCCCGGTGTCCTGCACCGACTGGAACGCCCGGCGCAGACCGAAGCGGTTCATCACCGTGGACTGCGCCTGGGTGGCCACATAGCGGGAGAGCACCCCGAAGTCGGCATCCTTGAACTCTGCGGCGTAGTCGCTGAGCAGACGCTTGGCCACCAGCTGGAGCAGCACGTTGTTGTCACCTTCGAAGGTGACGTAGACGTCGAGGTCCGCGCGCAGCGAGACCAGCCGGTTCTCGGAGATGAAGCCGGCGCCGCCGCAGGCCTCGCGGGCCTCCTGCAGCGTGTCCAGCGCGTGCCAGGTGGTCACGGACTTGATCGCCGCGGCCAGGGTCTCCAGCTCCTGCCGGTTCTCATCGGAGTCGTCCTTGCCGGAGAACACGTCGTCGAGCTTGACCAGCAGGTTCTCATGGGCGAAGTTCGCCGCGAAGGTGGTGGCCAGGCGCGGGAGCAGTCGGCGCTGGTGCAGCCGGTAGTCCAGCAGCACCTCTTCCTCGATGGTGGAGGAGGCGTTGAACTGGCGCCGCTGGTTGCCGTAGGTGACCGCGCCGATCAGCGCGAGCTTCGAGGCCGCCACCGAGGCGCCGGTGAGCGAGACCCGGCCCTGCACCAGGGTGCCGAGCATCGTGAAGAACCGGCGACCGGGGGAGTCGATCGGGGAGCTGTAGGTGCCGTCGGCGGCGACGTCGCCATAGCGGTTGAGCAGGTTGGTCCGCGGGACCCGGATGTTGTCGAAGGTGAAGCAGCCGTTGTCCACCCCGTTGAGGCCGCCCTTCTGCCCCTCATCGGTGATGGTGATTCCCGCCAGCGGCTGGCCGTCATCGCCACGGATGTTGGTGTAGATGCAGTGCACCCCGTGGTTGACCCCGTTGGTGATCAGCTGGGCGAAGACGACGGCGTCCTTGGCGTCGTTCGCCGCATTGCCCAGGTAGCGCTTGGTGGCCGCGGGGAAGGGGGTGTTGAGGATGAACTCCTCGGTGGCCGGATCGTAGGTCGCGGTGGTGCCGATGGAGGCGACGTCGGAGCCGTGGCCGAACTCGGTCATCGCGAACGCGCCGGGAGCCCGGAGGTCCATGGTCGCGGGAAGGAACCTGCGGTGGTGATCCTCGGAGCCCAGGTGCAGCACCGCGGCGGCGAAGAGGCCCCACTGGACCCCGGCCTTGATCTGCAGCGAGGGGTCAGCGGTGACCAGCTCCTCGAACGCGGCGATGTTCGCGCCGTGTGCATCGGAGCCGCCGAACTCCATGGGGAAGGCGCGGTGCACGGCGCCGTCCTCGGCGAGCTTCGCCATCTGCTCGAAGACCCGCTCGCGGTGATCCTCCTTCGACATGCCCTCGACCTTGTGGAAGGCGGAGTCCTTGAGCAGCTCGCGGGCCTGACGCCGGGTGTCGGCCCAGTGTCCGAGCAGCACGTCCTCCATCACCTTCTTGTCCACGCGAGCGGAGTCGGCGGAATCGATGGCCTCGATCGGGTCGGTGACCGGGTGGGTGACCGGGTGGTGTGACATGAGGTCTCCTCAGACTGGGGGTTGAGCGTCAGGCGCACGGGATGATCTGCGCCGGTTCCTCGGCGCGGGGCTGATCAGTGATCCTGCACACAAAATAGTCTATGATACTGACCAGTAACAAATGCAAGACCTGCCGGACCCGCTGACCCAGCGGACGTTCCGTCGGGTGCCTGCACCCCTCGACCCAGGAGTCAGATCCATGAGTGCACAGAACATCCGAGACGCCGTCATCATCGGTGGAAATCGCATCCCCTTCGCGCGGGCCCACACCGCCTACGCCACCGCGGGCAACCAGGACATGCTCACCTCGACGCTGAACGGCCTGGTGGCCCGCTTCGGGCTGCAGGGCGAACAGATCGGCACCGTCGCCGCCGGTGCGGTGATGAAGCACTCGAAGAACTTCAACCTCACCCGCGAGTCCGTGCTGGGCACCCCGCTGGACCCCAAGACCCCGGCCTTCGACGTGCAGATGGCGTGCGCCACCGGCATGGAGGCGATCGGTTCGATGGCGAACAAGATCAAGCTGGGCCAGATCGATTCCGCCATCGCCGGGGGAGTGGACTCCATCTCCGACGCCCCGATCGTGGTCACCGATGAGCTGCGCGGGATCCTGATGGAGGCCAACCGGGCCAAGTCGGTGCCCCAGCGGCTCAAGGCGCTGGCGAAGATCCGCCCCGGCCACCTGTCCCCGCAGGCCCCCGGCGTCAACGAGCCCCGCACCGGCATGTCCATGGGCGAGCACATGGCGATCACCGCCCACGCCTGGGGGATCACCCGGGCGGAGCAGGACGAGCTCGCCCTGGCCAGCCACAAGAACCTCGCCGCCGCCTACGACCGCGGCTTCTTCGACGACCTGGTCACCCCCTTCAAGGGCGTCGGACGTGACACCAACATGCGCGCCGACTCCACGCTGGAGAAGCTGGGCAAGCTCTCCCCAGCGTTCGGGCGTGACCTCGGCGCCGAGGCCACCATGACCGCGGCGAACTCCACCGCCCTGACCGACGGCGCCTCCGCGGTGCTGCTGGGCTCCGAGGAATGGGCCGATCAGCACGATCTGCCCAAGCTGGCGAACTTCATCGACTACGAAGAAGGCGCAGTGGACTTCGTCGACGGCGCCGAGGGCCTGCTGATGGCTCCCGCCTACGCCGCGGCCCGGATGCTCAAGCGCAACAACCTGAGCTTCTCGGACTTCGAATACCTCGAGATCCACGAGGCCTTCGCCTCCACGGTGCTGGCCCAGATCAAGGCCTGGGAGTCCGAGGAGTTCTGCAAGAACAAGCTCGGCCTGGACTCCGCGCTGGGAACCATCGACCGCAGCCGGCTCAACGTCAACGGCTCCTCGCTCGCCGCCGGGCACCCCTTCGCCGCCACCGGCGGACGGATCGTCGCCTCGCTGGCCAAGGCGCTGCACGGCAAGCCCGGCAAGCTCGGCTTCATCTCGGTCTGCGCCGCCGGCGGTCAGGGCATCACCGCGATCATCGAAGGACGGTAACCGCTTCATGGCTAGAGACACCTACACCGAATTCGCCAACACCAGCTTCGGCCGCACCCTGACCAAGAACCTCGGTCTCCCGCAGCCGGCGAAGCTGCGCCGCCACCGGCCCGGACGCCCGCTCATCGAAGGCCCCGTGGTCGTGCTGGGCAGCTCCGAGGCCGCCTCGGCGCTCGCGGACCGGCTGCTCGGCTGGGACCTCGATGTCCGCCGCAACGTCGGGCCCAAGGAGAAGGTGGCCGGCGTCGTCGCCTGCTTCGACTCCGCCTCCAGCCCCGCGGACCTCAGCAGCACCGTGCTGGAGATCGGGATGCTGCTCAAGCAGCTCAAGCCCTCCGGCCGGGTCATCACCGTCTCGCGCGATCCGCAGGGCACCTCGGATCCGGCCGTGCGCGCCGCCCGCAGCGCGGTCCAGGGCCTGACCCGCTCGACGGCGCACGAGATGCGCGCCGGCGGCACCGCCAACGGCATCGTGCTCGCCGACGACCTGGACCCCTCAGCGCCCGGTGCGGCCGGAGCGCTGCGCTTCCTGCTCTCCGGACGCTCGGCCTTCGTCTCGGGACAGTTCATCTCGGTGGACAGCGTCAACGGGGCGCTGCCGGGCAACTGGGACCGCCCGCTGCAGGGCCAGGTCGCAGTGGTCACCGGCGCCGCCCGCGGCATCGGCGCGTCCATCGCCCGGGTGCTGCACCGCGACGGCGCCACACTGATCCTGGTGGACATCCCCGCCGCAGGCGAGCAGCTCGCCGGCGTCGCCAACGAGGTCTCCGGCACCGCGCTGCAATTGGACATCACCGCACCCGACGCCGGGGACCGGATCCTCGCCCACGCGGAGCAGCACCACGGACGGCTCGACATCGTGGTGCACAACGCCGGGATCACCCGGGACAAGCTGCTCGCCAACATGGACGAGTCCCGCTGGAACTCGGTCATCGCAGTCAACATCGAGGCGCAGCTGCGGATGAACCGGGCCTTCCTGGCCTCGGAGCTCTTCAACGCCGACGCCCGCGGCGCGATGGGTCCGCGGATCATCTCGCTGGCCTCGACCTCCGGGATCGCCGGCAACCGCGGCCAGACCAACTACGCGGCCTCCAAGGCCGGGGTCATGGGGATGGTCTCCGCGACCGCCGCCCAGCTGGCCGCCCGGCACGGCACCATCAACGCCGTCGCACCAGGTTTCATCGAGACCGAGATGACGGCGAAGATCCCCTTCGCCACCCGGGAGGTCGCCCGGCGGCTGAACTCGCTGAACCAGGGCGGACTGCCCGTGGACGTGGCCGAGACGATCGCGTTCCTGGCCTCGCCGCAGGCCGGGGGCACCTCCGGGCTGACCCTGCGGGTCTGCGGACAGAACCTCGTGGGGGCCTGAGCCATGGTCACTGAAATCGAGATGCCCTCGCTGAGCAGCCTCTACGGCCGCGCCGCCTTGGGCGCCGCGCGCTCGAAGCTGCGCCCGGGCGCTGGCGCCCGCACCCTGCCGGGCAGGTCCGTGCTGGCCCAGCACCCAGGGGTCAGCGTCGAGCAGGCGGAGAGCTACCGCCGGCTCTTCGGCGGAGAATCCTTCGACGGCGCCCACCGCGCCGCGCTGCCCTCGGTGCTGGTCCACATCATCGGGTTCCCGATGCAGATGGCTCTGATGAGCGACGGCGAGTTCCCGCTGCCGCTGATGGGGCTTGTGCATGTGGCCAACGAGGTTGAGCACCTGCGCCCGGTCCGGGTGGGCCAGCCGGTGCAGATCCTGGTGGCCGCGGAGAACCTGCGCCCGCACCGCCGCGGCACCCAGGTCGACATCAAGGTCACCGTGCTCGAGCAGGGGGCAGACCCGGCGAACGCTGACTCGGAGAATGCAGCGGAGACCTCGGTGCTGTGGCGCTCGGTCTCGACCTATCTCAGCAAGGGCACCCAGCTGGGCACAGAGATCTCGGCAGACTCGGGGTCCACGGACGTGACCCGCTCCGACGCCGAGCCGAAGTCCTTCGTCCCGCCGGTCAAGACCGCCTCCTGGCGGCTGGGCTCGGAGGCGGGCAGGGCGTATGCCGCCGTGTCGGGGGACTACAACCCGATCCACGTCTCCCAGCTCGCCGCCAAGGCGCTGGGCATGCCCGCCGCGATCGTGCACGGCATGTACTGCGCGGGCAGGATGCTGGAAGGGCGGGAGCCCGAGGGCGCCGGACACCGCTGGTGGATCCGCTTCGAGGCGCCGGTGACCCTGCCCGGGACCGTGGCGTTCGCCGCGGAGCCGCATGGGCCCAAGGCGGTGCGCTTCACCGGCTGGAACCCGCGCAAGGCCCGGCGGCATTTCAGCGCCGAGCTGCAGCTGCCCTGATCCGGTTGCCCTGATTCGGTGCCGGAGGAGTCTGCACAGGATTCTGACCTGCATCACCACGGCCGGTCTTTCCACCACAGGATCCGCGTGGGATCCGGGCCGCTAGGATGAGCCCCATGGCTTCTCAGCGGACCGGGTCCTCGCGGACCGGCACACAGCGCGGCGGCGGTGCGGGCCGCGGTGCGAACAAGGCCGAGGGCCTTGACTTTCGCAGCGTGGAACCCGCCCCGCTGATCCTGCTCAAGGGCAACGAGGACTACCTCGCCGGCCGGGCGCTGGACAAGATCAAGCGGGCACTCCGGGCGCAGCACCCGGACCTGGAGTTCACCCGGCTCGACGTCGCAGACGCCGGGCCGGGAGAGCTGTTCACGGTCACCTCGCCCTCGCTCTTCGGCGAGGCGCGCCTGGTCCTGGCCGAGGACCTCGCCTCGATGAACGACACCTTCCTCACCGACGCCCTGGCCTACCTCGAGGAGAAGCCCGAGGACGTGACCCTGGTGCTGCGGCACAGCGGCGGCAACCGGGGCAAGAAGCTGCTGGACGCGCTGGCCAGGCGCGCCGTCGTCGTCGACTGTGCAGGGACCCGCAACGACAACGAGAAGCTCGACTTCGTGCGCCGCGAGTTCCGCGCCGCCGGACGTGAGATCCACGCCGACGGCGCCCGCGCGCTGGTCGCCGCCGCCGGCTCCACGCTCTCGGACCTCGGCGGGGCCTGCCAGCAGCTCATGGCCGACGTCGCCGGGGACATCACCGAGGAACACGTGGACCGCTATCACGGAGGCCGGGTCGAGGCCAGCGCCTTCAAGGTGGCCGACGCCGCCTTCGAGGGTCGCCGCGAGGCCGCCACCCGGCTCTACCGCCACGCCATCGCCACCGGGGTCTCGCCCATCGCCGTCACCGCCGCGCTGGCCCGCAAGGGCCGGCACATCGCAGCGCTGGTGGACCATCGCGGCAGCCCCGCCGCGCTGGCCGCCACCCTCGGTGCTCCACCCTGGCAGCTGCAGCAGGTCGCCGAGACCGCGCGGCGCTGGCACCCGCTGCGCGCGGCCGAGGCCATCGAGGCGATCGCCCGCGCCGACGCCGAGGCCAAGGGCGCCTCGCGGACCCCGGAATACGCGGTGGAACGCGCCATCACCGTGATCGCCTCCTCGGCGGGCCGCTGAGCCCGACGCCGGACCTGACACACACCCTGACACCGCCCTGCTCGGTGGCTGGAGTGCGGCTTCTCTGCTATCGTCTATAGGCAGTGTCTGGGGTTCGAAAGAGCCCCAAAACCCTGCGGCAGCAAGTCTCGCGCAGTCCTGGGCCCTCTACCTCAATGGGCTGCGCAATCGCTATGGCAACCCCACGCCACTGAAGTTTGTCTGCTGCCGGCCGACAGGGATGTATCCTCACGTCCAGTGACCTCAGACAGAAAGACAACTCGTGGCAAACATCAAGTCTCAGAAGAAGCGCATTCTCACCAACGAGAAGGCGCGCCAGCGCAACCAGGGCGTCAAGTCCCAGCTGCGGACCGCCATCAAGAAGGTCCGCAACGCTGTTGCCGCCGGCGACAAGGACGCAGCGATCGCAGCCAACCGCGAGGCAGCTCGCAGGCTCGACAAGGCCGTCTCCAAGGGCGTTCTGCACAAGAACAACGCCGCCAACCGCAAGTCCGGTCTGGCCGCCACCGTCAACGCTCTGTGAGCTTGACTCTCTAGAACGTCCGCTCACACGCGAGCGAGCAACGGGGCCCTGCGCGCTGCGCGGGGCCCCGTTCGTGTAAGACCTGACCGCGCCGTCGGCAGCGTCCCAGCGCAGCCACCGCCGCAGTCATGGAACAATGAAGTGCCAGGTGCAGCACAATGCCCGGCGTCTCGACGAAGCAAAGGACTCCCACCACCGTGTCACCGAAGGCCCGCAGCTCGCAGGTGCCCGCCGCCACTGACCCCAGTGTCATCAGGAACTTCTGCATCATTGCGCACATCGACCACGGCAAGTCCACGCTTGCGGACCGCATGCTGCAGCTGACCGGGGTGGTGCAGGCCCGCGACATGAAGGCCCAGTATCTCGACCGGATGGCCATCGAGCGCGACCGCGGCATCACCATCAAGTCCCAGGCCGTGCGGATGCCCTGGGAGCTCGACGGGCAGACCTACGCCTTCCACATGATCGACACCCCGGGCCACGTGGACTTCTCCTACGAGGTGTCCCGCTCCCTCGCCGCCTGCGAAGGCGCGCTGCTCCTGGTCGACGCCGCCCAGGGCATCGAGGCGCAGACCCTGGCCAACCTCTACCTGGCCATGGAGCACGACCTCAAGATCATCCCGGTGCTGAACAAGATTGACCTGCCCTCGGCCCAGCCGGAGAAGTACGCCGAGGAGATCGCCTACCTGATCGGCTGCGAGCCTGAGGACGTGCTGCGCGTCTCCGGCAAGACCGGCGACGGCGTCGAGGAGCTGCTGGACAAGATCGTCGCCGAGATCCCCGCCCCGCAGGGCGACGCCGACGCTCCGGCCCGCGCGATGATCTTCGACTCCGTCTATGACACCTACCGCGGCGTGGTCACCTTCGTGCGCGTGGTCGACGGCAAGCTCTCGCACCGCGAGAAGATCAAGATGATGTCCACCGGCGCCACCCACGAGCTGCTCGAGATCGGGGTCTCCTCCCCGGAGCCCGAGGCCACCAAGGGTCTCGGCGTCGGCGAGGTCGGCTACCTGATCACCGGTGTGAAGGACGTGCGCCTCTCCAAGGTCGGTGACACCGTCACCGCCCAGAACCGGCCCGCCGCGGAGATCATCGGCGGCTACGACGACCCCAGCCCGATGGTCTTCTCCGGGCTCTTCCCGCTCGACGGCTCCGACTTCCCGGTGCTGCGCGAGGCCCTGGAGAAGCTGCAGCTCAACGATGCCGCACTGAACTTCGAGCCGGAGACCTCCACCGCGCTGGGCTTCGGCTTCCGCGTGGGCTTCCTGGGCCTGCTCCACCTGGAGATCACCCGGGAACGGCTCGAGACCGAGTACAACCTTGATCTGATCTCCACCGCTCCCAACGTGGTCTACGAGGTCACCGCCGAGGACGGCGAGATCCATCGGGTGACCAACCCCTCGGAGTTCCCCGAGGGCAAGGTCAGCGAGATCCGCGAACCGATCGTGGACGCCACGGTCATCGTCCCCGCCGAGTTCATCGGCCCGGTCATGGAGCTCTGCCAGTCCCGGCGCGGCACCATGGAAGGCATGGACTACCTCTCCGCCGAACGCGTGGAGATCCGCTACAAGATGCCGCTGGCCGAGATCGTCTTCGACTTCTTCGACCAGCTGAAGTCCCGCACCAAGGGCTACGCCTCGCTGAACTGGCAGGGCACCGGTCAGCAGGCCGCCGACCTGGTCAAGGTCGACATCCTGCTCCAGGGTGATCAGGTCGACGCGTTCTCCGCGATCACCCACCGCGACTCCGCCTACGCCTACGGGGTCAAGATGGCCTCCCGGCTGAAGGACCTGATCCCGCGCCAGCAGTTCGAGGTCCCGATCCAGGCCGCCATCGGCTCGCGGATCATCGCCCGCGAGAACATCCGCGCGATCCGCAAGGACGTGCTCTCCAAGTGCTACGGCGGCGACATCAGCCGCAAGCGCAAGTTGCTGGAGAAGCAGAAGGAGGGCAAGAAGCGGATGAAGATGGTCGGCACCGTGGAGGTGCCGCAGGAGGCCTTCATCGCCGCGCTGTCCTCGGACGAGGACGCCGGCAAGGACAAGGCCGGCAAAGAGAAGGCCGGGAAGAAGTAGGCGTTGCCCTCCACCCTTCCCCTCGGCGACCCGGTCCCCGCCGACGGCGGCTTTCCCGCCGCCGTGCAGCGGGCCCTGCCCGCCCGTGCCGAGGTGCCCTTCGGCCTCTACGTGCACATCCCGTTCTGCAGCGTGCGCTGCGGCTACTGCGACTTCAACACCTACACCGCCGAGGACCTCGGCCCCGGCGCCTCCCAGGTGTCCTACCCGGACACGCTGATCTCCGAGCTGGTCTTCGCCCGCTCGGTGCTCGACGCCATGGGTGCCCCGGAGCGCCCGTTCTCCACGGTGTTCTTCGGCGGCGGCACCCCGACGCTGCTGCCGCCCGAGGAGCTCGCCCGGATCCTCGCCCGGGCCCGTGAGCTCTTCGGCTTCCGTCCGGACGCCGAGATCACCACCGAGGCCAATCCCGACACCATCACCGCTGCCACCGCGCAGGTCCTCGCCGAGGCCGGGTTCACCCGGCTGAGCCTGGGCATGCAGTCCGCCGTGCCGGAGGTGCTGCGCACCCTGGACCGCACCCATGACCCGGCCAACGTGGAGCGCGCGGTCCAAGCCGCCCGCGCCGCCGGCCTGCAGGTCAGCCTGGATCTGATCTCCGGCACGCCGGGGGAGAGCCTCGAAGACTGGCGCACCAGCCTGGACCACGCGGTCGCGCTGCGGCCGGACCACATCTCGGCCTATTCGCTGATCATCGAAGCGGGCACGGCGATGGCCGCCAAGATCAAGCGCGGCGTGCTGCCCGACATCGACCCCGATGATCAGGCAGACAAGTACCTGCTCACCGATCAGGTGCTCGGCGCCGCCGGGATGAGCTGGTACGAGGTCTCCAACTTCTCCACCAGTGCCGCGACCCGCTCGGAGCACAACCTGAACTACTGGGTGGACTCCGACTGGTGGGGCGCCGGGCCTGGCGCACACTCCCATGTGGCCGGACTGCGCTGGTGGAACGTGAAGCACCCCGCGGCCTATGCACAGCGGCTCTCCAGCGGCACCACCCCGGGCCACGGCCGGGAGCTGCTGGCGGATCAGGACAAGACCCTGGAGCACCTGATGCTGCGGGTGCGTCTGGCCGACGGGCTCGACGTCGCCGGGTACAACGCGCTGCCGGAGCTGCGCCGCAGCCAGGGCGAGAAGATCTCGCGGAAGAGCCTGCAGTCACTGGTGCATGACGGGCTGATCGACGACGACGCCGCGGAGCCCAGCACCGCTCATCCGCAGGGCCGAGCGGTGCTCACCCTGCGCGGACGGCTGCTGGCCGATGCAGTGACCCGCCGACTGGCGCCCTGACCGAAGGACGGGTGCTCGGTTGAGCAGGCGGCGATGCCCAGCGGATCAGCTGAGGATTCTCAGTGGATCAGGCGAAGGTTCAAGGGGTACCGGTAGGGGCGGCCCTTGTTGCACTGGATGCCGGCCACGAGCCCAGAGATGGTCATCGTGACCCAGATCAGCACCGCGAGGAGGCCGAAGACCCAACCGATGGCCGGGATCAGGGCAAGGATGTAGCAGGCCAGCATCACTGCGGTCAGCGGAAGCGTGAAGTTCAGCGCCTCTTTGGACTCCTGGGCGGTGAACGGGCCGCGGTCGCGGTAGACCAGATACACCGCGAGGGCGGGGAAGCAGCCGATGAGCGCGCCGAAGTGCGACAACGTGGCCCAGCGTCGATCCTCTGCCGGGGTCAGCGCCGCGGCGGCAGCGGAGGAACCCTTCAGGCGTGCAGAAGAATCCGTTCGAGCATCCTGCCCCGACCGGTCACCCTGGGGTTTCTGATTATGCTCCACTGCACCTCCGTGTCTGCGATGCCACCCTTGCGGCACCTGGCCGTTCCCGATTCGAATTCTACCCAATCGCCCTGGACATCGACTGGCCGACGGAGGCGTGTCGGAGTCCGGATTCTGCGCGCTGCGCCTGTGTGCCCGGACCCGGTGGTCTCGCTCGGTTCCTAAGTTCAGTGCTCCACCGTGACGAAGTCGATCAGCTCCTCCACCCGACCGAGCAGCGAGGGCTCGAGATCCGCGTAGCTGCTGACCTGGCCGAGGATCCGTTTCCACCCGTGCGCGATGTCACGCTGGTTCGCATGCGGCCAGCCCAGCGCCTGCAGCGTGCCGACCTTGATGTCCTGACTGCGCGGGATGTCCGGCCAGCGCTTCAGCCCGAAGAGATGCGGCTTCACGGCCTGCCAGACATCCACATAGGGATGGCCCAGGACAGCGATGTTGCCCTGTGCGCCGCGCTGCTGCATGACCTCGCGGGCGATGCGCGACTCCTTGGAGCCGGGGACCAGGTGATCCAGCAGCACTCCGACCCGACGCCGGGGTCCCGGCCCGAACGCGCGGATCGCGCCGAGCAGGTCATCGGCGCCGTGCAGCGGCTCCACGACGATGCCTTCGATCCGCAGGTCCTCGCCCCAGACCTTCTCCACCAGCTCGGCGTCGTGGGTGCCCTCGACCCAGATCCGTGAGGCCCGGGCGACCCGCGCCGGCGCGTTCGCCACCGCCACCGAACCCGAGGCGGTGCGAGTGGGCTTCGCCGCGGCGGCCCGCGGGGTGGGGGGAGTCAGCTCCACCGGCTGGCCCTCATACAGGAAGCCGTGGCCCAGCGGGAAGGAGCGGACCTTGCCGCGCCGGTCCTCGAGACTCACCACATGGACACCGCCGGAGGCCTCCACCGAGATGATGGCGCCGACCCAGCCGGACTCCACCTCCTCGATCACGGCGCCGTAGTCGGCGGGCATCGCGGAGACCTTGCGGAGCTGGCTCTGGCGGAGCCGGGAGAGGTCCTGGGCACCCCAGTTCGGGGTGGAGGAGGGACGCCAGTCGGGGAAGTGCGGAGCGCTCATGATCACCCATTGTAGAATTGGCACTTGTACTCGAAGAGTGCCAGAAGTTCAGGAGGCGCCAAGCTTACATGTCAGACACCCGTCGTCTGCAGGTTCTGCGTGCCATCGTGGAGGACTACGTCCAGACCCGGGAGCCGGTCGGATCCCGGGCCCTGGTGGAGCGCCATGACCTGGAGGTCTCGCCCGCCACGATCCGCAACGATATGGCCCACCTCGAGGAGGAGGGTCTGATCGCCGCCCCGCACACCTCTGCCGGGCGGATCCCCACCGACCTCGGCTACCGACGCTTCGTGGACAAGATCACCGAGGTCCGTCCGCTCTCGGCCGCCGAGCGGCGCGCCATGGACACCCTGCTCGAGACCGCCGATGACCACGATGCGATGCTCGAGCACACCGTGCGGCTGCTCGCGATGCTCACCAACCAGGTCGCCGTGATCCAGCATCCGCAGCGCTCCACCGCGAAGATCCGACATATCGACATCGTCTCGATGTCCTCGCACAAGGCGCTGGCCATCGTGATCCTCTCCTCCGGGAAGGTCGAGCAGCGCATGGTCACCCTCGCCGACGCGATCGGCGACGACTCGCTGCACCGGATCGCCCAGGTGCTCTCCACCGAACTGCATCAGCGCTCCATCTCTGCCCTGCCGCTGCCCACCGACACCCTGATCAGCCGGGTGGAGCCGGTGCTGCGGCCGTCCATGGCGATCATCGCCCAGGCGGTGGAGACGATCCTCGAGTCTTCCCGCGTGGATCGCATCATCATGGCCGGGACTGCTAACCTCGCCAGGTCGGGCCGCGACCTCGGTCCCTCCATCGGTCCCATTCTTGAGGCGCTCGAGGAACAAGTAGTGCTGCTTCGACTGTTGACAGAGATGGAGCAGGACCGACGCGGTCTCTCCATCCGCATCGGTCACGAGACCAGTCATGATTCGCTGATCGAGACCGCTGTCGTCGCAGCAGAGTATGGCTCCCAGGCGGGAGCCGAAGGTGCCAAGCTCGGCGTCGTCGGTCCGACCCGCATGGATTACGGCTCCACCATGTCCGCGGTGCGCGCAATGGCGCGCTACCTGTCCCGAATTCTCTCCGAAGGGTGAACGTCCTTGAAGATGACGACTGACTATTACGAAGCGCTCGGCGTCAGCCGCTCGGCGTCCACCGAAGAGATCAAGAAGGCCTACCGCAAACAGGCCCGCAAGCTTCACCCCGATGTGAACCCCTCCGAGGACGCCGCCGAGCAGTTCAAGGCGCTCGGCCGCGCCTACGAGGTGCTCTCCGACCCGCAGAAGCGGCAGAACTACGACGCCACCGGCGATGAGAACGGCCGCTCCGGATTCCCCGGCGGCGGAGCAGGCGGCGCCGGCTTCGGCGGCTTCGGCGACATCTTCGAGACCTTCTTCGGCGGGGGAGGCGGAGGCCCCGCCTCACGCACCCGCCGTGGCCAGGACTCGCTGATCCGGGTCCGCATCGACCTGCGCGACGCCGTGTTCGGCACCACCAAGGAGGTGGAGCTGGAGACCGCCGTGACCTGCACGGTCTGCGACGGCTCCTGCACCCGCAAGGGCACCTCGCCCACCACCTGCCCGGACTGCCACGGCCAGGGCCAGGTCCAGCGGCCGATGCGCTCGATCCTGGGCACCGTCATCCAGACCCAGACCTGCGCCCGCTGCGCCGGCTTCGGCAACATCATCGAGGACCCCTGCCAGGAGTGCGACGGCCAGGGTCGGGTGCGCGAGCGCAAGTCCCTGAAGGTCAAGGTCCCGGCAGGCGTGGACCGGGGCAACCGGATCCACCTGGCCGGCGAGGGCGAGGCCGGACTGGCCGGCGGCCCCTCCGGAGACCTGTTCATCGAGGTCGAGGTCAAGCAGCACGAGGTCTTCACCCGCCGCGGCAACGACCTGCACGCCACGGTCTCGATCCCGATGACCGCGGCCGCCCTGGGCACCACGGTCGACCTGGACACCTTCGACGGCGCCGAGGAGCTCACCGTGAAGCCGGGCACCCAGTCCGGTGAGGTGCTCACGCTCAAGGAGCGCGGGGTGACCCACCTGCGCGGCGGCGGTCGCGGCGCGCTGAAGGTGCACCTGAAGGTCGAGACCCCCACCAAGGTCTCCGACCGCGAGGCCCAGCTGCTGCGCGAACTCGCCCTCGAGCGCGGTGAGGAGCGCGGGGAGTCCACCACCGAACACCGTGGCGTCTTCGCCAAGCTTCGCGAACGCTGGGACGCGCTCTAGAGATGCGCGATCTGAGATGACGGCACCGCTGTTCCACCTCGACCCGGGTGCGCTGGACGACGCGGCCGTGGCCGAGGTGGTCACGCTCACCGGCGCGGAGGGCCACCATGCCGCCACCGTGATGCGGCTGCAGCCCGGCGAGCCGGTGCTGCTCTCCGACACCGTGGGGCGGCGCGCCGAAGGCCGCGTCCGCTCCGCCGGAGGCGGGCAGCTCGAGGTGGAGATCCTCGCCGTGATCGAGGAGCCGGTGCCGCTGCCCCGGCTGGTGCTGGTCCAGGCGCTTGCCAAGGACCGCCGCGACCTGCAGGGCGTGGAGTCCGCCACCGAGCTCGGCGTGGACGCGGTGATCCCCTGGCAGGCCGAACGCTCAGTGGCCCGCTGGAAGGCCGGCCGCGAGACCAAGAAGCACGCCGAGTGGGTCGCCCTGGTGACGACCGCGGCCAAACAGACCCGACGCACCACCATCCCCGAGGTGCGCCCGCTGCAGAGCACCGCCGGCTACCTCACGGCGATCCGGTCCGCGGGCGCCGAGGTCGGCGTCGTCGTGCTGCATGAGACCGACGAGACCTCGCTGGCCCAGGCCATCGCCGCGCTGCAGAAGCCCGCCCGCAAGGATCCGACGCTGAAGGATCCGATGCAGCAGGATTCCACGCACCAGCTGCAGGAGCTGCACCTGGTCGTCGGTCCGGAGGGCGGGATCAGCGACCGCGAGATCGAGCTGCTCACCGGCGCCGGAGCGCAGGTCGCCCGGCTCGGCCCCACCGTGCTGCGCTCCTCCACCGCCGGTCCCGCGGCGCTGGCCGCCGCGCAGCTGCTGCTGGGCCGCTGGGACTGGGGTGCTGAGACTGGTCAGCCTGAGCAGACCGCATAGACTGGGGACCAATGACTGAGACTTCGCAGAACCCGAGCACATCGCCCATCTCCGGAGCGGCCCGCGGCGCCACCGCCGCCGCGCTGGGCAACATCGAGCGTCAGGTCCACTTCGCCGACGCCGAGACCATGTTCCGCAGCCTCGGCGCCGGGGACCTCGCGCTGCGCATCCTGCAGGGCATCTACCCGGCGTCCTCCATCGGGCTGCGTGATCAGCTGGTCACCGTGGGCGGGCCCGCCGGGGAGATCACCGGGATCGTGGAGATCCTCACCCAGCTCAAGACCCTGGCCGCCTCCGGGACCACGGTCACCGAGGAGATCATCGAACAGGTCGCCACCATGGTGCGCGCCGACGCCGCGCAGGACTCCGCGCGGATCGTGACCACCAACATCCTCTCCCACCGCGGGCGCACCATCCGGCCCAAGACCAAGAACCAGCAGACCTATGTGGACACCATCGACGAGTCCACCGTGGTCTTCGGCATCGGCCCCGCCGGCACCGGCAAGACCTACCTGGCCATGGCCAAGGCGGTCCAGGCGCTGCAGGCCCGCGAGGTCAACCGGATCATCCTGACCCGCCCCGCCGTGGAGGCCGGCGAGAAGCTCGGGTTCCTGCCGGGCAGCCTCAACGAGAAGATCGACCCCTACCTGCGCCCGCTCTATGACGCGCTGCACGACATGATCGACCCGGACTCGATCCCGCGGCTGATGGAGTCAGGCATCATCGAGGTCGCCCCGCTGGCGTACATGCGCGGACGCACGCTCAACGACTCCTTCATCATCCTCGACGAGGCGCAGAACACCACCGCCGAGCAGATGAAGATGTTCCTGACCCGGCTGGGGTTCAATTCCAAGATCGTGGTCACCGGAGACATCACCCAGGTGGACCTGCCGCGCGGCACCGACTCCGGACTGCGCACCGTGATCGAGATCCTCGACGGCGTCGAGGGCATCGAGATCTCCCGCTTCGGCTCCGAGGATGTGGTCCGCCACGAACTGGTGGGCCGCATCGTGGACGCCTATGAACGCCACCAGGACCGGACTCCCGCCCCCGCGACCCGACGCGGAGGACGGCGATGACCGAGGCCCAGGTCACGGTCGAGGACAGCTCCGGCTCCGATCAGATCTCCGGAGCGCACCTTGCCGAGCTGCTGGACCTCACCGGATTCCTCTACGCCAAGCTCCACCTGGCACCTGCGGTGACGCTGTCGATCACGCTTGTGGACGAAGAGGCCATCGAGCAGCTTCACCTGGACTGGATGAACCTGCCCGGGGCCACCGATGTGATGAGCTTCCCGATGGACGAGCTCATCGCCGGCACCGCCGAGGACCCGGTCACCGAGGGCGTGCTCGGCGACATCGTGATCTGCCCCGGCGTCGCCGCCGCGCAGGCGAAGGCCAACGGGCACCCGCTCAGCGCGGAGCTCGCGCTGCTGGCCACCCACGGGGTGCTGCACCTGCTCGGACATGACCACGCCGAGGCGGCTGACCGTGAAGAGATGTTCACCCTGCAGCGAGTGCTCCTGGAGGAGTACCTCGGTCACGCTGCCCCGACGCCGACGGTCTGATCCATGGCCCTCGGCATCCTCATCATCCTTGCGCTGGTCTGCGCCGTGCTGGCCTTCGCGCTCTCCGCGGCCGACTCCGCGTTCCTGCGGCTGAGCCGCCGTGAGGCCGAGGAGATCGCCGAGCAGCGCGGCTCCACCGCCGTGGAGAAGATCCTCGCCCAGCCCGTGGCGCACACGCTCGCGCTGCAGACCTGGCGCTGGTTCTTCACCACCGCCGTCGTCGTGCTGGTCATCGTGGCCTCCGCACTGGCCCTCGACGGGCTTGCCGCCGGCGCCGTGGCAGGCTCCGCGGTCCTGCTCATCGGCGGAGTCATCGCCGCGGCGATCTCCCCGCGGCGGGTCGGCCGGGGCCACCACCTGCTGGTCGCGGCCTCCACAGCGCAGTTGGTGCGCACCCTGCGGGTCGTGCTCGGACCCTTCCCCGAGGCGCTGAGCAGCATCGGCGCGCGCACCGTCCCGGGCACCGCACACACCGACCAGGGCTTCTTCGACGACGAGGAGTTCCGCGAATTCGTGGCCCGCGCCTCGGAGAAGGACATCATCGAGCACGCCGAGGCCGAGCTGATCCAGTCCGTCTTCGACCTCTCCGCCACCCGGGTCCGCGCCGTGATGGTCCCGCGCACCGACATGGTCACCGTGGAGTCCGGGACCAGCCTCGCCGAGGTCATGACGCTGTTCTTCCGCTCCGGATACTCGCGGATCCCGGTGGTGCGCGGCTCAGCCGATGACATCACCGGCATGATCTACCTCAAGGATGCCGCGTTCCTGCACCACCGGCTGCGCAGCGGGGAGCTGCTCAGCGCCTACACCGACCGCGACCCGGACTCGATCCTCATCGACGAGCTCCAGCGCGACGTCCGCTATGTGCCCGAGTCCAAACCGGTCTCCGAGTTCCTCTCCGAGCTGCAGCGCGAGTCCACCCACGTGGCCATCGTGGTCGACGAATACGGCGGCACCGCCGGGATGGTCACCCTGGAGGACCTGATCGAGGAGATCGTGGGGGAGATCGTGGACGAATACGACACCGAGTCCGCCGAGATCGAAGACCTCGACGACTCACGACGCCGGCTCTCGGCCCGCATGTCGGTCGACGACTTCGCCGAGCTCTACGAGCTCGACCTCGACGACGAGGAAGAGGTCGACACCGTCGGCGGTCTGCTCGCCAAGGCCCTGGGCCGGGTGGCGATCGCCGGATCCGAGGTCGAGATTCCGCGCCGCCACGGCCCCGGAGTGGTGCTGCGCGCCGACCGGCTCGAGGGGCGACGCAATCGGGTGAGCCACGTGCTCGCCTGGGAGGCCGAGGACCGGCGAGGCGCCAGAGCGGGGCTGGGCACCGACGCCGAGCCCGACGCTCTGCACCTCGACCCGACAGAGACGGCAGCACAGACAGCACCACAGACGGCACCCCAGACAGCGGCCCAGACCGCAGTCCAGACAGCAGCCCAGCAGGACGACCGGGCCGCAGCCGCGGCCTCGGCGCAGGAGAGGATCGGAACACCACGATGAGCCCAATACAGATGCCGCCGCAGCAGGAGGGCTTCGCCGCGTTCGACGAGAACTTCCGCGCCGGATTCGCCAGCCTGGTCGGGCGCCCCAACGCCGGGAAGTCCACGCTGACCAACGCGCTGGTCGGGGACAAGGTGGCGATCACCTCCTCGAAGCCGCAGACCACCCGGCACACCATCCGCGGGATCGTGCACCGCAGCGACTTCCAGCTGGTCCTGGTCGACACTCCGGGGCTGCACCGCCCGCGGACCCTGCTCGGCAAGCGGCTCAACGGCCTGGTCATCGACACCCTCTCCGAGGTCGACGTCGTCGGGTTCTGCATCCCGGCCGACGAGAAGGTCGGACCCGGTGACCGCTTCATCGCCGCCCAGCTGACCAAGCTCCCGCACAAGCGGGTCATCGCACTGGTCACCAAGGTGGACAAGGTCTCCCGCGAGGACCTCGCCGAGCAGCTCATGGCTGTGGACCAGCTCGGCCGCGAACACCTCGCCCAGGAGGGCAACCAGGCCGGCGGCTTCGCCGAGATCATCCCGGTCTCCGCCCTCGAAGGCGACCAGACCGAGGTGGTGATCGAACAGCTCGCCGCGATGATGCCACAGTCCCCGCCGCTCTACCCCGAGGGGGAGCTCACCGACGAGCCCGAGGCCATCATGGTCGCCGAGCTGGTCCGTGAAGCGGCCCTCGAAGACGTCCGCGATGAGCTGCCGCACTCGATCGCCGTGGTCGTCGAGGAGATGGTTCCCCGCGAAGATCGGCCCGCCGACAAGCCGCTGCTCGACGTCCGGGTCTCGATCCACGTGGAGCGCGACTCGCAGAAGGCGATCATCATCGGCAAGCGGGGCGCCCGGCTCAAGGCCATCGGCACCGACGCGCGGGCCGGGATCGTCAAGCTGCTGGGCACCCCGGTCTACCTCGATCTCCACGTCAAGGTGACCAGGGAATGGCAGCGCGACCCGAAGAAGCTCGGCCGGCTCGGCTTCTAGCCCCGGACAGCGGGGGTCGTCCACATGATGAGAATCAGGGTGACCCACTGCACACGCCCGCGCTGCGTGCTAGTTTGAAAGATGTGCAGACGATACGCCAGCGCGTCCTACGACTAGAGCTTCTCCGCCGCAGCGGGGAAGAGCTCGCGCACGTCTGATCCCAGCTCACCTCACCGGTCCAGCTCGTAGATCCAGCACAGCGCAGCACTTCCAGGTCGAATCCCCGCTGCGGAGCTCCTCCGCCTCGACCGCTCGCCCTCAGCTCGTTCACAGCAAGGAAGCTCTCATGCGCAAACTTCAGAAGACCTCACCCATGCCGTTCCAGCGGTATGTGCCCTTCGAGGAGCAGATCACCGTCTCGCTGCCCGACCGCACCTGGCCGGACAAGACCATCCGCACCGCCCCGCGCTGGTGCGCGGTGGACCTGCGCGACGGCAATCAGGCGCTGATCGACCCGATGACCCCGGATCGCAAGCACCGGATGTTCGAGCTGCTGGTGAGCATGGGGTTCAAAGAGATCGAGGTCGGGTTCCCCTCGGCCTCGCAGACCGACTACGACTTCGTCCGCCAGCTCATCGAGCAGGACAAGATCCCCGACGACGTCTACATCCAGGTGCTCACCCAGGCGCGCGAAGCCCTGATCGAGCGCACCTTCGAGGCCATCGCCGGGGCGCCGCGCGCCATCGTGCACCTGTACAACTCCACCTCGGTGCTGCAGCGCGAGGTGGTCTTCAAGGCTGACCGCGACGGGATCGTCGACATCGCCACCCAGGGCGCCCGGCTGTGCAAGAAGTACGAGGAGGCGATGCACGCCGCGGCCTCCACGCCCACCGAGATCGTCTACCAGTACTCCCCGGAGTCCTTCACCGGCACCGAGCTCGACTTCGCCGCCCACATCTCCGATTCCGTGGTCGACGCCTTCGGCGCCACCCCGGAGAAGCCGGTCATCATCAACCTGCCCGCCACGGTGGAGATGGCCACCCCGAACGTCTACGCCGACTCCATCGAATGGATGCACCGGAACCTGCGCAACCGCGAGTCGATCGTGCTCTCGCTGCACCCGCACAACGACCGCGGCACCGGCGTCGCCGCCGCCGAGCTGGGCTACATGGCCGGCGCCGACCGGATCGAAGGCTGCCTCTTCGGCAACGGAGAGCGCACCGGCAACGTCGACCTGGTGACCTTAGGCATGAACCTGTTCAGCCAGGGCATCGACCCGGAGCTCGACTTCCGCGATATGAGCACCATCCGCAGCACCGTGGAGCACTGCAACCAGATGGGAGTCCCGGAGCGCTCACCCTACGGCGGCGACCTGGTCTTCACCGCCTTCTCCGGCTCGCACCAGGACGCGATCAAGAAGGGCTTCGAGCACATGGACGCCCGCGCCGATGCGGCCGGGGCCTCCCGCGACGAGATCACCTGGGCCGTGCCGTATCTGCCCATCGACCCCAAGGACATCGGCCGCAGCTACGAGGCGGTCATCCGGGTCAACTCGCAGTCCGGCAAGGGCGGGGTCTCCTACCTGCTCAAGGCCGAACGCGGGATCGATCTTCCGCGCCGCGCCCAGGTCGAGTTCTCCGGGGTCATCCAGCGTCGAGCCGACGACGGCGGCGGCGAGGTCTCCGGCGAGGAGATCTGGCAGATCTTCCAGGACGAGTACCTGCCGGTGGACACCGCGCACCACCAGTGGGGCCACTACCGGCTGGACGAGGTCAACACCTCCTCCAACGCCGAAGGAGTGTTCCACATGGAGGTGGAGCTGCAGGCCGGCGGTCACGCCACCTCGCAGTCCGCCCACGCCAACGGTCCGATCGCTGCGCTGCTGCAGATCCTCGCCGACGACGGGGTCGACGTGCGGCTGCTGGACTACACCGAGCACGCCATGAGCCAGGGCGGGGACGCCCAGGCGGCATCCTTCGTGGAGCTGGCGATCGGGGAGCGGGTGCTGTGGGGAGTGGGGCTGGATCACAACACCACCCTGGCCTCGCTGCAGGCAGTGATCTCGGCGGTGAACCGCGCGCTGCGCGACGCCGCCCCGGTCCGCTGACCGGCACCCCGGCAGCCCAGGGCCTGCGCCCATGCCGCTGTAGTACTCTGCCACCATGGCCGGCTCCACCTTCGCGTCCCGCTCCTACCGGGACGCCGCGATCATCCTGCGCACCCAGAACCTGGGTGAGGCGGACCGCATCATCACCGCGCTGACCTCAGCGAACGGGCTGGTGCGCGCGGTTGCGAAGGGGGTGCGCCGCACCTCCTCGAAGTTCGGCGCCACCGTGGAGCCGTTCATGGTGGCAGATGTGCAGTTCGTGCACGGGCGCTCCCTGGACATCGTCACCCAGGCCACGTCGAAGAACACCTACGGTCCGCCGATCGTCGCGGACTATGACAAGTACATGGCGGCGAGCACCATGGCCGAGACCGCCGAGCGGCTGATGGACGTCGAGTCGGATCCGGCCTTCGGCGGCGCCCAGTTCCGGCTGCTCCACGGCGGATACTCGGCTCTGGCCCGCGGAGTCCACCCGGCCGACGTCGTGCTGAACTCCTACCTGCTGCGCGCTTTGTCCTCCGCCGGCTGGGCGGTCACCTGGACCGCCTGCGTGTCCTGCGGCAAGCCCGGCGCCCACACCGGCTTCCACCCCGCCGCCAGCGGGCCGGTCTGCACCGACTGCCGGCCACCGGGCACCCGGACCCTGGATCCGGCCACGGTGGAGCTGCTGCACGCGCTGCAGCACGGCCACTGGGAGCACACCCGATCCTTCCGCAGCGACATCCGGCATGAGGCCACGAACGTGGTGATCAGCTACGCCCAACACCACCTGGATCGCCGACTGAGCTCGCTGGGACTCTGAACCGAGCGGGCAGAGGCTGGAGCCGCCGCGGCCGCGCCGGTGAGAGCAGACCGGTGAGAGCTGATCCGGTGAGAGCTGATCCGGTGAGATCCGATCCGGGGAGTGTCGCACGGTCGGGGTGCCGGCTGCGCCGGCGCGACATGGAAGAATGGACGCCATGTCCCTGCCCATCCATCAGGATCCCGCCCCCCGCCCCGACCGCGTCTCGGCACCGCAGCTGCCCCCGGAACTGGTGCCGGCCCATGTCGGGATCGTGATGGACGGCAACGGGCGCTGGGCGAACCAGCGCGGACTCCCGCGCACCGAAGGGCACCGGGCCGGTGAGGCCGCGCTGATGGACGTCATCGCCGGCGCGATCGAGATCGGCGTCAAACACATCAGCGTCTACGCGTTCTCCACCGAGAACTGGAAACGCTCACCCGATGAGGTGCGCTTCCTGATGGGCTACTCGCGCGAAGTGCTGCGCCGGCAGCGCGACGTGCTGAACTCCTGGGGCGTGCGGATCCGTTGGAACGGGCAGCCCGGACGCCTGTGGCGCTCGGTGATCAAGGAGCTCGAGACCTCCGAGGAGCTGACCGCACAGAACACCCGCTTCACGCTGACCATGTGCGTGAACTACGGCGGCCGAGCCGAGATCACCGACGCGGTCAAGCTGATCGCCGCCGAGGTCGCCGCCGGTCGGATGGACCCGCGCAAGATCACCGAGAAGACCGTGGCCGCCCATCTGGACGAGCCCGACCTCCCCGACGTCGACCTCTTCCTGCGCAGCTCCGGGGAGCAGCGCATCTCGAACTTCCTGCTCTGGCAGTCCGCCTACGCCGAGCTGGTCTTCATGGACGTGCTCTGGCCCGACGTGGACCGCACCACTCTGTGGGAGGCCGTGGAGATCTACGCCCGTCGTGATCGCCGCTACGGCGCGGCGGTGGACAGGTTCTCCGCAGGACGCTCAGCCTCGGGAGCGTAGGCCCGCAGCCAGCGCTGCACCTCGTCCAGCGCCCGGGTGCGCACCGCATCTTCTGAGGCGAAGACGTCATGGATCGCCCCGTGCACCCGCACCACGGTGACCTGATCGCCGAGCTTGACCGCCCGGCGGGCCAGCAGCTCCACGTCGAGCACCGAGTCGGACTCCTGCAGCTCCTCGGTCCAGTGCCGCCGGTAGGCGGTCACACCCGAGAGCAGCACCAGGATCGGCAGCTGCAGCCCCAGCCCCTCGTAGACCTTGCGCTGACCGGTCAGCACTGCACGCATCCAGCCCACCCGGATCGGGAAGGACGTGCGCGGGCGCCACCGAGGATGCAGCGTCCATTCGCCCTGCGCCTGATCCGAGAGCGTCTGCCAGTAGTTGTCGACGGCCGGCAGCTTCAGCGCGCGCGTGGGGGAGAACTGCCCCAGTGGTGCCAGGAAGCCCTCGGTGGCGGTGCGCGCGGCGACGTCGCCGGAGAGCTCCAGCCATGGACTGTTCAGCACCAGCGCGCTGATCGCTCCAGGGTTGCGCTGCGCCCACAGCACGGCGATGAGACCACCGGTGGAGTGGGCTTCGATGATCGGGGCCGGAGCGTCGGGGTGCAGCGAGTGGATCTCGCTGAGCGCGGCCTCGATGTCGGCGTCGTAGGTGCTCAAGTCATCGACATAGCCCGGCGTCTGCCAGCTGCGCAGGCTCCGGCCGTATTTGCGCAGATCCAGCGCGTAGAAGGGACGCCCCCAGCTCTGCCAGCGACGAGCCATCGGAATGTTGTAGAAGTAGTCGGCCCAGCCGTGCAGGTGCAGCACCGGGGCCAGCTGCGCTGGGTGGTCCGGCTCGGCCGGGGTCTGCCCGGCCGCCGACTCGGTCCCACCCGCTGCCGGGCGCTCATCCTGGACCGCCTGCTGTTCGGGATCGGGGGAGTAGCTGACCAGAGTCGCGCTGACCGGCCCCTCCTCGTCCTCACCGAGGGGCAGCGTGAGCCGCTTGCAGCCCTGGAGATGATCAGGAGACCAGAGGCCCACAGGGGAGTCTTCGAGCAGTTGATCCATGCTCACCATCCTAGGAGGCAACACCGGGCCGACCGGCATCCTAGGATGGGAGCCATGTACCGCTTCGTCTTCAAGACCGTCTTCACCCGGCTCGATCCCGAGAAGGCCCACCACCTGGTCGTCTCCGGGCTGCGGCTGAGCAGGCGACTCGGGGGCGGCAGGGTGCTGGAGCGGCTGTGCCGCCCGGATGAGTCGCTGCAGATCCGTGCGCTGGGCCTGGTCTGGCCCTCACCCTTCGGCCTCGCCGCCGGCTTCGACAAGGGCGCCACCTCGGTGCTGCCGCTGGCGCACCTGGGATTCGGACATATCGAGATCGGCACCGTGACCGCCGCCGCGCAGCCGGGAAACCCGACGCCGCGGCTCTTCCGACTCGTCGAGGACCGCGCGCTGATCAACCGCATGGGCTTCAACAACGACGGCGCGGAGGAGGTCCGTCCGCGACTGGTTCAGATCCGCGAGCAGATCTCCCGGCTCAAGCGGGCAGGTCGGCACGCGCCGGTGATCGGCGTGAACATCGGCAAGACCAAGGTGACCCCGCTTGAACACGCCACCGAGGACTACCTCGTCTCCGCCCGGATGCTGGCTCCGGTGGCGGACTATCTGGTGGTCAACGTGTCCTCACCGAACACTCCGGGGCTGCGTCAGCTCCAGGACATCACCGCGCTGCGGCCGCTGCTCGCCGCGGTGGGTGCGGAGGCCGACGACGCCGCGCAGCGCCACGTGCCGCTGCTGGTGAAGATCGCGCCCGATCTGGCCGACTCCGACGTCGACGCCGTGGCCGAGCTGGTCAGCGACCTGGGGCTGGACGGGGTGATCGCCACGAACACGACGATCTCCCGCGAGGATCTGCACAGCGACCCGGAACAGGTGCAGGCCGCGGGGGCCGGCGGACTCAGCGGCCCGGTGCTCGCCGAACGCTCCAAGCAGGTGCTGACCCGGCTGCGCGCCGCGCTGCCGCGCACCACCGCGATCATCTCCGTCGGTGGAGTGACCTCAGGGGCCGACGTGGCCGAGCGGCTCGCGCTCGGCGCCGACCTGGTGCAAGGCTACACGGCCTTCGTCTATGAGGGTCCGTTCTGGGTGCGCCGGATCAACCGCGACCTGAGGTCGCTGCTGCGAAGCGGCTGAGGCCCCGCCGCTCGGGCGGGGCTCATGCTCAGGCGGGGAAGTGTCCTCGGGCCACCAGCGGCTTGGGAAGCCGCAGTCGGCGGATCTGCAGCGATCGCATCGCGGCGTAGAAGGGGAGTCCGCGTTCACGGTTCTCGATGCCGAACTTGGCATCGATCTTCTTGCGCACGGTGCGCCCGACCCACACGGCCTCGACGAGGACGGCGAGCACGAAGAGCCAGAGGATCTGGCTGACGATGATGCGCATCCCCTCGTTCATGACGAAGGATGCGAAGAGGAAGACCAGCACCAGGACCAGCATCCACTCACCGATGCCGAAGCGCGCGTCGACGTAGTCCCGGACGTAGCGTCGCTGGGGACCGCGATCGCGAGCAGGAAGATACTTCTCCTCGCCGGTCTCCATCGCCCGGCGCATCTTCACCCGCTGATCGGCCATCTGCTGGCGCTGGGCGGCGCGGGCGACCTTGCGATCGTTCTGCACCAGCGGGCGCTTTCGTGCCGCCTGCTGCTGGCTGCGCTTCGGTGTGGGCACGCCCTTCTTCTCAGGCTGACGCCTGGTGTTCTGGGCCTGCTCGCGAGCTTGCGCGGCTTCAGCCTCGGCGATCTGGTCGGCAGTGTTTTTCTTACGTCCTAGCACCCCGCCAGTGTAGCGGGAATAATGGACTTGATCCCTGCGCCGTGCTCGACCGGCGGGAATGAACCTCGTGGCCCTCGGCGTTGTTACCGTAGAGCACAGGCCTGCCGCTACAACCAGAGAGGTGTATGCCATGAGCACCACCACCCAGGACACCGCCGCCGGATCCGCCGCTGAGACCGAATCAGCCGAGATCACCGGATCCGCCGTCGATGGCTTCAAGACCCACCAGGTCGAACTCAGTGAGACCGCCGCCGAGAAGGTCTCCTCGCTGCTTCAGCAGGAGGGCCGCGAAGATCTGCGGCTGCGCGTGGCCGTGCAGCCCGGCGGCTGCTCCGGCCTGATCTACCAGCTCTACTTCGACGAGCGCGTCCTCGACGGGGATGCACTGCGCGACTTCAGCGGTGTCGAGGTCGTCGTGGACAAGATGAGCGTGCCCTACCTCGAGGGCGCGAAGATCGACTTCGAGGACTCCATCTCGAAGCAGGGGTTCACCATCGACAACCCCAATGCTGGCGGCTCCTGCGCCTGCGGCGACTCCTTCCACTGACCGAATCCTCCAGGGCTCATCGGTCCGCGCCGTCGGGTTCCGACGCCGGGCCCTGACCCGGTCCGCCGAGTCACAGCGTCATAAAGCAGACACATCGGCAGCGGATTCAGCCGCTGCCCAGCACGAGCGAAACTCCGCTTCTCCCGTTTTCTACACGGGGTAGAAGCGGAGTTTTCTCGTATCCGGGGTTCGGAGGCAGGGTCGAAGGAGCAGATCAGATGCGTCGGGCGCGGGTGTCCGTCCTCCCGGTCCTCTACAGGACGTAGTAGTCTGGAGCGCGAAGCGTTCATGGTGGTTCGAACTCTGCGCACAGCGCGGTCAACGGGTCACGGAGAACGCACATTCGCACACCGAGATAGAGGAAGGGCCGTCTGTGAGTTCGCATAATCGAACCGGCAGCCGAGGCCGTGCATTGAAGTCAGTTGCACTGGCCAGCGCGGCGGCACTGGTGCTCAGCGCCTGCTCGGAAGAGCAGCCTGCACAACGAGGATGGCTTCCGGGCAGCCGGGACACCACCAGCAACACTGCGGAGTTGACCGACCTGTGGGTCAACTCCTGGATCGCCGCGCTGATCGTGGGCCTCATCACCTGGGCACTGATGCTCTGGTGCATGGTCGCCTACCGTCGCCGCAAGGGGGAGACCGGCTACCCGCGCCAGATCGCGTACAACGTGCCGCTGGAGATCATGTACACCATCGTCCCGCTGGTCATGGTGGGCGTGCTGTTCTTCTACACCAACCAGGTGCAGCGCTCAGTCGATGAGCCCTACACCGACCCTGATCTGGTCGTCGACGTCCGAGGCAAGCAGTGGGCCTGGGACTTCAACTACAACTACGACGGCGACGAGCGCTACTTCGCCGGTGTCCAGGCCGAGCTCACCGGTGAAGAGGGCGTGCGCGAGACGCTGCCCACCCTCTACCTGCCGGTGGATCAGCCCGTCACCTTCGAGCTCAACGCCCGCGACGTCATCCACTCCTTCTGGATCCCCGCCTTCCTGCAGAAGCGCGACATGATCCCGGGTCGCACCAACGAGATCCACCTGACCCCGCAGGAGCTTGGCAGCTTCGACGGCAAGTGTGCAGAACTCTGCGGCGAGTACCACTCGGAGATGCTCTTCAATGTGGAGGTCGTCACCGAGGACGAGTTCCGTGACTACCTCGAGACCCTGCCCGAGGGTCAGCTCGGCGACGAGTATGACCGCAATCCAAACCTCCACGAAAACGTGGCCGGAACTGAAGGGGACGACTGACTGTGGCGACCCTCGAATACACCGCCGACGAAGCGCGTGAGGTCTCGCGCGTCGTCCCCCGCTCCAAGGGGAAGATCGTCGTCAACTGGCTGACGACCACCGATCACAAGGTGATCGGCTACATGTACCTGATCACCTCCTTCTTGTTCTTCTGCGTCGGCGGCGTCATGGCGCTGCTGATCCGTGCGGAGCTCTTCGAGCCCGGCATGCAGCTGCTGCAGACCAAGGAGCAGTACAACCAGCTCTTCACCATGCACGGCACGGTGATGCTGCTGATGTTCGCGACCCCGCTGTTCGCCGGCTTCGCCAATGTCATCATGCCGCTGCAGATCGGCGCCCCGGACGTGGCCTTCCCCCGCCTGAACGCGCTGGCGTTCTGGTTCTTCCTCTTCGGCGCCCTGGTCGCCATGGCAGGCTTCCTCACCCCCCAGGGTGCGGCCTCCTTCGGCTGGTTCGCCTACGCTCCGCTGTCTGACACCACGTATTCACCGGGAGTCGGTGGTGACCTATGGGTGTTCGGCCTGGCCTTGACCGGCTTCGGCACGATCATGGGCGGGGTCAACTTCATCACCACGATCCTGTGCATGCGCGCTCCAGGCATGACCATGTGGCGGATGCCGATCTTCGTGTGGAACACGCTGATCACCTCGATCCTGGTCCTGATGGCCTTCCCGCCGCTCGCGGCCGCGCTGTTCGGACTCGGTCTCGACCGGAGGTTCGGCGGGCACATCTTCGATCCGGAGGCAGGCGGTGCGGTCCTCTGGCAGCACCTGTTCTGGTTCTTCGGACACCCGGAGGTCTACATCATCGCGCTGCCGTTCTTCGGCATCATCTCGGAGATCCTGCCGGTCTTCAGCCGCAAACCGATCTTCGGCTATAAGGGCCTGGTCTACGCGACCATCGCGATCGCCGCGCTGTCGGTGACCGTGTGGGCCCACCACATGTATGTCACCGGAGCCGTGCTGCTGCCGTTCTTCGCGCTGATGACCATGCTGATCGCGGTGCCCACAGGGGTGAAGTTCTTCAACTGGATAGGCACGATGTGGCGAGGGTCGCTGACCTTCGAGACGCCGATGCTCTGGAGCCTCGGCTTCCTGGTGACGTTCCTCTTCGGCGGACTCACCGGCGTCATCCTGGCCGCGCCGCCGCTGAACTTCCACCTCTCGGACACCTATTTCGTGGTCGCTCACTTCCACTACGTGGTCTTCGGCACCGTGGTCTTCGCGATGTTCGCCGGATTCTACTTCTGGTGGCCGAAGTGGACCGGCAAGATGCTCAACGAGCGTCTGGGCAAGATCAACTTCTGGATGCTCTTCGTCGGCTTCCACGGCACCTTCATGATCCAGCACTGGCTCGGCGTCATGGGCATGCCGCGTCGTTACGCGGACTACATGGTCGAGGACGGGTTCACCACCATGAACCAGTTCTCCACGGTGTTCTCGATGCTGCTGGGCGCCTCGCTGATCCCGTTCTTCTGGAACGTCTGGATCACCGCTCGCAAGGGCAAGAAGGTGCTGGTGGATGACCCGTGGGGCTTCGGCGGCTCGCTGGAATGGGCGACCTCCTGCCCACCGCCGCGGCACAACTTCTACTCGCTGCCGCGCATCCGCTCTGAGCGTCCCGCGCTGGATCTGCACCACCCTGAGCTCGCTGACCGGCACACCCTGCAGACACCTGCGGGCAAGATCTTCGGTCCAGCAGATCAGCAGGACAAGGAAGGCGTCTGATGAAGGCAAATATCGGGTTGTTCCTAGGCCTGGGCGTATTCGTCCTCATCGTGGCCTTCATCTACGGCTTCTGGAGCGGATGGTCAGACATGGCCGGGTTCCCGCTGCTCCTGCTCACCGCAGGCATGGCGTTCATGCTCTGGTTCTACCTGCGGATGGTCGCGAAGAACCACGACGTGCTCGACGGGGACAACCCGGCGGGCGAGATCGAGCACATGGCCGGCAACTACGGCGAGTTCGCTCCCTGGAGCTGGTGGCCGCTGGGCCTCGGCTTCTCCGCAGCGTTCGCGTTCTTCGGCCTGGCCATCGACTGGTGGGTGTTCTTCATCGCGCTGATCCCCGGTCTGTTCTTCATCACCGGCTGGGTGCTGGAGTTCAACCGCAAGCGCTACGCGCACTGATCAGCCCAGACGCACCGCTGGAGAAGGCCCGCCGTGAGCATCGACTCACGGCGGGCCTTCTCGTCCCCGGACGCCCCGCGCGGTGCGTAGAATCCTTGCTATGACGATCCGCCCCATCACGATCCACGGTGAACCGGTGCTGCACCGACGCGCACAGGAGGTCGAGACCATCGACGACTCCATCCGCGAGCTGGTGGCCGACATGTTCGCGACCCAGGACGCCGCCCACGGGGTGGGACTGGCGGCCCCGCAGATCGGCGTCGGGCTGCGCATCTTCACCTACAGCTTCGCCGATTCAGGCGATCAGCCCTCCCGTGGAGTGATCATCAACCCGCGGCTCCGCCTGATCGGCAAGGTCTCCAAGGAGTCCGCCGACCCCGAGGAGGAATCCGAGGGCTGCCTGTCCGCGCCGGGGTACAACTACCCGCTCAAGCGCAGCGAGCACGTGGAGATCACCGGGCTCGACGTCGCGGGGGAGCCGCTGCAGTTCGAGGCCACCGGATGGTTCGCCCGAATACTGCAGCACGAGTACGACCACCTTGACGGCTACCTCTATGTCAATCGGCTGGACCCCAGATGGGCGCGGCGCTGGAAGAAGGTCGTGAAGAAGGAGGGCTGGAACCAGCCCGGCCTCACCTGGCTCCCCGGAGTCGACCCTGATCCATTCGGCCACGACGAGCCCGAAGACCCGGCTGGTGCCGAAGACCCAGCGTCAAGGGACGCCGGTCACTCCGACGACGCCGGTCACTCCGACGACGCCGGTCAGGCCGAGCGGGGCGTCAGCTCACACTCTGGCTGAACGCCACCCAGCGGCGCAGCACATCAGCCGCGGCGCCAGAGTCGATGGACTCTTCGGCCCGGCGCATGTTGGCCGTCAGCCGGTCCACCAGCGGCCCCTGGGCCAGTTCATCGAGGCTGGTCAGTCCGGCCGCGGCATTGACCACGACGGCGTCTCGCACGGGCCCAGGCTCCCCGGAGAGCATCTGCCGCACGATCTGTGCGTTCTCGGTGCCGGAACCACCGCGCAGGTCCTCCACGGACACGCGGGGGAGTCCGACATCCTCAGGCTCCAGGGCGGTGTGTGAGACCTCGCCGGAGCGGATCTCCCAGATGTCGGTGGCGGCGGAGGTGGTGATCTTGTCCCGCCCGTCCCTCCCGCGGAACACCAGGCCGCGGGTGCCGCGCATGGCGAGCACCTCAGCCATCTTCGGTGCCAGCGTGGGGCTGGCGCAGCCCAGCGCCTGGGCGGTCACACGTGCCGGGTTCGACAGGGGCCCCAGGAAGTTGAAGACCGTGCGGATGCCGAGCTGACGCCGCACCGGCCCGACGTGGCGCATCGAGGGATGGAAGCTCTGCGCGAAGAGGAAGGTGATCCCGACCTCCTCCGCGGCGCGGGCCACCTGCTCGGCGCCCATGCTGAGGTCCACTCCCAGTGCCTCGATGACATCGGCCGCGCCGGCAGTGGTGGAGGCGCCGCGGTTGCCGTGCTTGACCACGCGTGCCCCGGCCCCCACGGCGGTCAGTGAGGCCATCGTGGAGATGTTCACGGTGCCCAGCATGTCTCCACCGGTGCCCACGATGTCCAGGGTGGGTCCGGGGATGCTCAGCGGGACGGCCTTGTCCATCATCGTGGCGCTGAGCCCGACGAGCTCCTCGGCGACCTCGCCCTTGGCGCGCAGCGCGACCAGGAAGGCGGCGATCTGCCCGTCACCGAGGGCCCCGCTCATGAGCCTCTCCATCGCCCAGGCTGAGGTGGCTGCGCTGAGGTGCTCTCCGGCCAGGAGCGTCTCCAGCAGCTCGGACCAGCTCGCGGGCACCGGGGTCGCGCGGAGCAGCGGATCGGGTGAGTGTGGAAGTTTCACAGCCCCAGACTATCGGCCGATCACGGTCCGGCTCCGACCAATTTCGACACGCTGTAGAAATATTGTCGACTTTTTTGACCGGCTCCACCTTGGCGGATCCTGGGAATGGCGCGGAATCCGCCCCCTGACAAGGATCTGGAACCACGCCATAGTGACCGTCGGTGTCGCAAACTGCTGGGCTTTCAGGACATAATGAATGCGTGACGACTGCAACCCAAGCCCCAATCGCTCCGGCGCGAACACTGCCGAACCGCCCGAACATGGTGTCCGTGGGCACCATGGTCTGGCTCACCAGTGAGCTCATGTTCTTCGCCGGCCTGTTCGCCATGTTCTTCACACTGCGTTCCACGCAGTCTGAGATGTTCGCCGAGGGTGCCAGTGAACTGGACATCCCGTTGGCCACCACGATCACAGTGATCCTGGTTGCAAGCTCGGTGACGGCTCAGTTCGGTGTCTTCGCTGCTGAGCGGCACCAGCCGCGCCGCACCGGCGGCACATTCCAGATCAAGCACTGGGGCATGGTCGAGTGGTACATCCTCTCGTTCATCATGGGCGCCATCTTCATCGGCGGTCAGACCTACGAGTTCGCGGTGATGGTCTCCCATGGGATCACCGTCTCATCGAACGCGTTCGGCTCCGCCTTCTACATCACCACCGGCTTCCACGGGCTGCACGTCATCGGTGGTCTCGTGGCCTTCCTCTATGTGATTGCGCGGGCGTACTTCAGTGTGAAGTTCACCCACAAGGAGGCTCACGCCGCCGTCGTCGTGTCGTATTACTGGCACTTCGTCGACGTCGTGTGGATCGCACTGTTCGGCATCGTCTACCTGCTGCCGCTGTTCGCCTGATCAACGGGCCCAGCCGAAGCACCCCAGCTTGTATCGCATCGAAAAGTTAGGAACCGGCACGTGAAGGCACTCTCACAGAAGCGTCGCCACCCGCTCGCGGCAGTGGCGCTGCTCCTCCTGGGCCTCTTGCTCACCGGAGGGCTCTACGCCGCGGCGACCTCCATCAACGAGGCTCAGGCATCGAACGCCGCTGACGTCTACTCCGCCTCCGACGTGGAGGAGGGCGAGCGGCTCTTCGTGGCCAACTGCGCCACCTGCCACGGCATCAACGCAGAAGGCTCCGACGCCGGCCCCTCGCTGATCGGCTCCGGCGCCGCCGCGGTCGACTTCCAGGTCGGCACCGGACGCATGCCGATGCAGATGTCAGGTCCGCAGGCGCAGAAGAAGCCGGCTCAGTTCAACGATGAACAGACCATGCAGCTCTCGGCCTACGTCGCCTCGCTGGGCTCCGGCCCCGCGGTGCCCGCGGCCGAGTACCTCGATGTCGAAGAGGGCAACATCGCCCGCGGCGGCGAGCTCTTCCGGATCAACTGCGCCATGTGCCACAATGCCGCCGCCGCCGGCGGCGCGCTGACCGAAGGCAAGTACGCCCCCGGGCTGGACGGCGTGGAGTCAGTGCACATCTACGAGGCCATGGTCACCGGCCCGCAGAACATGCCGGAGTTCACCGACGCCAACATCCCTCCCGAGGACAAGCGCGACATCATCGCCTTCCTGAAGAACAACGAATCTCAAAGCGCTCCGGGCGGCTTCGCCCTGGGCTCGCTGGGACCGGTCTCGGAAGGTCTGCTGATCTGGACCCTCGGACTGGCCCTGCTGATCGGCTCGATGGTCTGGCTGACCTCACGGTCCTCCTGAGCATCCGCCGCAGCACCTAAGCACCCGCACACGTAAACACTGAAGCAAAGGACGAGAACCATATGGGCGAGCACGGTAACGGTGATCCGAGCACGGGCGCCGTCATCAAAGCAGGTGAGGGAAGGTCGAGCGGCTATGCCATCGACAACCCGGGCCTGCCCCCGCACCGCCCGCGGTTGGCAGACGCGGACGAGAAGGCCGCCAAGCGCGCCGAGCGGCAGGTCTCTGCGCTCTTCCTGATCTCGATCATCGGTACCGTGATGTTCTTCGTCGGCTACTTCGCCGTCGGCGTCACCGCCGGGGATCTGAACATGCTCCGGCTGCAGAACACGCTGCTTGGAGTCGGCGTGGCCTTTGCCATGCTGGGCATCGGACTCGGAGTCGTCCAGTGGGCCCGCGCACTGATGCCGGACCACGAGGTCGTCGAAGACCGCAAGCCGCTGCGCAAGGAAGAGGACCGCGCCGAGGCTGCCCAGACGGTCGACGAGATCCTCGACGAGACCCAGATCAAGCGGCGTCCGCTGCTGCGCAACACGCTCATCGGCGCCGCCCTGCTGGCCCCGCTGCCCGCCGTCGTCGTCTTCCGCGATCTTGATCGCTCCGAGGACTTCGGGCCCGAGCGGATGCGGCACACGCTGTGGACCGAGGGGGTGCGCCTGGTGCGCGACCCCACCGGCACCCCGATCCGCGCCTCCGACCTCACGGTCGGCTCGGCGGTGCACGCCATCCCGGAGACCCTCCGCGAGGTCTCCGGGCACGGCGATCGCCTGGCCGAGAAGGCCAAAGCCGTCGTCCTGCTGATCCGGATGAATCCCGATGACTTCGAGGCCGTGACCCCGGGTCGCGAGGACTGGAAGCACGAGGGAATCATCGCCTGTTCCAAGGTCTGCACGCATGTCGGCTGCCCGGTGGCGCTCTACGAGCGTCACACGCATCACCTGCTGTGCCCCTGTCACCAGTCGACCTTTGACGCCGCTGCGGAGTTCAAGGTCACCTTCGGTCCGGCAGGCCGGCCGCTGCCCCAGCTGCCCATCACCGTCGACGATGAGGGCTTCCTCATCGCTCGCAGCGACTTCACCGAACCCGTCGGCCCCACCTACTGGGAGCGTGGCTAAAACTCATGAGCAGTCAGTCTCTAGAATCCAAGTACACCGAGGAGCAGTACTCCGAGGTGGACCAGTACCAGCCGGCGACCCGCACCGGCAAGATCGCGAACTACGTCGATCAGCGCGTGGGCGGTACCGGCATGGTCCGCGAGTTCGGCCGCAAGGTCTTCCCGGACCACTGGACCTTCATGTTCGGCGAGGTCGCGCTCTACAGCTTCGTCATCACCGTGATCTCAGGTGCGTTCCTGACCTTCTGGTTCGATCCCTCCATGGCCAGCACGCGCTACGACGGGGCCTACGTCCCGCTGCAGGGCGTGGAGATGTCCACCGCCTACGCCACTTCGCTGGAGCTCTCCTTCGATGTGCGCGGCGGCCTGTTCATGCGCCAGCTCCACCATTGGGCCGCCTTGATGTTCATCATGGCGATGGCGATCCACATGCTGCGCGTCTTCTTCACCGGCGCGTTCCGCAAGCCGCGCGAGCTGAACTGGGTCGTCGGCTGCACCCTGCTGCTGGCAGGCCTGGGCGCCGGCTTCACCGGCTACTCGCTGCCCGATGAGGTGCTCTCCGGCAACGGTCTGCGCATCATCGACGGCATGCTCAAGGCGATTCCCGTGGTCGGCACCTACATCTCCTTCTTCCTCTTCGGCGGGGAGTTCCCCGGCGACGAGGTCATCCCGCGGCTCTACTCGCTGCACATCTTCATCATCCCTGCGGTGATCCTGATCCTTATCGCGGTCCATCTGTTCATGGTGGTCACCCACAAGCACACCCAGTACCCCGGCCCAGGCCGCACCGAGCGCAACGTGGTCGGCTACCCGATCGGACCCGTCTACGCGGCCAAGGCCGGCGGCTTCTTCTTCGTGGTCTTCGGTGTCCTGGCCCTGCTGGCAGGCACCTTCCAGATCAACGCACTGTGGAACTACGGGCCCTATGACCCGTCTCCGGTGCAGGCAGGCACCCAGCCTGACTGGTACATCGGCTGGTTCGACGGCTTGCTGCGCCTGATGCCGGGCTACATCGGCGACATACCGCTGGAGTTCGTGCTGCCGACGCCTTGGGGCGGCAACAGCGTGGCCACGCCTGTGCTGGTCACGTTCATCCCGATCACCGCTCTGCTGCTCGGTCTGTTCGTCTGGCCCTGGATCGAGGCCTGGATCACCGGTGACAAGAAGGAACACCACATCCTGGACCGCCCGCGCAACGTCCCCGGACGCACCGCCTTCGGCATGGCCATGATGATCTGGTACTTCGTGATGTGGGCTGCCGCGTCCTCCGACCTGATCGCGACCCACTTCTCGCTCTCGTTCAACGACGTGCTCATCTGGCTCCGGGTGCTGTTCTTCGCCGGACCGATCCTCACGTTCATCATCACCAAGCGGATCTGTCTGGCCCTGCAGCGCAAGGATCGCGAGATCGTGCTGCACGGCAACGAGGCGGGCGTCATCGAGATGCTTCCGCACGGTGAGTTCCGTGAGAAGCACACCCGGGTCAGCGACTACGAGCTCTACACGCTGGTCTCCTACGAGTCTCCCGAGGTCACCGCGGCCCGCCCCAACTCCCGGGGCAAGGTCGGACTGCTCGAGAAGTCACGGGTGACGCTCAACCGGACCTTCTTCGAGGACCGGGTCGCACCGGTCAGCCGCGAGGAGTACATCGAGGCGCTCTCCCACGATGACCACGGGACTGCCGCCGAGCTGCCCGCCGGTTCGGTCGGAGCCATCGAGTCCAAGAAGAACTGAGCATCGTGAGGCGCTGATCATCCGGCGCTGGACGCAGAGAAGCGGCCGTCTCCCTCTCGGGAGGCGGCCGCTTCGTCGTCTGCGGCGTCAGCGGGTTCTGTCGGTGCCGCGGGCGAGCTGTCGCTTGCCCGTCATCTCGTGCCCGTCACCTGTTGTCCGTGCCCCGGATGATCGAGCGCAGCTTCCCCAGCCGCTCCGAGACGGCGCGTTCGGCGCCGTTGCCGGTGGGCTTGTAGTAGTCCACCCCGATCAGCTCATCGGGCACGTACTGCTGGGTCGCGACGTGATGCGGCTGGTCATGGGCGTAGATGTAGCCCTTGCCATGGCCCATCCGGTGTGCCCCGGAATAGTGTGCGTCACGCAGATGCGGCGGGACCGCGCCGGACTTCCCGGCGCGCACGTCGGCTATGGCGGCGTCGAGGGCCTTATAGGAGGCGTTGGACTTCGGCGCGGTGGCGATGTGCACCGTGGCCTGGGCGAGCAGGATCCGTCCCTCCGGCATGCCGATGAGCTGCACGGCATCTGCCGCCGCCATGGCGGTCTGCAGCGCCGTGGGGTCGGCCATGCCGACTTCTTCTCCGGCGGCGATGACCAGCCGGCGGGCGATGAAGCGCGGGTCCTCTCCGGCGACCACCATCCGCGCCAGGTAGTGCAGCGCGGCGTCGGGGTCCGAGCCGCGCAGCGACTTGATGAAGGCGGAGACGATGTCGTAGTGCTGGTCCCCGTCTCGGTCGTACCGCTGCACGGCGAAGTCCATCGCCTGTTCGGCGTCCCGGGCGGTGATCAGCACCGGGGCGTCCGACGCCGGCTCATCGGCCGAGGCTCCTTCAGACACATCCGAAGCGTCCTCGGGGGAGCGGCCCATGGCCACGGCCGCGGCGGCCTCCAGGGTGGTCAGCACCCGGCGCGCATCACCTCCTGCCATGCGCAGAATATGATCCCTGGCCGTGTCTTCGAGCTCGAAGGCCGAGTCGAGGCCGCGGGTGTCCTGCAGCGCCCGGGTGATCAGTCCGGAGAGGTCATCCTGGGTCAGTGAGCGCAGGGTGAGCATCAGTGACCGGGAGAGCAGCGGGGCGATGATCGAGAAGGACGGGTTCTCTGTGGTCGCGGCGACCAGGATGACCCAGCCGTTCTCCACTCCCGGCAGCAGGGCATCCTGCTGGGCCTTGTTGAACCGATGGATCTCATCGAGGAACAGCACGGTGGTCTGCCCGCGGAGATCTCGATCCTCCAGCGCACGGTCCATGACCTGTCGGACGTCCTTCACACCGGCCCGGATGGCGGAGAGCTCCACGAACTTCCGCGAGGCGCCACGGGCGAGCACATGGGCCAGCGTGGTCTTGCCGGTGCCGGGAGGGCCATAGAGGATCACCGAGGAGGCGCCGGCGGGTCCGCGGGACCCTTCAGCCAGGACGCGCAGCGGGGACCCCTGTTCGAGCAGATGCTGCTGGCCGAGCACTTCCGCGAGGGTGCGCGGTCGCATCCGCACCGCCAGTGGAGTATGCCGACGACGCGCGCCCGCCTCCGCCGTGGAGGCCGGGGCGGGCGCGTCGTCGTCGCCGAAGTCATCGGAGGCGAAGAGGTCCCCCGTGATGGGATCGGCCACTGCGCCTCCTAGAGCTGGGTTCGTAGATAGATTCGATAAGAATCCGTTCCAGGCTACCCGGTGCGGCTCAGGCCTGGGACTCAGGCTCAGCCCTTGGTGCCGGTCCTGCCCTCTGCCTTGGCCTCGGTGCCGGCCTCAGCCTTGGCCTCCGTGCCGGCCTCAGCCTTCGGCTCGGGCTTGGCGTCGACGCCGGCCTCCTTGCGCTGCTGCGCGGTGATCGGGGCGGGCGCCGCGGTGAGCGGGTCGTAGCCGCCGCCGGACTTGGGGAAGGCGATGACCTCGCGGATGGAGTCCTCACCGGCGAGCAGCGAGACCACGCGGTCCCAGCCGAAGGCGATGCCGCCGTGCGGGGGAGCGCCGAACTTGAAGGCGTCGAGCAGGAACCCGAACTTCTCCTGCGCCTCGTCCTCGGGAATGCCCATGACCTTGAAGATCCGCTCCTGGACGTCGCGGCGGTACACGCGCAGCGAGCCGCCGGCGATCTCGTTGCCGTTGCAGACCAGGTCGTAGGCGTTGGCCAGCGCCGAGGCCGGATCGGTGTCGAAGCTCTCGGCGAACTCCGGCTTGGGGGCGGTGAATGCGTGGTGCACGGCGGTCCAGGCACCGGATCCCACGGCCACATCGCCGGCGGCCTGGGCCAGGGCTGCGGGCTCGAACATCGGGGCGTCGACCACCCAGACGAAGGACCACGCGTCCTGATCGATGAGTCCCACACGGGCGGCGATCTCGTTGCGCGCGGCGCCGAGGAGTCCGCGGGAGGGAGAGACCTCACCGGCGGCGAAGAAGACGCAGTCCCCGGGGGAGGCCCCGGTGGCGGCTGCCAGTCCGGCCTTCTCCGGCTCGGAGAGGTTCTTGGCCACGGGGCCGCCGAGCTCGCCGTCCTCACCGATGAGCACATACGCCAGGCCCTTGGCGCCGCGCTGCTTGGCCCATTCCTGCCAGGCGTCGAGGGTGCGGCGGGGCTGCGAGGCGCCGCCGGGCATCACCACGGCACCGACATAGGGAGCCTTGAAGACCCTGAAGGGGGTGTCCTTGAAGTAGTCGGTGAGCTCGGTGAGCTCCAGCTCGAAGCGCAGATCAGGCTTGTCCGAGCCGTAGCGGGCCATCGCCTCGTGGTAGGTGATGTGCGGGATCTCGGCGGGCAGGTCCACGTCGATGAGCTTCCAGAGCCTGCGCACGAGCTCCTCGCCGAGGGAGAGGATGTCTTCCTGCTCCACGAAGCTGGCTTCGATGTCGAGCTGGGTGAACTCGGGCTGGCGGTCCGCGCGGAAGTCCTCGTCGCGGTAGCAGCGGGCGAGCTGGTAGTACTTCTCGAAGCCACCGACCTGGAGCAGCTGCTTGAACAGCTGGGGGGACTGCGGCAGCGCGTACCAGGCGCCCGGTGCCAGGCGCGCCGGGACCAGGAAGTCGCGTGCACCCTCTGGGGTGGAGCGGGTCAGCGTCGGCGTCTCGATCTCGGTGAAGGACTCGTGGTGCAGCAGGTCGCGGGCGACCCGGTTGGCCTCGGAGCGCAGCCGCAGCGCGCGCTGCGGCCCTTCCCGGCGCATATCGAGGTAGCGGTGGCGCAGCCGCGCCTCCTCGCCGACCTCGACGTGCTCATCGATCTGGAAGGGCAGCGGTGCCGCGGTGTTGAGCACCGTGACGGTCTCGGCCAGCACCTCGACCTCGCCCGAGGGCAGGTTGGGGTTCTCGTTGCCCGCGGGACGGCGCTCCACCGAACCGGTCACCTGCAGCACGAACTCGTTGCGCAGCGGATCGAAGTCGGCCTCCTCGCGCACCACGACCTGGGCCACGCCCGAGGAGTCACGCAGATCGAGGAAGGCCACTCCGCCGTGATCTCGGCGCCGCGCCACCCATCCGGTGAGGGTGACGGTCTGGCCTATGTTCTCGGCGGTGAGTGAGCCGGAGGTGTGTGTGCGGAGCACGGTGTCCTTCCTGAGGGATCAGTTGCTGGTGCGGGCCTGCGGCCCGGGGAGTCAGTCGGTGGCCGATTCTACTATCCGCGGGAGCGCGTCCTCGGCCGGGGGCGTCCAGCTGGCCGGATCCGCGGGGCTCTGGGCACCGGTGCGGATGTCCTTGACCTCATGGGCGCCGTCGTCGTCGGTGAACCAGACATAAGGGATGCCGCGGCGGTCAGCGTGGCGGATCTGCTTGCCGAACTTCTCAGCCTTCAGCGCGACCTCCACATTGATCCCCCGGAGGCGCAGCGCGTCGGCCACGTCCTGGGCGGCCCCCCAGTCCTCGTCGGAGCGCAGCGCCACGAAGACTGCGGTGGGGACCTTACGGCTGGCGGAGAGCCCGCCCTCGGCCAGGATCCGGGAGATCAGTCGGGTGACCCCGATGGAGAGCCCGACGCCGGGGAAGCTGCGCCTGCCCTTGGAGGCCAGAGATTCATAGCGGCCGCCGGAGCAGACCGAGCCCAGCGATTCGTGACCGATCAGCACGGTCTCGTAGACGGTGCCGGTGTAGTAGTCAAGGCCGCGGGCGATGGAGAGATCAGCGGTGACCCGACCGGGGACCCGCTTGTTCAGCTCCGCGACGACCTCTTCAAGCTCGGCCAGCCCGGCGTCGAGCAGCTCATCGGCCTCCACGGTGCCCAGCAGGGCGCGCACCGCGGTGACGAAGGAGGTGTCGGTGGCGCGGATCTGGGCGAGCTCGAGCGCCTGCTGCGCCTGCTGCGGGGTGGCGGCACCGGTGGAGACCAGCTCCTCGCTGACCTTCTCGGCGCCGATCTTCTCCAGCTTGTCGATCGCGCGCAGCACCGCGGTGGTGTCGCTGAGACCGATGGAGCGGTAGAACCCCTCGGAGAGCTTGCGGTTGTTGACCCGGAGCATGAAGTCGCCGATCGGCAGCGCCTCGAGCGCCTTGGCCATGACCACGCCGATCTCCACGTCGCTGCGGAAGGGGAGCGCGCCGTCGCCCACCAGGTCGATGTCGGCCTGGGTGAACTCGCGGTAGCGCCCGTCCTGGGGGCGTTCACCGCGCCAGACCTTCTGGATCTGGTACCGCCGGAAAGGGAAGTCCAGGTGCCCGGCGTTCTCCACCACGTAGCGGGCGAAGGGCACGGTGAGGTCGAAGTGCAGGGCCAGTCGGGCCTCGCGGCCCTCTTCCTCCTGCAGCCGGGAGACGGCGTAGATCTCCTTGTCGATCTCGCCCTTCTGCAGCAGCGTGTCGATGGTCTCCACCGCCCGGGACTCGATGGAGGCGAAGCCGTGGCGTTCGAACACCTCGCGAAGCGTGTCCAGCACGTGCAGCTCCACCAGACGCTCCTCGGGGAGCCATTCGATGAAGCCGGAGAGAGAGGTGGTTCGTGCCATGAGTGTGCGCGCAGTCCTTGGGTCGTCGGGGGAGCCTGGAATCGGGCCCGTTCAGCATAACGGCTCCGGTACGCTGGTGGGCATGAGTCCTGCAGTCAAGCCCGACCACCATGAGACCTCCCTCGCCGACGCCCACCGATTCGCCCGGGTGGATGAGGAAGGCCATGTCTATGCACTGGCCTCCGCTCCCGCGCAGACCGAGACAGCCGACGGCGCCGCTCCGGAGGCCGTCCATGTCACAGCGCCGGAGGCCGACGGCGTCGCGGCGGCGCACCCTGAGACCGCCGAGGCCGCCGAGACCCCCGGGCCGAAGGCCGCCGAGAGCTATGTGGGGCAGTTCTCCGGAGCCAGCGCCGATGAGGCCCTGCACTACTTCACCCGGAAGTTCGATGAGCTCTACAACCGTGCGCTGCTGCTGAGGGCTCGCGCCGCGGCCGGCGCCGACTCCGCCAAGGCGCTGCACGAGTCTTTGAGACACATTCGCCAGGAGCTCACCGACGGCACCTGGGTCGGCGACGTCGCGGCCCTGAGCTCGCTGCTTGGGGAGATCTCCACGGAGATCGATCAGCGCGCAGCGGTCGAGGCGCAGGAGGCTGAAGCGGTGCTCGCCGAGCACCTGGCGGTCCGTGAGCAGATCGTGGCCGAGGTGGAGCTGCTGGCCGAGGCCGATCCGACCACACAGCACTGGAAGAGCGCCCAGGCGCGGATGAACGAGCTCTTCGAGGCCTGGAAGGCCGAGCAGAAGAAGCCGCCGCGGCTGACCAAGTCCCAGGAAGACCCCTATTGGAAGCGTTTCCGCGCCGCGCGGAATCTCTTCGAGAAGAACCGGCGCGCGTTCTTCGCCTCCCGGGACAAGGAGCACGGTGATATCAAGGCCGCCAAGGAGGCGCTGATCGTCGAGGCGGAGCAGCTCAAGGACTCCGACGACTATGGCGCGACCACCAAGGCCTATCACCGGCTGATGGATGACTGGAAGGCCCTGGGCCGCGGCGCCCGCAAGACCGACGACGCGCAGTGGGCCCGCTTCCGCGCCGCCCAGGACGTGTTCTTCGGCGCCCGGGACAAGATCAACGCAGAGACCGACGCGGAGTACGCCGAGAACCTCACGGTGAAGCTGGCGCTCCTCGAGGACTTCGAGGCCCTGATGCCGATCGAGAACCCAGAGGCGGTCCGGGAGCAGTACCAGGCGCTGCTGAACCGCTGGGACGCCGCCGGTCGGGTGCCTCGTGGGGACATGAAGTCCATCGAGAGTCGGCTCAAGCGCGTCCAGGATGCGTTCCACGACGCCGAGAAGTCCCATTGGCGAAAGACCGACCCCGAGACGATCGCGCGACAGAATTCGATGCTCACCCAGCTCGACGACGCCATCGCTGAACTTGAAGCGGCACTCGAGGCCGCCCAGGTCAGCGGAGACACCCAGGCGATTGCAGAAGCTAAAGAGGCATTGGACGCGCGAAGAAGCTGGCGGGATATGTTGAAGTAACGAATACATTACACTCGTCAAAGATCTGGTGACCCATTTGCTATTCCCTGTGGGTCACTGGACTTGTGCCGTCGACATCCAGTGAGGACCCCGCGTGAGCGATCAACAGCCGCATGAGTCGGGCTCCCAGCGCAGCCGCCGCGAGATTCGCGAGGCTCGGGAGCTCGAACTTGCTGAGCAGCGTGCTCTGGAGGAGACGCTGCGCACTCCGCGCGCCCGCTCGGCGGCCTCGGCGGGGCCCGCGGTAGAGCGCGATGAGCCCACCGCGGCGGATCCCGGCGCGGCACCGTCCCCGGCGTCCCTGCCCTCGCCTGTATCGGCAGCCTCCCCGGAACCCGCCACGGACTCCGTCCCACTGACTATCCCCAGTCCGTCCAGGACGCCGCTGCCCACCATTGCGCCGGTGCAGGGCTCGGTGATCTTCAACCAGGAATACGTCAGCGAAGGCAAACTGGAGCGCGAAGACACCCAGCACGCCGACCCGCACCACCCTGACCTGCACCCCGTCGTCCCCGCCACGGGTGACGACCCTGACTCTGAGCCCACTGCTCCCTCCGCCGTGACCCCCTTCGACCAGGTCCTCTCCCCGGACGAGGCTGACTATGACGTCGACTACGAGTCCGACGTCGACTACGACGCGGATTACGAGTACGCGCTGGCGGAGGAGTCGGACTTCCCCCTCGAGGACGACCTCGAGGACGACTATTACGAAGGTACCCGCATCGCTCACGACGACGACGGCACTCCGCTGCTGATCTCATCCTCAAGCCACGGCCGCAGCTACCAGACGGTCTCCGGCGTCGAGGGGGGCGCGACCCAGGCGGTGTTGGAGAAGCGGCGCACCCGACGGCGGCGCCGCAACCTCACCCTGAGCGTGGCCTTCGGACTGTTCGCGGCGCTGCTCGTGGGATTCGTGGTCGTGCTGCAGTCGCTGTTCGGCGGCGGCGGCCCGGAAGACTTCGAGACCCAGGCCGGGGAGGTCGTGGAGTTCACCGTCGAAGAAGGAGACGGTCCCGCGCTGGTGCGCAACCGCCTCCTGGAAGCCGGGATCATCGCCAGCGACGACGCGTTCGACGACGCCTTCGCGGCGCTCGACGGAGCACCTGAGCTGCAGCCGGGGGAGTTCCAGCTGCGCGAACAGATGCCGGCCGCGGATGCGCTGGCGGTGATCTTCGAGGAGGGCGAGGCGCTGCACTACATCTCGCTCCAGGACAACACCCGCATCGACGCGGCGCTGAGCTCCATCGCGGCGCAGACCGGAATCCCCGAGAGCGACATCGGCCGAGCGGCGGCTGACCCCGGCGCCTATGGACTGCCCGACGAGGCCGAGACGCTCGAAGGCTATCTCGCCGCCGGGGAGTACCAGCCGAGCCTGGAGGCGACCCCCGAGGAGATCCTCCAGCAGATGGTGGACACCACCTTCGAACGGCTCGAGGAGCTCGGCATCACCGAGGAGGATGAGCAGTGGCGCACGGTGATCGTCGCCTCCCTGCTCACCGCGGAGGGCCTGCCCGGCGACTACGAAGAGATCGCCGGGATCATCGAGAACCGGCTGGCCCCGAACAACTCCGAGACCGACGGGCTGCTGCAGATCGATGCCACCGTGATCTACGGACTCGGGACGCAGAGCGTGCACTTCACCGAGGAGGAGCGAGCCGACGCCTCCAACGAGTACAACACCTACCAGAACCCGGGCCTGCCCCCCGGACCTGTCGCCGCACCCAACATGGCGACCCTCGAGGCCGCCGCGAACCCGGAGGAGAACGACTACTTCTACTGGGTCACCGTGGACCTCGAGACCGGTGAGACGAAGTTCGCCGAAGACTATGAGGAGCACCTCGGCTACGTGGAGGAGTTCAACGCGTACTGCGAGGACAACGCCGAGATCTGCGACGGAGAACCGACCCAGGAGAACGCCGGACCGTGACTCGTCAGGCCGCTGTGCTGGGCCACCCGATCGCCCACTCGCTCTCCCCGCTGCTGCACGCCGCGGCCTATGAGCACCTGGGGCTCGACGCCGACTACCGGCGGATCGACGTCGAAGAGTCTTCGCTGCAGGAGTTCCTGCGCGGAGAGGGCGCGGCGCCGGGCTGGCTGGGCTGGTCGGTCACGATGCCGCTGAAGGCCGCCATGGTGAGCGCCGTGGACCACCCGTCGGCGCGGGTCACCGCGCTGGGCGTGCTCAACACCGTCGTCCACGGTCCCGCCGGCACACCGGAGGGCGCGCGCACGCTCTCCGGTGAGAACACCGACGTGGACGGCATCGTCGCGGCCCTGGGCGAGGCCGGGCTGCACCAGGCGTCGTCGTCGGGCCGGGGCAGCTTCGGCATCATCGGTGCCGGCGCCACCGCCACCGCCGCGCTGGCCGCCGCCTCCGAGCTCGGCTACACCCAGGTGCGCAGCTACGCCCGCTCCGTCCAGCGCGGGCTGGAGCTGGAACCGGTGGCCGCCGCGCTGGGTCTTCGGCTCAGCGTGGCCCAGCTGTCCGCGCTGCCGCATGACCTCTCTGTCACGGACGAGCTTCCGGCAGCCCACGACCTCTCGGCAATCCACGACCTGGACGCGGGCCGGGGGAACTCCGTGCTGCTCGACGCCGTGGTGTCGACCCTTCCACCGCGCGCCGCCGATGAGATCGCCGCCACGCTGCCCAGACTGGACCGCCCGATTCCGCTGCTCGACGTCGCCTACGACCCCTGGCCCTCGCTCCTGGCCGGCTCCTGGGAGGCGGGCGGCGGCCGGGTGGTCAGCGGTCTGGTGATGCTGCTGCACCAGGCGGTGAAACAGGTGGAGCTGTTCAGCGCGGCCACCTCGACCCCGGCCGGTGAGCTCTCCGCGGAGTCCCACGCCCAGATGGTGGCCAAGATGAGGCGCGCGATCGGTTTATGATGGACCCCATGTTGCGCTGGCTCACTTCCGGAGAATCACACGGCAAATCCCTCGTCGGAATCCTGGAAGGGCTTCCCGCCGGCGTCACGCTGAGCACCGAGGCGGTGCAGGAGAAGCTCGCCCGCCGCCGTCTCGGCTACGGCCGCGGAGCCCGGATGAAGTTCGAACAGGACCAGGTCGCGCTGCTGGCCGGCGTGCGCCACGGCGTCACCATCGGCGGACCGCTGACCATCGAGGTCGGCAACACCGAGTGGCCCAAGTGGGAGAAGGTCATGTCAGCCGACCCGGTGGACCCCGCCGAGCTGGAGCACCTCGCCCGCAACGCCCCGCTGACCCGCCCCCGCCCAGGTCACGCCGACTACACCGGCATGCAGAAGTACGGCTTCAGCGAGGCCCGCCCGGTCCTGGAACGCGCCTCGGCGCGGGAGACCGCCACCCGCGTCGCCCTCGGTGCGGCCGCCCAGTCCTTCCTGAGCGAGCTCGGGATCACCACGGTCTCGCACACCACCGCCATCGGCCCGGTGCAGATCCCCGCCGACGCCCCGCTGCCCCGCGCCGCCGATGCACAAGCCCTGGACGCCGACCCGCTGCGCTGCTTCGACGCGGAGACCTCCGAACGGATGGTCGCCGAGGTCGACGACGCCCACCGCGCGGGGGAGACCCTCGGCGGCGTCGTCGAAGTGGTCGTGGAGGGACTTCCCCCGGGCCTGGGCAGCTATGTGCACTGGGACCGACGGCTGGATTCACGCCTGGCCGGAGCGCTCATGGGCATCCAGGCCATCAAGGGCGTGGAGGTCGGCGACGGCTTCGAGACCACCCGACGCCGCGGCTCGGCCGCCCACGACGAGATCACCCTGGACGAGCACGGGCAGATCGCGCGCACCTCCAACCGCGCCGGCGGCATCGAAGGCGGCATGAGCATCGGCGGCCCGCTGCGGGTCCGCGCCGGGATGAAACCCATCGCCACCGTGCCGCGCGCGCTGCGCACCGTGGACACCGCCACCGGCGAGCAGACCACCGCCCACCACCAGCGCTCCGACGTCTGCGCCGTGCCGGCGGCCGGCGTCGTGGCGGAGGCCATGGTGGCCCTGGTCATCGCCGAAGCCGTGCTGGAGAAGTTCGGCGGGGACTCGGTGAGCGAGGTGCAGCGCAACCTGCGCAGCTATCTCGACCACCTCCCCGAGCTCGGCGGCGACCCCTCGGGAGCCGGTGCGGACGGAGACCCGCTCCAGGCCCCCGCCGCGATGCAAGACTGATGCGTCAACCCGCAGCCGCCGAGCAGCGAGGCGACGGCCGCAACATCGTGCTGATCGGGCCGATGGGCTCCGGGAAGTCCACCGTCGGTGCCGCCCTGGCCCGCCGGCTGCACCGGCCGCACGTGGACAGCGACCACTTCTTCGTCGCCCGCCACGGATCCATCCCGGAGTACTTCTCGCTGCACGGGGAGGACGCCTTTCGGGCCGAGGAGCGCAGCATCGTGGCCGAGCTGCTCGACTCCCCACGCCCCTCGGTGATCAGCCTCGGCGGGGGAGCGGTGCTCAGCGCCGGCACCCGCGGACTCCTCCGCGACCAGCTGGTGATCATGCTGGATCTCACCGAGGACCAGGCCGCGCTGCGCCTGGGGGACGGCTCCAGCCGGCCGATCCTCGGCGCGCACCCGGTGCAGGCCTGGAAGCGCATCTATGCCGAACGCGAGCAGATCTACCGAGACTGCGCTGATATCGTCATGAGCCCGGACGATGCGCACATCGACGTGCGAGTCGACCACATCGTGCGAGCCCTCAACACCACCTCCAGGAGAGATCCAAGCGTATGAGCCACCAGGCCGAGACCGAGGCTTCCGCCCCTGAACCCACCATCATCACCGTCGGGGAGGGCGCGGGCACCGGCGGTCAAGAGCTGGGCTACGACGTCATCATCGGCAACGGGCTGCTCTCCCGGCTGCCCGGGCTCGTCGGCCCACAGGCCGAACGGGTGCTGGTGATCCACCCCCGGGCGCTGCGCGCCACCGGCGACGTGGTCCGCGAGGACCTCGAGAAGGCCGGGTATCAGGCGCTGGTCGCCGAGATCCCGGACGCCGAGGAGGGCAAGCACATCCAGGTCGCCGCGTTCTGCTGGCAGGTCCTGGGGCAGAACGACTTCACCCGCTCCGACGCGATCGTCGCCGTCGGCGGGGGTGCGGTGACCGATGCCGCCGGCTTCGTGGCCGCGACCTGGCTGCGCGGCATCCGCGTGGTCCACATGCCCACCACGCTGCTGGGCATGGTCGACGCCGCTGTGGGCGGGAAGACCGGGATCAACACCTCCGAGGGCAAGAACCTGGTCGGCTCCTTCCACCAGCCCGCCGGAGTGCTCGCCGATCTGGACACGCTGCTCACCCTGCCCCGCAACGAGCTGGTCGCCGGACTCGCCGAGGTCGTGAAATGTGGATTCATCGCCGACGAGCGGATCCTCGACATCATCGAAGCCAGCCCGGAACAGGCGCAGAACCCGCACTCCTGGCAGATCCGCGAGCTCATCGAGCGCGCCGTAGCGGTCAAGGCCAAGGTGGTGGGTGCGGACATGCTCGAATCCGGCGTCCGCGAGTCGCTGAACTATGGCCACACCCTGGGCCACGCCATCGAACTCGCCGAGCGCTACCAGTGGCGCCACGGCGCGGCCATCTCGGTGGGCATGATCTTCGCCGCCGAGCTCGGGCGCAGCCTGGGCCGACTCGATGACGCCACTGCGGACCGTCACCACGCCGTGCTGAACCTGCTCGGGCTGCCCACCACCTACCGCGATGACCGCTGGAGCCAGCTGCTCGAAGGCATCCGCCGGGACAAGAAGAACCGCGGCGATCAGCTGCGGTTCGTGCTGCTCAATGGTCAGGGGCAGCCGGTCACCGTGGAGATCCCGGACGCCTCGATCCTCTTCGCCACCTACCAGGAGATCGCCCAGCCGGAGACGGGCAGCATGATCTCGCTCTGAAGCCAGCGCTCGAGCCTGTAGAATCGTTTGGCGCCGCGTGGAGCGACCATGGCGTCCAGCATTCGCTGTGCACAACACTCCATGCCCCCACGACCCAGGAAAGGCAGATTGTGGCCAGCTCGAACGACATCAAGAACGGCTCCGTCCTCAAGATGGAGGGACAGCTGTGGAACACGCTCGAGTTCCAGCACGTCAAGCCGGGCAAGGGCGGTGCGTTCGTGCGCACCAAGCTGAAGAACATCCGCACCGGCAAGGCCGTGGACAAGACGTTCAACGCCGGCGCCAAGGTGGAGTTCGCCACAGTCGACCGCTCCAACTACCAGTACCTCTACCAGGACGGTGAGGACTTCGTCTTCATGGACCTGCGCGACTACGACCAGATCACCGTGCCCGCCACGGTGGTCGGCGACGCCGCGAACTTTCTGCTGGAGTCCCACGAGGTGACCATCGCCCTGCATGACGGCACCCCGCTCTACCTCGACCTGCCCCCCTCGGTCGTCCTGGAGATCACCTACACCGAGCCGGGCCTGCAGGGTGACCGCTCCAACGCCGGCACCAAGTCCGCCACGCTGGAGACCGGACACGAGATCCAGGTCCCGCTGTTCGTGGACCAGGGCACCCGCGTGAAGGTCGACACCCGCACCTCCGCATACCTCGGCCGAGTCACGGACTGATCCCTCCAGTGGCAAAGCGAAGCAAAGCCCGCCGCCGGGCCCTTGAGATCCTCTTCGAGGCCGAACAGCGAGACATGGACCCCTTCGAGGTCCTGCGGGTCCGCCGCGAGCGCGCGGACCTGATCGTCAACGAATACGTCCTCGAGCTCATTGACGGTGTGAAGTCCGAACAGGAGCACATCGACGAGATCCTGGCCACCTACGCGCGCGGCTGGACGCTTGAACGGATGCCGCGGGTGGACCTGATGGCGCTGCGCATCGGCGCCTGGGAGCTTCTGTGCAACAACGAGATCCCCGACAACGTGGCGGTCTCCGAGGCCGTGACGCTGGTCAAGGAGCTCTCCACCGATGATTCGCCCAGCTTCGTCAACGGACTGCTCGGCAGGATCCAGGTGCTCAAGCCCACGCTGGTCGAGGTCGATGACGTAGAGTGAACGCGGCGCTTCAGCTCAGCGCCGCAGCACGGCTCGAGCAGCTGCACCGCGGTGCGGCGGCGCAGGCCACAACTGAAGATTCAGACTTCCTTTAAACATCGTCCAGTGAGGCGAGGAAGGAGTCATACGGTGACACGCTCACCCGAGACCTCTCACGTGATGTCCGCCTCCGACATGGACCGGGCGCTCACGCGCATAGCCCACGAGATCGTCGAATCCCACCGCGGAGTCGAAGGTCTCCTGCTGCTCGGCATCCCACGCCGCGGAACCATCCTGGCCCGCCGCCTGGGTGAACGGCTGGCCCGGATCGATCCCGCCTTCGATCCCGAACAGGCCATCGGCTCCCTGGACATCACGCTCTACCGCGATGACCTGCGCGCCCACGGGGCCCGCACCCCCGAACCCACCAAGATCCCCGGCGCCGGGATCGACGGCGCCACAGTGGTCCTGGTCGATGACGTGCTCTACTCCGGACGGACCGTGCGCGCCGCCCTGGACGCCCTGCAGGCGCTCGGCCGCCCCGCCGTCGTCCGGCTCGCCGTGCTGGTGGACCGCGGCCACCGCGAACTGCCGATCCGCTCGGACCATGTCGGCAAGAACCTCCCGACCTCCCGCGACGAACGCGTCTCGGTGCTCCTCGACGAGGTCGATCGTGTGCCCCGCAGCGAGGAGGCCGTGGTCATCCAGCGCGGCCGCGCGTCCCAGGCGGGTGAGCGCTGATGCGACATCTGCTCTCCACCGCCGATCTCAGCCACGCGCAGGCGCTGAGCATCCTCGACACCGCCGAGGAGATGGCCGCCGTCTCCACCCGCGAGGTCAAGAAGCTGCCCACCCTGCGCGGTCGCACCGTGGTGAACCTCTTCTTCGAGGACTCCACCCGCACCCGGATCTCCTTCGAGGCCGCCGCCAAACGGCTCTCCGCAGACGTCATGAACTTCTCCGCCAAGGGCTCCTCGGTCTCGAAGGGGGAGTCGCTGAAGGACACCGTGCAGACCCTGGAGGCCATCGGCGCAGACGCGATCGTGATGCGGCACTGGGCCTCCGGCGCTGCCGCGCAGCTCGCCGCCTCGGACTGGACCGACTGCGCGGTCATCAACGCCGGTGACGGCACCCACGAACACCCCACCCAGGCGCTGCTCGACGCGCTGACCCTGCGCCGCGGCTGGTCCGCCGCCCAGGGCCAGGACCCGCGCGGCACCGACCTGACCGGGATGCGGGTATTGATCGTCGGAGACATCCTGCACTCGCGGGTGGCCCGCTCCAACATCTGGCTGCTGCGCACCTTGGGCGCCGACGTCGGCCTGGTCGCCCCGGCCACGCTGCTGCCGGTGGGCGTGGAGAAATGGCCGGTGAACGTGTACTACAGCCTCGACGAGGCGCTGGGCTCCGGCCCGGAGGCCGGCCCCGACGCGATCATGATGCTGCGGGTCCAGGCCGAGCGGATGGGCGGCGCCTACTTCCCGACCGCCGCCGAGTACACCCGCCGCTGGGGCCTCACCGATGAGCGGCTGGCCCGGCTCGAAGCCCACCGCGGAGCCGCCGGGCAGCGACCTATGATCCTGCACCCGGGACCGATGAACCGCGGAGTCGAGATCTCCGCCGCCGCCGCCGACTCCCCGATGAACCAGGTCCTGGACCAGGTCTCCCACGGAGTCTCCGTCCGCATGGCCGTGCTGCACCTGCTGCTGAGCAGCTCAGAGAGGAACACCGCATGAGAAGCACCCCCACCGCCGCCACCCTGATCCTGGGGGCCCTGCCCTACGGCGAGGCGCCCGAGGACGTGCTCATCGCGGAAGGCCGGATCGCCGCCGTCGGACCCGACGCCCGGATTCAGGCCGAGCAGCTGCAGGAGGTCACCACCATCGAGGCGGCGGGACTGATCATGCTTCCGGGCATGGTGGACCTGCACACCCATCTGCGCGAGCCCGGCCGGGAGGACGCCGAGACCGTGGAGACCGGCAGCCGCGCCGCCGCCAAGGGCGGCTTCACCGCGGTCCACGCGATGGCGAACTCCTCCCCGGTGGCGGACTCCGCCGGCGTCGTCGAGCAGGTGCACCGGCTCGGCCGAGCCTCCGGCTGGACCGAGGTCTACCCGGTCGGCGCCGTCACGGTCGGACTCGCCGGCGAACGACTCGCCGAGCTCGGCGCCATGGCGGAGTCCTCCGCGCAGGTGAGGATGTTCTCCGACGACGGGATGTGCGTGCACAACCCGGTGCTGATGCGCCGGGCGCTGGAGTACGTGAAGACCGTGGACGGGTTCATCGCCCAGCACGCCCAGGAGCCGCTGCTCACCGAGGGCGCACAGATGAACGAGGGCGACGTCTCCGCGGTCCTGGGACTGCCCGGCTGGCCCGCCGTGGCCGAGGAGTCCATCATCGCCCGCGACGTGCTGCTGGCCCAGCATGTGGGCTCGAGGCTGCACATCTGCCACGTCTCCACCGCCGGCTCGGTGGAGATCATCCGCTGGGCCAAGGAGCGCGGCATCGACGTCACCGCGGAGGTCACCCCGCACCACTTGCTGCTCACCGACGAGCTGGTCCGCGGCTATGACCCGGTGTACAAGGTCAACCCGCCGCTGCGCACCGGCGCCGACGTCGAGGCGCTGCGCGCGGGCCTCGCCGACGGCACCATCGACATCATCGGCACCGACCACGCCCCGCATCCCACCCAGGCCAAGGAATGTGAATGGTCCGCCGCGGCCATGGGCATGACCGGGCTGGAGACCGCGCTGCCGGTGGTCATCAAGACGATGATCTCCACCGGGCTCATGGGCTGGCGACGCTTCGCCGAGGTCACCTCGATCAAGCCGGCGCAGATCTACCGCCACGCCCACCAGGGGCGACCGCTGAAGCCCGGCGAGCCCGCCAACCTGATCCTGGTGGACGCGGGCGCGACCCAGACCGTGGACCCCGCCGGCCACGCCAGCAAGGGTCGGAACTCGCCCTTCCGCGGGATGGAGCTGCCCGGCGCGGTGCGCGCGACCTTCCTGCAGGGGCACCCGGTGGTGCTCGACGGCGAGCTCAACAGCCCGCTGAGCGAGGCCGCGGCGCGCGCGGCGGAACAGTCGCAGGTGCAGTCATGACGGTGCAGCTGCCCATGATCCCGCCCACGACCCTCGCCACGACCGCCGCGGACATGACCGGCACCTATCTGTCCTATCTGTGGATCGCGCTGGGAATCATCGCGGTGCTGCTGGGCCTGCTCTGGCTCGGCTGGCGCGGACGCAAACGCCGCCAGCGCGGACTTCCGGTGCCGGACCAGGTCCCCGCCGAGCTGTTAGAGGCCCAGCCGCGCGCCGCCGCGGAGGGCATGGTCATCGGCACCGTGAAGGCCGGTGACTACCTCGACCGGGTCGCCGTCCACGGACTCGGCGTGCGCACCAACGGACGCGTCGAGGTCCACGAGCAGGGCATCGCCGTCTTCCGCTCCGGGGCGCCGAACTTTCTGATCTCCGCCCCGGCGCTGGACCACGTGCGCACCGACCGGGGAGTGGTGGGCAAGTTCGTCGAACGCGACGGCGCCATCATCATCGGCTGGCGGCTCGGCGAGGAGCCCGTGGAGACCGCCTTCAGAGCCCGGCACGCAGAAGCCCACCAGGAGCTCCTCGACGAGCTCACATCCGTCATCCGTCCCTCCGACGAGGAGTCAACACCTTCATGACACACCACAACTCCGCCGCACAGGCCCCGACCCGGGCGCCGGCGTCCACACCGACACAGTCACCGGCCTCGACGTCGACCTCGGCGCCCGCGCTGCTGGTCCTCGAGGACGGCACCGTGCACCACGGCTCCGCCTACGGCGCCCAGGGCGCACGCCTGGGTGAGGCGGTCTTCGCCACCGGGATGACCGGCTACCAGGAGACGCTCACCGACCCCTCCTACGCCCGCCAGATCGTGGTGCAGACCGCCCCGCACATCGGCAACACCGGGATCAACGACGAGGACGCCGAGTCCCGCAAGATCTGGGTCGCCGGCTATGTGGTGCGCGACGCCGCCCGCCGCCCCTCGAACTGGCGCTCCCGGCGCACTCTGGACGAGGAGCTCAGCTCCCAGGAGATCATCGGCATCAAGGACGTCGACACCCGGGCGATCACCCGGCACCTGCGCAGCGCAGGATCGATGAAGGCCGGGATCTTCTCCGGCGACCAGGCCGCCCGGCCGGTCGCCGAGCTGGTCGCCGAGGTGAAGTCCCAGCCCTCGATGGCCGGCGCACGCCTGGCCGAAGAGGTCTCCACCGACACGGCCTATGTGATCGAGCCCCGCGACCACGGCTGGACCCAGGACATCGTCGCCACCGTGGCCGCCATCGACCTCGGCATCAAGACCATGACCCCGGTGCGGATGGCCGAACGCGGACTGCGGGTGCATGTGCTCCCCGCCGCCAGCAGCTTCGCCGAGATCGAGGCGCTGGACCCCGACGGGGTCTTCCTCTCCAACGGGCCCGGAGATCCCGCCACCGCGGCGAACCAGATCGGGCTGCTGCGCGAGGTGCTCGACGCCAGGACCCCGTTCTTCGGGATCTGCTTCGGCAACCAGATCCTGGGCCGGGCGCTGGGCTTCGGCACGTACAAGCTGCCCTTCGGCCACCGCGGGATCAACCAGCCGGTGATGGACCACGCCACCGGCAAGGTGGAGATCACCTCGCAGAACCACGGCTTCGCCGTGGACGCGCCCGTGGGCGAGGTGGTCACCGCCCCGCAGGACCGCTTCGGCCGGGTCGAGGTGAGCCACTCCAGCCTCAACGACGGTGTCGTGGAGGGCCTGCGCTGCCTCGACATCCCAGCATTCAGCGTCCAGTACCATCCCGAGGCCGCCGCCGGCCCGCATGACTCGGCCTACCTCTTCGACCGCTTCGTCGAGCTGATGACCGACGCGCGCACCAAGACTGGTGCCGACACCGTCACTGCCGCCGACACTGAGACCACCACCCACACCGTGACCACCACCGACACTGAGACCCGTGGAGGGAACCCACTCAATGCCTAAGCGTCAAGACCTCAAGTCCGTCATGGTCATCGGCTCCGGCCCGATCGTGATCGGCCAGGCCGCCGAGTTCGACTACTCCGGCACCCAGGCCCTGCGAGTGCTCAAGGAGGAGGGCCTGCGGGTCATCCTGGTCAACTCCAACCCGGCCACCATCATGACCGACCCGGAGTTCGCCGACGCCACCTACGTGGAGCCGATCAGCCCCGAGGTGGTCGCAAAGATCATCGAGAAGGAGCGCCCCGACGCGCTGCTGCCCACCCTCGGCGGGCAGACCGCGCTGAACACCGCGATCGCGCTGGACAAGGACGGTGTGCTGGAGAAGTTCGGCGTCGAGCTGATCGGGGCGAACATCGCCGCCATCGAGCTCGGCGAGGACCGGCAGAAGTTCAAGGGCGTGGTGGAGCGCTCCGGCGCCGAGTCCGCCAAGTCGCTGATCGTGCACTCCATGACGGAGGCGCTGGCCGCCGCCGAGGAGCTGGGCTACCCGATGGTGGTGCGACCCTCCTTCACCATGGGCGGTCTGGGCTCCGGGATGGCGTACAACGAGACGGACCTGCACCGGATCGCCGGCGCCGGGCTGCAGTACTCACCGACCACCGAGGTGCTCCTGGAGGAGTCCATCCTGGGCTGGAAGGAGTACGAGCTGGAGATGATGCGCGACTCCAAGGACAACGTGGTCGTGGTCTGCTCCATCGAGAACTTCGACCCGGTGGGGGTCCACACCGGTGACTCCATCACGGTGGCTCCGGCCATGACGCTGACCGACCGCGAATACCAGCGGCTGCGCGACATCTCCATCAACGTGATCCGCGAGGTCGGGGTGGCCACCGGTGGCTGCAACATCCAGTTCGCCATCGAGCCCGGGACCGGCCGCGTCGTCGTCATCGAGATGAATCCGCGGGTCTCGCGCTCTTCGGCGCTGGCCTCGAAGGCCACCGGCTTCGCGATCGCCAAGATCGCCACCAAGCTGGCCCTGGGCTACACCTTGGACGAGATCCCCAATGACATCACCAAGAAGACCCCGGCCAGCTTCGAGCCGGTGCTGGACTATGTCGTGGTGAAGGTCCCGCGCTTCGCCTTCGAGAAGTTCCCTGCGGCGGACCCCACGCTGACCACCACGATGAAGTCTGTGGGCGAGGCGATGGCCTTCGGGCGCAACTTCACCGAGGCCATGCAGAAGGCGCTGCGCTCCCTGGAACAGCGCGGCAGCGAGTTCGACTTCACCGTCGCCGACCCGGAAGAGCTCGAAGAGCTGCTCGAGAAGATGGCCACGGCGACCACCGAGCGGCTCCACCAGGTCCAGCGGGCGCTGCTCTCCGGGGCTTCGATCGAGGCGGTCCATGAGATCACCTGGATCGACCCCTGGTACCTGGATCAGCTCCAGCTGATCAACGAGACAGCGATGGCGGTGGCAGCTGCGCCTGAGCTCGACGTCGCCGCGCTGCGCCTGGCCAAGCGGCACGGCTTCTCCGACGAACAGATCGGCGCGCTGCGGCACATGGACGCCGCGGTGGTCCGCGGAGTCCGTCACGCGCTGGGGATCCGCCCCGTCTACAAGACCGTGGACACCTGCGCCGCCGAGTTCGAAGCCTTCACCCCGTACCACTACTCCTCCTATGACCTCGAGGACGAGATCGTGCACCACGATCAGCCCTCGGTGATCATCCTGGGCTCCGGGCCCAACCGGATCGGACAGGGCATCGAGTTCGACTACTCCTGCGTGCACGCCACCATGGCGCTGCGCGAGGCCGGCTATGAGACCGTGATGGTCAACTGCAATCCCGAGACCGTCTCCACCGACTACGACGTGTCCACCCGGCTCTACTTCGAGCCGCTCACGCTGGAAGACGTGCTCGAGGTCATCGCGGCCGAGGAGCGCAGCGGGGGAGTGGCCGGGGTCTTCGTCCAGCTCGGCGGGCAGACCCCGCTGAAGCTCGCCCAGCAGCTCGCCGACGCCGGGGTGACCATCCTGGGCACCTCCCCGGAGGCGATCGACCTCGCCGAGGACCGTGGAGAGTTCGACCAGGTGCTCCAGCGCGGCGGGCTGATCGCGCCGAAGAACGGCACCGCAGTGAGCTTCGAGGACGCCAAGAAGGTCGCCGACAGCATCGGCTACCCGGTGCTGGTCCGGCCCAGCTACGTGCTCGGCGGACGCGGCATGGAGATCGTCTACGACGAGCCCGGCCTGGAGCGCTACATCGCCAACGCCACCGAGGTCACCCCGGAGCACCCGGTGCTGGTGGACCGGTTCCTCGAGGACGCGATCGAGGTCGACGTGGACGCCCTCTACGACGGCGAACAGCTCTACGTGGGCGGGATCATGGAACACATCGAGGAGGCAGGGATCCACTCCGGCGACTCCGCCTGCGTGCTGCCCCCGATCACCCTGGGCCCTGACGTGCTCGAACGCGTCCGGGTCGCCACCCGGGTCATCGCCGAGGGGGTGGGGGTGAAGGGGCTGATCAACATCCAGTTCGCCCTGGCCTCCGACATCCTCTACGTGATCGAGGCCAACCCGCGCGCCTCCCGCACCGTGCCGTTCGTCTCCAAGGCCACCGGGGTGCAGATGGCCAAGGCCGCGGCGCACATCGGCACCGGTGTGGCCATCGCGCAGCTGCGCGCAGGCTCGGGCCACAGGCTCTCCGGCCTGCTGCCGGCCACCGGGGACGGCTCCGAGCTGCCCCCGGGCGCGCCGGTCTCGGTGAAGGAGGCGGTGCTGCCCTTCGCCCGCTTCCGCACCCCCGAGGGACGCGTGGTCGATTCCCTGCTCGGCCCGGAGATGCGCTCCACCGGCGAGGTGATGGGCATCGACAAGCATTTCGACACCGCCTTCGCCAAGGCCCAGCAGGCGGCGAACAACCCGCTGCCCACCTCCGGCAACGTCTTCGTCTCGGTGGCCAATCGGGACAAGCGAGCGATCATCATGCCGGTCAAGCGCCTGGCCGACCTGGGCTTCTCCATCGTCTCCACAGGAGGCACCGCCGATGTGCTGCGCCGCAACGGGGTCGAGACCACCACGGTGGCGAAGATCGCCGACGCCGAGACGCAGGGCGGCACCATCCTGGAACGGGTGGAGAGCGGGGAGATCGCGCTGATCATCAACACCCCCTCCGGCGGGAACGCCCGCAGCGACGGTTACGAGATCCGCGCCGCCGCCACCTCGGTGGGCACCCCGGTCATCACCACCGTGGCCGAGTTCGGCGCGGCCGTGCAGGCCATCGAGGCGCTGGGCCAGTTCAGCTGGTCGGTGGCCTCGCTGCAGGAGCACGCCGAGCGACTGAAGCAGGCCGAGCGGCTGAACCAGGCCGAACTGGCCAGACAGGCCGACCAGCGCAAGCAGGATGTCCAGCGCAAGCCGGCGAGGCAGGCCGGGGCATGACCTCCAGCCTCGCGGGCCAGTCCGCCGGGATGCCCTTCGGCGGACGGCTCGCGGCGGCGATGAGCGCCCACGGCAGGCTCTGCGTGGGTCTGGACCCGCATCCGCAGCTCCTCACCGACTGGGGGCTCACCCAGGACGCCGCCGGGCTGCGCGAGTTCAGCGCCCGGGTGCTCGAAGCCTGTGCCGGTCGGGTCGGCGTGCTCAAGCCCCAGGTGGCGTTCTTCGAACGCTTCGGGGTCTCCGGCATGCAGGTGCTCAGCGAGGTCCAGCACCAGGCCCGCGCCGCGGGGCTGCTGGTGATCGCCGACGCCAAGCGCGGAGACATCGGCTCCACCATGGCCGGCTACGCCGAGGCCTGGCTGGACCCGGATGCGGACTTCGGGGCCGATGCGCTCACCGTGAGCCCCTACCTGGGCTTCGGCTCGCTGCAGCCAGCGATCGACGCCGCCGCCCGGCACCGGGCCGGACTCTTCGTGCTGGCGCTGACCTCGAACCCGGAGGGCCAGCAGGTTCAGCTCGCGCGCGACGCCCGGGGCGTCACCGTGGCCGGGCAGATCGCCGCCGAGGCGGCGGCCGCCTCCTCGGCGCTGGCCCAGACCGCACCCGCAGCCGGAGCAGCCGGAGAGACCCGCTCCGGGGTGGGCGCTGAGGTCGGCGCAGCCGTTGGGCTGGGCAGCATCGGGCTCGTCGTCGGAGCGACGACGGCGGGGCTCGCCGTCGAACACGGGATCGACCTCGGGGCTGGCCGGATGCCGCTGCTGGCACCGGGCTACGGGGCGCAGGGCGCCGACGCCGAGGCGCTGCGCGCAGGCTTCGGTGAGCGCTACGCCGAACAGGTCCTGGTGAACTCCTCCCGCGGGATCCTGGGTCAGGGGCCGGACCCGGATTCTCTGACCAGGGCCATTGAACTGGCGAAGGCGGATCTGGGCTGAGAACTCGCCAGGCCGTTCTCTATTGATGTTCGACCGCCCAGCCACTAGATTCTGCTCAATATCACCTGGTGCTGTCGGCTGACAACCGTCCCGAGCGACTGCACCACGGACGTTGGGGGAGAATCGTGGCACTGCGAGAACTGACCAAGGAAGAGCGGGACACCGCCCGTCGCAAGGCACTGGCCGCCCGCGTCGAACGGGCCCAGCTCAAGAAGGAGTTCGGCAACGGGGGCATCGGCTTCGATGAGGTCCTCGAACGCGCTTCCAGCTCCGAGGCGGTGGCTCGGCTGAAGACGCTCGAGCTGCTGGAGTCCCTCCCCGGGGTCGGTCGCGTCACCGCCACCAAGGCGCTGGAGGACCTGGGGATCTCGGTGAACCGCCGACTCGGCGGACTCGGGGTCAAGCAGCGACGAGCCTTGAAGGAGTATCTGGCAGAATTGGGCTGACCATCCCAGCCCAAGGAGCCAGTGCATTGTCAGCAGTCCCCGGCAGTCCCGCCGTCACCGTGCTCGCCGGACCGACCTCCGTCGGCAAGTCGACGCTGAGCCGATTCATCCGCACCCACTATCCCGAGGTGCACTTCTCGGTCTCCGCGACCACCCGCGAGCCGCGCCCGAGCGAGGTGGACGGTGTCGACTATCACTTCATCGACCCCGAACGCTTCGACGAGCTCATCGAGCACGGCGAGTTCCTGGAATGGGCCACCGTGCACGGGAAGCACCGCTACGGCACCCTGCGCTCCACCGTGGACGCCGCACTGACGGACGGGAGGCTGGTCCTGCTTGAGATCGATCTGCAGGGAGCCCGCCAGGTCAGGGCCACGATGCCCGAGGCGCAGTTCGTGTTCCTGGCACCCCCCTCGTGGGAGGACCTGGTCTCCCGGCTGGTCGGACGCGGCACCGAATCCGAGGAGGAACAGCGGCGCAGGCTGGAAACGGCTAAGATAGAGCTTGCCGCAGAGCAGGAATTCGATGTTTCGATCATCAATGACGAGCTCGACCGTGCCGCAGCCGAACTTGTAGCCCGCATGGGCTTCACCCATGCATCACCCCAATCTGAAGGACATCTCCCCAAGTGACTGAGCAGACCGAAGGCATCATCTACCCGTCGATCGACTCCCTCCTGGAGAAGAGCGCCTCGAAGTACTCGCTGGTCCTCTTCGCCTCGAAGCGGGCCCGCCAGATCAACGCGTACTACGCCCAGCTGCACGAGGGCCTCTTCGAGTACGTGGGACCGCTGGTGGACACCAAGCTCAACGAGAAGTCGATGTCCATCGCCCTGCGCGAGATCAACGAAGACCTGCTGGTCAACCACCCCGCGGTCAACCCCGCCTCCTGATCAGGATCTGCTGCGCAGCGGCACTGCCGGCTCAGCGGCCCGACCCCGCAGTCACCCTCGACAGGGCCTGCGGGGTAATCTGGGCGGATGCGCATCGTTCTTGGAGTCAGTGCCGGCATCGCCGCCTATAAGGCGGTCCACCTCCTGCGACTCATGCGAGAAGCCGGCCACCAGGTCGACGTGATCCCCACCCCCGCGTCGGAGAAGTTCGTCGGGCGCGCCACCTGGGAGGCGATCAGCGGCCGTCCGGTGACCACCTCCGTGTTCTCCGGAGTCGACGAGGTCCGCCACGTCAGGCTCGGCCAGGAGGCCGACCTGGTCGTCGTCGCCCCGGCCACCGCTGACCTCCTGGCCCGGGCCCGCGCCGGAATGGCCGATGACCTGCTCACCACCACGCTGCTGGCCTCCGAGGCCCCCACGCTGCTGGTCCCCGCGATGCACACCGAGATGTGGAACAGCGCGGCCACCACCGAGAACGTCGAGGTGCTGCGGACCCGCGGCATCGAGGTCATGGAACCCGCCGTCGGCCGGCTCACCGGCAAGGACACCGGGCCCGGACGGCTCCCCGAACCCGAGGAGATCTACGCCCGGGTCACCGAACTTCTCCACGAGATCGACGGTGCGGCCGGACAGGGCACGCCGGAAGCCTCAGCCTCAGCTCCGGACCAGGCTCTGGACCAGGCGTCAGCCGCAGCTCCGACCCCAGGGCGCCTGCGGGGCCGGACCGTCGTCATCACCGCCGGCGGCACCCGCGAACCCCTCGACCCGGTGCGCTACCTGGGGAACCGCTCCTCGGGCAAACAGGGCATGGCCCTGGCCGAGACCGCCGCGGCCGCAGGCGCGAAGGTGCACCTGATCGCCGGGACCATGGACGTCCGGCCCCCCGCACAGCTTCCCAACATCACCGTGGAGCACATCGAGACCGCCGCTCAGCTGCAGGCGGCGGTGCAGCGCGCCGCACCGGCTGCCGACATGCTGATCATGGCCGCCGCCGTCGCCGACTTCCGCCCGGCCGCCTACGCCGCGCAGAAGATCAAGAAGACCGAGGACGGCGAGAACCCGGTCATCACGCTGGAGCGGACCCCCGACATCCTCGCCGAGACGGTCCAGCACCGCCGGTCCGCAGGAACCGGGCCGGCCGTCATCGTCGGCTTCGCGGCGGAGACCGGCAGTGCAGAGGCTGACCCGCTGGAACTGGCCCGGGCGAAGCTGCTGCGCAAGGGCTGTGACCTGCTGGTGCTCAACCAGGTGGGGGAGACGCTGGTCTTCGGACGCGACGAGACCGAGATCCACATCCTCACCCCACCGAGGCTCACCGTCGAAGGCTCCGCGGTGGTGACCCTGCGCGGTACCAAGCATGAGGCCGCCGAGGCGATCATCGCCGCGGCCGCGGCTTACGTCGTGTGAAGCACGCAGATCAGCCGCGGATCGGCCTGCCGTAGGATGACCGAGTGACGAATTCCAACACCCCCGCGGCTGCGTCCTCGCTGCGCCTCTTCAGCTCCGAATCCGTGACCATCGGTCACCCGGACAAGATCTGTGACCAGATCTCCGACGCCATCCTCGACGCGCTGCTCGCCGTGGACAAGAACTCCCGCGTGGCGGTGGAGACGCTGACCACCACCGGTCTGGTGCATGTCGCCGGCGAGGTGACCACCTCGGGCTACGTGGAGATCCCGCAGATCGTGCGCAACACGCTGCTCGACATCGGCTATGACTCCTCCGCCAACGGGTTCGACGGTGCCCGCTGCGGCGTCTCGATCTCCATCGGCCAGCAGTCCCCGGAGATCTTCGCCGGGGTCTTCAACTCGATGGAGGCCCGTGGCGGTGCCGAGGACCGCCGGGACGCCCAGGGCGCGGGTGACCAGGGAATCATGTTCGGCTACGCCACCAACGAGACCCCGTCCTACATGCCCAGCGCCATCTCGCTGGCCCACCAGCTCTCCGCGCAGCTGACCAGGGTCCGCCAGGACGGCCAGCTGGCCTACCTGCGTCCCGACGGCAAGACCCAGGTCACCATCGGCTATGACGGCGACCGTCCGGTCAGCCTCGACACCGTGGTGGTCTCCACCCAGCACACCGCTGAGATCTCCCAGGAGCAGCTCCAGGGCGACATCAGCGCCCAGGTCATCGCCCCGGTGCTGGAGCACACCGGGCTGGACCTCGGCACGCTCTCCGAGATCATCAACCCGTCGGGCCCCTTCGTGGTCGGCGGACCCGTCGGCGACGCCGGGCTGACCGGACGCAAGATCATCGTCGACACCTACGGCGGGTTCTCGCGCCACGGCGGCGGCGCCTTCTCCGGCAAGGACCCTTCAAAGGTGGACCGCTCCGCCGCCTACGCGATGCGCTGGGTGGCCAAGAACGTGGTGGCCGCCGGACTCGCCGATCGCGCCGAGATCCAGATCGCCTACGCGATCGGTCGCGCCCACCCGGTGGGCATCTACGTGGAGACCTTCGGCACCGAGAAGGTGGATCCGATGCAGATCTCGGCCGCGATCGACGCGATCTTCGACCTGCGTCCGCTGGGCATCATCGAGGATCTGGACCTGCTGCGTCCGATCTACCGCGAGACCTCCAAGAACGGGCACTTCGGCCGGGAGGGGGAGAACTTCCCCTGGGAGCGCCTGGACCGGGTCGAGCAGCTGAAGTCCTTCTTCAACGCCTGACCCACGAGCAGGAGCAGCCGCAGGCCGGTCGCGGCTTCCGGCTCTCCTGCGGCTGCCGGCTCAGGCGCCGGGGAGGCGGTGGCTCGAGGTTCCGCGCCAGCTGCGGTAGGCCCAGATCGTCAGCGCCACCACGATGGCCCAGGACACGCCGATCACCACGCCGTTGACGATGGTGCGATCGGCGATGAACGCCCCCAGCGCCACCAGCGAGACCTGTCCGGGCACGGTGGAGATCGCGCTGGCCACCACGAAGTCGCGCTGCGAGACACCGAACGCACCACTGCCGTAGTTCACCGGCCAATAGGGAACCCCAGGCATGAGCCGCAGGGCGAAGACGGCCTCGAAGCCGGCACCCCGCAAGTGCGCCTCGACCTTCTCTGCGTAGGATCCCAGCAGCTTCCGCACGGCCTGTGTGCCCAGGAAGCGGGCCAGATGGTAGGCGGCGAAACAGCCGATCAGCACACCGACCACCGAGAGCAGGCTGCCCAGCAGGGTGCCGAAGATCAGTCCGCCGCTGACGGCCATGATGGTGACCGGGATCGGGGTCATGGCTACCGCCGCGTAGAGCAGGATGAACACGAACCATGCGGCCCAGCCGAAGTCCTCGATGCGCTGCTGCAGCTCATCCAAGGGGGGAAGCCGCAGATTGAAGGCGGCGTAGATCATGCCCAGGAGCACGGCCACGAGCAGTGCGTTGCGGATGAAGGAGCCCCAGGCGGGACCGAGGGCTTTTTCGCTCATTGGGTCAACTCTACGCATCGGTCTGTGTCCATGGTGAGAGATACGATCGCAGGGCAGCGGAAATCTCGGTAGGGGGTGAACCAGCATGGCGGAAGAGCCGGCATCACAGGCGCAGCAGCAGTCGAACCAGCCTGCCCTGCTGGACTCGCTGGCGCCGCAGCCCGCCCCGCAGCTGCCCGCCGGGGCCACCGATGACCTCCCCGTGGCGGAGGTGCTGCTGGAATCAGCCGTGCCGCATCTGGATCGCCCCTTCGACTATGTGGTGCCCATCGATCTGGCCGAGAAGATCGTTCCGGGGTGCCGGGTTAAGCTGCGCTTCTCGGGACGGGAGATGACCGGCTACGTTCTGCGTCGCAAGCAGGAGCCCTCCACCGCCTCTCGGCTCTCCCTGATCACCAAGCTCGTCACCGCCCTGCCGGTGCTCGGTGAAGACATCCTGCAGCTCTCCCAGCAGGTCGCCGAACGCGGCGCGGGGGTCACCGCCGACGTGCTGCGCGCCGCCATCCCCCCGCGCGCAGCCCGGGTGGAGAAGGACTACGCCGGTCTGCGCGTTCCGGCCACAGTGCTTGACCCAGAGAATCCCCGACCGCGCAGCGCCGCGCTGGCACTGAAGTCCTATGGCGAGCAGTCCTGGACGCGGCAGGTGCTGCACCGGGTGCAGGAGTGTCTGGCAGGGGAGGGTGACGCCGTCGTCGTGGTCCCGGACCAGCGCGACGTCGAGGCACTGATGGAGGTGCTCACCGGCACGCTGGGCAGTGGGGTGGCGGTCCAGCTCACCGCGGAGATGGGCCCCTCCGCGAGGTACCGATCGTTTCTGCAGCTGCGCTACGGGCAGGCCCGGGTGGCGGTCGGCACCCGGTCGGCGGTCTTCGCCCCGGTGCCCCGACTGCGGCTGCTGATGGTCTTCGAAGACGGCGAGCAGACCCACGCCGCGCCTCGGGCTCCGTATCACCACGTGCGCGAGGTGGCGCTGCTGCGCACGGTGCAGACCGGAGCTGAGCTGGTGATGCTCTCCACCTCACGCAGCCTCGAGGTCCAGCGGCTCATCGAGCGCGGCTGGCTCACCGAGGCCGCCCCTGACCGGGAAGAGCGCCGCGCCGCCGCGCCCCGGATGATCGCCACCGCGGACTCCTACGAGCAGGAGCGCGAACCGGCGTTCCGGCAGGCCCGGCTGCCCGCGGCCGCGTACAAGGCGGCCCGGGACGGGCTGCAGGAAGGACCGGTGCTGATCCAGGTCGCGCGCAGCGGGTTCATCCCGGCGGTCCTCTGTGAACGCTGCCGCAGCCGCCAGCAGTGCCCGCAGTGCCACGGACCGTTGAGCCTGCCCGCCCACCACGGGCAGTCGCGGACGCTGAAGTGCCGCTGGTGCGGGCTGCACCACCGCAACCACCGCTGCACCGAGTGCGGTTCCACCACCTTCCGGGCCGGCACCCGCGGAGCCGATCGCACCGCCCAGGAGCTCGGCCGCGCCTTCCCCAACACCCCGGTCATCTCCTCCACCGCGGATCACCCGATCGCCGAGGTGGACCAGGAGCCCGCCCTGGTGGTCAGCACCCCCGGGGTGGAGCCGGTGGCGGAAGCCGGGTACGCGACCGCGCTGCTGCTCGACGGGGACACCCAGCTCAGCCGCGAGGGCCTGGACGTGCCGCGCCAGGTGCTCTCACGCTGGTTCCGTGCGGCCTCTCTGGTCCGCCCGCACAAGACCCACGGCGGCACCGTGGTCATCACCGCCGACGCCGAGGAGCTCACCGCCGCCCTGGTGCGCTGGGACCCGGTGACGTATGCCCGTCGGGAGCTCTACAACCGGCTGGAACTGGGGCTGCCGCCGGCGCAGCGGATGCTCAGCCTCACCGGTGACCCGGCCGAGGCGGAGGCCTTCCTCGGCCAGGTGCAGCTGCCCGCGGGCCGAAGCTGGATCGGGCCGGCCCCGCTGGAGGACGGGCGGCACCGCTATCTGCTGTTCTTCGGCTACGCGGAGGCCGCCGCGGTGGTCACCGAGATCCGCCGGATCCGCCGCACCCACAGCGCGGCGCCTCCGGGAGCCGCACGCGGCGGCCGTGGCCTGCGGATCGCGATGGACGACATCGCCAGCCTGCAGTTCTGAGCCTGTGGCTCTTCGCCTGCAGATCTGAGCTCAGGGTTCCGACTCGATCGGCGGCGCTCAGTCCAAGGTGGCGATGAAGCGGCGCAGCGCACGGGCCGCCTGGGCGGGCTTCTCATAGTGCAGCAGGTGTCCGGTGCCGCACAGCACCTCCGAGTGAGCCTGCGGGATCATCCGGCGCAGCGCCCGCTGTCCGGCGGGGGTGCTCAACTGGTCCTGCGCCCCCGGGACCAGGAGCACCGGCAGGTCGAGCAGCTCTGCGAATTCGGTGACGGTGTGCCGGCTGGAGGCCCAATAGGCCTGCAGCAGCGAGTGCGGATCTGCGAAGCCGCTGAAGTGCCGGCGGTGCTGATCCCGGATATACGCCACCTGCTCCGGCACCCTGGTGACGATCATAGAGACGTTCGTGACCGCCTGCGCCAGCGGCGACCGCAGCAGTGCCTGCGCCCATCGTTCGGGCAGCCACTGGCTGGACCGGTAGTAGAGGTCGACGGCGGCGGCGCCGGGCAGCAGGCTGCCGGTGAAGATGTCATTGCTGATCGGGGCGAACAGCGCGAGCCCTGCCCAGCGCCGCGGCTTGGTCGAGTGGGCGGCTGGTCTGCTCTGCGCGGCGTGGGCGGCTGGGTTTCTCTGCGCGGCGTGGGCGGCTGGGTTTCTCTGCGCGGCGTGGGCCGCGACGACGATCGAGCCGAAGGAGTGGCCCACCAGCACATCGTCGGGCCCCAGCTGAAGTGTCTCGGCCAAGGCCTCCACGCAGGCCGCATAGGTCGCCAGGCTGTGTTCAGCGGGACCGTCGGGCCCGCGCTGCAGCGGCGGTGTGGCGCCGAAACCGGGGAGATCCGGGACGAAGACCTCGAACTCCGGCAGTGCGTCCACGATCAGCGCCATCCCGTGATGGTCCCCGCGGAAGCCGTGGATCAGCAGCAGCCGGCGCACATGACCCGGCGAAGCCGCCGGGACGGCGGTCGCGGCGGGCGAGGGCACCTGGGCGGGGTAGTGCCAGACCGCCGCAGAGGTGCTCAGCCGCTCCGCGCCGTCGTCGGTCTTGTCGCTTATCCCGGTGTCCATCTCGGCCTTGGGGGAGGCGAAGTCCAGCGAGACGTCTCGTCTGATTCCTGTCCGGGCTGGGTGCTCGGTCCACGTGCGGCTCACTGGCCCAGCCTACCGGTGAACTCAATTAGACTGGCGGGGTCCAAGATACGACCCGACGACGACGAGGTGCCCCCCAGGTGAGCCACGCGAGCGAAACCGCTGCAGCCGATACCACTGCGACTCAGCCCAGCAGCCCTTCGACTGACTCCCAGGGCGGCGAGAAGAAGCAGTACTCCTTCCAGGAGATGGAGGCCCGCTGGCTGCCCCTCTGGGAGGAACAGGGCACCTTCGTGGTGGATCCGGCCGACACTCGGGAGAAGAAGTACGTGCTGGACATGTTCCCGTACCCCTCCGGCGATCTGCACATGGGTCACGCCGAGGCCTTCGCCATCGGTGACATCCCCGCCCGGTACGCCCGGCTGCGCGGCTACAACGTGCTGCACCCGATCGGCTGGGACTCCTTCGGCCTGCCCGCCGAGAACGCCGCGATCAAGAACGACGCCCACCCCGCGGACTGGACCTACGCCAACATCGAGACCCAGGCGGCCTCCTTCAAGCGCTACGGGATCAGCACCGACTGGACCCGCCGGCTGCACACCTCGGATGAGTCCTACTACCGCTGGACCCAGTGGCTGTTCCTGCAGTTCTACAACAAGGGCCTGGCGTACAAGAAGGACTCCCCGGTCAACTGGTGCCCGAAGGACCAGACCGTGCTGGCCAACGAGCAGGTCGTCGACGGCGCCTGCGAACGCTGCGGCACCGCGGTCATCAAGAAGTCGCTGAACCAGTGGTACTTCAAGATCACCGACTACGCCGACCGGCTCCTCGAAGACATGGACGAGCTCAAGGGCCACTGGCCTGACCGGGTGCTCTCCATGCAGCGCAACTGGATCGGCCGCTCCACCGGCGCCTCGGTGCGCTTCGACATCACCTCCGCTCAGGGCGCCGCCGAGCACCCGCCGGTGGAGGTCTTCACCACCCGCCCCGACACCCTCTACGGGGTCACCTTCATGGTGGTCGCCGCCGATGCCGACCTGGCCATGGAGCTGGTCACCGAGGAGAAGCGGGCAGAGCTGGAGGCCTACCGGCAGGCGCTGGGCAGCGTCTCCGACATCGAGCGCCAGTCCGCCGAGCGGGAACGCACCGGCGTCTTCCTGGGCCGCCACGCGATCCACCCGGTCACCGGTGAAGAGCTGCCGCTGTGGGCCTCTGACTACGTGCTCGCCGACTACGGCACCGGCGCCGTGATGGGCGTGCCCGCCCACGACCAGCGCGACCTGGAGTTCGCCCGCACCATGGGGCTCAAGGTCCGCGTGGTGGTCGACACCGGCGCGGAGGACCCGGCCGAGACCGGGGTCGCCACCGCCGGTGAGGGCACCGCGATCAACTCCCCGGCATGGGAGGGCCTGAACAAGGACGCCGCGATCGCCCGTGCCATCGAGGTGCTCGCGGAGAAGTCCGTGGGCGAGGCCAAGGTCAACTACCGACTGCGCGACTGGCTGCTCTCGCGGCAGCGCTTCTGGGGCGCCCCGATCCCGATCATCCACTGCGCCGGCTGCGGCGAGGTCCCGGTCCCGGAGGACCAGCTGCCGGTGAAGCTGCCGACCGGCATGCGCGGCGAGCAGCTGGCGCCCAAGGGCAAGTCCCCGCTGGCCGGTGCCACCGACTGGGTCAACGTGGACTGCCCGTCCTGCGGCGGCGCCGCCACCCGGGACACCGACACCATGGACACCTTCGTGGACTCCTCCTGGTACTACCTGCGCTATATCGACCCGAACAACGACGCCGAGATCTTCCCCAGCGAAGAGATCAACAAGTGGCTGCCGGTCGATCAGTATGTGGGCGGCGTCGAACACGCCATCCTGCACCTGCTCTACTCCCGGTTCTTCACCAAGGTGCTCTTCGACCTGAACCTGGTGAACTTCACGGAGCCGTTCAAGGCGCTGCTGAACCAGGGCCAGGTGCTCAACGGGGGCAGGGCCATGTCGAAGTCCCTGGGCAACGGGGTGAACCTCGGCGAGCAGCTCGACATCTACGGGGTCGACGCCATTCGGCTGACCATGGTCTTCGCCTCCCCGCCGGAGGACGACGTGGACTGGGCCGACGTGTCACCCTTCGGCTCGGCGAAGTTCCTGGCCCGCGCCTGGCGGCTCGCCCAGGACGTCAGCTCCGACGCCGGGTCTGACCCTGCGAGCGGGACCAAGGCGCTGCGTACGGTCACCCACCGGACCATCCAGGACGCCGCGCAGCTGATCGAGGACAAGAAGTTCAACGTGGTGATCGCCCGGACCATGGAGCTGGTCAACGCCGCCCGCAAGGAGATCGACGCGGGCGCCGGCGCGGCTGATCCTGCCGTGCGCGAGGCCGCAGAGGTCACCGCGCAGATCCTCTCCCTGGTCGCGCCCTACACCGCCGAGGATATGTGGGCGATGCTCGGCCACGCCCCCTCGGTGGCGAACTCCGGCTGGCCCGCCGTGGATGAATCGCTGCTGGTCCAGGACACCGTCACCGCGGTGGTCCAGGTCAAGGGCAAGCTGCGCGACAAGCTGGAGGTCGCCGCAGACATCACCGAGTCGGATCTCGAGGCGCAGGCGCTCGCGCTGCCCCGGATCCAGAAGTACATCGCCGACGGCGGCGGGGTGCGCAAGGTGATCGTGCGCGCACCGAAGCTGGTCAACGTCGTGACCGGCTGATGACCGACCGGCCCGCGGAACGCTGCCAGCAGAGTCTGGCCCGATGGCGCAGCGCCATCGAGGCCGACCTGCTCGCGCGGCGCGCCGCGGTGCCGGGGCGCAAGCCGAATCTGCGCCGCAAGAAGGGGCGCATCGCGGTGGTCACCGACTCCTCCTGTTCGCTTCCGGTGGACCGCCGGACCCAGGAGGTGCTGCTGGGCCAGATCGGGGCGAACATCATCTCGGTGCCGATCCCGGTGATGATCGGTGAGCAGATCTACCCGGAGACCAGCGAGGAGCTGGACCGGGACCTCCCGCTTGCCCTGGCTCAGGGGACCACGGTGCGGACCTCACGGCCCTCGCCGGGACGACTGCTGGAGTCCTATCAGTCGCTGCAGGACCAGGGCTACGCCGGGGTGGTGTCCATCCACCTCTCCGCGAAGCTCTCCGGCACCGCGGAGGCCGCCCGGCTGGCCGCCGGTCAGTTGGACTTCCCGGTCACGGTCGTCGATTCCCGCCAGGCCGGGCTGGGCCTCGGGCACAGCGTGATCGACGCGGCGATGACCGCGCAGCTCGGCGGCTCGCTGGCGAGGGTGGCCGCAGCCGCGACGACCAGCGCCGAGCGGGCAGAATCGTTGTTCGTGCTGCCCAACCTGGACCAGCTGCGCCGCGGCGGCCGGATCAACGCGATGTCCACGCTGATCGGGGGACTGCTCTGGGTGAAACCGCTGCTGCAGCTCATCGAGGGCGAGATCCAGCCGGTGGAGCGCCCACGCACCATGCCGCGCGCCCTGGAGCGACTCCATGCCCGGGTCGCGCAGCACGCCCACGGCATGGACGCCCCGCGGCTGGGGGTCCACGGATTCGGCAATCCAGCACAGGCCCTGGAACTCGCCGAAGCTCTGGCCCCGCTCTCGGCGGCCCCGGTGCCGGTGGTGGATCTTCCTCCCGCCCTGGGCGCCCACCTCGGGCTCGGAGCGCTTGCGGTGTCGTTGAATCCCGCCCTGCCCGCCGGCTCCTGACGCTGCGGAGGGGACCGTTCCGCAGAACGGTTTTCCCCAACTCCTGCCTGACGACGACGCCGCGGCCCGCTGCGCACAGCAGGTTCTCCACCGCGCAGCAGAGCTGAGAACGGCTCTAGCGTGGCCTCCATGGAGGTCTGGGCCGAGGATCAGCTGACACGGCGCGAGCGGCTGCGCGCGGAGCGCGAACTTGAACACGCCGCCCCGGCACGGATCCGGCTGAAGCTCGCCGGATTGCTGGTGATCGTCATCGCGCTGCTGACCTGGCTGGCCGTGTCCTGGCTCAGCAGCACCAGCCCGGCGGGGGCGCCCGTGCCGGAACCTCCGCCGCTGCAGGGGGTGGCGCAGACCGGAGGCGGCCCCACGGAGATGTCAGGGCAGGCCGAGGGGCCAGCGCCCCCGAACCCCTCCGGTGCCCCCGCCGACCCAGGGTCGGCAGATACGCAGCAGGGTGCCGCGGAATCGATTCCAGTCGTGGTCCATGTGGGCGGAGCGGTCGCGTCCCCGGGCGTGGTGGAGCTCCCCTCTGGTGCGCGCGTGCATGAGGCGATCGAGGCCGCAGGTGGGATGACCTCGAAGGCGGATCCGGGTGGTCTGAATCTGGCCGCTCCGGTCCAGGACGGCACGGTGATCTGGGTGCCGACGCCGGAGGAGCTCGAGGCCGGGACGGGTCCACCGACCGCCGGGCAGGACCCCGCCGGCCCGCCAGGGACGGCACCCGGCGCCGAAGCTGGCACAGGAGCGGGCGCGGCACCTGGATCGGCGGCCGGAGCAGCGCCTGGGTCGGGCACCGGAGACCTGATCAACCTCAACACCGCCGATGCCACGGCTCTCCAGGAGCTGCCCGGAATCGGTCCGGCGCTCTCGGAGCGGATCATCAGCCACCGCGAGACCAACGGCCCCTTCGGCTCGTTGGAGGAGCTCGCCGGAGTCAGCGGCATCGGGCCGGTGATTCTGGCGGATGTAGAAGGTCTGGTGACCTGGTGACCACCGCGAGACCGCTGGATCTGCGGCTGCTTCCCGCCGCGCTGACGGCCTGGGCCGCAGCCCTGCTGGCGGTGCATCTTCCCTGGCAACCAACGTTGCAGCTGGGATGGTGCTTGCTCGGCGCAGGAGTGCTGCTGACCATGATCGCCTCGCTGCTGAATCGACTCGTGACCGCTCCAGTAGCGCTGCATGTGCTGCTCTGCTGCGTCCTGGCGGGAGTCGTCGTTCTCCAGGCCGGGACAGATGCCCGAGCGCACCAGATGAGCGGATGGGCGCAGGCGGTGGCGGGTGACACACCGGTGATGGTGACGCTGCGGATCTCTGGGCAGCCCGAGATCCTGGCCACCCCGGGGTTCGACGGTGCCGACCGGGTCATGGCCCACGCGATGGTGGAGGCGGCGACCATGCCGGGGGAGCAGCGCCCGGTCCCCGTGGACGCCCCGGTGGTGATCATCCAGGACGCCGCAGCGCAGTCGGATCCTGAGACCGGAGAAGAAGCTGCGGGGGAGTCCGGTGAACGCCCTGCCCGGGGGTCCGGCGCGAGGTCCGCAGCGGAGGTGCTGCCCCTGATCACGGGTCAGCGCTACCAGGGACTGGTGAAGCTCAACCCGACCGACCCAGGTCAGCGCGAGACCGCAGTGGCCTTCCCCTTCGGTGGGGCCCTGGAGCGGCTTCGCGCAGATGGTCGCGCCGAGTTCACACAGATCTTCAACGGGCTGCGCTCTGCCACGGCGGACGCATCGTCACACGCCGTCGGCGACGCCCCCGGGCTGCTGCCGGGGCTGATCCTCGGTGACCGGACACACCAGGAAGAGGAGCTCAGCGAGGCGATGCGCGCCGCCGGACTGAGCCACCTGACCGCGGTGAGCGGCGCCAACTGCGCTTTGGTCATGGGTGCGCTGATGGGGCTCGTGCGTCTGGTGCGGGCTCCGCGATGGACGACTGTTCCGGTCGCGGTCATCGGACTGGTGCTCTTCGTGCTGCTGGTGCACCCCGAACCCAGTGTGATCCGTGCCGGGGTGATGGGCAGCATCGCGGCGGTGTCGCTCTTCGCCGGGCGCGGACGGGCGGCGTTTTCGCTGCTCTGCCTCTGCGTGCTCGGCCTGCTGGTCTTTGATCCGTTCTACGCGACAGAGCCGGCGTTCCAGCTTTCCGCGGCCGCCACGGCGGGGATCGTGGTGATCGGGACCCGGATCCGGGAGCGGCTGGAAACGTTCCTGCCGGCGATTCTCGCGGCACCGCTGGCCCTGGCGTTCTCCGCGCAGCTCTTCGTCACCCCCGTGCTGCTGCCGCTCTCGGCCGCAGTCAACACCTACGCGGTGCCCGCCAATGTGCTGGCCGCCCCGTTCGTGCCGTTCATCACCGTGCCGGGTACCTTAGCTGCGGTGATCTCCACGACCCTGCCCTGGGTCGCGGTGCCGATCCTGTGGTGCTGCGGGTTGGCGGCGGCCTGTCTCGGGATGATCGGCAGGGTCGCGGCGGGGCTTCCGCAGGCCGCTGCTCCGTGGCCGGAGGGTTGGGTGGGCTGGGGTCTGGTGGTGCTCTATATCTTCGCCGCACTTGTGCTGGCCTGGGGGCTGGTGGATCGGTTCCGCCGTTGGCATGTGGTCCTCTTGGCGGTAGCTGCGGCGGCGATGCTGGCCCTGGTGCTGCCGGTGACGGCGCTGGTGCCTTCACGTGGGGTTGATCAGTGGCGGGTGGCGTTGTGTGATGTGGGGCAGGGCGACATGCTGGTGGTCCGCACCCAAGAGTCCGCCGGCGTGGTGGTGGATACGGGGGAGGACCCGCTGCTGGCAGATGAGTGCCTCAGGAAGCTGGGGGTGGAGACGGTCGAGGCGCTGCTGCTCACTCATGAACACCGCGACCATTACGGCGGGACCCCAGGGGTCATTGAGGACCGTGCGCCGGGGCTGATCCTGCATGCCGGCAGCACCGGCTGGGACGTGGAAGCCGAAGTGGAATCGGTCGGAGAGCTGCCCCCGAGCATCCCGGTGCATCGGCCCCAGGTCGGGGAGAGCTTCGAGTTCACCCGGGGGCTCAGTGTGCGGCTGACCATATGGGCCGCCGAGGCGCATCACGCCGAGGCCAATGACAACTCGCTCGTGGCGCTCATCGAAACCGTGGACCCTGATCTGCCGGAAGGGACGGTCGGGTCCGTCGATGAGCCGCTGCGGGTGTTGACACTGGGGGATCTCGAGGAGGAGGTGGCTGCCTCGTGGCTGCGCCGGACGGGAGCCCCTGAAGGTGTTCATCTGCTCAAGGTCGCTCATCATGGGGCGGCCAACGGCGGCACCGAGGTGCTGGAGGCCACCCGGCCGGCGCTGGCGTTGATCGGGGTGGGGGAGGACAACACCTATGGGCACCCGTCTGCGGAGATCATCCGCACGTTGGAGGCACTTGGCGCCGCGGTCTACCGCACTGATCTGCACGGGACGGTGGTGTTCACCTTGGATGCTGGTGGCTTGGACGCGACTGCTGTTCCTTGATTCGAGCCGAGATCGGATGGGCTTGGGAAGCCTTCGGATCTGCACCTTCCTGCGCCCTGTGATCCCGTTGAGCTGAATCCCCAGTGGTCCTGCGGACGAATCGATGTTTGATGCCCCCACCAATCTTGGGGTCTGCTCAGCCTTGTCTGCAGCGCTTCCCGAATGGGTGAGGGTCTGTGAGCCGGGGCCGATCACGGACGTTTCCGCAGTGGGCCGAGTTCAGCGCCGGACACCGGCCAGGTGGGTGCCGGCCGGCCTCTCTGATGAATGGACAAGTCTTCTGAAAGACACACGAAGCCGAGGGTCATTGGGTGTACGAGTAGCACGCGGTGGACGCTTGCGACGTCATGAGTCTCGGCTTGGCCTCGCGGCGGGCAGGCCGCCCTGTGGGCTGAGTCGCTGACGCCGGCGATGACCGGCCCCGCCATTGGAAGGAAGGTTGCTCACCTCGCCTTCGGTCGCGTCTGCTCCGACGTCCTAGGGGACTCAGATCCGGCGGCCCCCGCGGCCATCAACCTGGGTACCAGCACGGGGAGTACAACGTCCAGGGACTCGGTAAAAATCAGGTGCTCGTCGCTGTCGATGACGAGCAACTCTTTGTTCGGGGCCTCGATCCGTTGGAACACCTGGCGGGTATAGGAGATGTCGAACAACGGGTCGCCGGTCGCGGCGATGACGACGACAGGGCAGCGCGCCGGGCCGGGCAGCTCGCTGGTCATCATCTCGGCCAGCAGGCTGAGGGGGTAGGAGCGCAGACCGAGGGGGTCGGTGTAGAACCGTTTGATGACCTCGGGGTTGCCACAGACCCGACGCGCGTCAAGGTAGGCGTCGAACGGCACGGGTGCCCCGGGAGCGACCCGGCCCAGGACGCCGATGCCCCGCCTTAGGGCGCCGTACACCGGGGACAACCAGGTCGGTGCCCGGGTGACCCCGAGAGTGGCGGGCAGAGCCGGGTCCAGGACGTTGTGAGCGAACACAGCTGCCACGCCGGGTGCGCGAGCTGCCACTGCCAGAGCCAGCACTCCGCCTTGAGAGGATCCGAGCACCATGACGGGTGCACCCGCGTACTGGCTGTGCATCCATGTGATGGCGTCCACAGCGTTCATAATGAGGTCACCGAAGGTCAGGTGTCGGCGGTGAAGCCGGGGGCTCTTCCCGTGCCCGGCCGGGTGAAGCCCAACGACGGTGACACCGGCGCGGTTCACTGCGTCCAGGAACTCCTCGTAGAACAGCGGGTGAGTCATCGTCCCAGGAAGGAAGAGAACCGCGGGCGCACCGGGCCCTGCGTCCCAGACCGACAGCGCGACCGGGAGCCCACCGGAGTCGATGAGGACTTCGCGGTACGCCTCAGTGCGCTGAACTGCATTCAGGCTGCGTTGTTCTGCTGTGCGCATCTGACACCTTTTCCACATTGGCGCTCCGCCCCTTCGGGTCGACGCGAGCCACCAGCGGCGCTACCCACTGCAGCGCCTCCTCGTACCGACCTTGGAGTGAGCAGCGTTGCCGAGGTGTCAGGCCGAGCAAGCCCGTGAGCAGGCGCCGTTCATCGGCCGTGCCGACCCGCCAACCACTTCCGGAGCCGAGGCTACCAAGTCAGCAAGGCGCCCGGCTAGAACCCACGGGAAGGTGACCTCCACCGAAGTCAACCGGCCTCGGTTCCCTGCAACAGCCTCGGACCGGTGCCGGATACCGGCCGGGTCTCTGACCGACGGGCTCACCGGATGTCCGTCGGCGGGCACGAGGTCCACGTCCTGAGTCAGTACCGCTCCGGCACGTCGTAATTGACATCGGTGATCGTCAGCCGGATGTAGGAGAAGTCACCGTTCTCGCGGGAGTAGGCCGCCTCGCCTTCGGTTGGTACGCGGACGCCGTCGAACTCTCCATAAGCATTCATCGGCGTCGACCACGGCAACACCGCCCCGTAGTCACGGTCGTACCGATCAGCGATCATGTTCGTGGGCCGACCCTCCCGGTCGAAGAAGAAGGTGGCCGTGCCACTGACGCCGCAGTAGGACATGGTGGCCCGGGCGGCGCCGTCGTCGATGGGGTCCCAGGTGATCTCGGGGATCAAGGAGCCGGCTGGGAACCACAGGATCTCGTTCAGGTACCGCAGCAGGTCGCCCTCGTCCATCTCGGGCCCGGCATCACGGGCCACCGGAACCAGACCCAGCACGCGCATCTCCAGCGCGCCGCGACCGTCGAGATAACTGTCCTTCCCGATCACCGGTAAGCCCGGTGCGATGCGGGTGTTGGCCTTCCAGACGAAGGCCGGCGGCTGCGTCGAGTAGTACTCCTCGGCGGTGAACGGGAGCCAGCCGAGGTCACCCACGAGCAGCTCGCCTTCCTGCTGCAGCCGGACCGTGGAGGGGATCGGCTTGCCGACCACCCCGGACCACCGCAGCCAGCGTTGAACAGGCCCGGGGAGGCCCACGAGGTCTTCCTGGCACACTAGATCGAAGGTGACCGCAGCACCGGGCTCCAGCACCTCGTCGATCTGGCCGTTGATCCGTCGCTCGAAGGTGTACCTGCCGAGGCCGATGACCGATGCCCCCACCAGGACGACAAGGGTCAGGCCGCCGTAGACCATCAGCGTGCGGTTGTGGATTCTGGCCACCCGTCTCACCTCTCATCGAGCCAGTGCGGGACGGACCCAGGACCTCCGTCACTGACGGTACTCAAGTTACCGCGCCAGACGCGCTTCGGGCGATCCGCTGCACGCTTGACCCTGCGATGAGATGCGGTGGGCGACCGGGCCAGCGGGGCCGGGGAGACGGTGGTGATCAGGGCGTCCAGGTGGGTCGATGTCACGAACTGGGAACCGTGCGGTCCGTCAGGGTGCGCCCACCCATGTCGTCTGTGCGCGGTCTGACCAAAGGCCCTTCACGGCGCGAGGAGAGATCCTTATGATCCAGAGCCAAGGGCTCGCGCCTGGCGCTGAGGATTCGACCGCGGAAGGGGTTGTCATGAAGGGAGCGTGGTGGTGGGTGACCGCGGCGATCATTGGGTTCCATGGCCTGATCCACCTTCTCGGCGCGGTCAAGGGATTCGGTTGGGCCGACGTAGAGGCGCTGAGCTCCTCCATCTCAGTCCTGGCTGCAGCGTTCTGGTTGCTCGCGGCCACACTTGTCATTGCGTCGGCCGTGACGCTCGCCCTTGGTCCACCTCGCTGGTGGGCGGCGCTTGCGGCGCCCGCTGCGATCGTTTCGCAAGTCATGGTCATCTCTTCCTGGTCGGACGCCAAGGCAGGCACCGCCGCCAACGTCGTCCTCCTTGGTGCCGCCATCTGGACAACTGCCTCGCAGGGGTCACGCGGACTGGGGGCAGGAGGCCGGCCCCGCACTCGGCGCGTCACAAGAACAGGTGCTCCCAAAAGCTGAATCCGTGCCGGTCGTCAAGTAACACACACGGCCGTTCAGTGTGTTTGCGAGCAGCGCCGCGGCGGGCCGATGCCAGGTTGTGGCGGGTCGCCGGTCGGAACGCTCTGGGCTAGGTCCCAGCCCGTACGTGGGTTACCCGTCGCCGGCCGTCGTTCACTCGCAGTACGCCACGGCCCCGGACGTGCTGAGGTAAGCACTCGTGCCCGCGATGGCGCTCGCCGTCGCACCGGCGGTCAGGGGCAGCTGTGGCGCGCCCCGATGGAGGGGGTGCGCGGGGCTGGTCAGCATGTGCCACCCCTTAGACGGGTGATCTCGCCGTGGACCCATCTTGGGGACCAGGTCTCGTGCCGTCGGCTCGTAGGGTGCGGCCTTGGAGGAAGGCGAGCGTGGCGATCGGTAGCGACATCACGGCGCTGGTGAGGCTGACGATGCCCGCGAGGGGGCCCGTCCCTGCGGCGTACAGCACGAATGCCGCGATGGAGAGCGCACCCATCCCCGTGAGCCAACCAGCCAACCAGCGTCGACCGTGTTCGGCCAGGAGGCTGGCCAGGAGCAGTGCGGCGGCACCAAGGAGTGCGTAGCCGGCGAGGTCGATGGCGTAGGGGATGGACTCGACGTCGTGGAAGTACCATTGCGCGGCGGTTGTGGGGTCGCGGTCGACGAGGTCGGGGAAGAACGTGTACTGGGAGGTGTAGGCGAGCGTCGCGAACGCGACGTAGGCGCCCAGGAGCACACCGGCTGTCGACCGGCGCACCGAGGACGGGGGTACGCCCGCCGCGGCTGCCAGAAGCAGCACGATGGAGACGAACGCGGGTGCGAGCAGCGAGGCACCGACGAACCCCCACTGGTATAGCGCGCGGCCCTGCTCGAAGTCGTACATTCCCTCGAGCAGCCGCGGCGGTGGGGAAGAGGCGAACACCAGGCCCATCATCGAGGCTGCAACCACATAGACGGCGCTCGCTACGACCAGGCCCGTGCCGACCCGGCGCCCCCAGGCAGCGCCTTCGTGCTGCTCGCGGGCCGAAGTTGTGTGCGGTGGGTTCATGGTTCCTCCCTGGTCCTGTGTCCGGACCGCACGTTCACGAGTTCCGGAACCATCGCGATGTCCACCCGGAGCTCGTGGGTGCGGCGCGATCCAGCGTCGCCAGCCAGCGGTGGCTCATCGGCCACCGGCGGAATATCGGTAACCGGAACAGCGCCGTGAGCAGCGGGCGGCGCTGCCGTGTGCGCCACGCTCCGACCCGATCGAGCGTGAGCGTCACCCGGTCCTCGGTACGTTCGAGTTCGCAGCGTCCGCGCAGTTCGGGGCTGCCGTCGGCGTGCAGCGCGATGGTCCCCTTGAAGCACGCAGGCGGGGACCGACGGCGAGGGGCCGCGCAGTGGCGGATCCAGCCGAACCCCGGCAGCCAACAGTCCGGCGGTGGCCGGTACGAGCACGGCCATGACGACCGACACAGCGGTCGACGGCTGGCCGTCCCGGACACCATGAGCTGGCGGCGTGGAAGCGCCTACGACTGAGGCGACGTGGGGCTTGCGCTGCCGTTTCGGCCCCTCAGTGACCCACATATCAGTCATGGCAATCCTCCATCTTCGCGCCCCGCATCCTGGGCGACTTCGACTGACACGACCACCGTACGACGGCGCACAGACGACCACTAGTGGCGAAGGCCCGACCAGAAGTGACCAAAGGCCCTGTCGTGCGGACCGAGACGAGGCGCATGCTGAGATCGGCTGTCACCTTGACCGAAGGAACGCCGACCCCTTACCTGAAGGTCCGCGACACCGCCATGCACAGCCTCGGGATCGGCACCACTCACGACATGAGGTCTGTCATCTCCGGCATCTTTCTGGCCTCTTGGCGCTTCCGCGGCTACACACCGAAGGAGAAACTGAACCTGTGGCGCGGCCGAGTGTTCTCGCGGGGCTTCGGACTGTGGGACCAGTTCATCAGGACCGACTTACGCAGCACCGTCCCAGCACTGCAGATCCCGGTGTACTTCCTCGAAGGCAAATACGACTACACCTGTGCCACCTCTCTGGCGAGGGACTACTTCGAGCAGCTGCGAGCCCCTGTCAAGGGCTTCTACGTCTTCGACGACTCGGCACACAGCCCTCTTCTGGAGGAGCCCCGCAAAGCCCATCGCGTCGTCGAGCACGACGTACTCACCGGCACAACGGCCCTCGCAGATGGCAACGGTGCCTGAAGAGATGACTCTCGGCCGAGATGGGGCCATGCCCCTGTGGGGGAGTTGCCGACGGCCGGGTCCATGGTGACGAGCCAGAAGGTCGCGGGGGCCGATGCCGGTCCAGCTACCGGTCCTCACCGCTGCGATCGGTCGCGGGGAAAGAGTCTTGCGCGGCCGACCAACCGAGTGCTTGACTAGTTTCACAAGCCGCTAGAGAGTGAGGCGTCGTGTACGCCCGCATGGTCCTCCGAGATTACCGTCGCAACCGCGGGGTCACCCTGATCCTCGTTCTGCTGATGATGCTCGCAGTGGTGCTGGCGACCGCGAGCGCCGGGACCCTGGTCCGGCTGGTCGGAGCGTCGGACAGTCTGATGACCCAGGCCGATGCTCCCCACGTGGCGCAGCTGCATGCGGGCCTCCACGACCAGGAGCAGCTTGACGCCTGGGTGGCCGGCCGGGAAGAGGTGGCCGACCACCAGACCATGCTGCTGCTGGGCATCGGTGGGTCGGACCTGTTCTTCGACGGGGTGGCCCAGACCGACAACATCCAGCAGAACTCGCTGGTGGTGCCGAACCAGGAGCGGGACCTGCTGCTCGACCTGGACAACGAGCCGATCCTCGAGGTGGAGCCGGGCACTATCGTGCTGCCGGTCATCTACCAGGTGGAGGCGGGGCTGGATGTGGGAGACCCCGTGCGGATCACCGGTTCGGACGGCTTCGCCACCGAGCTGGTGATCGCCGGCTTCGCCCGCGACTCGATCATGAACCCTGCGGTGACCAGCTCCAAGCGGCTGGCGGTGTCACCGTCAGACCTGGAGGAGGTGCGTGCGCACACCGGGCAGGTGGAGCAGCTCATCGAATTCTGGCTGCACGACCCCGAAAGCCAGAGTGCGACCTTCCAGAAGGCCTACCAGGACTCGGGGATGCCGGCGGCGGGTCAGATGGTGGACGCCGCAGCGTTCCGCATGTTCACCATGGTCGGTGACGGGATGGTGGCTGCTGTCATCATCCTCGTGGCTGCGCTGCTGCTGGTCGTGGGGATGCTGTGCCTGCGGTTCTCGTTCCTGACCGCGGCCGAACAGGACTACCGCGAGATCGGGGTCCTGAAGGCCATCGGTGCCCCCGGGCGCGGCATCAAACGGATCTACCTGACCAAGTACGCGCTCCTGGCGGGGGTCGCCACGGTGCTGGGCCTGCCCGTCGGGTTGGTGCTGACGCCTGTGCTCACCCGCAACATCACCCGCTACATGGGCTCGGTCCCCAGCGTCTGGAACTGGGTGGTCCCCGTATTGGCCGCACTGGCGGTGCTGACCCTGCTCGTGCTGTTCGTGGTCCTGCTGCTGCGCCGCTTCGACAAGATCAGCGCCGTGGCCGCGCTCAGCGCGGGGTCCGCCGGCGGGCGGTCCAGGTCGAGTATGCGGCTGCACCGCTCGAGGATGCCGGTGCAGCTCCGCCTCGGTGTGATGGACGTCGTGAGCCGCGCGCCGACCTACCTGCTGCTCTTCCTCGTCTTCGCCGTGAGCACCTTCATCATCATCGTGCCTATCAGTTCGGCCGCGACGGCCAGTGCCCCCGGTTTCGTCAACTACATGGGTACCGGCCAGGTCGACATGCGCATTGAGCTGCGGCAGGCGGACCCCGCCTCGGCGGAGCAGTTCGCACGGATCGTCGAGCGGCTGGAGTCCGACCCCGAGGTGAGCGCCGTCGCCCCGATGGTCACCACCCGCAACGACACCATCGACAAGGACGGGAACACAGCGAGCCTCTACGTGGAGAACGGGAACCACACCCTGCTCCCGCTGACGTATGCCGAGGGTCGGGCACCGGTCGACGGCACCGAGATCGCGCTGTCACTGCTCGCGATGAACCAGACCGGGCGCCAGGTCGGTGACACCCTCCCGGTCCAGGTAGGAACCCAGGAACGGGAGCTGGCGGTCGTCGGGAGTTACCAGGACATCACCAACGGGGGGACGACGTCGAAGTCCGTGCTGCCCACCGGTGAGGGCGAGGTCATGTGGTACATGGCCGGTGTCGAGCTGGTGCCAGGCACCGATGCCGGTGACAAGGCCGCCGCCTTCGCCGACGAGTTCGCCCCGGCCACGGTCGCGGACATCGAGCAATGGCGGATCCAGACCCTGGGCCCGATCGCCGAGCAGATCACCATCACCGCGCTCGTCTCCGCCGCCGTGGCGCTGGCCCTGGCCGCTCTGATGACCGCCCTGTTCGTGCGGATGCTCCTGGCCCGCGACGCCGGCCAGATCGCCGTGCAGCGCGCGGTCGGTGCCGACGACGCCGGTCTGCGGCGGCAGTACCTCACCCGGATGCTGCTGGTGCTCCTGATCGGCGTCGTCGTCGGGACCGTGGCGGCCACCACCCTGGGCCAGGGGATGTTCAACCTCATGTTCGAGTTCGTCTACGGCGGCATCGAGTCGCTCGGACAGGGCACCAGCCGCATCGACTTCATGGTCAACCCCCTCCTCACCTACCTGGCCCTGCCCGCCGCCCTGCTCGCGACCGTGGCCCTCACCACCAGCGCCAGCTCCCGCTCCATCTCCGAGGCCAGCATCTCCACCCTCACCACCGAATAGGCGACCGCGATGAACACCGACACCCCCCTCCTGCAGGCGACCGGACTGACCAGGTCCTTCTCCGGACGGACCGTGCTGCACAGCGTGGACCTGCAGGTCCGCGCCGGCGAGTACCTGTCCGTGATGGGACCCTCGGGGTCGGGCAAGTCCACCCTGCTCTACACCATCAGTGGCATGGACACCATGAGCGCCGGCACCGTCACCTTCTCCGGTCAGGACCTGGCCTCGATGAAGCAGAAGGACCTGGCCCGCCTGCGGTTGACCAGCATGGGGTTCATCTTCCAGCACGTCCACCTGCTGAAGAATCTGTGCCTGCTCGACAACATCATCCTGCCGGCCTACCTTGCCGGACTTGCACCACGCACCGAGCTCAACGACCGCGCACTGGCGCTCATGCACCGGACCGGTGTCGCGGACCTGGCCGACCGCGACGTCTCGCAGGCCTCCGGCGGACAGCTGCAGCGCATCGGCATCTGCCGCGCCCTGATCAACTCCCCCACCATCCTGTTCGGCGACGAACCCACCGGCGCGCTCGACTCCGCGGCAGCCACCGAGATCATGGACATCCTCACCGAGCTCAACGACGACGGCATGACCCTCATGATCGTGACCCACGACCCCCGGGTCGCCGCCCGCACCGAGCGCGTCCTGTCCATGGTCGACGGCCGGATCATCGGTGACCGACGGCAGGGGCGGTACGACGGCACCCACCTCGACCAGCGGCAGACCGACCTGAGCCAATGGCTGATGGCTGGCGAACCGGTCCGCGCCCGATGAGACAGATCTTGACAACCGACAGGGCGTCCGCGGGAAGAGCTGTGAGGGTCGCGGCCAGACCTGGGGCACTGTTCGCCGGGGTGGGGAGGTCATGACCGTCCGAGTGTCTCGGTTCTGGCTGAGGGTGCTGACCGCGGTCGCCGCCGCGCTGCTGTTGATGGTGCCAGCGCCGACATCTGTCGCCGTGTCGCAGGGAGGGGTGCGTGACACTGCGGATGAGGTTGCGCGCTCGATCGAGCGCGCTGAGGACGTCCTGGGCGAACAGCTGGAGGAGGTCGGCATCCCCGGAGGTGCTGTGGCGGTTGTCTCTGGTGGACGGGTGCACGCTCGGGGTGTGGGTGATGCCGGTGCGGGTCGTGCGGCGACTGGGGCCACCCCGTTCGTGATCGGGTCGGCGAGCAAGTCGTTCACCGCGTTGGCGGTTCTGCAGCTGGTCGACTCTGGTGAGGTCGAGCTCGACGCGCCGGTTCGTGAGTATGTGCCAGAGTTCGAGCTGGCGCCGGGGGAGCCCGTCGACGAGATCACGGTGCGTCACTTGCTGCAGCAGACCAGCGGTCTGGACGACCTGACGGGCGGGCCGTTGCTGGCGTCTGCCGCGGACGGGACGCCGGAGGAGGCGGTCGCCGAAGTGTCCGGGGCGGTGCTGGTGTCATCGCCGGGGGAGCGGTGGGCGTACGCCAACGTCAACTTCGTGCTTGCCGGGCTTGTGGTCGAGCGGGTTTCCGGTCTGACCTATGGGGACTACGTCCAACTGCGAATCTTCGACCCGCTGGAGATGACTCACAGCCACGTCGCCTCCGCGCCGGCGGCGGCCGACGGGTTGAGCAGCGGGCACCGATTCTGGTTCGGACTGCCGGTGGCGACCGACCCCACCCAGCGGCAGGCGACCCTGGCGGCCGGTTATCTCATCTCGTCGGCCAAGGACCTCGGCCGGTACCTTGCGATGTACCTCGCCGGTGGGCTCGCTGCGGACGGCACCCGGATCGTGTCCGCCGAGGCACTGGAGACCATGCTCGCGCCGGCCATGGACGCCCACCTCGGCCCGTGGGCCGACGGGCAGGCCTCGCAGTACGCGATGGGTTGGTTCCGTGGCGGCCCGTGGGGAGACGACGTGGTCTTCCACCCCGGGAACACCCCGGACACTTCGACTCTGCTGCTCTTCTCACCGGCCGAGGACGTCGCGGTCGCGACCGTGGTCAACGCCTCCAACGAGAGCCCCGTGCCCGGGAACCCGTTCATCTCCGACCGTGTGACGCGCAACGTCGCCCACGCCGCCCTGGGCCAGCCTGTCCTGGAGCTGCCGTCCTTTCAGCGCTTCTACCTGTTGTTCGACCTCGCGGTGCTCATTCCCCTCGGTCTCGCCCTGTGGGGGCTGCTGCGAGCCTCCCGGGCCGTGGGCACCTCCAGCCGTGAACGACGCCGGGTATGGCGGGGAGTCGGGGTCGCGACCAGGACGGTGACGGCTGCGGCCCTGGTGCTCCTACTGATGACCCTCGGCTGGGCCAGCGCGTGGACCTGGGCCCCCGACCTCGCTCTCGTGGTTGCTGCCCTGGCGGTCATCCTCTTCCTCACGGCCGTGCTGCGGCTCCTCCCACTCCTCCGACGCCGTGATGACGCGCACGCAGCGGCCGGACCGGCTTCACGGGATCGACTGCCTGCCCGCCAAGGACCTCGCTCATGACGATGGCGTGCGATCACGCTCCTGGCGGCGAGTTCCAGACGTGGGGCGAAGAGCCGACAAGACTCCGCTACGAGCACGAGAACGACCCCGCGCGCCAGGCAGGTCGGCGAGATGAGCACGTCCCGGCGTCCAGCGTGTCAGTCGACGATCACCTCCCGAGGTGGACGGCGAAGGCTGTACGGCGCCCTGGAACCGTGTCCGAACCGGACCAGGAGCTGTGGCTCCTCAGTGATGTGAAGGAGGGCCCTGAGTTCGTCGCGCAGCGCAGGCACCTCGATTGGCTGGTTCAGGAACGCCGAGCGGATGTCGAGGAGCTCGGCCTGCAGGGCGAACCGCTCGTAAGCGCGACCGGTCTCGACCCATGCCTCCTTGGTGTCGGTGGAGGCGAGGAATATCGCCACCCCTGCGGAGGACGCCAGCCGGGCGCTGTCAGCCTTGGCTTGCGCGGCCGCGTTGATCAGCACAGGAGCCATGGTCTTGCCGATCGCCGTGGGCAGCGGTGGTTGCCGGTTCACCCGGCCCGTCAGACCATCACGTTGCCTCAGGGCCGCCGCTGGGTTGAACCTGAGCCAGCTGAGCAGCTCTTCGCGGAAGGCCCCGTCAGTCAGTTGCGCAAGGTTTCCCCGCTCGACCAGTTCAGACACGGCGGAGATCTCGGCTGTCTCGGTGAGAATCAGGCAACGCACCTCTCGACCGGTGCCGGCTCCCATAAGGAGGGCGATATGCTCGGGAATGACCGGAGTCCCGTCATACATCCCCCTGTTGCATTGGCGGGTGACCAACGCCCTCGACAGCTCCGTCGCCGGTACACCAGGCGCCGCATCTATCGAAACCACCACCGCGTCGGCTACGTCGTCGTAGTTCACCGTCGCGGCATAGCCCTGGAGCGAAGCGGCATGTACCAGGTTTTCTGCGGCACAGCCCAGGCTTCGGTACAGGTGTGCGTCTGCTGGATCCACCACTGGGCATCGGCGGGTGCGGTCGGGTTGGATCGAGATGAATTGCTCACCGACGCGGAAACGCCATGGTTGAGTGTTATGGCTGGAGGCGGCGAGCGTGGCCAGGCGGACCAGCTCCAGATTGTCACGGTTTCCAACGCGACCAGGTTGCCGCGACATGGCCGCGACGCGATCATAGGTAACGGACTTGAACATCGCGGCCCACCCTTCGCCGTAAACGTGACCGAGCCTGCGGTTCCATCCTGCCTAGACCGGTGGGAGCGTCGCAAGGGCGGACAAGCTGGGCTCAGCCACGAGCTTGTTGACACCGCGCGATGGGCGGGCGGCCTCCGATGCCGCTGTGTCGGCGCTGGACTCTTCTATGTCTGTCAAGCAACGTCCGTGAGTCCTTTAGCCCGCCGTCCGGCAACGTAGGTGCGCGTCTGGGGGCCGTGGGCCATGAGAGTAACGGTGGCCATGTGAAGTGCGCGATTGAGTCTTCGGTCGCCTCCGCGATTCAGCCTATGGCGAGTGGTGTTGCCTGATGGCGCAGGGATGGCAACCGCCGCGGTCACCGGGCCTGTACCAGCCTGGTCCAGCAGTGCAGCGACCTTGCTGCAATGAGAGGCAAGGGTTCTCGCAGAGGGTCTCCAGCGGATGAACCAGAGAACCCTGCCACTGCTAGTTCGCAGAACTAGGAGGAGTAGGAGGAGCGTCTAGGCATGACCAGGTCAGAATTTCTCGGCATCTGAATCACTCAGGGAGCGTTGGCTCTGGGAGCCCTCATCGCGCAAGTCATCGTGGTTCCACGCATCGCCGCGGGCCTCGCCGAGGAGTACCCGCAGGTGGCACACCTGGAATCCCCTTGCTTGGCTGCCGTGACGGTTGCAATCGTGGGATTCGAGGTTGCACTGCTGGCGGGCTGGATGCTGGTCACGGGAGCCGTGGCGCAAGAACGCTTCGGCGGGTCGAGTGCGGTGGTGGGCGAACGGCATGACGGCGTCGCTGGGCATTGCGTTCCCTTCCCACGACGGTCCACGAACCTGTCTCGTGAGCAGTATGAGCTTCACCGCCATCTGGGGTGTGTAGCGCACCCCGCAGATATCCGTCGGGGACCGAATCGTCATGGACCCCATGCAATGGCGATCGCTACGGACCGGAGACCGTATAGGACAGGGATCCGTCGAGACCGTCTTTCCTCCAGCGGGGGCGACATCCAGCGATGCGAACAGACCACCGTTTACCGCTGTGATGATGCGCCAGACCGATGTGGCCGCCGGCAGATTGAGCAGACTAGGGTGAGGCCATGTCTGCACCTCAATCCGGTTCGTGGCAACGCCTGAGGGCGATGTCGGTCCATGCCTATACCGCGCTGGGTGTGGTCCTTGCGCTGCTGATGGTGCACATGTCCTATGCCGGTGAAGTCGAGGTCGTGCTGTGGCTCTTCCTCGCCGCAATGATCATCGACGGCTCTGACGGTTTTCTGGCACGCCGATTCCGCGTCAAGGAGGTGGTGCCGGGCTTCGACGGTGCGCTGCTGGACAACATCATCGACTACATCACCTACGCCTTTGCACCGATGGTGCTTCTGTGGAGCGCAGGCTATCTGCCGGGCGGCTGGCTCGGCGGCGTTGTGGCCTCCGTGCCTCTGCTCGCGTCCTGCTATCAGTTCTGCCGCAGCGACGCGAAGACCGACGACCACTTCTTCGTAGGGTTCCCCAGCTACTGGAACATTGCGGCGTTCTACCTCATCGTGCTCGGCGCCAGCACTGCCGCGACCACCACCGCGCTGCTTGTCCTGACAGTGCTCGTCTTCGTTCCGATCAAATACGTCTACCCCTCCCGAACCGAGACCGCGTGGTGGTTGACCATGACGCTCACCATGCTGTGGCTGGGCCTGTACGCGCTGATTCTTGTGCAGTACCCCTCACCGAGCCTGTGGCTGATCGCCTTGTCCGGCGGCTACATGCTCTACTACGCAGCCCTGAGCCTGCGCCTGACGCTGAATCGACGAAATCAGATCGGGGGCGCGGCGGACTCAGCCAGTGCGGCGGACAGCTCCTCAGCTGTGGGTGGCAATGTGGCTGTTCGGCACTGCACGCACTGTGCTGCAGAACTCTGATCAATCGGGGGCGTACCGCGGCACTTGCATGAACTGGTAGACGTAGGCCGGGCGTTCCATCGTCGGGCTGCTGACATCCTGGCCTACTTCGAGAGGCCGGGGACTTCCAACCGGCCCACAGTCATCAACGGCAGGCTCGAGTACCTGCGGGCACGGGCTCTGCGGATCCGGAATCTCGCCCGACGCATCACCAGATCGCTGCTGGATACTGAACGATTCAGGCCGTTGCTACACCCTGACCTGAGCTGGGATCGGCCGTCCTGCTGCACGGAGGGTTCTGGAAGGCACATGTAGACCGTCAGCACGCCAGTCACATGGCACACGCTCTGGCCGCCGACGGCTGGAAGGTGATCTCAGCGGAGGACCCGCGCGTACCGGGGCAGCCAGATCAGACGCATGACGCAGTAGAGCATGCACTGAGTGAGCTGATGAACCTCCACATCGCGGATGCCCCCAGGTGGCACTGGCTCCGATAACGTCACTTCGTCGAGCCGAAGAACTCCGTCTGGGCGAAGGAGCCGTCCAGAGTTTCTTGGGCGGCCCAGCGTGGTTGAGGCCCGATTTGGACCAGAGCACCCACTGGCCAGTGGTCCAGGACGTGATTCGGCGGGCCGGAACTCCCGATATGAGGATCCTCGACACCGTGACGTGACCTGACAAGCCTTCGACGCAATACCCAACCTGCCACAGATAGTGCTCGGAAGGCGTCTTGTGCACCGGTAGCCAGCTAAGGTACACCGGTGATTCCAACGTTTTAGGAGAGCAGATGATGACCGTCGCAGAACAGGTCGGCGCCTACCTGGCGCGCCTCGGTGTCGGCCACGCCTTCGGTGTAGTTGGCAGTGGCAATTTCGTCGTCACCAACGCTTTGCGTGACGCGGGGGTTCCGTTCACCGCTTCCAGGCATGAGGGCGGTGCAGCGACGATGGCGGATGCTTATTCGCGAATGAGCGGACAGGTCAGCGTCTTGAGCCTCCATCAGGGGTGCGGCCTGACCAATGCCGGCACCGGAATCAGTGAGGCCGCCAAGTCACGCACTCCCATGATCGTGCTGGCAGCTGAGACCGCCGCTGCCCAGGTCCATTCCAATTTCGCAATGGACCAGCGGGACTTCGCTCGCGCTCTGCTCGCAGAACCCGACCGGGTCCATTCAGCAGAATCTGCTCTCACCGACACCCTGCGGGCCTATCGGACAGCCGTGAGGGACCGTCGCACGGTGGTCTTGAACCTGCCCCTGGATGTCCAGGCATCCGAGGCGATCGGAGAGATTCCCCACCTCACCGTTGAGCCACGACCCGAGACCGCGCCTTCCGAGGGGGACCTCGAGAAACTCATCGAGGCGATATCTCACAGCGAGCGGCCGGTATTCGTGGCAGGGCGCGGCGGACGCGGCGCGAAGAGGGACATCGCAGCGCTGGCCCAGGCGACTGGAGCCCTGCTGGCCACCAGTGCCGTGGCGAAAGGGCTGTTCCATGGGGACGACTTCGACCTCGGCATCTCTGGCGGCTTCTCCTCGCCCTTGACCGCAGAGTTGATCAGTGATGCCGACCTGATAGTAGCGTTCGGCTGCGCGCTCAACATGTGGACGATGCGCCATGGGAAGCTCATCGGTCGTGACACCGTGGTTGCTCAGATTGACGTGGAAGACTCCGCACTCGGTGCACAGCGTCCTGTCGACATACCGGTCCTTGGGAGTGCTGCCGGCGTCGCCCAGGCACTGTTGGGAACGTTCGATGGTCGGGAGAGGACCCGCTACCGCACCACTGAAGTGCGACAACGCATTGCGACTCTCTCGCGTTGGGATCAGACGCCGACCGAGGTCTTGGGCACTCCAGGACAGAGTGTCGATCCGCGCGAGCTCTCCAAGGAGATCAATCGGATTCTTCCTGCTGAGCGCATCGTCAGCATCGACTCCGGCAACTTCATGGGTTACCCAAGCCAATATTTCGACGTCCCCGACGAGTTCGGTTTCTGCTTCACGCAGGCTTTCCAATCGATCGGGCTGGGCTTATACACCGCTATTGGTTCAGCACTGGCGCAACCTCACCGGATGCCAGTTCTGGGAACAGGTGACGGTGGGTTCCTTATGGCCGTCCAGGAATTGGAAACTGCCGTGCGCCTGCAACTGCCACTGGTGGTGGTGGTCTACAACGATGCTGCCTACTCAGCTGAGGTACACCACTTCGGAGAAGACCAGGACCTGACAACGGTGACTTTTCCAGACACAGACATTGCTGCCATTGCGCGAGGATTCGGCGCCACAGGTATCACCGTACGCTCCACAGAAGACCTCGAACCCCTGCGTGAATGGGTTTCGTCTGACCCCAATTGTCCGGTGGTAATCGACGCGAAAATCGCAGACGATGGAGGTTCCTGGTGGCTGGCAGAAGCTTTCAAGGGGCACTGAAGCTCCGATACACTCACCGCAGATCAACTCTCGAGAATAAGGTATAGCCAAGTGACTGCAGTCAATGCTCTGATCGCCGGTTTGTTCGACAAATCCGTCAGCATCGTCGATCTCACAAATCCGCTGTCCGCCTCAACTCCTACCTTGAAGCTGCCTGAACCCTTCGTCAACCTGATCGACTTCAGCTTGGACAAGGTCGCTGAGTACGACGCACAGGGGCCGTTCTGGAAACACCACAACATTCACACTGGTGAACACGTCGGCACCCATATCGATGCCCCGGTTCACTGGGTGTCAGGACGAGGAGGTCACGATGTATCCTCTATCCCGCCTGAACGGTTGATCGGCCCTGCCGCGGTGCTGGACGTCAGGGCGCAGGTCGAAGATGACCCGGACTTCCTGCTCCAGATCAATGATATTCGTGTCTGGGAGACAGAGAATGGGCCGTTGCCACATAACGGTTGGCTGCTCCTGCGCACCGGGTGGGACCGATTCTCTCAAGATCAGGAGTCGTTCCTCAACGCCGACGACACCGGCTCACACACTCCTGGGATCTCGGCAGAGGCGGCCCTTTGGATCGCAGAGGAGACTTCGCTCTCCGGCATCGGAGTAGAAACGGTCGGAATCGATGCCGGTCGCGGTGCGGAACTGGACCCGCCATTTCCTGTCCACTATCACTTGCTGGGCAATGACAAGTATGGAATCACCTCGCTGCAGAACTTGGACAAACTTCCAACCGTAGGAGCGATGCTGGTGGTAGCTCCTTTGCCCATCGTGGACGGGACAGCGAGCCCGTCACGGGTCTACGCGCTCATCTGATCACCGTCTAGTGGTTCAAGGTCGGCGCGACTAGCCGAATGCGCAGGTGTGGCCAGACGACGTCTACAAAGGACCGTCCAGGCGATGATCTCGCCGCGCCACCGACAGTGCTCCCGAAGTCAATGAGGCTCACTTCAAGGGCAATAGGTACGCCCCGTTCGACGAGGCAGACCGGACTTGGTGCACCGAGCTGGTATCAAGCATTCCGCGCAAGTCGGACGGTTCCTACTGCACGCGCCAGGCTGCCGCCGTCCACCCGTCCTTCCCCATGGTGGCAGTCCCAAGATTCTGAATTCTGAGGTTCAGGAGAACACCTATGGGCATCCCGCTGCGGAGATCATCCGCACGTTGGAGGGCCTCGGTGCCGCGGTCTACCGCACTGATCTCCACGGCACAGTGGTCTTCACCTTGGATGCAGACGGCTTGGAGGCGACCGCTGTTCCTTGATTCGAGCGACATCGGATGGGCTTGGGAAGCATTCGGATCTGCGGCGGGAACCTTCGCGGCGTCAGATTCGGCCGGTCTCGTGGGCCCACATGGCGACCTCGACGCGGTTTCGGGCGCCGATTTTTCGCATGAGGCTGGCGAGGTGGGCTTTGACGGTGCTTGGGGTGATGTAAAGCTCGCTGGCGATCTCGTTGTTGGTGTGACCTTGGGCTACAGGCACGAGGACCTCCTCCTCGCGGGCGGTGAGCGGTTCTATCGGCTGCCTCGGTGGTGAGGTCTGTGCGTGCGCGAATGCTGCGAGCAGTCGGACGGTCACGCTGGGAGCGATCAGTGCGTCTCCGTCGGCGGCGGCGTGGATGGCCTGGGTCAGCAGGGCGGGTCCGGCGTCCTTGAGCAGGAACCCGCGGGCGCCGGCTTTGAGCGCCCCGTGGACATACTCGTCGAGGTCGAAGGTGGTGATGACCACGATCGGCAGGGGGTCGGTGACGTCGGGGCCGGCGAGGCGTCGAGTGGCTTCGATGCCGTCCATCAGCGGCATGCGGATGTCGAACAGGCCGACGTCGGGGCGCAGCTGGAGGGCCAGGCGGACTGCCTCGCGCCCGTCGGCGGCCGCGCCGACCACTTCGATGTCGGGTTGGGCGTCGAGCAGCATCGTCAGCCCGGTGCGCACGATCGGCTGGTCGTCGGCGATGAGGACCCTGATGCTCATCGTGGCGTCCCGGTTCGGGGCAGGACCACTTCTACCCGCCAGCCCCGCTCGGCGGCGGGGCCTGCGTGGAAGGTGCCGCCGAGCAGTGAAGCGCGTTCCCGCATGCCCACCAGGCCGTAGCCCGCTGGGGCGCGGCCGCCAGCGGCGGAGCCGTCGTCGTCGATGGTCAGCCGTACCTGGTCAGCGTTGCCTGAGACGGTGACGGTGACCTGGGTCGCGTGGCGGGCGTGCCGTCGAGCGTTGGTGATGGACTCCTGGGCCAGGCGGTAGATCGCGGCCCCGACCGCCGGGCTGAGGTCATCGAACTCGCCGGAGAGCGTCACCTTGACGCAGGGACGCGTCTGGCCAGCGGTGGCGAGCTGCTCGACCTCGGCCAGGCCTGGCTGCGGCGCGAACTCGGTGTCCTGTGAGGCGCGGAGCACGCCGACGATGGCGCGCAGCTCGGTGAGGGTGCGGGTCGCTGCGTCCTCGATGATGGCCAGGGCCTCGATGGCACGCTCGGGGTGGGAAGCCGCGATGGCACGCCCCGCTTGGGCCTGAATGGCGATCCCCGAGACGTGGTGGGCGACGGTGTCGTGGAGTTCACGAGCGAGCTGTTCGCGTTCGCGGCACTTGGCTTGGTCGATGTCGCGGATGTGGATCTTCGTGCGATAGCGGATCGCGGCGCCGAGCGCGGCGGCGAACAGGAAGAACGCATACCCTGCGACCGTCTCCGCCAGGCTCATCGGGTCGGCGACGTAGGTGATGGCCAGCCAGAGCAGGATGACGCCGAGGCCGCGCGCGGCTTCCCGGCCGGAGCCCCACCGGAACAGGGCGTAGGCCAGGATCAGCACCGCCGACATGCTGTTCAGCAGGCCACCTTGCGACCCGGTGAGGATTCTGACGATGTCGACGATCGTCAACGTGCCGAAGGAGATTGCAACCGCGACGAGCGGGTGCGTGCGTCGCCACAGCAGGGGGCCGAGGACCGCGAGCACCGCGAGCAGCAGCAGCGGGAGCGGCGCCAGGTCCTGGCGAAGCACGACTTCCACCAGGGACCAGCAGATCAGTACAGCGACCAAGGCCCAGTCCCGCGGCCCTCGGTCCGGGGCATTCGTGGGTCGAGGTTCGGCCCACAGCGAGCGGAGTGCGTTGGTGGCCATCTGATCAGCCTAGGCAGCCCGAGTGCTCGGTGCATCCGCCGAAAGTACAGGAGCTCGGCTGTACCAACGGCCAGGTCGAATCAGGCTCCGGGGCTGATGTGCCCGCCGCCGGCATCCGTGAAGGTGGAAACACCCACCCAATCTAACCAAGGAGCATCGTGATGAGAACGTCTCAATCCCACATCCCACGAGAGAATCCGCCGTCCCGGAGCAGGTTGGAAGATCTGCGCATGCCCGTGCAGGCCAAACTCGCAGCAGCATGGACGAGCTTCATGTTCCTCTACATCTACGTCGACTACCTCGCCCTGTACAAGCCCGGCGTCGTCGATGACATCCTGGCCGGCATCGTCTACGAGTTCGACATCGGCCCAACCTTTGTCGCAATTTCGCTCACGCTCATGGCGATCCCGATCCTCATGATCCTGGTTTCGACGACACTGCCTGCCCGTCTCAGCCGCACCATCAACCTCGTCGTGGCAGCGCTCTACATCCCCGTCTCGATCGTCAACGCAGCAGGGGAGTCCTGGACCTACTTCTACTTCTACGGCCTCTCCATCGGACTCGAGGTGCTGCTCCTGGTCTTCATCCTGCGTTCCGCCTGGACCTGGCCCCGCCGCACCGCATCACCGGCAACCCTGGCGGCCAGCCTCGACAGCGAGCCGCTCCGCACACCCCGGCAGGCATGACTGCCCGCACCGCGCACGAGCTCACTAGGCGCTGCGGCGAGACCGCCGCCGTGCACTCCTTCACCTTCACGATCGCGCCCGGGACCGGCCTGGCCGGGGTAGCGACGACGCACGTCGGAGGGTTCTCCCTCGGCCCTCCAAGCCCAGCACGGGGATGCCCACGCCGATAGTCAGACGGCTGCCGAAGGGAATCCATGCTGGAGACCATCCCCCCGGTGATTTTCTGGGCGGTCCTGCCCCGGGCTGGGGTCGCAGCCATGCGCTCAGGTCGCGGCAGGCTAGGTCCAGGTCCCTTTCGGTCACTGCGCAATCCAGTGAAGGAGCGGTCAGGCGCCCCCGAGCCCATTGAGCAGGAACCAGAAGATGAGTACGCCGACCATGCCCGCGAGCAAGCCCCATCCGGCACCGATGAGCGCCCGTACAGCAGTGAAGGCGCCGGTCGGCGCCAGGGCTGGTAGGGCAAGGCCACACGCCGCACCGATAACTGCCATGACACCCGCCTGCACTGGGAGAATCCAGTTCTCAGTCCCCGGACCGTCCAGGAACGCTGCCGTCACCGGGAGACTCAAGGCCCCCGCGCCGAGCAGAATGGCGACACCGATGACGCGTTGGAACGTCTTGGACATGACGTGCCTCCGAATGAAGAAGGAACTTACGAGCGTCACGCCGTTGACGCCTAGGTGGCACCAACACTACCGTGCAGGCAGCGGCATCTCAGTGCATCACGCCCGGCCTCGGCCATTTCAGCACCCGCCGCGGTCTTTCTTGATCGAGGACAGCGACCCTTCCGTGGAAAGGTCCCAGGAGAGTCCTGACTGGTTCTCAAGGTGAGGCGGTGAGGGCGCGGCCGCTGCCCCCGAGTTCTCTGGCGAGCAGCTGGACACGCCGGTCGACGTCGTCTCGGACCAGGCGCATGCGCTCCGGCCTGGTGGGAACGTGGATGGGCCCGAACGCTGCGGGTGACCTATGACCTCACGGGCGACGCTGCCTACGCTTTCCTGGGCCCCGAGCTGGAAGTGGCCGGTGTGGCTCGAACCGTTCCCGTGGACGGCGATGACGACCCGTGAACGGTGAACCTCGATGCAGTCAGGGTTGGTCCGATCATCGGCATAGAAATGCCTGATACGAGCAAGAGGCTGCCCATCGAGCTACTCGGGAACCTGACCTGATGCGGCATGACCGCGAGTTTCAAGGCTGCCCGGTCCATGCGACGAGGTGCTTGACCTGACCCGCCGTGATGGGTGGCCAGGGGGTAGGTAGTCGGGTTTCAGCACGTCGGTTTCGGGGCTCATCACAATGCATGGTGTGTACCTCGACGACGAGCAGGGCTCGCATCTTCACGACCTGGTGTCGCCGACCGCTGGCCCTCGGGAGGACCCGTGCAGAATCAGCGCCACGCCGCTGAGCAGTGACACCGCGGCGGTGAGGACGAGCAGGGCACCCAGGCCCAGGCCAGGGATCACCGCACCAGCCACAGCCGGTGCTGCGACAGAGCTGAGGGCTCCTACGACCAGGCAGGCCGTGAACGCCGCGCCGGCGCGCTCGGGCACCAGCTCGGCGGTCCAAACTGCGAGCACCGCCGATCCTGTCATGTACCCCACGCCGAAGATGCACGCCGAGACCGCCGTTGCGATCAGGGAGTCGCTGGCCAACCCCAGCAACGCCAGCGCCACACCGACCGTTGCCAGGCACAACGCGGCGACCCGCACGCTGCCGATCCGCCGCGCGAAGGTCCCGGTGGCCACGCCCACCATGCCGCAGAAGCCGATGGCGGCGTAGAGCGCCGGGACGGCTGCCGCCGGAAGGGTGCCGTGCTCGAGGACGTCGGAGGCGTAGGTGAAGTAAATGACGATGACCGCGAAGTAGACCACGGAGTAGGCGCCCGGGACGCGCAGCGCCCGGACCAGCGAGGAGGCACCGCCGCGTGCGACCGGGCGCGAATCCGGCCTGGTTTTCGGCACCAGGCTGAGGTTCACGAGTGCGGCGGCCACCGCAGCCAGAGCGATGCCGACCCAGACCAGGCGCCAGGAGCCCAGCAGTGCCAGGGCGGCGAGCCCGCCCAGCAGTACGAGTCCGCCGCTGGTGCCGGTCGTGATGATCGCCAGCGCTCTGGGCTGCTGCCGCAAGGGCACCGAACGGGTCACGATGTCGGAGTAGGGCGCCCAGACCCAACCGCCGGCACTGCCAGCCAGGACGACACCGACGGCGAGCAGCCAAGGCGACGGCGCGAGTGTCACGATCACCGCCCCCAGAACGCCGCAGACCCCGCCCACGGTCGTCGGGGCACGCGACCCGTGCCGCGCGGCGAGCCGTCCCGCGAGCAGCAGGCCCGCCAGGTAGCCCGCGAAGGTTGCGCTGGCGATGAGGCCGAGCACCAGCTCGGAGAGCCCCAGGTCCTCCCGGATGCTGGGCAGCGTCAGGCCGTAGGCGTAGCGGGCCATGCCGAAGGCGACCCCGACCACCGCCGCACCGGCCAGACCGATCCGGCCACCCGCGGAGAGCGTCATGAATTACTCCTTATCCTGTGACATGCACAGGCGTCGTTGCCGGCCTCAGCGGGATCGGCATCAAGATGCGCTCAGCCCGACTGCCAATCGGTGGGCTGCGGCGCGAGAACTGACGGAGCCGCTTGTACCCTCGGCCCGAGCGTGGGGCCACATCGATGGCCCATCAGAGCCCGGGGCTGCAGCGCACGAGTCCGGCGGTGGTCGCGATCAGCTGCCATGTCGCGGAGCACCTGAGTTCGCATCGCACCTCTCCCCGAGAACCACTAGAACGGTCGTAATGTTACACCACAACGCCCGTTCTGAACCGGTGGTCCCTACACTGGTGTGATGACCACGGCCCAGCGAATCCCTGCGCGCACCCGGTTGCTGGAGGCGGCCGATCGCGTGCTGTTCGAGCGCGGCATCCGGGACACGCCTGTCGATGAGCTGCTGCGTCAAGCGGAGGTCTCGGCGGCCACCTTGTACACGCACTTCGGAAGTAAGGATGCCTTGGTTGCCGAGGCGCTGAGGGTTCGACTGGCGGACTGGCGGGCGGTCTGGGACCAGTACATCGTTGCGGCCGACAATGACCTGGATCGGTTGCTCGCGGTCTTCGACGCCCTCGCCTCCTACCGGGGGGACCGGCGTCATCCGTCACGGTGGTGCGCCTTCCTGGCCGCGGCCAGCGAGCTCCCCGAGGCCGCGGAGGAGATCAGCGACGTGCTGGCCGGGGACACCGCCCTGCTCGCCGACCGACTCCTGCACCTGTCTCGTCCGCTTGCCGGGGGACATGCTCAGGACCTGGCCGATGAAGTGCTCCTGGCCTACAGCGGGGCCCTGGCCGGATTCCTCCGCGGCTCCCCCCGGTCACCGATTGATGTCGGCCGCCGTCTGGCCCACGCAGCAGCTCGAGCCCACAGCCGCGACTGAGGCTCTCAGCTGCGGCCTGCGGCACCGGGCAGTCCCGGGAGACAGGACGGCCGTCCACGGAGGTGAACCAGCTCATCACAGGTGAGGATGCAGTCGGGAGCCGCGCGTCGGACGAGCTCTGCCTGGAGGCCGTTGGGCAGCGTATCGAACCTGACCATGCGGTACTGGCCTGCCGGATCGTGGATCCGGATCAGTGGTGCCGTCGCTGCGGAAGTGAGGGGACACCCCGGAAGACGGTGGTGCGGCGGTTGGCGCACGAGCCACTGGGCTGGCGTCCCATGAGGTTGGAGATCGGCTCTTAGAGTCTTTCTGAAAGCATCCGGAGTCTATTTCGGTCCGCAACTATAGCGGTCCATCACCTCGCACGAGTAGGGTTCGCAAGCGGCGCTCATCGGGCAATTACACCCTCCCGAAAGAAGAGTCATGAGCAGCGGGATGATGGTCGGCAAGACCGCGCTGGTCACAGGCGCAACGGCTGGAATCGTCAAGGCGACCGCAGTGGGTCGGGCCAGAATGGGTGCGCATCTCGCGATCACCGGACGGGACCACGGGCGCACCGAGAGTCCGGCGTGCGAGATCCGGGTGGCAGGTAGGGAAACGGTCGATACCTTGCTCGCGGATCTGTCTTCGCAGCGAGAAGTGCGGTGCTTGGCTGAGGAAGTACTCCAGAGCCCTTCTCGGAATGATGTGCTGATCAACTATGTCGGCGGTTATCGGGACACTCGGGATGTCACCGTTGACGGGTTCGCGCACACCACAGGGCCTATCGGCTTCAACGGCCTGCAGTGCGAACGGTCCTACTCCGGATCGCGGGCCTACAGTCAATCCAAGCTCGCTGATTTCCTGTTCACCTATGAGTCTGCCAGGAAGCTGCAAGGCACGTTGGTCACTGCCAACGCACTGCATCCTGGCGTGGCGAGCACGTCCGCCACATCGATCTATGTGGCTTCGGTTCCCGATCTTGAGCAGGTCACGAGCCGCTTCTTCGCCCACCGCAAACCCAAGAGATCATCACAGCTCAGCTACGACGAAGCCACCGCCGATCAACTAGGGAGGGTGAGTGCCAATTTCGTCGGATTGCCACAGTGATTGCCCCAGTATCAGCGTTAGGAAAACATCATGTCATCTCAAAAAGACCACGCCACGACGGGCGGCGCACCACACGGTTCGCACAGGGAAGAGGTCTTGATGCAAGCCATCGTGCAGAACGGGTACGGCTCCACCAACGTCTTCAACCTCGCGAAGATCCCCCGCCCCAAGATCGCCGAGAATGAAGTGCTTGTGCGCGTCCGCGCAGCGGGCCTCGACCGCGGAACCTGGCACATGATGGCTGGCCGACCTTATCTGCTGCGGGTCATCGGCTTCGGCTTCCGCAGACCGAAGAACTCGGTGCCGGGAATCGATGTCGCCGGAACGGTCGCCGAAGTCGGTTCCGCTGTGACCAAGTTCGCCGTTGGAGAGCCGGTGTACGGGATGTCCCGAGGCTCCTTCGCCGAGTACGCTCCGGTTTTAGAGACCAAGTTGGCCGACAAACCGGCGAACCTCACCTTCGAGCAGGCCGCGGTCGTCCCCATCTCCGCCGGTACCGCCCTCCAGGCGCTGTGTGACTCAGGCCATGTGGAGCAGGGGCAGAAGGTGCTGGTACTCGGTGCCTCCGGCGGTGTCGGCAGTTTTGCCGTGCAATTGGCCAAGGCACTCGGCGCGGAGGTGACAGGCGTCTGCAGCCCCGGAAAGCAGGGCTTCGTGCGATCCCTCGGCGCCGACCACGTCATCGACTACACACGGGACGACTTCGCCGACGGTTCACACCGCTACGACCTGATCCTCGACATCGGAGGCAATCCCACTCTCGCCCGGTTGCGGCGCGCCCTGGCTCCTACGGGGACAGCCGTCGTCGTCGGCGGTGAGGAAGGCGGTGACTGGACCGGTGGGTTGGGGAGAAGTCTGCGGGCGCCGCTGCTGTCCCGGTTCGTGAGCCAGCGACTCACGATGCTCGCCTCCAAGGAACGCGGAAGCGACCTGGAACGGCTTTCCGGACACTTCCAGAGTGGGACGGTCACGCCGAGTCTGGACCGGACCTTTTCGCTGGCGGAGGTTCCAGAGGCGATACGGTACCTTGCAGCCGGAGACGTGCGCGGCAAGGTCGCGATTACCGTTTCCACCGCAGAAGGACGCTCATGATCACTTCCGGCACAGAACAGAAGCGAGCGATATCGGCAACTACGAATCATGATCGGGTCTCTCGCACAGCTGGGGCAGGTGCAGTTGCGCGCCGCGAGAGCGGCGCCGCTGTTCATGATTGCTTCGTAATCCACTGGGGTTCTCCCAACAGCCACTTCTGCCTGCGAACTCAGAAAAGTGCAGGGCAGTCGGTGGGCGGGTCATGATCGGCATCCACGTGAGAAAACAAGCACTCAGAACCGTTGACGGCGCTGGGGCGTCCTGTGTCTATTGACGATCCATGCTCCGCCGCGACCAGTCCTCGGGTGACAACATCACTCATCCTGCCGGAGAAACGGTCTCCTTAGAAGCTAGCGGGGGAGCCGTCATCGACGTGACCAGTGACCGCCACCGGAATCGACTTCTGACTCGGGGCATCGCACCTTGGGCCCTCGACCAACAAGGTGCTGCTGGCCGTCGAGTCTATGGGGTCTCCGGCATCGCTTATGGGCCGAAGCGACTCCCGCTGCGCCGCTCTGAGCTGAGCGAGGCACGTCGTGCGTCAGATCGCGTTTGGTGTCGATAGTGCCGGGCCTGATGCGGTTGACACGTCCAGGCTCCGGGCGCCGCGGATGAGCAGGTAGCCAACAAACCAGAATTCGCCCAGGACCGCGGGGATCGTCAGAGCGTCAGCAGCGGCGCCGACGTCGGGCAGGAGAAGTGTCACGAACGCGCTGAGGATGTACCCGACGCCGCCGACGATCAGGAGCCAGCCCAGGGGTCGGGGCATCCACCCCGAGTGCAGCACCAGCAGGCCCATCGGGATGAGCCAGAGACCGAAGAAGATCGCCGCCGCGCCCCACAGGTTCGCGCTGATGGCGTAGGCGAACTGGACTGTTGCCTCGGCATCGCCTCCCGGTGCCAAGCTGGGGTCGCCAGCGACAGTCTGCGCCGTCGCCAGCATCGCCGCGCTCGTGAGGATCGCAACGGCGTTCACGAGTCCGAAGGCCAGGACGGCTCCCGCTGCGACAACGTCGACGGAGCGGAAGAGCCGGAACAGCCACAGCGCGACGAGAGCCTGGCTGAGGGCGATCCCGAGCTCCAGCGCGATGCCGACGCGAGCCAGGGAGTCGTTGGTGATCAGCTGGCTGAGGGTCGCAACGGGGTCGGTGACGTCGTACAGGTGCGGGCGGATCAAGAGGAATCCGCACACACCGATGAGGACGAAGATCAAGTACAGGGCGCCGGTGGCGCGGGCGACGCGGCGGTCGGGCGCAGGCGCGGTACGACGGTCCAACATGACAGCTCCCTCTCGAATCTTACAGGGTAAGGTTACCTTATCGTGTAAGGTTGGTGCGGTGCAAGGGAATACAGAGGACAAGATCGGAACGCCAGAGACGACAGCGCGGCGCGCGCGTGGCGGCCTAGACCGTGGTGTGATTCTCAACGCAGCGGTGGCCCTGGCGGACGCCGAGGGCCTGTCGGCCGTGACCATGCGCCGAGTCGCCAGTTCGCTCGGCGTAGAGGCGATGTCGTTGTACCACCATGTCCCCAGCAAGGCCGCCCTGCTCGAGGGGATCGTGGAGGCAGTCTTGGCCGAGGCCGAGGCCGAGGCCGAGGCCGAGGCCGAGGGCGAGGGCGAGCTCGGCAGGCTGGAGGGGACCGGTCCAGACGAGTGGCGGTTCCTGGTGCGTGAACGCTGCCTGGTCTCGCGCGAGGTCATGATGCGACATCCGTGGGCCCCGAGCCTGATGGTTTCGGGTTTGAGCGTTCCGTTAGGCGCCCTCGCCCGATACGAGGCCGTTCTGGCAGTGTTCGTCGGGGGTGGCCTCAGTTATCACTTGGCCCACCGCGCCCTGCATGCGCTGGGAAGCATGATCCTCGGTTTCGTGCAGGAGCCTTTCAGCCCTTCAGCGGGCCAGGCCGACGGTGCGGACAACCCTGGGCAGTCGGACAGTTTCGCGACGCTGATGCCCCACCTCGCGGCGATGGTGGAGGCAGAGGTCCATACGTCGCACGACCCGACCCTGGGCTGGTGCGATAGTCAGGCGGAGTTCGAATTCACACTCGACCTGCTGCTGGACGGGCTGGCTCGGTTAAACGCTGCCGAACAGCATGCAGAGACTTTGAGTGAGACAGCACCATGAGGTCGTCGGCGTATGGCATGGACCGCGTGTGCAACCGGCAGTTCAACGAGCACCGCCCTTCTCGCCTGCCTGTCCATAACCGCTGTGCTGACGAGGACAAGACGAGCTGAACCCTGATGTGCACCCGCCGCTCCAGCACTTCGGCCCGAATCCTGGTCAACCCGTTAGTCGCAGCCTCACATCCATTTCGTGCCGTTACGCCTTGATGCTCATTGCCGCTACAGCCTGCTGCAGGTTCAGCTAGCCTCGTACACGGACCTGCCGCATGTCGCCCTCGAAACCGGTGCCTCCGTCGCTGGATGGACCGCGGCGGGCTCCACTAACTCGGTGAGGGGCGCTCCGGCTCCAGCATGCTTCCAAGCTGCTGCATGACAGCCAGGTTGTCATACAGGTCCCACAGCTCAGCCAGTTTGCCGTCCTTGAAGTGATAGAGGGTGATGCCCTGGATCACCACCTCCCTGCCAGTGGGAGGACCGTACTCATCCGTGACTCCCTTGTGCGTGCCGCGAACCGTGTAGCGGCTGACCACCTTGTCCCCTTCGGCGACGACGTCCTCGATCGTCACACTCGTGTCCGGAAAGGCAGCGAGGTACGTCGTGAGGTACTGCTTGAAGTCTTCGGCACCGCGGACGTCTCCGTCGGGTTCGTGGGCGACCACGTCATCCAGGACGAGCTCCCCGATCGAGTCCACACAGCCCTTGCCGTAGACCTCGTCCCACGCACGACGCAACAGGGCCACGTTCGCTTCTGTAGACATCGGTTGCCTCCATCGTCTCTGTGCTCAATCCCTCGATCTGGCGTGCAGAAAGATGCCTCGTGGCGCTTGACGCAGACCCGCAGAACAGCCACGGCGATTTTGCCTATCCGTCACGGCCGCAGCGCGTGCGGTGCCTTTGAGCCCCCGAATTAATCGACGCCTTCCGGCCAGCGTCCTGACTCCTGACTCCTGAAGAATGGCCATGTATTGCCTAGCGCTCATGCGACTCTGCGCAGCACCAATGTGTGCCCTCGGCGGCGGGAAAAGTGACCTGGATGGTCCTGGTCCGACCAGGTTCCCTGCTCATGTACACCGTGAGGTCTGTCATTGGGCTAAGCGGGACTTCATGCTGCGCTCCTTCGCTGGCCCTTCCAGGTATGACACGACTCAGACGCGCATGTCTAGTTGTACTGATCTGACAGGTTAACCAATCTGGTGATGGGAGCCTTGTTCCTGCAAGCGGTGTGAGGCCGGCGATGATTATATTCGTGAAGCCATCCCGCCAAAGCGTCACGGTGCTGTGTCTCACTGGCGTAACAGCGGGCGTAACTGACCGATCTCGACTCCGACTGTCACCGAGATGCTTCCAGCAGGACCTGGGCGCGAGAGGATCGACGCGTGGTTCGACCACGGCGATGACGCTGGCGGTGACCACATGTGCGACGCGCAACTCTTTCCCACCATGAGAACTACGCGCAAAGCCTTCGGCGCGTCATCTGGATGCACCGCGGAATGATGGCTGCCGTGGGCGGTCTCATGTTTGAGTCCACCGCCCTCGTTCTGGGACTCGTGGTTTGAGGCTGCGTATGGGAGTGGATACTCAGCCATCGCAGCGCCCCGCGCCGCCGAAACCGCACGCTAAGCAGCAAAGACTGACACGGTCCCGGCTGGCGAGAACCCGTGCCGAGGCTCGCCGTCTGACGCACGCTCCTGCCGCATCTCGCGCAGGTCCAACCCCGTGCGGGGGAGGTGGCCGGACTAGACTGCGGGTATGAGCCTCCTCGAGGTCAACGGTATCGAGCTGGAAGTCAGCGACGTGGGGTCAGGGGATCCGGTCGTGCTGGTGCAGACAGCGCTGACCAGTGACGAACTGGTGCCACTGGCCGAGCACCTCAGTGGCCTTGGGGCGTATCGAATCATCGTCTACCACCGGCGCGGTTACGCGGGCAGCCACCCGGTGAAAGGACCGGGGTCAATGGTCCGTGATGCCGCGGACTGCCGGAACCTCATCGACGCGCTGCAGCTGGGACAGGTCCACATCGTCGGCTACTCCTACAGCGGCGCCGTCGCGCTGCAGCTTGCCTACGACGCCACGGAGCACGTCCACACCCTGACCCTGATCGAACCCCCTCCGGTGCACGTGCCCAGCGCGGGTTCGTTCCGGTCGGCGAACGCCCGACTCCAGGAGGTCAGACGGGTGCGTGGGCCTGATGCGGCGCTTGGTGACTTCATGACCACGCTGATCGGGCCGGACTGGCGAACGGAGGTCGAGCAACGCCTTCCCGGGGCGGTCGCCCAGATGCACCGCGACGCCACGACGTTCTTCGACACTGACTTGCCGGCGTTGTTGTCCTGGCGCTTCGACGCCGAGGACGCCCGGCACATCGCCTGCCCGGTGCTGCACGTCGGCGGTCTCGAAAGCGGACCTTGGTTCGCTGAAGTGCGGGAGCTGATCCTCACGTGGTTCCCCCACGCCGAGGACGTCCTGCTCACCGGGGCCGATCACTCGCTGGCCTTGACGCACGCCCGCCAGATCGCTGGCGTGCTCGCGGACTTTCTCAACCGCCACACGACCCCGACCCGTCGTTGCTGAAGCGCATCGGGCATCGAGAACACGGGGAACTGCCGCGAGCCTCGTGCTTGGTTGGTGCCGTTGGGTCAGGGAGCGAGCAGCAACCTGTTGGTCGGTGTGACCGCTGGCGACGGCGACGACCAGGTCGTAGGCGTCGTCCGGTGTCTGGAGGTCGACGTTGTTCAGTCTGTAGAAGACGACGACCGCAAGCCACACCACTCGCTCGTTGCCATCGATTCTTCTGGGTCAGCGTGCACATGGGGACGTAATCGCAGTCCTGAGTCCGAGCAAAGGGTCCGCGCTGTGATCGGTGGCTGATCAGAGATCAGACGGTCTCAGGCATGTCCTCTTGTTTGTTCTCCTCACTGCTGCCGCCGGCGGGACCGTCCGCCGCACGCTCCAACCGGATGATCACACCCTTCGATACCGGAGTATTGCTGCCCTGGACGGTGTCATCGAGCGGCACCAGAACGTTGCCCTCGGGATAATACACAGCGGCAGAGCCCCGGGCCGTAGGGTACGACACCGCACGGAACTTCCGCAGCACACGGTCTTTGCCGTCTATGTACTCGCCGTGCACGTCCACCAGGTCACCATCACTGAAGCCAAGCTGCGCGAGATCCTGTGGATTGACAAGGATGACGTGTCGGCCCTTCTTGATACCGCGATACCGGTCGTTGTAGCCGTAGATGGTGGTGTTGAACTGGTCGTGTGAGCGCATGGTCTGCAGAATCAGTCGATCAGGCGGGCAATCCATCGGGTCCAGCTCATTCACAGTCATCATGGCTTTGCCGCTGGGGGTGTCGAAGGTACGGGAATCGCGTGGCCCGTTCGCCAGCAGGAATCCATCCTTCTCCCGAATGCGACGGTTGTAGTTCCCGCAGTCGGGCACAACACGCGAGATGTGGTGACGGATGAGATCGTAGTCAGCCTCAAAGCCTTTCCAATCAGCTGCGACGCGGCTGTCCAGGGTCGCTCGTGCAAGTCGGCTGACGATGGCGATCTCGGAAAGCAGGTTCGGCGCTACCGGCCGGACCCTGCCTTCGGAGGAATGGACAGCGCTGACGGTGTCCTCGACCGAAACGAACTGCGGACCAGACGCCTGCATGTCGATCTCGGTGCGGCCCAAAGTCGGCAGTATGAGCGCTTCCTGGCCGACCACGGTGTGGGATCGATTCAGTTTCGTGGAGATCTGCACGTTCATCTCGAGCTTCTGCATCGCCGCCTCGGTTGCTGCGGTGTCAGACATCGCGGCCACGAAGTTTCCTCCCAGGGCGAGGAAGAACTTGATGCCGCCGTCGCGCATTCCCCGCACAGCCGCGACCGCGTCGACACCGTGCTCACGCGGAGGTTCGAACGAGAACTCTTTGCCGAGCGCATCCAGGAACGACGCCGGCATCTGCTCCCAGATTCCCATCGTTCGGTCCCCCTGCACATTGGAGTGCCCGCGAATCGGTGACGCACCCGCTCCCGGTCGGCCAAAGTTTCCACGCAGGAGGAGTAGATTGATGATTTCCTTGATCGTCCCTACACCATTCTTCTGCTGCGTGACACCCATCGCCCAGGTGATGATGACCGATTCAGCGTTGATATAACGGTCGGCGAGTTCGTCAATCTCGTCCGAACGCAGCCCCGTCGCCTCCAACACTGTCTGCTCATCCAAGTGAGACAGGTGCTCGCGCAGCTCGACCAGCCCCTCACAGTGTTGATCGATGAATTCATGGTCGAGCACGCTGCCAGGGCTTCTGTCCTCCGCTTCAAGCACACGCTTGGATACTGCCTGAAGCAGCGCCATGTCTCCGCCCGCACGGATTTTCAGGAACTGATCGGCGAGTTCCGTTCCACGGCCAACAACGCCCTTCGGCTTCTGCGGGTTCTTGAACCGGCGCAGTCCAGCCTCGGGCAAGGGATTGACCGCGACAATCTGGCCGCCATTCTCCTTCTGCTTCTCCATTGCGCTCAGCATGCGCGGATGGTTGGTGCCAGGGTTCTGGCCTATCACGATCATCAGATCGCAGTTGAGGAAGTCGTCGTAGGCGACCGTCGCTTTGCCGACCCCGATCGTCTCGCCCATCGCCACGCCGGATGATTCGTGGCACATGTTCGAGCAGTCGGGCAGGTTGTTGGTTCCGAACCCGCGGATGAACAGCTGGTAGATGAACGCTGCCTCGTTCGAAGCACGGCCGCTGGTATAGAACGCCGCTTCATCGGAGGAAGAGAGGCTCTTGAGCTTCTCCGACACGATTTTGATTGCCGTGTCCCAGTCAACGGGTCGGTAGTGTTCGTCACCCGCAGCCTTGTAGACGGGTTCTGTGAGTCTGCCCTGCATCCCGAGCCAGTACTCGGAGCGTCCACGCAGATCGCTGATCGGGTGTTCGGCCCAGAAGTCAGACGCCACCGTGACCGGTGTGGCTTCCCATGTGACCGCCTTGGCCCCGTTTTCGCAGTACTCGAACTTGCTCCGGTGACCGGAAGGGTCCGGCCACGCGCAGCTCATACAGTCGAATCCCTGTTTCTGGTTCATCGCGAGCAACGTACGTGCACTCCGCTCGATGCCCATGTGCTTCAGCGCCGGCTGCATGGAGTGATACACGCCTTGCATTCCGGCAGCCCAATCCTTGGGCTTGTCGACTTCGAGATCGTTCTCGTCGGCTTCCTCGACGGACGGGTTGGAGCGAGTCATCGGGCATCCCTTCTAGGCTGCGTCTCGATATTCAGTGGTCCTGCTCGTGCCATTGTGACTCAAGAGCCACGTCAGGGTCCCTGGGTGCCGTCCCCTTCTAGGCCGAACTTCGTGCCTGGAATAGATCCCGCCCTGAAGAAGCGCACTGTCTGATTCATGTAGAACCTCCAGTCAAGATACTCCGCCCGCACCGAGGGGATGTGATCACCTCCTCCGCCCGGGTCGGACCAGAGTCTCCTTCAAACCCAGTCGCCGGCAATGAGATGCTCCCGACGCATCGCGTGATCCCTCGCAGGCGTCGACCTACGTGAGTCGCGGTGGCACTGGTGGCTTCGGCCCGTAGTTCAGGAACACTGCATCGAGACCTGTGCTTCACCAGATGGTAGCGGGTTGACCGCCGGCGGGTGTCCCCTCCGCCGCCGCCTGCGCCTCGGCTGTCCTAGAGGTGATCCGGACACCACAACGGATCAACACTTCACGTGCACTGCCCGGGGCAGTGTCACGGTTCGCGGGCCTTCCTGCATGAGCACCCAGATCGTTCGGGTGCGCGACCGCGTCATGGCGTTCAGCGTCTCGTCCTCATCTGGGTGCCGTGGATCTCGAGGTTCACCACGTCGGTGCTGGGCGCTCTCGTGCGGCTCGTCCACCCTTGCGTGAGGGAGATCAGCGGGTCACGATGGATTCAGATTGCAGACTTGGATGCCGGTGCAGTGACTCTCGTCAGGTTGCCCCAGTCGTGTCTAGGAGGATCGTATGCCTGAGTTCCATTCAAAAGTGACCATTGACCTACCGCGTGAGGAGGTGTTCACGTATATCGTGAACTCTGAGACTCAGGTGATTTGGCAGTCAGGACTGCAGGAGTTCGATGCGGACTGGAGTGGTGAACCCACGGTGGGTGATCGCTCTAGAGGAACCGTCAAGGTTGCGGGTAAGAAGCTGCAGTGGGAGACGGAAGTCGTGGAGATCAAGCGACCGGAAACATTCGTCTTCCGCAGCGTCAAAGCACCTTTCCCGTTCCATATATCCTTCTCGCTTCTGCAGGTCGGCGACTCCACGGAGGTTCGCTACGACGGGTCCACAGAGGCGATGGGTGGCTTCTTCGGTAAATTGGCCGATCCTCTGGTGGCGCACATGTACCAACGCGATATGAACAGCAACCTCGCCAACCTGAAAGCTATTCTCGAAGAGACATGATGGCTGTGCCTGGATCAGCATGGGTCGGGCTTATTGCCGAGGCTTCTGATCTCCCGGAATCCGAAATGAATGCCCGAAGGGGCGCGAGGGATCGCCGCGGAAGGTCCTCAACCGCCGGGTGGGGGACTGCTGCGCACGGTCGGCGCGATTCCTGCGGAGGAAACCAGGAGGTCCGCGGTTCTGAAGTCCTAGTCCACGACTTCGGTGAGAATTCTGCCGGCGGTCCTGACTCCGATTGAAGGGCATCGAGGTCAGGACCTCGTAAAGGGCGTGGACCTCGATCGGGGCCAGGACCCGGCCCGCTGGCGGCTCAGGGCTTGCTGTTGCTCCAGCGGTCTTCAGTCGCTGCGGTGTGGGTCAGGTGGCCAGCGCGTCGAGAACCCCGATCTGGTGCAGGAGCGGGCCGCGGTCGCGTTGGACTGACGTGGTCCCCTTGTCAAGGCGTCAAGGCGTCAAGGCGTCAAGGCGTCAGGGTGAGGGGCAGCGGCGAGCATCTCCGGACCCGGTCAGCAGATGACCGAGGCGACGGACGCCGGCGACCATCTCCTCCTGCTGCACGCTGGCGTAGCTGAACCGGGCGTAGTGCGCGGCCTGGGTCATGGGGAAGAACGTCCCGCCTGGGACGTAGGCGACCCTGGCCTGAGGCAGCGAGTATTCGGCCATGAACCGTGCTGAGTCGAAGTCTTCTGGGAAGGTGACCCAGGTGAACAGACCGCCTTGGGGCCGGGTGTATTCCACGTCGGCGGGGAAGGTTTCAGCCATGGTGCTGAGCATCGCGTCGCGCTTGGCGCGATAGACCGGACGGACGGCCTCGAGGTGGGCGTCCAGGTCGAACTCGGTCAAGAACCGGGCCGTAGCCGTCATGTTCAGGGTGGACGATTGGGTGTCGGCGGCCAGTTTGAGCAGCTCGAGCTTCGTCAGGATTGTAGGGCTGGCCACGGCATAACCCATGCGCACGCCCGGGGCGAGTGTCTTGGAGAAGCTGCCCAGGTGGATGACTCGACCCTCGGTGTCAAGGGATTTCAGGGTCGGGAGCTGCTCGCCTTCGAACCGGAGCTCGCGGTAGGGGGTGTCTTCCAGGACGATGATGTCGTGCTGGTTGGCCAACTCGAGCAGACGGTGGCGTCGCTCCAGGCTGAGTGTGACTCCGGTGGGATTCTGGAAGTCCGGGATCACGTAGATGAATTTCGCCCGCGGGGTGTTCGCCAACACCCATTCGAGCGAATCCGCATCCATGCCGTCCTTGTCCATGGTCACCGGGGCGTAGTCCGGCTCGTAGGGGGCGAAGGCGACGAGGGCGCCCAGGAATGTGGGGTTCTCTGTGATGATCACGTCGCCGGAATTGATCAGCAGCTTGGCCACCAGGTCGAGACCCTGTTGAGCGCCCTGGAGCACCAAGACGTCTTCGGCGCTGCAGTCCACGCCGTCGCGGCCCATTCGATCTGCGATCCTCTCGCGCAGTTCGGGGATTCCGGCGGTGGCCGTGTATTGCAGAGCGGTGCGCCCCTGCTCGCGGAGAACATGTTCGTAGACGCTGCGAAGCTGGTCGAGGGGGAAGAGGGTGGGGTCCGGGTAGCCGCCCCCGAATGACGTGATCGAAGGGTCATCGCCCAGCTGCAGCAACTGGCGGATGGCCGAGGGTCGGACTCTTCCGATCCGCTGCGCGAAGTGGTGTTCCATGGTGTCCTTTCGAAAGCAGAGCCGAAGGTTGAAATCAAAGAGAGGAAGTGTCTTGTCCCGTTGAAGCGCTGCAGTCATGCGGCGTTCGGCGGCTGCCTTTGGCTCCTTGTCCGAGGCGTCATCCTCGGCACGGGGCGTACTGCGCCAGGTTCCCGTGGGGCCTGACTCACGAGGTTGCGGGATAGGCAAGATCCTGATCGCTGATTCTACGGAGCAGACCCGCTGTTCACTCGAATGAAATCGACCATGCCGCCGCCGCTTCCTGACTCACCCGGTTCGGTTGACGCCCTCGGCCTGGGCGACCCACTCGGGGAGATCGCCGCGGAAGGCGTTGGCGATCTCCTGGTCGGTGCTCACCGACCAGCGAACAATGCGGGCGACCTCGGGTTCGTCCTTGAACCAGTTGAACCAGTTGATCAGGCGCAGCTGCGGGAACTCCGAGCGAAGATCTTCGTTGAAGATCTGCTGCCACCATCGCCGCTTGATCTGCAGGGACAGCTCGGGGTCCGCGTCCGCGGTGACGAACGCCGCGGTCTCCGGGATGGCCAGCGGCTTGTCGCGGTTCGCCGCATAGAGCTCATAGAAGTCTGGAAGCATGCTTTCGTCGCCGGCGAGTCCGGAGTAGGTCCCGCGCAGCTGCTCGGCGAACTTCGCGGGCTCGGGCAGGTCGTTGCTTCCCCATGGATACGAATCTCCCCAGTGGTGGAGCGACATCCCGACCCAGTCCACGACGTCGTCACCGGGATAGAAGGGGGCGTAAGGGTCATCCATCTGCGTGAGCTCGCCATCGGCGTCGGTGTCCAGCAGCTCGAACGCTTCCGTTCCGGGATCAGGGGCGTACTGACCGCCGACGAAGGGATATCCGCCGCCGTAGTTCGGGGCCCAGATCATCTCGGTGGCCGTGGTCTCCTCGCGCACGGCGGCGGCGACCTGCCGGAAGGCCTGCACATAGGCCTGGGGCTGCCATGCCCCAGGGATACCAGGAGCCGTTCATCTCGTGGGCGAAGCGCAGCAGGACCGGGACTTCGGAGGCGTTGACTTCCCCCAGGAGATCCGTCAGCTCGGCAATTGACTCCTCGGTGACGGCGCCGAGTCCTTTGTGCGGTTCCAGGGTGAGCATGAGCACCCCGCCCATGCCGGCCACCTGTTCCGCGGCGCCGAGCACATTCCGTGCGTCGGTGGAGGAGAACGGCATGTCGATGAATCACACGGCTGCACCGGGGGAGACCCCGGTGGTGGTCGCGAACTGCTCCAGCGCCTCCACGCCCCAGTCTGGGTTGAGTCCGATGGTGAGACGGTCCATGGGAAGGGCCTGAGTCGGACCGGCGAGACGCTGATGGGCGACCGGGGAACCCTCTGCGTCGGTCTCCGCCCCGGCAGGGACCGAGCATCCAAGCGTCAGCGGGCAGGCGGTGGCAGTGGCCAGCAGGGGAGACAGGCGGTCGGATCGCAGACGTGGACGCACGGGTCTCCTGCGCTCGGGTGGACAGACAGCTAGGGGGGCGTCAGCTAAACGCTGACGCCCCCCTAGTGGTGTGCCTGGCGGCACAAGTTGAATCAGCCCGCGGCGGGCAGCTTCAGCTGATCGCCGACGAAGATCAGGTTGGGATCCTGGACGGTATCGGTGTTGGCGTTCCAGATGTCGTTCCAGTCGAGACCCAGAGCATTGGCGATGCTGGACAGCGAATCGCCGGCCTGCACGGTGTAGGTCTCACCGGAGACCTGGACCTCGGCCTGCTGTGGTGCCTGCTCCACTGGAGCCTGCTCCACGGGTGCCTGCTCGACAGGTGCTGGCTCGGGAGCGGGAGCGGGTGCTGGCTCGGGAGCGGGTGCTGGCTCAGGTGCCGGTGCTGGCTCGGGAGCCGGCGCGGGGGCCTCCTGCTCAGGAGCGGACTGCTGAGGGGCCGACGCAACGGCAGGAGCGGAGGAGCCGCCGCCGCTGCTCGGGGTGCCGGAAAGGCCGAGCTGTGAGGTGCAGGAAGGCCATGCGCCCCAGCCCTGGATCTCCCAGAGAGCGTGGGCGCGGTTGATCTGCTCAGACTTGCTGGCATCGCTGGGGAGACCGGAGCCGCCCACTGCCTGCCAGGACTGCTGCGAGAACTGCAGGCCACCGTAGTAGCCGTTGCCGGTGTTGATCGACCAGTTGCCATTGGACTCGCACTCTGCGAGCTGGTCCCACTGGCCGGAGGCGCTTGCGGCAGGAGCCTGGGCGACGACGGCTGCGCCGGCGAGCGTGGCAGCAGCGAGTCCGCCGCCGAGAACCTTCTTGAAAGTCTGCTTGGTCTGCATGAGAGTTTGAATCCCGAAGTCCCTGCACTCGTGACCCTCCCGGGCCGTCCTCGTGTCACCGTCCGCCTTCATTTTGTGTGGCGGTCAAATTTCACCCGAACCGGCATGGACGGTGGTGGGTAGCCGGTTCCGGTGCTTCTGGATGCTGTGTGCGGGGCCTGGGAACGGAGGCCCAGTCGTTACAGCGGCATCACAGAAGATGTCCGTTAACCAGTAAAAGGTCTCGGTTTGATTGCGTCAACCGGGGTTTCAGCGCCGTCGCGCACCCAAAAACCCCGGAATCACGGCGTTGACACAGCGTTACCCTCTCGTTATCAATGTTCCTGTGAATAACATGTGAGTACCAGATTCTGGTTGAGTCGCCGTCGCATCGCCGTGATGTCGCTCCGGGGCCCCGCTTCCACATTGTGGGAATTTTGAGGCCGGAACCGGCATCGAGTCAGATCTGGTGCAAGAATCAGATGATGGACGGTGTGGATCGCGCAATTATTTCCGCGCTGCGTGAAGATGGACGAATCTCTAACGCGGCGTTGGCCCAGAAGGTCGGACTCACCGCGGGACCTTGTCTGCGCCGAGTCCAGCGGCTCGAGGCTGAAGGCGTCATCCTCGGGTACACCGCAGACATCAACCCCGCATCGCTGGGACAGTCCTTCGAGGTGGGTCTGGACATCGAGCTCAAATGGGGAGACCGGGAGACCGTCGAACGCTTCGAGGACACGATGGCTGGTTACGAGGAGGTCCTCGAGCTGCTTCGACTCTTCGGCTCACCGGATTACTTCGCCCGCGTCGCGGTGGCTGACCTGCATGCCTATGAGCGGTTCCTGACCAAGAAGGTGCTGACCATCCCCGGGGTGCAGGGCACGGACTCCGCCTTCCCGATGAAGATCATCAAGAGTCAGCGCCCGCATCTGGACACCGGGAAGTCCTTCGACGAGTGAGTCGCGCATGAGCGCGGCGCCCGCGTCTCCTCCGGGGCGTCATCCACAGCTGCTGATGATCGTCACCGTGCTGATCGTGGCGGCCAATCTGCGTCCCGCGATCACCGCGGTAGGTCCGCTCATCGAGCGGATCGGCGAGGACACCGGGCTCGGTCCGGCCGCACTGGGGCTCCTCGGCGCCATTCCAGCCCTCGGCTTCGGCGTCGTCGCACTCTTCGTCGCCGCGCTCGGGCGCCGATGGGGCTTGGAGCGGACCATCTTCGTCTCGCTGCTGCTGCTCGGACTCGGCACGCTGCTGCGGTCCCTTCCGCTGGGAGCCTTCTCGCTCTTCGCCGGCACGGTGATCCTCAGTGCCGCCATCGGGGTGGGCAACGTCCTGGTTCCTGCGGTGGTCAAACGCGACTTCCCGGCCCGGGTCCCGGTCATGACCGGGCTCTACACCGCGGTGCTGGTCGGCTGCGCGGCGGTGGCCTCAGGCACGGCGGTGCCCTTGGCGGCGGCCAAGGGGTGGGAGTTCACTCTCGGCGTCACGGCAGTCTTCGCCCTGGTCTCCGCCGCCCTGTGGGGGGTCCGGTTCAAAGACCCGCGTGCCGGCCGCGCCGAGTCAGCCCCCACGCCGGCCGGGGCAGACCTCGCAGCCTCAGAGGTATCGGCCTCAGAGGCATCAGCCCCGGAGGTGCCGGCGCTGGGGGCTGCGCCTGCGCCGGGGTCTGCGGGTGGGACGATGTGGCACTCCGCGGTGGCGTGGCAGGTCACCGCCTACTTCGCCCTGCAGTCGGGGATCTTCTACCTGATGCTGACCTGGTTCCCTGCCATCCAGACCTCCCACGGCGTCACCGAGGCGGCCGCCGGCTTCTGGCTGGGGGCCTATCAGGCCATCGGGATCGTCGCGAGCCTGGTGGTGGGCCCGATCATGCAGCGCGCACAGGACCAGCGCGCGGTCGTCGTGGCCCTGGCGGGCATCATGCTCGTCGGAGTGCTCGGGATCCTGTTCCTGCCTGAGGCGATGCCGGCCTGGGCGCTGATCGTAGGCTTCGCCTCCGGCGGGAACCTCCTTGCGGGGCTCACGTTGATCAGCATGCGCGCCCGCACCTCGGGGGAAGCAAGCCGCCTCTCCGGCATGGCCCAGGGCGTGGGGTATCTGCTCGCCGCCGTGGGTCCGCTGCTCGCCGGCACGCTGTTCGAGCTCACCGGCTCCTGGTCCCCGGTGCTGTGGATCATCGTGGCCGCCATCGTCGTGATGGCGGTGGTGGGACTCTTCGCCGGGCGCAGGGTGGACGTGCTCTGACGCTGACCTCGACTTGGGCGCGCAGACCTCAGTCCGAGCGGGTCTCACGGCTGCGGTTCACGTGGCTGCGGGCGTGTTCAACCGCGGGCCCCAGCTCGGCGAACAGGTGCTTGTGGTGCCGCAGGGACTCGAGGACCCCGACCCGAGTGACCAGGGCCAGGTGTCGCTCCTGGATCCCCTTCACCAGCACAGTGATGCCACGCCGCTCCAGCGCCGTGATCATCTCGGACACCACACGGGCTCCGGTGGCGTCCAGAACCTGAAGCTGAGACATCCGGATGATCACCACATCGACGTTCTGGATCTCGGTGACCTTCTCCAGGACGCGTTCAGCGGCGCCGAAGAACAGCGCCCCGTCGAGGCGGAAGACCGCGATATGGGCATCCCCGGAGTGCGCCGGCCCAGGAATCACCTCGCGATGCACTCCGCTGGTGGCGACCATGGAGCGCAGCGCGAAGAAGGCAGCGATGACGACGCCGATCTGTACGGCCTCGATCAGGTCCAGCGACACGGTGATCACCGCGGTGACGAGAAAGACCAGGGTGTCCGCCCGGGTGGAGCCCACGATCGCGCGGACGGTGGCCGTGGAGACCATCCGCACTGCGGTGACCATCAGCACCCCGGCCAGGGCGGCCAGCGGGATCTGTGAGACCGGGCCGGTGGCGAGATAGACGACGCCGAGCAGCACCGCCGCGTGGATGATCGCGGCCAGCCTGGTGCGGGCGCCGGAGCGGATGTTCACCGCCGTCCGGGCGATCGCCCCGGTGGCAGGCATGCCGCCGAAGAAGCCCGACGCCACCGAGGCCAGACCCTGGCCGACCAGCTCGCGGTCGGCGTCGTAGGGGCCGGTGTCGGAGATGGAGGTCGCCACCCGAGCCGAGAGCAGCGACTCGATCGCCGCGAGAGCTGCGATGGTGGCTGCCGGGGCGGCCAGCGCCATGAGGGTGGCGCCGTCAAAGGCTGGCAGCACCGGAGCGGGGAGGGAGTCGGGCAGGGCCCCGATCCGGGCCGTGGGCAGGTCCAGCATGGTGGCCAGGAGGGTGGCGGCGATGATCGCCAGGATCGAACCGGGCATCTGCGGGTGGATGCGAGGGGCGCCGATCATGATCACCGCGACCAGCACGACGAGCCCCACGGGTGCTGCGATCTCCTGCCAGGGCACGGTGGCCAGGCTCTGCGCGGCGGACACCGCGGCGTTGGCGCTGGGACCAGCGAGCACGCCGAAGGCGGCGGGCACCTGTTGCAGGAAGATGATGACTGCGATGCCGAGGGTGAAGCCCTCGATCACCGGCCAGGGCAGGAAGGAGACCACCCGGCCCAGCTTCAGCGCCCCGGCCGCGATCACCATCAGCCCGGCCAGGACGGTGACCACGGCCAGGGCGACGACGCCCTGGGAGGCGATCACCGGGCCCAGGACGACCACCATGGCTCCCGTGGGGCCCGAGACCTGCACGTTGGATCCGCCGAACACCGCGGCGACGAATCCGGCCACCACTGCGGTGATCAGGCCGCTCGCCGCCCCGGCGCCGGAGCTGACCCCGAAGGCCAGCGCGAGCGGCAGGGCGACGATGCCCACGGTGACCCCGGCGACGAGATCCCCCTTCCAGGTGCGGGGGACTTCCGTGTAGTCGCCGCGCCTGGGCAACAGCGCCCTGATGGACGCCACGGCCTTCATCGGGTTCCGCTGCTGGTGGCGGAGGCCGCGGATGAATCTGTGACAGTCGCCGGTGACGCTGTGGCGGCTGCTGATGGTTCCGCGGACAGCGCGCTGGCCAGGTCCCGCTCGGTGGTGCGAAGAATCTCCTGGAGGAGCTCCTTCGCCACGGCGAGCAGCTCCGCCACCTGGGGGTGTGCCAGCGAGTAGAACATCTGCAGGCCGCGCCGCTGGGAGACCACCAGATCGTAGCGCCGCAGCACCGCCAGGTGCTGGGACAGGTGTGAGGCCTCCAGTGTGGTCTCGGCGAGCAGCTCGGTCACCGAGACCTCTGCCTGCACGGAGAGCAGCTCCAGCACCCGGATGCGCACGGGATGGGAGAGCCCCTTGAAGAGGTTCGCCTTGACCTTGTTCAGCGGGCCCCGTCCATTGACATGATCGTCCACGATCGTCTCCTTGCAGCGGCCAGGTAGTTTACTGAATTATAAATCCATCATATAGCGCTGGGGTGACGAGAGGGAACGGCCGGTCTCCCTTGACCCGAGACGGCCCGACTCGCAGTCTGGCCTGGAACCCAACTCCCTCGAATTCGACACTGCCTCGGACACAGACACGGAGCGGACCATGGCCAAGCTGATCTATTCGATGATCACCTCACTCGACGGCTACGCCGAGGCCGCAGAGGGGGATCTGGGCACCGGAGCGGAGAGCCCGGAGGTGCACACCTTCATCGGGGACCTCTTCCGCCCGGTGCGCACGTTCCTCTACGGCCGCCGGGTCTACGAGACGATGCTCTTCTGGGAGACCGCCCACACGTTGCCCGACATCCCGCCGCACATCCGCCAGTACGCCCTCGACTGGCAGGCGGCCGAGAAGATCGTGTATTCGACCACGCTCGAGTCGGTCTCCAGTGCGAAGACCCGACTCGAGCGCAGCTTCGACCCCGAGGCGGTGCGCCGGCTCAAGGCCGAGTCAGATCACGACCTCAGCGTGGACGGCCCGAACCTCGCCGCCCAGGCGATCAAGGCGGGCCTGGTCGATGAGTACCACCTGTTCATCACCTCCAGCGTGGTGGGCGGAGGCAAGCGGTTCTTCCCCGACGGCATCCGCCTGGACCTGGAGCTGGTGGAGCAGCGCAGCTTCGACGTCGGGCTCATCTACGCCCGCTACCGGACCCGCTGACCTGCCCCGCTGCCGGACCTGCTGACCTGCCCCGCGGACCCGGTCAGCTCCAGGGGATCAGGCCGAGCACCAGGGCGAGCACCAGGGCGACCACCGAGAAGATCCACATCGGCACGAAGGAGTAACGGATGTGCTTGCCGATGTCGCAGCCTGCCAGCCCGAGCGCCAGCCACAGCGCGGCAGAGAACGGGCTGATGAAGGTGCCGATGATGTTGCCCACCAGCACCGCATAGACCACTGCGATGGTGCTCACGCCGGCCTGGGTGGAGACGCCCTCCACCACCGGCAGCAGTGCGAAGTAGTGGGCGTCGGTGCTGAGCAGCAGCTCCAGCGGCAGGCCGAAGACTCCGACGATCAGATGCAGGTAGGGGACCAGGGCGGCGGGAAGGATCGCGACGGCGTCGGTGGCGAGGGATTCCAACATGCCCGACTCCTCGAGGATGCCCAGGAAGCAGCCGGCGGCGAGCACGATCGCGCCGGTGGTGACGGCGGCCCCGCCGTTGACCTTCAGCGCCTCCATCTGGTCGCTGACCTTGGGGTGGTTGATCACCAGGGCGGCGCTGAGGCCGAGCATGAAGGCCAGCGGGGCCGGCAGCAGGTCCGAGACCAGCAGGGCGAGCATGCCCAGGACCAGGACCGTGTTCACGATCATGCGCCACCGCGGGGTCGTCACGCCGGTCTCGTTCCCGCCCCAGAGGTCATCGGCCTCGCCGCTGTACTGATCGGCGGCCGTGCCGGCCGGTGGGGTGCTGCTCGTGCGGCCCGAGGTCGTGCCCCGAGGGGTTCCACCGGCGGTGCTGCTGGTGCTGGAGGTCGACGCGGAGACGAGCTCGCGCTCCTCGACCCGGTCCTCGCTCTGTCCACCGGAGCGGGTCTCGGCGTCAACCGGGGCTCCGCCGCGGGCGGCGATCCGGCGCTGCTCGCGCAGACCCAGCAGGACCGCGGTCACCACGAGCATCACCAGGCAGAGGATCTGCACCGGGATCAGGCCGCGCCAGAGTTCGATCGGATCCATGTCGACGACGGCGGCGGAACGCGCCACAGGTCCGCCCCAGGGGAGCATGTTCAGCACACCCATGCTCATCCCGGCCAGCAGCAGCAGCAGGTAGGGGCTCATGCCCAAGTGCCGGTAGAGCGGCAGCAGGGCCGGGATCACGATCAGGAAGGTCGAGGCGCCAGCACCGTCGAGGTGGCAGACCGCTGCAAGCAGGACCGTGCCCACGCAGATGGCGATCACGTTGCCGCGGGTCAGGCGCACGGTGAGCCGCACCAGCGGGTCGAAGAGCCCGGCCTGGTTCATGATGCCGAAGAACAAGATCGCGAAGATCAGCATCACCGCGACGTCGAGCACCGAGCCGATGCCTTCGCCGAAGAAGTCACCGATCTCGGTGAAGGTGAAGCCGGCCAGGAGCGCGCCCGCAAAGGGGATCACGGTCAGTCCGACGATCGGGGCGATGCGCCCCATGATCAGCAGCGTCGTCATGGTGACGATCACTGCCAGGCCGATTAGGCTGAGCATGATTTTTCTCCTCGATGCGGGTGTGGGGATCGATCAGCGGCAGAGATGTGAGCCACGTGACAGCATGGAACGGATGTGATCGGGCCCACAGTTTTGTGCATGTCCACGCAATATTGGTCATATTGGTCTCATGGATCGGTGTTGCGCGGCACCATCAGCGCAACGATCAACACAGACCCGCAGCGCCAGGAGGGAGCAGTGCCCATGGAGTCATCGCCCGCGCCCGCTGCCACCCGTGAGGTCTCCCTGGCCCACCGGCTCTTCCGCTGGAACATCATGCTGCTCGTCGGCGCGGTGACCCTGGTCAGCCTGCTCTGGGGGATCAACCAGTACCTGGAGGTCCGCGCGCAGTACGAGGAGCGGGTGCTCACCATGGCCGAATCTGTGGCAGTCATGGCCACGGTTCAGGACGCGCTGCAGACCCAAGACCCCGCGGAGATCCTGGCGCCCTGGGCGGAGACGCTGCGGGTCGCCAGCGGGTATGAATACATCATGATCGCTGACGCCGACGGCATCCGGCAGTCCCACCCGGACCCTGAGGCGATCGGCGGACGCCCAGAGCTGGATCCCACCCCCGTGCTGGCCGGGCAGACCTGGACCGGTGTGGAGCACGGCCACGCCGGGCTCACCATGCGCGCCCGGGTGCCGATCACCAACGACGCCGAAGAGGTCATCGGCTTCGTCTCGGTGGGCGTGCTCGCCTCCGAGGTGCGGCTCGCCTCCATCCAGGAGCTCCCGCTGATCCTCGGGGCCGCGGCGCTCGCCGTCGGCATCGGCGCGGTCGGCGCCCGAATGCTCGCCCGACGGCTTCGCGCCGACACCCATGGCCTGGAGCCGCGTGAGATCACGGCGCTGCTCGACGGCCGGGAGGCGCTGCTGCATGCCATCGGCGAAGGTGTGATCGGCCTGGACCGCGACGGACGCGTGGTGCTGGCCAACACCCCGGCCCGCGAGCTGCTTCGCCTGCCCCCCGATCACCTCGGCCGCACCCCCGCGCAGCTGGGCCTCAGCGCCGAGGCCCAGGTGGTGCTGACCGGTCCGGAGCCGGGGGAGGACCTGCTGCTGAGCGTGGACGGGCTGATCCTGGTCTGCAACCGCAGGCCGGTGCGGGTGCGCGAGGACGACGGCGGCGTCGTCGTCACCCTGCGCGACCGCACCGAGCTCACCCGGCTCAGCGACCAGCTCGACGGCGCCCGCACCGTCACCGACGGGCTGCGCGCCCAGCGGCACGAATTCGCCAACAGGCTGCACACCGTCGCAGGGATGCTCGAGCTGGGCGGCGTGGACCAGGCCCAGGAATACCTCTCCGAGCTCTCCCTGGCCACCTCCGGCGCCGACGCGGAGATCGCCGCCCGGATCGAGGACATGACCGTGGCGGCGCTGGTGCTTGCCAAATCGGTCCAGGCCGCTGAACGCGGAGTGCAGTTCAGCCTCTCTGAGCTTTCCCAGCTGCCCTCGGATCAGCCCCAGGATCTGCGTGATGACCTGCTGCTGGTGATCGGCAACCTGATCGACAATGCCATGGACGCGGCCGGCGCGGACGCTCGTGCGGATGCTCGGGTGGAGCTGATGGTCCGGCGCCACGGCGGGGTCACCGACGGGCTCGTGGAGGTCAGGGTCATCGACTCAGGTCCCGGCCTGGCCCCTGAGATCGCCGAAGAGGTCTTCAGCATCGGACGTTCTACCAAGGACCCCTCCGGACGGCGCGGCCTGGGCCTGGCGCTGGTGCACCAGGCCTGCATGCGACGCGGCGGGTCGGTGACGGTGGAACACGAGGACGAGACCACCTTCTGCGCCTACCTGCCGGTGCGAGCGGAGGTGATCAGCGCATGAGCACCTCCACCGGCATGACCTCCGGCGGGCCTGGGTCAGCCGCCCCGATTCCGGTGCTGATCGTCGATGACGACGTGCGCGTGGCCCGGAACCACCGCGACCTGGTCGACTCGATGCCCGGGTTCACCGTGGTGGCCACCGCGCACACCGCCGCGGAAGCGCTGGAAGCGGTGCGTCGGCACCGGCCAGGCCTGGTGCTGCTTGACCTCTTCCTGCCCGATCGCACAGGGCTGACGGTGCTCGAGGAGCTCAGGAGCTCCGCATGGCTGCGCGAGGTGGGCGTCGTCGACGTCGTGCTGATCACTGCGCTGCGCGACGTCGAGCATGTGCGCACGGCCATGGCGCTGGGTGCGCTGCATTACCTGATCAAGCCCTTCCCGCTGCGCCAGCTGCGTGATCAGCTCGAACGATACGCCGCCGCGCGCAAGCGGATGGCGGCGATGTCCACCGTCACCCAGAACGACGTCGACGCGCTCTTCGGGATGACACGGCCCATGGCCTCACGGTCCATGGCCAAAGGCCTGACTCCCGCCACCGCCGAGCGGGTGGCGGAGGCGCTGCGCTCGCGAGACGGCGACGTCTCTGCCGTCGAGGTCTCCGAGATCACCGGGATCGCCCGGGTCACCGCCCGCCGGTACCTAGAGCATCTGTGCGCGGAAGGCCGGGCGGAGCTCGCCCTGCGCTACGGCCAGGCCGGGCGGCCGGAGCACCGCTATACGTGGGTGCCCTGAGGGTGTCGCTGCTCCGAGGTGTCTGAGTTGATCCCGGGCTGACTAGGCTCAAGCCATGGACATGCAGAGCTGGACCGCGGCAGACCTTCCGGTGCTTCACGGGCGCACGGCAGTCGTGACCGGTGCCACCAGCGGGGTCGGGTTCGCGACGGCGACCGCCCTGGCCCAGGCCGGGGCCCATGTGGTGCTGGGGGTGCGTGACACTCAGCGCGGGCGCACGGCTGCGGCGACCATGTCCGGCAGCACCGAGGTTCGCCATCTCGATCTGGCCGACCTGTCTTCGGTGCGGGCCTTCGCTCGATCCTGGAACGGCCCGCTGGACCTGCTGATCAACAATGCGGGGGTCGCGGGAGGTCGAGGTGCGGTGACCAAGGACGGCTTTGACCTGCAGTTCGGCACGAATCATCTGGGGCATTTCGCGCTGACGAATCTACTGCTGCCGCATCTGCGCGACCGGGTCGTCACCCTCGCCTCCGGGGCGCACCGGGCCGGCGACATCTACTTCGAGGACCTCGCGCTGCGCACCCGCCGATACTCGCTCGCCGAGACCTACGGTCAGTCGAAGCTTGCGAACCTGCTCTTCACCCTTGAGTTGGAGCGTAGGCTGCGCCGGTCCGGGTCCGCGGTGCAGTCGCAGGCCTCGCATCCCGGGTATTCCGACACGAATCTCGGCATACAGGGGCGCAGCAGGCCGCTGGTGGCCACGGTCAATCTCGCCGGACGGCTCTTGGCGCAGACCAGTGAACAAGGTGCTGTGCCCACGTTGTTTGCCGCGACTCAGGACCTGCCAGGGGCCAGCTACGTCGGTCCCGACGGGCGATGGGAGCTGCACGGCAGTCCTTGCCTGGTCGGGCGCTCATCGAAGGCCAGCGACCCCGCTTTGGCGCACAGGCTCTGGGAGGCCTCAGAGGAGCTCACCGGCGTCGGCTTCGGTCTGGACCCGGAGTAGCGGATCAGAGCACCGGCCGCAGCGGGATCAGCGCCCACTCCGTCGCGCGCGCCATCGGGTGGCGTTCCCGCCAGGTATCAGCACTCACGACCTCGCAGTGCTCGCTGTCGCTCTGGAAGACCTTCTCCATCTCGGCGGCGAACCCTGGGTCGATGACTTCGACGTTGGACTCGTAGTTGAAGGACAGCGACAATCTGTCGATGTTGGCCGTGCCGATCGTTGACCACTCGCCGTCGATCGTCGCGGTCTTCGAATGCATCATGCTGCTCGCGTAGAGCAGGATCGAGATGCCGGAATCGAGCATCTCCCCGAAGAAGCCTCGGGACACCCAGTCCGCGAGCACGTGGTTCGAATCCTTGGGCACCATGACCTGCACGTCCACGCCGCGCTCCGCGGCGAGCTTCAATGCTCGCAGGATCTGCTGGTCCGGGATGAAGTAGGGGGTCGAGATCCAGATCCGCTCGTTGGCTCGCTCGATGGCCTTCAGGTACATGTTGCGGATCGGGTACACCAGGTCCACCGGCAGATTGGCGACGACGCGGACCGACGGATCCCAGCTGTCCGGGGCGATCCAAGAAATCCGCTCCGCCGCGGGTCGATCCTCGTTCCACAGTCGCGCGATGGTCTGGCGGAGCCCCCAGACGGCGGGGCCCACCTCGCGGAGGTGGGTGTCGCGCCATTTCTTCGCGTAGAGAGAGCCGATGTTGTATCCGCCGACGAAACCGACCGCGTCGTCGACGACGAGGATCTTGGAGTGATTGAAGCCTGTGGACCGAATGGGAGCCTTCCAGAAGCTTCGTCCCGCCGCCGGCATGCGATAGACCCGGATGTCCTCATCGAGCTGCGCGTAGAAGGAACGCGGCACCACGAGGTTCGCGAATCCGTCATAGATGATGAACACCTCCACTCCGCGACGAGCCGCCGCGTTGAAGGCGTCGATGAACTGCTGGCCGACCTCATCGTTCTTCCAGATATAGGTCTTCATCAGAACCGAATCTTCTGCCGCGCCGATGGCCTCGAGCATGTCCCCATAGAGCGCTTCACCATCGGTGTAGATGCGCATCGGGGACTCTTCGACCTCGGTGTGGAACGTTCCTGGGCGGGGAGCGTCCCGATCCTTGCGCTGGCCGTGCTTGAAGAGATCCACCGCCACCACCGAGAGTGCCGCCACCGTCGGAACCGCCAGGGCGGAGGCCGCGACCGCAAGCGGAAGAGTCTTGCGCGGAGACCGACGGCTGACGAGGTGTCGCTTGTGCATCAGGAAGCTCATGGAGCCACTCTAATTGGCCGGAGCATTCACACACGTGGTGGACGCGTCACACTGGATGCCCCGCCAGCCGACACCTCTTGACCTGGTGGCCGCCAGGGTCTCTCATGGAGTCATCGACTGGGTCCGTGTCACCTTCTACACAGGGTTCCGGCCAGTTGGACCCAGCCGGCCGCACCCGGAAGAGAGCCTGTCATGGTGCGCATGTTGCTTCAGGCCGCGATCAATGTGGTGATGGCCGCCGTCGCAATGCTGGTGGCCGGAACCTTGATCGATGGTGTGACCCTCCAGCCGGCGGGATTCGTCACCGCCGTCGTCGTCTTCGTCCTGGCGCAGGCCATCCTGGGTCCGTTCGTGTTCAACATGGCCCGCCAGTACGCCTCCGCAATCCTCGGCGCGGTCGGCCTGGTCTCAACCCTTCTGGCCGTATGGGTTGCGACCCTCGTGACGGACGGTCTCACGCTCTCTACGCCGATGGCGTGGATCTTGACGCCTCTGGTGGTCTGGATCATCACGGCTCTGGGCACATGGATACTCGGGTACCTCGTGCTCAAGCGCTGGTGGGACAAGCGCGCTGAGGAGAAGAACATCCGCCAAGCCCTCGCATGAGCCCAGCGGCCGGTGGCACCGGTGGTCCTGAACAGAAGGAGCCCGGAGCGATGCCCGGTGTGAACAGCCAGGCGACGCCGACCGCGACCACGCTGCTGAGACTGTCGGTCCCGGCGATCCTCATCGGTGTCGTCTCGGCGCTGGGGCTGTTCCTCGTGGAGGGAACAGCTCACCTGCTTGAACACGTCCTATGGGTGGACCTCCCCGGCCTGTTCAACCTTGATCCCGACTCGGGTTGGTGGATCTTTGCGGTCCTGAGCGGGGTGGGTCTGGCGGTCGGGGTCGTCTGTACCTTCGCCCCTGGTCGCGGCGGACGTGACTCTGCCACCGTGGAGCTGCTGGCGCCGCCGCTGCCGCTCGCCGCCGTGCCGGGACTCATCCTCGTGAGCCTGCTGGTGCTGGCCGGAGGCGTCAGCCTCGGTCCAGAATCGCCCATCATCGCGATCAACACGGCCATACTGGTGGCGCTGATCGTGAGATTCTGGCCGCGCATCGACGTGAAGCTCGTGATGCTGATGACGGCTGCGGGAACCATCGGGGCCCTGTTTGGAACGCCGGTGGCCGCCGCGCTGGTATTGACCGGAGTAGTGGCGGCTGCCAACACCGGGGGCGCGCTCTGGGACAGACTCTTCCTGCCGCTCCTCGCCGCGGCGACCGGCTCCCTGACGGTGCGCATGCTCGACGGCCCCCAGTTCGGGGCCACGGACATGCCGCCCCTCGGGGCGCCGCATCCGTCGGATCTCCTGACCGGCGCGCTCGTCGCCTGTGCCGCCGCGCTGGTCATTCTCGCAGGGGCCTCCGTCTTCAGGGCGCTGCATGAGAGTTTTCGCAGGCTGCGGAGCCCGCTGCTCTACACCACGTTGGGCGGAGTCATCCTCGGGGGACTCGGCGCGCTCGGCGGGCCGGTGACGCTGTTCAAGGGCGGCCAGCAGATGGCAGATCTCATCCGAGGTGCCGAGGACCTGACCACCGCAGAGCTGCTGCTCATCGTTGCGGTCAAGCTGACGGCGCTGCTCGTGGCAGCCACGGCCGGATTCCGCGGAGGCCGCATCTTCCCTGCGGTCTTCATCGGAGCAGCGGTGGGCCTCGTGGCTCAGTCGCTCATGCCCGAGGTCCCGCTGGGTCTGGCGCTCGCCTGCGGGATCCTCGGGGCCGTGCTCGCCGAATCCCGCGACGGGTGGATCGCGCTGTTCATCGCCGTCGTCGTGGTCGGGGACATCTCGGTTCTGGCCGTCCTGTGCGTGGTGGTCCTGCCCGTGTGGCTCCTCGTCATGGGCGCACCGAAGATGCTGGTTCCCACGGCGGATCATCAGGTATCCGCGTGACTCCGGTCTCGTCTGGTGAGTTCCGTTGGTCGGAACTACTCACGGGGCAATAAGGTAGTGCTCCGTGAGCACTCAGACCCCCGCCTCCCAGACTTCCGCGCCCCGGCAGCTCGGGACCCTCGACCGGTATTTCCACATCACCGCCCGCGGCTCGAGCATCGGTCGGGAGGTGCGCGGCGGACTGGCCACCTTCTTCGCGATGTCCTACATCATCGTGTTGAACCCGCTGATCATCGGTGCCTCAGCCGACTCCACCGGGAACTTCCTCGGCGGCGGCTCGGAACCGAACCTGCCCGCCGTCGCCGCCGCGACCTCACTGATCTCTGGTCTGATGACCATCCTGATGGGCGTGATCGGCAAGTTCCCGATGGCCGTCTCCTCCTCGCTGGGGCTCTCGGCCTTCATCACCTACGGCATCGTCGTGCTCCCGGGCATGACCTGGGCCGATGCCATGGGACTGGTGGTCATCGAAGGTGTGATCCTGCTGGTCCTGGTGCTCACCGGCTTCCGCTCCGCCATCTTCAACGCCGTCCCCGGCGCGCTGAAGATCGCGATCAGCGTGGGCATCGGGCTCTTCATCGCCCTGATCGGCATGGTCAACGCCGGCTTCATCCAGAACAATCAGGGCACCGGACTGGAGCTCGGCGTCGGCGGCTCCCTCTTCGGCTGGCCCATCTTCATCTTCCTCATCGCGATGTTCGCCCTGTTCGCCATGTGGGCCGCGAAGGTTCGCGGCGCGATCCTCTACTCGATCGTGGGCGCCACGGTGCTCGCGATCACCCTGGAATCGGTGTTCCGCATCGGTCCGCAGACTGCCGCAGACGGCACCGAGAACCCCTACGGCTGGGGCCTGACCGTCCCGACGCTGAACCAGGACTGGCTGACCATGCCGGATCTGAGCCTGATCGGTGACTTCAACCTGCTGGGCTCCTGGCAGAGCATCGGCGTGGTCGCGGCCACCCTCGCGATCTTCACCCTGCTGCTGGCCAACTTCTTCGACCTGCTGGGCACGATGGTGGGCGTCTCCAACGCCGGCGGGATCAAGGACGCCGACGGCGAGATCCCGCACTCCCGCCGGATCATGGTCGCCGACGCGGTGGGCACCATCGGTGGCGGCGTGGGCTCCACCTCGGTGAACTCAGGGTTCATCGAGTCCACCGTTGGCGTGGGCGACGGCGCGCGGACCGGTCTGGCCAACGTGGTCACCGGCGTGCTCTTCCTGGCCACCATCGTGCTGGCCCCGCTGGCCGCCGTGATCCCCACCGAGGCGGCCTCAGCCACCCTGGTGCTGGTCGGCTTCCTGATGATGCAGCAGATCGTGCGGATCGACTGGACCGATGTGGAGATGGCGATCCCCGCCTTCATGACCATCGTGGTCATGCCCTTCTCCTACTCGATCACCAACGGCATCGGCGCAGGATTCATCAGCTACGTGGCGATCAAGGTCTTCCGCGGCAAATGGCGTGAGGTGCACCCGCTGATGTACGTCACCGCGGCGCTGTTCGTGCTCTATTTCATCTCCGGGCCCATCCAGGAGGCTCTGGGAGTCGGCTGACCCCGCTGCAGAACGGGCATGCGTGCAACGTGGTCCTGCGGCGTGCGGCTCGCCTGGCATGTGAGCGTGGCACGGGTCACGGGAAGCATCCGGATCAACGCGTCGGTGGATCGCGTCTTCGACACGGTCGCTGAGGCTCCGGCACCAGATCCGAGCCTCCCGAAGTCCCGACCGGGCACAGCGCCGCGTATCCGCAGCTGTCACGGAACATGGGACTTAAGGTCCTGGTGCCCTCCTGAGCGGCGGCGAGAAGATGGGCCCTGAAAGGAGAACGACATCATGGATGCTGTCATCGTCTACGAGTCCGCGTGGGGAAACACCAAGATCATCGCCGAGGCGGTGGCGGAGGGACTGGCCGCCACCATTGATATCGGGATGGTCCTCGATGTCAGCTTCGCCCCGCCTGCCGACATGGTCAAAGCCGACCTGCTCGTCGTCGGCGCCCCGACCCATGCCTTCGGGCTGAGCCGACCACAGACTCGCGAGGAGGCCGCTAGGCGTGGCGGACACCCCGGGGAGACGGGACTTCGGGAGTGGATCAGCGCCGCCGGCGACGTCCACCTGCCGGTCGCGGTGTTCGACACCCATGTCCGCCATCCGAACCTCCCAGGTGCGGCCAGCAAGAAGGCCGCGAAGCTGCTGCGCAGCCGCGGCGCCTCGCTGCTTGCGAAACCAGAGAGCTTCTACGTCGAGGGCTATGAGGGCCCCGTCCTGCCCGGGGAGATCGACCGAGCCACGAAATGGGGTGCCGAGCTGGCTCAGCGGCTGCCGGAGAGCTCCCGTGTGGCCTGATCGGAGCGTCCCTCGCGCTTCTGGTCCCGGTGAAGCCTGAGGTCTATTCGATGCTCGGGACCTGGCTCGCGGACCTCTCGCCCTGGAGGTTCGGCGTGCTTCACGATCTGTGGGACCGCACCTTTGGTGCGCACCCGCAGGTCTGGGGCGCTGTGCTGGGCGTGGGTTATGAAGCCGTGATCGGAGTATCGGCGCTGTCACGGAACCCACGCCGCAGGCTCTCCTCGGCCTCAGCGGGGTCGTACTCTTCAAACTGGGACTGCTGGCCCTGGGTCTGTGGTGGTGGGCCCTGCCGTGGCTGGCCGTGCTCATCCCGACGATCGTCTTCACCGCTGGTTCGCCAGCTCGCCTGCTCGCGGGCCCGGTGAGTGGCTCAGGCCAGGTCCATGCCGGGACGATGACGTCAATACCAGGCGGCTGAGAACTCTGCGTGGTGCTTCTCCGGGGCGGAGGCCCGCATGAGGAGGACCAGCACCACGAACCATCCGACGATGGGAATGAACCCGAGGAAGAACATCGACCCGGGGAGCCCGGAGTCGTGGAGTCGGCGCCAGGTGACAGCGAGCAGCGGGGGGATGGTGAGCGCCGCGATGAGCAGATGCAGGCAGAGGATGGCGGCTGCGAAGACCGCGCCGAAGCCTTCGAGCCAGACGCTGGGGGAGAAGCCAGCGATCCCGAAGAGGTTCTGCGCGTCGGTCACTATATCTTGGGCGAACAGTGTGCTGATGGTGATGATGGCCGTCATCCCGATGGCGGCGTGGACGAGGATCAGGAACAGGAAGGGCCACCAGAACTCCGGGCGGGTGGAGTAGCCCCTGAACTGGACGTAGTTCTCGAAGAAGGACGAGAGTGTCGCGTCTGGCCCGTAGACATCGCCCACTGGCCACGTGGTCTGACCGGCGTATGACTGCATTGCACCTCCTCGATCTGCTCATGCGGAGAAAGGGTCGAGAGACCGTCTCGATTGAGCACACTCTGATCGTTTTTTGTCATGAAATAAAGAGTCTTTGGTCCTATTGACTTTTTTGGCCGATCTCATGCGGGACGGCTGCCGTGCAGTGACCCGTGTCCGTGCCCGGTCCTAGGCTCACCTCTGTTGCTATCGAATGTATGTTCGAATACGATGAGGCTTCCGGGCTTCCCATCGGCTTCGTCATACCTCTTGGAGACATGAAAGAGGGAGCATGCCCATGTCCACTGTTATTCGTCCCGAAGCCGACCGAGCACCCCGCCGCGGAGCGGTGACGCTCACCGAATCCATCGATGTTGAATGCGACGAGCAGTTCCTGCCCCATCGGGTGATCTGGAAAGAGCGGAGGCACCTCGTGGTCGAAGCCCCTGTCCGCTGGTATCAGCGGCGCAGCTGGTGGCTGGAGGAGCCCCGTGCCGAGCGAGGTCGCCCCGGACTGGTGGCTCATGAGATCTGGCGGCTGCAGGTCCAGCTTGAAGCCACATCCCGCACCGAGGCCGCCGAGGTGCACACCATTGATGTCAGCCGGCATCTGGCCTCCGGGCGCTGGCGTCTGGTGCGGGTCCATTGACCTTCACCCACCTGAATGTGGCCAGCTCCTTCAGCAGCCACTACGGCACCAATCGGCCTGAGGAACTGGTGGCCGCCGCCGCGGCGGATGAGATGACGGCGCTGGCCATCACCGATCGTGACGGGCTCTACGGGGCGGTCAAGCACCTCGGCGCCTGCATCGACCTGGGCATCGCACCGATCCTCGGGGTCAGCCTTGCCGTGGAGGACCGCGGCCGGGCCGTGGTCCTCGCCAGCAATGCCTCCGGAGGGTATGCGGCGCTGTGTCAGCTGATCTCCCGCGCCCACGAACGCCCGCAGGGCGAGGCCGCCCGGGTGACCCTGCAGGATCTGGCCGAGTGCGGGTCACCCGGGGAGGGCCAGGTGCGCCGTCGGCTGTTCGTCCTGGCCGGGCCGGAGAGCGAGATCGGTGCCGCCGCGGCCTCACGGGATTACCGCAGCACCCGGGCACTGCTGCGCCAATGGCGTGAGGTGCTCGGCGAGGCGCTGCGGGTGGAGGTCGTCTCCCATCTGGCGCCTCCGGGGGAGCCGCTGTCCACCGCCCATGCGGTCCGGATGCTCAGCGCGGCCCAGGTCAGCCGGGTCACCCCGGTGCTGACCAATGCGGTGCGGCTGCTGAGCACCGATGAGGCCGCCACCGCTGATGTGTTGGACGCCGTGCGGGTGCTCTCGGACCTGCACAGCACCTCGGCGCTGCAGCCCACCGATCAGGGCTGGCTGAAACCGGCCGCGGAGATGAAGGCACTGGCCGCAGAGATCTGCGCGGCCAGCAGCACCCCGATCCCGGCCGAGGAGCTGCTGATCAACACCGAGGCGCTGGGGCGCCAGTGCCAGCTGGATCCGGTCACGGACATGGGCTGGGGCCAGCCCAAGGTGCCCGAGACCTCCGTGATCGGGATCGAGGGAGATCCGGATGAGGAGCTGCGCGCCCGCTGCGAAGCAGGCCTGGCGGAGATGCTCGCCCAGGAGAGCGCGGCCGAAGCGAGCGCTGGCCAGAGAAGCGCGGGTGTGGCCCGGGCGCGGCTGGAGCACGAGCTGAGCATCATCGCCGACCTCGGCTTCGCCCCCTATTTCTTGACCGTGGCCGAGGTGGCCCGGCTGATCCGCGAGATGGGGGTCCGTGCCGCGGCCCGCGGCTCGGCGGTCTCCTCGCTGGTGGTCCACGCGCTGGGGATCAGCCCCATCGATCCGCTGCAGCACGGACTGATCTTCGAACGCTTCCTCTCCCGCCGGCGCTCCACCCTTCCCGATATCGACATCGACGTGGAGTCCTCCGAGCGGCACCGGATCTACCGAGCCGTGTTCAGACGCTTCGGGGCCCAGCGGGTCACCCTGATGAGCATGCAGAACGCCTACCGGATCCGCGGCGCGGTCCGGGACGCCGGGCTCGCACTGGGGCTCCCCGAGGAGGAGATCGACCAGCTGGCGGAGATCATGTGGCGCTTCCCCGCCCGGGAGTTCCGCCGCGCCCTTCAGGAGAAGCCCGAGCTGCAGAGCCTGGCCGAGCGGATCGAGACCGAACGCAGCTCCGGACGCCAGCAGCTGGACCTGCTGGTGGACCTCTCCGAACGCCTGGACCGGCTGCCTCGGCACATCTCCACCCACCCCTGCGGCGTGATCCTGGGCAACGACAACCTGCTCAAGCTCACCCCGGTGGAGCGCTCGGGCGTCAACGGGCTGCCGATGAGCCAGTTCGACAAGGACGATATGGACCCGATGGGGTTCATCAAGCTCGACATCCTCGGGGTGCGGATGCAGTCGGCGATCGCCTATGCCCTCACCGAGCTCGAACGCACCACCGGGGAGGTGATCGACATGGTCAAAGACGTGGACTATGCCGATCCCGCGACCTTCGCGATGATCCAATCCACCCATACCCTGGGCTGCTTCCAGATCGAGAGCCCCGGGCAGCGCGAGCTGATCGGCAAGCTGGTGCCCAAGACGCTCAATGACCTGGTGGTGGACATCTCGCTGTTCCGCCCCGGGCCCATGGGCTCTGGCATGGTCAAGCCCTACCTGGAACGCCGCCACGGCTACGAGACGGTGGGCTACCCGCACCCCGATCTGGCCGAGATCCTCGACGAGACCTACGGGGTGGTGGTCTTCCACGAACAGGTGCTGCGGATCTTCGACACCATGACCGGCTGCGGCCTGGACGTGGCCGATGAGCTGCGCCGCGCGATGAGCAAGGACAAGTCAGGACCCGTGGAGATCTTCTTCCGCGAGGAGACGGTCAAGCGCGGCTACTCCGCCGCGGTGATCGACCGGGTCTGGGAGATCCTGCTCAGCTTCGGCAGCTTCGGATTCTGCAAGGCCCACGGGGCGGCCTTCGCCGTGCCCACCTACCAGTCGGCCTGGCTGAAGACCCATCACCCCGCGCACTTCCTCTGTGGACTCTTCGAACATGACCCGGGCATGTACCCGCTGCGGCTGCTGGTCTCCGAGGCCCGCCGGCTGAAGATCCCGCTGCTGCCGATGGACGTCAACCGCTCCACCAGCAGCTACCACGTGGAGGCGACCTCGGTGGCGGGGCTGCCGGTGTGGGGTATCCGGATGTCGCTGATCGGGCTGAAGGGGATCTCCAAGGCCGAGCTGCGCCGGATCGAGGCGGAGCAGCCCTTCGCCTCGCTGGCGGACCTGCGCGACCGGTCCCGGTTGAAACGCTCCACGCTGCGCGATCTGGCCAAGGTGGGCGCCCTGGACTGCCTGCTGCCGGAGGGTCGGAAGAACCGCAAGGACCTCATCCAGTGGGTGGAGTCCACCAACCTGGAGTACGCCAAGAAGCTGCCGGTGCGCCAGGTCCAGGGTCAGCTGTCGCTGCCCATCGGGGACGTGGAGATCGCGAACATGCCCACCGGTGCGGGGGAGCTGGAGGCCCGGGAGATCGTCACCACCGAGCTGGACCTGACCTCGCTGGACACCAGCGGGCACGTGATGGACTTCCATCACCCGGTGCTGCAGGCCGCCGGGGTCACCTTCGCCGAAGACCTGCTGTCCCTGCGCAACGGCGCCACCGTCCGGGTCGCCGGGATCCGGGTGGCCACCCAGACCCCGCCGATGGCCTCGGGCAAACGGGTCGTGTTCATCACCCTCGACGACGGCACCGGCTGCGTGGACCTGAGCTTCTTCGAGGAGGCCCAGCGCAACACCGGGGAGTGTCTCTTCGCGGCGAAGATGCTGATCGCCGAGGGCACCATTCGGCGCACCGGACCGCGGGCGGTCACCGTGCAGGCGACCCGCGCCTGGGATCTGCGTGGGGAGACCGTGCCGGGGCGGCTTCCCGCTGCAGCAGGCTCTGCTTGATCTGCACCCCGTAGCGGAAGCCGCCGAGCCCGCCGTCGGTGCGGATGACCCGATGGCAGGGCACGAACAGCGCCGCCGCGTTCATCGCGCAGGCCCCGGCCGCCGCTCGGACCGCCGCAGGACGTCCCGCTCGCTGGGCGTACCCGGCGTAGGTCAGCGGGGCTCCCGGCGCCACCTGGCGCAGCACCTCCCAGGCGTGTTCACGGAAGGGTCCCGAGCGCTGCTGCACCGGGACGCTGTCCACGGCGGAGGTGTCACCGGCGTAATAGGCCTCCACCGCCTCGACCGCCTGGTCCAGCACCGAAGGACCAGGTGGCTGCGGAGTCTCAGCATCCGGTGCGGGATTCCTGTGGCCGGTGCGTTCCCGCAGCTCGGGATGGATCAGCTCAACCAGGGAGGTGATATCCCAGGTCCATCCGGAGGCCAGGACGTGACTGTCATCAGACACCACGCTGAAAGGTCCATCGGGAGTTGTGAGACTGACATGCTGCAATCTTGTGTCAAGGATTCTCATGCTGAAGAGTCCTTTCAGGCATGACGTGGTGGGTGTGAGCTGGTGGGGTGGCTGCCGCCTGCCACAGATGCATCGCGGCGTAGGACCGCCAGGGCGACCAGCGCCGGGCATGAGACTCCAGAGTTCGATGCGCGGCAGCCTTGTTCAGCCCCGGCTCCAGCAGGCCGAGCTTCTTGGCGCCGTTGAGCAGGACGACGTCGCCGGTCATCCAGACATCAGGGTCGCCCAGCACGCGCAGCATCAGGTAGGAGGCGGTCCACTGCCCGATGCCCGGCATGGCGGTGAGCTGATCATGCAGCTCCCGGGTGTCTGCCCCCTGGTGCACGCCGAGCGCTCCGCTGGTCAGGGCCGCCGCCGCGGTGCGCACGGTGGTGATGGAGCGGGCGGGCAGTCGCAGCGGCCGTTCCGGGTCCAGGGCTGGCGGGGCGGAACCGGCGCGCGACGGCGGCGCCGAGACCCCGGCGGAGATCTGCTCCGCGGTGGGGAACAGCCGGGACAGCCCCGCGAAGGACGACGCGTGCTCGGTGCCCAGCGCGTCGACGAGCCGGCTCAGATGCGTGCGGGCGGCCGCCACCGAGATCTGTTGGCCCACGATGGCGCGGATCAGGTATTCCGGGCCATCGGCGGTGCCAGGGATCCGCAGCCCGGGGGAGCGGGCGACCAGGGGAGCCAGCGCGGGGTCGGTGGAGAGTGCGGCGCCGACGGCGAGCGGGTCGGCGTCGAGGTCGAAGAGCCGACGCGCCACGGCGACGGCGGCGGGAATATCCGCCCAGGCGCTGAGTTCACACTCCAGGTGCAGTCGCCAGTGCACGCATGAGGGTGCAGGGTCGTCCCGGGCTTGGCCTGGGCTGGCCGGGGTTGCGGTGACCTGGATCGCGGCCGGTCCGTGGGCCAGCCGCAGGGTGCGCGCGTAGACCAGCGCCTCGCCGTCGAGCTGGGTGAACTCCACACCGGGGATCGCACGTTCAGCCAGGAAGGTGAAGAGCGCCACCGCGTTGAAGGGGTCCCGCACCGGCAGGGCGAGGCGCAGGGCAAGGCGCTGAGCAGGAGGCGAATCGGCGCCGAACGGGCGGACCAGACTCGATTCGGTGAACCCGCTGGACCCGCCGGCTTCTGCGGACTCCCGGGCGGTGCCGGCGGACCGGTGGGCTCGCTGGCGGATCTCCCGGGGCGCCGCGCCGAGGACACTTCGCGCCGTGTCGTTGAACTGGCGCACCGAGGAGAACCCGGAAGCGAAGGCGATCTCGGTGATCGGCAGGGACGTGCCGACCAGCAGACTGCGAGCCAGGTGGATCCGGTGGGCCCGGGCCAGCGCCAGTGGTCCCGCCCCCAGTTCGGCGCTCAGGGTTCGGTGCAGGTGACGGCTGCTGTAACCGAGCCGTGCACTGAGGGCCTCCACTCCGCCGTCGTTCATCGTGCCTTCGCGGATCAGCCGCATGGCGCGGCCGGCCAGGTCTTGGCGAGTGTTCCACTCCGGGGTGCCCGGGGCAGCCTCGGGCAGGCACCGTTTGCAGGCCCGGTAGCCGTGCTCGTGTGCGGCGGCGGAGGTGGAGTAGAAGGTGATGTTCTCAGGCTTCGGGGTCTGCGCCGGGCAGGAGGGGCGGCAGTAGATCCTCGTGGAGGAGACCGCGGTGTAGAACTGCCCGTCGAAGCGGCGATCCCGGGACCTCACGGCCCGGTAGCGGCGCTCGAATACTTCCTCCTGGTCCATGTCTTCCATTCCACCTCTCGCGCACGCGGAAAGCTAGCGGGAATCGGACCTGGCCGTGGCCTTGCCCGATCCTGCGCGGAGGAACACGCGGGGCAGCGCCGTGAGGGCCAGGCAGCTCACCGCATCGACGAAGGGACTGACCTCGAGACACCCCTCGGAGAGCACCGCTGGACTGAACTGCATGACGTAGAAGACGGTGAAGAATATGCCCACCACTGCGCCTGTCGGAGCGTCGCCTCCTGTCCCTGCCCCGCCCCAGCTCCCGCGCGACGCAAAGGCACAGGCTCGCTGGAAGCCTTGGGCGAGGCCAGCTGCTGCGGCGACTTCGGAGCCGCTTCGGAGAAGGTCCGATCATCTCTGCGGTCGCTGTTGGTCATGTTTGCTCCTCTGGTGGTCTGAAGGTTTCACGCAGTCCCTCGCGGCTGCTGGGATGCGCCAGTCTGTGAGTCCGGCTCCGCGAAAGGGGTGGGCGCCTGCCCGCCCGGGTGGTGATGAAGACCCCCAGAACGACGACGAGCGCACCGGTGATCTTGGGCAGCGTCAGCTGGGCGTCGAGCCACAGCACCGCGCCGGCCATCGTGGCGACCGGAAGGAAGTTCAAGAAGATGGAGGCGCGGGAGGCACCGAGCTGCTGGACCGCGCGGTTGTAGAAGAACAGGGCGAGCAGGCCGGGAAAGACTCCCAGGTAGATCAGACCCGGAAGGTGTTCGGCCGCGCTGAAGGCCGGCACCCCGAGCACCGCCCATTCGATGACGACCAACGGCGCCAGGATCACCGCGGCGAGCCCGGTCATCACCAGAAGCACGCTGAAGGTGGGAAACAGACTGAGGTAGCGCGTGACGGCCAGCGAATAGACCGCCCAGGACGCGACCGCCCCGATCATGATTCCGTCACCGATGTTCCACTCCAGCTGTGCCAGGGCGAAGATCTGACCATCGGTGATCACCCACAGCGCCCCGAGGATCGACAGCGCCAACCCTGACCATTGCAGCGCATACAGCCTTTCCCGCAGCACCAGGGCGCTCAGCGCCAGAGTCAGCGCGGGAATCAGGGTCTCCAGCACCGAGACATTCGTCGAGGAGGTGAACTGGAGAGCGGCGTAGATGAAGGTGTTGAAGAACGCGACGCCGGTCAGGGTGAGCAGCAGCAGCGGCTTCCACTCGTGGAGGAACAGGCCTCTGGATCGCCACGCCGTCCTGGCCGCCAGAGGCACGAGGCAGAGAAAAGCGACGGCCAGTCGGGAAAACGCGATGGTCAGCGGCGGCAGATCGTTGAGCGCCTCTCCGACCAGAATGTTTCCCGCGTAGAAGATCACGACCATGACCATCAACAGGTAGGGGAGCATCAGAGTGGTTCCTGGTCGATGATCGAGGGCGGAGGCGTGGTCCGGTGTCGGAACACCGGCGAGGTCAGGTACTCAGACTATCGCCGTGGTGACCTTCAGCTCGCTGTCACGAGGCGCCGGCGAATCTCCTCCGCCACGGCCTCAGAGTCATGGGCGCTCAACAGACAGGTCTTGCGCGCATCGCGGACTTCGATGAATGGCCCACCGACGAGGAGCCCTGCTTTCCCATCTGCGAGAACGCGATACCCGGCTCCCTCGGCGAATCCTGTCTCAGGACCCTCTTCGACCGAGAGGATCTCGACCCAGGCAATGCTCACACGGGAGATCTCCATGCAGCGGGCGGTCAGTCCCTCATCACGGGCTGTGATCGTGACCCGCCAGCTGAGCTACCGGCGGAGCCTTCTATAGACTTTTCCGACGATCTTCCGAAGTCCTGGCGGAAGTTGTGGACGGCGCGCTAAGGCCCGCCGTCCGGCGGAGCTGTGTGCCTCGGACAGGTAGTCATTGATCGCCTTGTCTCCACCGTCTTCCATCAAGCTCTTCTGCGCCTGTGCCAGCCGGAATCCTCCGAGGCTGCCTCGGTGATAGAGAAACTTGGCGAAGCGCTGGTACTGCTGAAGGCTGATCCGTGGATGTGCAGCCAGGACCTCAGCGTTGGTGGACTGCAGCAGAGTGCTCCAGCTTCGCCGGGGTTCGACGGCCTCCCCCTTCAGGGTCTTCTCCGCATCGGCGAACAGCGCATCGAAGTAGTCGAGCACCTCTTGGCTGTAGGTGATCGTGCGTTTGAACTCCGCCCCTGATGAGAACGTGAATTCGCCGAAGTACGGGCCGTCGTCGGTGTCGTAGAGGTCGACTCTGACGAACGGGGCATCGGTCATCTTCGCGAGCTCGATGGCCCACCGGGAGAGCATCACCGCAGAGCGCGGGACCACCGGAACTCCTGGCTGCAGGTCCTTCGGCTTGAAGATGTAGTCCCGCCCTGCGACGAGTGGCTTCAGATCTCCGTCCAGCTTGACCATGCGGGGCGGTGAGTAGTTCCGGTCGATCTGCGCGACCATGCCGATCTGTCCCTGGAACATGTAGAACTTGTAGTCGAAGGGCACCGCACCGGGCTGGGCTCCGCGAAGGAGCTCCTCCACGATCCATTCGGCCTTCTTGCCTGGGAATGCTGTCGCTACCGAATCCTGCTTCTCCCGAATTCCCTCAAGCGTCCATTCGCGCAGAGCCATATGGTCGTAGTACAGGTCCGCGTCGATGCGTTCGAGCAGCATGACTCCCTTGGCTGACCAGCCATTCGCGAATTTGAGCGCCACCCGGTCCCCGAGGACGTCTGAGGTGATCTGATTCGTGGAGGTGAGGACCGCGTGCTGCTTGGGCAATCCGATTCGTTCCCCGCCGAGAGTCTTCTCCGCGAGAAGCTGATGAACGTAGGTCTTGTTCGATAGGTCACGACGATGCTGGGAGCCGCGGTTCCAAAACTCGGCCGTCACGAAATTCAAAAAGGGTGATTTCGTATCGGTTATGGCGGATGTCATGTAGGGGTACCGGTTCTTTGCGCGTCGTGATGAGTCAGCCCTGAGAGCTGCTGGTCGATTTCCACCACCGAAGTGGTGCATGGGCCGCGATCCTGCCCGCGCGTGATCTGAGGATCAGGTTGTCAGGGGTTCTAGGATGCAGCTCCCGCTTTTCTGCGGTTTCAACCGTATATGTGAGTGGGCTCATCTGCGTTTCTGTGACGCCGAAGTACACGTTGTGGTCGCGATTAGTGATCCCGTAGTGGGGTCATTTCCAACAGCGAGTCCTGTTCCGTGCTTCAGAAGTCTAGATCGGCTTCTGCGGCTGCTTGTTCATTGCGGTCCCGACGGCGTCGAAGCTCAGAAGGGCAGACGCGCAATCTCGATCTGGGACTGAGCGGCCAGCCGCTTGGTGGTTCGTGTCTGAGTGTCTGGGCGCAGTCGTCAGGAGACCAGCCTTGCAGCCCATCTGGCTGGGCCTTCGCGCCCCGCGAGCCGGCCCCCTCCTCCGACAGGTTGCGGTCACCGACGGGGTAGACCACATGTTCGTGGATCTACCGGACGGGCGCATGCACTTCGCCGCAATCACCCGGACCCGCCGCGGCCAAGACATCTTGGCGCGGCTCGACACTCTCGAGCCTGAGCTCCTTGCGCTCTACGTGGCACTGTCGCGCGATGCAGAGCTCTCGAAGGCTGCGGCGCCGCGGGCGTCGGATTTCCTCCCCACGAGACCCGCCGGCTCTTCGCAGACCCCATCGCCATCGGTGCGGACGCGAGGTCGGCGGTGGTCGAGGGCGCGGGTCCCTTCAACGTCGGTGAAGACCCGGAGGCCACGACAATTGCCCTCCGAACCCCCGATCTGGAAAGCTCAGAGCATGTGTGGACGCTACGTCATGGCCAAGGACACCGGTGATCTGGCCGATGATCTGAACCGGGCGCGGCTCGGGCCGGTGCAGCCGCCGGCTTTCGAGATCGCGCCGAATTGGAACGTCGCCCCGACCTCCACGGTGCCCATCCTGGTGGAGCGCTATGACGACGCCGGGGAGCTCTTGCGTGAACTCCACCCTGCTCGCTGGGGACTGCTTCCGGTCTGGGCCAAGGACATGACATTCAGCTCCCGGACCTTCAATGCCCGTTCCGAGACTGTCGCTTCCAAACCCAGCTTCCGCTCGGCGGCGAAATCTCGGCGCTGTGCGGTCCCCGCCGAGGCCTACTACGAGTGGAAGGCGCAGGGAGCGAAGAAGCGACCGCATGCGATCCGTTCCGCTGATGGCTCACCTCTGGTCTTCGCCGGACTCTACGAATGGTGGAAGGACAAGAACGCCGAGGCCCGCGGCGAGTCCGACCCCTGGATCCTCTCCTGCACCATCCTCACCGGGCCCTCCCCGGAGACCACCGACGACGGTGTGCTCAGCGAGCTCGCCGCGCTGCATGACCGCATCCCCCTGGCGATGACCGAGGAGTTCGCCGCTCAGTGGATCCACCCGGGGGAGAAGACGCCTGAGGAGCTCGAGGTGCTGCTTGAGCAGCTGCGCGGGGAGATCCCCGAGGCCGCCTCGGGCTGGGAGATCTACGAGGTGGACCCGGCGGTAGGCAACGTGCGCAACAACGGACCCCAACTCTTGGAACCTACACCGACTCTGTGGAGATGAACGTGCGGTGATCCGCCTTGGCGTCACCACGGCTCCGCCGCAGCGACAAGCACCCCCGGGAACAGCAGGAGCAGACCATGATTGCGTTGGACCTCACCGGCAAGACAGCCTTCGTGAGTGGTTCCACTCAGGGCATCGGCTTCGCAATAGCGAAGCGGCTCGCCGAGGCCGGAGCTCGCGTGGGGATCAACGGCCGCAGCGCCCACAAGGTGGAGGCCGCCATCCTCATTCTCGCCAAGGACGGTCTGCCCGAAGAGCTTCTCATCGGCGCACCCGGGGATGTGACCACGGATGAGGGGTTGACCGAAGCCCTCGGGGCCGTCGGCGAGGTAGACATTCTGGTCAACAACCTCGGCATCTTCGGCGCCCAGCCGGCCCTGGAGATCCCCGATGCCGACTGGCAGCGGTTCTGGGAGGTCAACGTCCTCTCCGCGGTTCGGCTGATCCGCGCCACACTGCCGAAGATGATGGCCCGCGGCTGGGGCCGAGTCGTGAACATCGCCAGTGATTCCGCCGTCGTGATCCCCGCCGAGATGATCCACTACGGAGCCACCAAATCGGCGCTGCTTGCCGTCTCGCGCGGTTTCGCGAAAGAAGCTGCCGGATCTGGTGTGACGGTGAACTCGGTGTTGGCAGGGCCCACCCTCACTGCAGGCATCGAAGACTTCGTCTACCAGCTGGTGGATTCATCCAAGTCCTGGGCCGAAGCGCAGCGAGAGTTCATGCAGGAACACCGCGCCCAGTCGCTGCTGCACCGACTCATCGAACCCGAGGAGATCGGGAACATGGTCGCCTATCTCGCCTCACCGCTGGCCTCGGCCACCACCGGTGGCGCGCTGCGGGTCGACGGTGGTTACGTCGATTCGATCCTGCCGTGACCGGGGCGGAAGGCGGTGGCACCAGCACCCCTGGAGGAGTCGCCCAAGGTTTCGCGCAGGCGTGGAAGGCTGCTGACGCCGACGGCGCCTGGCTCGCCGTCAGCGCGCAGAACACCGATCGGGTCCCGGGTGCGGAGACGATGACCGCCGATAGCGAGTCACTCCAGGCCACGGCCGATCAGGACCTCAGCGTGAATCTGCGCAGTTGAGGTGGGCGCGCCAGCCCAGCTGACTCTCACCCGGGTGCTCAGCCTCGACGGGGAGCTCCCGATACCGCTAGGCCCCTATCTCGCACAAAGACGCCCAGATTCTGACGTTTGACCTGGAACAGTTCTGTCGCCTCGATCAGATCGCTCAGTTTTCGATAACCGTAGTTTCTCGGGTCCAGCGATGCCTGGTTGCTGATCTGTTGCCCCACGGCACCGAGATTCGCCCAACCGTCGTCGCCGCGGGCAGCTTCGACAGCATTGCGCATCAGGAGGACAAGGCCGGCATCACCGCCCACGGACTTCGCGACGCTTGGACCACCCGTCGAGGCGCGTGTGCTGCCGGAGAGCTGCCTCAGGCTTTCCACGTAGATGAACTGAGAACAGGCATTGACGAACGGCTTGGGAGTCTTATTCTCGCCGAAGCCGTACACTTTCAGGCCGTCCGCCAGTATCCGCATCACCAGCGGCGTGAAGTCCGCGTCGCTCGACAGGAGGGCGAACGCGTCGATCGAGCCCGCACGAAGCAGATCCATCGCATCAATCACCATCGCCATATCGGCAGAATTCTTCCCGGTGCTGTAGGCAAATTGCTGCATCGGTCGGATCGCGTATGGATGGAGGGCGGCCTCCCACTGCTGGAGCCGGGGACTCTTCCAGTTGCCGTACGCTCGTCGGACGGTGGCAACGCCATGGCGCGCGACTTCTGCGAGCACAACGTCAACCTTTGAGGCTGGCGCGTTTTCGACATCTATGAGCAACGCGATTCGCTTCTTGTCACTATTCACTTGTTGATCATGGAGCTCCACCTTCTGGTGGTCAACTTCTCACACGAGTTAACATGCTTTCAGGATGGAAGAAACTAACCATCTTCACTCTCTTGAACCACCGGATCCTCCCCGCGCAGGAAGTACGCGCCGACGGACCCGGCAAGTGTCGCGAAGACGCCTACGGAGTACGCCGCCAGCACCAGGTGTACCACTTTGGAGAACGGGTCCTCGGTGGTTATTCCGGTGCCGGTCACGGTGGCCAGCGCCGCCTCGTAGAGCGCGGTGGTGTAGTCGGTGTGGGATTCGAAGGCGTAGAGCAGCTGACTCGCCGCCAGGATGACGACGGCGGTCACCGCGGCGAGCCAGCCGATGCGGCTGGAGAGCAGCCGCCCGGCTGACCGGGAACCGCGCACCCCGGCGGAGAGGATCCCTCCCACCCGTGCGACGCGCGTCACGCGCAGCACCCGCACTGCCTGCAGCGCGCGGACGAAGCGCAGGAACGGCACCAGCAGGAAGATCACCTGCCACCAGTTCCGCCGCCAGAACGCCCTCTGGAACCCGGCAACATACGCGCGCAGAAGGAATTCCGCGACGAAGACGGCCCAGAACACCCAGCCGGCGACGCTCAGCGCCCGGCTCCATCCGGGCTCGGTGACGAGCATCTGGCCCAGAAAGACGAACAGGAACAAGATGCCGAGCATGCCCATGGGTCGGTCCAGCTGTGCCGCGAGGCGTTCGGCGGCATTCTCCCGCTCTGCCTGCTGCGCCGGTGCGCGCGTGGATCGGCTTCTCACGGTCTGCTGACCTCCATAGGTGATGCGGTGGGTTCCCTCCCGCCACTCTACGAGGGCGGCCGGAGCTGTTCTGGCCGCGAGGAAGATTGACGGGAGCAGGCCTGGGCGATGGAATGATCCGATGGAGCTATTCGCGATCATCCTCTGGGTTCTGGCAGCGGTGCTCTTCACCGCGTCCTTCGACATGCTCCGGAGAGTGAATCCCGACTCCCGGCTGCCGTTCTTCTTCGGCAAACCGCCGATCAATCCACCACAGGTCGCTGTGGTGCGGCTCCTGGCGTTCGTCTGCTTCCTCGCAAGTGCCTGGATCTTCAGTGACGTCTACGGTCGCTCGGCCGGTCCGATCCTGATCCTGCTGGGCACGCTGCCGGGCTGTCTGCGGAACCTCTTGCACAACCGCCGGGTCACTGCAGCCGCCGCCGAAGGTGCTTCATGATCGAGATCCTCAGCGCCACCGGACTTGCCCGCGCGCGAGTCACCGGCGCACTGGTCGCCGACATTCTGCAGACCATGAAGCGCCGCGCGACGGTGGGCACGAACCTGCTGGAGATCGACGACTGGACCCGGGAGATGATCTTCGAGGCCCGCGCCACCTCCTGCTACGTGGCCTACGAGCCATCCTTCGGGCGCGGACCCTTCGGCCACTACATCTGCACCTCGGTGAACGACGCGGTGCTCCACGGCAAGCCGCATGACCACACGCTGGCCGACGGTGACCTGCTCACCCTCGACCTCGCAGTGTCGCTGGACGGGGTGGTCGCGGACTCGGCGATCAGCTTCATCGTCGGGAACTCTGCGCCGCCCGAGGACGTGGCGATGATAGAGGCCACCGAACGGGCGCTGGCTGCGGGGATCGCCGCCGCCGGCCCGGGAGCCCGGATCGGGGACCTCTCCCACGCCATCGGCATGGTTCTCACAGAGGCTGGGTATCCGATCAACACTCAGTTCGGCGGACACGGCCTGGGATCGACCATGCACCAGGACCCGCACGTCGTGAACACCGGCCGCCCAGGACGCGGATATCAGCTCCAGCCCGGCCTGCTGCTCGCGCTGGAGCCCTGGATCATGGCCGACACCGATGAACTGCGCACCGACGCCGACGGGTGGACGCTGCGCAGCGCCACCGGAGCCCGCACTGCCCACAGCGAGCACACCATCGCGATCACCGAGGACGGAGCCGAGATCCTCACCCTGCCGACACCTGGCAGGTTCGACTAGTTGCACTCAGCCACGGGTCACTGCCACCAGAGTGGTTGGGCTCCAGGCTCCCGTTCAATAGTCGAAGGTCAGTCCGGCATTCACCTGTGATGGCGCGATGGTGAGTCGCGGCTGTCTGCTCTCAGGGCAGAGCCGTCGGGCGGTTCTGGGAACTCCACTCGTTCATCCCACCTTGCATGCTTGCAACGGTGAACCCTGCGTCTTCCAGCGTCTGGGCGGCGGTCAGGCTTCGCTTGCCGCTGCGACAGACGGTGATCGTCTCACGCGCCGGATCAAGTTCGGCCAGACGCGCACCCAGCTGTCCGAGCGGAATATGGAAGGCCCCAGGGATCATGCCGCCCGTGACTTCCGAGTCTTCTCGCACGTCAACAAACTGGGCTGTTCCCAGACGATCGAAGGCCGCCGAGGGTGCAACTTCCTGCATAGTGAACTCCTAAGTTCCAAGTATGGCTCGTCGTGGGTCTACATCCGGATCTGAGAGGTACTCAGCCCAGAGCCAGTGATCTGTTACAACTTCCTCGCCACGATGACCAGGTCTTCAAGCATCGCGTCTTCACCGTGCGGTCCGACCACGTTTCGGTGGCGAACCTCGCCCACCTCTACTTCCCAGGCCTTCCGCGGCTCCAGTGCGGCCAGGTCACCGCCGAGGGTCGGCATCTCCGCGGGTCCGTGGCCGTGCTCTGCCCACGGGGGCGCTGTGGCGTGGGAGACCAGGACGAGGTGCCCGCCGACCGAGACCCGGTCGGCGGCGGCACGAAGAATCTTCCGCCGGTCGAGTGCCACCGGGGACTGCAGGAAGGAGGCGGTGATCAGATCGAAAGGCCCCTCCGGCATACCCTCGGGCAGATTCGCGGCCAGGAACTCCGCGCTGCCGCCCCCGAGCCCTTCTTGCTCCGCGTGTGTCCGCGCCCGCAGGACGGCGGTCTCCGAGATGTCGACGCCGAAGGCCTGCCAACCCTGTTTCGCGAGCCAGAGGACATCGCCGCCCTCTCCACAGCCCAGGTCCAAGGCGCGTCCGGCAGGCAGATCAGCGACCAACGAGCTCATGGTCGCATTGACGCGACCGGACCAGACCCGGTCCGAGTCGGCATAGCGGGTCTCCCAGAAGTCTCTCGGGTTGTCATCACTCACGGTAGGACCTCTCGTCTGTCGACATCGTCACGGTCGGTCTTCAAATGGATCCCCCTCGCCCGCATAGTCTTCCGCAGAACCTGGCACTTCGGTGACCAGGAGGATCTGCGTCCCCGTGTCGACGACGCTGGCGCCAGTCTCCGTGAACGCGAGCGGAATGGCAGTTGCACCATCCTCAAGCGGATCGTAGACCCGGGCGGTGTTGCCGGTGACCACGTTGTAGATGTCCAGGTCCTCTCCGTCTGCAAGGAGATAGGCCATCACTCCGCCCACGCCGAGAAGTGTGGGTTCTGCTTCGAGGTCCACGGACCAGAGTTCCCCGCCTGCGGAGTCGAATCCGGCGAGTTCATCCTCGCGGATCGCGACCCAGGTCTCGGACATCGCATCGAACATCGCGTCATCCAGGCCGCCGCTGAGGGGCTCGCCGTCGGTGAGGTCCCATAGGTCAAAACCATCCTCCGATGAGCCGATGAGGGCGCTGCCAGGGGGAAGCCGGTTCGTCGCCGGACTGACCGGGACTTCCCCTTCAGCGGCGGTCGCGGCGCTCGGTGACGCCGCGCGCCACAGCTCGCCGGAACGTCCGCTGGCGAAGGCGGCGAGCTCTCCATCGTCGGCGATGACCGTCGTTCCGAAGAACTCCCCGATGACCTCAGCGCCCTCCGGGCTGCGTTCTCCGGTGGCGGCGTCCAGGGCGACTCGCTGTCCGGTGCCGCCCAGTGGTTCGTCACCGCGTTCGGCAAAGACCAGCCCAGGGCCTTGATGCGGTCCGGGGACCTCCACTGGACCCCAGACTTCCTCCCCGGTGTTCAAGTCATAGGCCGTCGCGGTGGTGGTCCCGAATGAATCACCAGACCCGGTCGGGTCGGCGAGATCGGTGAGCACCGCGAGAGAACGGTCACCCGCGCTCGTCAGGGCGAAGCCGGAGCAGCTCAACGGGCGTTCTGCGGTCCACAGCACGGTCCCATCGGCGGACACGGCGCTGAACACCAGTCTGCCGTCCTGCTCGCCGGGGGCGAGAAAGACGCCGTCGTGAACCTGCGGGGGAGTGTCCCACTGGGGATCCACACTGACGAGACCTGTCAGGCTCACTGGGAGGTGGATGGCGTCAAGGTCAGCTTCCTCGGCCGATGACTGCACCTGGACTGGGTCTGCATCGATGTCGACCGGCGGCGCCGCTGGTTCATGCTCCACGGAGGCTTCCTGGTTCGGTTCAGTCGAACAGGCTCCCAGGGTCAGTGCGAGGACACCGAGGAGTGCAGCTGCCCGAGGCTGTGGGCGACCACGGTGACCGGCGCTCATCGCAGTGTCTCCTTCCGGGTGTCTGGAGCGCGCTCCTGAGCGCGGACGCTGGAGCGACGGTTCACCGCCCAGACGAGAAGGATGGCTGCTGAGATCCCGAGGATCAGAAGGATGTCTGCCACCGGCCCGGAGACCGAGGAGCTCATCGCCTGCAGCCACCCCTGGGTTTCACTGGGGACCAGGGAGGGCGCGGTCACCAGGCCGTTGGTGGTCCAGAACAGGACTCCGACGCCGGCGATCAGGGCACCTGCGATCACGGAGGTGGTGTGGAGCTGACGCCCGAGCACGGTGAAGCCACGTCCGCGGATGAACCTCATCGAACGGGTGCCGATGCGTCCCCAGAGTGCGGCAAGAATGATCAAGGGCACCACCATTCCGGCGCCGTAGACGGCGAGCATGAGACCCGCCAGCGGGACGCTTCCCTGAGCCACAGCCAGGGTGAGGATCGCTCCCAGGATCGGTCCGGCGCAGAAGCCTGCCACGCCGCTCGCAGCGCCGAGCAGGAAGGTGCGGACCAGACCTTTTCTGGTGTGGGCCTGCTGCTGCAGCCGCTGAGTCCCTGGCAGCGCCTTGGAGAAGTCGAAGCCCAGGCCGACCATCTGGGCCAGACCCAGGAGGATGAGGATCACCGAGGTCCCCACGATCAGCGCCTGACGGTGGTCGATGAACAGGGTGCCGACCGCGCCTAGTCCCAGTCCCAGCGGGACCAGCGTGAGGATGAGGCCCAGGTAGAAGATAGACCCGTGGACCAGCAGCTTGAGTCGTGCTCCGACGGTGGAGGCGAAGAACGCTGGCAGCAACAAGGCGCTGCACGGGCTCAACAGCGCCAGCATTCCTCCGAGGAATGCGGTGACCAGGCTGATCTCCATCAGCGGTCCTGTGCCAGTGCGTCATCGACGGCGGTGACGAAGACCTCGGTGGGCTGGGCGCCGATGATCGGTTCCCCCGCCACGATGAAGGCCGGTGTGGAGTACGCTCCGATGTCGAGGCCCTCCTGCGCATTGGCGGCGATCTGCTCGGTGACCTCAGGGGAGTTCATGTCCTCTTGGAACTGCGCGGTATCGAGTCCCGCCTGCTCGGCGAGATCCAGCAGACCCTCATCGGTGAGCCCGGACTCGGGAAGCGTCTCCCCATCTGCGAAGAGCAGCCCGTGGTATTCGGTGAATGCGTCCTGCATCGCCGCTGCGTAGGTGGCCCGGGCCGCGCGTTCGGAGGCTTCGCCGAAGACGTTGACGTCGCGCCACTCGATGCGCAGATCGCCCTCCTCGACGTACTCCATCATCGTGGGCAGCGTCTGGTCGTGCCAGGCCGCGCAGAAGGGGCACTGGGCGTCGGTGAACATCACGATCGCCACTGGAGCGTCCGCGGGACCGACCGCCAGAAGGTCCTCGGGATCTCGGCGTTCGATGTCGCTCATATCTGACTGCTCAGGCTGGGCGCCTTCCTCAGGCACGGCGACCGGCCCCTGACCTTGGGACTCGCCTTCCACACCACTCTGTTCCATGCCATCCTGCGTCGACTCAGGAGTGTCGTCGCCGATGCTCTGCCAGATCACGAAGCCGATGAGCGCGGCGGCGATGATGATCACGAACAGCGGCAGCAGGGTGTTCTTTCTTGAGCGGGTTTTCGGTTCTGCGGGCAAGGGGTGGGACATCGTGGCCTTTCAAGGACGGACAATCTACTACGGACCATAGTAACTACGAAACATAGTAACTATGCAAGATAGTCGATCTGCGGCATAGTGGTCCCATGACTTCCCTCTCGATCCGACTTGCCCGCTGGAAGGCGTCCACCGCGCTCGCGGTCCAGGCCCTGCGCTCCTGGACGCCCCGGCAGATCATCATTGCCGCGATCGCCGCCGTCGTCGTCGGCCTGCTGGTGGGAGTCGCGACCGTGCTGATTCCCAACTCGTTCTTCGCCCGGGAGATCCCGCCGGTGTGGTGGAACTACCCGGTGTGGATTCTGACCTCGGTGCTCAGCGGCATGCTCATGGCCACCTATGTGCGGACGTCGAGTCCGGTGGAGTCCGGGTCGGAGGATGATCCGGCGACCGCCGAGGCGCAGGACGGCATCTCGCCCGCCGAGGATCGGCGCAGCAGCCGTTTCGGAATGATCGGCATGGTGCTGGCCTGGTTCGCAGTGGGCTGCCCGGTCTGCAACAAGATCGCGCTCGTCGCCCTCGGATACTCTGGAGCCATCACCTACTTCACACCGCTCCAGCCGATTCTCGCGCTCGGCGCCATGCTGCTCACCGGCGTCGCGCTGATCTGGCGACTCAAGGGGCAGGTCGCCTGCACCGTGCGCCCGCGGAAGGACCTGGTCAACACATGAGCGAAGAACGCCCGCCCGGGACGCCCGCCGAACGACTCGGCCCCTTGGAGCAGCAGGTCATGGACCTGCTCTGGGACCATTCCGGGCACACCGTCCGTGAGGTCATGGACCAGCTGCCCAGCCGCCCGGCCTACACCACCATCGCCACCGTGATGGGCAACCTCGAACGCAAAGCTCTGGTGGCGCCGACCCGCGTGGGACGCTCCGTGCGCTACCTCCCGCAGCGGACCCGCGAGGAACACACCGCAGGCCTGATGCGCCACGCACTGGGCGTCAGCAGAGACAGAACCGCCTCCATCCTGCATTTCGTGGACACCATGCCGGACGAGGAGCGAGATCTGCTGCGCGCCTATCTCGCTGGTGAGAATTCCCAGGACTCACCGTGAACCCCCTGCTGCTCTCCCTGCTCATGGTCTTCGCGGTGCTCGCCGCAGCCGTGCTGGGTCGTCCGCTGATCCGCGCCGCGGCACCGGCGCTGGTCCGGTTCCCACGCCTGGCTGTGCTGGGTCTCGGGGCGAGCCTGGTGCTCTGGCTGACATCGGTGATGGCGGCTGGACTGTTCCTGGCCTGGGCGCTGACCGGACCCAGCCCGCTGCCCGCCCCGGTTGCGGAGGTCTGCCAGCGCTGCCTGGAGGCGTCGAACCCCTTCTCCACCGGCTTTGCGATGGAGACCGGCATCCCCACAGCCGCGTTCCTCTTCGCGCCCGCTGCTGCGGTGCTGCTCGTCGCGGCACTGGGTCTGCGGGCTGCGGCCAAGCGGAAGTCCTTGCTGCGCGAGACCTGCCGCTCCCTGCTGCCAGTGGGACGACGCCAGGTCATCGACGGTCATCTGGTCACCGTGGTCGAAGATCCCCACCCCTCGGCGTTCGCGCTGGGCAGGGACCGCTGGGGCATCGTCGTCTCCACGGGCCTGCTCGCGGCGCTGAACGATCAGGAGCTGCGCGCTGTCCTCGCCCACGAGGCGGCGCATCTGCGTGAACGCCACCACCTGGTCCTGGACTTCATCGGCAGCATCACCGGACCCCTGCGCTGGGTGCCCTTCGCGGGCGCCATCGCGGACGCGGTGCCGCACTACCTGGAGGTCTCGGCTGACAACGCGGCCCAGCGCCGCGCAGGCACCCGGGCGCTCGCCTCGGCCCTGCTGGTCATGGGGGAGGCGAGCAGCGCCCAGCGCACCGCCAGCAGCCAGACAGGAGCGCAGCGCATGATGCTGGCAGCGGGACCGGAGCGCGTGCGCCAGCTGATCTCCCCGGTGAGCCCCCGCCAGGGGATACTGGGGGCGGTCGCGATGACCGCGATCATGGCGGTGCTGATCGTCACCAGCGCCACCGCCCACGGCGCCGCGCTGGCCGCCGTCGTCTCGGGATGCGTCATCTGAGAACCGAAAACGTGCCGACCCCGCCAGGGGTCGGTGAACTGTGAGTCGAAGGAGCAGGCCATGAGCTACACCCACACCACGACCGTCCCGATGCCCTATACCCAGGCGGTGGAGGCCACCCGCGCGGCACTGGCCGAGCAGGGCTTCGGGATCCTCACCGAGATCGACGTCAAAGCCACCTTCACCAAGAAGCTCGGCGCCGAGTCCGGTGAGGCGGTCGGAGACTACATCATCCTGGGCGCCTGCAACCCCACGCTGGCCAGCAAGGCGCTGGCGGCAGAGCCCGAGCTCGGGGCGCTGCTGCCCTGCAACGTGGTGGTCCGCCGCGGCGCCAACGAGGACCACGCGACCATCGACGCGATCGACCCGCAGACCATGGTCCAGCTCAGCGACTCAGCCGCCGTCCGAGAGGTGGCCGAGGACGCTGAGCAGCGCCTGCGCGCAGCCTTGGACGCGATCAGCGCCGCCGCGAAGGACTGAACGCAGAAACTGACCGCAGGAGTGGTCGCAGGGCTCAGCCTCGCCGTGGGCTGAGCTCCGCGCCCTGACTGCTGCGAGGACGCGTGGTGGAATACCAGCCGGCAAAGAGCAGCACCAGCAGGCTGATGTCCACGGCGTCTCCGCCGTAGTACATCAGCTGCGCGCCGGCCTGCGCGTCACCGGGTGCCACACCCTCGGGCGGGTGCGCATAGAGCCACTTGGCCAGGATGGAATGCGCCGCGATGAACAGGATCAGCACTGTCGACCGCATCGGCATCGACGCCCGGTGCGGGTCCGGATCGACGCCCACCAGCGAAGCTGTGAACACATAGCCGGCCACGAAGATGTGCAGATGCACCAGCGCATAGGCCACCGGGGAGACGTGCATGACCTGGAACAGGTCCGTGGTGTAGAGCAGCCAGAGTCCGCCCGCGTTCAGCACGCCCGCGACCACCGGATGGGTGAGCACCCGCACGCCGGGACTGCGCAGGACCCGGGTCAACCCTCGGGCGGCATGCACCGGAAGCGCGCGCAGGGCGAGGGTGACCGGTGCGCTGAAGACCAGCAGCAGCGGGGCGATCATGCCCAGCAGCAGGTGCCCGGCCATATGCGCGGTGAAGCTGGTGTGCGCCGCGGTGGCGACAGGCCCGAGCAGCCCGGTGGCCGCGCAGCCCAGCCCGAGGTAGAACAACACGCTGCGGTGCAACGGCCAGGGAGTACGTCGGCGGGAGGCCCAGAGTGCCGCGGCATGACCCAGCGCCGCGGTGAGCAGCATGAGAACGACGACGACGTCGAGCGCGGCCCAGACCGAGGGGTCCGCCGGCGCGAGACCCGTCGGAGCACCGAGGTGATCCTCCTGGTGACCCATCAGCGGCTCATCGGCTTGTCCGTCCCGACGTTCAGGCCGGGACCGCGGCTGGACGGGTGCGGCGCAGCATGACCAGACCGATCACCAGCAGCACCACCGCGGAGCCGATCCAGGTCAGGTCATAGACGAACAGGTCCACCCCGTAGCGGATCTGGTGGATCCCGAGCAGCTTGTGGAAGACCACCCCGTCGAACAGCTGGAACGCTCCCACCCCGGCAAGCACCGCCCCGGCCCAGCGCTTCCACGCGACCTCGGTCCGGCGTCGCACATCGGCGAGCAGGAACAGGCCCCAGACGGTGATGAACCAGCCGAAGGCGTGGAAGAAGCCATCGGCAGTCAGGGCCACCTCCGTGGTGGAGAGGTCGTAGAAGTGATGCCACTGCAGCGCCAGGTGAAAGATGAACAGGTCGATGATCGAGGCCGCGATCCCGGACCCGAACAGCACCCCCGAGAGCACCGTTCGCCGGTCCAGCTGCGCCTTCGGATCTGTACTCACAGGGCCCAGCCTAGACCTCCACGTCACCTGGGTTCTACGACGATCGCGGCCGCCGAAGCGGAAGAACGTCTGACGGGCTGGCGGATGATGGTGCGCAGCTTCTCAGGCGCGACCCTGCGCGGGTCGCTGAGATAGACCTCGTGGTGCTTACCCGTGGGTTCAAGACCATGGCTCGGCATGAATTCGCTGTGCATCGGTTCGATGGTCCTGGGCTCCTCATCGAAGGGGCCCACGTGCAGGGTCTGTACGCAGTGGCCCTCGGTGAGGGCCTCCAGGCGGACGGCGTCCAGGCGTGCGGGGGAGGACTTCGCCCGGACCGCGGTGACCGCATGGGCGAACATCTCTTGGTCGATCCACTCAGGAACCAGGAGCATCAGCGTCCACTGCCACTTCGACTTGTCCCGCGCGCTGGTGAACACCGACATGTCCTCGGCCCACCACAGGCCTTCCAGCGGCGGGACCACATAGTCGCGCTCAAGCTCGCGCTTGCTGGAGAACTTCAGCGCAAAGGCCAGCGGATACAGCGCCTCCAGCGAGCCCGCGTACTCGGGCGAGGTGTTCGGGTCACCGTGGCCGTCGATCATCAGGTACTGCATCTCGGGCAGCTCGAGGACCTGGTGCATTCCGGGCCTGGCCCGATAGCTGGGCAGCGTCTTCTTGAAGTCGATCTTCTGGATCATGACGGCTGTCGGGTTGACCACACGGCGAGACCGATGAGCGCAGGCTGGAAGGAGAGCCGCACCAGGTGTCTGCGGGAAGCCAGAAGTGCCGTGCCCAGTCCGATCCCGACCAAGCCGGATGCCGGGCCGGTGGTGCGTGCGATGGACGCCATGGGATCAGATTAGCGCCGGTGCCAGCTGCCTGGGAATCGACTCAGGCTCCAGCGTCGTCGTCCTTCTGGTCTGCGAAGTCGGACTGATCCGGCACACGGGCCGCGGCGATTCCGGTGTCCCACCCGGGAGCGTCTCCCCCCTCCGGCGGAGCGAGCCGACCGGCATCGATTCCGGAGGACTGGAGGAGCCAGGAGATCAGCGAGTTGGAGTTCCACATGTCTCCGATCCCATAGATGTCGCGCCCCCAGGTCAGCTGCGGGGTCGTGGGGATTCGTCCGATCAGCGCGTCGACTTCGCCGGGAGCGAGCAGGAAGCGAACCGGCGGGCCGATCGCCCAGTCTCGATCGGGTATGGATCCGCCCTTCCAGCATCGGATCTCATAACGAAAGAAGCGGGAGGCGCCCAACCAACGGATACCGACAGGCCCCTGGCCCACCACGCCGCGAGGTCCGGAGGGCTGGCCCCATACCGGAGTCATCTCGATCACGTACTTGCTGGTGCCGTCGAACACCTCGAGCGCGGCATGGAACAACCGACAGGCTCGACGGCGGGCCCTGAGCGCGCGCAGCGACTCCCACCACCTGCTTGTATGGACGACGACGTGCCCACCGGCGCCTACCGGAATCCACCACAGGTCGAGGTGAGGGCCGGTCATGGCCGGACGGGCCCTGTGGTCAGGCTCCGTGACGAGAGCGCCATATCTGTAGGATAAACGTCCCCACAGCACCCGCTCCAGAGCCCGGTTCGCCGAATCCGAAACCGGGTGCCCTGCGCCGCCGCCCCTGGTCGCAGCCAGGTCGCGGGGAAGGCGTGGCGTGTGAACATCCACGGTGGGTGGGCCCTGTCGGGATCGAACCGACGACAACCGCGGTGTAAACGCGGTGCTCTACCAGCTGAGCTAAAGGCCCGTGCCCAGTCACCGCCGTGACGGCGCGATCTGGTGCAGCAAGAAGTGTAGCAACCTGTGCGTGAGGCTCAGGACCGCCCGCGGGACTGGTTCAGCCGGGTCTGCTCGGCGGCGTAGAGCGCCGCCCCGACGATACCGGCGTTGTTCTGCAGCGCGGCGACCTCGACCTTCGCCCGCAGGTCCTTGATCTCGGGCAGGAAATCCTCGCTGCGCTTGGAGATCCCCCCGCCGATGATGAACAGCTCGGGCGACTGCAGCCGCTCCACATGCTTGAGGAACCGGTTCAGCAGCTGGCCGTATTCATTCCAGGGCATGTCGGTGCGCTCACGCGCCGCGGCGGAGGCCTTCTTCTCCGCCACCTCGCCCTCGAACTCCAGGTGACCCATCTCGCTGTTGGGGACCAGCACGCCGTCGTGCACCAGGGCTGACCCGATGCCGGTGCCCAGGGTGATCGTCATGACCGTGCCCTCGAGCCCCTTGCCCGCGCCGTAGCGGGCCTCGGCGAGACCGGCGCCGTCGGCGTCGTTCAGGGTGTGGATCTGCCCGGGCAGGTGGCGCAGCAGCTTCGCGGCGTCGGTGTTGATCCAGGACTGATCGATGTTCGCCGCAGAGAGCACGATGTTCTTGTCCACGATCGCCGGGAACAGCACGCCGACGGACAGCTCTTCCAGCGCCGGGGCCTTCTCCCGGCTGAGCAGCTCATCGAGGATCTGACCGATCACCTCGGCCACCGCCTCCGGGGTCGCAGGCTTCGGGGTCGGGATCCGGAACCGTTCACCGGTCAGGGTGCCCTTGTGCAGGTTGACCAGACCGCCCTTGATCCCGGTGCCGCCCACATCGATGCCGATGGCCCGCTTGGGAAGATCCGTGATGGTCTCGCTGGCGGAACCGAGGGACTGGGCAGCCAGTGGCTGCTCGTGAGAAGAGCTCATAGTGGTGCAGTATCTCCGTGCTGTGGGGGAGGGGACCGGACTCAGGAGCCCGAAGGCAGCGTGAGGATCTCGGCGCCGTCATCGGTGACGACCAGAGTGTGCTCGAACTGCGCGGTGCGCTTCCGGTCGCGGGTCACGGCTGTCCAGCCGTCCTCCCACATGTCCCAGTGGCGCGTGCCCAGGGTGAGCATCGGTTCGATGGTGAACACCATTCCCGGCTCCATCAGGCGCGCGTGGTCCGGTGCCGCATCGAAGTGCGGGATCACCAGGCCGGTGTGGAACGCCTTGCCCACGCCGTGGCCGATGAACTCGCGTACGACACCATAGCCGAAACGCCTCGCATAGGACTCGATGGCGCGACCGATCACATTGATCGGCCGGCCCGGCTTCACCGCCCGGATGGCACGCATCATCGCTTCCTCGGTGCGTTCGACCAGCAGCCGGGTCTCCTCATCGACCTCGCCGACGAAGAACGTGCGGTTGTGGTCCCCGTGCACGCCGTCGATATAGGCGGTGATGTCGAGGTTCACGATGTCACCCTCGGCGAGCACTGTGGAATCCGGGATGCCGTGGCAGATGACCTCGTTGACCGAGGTGCAGATGGCCTTGGGGAACCCGCGGTAGGACAGGCAGGACGGGTAGGCCCCACGGTCGGTCAGGTACTGGTGCGCGTAGGCGTCAAGCTCTTCGGTGGTGACCCCGGGGCGGATCAGCTCGGAGGTCGCGACCATGGCGTCGGCGGCGAGCTGGGCCGCCCGTCGGATCCGCTCGACGGTCTCGGCGTCGTAGACGTCTTCACCGGTGTACTCCGGCGGGGCCTCGAGGCCCACGTAGTTGGGCCGATCGATGTGCGCCGGGACCGGACGTTGAGGGGACACCGTGCCCTTGGTGAGCGTGCCCACGGGGGCACGGGAAGACAGGGGAGCGGACTGCGGGGTAGCCATGAGGTTCATCCTATCGGTCTGCTGCTGCCCGGGGCTCGGGCTGCAGCTGGGGTCGCGGCCGCAGCTGCAGCGCCAGCGCCAGCGCCGCGATGCCCACGATCACGCTGATCGCAACCGGCAGCGAGGACCCCTGGGTCATCACTCCGATGGCCGGGGAGAGGCTGAGCATCACCGCGCGCATCGCCCAGCTGATCCAGGTCACCCCGCTGTGCGCGGGCAGTCCCGGCACCCGGTCCGCCCGGGCGAAGGCCAGCGGCACGGTCACCGCGCAGCCCAGACCGGCCACTGCCAAGCCGACGAGGGTCAGCGCGACTCCCGGTGCCCAGGCGGCGCCGAGCAGACCGATGATCACCGCCGAGAGGCTCAGGATCAGCGAGGTCCGTTCCCCGAGCCGGTCGATCACCCGGTCACCGATCATCCGCCCGATGAACTGGGCGGCAAGCAGCACGGTGAGTCCGACGCCGGCCGAGGCCGCGTCCATGCCGCGTTCGGTCGAGAGCAGCACGGCGGACCAGTTGTTGCCCACGTCTTCGACCGAGATCCCGGCCAGCGCGATCAGCGCAAGCGGCAGCAGGATCTTGACTGTGGACCACCCGGAGGGCCTGACCGGGGGCTCGGCGTCCTCCGGTTCCGCGTCAGGTTCGGGCATGAACGCGCGTGCTGAGAGGGTCATCGCGGCCACACAGATCAGCGCCCACACCGCCATATGGGTGGCCAGCGGCACGCCGAGCACCGCGGCCAGGATCCCGACGGCGCCGCCGAGAGCAGCGCCGATGCTCCAGCCCGCGTGCATCGAGTTCAACAGCGACCGTCGATACGCCGTCTGGACACGCAGCCCCTGGGAGTTCTGCGACACATCCACCGCGGCATCGCCGAAGCCCGTGATCAGCAGGCCCGCCACCACCACCCAGGGGTTGCCCAGCGCCACCCCGGCCGCGGCGAGGGTCAGTCCACCGCCCATCAAGAGGGTGCCGAAGCTCGCGGTGCGCGCGACTCCGAGCCACCGGTTGATCACCCCGGGCATGTGCAGCGCCAGTGCGCCGCCCAGCCCGAAGCCCACCACCACGAGTCCAAAGATCGCCGGGCTCAGCTCCAGTGCGTCCTTGACCTCGGCGTAGCGGGCCAACAGCGAGGCAGGGAGGGCCCCATTGGTGGCGAAGGCGGCCATGGTCGCGGCCCGGCTGCGCCGCAGGGAGGGGGCGCGCCGTCGTCGTGCTGATCCGGAGGTCGCCGTCGGCGGGGTGCTCTCGTGCATGGGCAGAAGTCTGACACGCTGCCGCCGCGCTGAACTTCAGGATGTGTCAGCCGAGGCCGGGGCGTATTCTGGGGCCATGAGCACCGAATACTGGTTCAACGTCCGCACCGGCCAGGTCGAGGAGGGCGCGCAGTCCTCCTGGAGTCAGCTGCTGGGCCCCTATCCCACTCGCGAAGCCGCCTCCGAGGCGCTCAAACGCGTGCAGGAGAACAACGAGGCTTGGGATGAAGAGACCGAGAAGCACGAGAAGCGCTGACCGTCAGAACTGACCGCCGACGCCGGCCCTCGATCCACCTGGGTGGCCAGCTCGGCGGGCAGCATCTCCGGTCGATCTGAGTCGTCACCATGCGCCCCGGAGACTGCAGCTGTCTGTGGTGCCTCCAAGAGACCCCGGGGCGCATGTTCTGACGTCGATGGTTCGGTCCTGGGTCGGCGGCTCAGGTGAACTTAGGCGCGCGCCGCTGCTTGCTCTGCGCCTCGAACGCGGCAGCGATCCGGAAGCCGGACGCCTCATCATACGGGCGGGTTACGAGCTCGATGCCCGCGGGGATGCCGTCCTCGGTGAATCCTGCTGGCACTGTCACCGACGGCAGAAGCGCCTGGGAGGCGATCAGTGTGTTCGTCGGGAAGCTCAGCACGGTCCACTCATCGCGTTCTGTGTTTGAGGGCGCAGGAACTCGAGTTACCGGGTAGGTGAGTGCATCCAGTGAATTCTGTGCCATCACGTCCAGAATCACCCGCGTGAACTCCTCCCGCACGACGAACCGGCGGGAGTAGTCTGGGTCGTCTTCGGGCTGTTCAGGGCCTTCGACAAGTGCTTCGAGCAAGTCAAGCTGCTTGTGGTACCTGCCCTCAGCGACGATGTCCGCGATCCGCAGGTGGTTGAGTGGCTCACGCTCCCGCAGATAGACGTCGACGTCGTGGCGCGAACACGCGACGTACTGACTGGTGTCGATCAGATAGTCCATGAGATTGGGAATCTGGACGTCGACGACCTCGGCCCCAGCGTCCTCCAGATCCTCGACCGCTTTCCGCATGAGCAGATTCATGGCTGCTCCGCGCGGATCAGATTCGTCACCCAGAGCGTTGGTGACCAGTCCCACCCGCGCATTCTGCATGCCACCGTTCACCGACTCCAGGTAGGAGGTCGGCGGATTCCCGACTGTCGCGGAGACGGAGAAGGGGTCGCCGTTGTCATAGCCCGCCATAGCGTCGAAGATCGCGACCGCGTCTTGAACCGACCGTGCAAGCGGCCCGACGGTGTCTTGGAAAGCGACGAGGAATCCGGTGCCGGTGCGTGGTACGACCCCTGGAGTGGAACGTATGCCAACGAGATTGCAGAAGGAGGCCGGGATTCGGACTGATCCGCCACAGTCGGTTCCGAGTCCGGCGACAGCCAGGTTGGCCGCGACCGCTGCCGCAGATCCAGCACTGGAACCGCCAGGATCGTGATCCAGGGCGTATGGATTCTTGGTCTCGCCGCTGACCGAAGAGTAGGACCACCAGGAGGTTGCGAAGTCTGGAAGGGTGGATTTCGAGAGGATGACAGCCCCAGCCTCTCTCAACCTGGCAACAGCGACAGCGTCTTTCTCGGGACGGAAGCCCAAGAGGGCCTCGCTTCCACACGTCGTATCCATCTCCGCAGTATCGATGTTGTCCTTCACCACAATGACAACTCCGTGCAGCGGACCTGCAAGGGTGTTCGTGCTTCTCAGGTGTTCGTCGAGCTCTTCGGCCCGAGTGAGGGCGAAATCATTGGTGGTGATGATCGAGTTCAGGCTTGGTCCAGAACGGTCAATCGCTTCTATCTGGTCTAAGTAGTGCCGTACGACATCTTGGACCTTGATGTCCCCTGAGGAGTAAGCATCGAGCAGTTGAGGAATTGAGATTTCGTGCAGCGAGAAAGAATCTTCCGTGGACATCGATCGGGCTCCTTAGAAGTGGGAAGTGTCGCGAGTGCGTCGTCGAGGTGCAGGCGAGGATGAGACTCTCTGCCCCATGTGAGGTCTAGCACACCACCCAACAGCCTACCCAGGACGCGGTTGTTTCTTCGCAGAGGAGTGCCGATGGCTGTCCGGTGCACGCCACGAGTCTAGGATCAGGAGTTCCGTGGGGAGCGGGCAGGTGGAGCTCGCGGGTAGGCTCCCAAGGAGCTCTGGAAAGGAGGCTGTGATGACCGGAACTATAGATCTCAACGTAGACGGTGGAGAAAGTCTTGGACGATGGCGGCTGGGAGCGGACGAGGCCCTGGCCCCGCTGGTCTCTTCTCTGAATGTCGCCTGCGGCTGGCATGCTGGCGACGCAGGGACTATGGCAGCTTCTGTTCGACTGGCGAAGCACCACGGCTTGGCGCTCGGATCCCACCCTGGCTTCCCGGACCTGATCGGGTTCGGCCGTCGCGAAATGGCGTTCTCGCCAGACGATGCCGCGCAGGCGGTCCTTTACCAGACGGGTGCACTGCGAGCTTTCGCTGATCAGCAGGGAGTAGCCCTGGCCCACGTCAAGGCCCACGGAAGTCTCTATGGGTTACTGATGAGGGATGACAATGTGTCGGACGCCGTCGCTGATGCGATTGGCGAGATGGATTCCACGTTGATCCAATTTCTCCCGGCTGGCCACGCGGCCGATCGACAGCGCAGACGGGGCCACCGGGTCGCGGCAGAGGCTTTCGCGGACTTGGAGTACGCCGATGATGGGCGGATAGTCATAGACCCGGAGAATCGTCGCAGGGATCCTGAATGGTGCGCCGAGCAGGTCCAAGCAATCCTCGGCGGGCATGTTCGTACCGCAGATGGCTCAGTGATACCCATTCAGGCAGACACTGTCTGCCTCCACTCGGATCGACCAGGAGCCGAGGCAAACGCCCACGCTGTGACCAGGACAGTCGCTGCTCTGGGGATCGCTGTGCGTCCCCCAAGTCCGTGAAGCTGGCCCGTTCTCATATGCCCCTGCCGTGATGCCGCAGCAAGGAGGTCACCGTATCGGGCAGCTGTGTGCCGAGCCTCGTCAGGCCCTGACTCTCTATGCGGCGAACTGATTGATGATCTTCCGATAGAGATTCGTCTAGACCTGTTAGAACTACACGAGGCGAACTCAACGGTAAAGCCATTCAGATACGTCTTTTTAATCGATCTTGGATAATCTTCATCATGATTCGATAAATGCCATCTGATGGGAGTTCTTCAATTCGGAGGAATTCGCCTCTGCGCACGAGCGGGTGGCCCTAATCCTCGAAGCTGTGCTCCGGCGCCGGGAAGCTTCCGGCGCTGACGTCCTTGCGGTACGCCGCAGCCGCCTCGGTCACCACCTCGCGCAGGTTCGCGTACTGCTTCACGAAGCGCGGCACCCGACCCGAGCCCAGGCCTAGCATGTCCTGCCAGACCAGCACCTGACCGGTGGTGCCGTTGCCGGCACCGATGCCGATGGTGGGCACGCGCAGCGCTCGATCCACCTGGGTGGCCAGCTCGGCGGGCACCATCTCCATGAGCACACAGAACGCTCCGGCGGCCTCCAGCGCCAGTGCGTCATCGATCAGTGCCTGCGCGGTCTCCCCGCGACCCTGCACCCGGTACCCGCCGAGGGCATGCTCGGACTGCGGAGTGAAGCCGATATGGGCGATCACCGGGATCCCCGCGGCGACCATCGCGCGGACATGACCGGCCATCGCCGCGCCGCCCTCTACTTTCAGAGCCTGGGCGCCGGCTTCCTTCATGAACCGGACTCCCGTGGTCACCGCCTGCGCCGGGGAGCTCTCATAGCTGCCGAAGGGAACATCGGCGACCACCAGCGCGCGGTTGGCGCCGTTGACCACTGACTTGGTGAAGACCAGCATCTCTTCGACGGTGATCGGCAGCGTTGACGAGTGGCCCATCATCACGTTGGAGGCGGAGTCGCCCACCAGGAGCAGCTCGATCCCGGCCTCGTCGAAGATCGACGCGATCTGCGCGTCATAGGCGGTCAACATGGAGAATTTCTGGCCGGCATCCTTGAACTGCTGAAGGTGCACGGTGCGGACCCGTTTAGGGTTGATCGGCTCGGACATGTGATCAGGCTACCCAATTCCGCGCAGGCCCAGGCTTAGGAGCAGGAGGAGTTGGGTAGAGTGGTTCCGGCGACACCCACTGCATTTCAGGAGGCTTCAACGTATGGATCGACAGCAGGAATTCGTACTGCGCACCATCGAGGAGCGCGACGTCCGCTTCGTGCGCCTCTGGTTCACCGATGTGGTGGGCTCGCTGAAGTCCGTGGCGCTGGCTCCGGCCGAGGTCGAGGGAGTCTTCAACGAAGGGCTGGGCTTCGACGGCTCCTCGATCGAAGGACTCTCCCGGGTCTTCGAATCCGACATGCTGCTGCGCCCGGACCCCTCCTCCTTCCAGATCCTGCCCTGGCGCGGTGAGGAAGAGCCGACGTCGCGGATGTTCTGCGACATCCTCACGCCCGATCAGGAACCCGCCGCCGGGGATCCGCGCAACGTGCTCCGCCGCCAGCTCGACGTCGCCGGGGAGATGGGCTTCACCTGCTACACCCACCCCGAGGTCGAGTTCTACGTGCTCGAGTCCCAGAACCTCAACTCCGACGGCGAGCCGATCCCGGTGGACCGTGCCGGTTACTTCGACCACGTCACCGGCAGCGTCAGCCAGGACTTCCGCCGCCACACCGTCAACATGCTCGAAGCTGTGGGCATCTCGGTGGAGTTCAGCCACCACGAGGCCGGCCCGGGTCAGAATGAGATCGACCTGCGCTACGCCGACGCGCTGACAACCGCAGACAACATCATGACCTTCCGCACCGTGATCAAAGAAGTGGCGATCATGCAGGGCAAGTACGCAAGCTTCATGCCCAAGCCCTTCTCCGAGCACCCCGGCTCCGGCATGCATACCCACTTCGGGCTCTTCGAGGGCGACACCAACGCCTTCTTCGCCCCGAACACCGAGTACAACCTCTCCACCACCGCGCGGCAGTTCATCGCCGGGATCCTGCGCCACGCGCCGGAGTTCACCGCGGTGACCAACCAGTTCGTGAACTCCTACAAGCGCCTCTGGGGCGGGGGAGAAGCCCCCTCGCACGTCTCCTGGGGACACAACAACCGCTCCGCCCTGGTCCGGGTGCCGCTGTACAAGCCCACCAAGGGCGGCTCCGCACGAGTGGAGTTCCGCGGGATCGACTCCGGCGCCAACCCCTACCTGGCCTACGCCGCCGTGCTCGGCGCCGGACTCAAGGGCATCCGCGAAGGCTACGAGCTGATGGAGCCGGTGGGTGAGGACGTGTGGTCGCTGACCACCTCCGAGCGCAAGGCCCTGGGCATCAAGCCGCTGCCGGGCACCCTGCACGAGGCGCTGCGCCAGATGGAAGACTCCGAGCTGATGGCCGAGATCCTCGGCGAGCAGGTGCTGGAGAACTTCCTGCGGAACAAGCAGCAGGAGTGGGACGAGTACCGGGTGAACGTCTCGCCCTTCGAGATCAAACGGTACCTCGGCCTGATCTGATCGTGGCCGACACTGCGCTGACCCGCCGGGAGCTCATCGCTGCCGGGTTCCAGGAGCTGGAGCGCGCCTCCGGGTTCCTGGCCGACGAGCACCTCGCCGGGTTGGAGCCGGCCGTGCTGCTCAAGACCCTGCACTATGCACCCAACCCGGATCAGGCGCTGCTGCTGCTCATCCGGCTGGTGGAGCGCGCCGGCGACGTCTGTGACCTCTTCGAAGTGGTCACCGACGGCGTCTATCTGCGCGCGGTCCCGCTGATCCGGCTGCTCGGCGCCTCCCAGGCGCTGGGCGAGTTCCTCGTCCGCCGCCCAGAGAACTGCGACCTGCTGTTCAGCATCGCCGACACCCTGGAGGCGGACCGTGATGAGCACCAGCACAACCACGCCCCCGACGACGCCGCGGCCATCGCCCTTCCGGAGGTCACCGAGCCCGAGGTGCTGCGCACCCGGCTGATCCAGGCCGTCCATGCCGACCCGACAGCGGAGCTGCCCACCGCGGCGCTGGACTCCGAGTTCAACGCAAAAGCGGCCGGCGTCGCGCTGCGCCGAGCCTACCGGCGCGAACTGACCTCCCTGGCGCTGCGTGACCTCAGTGCCGCTGATCCCGCCGCGTATCAGCCGCTGGCCTCCCGGCAGCTCTCCGATCTGGCCGGCGCGGCCATCGACGCAGCCCTGGCAGTCAGCCGGGCCGAACTCACCGACCGCAACGGGCGCACCGCGGAGATCGTGGAGCTCGCGGTGATCGGCATGGGCAAATGCGGCGCCCGCGAGCTGAACTACATCTCCGATGTGGACGTGATCTTCGTCCACCGCGCCTCCGAAGACATCGACTCCGCGGCTGCCCGCAACACCGCGGTGGCCATGGCATCTGGCATCTCCAAGGTCATCAACGGCACAGGTCCCGAGCCCGGACTCTGGGAGGTGGATGCGAACCTGCGCCCCGAGGGCCGCGAAGGCGACCTCTCCCGCACCCTGGAATCCCACCTGGAGTACTACAAGCGCTGGGCCCACGGCTGGGAGTTCCAGGCGCTGCTCAAGGCCCGGCCCATCGCCGGCAGCCGCAGCCTGGGCAATGACTACATCGAGGCCATCTGGCCCCAGGTGTGGACCTCCTCAGCCCAGGAGAACTTCGTGGAGAACGTCCAGCGGATGCGCCGGCGGGTCTTCGACAACATCCCCGCCGACGAGGTGGACCGAGAGATCAAGCTCGGCCGCGGCGGGCTGCGCGACGTCGAGTTCACCGTCCAGCTGCTGCAGCTGGTCCACGGACGGGTCGATGAGTCCCTCCGGGTGCGGGACTCGCTGACCGCCATCGAGATGCTCGAGGCCGGGGAGTACGTGGCCCGCGCAGACCGGGACGCGATGTCCCGCTGCTACCGGATGCTGCGCCTCTATGAGCACCGGATCCAGATGAGCAACATGCGACGGACCCATCTGATGCCGGTGAAGGCCGATGAGATCCGTGCGCTGGCCCACGCGGTCCACCCGCCGAACCGGCGTCGTCGTCCTGCCGGAGAAGAGGTGCTGACCCAGTGGCGCGAGATCGCCAAGGAGGTCGCCAGCTTCCACGAGCGGATCTTCTACCGCCCGCTGCTCTCCACCACTGCGGTGCTCTCCGACGAGGAGGTCCGACTCACCGCCAAGGCCGCCCAGGACCGTCTCGCGGCGCTGGGCTATCACGACCCGGCCGGCGCGATGCGGCACATCTCCGCGCTGACCTCGGGGTTGTCGCGTCGGGCGAAGCTGCAGCGGCGGATCCTGCCGATGATGCTGGGCTGGTTCGGCGAAGGGGTGGACCCCGACGGCGGGCTGCTGGCCTTCCGCCGGCTCAGCGAGTCATTGGGTCAGAGCCCCTGGTATCTGACCATGCTGCGGGACTCCTCGGTGGCCGCGGAACGTCTGTGCCTGGTGCTCTCCGGCTCCCGGTTCATCTCCGACATGCTCGAACACTCCCCGGAGTCCACCAAATGGCTCGGAGACAATGCGGCGCTGACCCCACTGAGCTACGAGGCGCTGTGGAAGGAGATCAGCAACAAGATCACCCGGCACAAGGGCGACCTCGAGACCGCCATGCGGCTGACCCGCCTGGTGCGCCAGCGCGAGACCCTCCGGGTGGCGATCGGCGACGCCGTCGGGCTGCTGGAGATCTCCGAGGTCGGCAACGCACTCTCCGATGTGGACCGCGCCGCAACCCTGGGCGCGATGCGCGTGGCAGAGTCCGAGGTCTGGGAGACCGAAGGTCGGCACGCCGATCTGGCGGTGATCGCCATGGGACGCCAGGGCGGACGCGAGATCGGGTACGGCTCTGATATGGACGCCATGTTCGTCCACGACGTCGCCGAGGGCGGGGATCCGAAGCTCGCCGATGCGCAGGCGCAGAAGCTCGCGATGCGGATCAGCGCCCAGCTCTCCAAACCGCTCAAGCCCGCGATCCGCGGCGAGTTCCCGCTCAAGCTCGACGCCGATCTTCGCCCCGAGGGCAAGCAGGGTCCGCTCTCGCGGTCGCTGGACTCCTACGCCGAGTACTACCGGCGCTGGATGGATGTCTGGGAGCGCCAGGCGCTGCTGCGCGCCCGGCCCATCGGCGGGGACGACGACCTGCTGGACGGGTTCATGGAGCTCGCCGACTCCGTCCGCTATGGCGCCCCGCCGAGTGCCTCGCAGACCCGTGAGATCCGCCGGATCAAGGCCCGGGTGGAGTCCGAACGGCTGCCCCGTGGGGCCGATCCGTCCCGGCACGTGAAGCTCGGCCGCGGCGGTCTCAGCGATGTGGAGTGGCTGGTGCAGCTCTTGCAGCTCCAGCACGCCCATGCGCTGCCGCGCCTGCGCACCAGCTCCACGCTGATCGCGCTCGACGCGATGGTCGATGAGGAGCTGATCAGCCCGATCGACGCGGAACAGCTCACCCAGGCGTGGAAGCTGTGCACCCGGGTGCGTTCCGCCACCACGGTCTGGAGCGGCAAGACTGCCGACGTGCTGCCTTCAGCGCGCCGGGATCTCGACGCCGTCGCCCGCTGGTGCGGGTTCCCCTCCGGCGGCAGCGCGGACTTCGAGGATCACTACCTGCGCACGACCCGGCGCTGCCGACAGGTCTACGAGCGATTGTTCTACGACGAGGCGTAGCGAGGGAGCCGAGCATCGCTGAACTGGCGGGGAGGCCCCGTGGCGCCCGCCCGGCAAGGGGCAGGTGCCACCTCGCTCAGGCTGCGAGCTTGGCGATCAGCGCCTCTGCGGTCTCCGCGGAGGACTGCGGGTTCTGACCGGTGATCAGCAGGCCGTCCTCGACCACGTAGGAGCTCCAGTCCTCACCCTGGGAGTACCTGCCGCCGAGCTTGGTCAATTCGTCCTCGACGAGGAACGGCACGACATCGACCAGGTCGACCCCGACCTCCTCCGTGTTGGTGAACCCGGTGACCAGCTTGGCGTTCACCAGGGGAGTTCCGTCTTCGTTGGTGGCATGGCGCAGCACTCCGGGCGCGTGGCAGACCAGCGCGAGAGGCTTGCCGGCACGCAGCGTGGTCTCGATCAGGCGGATGGACGCCGGATCCTCGGCGAGATCCCACAGCGGGCCATGGCCGCCGGGGTAGAACACGGTGTCGTAGTCAGCCGCTGAGACCGTGTCCAGGCGCACCGTGTCTGCGAGGGCGGCGGTGGCGTCGGCGTCGGCCTCGAACCGGTGGGTGTCATCGGTCTGGAAATCGGGCGTGTTGCTCGCCGGGTCAAGCGGCGGCTGGCCGCCCTTGGGTGAGGCCAGGGTGATCTCGTAGCCGGCCTCCTTGAAGCGGTAGTACGGGGCCGCGAGCTCTTCGAGCCAGAAGCCGGTCTTCTTGCCGGTGTCACCGAGCTCGTCGTGTGAGGTGAGAACGATCAGGACCTTCATGTGGATCTCCTTGATGTAGACGATCTTGTGGCGTGGTATGCCGCGCGGCGAGTGCTCAGGCGACCCGGGCGGGGGACTCCTGGGCGGCGGCCATGCTGGGCGCGAGCAGCTCCAGCGTGCGGTGCTGGACCGCTTCCTCGGGGGCCAGGTTCACCAGCATCAGCTCATCGGCCTGGACCTCCTCGGCGAAGGCGTCGAGCCAGGAGACGACGTCGGCCTGGGTCCCGACGGCGACGCGGGAGAGCATGCTCAGCACCTGCTGACCCGCTGGGTGGTCGCGCAGCATCACCACATCCTCGTCGGTGATCTGCCGGTTCCGGCCCAGGTGGTTCTTGATCCAGGCGTTCTCCGCCAGGGTCTTCTGTTCCTGGGCGACCGCGGCGTCGTCGTGGGCGATGACATTGGCCGCGGCGATGAAGTGGGGCTGCGCGTCCGGGCCCAGCAGGGAGTTGGTCGCGTCGAAATGTTCGCGGTAGATGTGAGCCGCCTGGTTGAGCATCTGCGGCGCGAAGTGTGAGGCGAACGCGTAGGGGAGACCAAGCTGCGCGGCCAGTTGGGCGCCGAAGAGCGAGGACCCCAGGATGTAGAGCGGCACATTGGTGCCCAAGCCGGGGTAGGCGTTGACTCCGGGGATGCGGCTGTATCCGGTGAGGTAGCCGCTGAGCTCCATGACGTCGGCCTGGAAGCGGTCGGCCTCGGTGCCGTCGCGGCGCAGTGCGCGCATGGTCGGTCCGTCGGTGCCGGGTGCGCGGCCCAACCCCAGGTCGATCCGATCTGGGTAGAGAGTCGCCAGGGTGCCGAACTGCTCGGCGATCATCAGCGGTGCGTGGTTGGGAAGCATGATGCCTCCGGAGCCGACCCGCAGGTTCTCCGTGGCGGCGGCCACATGCTGGATCAGCAGGGCGGTGGCGCTGGAGGCGATGTTGGGCATGTTGTGGTGCTCGGCGAACCAGATGCGTGTATAGCCCAGCTTGTCTGCGGTCCTGGCCAGCCGGACGCTGCGGGCGATGCCGTCGGCGACTGTCTCTGGTGGGCGCACAAACGCGAGGTCAAGCAGGGACAGCGGGCGCGAGGCGGTGTTGGGCATACCTGGTGCAACAGCATGAGGGAGCGATCTCATTCCGCGAGGTGTGCACCGGCACAGGTTCGGGACCTGGCCACGGGGGCAGAGGCGCCCAGAATTGGTTGACACTCTGAACGATGATGATATGTTCGAGTCCCAATGATCAAGCAGGACCGAGCGTGGCAGATGTGACGATTCCGTCTGCGGAATGCAGGACCAGGCCCATTGCTCCCGCCTGGCATCAGAGACATGAAGGGGGAGTCCCGCCGTGGCGCAGGCCGAGCAGCCCCTTCCGGAGGGCGAGAACCCTGCGAGGTCTTTCCGCATCTCGTTGGCGATAGGCTCTCTGCTTCTCACGGCGCTGGTCTACGGATTCCTCATCTGGTCGAACTGTGCGACCGACGGTATAGCTGCGTTCTCGAGTGACGTTCGGAGCTTCCACACAGCCGAGGGGTGTTGACCCTTCATCCCGGCTCGGTCACAGACTCACGGGGGCTGAAGAGTCTCCGCGTGCCCCCACGGGCGAGCATCAGCACGACGATCAGCGCCGTGACCAGGAAGAAGCCGCCGAGCTGGACCTCGCCGCGGAAGATCAGAGCAGTCAGCTCCAGGACCAGGAACTTGCTGCCCGGCAGCACCAGGATCAGCATCGCCACGTTGAGGGCTCGACGAGCGCCGCGCCGTGCCCGTAGCCGGGCCACCAGTGACTTCTTCGCCCAGGTCACCAGCTCGAGCACGAGTTTCAGCAGCACTGCGGTGAGCAGCGTGATCGAAAACGACTCCGAGATCACTGCCGGGAAGAACTGGACGAAGAGCCCCAGCACCACCGTGTAGACGAAAACGTCGATCACATCCAGGGGTCCCAGCCGTGTCATGGATGTATTTTAGTGAGCAGAGGCTGGTCAGGTAAGGGTGTCCGGGTTACGGTGAGGCCATGGCTCTCATCAACAGCAATGGGTTGGCACATGTCCGGCTCACCGTCACCGACATCGCGCGATCAAAGGCGTTCTACGACCAGGTCTTCGGCTGGCCCTCCGTGGTGGACACCTCGGCCCACGCCGATGACCCCGCGGTCCTTGCCTCTCAGGAACAGTTCTACGGCGGCGTCATCTACCAGACGCCTCAGGGCACGCTGGTGGGTCTTCGGCCGGTGGGGGAGGCCTCGTTCAACGCCGACACCACAGGACTCGATCACCTGAGCTTCGCCGTGGACTCTCGCGCCGCGCTCCAGGACGCCGCCCAGGCGCTGGCCGGGGCCGGCATCGAACATGGCGAGATCAACGACCTGCACGACACCGGGCTCGCGATCCTCTCCTTCCAGGATCCCGACGGGATCAACCTGGAGCTCACCGCGCCCCTGGGCTGATGTCCCGCCCTCTCCAACACGCCTGTCCCGGGCGAACAAGTCCCGGACGCAGGATGCCCGGACACAGCAAGCGGCCCCTCACCGATGACTCGGTGCGGGGCCGCTTGCTGTTCAGGCTCGGTGAGTGATCAGACCGAGTAGTAGAGCTCGAACTCGTACGGGTTCAGCCGCAGGTTCAGCGGTGCGATCTCTTCTTCGCGCTTGTATTCGACCCAGGCCTTGACCAGGTCCTCGGTGAAGACGCCGCCCTCGAGCAGGAACTCGTGGTCAGCCTCGAGTGCCAGCAGGGCCTCTTCCAGCGAGCCGGGAGCCTTCTGGATGCTGGCGGCCTCTTCGGCGGGCAGCTCGTAGAGGTCCTTGTCGATCGGATCTGCGGGCTCGATCCGGTTGCGGATTCCGTCCAGGCCAGCCATCAGCTGCGCCGCGAAGGCCAGGTAGGGGTTGGAGGAGGGATCCGGTGCGCGGAACTCAAGCCGCTTGGCCTTCGGGTTCGCTCCGGTGATCGGGATGCGGATCGCGGCGGAGCGGTTGCCCTGCGAGTAGACCATGTTGACCGGGGCCTCATAGCCCTTGACCAGGCGCTTATAGGAGTTCACCGTCGGGTTGGTGAAGGCCAGCACGGCCGAGGCGTGCTTGAGCAGACCACCGATGTACCAGCGGGCGGTGTCGGAGAGGTTCGCGTAGCCCTTCTCGTCGAAGAACAGCGGGGTGCCGTCGGTCCACAGCGACTGGTGGCAGTGCATGCCGGAGCCGTTCTCACCGAAGATCGGCTTGGGCATGAAGGTAGCCGACTTGCCGAACTGATCCGCGGTGTTCTTCACGATGTACTTGAACTTCATCAGGTCATCTGCGGCGTGGGTCAACGTGTTGAACTTGTAGTTGATCTCCTGCTGACCGGGGCCACCGACCTCGTGGTGGGAGCGCTCGACCTCCAGGCCGACGGCGTCCAGGGCCACGCAGATCGCATCGCGCAGATCGGCGCTCTTGTCCTGGGGGCTGACCGGGAAGTAGCCGCCCTTGGTGGCCATCTTGTGACCGAGGTTGCCGCCCGGGATCTCCTCGGAGGACTGCCAGGAAGCCTCATCGGAGTCGAGGGAGTAGAAGGAGGTGTCCGGGCTGGACTGCCACTTCACATCGTCGAAGAGGAAGAACTCGGCCTCGGCGGCGAAGAATGCGGTGTCAGCGATGCCTGAGGCCTCGAGGTACTCCTCGGCCTTCTGGGCGACGCCGCGGGGGTCACGGGCGTAGGGCTCGCCGGTGCGCGGGTTGACGATCGAGAACGTCATCACGAGGGTCTTCTCCACGCGGTACTCATCGATGTACGCGGTGGTCACATCGGGGATGAGCTGCATGTCAGACTCGGCGATGCCCTGGAACCCGCGGATGGAGGAGCCGTCGAAGAGCTGTCCGTTCTCGAAGAAGTCGAGGTCAACGGTCTTTGCCGGGAGGTTGAAGTGGTGCTGAAGGCCGGGAAGGTCGGTGAAGCGGACGTCGACGAATACGACATCCTCTTTCTCGATGTACTTCAGAACTTCGTCAGGGCTTTTGAACATACGTCCGTGCTCCTCGTCAGGTGTCTGGGCTTGCGTGCGTAACTGGGGTGAACGCTCGGTCCCACGCTATGGGCCGGGCATTTCCCGGCCATCACGCAAATGTTTCCGTCATGTAACTTAAGTTGCTCATGGGCCTGTGACAAGGCGTCCCCGGTGGAAGGAATAGACTGACCGGGGCCGTGCTCGCACGGCCACATGTTCTACATCACTCTCTCATATCCGAGGCAGAAGGAGATCTGTGGCGAAGAGCGACGGCGCATCCCCCAGCGGCTCCGCGGCGGACTCCGGAGAGCCTCGGTGGGCCGGTGAACACCTGGGCCTGCCGGAGTCTGGGCCCGGCAGCATGGCGCCCTGGAGTCGACGCATCCTGGCCCTGTTCATCGACTGGGGGATCGCCACCCTGATCTCGATGGCCTTCTTCGGCGGCGACGAGCTGGTGACCTTTGGGATCTTCGTGGCCAGCCACATCATCCTGATCGGCCTGCTCGGTGTCACGATCGGCAAGCGGCTGATGCGGATCCAGGTGGTCCGCGGCCAGAACGTCCCGGGACCGATCTGGTCCACGGTCCGCACGCTCCTGCTGCTCCTGCTCCTGCCGGTGATCCTCATCGGCGCCGACGGTCGCGGAGCCCACGATCGGGCGGCAGGCACCGTCCAGCTGCGCATGTGAGTGCCCCCGGACCCGCGCGGGTGAGCCGACTCGCCGATCACCCCGGCCGCGGCCTGGCAGTCATCTGTGCCAGCGCGCTGAGCACCCAGTCCGGCGCCGCCGTCGGATCGCTGGCCTTCAGCAGCCTCACCCCGGTCGGTGTGGTCGCGGCCCGTCAGCTGGTCGCCGCCACCGTTCTGCTCTCGATCGCCCGCCCGAAGTTCTGGCGCTTCACCCGCAGCCAGTGGTCGCCGGTGCTGCTGCTGGCCTTCTTCTTCGCCGGGATGAACACCGCGCTCTACGCAGCCCTGGAGCGGGTGGGCCTGGGCACGGCGGTGACCATCGAGTTCCTCGGTCCGCTCGCCGTCGCCGTGCTCTCCTCGCGGCGCCCCCGCGACGGGCTCTGCGCGCTGATGGCGCTGACCGGGGTGGTCCTGCTGACTCGACCCGGACCCACCAGCGACCTGCTCGGACTGGGCTTCGCCGTGCTCGCGGCAGGTTGTTGGGCCGGTTATATCCTGACCAACAGGGTCGTGGGTCAGCGCCTGGAGGGCGTCCAGGGGGTCGCCGTCGGCACCGCGATCTCGGCGCTGGGGCTGCTGCCGATCGCTGCCGTGATCGTGTGGCACATGCAGCCGCCGCTGGAGGCCTTCCTGTTCGCCGCCGTCGCCGGGGTGCTGGCCTCCGCGGTGCCCTACTCGCTGGACCTGATCGTGCTGCGTCACATCAGCCCGGTGGTGTTCGGCCTCGGCATGTCTCTGCACCCGCTCTTTGCGGCGCTGATCGGGGCAGGCTTCCTCGCGCAGCACCTTCCGCTGGTGGCCTGGGCCGGCATCGTGCTGGTGGTGCTGAGCAACGCACTCACGCTCAGCGGCCCATCCCGGCGCCTCCCCTCTCGTTGAGAAGCGGCGCACCTTCGCGTTGCGGGGCGGAGCCTCCGGGTGGTGAGGGCGTCTTCGGGTCCAGGTGATCGGAGAATCCGCCCCTCAATGCAATCTGTTTCCAGGTTGTAGCCTTGAAAGTAGCTTTTGAAGGCTGTAGCCTGCATCTATGTTCGTCGTCACCGCTGATCAGCATCGCAGCACCGAGATGGGGGAGCGGGTGGACGAGCTCCTCGCTGAGCTCGCGCCCTGGAACGCCCGGTGGGAGGCTCAGATCGTGCTGCCGCTGGAACGCACCGTGGGCGATGAGGTCCAGATCTTGCTGGGCAGCGCGGAGGCCGCGGTGGATCTCGCGCTGACCCTGTGTCGCACCGAACAGTGGGCCGTGGGCATCGGGGCCGGAGCCGTGGAGCATCCGCTCGGCGCCAGCGCCCGGGCCAGCTCCGGGAGCGCCTTCATCCAGGCCCGCTACGCCGTGGAGCGTGCCCGCAGCCGCACCGAACCCGTCCCGCTGGTGGTCCAGGGTGATCACCCGGAGGCAGCGGTGGCCGCCACTGCGGTGCTGCAGCTGCTCGGCGGGGTGGTGCGACGCCGCGCGGACACCGGCTGGGAGGTCAGCGACCTCACGGAGCAGGGACTGACCCGGGCCCAGATCGCCGCAGAGCTGGGCATCACCGTGTCAGCGGTCAGCCAGCGCGCGCGCTCTGCGATGCTTGAGGAGGAGCGGCGCAGCCGTCCCGTGGCGGCGGCCCTGATCTCCGCCGCCGCCGGGGAAGGCAGCTGGAAGGTCGCCCCGCCCCAGGACCAGGAGGACTGACACCCATGACATGGCTCGCGATCACCGCGGTGGTGCTGCTCGCTCTCGCCCTCTCGGCATTCCTGGGCGCGGTGCTGGTGGGCTGGCTGCTGCGTCGGGTGGAACCTGAGGGCTATGGTCCGGGCATCCTGCGCGGGGGCACCTGGATCGGGATCCTGGAACGACTCGCGATCACCGGCGCGGTCTTCGGCGGCTACCCCGAAGCCATCGCGGTGGTGCTCGCCGTCAAGGGCCTGGGCCGCTACCCAGAGCTGCGCTCCTGGCAGGCTGACCAGCGCGCAAAGGCCACCGAGCGGTTCATCATCGGCACCCTGGCCAGCTATATCTGGTCCGGAGCGCTGGGCCTGATCGGTCTGGCCGTGATCCGAGCGATCAGCTGATCGATCGGCCCCTTCCACTCGGCGACTCCGCGCCGACCGCCAGCCGGTGATCGATGGCGCGAGCCAGCTCATCGGCGGCCCAGGGCGCGCGGTGAAGGTTCAGCGCCGGTTCGAACAGCTCCGCCTCGAGCAGCACCGTCCCATGCTCGGCGGATCGGACCAGATCGATCCGGCCGTAGAGCGGCAGCTCGGTCTCGGTGGTCTTCGTCGCCGTCGCCCGGGCCGCGGCGGCCAGCGCCCGCTCTCCGAAGCTGACCTCGTCGGCCGAGGCCTGCACCAGCTGCGGGTCCTCCAGATAGGTGCCGCCGCGCAGACCCCCGCCACGGGCCAGCAGCGCGCCCTTGGAGATCGTGTGCGTATGGTGGCCATCGATGAAATAGAGCGCCTTCTCCCGGCCCTCACTGAGCTCGGGAACCTCGGGCTGGATCATCACGGTGAGGCCGCGGGCGAGGATCCGCTCCCCCAGGGTGACCGCCCCCGCGGAGTCCGCGCGCAGCAGCTCGGTGTCGAAGGAGCCGGCGGAGATGGTGGGTTTGATGACCACCCAGCCATCGCCGTGCTCGGCCAGCCCGCGGCGAAGCGCGTCGTCGTCGTCGGCCCAACTGGTGGGGACGCTGGCGAGCCCCTGGGCTTCGAGCTCGCGCAGGTAGACCTTGTCGAGGTTCCAGCGGATCAGCTCGGGGCTGTTGAGCACGCGGACCTGCGCCTGCGCCCGCTCCAACCACCCCAGGAACGCCTGCGCGCGGGCAGGGTAGTCCCAGGGGGTGCGGATGACCAGCAGGTCGTACTCCGGGGCCGGTTCCCAGCGGTGCCAGATGACCGGCTCCGCGAAGATGCCCAGCCGCTGCAGCGCAGCGATCAGCGGATCGGTGTCCCGGTCAGGGGCCAGCGGGTAGTCGTCGGTGACCACGATCCCGACCCGGCGCGGCCGCGGCGTGGGGACCAGGCTGTGTTCGGGAAGCCAGCGGAACCGCTCGACGACGATGAGCTCATCCTCGCCCAGGCCCGGCTTCTGCGACCCGCCGTCGCCGCTTTCGCCGGTGCTGCGCCAGAAATCTTCATGTGCTTCACGCCAGGCCGCCACGGAGGCGTAGCCCTCACCTTCTCCGCGGGCGACCACCTGGGTGATCTCACCCAGCGGCACCAGGGACACCTGAACCACCTCGACGACGCCGAGGTTCTCATCCTCGACGCCCAGCAGCCGCTGGAGCCCGGGCGTCGGCAGCGGATCGGCGTCGGCGACGTAGGAGCGGTGCAGGCTGGTGGTCATCGTCTTGACCCCGGTGATGACGGCGCCGGTGAGGCGCGCGCGCAGCTCCCCGGAGGCGAGGTCCATCGCAGGCAGGGAGTTGATCTGTTGCGGAGTCAGGGTCTGTTGAGGTGTCACGGCTTCATGCTTCCGGTGCGCTGGTAGTTCCCGTGCCAGCTCAGCGCCTCGCCCAACAGGTGAGGGGTGTGCCGTCCGCGGACGTTCTGGGCCACTGCGCGGTCGAAGTAGTCCTGGAGCAGGTCCTGGAAGTCCGGGTGGGCGCAGTTGCGGATGATGGTGCGGGCGCGGGCCGCGGGGGAGAGGCCGCGCAGGTCCGCCAGTCCCTGTTCGGTGACCAGGATCTGGGTGTCATGTTCGGTGTGGTCGATGTGGCTGGCGAACGGCACGATCGCGGAGATCGCGCCCTCCTTGGCCGTCGAGCCGGAGACGAAGAAGTTCAGGTAGGCGTTGCGCGCGAAGTCGCCGGAGCCGCCGATGCCGTTGATGATGGAGCTGCCCATGACGTGGGTGGAGTTCACGTTGCCGTAGATGTCCGCCTCGACCATGCCGTTGATCGAGATCACGCCGAGCCGTCGGATGGCCTCCGGGTGGTTGGAGACCTCCTGGGTGCGCAGCAGGATCCGGCCCTTGTACTCCGCAGCGCGGGCGTTGAACTGCGCGGCGCGCTCGGCGGAGAGCGAGAAGGAGGTCGCGGAGACCGCGGTCAGCTTCCCTGTGTCGATCAGGTCCAGCATGCCGTCCTGGATGACCTCGGTGTAGGCCAGCAGATCCTCGAACTCGCTGTGCGCGAGCTCGGCCATCATCGCGTTCGCGACGTTGCCGATCCCTGACTGCAGCGGCAGCAGGTTCTCCGGCAGCCGCCCCTGCTTGATCTCGTAGCGCAGGAAGTCCACCACGTGCGCGGCCATGGCCTTGGACTGCTCATCGGCGGGCTTGAAGGGCAGGTTCCGGTCCGGCGCGTCGGTCTTGACCACCGCGACCACCTTCTCCGGGTCCACGCGCAGGTAGGGATCTCCGATGCGCTGCATCGGGTCGGTCAGCTGGAGCGGGCGGCGCTCCGGGGGCAGCTTGGTCCCGTAATAGATGTCGTGGAAGCCCTCGTAGGCTCGCGGATGCCAGTCATTGACCTCCAGGATGACCTTGTCCGCCAGCTGCAGCCAGGTCTTGTTGTTGCCCACCGAGCTGCCCGGGACCAGAAGTCCGTTGGGCAGGATCGCGGCGACCTCGATGACGGCGACGTTGAGCTTGCCGTAGAAGCCGAACCAGGCCTGCTGGGCGGAGTGGCTCAGGTGGGTGTCGACGTACTCGGTCTCGCCGGTGTTGATGGCCTCACGCATGGTGGGATCTGACTGGAAGGGCAGCCGACGGCGGACGGCGCGGGCCTCGGCGAGCACGCCGTCGAGCTCAGGCGCGGTGGAGGCACCGGTCCAGAGGTCGATGCCGAACTCCTCGCCACGGTCGTGGGCGTCCTTGGCCCGCTCCGCCAGCGCTGCTGGGACCGCTTTGGGGTATCCGGCGCCGGTGAATCCGCTCATCCCGACCCGGTCGCCGTCATTGATGTGGGTGGCGGCGTCAACGGCGGAGGTGACCTTGGCGGCCAGCGTGGGACAGGTGATTCGACTTGGAACAGCGTTCATTCACCCCAGCCTAGGCGACCGCTGGCCCTGCCGGGATTCGGGGCCTGGCGCTAGGCTGGGTGACACGACGCAGGTTCATCCCTGCATCTCAAGTGGGAGGACGCACTATGAATGGATTCGTGCCCTATCCGGTCCGAGACACCTACCGGCTGATCGAGCCAGGACCCACGGTGTTGATCTCCACCTCCGACGGTGTCCGGGACAACATCATGACCAACGCGTTCAACATGCCGGTCCGCCACGACGGGATCCTGGCAGTGATCGTGGGCACCTGGGACGCCAGCTTCGCGACGCTGCAGTCCACCCGGCAATGCGTGATCGGCATTCCCGGCGCCGAGCTGATGCGCACCACGGTGCAGCTGGGCAACTGCTCCGGCGACGACCTCGACAAGTGGGAGCACTTCGGACTGACCCGAGTGCCCGGAGTGAGCGTCGCGGCGCCGCTGATCGGCGAGTGTGTGGCCAACATCGAGTGCAAGGTCGAGGACGACTCGCTGGTGGAGGACTACTCGCTGTGGCTGCTGCGCACCACCGCGGCATGGATCAGACCCGACGCTGCACCCACCCCGGAGTTCCACCACCGCGGCAACGGGACCTTCTCCACCAATGGCGAGCTGCACGACCTCAGCGACGAGATGACGAAGTGGAAGTACTTCACGAACTAGAGCCGCTCCATGAGTCGCAGCGACAGGGTGGGTCGGCCTAGCGCTCCTCAAGTCCCCACGGTGACCCGTAGCCGACCGGCGCGTCTGCGGCGAGCAGCTCCAGAAACGGCCGGGAGTCGAAGGCCTCCGGACCCAGGACGCCGGTGCCCTGCCAGGTTCCCTTCGCGAGCAGCTCCAGAGCGATCACAGGATTCACCGCCGTCTGCCACACCACCGCCTGCGAGCCGAACTCGGCCATCGACCATTCGTTGTCCACCACGTGATACAGGTACACGGCCCGGGGGTCACCGTCTTTGCCGACCCCCGTCACATACAGGCCTGCGCAGGTCTTTCCCGTCATCCGGTCGCCCAGGGTGGCGGGATCGGGCAGTGCCGCTGCGACGACGTCGCGCGGCGACACCGGCACTCCCTTCACCATCAGCGGGTCGGTGGAGTCGAGTCCAAGCTTGTGCAAGGTCTTGAGCACGTCGATGAACTCGTCGCCGAGCCCGTACTTGAAAGTCACCCTCCGGGCCTTGGTCCAGCGCGGCATGAGGATGACCTCCTCGTGCTCCACGTTGACACACTCCACCTCCCCGATCCCTTCGGGGAAGTGGAAGACCTCCATTTCACTGAACGGCTCGGTGGTGTACCAGCCGGTTTCACGTTCAAAGATCACCGGGGGGTTCAGACACTCCTCGATCGTGGTCCAGATCGAGAAGGAAGGCGCGAACGCCGGCTCGCCATCGGCTCCTGCCACAACGAGGTTGGCGCCGTCACGCACGCCCAGCTCATCTATCGAGCTGAACAGCTCATCCTCGGCGTAGCGGGCAAAGACGTCCGACAATCCCGGCTCCACGCCCATTCCCACCAGAGCGAGCCGTCCGGCGTCCTCCCACTGCTGGGCCAGGGCAAACTGTTCATCTCCCAGCATCACCCCGGTCTTCGAGTACGGCTCCTCCGGGTGCTTGACCGACAGGCTCATCGCCATGTCGAGGTAGGTCGACCCCGCGGCGAAGCAGCCATCGAAGATCGGCATCACGAACCGCGGATCCACAGCGTTGAGCACATGGGTGATCCCGTATTCGCGGACGACGGCGGCCACCGCCTCCGCCGATGAGGCGTCCACCTGCGTGGCCACCAAGCGGTCGTCGTCGAGGGATCCCACCAGGGCCTGGGGCCGGGCGGGGTCGTAGTCCGCGACCACCAGCAGGTCGAAGAACGTGCGGCGGACCGCGATCCGGACGGCGGCGGATCCCACGCCGCCGGCTCCGACAATGAGAATGCGCATCAGGTCAAGCCTCCATCGATTGAGCGTCGGTCGTCAGTGGGGGAGTCGGGCACCAGCACGGCGGTGTCGGCGTTCAGGCTCTCCCCGCGGAAGAACGGCAGCGACCCGGATCGGGTCCGCCAGAGCAGCATCAGCACGAGGCCCAGGGCCAGGGAACCGATGCCGACGACGAAGGTGCCGCCGACGCCGAGGAGCACGCTGTACCCGTAGTCGACGTCGGCCATGTCGATCGCTGACTTGATGAACGCCGCGGTCAGCAGCAGTGCGCCCAGCAGGGGGAGCAGGAAGCGGAAGATGAAGCTGTGGCGGGAGGTGAACAGCTCCCGGCGGAAGTACCAGACGCAGGCGTACCCGGTGATGGCGTAGTAGAAGGCGATCGCCAATCCGAGCGACAGAATCGAATCAGCCAGAATGTTCTCGCTGATCAGCGTCATCACCACGTAGAACCCGATCCCTGCCACTCCCATGACCAGCGTGGAGAAGGAGGGGGTCTTGAACCGCTGGTGCACCGTGCTGAACCGGCGCGGGAGCGCCTGGTAGACGGCCATGGACAGGGTGCCCCGGGCGGTGGGCAGGATGGTGGTCTGGGTCGAGGAGACAGCAGAGACGAGCACCGCCACCACCAGCAGCCAGGCGGCAGGGCCGAGGACGACATCCTTCAGCGCGAAGAACACGTCCTCAGCGTTGCCCTCGTTCCCGAGGCCGACCCCTGCCTCGCCCACCCCGGCGTACATCATCGCTGCGACGGTCACCCCCACATAGGTGATGAGGAGCAGCACCGTGGAGATCAGGGCGGCCAGGCCGGGAATGCGACGGGCATCGCGGGTCTCCTCGTTCAGGGCCAGGCAGGCGTCCCAGCCCCAGTAGATGAACAGGGCCAGCAGCACCGCCTCGGTGAAGCCCTCGATGCTCTCGAAGGCGAACGGGTTGAACCAGTCCAACGACGGCGTGGTGGCGTTCTCGGCGGATCCATTGGCGATCCCGATCAGCGAGAACACCACAAACAGGCCCAGCGCGAGGTACTGGATCCCCAGGAGGACGTTCTGGAGCTTCGCGCCGATTTCGACCCCGCGGTAACTGACGTATGTCATGGAGGCGATGAAGAAGACCCCGGTGGCGGTCACCAGCAGGGAGTTCTCGGCGAGGGACCCGTCACCGATCAGCAGCCAGAGGTAGATCCCGGCGATCTGCGCCAGATTGGCGAGCACGATGATGCCCGCGACGGCCACACCCCAGCCGGCCATCCAGCCCACCCACGGGCCGAATGCCTTCGTGGCCCAGGTGAAGGACGTGCCGCAGTCGGGGATTTCGCGGTTGAGCTCTCGGTAGGCGAAGGCGATGAACAGCATGGGAATGAACGCCAGGATGAACGCGATGGGCGCCTGTGCTCCGACCGCGAGGACCACAAATCCGAGGGAGGCCGCCAGCGAATAGACCGGGGCCGTAGACGCGAGCCCGATGACCACCGATCCCCAGACGCCGAGTGTGCCGGTGGAGAGGCCCTTCCCCTGGCCCGACCGCGAGCCGCGGGGATTCTTCCCGAGGGTGGCATGGCTCATGGTGCTCCTCCGATGTCCGGCCGGGTCGGCGTCGGCGACCCGAAGCGATGTAACGCACGTCACTATACCGACTAGTCGGTTTTTCGGGTAGGCCCTACACTCGCTCTCATGGGTCATGCTCCGAGCACCGTTCAGCGGCTGATTGACGCGTACCAGGACATCCTGGTGTCCGACGGCGAACGCAGCGCCACCCTTGAAGCCATCGCCCAGCGCGCGGGCGTCTCCAAGGGTGGGCTGACCTACCACTTCAAGTCCAAGGACGAGCTGGCGGCTGCGCTGTTTGATCGGCTGCAGAGCCTGGTGGAGGCCGATCTGGCGGTGATGCGTGCGGAACCTGCACAGGCTGCCGATTACTACGTCAAGAGCTCACTCGACGTCGAAAGTCCGCTGGAACGCTGCAACATGGCGGTCACCCGCCTGGCCCAGGGGTCGCATCCGGAGGCCAACGAACTCCTCGCCAGATGCCGCACCCAATGGTTCGACGTGTTGATGGACGCCGTGGGAAACGAAGACATGGTCCACCTGGTGATGCTGCTGGGGGACGGGATCTACTTCAACGCCTCGCTCACCGGCACCGGCGCCATGCCTTCGGAAACCGATCCGGCCACGATCGACCGGATCGTCGGTCTGATCGGGACGATCGAATACTGAGACGATTGAACACGCTCTCTGTGGCGGCCCGATTCAGTGCCGACCGACCTTGCGGGCGGCCTCCACTGCGGCCTCCGCGCCGTCGGACCACACCGCTCCGTGGCCGGGCAGCAGGTGGTCGGCTTCGGTGAGTGCGATCGCGTCCAGAGAGCTGATCGCCTGCGCCGTGTCCTTGGTGGCCGCCCCCGCGACGATCTGCGGACCGGTCTGACCGGTGTAGGGGTCCAGGGTCACCAGCGCGTCTCCGGTGAAGACCGCCCGGCGGTCCGGGAGATGCAGGATGCAGTGTCCGTCGGTGTGACCCGGGGTGTGCACCGGGACCGGAAAGCCTGGCACCTCGAGCACGGACCCTGCCGTCATCAGCTGGACTCCGTGGACCCCTTTGACGGCCAGTGCTCCGGAGGCCGCCATCCGGCCCAGCAGCGGCAACGATCGAGGGTGGCCCAGCGGGTAGAGCAGCCGGTTTCGTTCGGTCGCGTAGCGGTAGGGGTTGGCCGCCAGCCATGCGTCGTCGTGATGAACGATGACCGGGATCCCCAGGCTCTGCTGGGCTCGCAGCGCGAACCCCAGGTGATCGAAGTGACCGTGGGTCAGCACCAACGCCTTGATCTCATAGGGGAGCCGCTGGCGCGTCTTGAGCACCTCCATGACCTCGTGCCACATCCGGGGCAGCCCGGCATCGATCAGGGTGATGCCGTCCTCCGCCTCCACGACGTAGCAGTTCACATTCGCCTGCGACACGAGGTGGATGCCAGGGGCGACGCCATATTCGATCATGAGCTGGGGTTCCGATCCGTGGGGGTTCCGACAATCCTGGGTGTCCACACGGGGGTTGGTCAAGCGTGACGCGGGTCAGCTGCGCCACCTCTCTGGCGGCGACACCCGGCCCCCGCCGATCTCGAGCCCCCGGAGTCCAGGATTCACCGGCAGCGCATCGAGCAGTCCCTCAAGGCGGGGCGAGAGCGGGCCTGTGTGTGCGGCTCCTCAGCGGCGCTTTCTGACCAGTGTCCAGATGTGTCCATTGTTGACCTCGTGGCTGAGCTGGTCCAGGGCCATCTTCGCGATCGCCAGGCCGCGGCCAGACTCGGCCAGCTCATCGGGAAGCTCGGCCTCTTCGAGCGCGACGGCGACCGGTGCGGCGTCGTCCTGGAAACGGGCGGACAGCGCGGCGTCGTCGACCGTCAGATCCGCGATGACGGTGACCTCGGCGTCGCCCTCACAGCCTGAGTGGGTGACGATGTTGGTGGCGATCTCGCTGACCGCCAGCGAGAAGAAGGTGCGATCCTCCTCGGAGATGCCATCGGCCGCGCGGCAGAGCCGCTCCAACGCGTCCAGCACCTGGTCCACGAAGGTCAGCTCGGCGGTGCCGGTCAAGGAGACCCGCGAGATCCCATCACCCATCGCCGAACGCCGCCTCGACGGTGGGGTGGTCGCGCAGGACTCGATCGAGGCTCGTGAGCCTCAGGATGCTCTTGACGGATTCACTGGCGGCGGCGAGCCGCAGATCACCCTCGGCGAGCCGCGCAGCCTTCAATCCGCCGATCAGGGCGCCCAGCCCGGAGGAGTCGATGAACTCGGTCTGGGCCAGGTCCACCACGATGCGCGGGCTGCCCTCATCGATGAGCTTCTTGATCGCCTGCTTGAGCCGGGGTGCACCCGAGGCGGTGAGCCGACCTTCGGGGCGCACGACGGCATGCCGTGTATGGGTGGTGACGTTGAGATTCATGATGCTCCTTCTGCCTCTTCGGCGTGTGCTGCAGGGCCCTTATAGCGAAGGGCTTGGATGACGACGCTCAGCGCGGCCAGCGAATAGGCCACCCAGACGATGTTGACCAACGTGCCGGTGCCATCGGCGGTGCCCATCAGGACCCGCACGACTCCGGTGATCAGCGCGATGATCAACAGTGCGATCGCGGTGAGCTGGGGCCAGACCTCGCGCAGCGGCAGGGAGCCGCCCACACGACCGTCCTTGCGGGTGACCACGAAGCTCAGCGGCTTCTTGAAGACCACATTGGCGAAGGACGACGTGCACGCGCGGATCCAGACGGGAAAGAGCGCCAGCGAGTACTGCTGGCCGCGCCAGGTGCGGATCCCGCGTGACACGATCAGGAAGAACAGCTGATTGATCAGGAAGTACGGCAGGAAGCGGGCGAAGAAGTCGCCGCTCCAAGCGGTCACCGGCATGACTCCGAACATCAGGTAGATGATCGGTGCGGAGAGGTAGACGATCGCGGCGAATCCGGCGAGGTAGCTCCACATGGTGCCGAAGTACATCAGCCGCTGACCGGCGGAGAGTCCCCGTTTGGCCATGGGGTTGTCACGCAGGAAAACCTGCATCGTGCCCTGCGCCCAGCGCAGGCGCTGCTTGAGCATGGTCTGCAGGTCCTCCGGCGCCAGTCCCCGGGCGAGGATCTCGTGGTGGTAGGCGCTTCGCCATCCCATGCTGTGCAGCTGCATCGCGGTGGCCATGTCCTCGGTCACCGAGATGGTGGCCAGCGGCTGGATCGGCTGGGCCTCGCCGGGGCGGTCGACGCGCAGCGCATCCACCAGAGCTCCGACGGACTTCACGGCGGCCAGCGGAGAGAGCTCACGGGTGGTCAGCGCGTCCAGGCCGACCTCATCGACGACGACCACGTCTCGTTCGGCGTCGCGCTGGACCGGCATCGCGTGGATCGCGGCGAGGTCCTCGGCCATCAGGTCCATGTCGTTCTTGACCAGCCGGCGGGAGGCGGCGTCGATCTGGGTGCGGAGCTGGTGGGTGACGTCAGCGATCGGTTCGCCGGCGGAGACGACGAACCTGGCTCCGGTGACCTCTTCGCGCAGACGCGTGAGCTCCTTGTGTAGCTCGGGCATGGCCCGGTGGCGGCCTGCTTCGCGGGCGAGCAGCCGCTCAGCCGCGCGCAGCGTCCGACGAGTGGAGTCCTCGAGCTCGCGCACATAGCCGACGATGCCGAGCTGCATCAGCGCCTCGCGGCGCAGCACGGCATTGGATCCGCAGAAGAAGGCGGCGTTCCAGCCATCCTTGCCCTGCTGGATCGGTCCGTAGAACAGCGGCGCCTGGCTGCCCAGCGGGTCTGCCTCGTCCACATTGATGAACCACTGCGGGGTCTGCACCAGGGCGACCCGTTCTTCGTCGGCGAAGTAGCCCAGGGTGCGGTGCAGGATCAGCGGGTCCGGAATCTGATCGGCGTCGAGGATCAGCAGGAACTCGCCGTCGGTCTCGAACAAGGCGTTGTTGAGGTTCCCGGCCTTCGCGTGGCGGGGCTTGTCGGTCCAGTCTGCCGACCGGGTGATGTAGCCCAGGCCCTCGGCCCGGGCTGCCGCGGCCATCTCCGGGCGGTCGCCGTCGTCGAGGACGAAGGTCTCGTGCGGATAGGCGATGTTCTTCGCGGCCCGCGCGGTGGCCATGACCATGGCGACGGGTTCGTTGTAGGTGGTGATGAAGACGTCCACGGTGCCGGTGGGAGGGGACTCGGGGCCGGACCGTTCCTTGGCCCGCCACATGGTCGTGGCGAAGAGGAAGGTGTCGATCAGGCTGTAGGTCTCGGCGATGACCAGCGGCACCGCGATCCACCAGGCGTCCCAGTTGAGGGATTCCATCCAGCGCCAGGTGAGGTAGTTGACCCCGGTCAGCACCGCGAGGACCGCGAAGACCCGGATCAGGATCAGACGACGAGTCAAGAATCTCTCCTGACCACGAGCACAGTGACATCATCGGCGGCCTTGACCGCGAGGGCGCGGCGCAGGGCCTCTTTCACGGCACCGTCGATCCCATATTCGGCGAGGATCTCATCCACCTGGCCAAAGGGATCCTCCAGGTCCAGGAGGTCCAGCAGGCCGTCGCTGCAGCTCATGAGGGCGTCTCCGGGATTCAGCTGCACCGTGCCCAGTCCGTGGGCGTCTCCCATGCCCATGGCCAGCGGCAGTCCGGTGGAGTTCAGGTGCTCCCAGGTGCCATCGGCGCGCAGGATGAAGCTCAGGCTGTGCCCACCGTCGACATAGCTGACGACTCCGGTGCGGGTGTCGACGTCGGCGCAGAAGAGGGTGACGAACATGTGCAGGTCGCCGATGTCGTGTTCGAGGATCGAGTCGATCTCGGCCACGGTGGTGAGCAGTGAACGTTCAGGGGCAGTGCGCATCGAGGCGCGCACGGCGGATGCGATGATGCCGGCCCCGGTGCCTTTGCCCATCACATCGGCGAGGGTGATGCGGAGCTGATCATCTCGCAGCCTCACGTCGTGGAAGTCCCCGGAGACGCTGCCGGCCGGGGCAGAGCCGGCTGTGACGGTGTAGCCGTCAGGCTGCGGGAGGTCTCGCGGGGTCAGCGCGCGCTGGACGACGGCGGCGTGGTCCAGCTCCTGCTGCTGGGCGAGTTCGGTCTGGACCCAGACGGCGAGGTCCTTCAGGAGGTCGCGCTGGCTCGCATCGAGGGTCCGCGGCTCGGTGTCGAGCATGCAGAGGGTGCCCACATGTTCGCCGCAGGGTGCCTGCAGCGGGTGTCCGGCATAGAACCGGAGGTGCGGATCACCCAGGACGAAGGGGTTGGAGGCGTAGAACGCGTCCTGGGCGGCATCCTCGATGACGAGGGTGCCGGTCTGGGCGATCGTGGCCTCACAGAACGCGTCGGCCCGGGGCACCTCTCTCACGCCGAGGCCGATCTCCGACTTGCGCCACTGGCGATCTCGGTCGAGGAGATTGACGCTGACCATGGGGACGCCGAAGATCTGCTGGGCCAGACGGGTGATCCGGTCCACACGTTCGTCGGGCGGAGTGTCGAGGACCTTCAGGGCGTCGAGCGCACTTTGTCGACTCTCTTCGTCCAAGATTTTCAGCTCCTCCTAAGCTCGCGTACAGCAGCTGCTTAGGATCAGCCTAATGCACAGATGGGCGGGCCCTAGGGCCCACCCATCTGCGGTGTTGTCATTCAGGTGTCATCGTGCGGTGTTCTCAGCGTGCGGGGCGCGGGGACCGTCCTGCTGAGCCTGCGCCGCTGCGTCCCGAGGGGCGACCGCCGCGGGCGGGTCCGGCCTGGCCGCTGCGTGCTGGGCCGCCGGAGCCGCCGCGACCGCCGCGTGCTGGGCCGCCGCCGCGAGGCGCGGAGGTCCCTGGACGACGGCGGGGCTGCTGCTGCTGGACAGGAGCGCGCGGGGCAGGCTTGACGAAATCGGCGGTGGCACCGACGAGTTCGCTCACGGCCTCGGACTCGGAGTTGACCCGGATCGGGTGCACGGCGATGGCTGCCTTGCGCAGCAGCGCCTGGGTGTCGCGGCGCTGCTCCGGAAGCATCACGGTGACCACGTCGCCGGCGCTGCCGGCGCGGGCGGTGCGACCCGAGCGGTGCAGGTATGCCTTGTGCTCGGCCGGCGGATCCACGTGGACCACGAGCTCCACCGAGTCCACGTGCACGCCGCGGGCTGCGACGTCGGTGGCGACCAGGACCTTGATGTCGCCCTCGCCGAAGGCGGCGAGGTTGCGGTCACGCTGGGACTGGGAGAGGTTGCCGTGCAGGTCCACCGCGGGTGTGCCCTGATCGGTGAGCTGCTTGGCCAGCTTCTTCGCCTGGTGCTTGGTGCGGGTGAAGAGGATGCGGCGTCCGGTGCCGGAGGCCAGCTGCTTCACCAGGTCACGCTTGTCGTCGTTGTGGACCTCGAAGACGTGGTGGGTCATCGCGGAGACGTGGGAGGTGGCCTCATCCACGGAGTGCAGCACCTGGTTGTTCAGGAAGCGCTTGACGAGCTTGTCCACACCGTTGTCCAGGGTGGCGGAGAAGAAGAGCCGCTGGCCCTTGGGGTCGGTCTTCTCCAGCAGCCGGGTGACCACCGGGAGGAAGCCGAGGTCGGCCATGTGGTCGGCCTCGTCCAGCACGGTGATCTCGACTGACTCGAGGCTCAGGGCGCGCTGGTTCAGCAGGTCCTCGAGGCGGCCGGGGCAGGCCACGACGATGTCCACGCCGGACTTCAGCGCGTTGATCTGGCGTGAAGCGGTGACGCCGCCGAAGATCGTGGTGGTCTTGAGGTTGTACGAGGCCGCCAGGGGCTCGAGCACCGCGTTGATCTGGGTGGCCAGCTCGCGGGTCGGAGCCAGGATCAGGCCCAGCGGGCGGCCCGGACGGCGGCGCTTGGCCGCGTCCTTCTCGCCGAGGCGGGCGACCATCGGGATGGAGAAGGCGAGGGTCTTGCCGGAGCCGGTCTTGCCGCGGCCGAGGACGTCGCGTCCGTTCAGCGTGTCGGCCAGGGTCTGTTCCTGGATGGCGAAAGCGTCAATCTTGCCGTCTGCAGCGAGAGCGCGCACCAGCGGTGCGGGAACGTTGAGGTCGGCGAAGGTCTGGGTCTCAGAAATGGCGGGAGCCTTTCGGAAAGCGCCAGACGCAGAGAAGGCAAGGGGGTACCCGCCTGGGACTGGTCTGGCAAAGGGCGAAGGCATCGGTTGATGCACTCGGTCGCCGCGAGAAAATCACTGCTGAAACGTGGGCCGGTGGAAAACACGGCCCCGTTGATCAAGGCGTTCTTACGACGCAGGCAACCACACGAGGTGGGCACCAGACTCATCACTCTACCCCATGGGAGCGCCGATCACTTCCCGCTGATCTGGCTGTAGTGCTCCAGCGCCTCCTCGCGCGAGGCCTTGAGGTCCACGATCGGGGCCGCGTACTCGGGGGAGTCCAGCTCCGGGATCCAGGCGCTGACGTAGGTGCCCCTGGGGTCGAAGCGCTCCCGCTGGCGCTCCGGGTTGAAGATCCGGAAGTACGGGGCGGCGTCCATGCCGCAGCCGGCCACCCACTGCCAGTTCGCCGGGTTGGAGGCGGAATCGGCGTCCACCAGCGTGTCCCAGAACCAGGCCTCGCCCTCGCGCCAGTCGATGCCCAGGTTCTTGATCAGCAGGCTCGCCGAGGCCATCCGTACCCGGTTGTGCATATGCCCGGTCTTCCAGAGCTGCCGCTGGCCGGCGTCCACCCAGGGAAACCCGGTCTGCCCCGTGGCCCAGGCATGGAAGTCCTCGGGCGCGTCGCGGCGGGACTTCCAGGGGTAGGCGTCGAACTGGGCGCGCAGATTGGTGTGCGGCAGCTGCGGGAAGTGGAAGAGCAGGTGCCAGCAGAACTCGCGCCAGCCGATCTCGGAGAGGAACTTGTCCACCGCCTCCTCGGTCTGCTGGTGTGCGGCGTCCCACACCTGGCGCGGGCTGAGCTGCCCGAAGCGCAGATAGGGCGAGATTCGCGAGGTGCCGTCCCCGGCAGGGGCATCCCGGGCGTCGTCGTAGTCCTGGACCTGATGTGCCAGGAACTCGCGCAGCCGCTCGTGGCCCCCGGCCTCGGTGGGGGTCCAGTTCTCGCGCAGACCACCGGCCCAGTCCGGTCGGGTGGGAAGCAGCTCCCAGTCCTCGAGGTTCCCGGCGCCCAGGGCCAGGGTGGGGAGTGCGGCTGCCGCATCTTCGAGCGTGCCCAGCGCGGCGGGGCGGGCATGCGGGGTGCCGGGGTCGCGGACGCTGATCTGCTTCCAGAAGGGGGTGTAGACCTTGTACGGGCCACCGGTGTTGGTCTCCACGGTCCACGGCTCATGCAGCAGCGAGGCGTTGAAGCTCTCCACCTCGATTCCATGCTCGGGCAGCGCCGCCTTGATCCCGGCGTCCACCGCGCGCTCGGGACCGCCGTAGCGCCGCGACCACTGCACCCTCTGCGCGCCGAGCTCCTGTGCCAGAGCGGGCAGGATCTCGGCAGGGTCTCCCGCGCGCAGCAGAAGCGGGATGCCCAGTTCGGCGAGATCGGTCGCAAGCGACTCCAGTGCGTGGTGCAGCCACCACTTCACCGCCCCGCCCAGCGGGCGCACCCCCGGGCTCACCTCGTCCAAGAGATAGAGTGCGACGACGTCGCCCGGGTTCTCCGCGCGCTGGCAGGCGGTGAGCAGTGCTTCATGGTCTGCGGTGCGCAGGTCGTCGCGGAACCAGAGGAGCGTGCGGGTCATCAGGGCCCTTTCGGGGAAGCGTCGCCGCGCGAGCGGCCGTCCTGGCTGGCACAGTAGCAGGGGAACCCGCGCGTCAACTGAGCTGGTGAAGGAGATGTCGATGCCTGAAGGTGCACAGTCCGCCGAGGAGTCCGAACGCTGGCTGGTGATCAAGGGACGGCGCTGGCGCCGGACAGATCCGGCGCTGCCCGAGGAGCTGGTCGCTGCGCTGAAATCCCACCTGGGCCGCGGCCGATCCGGGGTCGGGGCGGGCAAGAAGACCGGCGACGACGAGCGGGTGGCCGCCTCTCGCAGGCGGGTCGGCCTGGCCAAGACCGGGCTGGGGGAGCGCGGCCCGTATTGGTGGGAGCGGCCTGAGGCGCAGCGGATCGCCGCGGCGAAGCAGTCGCTGGCCGAGCTCGAGTCGCTTGACGACCCAGATGAGAGTGCGTCGCAATAAATACATTGCAATCTCTTTATCTATCTGGTGTGCTGAGGTTGTGCGTGACAACCCGGCGGTGATCAGCGCGGCCCAGCTGTTCAAGGTTCTCGGCCACGAGTCGAGGCTCTGGCTGCTCTGTCTGATCGGTGAGTCTCCGAAGACGGTGAACGAGCTGGTGGCGCTGACCGCGATGTCTCAACCGCTGGTCTCCCAGCATCTGCGGACGCTCAAGCAGGCGGGTCTTGTGCTGGCCGATCGGCATGGCCGAGAGATCGAGCATCGGCTCGCCGATGAGCATGTCTCCCATGTGATCGCCGACGCGATCGCGCACGCACAGGAACCCGTACCCCAGCGATCGGCGGCCGAATCCGCCGCGAAGGAGCATCATCATGACTGAGAACCCTACCGCCGAGCACAAGACTGCTGAGCACAACCACCACGACCACGCCCACGGCGAGGACTGCGGGCATGAGGCCGTGGAGCACGGTGACCACGTGGACTACGTCCACGACGGCCACCGCCATGCAGCTCATGGCGACCACTACGACGAGCACTGAGTCTCGACCGGCACTGAGTCTCGACCAGCGCTGAGTCTCGACTGGCACTGAGTCTGAACCGGCACTGAGTCTGAGCCGGTGGCTCTCGTCCGCCGCGCGAAGGCAGAAGAGGGAGCCCCCGATCATGGCGGCTCCCTCTCCGCTCGCGTCCGTTCCTTAACGGAGGAGGCGCTACTGGCTGATCACGTGCGGCTGGGCGACCTCCTTCAGGCCTGCCACGCCGAACTCCATCCCGAAGCCGGATTCGCGGGCTCCGCCGAAGGGGATCCGCGGGTCCACGGCGCCGTGCTTGTTGATCCAGGTGGTGCCGGCCACCAGCCGCGCCGCCACCTCGATCGCCCGGTCGGTGTCCGCTGACCACACCGAGGAGCCCAGGGCCTCATCCAGAGCGTTGGCCCATTCGATGGCCTGATCCAGATCGGTGTACTTGATGATCGGCAGCGCCGGACCGAACTGCTCCTGAACCACCAGCGGGTTCTGCGGGTCGATGTCGGCCACCAGGGTGGTCGGATAGAAATTTCCGGGGGCGTGAGCGTCGGGGTCGCCGCCGAGCAGCACCCGCGCGCCGGAGTCCTTGGCGGCCCGCACCAGCCGGTCCACGATCTCCCACTGCGCGCGGTTCTGCAGCGGACCGAGCACATTCTGCTCCTCGAGACCGATGCCCATCGGCATGGTCTTGGCGACGTCGACCAGGGCGTCACAGACCTGCGCGTAGATCGATTCCGGGACATAGAGCCGCTTGAGCGCCGCGCAGGTCTGCCCGGTGTTGATGAACGCGCCCCAGAAGATCCCTTCGGCGAGCGCCCGCGGGTCGGCGTCGTCCAGCACGATCCCAGCGTCGTTGCCGCCGAGCTCCATCGTCATCCGCTTCATGGTGTCCGAGGCAGCCTTCACGATGGACTTGCCGGTCTCCGTGGAGCCGGTGAACATGATCTTCGCGACATCCGGGTGCCGGGAGAGCCGATCCCCGATATCACCGCGGCCGGGAACGGCGATGAGCACATCGGCCGGCAGTGCAGAGTTGAGCACCTCCACCAGGGCGAGCACGCTCAGCGGGGTGTAGCCGCTGGGCTTGATCACCACGGTGTTGCCCATCCGCAGGCTCGGCGCGATCTGCCAGATCGAGATCATCATCGGCCAGTTCCACGGACCGATGGCCCCGACGACGCCGAGCGGACGATAGTGCAGGATTGCGCGGCCGGACTCGTCGTCGACGACCACCTCGGGCTCCAGCGGAAGGTCCGCGGTGGTGCGCAGCCAGGCCACGCAGGCGCCGACCTCGAAGCGGGCGTTGGGTCCGTTCAGCGGCTTGCCCTGCTCCCGGGAGAGCAGCCTCGCCAGTTCCTCGGCGTGGGCCTCCACCGCGTCGGCGGCCGCGTGCAGAGCCTGTCTGCGCGAGTCCTCGCCGGTGGCGGCCCAGCCTGGCTGGGCTGCGAGTGCCCTTGCGACGGCGGCATCGAGGTCCTCGGCGGTGGCCTGCGGGGCGAAGCCCACCCGTTCACCGGTGGCAGGATCGAGGATCTCTCGCCCATCTTCGGGATCCTGGACGCGGTCAAGAAGGTCGGTGGTCTGGGTGCTCATCGGGTGACTCCTTTGTCAGTGGCGGATGGTGCTGTGATCAGAATGGGCCCGCCCGTGCGCCTGGATGTTGACTCCGCGTGCAGGGCTCTTCTGCCTGCCTGCATGCTCGGCGTACCGCCGTCTCGTCGCCGCAGCACGATCAGTGCCGCGACTGCCAAGACGATCTCCATGGCTGCCAGACCGGAGGCCAGAGGCAGCAGCACGTGGTGGAAGAGTTCTGCGGGGGTTCCTGAGCTGGTGGTGGCCGCCCCGGCATCCGGGGCGACGCCGGCCGCCACGCTGCTGGTCGGACCGTGGGGATGGCCCGCCACGAGCGCCTCGTCGGCAGAAGTCAGAACCGCAGGTTCAGGGTGACCCGGTTCAGGCCCGGCGATCACCCAGAGGTGCATGCCCAGCATGCTGGCGTTCATCGCGGCGATCGTGATCCAGGAGCGCGGACTGGGAACTCGCCAGAGGTGTCCGGCACACGGCAGGCAGATGATGGCCATGACGGCCATCGCCAGGGCCCAGCCGAGGTGGGGTCCGTGGCTGAGCATCAGCAGGTGCAGCAGGCCCGAGAGGGCGGCGCCACCGGCCGCCGCCCTGCGGATCATGGTCATCTTTTCCATCTGACCCTTCCGAACCCATGTGAGATGTGTCATATTTATTGTTGAGCGTGCGCTCAACTATAAGGAGGATCACCATGGCTGACAAGACCCCAGACCAGCAGGACCGCCACCCCCTGACGCCCCTCTCGGTCTCCGAGATCGACGCGATGCGAAGCGTCTTGGAGCGCGAATCGCTGCTGAACGATGCGACCCGCATCTCCTACGTGACGCTGCGCGAACCCGCCAAGCACGACGTCATGGCCTGGACGCCCGGGGTGCATCTGCCGCGGGAGGTGGCGCTGCTGCTCACCGACCTGAACACGCTGACACTGACCGAGCTCGTGCTGGACCTGGATCGTGAGGCCATCGTGGCGCGCCGCGACGTCGACGCCGTGGAGAAGGGATCCGCGCCGAGCTTCGACGAGGACCTCGCCGGCGCGGACCCGATCGTGAAGGCTGATCCGCGCTGGGTCGAGGCGATCGCGAAGCGCGGCGTGACCGATCTGGACAAGGTCGTCGTCGTCGGGCTCTCCGCCGGGATCTTCGGCTACGCCGATGAGGTCGGTGTGCGGATGGTCCGCGCGCTCGCCTTCCGCCAGGACTACCCCAGCGATTCGATCTGGGCGCATCCGATCGACGGAGTGGTCGCCCACGTGGACCTGACCCACAAGAAGGTCCTGCGTGTGGTCGAGACCGAGGTCATGCACGTGCCGGAGGAGTCCGGTGACTACCTGGACCCTGCCGTGCGCGGTGAACACCGCACCTCGCTGAAGCCGATCTCCATCACCCAGCCCGAAGGCGTCAGCTTCAGCCTCCAGGACGGGGTGCTCGCCTGGGAGAACTGGAAGGTCCGGGTCGGGTTCAACGGCCGCGAAGGCCTGACGCTGCACCAGCTGAGCTTCCACGACCACGGCGTGGACAGGCCCATCCTCTATCGCGGCTCGATCGCCGAGATGGTGGTCAACTACGGCGACCCCTCGCCCTCCCACGCCTGGCAGAACTACTTCGACGTCGGGGAGTACCAGTTCGGCCGGCTCGCCAACGCGCTGGAGCTCGGCTGCGACTGCAAGGGTGAGATCACCTACGTGGACGCCGTCGTCGTCGATGACCACGGCCAGCCCAGGACGCTGCCCAACGCGATCTGCATCCACGAGGAGGACTACGGCATCCTCTGGAAGCACACCGACGACTTCTCCGGCACCAGCGAGGTCCGCCGCCAGCGCCGCCTCGTGGTGTCCTTCTTCGTCACCGTGGGCAACTACGACTATGGCTTCTACTGGTACCTCTATCTGGACGGAAAGATCGAGCTCGAGTCCAAGGCCACCGGCATCGTCTTCACCTCCGGGATGCCCTCGCCCGACTACCCCTACGCCACGCAGCTCGCCCCGGGCCTGGGCGGGCCGGTCCACCAGCACCTCTTCTGCGCGAGGCTGGACATGACCGTGGACGGGATCAGCAACTCCGTCGATGAGATCGACGCCGTCAGGGTGCCCACCAGCGAGGAGAATCCCTGGGGCAACGCCTTCACCCGCAGCTTCACCCGGCTGCGCTCGGAGAAGGAGGCCGTCCGCGATGCCAAGGGGTCGGTGGGTCGGGTCTGGCAGATCAGCAGTGCGGAGAAGACCAACCGAGTCGGGGCCCCCACCTCCTATCTGCTGCATCCCGAGGAGAGTCCCACCCTCTTGGCGGCTGAAGACTCCTCGATCCGGCGCCGCGCCGCCTTCGCCGGGCACCATCTGTGGGTCACCCAGCATCACCCCGATGAGCAGTTCCCCGCGGGGGATCAGGTCAACCTCAATCCTGGATTCGGCGGCCTGTCCAGCTACATCGAGCAGGACCGGTCCCTGGAGGGACAGGATCTGGTGCTGTGGCACACCTTCGGGCTGACCCATTTCCCGCGCACCGAGGACTGGCCGATCATGCCGGTGGACTATGCCGGGTTCAAGCTCACGCCTTACGGCTTCTTCGACCGCAACCCGACCCTGGACGTGCCACCGGAGACCTCCGGACACTGCGCCACCGGGGAGTCCGGCGTCGCGGGGGAGTCGGGCGTCGCGGGGGAGTCGGGAGAATCCGGGCAGGAGAAGTCCTGCGGGTGCGGCTGCAGCTGAGCTGACCTGCTCTTCCGCCCGGACCTGACGTGGGAGTCCGTCAGAGCTCGACGGCGGCGCGGCCAGCTTGGGTGAGCCAGGAGGAGAGGCAGTGGCGGACAGTCCGCCACTGCCTCTGCGTGTCTGCCAGCGGGGTGCGCAGCGCGCATTCCACCTGGAGCCCGGTGATCAGCACCATGAGCACATCGGCGATCTCCTCGACCGGCGCAGCGGCGGTGAGCTCCCCGGCGTCGATCGCCTCGCTCAGGTGGTCGGTGATCTGCTGGCGCCATTTCACTCCCACCTCGGTCTGGAACTGACCCAGCGCCGGCTTGGAGGAGGCGCGGCCCCAGAAGTTGGTGACGATCAGCGCCTCACGCTCGGTCTCCTCGCCGACCGGAAGGACCTCTTCGAGCAGGGCCATCAGTGCGCGCAGTCCTGAATGGCACCCGACCCCCTCGGTGATCCGCGTGTTGGTCCGCTCGAAGATCAGCGTGAAGGCCCGAAAGACGACGTCGTCGAACCCGGAGAAGTAGTGCCAGAGCGATCCGGTGGAGACGCCCAGCTCCGTGGCGACGGCGCGGGAGGTCGCAGCCTCGAGGCCGTCGCGATCGGCGATGCGCAGATAGGTCCGCACGATCTGCTGGCGGCGGTCTTCACGATCGATCTTCTTCGGCATGAGCTGATTCTCCCGCATCGTGCGCGCTCAGGCGGCCAGTGACCCCCCGGCCAGGCGCTGACGCCGGTACACGCTCGGGGACTCTCCGTACTCGGCCTTGAACAGCCGGGAGAAGTGCGCCGCGTCATGGAGTCCCCAGCGCCCCGCCACCCAGGAGACCGGTCGCTGCGCGTAGATCGGATCCACCAGATCTCGGCGGATGTGTTCCAGCCTCCGCGCCCGGATCCAGGCGGAGATCGTCTCGCCCTCCTCCGCGAAGATCGTGTACAGGTAGCGCAGCGAGACGAAGTGGGCCGCGGCGATCGATGCCGGGGTCATCGTCTCATCACCCAGGTGGTTCAGGATGTACTCGCGGATCTCCCGATGCAGGCTTCCGGTGGGGGAGCTGGGTCCGCCGCTGCGGGTGTCGAGCTCATGGGCGAGCATGGTCACCATCAGATCCAGCGCGGAATGGACCAGCCGGGCACCATAGGCTCCGGGCAGCTGCTCGATGCTGTTGCACAGCTCGACGAAGAACGGGTTGATCAGTCGTCCGAAGCCCCGGTCGCTGGAGAAGCAGGTCGCGGTGACTCGGGCGATCTGTTCCGCCGTGAGCTCCACCGGCTCCCGCGGAATCACCATCACCATGGTCCGGCTGGGCTCCGGGAAGTGCAGGGCGTAGGGGCGGTGGGTGTCATAGATGGCCAGGTCCCCGGGGCCCAGTTCGGCGCGGCGGCCATCCTGCTCCAGGATGCCGCGGCCGGAGAGCTGCAGGCTGAGCTTGTAGAACTGGGAATCGTCCTTGGAGATCAGCTTCGGTGTGCGGCGCACCGTGTGGGCCGTGGTGAGCAGCTCGTAGACCCCCACGCCGTCAACGGCAGAGCTGCGGATGTGTCCGGCGAAGGTGGTGCCCGGCTTCGCCTGGATCTCCAGCGGCACGACGGCGGCTGCGATGGCCTCGCGCCACGTCGCGAGATCGGAGGCCGGGAGGGGCAGGTCAGGGGAGAGCGGCTCGAGATCGGCGTTCGTCGTGTTGATCGTGTGCATCGTCGCTCCTGTGCAGGGGTTCACACCAGGTTATTGAGCACGTGCTCAAGATCGAGGACACAGGCGTTCCGAACACGTGAACCTTGGTGGCCCTTCAGTGTGACAGTGCTCACACAGGCTGTAAAGGGTCGGTGCTGACGGGGTTCGAGAATCTCCGCCCGGATGCGCAAGGCCGCTGCACCGTGATGCAAGACACGCTGGGCTTCGGCTCGAGATACTTCGAGGCACCGGCACCGGCACCGGCACTTGCACCTGCAACGACACCCTCGCCGGCACCTGCGAGCAGATGGAGCACCCTGATGACTGAGCACACTGCCCCCACCCGGCCCACGGCGGTCGAGAACACCACCCTGGCCAGACGAACACTGGGAGTCCCGGCCCTGGTGTTCCTGATCATCGCAGCCTCCGCACCGCTGACGGTCCTGGCCGGGGGAGCCACCGCGAGCTTCGCCGTCACCGCTGAGATCGGAGTGCCCGTCGGGTACCTGCTGCTCGGTGTGATCCTGGTGTTCTTCGCGCTGGGCTATGGGCGGATGAGCACCTACGTGCAGAATGCCGGCGCCTTCTACGCCTACGTCACAGCCGGGCTGGGCACCCGGATCGGGATCGGGAGCTCCTTCCTGGCTCTGGTGACGTACAACGCGATGCAGGTGGGCCTCTACGGAGTCTTCGGCTTCACCGCCTCGTCGATCGTCAATGACCTCTTCGGCCTGGAGGTCGCCTGGTGGATCTGCGCCCTGGTGGGGTGGGTGATCGTCGGCGCGCTCGGGGTCAATCGCATCGACCTCTCGGCGAAGGTTCTCGCAGTGATCGTGCTGCTGGAGTTCCTGGTCGTGATCGTGGTCAGCGTGCTCTCGCTCTCGACGTCCCCCGAAGGGATCAGTGCCGCACCGCTGCAGCTGGAGAACTGGTTCAACGGCAGCCTCGGGGCCATCCTGGCCTTCGGCATCGCCGCCTTCATGGGGTTCGAATCAGGTGCGATCTACTCGGAGGAGGCCAAGAACCCAGAGCGATCGGTGGCGCGCGCGACCTACATCGCGGTCTCGATCATCGCCGTCTTCTACGCCTTCTCCGCCTGGGCCTTCGCCGTGGGCATCGGCCCCTCGCAGATCGTGGCCCAGTCCCAGGAATGGGGCCCGGACCTGCTCTTCATCTTCCTCGACGGCCATCTGCCTGCGCTGCTGGTGAACCTCGCCGCAGTGCTGTTCATGACCAGCATCATCGCCGCCATGGTGGCCTTCCATAATGCGGCTGCCCGGTACTTCTTCTCGCTGGGCCGGGCTCGGGTGCTGCCACAGATCCTCGGGCGAACGGGAGCCTCCAACGGAGCCCCGGTGGCAGGTTCGCTGACCCAGAGCGTGATCGGCGTGGTCTTCATCCTGATCTTCGCCGTGGCCGGGGTCGGCTCCGACTTCGGTCCGCTCTTCCCGGTGATGACGATGTTCCCCTGGCTGACCAACGCGGCGGGATTCGGTCTGGTGCTGCTGCTGTGCCTGACCTCGGTGGCCATCATGCGCTACTTCAATCGGGATCCGCAGCAGCACCCGTTGTTCGTCCGCACCATAGCGCCGCTGATCTCAGCCGTGGGACTCGGCATCATCGCGGTGCTGATCATGTTCAACTTCGACGTGATGATCGACTCCGACGGCTTCTCCCCGCTGGTGGTCGTGCTTCCCGGTGTGATCGTCGGGGCGGGCATCCTGGGACTCATCTGGGGCGAATACCTGCGCACCCGGCGGCCCGAGCTCTACGCCAGCGTGAGTGGAGCAGACATCGGGTGAATCACAGCCGGGCTCAGACCCTGCAGTGCACTCCGCGCTGCGCGGCCCAGCGCATCGCGGCTCCCCGGGCAACAACCACTCGAAGGGGTTGTGCGTCGCATCACATACCGTATACGATCTGGAATATCATCTACCGGAGGGATCCGGGCCGGATCGTCGAGGAGACCATATGACTGCGCAGGAACTGGGCACACCCGGCAAGATCGTCGCCGTGCACATCAGCTATGAGTCCCGCGCCGCGGAGCGCGGCCGGCGCCCGGCGACCCCGTCCTACTTCTTCAAGCCGACCAGCTCGCTGGGCGTCTCCGGGGACTCCGTGCAGCGTCCCGGCGGGACGGAGCTGCTCGCCTTCGAGGGTGAGATCGCGCTGATCATCGGCACCGCCGCACGTCAGGTCACCGCCGATGACGCCTGGAGCCACGTCCGCGCGGTCACCGCGGCCAACGACTGGGGGCTCTACGATCTGCGCGCCGCGGACAAGGGCTCCAACGTGCGCAACAAGGGCCGCGACGGCTACACCACGGTGGGCCCCGAACTCATCGATGCCGCGGAGGTGGACCCGAGGAAGCTGCGTGTGCGCACCTGGAAGAACGGTCACCTCGTCCAGGACGGCGCCACCGGCTCCATGATCTTTCCGCTGACCCAGCTCATCGCCGACCTGTCCCAGCACATGACCCTGCAGCCCGGAGACATCATCCTCACCGGAACTCCCGCCGGCGCCTCGGTGGCGGAGCCGGGGGACACCATCGAAGTCGAGGTCGACGCCGCCCGCGGGCTCACCAGCGGCCGACTGGTCAGCCCGGTGACGGAGGGACCAGGGGTGTTCGATCCCGCCCTGGGCTCGCTGCCCAGCGTGGACGACACCCAGCGCGAAGAGGCCTGGGGCTCCCGGGAGGCCGCCGGCCTGCCCCCGAAGCAGGCCCCCGGCCTGGATCCCGAACTGCGCGCCACGCTGGAACAGGTGCCGGTCGCCGCCCTCTCCCAGGAGATGCGCCGACGCGGGTACAACAACGTCACCGTCGACGGCGTGCGCCCCACCCGCCCCGGCCATAAGCTCATCGGCACTGCCCGGACCCTGCGCTTCGTGCCCCACCGAGAAGACCTCTTCGCCTCCCGCGGAGGCGGCTTCAACGCCCAGAAGCAGGTGTTCGACTCCGTGCACTCGGGCGAGGTCATCGTGATCGAGGCCCGCGGAGAGCGCGGCTCGGGAACCCTGGGAGACATCCTGGCGCTGCGTGCGCTGCATCGCGGTGCCGCCGGTGTCGTGACCGACGGCGGGGTGCGCGACTACTCCACCGTGGCCGAGATCGGACTCCCGGTGTTCAGTCAGGGCCCGCACCCGGCGGTGCTCGGCCGCAAGCACGTCCCCTGGGACGCCGATCTCACCGTGGCCTGTGGGGGAGCGACCGTGCAGCCAGGCGACATCATCGTCGGCGACGACGACGGCGTCATCGTGCTCCCGCCCTCGATCGCCGACGAGGTGGCCGAGGCGGCGCTGGTCAAGGAGGCCGAGGACGCCTGGGTCGCCGAACAGGTCAAGGCCGGGAACCCGGTGGACGGACTCTTTCCGATGAACTCCACCTGGCGCGCCCGCTACGAGGCCGAACAGGGACGCGCCGGCGCCGAGGCCCCCCTCGTCAAGGGAGAGGGCCCGTGATCCGCATCGATGAGCGGATCAGCAAGTCCGAGCTGACCTACGACTGGATCCGCGAGCGCATCGTCGGCCGCGAGTTCAACCCCGGCTACCGGCTGGTCCTCGGCGCCATAGCCAAGGAGCTGGGCATCAGCGTGGTCCCGGTCCGCGAGGCGGTGCGCCGGCTCGAGGCCGAGGGCCTGATCGAGTTCGAACGCAATGTCGGCGCCCGGGTCGCCATGGTCAACCAGGACGAGTACATCGACACCATGCAGACACTCGGGGTGCTCGAGGGTGCGGCCACCGCGCTGGCGCTGCCGCTGATGCTTGACGCCGACCTCGCCCGCGCCCAGGCGATCAACGATTCGATGCGCGCCATGCTCGAGGACTTCGATCCGGTGGCCTTCACCTCGCTCAATGAGAAGTTCCACCGGGCGCTCTTCCAGCGCTGCCCCAATCCGCACATCTCCGAGCTCGCCGACCGCGGCTGGAACCGGATGTCCGGGCTGCGCAGCTCCACCTTCGCCTTCGTGCCGGACCGGGCGCCCCGCTCGGTCCAGGAGCACGACGACATCCTTCGACTCATCCGTGAGAATGCCGAGCCGCTGGAGATCGAGATGGCAGTGCGCCAGCACAAGTGGCGCACCGTCGAGGCCTACCGCCAGCAGCGCACCGACTCCTAAGGAGACCCACCAGAGATGAACGACTACCAGAGCCCCGTCCCGGCCGATCTGCCGGAACGCATCCAGCACTACATCGACGGCGAGTTCCTCGACTCCGCAGAGGGCGGCACCTTCGAGGTGCTCAACCCGGTGACCAACGAGGTCTACATCAGCGCCGCCGCCGGCACCAAGGCCGACGTCGACCTCGCCGTGGCCGCCGCGGCCCGCGCCTTCGAGACCGGGACCTGGCGCGAGACGCTGCCCCGGGAACGCTCCCGGGTGCTGCACCGGATCGCCGACCTCGTCGAAGAGCGCGGCGCCCGGCTCGCGGAGCTGGAGTCCTTCGACTCCGGGCTGCCCATCACCCAGGCCCTCGGGCAGGCCCGCCGCGCTGCCGAGAACTTCCGCTTCTTCGCCGATCTGATCGTCGCCCAGGCCGATGACGTCTACAAGGTGCCGGGACGACAGATCAACTACGTCAGCCGCAAGCCGATCGGTGTGGCCGGACTGATCACCCCCTGGAACACCCCCTTCATGTTGGAGAGCTGGAAGCTGGCTCCCGCCCTGGCCGCCGGCAACTCGGTGGTGCTCAAGCCGGCCGAGTTCACCCCGCTCTCGGCGAGCCTGTGGGCCGGGATCTTCGAAGAGGCCGGACTGCCCAGGGGCGTGTTCAACCTGGTCAACGGGCTCGGTGAGCAGGCCGGTGACGCCCTGGTCAAGCACCCGGACGTGCCGCTGATCTCCTTCACCGGTGAATCAAGCACCGGGCAGACCATCTTCGCCAACGCGGCACCGGCGCTGAAGGGCCTCTCCATGGAGCTCGGCGGGAAATCGCCCGCCGTCGTCTTCGCCGACGCTGACCTTGAGGCGGCCGTCAACGCCACCATCTTCGGGGTCTTCTCGCTCAACGGCGAGCGCTGCACCGCCGGCAGCCGGATCCTGGTGGAGCGCAGCATCTACCCCGAGTTCCTCGAGCGCTACGCCGCCCAGGCCAAGCGGGTCAAGGTCGGACTGCCGCACGAGCCCGGCACCGAGGTCGGCGCGCTGGTGCACCCCGAGCACTTCGAGAAGGTGATGAGCTACATCGAGATCGGCAAGACCGAGGCGCGGCTTCTTGCCGGCGGCGGTCGCCCGGAGGGGTTCCCGAGCGGGAACTTCGTGGCGCCCACGGTCTTCGCCGACGTCGCGCCTGAGGCGCGGATCTTCCAGGAGGAGATCTTCGGCCCGGTGGTCGCCATCACTCCCTTCGACTCTGACGCCGAGGCGTTGGAACTGGCCAACAACACCAAGTACGGGCTGGCCGCGTATATCTGGACCAATGACCTCAAGCGGTCGCACAACTTCGCCCAGTCGGTCCAGGCCGGGATGGTCTGGCTGAACTCGAACAACGTCCGGGATCTGCGCACCCCCTTCGGAGGGGTCAAGGCCTCCGGACTGGGCCACGAGGGCGGCTACCGCTCACTGGACTTCTACACCGACCAGCAGGCCGTGCACATCAACCTCGGCGAGGTCCACAACCCGGTATTCGGCAAGGCCGACTGAGGCTTCACCGCACCCCACACCTTCCACCATCGAGCAAGGACGCTTCTGATGAATGACAACCCCATCCCGGGTCGGATTCCCACCCCCTCTTCACCGGCGCCGGACATCCTGCGCTGCGCCTATATGGAGCTGATCGTCACCGATCTGCAGCGCTCCCGCGACTTCTACGTGGATGTCCTCGACCTCACGGTCACCGCCGAAGACGAGGACGCGATCTACCTGCGCTCCATGGAGGAGTTCATCCACCACAACCTGGTGCTGCGCCGCGGGGAGCAGGCCGCCGTGGCCGCCTTCTCCTACCGGGTGCGCGCACCGGAGGACCTGGACAAGGCGGAGGCGTTCTACCGCGAGCTCGGCTGCGAGGTCATTCGGCGCAAGGAGGGCTTCACCCGCGGCATCGGCGACTCGGTGCGGGTCCAGGACCCGCTGGGCTTCCCCTACGAGTTCTTCCACGATGTGCAGCACGTGGAGCGGCTGGCCTGGCGCTATGACCTCTACACCCCTGGCGCCCTGGTCCGGCTGGACCACTTCAACCAGGTCACACCGGACGTGCCCAAGGCCGTGGCCTATATGGAGGACCTCGGCTTCCGGGTCACCGAGGACATCCAGGATGAGCACGGCACCACCTACGCGGCCTGGATGCGGCGCAAGCCCACCGTCCATGACACCGCGATGACCGGCGGCGCGGGACCGCGGATGCACCACGTCGCGTTCGCCACCCATGAGAAGCACAACGTGCTCGCGATCTGCGACAAGCTCGGCGCGCTGCGGCTCTCCGACCACATCGAGCGCGGCCCCGGCCGGCATGGGGTCTCCAACGCCTTTTACCTCTACATCCGTGACCCCGACGGGCACCGGATCGAGATCTACACCCAGGACTACTACACCGGAGACCCGGACAACCCGGTGGTGACCTGGGACGTGCACGACAACCAGCGCCGCGACTGGTGGGGCAACCCGGTGGTCCCGTCCTGGTACACCGAGGCCTCCACCGTGCTGGACCTGCACGGACGCCCGGTGCCCTCGGTGGAGCGCACGGAGAGCTCCGAGATGGACGTGACCATCGGCGCCGACGGGTTCTCCTACACCCGCAAGGACGACGAGGATTCCATGCCCTCCTGGAAACAGGGCGAGTACAAGCTGGGCCACCAGCTCTGAGGCTGTCCAGAGACCTATGACCGGGAGACCTATGATCAGGAGCGCCATGATCCGGAGTGCACAATGCTGACACCAGAGCAGATCACCACCATCGCCGACGAGCTCGCCGCAGCCGAGGCGCAGCGCAGCATGATCCCGCGGCTCACAACCCGCCACCCCGAGATGACCATCGAGGACTCCTACGCGGTGCAGAACGAATGGCGACGCCGCGCCGTGGCGTCCGGACGCCGGCTGGTGGGCCGCAAGATCGGGCTCACCTCCAAGGTCATGCAGGTGGCCACCGGGATCACCGAACCCGACTACGGGGCGATCTTCGACGACATGGTCTTCGAGAACGGCTCGGTGATCGAGCACAGCCGCTTCTCCAACGTGCGCATCGAGGTGGAGCTCGCCTTCAAGCTCGGCAAGCCGCTGAAGGGCCCCGGAGTCACGGTCTTCGACGTGTTGGACGCCACCGACTACGTGGTGCCCGCGCTGGAGATCCTCTCCAGCCGGATCGAGATGCAGGGCCGCACGATCGTGGACACCATCAGCGACAATGCCGCGATGGGCGCCATGGTCTACGGCGGCAACCCGGTGGCCCCGGACGCGGTGGATCTGCGCTGGGTCTCCGCGCTGCTCTACCGCAACGAGACCATCGAGGAGTCCGGCGTGGCCGCCGCCGTGCTCAACCACCCCGCCATGGGCGTGGTCTGGCTGGCGAACAAGCTGGCCCAGCACGGCGACAGCCTGCAGGCCGGGGAGCTGATCCTCGCCGGCTCCTTCACCCGCCCGATGTGGGTGGAGCCCGGAGACACCGTCACCTGTGATTATGGAGAGCTGGGAACCCTGACATGCCGCTTCAACTGAACCCCACCCTGCGCGCGGACCTGGCCGCCGCCGACCGCCCGCTGATCGGCGGATGGGTCTGCTCCGGGTCCTCGGTGATGGCCGAGATCATGGCCGGCTCGGGGCTGGACGTGGTGCTCATCGACATGGAGCACGCACCCAACGGGCTTGAATCCGTGCTCGCCCAGCTGCATGCGCTCTCCGGGTACCCGGTGACCCCGCTGGTCCGGCTCTCCTCCGACGACCCGGTGACCATCAAGCAGGTGCTGGACCTCGGCGTGCAGAACCTGCTGATCCCGATGATCTCCACGCCCGAGCAGGCCCGCCAGGTCGCCGCCTCCACGCAGTACCCGCCCGCGGGGCGCCGCGGGATCGGCAACGCGCTGGCCCGCTCCGGACGCTGGAACCGGGTGCCGAACTACCTCGACGATGCCGCCTCGCATGTGAGCATCCACCTGCAGATCGAGACCGTCCAGGGTGTGGAGAACGCCGAGGCGATCGCCGCGGTGGAGGGCATCGACGGGATCTTCGCCGGTCCCAGCGACCTCTCCGCCTCGATGGGGCTGCTCGGTCAGCAGACCCACCCCCAGGTGGTCGACGCCGTGAAGGCCACCTTCACCGCCGCAGCGCGCGCCGGCAAGACCGCCGGCGTCAACGCCTTCGACCCGGCAGCCGCCCGTGACTACCTCGACGCCGGAGCGTCCTGGGTGCTCGTGGGCGCCGACGTCTCGCTCGTGGCGCGCGGCTCGGAGAAGCTCGCCGCGGACTTCATCCCACGCACCGCTCACTGAGGAGTCATCCATGCAGTTCCACCATCACGGCTACGTCTCCAAGAATCCCCGTGTCCAGGCGCCCGCCGGCGTCGGACTCGACCGTCCGCAGGAGCTCCCCGAGCACATGGACGTGCTCATCGTGGGCACCGGCCCGGCGGGGATGATCGCCGCCGCCCAGCTGGCCCAGTTCCCGCAGGTGCACACTCGGATCATCGAGAAGCGCGACGGCCGACTCGAGGTCGGTCAGGCCGACGGCATCCAGGCCCGCAGCGTGGAGACCTTCCAGGCGTTCGGCTTCGCCGACGAGATCTCCAACGAGGCGTACCACATCACCGAGATGGCCTTCTGGAAGCCCGACCCGGAGGCGCCCGAGAACATCGTGCGCACCGCCCGTCCCGCCGATGACCCGCACGGGATCAGCGAATTCCCGCACCTGATCGTCAACCAGGCCCGGGTGTTGGACTACTTCGCGGAATCTATGGAGAACTCTCCCTCCCGGATGACCCCGGACTTCGGCTGGGAGTTCCTCGGCCTCACCGTGCACGAGACCGGGGAGCACCCGGTGGAGGTCACCCTGCGCCGCGCCGCCGGCGATGAGGCGGGCCAGGAGCGCACCGTCTGGGCCAAATATGTGCTCGGCGCCGATGGGGCGCGCAGCGGGGTGCGCACCGCCATCGGCTGCACCATGGAGGGGGACCGGGCCAACCACGCCTGGGGCGTGATGGACGTCCTGGCCGTCACCGACTTCCCCGACATCCGACGCAAGTGCGCCGTCCAGTCACGCTCGGGCGGCAGCATCCTGCTGATCCCGCGCGAGGGCGGACACCTGTTCCGGATGTACGTGGACCTCGGTGAGGTCCAGCCCGGTGAGGGCGCACAGGTCCGCAGCACCACCATTGAGCAGATCATCGAGAACGCCAACCGGATCATGCACCCCTACACGGTGGACGTGAAGCACGTGGCCTGGCACAGCGTCTACGAGGTCGGGCACCGGGTCACGAACAAGTTCGACGACGTGCCCGCCGAGCTCACCGGTCAGCGCACCCCGCGGGTGTTCATCGCCGGGGACGCCTGCCACACGCACAGCGCGAAGGCCGGCCAGGGCATGAACGTGTCCATGCAGGACGGCTTCAACCTGGGCTGGAAGCTCGGGCAGGTGCTGGCCGGCCGCAGTCCGGCGGCGCTTCTGGACACCTACTCCGGCGAACGCCAGGTCATCGCGCAGAATCTCATCGACTTCGACAAGGAGTGGTCCACGCTGATGGCGCAGAAGCCCGAAGAGATGGAGGACCCGTCTGCGCTGGAGGACTTCTACGTCAAGACCATCGAATTCCCCGCTGGATTCATGACCGAGTACACCCCGTCGTTGGTCACCGGGGAGGCCACCCATCAGCAGCTCGCCACCGGATACCCGGTGGGCAAGCGGTTCAAGTCAGCGCTGGCCTCCCGGGTCTGTGACGGCAACCCGCTGCAGCTGGGACACCTGGCCACCGCCGACGGCCGCTGGAGGATCTACGTCTTCGCCGATGCCCCGGCCGCCGGAGAGCCCTCGGCGCTGGCCGACTGGGCCCACTGGCTTCACACCGACCCCGGCTCACCGGTGCTGCGCCACACCCCGCGAGGCGAGGACGAGGACACGCTCTTCGACATCAAGGTCATCTACCAGCAGCCACATGACCAGTTCGACGTCACCCACGCGCCGCGCGCGTTCCTGCCCACGGTGGGGCCCTTCGGACTCACCGCCCGGGATCGGATCTTCGGCACCCACCCCGAGCATGACATCTTCAGCGAGCGCGGGATCAGCCGGGAAGGCTGCGTCGTCGTCGTGCGACCGGATCAGTACGTGGCGCATGTTCTGCCGCTGACCGACACCGCCGCGCTGGCAGAGTTCTTCGCCCCGATCTTCCTGGAGGCCACCCGATGAACCGTTCGAGGTGCTCATGGCCGCGTACTTCCGGATGCAGGAGCAGGCCGAGCGGCTGCGCGATCTGATCGTTGCCGGGAACGGAAAGTCCAAGACCGACGCCGCGGCCGCGCAAGCTGCCCTGCCGGAGGGCACGAATGCAGCGTTGCTCGCCCCGGCCCTGCTCACCGGGGTGCCTGTGGATGCGGAGATCCGCAGCGGGGAGATCTTCGGACCGGTCGCGCCGGTGGTGGCCTGGACCGGTCTGGACGCGGTGATCGGGCGGGCGAACACGGTCGAGGTCCGGCTCTCCGGGTACGTCTATGCCGGGAAGCTGCAGACCGCGACGAAGATCGCCGAGCGGCTCGAGGCCGGCATGGTCGGGCTCACCCGCGCAGCACCTTCTCCATCGCCCTGCCCCGGGCCATCTCGTCGATCAGCTTGTCCAGGTAGCGGATCTCGCGCATCAGCGGCTCCTCGATCTCCTCCACCCTGACTCCGCAGATCACCCCGGTGATCAGTGAGCGCGAGGGGTTCATGGCGGGCGCCCGGGCGAAGAACGTCTCGAAGTCGATCCCCTCGTCCAGGACCGCCCTCAGCTGCTGCGCGGAGTAGCCGGTGAGCCAGCAGATGATCGCGTCGACCTCAGCCTGGCTGCGTCCTTTGCGCTCCGCCTTGGTCACGTAGTGCGGATACACGGACGCGAAGCTCATCGTGTAGATGCGGTGCTTGGTCATCGGGGGCTCCTGGTCGGACGCGGACCTCTGCTCTGACATCTCGTCTCCACGGTCCCACGGGATGCAGTGATGACTCAACGGATGGGGCTCCGCTCGGTGGGACCGCGGGCGTCCACCGTCGTCCCAGCGTTGCTCCGCGACCCCAGCCCGACCCCTCGGCTCCGGACCCCCGACCCGTCTCCTTCAGGTGTCGCATCGTTGTTTCCGTCCAAACCGTGGGACCTGGCATAGAGATGCGACAAACACGGGGGGATGTCCCGTCCCGCCAGCGTTCTGACGACGTCTTGCCGAAGGATGTGCCCCGATTCCGGCATTGGAACGCTGACGAGACGGTGGCAGGACCTATGGCCCTAGGCGGCGGCCCGATACACGCGCCAGAGTGGATCCTGGTGCGCGATATCGTGCCCAGAACCGCGTGAAGGGACTGAAGGACTTTGTCGATCCAGACCTCAGCACAGGCCGAGACTCATGTCAGCACATCCCTCCGGGAGGTCGTGGAGTCCGAACTCAGATGGATCTCGGAGCTGCGCGAGGGCAACGTCACGGCTTGGGTCGAGGATCGTCACGTCACCTTGTTCGGTCTGGTCGACTGGACCTATCAGTGTGAGGCTGCCGAGCGGGCAGTCCGGAACATCCCCGGAGTCGAATCAGTGGAGAACCAGATCGCCACTGCTGCCCGTACGCCGTTGCAGAATGCGGAGGAACGACTCAGGAACGCCGCGTTCCGGGACCCCCGGATCGACGCCGACCACGTCGTCGCCACCATCACCGGTCAGACGGCGGTTCTGACGGGGAAGGTCAAGTCTCTGGCCGAGAAGCGGCAGGCAGGTCTCGCAGCATGGATCTCCCCAGGGGTGATCGAGGTGGACAACCGCCTCGACGTCTGCCCACTATGACCTCAAGAAGGAGCAGAATATGAAGAAGAAGACCGTGATCAAGAAGCACCCCGTGAAGGATGCGAGGAAGTCCCCGAAGAAGCAGTGGAAGGACATGAGCCCGGGCAGGCGGGCCGGGACCATGGTGTTCAGCATCGTCCAGATCTCGCTGGCCGTGGCGGCCTGGGTCGACCTTGCCAGGCGGCCTGCGAATCAGGTCAACGGCAAGAAGGGCATCTGGGCCGCGATCATCGCAGTCAACTACGTCGGACCGATCAGCTACTTCCTCAAGGGTCGCCGGACCGACTGATGGCTGCGCTCTCGGCGCTCAGCCTGCCTCAGATCCTTCACCGAGTTCTCGCTCAGGATGGGGGCCGAACTGGAAGTGGCGGCCACTGATCTCGGTAGGGGTCACCCGCACGTAGTTGTCCTTCACAGAGGGCGCCCAGGGCCGCAGCTCCAGCCTCTCTGCCTCTTCGATCTCTTCAGTTCTCTGCAGCCACTGCGCCTGGCCGCGCACCGTCACCGACCATGCCGTGTCAACAGAGATGTGGTCCGCCTCGAACAGGACCGTCTCATTGATCGCGAGCTTCGCGAGCTTCGTGCCCGGGGCGGTGCGGAAGACCAACGTCCGGTCAGGCGCCGCGGCGTAGTTGATCGGGAAGATGTCTGCGCGTTGCCCGACGACGACGACCAGGCGCCCGAATCGGCCCCGTTCGAGCAGCCCCCAGATCTGATCTGGGTTCAGCGTGAGGATCGGTTCACCGTCTGCGTGTTCGAGAATCATGGGCGTGTCACTTTCAATGCTTGTGAGTGGGCACCACGAGAACGGGGCAGACCGCGCGATTGAGCACTGCCTGGCTGACGGAGCCGAGGAGCAGACCGGAGAACCCTCCGTGGCCGCGGGTTCCGAGGACCACCAGCTCCGCAGTCCTGGAAGCCTCGGAGAGCACGCCTGCGGGTGAGCCGTCGAAGAACTGCCAGCGCACGGGAACCTCTGGGAACTCCTCGGATACCCGGTCGGCTGATTTCTGCAGGTGCTCCGTGTAGGGGCGGCGCAGATTAGGAATCTCGAGATTGTGTTCGATGGTGTTGGGCCACCAGTGCCCCTGTGCGTTCAGGGGAGCGGCCGAGACCAGGGTCAGCGGGTTGTCCAGCAGTGCGGCCGCCTGCGCCGCCAGGTTCACGACCAGCTCAGGGTCGGTCTCGACGTCGATTCCCACCACGATCTCGGAATCGAAGTTGAGATCCGTTTCCACGTTGGCGAAATGGCGGCGCTCATGCGTTCGAGGGCTCGACTCTTCCATCTGAGCCAGCGGCTCGGTGGCGCCGGTCTGACCAGTGGGCAGGTCCTGAGCCGGGGCGAGGAGCTCTGTCGAGGACTCGTTCTCCCACTTCTCGGGGACCACCAGGGTGGGGCAGTGCGCATGAGCGGCAAGCTTGGCCGATACGCTGCCGAGGAAGCGGCCGGCGAAGCGGTTGCGTCCGCGTTTGCCGACGACGACCACCTGCGCGGACTTGGACTCCGCGACCAGCTCGGAGCCCGGGTCGCCTTGTACGGCACGCACGGTGACCTTCACCCCGGACGCCTCCGCCTGTGTCGCGTACCCACGGAGCATCTCGTGCACCTCTTTGACCACGGCCTCGAAATATTCGTCCATCATCGGCACGTAGTAGGCGTCAGTCACCACGGGGCGGGCGAATGTGCCGACCAGGCGCAGCGGGAGGTTTCGTTGCTGAGCGATTCGCAGACCAGCTCGGAAGGCGCGCTGACCGGCGGCTGAGCCGTCCATGCCTACAAGAACACCGGGGTCGTGGTCAGTGCCACTCTCGTGAGAAGGATTCATGGCCCAACCATACGTCTCGTATTCCATCGATCTAGGGTCTTTGGCCTCTATCAATAATCTACTTTTCTGGTATGAAAACATCGTGTCATGAGTGTTTTCTCGGGGCGGAAGCGTCACATCAGGATGAACGGCAGCGCATCTGACGATCTCGGGCAGCCGGCGGGACCAATGGCCCTGCACCACTGGTGAGCCACGCTGGACAGTGGAATCAGCTTCGTGGCTTCGTGAGCGATCACCCTAAGGGCTCCGCCTGTGAAACACACATGCCGAGCTCCACCCGTGCGCGATCTTGAAGCCTCTTCTGACCACCGAGAACTTCCGGCGCCGCAGCTGACGTCGAACCAGGTAAGTCCCCGCTCAGAGAGGCCTCCATCATGAGCTCGCCAGGCAGGAATCTTCGTCTCGTCGCTGCAGCCCTGATGGCGGGTGGTGTGATGCTTCTCCCCACGGCGAGCGCCACGGCCTCCGCACCCTCAGAGTCCGCACCCTCAGAGTCCGTACCCTTGGAGGGATCCCTCGCCACATCTGAGATTGCGTCGACATCAGATGATGGGGAGGGCCCGCAGTTCTTCAGCGGCGTCTCCGTCGAGGTCTCGGAACAGGTCCAGGGCGATGTCTACGTCTCCGGGCAGAGCATCACCATCAGTGGCGACATCTCGGGTGACGTGATCGCGGCAGCTCAGACGATCGACATCACCGGCACAATCGATGGAAACGTTCGCCTGGCGGCCCAGGATGTGTCGATCAGTGGGGAGGTCGGGCGGAGCGGAACCGTCTTCGCCTCAGTCCTGAACCTCGCTGAAGATGGATCGATCGGAGACGATCTCGTCGCCGCGGCAAGATCGGCCACTATCGGAGGAGACCTCGGCCGAGACCTGGTGGCTGCCGTCGACGGTCTCACCATCGACGGGGCCGTCGGGGGAGACGTGACCTATTACAGCGACCGTGACGCGACCATAGCTGAGGGTGCGGTGGACGGCGACGTCGAACGCATCGCCCCGACACCAGCACCGGAGATGGAGCCGTCGCCGTGGGCGCTGTTCATCGGGTGGTTCCTCGGGCTGCTCTACGCGCTGGTTGCGCTGAGCCTGATCACTCTGCTGGCCGGACTGCTGCTTCCCGGCAGATTGACACGGGTCACCGATCAGCTGAGGCACGCTCCCTGGAAGGCGCTGCTCGTGGGGTTCGTCGCCTCGATCGTCGTTCCGGTGATGCTGGTCGCGCTGCTGATCACCATCATCGGCGCCCCGCTGGCTATTGCTGGTCTCCTGGTATGGCTGCTGCTGACGCTGGCCACGTTCGTCTACGGATCCCACTTCATCGGGCGACTGCTGTTCCGGGACTCCCAGCGACCTGTCGTCATGACCCTGGTCGGTGGGCTGATCCTGATCTTCGCTCTGCACGTTCCGTGGTTGAACATCGTGGTGTGGCTTGCGATGGTGCTCTTCGGCCTCGGCGCACAGCTTCTGGCCTTCTATGCTCAGCGGCCATGGCGGGTGCGTCCCGAGGTCATCGCGGAGCCACCCGGCAGAACAACCGCCAACCCACCCGTGGAACCACCGGGGGAGCCTCTCGGGGAACCGGCGGTCAGGTAGCGGAATGCAGGCCTGACCGGAAGCTTCGCCCGCCGCTCTGGTTGTCAACGGGACCTGCGGCCCTGGGACGGCGAGTCCCATTCACGCACAGTGGGTCCAGCGATACACGACCAGAAGTGCCCATCAACTGGCATAGTCAGGACCATCGGCGCGCGCTGGCAACTGCGATGGATGCCGGGGGAACCGAGTGACCGTGCAGGACGAATCCAGGAGGATCACCATGAAAGCTCTCCAATACGTCGCCATCGGCCAACCGCCGCAGGTGCGCGAGGTCCCCACCCCGGAACCCGGCCCCGGTGAGGTCCGGCTGCGCATCACCGCCGCGGGCGCCTGCCGTTCGGACAGCTTCGTGATGGGACTCAGCGAGGAGCAGTACGCCGCCTTCGGCTACCCGCTGCCGATGACGCTGGGACACGAGGGCGTCGGGGTCGTGGACGCTCTGGGTGAGGGCGCCTCCGGCATCGAGGTCGGCGAGGCCGTCGCGGTCTACGGTCCGCAGGGCTGCGGGCGCTGCCTCAGCTGTGCCCAGGGCATCGAGAACTACTGCCCCCACGCCGCCGCCCTCGGCATCACGCCACCGGGACTGGGCAAGGACGGGGCGATGGCCGAGTACATGATCGTCACGGACCCGCGGCTGCTGATCCCGCTGGGAGATCTGGACCCGTCTGCCACGGTGGCCCTCACCGACGCCGGACTGACCCCCTACCACGCGATCCAGGGGTCACTGGATCTGCTGGTCCCCGGCAGCGTGGCCGTGGTGATCGGAGTTGGCGGCCTCGGCCACATCGCGGTGCAGCTGCTGCGCACCCTGACCTCTTCCACAGTGATCGCGCTGGACATCAGCCAGAGCAAGCTCGACTTCGCCCGCGAGGTCGGAGCTCATCACGCCTTCCTCTCCGACGACCAGGCCGCCGCACAGATCGCCGAAGCCGTGGGGCCGGGCCCGGTCACCGCGGTGTTCGACTTCGTCACCAACGGCCCCGTGATGAACATCGTGCGCTCGCTCAGCGGTCCGCGCACCGACCTGGTGCTGGCGGGAGCCGGATCCGTGGAGACCACGGTGGGACTGCTCGGCCAGCCCTTCGGGTCTCGCATCCGGGCGCCCTACTGGGGCTCACGGCCCGAGCTCATGGAGGTCTTCGAACTGGCGCGCACAGGTCAGCTCGCCGTCGAGACCGAGACCTTCAGCTTGGATCAGGGGCCCGAGGCCTACCGCAAGCTGCACGACGGCGAACTGCGCGGTCGCGCTGTAGTGGTTCCCTGATCTGGGGTCGAGGAATAGGATCGGAAACGAAGCGGGCGAAATCCGACCACGGGGGCGTCGCTCGCATCTGCTGATATCAGACCCCCGGGTGGAGGATTGTCATGGACAACGACGCTCACGCAGCACCACGACCTGTCGCATTTGATCCCGCCACACGTGATCTGGGGGTGCTGGTCGGCTTCGATGGTTCCAAGCAGTCCTTCCTCGCCCTGCACTACGGGGCCCTGGCGGCGCAGCGCAGCGGGCGGGTGCTCACCGTGGTCAGCGCGTTCCACGTTCCGGCCCGGATCTACACCACCCTGATTGCGGTGCCGGAGAAATCCGAGGCCGAGGTGGCCGTCGACGCAGCCAAGACCGTCCTCGCCGAGGCCAGGGAATACCTGAAGGACTACTCAGGCAAGGTGATCTACCGGACCGAACGCGGAGATGCCGCAGGGGTGCTGGTGGATCTCTCCGCCCTTGCGGAGCTCGCCGTCGTCGGCGCTCGGGGCAGGGGAGGGTTCCTGGGCAGGGTGCTGGGATCGGTGTCCTCGGCGCTGCCGGCCCACGCGCACTGCCCCACCGTGGTGGTGCCCCGGCAGTACAAGGTCAACGAGCCTGAGAGTCAGGCTGAGGGCGCTGGTCGGTTCATTGCGGGCAGGGATCGGCGTCCGGTGGTGGTCGGCATCGACGCGTCGGGTCAGAGTCGGGTCGCGATGCTCCAGGCCGCGCTGTCGGCACAGAACCGGGGGGTCACGCTGCATCTGCTGATGGCGCTGCCGTCTCTGGAGGCGTGGCTGGAGTGGTATCCGGAGCTTGATTCCCCTGATGAGAGCGTCACCGAACGGCGCAAGACGCAGCTGGAGAAGACCCTGGAGACCGAGCTCGCCCTGGTGAAGAGGCACTTTCCGGCCCTGGAGGTGACCGCGTCGGTGAAGCCGGGGGATCCGATCGCTCAGCTGGTGAAGCAGACCCGGGAGGCGCAGCTGACCGTGATCGGCACCCGGGGTCGCAGCGGATTCACCGGAGCGCTGATGGGGTCGGTCTCCCGCGGCGTGCTGCTGCGCGCGGAGGGCCCGGTGATGGTGGTCCCTGATCTGAAGGACGAGCGGCTGGAGGACCATCCCGAGCCCTCGCGATGACGTCGTCGCAGTGAGGCTTCCGCTGTGAGCCGCAGGATCATTCTGGTCCGCGCCGTGAACGTCGGCGGCACGGCCAGGCTTCCGATGGCCCAGTGGCGCGACCTGGCCGAGTCCCTCGGGGCCACCGAGGTGTCCAGCCATATCGCGTCGGGCAATCTGCTGTGCAACCCGCCCGGACCGGCTGAGAACTTCGACCGGGCGCTGGAAGCCGCTGTGCAGACACGCTTCGGCTTCTTCCGGGAGGTGATCAGCCGGTCCCGGGAAGAGGTTCTCGCCGCCCTGGAAGCCCATCCGTTCGAAGAGCTCGACCCGCGGTTCTCCTACATCAGCTTTCTACAGTCCGCGCCGACAGCCGAGGCGGTACAGGCCGCCGCCCTGCTGGAGACCGGCGACGACCGCTGGCAGGTGATCGACCGCGAGATGCACCTGCGCTACGCCGACGGCGCGGGCTCGCCCCAGATGAAGGAGCCGACCATCTCCCGGGTGCTGGGAGTGACCGGGACCGCGAGAAACCTCAACACCGTGCGCAAGCTTCTCGACCTCTCCGATGTCTGACACGAACGCCAGCTGGCCGGATCGTCTCCGAACTCGCGGAGCTCCTGGGCGCACCGGCATGCCACGGCGAGCCTGCGCGCAACGGTTCACGGGTGCGGCAGTCCAGGATCACGGCTGGCAGCGGTGGCGGTGCTGCAGCGGCGCCGTCGTCGTCGGGCGCCGGGACTGGAGTCACAGAGGCGTCCGCGCTTACGCTCATGTCATGACAGTCCGCAGCGCGTTCAAGATCCTGGCCACCGGCGAGGGGGGCGGGGGGGGGGGGGGGGGCGGCGGGGGGGGGGGGGGGGGGGGGGGGGGGGCGGCGGGGGGGGGGGGG
>NZ_JAJOYX010000002.1:318292-811786 GCF_022565915.1 Nesterenkonia sp. LB17
ACCCTCCGGGCCCCGGGGTATCTCGCCGCGGCGCAGGCGGCCCGCGGGGGGCGCCCGGGGGCGCCGCGTCGAGATCGGCTGTGGGGTGAGCGGCTCAGTGTCGCTTGGCGCGGTGGGCGGCCTTCTCGTAGAGGTTCTCGACCACACGCTGGAAGTCACGCATGACCTCGGCCCGGCGGATCTTCAGCGAGGGCGTCAGGTGCCCCGAGTCGATGGTGAAGTCATCCTCGAGCACGGTGAAGCTGCGGATGGACTCGGCCTTCGAGACACTTGCATTGGTGGCATCGATGACCTGCTGCAGATGCTCCAGAACCTGGGGGTGCTCGGTGAGCTCGCTCATCGCGGTGTCGGGGTCGAGACCTTTGCTGCGCAGCCAGGACGGTATGACATCGCCGTCGAGGGTGATCATCGCGCTGATGAAGGGCTTGCCGTCACCGACCACGACTACCTGGGAGACCAGCAGGTCTGCCCGGATGGCATCTTCGAGCTGCGCGGGGGCGACGTTCTTGCCTCCGGCGGTCACCAGGATCTCCTTCTTGCGTCCGGTGATGATCAGCCGACCCGCCTCATCTAGACGACCCAGGTCACCGGTGTAGAACCAGCCATCGGCGGTGAAGGACTCGGCGTTGAGCTCGGGCCGGTTGCGGTACCCCCGGAAGACGCTGCTGCCCTTGACCAGCAGCTCGCCGTCGGACTCCACGCGCACGGCATTGCCTGGGAGCGGGATCCCGACGGTGCCGATCCGGTAGACCGAGGGGATGTTGCCGGTGACCGGGGCCGTGGTCTCGGTGAGTCCGTAGCCTTCGATGATCTGGATGCCCACGCCGTTGAAGAAGTGGCCCAGCCGTTCACCCAGCGGGGACCCGCCGGAGAAGGCGTGGGTGACGTTGCCGCCCATCCGGTTGCGCAGCTTCGAGTAGACCAGCTTGCTGAACACGGCGTGCTTGAGCCGGAGACTCAGCGGAACGCGGCCCTCGGCGGTGGCGCGCGACCAGTCCACCGCCGCGTCGGCCGCGGCCTTGAAGATGCGCTTCTTGCCATCGCCTTCGGCCTTCAGCGCGGCGGCGTTGTAGATCTTCTCGAAGACCCGCGGAACTCCGAGCAGGAAGGTCGGCCGGATCACGCCGAGATCTTCGATGAGCTGCTTGATGTCGGGGGTGTGCGCCACCCGTCCGCCGGCGGCGATGAAGATCACCGAGATGAACCGAGCGAAGACGTGGGCCATGGGCAGGAACAGCACCGTGGAGGAGTGTCTGCCGACGACGCCGTCCATGGCGGCAAGGGTCTGCAGGCTGTGGTCCACGAAGTTGCCGTGGGTCAGCTCGCAGCCCTTGGGTCGGCCGGTGGCTCCCGAGGTGTAAATGATGGTGGCGAGATCCTCACCGACGGCGGTGGCCCGGCGGCCCTCGAGGTCCTGGTCTGAAACAACAGCGCCGGCCTGCCGGAGCTCGTCCAGTGCGCTGGACTCGATGAGCAGCACCTCGGGGGTCTGCTGGAGTCCGGATCCCTTCAGGCCCTCCAAGATGGTCTCCCGATGCCCGGGCGTCTCAGCGAAGACCAGGCTGAGTGCGGAATCCTCGGCGATCCAGGCGATCTGTGCGGCGGAGGAGGTCTCGTAGACCGGGACCGAGACGGCGCCGGCGTACCAGAGCGCGAAGTCCAGCAGGCTCCACTCATACCGGGTCGCAGACATGATCCCGACGCGATCGCCCAGCGTGACACCGCGCTGGATCAGGCCCTTGGCGAGAGCTGCGACGTCGGTGTGGAACGCGGCGGCGGTGACGTCCACCCACTCGCCGGCGGCGTCACGGCGCGTGAACAGGACGTTCTCAGGGTCCTCGGTCCGCTGCTGCTCCAGAAGATCGGTGATGTTCATATCGGCCGGCACATCGATGAGCGCCGATATCGCGGTTTCCTGCACGGAGTTCCTCCCGGTGTGGTGACGCGTTCTTCGGCGAGCGCTGCTGGTGATCCGGTGTTGACCACCGCCTTAGGAAGAATATCCTGCCCGCGATGAGGTGTGCTCAGAGGCGAAATCCGGCGACGCCGTGTGAAGCGCCCGAGGGACGGTTTCAGACCGACGGCAGGTCCACGTGGTTCATCGCGCCGTCCTGCAGGCGCAGCAGAATGCTGCGGGGTGCCCGGCCGGACGCATCCTGATAGCGGATGCTGAACGGCTCGCCTGCCACCAGGGTGATCGGAAGATCCAGCGGGTCCCGCTTCAGAGACTCGGCCAGGCTGTCACCCTCATTGAGGATGGCCACGACCTTCGCGTCCAAGCTGCTGGTCAGGGTGATGACTCCGGGCTGATGTGACGCGGTGATCCGTGCGTCCTTGCCGGCGTGTCCCCGAGCGATGGCCACCACAACGGCAGCCACCGCCAATATCGCGATCGCGCCGGCGGCGAGCCAGTTCGCGGAGAGAAAGTCCATGCCCCAACCCTACTCACCGTGCTGGGCTCCAAGGCAACCGGGCCCGATGGCAGCCGGGGCGACGAAGCCGATCACGGCAAGCCAGGCGCGGGAAGGAGATCTCTGGCTGCGTTGAGCGCGGAGTCATTTCGGTGCCCTGGTCTCCCACGCTTCGACCAGGAGCTCGGAGAGCTCATCGGCCTCCTCCTGCTGAGCCTCGCAGATGAGATCGCATGAACCCTCAAGGCTGATCTGCGGGGACGACTCCGGGCGGCGTGCTGCAAAAAACTTGCAGCGAAGCGTGAACGAAACCGGGTCGAGCGGCGTAACCCCTAGAAACACTCCCATCCAGCGACCGAGGGGACGCCAGGACATGAGCAGTCGAGCTGAACTCGAGGACCAGGCCCATTTCGCCCTGATGGACGTCAACAGGCACTGGTTGGAAGCACTCACCGCGGAGCAGGCAGGGGATCTGATCAGATCCCACTCCGCATTCGAAGACATGATCACTGCGGCGCGCGCAGGGAAAGCCGCACTCGAAGCCGTGGAGAGCATGGTCGAGGAGCGCCGAAGCAAGGAACACGCAGCATAGGATCTGGCACCGGTGGGCAGTGGCGCGCTGTTCACCGCATAGAGACTTTTCCATCCGCGTACGCGTGCCGCGTGGACTTCACCGTTCCCAAGCTCCACCGAGGCGCATGCTGACCCAGGAGCGCCAGGGTCTCGGCCCTCGGTCCGCCTTCGCGCGCGCAACGAAAAACGGCCCTGGTCGGATGACCAGGACCGTTCCATGGGGTGAGCGACGGGGCTTGAACCCGCGACCCTCGCGACCACAACGCGATGCTCTACCAGCTGAGCTACGCCCACCATGTGGAGCCGAAGCCGGCTCCCGCACTCGCTGCTCATCAGCCTTGAACGCCTGAAAGCAACGCATGTCAGTCTACACAGACTCCGGCCGAATCCGGAAATCGGCTCAACTCTGCTTGAAGACCGTCCGGCGGTAGTGCCGCAGCTCTTCGATGGAGTCCTGGATATCTCCGAGCGCCCGGTGGTTGCCGGTCTTCGCCGGCGCGGACTCCTTCGCCTGCGGGTACCAGCGGGAGGAGAGCTCTTTGATGGTGGAGACATCGATGAGTCGGTAGTGCAGGTGCTTCATCAAGTCCGGCATGGCCACACGCAGGAAGGCCTTGTCCGCGTGGACCGAGTTCCCGGCCAGGGGCGCCACACCCGCCTCAGGGATCCAGGCCTTCACATAGTCCAGGACCCGCTGCTCGGCGACCTGGACCGAGACGCCGTTCTTGAGGTCCTCGAGCAGGCCCGAGGCGGTGTGCATCCTCTGCACGATCGGGGCCATCGTCTCCAGCCGCTCGGCCGGGTCCGGGCTGATGACCACCTGGACCCCTTCACCGAGGATGTTCAGCTCGGCGTCGGTGACCAGCGCCGCGATCTCCACCAGGACATCGTGATCGGGATTCAGCCCAGTCATCTCACAGTCGATCCACACCATCCGGCCCGCCCAGGAGCCACCCGGGCTCACCGGCACAGACGTGATGGATGAGGCGTTGGTCTCAGTCTCTTCAGAATTCACGGTTCTCACTCTACCGACAGCCCGCCAGGCGCCGGGGTGACAGCGACTGTGGGTGATAAATTCAAGGGCGATGAGCGCTGAGGCTGGAGCCACCGAGAACAGCCCTGCACCGCGCGGTGCCGAGGGCGCCGTCGGGCTCGGCAACCCCGATCAGCGCCCCCAGACAGACCCCGATCCGCGCCCGCCGCGCAAGCGGGACATCTGGCTGCACATCCTGCGGTCCTCCACCCGCCCCAAGAGCGTCTGGTCCCCGATGGTCGAAGGCCTGCTCGGGTCGATGCTGGTCCTCCTGGGCTCCTTCGGCGTCGGATGGCTGGTCAGCGTCTCCCCGCTGTCCCGGCAGCCGTGGATCATCGCGTACCGCACCGAGACGGTCGGCGTGGTCGTCGCCACGATCGCGCTGACCCTGGGCTGCTGGGTCATGCTGCGCGCCTGGCTGCGGCTGGGTCGGGTGCTGGAGAACCCCGATCAGAGCCAACAGTGGCCCACTCGCTCGCTGCGCACGGTCAACGCCGCCGTCGTGCTCTGGTCGCTGCCCCAGCTGGTCGCGCTCCCGATCTTCTCCCGCGACGTCTTCGCCTACCTGAATCAGGGCAGGCTGGTCCTGGCCGGTCAGGACCCCTACACCACGGGCGTCTCCACCCTGGACAACTGGTTCCAGCTGGGCACCGACATCCTCTGGGCCGAATCCGAGACGCCTTACGGTCCGCTGTTCCTCTGGCTCGAGGCCGCGGTGATGAACATCGCCGGAGACAGTCCCGACCTTGCGCTGTTCCTCTTCCGGCTCGCCTGCGTGGGCGGGGTGGTCATGATGATGATATTCGTGCCCAAGCTCGCCCGGATCCACGGGATCGACCCTGCCCGGGCGCAGTGGATCACGCTGGCGAACCCGCTGCTGATCATCAGCTTCATCTCCAGCGCCCACAACGACGCGATCATGGTCGGCTTCGCCCTGGCTGGCATCTACGCCGCGGCCCACAGCAGGGGAGTCCTCGCCACGCTGCTGGTGGTCGTCTCGATCGGGATCAAGCCGATCACCATCGTGCTGCTGCCTTTCATCGGGCTGCTCTGGGCCGGACCGGTGGCCTCCTGGTCACGGAAGTTCACCTACTGGTTCCTCACCGCTGGCATCGCCGCCGCCGTGATGATCACCATCGGCCTCATCCAGGGCTACGGCTTCGGCTGGCTCGCCGTCCTGGCCGGCACCGGCACCGGAAGCGTCTTCTGGTCCCCGATCGGGATCGCCGACGGCTGGCTCGGCACGTTGCTGCGCTCCTTCGGACTCGACAGCAGCTGGACCCTGGAGGTGTTCAAGATCGCAGGCCGGCTCCTCTCGGTGGCCGTGGTGCTGTGGCTGATGTTCCGCGGCAGTGAGAAGTTCATCGTCCAGCGGATGGTCTGGGCGTTCACCGCCCTGGTGGTGCTCTCACCGATCATCCAGCCCTGGTACCTGCTGTGGCTGCTGCCGCTGTTCGCGATCACCGGGATCCGCAAAGACTGGCAGTTCAAGTGGGTGGTGTTCACCATCGCCTTCTTCCTGACCTTCGGCGCCTCGGACCAGCTGTCCATCTACCAGTTCCTGCAGCTGGACGCTCAGATGCTCGCTCTCTCCGTCACGGTGTCCTGGATCTGCATCGTCTGGCTGGCCCTGCTGGACCGGCAGACCCGCTGGGTGGTCTGGGAGGGCTGGGGCCTGCCCGCGGTCCGCTGGGAATGGCCCCGACTGCGCGGCCGCCGATCCTCCCAGACCGACGACGGCGCACGGGCGAGCCCCGCCGCCCACGACGCCGCCACACCGGCCGACGCCGCCGCACCGGCCGCCGAGCCCGGGGGAGAGGAGACCGCTCCAGGTGCGCGCTAACCTCGTCTCCCGCAATGCGCTGCGCGCGCGCTCTTTCCTCGGCCAGTGGCCGCCGACCGCCTGGTTCATCGGCGGCGAAGAGGCCGCCGCCTCGCACACCGCCCGTCAGGGACTGCTCGCCTCGATCATGATCATGTTCGGCTCCTGGGGCGTGGGCTGGCTGGCGATGACCCCGCAGTCGCTGCTCGCGCTGAACCCGGTGCTGCTGCCGCTGCGCACGACGACGGCGGGCGTGGTCACCTGCACGGTGCTGCTGGTCTTCGGCGCGCTGCTGCTCGTGCGGTCCTGGCTGCGCCTCTCCCAGCGGGTGGGGTCCTGGTCGGCGCGGGCGACCCCGGTGATGCGCCGGACCCTGTTCATGTGGGCCACCCCGCTGATGTTCACGCTGCCGATCTTCTCCCGCGATGTCTACTCCTACCTGGCCCAGGGCCGGGTGCTGCACGCCGGACTGAACCCCTATGAGCACGGCGTCTCCGAGCTCCCCGGATGGTTCATGGAGGGCGCGGACGGGCTCTGGGCGGAATCCCCGTCCCCCTACGGACCGCTGTTCCTGGTGCTGGCGCAGGTCGTCTGGTTCGTCTCCGGCGGCGTCCCAGAGATCGCGATCCTGCTCTTCCGCGGCCTGTCCCTGATCGGGATGGCACTGATGCTCTACTGCATCCCCCGGCTGGCCAAGGCCTTCGGCTCGGAGCCTTCCTGGGCGCTGTGGCTGTGCCTGCTGAACCCGATGACCCTGCTGGTGTTCCTCCCGGCGGCCCACAATGACGCGCTGATGATCGGGCTGATGCTCGCCGGCACGCTCGCGGGGCTGCGCCGGAGACGGGTGCTGTGCCTCGTGTTGGTGGTCGCGGCGATCGCGGTGAAGCCCATCGCGATGGTGGTGCTGCCCTTCATCCTCCTGCTGCCGCTGCGCAGCACCGCCGCGCTGCGGCACCGTTTCCGAGAATGGGCCATCGGGGGCACCGCCGCCGCCGTGCTCCTGGTCGCCGGTGGCGCGGCGCTCGGGATCGGCCTGGGCTGGATCGCAGCCGCCCTGGGTGCTGGCGCCGCGGTGCTGCAGGCCGCCCCGGTGGGACTGCTCGGGATCGGCCTCGGTGCCGCGCTGCAAGCGCTGACCGGGGTGGACGCCGCCGTGGTGACCGAGATCGTCTACACCCTGGCGCGCGCCGCGGCCGGCGCGATGCTGGCGTGGATGCTGCTGCGCCGCAACGTCGGCAACCCGGTCCTCTGGGCCGGCTACGGGCTCACCCTGGTGGTGCTGACCTCCTCGATCATCCAGCCCTGGTACCTGCTCTGGCTGCTGCCGTTCTACGCGGTGGTCCACGTCTACCGCGGACGAGTCCTGGTGCTGGTGACCACGGTCTTCACGGTGATGGTGCTCCTCTCGATGGTCGGTCAGCTCTCGGTGGCGCAGTGGATCGATGCGGCCGCGATCTACACCATCGCCATCGCCGTGGTCACCCTGTACCTGATCTATGTGGTCTTCCTGGACCCCAACACCACCGAGTTCTTCGACATGCGGCGGCGCTCCCAGCGCTGGAATGCACAGCACGGGTGGGAGCGGCTGAGAGGATTGACCCCGCCGCGCACCTCCTGGGCGGCCGAGGACATCTACGAGAAGGACACGACGTGAAGCTCCCCGGCTCCCGACTGCTCTGGCTGCTGCTGGCCGCCACCACCCTGGGCGCCGCGCTCTCCGTGGCGGCCGTGCAGTGGTGCCGGATCCACGGCTGGACCGACCCCGATCAGCACATCCACATGTGCTACTCCGACTTCTCCCTGCTGTTCAGCCAGCGCGGGCTCGCCGAGGGACTCTTCCCCTTCGTCGATGACGTCCCGGCCGATCAGGTCATGGAGTACCCGGTGCTGCTGGTCATGGTCGCCGGGGTGCTCGCGCTTCTGGTCCCCGGAGAGGGCATCACCGACGAGCGGATCCTGGCGTTCTACGACCTCAACCACTTCGCGGTGATCCTCTGCTGGCTCGGCGTCGTACTGGCCACCGCGTACTCCACCGCAGGTCACCGACGCCAGGACGCGCTGATGGTGGCCCTGGCCCCGGGGATCATCCTCTCGCTGTCGATCAACTGGGACATGTGGGCGGTCTTCCTGGGCGCCCTGGCGCTGCTGCTCTGGGGCCGCTCGCATCCGGTCTGGGCCGGGGTGCTCATCGGTCTGGGCGCTGCGATGAAGCTCTATCCGCTGTTCTTCCTGGGCGCGATCCTGGTGCTGTGTCTGCGCAGCGGGCGGCTGCGCTCCTTCGCGGCGACGACGATCGCCGCAGTGCTGACCTGGCTCGCGGTGAACCTGCCCTTCATGCTCCTGCAGTTCGAACAGTGGTCCACCTTCTACCGCTTCTCCTCCGAGCGCGACGTCAGCTTCTCCTCGGTCTGGTTGTTCTTCAGCTGGCTGCCGCTGGACGGCGCCGGGTTCTCGCTGCTCTCCAACGGGCTCTTCCTGCTGTGCTGCCTCGGCGTGGCCTACCTGGGCTGGGCGGCTCCCACCCGGCCGCGGATGGCGCAGCTTTGCTTCCTGATCGTGGCCAGCTTCCTGCTGCTGGGCAAGGTGTACTCCCCGCAGTTCGTGATGTGGCTGATCCCGCTGCTGGTGCTGGCGCGCCCGAAGGTCCGCGGATACCTCGTCTGGCAGGCCGCGGAGGTCTACCACTGGGTCTCGGTGTGGATGATGAGCGCGAAGATCACCTCCGGCGGGGAGTTCGCCGGCGGCACCGAGCTCATCGACTGGGCCTACCACATCGGGATCCTGGCTCACATGGCCACCCTGATCTACCTGATGGTCCAGGTGGTCCGCGAGATCCTGGACCCCGAGAAGGACATCGTCCGCTCCCAGCCGAGGGATCGGGACCGGGCGGCCGCGAGAGCAGCAGCGACCGACGACGACGCGCGCAGCTCCCACCAGCGCACCTCCGCACCGCGCCATCCAGATCCGGATGGCACGGTGCTGGGGGAGACAGACCCGCTGGCCGGTGTCACCCGCGGGCGACCCGATGCGTTCGGGCTGCCCGGACTCGGCCGGACGACCTCCTTGAAGCTGCGCTGGTGACCCGCCGGCTGCTGCCGCGGGCCGCGCCGGCTGCGCCCGCTGGTCTCTTCCACGGCGGGGGAGACCCTGATGCTTGACATGCTCGCCGTCATCGGCCCGATGTTCCTGGTGATCGGCGTCGGTTTCGCCGCCGGATTCATCCCGCGCTTTCGCAGCGGGCAGGACCACCTCAACGGCTTCCTGTTCTACTTCGCGCTGCCCACCTTCATCTACACCGCGATGATCACCGCCCCGCCCACCGCCGGCTTCCCGCTGCTCGCGGTGGTCATCGTCGCCGTCGTGACCCCGCTGGTCTCCATCGCCCTGTACTACGGCAGCCGCCTCTTCGGCGTCCGCGGCCACGAGGGCGCCGCGGCGACCTCGCTGGCCGGCAGCTTCGGCAACGTCGGGTACTTCGGAATCCCGGTGTCGATCAGCGTGCTGGGCCCCGAAGCCGGCCTGGCCGCCGGGATCGTGCACATGATGCACAACCTGATCTACCTCAACGGCTACCCGCTGGTCCGCACCGTCGTAGCTTCCCGTGCCACACAGACCGGGGACGCGCAGACCGGGGATGCGCAGGCCGGGCACGCGGAGCGGGCCGGCGGCATCGGGCACCTGCTGCGCACGCAGATCGGGCCGATCCTGAAGCGGGCGCTGCTGCTGAACCCGGTGTTCATCGCCATGGCGCTGGCGCTGCTGGTGGTCTTCAGCCCGCTGAGCCTGCCCGCGCCGATCAACGAATCGGCGAGCCTGCTCGGGCAGACGGCGGTCCCGCTGGCGCTGTTCTGCGTCGGCCTGGCGCTGCACCCGGCGATCGAGGGGATCCGCAGCGGGGGAGTGCCCAAGCGTCTGATCGGACTGGGCACGGTGGGCAAGATCCTGGTGCTGCCGGTGCTGACCTGGCTGGCGGTGCTGCCCTTCTATGACCAGCTGGGACCGATCTGGGCGGGCACGCTGATCATCATCGCCGCGATGCCGTCGTCCACCACGGTCTATGTCTTCGCTCAGCAGTACGAGGGCGACGGCCGGCTGGCCGCCTCGATCCTGGTGACCAGCACGCTGGCCTGCCTGATCACGCTCCCGCTGCTGGCAGAGCTGCTGCTCTGATCTTCCCCGCGTCGATCTCGTAGACGCTGCCCACATGGCGCAGCACCGCGCTGCGGTGGGCGATCATGATCACCGTCGCGTCGGTGGCCTCAGGCATCCGGCGCAGGATCTCGGCCTGGGTGAGCGGATCCTGGGCCGAGGTGATCTCGTCGAGGATCAGCACCGGGCTGCCCCGCAGATACCCGCGAGCAAGCGCCAGCCGCTGTGACTGACCCCCGGAGAGCCGGGCGCCCTCGCTGCCAAGCTGCGTGTCCAGACCTTCCGGCATCGCCTCGATATCGGCGGACAAGCAGGCGGAACGGCAGGCGGCAAGGATCTGCTCCTCGGTGGCCGCCGGGCTGCCCAGCAGCAGGTTCTCCCGGATGGTGCCGCTGATCATCACCGGGCGCTGCTCCACCACGGTGATGTTCGCGCGCAGCGCGGCCAGCTCGAGATCACGCACATCGGTGCCCCCGAGCCGCACCTCACCGGCCTGCGGGTCCCAGACTCGGGTCAGCAGCGAGGCCAGCGTGGACTTTCCCGACCCGCTGACCCCGACGACGGCGGCCACCTGCCCGGCTTCGACGTGAAGCTCCACGTCGCGCAGCACCTCTCGCTCGGTGCCGGGGTAGCCGAAGCTGACCCCGTGGAAGGACACCGAGGCGGCGCCGTCGCGCTCGGTGCTCACCGCGACGGGGTGGGTGGGCTCGGCGACCTCGCGCGTGCTCTCCTCGAGCTCGCGCAGGTTCGCCGCGGAGGCCAGCGCCGCAGGCAGCGAGATGCCCAGCGCCTCGATCGCGGCGAGCGCGGGGGCGGTGCCGGGCACCAGGGCCAGCACCAGCAGCAGCTCGGTGTAGCCGATCACGCCCTCCTGGGCCTGGGGCAGTCCCAGCAGCAGCAGGATGAACAGTGCGAGCACCTGCCAACCCTGACCGGCAGCCGCGCGCAGTCCCTGCAGCACCGAGGCGCCGCGGGAGCCTTCCCCGATCTGGGCGCCGATGTGGTCCACCCGCTGAGCCCGCTGTTCCTGGGCGCCGAAGATCGTGATCTCCTGAGCCCCGCGGAGGTCGTCGCTGATCTCCTGGGCCAGGGCGCCCCGCGCACGCACCTGAGCGGTGCTGTTGGCGCGTCCGCCGCGGCGACCGATGCCGATCAGCGCGGCAGCGGCCGCCAGGTAGATCAGCAGCAGCCCGAGTCCCAGCGCTGCGCCGGTCAGGTTCCAGGTGAGCACGACGGCGGCGGCGGGGATCAGCACCGCAGTCACCACCGGGGCCAGGGTGTGCGCGAAGAAGACCTCCACCCGGTCCACGTCACGCGTGGCGGCTGAGAGCAGCCGGCCGCTCCCGCGGGAGGCGGTCACCGCCGGGGCCAGCGGGATCAGCTTCTCGTAGAGCCTGATCCGCAGCTGCTCGAGCAGCGCGAAGGCCGCGGTGTGCCCGGAGAGCTGCTCGGCGTAACGGGTCAGGCCTTTGGCCGCGGCCAGGGCGATCATGACCGCCACGACGGTCCCCAGCTGCGGGATGTCCTGGCCGTCGGCGAGACGGCCCACCAACCAGGCCGGATAGACCAGCAGAGCGGCGCCGCAGAGCAGGGTCAGCGTCCGGGCGAGGGCCGAGAGCGCGAGCAGCCCGGCGGATCCCTTGGCCAGCGTCAGCAGATGCATGATCATCGGTCTTCACCTTCTCCTGCAGTGGCCTGCGCGTAGTAGCCCTCCTCGGCGAGGAGCTCCTCTGGGGTGCCCAGCGCCGCGGTGCGTCCGGCTTCAAGGACCAGGACCTGATCGGCCCAGCGGGTGGTGGCCAGCCGGTGGGCGATGATGATCAGCGTGTGGTCTCCGGCGAGGCTGCGCAGCGATTCGTCGACCAGTTGTTCGGCGCGCCGGTCCAGGTCAGCGGTGGGCTCGTCGAGGATCAGCAGCTTGGCCCCGGAGAGCAGCGCGCGGGCGATCGCGAGTCGGCGGATCTGTCCTCCGGAGAGCGAACCGCCGTCCTCACCGACCTGGGTGGCCAGTCCTCTGGGCTTTGCGGCGATCTCCGCGTCGAGGCGCGCCTGGGCGAGGACCTCCCAGAGCTGGCGATCGGTGGCGTCGGGACGGGCGAGGCGGAGGTTCTCCGCCACGGTGCCGGAGAAGATGAACGGCTTCTGCGGCACGGTCACCGCCGCCTGCTGCAGCGCCGCAGAATCGGCCGGCTGACCCTCGAGCAGCAGCTGACCGGCCGCCGTCGGGATCAGGCCCTGCAGCACCGCGGCCAGGGTGGACTTGCCGGCTCCGGAGGGACCGACGACGGCGACGGCGGTGCCGCGCGGGACGCTCAGCGTGACTCCGCGCAGGACGCTGCTGCCGCCGCGGTCCACGCCGAGATCCTTCAGGCGCAGCAGTTCGACGGTCTCCGCCGCAGGTTGTGCACGCGCAGCTTCCGACGGGGCCTCAGCGACCGTCGTCGGGGTCGTCAGCGTCTGGGTGAACAGTCCCTGCTGGGTCCGTCCGGCCATCGCGACGTAGAAGGAGCGGCCGAGCTTGTCGATGGGTTCGTAGAGCATCGTGGCGAGCAGCACCACGGCGAGGAATCCGCCGGCGGTGATCGCACCGACGTCGAATCGCCACAGGGCCAGCCCGACCGCGGCGGTAATCATCACCAGCGAGAAGAGCGCGTCATTGACCAGGATCATCAGCTGGCTGCGCTTGAGCAGCGTCACCGCCTGGACCCGCAGGGCAGCGGCGGCCTCGGCCACGCTGCGCCGGCCGGCGTCTTCAGCGCCCAGCAGCACCAGCCCGCCGAGGGAGCGCAGCACCTCCTGGAACTTCGCGGTGGCCTGTCCGGCGAGGCGCCGGTAGGCGGCGGTGGGGCCGCGGAAGCGCGCCAGGAAGAACCGCACCAGCACCGGGACCAGCAGCACCAGGACCAGCAGCACGACGGCGATCACCGGGTCTACGAAGATGCCCAGCATCAGCAGCACCAGGGCCGGGGCGGTGAACGCCGCCAGCGCCGGCCCCAGGAACTCCGCACGGTATTCCGCGATGCGTTCCACCCCGCCGGTGAGCAGCTCAGCCTCACCCGTGCCCGGGCGGCCGCCGCCAGGGCGCCCACCGGGACCGCCGCCGCCGGGGCCAGCAGGTGGCCCTGACGGAGCGGCCGGGTCACGGCCCAGCGCGACCCGGATCCCGCTGGCCCGCCAGCGCTGTTCCTCGACCGCGCGCAAGCGAGGCGGCACGGCGGCGGCGATTCCGGCGCAGATGATCGCAGCGGCGCCGGCGATCGCGCCGAGGACCAGCGCACCGGTGGGGTCCGTCTCGCCGAGCGCCGCATCCAGGACCTGGCCCAGGGCGAGGAACAGCGTGGCGAGCGCGATCGTGCGGATCCATTGCAGCGCGGCAGCGATCCACGCGCGGGGAGGCATATCTTGCAGAAGCACGCCTCAGATCATTCCAGGTTCAGCGGGCCCCCGTGGGCCAGTGCAACATTTGCGAAGCGCCGTCCGATGCGCTGATCGAGCTGCCGTGATGCAGCCACCGGGTGACGCCCCGGCCGGGACAGCAGTCAGCGCGGCGTCGGACTCCATCGCGATCAGCTCGGAGGCCTCGGTGCGGAGGTCCAGGTGAACGCCGCTGGGCTCAACGGACACGCGCTCGACACCGATCTGCGCCGACCGGTGCCGCGGATGACCTGATCTGGCTGAACAGGACCAATCGGCTGACCGGGGCTGTTCAACTTCTGTTAACCTTCCTGCTCGAGTGTGTGCGCAGATGACTGAGCACGCAGAGGACGACGCCGGCCCCGCCGTCTCCCGACACCCCGGCACCGTGGCAGAGGTGTTCCTGGTCTTCCTGCGCCTGGGGCTGACCTCCTTCGGCGGGCCCGTGGCCCACCTGGCATATTTCCGCGAGGCCTTCGTCACCCGACGCCGCTGGCTCACCGAGAAGGCCTACGCCGACCTGGTGGGGCTGTGTCAGTTCCTGCCCGGCCCGGCGTCGAGCCAGGTCGGCATGGCGCTGGGCCTGCAGCGCGCCGGCTACCCCGGGATGATCGCGGCCTGGTTCGCATTCACCATGCCCTCGGTGGTGCTGCTGGTGGCGTTCGCACTGGGGGTCCAACACGCCGGGGACCTCACCGAGGCCGGCTGGATCGACGGACTCAAGGCCGCCGCGGTGGCCGTGGTGGCCCACGCGGTGCTCTCGATGGCCAAGGCGCTGACCCCGGACGCTCCGCGGGCGTCCATCGCGGCGGCCGCGATGGTGCTGGTCCTGCTGGTGCCGAATCCCTTCATCCAGGTCGTTGCGATTCTCGCCGCCGGGGTCATCGGGGCCCTCTGGCTGCGCCCCCCGGAGACCGGGCCGAAGCCCGAGGACGCGTTCACCGTGCGGGTCTCCCGACGTGCCTCCTGGACCGCGGGTGCGCTCTTCGCCGCGCTGCTGGCGGGCCTGCCGATCCTCGCCGCCGCCAGCGGCACCGGATTGGCGGCCATGGTCGACTCCTTCTACCGAGCCGGGGCGCTGGTCTTCGGCGGCGGCCATGTGGTGCTGCCGCTGCTGCAGGCCGAGACCGTCCCCGCCCTGGTGGACCCCGAGGTATTCCTGGCCGGCTACGGGGCCGCGCAGGCAGTCCCCGGCCCGCTGTTCACCTTCGCCGGCTTCCTCGGCGCCTCCAGCACCGGCACGCCCACCGGCCTCGCCGGCGCCGCCGTCGCGGTCCTGGCCATCTTTGCGCCTGCCGCGCTGCTGGTCATCGCGGCGCTGCCATTCTGGGAGCGGCTGCGCAGCAACACGTCCGCGCAGAAGGCGCTGATGGGGGTCAACGCCGGAGTGGTCGGCATCCTGGCCGCCGCGCTCTACACCCCGGTCTTCACCGCCGGGGTGCTCGAGGTGGGAATCGAGGCGCTGGTGCTCGCTGTCCTGGCCTTCGTGGCGCTGAACAGCTGGCGGGTCCCGGCCTGGGCCGTGGTGCTCGCCGCGGGCCTGCTCGGCTGGGTGCTGCTCTGAGACCCGGCTGACGGGAACCTGGATGTAGAGCAAAAGCGCAGGACCGAGAGGTACAGTTCTGAGGTACTTGACTGCTATGGCGAGGAGGACCCTGCCGCATGCTGAGCTCCCAAGCTCGCGGGCTGAGTCGTCTCTATGCCCTCGACGTGGCGCGCGCCGCCGCGGTCTTCGGCATGATCATCGTCAATGTCGGTCCCTACAACACCGACGGATGGGCCTCCTGGATCGTACGGGCCCTCAATGGTCGCGCCTCCATCCTCTTCGTGGTGCTCGCCGGGATCGGCGTGACCTTTCTGGCGCGCCGCTCGCTGACCAAGGGCATCACCCGGCGCAGCACGCTGCTCTGGCGGGGCCTGCTGCTGCTGGCACTGGGCCTGGGACTGCAGACCCTGGAGCATGGGGTCAACGTCATCCTCACCACCTACGCGGCGCTGTTCTTCCTGGCGGCGTTCATGGTCAAGATGTCCACCCGCTGGCTGTTCTGGTCCGCGACCGCCTCTGCGCTGCTGGGACCGGTGCTCTGGATCCTCGCGCGGCAGACCACGCACTTCCACATCGAACCCGCCCAGATGGGGGACTCTCCGTTCCAGATCATCGGCGCGATCCTGGTCTCTGGCCCCTACCCGCTGGTGGTCTGGATCGCTCCGTTCTTCCTCGGGGTCTGGCTGGGCCGGCAGCCGCTGGGCAACGCGAAGCTCCAGTGGCGCCTGGTCTACCTGGGAGCCATCGCCGGGTTCGGCGCCTTCGGAGCCTCGGAGGTGCTGGTCCGGGTCCTCGGCGAGCCGGACACCACGCAGGTCGGCTTCGATCGGATGATCTCCGCGGTGGGACATTCGCAGATGCCGCTGTGGCTGATCAGCTCCAGCGGCACCGCGGTCATGCTGCTCGGCATCCTGCTGATCGCGGTGCCTCATTTCAACCAGGGCATCCGGCCGCTCGTCGTGGTCGGGCAGATGCCGCTGACCGCCTACACCGCGCACCTGGTGATCATCGCGCTCTTCATCTACCCCGGACCGCAGAAGCCGCTGGAGGGCTTCTTGATCAGCTGCGCGATCATGCTGGGGCTGATCCTCTTCGCCGTCGTGTGGATGGCCAACTTCCGCTACGGCCCGCTCGAGGCGCTGCTGCGGATGACTCCCGCATTCCTGCGCGTCACCTACCGCCTTCCCGAACGTCACCGCCGCCGGCAGCTCGCGCGCCCCTACCCGCGCCGGGCGAAGCCGGGGGCATCCATGGAACAGAAGCCGACGCCTTCCTGAGGGAGACGAAACATGCAGCCGAAGAACCCCCTGTCGCACCGCGACGCACCGATTGACGTCCACGCACCGCCCCACCTCCTTGAAGCGCCCCACACCGTGCGCCCCCGGACGCTGCGCAGGCGGGCTGCGAAGACCACAGCGCTGCTCGCCGCCTTCGGGCTGCTCGTCGCCTGCGCCACCGAGGAGGAGCCCCCACCGCCGCCCCCGCCGGCGCCCAGCGAGGAGCCGCAGGAGCCCACCAGCACCCCCGAACCGGTGGAGGACACCCTCACCCAGCAGGGAGTCAGCGCCGGGCATCCGCTCGCCGTGGACGCCGCAGAGCAGGTCCTCGCCGACGGCGGCAACTCCGTGGACGCGGCCATTGCCGCCGCCTTCGCCATGTCGGTCGTGGAGCCCTTCGCCTCTGGGCTCGGCGGCGGCGGCTCGGTGGTCATCGCCGGCCAGAACGGTGACCCGCTCTTCTACGACTACCGCGAGATGGTCGGGGTGGACGGGGAGATCCCCGAGACCGGCATCGGCGCACCGGGCTTCGTCGCCGGCATGGGACGCCTGCATCAGGAACACGGCAGCCTGGACTGGGAGCGGCTGCTCCAGCCAGCCCAGCAGCTCGCATCCGAGGGCTTCGAGGTCTATGACTTCCTGGCCAGCCGGATGACCGAGGACCTCGGGCCCGAGGCCATCGAAGGGGTGGAACCCTTCGAGGTCGACGGCGAGGCGCTGGCCAGCGGAGACCAGCTGGTCCAGACCGAACTCGCCAGCACCTTGGAGACCCTCGCCGCGGAGGGCTGGGACTCCTTCTACACCGGCAGCCTCGCCGAGGAGCTGACCCAGGTCGAGGGCATCGATGCGCAGACCCTCGCCGACTACGAGGTCACCGCCTCCGCACCGGTCTCCGGGGAGTTCGGCGACTACGAGGTGCTCGCCGCGGCGCCGGCGCTCCCCGGCCCGGCGCTGGTGCAGCTGCTCCAGATCGCTGAGGCCCAGGGCATCGCCGAGCTGGAACCGGGCTCTGCGGAGTACATCGAGACCCTCTCTGAGGCCTGGCTCGTCGCCGAGGAGACCGTGTTCACCCAGATCGGCGACCCTGCCTTCGTGGAGGTCCCCGTCGAGGAGCTCACCGACGCGGCCGCCAACGCCGAGATCGAGGTCTCCGCCCAATCCGCCGCGCAGGATGCCGCCCAGGACTCGGAGGAGCAGCCTGCCCAGGCTCAGGCGGACGCTCCGCAGGATGCCAACACCACACACATCTCGGTGATCGATGACGAGGGCATCATGGTCTCGATGACCAACACCTTGACGAACTTCTGGGGCGCCGGGGAGGTCAGCGGAGGCTTCTACCTGAACAACCAGCTCAGCCGCTTCGAGGCGGTGGACTCCCCGGCGAACCAGCCAGAGCCCGGCCGCAAGTCGGTGACCTGGTCGATGCCCAGCATCGTCCTCGATGACCAGCAGCGACCCGTGCTGGGCATCGGCACCCCGGGTGGACACCAGATCCTGAACATCATGGGCACCGTGCTCACCCAGTGGGGCCTGCAGGACGCGCCCCTGCAGGAGGCCGTGGACGGGCTGCGCTTCCGCCTCATCGAGGAGGACGAGCTTCTGGTCCTCGACGATGAGCCCGACGAGGAGACCCGGGAGGCCCTGGAAGACCTCGGCTGGGAGCTGCAGGTCTGGCCGGACGAATGGGGCGGCTTCGGCTCGGTCCAGGCGCTCGAGGTCGACTACGAGACCGGCGAGGTCACCGGCGCCGACGATGACCGGCGCGTGGGCAGCCACACCGTCATCGACTGACCTGGGACCTGCCTGCATGATCCGGCCCGCGCCCCGCCGATGAGAGCGGCGGAGGGGAGCGGCGCGGGCCGATTAGCATGGAGCCATGAGTCTCCCGTCACCGCGCAGCATCCCCAACATCCTCTCGATCGCCGGAACCGATCCCACCGGCGGCGCCGGCATCCAGGCGGACCTGAAGAGCTTTGCGGCGCACCGTGGATACGGCATGTGCGTGGTGACTGCGCTGGTGGCACAGAACACCCAGGGGGTGCGCGGCATCCACCTGCCCCCGGCGAGCTTCCTGCGCGCACAGCTGGATGCCGTGTCCGATGACGTGGCGCTGGACGCGATCAAGATAGGGATGCTCGGCACCGAGGAGATCATCACCACGGTGGCCGAGTGGCTGGACGCGCTGGGGCTCAGCGGGGATCACGACGACGCCGGGATCCGACCCGTGCTGGTGCTCGACCCGGTCATGGTCGCCACCTCCGGGGACCGGCTCCTCGACGCCGCCGCGGAGTCGGCGCTGATCCACTTCCTGCACCGGGCGGACCTGATCACCCCCAACGTGCCCGAACTCGCGCTGCTGGCCGGGACCGAGCCGGCGACCGACCCCGCGGGGCTCATCTCTCAGGCGCGCACCGTGGCGGATGCACATCAGGTGGTGGTCCTCGCCAAGGGTGGACATCTCGACGACGCCTCGGCGAAGGAGTTCGTCGTCGACACCCTGGTCTACCCCGGGCAGTCAGGAGCGCGTCAGGAGGAGGAGCAGTTCCTCTCGCCGCGGATCCACACGCAGAACACCCACGGGACCGGTTGCTCGGTCTCCGCGGCGCTGGCGACTCTCGCCGCCCGCGGCCACAGCTGGTCGACCGCGCTGCCGGTGGTCAAGGACTGGATGACGGCCGCGCTCCAGGACTCTGAACGCCTCGACGTCGGCAAGGGTCACGGCCCGATCCAGCACTTCGCGCAGCTCTGGCGCTGAGCTTCCAGCGCGTACCTGCCGGCGTCGGGCTGGCGCAGATGCCTCAGCCCTGCGGCGTCTCGTGCGGTCCACCGGCGTGCTTGGCGATGTCTTCCCACTTCCAGGTGGTCCCCATCGCGTCATCCGAAGGGAACCAGGCCCCGGTGGTCGCGCGATCACGTGGAGTCGGCCCGGTGGCACCCTGACCCGAGACCGGCGCCTGATCCTTCAGCGCGGTGACCCGGTCCCTGATCGAAGCCATCTGCTGATCCAACGCCGCGGCCTGGACCGCGGCGTCGCGCAGCTCATCGAGGATGTCGTCGGGCACCTCGCCGTCGTAGGTGTAATAGATCTTGTGCTCCAGCGAGGCCCAGAAGTCCATCGCCACGGTGCGGATCTGCACCTCCACGTAGACGAACTCGGTGCGGTTGGAGAGGAAGACCGGCACCTGCACGATCACATGCAGGCTCTGGTACCCGTTGACCTTGGGCGTGCGGATGTAGTCCTTGACCTCGACGACCCGCAGGTCCGGCTGGCTGCACAGCATCTCCGCGACCCAGTAGGCGTCTGAGACGAAGGAGCAGGTGATCCGGATCCCTGCGATGTCCCGGATGGAGTGCCGGATGCTCTCCAGGGTGGGTTCACAGCCATAGCGCTGCACCTTGTCCAGGATCCGGTCCAGGGATTTCAGCCGGTAGTTCACATGCTCGATGGGGGAGTAGTCGCGGGTGTGTTCGAACTCCTCGCGCAGCACGTTGATCTTGGTGAGCACCTCATCCATGCCGAACTTATAGTGCAGCTGGAACTCGGTGAGCTGCCGCCGGATGTCCACCATCCGCACCGCCACGCCGTCACCCTCCTCTCCGGCGCTGCTGTGCAGCTCCGAGAGCAGCGCTCGGTAGACATCGGACTCGCTGCGCTGCGCCTTCTTCGCCAGCGGCGCCTGCTGGGCCAGGTCCTTGCCGGGCGGGACGCGGACCCCGGCGCTCAGCGAGACTCGGTCAGGGGCATCGACGGGCAGGAAATGGCTGTCAGTGGCAGGAGCGCGTCCAGCGGACATGGGGGAAGTTCTCCTAGGGGGTTTCAGGGGTTCACAGCGCGGGGCTGGGAGACGACGGTCACGGGACCGGTGATTCTGATTCTCGACCCTAGGTGCACTCTCTGTGAAGTCCCTCTACGGAATCGTTGTGATCGCCCAGACAGCTTCCGCCGACAGCCGCGAAGCCGCGATACTCTGCAGGACCCATGTTTGGGCGGTATTGCTCGTCGATGGGATCCTGGATGAGACCCCAACCACAACATCTGGTGAATGATCGAGGGCGCAGACGCAACATCTTCCGATTTCACGGTCCAGACACGCCGAGACACGCGGTGGTTCAAGAAACTTCTTCTCGGGAGTATCGAACTCCACAGCTGTGGAGGAAGAGCGGGTGAGGGCGCCGCTTCCGCGCCATTCCAGGGGAGTCATGGTCCACAGGTCCTGTGGACAGTCGGTGGAGAACTACACGGGTGCAAGTACATCATCTAGTGCCTGCTGATATCGCCGAACCCAAGATGTAGTATTGAGGCATAGCCAAAACGTCACGTTTGAATCGGGGAGCCCATGTCTGTCACTGTCTACACCAAGCCCGCCTGCGTCCAGTGCAACGCCACTTACCGCGCCCTGGACAAGAACGGCGTGACCTACGAGACCGTCGACATCACCCAGGATGCCGAGGCCCTCGAGCGGCTGCGCGGCCTGGGCTACATGCAGGCACCCGTGGTCATCACCGAGTCCGACCACTGGTCCGGATTCCGTCCCGACAAGATCTCCGAGCTGACCGTTCAGCACGCTGCGATCAGCTCGGTCGCCTGATGCAGCCGTGAGCACCTCGGCGAGGCTGATCTACTTCTCCTCGGTGTCGAACAACACGCACCGATTCGTGGAGAAGCTTCAGCGCGGGGCAGGGGAGGTTGCGAGGCTTCCGCTGCTCACCAGAGATGAGACCCTCGAGGCGGAACAGCCCTTCGTCCTGGTCCTTCCCTCATATGGGGCCGACGCCGGCGAAGGCTCGGTGCCGAAGCAGGTCATCAAGTTCCTCAATGTTGAATCCAACAGGAACCTCCTGCGCGGAGTGATCGGCGCGGGCAACACGAATTTTCATGAGAGCTACTGCATCGCAGGCGACATCGTCGCCGCCAAGTGCGGAGTCCCTCATCTATACAGATTTGAACTGATGGGCACACCAGAAGACGTGGCCACGGTCGAGATGGGATTGGAAGAGTTTTGGAAACAGCAACCAAGCCGCTGAACGCGGCGAGCACCGCACAGACCCAGCACGGCAGGGACTCCATGGACGCACCGCTGGCCAAAGTCATGCCCGCCCAGTGGCAGGGACTGAGCTATCACGAGCTCAACGCCATGCTCAACCTCTACGGCCCCGACGGCGAGATCCAGTTCGAGGCGGATCAGCTCGCGGCCCGCCAGTACTTCCTGGACCATGTGAACACCAACACGGTCTTCTTCCACAACCTGGAGGAGAAGCTGGGCTACCTGGTCGAGAACGACTACTACGAGCCCGAGACCCTGGAGCAGTACTCCAAGGAGTTCACCAGGGCCATCTTCGACCGCGCCTACGCCGCGAAGTTCAGGTTCCCCACCTTCCTGGGCGCCTTCAAGTTCTACACCTCCTACGCGCTGAAGACCTTCGACGGTGACCGCTACCTGGAGCGCTACGAGGACCGCGTGACCATGGTCGCGCTGCACCTGGCCCGCGGCGACGAGCAGCTGGCGAACAAGATGGTCGACGAGATGATCTCCGGCCGCTTCCAGCCCGCGACCCCGACCTTCCTGAACTCAGGCAAGAAGCAGCGCGGTGAGCTGGTCTCCTGCTTCCTGCTGCGCATCGAGGACAACATGGAGTCCATCGCCCGCGCCATCAACTCCTCCCTCCAGCTCTCCAAGCGCGGGGGAGGCGTGGCCCTGTCGCTGACCAACATCCGCGAGAACGGCGCCCCGATCAAGCACATCCAGAACCAGTCCTCCGGTGTGATCCCGGTGATGAAGCTTCTGGAAGACTCCTTCTCCTACGCCAACCAGCTCGGCGCACGCCAGGGCGCCGGCGCGGTCTACCTCAACGCCCACCACCCCGACATCTTCCGCTTCCTCGACACCAAGCGGGAGAACGCAGACGAGAAGATCCGGATCAAGACCCTCTCGCTCGGCGTCGTCGTCCCGGACATCACCTTCGAGCTCGCCAAGAAGAACGAGCCGATGTACCTGTTCAGCCCCTATGACGTCCAGCGCGTCTACGGGAAGGCGTTCAGCGAGATCTCGGTGACCGAGAAGTATCACGAGATGGTCGACGATGCGCGGATCCGCAAGACCAAGATCAACGCTCGCGAGTTCTTCCAGACCCTGGCCGAGATCCAGTTCGAGTCCGGCTACCCGTATGTGATGTTCGAAGACACCGTGAACCGGGCGAACCCGATCGCCGGACGGATCTCCATGTCCAACCTGTGCTCGGAGATCCTCCAGGTCTCAGAGCCCAGCGAGTACGCCGACGACCTGAGCTACTCGGAGATCGGCAAGGACATCTCCTGCAACCTTGGCTCGATGAACATCGCCAAGGCGATGGACTCACCGGACTTCGGGCAGACCATCGAGACGGCGATCCGCACCCTGACCGCGGTCTCGGACATGTCCTACATCAACTCGGTCCCCTCCATCGCTGAGGGCAACCGGCGCTCCCACGCGATCGGTCTGGGGCAGATGAACCTGCACGGCTACCTGGCGCGGGAACGCGTCTACTACGGGTCCGAAGAGGGCATCGACTTCACCAACATCTACTTCTACACGGTGCTCTATCACGCCCTGCGCTCCTCGAACCAGCTCGCGATCGAGAGCGGCCAGAGCTTCGACGGCTTCGAGAACTCCCAGTACGCCACCGGTGAGTTCTTCGAGAAGTACACCGAACAGCTCTGGGCGCCGGCGACCGAGAAGGTCCGCACCCTGTTCGGCCACGTGGCCATCCCGACCCAGGCCGACTGGCTGGAGCTCAAGGCCTCGGTCATGGCCCACGGCATCTACAACCAGAACCTGCAGGCGGTGCCGCCCACCGGCTCCATCTCCTACATCAACAACTCGACCTCTTCGATCCACCCGGTGGCCTCGAAGATCGAGATCCGCAAAGAGGGCAAGCTCGGGCGCGTCTACTACCCGGCGCCCTACCTGACCAATGACAACCTGGAGTACTACCAGGATGCCTATGAGATCGGGTACGAGAAGATCATCGACACCTACGCCGCTGCGACCCAGCACGTGGACCAGGGCCTGTCCCTGACGCTGTTCTTCAAGGACACCGCCAGCACCCGCGACATCAACAAGGCGCAGATCTACGCATGGCGCAAGGGCATCAAGACGCTCTACTACATCCGCCTGCGCCAGCTTGCGCTCGAGGGCACCGAGGTCGACGGCTGCGTCTCCTGCATGCTGTGACCCTCGCGCCCACCGGGGCCGTGATCATCACGGCCCGTCCCGGAACTCCACGCTTCTTCTAGAAAGAGACCCCTGACGTTGACACCATCTAAAGCGCTCCTCGAGCACGTCGAGGCGATCAACTGGAACCGCCTCGAAGACGAGAAGGACAGCGAAGTCTGGAACCGCCTGGTCAACAACTTCTGGCTGCCGGAAAAGATCCCGCTGTCCAACGACGTCCAGTCCTGGGCGACGCTGACCGAAGAGGAGAAGACCCTCACCATGCGGGTCTTCACCGGGCTGACCCTGCTGGACACCATCCAGGGCACCGTGGGTGCGGTGGCGCTGATCCCGCACGCACTGACCCAGCACGAGGAGGCGGTGATGACCAACATCTCCTTCATGGAGTCGGTCCACGCCAAGTCCTACTCACAGATCTTCTCCACGCTGTGCTCCACCAAGGAGATCGACGAGGCCTTCCGCTGGTCCAAGGAGAACGCGAACCTGCAGCGTAAGGCGCAGATCGTGATGGACTACTACCACGGCGATGACGGGCTGAAGAAGCGGGTGGCCTCCACCATCTTGGAGTCCTTCCTCTTCTATTCCGGGTTCTACCTGCCCATGCACTGGTCCTCGCGCGCCAAGCTGACCAACACCGCAGACATCATCCGGCTGATCATCCGCGACGAGGCCGTGCACGGGTACTACATCGGCTACAAGTACCAGCGGGCGCTGGAGCGCGAGACTCCGGAGCGCCAGCAGGAGCTCAAGGACTACACCTACGAGCTCATGTACGAGCTCTACGAGAACGAGCTGCAGTACACCCACGACCTCTACGACGGCGTGGGCCTCAGCGAGGATGTGAAGAAGTTCCTGCATTACAACGCCAACAAGGCCCTGATGAACCTGGGCTATGAGGCGATGTTCCCCAAGGAGCTCACCGACGTGAACCCCGCGATCCTCTCCGCGCTGAGCCCGAACGCCGATGAGAATCACGACTTCTTCTCCGGCTCTGGATCCTCCTACGTGATCGGCAAGGCCGAGGAGACCGAAGACGACGACTGGGACTTCTGATCCGCCCACCGGCTGACAGATCTCGCCAGACACACATCGCATGACAGACACAGGGCCGCTCCAGGTCTACCGACAGCGCGCAAGCCACGGCGCCGAGGCTGACCTCGAGCTGGCCCTGACTCTGCTGCAGCGCACCCGCGCCGCGAAGGCCCTCCGCATCCGGGACTCTCAGAGCGACGGCGGGATCGCACCGTTGTTGCGGCTCTACCGTCCAGAACCCACGGTGGCCTTCGGACAGCGCGACCAGCGGCTGCCGGGATTCGCCGCGGCTGCCCAGGGCTGCCGCGAGGAGGGCTTCACTCCGCTGGTCCGTCGCGCCGGGGGTCGTGCGGCGGCCTATCATCCGGGTTCCCTGGTCATCGACCACATCGAGCCGGACCCCGATCCGATCCGTGCATCCCAGACCCGGTTCACCGAGTTCGGCGAGCTTCTGCGCGAAGCACTGGAGACGGCGGGGGTCTCGGCCCGCCTGGGACCCATCCCCGGCGAATACTGCCCGGGCGACCATTCGATCCACGGCATCTCGAGGGTGGATCCTGACCTCAGGATCAAGCTCATCGGGACCGCCCAGCGGGTCATCAGCTCGGGCTGGCTCTTCTCCTCCTCGATCATAGTCGAGGACGGAGCATCGATTCGTCGGGTGCTGTCCCGCGCCTATGCGGCTCTGGGGCTTCCCTGGGACCCGCTGACCGCCGGTGCGATCACCGATCTCGGCGTGGACACCACCGTGGAGAACATCGAAGCCGCGGTGCTCCAGGTCTACCGCCGGCACTGGTCGCTGGAAGAGATCGACGAACCCTCGCCGACCCCTCCCAGCGTCAATGCGCGCCGTTGATCAGTGCCCGCAGCTGATCACTCCCTGCGGCTGATCACCCTGCGCGTCCGATCACTCTCCGCGATCGATCCATTCCTGCAGCTGCGGCGACTCGGCACCGATGGAGGTCGACGGGCCGTGCCCGGTGTTGACCACCGTCTCGGCCGGCAGCTCCTGGAACAGTCGAGTCCGGATCGACTCGATGATCGTCTCGAAGCTGGAGTAGGACCGACCGGTGGCGCCGGGACCGCCGGAGAACAGCGTGTCTCCGGAGAACAGCACCGGTTGTGTTGCGCCGTCGGGGCCGGTCAGCGCCTCGGAGTAGAAGCAGGTGGACCCGGGGGAGTGGCCCGGGGTGTGGATCGCCACCAGGGTGGCGTCTCCCACGGTGAACACGTCGCCATCGCCGATGTGCACATCCGGCACGGTGCCCCCATGCACGGAGTCCCAGAGCATCTGATCCTCCGGGTTCAGATGGATCCTGCCGCCCAGGCGCTTCTGCACCTCCAGAGCCTGGCTGATGTGATCGTCATGCCCATGGGTCAGCAGGATCGCGCTCACGGCACGTTCCCCCACGGCCTTGGCCACGGCGTCGGCGTCGTGGGCGGGATCGATGATGATGACCTCGTTCGCATCGCCGATGATCCAGACGTTGTTGTCCACATCCCAGGTTCCGCCGTCGAGCGAGAACGTTCCGGAGGTGACGAGATTCTCAAAGCTGGTGCTCATGGGATTCCTCAATTCTGGGTGGAGGACTGAAGCTCGACGACCGAGCGCAGCACCTCGCCGCGGTTCATCGTGTCGAAGGCTTCCTGGACCTGGTCGAGGCTGACGCGTTCGGTGACGAAGGCGTCGAGGTCGAGGTTGCCGTTGCGGTAGTGGCTCACCAGCATCGGGAAGTCCCGGGAGGGCAGGCAGTCGCCGTACCAGGAGGACTTCAGCGATCCGCCGCGGCCGAAGAAGTCGGCCAGCGGAAGCTCCAGGGTGTGTGAGGGATCGGGAACCCCGACGAGCACCACCCGTCCGGCGAGGTCGCGGGCATAGAACGCCTGCTTGTACGTCTCTGGTCGGCCCACGGCGTCGATGACCACATCAGCGCCGAAGCCGCCGGTCAGCTCGCGGATGGTCTCGACCGCGTCGGACTCTTTCGAGTTGATGGTGTGGGTTGCGCCGAGGTCGGCCGCCTTGGCAAGCTTCCGGTCGTCCAGGTCCACGGCGATGATGGTGGTGGCCCCGGCCAGCTTCGCGCCGAGCACCGCGGCGGTGCCGACTCCGCCGGCGCCGATCACAGCGACAGACTCGCCGCGCTTGACCTCGCCGGTGTTGATCGCTGCGCCGATTCCGGCCATGATTCCGCAGCCCAGCAGGCCCACGGCTGCATTGGACTCGGCGGGCAGGTCCTGGATCACGGTGCACTGTCCGGCGGCGACCAGGGTCTTCTCCGCGAAGGCGCCGATTCCCAGCGCGGCCTCCAGCGGGGTGCCGTCGGTGAGCGTCATCTGCTGCTGCGCGTTGTGGGTGTCGAAGCAGTACTTCGGCTCGCCCTTGCGGCAGGCGCGGCACTCGCCGCAGACAGCTCGCCAGTTCAGGATGACGGTGTCACCGACAGTCACATTGGTCACGCCTTCGCCGATCTTTGAGACCCGGCCGGTGGCTTCGTGGCCCAGCAGGTACGGGAAGTTGTCGCCCACCTCGCCCTGCTGGTAGTGCTGATCGGTCTGACACACGCCGCAGGTGAGGACATCGACGACGACCTCACCAGCGATCGGGTCCGGCACGATGATCTGCTCGAGAACGGCGGGGCCGTTCTTCTCTTTGACGACGACGGCACTAACGGTCTGGGACATTGCCAGCTCCTAAATATCTGCAGGTCACACGTTCGGCGTGTCTTGCACGCCGGTTTCCACGATATCTCAGGAGCCCGACGGTGCTCCTCAGCCGGTGAAGACCTGAGGGAACTGCACGATGATGCTGCCCAGCACCACCAGGTAGATCAGCGCGATGACCACCCACCACCAGTCAGCGGAGAGCTTCTGCAGTCCGGTGCCCGCGGGCAGGGCGCCGGTGGCGATGTTGCGAGCGGTGACGACCACGAACATCGGGATGACCGCTGCCCAGACCACCATGCAGTAGGGGCAGAGCGCGCCGATGACGAACACCGCCTGGGACCACAGCCAGATGCAGAAGATCAGCGCGAAGGTCACGCCGGCCTGCAGCCCCAGCCAGTACCAGCGCGGAAGCGGGACCCGGCTCAGGATGGTCACGGCGACAAGGATCGCCATCGGGAAGCCGATCACGCCCAGGAAGATGTTCGGGAAGCCGAAGCTGGAAGCCTGCCAGGAGTCCATCACGAGCCCGCAGGAGACCCAGGGGTTGATGTCGCAGGCGGTGGTGTAGTCAGCGTCGCGCCAGAGCTGGACGCGCTCATACATCAGCAGCCCGCTGGCCACCGCGGCGATGACCGAGGTCAGCAGCAGCCAGAGGCCCACCGATCGTGTGGAGGCGACGGCGGGACGAATCAGCTGCTCAGTCGGGTAAAGGGCCATGCGGGGATTCTACGCAAGATATCTGGAGGGGTATGCGATACTGAGTTGCATCGGCGAGCGGACCACACCCGCAGACCGAGAAGGCTTGCACGCCATCACCTGGGCCTCAGCGATGCCGCTGTGAGAAACGGTCACAGCAGAGGCCGGGGAGTGATGAGCAGCCACTGGAAGGCCGCGCAGAGCGCGCTCCGAGAATGGGAGCAGCGCCCGGAAAGCCAGTGCAGCTAGGAACATAGGTTTGAGACAACATCAATAAGTGGAATGAGCAGGTCGCACCCTTTGTGAGAGCCAGGGTCAACGCGACCGGCTGAATCCACCTAAGCAGAGCCGCAGACGCGGTGAGTGTGGCACCGTGGGAGCGGTCAGGAGCAACTCCATAATGTCCCACCCCGAGACCCCCGCAGACGACGCAGCGGGCAGCAACGACATCTTCAATCCCTTCAGTGCGCCGCAGCCGTCGCCGGAGAGCTCCGAGCCCTCCCGCAGCGCCGCAGAGGCGGAGTCGGCCCAGGAGCCCAGAGCAGCCGTTCAGGACGACGCCGTCAACGTCCTGTTCCAGGCGCCGGATCTGGCCACGGTCAAGCCACGGACCCCGGCGAAGACCCGCAGCGCCGACACCGAGGACTCCGACTCCCAGGACGAGGACCAGCCTGAGTCCGGATCACGCCGGCGCGGTTCGCGACGCAGCGGCTCCAACGCGGGAAGCCCGTCCAAGGACGACTCGGCTTCGCGCAGGGGCGACCGGTCCGCCAGTGATGGTGACCCCAGCTCTGGCGCCCAGGACCGTCCAGGACAGGACCGTTCAGCACAGGGCGGTGACTCGGCGAACAGCGATTCCCAGGGCCGCGACTCACAGAACAGCAGCTCCCAGGATGGGGACTCCGAGGACGACGAGTCCCAGGACTGGGATGCGCAGTCCGAGGACGACCAGGACGGTGACGGCCAGGGCCGTCGCTCGCGCCGCAAGCGTCGCCGCGGCGGTCGGAACAAGAACCGCAGCTCCGAAGACTCCAGCGACTCCGACTCGTCGGACTCGCAGAGCTCAGCGGGGGACTCCGCGGACCAGCGGGACTCTGCGCGGCAGAACGGCTCGAAGAACTCCGAGTCCAAGAACGGCGACTCCAAGGACGGCGAGTCCGGCGACGGGTCCGGTTCGCAGAGCCGCTCCGAGCGGGAGACCAGCTCCGCGGACGATGACGAGCCGGTGATCCGCAAGCGCCGTCGTCGTCGTCGCGGCAGCGCCGACCTGGAGGTCGAGTCCAACGAAGATGACGCCCACACCGTGACCCGGGTCCGCGCGCCGCGCGAGGCCGCTGAGGCTCCGGTCTCGGACAAGGTCACCGGGCTCAAGGGCTCCACCCGGCTCGAGGCCAAGCGGCAGCGCCGGCGGTCCTCCCGGGACACCGGACGCCGCCGGCAGGTCATCACCGAGGCCGAGTTCCTGGCGCGCCGCGAGTCCGTGGACCGCAAGATGATCGTGCGCCAGCGCGGCGAGCGAATCCAGATCGGCGTGCTCGAGGACGGCGTGCTCGCAGAGCACTACGTCTCGCACACCACCCAGGATTCGCTGATCGGCAACGTCTACCTCGGCAAGGTCCAGAACGTGCTGCCCTCCATGGAGGCCGCCTTCGTGGACATCGGCCGCGGCCGCAACGCCGTGCTCTACGCCGGTGAGGTCGACTGGGCCGCGTCCCGTCTGAGCGGAGGCCCGCGCAAGATCGAGAACGCGCTGAAGTCCGGGGACTCGGTGCTCGTCCAGGTCACCAAGGACCCGGTCGGACACAAGGGAGCCCGGCTGACCAGCCAGATCTCGCTGCCCGGTCGCTACCTGGTCTTCGTGCCCGGCGGTTCGATGACCGGCATCTCGCGGAAGCTGCCCGACACCGAGCGCGCCCGGCTGAAGAAGGTCCTCAAGGACCACATGCCCGACAACGCCGGCGTGATCGTGCGCACGGCTGCGGAAGGCGCCTCCGAGGAGGAGCTGACCAACGACATCAACCGGCTGCGCTCGCTCTGGGAGCAGATCCAGCGCCAGTCCGATGACAAGAAGGTGCTGGCACCGGAGCTCTTCTACGCCGAGCCCGACCTGACCATCAAGGTGGTCCGTGACGTCTTCAACGAAGACTTCTCCTCCATGGAGGTCCAGGGTGACGAGACCTGGGACAACATCGAGGCGTACGTCACCTATGTGGCTCCGCACCTGCTCGACCGGCTCCAGCAGTGGATCCCGGAGGAGCAGCAGGCCGACGACATCTTCTCCCACCACCGGATCGACGAGCAGCTGAACAAGGCGCTGGACCGCAAGGTCAACCTGCCCTCCGGCGGCTCGCTGGTCTTCGACCGCACCGAAGCCATGACCGTGGTCGACGTCAACACCGGCAAGTTCGTCGGCTCCGGCGGCAACCTCGAGGAGACCGTCACCAAGAACAACCTCGAAGCCGCCGAAGAGCTCGTCCGGCAGCTGCGCCTGCGCGACATCGGCGGGATCATCGTGGTCGACTTCATCGACATGGTCCTCGAGGTCAACCGCGATCTGGTGCTGCGCCGACTGGTCGAGTGCCTGGGCCGAGACCGCACCAAGCACCAGGTCGCTGAGGTGACCTCGCTGGGTCTGATCCAGATGACCCGCAAGCGCATGGGCACCGGCCTGCTGGAGGTCTTCTCCGAAGACTGCGAGCACTGCGCTGGACGCGGCGTGATCACCCACGCCGAACCGATCGAGCACGGTGGATCCTTCACCTCGCACGGGGACCCGCAGAAGGCCCGGGCGCCGAAGAAGCGGCGCAAGGCCAAGGGTCGCCGCCCCGAGGATGACAACGACTCCCAGCAGTCCACCCCCGAGGTCAGTGCCGAGGAGAAGGAGCGGCAGGAGAAGGCCCGCCAGGCACTGGCCCAGGTCGCCGCGGCCACCGCGTCGAAGCACGCCGAGGAGGAGCAGCGCTCCACCGGGGATCGCGACAAGAACACTGACGCCGGTGCCGAGCAGGGCTCCGCGAAGAACGCCGAGACGGGTGCTGACCGCAACGACGGCGACCGCTCTGCCGAGAACGCTCAGTCCGGCTCCACGTCAGGGTCCCGTCCGGCACGCCGCAGGGGACGACGCAGCGCCAGCCAGCCCGCTGGCAGCGCGGGGTCGAGCACTCCGGCTGACTCCGGCGCAGCTGATTCCGGTGCAGCGAAGACCGACAGCGTGAAGACCGGCACGGCCAAGTCCGACGCCGCGGCAGCGGCTCCGGCCGAGGCCTCCGGCGAGAAGGTGCTCAAGATCGGCGGCGAGGAGGTTCCGCTTCCGCGCGCCGAGAAGCGCGAGCAGAAGGCGCCCGCCTCCGCAGGCGCCTCCAGCCAGGACAAGCAGGCCTCGCTCGACACCCTGGGTCAGGCGCTGGACTCGCGTGAACCGCGCAGCCCGGCACCGGCCCGTCGCCGTCGTCGTGCCGCCGGATCGGTCCAGGGCGCCTCCGGCGAGGTGCAGCAGATCGCCGCCGCGCAGAAGCCTGAGGGCAAGACCTTCTCCTCGGCGCAGGCCGAGCAGGGATCTGCCGAGACCGCGACGAAGAAGCCGGCGACTGAGCCGGTGATGCTCGGCGTAGGGGTCAAGGCCGAGGAGATCTCCCGCCCCGAGTAGCCAGCGGGCCGGGCCTGCTCCACCCGCTGGGTGGATCGGGCTCGGCCAACTTGCTGTCCCAGGGGTCCTCGCGTAAGGTTGACCCTTGGTGTTATAAGCACCAACATGTCTTCCGCGCAGATCGGCGGAGAGTCTCTGCAGAGAGAATTCACCGCTGATATGCGCGATTGGTTTAGTCCGAAATGATCATCGAGAGAAGTGAGTCCCAAGTGGTGTACGCGATTGTCCGCGCTGGCGGCCGCCAGGAAAAGGTTTCCGTTGGAGACCTCGTGACCGTTGACCGAGTTCCGGGCGCGGCAGGCAGCACCATTAAGCTGCCGGCAGTGATGCTGGTGGACGGGGACAAGGTCACTACCGCAGCAGATGAGCTCGCCAAGATCTCGGTCGAGGCCGAGGTCCTGGAGAACTTCCGCGGTAAGAAGATCGTCATTGAGAAGTTCAAGAACAAGACCGGCTACCGCAAGCGCCAGGGTCACCGTTCTGAGCTCACCCGCATCAAGGTGACCTCGATCGCCTGAGGCGATCAAGGTTCGCAGTTTCCCCGTTCTTCCCGAGAGGTAGGCAGACCCAATGGCACATAAAAAAGGTGCGAGCTCGACTCGCAACGGCCGCGATTCCAACGCCCAGTACCTGGGCGTGAAGCGCTTCGGCGGTCAGAACGTCTCCGCTGGTGAGATCCTGATCCGCCAGCGCGGCACCAAGTTCCACCCCGGCGTCAACGTCGGACGCGGTGGCGACGACACCCTCTTCGCACTCGCAGAAGGCGCCGTCGAGTTCGGCAGCCGTCGCGGTCGGAAGGTCGTCAACATCGTCCCAGCAGCCTGATCCAGGCCTGCACAGACGTTTCGCACGTAAAGTCGAGGGTGGGCCCACTTGATGGGCCCACCCTCGACTTGTCTTAAGTCAGAATTTTCTTCAAGGAGTCTCCAGCCATGGCACATTTCGTCGACCGAGTGGTCCTCCACACCACGGGCGGTAACGGTGGCCACGGCTGCGTCTCCGTGCACCGCGAGAAGTTCAAGCCCCTCGGCGGGCCCGACGGCGGCAACGGCGGCGACGGCGGCTCCGTGGTCCTCGTGGTCGACCCGCAGACCACCACCCTGCTGGAGTACCACCACCGTCCGCATCGCCACGGCGAGAACGGCGGCGTCGGCCAGGGCGACCTCCGGCACGGCACCCGCGGTCCCGTGCTGGAGCTGCCCGTGCCCGAGGGCACCGTGGTCAAGGACCGGGACGGCCGGGTCCTCGCCGACCTCGTCGAACCCGGTGCCCGCTACACGATCTCCGAAGGCGGACAGGGCGGTCTCGGCAACGCCTCACTGTCCTCGAAGAAGCGCAAGGCCCCCGGCTTCGCCCTGCTCGGCACCCCCGGTGAGGCGAACGACATCGTCCTGGAGCTGAAGTCCGTCGCGGACATCGCCCTGGTCGGATTCCCCTCCGCCGGCAAGTCCAGCCTGATCGCCGCGATGAGCGCCGCGCGGCCCAAGATCGCTGACTACCCCTTCACCACCCTGGTGCCCAACCTGGGCGTCGTCGAAGCCGGTGAGACCCGGTTCACCGTGGCTGATGTGCCCGGACTGATCCCCGGCGCCGCCGAGGGCAAGGGCCTGGGACACGAGTTCCTGCGCCACGTGGAGCGCTGCGCCGCGCTGGTGCACGTGCTCGACTGCGCCTCGCTGGAGAGCGACCGCGATCCGCTGGGCGATCTCGACGCCATCGAGGCCGAGCTCGCCGCCTACGCCCCGGACAAGGTCGAAGGCGCCGGCGGCACCGAGGACAACTCCTCCAACGCGGTTCCGCTCAACGAGCGCCCACGCCTGGTCGCGCTGAACAAGACCGACCTGCCCGACGGTGCCGCGATGGCTGAGATGGTGCGCGCCGAGCTCACCGGCCGCGGCTACCGGGTCTTCGACGTCTCCGCACTGAACCGCGACGGACTGCGCGATCTCGGCTTCGCCATGGCCGAACTGGTCCTCGAGGCGCGCGCCCAGCGCGAGATCGAACCCGCCCCGGTGCCGGTCACCGTGCGGCCACGCGCGGTGAACCGCAAGCAGTTCACCGTCACCGCGGAGTCCAAGGGCGGCGAGCCGCTGTGGCGCGTGCGCGGGGACAAGCCCGAGCGCTGGATCCTGCAGACCGACTTCGGCAACGACGAGGCCGTCGGCTACCTCGCCGACCGCCTGGTCGCCGTCGGCATCGAGGACGAGCTCTTCAAGCAGGGCGCCAAGCCCGGCGAGGCCGTGGTCATCGGCTCCGAGGAGGACGGCGTGGTCTTCGACTGGGAGCCCACCATGGCTGCCGGTGCCGAGCACCTGGGCGGTCCTCGCGGCACCGATCTGCGCCTGGACGACCATTCCCGGCCCACCCGTGCGGAGAAGAAGCAGGAGCAGGCAGACCGCCGCGCCGCGAAGGTCGCCACCCGCGCCGAGATGGACGTGGAGTACCGCTCCCAGGCCGGCGCGCCCACCAAGCGCAAGGACGACGGCGCGCCCACCAGCGTCACCGATGAGGACGGCGTGGAGATCTTCTACCCGCACGGCAATCCTGACGACCTGCAGGACGAGGGCTTCGGCACTGATGAGGCGGAGGCCGACCAGCGATGAGCACGCCCCGGCTGACCGAATCGATGGTCACCGCCCGCACAGACCTGGTCAACGCCAGGCGCGTGGTGGTGAAGATCGGCTCCTCCTCGCTGACCACCCTTGACGGGGGGATCTCCGTGGACGCGCTGAATCGGCTGGTCGCGGATCTGCAGGTGCTGCGTGCGCGCGGCACCGAGGTCGTGCTGGTCTCCTCCGGTGCGATCGCCGCGGGCCTGGCCCCGCTGGGTCTGGGCACCCGGCCGGCCGACCTCGCCACCCAGCAGGCTGCGGCGGCCGTCGGCCAGGGGCTGCTGCTGGCGCACTACACCCGGGCCTTCGCCCAGTATCAGACCACCGTCTCGCAGGTGCTGCTGACCGTGGAGGACCTGATGCGGCGCACCCAGTACACCAACGCGCTGCGCACCCTGGAGAAGCTGCTCAGCCTCGGAGCGGTCCCGGTGATCAACGAGAACGACGCGGTGGCCACCCACGAGATCCGCTTCGGCGACAATGACCGGCTCGCCGCGCTGACCGCGAACCTGCTCCGCGCGGACGCGCTGATCCTGCTCTCCGACGTGGACGCCCTCTACGACGGGCCGCCGGAACAGGGCGGCTCACCGGTCTCCCATGTCTCCGGTCCCGAGGACCTGACCGGGGTGACACTGGGCCGCCGCGGGAAGGCCGGCGTCGGCACCGGGGGCATGGTGACCAAGGTCGAAGCCGCCCAGATCGTCGCCTCCAGCGGCATCCCGGCGCTGCTGACCTCCGCGCCGAACGCCCGCCGGCTCTTCCACGGCGAAGACGTGGGCACCTTCTTCGAGGCCAGGGGACGACGCCGCGGCGCCCGGTCCGCCTGGATCGCCCACCTGGCCCACCCCAAGGGCCGGCTGAGCATCGACGACGGGGCTGTCGCCGCCGTCGTCGAAGGTCGACGCTCACTGCTGCCGGCCGGGATCCTCGCCCTGACCGGGGACTTCGAGGCTTCGGACCCGGTGGAGATCACCGACCGGGCCGGCACCGTGCGGGCCAGGGGACTGGTGGGGTACTCCTCCACCGAGCTCCCGCAGATGCTCGGGCGCTCCACCGCCGAGCTGGGCACCGACCTGGGGCCGGAATATGAACGTGCAGTGATTCACGCAGATGACATCGTCCGCATCGAGACTAGGCTGTGAGCATGGCAGACCAGCAGAAGACCCAGCAGCCCGAGACCAGCTCCGCGAAGGACGACTCCGAGGAGACGGTGAAGGACGTCCCGGGTGAGACCCCGAAGGACGTCCCGCAGGAGGTCGCCGACGGCATCAGCGCAGTCGCCGAGCGCGCCCGCGAAGCATCCCGGGGTCTCCGCGGCCTCGACCGCGAGCACAAGGACCGGACCCTGGCTGCAGTGGCCTCCGGCCTTCGCGAGTCCGTCGTCTCCCTCACCGAGGCGAATCATGAAGACCTCGAGCGAGGCCGCGAAGCAGGACTCAGCCGCTCGCTGCTGGACCGGCTGGCGCTGAGCCAGGAACGCATCGAGGCCCTCGCCGCATCCGTCGAAGAGATCATGGGCCTCAGCGACCCCGTCGGTCGGGTGCTGCAGGGCCGCACGCTGCCCAACGGGCTGCGCCTGACCCAGGTCAGCGTTCCGCTCGGAGTGATGGGAGTGATCTACGAGGCCCGCCCCAACGTGACCGTGGACATCGCAGCCCTCGGGCTCAAGTCCGGCAACGCCGTGATCCTGCGCGGCGGGTCCGCCGCGCAGAAGACCAACGAGATGCTGCTGGCGATCATCCGCGACGCGCTGCGCACGACCGCGGTGCCCGTCGACGCGGTGCAGTCCATCGACAGCTTCGGACGCGAGGGTGCCACCGCGCTGATGACCCAGCGCGGCTCCGTCGACGTGCTCATCCCGCGCGGAGGCCGGGAACTGATCCAGCACGTGGTGCAGAACTCAAGAGTGCCGGTGATCGAGACCGGTGAGGGCAACGTGCACATCTACATCGACGCCCACGCCGACGCGGAGACCGCACGCAACATCGTGGTCAACGCCAAGACATCGCGGCCCAGCGTCTGCAACGCCGCCGAGACCCTGCTCCTGCATGTCCACGCCGCCGAGGCCGGCCAGGAGGTCCTGCGCGGGCTGCTGCGCAGCGGCGTGAACCTGCACGTGGACGCGCGTGCCCGCGAATGGCTGCCCGCCACCCAGCCGGAGAGCCTCACCGAGGATCCGGTGAAGTTCGGCACCGTCACCGAGGTCACCGAAGACGACTACGCCACCGAGTACCACGATCTGGAGATGGCCGTCGGAGTGGTGGACTCACTCGATGACGCCATCGCCCACATCACCCGCTTCTCCACCGGGCACACCGAGGCGATCGTCACCGACTCGGTGGCCAACGCCGACCGGTTCGTCGCCGAGGTCGATGCCGCGGCCGTGATCGTCAACGCGTCCACCCGCTTCACCGACGGCGGGCAGTTCGGCCTCGGTGCGGAGGTCGGCATCTCCACCCAGAAGATGCACGCCCGCGGGCCCATGGGGATGGCCGAGCTGACCACCACCAAGTGGATCGTCCGCGGCGAGGGCCAGGTCCGCGCCTGATTCCCGTACACTGGGGATCGATAAATCCACGTTCATCCCACCTGAGGGAGAAGCATGTTCAACCTGCACGTCATCGCCACAGTTCTCGGCGCCGAGGAGCCCAGCGCGCTGCCGATCGAAGCGCACTGGTTCGGCATCATCATGTTCGTCCTGCTGATGTTCCTGCTGCTGATCACCATGAGCTTCGCCGATAAGGGCCGCCAGCTGCCCGCGGCACCGCACAGCGATCACTGACCCTCTTGGCGCAACGTCACCCGCGCGTCGCGGCGACCTCTGAGCGTGCTCCAGGTCCGCTGCGACTGGGGATCATGGGTGGCACCTTCGACCCGATCCATCACGGTCACCTGGTCGCGGCCAGCGAGGTGGCAACAGAGTTTTCCCTCGATGAGGTCATCTTCGTCCCCACGGGGGAGCCGTGGCAGAAGGCGGGCCGTGAGGTCGCGCCCGCTGAGCATCGCTACCTGCTGACCGTGGTCGCCACGGCCGCAAATCCTCGTTTCACCGTGTCCCGCGTGGACATCGACCGCGGGGGAGCGACGTACACCATCGACACCCTGCGCGACTTTCGCGAGATGTACCCCGATGCTGAGCTGTTCTTCATCACCGGTGCCGATGCGATGGCCCAGATCATGTCCTGGAAGAACGTCGATGAGCTCTGGGAGCTCGCGCACTTCGTCTCGGTGACCCGTCCCGGGTACATCTCCGAGGACTTCGGCCGGACCGATGAGATCTCCCTGATGGAGATCCCGGCGATGGCGATCTCCTCCACGGACTGCCGCGAACGCGTCCGCGCCGAGAAGCCGGTCTGGTACCTGGTGCCCGACGGCGTGGTGCAATACATCGCCAAGCACCGGCTGTACCAACCAGATTCAGCGGACCCCGCGCGTTGAGTGCTCCGCACCCTCACGCCTCGGCATACGATGGACATCGGTGCTCCACCGTTGAGACCGATTTGATCCAGGGCAACGTCCCTACTCGGGCAGCACTGTCTGGCCGGGGACTTCAGGAGGCCGCACGATGACCGCAGAGAACACCGAGCTGAACGACGCGTCAGACGGCGAAGATCTGCGCGCCCGGTACCTTCCGGTCTCCCGCAAGGAGCTGCGCCGTCAGCGCGAAGCTGAGCTCGCCCAGAAGCGCACCGGAAAGCGTCGTGCGCCGAAGCGGGTCATCGACGGGGTCTCAGCCGACGCGACCGCGCCGGAGAGTGGCCTTGGATCCCCCGAGGCCGCTGAATCCCTCAACGACGCCGAGCCCGGCGCCGTCGGCGGGTCCGGCACAGCCCCCGCGTTCACGACCGGTTCCGAGTCCACCAGCGGATCCAGCTCCAGCACAGCGCCTGCCGCCGCCTGGGAATTCTCCCTCCCAGCGCCTTCCACCCAGGACTCCACACCCGTTTCGGCAGCCGTGGCGGCTGCTGAGGCTGACCACTCGGAATCTCAGCAGCCTGAAGAGGCCGAGTTCTTCGGTGCCGAAGAGGGTGAGACGCCTGAGGATCGGGCAGAGACCGACTGGTCCGAAGCTGATCTCGCGGCCGAGGACAGGATCGCGGAGCTGCGGGAGCTCACCCAGGCCGTGGTCGCCGCCGATGATCCAGACCGAGTGGATCCCGAGCTGCTGAAGAAGCAGCAGGCCCTCGCAGCCCGGGCGATGCAGGCCAACCAGGAACGGCTGCGCAGGGAACAGGTCGAGGCGGACCGGGATGATGAGGAGCGGCGGCGTCCTCTGCGGCCCGAGTCCGACGTGATCACGCGCAAGACCCTGCGGGCTCACCTGGAATCTGATGAGCCCGCGGAGCCGACCGTCTACGCGACCGGATCCATCGAACCGATCCAGGCGCGCGGAGCCCACGGTCTCGAAATCGACGCGATGGTCGAACACAGCACACGTCAGGGAGCGCGTCAGTCCATGATGGGCTGGCTTGTGATCATTCTCGCCCTGCTGCTGATCATCACGGTCGGTGTTGTACTCTCATTCATCCTCTAAGCTTGGACGTCATGGCTATCACCGAACTAGTGCTCTCTGAACTCCGCACCGCGGCCTCTGCGGCTGCGGACAAACTCGCGACAAACATCGTCGGGCTGGACGTGGGGGAGCGGCTCGGCATCACCGACGCTTTCCTGGTCTGCTCGGCACCTTCTGAACGGCAGATCGGCGCCATCGTCGACGAGGTCGAGCGCCAGCTCAAAGAGGTCCACGACTCCTCACCGCTGCGCCGTGAAGGCCGCGGCACCGGTACCTGGGTGCTGCTGGACTACGGACACATGGTCGTCCATGTCCAGCATGAAGAAGAACGCGCGGTCTACGGCCTCGACAGGCTCTATGCCGATGTTGCCAAGGTCGACCTGCAGCTTCCTGATGCACCGTAGGTAGGGGCGCATAGCCCCAGGTCAGCGGCTGGGCCAGGCAATTCTCCGGAAGTTGGACGCCGATTTGCGCAGCGATTCGGGTTCACAGTACAGTAGGGGAGTTGCCGCGGCGCAGTTGCTGAGCCGGGGTGGTGATCTGGGGGTATGGCGCAGCTGGTAGCGCGTCCGCATGGCATGCGGAAGGTCAGGGGTTCGAATCCCCTTACCTCCACCAGAGCGAAGCAGGTCCGGAGTCCAACAGGACTCCGGACCTTTTTCGTATGCCTGCATGCCTCCCCGCTGACCTGGCTGTTCTCTCCGCGCCAAGCCGGCGCGCCGGGACCTGAGACGTGTCCTCGGTGAGGAGTAGGCTGGTGTCGATCGTCACAGCTGTCTCAGATCACAGCCAACCTCGGAGGTTTCCCTATGCAGCATCGTGTCCTTGGCCGCACCGGTCGCGAAGTATCCACCATCGGTCTCGGCACCTGGCAGTTCGGCGGGGACTTCGGTCGCGTCGAGGAAGCCGACGCCTACGCCGTCATGGATGCCGCAGCTGAGCAGGACGTCACCATGTTCGACACTGCAGACGTCTATGGCGACGGCCTCAGCGAGCAGCTGATCGGCACATGGCTGGGCAAGAACCCTGAATGGACCGGACTGGTCGCCACCAAGATGATCCGCCGCGCGGAAGAACCCAGCCTCGAACACGCCACGGCTGAGAACTTCCAGGCCTGGATCGACCGCTCCCGGAAGAACCTCGGAAGAGACACCCTGGACCTCGTCCAGCTGCACTGCCCCAACGATGATGTCTTCAGCTCAGATGCCGTCTTCGACCGCCTGGATGCCCTCGTGGAATCCGGCGCCATCGCCCACTACGGCGTCAGCGTGGAGACCACTGACCAGGCCCTGAGCGCCATCGCCCGCCCAAATGTGGCCTCGGTGCAGATCATCCTCAACGCCTTCCGGCAGAAGCCGCTGGAGGCCGTGCTGCCGGCCGCACAGGAAGCCGGAGTGGGCATCATCGCGCGCGTCCCGCTCGCCAGCGGACTGCTCAGCGGACGCTACACGAAGGACACCACCTTCGAGGAGACCGATCACCGCAGCTACAACCGCTCCGGTGAGGCCTTCGACATCGGGGAGACCTTCTCCGGGGTGGACTTCGCCACCGGGGTCGAGGCGGCCGCGGAGTTCTCTGAGCTGGCCAAGCAGGAGGGGCTGAAGCCGACGACGGCGGCCCTGGCCTGGGTCGTCCAGTCCTCCGGCGTGAGCACCGTCATCCCCGGGGCGCGAAATGCCGAGCAGGCCCGCCAGAACGCGCAGGCCGGTGGAGCGCCGAAGCTCTCCGAAGACTTCCGGGCAGCGGTGAGCAGGCTCTACGCCGATAAGATCGCGCCCTCGGTCCACGCCCGCTGGTGAAGACCGCGGGGCGTGCGCTGAACTGAGCACCCAGACCAGATACCACCGAGCAGGAGGACCTATGCGCATCGCCGTCATCGGAGCCACGGGCAACGTCGGAACAGCGGTGCTGAGGCACCTGAGCAGCCGCACCGAGGTGGACAGCGTGCTGGGGATCGCACGGAGACTCCCCGACACCGACGCCGCCCCGTATGCGGACGCGCAGTGGCATCGCGCGGACATCCAGTACAGCGAGGTCGTGCCCGAGCTGGCCGAGGCGCTCTCCGGCTGCGACGCCGTGATCCATCTGGCCTGGCTGATCCAGCCCAACAAGGAGCGCACCCTGCTGCGCCGGGTCAATGTCGACGGGACCCGGCACGTGCTGGAGGCCGCGGCCCAGGCGGGGGTGCGCCAGGCCGTCGTCGCCTCCTCGGTCGGGGTGTACTCCCCAGCCGAGGATGACGTCGCGCACGATGAGCAGTGGCCCACCGAGGGCATCCCCGGGTCCCACTACAGCGAGGACAAGGTGGCCCAGGAGCGCGTCATGGACGAGTTCCTGCAGGCTCATCCTGACTTCTCACTGGCCCGGTTGCGACCCGGGCTGGTCTTCCAACGCGAAGCCGGCTCCGAGATCCAGCGCTACTTCGCCGGAAAGCTGGCACCGGTGCAGCTGCTGCAGCTCTTCCGACCTGCGGTGGTTCCGGTCCCCGGCGGCATTCGCACCCAGGCTGTGCACGCCGATGACCTGGCTGCCGCCTACGCACAGGCCGCGATTCTGGGGGCACAGGGCGCATTCAACATCTGCGCCGATGACCTGCTCGACGGGGACGCCATCGCGAAGGTCGTCTCCGGTGAGAAATCCCCAGGAATCGCGCTCCCGCTGCCGGCTGCTGCGCTTCGTCCGATGATCAAGGCCGCCCACCGGGCCGGGATCCTCCCGACGGATGAAGGCTGGCTGGACATGGGCCGCCACGTGCCGGTGATGGACAACTCCCGGGCGAAGAAGGAGCTCCACTGGGCACCGGAGCATTCCGGTGCCCAGGCACTGGAGGAGCTCGTCCAGGGCATGGCCGCCGGGGTCGGCGCCCCCTCGGCGCCGCTGCGCCCCCGGGACCTCGACGCCGCGGACCGGCCGGAACTTCCATCTGCTGAGCACGAGCTGGGCGGAGAGGTCGACGCGCTGCTGCTGCGCCAGTACATGTCCGACCATCTTGCCGGAGCCACCGCGGGAACGAATCGGATCAAACGCATGGCGGCCGACTACGTCGACACACCGGTGTTCCCGCAGATCTCCGAGGTGGCCGAGGCGATCAGGCGCGAACGCGGCTTTCTGGTCAAGCTCATCCAGCGTCAAGGCTTCTCGACTCCACCCGGGTCCACCACCATCGCGTGGCTGGGGGAGCGGGTGGGACGGCTCAAGCCCAACGGCAGACCACCGGGCGGCCGATCGCCCTCCACGCTGGTGCTCGAAGCGGAGATGATGATCACCGCGGTCACCGGCAAGCTTCACGGGTGGTCTGTGATGAAGGACCACGCCCACGCCCTCGGGGTGGATCCGCAGGTGTTCCAGGGGTTGATCGAGGATGCCGAGGCCCAGCGCGAGCAGCTGGAGACCGTCCACGAATACGCCCGGCACCGAGCCTTCCGCAAAGACCGCGACACGTTCGAGAAGACACGCTGAACCACTAGTTCTGAACTACTCGTAATAACTTCTTGATCTTGCTAAGCTCAGAGAGTCCACCCCATAAGCCTGCCCGCCTCATGTCGGGCAAGTGAGGGTCCTCTTCAGTCCATGAGACGCAGGGGACCTCGCTGCAGCGAAAAGGAGAGCGAATTGGCACAGACCGATCCGATCCTGACCACTCGACAGGGTCACCCTGTCACCAATAACCAGAACCAGCGCACCGTGGGCAACCGCGGTCCCGCCACGCTGGAGAACTACCAGTTCCTCGAGAAGATCAGCCACTTCGACCGGGAACGCATCCCGGAGCGTGTGGTCCACGCCCGTGGCTTCGTGGCCTACGGCGAGTTCGAGGCCACCGGCATGATCGGCGACGAGCCGGCGTCGAAGTACACCCGCGCCAAGCTCTTCCAGGAGGCCGGCAAGAAGACCGACCTGGCGATCCGCTTCTCCACCGTCATCGGCGGCCGTGACTCCTCAGAGTCCGCCCGGGATCCCCGCGGCTTCGCTGTGAAGTTCTACACCGAAGACGGCAACTGGGACCTGGTCGGCAACAACCTTCCGGTGTTCTTCATCCGCGATGCGATCAAGTTCCCCGACGTCATCCACTCGCTGAAGCCGGACCCGATCACCTTCCGCCAGGAGCCCAACCGCATCCTGGACTTCATGGGCCAGACTCCCGAGTCGATGCACATGCTGACCCACCTCTTCAGCCCCCGCGGCATCCCGGCGACCTACCGCCACATGGAGGGCTTCGGCGTCAACACCTACAAGATGGTCAACGCCGAGGGCGAGACCGTCCTGGTGAAGTACCACTTCCACCCGCGCGCCGGCGTCGCCTCGATGACCGAGGCAGAGTCTGCCAAGGTGCAGGGCCAGGACCTCGGCCACGCCTCGAAGGACCTCTTCGAGTCCATCGAACGCGGCGAGTTCCCACAGTGGGATGTCCACGTCCAGATCATGGAGGATCACGAGCACCCCGAGCTCGGCTGGGATCCGCTGGATGACACCAAGATCTGGCCCGAGGACCAGTTCCCGCTGCGCAAGATCGGCGTCATGACGCTGAACCGCAATGTGGGTGACCACCACAACGAGAACGAGCAGATCTCCATGGGCACCGGTGTCCTGGTCGACGGCCTGGACTTCTCCGATGACAAGATGCTGGTCGGTCGCACCTTCTCCTACTCGGACGCGCAGCGGTACCGCGTGGGACCGAACTACCTGCAGCTGCCCGTCAACCAGCCCAAGGGCCGCGACGGCAAGGTCTACACGAACCAGCGCGGCGGACTGATGTCCTTCGGCAACGACGTGCATCCCGAGCAGAACCCGCACGTGAACTACGAGCCCTCCATCCACAATGGACTGCACGAGTCCCCGGAGCCGCAGCCGAACAACGCTCCGGCCGTCGGCGGACAGCTGGTGCAGGAGAACCTCGATCGCCGCAATGACTACCTGCAGGCACGCGGTCGCTACAACACCATGATGGACTGGGAGCGCGATGAGCTGATCAACGTGCTCACCGGCATGCTCGAGCAGTCCGAGCGCGACGTGCAGGAGCGCATCGTCTGGCACTTCTTCATGATCCACGATGACTACGGTCAGCGGATCGCGAAGAACATCGGCCTCACCGTGGAGGATGTGTCGCACCTGTTGCCGTTGGCGGTGCAGAACTTCACCGAGGAGGAGGAGCAGCGCCTCGCCAACCTCGGCAACAATGGCGACACCATTGACCCCGAGCAGTGGGGCACCTGGACGGCGTCCGTCGAGAACCGCCAGGCCTCGGCCGAAGACGTGCTCGCCGGCAACCTGGGAAGCCCCAGCTACAGCAAGTGATGCTGCACAAGAACTGAGCGTCAGCTGAGACGGCAATGGCCGGGAACCCGACGGGTTTCCGGCCATTGCCGTCTCAGCTGGCCTGCTGGTCCCGCTGAGAACCTCAGTGGTTGCGCAGCGCGTCGATCAGTTCAGGCTTGTTCATCTTCGAGTACCCGGTGAGACCGAGCTCCCTGGCCCGATCCTGCAGCTGCGCCACGGTCCGGTCCTCGTAGTTCGACGCCTCCCCGCCCTTCTCGCCTTCGCTGCCGCGGCCTTCCTTGGCAGCCGCGTTGGCGATGCGAGCGGACTTCTCCTTGGAGTTGCCCTCCTCGCGGAGGCGTTCGTAGAGCTCCTCATCCTTCACGCTTGATCGTGCCATGGAGAAAATCCTTCCGTCGGCTCATGCTGGACTCAGGTGCTGCGGCTCAGAAACCCTTGCCGCCGGTGACCGGGATGACCGAGCCGGAGACGTAGGAGGCCTCCTCGCTGGCGAGATAGACGTACGCCCCGGCGAGCTCCGCGGGCTGCCCTGGGCGGCCCAGGGGAGTGTCCTGACCGAATTGAGCGACGCCGTCGAACCCGGTGGCCGGGATCAGCGGAGTCCAGATAGGGCCCGGTGCCACACCGTTGACGCGGATGCCCTTCTCGGCCAGCTCCGCTGCCATCGACTCGATGAAGGCGACCTGGGCAGCCTTGGACATCGCGTAGTCGAAGAGCACGGGCTTGGGGCCCACCGCCTGGATGGAGGTTGTCACGATGATCGAGGCCCCGGGGTTCAGATGGGGCACCGCCTCACGGGTGATCACGATATGCGCGATGAGGTTCGTCTCGAAGACCTTGCGCACCTCAGCGGTAGGCGTCGAATCGACGCCGTCACGGGCCCGCTGGTAGGCGGCGTTGAGGATCAGCACGTCGATCCCGCCGAGGTCTTCGACGGCGCGGCGCACGATGCCCACGGCGCTCTCCTCGTCGGTGATGTCCACCGGGTAGGTGGCGCACTGACGGCCGGCCTCGCGCACGTGCTGAGCGGTGACCTGGGCGTCCTCCTCCTCCTCTGGGAGGTAGGCGATGGCGATGTCCGATCCCTCGCGGGCGAAGGCGATCGCGACGGCGCGGCCGATGCCGGAATCGCCGCCGGTGATCAGGGTCCTGCGCCCCTTGAGCCGTCCGTGGCCGACCCAGCTCGCTTCGCCGTGATCCGGCTCCGGACCGGTCTTGCCGGTCAGCCCGGGCTGGTCCGGCTGCTCCTGCTCGGGGAGGTCGCTGTGACGGTACTTCGTCCGGGGGTCCTGCTGGGTGTATGGATCGCTCGTCATGACTGATGTCCTTCGAGAGAGGTGTGTCCGGCAGGCAGCCGGCTCAGGTTGGTGGCCGCCGCTCAGACTGCTGACCTGGTGGGATCCAGGACGACCTTGATGCAGCCGTCTTCCTTCTTCTGGAACATCTCGTAGGCGCCGGGAGCGTCGGTCAGCGGCAGCGTGTGCGTGATGAAGTCGTCCACAGCCAGGGGATCTGCGGGATCTTCGACCAGCGGCAGGATCTTGTCGACCCAGTTCTTCACGTTGGCCTGGCCCATCTTCACGGTGATCTGCTTGTCGAACATGGTGATCAGTGGAAGCGGGCTGGCGGCGCCGCCGTAGACGCCGCTCAGCGAGATCGTGCCGCCGCGGCGGACGAGCTCGATGGCCGAGTACAGGGCAGCCAGGCGATCCACGCCGACGGTCTGCATCATGGCCTTGCCGAGGGCGTCGGGCAGGAACTGCGCGGAGATCTGGGCTGCCTTGGCGATGGGGGAGCCGTGGGCTTCCATGCCGACCGCATCCACGACACCGTCGGGGCCGCGGCCGTCGGTGGCCTCGCGGATCTGGTTCAGCGATTCCTCGCCGGTGTCGAAGACCATGACGCCGTGGCGGGCGGCCATCGCGCGGCGTTCGGCCACGGGATCGATGGCGTAGACCTTCATGCCCTGGTGCTTGGCGATGCGCGCCGCGAACTGGCCGATCGGGCCGAGTCCGATGATCGCGATGCTGTCACCGCTCTTGAGTCCGGTGTAGGCCACGCCCTGCCATGCTGTGGGGATGACGTCGGAGAGGAAGAGGTAGCGGTGGTCGGGCAGCTCGTTGCCGACCTTGATCGGGCTGTAGTCCGCGTGGGGGACTCGCAGGTATTCGGCCTGGCCGCCGGGGACGGCGCCGTAGAGCGCGGAGAAGCCGTAGAGGGCGGCGCCCATGCCCTGCTCGCGGACCTGGGTGACCTCACATTGGGTCTGCAGGCCGCGCTGACACATGAAGCAGCTGCCGCAGGAGATCTGGAAGGGGATGACCACTCGGTCACCGACGGCGAGGTTCGAGTCGGGACCCGCCTCGACGACACGACCCATCGGCTCGTGGCCCAGGATGTCGCCGGGGGTCATGAACGGGCCGAGCACCTCATAGAGGTGAAGGTCCGAGCCGCAGATCGCGGTGGAGGTGACCTCGATGATCGCGTCGTTGGTCTGTTGGATCTGTGGATCCGGGACGGTCTCCACACTTACCTTGTTATGGCCCTGCCATGTCACTGCTTTCACGTCGCGTCTCCTCAGAAGTTCTTCTGCGCGGCATATCTGGGAGAGATGTCATTCTTCACTCCCGGAATCACCCTTACAGGGTCCACGTTATCGACTACCACCTGGCAGTGAGCTGGACATGAACCCCACGTTGGCCTCAGCGCGTCACGCCGCGACGCGTGGGTCGGCCAGTGAGCAGACCACTGACCAGGCGTCTGCCGAGCAGCAGGGTGCCCAGTACGCCGAGCGCCACCAGGATGAAGGACCATTCCGCGCCGCCGCCGCCGCAGAGCACGCGCACAGTCATGCCCAGAGCCACGGTGCCGAGGATCACGACGACGGCGTCCGGCCAGAGCCGCGAGGGGCTGCGCCAGAAGCGCACTGCCAGCGAGCTGACCAGCAGTGCGAGCAGGAACGGTGCAGCGGTGCCCCACACATCGCTGAAGGCCAGTCCGGTCTCGTGGGAGCGATTGCCCGTGGCGGCGAAGGCAAGCACAAGCAGGCCGTCCAGCAGCAGGAGCAGCCAGGGGAGTGCGGCATGGCGGGTCGGCGCTGCCTGCGGGGAGGGGGAGGAGTGCATGGACCGAGTCTAGGACTATGCCTCTGCGTGCGTCGGGGCTGCCCGATCATCTATCGAGGCGGTGCAGGCATCGATGCGGCTGATCGCGGTGGTCAGCGTTTCTACGGTGGCCCAGAGGTCGGGGTGCTGATCCTGGATCTCCTCGAGTGTGGAACCTGAGGACTTCAGGGTGGCCAGATCGAAGCTGGCGTTGGTGCGTGCACCCGCGACGGCGGCCCGAAGTGCCCCGAAGGCGACGACGACGTCGGCGATCACGGCTCGCTTGCCATGTTCTGCCAGCCAGGACAGGTCGTCGATGGCCGAGACGGCGTATTCGCCGAGTTCTGCGGAGGTCTGCGCCGCACCGATCGCGGCCTCACGGATGGCCTTCTCGCGCTTCGGTCCCCGCTCCAGCTTGAAGGCTGCGCCGAAGGCGTGGGAGGCGGTGGCGTCGTCGTCGGCCAGCTGCAGGGCGGTCTGCCGAAGATCGCCGGCTCGGGCGAGGATGGCGGCGAGCGTGTCCCGCCGTTCTGGATCGGCTTCGGTGTACCCGGCGACCATGGAGGTCAGCGACGCGGCGATGGCAAGCATCGTCCCGGCCCCGGCGCCGCCGCCCGGGGATCCGGTGGACTGGGACAGGCCTTGGGTCCATTCGGCGACCGTCGAGCGTTGCGTGGTGATCTCTTCCGCATCAGTCATGGGTCGAGTCTGTCCTACGACTGGTAGGAATGAAACGCAGGCTGCAGGGGAGTGCAGGTCCAGGCAGAGGTGGAGTGGGCCGAGAGCTCCCTGTCATCGACTCATGTCGATCCCGCTCAATACGGGTATCCGTAAATCTAATTTATAGACATTATCTTCACTGCTAACTCAGTGTAGAAACTAGGATCGCTGGTCTCGACTCATGACAAGTCGACCGTCGTCCCACCGGGGACCCTCTCGCATCTGCGCGCCGACATGGTGACTTACGCAGCGTGATTGCTGAGCGCAGAGCAACTCGTGATCCGCCTGCTGGCCGAGCCGGTCGATAACGGCGCCACCGTCGATGATGTCGCTGCAGCACCAAGCCTGTCGCGCGCCGATGCTGAGACGCTGATCGCAGGCTCAGACTCACCGAACCCGGACTCAGCTGAGTCGCTGCTAGGCACCCGAGCGATGAGGACGGTGGGTGCGGGGAGGAGGAGGCATGTGACCGTTCGCACTATAGATGGCGTAGATGACCAGTAGTTATGCGAGCATAAACGCTTCAGCTTCCTTCACGGCTTCGCACTCAACTTGGCTTAAGAGGAATCTTCACGCTCGAGTGTTGAGTGCAGCTTGAGCACCCCGCATCCTGGGTGAAGTGCCCCGGGTTTGATGCAACATCCCTTTAAGTTGAATGGATGTAGCCATGCCTCGTCGAATCGACCCCGCTCTGAAGGAACGCGCAGTCCGATTGGTGCTCGATCACCAATCCGAATACTCCTCCCGCACCGCCGCAGTTGAAGTCATCTCCACACAGGTCGGTGGAACTTCCTGCCCCGCACGCAGCCACAGTCGACGGTCCCGCGGAACGGCTGCGCCATCGTTCATTCCCGCACACACCATCTCACGGTGCACACACGTCTCAGACCTTCCGAAGCCGGATCCAGACGTGAACTACCAGCACCCACTCAATAGCGAGTACGTGGTTCTCAGTGGGGAAATAGGCGAGCATGACCGTGACCACTGGTCCGATCGACTGGCCGCCGTTGGCGCCCAGCCCCAGTTGAATATCACCAAGAAGACCACGTTGGTCGTCATTGGAGCTAAGGCAGGAAAGGGCAAAGCATCGGACGTAGAGACACGACGCACTGCAGGTCAACCCGTCCGCACCATCCCAGGCGATCGCCTCATCCACCTTCTGGACGACGTCCAGCACTTGGAGACCCCCGAGTACCTCAGCGCGCCCGACATCGTCCAGCAATCGGACTTAGCGACTGACTCATCACGAGTCGAGGACCGTGAAACGCTTCGTCGAGAACCTCTGCCTGCTGGCCAGCCCGACCCCATCCTCGAGACTCCGTCCCCTCGACAGCCAGAGGCGAGCACCCCGATCGACACGCCGTCACACGTTGGTTTGGCATCAGGCACGGACTCTGACTCGAGGACCTTTCAGCGTTGGGACGGCCCGCCGGGGAGCCACCCCGAAGGATGGACTCTGGCGATGCAGCATCGAGGGCGTCCGCGCCGGATCACCACATCTCAGCTGAATCGGAACCCCACCGGGACACTCAAGCAGGTCGGCGCTGCCGCGGGGATCATCTTTGCGAGCTTCATTGCAGCCGTGATTCTCACGCCACTACTTGGCCCAATAGCGCCCCTGATGTTCATCGCGGGAATCGTCTACGGCATCGTCTACCCGATCAAGTCTGCTCGAGCGGACAGGCTGCGCTGGCAATACTGGTCCAGCCGCCCTGAGCCGCGGATGGTTCTGCTCGCATACTCCCGTTGAGTCTCCTGGAATGTCGACTTTCGCCATGCCCACTGTCTTCCACAAGCGCTCTTTGGAGACGGTGGGCAACGCACGTCTGGTCGAGGTTGACGAGGCGCAGCAACAGATGACGGTGCCTAGGTATGGCGGTGGAGCGCCGTGTTTGGTGAGAATGAAGATCCACCGAGGGGAGCGATCGTGGTCAGTGGCAAGGAGCAGTACGACGGGAAGAGTACGGCAGAGATGTTCGACATCTTGCGGCACGAGATCCTCGCAGCGCGATTGAAGGTCACTCTCGACAGAGAGCTCAACCGGCCGACCTCCGTCAGGGTGAGGAGACTGGCCGCAATGAAGCTGCCACCGGTGGACTGGACGCGGTCTAAGGAAGATATTCCGCAGTGGGTGCACTGCGGTTGCTGCTCGAAGAGCCTAGGGGGACAGCCCGCGAAAACACGCCGGTCTCTGTTTCGACGTTTCCGGCCATGGCGTGCTTTATTTCGCTAGCTCCCTGGAAGGCGCGTTCGCGGAGACCCGGGCCCGGTTCCGACCATCACCAGTCATCAGAAAACACGGGGCAGAAAAGATTCACACCTAAGGAGGGTCGGGGGAGTGCCGTGTGGCTGGCGAGAGAAGCGCACGATCGAAGAAGCGGTCCTCAGCAATCCCTTGCCATTCTTGGATGTGGGGAGTCCCCACACCGACTAGGTGCTCACCACTGCCATGGCAGCAGAGCTAGTCGACCTGGGGAGGGGAACATTGACGTGGCCAGTGTCCGCTGACGCAACCGGCTGCTCACCCGGGCCGTCGCGTCGTGGGCCTTTGATCAGCGCGATGCCGCTGGCAGCGGTGCGCACCGCGGAGAGGCAGGCAGATTGTCGAGGGCCCTCGTGGGCGTCCAGACCGAGCGCTAGAATTCGCTGACTGGATTGTCCGGTCGCAACGGAAGGTGCGGGACATGGTGGAGATGAGACACAAGGACTCCGCTCAAGAGAAGCTCGACCTTCTGAATCAAGACCCGCAGACTCAACTTCTCACTGCGGGTGAGATGGCGGACTACGTAGACAAGGCCCGTAACTGGCCCTCGGATGCTGCGCGCAAGGGTCGACTGATCTCAGTCAGGCACGCTGGGAAGACCTACTACCCTGCCTTCCAGATCGACCCGGTGCATCGAGAGCCCTGGGGGTGGGTCTCGACCATGGCGAGGATCCTGACGAACGAGGGGGTCAGTGGCCGGTCTTTCACCATGTGGGCGGCGACACCGTCACCGCGCTTCGGCGGCGACACCCCGGCGATGCACACCCGCGACCCGGACTTCATGCCCAAGGCAGCAGCGGACCTCGCTGAGCTATGAGCCTTCTCCCTGCCATTCGGCACCGCCGGCCCGGGCGGTGCGCACCGCTGAGGCCCACACCTCGGCGTCGACGAGCAGATATCGCGCATCGAGGTTGCCGAGCGGACGCTTCTCGGGCGGAAGCTCGCGCAGAGCGGAGATCTCATCGAGCCGGCTGCCCTAGGGCTCGGTCACGAGGCCAAAGAGATATTGGTTGTCCCACGCCCCGGCGGTGGTGACGCTCAGGACTCGCTCAGCCTGGAGCAACTTCGCTTCCCGGACGGCCCTTGGTTACCACTCGATGCGCTCAAGGTTAGCCAGCAGCGACGCATCGTCGAGGCTGTCCTAACGATGTGCACTCAGGGTGGTATCGATGTGCCCTCGGGCTGGGGCCAGGGTCGTAGTGGTCTGATACCGGCACCACCCCGACGTGCAGCCCCCAGCAACCTGTAGAACTTGTAGAACTTGTGGAGACTGTAAAGGAAAAAAACGTTGCTTCGAGCAACTACATACTGAGGGGCGGCGCCAGGAGGAGGGTTTCTTCTGGGTGTCAGGGGGGGCGTCGGTGAATGAGTCTCACCTTAAACCCCTGCGCAGGCTCAGCAGGGCTCGGGTGCAGCTTCTCGTCAGCTCAGCGATCCGCCACCAGTGGCGCGGTCGTAGGTCGCCTGGAGGTTCATCCAGAAGCGCTCTGAAAGATCGAAGCGCTGCGCGAGCAGCGTGGCCACCTCAGCGGTGATGTCTTGGGCGCCCTGAGTGATCGAGGTGAACTGCGCCGGGTTGAGACCGAGTTCTTGAGCCACCTGCTCCGGTGCCAGCCCGAGGGGCTTGATGAACTCCTCTAACAGGATCACCCCGGGGTGGATGAGATGTGTCGAGGGTTTCACGGCGCCATTCTGTGGGTTGTTGGCCTCGTCATAGCGCTGCGCACGCTCGAACTCAGCGCGGTCGGGGAGCTTCATCTTGGCCAGGCGCAGCACGGGGGCCGGGGTGGGGTGCCCCAGAGACTCGTCCAGAGCCAATCTGATCTCAGCCATGAGGATGTCGCGATGCAGAAGTTTCAGAGCCACCACCCGAGGAAGCTCTGGCCCGTACTGCGCATGTGCCAGGTCGCGCTGGGAGGGGACCTTCATCTCGGCCAACTCCCGCACGGTGCCCTGGTGGGGTCGGCCGAGCTGCTCATTCAGCGCGAAGGTGACATGCGCAGACAGGATGTGCCGGCGTAGCTCGTTCATGGCCAGCCATCGCTCGGTGGGATTCTCTGGTCGCTTCACCAGATCAGTATCACGCGGGGGATCGGCACTGTGAAGAGGGGGTGTCGACTCAGTCTCCGGAGGAAGGGGGGCGGTGATTGATTGACTTCCGTCACACATGGTTGCAGATGGAATGTAGTGGGCCGCGTCGAACGCGTTTCACTTCGACGGCGCGATCGCTGCGACCAGAGCTGGAGGCCACCCATGCTATGGGTGCTCACCGTAGGTCGATGGCTACACCGCCGCGGGGTCTCCCGGGGTGTCTCACTTCTAAGGGTGAGGACCAGCGTTGCCGGTCGCAGTTGACCCGGGCGTACTTGCCTGGGTACATGGTCCACCTCGATGCGAAGAAGCTCGCCAGGATCCCCGACGGTGGCGGCTGGCCGGCCCATGACCGCGGCGCCGGGGCGACATGGTGGCCCGTGCGTACTATGGAAGGCATGGAAAAACTCTTTGAAACTATTCGTAGGCTCGGTTTCCGGCGTGGACCTGGCCGCGTCGTCGCAGGCATCGGGGGAAGCCTGGCCGAGACGTTCGGACTCAACGTGTGGTTGGTCCGCTTGCTGATCTTCTTGTCCTTTTTGCTTCCCGCGTTGGGAGTCGGAGCGTATCTGTTGGTGTGGGTTCTGACGCCCTGGCAGGACGGCAGCATCCCGTTGGAGCGCGCCTTAGGAGGCCGCCGCTAGACGTGAACCTAACCACGTCACGACGGTGAGAGATCGTCCGGTGTCATCGAAACGACCGTGTCTCGGAAAACTGTAGGTTTATAAGACATCTATGGGTGCGGGTCGATTGACGGTTTGCATTTCGACCGCGAGGTCGGAGCGACTCAACGGACGAAAGTGGAATCCAGGACTACCCGTCGGTGGTGTGGAGATACGATTTACCTAACGACCGACTAAAAAATGAGTCAATACCAGCGGATGACGTGGGAGCTTAACGGTGGACACCTGGATCGATCAGTTTCTGGCAGCTTTCCCGGACCGCACGGACGTGGCAGACGCAAATTCGACTGCGTTCGACTTCTCGATCGACAGAATAAACATGGCCGGGGGTGAATCGGTCCCAATACAACGAGCCGGCGTCACGGCTATCGTAGGCTCGAACAACGCAGGCAAATCGACGCTTCTTCGCGAAATCTCGGAGTTGATCTCCCATCGTCGAGGATCAGCCGAACGACCCCGAGTAGCCGTCGAGTCCCTAAACGTGACTCGACGAGGAACCACTGCGGATGCAATTTCTTGGCTCGGACAGAACGCGAGTTTCGTTGTTCAGGACCATCAATCCGGGTTTCATCGGGCAGAGACGGGGATACTGGATCCGGCCACCATTCAGTACAACTGGACGCACTCTTCCGCAGGTCTTGGTGGACTCGCGGGATCCGTCGTGTTCTACGGTGACGCTCAGCGGAGATTTAATATCGGGGGTGCCGCCGAGATGCGTGACTCCCATACGGACCCGCCCGAGCATCCCATCCACTACTTACAGGACTCGAAAGAACTTCTCGAGAACGTCAGTGCAATCTCCCAACAGATATTTGGCAAGCCACTGACGTTGGACACTCTGGGTCGAACCATACGCCTACGCGTCGGCGAGACAGAGATGGAACCACCTAGGATTGACGATATTTCGGCAGAGTATCGAGAGCGCGTAGCCGCCTTGCATCCCCTGGATGCCCAAGGCGATGGTATGCGCAGTCTCATGGGACAGCTGTTGCCAATAATTACTGCAGCGTACAAGATTGTCATAATTGATGAACCAGAAGCGTTCTTGCACCCGCCGCAAGCTCATGCTCTCGGAGCCGAGCTGGGACGTATTGCCGTAAGTACTGGTCTACAAATAATTGTCGCCACCCACGACCGAAGTTTTTTAACCGGTTTGCTCGACTCTGGTGTAGATGTTTCAGTAGTTCGGTTGACCCGCGGTGATGGGCCCGCGCGGGGTAGCCGACTCGACTCGAATCAGCTTAGAGATCTTTGGGCGGATCCAGTGTTGAAGTACACGAATGTACTGGATGGCTTGTTCCACCGATTAGTAGTCGTCGCAGAAGCTGAAGGCGACTGCGCGTACCTCGCGGCTGCAGTGGAGACTGGTGAGCCGAGGGAAGACAGCGTTCCGCGCAACGAAATTTTGTTTGTTCCAACGGGGGGCAAGGATGGGATGGCCAAGGTCGCAGCGGCGCTAACAGCGGTAAACGTTCCAGTTGTCGTTGCACCGGACCTGGATATGCTGGCGGATGTATCAAAGCTTAAGGCTCTCGTTGAATCATTAGGTGCCGAATGGACTACTGAGATGTCTGACGCGTGGCGTCTGGCGACGGTGAACCTCAACACTAGCCGAGAGCCCGCGACTGTTAACGATGTTCTTGTGTCAATAGAATCTGCTTTGCATGCGAGTCGCGGAGAGAAGTTCAGTGCTGAGCACAAGAAGACTATAAGTGCGCTTTCCCGCACTAAAGATTCGCCATGGTCTGCCGTAAAAGAGCATGGAATGTCTGCTTTTAAAGGTGAATCATACACGGCGGCGCAAAAATTGCTCGCTCTTTTGGATGAGGCTGGAGTGGTGCTTGTCCGCGAAGGGGAGCTCGAAGGACTTGCGCCAGAGGTCACCGCAAGGAAAGGGCTGCCTTGGCTTCAAGCTGCTTTGACGGATGGACAGCAGAGTAACCAAGTTACACAAGCACACGTGAAAAGAATTCTCAATTCCGGAGTGTTTAAAATTAGAAATATTGTGAATAGAGCTGCAGAGTAGTAAATGTAAAAGCTACTAAAAAAGTATGGTAAGAATCCAATATTAAATTGTAAATGCGTTACTGGAATGAAATCCTTCGTCGCTAGTTCTTTCGAATGCCTCGCAACCTTTCTCCTAGAGGTTTACCCGTCTGGTTGTGCGCGCTGGAGCTCTCGGTAGATCGTGGCGCGGGAGACATCGAAGAGCTCCGCCAGCTCGGACTGAGTATGAGTTCCAGCTGCATGGGTGGCGAGTAGGTGCTTGCGCTTCGAAGGTGAGAGCTTGGGCTGCTTCCCACGTAGCCGCCCCTTGGACTTTGCGATCGCCATCCCTTCTCGTGTGCGCGCCCGAATCAGATCGGCCTCGAACTCGGCCACCATGCCGAGGACGTTGAAGAGCAGTCGGCCCACCGCATCATTTGGATCGTAGAGACTGGCCCCGATGCTCAGCGTCACCCCTTTGGTGGTGAGCTCGTCAGCGATGTTCCTCGCATCCGGCAGCGACCGGGCGAGTCGGTCGAGCTTGGTCACCACCAGTGTGTCCCCAGAGCGGACGGCGGCGAGGGCTTCACGGAGCCCGGGGCGGGTTCGGTTGGTGCCGGTGAGTCCGTGGTCGACGTAGACCTGATCGGGGTCAACGCCGAGTCCGATGAGTCCTTCGCGTTGGGCGGTGAGGTCTTGTCCGGTGGTCGAGACCCGGGCGTATCCGAGCTTCAGTCCAGTCATGGTGTCTAGTGTTCCAGATAAGGGACCTTCACAGGGCTTTTAATCGGGCGGGGTATACGTGCATCCGGAGCCCAGTGTCTGTATGGGCTGGTTTCGGGGTGGGGAAGTGCCCGGTGAGCGACCGGCTTACGGGCATTCGTTGAGGGCACCGACTTTCGTGAACGGCAAAGCTTTTCCCTCCCCAAGATCAGTCGGATGCTCACGAGGAGAACCCATTGAACAACGCGAGTGACAATCGTTCCGTCTTCGTTGTGCACGGTCGCAATGAGCTGCTCCGAAAATCGATGTTCGACTTCCTACGGAGCATCAATTTGTCACCGATGGAGTGGACATCTGCCGTTGAGCTCACCGGCGAGGGGTCGCCCTACATCGGGCAGATCCTCGATGCAGCCTTCGACCACGCGACCGCTGTGGTTGTCCTTATGACACCGGACGAGGTGGCGTACCTGCAGCCTCGCTACGGCAATAGCGACAACGACCAGGAAACTCAGCCTGCGCCACAAGCTCGCCCCAATGTGTTGTTTGAAGCGGGGATGGCTTTGGGGCGTGACCCCAAGCGCACTGTTCTCGTGGAAGTAGGGGAAGTGCGTCCTTTCAGCGATGTTGCTGGACGCCACGCAATCAAACTATCGAACGCTCCTGCGACCCGTCAGGCTCTGGCGAACCGGCTTCGAACGGCAGGCTGTGCTGTCGATCTCCATGGTACGGACTGGCACACGAGCGGGGACTTCGCTGCGCCACCTCCTCCCGGCGACGGCCTCCAACTCGGGCGTCGAATACCAAGCAGCACTACCGCGAGGAAAGCAGTCGACTTCGATCTGAAGTACTTCATTAAGGGTGGCAATCGTATGGACAAGCTACAGGTGATCAACCGAGGCACGGAGATCGCCTACGACGTCACTCTGGCAGTGCCTGAGAACTCAGCGCTGGATCTGCGGTCGACCGATGTCGGGCCAATCACGAAGATCCCGGGTGGTGGCCGTTCTGTCACCGTTGACGTCTTCAATACGGGACGCATGCTGTCCGGTTCGCAAGGGGAGGACGCCTTCGACGTCACCATCACAGCCCGTGCCGAGGGTGGCGAGCAGGTAACCCAGGATGTTTTTCTCGATCTGAACGGATGATGACGATGGATGATGAGTTTCAAATTCCGGTGAGTCTGCCACTCGACAGTGACGGCTTCCTGCGTCGCGAGTGCCCAAGCTGCGAACGGGAGTTTAAGTGGTTCAGTCACGCCGAGGACGATGAGAATGCCGAACTTGTCGCGCAATACTTCTGTCCACTATGTGGTGTCGCAGCAGGTTCCGATTCATGGTGGACCCACGCGCAGCTTGAGTACGGCTTCGGCAGCGCTAGTGGGGCGATTGACCAGGCTGTACAGGATAGTTTGGCGGACGCATTCAAGGGCATCAAAGGCATGAAACTTGAGCCCAACTCGTCATTCAGCCTTGATTTTGAGACCCCAGCTGCATTGGTCGAGCCCGACGACATGGTTATCGTCGAACCGCCCTGCCATCCCAATGAGCCGGTGAAGGTCCCTGAAGCTTCCGCGGAACGTGCTTTTTGTCTGATCTGCGGTGCACAGTTCGCAGCGTAGGTGGGGACAACCTGCTCGTCGTCCGGCAGAGGAGCGGTTTACGAACGATGGACCATTTCATTCCACAGTGAGGCCACCATCTGACGCTCGAGTAGCGCAAATGGCCTTCTGTATGTGTGAACTACCGACCAGCACTGGCGGCAGGGCTTTCACGCGTCCGGAACTCCCGCCGTCATCCGGCACGATCACCACAGATAGGACTGGCTGACGTCGTAGCCCAGACCCTCGAGGTAGGTATTGAGCTGCTGTTGAGCGTCGGCACGATTCCGGAAGCCAGCGAAACTGAATCCGCTCATGTCGGCATCCTCGGGGACTTTAAAGATCATGGCGGTTCCGAAGGCGGGAACGCTGATATGGGCCATGCTGGGATTCCTGTCTGTTTGGGCTCTAGCTGCTCGAACCCATTCTGAGTGGCGCCCTTCACCATACGGGTCTGCTGTGGCAGCTTCACCCGATGTTGTCGTTCTCGTGGCGCTTCGTGTCGTGGTTACGTAGCGTAAAGCCGATCGTCTTCCGGGCGGCCTGCACATCTCGCAGGGCCGATTGGTCTGGGGTGGATGCGGAGCGCCCGACTTAGCCTGGGCGTATGGATCTCTTCTTTTGGTCGCGGTACCGTTCCTCGTCATGTTTACCGCCACTTGGTTCCCGCTGAGGGCGTTCGTTCGACGGAATGCCACTCAGGTGCGGTGAGGGATCCTCTTGCGGGGCCCAGTTCAGTGCTGTGGCTGGCACACTGGCCGCATGGCCTTCGAGCGGTTCCCAATCCGAAGACTCACCGAGAATCCGTCCAACATACTTGATCGGCAGAGTTGGCCGGCGACGTTGGCGCCTGTTGCGACGATCCTTGATCACGGACTGGATCTTGGCTTAGCTACGGTTCTGGTGGGTGAGAACGGGTCCGGTAAGTCGACCATCATCGAGGCAATCGCGTTAGCCTACGGGCTCTCCCCCGAGGGAGGCTCGACCGGAGCCCAGCACACCACGCGTTCTACAGAGTCGGTACTCGCGGATCACCTCCACGTGGTCCGCAACGCCGGCGCTACCCGACGCGGATACTTCCTCAGAGCCGAAACCATGCATAGCTTCTATACCTACCTCGAGTTGAACCCCAGCACGAGCCGGGCGGACGTTCCTTTTCACGAGATGTCCCACGGTGAATCGTTCCTCGAACTCGTGGGTGATCGGTTTCGCGGTTCGGGTCTGTGGGTCCTCGATGAGCCAGAATCAGCACTGTCCTTCTCTGGTTGCCTGGCGTTGCTCAGCGTGTTGAAAGAACGCGTGGCGGCTGGGGATTCACAGGTGATCCTTTCGACGCACTCACCGCTACTGGCTGCCTTGCCCAATGCGCAGATCCTCGAAGTGGGCAGTTGGGGTCTGCGTCCTCGACAGTGGGAGGATCTCGACCTGGTCGCGAGCTGGCAAGCTTTCCTCGCTTCGCCCGAGCGCTACCTGAGACACCTCTAGCTGAATCACCACCCCCGTGCCTCATCTGACAACCTCATCTGTACGCTGAGGGATCCTCTACCGTGCGCATCCTTCTCGCAGCCCAGCGCTGCCCGCTTGCTAGCTTCAGGGAGCGCCCAGGCCACGAACACTGCTTGTCCAAGAAGGCTCTCTAGTGTCGTGACTACCTCTTGAAGGTGCGAGTGATTCAGTAAACCCCGCGTCCGGAAACAGTGTCCCCTCACACTCCGGCCGCGGGGTTTGCGCATTCCTGGTGCAAGGGTTCGATCTCAGCGCCAGGAGCGAGAGGCACTCCTATTAGTGCCCGCTACGGGATCTCCTTGCGTGCGACCGCAACCTCGCGACGATCAAGAGGAAATCGGTACACGCGGTAGTGACTGCTCTAGCTCATGGACTGTTCCGGTTCGGTCGAAGACAGATGGTTCAGCGTGAGATCGATGAGGTCTACGAGGTCCTGGGCTGAGACGCGTGAGAAATCGATGTCGCTAATTGCTTGGAACCTCAGTGCACCGTCACCGTAGAACGCCGGTGTGGTTCTGCGTCGCGTGTTCCTGCCGCCGTCCTTCATTGGGGCTCCTTTGAGGCCGTGGACTATGACGGCTTCCCAATCGCCCCGTGCTGTCGGACGGCTAGATTTCCCTCGGGACAGCGCTTCTCCGAGGTCAGAACGATCCTCCGTGAGTCGGACGTGGAGAGCCTGGTGGTCGATGTCGTGCTCCATGCTGTGGGCTAGGTCGTATGCGGCGCGGCGGACTTCCTCGTCTTCTTTATGCCCCGGGCGAGGGTCGAAGTCCACGCCGAAGCGCAGTTCACCTCCGGGCTTGTTGTCCCGCCATCGGACCTCGGCGATGAAGGTTCGATCCTCGCCTTCGCCTCGGATCGGGGCCCACGCCTTGATAATCGGAAGGCCGCCACCGCTGGTCACCCCAGCGACGGCCATGTACCCACGTGAGTGGAGCTCCTTCACAAGACGCCGGGTGACGACACGGGCGAGGAACTTCTGCTTCAACTCATCGAGTTGCAAGCCACCTTCGGCTGCGCCAGTCTCGAGCACCCCAGAGATTATTCGGTCCCATTCCTTCAAGAGCGTGGCTGCCTCACGCGCGAGGGAGCGTGCGAGCTCGTCCTGAGAAGACTCCCATCCGCTGAACAGACTGCTCAGACTCAAGAACTTCCAGCGGTCGGAGACCTCTGATAAGCGCACCTCATCTGCGCCGAGTGCCGCCAGGTAGAGATCGAGATCCGGATCCAACGCTTCGTATTTGTCTTGCTGTTGGGCAGACATCAGATGGCCAAGCTTCACTTCAATTACTGCGCTCTTCGAGCCGGCGGTAAGCAAAAGGTCGGCGTTGTTAGCGGCAGATACCTCCCGAACGAGGTCGTCTGGGACGAACCCGACGAGTGGTTCCCAAGGGGCCGGGTCACGGTCACTCAGGAACTGAATGAGGTCTGACACGTTGGTCTCTTGGGCCAGAAGGCGTTCGAGTCCTCTTCCACGCACCCATGGTGCTCCGGTTCTCTCCATAGAGAGGATTGTGGCACGACAGACTCAGGTGTCACGCAGCTGGTGATGACTACCCGATCCGGGCGAGACTGCGCAGGCCACCCTCGACCGCGAGAACTCCCGTATTTTTGCCGGGGGAGAGGTGTCTCATCCACCGTCTTGCAACCCAAGGGTTGGAAGACGCTAGGCGGGTTTGGTGCAGAAGGAAGTGATGGACCCGCGCGACTAGCGCGTGCTGGTTCAACAGGAGGGGCGAGGTCGTGCTGAGAGTGGAGAACTTGAGCGTCATCGGTGTGTTGGAGCTACCCATCCGCTGATGGGTAGCTCCGACGAATGCCGATCAGCCCTTTCCGAGTGTTGAGCCGGCCTTGGACTTCACAGCCTTGCTTGTTGAATTGGACGCAAGCTTTGCTCCCGCCTTCGAGAGCATCGACTTCGATGGTTTGCTGCCTTTTCCCACTGACTTACCTCCCGTCGCTTAAATAGATTCGAGTACCAGTACTGCCTCTGTCTCGATCCGAGTGGATCCGTGAGGGCGGTGGCCGCCGACTTTGCTGACCGCAGCCTTGTATTGACCAAGTTACTCGTATACAGTGATTCACACAAGGGGTGACGAGATGAAGCCGAGTAATTGAGTGGTTGATAGGCTAGCGTGGACCTGGCGCTATTCGGCTGGGTTAGGTGGATCTGTTGCGCATCGCCTTTGAAGATGACGAGCTTCGACGGATGGCTGAGGATGCTGCCTACGCACCAAAGCGGTGGGGTCCAGAGCTGGTTAGGGCCTACCGACGGAAAATTCAGGTACTTCACGCGGCTTCTGACGAACGTGATCTGCGCGCGATGCGTTCCCTCCGACTGGAGCAGCTCAGGGGGGACAGAGCTGAGACGTCTTCTATCCGAATCAACAAGCAGTTCCGACTTATCATCAGGTTCAGAACCGATGACGATGGGCGCGTCGTGACCGTCATTGAAATGGTCGACTACCACTGAGAGAAGGTGAAGTCGTGAGCACTCCGATCATGGCGGAGGCATTTCCGGCAGGGGAGCACCTTGCTGAGGAGCTTGAGGCGCGTGGGTGGACCCAGGCTGATTTCGCCGAGGTGCTGGGGCGACCGACGCAGTTCGTGTCCGAGATCATCTCCGGCAAGAAGGAAATCACTCGGGAGTCTGCGGCACAGATCGCGGCAGCCTTGGATACCTCGGTTGAGTTCTGGTTGAGCCTTCAAGACTCCTACCTGCTCTGGAAGCAATCCCAGAACGCGCAGACCCGTGAGAATCTTGATGCGGTCAAGATGCGCGCGCAGCTACGAAAAAAGGCCCCAATCTCGCTGCTCCGGAAGCGTGGGTACATCAAGGCCACGGACCTTGAGGGTCAGTCGCGTGAGGTCGATCGTCTCCTCGGAGAAACTGTGCCTTTAAAGTGGGCGGCTCGGCGGAGCAATGAGGACGAGACAGTTACTGTCCTACAGCGCGCCTGGGTCGCCTGCGTGAAGCTGAGTGCCACCTCGCTCACCGTCCCGACCTACGACCGTGAGGCCTTTGAGAATCTTGCCTACAAGCTCTCGGGGATGGCTTGTGAGCCGGAGGCGTTCTCAGATTTCCAAGCTTTGTTCGCCGAGGTCGGAGTGAAGCTCGTCTACGTGGAAGCTTTCCCTGGCGGCAAGCTCGATGGTTGTGCAATGTCGGTGGACGGGACGCCAGTCATAGGGATCTCGGGGCGCGGCAAGCGACTCGATATTGTCCTATTCACGATCCTGCACGAAGTCGCACACGTCCTTGAAGGTCACCTAAACGACGACGGAGTGCCGATCCTCGACGACCTCAAAAGTAGCGACGTAAAGGATGCCACCAAGAGTGAGCTCGATGCGGAAGGAAAGGCCGATCAACTCGCTAGCGTTCTCGCCATACCGGGTGATCTCCCCGTCATCCCTGAACGCGTGAGTTCCTCATGGGTCCGTGCGCAGGCGGAACAATTAGGTGTACACCCCATCGTTGTCGTTGGTCGGCTTCAGAATGGTGGGCGTTTGTCGTGGAAGACAACGCTGGTGCGTGATGCACCGACTGTGACGGCACACATCGAGCGTTGGGCCGCATTGAGTCCAGTCTGATTTGGCCGCCTAAGGGAAGCTATCTCGTCGTCAATGAGGTGAATGTGGCGCCAGCTGTAGCTCCGAGATCACCCGCTGAGACCTACGCAGCCGGGGGACGACGTACGACCAGGCCGTTGAGGTCACAGATTTTCTCTACGTCGACCGCAGGACCGTTTATCGTATTGTTCAAGAGATGGCCAAGCACAAGCTGAAGGAGCGACAATGAGCCTCAAGGAGGCAGAGAGCCTGGTCAAGTCCAAGCAGCGGGTCGCCGACCACGGTGAGGTATTCACACCCGCATCGATGGTTGTGGAAATGTTGAACCTTGTGAAGGGTGAAACAGGACGTATCGACGCGCGGGTCCTGGAGCCGGCATGCGGCTCGGGAAACTTTCTGGTTCCGGTTCTGCTTCACAAGCTCGTCACCGTGCAAGTCAGGTACGGTAAGAGCCAGTTCGAAAAGCGGCATTACGCCCTATTTGCACTGATGTGCACCTACGGCATTGAGCTTCTGTCCGACAACGCGCAGGAGTGTCGTGACAATCTCTGTGCCGTGTTCAACAGCTTCCTGGACGTCGACAGGGACAACGAATGGGCGCGAGTCGCCCGCTGGGTCCTTGAGGCCAACATCGTCCAGGGCGATGCGTTGACCATGACTCTCCCCGATGGTGAACCGATCACCTTCCCTGAGTGGGGATATCTCGGTAAAGGTAAGTTTCAGCGTCGGGACTTTCGCTACGCAGATCTCACGCAGCGGGCCTCGTTCGAGGGGACCTTGTTCGGAGAGATCGCTGAAGAAGACCTTTTCACAGCGGTTCGAACTCACCCGATCATGACTGTTCACCAGATCGCCAAGCAGGTGGCCATATGAGTCAGGCGCCCTTGGCGCTTCAGGCCTATAACCCCGATGTCCTGACCTGCATTGCCAACCTTTCCAACGATGAGGTCTTCACCCCGCCCGAGATGGCCAGCAGGATGCTTGACGTGCTTGCCACGGCCTGGGCGGAGGCTAACCACGGTGCCGATCTGTGGGCTGACCCCACGGTGACCTTTCTTGACCCGTTCACCAAGTCCGGCGTCTTCCTCCGCGAGATCGTCCGCCGTCTTACCGAGGGTCTGACCCCCACAATTCCGGACCGAGAGCAGCGTGTGGACCACATCCTCACGCGGCAGGTCTATGGCATCGCCATCACGGAGCTAACGGGATACCTCGCCCGACGCAGCGTCTACTGCTCCAAGTACGCCAACGGGCCGCACTCGGTGGCCCAATCTTTCACCACAGAGAACGGGAACATTTGGTTCCAACGCACCGAGCACACCTGGGGCGGCGGCAAACGCGAGTTCTTGACGGATTCGCTCACCGGTGAGGAGATCGCCGTCTATGCCAAGCGGAGGTGTACATACTGCGGGGCCGGTGAAGAAGACTATGGGCGTGGCAACGGGTTAGAAACCCATGCTTACGCTCTCATCCACACAGACGACGCCAAGGCTCGCATTGCTGAGCTGTTCGGAGAAGACATGCAGTTCGACGTGATCATCGGTAACCCCCCGTACCAGCTCAGTGACGGCGGGCATGGCTCTTCAGCGGCCCCGATCTACCAGAAGTTTGTGGAGAAGGCCCTCGAGCTCGACCCCCGATTCGCGGTTTTCGTCACCCCCTCACGCTGGTTCGCCGGCGGGAAGGGGCTTGATGAATACCGCAGGAGAATGCTTGGCGACCACCGCATGAAGAGCATTGTCGACTACCCCAAGCTCTACGAAGCCTTTCCTGGAGTAAAGATCCGAGGTGGTGTGTCTTATTTCCTCTGGGATCGCGACTACAACGGCCCCTGCACCATCCAAACAATATGGGACGGCCAGCCGGTCGGCGACCCCGTTTCTCGCTACCTCGACGCTTACGACGTTCTCGTTCGCCGTAATGAGGCCGTCTCGATCCTCGAGAAGATCAGGGCAAAGAATGAACCGACCCTCGATAGCCGAGTCTCGAGTGGCAAACCGTTTGGGCTCCGGACGTTCTTCCACGGCAGGGAGACCCGCCACGGTATCAACGAGCCCATTCAGCTCTTTGGTTCGCGAAAAGTGACCTGGGTCGAGCGCTCGGAAATCCCACTCAATGACGCCTGGGTCAACAAGTGGAAGGTCCTCATGACCGCGGTACAGGGCACGAGTGCTGCCGTGGAAACTAAGTTCCTCTCCAAGCCGATTATTGTCGGACCGGGCACTGCCTGCACCGAGACCTATCTAGTGGCCGGCAAGTTTGACGACGAGGAAGAAGCCACGAGGTACGCGCTTTACCTCCGAACCCGTTTCGTTCGCTTCTTGGTTTCACTACGTAAGTCCACCCAGCACGCAACCAGAGATGTTTACGCGTTCGTGCCGAATGTTCCGCTGGATCGGGATTGGACCGATGCGTTGCTCTACGAGCGATACGGGTTGACCCGCGAGGAGATCGCTTTCATAGAGTCTCAGGTCGCCGCACACAGTGACGATCTCTTTGATGCAGCTCAGGATGCAGACGACGATGAGTAAGAGCATCGAGGAACTGATGCCAGCGAAACCCACCGCCCGGTTAAGGATCTACGCTTGGGCACCGGCCCACCCGCCGAACGACTATGCCGGACTGATCAAGATCGGCCAAACCACTAAGGCCGATGTAAATGATCGGATTCGTGAGTCCCAGGGACAGATGCAGCAGTCTTACGTCCTGCATGTTGATGTGCTCGCTGAACGTGAGGACGGCTCACTCTTCCGCGATAGCGACGTTCGCCAGCGCCTTATCGACAAGGGCTTCGTCAATCCCAGGTTTGGTTCTTCTCGGGAGTGGGTACGTTGTTCGCCAGCGGACGTGTTGACGGCGATCCTCGAGGTGCGCACCGGGGTTGAGGTGACCGGCACCCACCACGAGACATTCGCGATGCGGCCCGAACAGACTTATGCCGTAGACAAGACATACGGCTACTATCGCGAGATCTGGGATGAGAGCCCCGAGGCAGTGCCGCGCTTCCTATGGAACGCGAAGATGCGGTTTGGCAAGACTTTTGCCTCCTACCAGCTCGCCAAGAAGCTCGACGCTAAACGCGTGCTCGTTGTGACTTTCAAGCCCGCCGTGGCCGACGCTTGGAAAACTGATCTGGAATCCCATGCCGATTTCGATGGCTGGCAATATCATTCAGCCTCGACCGCGCACGGACTCGATTTTGTTGACCCTGACCGCCCTCTGGTGTACTTCGGTTCGTTTCAGGACCTGCTGGGTCGGGACAAAAGGACCGGCGCTATCAAGGCCAAGAACGAGTGGGTGCACAGCGCGAACTGGGACCTGGTGATCTTCGACGAGTATCACTTTGGTGCCTGGCGGGACAGCGCCAAGGAGCTCTTCGAGGGTGAGGACGCAGCGGTCGCCAAAAAGGAACTTGCCGCCCAGAGTCAGGACGCGCTCGAGGCGTTTGACGAGGAACTCGACGAGTTGGGCAACACCGAAGGCGACTTCCTCCCAATCACCACCCACGCATACCTCTACCTCTCCGGCACCCCGTTCAAAGCCCTGGCGACAGGGGAGTTCATCGAGGAACAGATCTTCAACTGGACCTACACCGACGAACAACGCGCGAAGCTGGAGTACGCGGAAACCTACCCCGGCGAGTGGAACCCCTACGGGGCGTTACCGGAGATGCGCTTGCTGACCTACCAGATGCCTGATGAAATCGTCGCCGTCGCTAACCAGGGTGAGTTCGACGAGTTCGACCTTAACGAGTTCTTCGCCGCCGAGGGAACCGGCGCGCACTCGGAGTTCAGGCACAAGGATGACGTGCAGAAGTGGCTCGACATTATCCGCGGGGCACACCTACCCACCCAGGTCGATGCAATGCACCTGGGGACTAGACCGCCCTTCCCGTACTCTGACGCGCGTCTCCTGCCTTACCTACAGCATTCGTTCTGGTTCTTGCCCAATGTCGCAGCATGCGAGGCGATGGCCAACCTTCTTACCGAACGCCAGAACGTTTTCTGGCACGACTACCAGGTCCTCACCGTTGCAGGCCCCAATGCCGGCATTGGCCTGGCGGCTTTGCCCCCGGTGAGGGATGCCATCGGAGACGGCCACGGCACCAAGACCATCACCCTTTCGTGCGGCAAGCTCACCACCGGTGTGACCGTGAAGCAGTGGTCCTCGATCCTCATGCTGCGGAACCTCGACTCACCGGAGACTTACTTCCAGGCAGCATTCCGAGTGCAGTCTCCTTGGTCCATCAAAAACCCCCACGGCGACGATCCCAGCAAGGAAGTGGTTCTGAAACCGGTCTGCTTCGTCTTCGACTTCGCCCCTACCCGGGCCTTGCGTCAAATCTCCGACTACGGCTATGGGCTCGCGCCGGAAGCCATCAATCCCGAACATTCCATCGAGGAGCTGGTCAGTTTCTTGCCTGTTTTGGCCTACGACGGGTCGAACATGACCCAGGTCGATGCCGGTGGCATTCTCGATATCGCTATGGCCGGAACTTCGGCGACTTTGTTGGCACGAAAATGGGAGTCCGCGATCCTTGTCAACGTCGACAACGAGACGCTCCGCAAGATCATGGGTAGCCAGACCGCCATGAATGCTGTCATGAACATCGAAGGATTTCGTGCGCTAGGAAGCTCGATCTTCGAGACTGTTGTGAACAAGAGTGAGGCGGTCACCGACGCCAAGAAAGAGCGGGGTGAGACACTCACCCCCAAGGAAAAGAAGGAGCTCAGCGCTGAGGAGAAGGACTACAAGTCCAAGAGGAAGCAGATTCAGGAAAAGCTCATCAAGTTCGCCACGCGCATCCCGGCGTTCATGTACCTCACCGATTACCGCGAGAACACCCTCCGCGACGTCATCACCAAATTGGAGCCCGAACTGTTTAAGGCAGTCACCGGACTCACCGTCGACGATTTCCACCTTCTCGTGTCCCTCGGAGTTTTTAACGCCACCCACATGAACCAAGCTGTCTTCGCCTTCCGCCGCTACGAAGAAGCATCCTTGTCCTACACCGGTATCGAGTCACACCGGGGACTCCGGCGATTCGGGCTCTATGACACTGTGGTGGAAGTTGGGGAAGATCCCGAATTCGACGAGCGTAGAACGAAGGCAGCAGCCAGGACCGCATCGCCGACCATGGATGTGATCACCTAAAGGCCGTGCTCGGCTCGGGGGTCGCCCTTTAAGGCACTGCTGCGCACATATGGAAGTCTCTACGCTCAGATTTCGACGACTCGCAGTTGCGAGAGGAGGACGGGTTCAGCAAACCGAGCCGTCCAGTATTCCCATCCGTCGGCGTCCTCTGCTCCATCCGCTCGGGCCGCTGATTCGGGTGTTCGATACTCCGTGTCATTAAGCAGAATAGTGCCGTCTTGAGTGACCTCAGCAATAGATTCCGTACGCCCGTCCGTCGGTACTAGCGGTGTACCCGGGGGTATCACGCCAGCCAAGACCAGCTCATCGAACGATTCCATCACCAATTCCGGAAGCACCTGGGGAGACCTCGGCGGCTGCGGGGTGTAGTTCGGATCCGAGAGCTTCCGGAACCCTTCCCGCGTCACAGCTGCGATGAGCTTACGCCGGGCTACGAGGAAGCCTTGGTAGTCCATCTGCATCCAGTTGTCCGGCAAGGCGTGCCACCACATTTGCCGGGCGAGCCTCTCTGTACCGATCGACTTGTCACCCACTTGCTGGGGCCAATACTCGTCGGGGGCCTTGTTGGAAATGTCGATGTTGTCGGACCACTCGACCAAGGATTGGTTGGCAACCTGGTTGATCTGACGGGTAGCGCTGTATCCAAGGTTCTTGCGCAAGTGGTCCTGCGGGAACAGGTGGTGTTTCTCCATGCCTTTGACCAATGTCCGAGAGGGATCGAGCCAGTCCTTGACCTTCAGGGTAGAGAGCAACGCATCTGCGTCGAGGATGTTCAGCGCTGCTACGTAACCGGTGTGGGCAGGACCGTACATGTTTGAAGTGTGCAGATCCTCGGGCAGGCTGACGAGCCACCAATCTTCTGTGAGGGTGGTTTCGATCTGAATGTTGATGGCCTCTCTGAAATCCTGCGGAGTCTGTCCAATTCCTTCCAACCGATTGAGGTCGTCCTGGCCGCGGGTCTCCGGGCTGGTCGAGTAGCGTCCCGTGATTTGAGCCATGAAGTACCAGCGCGCCATGACCTCCCGGAGTTCATCGACTGGGACGTTGAACTCGGTGCGCCCGATCAGCCACAGCGCGTACCCGTAGAGGAAAGTGTTCTTCGAGGTGACCATCGAGCCGGTGCGGATGCCAGCGCGTTCGATGACCTTCAGGAACTCGTCCCAGTTGTTGGGGTGGAGGGTTCGCGTCTGGCCGCTTTTAAGCCTGGCCAGTTCCCTGTCCCGATGTTCTGGGATGATTTGTCGGGTGCGGGGATCGCGTCCACGCAGAGCGTTGTAAGCATCTTGCAGACGCGAGCGGCGGTTGCCGATGGCAACCACCACCCGCAGGATCTGTCCCGAATCCAAAGTGAGATAGGGGTTCTTGGGTGTCCACGTAATTTTCGTGTCGGTTATGCGGGCCATCTCTTGAGCCGTAAACCGTGAAGCTCTTGCGAAGTCCTCCAGCTCTTGCCGGCCTTCTTCCCAGAACACAGAGAGCCAGGTGAGGATGAAGTCAGCGGAGGCGAGCTTTACGCCTTCGGAGTTGATGCGCACGAAGATATCGGCCACTGTTTCGCGCGGCACATCCTTCTTGAGTTGGACAACTTGGAACTCATAGTTGAGAACCTGGGCGAGACGGTTGACGGTGAGTTCGATCGCCCGTTCCTCGTCCCGGTTCAGGCGTTCCACGCTGCGGGCTTTCTCCAACTTTGCGATGTACTCGTGACGGGTGTCGATCGCAGAAGAGAAGACACCCCGGATGTCCTGGATCCAATCTGGAGAACGCTTAATAGCCGAGTCTGGGATCGCGAACCGCTCGGTCAAAGGATTGAAAGCGACGACAATACGCTCCTGCGAGTAGTCCTCACGGAGCACCTTCTCGCCGGTGACAACGGCGTAGAGGGACGTCAGTCGTTGTTGTCCATCGATGACCTGCATGGAGGCCGACTGGGATTTGTCCGAGACTCCGATGGTGCGGGAGTGGTGTTCGCCGGCGTTCTCCCAGAACATCAGCTCTCCGACGGGGAACCCTTGATACATCGAATCGACGAGGTCACGCGACTTGGAATTGGACCAGACAAACGGACGCTGAATATCGGGCAGGCGGACTTGGCCGGAGGAAACACCGCTCACCAGCTCCTGAACAGACCACGGGTGATGACCGAATGTTTCCGGCATAGACAGCCTCTCTCAGAGATGGACTTTCCCCCACTATCCCATCTTGCACTGACAGGCTGCTCCCACCGTGGAGTGAAGGGTTGACCGGGACTGACGTCAGCACAGGTTGCCCAGGCCCCTTTCTAGAGGGTTCGGCAACGTTTCATGGTGGGTGATCATGAAACGTCGCAGGTTTGAGACCGCATCCTTCTAAGCTGGGAGGATGCAGCCATGCCTCGTCGAACCTGCTCTGGAAAAAACCTACTGTCCGATTGGTGCTCGATCGGCAGTCCGGCACTCCTCTTGTCCAGTTGCGGTGAAGATGAGCTCTAATCAGGTTGATGTCCTTCTAGACAACAGCACCCGTTCAACGCGAAGAGCCGTCACTTGTGACAGGAGGATGAACTCTTCGCCCCATTCCAAGCCCGCACATCCCGAGGGGAACTATGAGCGAGTCACCCGCAGAGTCCGCCGTTCCGATTTGGCCACATTTCTTGCCACACGTTTTGCGGGTACTCAACTCCGGTGAATCTTTACCACGCAGAGACTTGGTCGGACGTGTCCTTCAGTCCGCTGAGCTTTCCGAGGCAGCCCTCGGGGAAACCATCGCTGCGGGTGACGGGCGTGCCGCTAACCGGGTGGGCTGGGCGCTCACGAACTTGTACAAGGCGGGTTGGGTCGACCGGCCCCAGCGCGCCGTGTATCGCATCACTGAGGCGGGGCGCGCATGGTTCATGCAGAATCCTGACGCATCGCTGAGTTTCAGTGAAGCCCAGCAACTCTTCCGGGACTACTGGCCCCAAGAGGTGGCAAGCACCAGGACCGTGGGTTCGAATCCCACGGTACCGGTGGAGGCTACTGAATTGGACCCCATTGAACAGGTGGAGTCCGGGGTCGAGCGGCTCAAGGATGAGGTTTCCGACGAGTTGCTGCGTCGACTCCGCGAGAGCAACCCCACGTTCTTCGAGGATGCTGTGGTGAGTGTCTTGTTGGCCATGGGATACGGGGGCGCGGAGCAGCGCGGAAAACGCATTGGCGGAACCGGTGATGGCGGTGTGGATGGTGTCATCGATCAGGATGCCCTCGGTCTTGACCAGATCTACGTTCAGGCTAAACGCTACGCCGATGGGAACTCCGTGGGGCGCGAGGCGATCCAGGCGTTCATGGGGGCGCTCCATGGGCTCGGCGCCCACCGTGGCGTCTTCATTACCTCGAGCAAGTTCACGCAGGGGGCTCGCGAGTATGCGAATGCTGTTCCGACCAGGATTGTCCTGATCGATGGCAGGCGTCTTGCCGAATTGATGATCAAGTACCGCGTGGGGGTGCAGGTGAAACAGTCCTACGCTGTTGTTGAGATTGACGAAGACTTTTTTGAGTAAGTAACGGGCGTGCCCAATAACCGCGCGTTCACCAAGTCTGAACGTCCGATCCTCTATGGGGATCACGCATTCGACGTCCCCTTGGAGTCTGATCCCGGTCAGTGGTGCTTCTCTAGCCGCAGCGCTGTAGGACCGCCTAGGAAGTCCTCTATACCGTGCGAACTGCTCGCTGTCGCTAGAACCATCCGACCTTCAGAGCGAACGCCTCCATCTCGGAAACTGAAGTGCGGCAGACCCATGGTTCCTACCTTGTTCGAACCGCTGGCAGGATCGGGGGAGGATCGAGGTCCGCTCAGAGTCCCTTAGTCTTTGACTAGCTGGAAGAGATCGAAATAGTCGATTTCCTCGCCGGAAATAACATCGACATGAAGAGGGTAGCCATCCCAGGATCGCAAGATGCTGTCCGTGAGTCCTGGCACTTCGTTCATGGCCTTGTTCTCAGCGCCTTCCGGGTCTTCTGACTCGATCCGGTGCCCGTTCTCGTCAAGGACAAGGGTTGCGTAGAGGTATATCCGTTCCTCTTCAATGGTGCCGATATCAGCGTGAGTCGCATTGGGGAGGGCTCTGCGTAGTGCGGCCAAGATTTGCGGCCTCAGCCGTTCACGTTCCGCAATGTCGTATGTCACCTGATCGTTCATGGCTCCTCCTAATAGCCGAATTATCAGCAGTTCATGGAGACGTAGCAGCAAGCTACCAGGCCCTTAGCGACTAAGAGTGGAAACTCGACCTGAACCTTCAGCAGACTCTAGCTCTGATCGGAAGGAACATGAACCGCACGCCACGACTCGCGCTTACCTGCACTAGCTTTGGGTCCGTGATATTTGACGGTTTGAGAAGATGACCCGGATAACAGATCTCCGCACTCAGAGCAGCGGCGGGGCACCTAATGAGCGAACTGGCGGATCTGATGTGGAAGCCACTCCAACGGTCCAGTGAGTCGGGCAACTTCACGGGCGCTCTCAGCGTAGACGCGCACACCATCGATGCGCCATTGACGGGCCATTCGGTCATCTATTCGACTGGCGACCGGGCAAACGACGGCCCAGAGCCTCTGACCTGAGCGGTCATCAATCCAAATGGGTACACCCATCGCGACAGCGATATCTCTCGAGAGCTTATCGGGCGAGACTATGGGGGTCCCGTCCCATTGATCCTTCTCATACCCGTACCGGAGGTCCCGGGGGGAGTAGCCGGCGGAGCGCGCGTCTTGGAGACCTATGCGGAGCCCACGTCGTTGCCGTTCGAACAGCGCTTGCAAGTTGCGACTGTGCGCCTCCTGCTCTCGACGGTGCGTCTCTTGTTCACGACGTCGTTCCTCCAATACCACCTCCCACCGGGCCAGATCGGCAACGGACACCAGAAGCTGGGCATCGACGGTGAAATAGTCACGCTGCCCGACACGCTCCTCGAAGGACCAGTGCGACACGGTGGTGATACTGCCGTTGAACAGGCCCCGGACGACGCGTGAGAAGTCCACCTCGCCGGCCGGCGTCCAAAAGTAGGGGGTTCTGTCGTTGAGGCGGGCCAAACCGCGGTCAGCGGTGATCGTCTCGGGTTCGAGTTTTAGCCGGGCGCTTGGTAATGCGCTGATCCAGACCGCATGCTTCGTCGAGACCCAGATAGTCATGATCTGATCGCGGGCATACCGATCGGTGCGTTCTTGACCTTCCGTGATCGTCATGCCCGCCAACTGGATCTCGAACGCCACGCGCCGACCCGAGGAGGCCGTACCCAGTACATCGGCACGCCACCCGCCGGCATCATTCACACCAGGTGTGGCCTCGACTGTTGCTTCGAATCCTTCGTCTCGGATCATCAGCGCGATGCGGTGCTTGAGACCCCGGTGCGCGGGGGATTCCCCCTCCATGGTGCAAGACTCCGGTCTGCGCAGGTGGGCGAAGAACCGTAGGCCGTTCCGCGACACCTTGGCGAGCATGACTCCGTCGCAGTCCCTGCAACGAGGACGGGCAGGTCCAGGTGCACGGTAGGTCGATTGCCACACCTCGTCAGTGCAGGCTGTGGAGTCGAGGAGGACCTTGTCGGGGGATAACGCCGTGAGCGGCAACGAGGGCGACCTATCGGGCTGGCCGCGTCACGGACATGCGCCTATGACCCGTCGTTCTATGTTCCATTAGTTCGCCATTGGGGTAGCCACTGAGCCGGGCCAGCGCGAACGTAAAGCGGCAAACGGCCATCGCAATGAGGACACTCTTCGAGAGGAGCAGGTGACCGGTCAATGTCAGTCGGTATCGGGCCGGCGCACTGTGGGCAGATATTCATGATTCATCATGGCATGACCCAAACGTTTTTAGCTGCTTTGAAGTGGATCGCGGGGCGTCTAGACCCCAGGTGTTTAGTCATCTGTCTTCTGCCAAATGAGCGACTCCAGCCTCTCGTCCTTGCGGACCGAAGGGAGGCTTCAAAATGTTACGCACTTGCGCGACAGACTCGGTGACAGTGTTGAGATGGTCCGTCCCCGGCTCCGTGGCGTGACCATTTCTTGGATGCCACTAGAGCAACTCCCACAAAGCAAGTTGGCCAACAGGGTCTGCCGCACGAATAGGTGACATCTTGACCTGACCTACAGTTTGGTTTCCACTCGGTCTGACTAGCTTCCGGCGGTGAGCGGTTGAATCGCGTGTGCGAGGTCGTAGTCATGCGGCGTGGCGTAGGCGAGACCGGAGTGGCGGCGCGGCGGTTGTAGAACACGTCGATGTACTCGAAGGTTGCGTTCGCCAGCTCGACCCGGGTTCGCCACTTCTTGCGTTTGAGCAATTCGATCTGCATCGAGGACCAGAAGGACTCCATCATCGCATTGTCCAACCCGTCACCCACGGTCCCGAACGAGGGCAGAAACCCTGCCGAGCGGATCTTCTGAGTGAATACCCACGAGGTGAACTGGACTCCGTGATCCGCATGCACGATCCCACCAGGGCTGGGCGTTCGCGCGCGGATCGCCATATCCAGAGCGTTGACGACCAGGTTTGAGTCCTGTTTGGAATCAATCGCCCAGCCGACTGTCATGCGGCTGCACGCGTCCAGAACCGCCGCGCAGTAAATCTTGCCTTCCCTGGTGGGATGTTCGGTGATGTCCGTGACTCAGAGTTCGTTGAGCCCGAGGCGATGGAACTTACGGTTGACCAGGTCATCGGCTGTGGCCACGCCCTTGAGGCGCTTGACCCGGGGCGGTCCTGGTAGACCGCCCAGTCCTGCGCGGCTCATCGGCATCCACACGAGCCGGCTGGAGCAGGTGATCCCCATCCCGAGTGTGAGCTCGGCGTGGATCCGTCGGTAACCGTAGGTGCCCCTGGAGGCGATGTGGACCTCCCCGATAAGGCCGGTGAGCCAGCGTCGGCGCAGTTCCGTGGCGCTGGTGGGGCGCCGTTTGTAGCGGTAGTAGCCCTGGCGGGAGACTCCGAGCAAGCGACAGCAGGTGTTCACGGGTTCCCCGGCGTCGACGAGACGGTAGATCACCGGGTGCGCTCTTTTGGGTCGAGGGGCTTCTCATCGAGCCAGGTGGATGCTCGTCGGAGGGTCGAGATCTCTTGCTCGAGCTGACGGACCCTGGCGCGGGCGGCGCGCAGCTGCGCCGATTCGTGGGTCGTGTGTCCGGAGCGGAGACCGTGATCGATGTCGTCCTGGCGCAGCCAGGAGTGGAGTGTGACCTCGTGGATGCCGAGATCGGCTGCGGTCTGTTTGACCGGTCGGCCCTAGCGCACGAGTGAGATGGCGCGGGCCCTGAACTCTGGAGGATAGGGGCGTCGCATGGTGAAGAGCCTTCCATGAAGGCCTTCGGCTAGCGAGGGATGGTGGAAACCAAGCTTTGGGTCAGGTCAACCTGTCACCTATTCGTGCGGCAGACCCATACATGAGCCTGTCCAATAACGCAGAAGGTTGCAGTAATCGGAGGGAATAATCCCGCGCACACGCGCTTCTCGCACTTGGCCGTCCAAGTCGAGCACGAGATCCCAGACCCGGTTGAGGGCTCGCCAGGGCTCTGCGTCCCTTACATCCGGGAAGATCGCCGCCACTTCGCGCTCAACGAGACCTCGTTTCCATCGCCCATCGGCTCCGCTTAGTACCGCATCGAGGAAGGATGTGCGCGTTAGTAGCCTCGCAATCTTTACTATCTCGGGGTAGACAAGCAAGGTGGGAGCTTTGTGATGGGACCGCTCAGCGCGGTCCTCCCGCACGGACTTCGCAATACCCACTGTGGCGCACTCTTCCGCGAAACGGGTCAGCGGGGAATCCACGACCACCCCGCGGCTTGTGAGCACCCCGCGCCAGTGCCTTTCAGCCACTAGGGCTTCGCCGTATCGGCTCAAGTCCCTCTGCACTTTGCCAATCCACCGCTTGTGTTTGATGCAGACCCATCCGCAGTGGGGCAACAACCCCGTTCCGCGCTCTCCGGGGGGCAGGCACCGCTCGCACAAATCACGCTCGTTGACTAGGTTCTCGCCTAGCGTCCGCGGCGTCGTAAAGGCCCTAGGGTGCAAATTGCCCAACTGTCGCCACAAATCGATTCGGTCCGAAGCCCTCCGGACCTTAGACAGAGGATAGCCTTGCTCACGCACGGCTGCTTCGATGTACTCGACACGAGAGCCATTCGCCTCAGAGTGACGCCGCGCGTAGGTTGGGAGGTTCTCGCCACCTACGAGCCGGGTCGGGACGGGGAGGGGTGGGAAGCTTGGCCGATCTTTCAACGCGCCCTCCTCACGCGCTTGCGACCACTGGCTGGCGCAGTTCCACGCGCCGCTTGCCGCGCGGCCTCCTCGTCCAGGATTATCTCGTCCAGGACCGACCGGTCAATCCGTTCCTTTCCCGTCATGATCGCATCGATGGCGGCGTCTCCGAGCAGTCCGCGCAGCGAGCCGATGGACCCGCCCGTGCGGTGATAGAGATACGCCGCCTCGTCCTCGAGTGATCCTTCTGGGTGGCTTGTCAGCGGAAGTAAGGATTCCATGCCAAGCACCAGTTCTACCCATTCATCACGGTCCGTCGCTGACCCGATGGAGTAGGGGACTAAGCCGTACATCTTGGTCCGGGCTCTGATCTGTTTGCCGATGTCTCCGGTGAACAGGTCAGAGCTCAGCAGGTCGATGCCGCAATAAACGAAGGCGGCATCGACGCGCTCGGTGAACACTTTGAGTTGGGAAGCTGCCTCAGCCCCTACAGAGCGGGACGTACGCAGGTTATGTACCTCGTCAAGAATGACCAGACTGGTTTCCTGATGCGCCATAACATGGACCACCTGATCGGTGATGGTAGGGGCGTCGAACCGCTGGGGGATTTGCATACCGAGCCAGGTTGCGAACGCTCGCATCAGCATCTTGGGGGTCGCCCCGGGCGGAACGACGGCGTAGACGACAGGGGTGACTTCAACGCCATTGCCCAGAACTTTGCGGCGTTGGCGCTCGTGGCGTTTGCCCAATGTTAGCGCTGTGGTTGACTTGCCTAGCCCGGCACGTCCTGAGATCGCGAAAGCACGCTGAGCGGTCGCGCTGCGGGCGCTCACCCGAGCTTGGATGATGCGCAGGTGTCTATCGATCCGGGCTAAGTCTTTAGTCTCCAGCACCGTATCTGCGCCTATCCAAGCGAAGCGTTGATCGTCGTACTCATTCTTTTCATCAGGCGACAGTGAAAGTACTTGCTTGTTGGTGAGCTGCTCTGGCTCCACTACTCGTTCGGCGACGAACTCGCGCCAGCGCGTGACACTGTCCGGGATAGCCATCTCAGTCCTCCAGGTCTATACGCCTGGCCTTGCGGCGCGGTCGTGTTCGGATGACAGGTTCGGATGAGGGTTCGGACTCTTCTTCGACGACGGACAGGTCTGGACTGCCATCCAATCGCGCGTGGTTCGGGTGGTTGAGCAAGCGGTCGGTCGCTTCTGGCACGCTGACGATGTTTGTCGCCGAACGCCGACTGGCGACTTTCTCCGCCGTGCTCGCAGGAGCCGTGAGGATACGGTTAATCTCTGCCACGACTTCCTTGCCCGGAATCGTGCCGTCGCGCCGTTCGACCATCCTCTTCGCCGCCTTCAGAACGTCGCGGGAGAAGGGCGCGAGCGCCTGTCGGTCTAGGATCCACCGGGCTTCGATCCACCGGCTATTAAAATGGTCGCGCACCCAGATGGAGTTCATCCTGTGGGGGTCATAGCGTACTTCCCACCTACCGCTAGCGGGGGAGGGGAGTCCACTGTTTACACCTCGGTAATCGGCTAGTTCCTTCGACTCGTAGTTCAGCCCGTCAAAGTTGATACCGGACGGTTGAATCGTTCGGTAGACGACTGGCATAAGCGAGATGAAGTCGTCGCGCTCCAGTGCGACGTGCACTTGCGGAGCGACCCCTGCCAGTGCTGCAAACGCTTCGTTTGGCGTTAGTTCCTTCTTCGGCATCGCCGGATGCCGCAGACCGCGGGAGGGCCGATTGAGGTAGATGCCGATGATCCACAAGTCGAGCAGGTTCTGCACCTCAGCCAGGCCCCAGTGGGCCTCGCGGGCAGGGTCTGCACCTCGTTGCACGACGTTGGGCCCGACGTAGCCCGCCAAGTGCTGAACAAACCCGGTTCGGACACCCCGGAAGAATGATTCGATGTGCGGCTTGTCGGTGGGAGTCTTGGGCGCAGCCAACGTCAGACTGATCTGGAGCCGTTCACAGGCGTTCATGAATGTGACGCTCTTGAACGCCTTGCCTCGATCCATGGTGATTGATTCGGGCACGATGATCGGCTTTGCAGCGGTGGTGGCCTCGACCTCGGCGTCACTGGGGATCATTCCTTGGGGCAAGATCGACCGAGAGTAAGACAGTGATGCGTCCCAGCCCGGTTGCATCGGAAGAGGAGTCAATGCGCGGGCCAGAAGGACGGCAGCGTCTACGGCCTTGGTCGCTACAGGGCGCAGGATTGCGGCAACAGGCACGCGTGTGGCGACGTCGATGGCGGCGGTGAGGTCCACCCTGCCTGTGGAACCGTCTGGGTAGACGACCATCAAGTCCAGGGGAGTGGAGTCGATCTCGACCAGTTCGCCCGGGCGGGAGGGAGTCTGGTGACCCCACGCCCGGTCCGGTCGGTTTGCCTTGCTCCTGCGGGTGGTCGCCTGACCGAACGGGCTACGCGAACGTTCCAGCCCAGTGAGCACGCGGTACAGAGTGGCATCCGAGGGTACCGGCCAACCGTTCTCCTGCGCGTGCAACTTGGATCGCAGGATGGCGCGGGAACGTGTTCCGGTTGACAAGTTAGTCTGGCCGGCGATTTCTTTCTCGAGCAGCGCTACCACTCGAGGATCCGTGCGTCCACCCACGGTGGCCTGCCGCGTTTTCCGCTTGTCGACAAGCCCGAGCATCCCTTCGGCCCGGTAGGAGGAGATGTGACGCTTTAGCGTCCTCTTGCTCATCGGGGTCTTAGCAATGCGTAGTTCTTCGACCTTGGCTTCAATTCTCTGCTCCAGAGTATTGGCAAGGTCATACTCAGTCTTGGGCTCGATCCCGCCCTCGCCGTTGTTCGGGGGAACCCCGTTCAATAGCTCGTAGACGTGTCGGTGGACATGTAGAACACGCTCACGGGCCTCAGGGGCGAGAGTGTCCAACACGGCCATGTTGTCCAGTGAGGGGAGCCGGTCGGGAGAATCCGGAAGGTAGGACTCATCCGACAGGAGGTCCGCAACAGGCACGCGGCGAATCCTATTGGTGGTCAAACTCTTCAGCGCCAGTTCTGGGCCGTCCTGTGCCACGACCTGCCAAGAGTCCCCATCGTAGGAGATGTAGTCGAACAGGCGAACACTTCTCATCGACCCTCCATCGATACATCGACTTCTGAGTCCATGGACAAGGGTTCAGTCAGGTCGACTACAAGGGACCCGCTGAATATCAGGTGAAATGCTCCGGCCTGGACGATTTCCCTGGCTAAACCGCTGCTGCGCATGGCCCGGGCAATGCCCACCCTCAGTGAGGTGGTAGGGCAGAAGGCGTCCAGTAGAAACTCGGACAGGACCTGGCTGGGTGCGTAGCGATCCATCCGGTATCCACCCAACCAAGTCAAAGTCTTGGCGATCTGTTCGTCCAGGCCGGTAAAGAGCTCATACTCCCAACCAATTTCGTCGCACAACTCCCGGGTTAGCATGAATTGGTGCGCCTCGGCCTTGTCGGGACGGCGCACGTCCACCAATCGACCATCACCATTGCTCAGCCGGGCAAAGAAGTCCGGCACGTGGTTTCGCAGTCTCCGACCGTTCGAATCCAATGTCACCTTGGGCCACAGCAGGGCAAGTGGTTGCGAGGCAATGCCCACGACCCCCTGGTCGTGGTCAGCAGTCAAAAGGTACTGCCGCTCTAGTAAGCTTTCGAACCCGGTGTGGCGCTTCGTCGTGCTCGACCACCACAGACCCTCGTAGTTCCGCTTGCCCTGCCACGCGAAGAATTCTCGAATGGGGAGTGCATCCTCGAAGCGGTGCGAGGACATCACGGGGTGGTCCGCATCTACGTTGAGCATCTGGCCACCGACGCGTGCCAGAACGCGAGTGGTATCGGTGACGTTTGTCGGTAGGGACCGCAATGCTTGACTCACGGAACGATGTCCGATCTCTGGAGTTGATACCGAGTACATGCCAGGTCGACTGCGTCTGTCAACAGACGATGTACCAGTGTCAACTTGTTCGCGAATAGTGCCTCTTATACTGCGAAACGACAACGACAGCATGCCAGCAGTTTTCATCTGTCTCCAGGGCCAACCTGACATAATGTAGATTATCGGCGCTTAACTAGGTCCGCGCTAGCTGGCTTGTTCAGTTTTTGTCTTGTGTCACGGAATCTGGTCAATATGACACAGAACCTGGCCTGTTACGATTTCTGCAAGGAATGTCACGCTATATGGCCACTCAGGAGAAAGCATGGCCAGCCAGACACCGCGTTCAATTTACTTCAACTCGACTGACCGTACCGTGATCTCATACCGGGTCGGATCGGAAGTTGTTGAACGCCCGATCACCCGCCAGCTTGCTAGGGTTGCTTTCGAGTCGGTCCTGCCCGTTCGCACGTTGCCCTCGTGGAAGGGCAAGAACGTGTACGAAGGCGACTACTGGTCGTCAACGACCCGCGGCTTTGTCCACCATGAGTCTCTGCTAGAGCGCGAGTACTTGATGGGTGCGGATTTTGACCTCTCGATCACCGCAATGTCTTGGCAGCCGTTCGTCCTTAGGTGGCCTCATGGCACCAAAGGTCATCGCGGCCACGTCCCTGACCAACACCCATCTGCTAAGTGTTGCAATCACCGCAAGAACCCAAGGATGGTCTATCGGTCACCTCCCCAGCGAAGCTGAGTCTGGCCGATTCGCGCGTCCACGAAACCCACCCTGTAGCGCAACTATCGGGCACTCTGACGTCGGGGCTCACTTGCGAATAATGCCGCGATCCCCACCAGCACCGGAATCGACGCCAGCACCGCAGCCGCCAACGCATAGGACCCCAACACCCCATAGCCCAGAGGAAACACCACCGGGCCGAAAGCTGTGGACCCAACGGAGATCGTGGTGACGATCCCGCGGATCGCTCCAATATGCAGGGTGCCGAAGTAGTGGGTGAAAGCAGCTGCTTCCACAGTGCGCACCGCACCACCGGATGCGCCCAGTAGCGCGCCGAAACCGACCGTGGTCCAGGCGTCCTGGACCACGCTGAGCAGACCCATCGACCCTGCCAGAAGCGCCATGGAGAACATCACACCGAACTTCGGCCGGACCCGGTCAACAAGACTTCCGACACCGATGGTGACGACCAACGCCGCGATCGCCTGTGGGATGAAGTTCGCGGCCGCCTCCATGGCGGTGAGCCCTCGCTCCCCCAGCGCCGCGATCTGATGGAAATTCAATCCCGTGCCAAGCATTCCTGACGAGGCAACGCCTGCGGTGATGATCCAGAAGATCGGCGTGTGCAGCGCCTCCCGTACCGTCCACTGGTGGATCGGGAACCCCCCCCCCCCCGCGATCCCGCCGCCTGCGGCTGTGGGTCCAGCCCCAGACACCGAGGTTGTCTCGCGGTCCACCTCGGACTCCAATTCCAGGGATGAATATCGTGCAGCCCGTCGTTGGTGGCGCAGGAAGAACCACCCCAAGGGCAGCACAATGGCCCACACGGCGAGGCCCTCGATCATCCACACAGTAGAGGTGCCCAGGTGTCGGATCATCCACTCCAGCAGCACCGGAGACATCGCGATACCCGCCGAGCCCACCGCAGTCTTGACCCCCAGCGCCAGCCCTCGCCGGCGAGTCACATACACCGCGACCGCGGTCGAAGCAGCCAACCCAAGCGCTCCTTGACCTGCCATGCGCAGTCCGATGAAGCCAAAGGTCAGTCCCTACAGGCTGGTCACCAGACTCAGCAGCATCAACACCCCACCGAAGAAGAATCCGACGACGATCATCACCGGGCCGACCCCGTAACGATCCAGGGCTCGGCCGATCAGTGGCATCGCGCAGGTGCCCAACAGAGTCGCGATCATGTAGCTGGTCGAGAGGGCGTTGCGGGAAATCTCCAGGTCAGCGAGCAGCGGCTCGGTGAACACCGCGATCGCGGCCGTCTGGCCCGGGGCGCTCATGATGGTCGCCAGCGCGGCCGCGGCCACGACCTGCCACGACGACCCAGCATGTACTCTGCTCACTCCAGACTCCCCTTAAAGTCTCCCCACGCAACGGCCCCCGTGTGAGGAACCTACCGTAAGGTGAGAGTAAGTCGCGCGCCAGTCCGGCGTCAGTGGCGCAGCCCGGCCACACTCATGACCACACCCAGCCCGGAACCATAACGGAGCCACAACGGAGCCACAGGGCGGCGTTGCTAAAGTGGTGGGCCACGATGCAGGGAGGCCACATGTCAGAGAATCTGACCGATACCCAGATGCATATCGGTGAGCTCGCTGAACGCACCGGACTCTCCCTGAGGACCATCCGCCACTACGGCGATATCGGGCTGCTGCCAGCGACCAGCCGCACCGAGGGCGGATTCCGGGTCTACACCGAAGCCGACCTGGCGCGGCTCCAGCGCATCAATTACCTCAAGCCCCTCGGGTTCAGCCTCGAGGAGATCTCCGAGGTCGTCGGACTCCTGGACCTGGAATCCCTCACCCCTGATCAGCGCGACGCTGCAGAGTCAGCGCTGCACCGTGTGACCGAGGAACGCCGGAAACTCGCCGCCTACCTGGCCCAGGCGGAACACATCGTCGAGGACCTCGAGAGCAAGCTCACTAACTGAGACTTTCGTCACAGATCTTGTAACTCTACCCTTACGTAAGAGTAGAGTTGGCGCAGGCCGCGCGACCATGAACCGCTCGGACTCCTCATTCTTTCAGCTCGCACCGTAGCGCGCACACTCGCAGACCTTGAACCCCGGCACTCCCGTGCCCACAACGCCGAACGGAGATTCATGGCCGCCTCCACTGTCGCGCCACATGCTGAGATCACCCCCGAGGAACGCCAGTCCGTTCTTCGCACGCTGAAGTCCCCGCGCCTGCTCAAGACCGAGATCCTCGCCGGGCTCGTCGTGGCGCTGGCGCTGATCCCCGAGGCCATCGCCTTCTCGATCATCGCCGGCGTCGACCCACGCATCGGGCTCTTCGCCTCCTTCACCATGGCGGTATCGATCGCCTTCCTCGGTGGACGCCCCGCAATGATCTCGGCCGCCACCGCGGCCACCGCGCTGGTGATCGCCCCGCTGGTCGCGAGCCACGGGCTCGACTACTTCATCGCCGCGGTCATCCTCGCCGGCGTCTTTCAAGTAGTCCTGGGGGTCACCGGTGTTGCCAAGGTCATGCGGTTCATCCCCCGCTCGGTCATGGTCGGCTTCGTCAACGCCCTGGCCATCCTGATCTTCACCTCCCAGTTCCCCGACCTCATCGGGGTCCCCTGGCTGGTCTACCCACTGGTCGCCCTGGGCCTGGTCGTCATCTACCTGCTGCCCCGGATCACCAACATCGTGCCCCCGCCGCTGGTGGCCATCGTGCTGATCACCGTCCTCGGCGTCGTCTTCGCGCTGAACGTGCCCACCGTGGGTGACAAGGGCGAGCTGCCCCAGTCCATCCCCGAGCTGTTCATCCCGGATGTCCCGCTCACCATCGAGACCTTCCAGATCATCGCCCCCTACGCCCTGGGCATGGCCGCGGTGGGACTGTTGGAATCACTGATGACCGCCAAGCTGGTCGACGACGTCACCGACACCCGCTCCGGCAAGGTCCGTGAATCCTGGGGCCAGGGCGCGGCGAACATCATCACCGGCTTCTTCGGCGGCATGGGCGGCTGCGCAATGGTCGGTCAGACCATGATCAACGTGAAGGCCTCCGGGGCCCGCACCCGGATCTCCACCTTCATGGCCGGCATCTTCGTTCTCTTCCTGGCGGTTGCCCTGGGCGACATCGTCGCGATGATCCCGATGGCCGCTCTCGTCGCGGTGATGATCTTCGTCTCGGTCGCGACCTTCGACTGGCACAGCATCAAGCCCTCCACGCTAAAGATGATGCCCAAGTCCGAGACCGCGGTGATGCTGGTCACCGTGATCGCCACCGTGTGGACGCATAACCTGGCCATCGGTGTGGGTCTGGGGGTGCTCACCGCGATGGTGCTCTTCGCCCGCCGGGTGGCTCACCTGGCCGCGGTGGAGCGCAGGATCGAGCAGCACTTCGGCGAGGAGATCGCCAAGTACGAGGTCATCGGTGAGCTGTTCTTCGCCTCCTCCAACGACCTCTACACCCAGTTCGAATATGCCGAGGATCCCGACCACATCGTGATCGACATGTATGGCTCCCATGTCTGGGACGCCTCCACGGTGGCGTCTCTGGATGCGATCACCGAGAAGTACTCCAAGTACGGCAAGCGGGTCGAGATCGTCGGCCTCAACACCGCAAGCGCTGCGCTGCACGAGCGGATGGCCGGCAAGCTCGGCGCCGGTCACTGATCACAGGGCACCTGTTGGTGAATTCCCCCGTGAATGGACTGCGCGGAAGCCTCGTGCGTGCCGTGACTGGCATGCGCGGGGCTTCTACGCGGCCTGCCAGGCGATGCTTGCCCCGAGAAGAAGAGGACTCATGAAGACGAAGACGATCACTGCGCTGGCGACCATAGCTTTGCTGACTCTCACCGGCTGCGATGCCCAGTCCGGCCCGGCCGACGAGGCGGAACCTGAGGAACAGGTCGAGAGCACGCCACCGGTCCTCGAAAGCGACACCGGCCCAGCAGACGAAGACGTAGAAGACATCGAGAACGAGGAAGAGTCTGCCAACTAAGCGGAAAGCTGACTCACCCGTTAGCTGACCGGCGTGTGTCTTCTAGAAGACTTGTCCGTTCATCAGGGGGGTCGGACGGCACCCGCCTGGCCCGCGTCGGTAGCTAAATGAGAAGATTGTCAGCTCCTGGTCGAGCGTGACTCATCACAGTGCTGCCACTCTGCGACCCTTCCCAGACTGGCAATGGCCGATGGCCGCCGCTGAACTCAGCCCACTGCGGAAAGGTCCGTGATTGCCATGTCTATCGTCGCTCATTCACACCCGTACATCGTGGGTGTTGACACCCACGCTCGGACCACGTCTACTCAATCCTCGCAGCGCATACCGGAACGCCACTGGAAACCAGATCGTTCCCCACCTCTGCGGAGGGGATCGTGCGTGCCATCAGCTGGGTCAGCCGTCACACCGCAGCCGACGCCGACACCCTCTGGGTGATCGAAGGCGCGGCCTCCTACGGGGCGATCCTCACAGGCATCGTCGCTGCCCATGGCTACCCGGTCGCAGAGGCACCTCGGATGAATGCCAAGAATCGACGCGGAGTCGGTAAATCCGATGCCATGCACACGTTCCGAATTGCCGCGGCTGCAAGGCCGTTGCTGGTCAAGGAGCTGCGTCGTCCTCGGTTGTGAGACGGTATCCGCCAAGGTGTCCAGATCCTAGTGACCGCCCGGGAATCCATGAGCAAGGATCGCACTCGCTCGGTCAACGCGCTCAACGCCCTGATGCGTGGCAATGACCTCGGACTTGATGCCTGCGAGAAACCGAATCCCCTTCAGATATCCGAGCAGGACGAAATCACCGTTCAGCAGATTGTGCTTTTGCCCCGCTGAGGGAGAAGCGCGTCACCGAACTACGGCGACGGGACACTGCGAATGCTGGAGAACTTCCTGGGTCACTGATCCCAGGAAGAGCGTGCTGAGAGGACTGCGTCCCCGAGTGCCGGTGACGAGAAGATCGGCCTCGCGGCTTGCCTCAGCGAGTTTCTCGGAAGCAACGCCCCGAACATGCTCGATCTCCAAAGGAACACCATTGAGCCGCGCCTCGGCGATCACCTGATCAACTTTTCCATCTGTGTGGCCATCGTGCTTGTGCACATGCATTGCAAGGATACGCCCACCGGTATCTCGGGCATGCCGCATGGCGAACTCCAACGCATGTTTGCTCGGCTCGGAGCCGTCTATCCCAACCACGATGAGACCAGCGCGGGGAGCATACGGCTCACGAACCACCACGACCGGCCCGGTGGCCTGACGAGTCACGTGCTGGCTCACAGACCCATACACCATGCTCTGAAGCGGGCCATGCGTTCGCGCACCGAGCACAGTGAGATACGCATGCTTACTTTCACGCACGAGGGCCTCGCCCGGAGAATTGAGCACATTCGTGACTGAAGTCTGTGCCGCCTTTGCATCAGCCAGTAGCTGGTTCAACTCGTCGGTGACATGACCCGCCCGGAGGTGCTGAGGCACATCAGCCGCTCCCCGCACATGCAATGCTGAGACAATCACCTGCAGAGGGCGAGAAAGTTCAGCGGCAATATTGTCGGCCCAGGTCAGAGCGATTTTGCTGTGTTCTGATCCGCCATAGCCGAGGACAATTGCTCCTTCTGGTGTCATCATGGCCCAACCCTAACAGAACGTGAATGTTGCAAGGATTCAGTGAGAACGCTCCAACAGGCCTGATTCCCGCTGGAAGACTTACTCTAAGAGTTCTGAAGCGTCCCAGGTTTTCTGTCGCTGTTAGGCGGGCTGCGGCTCACTCACACTAGCTGGGCAGTATGCGCGCGCGTACTCTGCCGGGGTCAAGTTTCTCCGCGTCCCGTGAAGCCTGCGATTGTTCCACCAATCGACCCAACCAGCGGTAGCGAACTCGACGTCTGCCAGCTGCCGGTAAGGGCCCCCGTAAAAGACATCGGTGCGGATGCACTCGGTCTTGAACACCCCAATGATGGACTCCATGAAGCTGTTGTCATAGTGTCGCCAACGGTGCCGATCGAAGGGCGAATGCCCTCGATCTCTAGATGCTCGCTGAAGCGCACGGAGGTGAACTCGTCGCTGATTGCGAGACACATGCACGAAGCCGCGATAAAGAACGCCTGATTGGGAATGCCTGGCGGGCGCTAAGGAGGATGGCGCCCCAAGCCCGGCGCTGAGATCGCTTGCTTGCGCCAGGAACGCGGAAACCCCGCGGCCGGAGTGTGAGGGAACACTGTTTCCGGACGCGGGATCTAGTGAATCACTCGCACCTTCAAGAGGTAGTCGCGACACTAGAGAGCTTTCTTGGACAAGCAGTGTTCGTGGCCTGGGTGCTCCCTGGAGCTAGCACGCGGGTAGCGCTAGGCTGCGAGAAGGATACGCACGGAAGGGGATCCCTCACCGTGCACGATTCGGAGTCTCATTCGTTCGTGAGTCGTGAATATTCCGGGGACTGCGTGCGCACCGCCATGTCTCCGATTCGTGCGCGCCGTACGACCCGGCAGGAGCCGGACATCTGCGGAGAGCGCCACGGTGGGTCGGGCCGCTGGCGGTGTCGCGCGTGCTGGGTTAGGGTCGAAATGTAGTGTTTATATTAAACTAATTGTGGGGGCGCATGATGGCGGCAACGTTGATAGTGGGAATCTCATTGATTCTCATTGGGTTGGTCATGATGGCCCTTGGCGTTGCGACCAAGATGGAGAGATTGCCGATCAATCCATTGATCGGCATTCGTATACCGTCGACCATGGCTGATCCGGAAACATGGACTCGTTCACACAAGGCGGTATGGGTCTGGACGACTGTCTCAGGTGCTGGTCTCTCAGTTTCCGGAGTCATAGTGCTTGTAACTCAGGACGACAGCGGCCTGTGGGGGGGCTACAGCACCGTGAGGTAAGCCCGTGTTTCTCCTTGTCCTCTGGTGATCGGAATCGCTGGTAAGCGGGTAGCAGACATTCGTCCGGTGCTTCCGCTGCCGCCGAGGGAACCGACCAACAACCCCCAAGCTTCTATAAGAGCGGTATTTTTTTGGTGTCCGGTCATCTGTCTGAGGAAACCACCGAAGCGTTGGGCGAGTCGCGCATCGGCGACTCGCTTGCGGGTGTGCGTTGAACGATCGGTTTACGGGTAGCGATGGCGATCCATCAAAGGACGTGACGAGCGCCGCCGTATTCCACGGTGTACCTTGAGTTCATGGAGCTCACTGCGATCGTCATCGTTATCGGCGCCGCGCTCACGATCGCGGTCCTTGCGTTCATTGTCATCGCACTGGTTCAGGTTGGCCGTGAGCCGAACCTGCCCCTGCCTCTGCGCCTGCTCTGGGCCGTTGCGATCATCGCTTTCCCCGTGGTCGGATCTCTGGTGTGGTTCGGCCTAGGCAACCCGATCAACGATCAAGTCGCGCACAGTTTCTCCTGAGTCGGTAGATTCGACCGTTGCTCTGACACTCGAGGCAACCGAGAAGCGATCGACTTTATAGGACACTTGCGCAGTGGGCCGAGCGGTGAGTGCGTCGCAGTGCCGCCTGTATGCCTGTCGTACTGCTGCGTTGATGACGTCGATCATCGCAGCGCCCGTAAAGGGAGGTCTTGCGGGCACGTCGCAGCGTCCGCGAGCCCTGGAACGGCCACCATCGACCAGGACCCACCGCAGAAACTTCTCAATATCCCTGTACCCACGCCGCCGCACAATCTCTGTCCGCTTCCCGGCTGGCCTCTTTCTAGGCTCTTCAGCTTTGAGCGCGGTCCGGGTGTAGCCACTGTCCATCACGTCACCTCCTCGGCGTGCGAACCGAAACGTGTCCTCAGCCATCGGCCGTACGCCCACCCGACAGCGATACCCACGAGGTGCCCGACCGACCCCAGGGGCAGCGAGAAAAAGAACACGATGTTGGCGGCGATCAGGAAGCCCAACCATTGAGTTGTCGTGCCGCCGAAGAGTCGCGACGACGGGCGCATAGCCAAGACAGCCGCCGTCACACCGAATACGGCCGCTGAGGACCCGACGATAGTCCCGTCCTCAGCCCACGCCGGGACTGCTGCGATCGCGGCCAGGATCCCCAGTGAACCTGCCAATCCGGCCAGCAGATAAACCGCGATCAGGTCCATGGCACGTGCGGACTGCTCCAGCAACGGCCCGAACGCCGCCAGCATAACGACCATCAACACGACGTGGACAAGCAGCTCGTGGACGAACATCACGGTCAAAGGGCTCCACGGCCGCTCACCCAGGCCCTCTACGTCACCCGGGAGGGAAAGGCGTTCTGCTACATCGTGGTTCACCAACTGGGCGATGTACACGACTATCTGGATCGCGATGATCGAGAGGACGGCCGGGCTTCTCATCAACTGCTTCAACATCATCATCACGCGATGCCCTTCATCAGGTTGAAAGCGATCTGGTCGGCGCTGGCGCTGATGGTCTCCAGGTCGCGAAGTCGTGCAGGAAAGCTGTCACGGCCAGCCGGCAGGAGCTGCCAGCTGCGCCGCCCAATTCGTCCGAGCCGTTTCCGCAACGGGGTGCCAGTCGTTGAAGCTTCTCCCCCTTCTCGTCGCGGCAGAGCTGCCAAGGGAGAGTCCGATGGGATCGATGGCTGTGATGTCGCCACTGCCCCGCCAACTCCCAGCACAGAATGGCTCAGGCATCGGCACACCGTGTGGCACCAGATATTGAACGCGCCCCTTCTAGAGGCGATGGACGGGCTGCGCTTGCGCCTCACCGAGGAGGATGTGCTCCTGGTTCTCGACGATGAACCTTACGCTGCGACCAAGGGTGTGCTCGAAGAACTCGGTTGGGAGCAGCAGGTCTGCCCCGACGGATGGGACAACTTCGGCTCGGTCCAGGTGCTGGAAGTCGACTGCGAGACCGGTAAGGGCACGGGCGCTGAAGATGACCGACGTGCGGGCAGCCACGCCGTGATCGACTATGCGATCCTAGGTGCCAAGACTCGGGGAAAGGCACGCGCGCTTTGAGAATGCTCCGTCGTCGGGCTCACTGCCCGGGCTAAGCAGCTCGCCCATCTGCTCAGACACTCAGAACGACGCATCTGCCTCCGAGCGAAAGACCAGCGGCCCCGATGACGGTGTGGTTCGAGAGGTTGAACATCACAGACGCTGCGTGGCGGGTCGGTTCATCGGCGGCGGTGCGAGCAAGCAGGGTCAAGGGATTGCACTGACGCTGGGACATGTCGCTTAACGCGGGTGAACCAGGATAGATTCGTCGCAAAATCCATCCTCAAGCAAGTTCACGAGCCTCTTGACTTGTGACAACCACACGTTCAATTGGGAAGGGCCATTAAACCCGTCGCGAGATGCTGATGGGACGTGTGAGAAATGCCGATTATGTGACGCCCGAGTCCCTACCGAACGCGTGGCCCCGCCTCGATCAAGGAGCGCAGATGCACACAGCACAGACCGGCCGAATCCTCGTGGTCGACGACGAGGTCGATCTGGCCCGGCTGATCGAGGGGTACCTGCGCAAAGCCGGGCTGGAAGTCGCCGTGCGCCATGACGGAACTGAAGCCGTGGCCGCGGTGCGCGACTTCGACCCGGACGTGCTGGTACTGGATCTGGGACTGCCCGGCATCGACGGGATCGAGGTGTGTCGGCAGGTGCGGACCCTCTCCGACTGCCACGTGCTGATGCTCACCGCCCGGGACGACGAGATCGACAAGATCATTGGCCTGTCGGTGGGAGCTGATGACTATGTGACCAAACCTTTCAGCCCCCGCGAGCTCGTCGCCCGAGTCCAGGCCATGCTGCGCCGAGCCCGCACCAGCAACAGCGAGACTTCCGGAGGGCCAGACTCCCCCGGGCCGGCGCTGGTGATCGAAGACCTGGTGGTGGACGAGGCTGCCCGGAAAGTGCAATTGGGAAGAGAGCCAGTGGCCTTGACCCGGATCGAGTTCGATCTGCTGGCGTGTCTGGCCACTCACCCGCAACAGGTGTTGTCCAGGACACAGCTGGTGGAGTTGGTCTGGGACACACGCTGGACCGGGGATGATCATCTGGTGGATGTGCACATCGGGCGCATCCGTAAGAAGCTCAATGATGATGCCTCCAGTCCGAGGTTCATCCACACCATCCGCGGGATCGGGTACCGGATGGGAACTGGACGATGAGCTCCACCGCGACCGACCGCCGGTGGTCCTGGAGCCCCTTGACGGTGCGGTTGATGCTGGCCCAGACCGCGGTGCTGGTGGTGGGGCTGATCATCGTGGTGGTCACCGCGGTGCTGGTGGGACCCTCCATGTTCTACCAAGAGCTCATCGAGTCCGGTCACGCCTATGCAGCCTTCGGGTTGGTCCACTTGGAAGATGCCTTCCGATCGGTGATCCTGACCGCTCTGGTCATCGGCGGATTGCCGGCCCTCTTCATCGCCGGGATGCTCAGCTTCTACCTCTACCGCACCATCGGCCGTTCCCTGGCATCGTTCAGCACTGCGGCCGGGCAGGTGGCCGCTGGCAACTACGACGTGCACGTGACCTCCACGAAGCTGGGTCCGGAATTCGACTTGCTGGCCGACTCCTTCAACGACATGGCCGAGAAGCTGGCCGCGGTGGACACCACCCGACGCCAGCTGCTGGCGGATCTGGCCCACGAGATGCGCACGCCACTGGCCAGCCTCAAGGGCCATCTGGAGGGCATCGAGGACGGCGTCGTGGAGTGGGATGAGCGGACCATCGGAATCTTCGACGCTCAGATCGCCCGGATGGAACGCCTGGCCCGCGACATCCGCCAGCTCACCGCGGCCGAGGAGGCCACCGCCAGGTTGCAGCTCACCCTCCAGGACCCCGGTGTGTTGGCCTGCCAGGCGGCTGCGGCCATCGAGCCCGCCGCCGCGGTCAAGAACATCGCGGTGACAACCAGCAGCGGCGGCCCGATGGCGACACCGGTGTTGCTGGATCAGGAACGGATGGGTCAGGTGCTGGGCAACCTGCTGGAGAACGCCTTGGGCCACACACCGCCCGGGGGTGCCATCACCGTCCACACCGATAACGCACCTGAAGCGGTCACCGTCACCGTCACCGACACCGGGGAAGGCATCAGTCCCGAGCACCTGGAACACGTCTTCGCGCGCTTCTACCGCGTCCACACCGGCCGTGAAGCTCACCGCGCAGGCTCAGGCCTGGGGCTGGCGATCAGCAGGTCTCTGGTCGAAGCCCAGGGCGGGACCCTGGAAGCTGCCAGCGACGGACTCGGTCACGGAGCCACTTTCCGGATTCGCCTGCCCCGCAACAGAGACCCGGGGTAACCCGCGCGCATCTCACGGACCACCCCGAGAACCTCCCGAAACGAGACGCACCTCCCCCAGGATCAGACGCCCCGTGCTGCGGACTCGGCCTCTCACTTGTTGCTCTTCTCGCTATCGGAGCCCCTTTCCGACAGATCTCCGAGCACCAGCCGACGGGTGCGCTTGACACTGGTGCTGACCAGCTTCTCCAGCGGCCCCTGCCCCAGAGCCCGCTGCCACACCACCGCGAACACGGCTGCCACCACCACGTGGACCACGAACCACACGTAGGGCAGCCCGTAGTGCGCCTCGACCGACAGGGCCACCAGGTGGACGGTGTACAGGGTAAAGGTCATCGCGCCCATCGCCGAGAGCGGCAGCAACCACTTGCCGATCTTCGGAGCGATCAGCAGAAACACACCCAACACTGTCAGGCTCACCCCGAGGCTGGCCGCGATCGCGAGCGGAGTGTTGGTGTGCGGGGTCGCGATCGCCAGCCACCAGCCGGTGGAAGCCGGCAACGAGTCCGGACCAAAGATCAGGACCTGATCCAGCTCGTACCTACTCATCCAAGAGGTGTCCAGGAGTCGTTGGTAGCCGCCGAGCGCGTAGAGCAGGATGTACGAGGTGGTGTGGGCGAAGATCGTCAGCCCCACTCCCACGACCACCACTCGGATCTGAACGGCGGTCTTGCGCAGATTCAGTCGCCCCAGCCCCAGGCCGACCAGCAGATAGGCCATGTACGGCAGAGCCGGGTAGGTACCGGTCAGCAACAGCTGAGACGCGGTGGCCCCCGGCTCGCTCAACACGTCAGCGAACGTGGGGTTGTAGGAGCTCCACGCGGGCAGTTGGCTGAGCAGATTCTGCATGAGCATCGGGGACACGATCCCGAAGACCGCCGCAGAGATGAAGAGCGCCTTGGGGCCCAAGTGCAGGAATGGGATCGCCAGCAGGAAGAAGACTCCGTAGTAGAGCAGGATGCCGTAGGCCGGAGGGTCCTCCGGCATCAGGGTCCCGATCCACAGACCTACGACTGCGATCAACAGCGCCCGCACTCCCAGTCCCAGCCTGTCAGCGGTCATCCGCCTGCCAGTGTGCGGGTTCCGCCCGCCGGAGGTCAGCGCCAGTCCCACCCCGGCCAGCAGGGCGAACAGCGCTGCTGAGTCCCCGGAGAAGATCCGCCACGACCAGCTGGCCTCCCCGGTCTCCTCGTTCCAAGCCGGAAGCAGGTGAATGGCCATCAGTCCCACCAGAGCCAGTCCTCGTGCCGCATCGATCCCCACCAACCGGCGCGTGGACCGCACCAGACCATTCTCGATGCCCCCCGCTTTGGTTTCTGATGTTCCACTCATGTTCTTCCCTTTCCTGCCCGTCCCGTGAGGGGCGGTGAAGCCTGCGGCCAATGGCCGTCGCTGTGGTCCCGGAGCGCCCGGGAACGTATTAGTTCCAGGGTGTCCGCTGCACTTAGAGCCCAGGTCGCGGGATCCTCAAGATTCCATGAAGACTCCACGAGTCATCGACTCAAGGGGAGCCCGTTAGCCTTGAGGGCGTGACCTCACCATGGCCCCTGACCTGCCCCGCATGTGATGCACCATTGAAACTGACACCCACGCCGGATTCCCCAGCTGCATCGACCGGTGCCGAGACCGCCGCAAGGACCGAGGCGATCGCAGGTCCCGTGGCGCCACGGGACACTGAGCCACAGCAGCCGGCGTTGAAGTCGGCGCAGCCGCTCAAGGCGCTGAGCTGCCCTTCCGGCCACCGCTTCGATGCGGCACGTCAGGGTTATGTCAACTTGCTCTCCGGTCGCGGTACCCGTTTCACCCCGGATTCAGCGCAGATGATCATGGCCCGCGAACGTGTCCAGGACGCCGGAGTCTTCGCCGCACTCAGCACGGAGCTGGTCAGGATCCTCGCGGAGCAGATTCCGGTGCACAGACCGGCCCACCCTGGCAAGCCTGGGCTGCTGCTGGACTGCGGCGCCGGCACCGGGCACTACCTGCACCAGCTCCTCGACGCTGCCCCGCAGGCCCGGGGAATCGCTCTGGACCTGTCCATCTCCGGGCTCAAGCGCGCCGCCAGGCACCCGCGAACCCTCGCGCTGGCCTGGGACCTGTGGCAGCCACTCCCCCTGGCCTCAGATTCGGTGGATCTGCTGCTTGATGTCTTCGCTCCCCGCAACGTGAGTGAATACGCCCGAGTGCTCCGCCCGGGTGGACTGGCGGTGGTTGTGACCCCCGGTGACGTGCACCTGACCGAGCTGCGCGAGGCAGGCATGCTCGGAATCCACGACCAGAAGCTGCGGCAGCTCAAGGACCAGATGACACCCACCTTCGGTGCCGCCGAACTCAACGCCCAGGTCAGCGGCAGGGTCCCAGTCGACGCCGGTCTCGCCGCTGACCTGGTGTTCATGGGTCCGGCCGGGCATCATCGGGATCATGATGCGCTGCGCGAGAGTCTGCAGGCCCGTGACGTGGCCGCCGTCACGGTCGACCTCGACGTGAGCCTGTGGCGCGGATAGGCTGAAGTCACGCGTATATGGGTTGATGAGGAGCTGAGATGATCGAATGGTTCGGCGACAACCTCTGGGCACCCTGGCTCGCAATTGCCCTGGGACTCCTCGTGCTGGAGGCCATCACGCTCGATCTGCTCTTCCTGATGCTCGCCGTCGGAGCCGCCGCCGCCACCACCGTGGCCCTCGCCGGTGGAGAGCCCTGGCTGCAGGTGTTGGTCGGCTGTGCCACCGCCCTGCTGATGCTTGGCGCCGTCCGGCCCATCGCCCTCAAACATCTCAAGAAGGGCCCGGCGAACCAGCTGACCAACATCGACCGGATGGCCGGCATGGAAGCCCATGCGCTGGAAGTCATCACCGGCGACGCCGGCCTCGCCGAGGTCGACGGCGACACCTGGACCGCCCGCACCATCGGTGACGTCCGGATCGAACCCGGGATGGACGCCGTCGTCGAATCTGTGGACGGCGCCATCGTCTACCTGCGACCTGCGCGACAGATCAAATGGGATGAGGCGGGCCCCGACACCATCGGGCCCAACACTCCCCGACCGGAAGGCGCCTGAGAGATCTTCAGGCGCGCCACTGAAAAGAACGGAACGTCATGGAAGTCACTGCACTTGTAGTTCTCCTGGTCCTCGTCGCCCTGGTGGTGATCATCATCGCCCGCAGCGTGCGCATCGTGCCGCAGGCTCGCGCCGGACTGATCGAGCGCCTGGGCAAGTACCAGCGCACCCAGGGGCCGGGACTCACCCTGCTCGTCCCCTTCATCGATCGACTGCTGCCGATGCTGGACATGCGCGAGCAGGTCGTCTCCTTCCCGCCCCAGCCCGTGATCACCGAAGACAACCTGGTGGTCTCCATCGACACGGTGGTGTACTTCCAGATCACCGATCCGAAGGCCGCAACCTACGAGATCCAGAACTACATCATCGCGGTGGAGCAGCTCACCACGACCACACTGCGCAACGTGGTCGGCGGACTGAACCTCGAAGAGGCCCTGACCTCACGTGATCGCATCAACGGTCAGCTCCGCGGGGAGCTGGACAAGGTCACCGGACGCTGGGGCATCCGCGTCGCCCGAGTCGAGCTCAAGGCCATCGAGCCGCCGCACTCTATCCAGGACTCGATGGAGAAGCAGATGCGCGCCGAGCGCGAACGCCGCGCCGCGATCCTCACCGCCGAAGGCACCAAGCAGGCCGCGATCCTCACCGCTGAAGGTGAGCGACAGGCCTCGATCCTCGCCGCAGAAGGTGACGCACAGGCCCGGATCCTTGGCGCCAACGCTGAGGCGCAGGCCATCGAGACCGTGTTCAACGCGGTCCACGACTCGGAGCCCGGCCCTGAGCTGCTCTCCTACCAGTACCTGCAGATCCTCCCGGAGATCGCCAAGTCAGAGTCCAACACCATGTGGATGATCCCCGGCGAGTTCAGCGACGCGTTGAAGAACCTCTCCGGAGCGTTCGGCGGACCCGAGTCGGCCCAGCAGTCAGGCATCAGCCTCGAGGACCGAGAGGCCGAACGAGCAGCTCGCACGGAGCGGCTGAAGCAGCGTCGGCTGGAGAAGGCCCAGGAGAGTGCACAGAACAAGGGCAAGCCCGCCATCTCCTCGGCCATCGCGGATATGGCAGAGTCAGCCCGCAGCACCTCGGTCACCGATGAGAACCCGCACTACACCAGCCGTCAAGAGGTCGAGCAGGAGGCCCGCAAGGCCCAGGTCGGCAATGCGGCAGTCGCCGAGTCTCGCACTGAGGCTCCCGCCGAGGAAGGCACCGAGCTCACCGAGCAGCCGGTCTTCCAGCAGCAGCCCGAGCCCATGGAGGACCCGCAGCGCTGATCGAGATGGGAATAACTCTGCGGTGCTCTAGAGTTATAGCTAGGAATGACTCTGCCCATCACACTGGAGGATAATCGATGAGTGATCGCAGTCTGCGCGGAATGCGCCTTGGTGCGCAGTCCATGGAAACCGAGCAGGGCGTCGAGCCGGCGCCGCGTCAGGAGATCGAGTATCTCACTGAGGATGGCGAGCGGATGCGGGTGATGTTCTCCGCTGAGGCCGATGTCCCCGCAACCTGGGTCTCCCCCACCGGCAAGGAAGGCCTGCGCGTTGACGTCGACAGGCCCGAAGCCGAGCCGGAGAAGCCGGTCAGGACCCACTGGGACATGCTGCTGGAACGACGTTCCACAGAGGACCTCGAGGTGATCCTGCAGGATCGTCTCAAGCTGCTCAAGGAGCGTCGCGGCGAGGCCGCCTGACTCCCGCAGCTGATGCGATGCTGAGCACAGAAGCCTGCTCACAGACGGCGACGGCGTCCCTCCCGAGAGATCGGGACGGACGCCGTCGCTGTCTGTGTGTGCTGATCGTCAGCGCTGGCGCAGCTTCTGCCCCAATGTCCGGGCCCGCGCGCGAAGTCCCCAGCGCGTGACGTTGACCATCGCCTCTACAACGATGTCGGAGCTCATCTTGGACTCACCCAGCGTGCGCTCGACGAAGGTGATGGGCACCTCGACGATGGTCTTGCCCATGCCCGCCACCCGGAAGGTCATGTCGACCTGGAAGCCGTAGCCCACCGATTCGATGCTGCCCAGATCGATCTCTTCGAGCACCGAGCGCCGGAACACCCGGAATCCGGCGGTGATGTCGCGGACCTTCAGACCCAGCAGCGTCCGGGAGTAGAGGCTGCCGGCGCGAGAGATCGCGATCCGGTGCAGCGGCCAATTGACCACCGAACCTCCCGGCACCCAGCGTGATCCGATGACCAGGTCAGCCTCATCGATCTTGGCCAGCAGCTTCGGCAGCTGCTCGGGCTGGTGCGACCCGTCCGCGTCGAGCTCGACCAGGACGTCGTAGCCGCGTTCGAGTCCCCAGCGGAATCCTGCGATGTAGGCGCCGCCGAGCCCGTTCTTGGCCGTGCGGTGCAGCACGTTGATCTGCGCGTCCTGGGAGGCGAGCTCGTCGGCGAAGTCTCCGGTGCCGTCGGGGCTGTTGTCATCGACGATGAGCACATCTGAGGTTGGAACTGCCGCACGAAGACGTGCCACGGTGCCCGGCAGGGCATCGATCTCGTCATAGGTCGGGATGATCGTCAGGATCTTCACGAGTCGCTTCGCGTCCTTCTGGGGGTTGTGGAGATGAGGGTGGAGGGTCGAGGACAGTCTACGGTCACGTGCTGGCGCTCAGGCCTGGGCTCCAGCGCCGGATCGAGCGACAGGATGAGTCACCTCGACGCCGTCGATCACAGTGGAGATCAGCGTGGGCAGGGTCGCGCCGTCGAGATAGGGCAGCAGCGGGGTCCGGGCCCGCACATCGGTGCTCCACGCCGCGGTCCGCGAATCAGGGGTCTGCACCGCCAACGAGTCCACCTCCCAGATGGCGTAGGTGGCCCGGGCCCCAGGGTCCAGCTGCGCCGAGGTGGCGGGTGTGCCGCTGGACTCGGGCAGCGACCGGTAGGCGCCGCGAGTCTGCGCGTTGAACCCCGCCCGCACCGAGACCGGATCGCTCTCGTGGTGGACGTGTGCGCTCACCGCTGCCCAGGGGCTCTGTCCTGCCTCGGCGACGGCGCTGACCGGAACGCCGACGCTCAGTGCGGTGGCCAGGTGGCCGCGACCGCGCAGCACCACCTGCACGCCGGTGTTCAGCAGCGACTCCCATTCCTCCCGGGACGCGGAGTCGAAGCCGTGGAGCACCGTGGGCAGCCCACCTGGTGGACTCTGCCGCTTGGCGCACATCTCGCCGGTGGAATCCACCAGGGCCGCCACCATGGTGGCCGGGGTGATGTTCTGACTCATGCGCAGGATGAGCTGACGCTGGGCCAGCGCGGCTGCGAGTCTGATGCTCAGCAGCTGTTCCAGCACGTCCTCAGCGGGGAGCTGCAGCGCCGCAGGGCGGCCGAGTATCGCATCCACGGTGCGGAGCAGCTCCGCGGCGGCCCGCACGGCGTCCAGCCGGTCAGCCACGCCGGATTCGGCGAGCCCGGTGAGCGTGAGCACCGGGTAGGCGCGAACCCGGTGCTCCGCGGCGGCCCTGAATGCGGTGTTCAACAACTCCTGGGCCACCTCGGCCTCGCTCAGCGCGGGCACCGGCAGTTCGATGTTCAGCCGCACGGCGCCGCAGCCCAGGGCTGCCGCCGCGTCCAGCGCCGCAGCGATCCGGGTGCCCCAGGAGCCGACGCCGGCGGTGCCGGGCGCCGCGTCAGCTGCGGCATCTCCGGCGGCATGTTCGGCGGCATGTTCGGCGGCATGTTCGGCGGCATCGAGGTCCACCCAGCCCACGAAGGCGGGCGCCACCAGGGCCCGGTCCAGGTCCTGGATGACCAGGTCGGCGTCCTTGCGCTCTGCGGCGGTCTCGTCAGAGCCGACCCAGGCGATCAGTCCGTCCTCGACCAGCATCGCGTCTGCGTAGGGCTCAGAAGGGGAATGGATCGTGCCGTTGGTCAGCAGTCGCGGCGGGTGCGCGGCACCGGTGCTAGTCATCAGTTGGCTCCTCCAGGTTCTGATAGGCCACCGAGGAGTATGCCACCACTCCCCGGCCGATCAGCTGCACTGCCTCATGACAGCGCGCCGAGAGCTTGGCCGGGGTATGTGGAATCTTGCTCAGCTGATCCAGGGTGTCGATGCATTGTTTGGTCCAGCGCACGAAGTCTCCTGCGGCCAGCGGCGAGTCGTCCAGCGCGCTGCGCAGACTCTGGCCGTCCGCCCAGGCGTACATGGGCAGCACCAGGCCAAGCTCCGGGGCGGCGGTGGGTTCCAGGTGATGACGCTTCTCCAGAGCTTCAAGTTCAGCGTGAACCTCAATCCCGGTCCGCGCAGCCTGGGCCAGGCGCTTCGTCGGCATCACCGGCATGGCCCCCTCATCTTCGCGTTTGGCCTGGTAGACCAGCACCGTGACGAAGGCGGCCAGTTCCTGCGCGGTGAGCCCGGAGAGGACTCCGCGCTCCATGAGCAGCCCGGTGAACAGGTCTCGCTCGCCGTAGATGCGGCGCAGCTGCTGTCCGCGATCGGTCACCGCGAATTCGGTGGCGAACCACTCCTCCGCGGTGAATCCCGGACGCTGAAGCGCCGGCTCGACGGAGATCAGCTGTCCCGGGTCTGCCGGCGGGACGTGTGGCATCAGCTCCGGGTCCACCGCCTCCATGTGTCCGAGCTCATGCAGGACCCCGCAGACCCGGTCGAAGGTCTTGGCGATGGAGCCGGTGCGGCGGTCGATCTTCAGCTTGAGCTGATCGATCTCGCGCTGCAGCTTCCATGCGCGCTCGGCCCAGCGGGCGTGGTCCTCACGCTCGCTGCAGCCATGACAGGGGTGGCGCTGCAGAGCGCTCTGCAGCTGCTCCAGCGACTCCGCCTCGGTCTCCTCCTCGCGGAAGCCGAAACCGGGGGTGGGCGCGTTGGACCGCGGCGGCACCCGCTCGTGCATCGCAGCACGCATCGAGGAGGCGAGGTCCCGGCGCACCTTTGGCACCTTGACCTGGGGCTTGCGCGGGAGCCGGACGCTGGAGATGACCTCGGGCGGCTGGGCGAAGTCCTCGGCGGTGACATTGCGGAACTTGCCGTCGGCGGTGATCACTCCGGGCCGGGGGTCATGTTCGGGCGCACTGTGGACCACCAGGGACTCTCCGAAGCCGCGCTTGCCGCCGACCTCGATGACGTCGCCCGGCTGAAGCGCCGCGAGGACCCGGATGATCTCGCGTCGACGCTGCCGCTGGCGCGCCTTGGCCTGGTCCTTCTCCGCCTCACCGAGTCTGCGGCGCAGTGCGGCATATTCGCGGAAGTCCCCCAGATGGCAGGCCATCGCCTCCTCATAGCCGGCCATGGAGGATTCCCGCTTCGCCACATCCCGGGCGACGCCGACCACCGAGCGGTCGGCCTGGAATTGGGCGAAGGAGGATTCCAGAATGGTGCGCGCGCGTCGTCGTCCGAACTGGGCGGTGAGATTCACCGCCATGTTGTAGGAGGGCTTGAAGCTGGAGTTCAGCGGGTAGGTCCGCTTGGAGGCGAGTCCCGCGACCTGCCGCGGATCCATGCCCGGCTGCCAGACGACGACGGCGTGGCCTTCCACGTCGATTCCGCGCCGTCCGGCACGGCCGGTGAGCTGTGTGTACTCCCCCGGCGTGACATCGACGTGGGATTCGCCGTTGAACTTGTCCAGCTTCTCCAGGACCACGGTCCGGGCGGGCATGTTGATCCCCAGCGCCAGGGTCTCGGTGGCGAAGACCACCTTGAGCAGCCCCTCGGCGTAGAGCGCCTCGACGAGCTCTTTGAAGGGTGGGAGCATGCCGGCGTGGTGCGCGGCGACCCCGTTGATGAGCGCCTCACGGAAGCTCTCGAAGCCCAGGATGGCGAGGTCCTCGGCCGGGAGGTCCCAGCCCATCTGCTCGACCCGGGAAGTGATCTCGGCGGCCTCTTCCCGGGTGGTCAGCACGATGCCGGCGTTCAGGCACTGCTCCACAGCGGCCTCACAGCCCACTCGGGAGAAGATGAACCCGATGCAGGGGAGCAGACCGTCGCGGTCGAGAGCCCGGATCATCTTGGGCCGGTTCAGCCGCGGGCGCCCGGCGCCGGATCCGGAGATCCCGGAGGCGCCCGAGGTCCCCGCGCCGCCGTGGCTGCCGGCCCCGCCTCGGCTGGAGGAGGCGCTGCTGCGCAGCTCCTGGCGGGGGCCGCCGCCCGGTCCGCCCTTGCCAGAGCCGCGAACCGCGCCGCGACCCGGACCTCGACCGGGTCCCCGGCCGTTTCCGCGAGACCGGTTTCCGCCGCTGCGCCGGGAACTGGGCCCTTCGCTCTGATGCGCGAGGCGCTGCAGCTCGGGGTTGACCAGCGTCGGCGCGTCGTCGTCCTCCTCGTAGATGAAGAGATCGTGCAGCTCGTTGTCCACGAACATGTGCTGCCACAGCGGCACGGGACGGTGCTCGGAGACCACCACCGAGGTCTCCCCGCGCACCGTGTCCAACCAGGCGCCGAACTCTTCAGCGTTGGAGACCGTGGCCGAGAGAGCGACGACCTGGACGTGCTCAGGGAGGTGGATGATGACTTCCTCCCAGACGGCGCCGCGGAAACGGTCGGCCAGGTAGTGGACCTCGTCCATCACGACGTAGCCCAGATCCCGCAGCGTCGCGGAGTCCTGGTAGAGCATGTTGCGCAGCACCTCGGTGGTCATCACCACGATCTGCGCCTCGGAGTTGATCGAGGTGTCCCCGGTGAGCAGACCCACCTTGTCGGTGCCGTGGACCTCCACCAGCTCCTGATACTTCTGGTTCGAGAGCGCCTTGATCGGCGTCGTGTAGAACGTCTTGGTGTTGTGGGCCAGGCCGAGGTGGACGGCGAACTCGCCGACGATGGTCTTGCCCGCCCCGGTCGGGGCCGCGACCAGCACGGCCCGTCCTGCTTCCAGGTGCTGACAGGCCTGGACCTGGAAGTCATCGAGGTCGAAGGCCTGAGCCTGGCGGAAGACCCCGAGCTCAGTCTTGGCCTCCGCTGCTCGTCGACGTGACTGTGCGTAGCGCTCGGCCGGTGAACTCATGCTTCCAGCCTATGACATCGCGCCGGCTCGACTTCACGTGGCATCTCCGCCTCCGTCAGCTCATCCCGGGCCCCGCGAGCTGGCTAGACTGCAGCGATGACCACGGCTCCCTCTCCCCGGCGACAGATCCTGCTGGGGGCGCTGCTGCCGGCGTTCATCTTCAGCGTCGGCGCCGGTGCCATGATCCCGATCCTGGCTCCCTTCGCCGTGGAACGGGGCGCCACCCTCGCGGTGGCGGGCATCATCGCCGCGATGCTCCCGCTGGGTCAGATCCTCGCGGATCTGCCCGCCGGTGCGCTGGCGGCCCGAGTCGGCGATCGTCGTGCGATGCTGCTGGCCGCCGGTGCGGCCGCGCTCGGCTTCCTGGCCGCAGGGCTGGCCCCGTCCCTGCTCACCCTGGGCGCCGCCGTCGCTCTGGTCGGTGCCGCGAATGCGGTCTTCCACCTGGCGCGGCACTCCTATCTGACCGAGGTGACCCCGGTGCATCAGCGCGCCCGCGTGCTCTCCACCCTGGGCGGGGTGCATCGGATAGGGCAGTTCATCGGACCTTTCCTCGGCGCCGGGGTGATCGTCCTGGGAGACCTGCGCGCGGTGTTCGCGCTGGCGCTGCTGACTGCAGTCGCCGCGGGGGTCACGGTGCTGCTGGCACCGGAGATCGACACCCGGCCCGCCCGCGCGCCCGGCGTCGCCCGGGCCGGATTCGCCCAGGTGATCGCGACCCACCGCGACCTGCTGCTGACCTTGGGGATGGCGTCGATGCTGGTCGGCGCCATCCGCGGGGCGCGTCAGCAGGTGCTTCCGCTCTGGGGTGAGCACATCGGGCTGGACCCCACCACGATCTCGCTGCTGTTCGGCCTCGCCGGTGGCATCGACATGTTGCTGTTCTACCCCGCGGGCAAGATCATGGACCGATTCGGCCGGCTCTGGATCGGGGTGCCCTCGATGATCTGCCTCGGGCTGGCCATGGCCCTGGTGCCGCTGGCGCATTCGGTGCCGGTGCTCGCCGGGGTGGCGGTGCTGCTGGGCCTCAGCAACGGGCTGGGTTCCGGGGTGATGATGACGATCGCCTCGGACATCGCACCCTCCGACGCACGCCCGCAGTTCCTCGGCGCCTGGCGGCTGATGCAGGATCTCGGGATCGCCGCCGGTCCGCTGACCCTCGCCGCCGGGGCGGCGCTGGGCTCCCTGGCGGCCGGGATCTGGGTGGCCTCCGCCATGGGTCCGCTGGCAAGCGCAGGACTGCTGCGCTGGCTGCCGCGCTATTCGGTCCACGCCAGTCGTCGGACCCGGAGGGCCGCAGGGCTCGAGTGACCCGGAGGGCCGCAGGGCTCGAGTGACCCGGAGGGCCGCAGGGCTCGAGTGACCCGGAGGGCCGCAGGGCTGGAGCAGCGACCGCGCAGCGACACGCGGTCAGACGGGCAGCGCCCCCGGAGCCTTGGCGGTGCTGCGCCGGACCAGCAGATCGAAGCTCAGATCCATATTCTCCGGGTGTGTGCCGCCTGACTCGACCGTGGCGAGGATGAGCTTCGCCGCCGTCGATCCCTGACTCTGGGCGTGCTGGTCCACCGTGGTCAGCTCGAAGAGCCCACCGAGCTCGTGCCCGTCGATCCCGACGACCGAGAGGTCCTCGGGAACTCTGATCCCCAGCTCGCGCGCCGCGAGGACCGCCCCGATCGCCATCTCATCAGAGGCCGCCACGAGTCCGGTCATCCCGGTGCCAGGCATGCCCAGAAGCTGGCGGGCCGCATGGAAGCCACCGGGGATGGTGAAGTCTGCTTCACCGATGAGGGCGGGGTCGGTCTGCAGGCCCCGGCGCCGGAGTGCCTGGTCGAAGCCCTCCCGACGCTGGCTCGGGACCTTGTAGTCGGCGTCGAACCGTTCGGCACCGCCGATGAAGCCCAGCACCTCATGGCCCAGATCGAGCAGATGCGCTGCGGCAAGCTCGGTGATGGCCAGGTCATCGATCGCGACGCCGGGCAGCGTGCCGGAGGTGCCGCCGATGATGACCACGGGGATGCCGAGTCGCTTCAGCTCCAGCTCCTCCCATTCGCTGAGCTCCAGGGCCACGACGACGACGGCGTCGACCCGGCGTCGTCGGAGGAAGGCGCTGAAGATCTCTCGACGCACCTCGGGGTCTCCGGTGACGTTGTACAGGGTCACGTCGTAGCCCGCGCTGGTCGCCTCGTCGGAGATGCCGGTGAGCACGGTGTTGAAGAACCACCGGTGCAGCTCCGGCATGATCACCCCGAGATTGCGCATCCGGCCTGAGGCCAGGCTGGACGCCGCGGAGGAGGCCACGTAGTCAAGTTCCGCGGCGACCTTCAGGATCTTGGCCCGCGTGCTAGTCGAGACGTTGCCCCGTCCGCTCAGCGCACGGGAGACCGTCGCGGCGGACACCCCCGCGGCCTTGGCGACATCATCCAGGCTCGTCATCAGCCGGCGTGCCGGCGCAGCCACACGGTGCAGTCGGCCGGAACCTCAGCCCCCTTCAGCGCAGCGGTGGCGAGCAGCACGTCGTGCTCGGCGGGCAGCGCCACCGGCTGCGTTCCGGTGTTTGCGAGCACCGTCACGTCCTGGTTGGCGAACATCAGCACGGAACCCTCGTTCCCGGGCAGCCAGCGCAGCTGCCCGAGGCCCAGATCGTGTTCCGCGCGCAGTGCAAGCATCCGCCGGTAGAGGTTCAGCGTGGAGTCAGGGTCGGCGCGCTGGACGTCCCGGGCTAGGCTCTTCCAGCGCTCCGGCTGGGGAAGCCACGGCGTGCCGCCTGCGGTGAACCCGAAGGTGTCAGCGTCGGCGACCCAGGGCAGCGGGACCCGGCATCCGTCACGGCCGAAGCGTTCTCCCGCGGTGCGGAACCAGGTCGGGTCCTGGCGGGCCGCATCGGGCAGGTCGTGGACCTCGTCGAGGCCGAGCTCTTCACCCTGGTAGATGTAGGAGGAGCCCGGCAGCGCCAGCATCAGGGCGGTGGCGGCGCGTGCACGGGCAAGACCGGTCTGCCGATCAGGCAGGCCCGGATGGTCTGGCCCGATGCCGCTTCCCTGCGGGTTCTCCCCGGTCAGCGAGAGCCGGGTGGCGTGGCGCACCACATCGTGGTTCGACAGCACCCAGGTGCTCGGGGCACCCACGGAGTTGAAGGCGTGCAGGGAGTCATCGATGACCCCACGCAGCTGTCCCGCATCCCACGGGGTCTCCAGGTACTGGAAGTTGAACGTCTGGTGCATCTCATCCGGTCGCACCCATAGGGCCGCCTTCTCCACGGAGGACACCCACGCCTCACCGCAGAGCGCCCGGTCGCCCTCGTACTCCTCAAGGACCAGGCGCCAGTCGCGGTAGACCTCATGCACCTCGGTCTGTTCGAAGTAGGGCGCCGGGGTCTCCTCGCCACCCATCGATGCGGCGTCGACATCCGGGGTGTAGTCCGGGAAGTCCTGATCCTTCACCAGTCCATGGGCCACATCGACGCGGAAGCCGTCGACTCCGCGGTCCAGCCAGAAGCGCAGGATCCGCCGGAACTCCTCCTTGACCTCGTCTTTGGACCAGTCGAAGTCCGGCTGGCTGGAGTCGAAGAGATGCAGATACCACTGACCCGGCGTGCCGTCGGGCTCGGTGATGCGCGTCCAGGCGGGTCCGCCGAAGATCGACTGCCAGTTGTTCGGGGGCTCCTCCCCCTGGGCTCCTGACCCGTCGCGGAAGATGTAGCGGGCGCGCTCCGGGCTCCCGGGTGCCGCGGCCAGGGCCTGTCGGAACCATTCGTGCTGATCCGATGAATGGTTGGGCACCAGGTCCACGATCACGCGGATGCCGAACTCGTGGGCGCGCGCGAGCAGGGTGTCGAAGTCGGCCAGCGTGCCGAAGATGGGGTCCACGTCGCAGTAGTCAGCGACGTCATAGCCGGCATCCTTCTGCGGTGAGGTCATGAAGGGGCTCAGCCAGATCGCATCCACACCGAGACCATGCAGCTCTCCGAGCCGGGCCGTGATTCCGGGAAGGTCCCCGATGCCGTCGCCGGTGGAGTCGCTGAAGGAGCGCGGATAGATCTGGTAGATCACGGCGCTGCGCCACCATTCGGCGGCAGTCCCATGCTCCTCGGTCGTCGCAGCTCCTCGAGGGGCGACGTCGGCGGTGAAGGTGGAGGTGCGCAGGTCCTGGTGAACAGTCATGTCTCCAGCATATATGTAAGCGCTTCCACCTGGACAGCCTCGGCACACAACCGCTTGCACCGCCCTGAAAAAGTGGCTGCCACACCAGAAACAGCGCATCATGAACCATAAGCGCTGGCCACAGGGCCTTTCCTCCCCTCACTGCCGACTGCCCGCTCAGGGTTGCGTGGATCACATTCTGTCCCCATACTGGAAGCGCTTGCACTCAGGACGGCGGGGTCATCGACTCCGCTTCTTCACAGAGAGGGACACCGATGACGGTGAACACCGGAAGATTCACGACGATGACCGCGCTCCTGGGGCTGGGGGCACTGGCACTGACCTCCTGCGGCTCGGGAGGCGACTCCCCCGACGCTGAGGCAGCCGATCCGGCTGAGACCGAGACGACAGAGGCCGAGACGACGGAGTCCGAGGCTGAGGAGACCGAGGACGGCGATTCTGAGAGCGGCGAAGCAGCCGCCTCCGGCAGCCTGACCATCTGGGCCGATGCCAACCGGGCAGAGGTCCTGGCCGACGTGGCGGAGGACTTCGAGTCCGACACCGGCATCTCGGTGGAGATCGTGCAGCAGGACTTCGAGGAGATCCGAGACCAGTTCGTCTCCCAGGTCCCCACCGGTGAAGGCCCCGACATCGCCGTCGGCGCCCACGACTGGCTCGGGGTCCTGGTGAACAACGGCGTGGTCGCCCCGGTCGAGCTCGGTGACACAGCAGGTGACTTTGAAGAGATCGCCGTGGACGCCTGGACCTATGAAGGGCAGACCTACGGCCTCCCCTACTCGATCGAGAACATCGCGCTGCTGCGCAACACCGAGCTGGCTCCCGAGGCCCCGGCCGATTTCGACGCGATGATCCAGATGGGCGAGGAGGCCGGCACCGAATATCCGTTCCTGGTCGGCCTGACCCCCAACGAGAGCGACCCCTACCACCTCTACCCCTTCCAGACCTCCTTCGGTGCCCCGGTCTTCGGCACTGACGAGGACGGGAGCTACGACTCCTCGCAGCTGACCATGGCCGACGCCGGCGGAGAAGAGTTCGCCGGCTGGCTGGCGGAACAGGGCGAGGCCGGTGTGCTGAACCTCAACATCGACGGAGACCTGGCGCAGGAGAGCTTCAACGGCGGCAATTCGCCGTTCTTCCTGACCGGTCCCTGGAACGTGACCGGCGCGCAGGAGGCCGGCATCGACGTCGCGGTGGATCCGATCCCGGCCGCCGGAGACCAGGACGCGCAGCCCTTCGCCGGGGTACAGGGATTCTTCCTGTCCTCGCAGAGCGAGAACGTCGTGGCCGCGAGCAACTTCCTGATCAACTACGTCGGCACCGCGGAGGTCCAGACGGCGCTCTACGAGACCGGTGGACGCGCGCCCGCACTCACCGAGTCCTTCGACCAGGCCCTGAGCGAGGATGAGATCGTCGCCGGATTCGGCGAGGTCGGTGCAGAGGCTGTGCCGATGCCGGCGATCCCCGAGATGGGCGCGGTCTGGGACGACTGGGGATCCAGCCAGGCCGCGATCATCAAGGGCGACGGCGACCCGGTGGAACTCTGGCAGAAGATGTCCCAGGACATCACCTCTGCGATCGACTGATCGATGAGCACACTGACCACCACCAGAACCGATGACCGCTCCGCCGACGGGCGCCGCGCCCGGCGCACCGCCGAGGCCGCAGGCGTCGGGTGGAAGCTGCTGCTGCTGAAGATCATCGTGCTGGGGCTGCTCAACGCCGCCTCGGTGTATGCCGCCATGGTGCTCTTCTTCAACGAGAGGTGGCTCATCGGCACTCTGGTGGTGGTCAGCGGTGCCTTCCTGACCTGGATCTACTTCCAGCGCGGAGCACTTCCCGCGAAGTATCTCGCCCCAGGAGTGGTGTTCCTCCTGATCTTCCAGGTCTTCGTCATCCTGTACTCCGGCTACGTCGCCTTCACCAACTATGGGACCGGCCACAACAGCACCAAGGACCACGCGATCCACGCGATCATGCTCCAGACCCAGGACCGGGTGCCGGATTCGCCGACGTATCAGCTCACCGTTGTGGAACGCTCCGGGGAGCTCGGATTCGCGGTCACCACGGAGGCCGGCGAGGTGCTTCTCGGGTCCGCTGAGACCCCTCTGGATGATGTTCGGGGCGCCGTCGTCGAAGACGATCGCGTGGTTCAGGTGCCCGACCATGAGGTGCTGAGCTTCGCCGAGCTCGTAGATCGGCAGCAGGAGCTGACCACACTCGCTGTTCCACTCTCAGACGACCCCAACGCCGGAGCGCTGCGCACCCAGGACGGGCAGCGGGCGTATGTCTACACCTCACGCTTCGTCTATGACGAGGCCGCGGACACCCTGACCAACACGCAGAGCGGAGAGACATATACCGACGGCGGGGAAGGTGCGTTCGTCACCGCGGCCGGGGATCAGCTGATGCCCGGCTGGCGGGTCAACGTGGGTCTGGACAACTTCGTCCGCGCCATCACCGAGGAGTCCATCCGTGGACCGCTGCTCTACGTCACGGCCTGGACCTTCGCGTTCGCGTTCCTCTCGGTGGCGACCACGTTCATCCTGGGCCTGTTCCTGGCGATCGTCTTCAACGACCCCCGGATGAAGTCCCGCAAGTATTACCGCCTGATCATGATCCTGCCCTACGCCTTCCCGGGATTCCTCTCCGCGCTGGTCTGGGCCGGGATGATGAACCAGGAGTTCGGGTTCATCAACAACGTGCTCTTCGGCGGGGCATCGATCCCCTGGCTCAGCGATCCATGGCTGGCCAAGCTGAGCATCCTGATCGTGAACCTGTGGCTGGGCTTCCCCTACATGTTCTTGGTCTGCACCGGTGCGCTGCAGTCGATCCCCGAGGAGCTCACCGAAGCCGCCCAGATGGACGGGGCCAGACCGTTCCAGGCGTTCCGGCAGATCAAGTTCCCGCTGCTGCTGGTCTCGATCGCTCCGCTGCTGATCTCCTCCTTCGCCTTCAACTTCAACAACTTCAACCTGGTGTACATGCTCACCGGTGGTGGGCCCCGGGACATCGAGGCCGGGATCAATGTGGGCTCCACGGACATCTTGATCTCCATGGTCTACAAGGTGGCGTTCGTCGGATCCCAGAGCGACTACGGGCTGGCCAGCGCCTTCTCCATCCTGATCTTCTTCATCGTCGGCACCATCTCCGTGATCGCCTTCCGGCGCACCCGAGCACTTGAGGAGTTGAACTGAGATGGCCCTGTCACAGCGCACGCTCACCCCCCGCCAGCCCACTTCCGACCCAGTCACCCGCGGCACGCCCACGCCCCGCGCACCCACCCGCCTGCGCTCCTTCCGACGCTGGTTCTCCCAGACCGGATGGCGCCACCTGGTCGGCGTCGCCGTCGTCATCTTCGCCGCCTTCCCGCTGGTCTACGTGTTCTCCGCCTCGCTGAACCCCGGCGGCACGCTGATCACGGCCAACACGTTGTTCGGGAACCTGAGCCTGCAGAGCTATGTGGACCTGTTCAATCGTCCGCAGCAGCCCTTCGCCGCCTGGTACGTCAACACCCTGTTCATCGGGTTCAGCGCCTCCGCCGGCAGCGTGATGCTCGGCGCCCTGGCCGCCTACGCGTTCTCCCGGATGCGCTTCACCGGGCGCCGGTTCGGTCTGATCACCATCCTGCTGGTGCAGATGTTCCCGCAGCTCCTGGCCATGGTGGCCATCTTCCTGCTGATGCTCTCGATCGGTGAGATCTTCCCGGCCATCGGGCTGAACAGCCAGATCGGCCTCATCATGGTCTACCTCGGGGGCGCCCTGGGTGTGAACACCTATCTGATGTACGGCTTCTTCAACACGATCCCAGTCTCCATCGACGAGGCAGCCAGGATCGACGGGGCCGGCCACGCGCGGATCTTCTTCACCATCATCCTTCCGCTGGTCTCCCCGATCCTCGCGGTGGTCGCCCTGCTGTCCCTGGTCGCCACGCTCAGCGAGTTCGTCATCGCCTCGGTGCTGCTGCGGGATCCGGAGAAGCAGACCCTGGCGGTCGGCCTCTACCAGTTCATCTCGCAGGAGACCTCACAGAACTGGTCCGTCTTCGCCGCCGGAGCGGTCCTGGCGGCGATCATCCCGGTGGCCCTGTTTCTGGCGCTGCAGCGATACATCGTCTCGGGTCTGGTCGCAGGCAGCGTTAAGTGACGCCGGCCGGCGTCTACTAGGGTGGGTTTCGCCGTCCGGAGTGGGCGCGTGATCGTCGAGGAGACAACCATGAGCCCCAGCAGCCAGCGCATCGCCACAGTGTATGACCAGGTCATCGCGCGAAATCCTGGGGAGCTTGAGTTTCATCAGGCCGTCAAGGAGGTCTTCGACTCGCTGGGCCGGGTGCTCACGAAGTTCCCCGAATATGTTGAGGAATCGATCCTGGAACGGATCTGCGAGCCGGAGCGGCAGATCATCTTCCGCATCCCGTGGATCGATGACACCGGCCGGGTCCACATCAACCGCGGCTTCCGGGTGCAGTTCAACTCGGCTCTGGGTCCCTATAAGGGCGGGCTGCGCTTCGACCCCTCGGTCATGCTCGGCACGGTGAAGTTCCTCGGGTTCGAGCAGATCTTCAAGAACGCGCTGACCGGGCTGCCCATCGGGGGCGGCAAGGGCGGCAGCGACTTCAATCCCAAGGGCCGCAGCGACGGCGAGATCATGCGCTTCTGCCAGTCCTTCATGACCGAGGCCTACCGCCACATCGGCTCCTCAACCGATGTCCCGGCCGGCGACATCGGCGTCGGGCGCCGGGAGATCGGCTATCTCTTCGGCCAGTACAAGCGCATCGTGAACAGCTATGAGGCCGGGGTCATCACCGGAAAGGGAACCTCCTGGGGCGGATCCCTGGTGCGCACCGAGGCCACCGGCTACGGGACCGTGTTCTTCACCGAACACATGCTCGGCGCCACCGACCGAAGCCTGGACGGCTCGCGGGTGCTGGTCTCCGGATCCGGCAATGTCGCGTTCTACGCCATCGAGAAGATCCACGCCCTGGGCGGCCTCGTGGTGGGTGCCTCCGATTCCTCCGGTGCCGTCCATGACCCGAAGGGCATCGACCTGGAGCTGCTGCGCGAGATCAAGCAGGTCCAGCGCGGACGCATCAGTGACTACGCCGCCCACCGCGACACCGCCGAGTTCATCGCGGACAGGCCGGTATGGGCCGTCGCCGAGAAGCACGACGTCGATGTCGCGCTGCCCTGCGCGACGCAGAACGAGCTCGACGACGACGACGCGCAGCTCCTGCTCAAGGCCGGCGTCAAAGCGGTGGTCGAGGGCGCGAACATGCCCACCACGCCGGCAGCCATCGCTCGGCTCCGCGAGGCGGGGGCGCTCTTCGGACCAGGCAAGGCCGCCAACGCCGGTGGCGTGGCGACCTCGGCCCTGGAGATGCAGCAGAACTCGATCCGGGACTCCTGGACCTTCGAGTACACCGAGGCCCGGCTCGCGGAGATCATGGAGAACATCCACGCCCGCTGCGCCGGCACCGCCGATGAGTACGGGGTCCCCGGGGACTACGTCGCCGGCGCGAACATCGCGGGGTTCACCCAGGTGGCCGACGCGATGATCGCCCAGGGCGTCATCTGAGTCGTCCCCGAGTCCACTGGGCTCAGCCGGTGGTCACCGGCTCCAGCGCCTCGGTCTCGGCATCGGTGAACAGCCGGGAACGGATGAGGAACCGCTGGCCGGTAGGTCCTTCGATGCTGAATCCAGCGCCTCGGCCCGGTGCCACATCGATGGTGATGTGCGTGTGGGACCAGTACTGGAACTGGGCCTGGGAGATCCAGACCGGCACCGGCTCCGGGGTCCCAGGGTCCAGCCGGCCCAGCAGCACATCCGCTGGGCCGGTGAGGAAGGTCCCCTGGGTGAAGCACATCGGAGCCGATCCGTCACAGCAGCCTCCTGACTGATGAAACATCAGCGGCTGCCCGTGGCTGTCTCGCAGCCGGACCAGCAGCGCCGCGGCCGCATCGGTGACGGCGATCCGTGAAGTGCTCATCGCGTGATCATGCTCCTCTCCCCCTGGTCATTCCGCCTAGAAGAATCCCAGCTTGTCCTCGCTGTAGCTGACCAGCATGTTCTTGGTCTGCTGGTAGTGCGAGAGCATCATCAGGTGATTCTCTCGGCCGATCCCGGAGTTCTTATAGCCTCCGAAGGCGGCGTGGGCCGGGTACTGGTGGTAGCAGTTTGTCCAGACGCGTCCGGCCTGGATGTCCCGGCCGGCCCGGTAGGCGATGTTCGCCTCGCGGGACCAGACCCCGGCGCCCAGACCGTAGAGCGTGTCGTTGGCGATCTGGATGCCTTCGGCGTAGTCCTTGAACTCGGTGACCGAGACGACCGGACCGAAGATCTCCTCCTGAAAGACCCGCATGGAGTTCTGGCCCTTGAAGATGGTCGGCTCCACGTAGTAGCCCTCTGAGAGGTCCCCACCCAGGTCCACCCGGTTTCCACCGGTGAGGACCTCCGCGCCCTCCTGCTGACCGATGTCGATGTAGCTGAGGATCTTCTCCAGCTGGTCGTTGCTGGCCTGGGCGCCGACCTGGGTGTCGGTGTCCAGCGGGTTTCCCTGCTTGACCAGCTTGGTCCGCGCCACGGCCTTCTCGAGGAACTCGTCGTAGATGCTGGACTGGATCAGCGCACGCGAGGGGCAGGTGCAGACCTCGCCCTGGTTCAGCGCGAACATGGTGAAGCCCTCGAGCGCCTTGTCATAGAAGGCGTCATCGACTCGGGCGACGTCTTCGAAGAAGAGGTTCGGGCTCTTGCCGCCGAGCTCCAGGGTCATCGGGATGAGGTTCTGTGAGGCGTACTGCATGATCAGTCGCCCGGTGGTGGTCTCACCGGTGAAGGCGATCTTGCGGATCCGTGGGCTGGAGGCCAGCGGGGCGCCGGCCTCGGCGCCGAAGCCGTTGACCACATTGAGCACCCCGGCCGGCAGCAGGTCTCCGATGACCTCCATCAGCACCAGGATCGAGGCGGGGGTCTGCTCTGCGGGCTTGAGCACCACGGCGTTGCCTGCCGAGAGCGCCGGCGCCAGCTTCCACACCGCCATCAGGATCGGGAAGTTCCACGGAATGATCTGCCCCACCACGCCGAGCGGCTCGTTGAAGTGGTAGGCCACCGTGTCGGTGTCGATCTCGCTGATCCCGCTCTCCTGGGCCCGGATCGCACCGGCGAAGTAGCGGAAGTGATCCACGGCCAGCGGCAGGTCCGCCGCGAGAGTCTCTCGCACCGGCTTGCCGTTCTCCCAGGTCTCGGCGACCGCCAGCATCTCGAGGTTCTCCTCGATCCGGTCTGCGATCTTGTTCAGCACCACGGCCCGCTCGGCCACCGAGGTCTTGCCCCAGGCGGGCGCGGCGCGGTGGGCGGCGTCGAGGGCCAGGTCGATGTCTTCGGCCTTGGAGCGGGGAATCTCGGTGAAGCTCTTGCCTGTGAGCGGAGAGGGATTCTCGAAATACTCGCCACCCACCGGCGGGACCCACTCTCCGCCGATGTAGTTCTCGTAGCGGGACTTGTAGCTCATCAGTGCCCCGTCGGAGCCGGGCTGTGCATAGATGGTCATGTCGGGTTCCTTCCCATGTCGCTGCGCCTTGCGATCCGCTCCGAGTTCCGAAGATTCACGGCCGACGCTGTGATGTGCCTCACATGCACCCAGCGTAGAACTATCCAGGTTGCAGGACAGTTGCATGGTTAGACTGTGGGCCAGCACACATTCACCTATGGTGCGCCGTGCTGCCCCGCAGCCCCCGCGCACGCCAGGAGCGTCGAAGGAGTGCCATGGAGGCTCTGCCCACCGAACCGAAGACCTGGACCGCACTGCCGCACGCGCTGCGCGAGTCCTGGCTGCGTTCCGCCGGGGGCGTGCGAGACCCGATCAGCGCACTGCCTCCCATCGAGCTCGACGATGTCCAGCTGCGCGAGTATCGGCAGCACCACCCGCTGCGGCTGGTGCTGCCGGTGCTGAAGCGCCTGCTGATCGAACCCGCGACCGAGGCCGGGCTCATCGTGGCGATCGGAGACGCGGCAGGACGACTCCTCTGGGTGGAAGGGGCACGCGAGACGCTGCGCCAGGCGGAGCGCTCCGCCTTCCAGCCAGGTGCGAACTGGTCCGAGACGGCCATCGGCACCTCGGCTCCGGGCCTCGCACTGGCCACCGGCCGCGGCGCCCAGGTGCATCGGGAGCAGCATTTCTCCTACACCGCACACCGGTTCTCCTGTTCAGCGGTGCCGGTGCGCGACCCGGCCACCGGACTAATGCTGGGCGTGGTGGACCTGACCGGGGACGCGCAGGCCGTCGCGGTACATTCGCTGCCGCTGCTGCTCGCCGCGGTCTCCGCGGCTGAGGCGGAGCTGAAGCTTCGACCAGCCGCCACCACCCAGGCCACACTGACCACACTCGGAGCAGGCCCGGCCGTGTTGGGCACCTCCGATGCGCAGCAGCAGCTGGGTCTGCGTCACGCGGAGATCCTCTTCCTGCTGGGATGGCAGGCGGATCGCGGTGCCGAGCGCGGACTCACCGCTGAGGAGCTCGCCGAGCTGCTCTACGGTGAGGCCCACCACGAGGTCGCGGTCCGCGCCGAACTGGTCCGACTTCGCCGGCTTCTCGCTCAGCACCGCTCCCCCAGCATCGACCTGCTCTCCCGCCCCTACCGGCTCAGCGCCCCCGTGCAGCTGGACGCCCGCGACGCCTGCGCGGCCCTGACCGCCGGTGACCGACAGAGGGCTCTGGACCTCTACCGGGGCGAGCTGCTGCCGGGAAGCGAAGCTCCGGGAGTCCTGCGGATCCGCCGGGAGCTCTCGGCGCTGCTGCGTGAGGCGGTGCTCTCCGACGGCTCCGCTGAGGATCTGTGGCGTTATCTGCAGCTCCCCGAGGCGGCCGAGGACTCGGACGCGATCCGGACCGCACTGCGCATGATGCCTCCAGAGTCCCCTCGCCGCGCCGCCCTGGTGGCACGGAGCACACTCTAGAAGCACGCCCTTGCCGCGGGCGTCGCACCCGGCGTCGTAGACTCCTCAGACATGTCCGCATTCGCCGTGGGTCCCGCCGGAGCAGACCTCCCCCAGCATCTCCGGCCCTATACCGTGCTGCGCCCGACCGCAGAGATCACTCATGAGATCGAGCGTCGACGCTCACTGTTCCGCACACACCTGCGCCGAGCCGACAGTGCAGAGGCGGCACAGTCCTGGGTCGAGCAGCTGCGCAAGGCCCACCCCGGCGCACGGCACCACTGCAGCGCCTGGGTCATCGGCGCCGACCGGCTGATTCAGCGCGCACTCGACGACGGCGAGCCCTCCGGCACCGCAGGGGCCCCGATCCTGGCGGCGCTGCTGAAGTCTGAGATGCCCGGTGGAGACGCCGACCTCAGTGATGTCGTGGCCGTGGTGCTGCGCTGGTTCGGCGGAACCCTGCTCGGACCCGGCGGACTGGTCAGCGCCTACTCCGACTCGGTGACCGGCGCCCTGACCAGCGCTCGCGAGCAGGGTCAGCTCCGGCGCAGGGAACACATGCGCCTCTTCGACGTGCAGGCGCCCATCACAGAGGCGGGCCGCTGGGAGAATGAGCTGCGCGCCGCCGGCACGCTGGTGACGGCGACTGACTACAGCGCAGACGGCGCCCAGGCACGGATCAGGCTCTCGGTGCCCGACACCGACGCGCAGATCGCCGATCTGCACCGGAGGGTCGCCTCGCTCAGTGCCGGAGCGGCGACCCCGGAGGCGGCCGGTCAGCGGTGGGTCGACCAGGCGGGTCCGCGCTGAGGTCCACGTCCGCGCAGGGATCCAACCGCGCGCGGCCTGTCACGTGGGAGCTGAGCATGCAGCCCAGCGGCTCAGGTGTCGAAGACCGTGGAGGCTGACTGGCGTCCGACCGTGGCCACCAGCTCCTCAGCGAGAACTCGGAGCTTCATATTGCGGTGGCTCGAGGCCTTGCGAAGGATCTCGAAGGCCTGATCCTGGTTGCAGCGGTTCTGCGCCATGACCACACCGATGGCGATGTCGATCGCGGTGCGCGACTCCATGGCGGCCTGGAGATGCTCGACGTTCTCCGAGTACGCCGCGAGGCGCAGAGCGATCACGCCGACCTTGGAGGCGAGCCCGGCGTAGCGCCGGGCGGCCTCGATCTCGGCCGGACCGAATGCCTCGGGCGTGCTGGTGTAGAGGTTCATCGCTGCGGCGGACTCTGACTGCAGGGTCAGCGGCAGGGCGAGCACGCTGCGCATGCCGAACTCCCGCACAGCTGCCATGTAGCCGGGCCAGCGTCGCTCGGAGTGCACATCGGCGACACTGATCACGGTATCGGTCCGTTGGGCCTCCAGGCAGGGTCCCTCGTCGAAGCCGGCCTGGACCTCATCCAGGCGTGCCGCCTCCGGGCTGCTGGCCGCGACCACGACGTTGCGTTTGGACCGGTCAAGAATGATGCTGCACAGCACCGGCTGCGTCCCGCTGAACCGCTCGGCGGACACCTGGGCAAGTCCCTGCAGAAAGCTTGAGATGTCGCTGTCCTGCTGGATCAACATCTGCAGATCGGCCGAGACGTCACGATCCGCGGCGTCGGTGTCGATCGCATCAAGGACGGCGTCGTCGGCAGTGTCGGTGTCCAGGAACTGTTCGCTCAGCTTGGACTCTGTGCTCATCGTGATCTCCGCTCCGAACGTGGGCGCCGCCCTCAGCGACGGCACAAGTTTACTTGAATGTTTGAGCGTCGTCTGCTCTGTCCAGAGCTGATTATCGGCGGGTTCCCGGGAGTGTGGTCTGTGGTTACACTGGAATTGAGTTCAGCAGGGGGCTCATCACATCACTCTTAGGAGCAGACATGATCCGCCCACTGCTAGGCGCGCCGCACGGCTTCGCGGTTTCCGCATTGAACGCCCGCCACACACCGGTTGCTTCGGGGTCAGAGACGGAACGCGACTACCCCCAGAGGAGCGTGGCGATGACCGACATCGGAGACATCATGGCACCCCTAGGTGCCACCATATTGGGCACACGGTCACTGGCCGATGCCGCTCAGGTTCTCGAGGAATCCGACCCGGCAGTGGTGTTGAACCTCTCGTACCGGGCCATCGGACTCATCACCTGCGCGGATCTCAATGCCGTGCGGCAGCAAGACCCGCAGGGCTGGTCGAAGCGGCGCTGTGCCGGTCTGGTCCGGACATCCGATCAGCCCGTCCAGCGCAGAACTCCGATCCGTGAGCTGCTGGTCAGTGCCGCCCTCGACACCACGAGACCGCTGCTGGTGATGGATCAGGACCAGCCGGCCGGGATCCTGATGCCCGAGAGCATCGACGCCTGGCGGCGAGACAGCCAGTCCATCAGGGCCGGGAGGATCAGCCCATCAACGGAGACCCGATGAAGGGGTCGATCCAGAGCCCGATGAACAGCAGGGTGAGGTAGAGGATCGAGAGGTGGAAGACCTTCATGGCCTTCTTGTCCGTGAGGGTGCCGTTCTCGGCCTGCCGGTGCAGCACATGCGCCTCGTAGATGAACCAGGCCCCCGAGGCCAGCGCGAAGGCGGTGTAGGTGATGCCGGCCCAGCCCATCGGGATCAGCAGCAGCGAACACATCACGGTCGCCCAGGCGTAGAGCACCACCTGCACTGAGACGGTCTTTGCGGTGGCGACGGCGCCGAGCATGGGCACATGCGCGGTCTGGTAGTCGGTCCGGTACTTCATCGACAACGGCCAGTAGTGCGGCGGGGTCCAGAGGAAGATGATCACGAACAGCACCACCGCGGGCCATTCGAGCGTCTCGCGAACGGCGGCCCAGGCGATGACCACAGGGAAGCACCCCGCGATGCCGCCCCAGATGATGTTCTGCTCGGTGCGGCGCTTGAGGATGATCGTGTAGACCACGACGTAGAAGAAGATCGCCGCTGCGCCGAGTCCTGCGGCCAGCGGATTGGTGCCGAACCAGAGGACCGCGATCGCGGCGGCACCCAGCACCGAGGCGAAGATGAGCGCCTCGCGGGGGCTGAGCTCGCCGGTGACCAGCGGACGCTTCTTGGTCCGGTTCATCAGCTTGTCCATATCGCGATCGATATAGCAGTTGAACGCTCCGGCGGATCCGGCAGCCATGGCGCCGCCGACCAGCGTGGCCAGCGCCAGCCAGAAATCGGGGACGCCCTGCTGCGCGAAGAACATGGTGGGCAGGGTGGTGACCAGCAGCAGCTCGATGACGCGCGGCTTGGTCAGGGACCAATAGGCGGCCACCTTGCGTCGCCATTGAGGCTGCGAAGCCTCCGCGCCTGGGGCAGCAGAAGCTGCTCGGGCTGCGGAATCGCCGGTTGGGGCGACAGAAGTCTGTTGGGTCACGTCTCAGCTCACATGGGGTCGAGGTGCACTCGTCGTCGTCGTTCAGTGTACCGGTCGCGAAAGAGGTCAGGAGGGTCGACCGGCCTGTTCGACGAATTATTTCTACATGCGGTAGAAGTAGCGGCGGCGTGGCGCGGCCCGGCGGTGCGAGTCCTCGCCGTGCGGCCTCGGACTCAGGCGTCGATGCGGCCTCGGTCCAGCGCCTGGGACCCTTCGATGATGAAGTCCTTGCGGGGCGCGACCACCGAACCCATGAGCAGATCGAACACCCGTTCGGCTGCTTCGGCGTCCTGGACCCGGATTCGACGCAGCGCACGGTGCTGTGGGTCCATGGTCGTCTCGGAGAGCTGGTCGGCGTCCATCTCGCCGAGACCCTTGTACCGCTGGATCGGCTCCTTGTAGTTCAGCCCGTCCTGTTCCAGCTGGGCAAGGAGCCGATTCAGCTCCGCCTCGGAGTAGGTGTACCTGACCTCGTTCGCCCTGCGGCCCTGGTGGATGATCTCCACCCGGTGCAGCGGGGGCACCGCGGCGAAGACCCGACCGTCCTCGATCAGGGGGCGCATGTAGCGGAAGAACAGGGTCAGCAGCAGGGTGCGGATATGGGCGCCGTCGACGTCGGCATCGGTCATCAGCACGACCTTGCCGTAGCGGGCGGCGTCGAGGTCGAAGGACCGCCCGGAGCCTGCTCCGATGACCTGCAGCAGGGCGGCGCACTCGGTGTTCGAGAGCATGTCCGCCACCGAGGCCTTCTGGACGTTGAGGATCTTGCCTCGGATCGGCAGCAGCGCCTGGAAGTCGGAGGAGCGGGCCAGTTTCGCGGTGCCCAGGGCGGAGTCGCCCTCGACGATGAACAGCTCGGTCTCCGCCACGCCCTTGGAGCGGCACTCCACGAGTTTGGCCGGCATCGAGGAGGTCTCCAGCGCGTTCTTCCGACGCTGGGTCTCTTTGTGCATCCTTGCGGAGATGCGGGACTTCATCTCTGCGACGACCTTCTCCAGGACCGCGGTCGCCTGCTGCTTGTCACCCCGCTTGGTGGAGCTGAGCCGGGCCTCGAGCTCCTTGCTGACCACTTTGGAGACGATCTGGCGGGCCGCGGGTGTGCCGAGGATCTCCTTGGTCTGCCCCTCGAACTGGGGCTCTGCGATGCGCACGGTCACCACCGCGGTGAGTCCGGCCAGCACGTCGTCCTTCTCGAGCTTGTCGCTGCCAGCCTTGAGCTTGCGCGCATTCGACTCCACCGTCTTGCGCAGGGACTTCAGCAGCGCCTGTTCGAAGCCGGTCAGGTGGGTGCCGCCCTTGGGAGTGGCGATGATGTTCACGAAGCTGCGCACGGTGGTGTCATACCCGATCCCCCAGCGCAGCGCGATGTCGACCTCGCAGTCGCGCTCCACGTCCTCCATGTGGCTGCGTCCGTCGGCGGCGAGCACCGGAATCCGTTCGGTGAACTTCCCATGCCCCTGGAGGCGCCAGATGTCGGTGACCGAGGCATCGGCAGAGAGGTGATCGGCGAACTCGCTGATGCCGCCGTCGTACTGGAAGACCTCTTCCAGGGGCTCCGGGCCACGCTCGTCACGCACGGTGATGCGCAGTCCCGGCACCAGGAATGCCGTCTGCCGGGCGCGATTGGCGATCTCGATGTCGTTGAAGCCGGCGTCGGAGGTGAAGATCTGGCGATCGGACCAGTACCGGATGGTCGTTCCGGTGACCCCGCGCTTGGCCTTGCCGATGATGTCCAGCGGCGAGCCGTCCAGGGCGGGGGTGAACTCCGCGTCGGGGTCGGGGCGGGAACCGGAGAAGACTCCGGGCTCGCCGCGCCGGAAGGACAGCTGGTGGACCTTCCCGCCGCGGGTCACCTGGGCGTCCAGGCGAGCCGAGAGCGCGTTGACCACCGACGCCCCGACACCGTGGAGACCACCCACGGCGTTGTACGAGCCGCCGCCGAACTTGCCGCCGGCGTGGAGCTTGGTGAAGACCACTTCCAGGCCGGAGAGCCCGGTACGCGGTTCGATGTCCACCGGGATGCCGCGACCGTCGTCGCTGACCTCGACCGAATCGTCCGGGTACAGGGTGATGTTGATGGTGGAGGCGTGGCCGGCCAGAGCCTCGTCCACGGAGTTGTCGATGATCTCCCAGAGGCAGTGCATGAGTCCGCGCGAGTCGGTCGAGCCGATGTACATCCCGGGACGCTTGCGAACAGCTTCGAGACCTTCGAGCACCGACAGATGCCGGGCGTCATACTCCGAGCGCTTGGCCACGCAGTGTCCTCCTGTGGTGGGGGTGAATCAGTGTCATCGTAAGCGCGCGCGGCTCCGTGGCCGCGCAGAAGCGCCGCAGTCGGTACGCGCACAGCGAAAGCACGGCGGTTTCGGGGTGCTGCTGTGAATGAAACAGCCCGGTTCGTGGTTCTATTGAACACCAAGAGATCCCGGGTCGGGCCTTCCCGGCTGCGGGACCTCTGGAGAATAGACCTGAGGAGGCGAAGAGCATGACCGGCACAACTGGCACCGTGGAAAACCAGCCCACTACCTTGACTGCCCTTGACCGTTGCGACCGCTGCGGAGCACAGGCTTACGTGCGAGCGGCGCTCACATCCGGTGTTCTGCTCTTCTGCAATCACCACGGCCGGCAGGTCGAAGATTCGCTGCGACCAAAGACCGTCGAGTGGATCGATGAATCAGATCGGCTCGTGACTGCCAAGTAGCACGCAGCACCAGACGAAGAAGGGTGCGGCCCGGAGAAATCCGGGCCGCACCCTTCTTCTATGTCCGGCTCAGACTCAGTCGAGGTAGTCGCGCAGGACCTGCGAGCGGCTCGGGTGGCGAAGCTTCGACATGGTCTTGGACTCGATCTGACGGATGCGCTCGCGCGTCACGCCGTAGACCTTGCCGATCTCGTCGAGGGTCTTCGGCTGACCGTCGGTGAGACCGAATCGCATGGCCACCACGCCGGCTTCGCGCTCGGCGAGCGTGTCCAGCACCGAGTGCAGCTGCTCCTGGAGCAGGGTGAAGCTCACCGCGTCCGAGGGCACGACGGCTTCCGAGTCTTCGATGAGGTCACCGAACTCGGAGTCGCCGTCCTCGCCGAGCGGGGTGTGCAGCGAGATCGGCTCGCGGCCGTACTTCTGCACCTCGACGACCTTCTCCGGGGTCATGTCGAGTTCCTGCGCCAGCTCCTCCGGGGTGGGCTCACGGCCCAGGTCCTGGAGCATCTGGCGCTGCACGCGGGCAAGCTTGTTGATGACCTCCACCATGTGCACGGGGATGCGAATGGTGCGCGCCTGGTCCGCCATGGCGCGAGTGATCGCCTGGCGGATCCACCAGGTGGCGTAGGTCGAGAACTTGAAGCCCTTGGTGTAGTCGAACTTCTCCACTGCACGGATGAGTCCGAGGTTGCCCTCCTGGATCAGGTCCAGGAAGAGCATTCCGCGCCCGGTATACCGCTTGGCCAGGGAGACGACCAGACGAAGGTTGGCTTCCAGCAGGTGGTTCTTGGCGCGCTTGCCGTCGGCGACCACGAGCTCCAGGTCGCGGCGCAGCCGGCGGTCGGTGATCTTCTGCTTGGCCAGCTTGTGCTCGGCGAAGAGTCCGGCCTCGATGCGCAGCGCGAGGTCGACCTCCTGTTCGGCGTTCAGCAGTGCGACCTTGCCGATCTGCTTCAGGTAGTCCTTGACCGGGTCTGCGGTCGCGCCGGCGGAGACCACCTGGATCGCGGGGGCGTCGTCCTCATCGGCGTTGGAGATGACGAAGCCGCGACCCTTGGACTCCTCCTCCTCGCCCTCCTTGGCCTTCACGGAGGCCTCGGTGATGGCCTCAGGGTCTTCCCCATCGGCCACGGCCTTCGCGACGGCCTTCTCCAGGGCCGCGGTGGGGGCGGCCTTCTCCTCGGCATCCGCCTCGGCGAGGACCTCGTCGACCGGATCGGCGGCCTTCTTGCGGCCTCCGGTCTTCTTCGCGGGCGCTTTGGTTGTCGCGGCAGCGGCGCTCTTCTTCTCAGCCGCCGTCTTGGCCGCAGTGGACTTCGCGACGGTCGTCTTGGCTGCGGTCGTCTTAGCGGCCGGCGCCTTCTTCGCGGGAGCCTTGGCGGCTGAAGAGACAGGGCTCTTCTTCGCCGCGGTGGACTTCGCCGCGGTCGACTTGGCGGCGGTGCTGCGAGCTGCAGTGCTCTTCTTGGCGGGCGTCTTCTTCTCAGCCTCTGCAGCGGCCGTGTTCTCTTCGGTGGACTTGGACGCAGTAGTGGGCACGGTGACCTTCCGACTTAGACATATGGTGCAGATGCGATGAACTTGTCGGTCAACACACCTATGACCCTGTCAAGGCCATTGTAAAAATCATACTTGTCTGAGGAGCTGTCAACAGCCCCTCGGTGGGTATGATCCTACGATGGTTGCAGGGTCTCAATGCATCACAACATAGCTTGTTCCGCCCGCATTCCCAATCTGAGCGTCTTTTCCGGGTCAGTCGGCGCTCGGAACGGCGCTCCTTGCCCAGGACCAGCTGTGCTGCTTGACGCGGGCCCATAGACACACGCCCTTGAGCTGCATCAGTCGCTCGATGAGCCGGCTGAACTCGTTCTCGGGGAATTCCTGCAGGCACCGATCGATGAAGGATCCGGCTGCGCTGCCTCGGCCTCTGGCCCATTCGATCCACGCCATGAGGCACAGCAGGTTCTCCCGCTCGGCGGCTCGGGCATAGGGCACCAGGTCGCCGAGGACTGCTTCGAGCGCGTCGACGCGTTCCCAGTCGGGGCGAGAATGGGTCTCACCGAGGAAGGACGCGGCATAGCGCCGCAGCATGTGTTGTTCCGCGCTGTCCATGGGAGCCTCTTCGACGCCCTGCCGATGGCGCAGCCCGATGATGGCGTGATCGAGTCCCAGCGTGGCCAGCGGAATGAGCAGGTCCCGGTCGAACCCGGTGTGCAGCTGCCCGAGGAGCTCTCTGAGGCGCGCAGCGTCCGCTCTGAGCTCTTGGCGCGTGCGTGCCCGCGTGCCCTCCCGCGGCGCGGGGGCAGTGCGGGACGCGTGCTCACCTGCGTCCAGCTGCTGACACAGCGCGAGGTCCCAGGCTTCCAGCCGACGACGCAGCCTCCCTTCGTGACTCTGCGGATCGTGCTGCCGCCGGGCTTCTCCGAGGAGGACTTCCAGCGCCGGGTCAGCGGCCGGCGCGCGCTCGAGAAACGAGACGGCCGCCTGGTCCAGGGGCTGGGACTCCCGGCGGGAGGTGTGGCCGGGGAGACCTCCCAGCGTGGGAATCCGGAGATCCTCGATGCGGCGGCCCGGAAGGGCGTCGCCGCGTGGGTCTGCACCGAGCGGGTCGCGGACGTGGCCCGCGCAGACGAACCAGGCCTGGACGATCCGGACGCAGTACTCGGAGTCGAGCATGATCCGCAGCGCTTTCAGGCAGGAGCGCCACGCCTCGTCCTGGGTCGCAGAAGCAGGGCCGTCGCCGATCAGCACGACCAGGGCCGCCTCGGGTGCCGGAGAGGATCCCTCCCCCGCCAGACAGTCGGCGATGAGCCGGGCGGAGCTGAAGGGTTCGCGCAGGGCCGGCGTCAGATCGATCCGCATGTGGCCACCGGTGTAGCCGTTGAGCAGCCCGATGACGACGAGGGACTCGCGCGGCAGCCTTCCGAAGGTGTGCCGCACCAGGGCCAGGCAGTCCCCCGGCTTCTGGATGTCGAGCGGACCCTGAGGAGGCGCTGGCCTGCCCTGAATCGAGCCGTCGAGCGGATGCTGTGCGTGGGTGTGTGCGTCCATGAAGCCAGCGTGATCGCATCACCCGGCAACCGAGCCGTGCAGCGGCTGGCTGTGGAGGTCACCGCTGTCGGGGTCCAGCTGGCCGTCACTGGGGAAAACCCGGCACCCCGCCGGAGCCTCCGTCGGGCGCAGCCGCTATTCGCGGCGGTCGTGATCTTCCGGCTCGGTCTCGGGGCTCTCCGGGTGGTCCTCCGGGTGGTCCTCCGGGGCAGAGTCGACCGGATCGGAGTCCTGGGCGGCAGCCGGATCAGACTCCCCTGCGGGCTCAGACTCCCCTGCCGGACCCGTCGGGGACTCCCCGAGCAGACCCTCGATCGAGCCGGCGCGAGCGGCTTCGGCGTCGGCAGCTGGATCGTGATGGCGCAGATACGCCTCCACGGCGGCACCGAGCTCCTCAGCGTCGGGCACCGCGTCGTCGTCCTTGACCAGCAGCGACCGCTGCTGCGGGGTGGCGTACTCGTCGAAGTTGCGCTCGAGCCGGTCCACCATGCCTTGGATCTCAGAGTTCTGCTCCACCTGCCGGGAGATGTCCTGCTCCACCATCCGCGAGGACTCGCGCAGCTCGTCGGTGGGCAGCATCAGTTCCAGCGCCGCACCTGCGTATTCCAGAGCGGCCACCGCAGCATGCGGGAACCGTCCTCCGGCGAGGTAGTGCGGGACGTGCAGCGTATAGCCCACCACGTCGCGATCCGCCTCGGCGACGCGCAGCTCCAGGAACTGGCTCAGTCCGGCCTCGATCTGCGCGCTGGGACCCCAGGTGGAGATGCCCTCGATGAGGTCCGTTCGGTTGCCATGGGCCGTCACTCCGATCGGACGGGTGTGCGGGGTCGGCAGCCCGAGCGCGTCCACCAGCACCACGAGCTTCACATCGAGGCGGTCCACGAGCTGCAGCACCGCAGAGGACACCCGTTCCCACTGGTAGTCGGGCTCGTCACCGGTCAGGAAGAGGAACGGTCGGCCCAGGGCGTCGCGCACCTCGTAGAGCTCCAACGAGGGCGCCTCGAAATTGCTGAACCGGTTGTCCGTGAAGGTGATCTGCGGGCGCCGGGACCGGTAGTCGAAGAGCTCATCGACGTCGAAGCTGGCAAGCCGCCGATGCGGCAGCGTGCCGAGCAGGGATTCGGAGACCTGCTCGCTGAGGCTGCCCGCATCGGTGTGGCCGGACCAGGACACCAGCAGGCTCAGCCGCTCTGCGGGTGGCTGGTCCGTGCGGAGCACCAGGGCGCCGCCTTCGGCGCTCACGCTGGACTCATGCCCGTCCTGGGCGCCGAGGTTGATGGAGGAGTTCGACTCATCATCTCCATCGGCTGCGGGATGGACATGCAGCAGATCCAGGGGGTCCTTCACCTGAGGGGTCCTCTTTCCGATATGGGGTCCGAGCCTCGTCGGTCACGCTGGTCGCAGCCGGGTCAGCTCAGTGAGTCGTATATACAACAGGATGCCACCTGCGGGCATTCCCGCATGGAAGTTGGTTAGGATCGATGATCAAGAAGAACCAAGACGACCTATCCCGATTCCACCATCCCAGGAATCAGACAGGACCACTGTGATCCACGATTTCCAGCCCAGCCTCTCCGCCGTCTCCACCTCCGTCGAGAAGACCGACACCGACGCCCTCGTGCTCGGCGTCGCCAAGGGACCCCAGGGGCCGATCCTGCTCCCCAATCCGCTCGCCGACGATGCCGCCAAGGGCGTGGCGGACTCGCTCAAGGCGCTGGGCGCCACGGGCGCGGCGGATCAGCTGCTGCGCCTGCCGGGCATGGACGGCTTCGCGTCGGAGACGCTGGTACTCATCGGGGTGGGGCCGCTGACCGGTGAGTCCACCGGCGGAATCACCCTTGAGGCGCTTCGCCGCGCCGCCGGCTCCGCAGTCCGCCAGCTCGGCAGCATCGGTTCCGTCGCCCTGGCGCTGCCCGCGGCCTCGGTGGAGCAGGTCGGAGCCATCGCCGAAGGTGCCGCGATAGGCGCGTACTCCTTCAACCACTTCCGCACCTCCGAGGAGTCCCGCTCGGCCACCCCGGTCAGCGACATCCAGGTGCTGACCGAGCTCAAGGACAAGCAGACCCGGCCCGCCATCGACCGGGCCGTCGTCGTCGGCTCCGCGGTGCGTGCCGCCCGCGACCTGGTCAACACTCCCCCGAGCCACCTCTACCCGGAGAGCTTCGCCGACGTCGTCTCCGAGCTCGGTGACCGGACCAAGGCCCCGGCTCAGCAGGGCGGCACCGCACGGGCCGCGAAGCTCAAGATCAAGGTCTGGGGTGAGAAGGAGCTCGCCCGCGACGGCTTCGGCGGCATCCTCGGCGTCGGCGCCGGGTCCTCCCGCAAGCCCCGCCTGGTCCGCATGGAACACTCCCCCGCCAAGCCGGTGGCGCACATCGCGCTGGTCGGCAAGGGCATCACCTTCGACTCGGGCGGGCTCTCGCTGAAGCCTGCCGCCGCGATGACCACGATGAAGCTGGACATGGGTGGTGCGGCCACGGTGGCCGCCGTCGTCCGGGCGGCCGCTGACCTCAACCTGCCGGTCAAGGTCACCGGCTGGCTGTGCCTGGCCGAGAACATGCCCTCCTCCACCGCCCAGCGCCCCGAGGACGTCATCACCATCCATGGCGGCAAGACCGTGGAGGTGCTCAACACCGACGCCGAGGGTCGCCTGGTCCTGGCCGATGGTCTCGTCGCGGCCTCCGCGGAGCAGCCCGACGCGATCATCGACGTGGCCACGCTCACCGGAGCCCAGATGATCGCCCTGGGCGTGCGCACCACCGGCGTGATGGGCAACGAGGAGCTCCGTGAAGCCCTTCTGATGGCCTCGAAGCAGGCCGGCGAGAGCCTCTGGCCGATGCCGATCCCCGAGGAGGCGCGCTCCGGATTCGACTCCGAGGTGGCCGATCTCACCAACCTCGGCGACCGCTTCGGCGGCATGATGAATGCGGCCGCCTTCCTGCGCGAGTTCGTCGGTGACCGCGCCGGCGCCGCCACCGACCCGCTGGACCCCGAGACCACGCGCATCCCGTGGGCCCACCTGGACATCGCAGGTCCGGCGTTCAATGAGAAGGGCGCCTACGGGTACACCCCGAAATCGGGCACCGGCGTGATGGTCCGCACACTGATCAGCTACCTCGAAGGCCTGAGCCGCTGATTCAGTGGCTGATGCCTGCGCACAAGCGATAGGCTGAACGCAGTGAACACCTGGGAGAGGCTCCTGGGCGGGCCTGATCGCCCGCCGAGGGCCTCTCTCAGACCGAACAATGATCTTCACGTCTCACTCAATGCAAGGGAGCAATGACCGTGGCCGACCAGCCTCAGGAATTCGACGTACTCGTCCTCGGAGGGGGCAGCGCAGGCTATGCCGCTGCGCTTCGCTCAGTCCAGCACGGACTCACCGTGGGCCTCATCGAGAAGGACAAGCTCGGCGGCACCTGCCTGCACTGGGGCTGCATCCCGACCAAGGCGTACCTGCACTCCGCCGAGCTCGCCGATGAGGCGCGGACCTCTGAGAAGTACGGCGTGAAGATGAACTTCGAAGGCGTGGACATGGCCAAGGTCCGCGAGTACAAGGACGGCATCGTCGCCGGCAAGTACAAGGGTCTGACCGGACTGCTGAAGATGCGCAAGGTCACCGTGATCTCCGGTGAGGGCAAGCTGGTCTCGGAGAACGAGATCGAGGTCGACGGCACCCGCTACACCGGCAAGAACATCGTGCTGGCCACCGGCTCGACCTCGAAGACCTTCGGTCTGCCGCTGAGCAAGAAGATCATCACCTCCACCGAGGCCCTCGAGCTGGACTACACCCCGAAGTCGGCGATCGTGCTCGGCGGCGGCGTGATCGGCTGCGAGTTCGCCTCCGCCTGGACCTCCTTCGGCACCGAGGTCACCATCATCGAGGGTCTGCCCTCGCTGGTGCCCAATGAGGACCCGGCGATCGTCAAGCAGCTCGAGCGGACCTTCAAGAAGCGCGGCATCACGTTCAACACCGGCACCTTCTTCAACGAGGTCAAAGAGACCGACGACGGCGTCAAGGTCACCCTGGAAGGCGGCAAGACCTTCGAGGCCGAGATCTGCCTGGTCGCCGTGGGTCGCGGACCCGTCACCGAGGGCTTCGGCTTCGAGGACGCCGGCATCACCCTGGACCGCGGCTTCGTCATCACCGACGAGCGGCTGCACACCGGAGTCGGCAACATCTACGCGATCGGCGACATCGTCCCGGGTCTTCAGCTGGCGCACCGCGGCTACCAGCAGGGCATCTTCGTCGCCGAGGAGATCGCCGGCAACAACCCCGTGATCGTCGAGGACATCAACATCCCCAAGGTGACCTACTGCGAGCCGGAGATCATGTCCGTGGGCTACACCCAGCCCGCCGCCGAGGAGAAGTACGGCAAGGACCAGATCGAGATCACCGAGTACAACCTCGCGGGCAACGGCAAATCCTCCATCCTGGGCACCGGCGGCCTGATCAAGATGGTCGGCGTCAAGGGCGGCCCGATCGTCGGAGTCCACGGCATCGGCACCCGGATCGGCGAGCAGGTGGGCGAGGCCCAGCTGATCGTGAACTGGGAGGCCTACCCGGAGGACGTCGCTACCCTGCTCCACGCACACCCCACGCAGAACGAAGCCATGGGCGAGGCTGCGATGGCGCTGTTCGGCCACCCGCTGCACGGCTGACCCGCGTCTCCCGGACGCCCGGGAGCCCTTCCAGAACTGCCCGTAGAGATAAATGTTCCAGCCGTGAGGCTGTGTCGAATTTTGAGAGTAGGAGTCGGACACCATGTCTGAAACCGTTAACCTTCCAGCCCTGGGTGAGTCAGTCACCGAGGGCACCGTGACCCGCTGGCTCGTCGAGGTCGGTGACACCGTCGAGGTCGACCAGCCGCTGCTGGAGGTCTCCACCGACAAGGTCGACACCGAGGTCCCCTCCCCGGCCGCCGGCACCATCGAGGAGCTCCTCGTCGCCGAGGACGAGACCATCGAAGTGGGTGCCCCGCTGGTCAGGATCGGTGACGGGTCCGGCTCCGGCGACTCCGGCTCCTCGGACGACTCCGCCGAGGAGTCCGCCGAGCCTGAGCAGTCCGAGCCTGAGCCCTCGGGCGACGGAGGGTCCGGGTCCGAGGCCGAAGAGGCAGAGGATGCCGCGACAGAGGCCGCGCAGCCCGAGGCCACCGAGCAGGCCGCGCAGGAGAACACCTCCGAGGAGAGCTCTTCGGACTCCTCTTCAGAGTCCTCCGACGGCGGCGAGACCCAGGAGATCACTCTTCCGGCTCTCGGCGAGTCCGTCACCGAGGGCACCGTGACCCGCTGGCTCGTCGAGGTCGGCGACACCGTGGAGGTCGATCAGCCGCTGCTGGAGGTCTCCACCGACAAGGTCGACACCGAGGTCCCCTCCCCCGTGGCAGGCACCATCCAGGAGATCAAGGTCTCCGAGGACGAGACCATCGAGGTCGGCGCCGTGCTCGCCCTCATCGGCTCAGGCTCAGGCTCAGGCGGATCATCCGCCGACGCCGAGCAGGAGCAGGACGCTGAGGCGGAGGAGAAGGCAGCCGAGCCGGCCACCGAGGAATCGACGCCGAAGCAGGCTGAACCCGAGCAGTCCGAGCCGGAGCAGGAGCCCGCTCCCCAGGAGCGCGCCGCGAAGGACGCCCCGGCTGAGAGCGAGCCGAAGACCGAGTCGAAGTCTGAGCCGAAGGCAGAGTCCTCGGACTCCTCCGCCGAGGGTTACGTGACCCCGCTGGTGCGCCGCCTGGCCAAGAACGAGGGCGTGGACCTGGCCGATGTCAAGGGCACCGGGGTCGGTGGGCGCATCCGCAAGCAGGACGTGGTCGACGCCGCCGAGGCGAGCAAGTCCCAGGCTCAGTCTGAAGCCCCTGCCGAGGCTCCCGCGACCGCGAAGTCTGCACCCAAGGTCGAGGTGGACACCAGCAAGCGCGGCTCCTCCGAGAAGGCACCGCGGATCCGCCAGGTGATCGCCCAGCGGATGAACGAGTCGCTGGACATCTCCGCGCAGCTGACCCAGGTCCACGAGGTCGACATGACCCGCATCGTGAACCTGCGCGCCAAGGCGAAGGCCTCCTTCAAGGCGCAGAACGGTGTGAACCTCACCTACCTGCCCTTCATCGGCACCGCAGTCACCGAGGCGCTCAAGCAGCACCCGAAGCTCAACGCCGAATACGACGAGGCCAACCAGCAGATCACCTACCACGACAGCGAGCACCTGGCCCTGGCGGTCGACACCGATAAGGGCCTGCTGGTGCCGGTGATCAACGACGCCGGAGATCTCAGCATCGCCGGACTGTCCAAGAAGATCGCCGATGTGGCCGAGCGGACCCGTCAGTCCAAGATCGGCCCGGGTGAACTCTCCGGAGGCACCTTCACGATCACGAACTTCGGTTCCGTCGGGGCCCTGTTCGACACGCCGATCATCAACCAGCCGCAGGTCGCCATCCTGGGCACCGGAACGATCGTGAAGCGCCCGATGGTCGTCACCGACGCCGACGGCAACGAGTCCATCGGCATCCGGCACATGATGTACCTCTCGCTGACCTACGATCACCGCCTGGTCGACGGAGCAGACGCCGGTCGCTTCATGCAGACGCTGAAGGCTCGCCTGGAAGAAGGCAACTTCGAAGCTCAGCTGGGACTCTAGAGACCGGCAGACGCTCAGGCGAGGACTCTCAGGAGCCTGAGCCGGGCGGCTCGGCCGCCTCGAACCTCGCTACGCAGAACAGGGTTCGTCCATTCGGACGGGCCCTGTTCTGCGTCTGGCCCGGTTCCGCCACCGATGCCACATCGTCCTCGGTGGCAGCGTCATCCTCCGGCGGAGCTGAGCTCACGAACGGCGTGCAGCAGCCACTTCCCGTCCTGCCGGTGCAGCACCAGCACCACCTCCTGGGATTCCGGAGCGCCGGTCTCCAGCCCTGTGGCCGTCACCGAGGCGCGCAGCTCGGCGACCCGCTGTGTGTGCCGGTCGAGGCCCTGGACCTGCCGATCGGATCCGCTTGGGTCCCGCTCCTCGCTGACGCTGATCTCCAGCGGCGCGCCCTGGTAGGTCAGCCCGCGCTCGGTGAAACCCTCGATGAGTGCCAGCTCAGCCGTTCGGGCCGGGCTCTCTGCTGCGGTGTAGCGCTGCACCTGCTCCCGCGAGACCTCGCGCAGCGCCTGGGTCCGCAGGGCCGCGAGGCCCTCCGCAGCCTGCACCGGGTCCCGGTGGTGCAGCAGCTGCCAGGGGCGCGGGTCCTCCGGAAGGGAGTCCTCGGACCCGCTCTCGTCGCTCTGCTCCTGAGCGGGCTGCGCGGTCAGCGAGGCCGGGGCGGGCGTCGTCGTCGGGGTGGGGGTCAAGATGCCCGCCGAGAGCCAGAGCCCGGCGAACACCAGGGCCGCCAGAGCGACCGCTCCGAACCTGGGCGCCCAGCGCCGGCGGCCGGTGTCGGAGCCGTGCAGGGTGGGCAGCTCGGGCACCACCTCTTCGTGCACATGCGGTGACAGGTCCAGGGCGGCAGGTGCTGCGCAGCGAAAGAGCTCGACCGCGAAGTCCTCCGCACTCGGGCGCAGCCGCGGATCGCCGTGGAGTGCCGACTCCAGCAGCAGCGTGATGGACTCAGGCAGCTCCGGGCGCAGACTCCGCAGCGGTGCCCGCCGACGGCCCCGAGCGGGCACCGCCCCGGTCAGCGCGAACCATGCGACGGCAGCAAGGGAATACACGTCGGCCTCCGGGGCCAGCCCAGCGCGGGCTTCTCGCCGCGTAGCCGAATCCGCGCCCTGAGGCAGTCGACCCTCCAACTCTCGTTCTGGGGCGGCGAACCCCGGAGTCCCGGTGTCGGAGCGCGGCGTCCCGAGGATCACGGCGTCTGCGAGATCACCCAGCGCAGGCTTGCCGTCGGCGGCCAGCAGAATGTTCCCCGGTGAGACGTCCCCATGGGCGACTCCGCCCTGATGCAGCGCCCCCAGGGCGGTCGCGATGGGAGTCAGCACGGTGACGACCTCTCCGAGGCTGACACTGCCGACGCTGCCCAGCAGCCCGGCGAGTGATCCGGCGCTGTAGGGCTCGAGCATCAGCCCGAGCCCCTGGGAGGTCTCCAGGGCTCCATAGGCGCGGACCAGATGACCATGACGCAGCATGTCCAGCGCCTGAAGCTCGGCCGCGACAGTGTGCAGGGGCGGACGCCCGGCTGCATGCGCGCGGGGGACCTTCAGCGCGAAGGCCGCCGGCGGGAAGCCGTCGACGAGCTGCCAGTCGGGTTCCGCGGGAGAATCCCACCACACCAGCCAGACCAGGGCGCTGCTGCCCACCCCGAGCAGCCGTTCCACCGTGATGCCTCGGGCCGCCGGAGGGTCCCAGCCTCCGGTCCCCGAAGCGTCGAAGCCGCGCGCGAACCGCTCCAGCGGCTCGGCCCGATCAGGGGCGGGCCCCGTGATGCCCCGGGTGGTGCCCCGGGTGATGTCACCGTCCATGACACCCATTCTGACCGCCCGCAGACCCCGCCCATGGGTTATCCACAGGTCATCTGCGGCCGCAGTTCCCGCAGCGCGGCCCGATCGGTTTAGGCTGGTGTCATGGAGCTCTCATTCACGAAGCTGGGGTTCGACCCGCAGCTCCTCGACTACTCCGAGACGCTCAGTCTCCAGCGGCGGCTGCACACCGCGGTGCAGCAGGGCTCGGCGCCCTCCACCGTGTTGCTGCTCGAGCACGCCGACGTCTACACGGCCGGCCGTCGCACCGAACCTGCGGACCTCCCTGAAGACGGCACCCCGGTGGTGGATGTGGATCGCGGCGGCAAGATCACCTGGCACGGCCGCGGCCAGCTCGTCGGCTACCCGATCCTGCACCTGCGCGATCGATCCCTGGTCAAGGACTATGTCTGCGTGCTGGAGAAGACGCTGATCAGGATCCTCGCAACGGACTTCGGCATCACCGGCACCCAGGTGCCCCGACGCTCCGGGGTCTGGATCACCTCAGACGGCCCCGACCGGAAGATCGCCGCCATCGGTCTGCGCGTGCACCGCTCGGTCACCATGCACGGGTTCGCCCTGAACTGCTCAAACGACCTCGCGCCCTTCGAGAACATCATCGCCTGCGGGATCACCGACGCGAAGACCACCAGCATCAGCGCCGAGCTGGGCTACGAGGTCACCCCCGAACAGGTGGCCGACCGGGTCACCGAGGAGCTGCGCCGCGCGCTGCCTCCGCTGCTGCACCGCCACGACGACGACGCGCCCGCCCTTGCCGGAACCACCGGCCACGGCGCAGACCAGGGCACCTGTGAGATGTCCCGAACTACAGAAGGAGCACCACAGTGACTGTGGCACCTGAAGGCCGACGCATGCTGCGCGTCGAAGCACGCAACGCCTCGATCCCCGTGGAGCGCAAGCCCGAGTGGATGCGCACCAAGGTCAAGATCGGCACCGAGTTCACCGAGATGAAGAAGCGGGTCGGAGAGAAGGGCCTGAACACCGTCTGCGAGGAAGCAGGGTGTCCCAACATCTTCGAATGCTGGGAGGACCGCGAGGCCACCTTCCTCATCGGCGGCTCCGCCTGCACCCGACGCTGCGACTTCTGCGAGATCGACACCGGCCGCCCCGGCGCCGTGGACGAGTCCGAGCCGCTGCAGGTGGCCCAGTCGGTGAATGAGATGCAGCTGCGCTACGCGACCGTCACCGGCGTCGCCCGCGATGACCTCCCCGATGAGGGCGTGTGGCTCTACGCCGAGACCATCCGGAAGATCCACGAGCTCAACCCCGGCACCGGAGTGGAGATCCTGATTCCCGACTTCTCCGGACGCGAGGAGAACATCGCCGGAATCTGCGAGGCCGCCCCGGAGGTGTTCGCGCACAACGTCGAGACGGTTCCGCGGATCTTCCGCCGGATCCGCCCGGCGTTCCGCTACGAACGTTCCCTGGACGTGCTCACCCAGGGACGCGGCCACGGCATGATCACCAAGTCCAACCTGATCCTGGGCATGGGCGAGACCCGTGAGGAGGTCTCCGAAGCTCTGCGCGACCTCCACGACGCCGGCTGTGACCTGCTCACCATCACCCAGTACCTGCGGCCCACCCCTCGGCACCTCCCGGTGGATCGCTGGGTCAAGCCCCAGGAGTTCCTGGACATCTCCCAGGAGGCCGAAGAGATCGGATTCCTGGGTGTGATGTCGGGGCCGCTGGTGCGCTCCTCCTACCGCGCCGGGTCCCTCTGGGCCAAGGCGATGCAGAGGAAGGGCTTGGAGATTCCCGCCGCACTGGCACACATCGAACCTTCCGGGGCGACCAAGCAGGAGGCCGCCACGCTGGTCGCCGCAGGCTACTGAGCCTGCGGTAGACTGAGATCACTATGGCACCAGCAGACTCCACACCTCCCAAGGCTTCCTCCAAGGCAGAGGCAAAGGCCGCGCTCAAGAACCTCAAGGCCGAGCAGAAGGCTGAACAGCGGGACCGCAAGGCCCGCAAGAAGGCCAATAAGCAGGAAGGCTTCTTCGCGCGGATCAAGCAGGTCTTCACCATGACCCGCTCCTATGACCCGAACATCGGGTGGTGGATGGCATTGGCCTTCTTCGCCACCCTCGGCGTGTTCTTCCTCCTCTTCACCCTGCTGATGAACTGGGTCACCGGTCTGCTGATCGGTCTGCCCTTCGGCCTGCTGGCCGCGATGATCGTGATGAACCGACGAGCCGAGAAGGCAGCCTTCTCCCGCATCGAGGGCCGTCCGGGTGCCGCCGCCGCCGCGCTGAGCACGCTCAAGCGCGGCTGGATCGTCACCGAGGAGCCGGTCGCGATGGACCCGAAGACGCAGGACGCGATCTTCCGGGTGCTCGGCAAGCCAGGCCTGGTGCTCGTCACCGAGGGACCCGCCGGCCGGGTGAACAAGCTGGTCGAGAAGACCCGCAAGCGGTTCAGCCCGATCCTTCGGGACACCGGCGTGCCGATCCACATCATCCAGTCCGGACGCGGGGACCAGCAGGTCCCGCTGCAGAAGCTGGCCAAGACGATCAAGAAGCTCGACAAGAAGCTCACCAAGCACGAGGTCAACGCGGTGGACCGCCGGCTCACCGCACTGCCGATCTCCCGGCCGCCGATCCCCAAGGGCGTCGACCCCTACCGCACCCGCCCCGACCGCAAGGCGCTGCGCGGCTAGCTCCGGCGAAGGCTGATACACCCTCCCAGAACCCCGATCATCCCCGTGATGATTGGGGTTCTGTCATCCCCGGTGCTAGGCTGTTGTGCTGTCTGGCAGGCTTCGCACCTCTGAAGAAGATCCCTGCACACAGGCTCCCCGCAGAACTCTGATGGGGTCCGCGTGTGCCGGTGCGATGTCGCAGTGCAGTGAGCCTTCGGCGGCTCACACTCTCCGAACCACGGATCGCGGAGGCCAGGTACCTGATCGTTTGTCGCGGTCAGGAATAAACATCATTCGCCGACAAGACAGGAAGGCAGTCAATGCCCACATCACCATTGCGCAGTCGTCGTACTGTGAAAGCATCGCGTGCCCTTGGCATCGCGCTGACCCCCAAGGCCCAGAAGTACCTGGATCGCCGCCCCTACGGCCCCGGCCAGCACGGCCGGACCCGGCGTCGCACCGATTCCGACTACGCGGTGCGTCTGAAGGAGAAGCAGCGTCTCCGCGCCCAGTACGGCATCCGCGAAGCTCAGATGCTGCGCTACTACGAAGAGGCCAAGCGCATGCACGAGGGCCTGACCGGTGAGAACCTGGTCGAGCTGCTCGAGTCCCGGCTTGACGCCCTGGTTCTGCGTTCGGGCTTCGCCCGCACCATCGCCCAGGCTCGCCAGTTCGTGGTGCACCGCCACATCATGGTCAACGGCAAGCGCGTGGACCGCCCGTCCTTCCGCGTGAAGCCCGGCCAGATGATCCACGTGCACGAGCGCTCCGAGGTCTTCGAGCCCTTCCAGGTGGCCGCCGCAGGCACCCACCAGGATGCGCTGCCCACAGTTCCCGGCTACCTCACCGTCGAGATCGAGAAGCTTCAGGCGACTCTGTCCCGCAAGCCCAAGCGCGAAGAGGTTCCGGTCACCTGCGAAGAGCAGCTCGTGGTCGAGTTCTACGCACGCTGATCTGAAGACGATCACTCAGAACACCGTTCTGAAACCCACAGAGCCCGTTGCCCTCCCCCACCGGAGGCCGCAGCGGGCTCTGTGTTTCCACTAAGCTGGTCCCGGCGCAGATCCGGCGAAGTCACAGACATGAGACTTCGACGGCCGACTCGCAGCGACCATCAGCAGGAGGACCCGAGAAACTCATGAAGACCGAGGACATCGCCCGGACGTGGTACGACTACTTCGCCGCCAAGGGGCATGAGCGCGTCCCCTCAGCATCACTGATCTCCCCGGATCCCTCGGTGCTGTTCACCATCGCCGGGATGGTGCCTTTCATCCCGTACTTCATGGGCACCGAGAAGCCCCCTTACGCACGTGCCGTCTCCGTGCAGAAGTGCATCCGCACCGCCGACATCGAAGAGGTCGGCAAGACCGCCCGCCATGGCACCTTCTTCCAGATGTGCGGCAACTTCTCCTTCGGCGACTACTTCAAAGAGACCGCCATCCCGATGGCCTGGGAGCTGCTGACCCACCCCCGGGAGGCCGACCCGGTGACGGGCGTGCGCGGCTACGGGCTCGATCCCGAGCGGCTCTGGGTCACCGTCTACCAGGACGACGACGAGGCCTACGCCATCTGGCGCGACCAGGTCGGAGTCCCCGAGGCCCGGATCCAGCGCTTCGGCCCCGAGGACAACTACTGGAACACCGGCCAGCCCGGCCCCGGCGGCCCCTGTTCTGAGATCTACTACGACCGCGGCCCCGCCTACGGCGTCGAGGGCGGCCCAGCGGCCGATGAGACCCGTTACGTGGAGATCTGGAACCTGGTCTTCATGCAGTACCGGCTCTCCGCCGTGCACTCGAAGACCGAGTTCGAGGTGGCCGGCCCGCTGCAGAACAAGAGCATCGATACCGGCCTGGGCCTCGAGCGCCTCGCGATGGTGCTCCAGGGCGTGGAGAACATGTACGAGACCGACCAGGTCCGCCCGGTGCTCGACCGCGCCGCGGAGCTCGCCGACATCGAGTACACCTCCACCGAGGATCCCGCCGACCCGCACCACGCCAACGATGTGCGGCTGCGAATGATCGCCGACCATGTGCGCAGCTCGCTGATGCTCATCTCCGACGGGGTCCGCCCCTCCAATGAAGGCGGCGGCTTCGTGCTGCGCCGCCTGATCCGCCGGGTGATCCTCGCGATGCGGCTCATGGGAGTGGAGCAGCCGGTCTTCGGTGAACTGGTCGGCGTCTCCAAGGACGCGATGAAGGGCGTCTACCCCGAGGTCGAGACCGGCTTCGAGAAGATCCACCAGACCGCGGTCAAGGAGGAGCAGGCCTTCCTGCGCACCATCTCCGCCGGCACCGCCAAGCTGCACTCCGCCGTGAGCACCGCGCAGACCGCCGGCGCAGCCGTCACCGGCGCCGACGCCTTCGCGCTGCACGACACCTACGGCTTCCCCCTCGACCTGACCCTGGAGATGGCCGCCGAGGCCGGGGTCGGGGTCGACGAGACCCGCTTCCGCGAACTCATGACCGAGCAGCGCGAGCGCGCCCGGGCCGACGCCAAGGGCAAGAAGTCCGGGCACGCCGACACCCAGGTCTACCAGGAGCTGCGCGCCGACTCCCCCACCCACTTCACCGGATACACAGAACACACCACGGAGTCCCGGATCCGCGGACTGCTGGTGGGCGGTGAGGCGCGGAAGAGCGCCTCCGCGGGAGAGGACATCGAGCTGGTCCTCGACGCCACCCCCTTCTACGCCGAGGCCGGCGGTCAGGCCCCCGACACGGGGCGGATCACCGGTGACGGCTTCGAGCTCGAGGTCATCGACGTGCAGTCCCCGATCAGAGGCCTCTCGGTGCACCGCGCCAGGGTCCTCTCCGGGGAGGTGCCCGCCGGCGCCGAGGCGCTGGGCGCCATCGATGTGCGCCGCCGGCTGGACGCGGAGAAGGCACACACCGGCACCCACCTGATCCACGCCGCGCTGCACGACGTGCTGGGGCCCGAGGCAGTGCAGGCCGGCTCCTTCAACAAGGAAGGCTACCTGCGCTTCGACTTCACCTCCGAGGCCGCGATGAGCGGCGCCGCCCGACAGGAGCTCGAGGCCGCCGCCAACCTCGCCATCCGCGACAACTACGAGGTCCTGACCCGCGTGACCTCGCTGGAGGAGGCGCAGGCCCTGGGCGCGATGATGCTCTTCGGCGAGAAGTACGGCAATGAGGTCCGCATGGTCGAGATCAATGGGGCGTGGTCCCGTGAGCTCTGCGGCGGCACCCACGTCGACGCCACCGCCGAGATCGGCACCCTCGCATTGATGTCCGAGGCCTCCGTGGGCGCGGGCAACCGACGCGTCGAGGCGCTGGTCGGGCTCGACGCGTTCCACCACTTCGCCGCCGAGCGGACCCTGGTCAACCAGCTCACCGAGATGCTCAAGGTCCCGGCGGACCAGGTTCCCGACCGCATCGCCGCGACCCTGGCCAAGCTCAAGGACGTGGAGCGCGAGCTGGAGAAGCTGCGCAGCGCGCAGCTGCGGGCCAAGGCTGGCGAGCTGCTGTCCCAGGCCGTGGACGCCGGTGGTGTCGATGTGCTCGCGCACAACGCCGGCGCCGTGGCCGGCGCCGATGATCTGCGTGCCCTCGCGCTGGACCTGCGCGGACGCTTCGGCTCCCGCGCGGCCGCCGTTGCGGTGGCCGGTGAGGCCAAGGGCCGACCGGTGATCGTGGTGGCGACCACCGAGGCCGCCCGCGAACAGGGAGTCTCTGCCGGTGACCTGGTCAAGCGCGCCTGCGCGGTGCTCGGCGGCGGAGGCGGCGGCAAGGCCGACCTCGCCCAGGGCGGCGGCCAGGATGCCTCCAAGATCCCCACAGCCCTGCAGGAAGTCACCTCGGCGGTGGGCCAGCGTGACTGAGCAGCCCGAACGAGATTCTTCGGCCAGCGCCCCCCGCCCGACAGCAAGGGCCGGGGTGCGGCTGGGCATCGACGTCGGCGACGCCCGCGTCGGGCTGGCCTCCTCAGATCCCGACGCGCTGATCGCCACCCCGGTGATGACGCTGCGCCGTGACCCCAACCGGGCCTCGGATCTGACCATGCTGATCACCATCATCAAGGACCGACAGGCCCGTGCCGTCTACGTCGGGCTGCCGCTCTCGCTCTCCGGCGGCGAGACCCTCTCCACGCAGAAGGCCCGCGACTACGCCGGTCAGCTCGCTGGGATGATCCAGGCCGCCGAGCTGCCGACCGAGGTCTATCTCATCGATGAGCGGCTCTCCACGGTCTCCGCCGCGACCAAGATGCGCGCCTCCGGTGTGGCCTCGAAGGATCAGCGGACTCGTATCGACCAGGCCGCGGCCGTGGAGATCCTCACCCACGCCCTGGACCTGCGTCAGTCCTGGGGACGGGAACCCGGAACACCGGTCTCCGCACCCTGACAGCGCCCTGCCAGCCGGCGGCGCTCTCCACAGCCTGTGCCACCCCGGACCGAATCGCGGGGCTCCTCCACAACTGGGTATAGACCGGTGCGCCCGGCCGTGCCTTCGGGGAGGCTGTGAGCATGCGCACCGACACAGTCCAGAGTCTTCCCCAGGGCCTCTACCGCCCCGGATCAGGGTTCTCCGCCGCCGAACTCCACGCCATGGTCCTTGAAGGCGCCGTGCGTCCGCTGCTGGGCGACCTCTACGCCTGCACCGCACTGCCGGACGCTCCGAGGCTGAGAGCCCTGGCCTGCCGGGCGCTGCTCAGCGGTTCACTGCGCGCCCACGCGGTGCTCTGCGGGGAATCCGCCGCATGGGTGCATTTGGGCGCCGGGACGGCACCCTCACGGATCACCGTGATCACCGCCGGGGTGTATCGGCGCCGCACGGCTGGTCCGATCCCCTGGCAGGTCCACCAGGTGCCGCTCTCGCCCGATGAGCAGCTCGAGCTGCAGGGGGTGCCGGTCACCACGCCGCTGCGCACCGCGGCCGACATCTTTCTGGGCATCGGCACCGTGCAGAGCCGCCGAGCCCTGGATGCGCCGCGCGCAGCGTCCAGACCTGCCGCGGCTTCCAACCCAGGCCCAGCTCCCACCACCGGCGCAGGCAGCAATGACGGGTGCGCGCAGCGGTGGGCGGCGATCCGGCGGCTCTGCGTCGCGAACCCGAAGCAGATTCAACCGGCCGCTCTTCTCCAGCAGATCCAGGCTCAGCTCGGTGGGAGGGACGCCGGCACCGACGCCGCACAGAGACGTCGGGACCGAATCGAGGCGCTGCTCGCCGCCCTGGTCTTCAGCGGATGAGCGCCTCTGGACGCAATGTCCGAACCCCACGGTTAGGATAACTAGGGCATCCTGTGGCAATGCCCACAGATCACGCCGTCGCCGCCGCAATCTACGTCCGAATCTCCAAGGACTCCGAGAAGCTCGGACTCGGCACTGCCCGACAGCGCAAGGATTGCGAAGAACTGGCCCGGGAAAAGGGATGGACTGTCGTAGAGGTCTTCAAGGACGACGACACCTCTGCAAGCAACGGCAAGGCCCGTCCGGCTTATCAGCGCATGGCCCGCGGGATCGAAGCAGGTCAAATCCAGGACATCATCGTGTGGGACGTGGATCGGCTCACCAGAACGCCGCGTGAGCTCGAGGACTTCATCGACTGGGCCGACCAACATAAACTTCAGTTCGCCAAAACGGGTGGAGTCGTCGACCTCGCTACACCCCATGGCCGAATGAACGCGCGCGTCAAGGGGGCCGTAGCTAGGGACGAAGCTGATCAGCAGCCACGTCGGCAAAAGCGCAAGTTGCTGAGGTTGGCAGAGGAAGATAAATATGTCGGGCCTTGACCATTCGGTTGGTTCGGACGACGAACCCTGACGGCACCAAGGGCAAGCAGCTCGTCCTCAATACCACCGAGGCTCAGATCGTGCGTGACGGCGCGGCGCGCGTCCTGTCGGCAAAATCCATACACTCCCTCACGCGAGATCTGAATGAACGAAAAGGCTCCGCTCGTCCAACGCGTCACCATTGGCCAACCGGCAGCCCGCGTCACCTAAGAACTCGGGATCTCGCGCACCGCGGCCTATCGATGGCTGCGCCGCTATCGTGAAGAAGGCCCTGCCGGGCTCATCGATCGGTCCTCCCGACCACGCAACAGCCCACCGCCACCGCGCCAGTGAAGATCCTGCGAGTGCTCCACGCCCCCCAGCGCGACCGTGAAGGACCCTCAGACCTCTCGGTGCGCACTGGAGTTCCGGCGCGCACGATCTTGCGGATCATCGCCCGAGCCGGGTGGCCTAGGTGTACTCAGCCAGGACCTTGTTGACACGTGAGAAGAGGACGGAGACCTCTTAGGTTGGTGGTTACCACACGCAGCCAACTGATCTAAGAGGTCTCCATGTCCCACCGTACCGCCCGGATTCCCACCCTGAACCACAACTGCCGGCTGACCCCACATGGCCGACTTCTGCTGGTCCAACGCGTCACCAACGGCCAACCAGCAGCCCACGTCGCCAAAGAACTCGGCATCTCGCGCACCGCGGCCTACCGGTGGCTGCGCCGCTATCGTGAAGAAGGCCCCGCCGGGCTCATCGATCGGTCCTCCGGGTCTGCTGACGGTTTAGTTGACCTCGTGACGTGACCTACAGTTTGGTTGCCACCATCCCTCGCTAGCCGATGGCCTTCCTGGAAGGCTGATCACCATGCCACGCCCCTATCCTCCAGAGTTCAGGGCCCGCGCCATCTCACTCGTGCGCGAGGGCCGACCGGTCAAACAGACCGCAGCCGATCTCGGCATCCACGAGGTCACACTCCACTCCTGGCTGCGCCAGGACGACATCGATCACGGTCTCCGACCGGGTCACACGACCCAGGAATCGGCGCAGCTGCGCGCCGCCCGCGCCAGGGTTCGTCAGCTCGAGCAAGAGATCTCGATCCTCCGACGGGCATCCACCTGGCTCGATGAGGAGCCCCTCGACCCAAAAGAGCGCACCCGGTGATCGACCGTCTTGTCGACGCCGGGGAGCCAGTGAACACCTGCTGTCGCCTGCTCGGGGTTTCCCGTCAGGGGTATTACCGCTACAGGCGGCGCCCCACCAGCGCCACGGAACTGCGCCGACGCTGGCTCACCGGCCTCATCGGCGAGGTCCACATTGCGTCTCGTGGCACCTATGGGTACCGACGGATCCATGCCGAGCTCACGCTCGGGATGGGGATTACGTGCTCGAGTCGGCTCGTCTGGATGCTGATGAGCCGGGCAGGACTGGGTGGTCTACCAGGACCTACGCGGGTCAAGCGCCTCAAGGGCGTGGCCACAGCCGATGATCTGGTCAACCGTAAGTTCCATCGCCTCGGGCTCAACGAACTCTGGGTCACGGACATTACCGAACATCCCACCAGGGAAGGCAAGATTTACTGCGCGGCGGTTCTGGACGCGTGCAGCCGCAAGATCATTGGTTGGGCGATTGATTCCAAGCAGGACTCAAATCTGGTCGTCAACGCTCTGGATATGGCGATCCGCGCGCGAACCCCCAGCCCTGGTGGGATCGTTCATGCGGATCATGGAGTCCAGTTCACCTCGTGGGTGTTCACTCAGAAGATCCGCTCGGCAGGGCTTCTGCCCTCGTTCGGGACCGTGGGTGACGGGTTGGATAATGCGATGATGGAGTCCTTCTGGTCCTCGATGCAGATCGAGTTGCTCAATCGCAAGAAGTGGCGGACCAGGGTCGAGTTGGCGAACGCGATATTCGAGTACATCGAGGTGTTCTACAACCGTCGACGCCGCCACTCCGGCATTGCTTACGCGACGCCTCATGACTATGACCTCGCTCACACGATTCAACCGCTCACCGCCGGAAGCTAGCCAGACCGAGTGGAAACCAAACTGTAGGTCACGTCAAGGTCAACTAAACCGTCAGCAGACCCCAGCCCTCAGCGACCTGCTCCAGGTGGATGTGAAAAGGGTCGCCCGCATCCCGGCCGGGGGCGGCTGGCGCGGGCAATCAGGCCAGACCAGAGAACTCCAGAACACCGGGCGTCAGGAAGTGGACTTCGACTACATCCATCTGGCCGATAATGATCACTCTCGGCTCGCTTACACCCGAGGCGCTGCCCGATGAGACCGGACTGAGCTCAGCGGACTTCATGGCCCCAGGCGCGATGTTCATGAATGCCCGCGGCGCCCCGCTGAAACGCATGATCATCCATAGCGCACTGGCCCTACACACGGTCCCGAGCATTCCAGTCAGTGCCGGGCGGAAGCGGGGTGAAGCACCTGCGGACCAAACTTCGGCACCCATGAGAGAGCGGGAAAGCAGAGAGCTTCAACCGGACCCTGCAGGAAGGATGGATCAATCGGCGCCGCGACACTTCTAAGCTCATCGGCCGGGTGAACACAACTCATACTGCCGGACGATAAGTCGCTCTGGAACCTAACGGGCGTAGTACCACAAGACCTGAACCGCGATTCGAAATGAACTCTTGGCTCAGTGACGCCCAAGCAGCACGTCTCTGCCACGTGTGCCGCCGCAATCAGGACCTCGCCTTCAAACTAGGGAACCTCCCAGGCGCAACAAAACACCCGCCAGGTGATCGACTCCCGCGATGAGGTCTTCATCCCTGGTGTACTCATTCACGTTGTGCGATATCCCATCCACACTAGGAACGAACAACATGACCGTAGGCACCTTATCCTTCATGTTTGTTGAGTCATGCCCCGCTATCGTCATGACTCGCTCCGACGTCAAACCAAGTTCGTTGGCCACCCCACGCGCTAGTTCAACACCATCCTCCGGATAGGGATTCTGTTCCCAGCTATGCTCTGCCACGGTCAGGATATCAACGCGATCTCGACGGCCCACCTCGTGGATCGCCTCGGTGAACTTCTTGTAAGCCGCGCTCAGCACATCACTGCTGGGTGATCGCAGATCGAAGAGCAACTGCACTTCGCTCGCCACCACCACCGGCGAATTTGGGTAAATGTTCATATACCCGCAAGCGGTGTGCAATAATCCAGGATCAAACTGATCCACAAGTTCCCGCGCCGCGACAACTAATCGCGCAGCGCCCAGCAACGCGTCGGATCGCTCCTCCATCAGCGTTGAACCGCTATGAGCTTGCTCACCCGTAATTCGCAACTCAAACTTGTGCGCACCCCACACGGCATCTACGAGACCGATAGTGATCCCGTCCTCCTCCATGCTGCGTCCCTGCTGCACATGAATCTCGGCGTAGGACGAGACGTCAACCCCGTCGAATATTCCGCGTTCCTGCAGAGAATCGAGAGCCTCATGAACGGAGACTCCCCGTGAGTCTGTCGTCGCTAGTGCCTCCTCAAGAGATAACTTCCCGGTAAATACGGAACTCCCCATCATCGAAGGCTTAAAACGAGACCCCTCCTCGTTAAACCAATTTACTACCGCCAGATTAAATGGCTTCAGAGACGGATCGTCGCGAAATTTTCTTGCCGCTCTAAAACAAGCATGAGCAGAGGCTAGGACGCCATACGCACCATCAAAACGGCCAGCAGTCGGTTGCGAGTCTAGATGGGAGCCAGTGAGCACGAAAGGCTGTCCAGGAGCCATTTCGAGCAAACCGAACTGGTTGCCGATCGCATCCCTTTCGACCCGGAAGCCGTGTGACTCCAGCAAAGTCGCAAACCACTTCCTTTGATTGCCGTCCGCCACAGACGCAGCCTGACGCTCAACACCTCCAGTACCTTCCACAGCCCCAAAACTCGACAGCTCCATCCAGTCTTGGAGGAATTTCGCGTCCAAACTTGCATTAATTGAGTCGGTCATAACTAACCTTCCTAAAGTCGCTGGGGTCGGCCTACGTACTGTGACCACACGTTGCCCGCTTGCAACAATTGACCAGTTCGAATTCATAGGACGAAGTGAGGGAAAACACAACCTTCAACGTCGCCAAATAAGCGACCTACATCAAAGGCTTTCTCGGCGGTTGGAGGACAAACAGGGGCAGACCATTCGTCAGAACAATCAACCCCATTGGACACGACAGTGGGTGATAGGCACACAGTCTCCTCGGACACACGTACCTATCACCCACCGCACGGTGCTAGCTTCTCCTCCAGCGATGGCCACCGATCACTAGCAACGGCAACAATCGCATTTTCATACTGGTAATCGCAATCGGATGGATCAAAAATAATCAGGAAAAGAAGCAAAACCCTGCATCATAACAAGACCCCATATTACTCAGGACGCTGGCCAGTCAAGGACTCATCTCCAGTCAATTCCTCAAACCAAGGCTCAAGATCTACATCTTCCTCATACCAATCGGCAAGGTCCGCGATGTCCCCCCCATTCTCGTAACCGAGTTCCGTCGCCCTGGCATCCCATTTCTCCTCGAACTGGGCAATGTCCTCACGAATGGACTCGGGCAAATCCCCATCCTCGATGTGGCCCTCAATGAGATCATCGGTCACGCTACCTATAGCATCCTCCGTGTCATCTGAAAGAGGCTCGATGGAGCCACCGGCATCGAGCGCGCGTTCAAAGGACTGCGCCCAACCGTCAATACCGCCCTTAGTCCAAGGCGCAATCGACTCGTTCAAACCATCATAGAGAATCTGCTGGTATGGAAGTGGCAGATCGTTAAAGGCAGGACCGGCGAACATCACTGCCGGTGAACGGTGAATGAAATGCTCTTCAGCGTAGCCGACCTCGGTGGCGACATCTGCATAGCCAAACTCGACAGAATCAGCGGCTTGAGTGAAAATGCAAGACACGGTGCCACGTTGCAACGCTTCATACGTTTCTGTGATGTCCATGGACACTCCCGTTCCGCCGAGCTCAGAAACAATGGTTGACTGAGCAACGGATGGGATGCGGACCTGCTGTCCGCTGAATTCATCAAGCTCCCTGACGGGTTGATTGCACATGTTCACATAACCGTTGTTCATGATATGCACTAGTGGCACCAGGTCCTGACTCGCGAACTCCTCATTAATGGCCTGGTCCGAGACCGCAAGCTCCCTGCCGACGGCCTGAGCAACAAGCTCTCCCTTGAATGGGTCCGTCGGGATCAATGCTGACGCTGTTGCATATGCGTTCATCACCGGAAACTCTTCTGGGTAGTAAATTGGGTTCGTGTAGCCGATGTCTATCCGACCGTCGACGACCGCCTGACGAACCTCGTCAAATCCCGCTGCCCCCATACCCCAAATGATCTCGACTTCGATTTGGCCATTGGACCGCTCTTCAACTAGATCTTGAAAGAGGATGGCCTGGCCACCCATCAGGCCCTGCTCGGAACCGGGAAGTGTCTGGAAGGTGATGTTGACGGGATCCAGATCCCCAATAGCATCGTCAACGGAGGATTGCTCGGCGTCATACTCAAACCCAGCAGTGTCATCCGAATCCCCGGCCATACCACCACCGCAGGCACTAAGCCCTAGGAGGGACGAAAGTGCAACCAGACTTAACGTTTTAGCGCGTACAGACATAATCTAAACCTGCTTTCTATTCATCAAGGGACAAGTTGGACTTCTTTTACCCGACGAGAGCCGGTAGCCATTCAACTAGTTCGGGTACAAAAATTAGAAAAACGATGAATGCAACCGCCACCGGAAGGAACCACGCCAGGGAGGTAAAAATATCACCTAATGTGATGTTGTGGCCGAGGTTCACTTCGGGATCTTTAGCTATCCCGTGAATTATGAATGACAGGATACCAACCGGCGGTGTGACCATAGCAAGCTCACCCAGTAGAACCATAAAAATGCCAAACCAGATCAGACTTATATCCATTTGAGTCAGTATGGGAACGAGAATAGGAACTGTCAGCACCATCATGGATAGGGTATCAAAAAACATTCCCATTAGCAGGTACATCACCATCAGGGCGAGAAGAAACGTGATTGGGTTGAGATCAAACCCTACAATCCAGCTTGTAACTAATCGAGATAGACCTGTGATAGAGAGCAGCCTGGTGAGCAGTTCTGCACCTATGATGATGAAGAATATCGCAGCACTGGCAGAAACTGTTTTCAGAGCTGCCCGTCCGACTCGCTGAATCGCCCCGCTCTGGATGTTGGTGACAACAGCAACGACGAGTGCCATGAGCGCCGCTGCCGCACCTGCCTCTGTTGGTGTAAATGCACCAGAGAACAATCCCCCAAACAGAACGAGCATTACGGCGGGAAAACCCCAGATTGGTAGAAGCGAGCTAAATCTGTCGCCCCATGAGTATTCAGAAGTGAACTTTTTGTCACCAGCAGATTTCCCAACCAAAGCGGGCTTAAAGAACCCGATTGACAGTATTAGGGCTCCAAACGCAACAGCGATGAGCACCCCTGGAATCACACCGGCCACAAGCTGCTGTCCCACGGGAACGGTTGCTATGCCAGCATAAACTACTAGGAGGATTGAAGGTGGAATAACGGAACCGGGTATGCCCGCTACGATCACTGTACCGACTGCCATTTTCTTGTTGAAACCCGCTCGCAGCAGCTCCGGTATAGCAGCACGAGCGAGCGCGTATGTCATGCCTATGGTTGATCCAGATACGGACGCGAGCCCCGCACCTGCCGCAGTGGTGCCGACTCCTGCGCCTCCTGGAAGCCAACCAAACCACCGCTCCGTCGCGCGGTAAATCTTTGTGGTCAGGCCTGACTCGACCATTAGCATTCCCATGAAGATAAACGCAGGGATCACGCTGTACGTCCAGCTAGCAACCGTGTTGAACGGAGCGCTCGAGAGCACAGAGACGGCGGACGCCGTACCACTTACGACATATATGCCTAGAACACTGGGTACGGAGATAGCAATCGCGACTGGAACGGCCAAGAAGATCAGCACGAGCATCAGGGCAATGCTCCAGATGCCGGCTACTGCGGGAGAACCCGAGGTAAGCAGACCAGCGATACAAACGGCCAAGATGCCAAACCCTAGGATTAAGCCTTTAGCGGTCGGCTTTCCTAGTCTTGAATTTCTAATAAGCATAGAAGGCTGGGGTGCAAGATGATGCTGCGACTCTATGCCAGCATCCTGGTTGTGGGTTTTCACACTTACAACTCCGGTTTTTGAAGAGGGCTTTATTGCGCAGCTATGATGGGCTAGTAATCAGCTGAGGCTCTAGTTCTTTTCTTACTACGATTAAATATAGAGTATATGCATATAGGCCACTCATGAGAGCAAATACAAGAGGAACTACGTAATACACCGGCCAGATAGTGATTGTCGTGATTCCTGCAGTCGCGCCGACCTGCATTCTGTGCAAGGCTTCAAAGAATCCGAAGTAGGCGAAGAGTGCGCACAGTGCCATTCCCACCAAACAAGCGAATCCTCTAAAGACAAGGGCATTGGCTTTTTTCATTCGATCTACAACCAGCGTGGCGGTTATATGTTCCCTTTGCAAAAGGGCTGCGGGTAGACCCAGGAGGGCGACGAGTGGCACGTATAGAAACTCGATGAGCTCGTTGGTCGCTGGAAGCGGTGCGCCAAGTAGAAATCTAGATAAGGCGTGCGTCGTGACGTGCAGCATCATGCAGACAATAACCGCTGCAGTCATCACAGTTAGCACTCGGTCCAAGTGCGATAGTTTGCTACGCTTCATGATATCAGAACCTTCTACCCGTGCAAGGGAAATCGCAGCGTTTTATCAACGGTGTTATTTTCGGCATTTTCTAGAATTATATCCATACTTTGCTCGCTCATGTCGAACGAAAATGTCATCAGAGTCTGTATCTCTGGTTTTACCGAAGTTGAAGCGGTTGTTTTGCCATCCGCAAGAGCGACTGCTCTAAGTTGTTTCGCCAGCATATCCGCTCGCTGTTGGAGCTTCTGGGGCAGAGGGTTTGCCTCGTTGATCGCCTTAACTGCCTCCAGCCTGGCTTCAGAATCCTCTCGCGAAGCTCCGTCAATACGATCTTCATTAGACAGAGAATCATCGATAAAATGGTTTGTGTGATACTGATATGGCCCAGTGTTTGGGAGTTTCGCAACTCCCACTGGCGAAACTTCGACCATTGCGGCTCGAACAGTCGTCGCACTTGCGTCGAGGATAGTGGCAACGTACGAACCCATTCGCGGGATACTGCGCGCAATTTGAATGACGTCGTCAAGTCCTTTACCGCTCTCCATCAAGTACTGCTGTACCGCGTGAGCCGGTATACCCTCAGCGAGTCCATCACTTTTATGAGACAAGAGATTCATGTGAAATGCGACTCGATTTGACGTGATGCCAAATTTATTAGGCATTCCAGGCTCCCTGAATGCGAGAACGCCAACGCCATTCTGTTCGTAATTAACCACTAGACAGGTCTCGATTAACTCGGGATACATGTCCCAAGTCTGAACCGTGGTGGCTGAATTCGCTCTGCGGTCGTCATGTAGTACAGTGCTACACTCCGCCGGGCTCATCAAATTAGAGCGACTGAAGATCTCGTTGCGAGCCGCGAGTGCTGCCAGCTGACGAAGGTCAACTCCAGAGCTTTGTGCCGTCCCCCGCATTTCATCGTACTGATCTGGTGCATGAGACTCCAGCCCAGTCAGCGCCCGATTGGCACAAGATTCGATCACGTGATTGTCAAACCCATTGAGTTCGAAGAACTCTACGTACCTGTCGCGGCTCGCGCGAACTTCTCTGCGAAATTCTTCCCCAATCTGAACCCCCCTGTCATTAGCGGTCCCCGGGTCAATGACGAGTTGTTTGATCTGCAATGTCTTCCCCCTCAAAATAAACATATGCTGATGAATACCTGCATCCAGGGTACGAACGGAATAAGAGCACCCTGCTGGTCTGGTCGAGACTTAGTCTCATCACTACTTTTGGTGTGATGCTGCTCACGTTACCGGGATCTGGCCAGAGTCTACACGACTGGCAGGCTGTGGCGGCCAAGGAACTTGGTGCGCGCCAGAGCCACTGGGTCGACGCGGCCCGAGGGAACGCTCTGAGTCCAAACCTGCTCATGCTCGCCTGCTGTAATAGGTCAATTGGACCTCCCGGGGATCAATCTAGTTCCCGACTATAGATAGACTGCTAACTCACGGTTAAGGGTGCCTCTATGGTTTTCGTCAAGCCGCCAGGGAGTGCTCTGATGCGATCGGGGCGACCGGGTCTTGGTACAGAGTGCCATCGCGCAGCGTCGCGTAGGGGGTGTCCAGCCGGCGCCGAGCCAGCGCGAAGATGGACTGCTTATGCCGCTTACCCCCAGCAATCTTCCGGTCGTAATAGGCCCTCGAGGGCGGGTGCTGCAGGGCCGCGAACGCTGGGTTGTAGAGACTCGATTTCAGCCGCTTGTTCCCGCCTCGGTTGGCGAACTCTCCACCAATGGAAGTCCCGGAACGCCTCGTGGTGGGTGCAATGCCGGCGTACGAGACCAGGTGGCCTGCGGTCTTGAATGCCTATCCCACCACTTCTGTGGGGATCCTGGCGACGGTCCTAACTCCGACTGAAGGGCGTCGAAATCGGGACTTCGTCAAAGAGGGTGGGCCTCCACCAGGGCCTCTGAGTGATCTGGTTTCTAAATCTGTGAGCCACCGAGATCCCGCGGGGACGACGGTCCCGTAGTTGGACGCAGAGGTCACGCCCCGGACACGTCGAGTGATGCGGTCAACGGCGAGAAGTTCGGAGTACGTCCCAACGACGCCAGTGAGAGTCGCCGTCGAGTCTCCCACTAGAACCACGATACTGGAGGCGTCAAGGTCAGGTGTCCACTGGAGTTTCGCGCGGACTGCGGTGTCGATGGTGCGGTCCGTGTGGGTCTTGGTCGGTGATGGGCTCTGCATAGACGAGGTCCTCCAGTTCCGGCCCGCAGTGTTGTAGGCCTGATTTCACTGTCCTCGGCCCGCTTGAGGACTGTTAGGGGCTTAGGTCACACCGCTGCAAGGGGAAGATTCTGGGTGAGCAGTCCGCGCAGCCGGTTCCTGGCCGCGGTGGTCTGGCCCAGCAGGCCATCATCGAACCTAGCCAGCACCGCGAGTTCAGCGACCTGTTCATCAGAAACTGCGATCGAGCGCAACGCCGCTGGCATGGTGCGAGCGGTTTCGGCGATCATGAACGCGTCCCGGGCATCGGTCTTGGCTGATCCAGCGTGCAGATCCGCCATCCGGCGCATCGTCCGCCCCGGCAGGTAAGCGACTTCAATCGCAGGCATGGCTTGGGCGACTGCCACGGGCAGGGCCCAATGTTGGCTGGTTGATCCACCACGACGAGAGCTGCGCCGTGATCCCTGGTCAGGGCGGTGGGGTCTGCTGACGGTTTAGTTGACCTCGTGACGTGACCTACAGTTTGGTTGCCACCATCCCTCGCTAGCCGATGGCCTTCCTGGAAGGCTGATCACCATGCCACGCCCCTATCCTCCAGAGTTCAGGGCCCGCGCCATCTCACTCGTGCGCGAGGGCCGACCGGTCAAACAGACCGCAGCCGATCTCGGCATCCACGAGGTCACACTCCACTCCTGGCTGCGCCAGGACGACATCGATCACGGTCTCCGACCGGGTCACACGACCCAGGAATCGGCGCAGCTGCGCGCCGCCCGCGCCAGGGTTCGTCAGCTCGAGCAAGAGATCTCGATCCTCCGACGGGCATCCACCTGGCTCGATGAGGAGCCCCTCGACCCAAAAGAGCGCACCCGGTGATCGACCGTCTTGTCGACGCCGGGGAGCCAGTGAACACCTGCTGTCGCCTGCTCGGGGTTTCCCGTCAGGGGTATTACCGCTACAGGCGGCGCCCCACCAGCGCCACGGAACTGCGCCGACGCTGGCTCACCGGCCTCATCGGCGAGGTCCACATTGCGTCTCGTGGCACCTATGGGTACCGACGGATCCATGCCGAGCTCACGCTCGGGATGGGGATTACGTGCTCGAGTCGGCTCGTCTGGATGCTGATGAGCCGGGCAGGACTGGGTGGTCTACCAGGACCTACGCGGGTCAAGCGCCTCAAGGGCGTGGCCACAGCCGATGATCTGGTCAACCGTAAGTTCCATCGCCTCGGGCTCAACGAACTCTGGGTCACGGACATTACCGAACATCCCACCAGGGAAGGCAAGATTTACTGCGCGGCGGTTCTGGACGCGTGCAGCCGCAAGATCATTGGTTGGGCGATTGATTCCAAGCAGGACTCAAATCTGGTCGTCAACGCTCTGGATATGGCGATCCGCGCGCGAACCCCCAGCCCTGGTGGGATCGTTCATGCGGATCATGGAGTCCAGTTCACCTCGTGGGTGTTCACTCAGAAGATCCGCTCGGCAGGGCTTCTGCCCTCGTTCGGGACCGTGGGTGACGGGTTGGATAATGCGATGATGGAGTCCTTCTGGTCCTCGATGCAGATCGAGTTGCTCAATCGCAAGAAGTGGCGGACCAGGGTCGAGTTGGCGAACGCGATATTCGAGTACATCGAGGTGTTCTACAACCGTCGACGCCGCCACTCCGGCATTGCTTACGCGACGCCTCATGACTATGACCTCGCTCACACGATTCAACCGCTCACCGCCGGAAGCTAGCCAGACCGAGTGGAAACCAAACTGTAGGTCACGTCACGAGGTCAACTAAACCGTCAGCAGACCCGTGAAAAACTCTCTGAGCCGGGTCTCGTCGTTGGGCAGGGGCCTGTCGTAGACCTTTTCCCCGTCATGGGTGAGGGCGGTGGCGTGTTGTTCTGATTTACCCCCATCGAGGCCGATGAACAGCGGGAAGTCCTGAGGTTCCAAGGCCACGAGCTTCTCCAGTCCCTTTCAGAAACTCGTCACCACTACGGGCATGACGCCTGCGGCGGTCAGTCATCCAGTCCGGACCCAGAACATTTCAGGGCAGTCGGTGGGCGGGTCATGCTCGGCATCCAAGTTAGAAACCAAGCCCTCGGAACCATTAACGGCGCTGGGGCGTCCTGCCTCTCACTTGAATGGCAGAGCGGCCGGCACTTCGGAGCCTGCAGCTTCGTAGTGTCGATGTTGACGGTCAGCATTGGTCCGCGTGCCTCTTGCCGCCCCAGGAATGGGGTTGGTTCACTGATTGGGTGCCTGGCTGACCGTGATCGGCCCTGGGTGTGGTGCGACAGAGGCGTGTGGGTGATTCAAAGTCAGTGTGCCCACCGAGGGAGCTTCATATCCCTACGAGTGGAAGCAGCTCATCATGACTGTCATCGGAATCGACCCCCCATAAATCATCACTGACCGCCGCAGCTCTGGAAGCCGATGGGACGAACAGCGCCACCCGTCGTTTTGCTGTGAACAAGGGCACGGGCCCTGCCGTTCTGGCGTGGGCGGCACGGTTCGAGGATGTCCTCTTCGCGGTGGAAGTTGCTCGGGGCCTCGGACGAGGTATCTCCCAGTTCCTTCTGAGTCAGGGCCATGACGTCCTCGATGTGCCCTCCCCTTTGTCGATGAAGGCCCGGGTCCTGCACACCGGTGGCGGGCGGAAGTCCGACGCCGCTGATGCGCGAGCCGTGGGCTGGGTCGCTCAACATCACGAAGGTCTCCGGTCGGTGTCGGCTGAGGACCACGCCGAGATTCTTGACCTGCTGACCCGCGAACGAGACGGGCTCCAAAGTGAACGCACCCGCGCGCTGAATCGCCTCCACGACCTGCTCCGGGACCTGATTCCTGGTGGAGTGCCACGAGGTCTGACGCTGACAAGGGGTCGAGCTGCGCTGAGGGGCCTGCGGCCCGCGACTGCGATAGGTCAGACTCGTCGGGATCTGGCGCGCGATCTGATCGGTGAGGTGGCCCGGCTGGAGAAGCTCATGGATGACTACGAGCACCGCATCGCTGAGGAACTGCAGGCATCAGGCACTTCACTGCTGGGGCTCCAGGGCATCAGCACGATCATGGCTGGAAAGGTCTTGGGCGAGGTCGGCGACGTGCACCGGTTCCGCTCGGCCAGCCACTTCGCCAGCTACACCGGAGCGGCGCCCTTAGATACCTCCAGTGGAGACAACCTGAGGCAGCGGTTGAATCCTGGTGGCAATCGCCGCTTGAACTCGGTGCTTCACGTCATGGCGGTGTGCCAGATCCAGCATGGAGGTTTCGGCCGCGATTACTACCTGAAGAAACTGGCGGAGGGCAAGACCCCTCGAGAAGCTCGCAGGGCCCTCAAGCGAAGGCTGAGCAATGTCATCTACCGCACGATTCTCAAGGACCTCAGCACAGGCGCATCGGCCAACTCTTGACACAGAGGCCCTATCAGCGATCCATGCTCCGCCGCGACCAGTCCCTGGGCGACAACACGCCCTCGAGTTCCCTGGCTTCTCTCTGTGAGTTGGTTATGTCCCCTTTCTGCCCACCGCCCGCGCTGGACGGATGTGCCCCGCGATGCGGGGCGTCAGACCCGACTGTGTCTAGAGACACGAAAGTTGTCCCATCTATTGGCGGACCAATTTCTGATAAGCCCAGGCGAACCGGTGATGCAGTGGCGTTAGTCACACTTGTGTAGCATGGTTGCCAAAACCCAAGTGCTTTCATACCCACCAAGGAGACCTAATGATTCCAGATGCAACCGCTCGAGCAATTCTGGACGCTGTAGACGAACAGTTTGACAGCCAACTAGCGATGACAGCAGAGCTCGTCGGGTCCCCCTCGCTGCGCGAAGGAGAAGAAGCCGCCCAGGATCTGATGGAGAAGCATCTACGCAACCTAGGTCTCGAAATCGATCGTTGGAGTATCAATTCCTCTGAATTGAGAGACCATGCTGGGTACGGCAAGTCTACGGTCGACTACAGCTCCATGACGAACGTTGTAGGCACGTATCACCCCAAGGAGTATCTCGGGAAATCTTTGATCTTAAACGGTCATATCGATGTCGTGCCAGAGGGCCCAGAGGATCAGTGGTCACGGTCTCCCTGGGACGCTGTCACGCATGACGGTTGGCTCTACGGACGTGGAGCGGGTGACATGAAGGCCGGTCTTATCGCTAACCTATTCGCGTTCGATGCAATTCAAAGGTCTGGCCTTGAACTCACCGCTCCCGTACATCTCCAGTCGGTCGTGGAGGAGGAGTGCACTGGGAATGGTTCACTCGCAGCCTTGTTGCGGGGCTACAAAGCAGACGCCGTGATCATCTCGGAACCAGAAGAGGACGCACTTGTTCGAGCCAATGTGGGGGTGCTTTGGTTCACAGTTCGGGTGACCGGGAACCCAGCGCATCCTCGTGAGATGGCCAGTGGATTCAACGCCATCGATGCGGCCTACCAAGTCATCGCCGCCTTACGTTCGTTGGAAGCGCAGTGGAACGCGGAGAAGAGTCAGCACGCATACTTCGAAGATCTCGATCATCCAATTAACTTCAATATCGGCGGGATCACAGGGGGTGACTGGCCGTCGAGCGTTCCCGCCTGGTGCGAATTGCGGGTGAGGGTTGCGACTTATCCCGGGACGCGCGCTGAAGACGCCTTACATGAAGTCACGACGTGTGTCCAGGCCGCAGCGCAGAGTTCCTCGGGGCGCGAGGCATTCGCCGTGAAAGTGACCCCGGACGGCTTCTTCGCCGAAGGCTACGTGCTCGAGCCGGGCAGTGAGGCTGAGGCGCTTCTCGAGACAACTCACAGAGCAGCCTTTTCCCAGGAACTCGTCCGCTTCACGACCCCTGGCTACCTCGACGCCCGCGTATTCGTAAACTACGGAAGCATGCCAACGCTTGTTTATGGCCCCGTCTCGGAGAACATCCATGGTTTCGACGAGAGGGTGAGCATCGATTCACTGCGCAAGTGCACTGGCTCGATCGCATTGTTCATCGCCTCATGGTGCGGCGTCAAGGTTGCACAGCCTGTCGCAGACGATTAGGCAGCCTTGAACGCGGTCTATCGTACCACGAACGCAAAGCCAGCTCTGCTGATTACCTGTGGGGACTTGGGGGTGGTGCACCGCTCGTGTAACTCAGTGAACGCGGTCTCATGTGGAGACAGACCAGCGAACAAGCAGTTTCAGTGCGCGTCAGGCCCCTCGACAGACAGCTGACTACCGACACCGAGAAAAAGAAACATCACCAAATAAGTAATCTTGCTTGGATAGCATTACTCTCCGGGTAGGGATTTCGTGTTCCAGCAGAGGGCGCCTCCTCAAATTTGATCGTCGGGGTTTCAGGGATTTTAAATCCTACTCTGGCACAACTTGATTCCCCAGTGAATGCATAACTGCACCCAAGAAACGACCAACAGTGCTTCATGCTAAGCTTGCAAAGTTTGTGGATCTTCGTCGTCCTAATACTTCCCTAGACAAAAAGAACTGACTATTCTGTTATATCCGACGGGACTTCTGAATGGATTATCGTGTTTCTAAGGATGCCGATACCTTACCGATCAAATCGAGCCGTCTGTATGCGCCTGTTGTGCCCTGGGTCGGATTGTTCGTACTCGGGTGGGGTTCCAACCAGTTTTCCCCGCTGATCTTGTTCTACCCCCAAATTACTCCCATCGGCCCCGTGGAAATTCAAGGACTTTTCGTTTTATATGGTGTGACTTTAATTCCCAGCCTCTTGCTGGGAGGGTGGCTATCAGACCGTTTTGGGCGCCCCGTAGTCCTCACGGTGGCAGTGGCATTTTCGGCACTCTCCTCTGCCATCCTCATGTCCGACGGTGTGGCCCCAACGGCAATCATTGTTGCTCGGGTGATGACTGGTATTAGCTGCGGTGCGGGCTTTAGCGCCGGGACGGCTTGGGTGACAGAGTCCTTGCCGCCACCCCGAGGCTCCCGTTCGTCAGTCGTAGCAATGACTGCCGGGATGGGCGTTGGATCACTCTTTGTTGGACTATTGGCATCAGGGACTTTGCGCCTCTCACTTTTTAGCCCCCAACTTTGGGTGATGTTGCCACATGTACTCCTGTCAATTACGTTCTTTGCCCTGTCCTTCCGCCGCTGGCTAACGTTACGACGGTGCTCCTCGCAAGACTCAGGATCCGGGAAGCGTACCGGCCCCGCCATGACACCTCGCTTGGCTGGCCACCCTCTAGGCCTGAGGGATCCGCGCTTCCGTCGGATCGTGCTACCCCTGGCACCATGGACCCTCGTGTGCACCGCCGTACCCCTTGCAATACTGCCCAGCGCCCTTTCGCGAGACATGACACACGATGCATTGCTGTTTAGCGCATTCCTTACTCCGCTGCCCGCGCTTGGCGCTCTATTAGTGCAACCTATAGCTGGGCGGGCAAAGATTTCGACGGGGCTGCTTGCGCCCTTGGCGATGGCGATCGCCACTGCAGCTTTCGCATTGAGCATCATTGCAGTGCATTGGCAATTGCTCACCTTGCTCCCCGTCGCATGTTTGGTTTTCGGCCTTGCTCACGGGTTCTGCCAAACTGCTGGCCTCAGAATCATTGCCAGCCTCAGTCCCTCAAACCAGCTTGGACGAAATACCGCCGTCTTCCAGGCTTTAAGCTACATAGGCTTCCTCTCTCCGTTACCCATCGCCATGCTGGCACAATTTTTGGCGCTTTCCCAGGTTCTGCTCGGCATGCTCATACTCGCCAGCTTGACATTCGTAGCGCTTCTTCCGTGGCGTCAGCGAATTGACTCGTACGAACCCCGATGACAGGACTTTATTATGTTTAAAGTGAAAGGTCTAAGCGCATTTCCTCTGACCCCTATCACCGATGACGAAATCAACGAGACTTCTTTCGCTGGTTTGATAGAAAGGCTAGCGAACACGGACGTCGATTCGATCACCGCGCTTGGATCTACTGGGTCATACGCCTACCTGACTGCGCCAGAACGTGCACGTGCCGCGCAACTCGCGGTCGAACACTCCGGAGGAAAACCCGTGATCGTCGGAGTTGGGGCGCTACGGACGTCGCAAATTCTAATAAACGTCGACGGCGCTGAGGCCGCGGGAGCGTCAGCCATATTACTCGCGCCCATGACATACCAAGCCTTGAGCGCATTGGAAGTTTACGAGATATACCATACGGTTGCGTTACACACTAAAATGCCTATAATTGTTTATGATAACCCCAGTACCACTCGGTTCAAATTCACACCTAGCCTTTATGGGGAGATCTCACAAATTCCTAATATAACATCGATAAAAATTCCTGCGATATCGTCAGACATTGATATATCGCGCAAGCGAATCGACGCAATCCGGAACGCAGTGCCGCAGCACATCACGATTGGAATATCTGGAGATCCCGTCGCGGCCGCTGGACTAAACGCTGGTTGTGATGCTTGGTACTCGGTTCTCGCAGGTACCGTCCCTCAACCAGCATTAGCTATCACCCGCGCTGCGCAGCAACGCCTACCGGAAGTCGCGACTGCCGAATCGCACCGACTCGCCCCTCTTTGGACCCTCTTCTCGGAGCTTGGGGGCAGCCTACGAGTCATTGCCGCGGTGGCGGAGCATTACAATCTCGCTCCGGAGAACTGTCTACCGCGCCCAATACAGGGCTTGTCACGACAAGAACGCGCACGAGTAGCAATGACTGCAGATTCTTTGAACTTAGATCCCTAGACTGATGTCCCGCGGTCGGATTCTCTGTCCTGTCTCTCGTTCCGCAACCGCGTCATGTTCGACAGGTGTGCGATAATTCGGATCCCTGGATAATCCGACACGAGGTCCATCCCTTTGTCCGATACCGAATTGAAGCGACTGGTCATTAGGAATTCGTCGAAGTGTCAGCGGACCACTGCACGGAGGTTCACTCCGGGCCGTCAGTTCGTGGCACCAAACCTGGGATGCGCGAGCGATCGCATCGATGTCCTCGGACATCTGCGTCTCGCCACGGCCCGCTGGTATGGACGTCAAGTCTGCTTCCTCGCGAGGGTTGGCCGGTGGCTCGGCATGATAGGCTAATTGGATCGCCTCTCTACCCGGCAACTGATTGGCTGAGCTCCGCATAGCTCTCCCTGAAGTTCACAGGCCAGACGCTCCACGGATCGTTGGCATCACCCACGGATGTCCGCCCTGAACCGCTCGCGCCCGACGGTTCGGGTGTACCCGCCCCGGGCGCTACGATATGTTAAATCGGCACTTCCCAGTTGAGCGTGGGGGTGTCGTGAGTCAAGAGGCTCGTGCCCTTGCTTGAGGAAGGATTTTGCGACGAATCTATCCTTGATCACGAAGGACACGAGCCATGTCCCAGCCTACGCGCGACCACCTGACCCCGCGCATCCGCACCGCCGCCGAAGACCCCGCCCGTCACGCCGCGTCTGTGGTGTTCAACCTCGCCGACTACACCGTCATCGAGGCCGTGGACCTGCCTCTGGGAGGTCGCCGCGTCGTGGTCACCCCCCCCCCACGATCAACAAGATGCCTGTCTCGAGTGCGGAGTCCTTGCCACTCGGGTGCACCAACGAATCCGCCAACGAATCAAGGACGTCCCCCTCGACGGCGCCCGGGCTGAGGTGATCGTGGTCAAGCCGTGCTTGATCTGCGCCGAGACCGCCTGCCCGAAACAGACCTTCACCCAGATCACCGAGCAGCTGCCAGCACGAGCCCGGTGCACCACCCGGTTGCGAGACCCAGTGGTGGCTGCGGTGTTGGACTCCGGGAAGGGCCACCGCCGAAGTCGCCCACGCCCATGATTTGGCATGGGGCACGGTCAACACTGCGATCCTCTCCCAGAGCACGGTCTTGCCCCAGGTGGATCAGGTGCCGGTGCGGGCACTGGGGATCGATGAGCACCGCTTCGCGACCGCGAAGTGGTTCAAGCACTCGCAGACCTCGGTGTGGTGCCGGGTGGAGCCGTGGAGCACCTTCGTTGGTGCCCACACCGGCCATGTGCTCGGGGTCGTTGATGGGCGGTCCTCTAAGAACCTGAGCTCCTGGCTGAAGGCCCGCTCCCCGCAGGGGTTGTATCGGCTTGAGGTCGTCGTGATCGATCCCTCCACGGCGTTCCAGTCTGCGATCCGCACGGTGCTGCCCGCGGTCCAAATCAGTCTCGATCACTTCCATCTGGTCAAGCTGGGCAATCAGGTGCTCACCCACGTTCGTCAGCGTGCTCTGCGGGAGGTGTTGGGCCGCCGGGGTCGGAAACAGGACGCGGTGTGGGCCCACCGGATGCTGTTGCTGCGCGCTGGAGACCGGCTCAGCGAGGCCGGACTGCACCGGTTGGAGCAGGTCCTTGATGACGCTGATATCGAGCAGGTCGCCGGCGCCTGGGCGGTCAAAAAACACCTGCGCAGGATTCTGAATGCTGAGTCCGTTTCTGCGGCGCAGAGCGCGAGGATCGACTTCGAGCTGGCGGTGGCCGCTGCCGGGCTGCCAGAAGCCTAGAGACTCTCAGGGACGGTGGCGAGGTGGTGGCCAGAGATCAAGGTGTTCATCCGTACCCGGGTCACCAACGCGCGGACAGAGGCTGCGAACACTTCGATCGGGCAGATCAAGCGCACCGGCCGCGGATTCCGGAACCAGGCCAACTACCAGTCACGTATTCTGGCCAGGAGCTTCAGGCAGACACGCCGACGCTCCCAAATCCACCCTCGAGCGGGACTCCACGCTCAAGTGTGAAGAGCCGGTATACCTTCTACTGAGGGGCCCGCCAAGCGCCTCGGCAGCAAACGGCGAGCCGCTGTCGAACCATCGATGGCCACTAGAACGTTCCGGTCTTCGGCAACTCTGGCAGGAGCCTCAAGTCGCGTCTTGCACGCCTTCAAAGATCGCCCCAAAGATGCATTCGGCATTCGGATCTGAGATTACGCACGCGCATGGAGACCGTGACCCCCGCGGTGCGAAGGACTACTGCCTTACCTCGATTGCGGTTGAACCACGCAGACCTGCGGGAGAGCCGAAAGTCGACATCCGCGTGCCCGCATCAGAAAAGTGGTACGTATCCCAGCTAGTGGGCGTCGGTCCAGCAACGGAGTATGCCTCCCCCGCCAGCCCTCAGTTGGCGTCGCATTCCCTACACGCACTATCGGCGAAGTTTCGGCAGGCGTGGACAAACTGAACTATCGGGTTCGATGCGGTGCCCCGTTACCTTCTTCGTAACCCCTTCTTCGGGAGAAGATGTGGGTGTGTGGCCGGAAGGCCCCGACATAATTGCTACCCCAATCACTGATGATCCGGGGGGGGGGGATGTCACCGGGACCTGAAGGTGCCAGAGAAATCGCTAATAGGGGCCGGGAAGAACTTAGTCGAGGCCTTTTGTAACGTGGATGCCGAGCTCTGACACCGCGGCTGGACCAGCACGTGGGAACCCGTGTCTCACACTGGAGAAACAGCCCTGACCGGCAACCACCAAGAGGTCGATGTCTTCCTCAGGGTCGACGTGGGCAAGGGTGAACACGACGCTGTTGCTCTAGACCGGACGGGTCAGAAGCTCTACGACAAGGCATTGCCCAATGACGAGGCCAAGATGCGGGTCGTTATCGACACCCTGGCCCGACACGGCAGGATCTTGTTCGTGGTGGGCCAGCCGGCCACCATCGGGTCCATCCCGGTCGCGGTCGCTCAGGCCTGCGGAGTCACCGTGGGCTACCTGCCGGGGTTGGCGATGCGCCGGATCGCGGACCTGCACCCGAGCGAGGCCAAGACTGATGCCGAGGATGCCGCGATTATCGCCGAAGCCGCTCACACCATGCCGCACACCCCGCCCTCAATCGCGGTGGTCGATGAACAGGTCGCTGCGACCTCAAACCGGCTGCGGGGACTGCTGGCGCAGATCCACCCCGGACTGGAACGGGTCCTATGACCACAATGGGACCACCCGCGGTGTTGAATGTGATCAGCACCTGGCCTACCCAGCAGCGTTGCGCGCCGGGGGCCGCAAGAGGGTCTCGGCCCGGCTGAAGAAGCAGGCTCCACGGATGTATGACCGGCTCACCGCTGAGATCTTCTCTGCCCTGGATGCCCAGACCGTGGTGGTCATCGGTACGAATGCGGCGGTCGTGGTGCTGCCCCAGCTGGCCGGGATGCTCGCTGATCTAAGGACCTCTCGAGACACGCTGCATGCCCAGGTTGAGGCCATCGTGGAGGCTCACGCTCTTCACTCGGTCCTGAGCTCGATTTCGGTGGTAGGGACCAGGACCGTAGCACGGATGCTCACCGAGGTCGTCGGCAAGGACTTCCCCACCGCTGGACATCTCGCTTCCTACGCTGGACTCTCTCCGGTGACGTGGAGATCGGGGTCATCGATCCGCGGGGATCACTCCTCGAGGCGGGGCCACAGTATTCTCAAACGGGCCCTGTTCCTGTCCTGCTTCGCGGCTCTGAAGGACCCGCTCTCACGGGCTTACTACGACCGCAAGAGGTCCGAGGAAAAGAAGCATAAGCAGGCTCTGATCGCTCTGGCTCGCCGCCGTCGTGATGTCATCTATGCGATGCTCCGCGACGGCACTCTCTACGAAGCCAAGATCCCCGTTGCTGCTTGACAAAGAACATAGGGGCACCCCCGGATCATGGGGTGACTCTGGGCAAGCGCCAAGGCCCAGAGACCGGACCGACCAACACCACTCCTCCTGCCGCAGAAACGGTGTCCTTCGTCGCCAACGGCGGGAAGGTCCTTCGGGACTGTCGAGTAGCCGGCCCCCATTGATACCCGGGCGCTGGAATCGAATGAGTGTCATCGAGGTCTTCACATGGGCAGTCTAAGGAACGCCATCTCTGACAGACTCGGATGTCATTCGACCACTGCCGCGCAGATCGTTGCCCCCACTAGATAGGGAAAACTCATACACTTAGGGGAGAAGGCCCGCGGCGTCGTACTCGAAGATCCCATTCACCATGGTGGAACCGACCTCAATTTTCGCTATGCGTTCTGGGTCAACCTCCACTGGATCATCTGACAGCACCACCAAGTCAGCGAGCTTGCCAGGAGTCAGTGTCCCCTTCCTGGTCTCTTCGTGGACGGCGTAGGCGGATCCGTGTGTGTAGGCCTCAACGGCCTGCAAAGGCGTCAGTGCCTCTTCGAGAGCGATCGCCTGTCCCCCCTGACTCTTGCGGTTGACCATGTCGTGAATACTTAGAATGGCTTCACCAGAGACGACGGGGGCATCCGTAGAGCCAGGCAGAGTGACGCCGGCCTCAACGAAGCTGCGCATGCGGTATGCCATCTTCAACCGCTCTTTCCCCAAGGCGGTCACAAAACCATCACCGAGAGTCGAAATAAATCTCCCCTGGGGTACAGGGATATACCCTCCATCGACAATTCGCTTGACTTGGTTCAGAGATGAGATCGCTGCGTGTTCAATCCGGTGTCTTGAATCGTGGCGAGGCCATCTGTGCTGCGCCTCATCATAGATATCCAAGACTGTGTCAAGCGCGTAATCTCCAATCGCATGCGTAGCAATCTGCCAACCATTTCTGTGCGCGGCGAATAGCATGCGCTCTAACTCATCTCGCTCCCATTGAAGGTAGCCTTCATTATTCGGCGCATCGTGGTAACCACAGCAAACTGCGGCGGTTCTCCCTATTAGAGAGCCATCTGAGAGAATCTTCACGGGCCCTATACGCAACCTCTCATCACCAAATCCAGACAAGATCCCCAGGTCGAGACCCCAGCCTTCGGATCCCCCAATGTCACCTAACGAATGCAGGGCTGTGACGTAAGGCATCAGAGTCATCCGGACCTTGAGACTTCCGGCCGCGAGAACATCCTGGAAGGCTCTGAGGTCCGCCGGACCGTGACCCATTACGTCGCCGCATATCCCCGGTTCAGTGGCACTTGTAATCCCATGGCTGAGAGCCCAGTTCGAAGCCGTCGCTAGACCTTTTCTGATGACTTCTTGGGCTACTGGCTTCAGCACATGTGATACCAGATTCATGGCTTGTTCCTGTAGGAGTCCGTTCATTCTGCCGTCGGGGTATCGGCCCAAAGTGCCTCCGGTTGGCGACTCCATCGATTCAGGATCGGGATGACCAGCCATCTCCAAGGCCTTGGTATTCACGACAGCCATGTGATGGGAGTTGTGCACAAGATAAACGGGTCGTCCGCCCGCTATCTGATCGAGCACATCTCTCTCGGGATGTCCTCCAATCCTGTTTTGATCGTATCCTTGACCTTGAATCCAGGCGCCGTCTGGCTGGCTCTGGGCGTACGCCTCGACCTTTTCATACAGATGCTGCAACGTAGGGGTTGTCTCAAGGGAAAGGTCCAGGCGGGCCATCTCTACGCCCATCATTGAGAAGTGCATATGACTGTCGTTGAAGCCCGGTACGACGGGGGCGCCCCGTAAATCAATCGAATGACTGGACTCTAATCCATCAAGCTCTTCATCAAGACCCACAATTCTACCCTGTAGTATTCCAATTTTACTTGCATTCGGACGTAGTGGGTCAATCGTTCGTATGCGTCCATTATATAAGATTGTATCGATCTTCATCTAGGTAACTCTTCCCAGTATATGTGAGCAGTCATAAATACAGATTAACGCGCCTAGATTACATCAGAATCCGTTGATTGAGTCCCGCGACATTGAGGAATTGCGACATAAAGCGCAAGGACGTATAATATCGACGATTAGATGGTCTTGTTGTTTGATATCTTACTTGTGACGCGAGTCACGCATGACAAGGTTATTCAGATATTCAGATTTTGTCAATGACTTCGTCGACACTTCTACACGAAACTGACGCGGCATCGCGCCAAGCGCCCTGGGATTCAGTGTCTGCCGACCTCGCCGCTCCTGGCTGCGTCGCCTATCGAATGCCGCATGCGCTACTGAAAAGTGCCAGCACTATCTCTACTCTTCCCTCCCCATGCGTAGTGTTTCTCTTGAGACCGATAAGAACGTGGCCCGAAGCCCATCTTCTGCTGGCCGGTGATGCAAACCCGGCGGGACCCTCTCGGTTCAGCCCGTCCACCACCGCCACCCGAGGGAAGTCCGAGCATCGTCATCTCCACATACAGCAGGTGTCCGTGTTTTGCTCGCTCAGTGGACCACCCCTGAGCCTCGAAATGTCCGGCAAGAACTGGCTGACCGGGGTCGTGTCGTCACGTTTTCCCGGCGTGTCCCCTGAGTCACTTGACCTCATGCCCAGTGCCCTCCCCCGAATCTGTTCGCCTAATTGCGAGTGCTAATCCCCGGCTCTGAGCCACGATGATGGCCTTGCAGATCTCACGGCCGCTCAATCCAAGCTGTCGATGCCAGTGACTCATTGCTGGACTGGCAGGCTGACGAGATCTATGGCGGTTCACAGTTGCTGCCCCTAATCAGAAGAAGCCGCGTCCTTGACGTTGAGCTTTCCGGGAATCTCGCGATTTTCACCAGACTTAACGCAATTGAGTCCCCGCAGTTGTTTCCGTCCGTGGGGTTGGAGCCGTCACCGCCGCAGGGGAGCTTGCTGTTCGGTCCTAATCGGGCAGGATCTGCGGGGAGACTGCTTTCACGCGGATCGCTGGCACATGGCCGACCCGAGCGTCGTCCGGGAACACCGGTAGACATTATCTAAATAGAACTGGCGACCTCCAACTAGATAGGGCACTAAGCCCCGTTGTCCTGGCTCGTATGTGTACTGATCCTGAAACTCGACGCCACGTTGAACGACGAAGAGCGGAGACGGACCAGGAAGAAAACTCTCCGCCGTTCTATACGAAACATAATCCTCCGAGGCTCAGCACAGCGGGCTCATTACAATCGCCTCACAGACATTGAAGTCACCTGGGATCGGTCCTATCGGGGGGGTCAACTAACGGGGCCCAGCAGCGTCTGCAGGTGTCCCAGCGCACTTGAGTTAGGCCCTAGGTTGGACAGCCTCGCCAACGTTCGTCACCGACTGCCGGGTCATAGGCTGCGCCCAGAGTTGAAACAGGCGAATACTCTGCGCAGAGACTCGGTGGTGCAACGTCTTCGTCCTATCTGGTCCACCTGGGTTTTCAGCAGCCCAGACTGCTTACATCCTCCCTCCGGTGCTCGGGTCCCACTCCCCAAAAGCTGAGACAGTCAGCTTGGCTGATGACCCTGGAGAGCGGGCTAACGGCCGCTTCGGTGCACACCGAGAGATCCGCGTATGCATCACGGGTCATCGAGTGTTTGCGTGGTAAGCCCCCCTAGGGGGATCGCCTCTGAGAGCGCGCCGGATCTAGTTGTACTCGGCCAAGTGGTTAGTGACACTCCGAGCCGGTCCTTGACCTAAAGGAGACCCCCGGTTGCGGTGGGCGACGTCTAGGTCGTCTACCGTCCGGAGGTCTCCATGTCCCACCGTAACGCCCGACTCAATGCCCGTGATCGGCAACTACTCATTGAGCGCGTCTGTGAACAAGGCTGGGCAGTCGCCCACGCGGCGAAAGCCCAAGGCATCTCCCGCCAGTGCGCCCACCGTTGGATCACCCGCTTCCCCAAAGAAGGCTGGTCCGGTCTCCACGACCGCTCGTCAGGACCGCGCCACTGTCCACGACAGACCCCGGCCGAGACCGAGGAAGCCATTGGCCCTGCGAGTCCAGCAACGTCGGGGCCAGGACTGGATCGGCCCCGAGCTGAGCGTCCCGGCCCGCACCGTCTCGCGGGTGCTGCGCCGGTACAGAGTCCCTTACCTGCGCGACTGCGACCCGCTGACCGGTGAGGTGATCCGGTTCTCGAAGACCACCGCGGTCCGCTACGAGCGTGACCACCCCGGCGAACTGGTCCATGTCGATGTCAAGAAGATCGGCAAGATCCCCGATGGCGGAGGATGGAAAGCCCACGGCCGTCACATGAGCTCATCCTGGGCCAAGAAGCGAGCCCGGATCGGCTATGACTACGTGCACTCGATGGTCGATGACCACTCTCGGCTGGCCTACTCCGAGATCCTGCCCGACGAGAAGGGCGCCACCTGCGCCGGATTCATCCTTCGTGCAGCCGGCTACTTCGCGGGACAGGGCATCACCCGGATCGAGCGAGTCATCACCGAAAACCACTTCTCCTACCGGCACTCGGCCGATGTAGCCGCCGAGATCAGCGCCCTCGGTGCCAGGCATAAGTTCATCAAACCTCACTGCCGTTGGCAGAACGGCAAAGTCGAGCGATTCAACCGCACCCTGCAAACCGAATGGGCCTACCGGCAGGTCTTCCTAGACAACGCTGCACGTGCCGCTGCTCTTGCAGCATGGCTCGAGGTCTACAACAATCAGCGACGCCACACCGCACTCGGCGGCATGCCTCCGACCAGTCGACTGTCACCAACGTAGTGGCCGAGTACATCTAGTGCTCTCCAACCTATTAGCCCGGGCATGCGTCATCGAGGTTCTTGCGCGCGCACGAGAAGCCGCGAACGCACTAGACGGTATGCAGTAGCTCCTTGCGGTCTGCAAGGGGTTGCGGACCGGGCCCCCACTCACAGAGATTCGTGGGGCACCGGACAAGACGCCCCTTGCCCGGCCTTGCCGACATATGTGGAAGGCCCCGGTGTTTACCGAGCGTCCGAGTGTTGGGCTCGATGTGCACGCACGATCTGTCTACGCGGCAGCAATCGACAGCGACACAGGAGAGCTCCTCCAATCACGACTGACCCCATCACACGAGCACATCCTCACCCGGCTCAGGAACCTCCCGGCCCGGTGGCTGTGGCCTACGAGGCCGGCCCGACCGGGTTCGGTCTCTACCGGACACTGCTCGATGCCGGGATCCGGTGTGAGGTGCTCGCCCCGTCGAAGCTCCAACGACCAGCCCGGGACCGGGTCAAGACCGACGCCAAAGACGCGGTGCACCTGGCCCGACTGCTGCGCCTGGACGAACACGTCGCCGTGACTGTTCCATCAGCAGACCGAGAGGCAGACCGGGACCTGGTTCGAGCCAGAGAGGACTGCCGCAGTGATCTGATGCGCGCCCGACACCGGCTCTCGAAGCTGCTGCTGCGCCACAGCATCCTCTACACCGGAGGCAATTACACCGGAGACAATGCGTGGACCGCAGCGCATCACATCTAGCTGGTCACAGAGTTCCAGACCCAGCTGGCCCACCAGTCCACCCGAATGGCCTTTGACTCCGACTTGAAGCAGTGCTGACCATGGAAGCCCGACGCGGGCGCCTGGATGAGGCGATCACGGTCATGGTTGCCGCCCCGCATCACGGGCCGGTGATGCATCGGCTGGGGTGTCTTCGCGGAGTCTCGACCCTGACCGGGTTAGGGCTGACGGTCGAGATCGAAGACTGGCACCGATTCACCGGCAACAGCATCCGCGCCTATGTGGGCCTGGTCCGCTCGGAGTATTCCTCGGGCCAGTCCCGGCCCCAGGGCCCGATCAGCAAAGCCGGGAACACCCACGCCCGCCGGTTGCTGGTCGAGACCGCGTGGCATCACCCGGTCAGGTACACGATTGGCAAGACCATGCGTGATCGGTGGGATTTCGCCCCCGCCGCGGCGCGAGCCCGCGGTGACGTGGGAAATCGGCGTCTTCATGATCGCCGGGCGCGGTTCATCGCGCGTGGCAAGAGTTCACTGGTGGCGAACGTGGCCGTGGCCCGAGAGCTGGCTGACTGGTGCTGGTCCTTGGCCGTGATGCAGGACTGAGGGGGCTCAGCCTCCACAGGCCGCTTCGTTGCGGTGATGCCGGTGGCAGCGCGTGGAGCGATCCGCGATTCAGCTATGAGCAGCCGGCCCCACGCCTGGTGACGCTCGATCCTAGAGACGCGGGAACGCTCCTGCCGAACATCCCGTCCTGCGGTAACCAATCCGCGCATATCAGTCTGACCGCGCGTCGTTTTTGACACGCTCACCGACGGATCCGCAGCGAAGCACGAGGCGCCCGCCCCCTCGCGTGGGGACGGGCGCCTCATCCTGCCTCTTGACAGATGAGAACTACATAACAGTTGTTCGGAACTGGACGCCCTCCTTTGAGATTCTCGACCGCAGAGCACGAGTTGCCATCGATGAAATTGCTTGATCCTCATGGCTTCTCCCCCGCGACTACCCGATACATTGGGCCAGCCGGATCTGTGTCACAACATGTGGCCAGTAGGATCTGTGTCACACTGTGGCGTGAGACACATTCCTAAGTGCCTGATAGAAACCCGAAGGGCTAGCCATGAGCGCTGGATCGAATCTTTGTGAAGTCGAGCTTGGGGGCGAGAAATGTCGGATTACCAAGTGGGCGGTGGTACCCGGAGAGAACCGCTCTCCTGTGAAACGTCAGGACCGCAGCTACCTCGCATTCATCCCAATGACTCGGACGTCCTACTTGACCATCGCTGAAGACAACCAGATGGCATCGGACTTTGCCGTCGGACAACGAAATTAGTTTTCTACGGGCATTGAGTGCCCGGTGGAGGTGAACGATCTATGACAACATCAATAGTCGTTCGGCTTGTTGCCGAGCCGGACCGCGATGCGTGGAGTGTTATTTTCCGTGCATATCGAGATTTCTACGGCAAGACTCACGATTCCACCATAATTGACACAGTGTGGAAGTGGATTATCGACCCTGAACACAGCACTCGCTGTCTCATCGCAGAGGATGAAGGACGGGTTATTGGACTTGGCCACTTCCGAACGTTCGCGCGCCCGATCGTCGGAGGGCACGGCCTCTATCTGGACGATCTATTCACTGTTCCGAGCGCGCGGGGCACTGGTGCCGCCTCCGCGATACTGCAACGCCTCGTAGGCATCGCTCATGATGAAGACGCCACTGTAGTTCGATGGATCACCGCCGAAAGCAACGAGACCGCTAGAAGGCTCTATGATCAAGTCGCGACTCAGACGCATTGGATCACGTACGACCTGTCGCCACAATCCAAGTAGCACGGCAGCAAGTGGGGAAGGTTCTACAAAGCTTCTATCTCCATTGGGCGCCGTGTGATTTCTAGGCGGGCGCGTGGTGTTCCCTATCGAGGCTCCAGGCGAGATTGCACTAAACACGCTGCGGATATCGCAGGTCATCTTGCATTCCGAGCGGCGTCTTCGTGCTGATTCGGGTCTCCGGGTCAAGGACCATATGGAAGATCGCTAAAACAACGAGCGCACGCTTACGTCGAGGTGCACCGCGACGATCTGGGCGGACCGTACCGATGACCTGGTCCACATCGCGGCAGCACGTTTGGTCCCCATGGCGGTGTGTGTGGGTCTGCTGACGGTTTAGTTGACCTCGGGGTTTACGCCGCCAGAGCGACGGTCGTTTTGTAAACGGTCTCGTATTCAACCGGCGTCAACTTACCCAGACGCCGCTGCCGACGACGCCGGTGATAAGTCCGCTCGATCCAGTAGACGATCTCCCTGCGGAGCTCATCCCTAGAGGACCAGCGGCGCCTGTTGAGCACGTTCTTCTGCAACGTGGAGAAGAAGCTCTCCATCGCGGCATTATCACCCGCAGCACCGACCCGGCCCATCAATCCAAGCAGCCCATGAGCCTTGATCGCCCGCTGATATCTCCTGGAACGAAATTGAGACCCTCGGTCGCTATGTACAACACAGCCAGCCACTTGCCCGGCGCCACGGCGGACCACCGCGTCGTTCAGAGCAGCCACTGCCAGGTGTGACTTCATCCTGGGCCCGATCGAGTAGCCCACGATCCGATTCGAGAACACGTCCTTCACCGCGCAGGCGTAGATCTTGCCTTCAGCGGTGCGATGCTCCGTGATATCGGTAAGCCACAGCTGATTCGGAGCAGTCGCGCTGAAGTCGCGTTGGACCCGGTCATCACAGACCGGAGGGCCTGGCTTCTTGTTCATCCTTCGGGCTCTGCGGATCGTGGCCGAGAAGATCCGCTGCTGAGAACACAGCCGTCAGACCCGGCGCTCAGACACCAGATGCCCGGCCGCGCAGAGCTCATCAGCGATGAACCGGTGCCCGAACTCAGGATCATCAGCGTGAATGTTATAGGCGGCGTTGAGCAGTTCCGCCTCCTGCCAGTCACGAGCCGAGACCGGGTTCGCCGCCCACTGATAGAACGCCTGCTTCAAGAAGCCCAACACCCGACAGGCCACCGCCACCGGAACACCGGCGACGGCAAGGTCACGGACCAGCGGGAACATCATTCTGAGCGGGCCTGCCCGACCTTCAGATTCGCCTGGGACAAGTACGCAGTAGCTCGACGCAGGATCTCGTTTTCTTGTTCGAGTTCACGGATACATCTGAGCATCTTCGACTGGTCCGCTCGGCCAGCAGCATCTTCAGCAGGCTCGACACCGTGGTGATGTGCTCGATCCTTACTCACCCACATCTGCAGGGCTGACTTCGAGATGCCCAGGTCTTCGCAGACCTACTTCTGGGTCATCCCGGCATCGAGCAGCTCCAACGCGGAGGCCTTGAACTCCTCGGAATAGATCTTCGGCATGGGACTATCCTCTCTGCTTTCTTAGCAGTCAGGAAGTCAACCGAACCGTCAGCAGACCCACTGAGGGCGAGCGAGCGTTACAAGATTCCACAAGAAAGCTCGATTTCAAAGCCTCTCGCGGTGGGACGAAGACCACGATGCCACCCGTAGAATGCACAGATGAGTAGCATGCAACAGGTCACGGCTGGCCTTTCTTTGACGGCCCAGGTCACAGACCGGCTCAGAGCAGCCATCACGTCTGGCGAGATGAAGCCCGGGGAGCTCTACTCGGCAATCGAATTGGCCGAGAAACTAGGAGTCTCCAGGACTCCGGTCCGCGAGGCGCTTCAGCTGCTCGAAAAGGAAGGCATCGTTCGGATAGAGAAGAACCGGGGTGCCCGTGTACTGCAAATATCCTTGGACGAGATCGTGCAAATTTTTCAGATCCGGATCATTCTTGAGCCTCCGGCGGCCGCTCGAGGCGCTGAAGCAGCTACTGAGGAAGACCTGGCTCATATCAGGGTATTGCACCGCAGAATTTTGGACGCCGCCTCTGCAGGTGACGGTCCCGGAACCCTGCAGGCGGACAAAGACTTCCATCTTTTCCTACTGGGGCTGGCGGGCAACGCGCGATTGACGGCTCTCGACAGCGAACTGCGCAACCTGGTGCTTACCCGTGGGCTGGTGACGATCCCTTCGACTCGGAGCGGTCAAGACTTGGCCAATGACCGCAGTGACATCATGGACGCCCTGGTGCGTCGTGACCCGCACGCGGTTGCCGTCGCGGTTCGCGATCACGTGACCCGGACGGCCCAGTTACTCATCACAGGAGTTAGCGCCACTACGACGGGGTTGTCAGCCGAGCCGTATCTCACGAAACTCGAACAGCTCAATAAGTACTGCCAGTGACCTCGCATTATGGTCGATAAGGACCGGCGAAGGAGGTAGCCGTGGATGCCTTTACATATTGCACGCCCCCTCGTAGTGTTGCATGCAACATGTAACAAGAGTCCAAGGAGGACAACTCATGCCGGAAACCGCACCGCCGCAACCGCTCAAGGGTGTCCGAGTCGCGGACTTTTCTCGCGTCCTCGCGGGTCCCCTCTGCACGATGTTGCTGGCGGACTTCGGCGCCGAGGTCATCAAGATAGAAAGCCCGACCGGGGACGACACACGCGCTTGGGTCCCTCCGGTCGATACGGATGGGACTGGGACGTACTTCTCTAGCGTCAACCGCAACAAGAAATCCGTGCTCGCGGATCTGAAGACGCCCGAGGGTCTCGCCTACGCTCTGGAGCTGGTGTCCAGCTGTCACGTCGTAGTGGAGAATTTCCGTCCAGGTGTCATGGCGAAGTTCGGATTGGATTACAGAACTCTCGCGTTAGAACAACCTGATCTTATCTATTGTTCTATTTCTGGTTTCGGCACGGGCCCCGGTGCCGAGCTGCCTGGTTACGATCTCCTGGTGCAAGCCCTAGGGGGGCTGATGAGCATCACCGGTGCAGCCGAGACGGATCCGAGCAAGGTGGGCGTCGCACTGGTAGACGTGCTCACCGGACAAAACGCTCTGGCTGGAATCTTGATGGCGTTGCGGGTCAGAGATGCGACGGGCAAGGGCCAAGAGGTGCAGGTCAACCTGCTTTCGTCATTAATCGCTGCCCTGGTAAATCAAGGCACGGCTACTTTGGCCACTGGGACTTCGCCCAGCCGCATGGGAAATGCCCATCCGAGCATTTCACCCTATGAGACTTACCGCACCGCAGACGGCACTCTGGCCCTCGCAGTGGGCAACGACCGGCAGTTTCGCGACCTGATAACAACTCTCGGGCTCCCGGACCTCGCGGAAGACGCCCGATTCCACACCAATGAACGGCGCGTCGCATCCCGTGCCGAGTTGCGTTCGCTCCTTGAAGAAGCTCTGCTCGAGGATACTGCTATCCAGTGGCAACAGAGATTACTGGCCAACGGCGTTCCCGCCGGAAAGGTCAACACCATCGGCGAGGCACTTGAACTGGCCGATAGCCTCGGACTCTCGCCTTCCGTGGTCATGACCGACCCGGATACCGGACGACAGTCCCGACAACTGACCAATCCCATCCGACTCTCGGACGCGGAACCTCGGTACCACCAGATTCCACCTGCCCTTGGCGAACACCAGGGCGACACCTTCGTGGAGACATCCTCGCCCACCTCAATGAAAGGCTCCTAAATGTTCGACAGTGATTTGATTGGTCTCGATTCCCTCCTCACGGACGATGAACGGCAGCTACAGACAGATGTCCGCTCCTTCGTCGACTCCGCGATCAGACCGAACATCGCCGGCTGGTACGAGAAGGCGGTATTTCCCCTGGAGATCGTGCCCGAAATGGCCAAGCTCGGCCTGCTCGGCATGCACCTCACCGGCTACGGCTGCGCCGGCCGCACCGCTGTGGAATATGGTCTCGCCGCCGCCGAGCTCGAAGCCGGCGATTCCGGACTACGGACATTCGTTTCGGTGCAGGGTTCGCTGGCGATGAGCGCCATCTACAAGCACGGATCGGAAGCTCACAAGCAGGAATGGCTTCCGCAGATGGCCGCCGGCGAGGCGATCGGATGCTTCGGACTGACCGAACCGACCGCAGGATCAGATCCCTCGGCCATGACCACCTTCGCCCGCCGCGACGGAAACGACTGGATCCTTAACGGCTCCAAACGCTGGATCGGGCTCGCCTCAGTGGCACAGGTCGCGATCATTTGGGCGCAGACTGACGAAGGCGTGCGCGGCTTCGTCGTGCCCACCGGCACAGCTGGCTTCAAGGCCACCCCCATCGAACCCAAGCTCTCCATGCGCGCCTCCATCCAGTGCGACGTCGAACTCAACAATGTCCGGCTCCCCGCCGACGCGATCCTCCCCGATGCGAAGGGGCTGCGCGCCCCCTTCGAATGTCTGAACGAGGCACGATACGGCATCATCTGGGGCGCCATGGGTGCCGCACGCGACGCCTGGCAGAGCGCGCTGGACTACTCCAAGGACCGGTTGCAGTTCGACAAGCCTCTGGCCGGCTACCAGCTGACCCAGGCAAAGCTGGTGAACATGGCCCTGGAGATCAACAAGGGCTTCCTGCTCGCCCTGCACCTGGGTCGTTTGAAGGACGCCGGTCAGCTCGCGCCGCACCAGATCTCCGTGGGAAAGCTCAACAACTGCCGTGAAGCCATCGAGATTGCCCGAGAATGCCGCACCATCCTCGGCGGCAACGGCGTCACCCTAGATTATTCGCCGCTGCGCCATGCCAACAACCTGGAATCCGTGCGCACCTACGAGGGCACCGACGAGGTCCACACCCTGATCCTGGGCCAGAAGATCACCGGCATCCCCGCATTCCGCTGACAAGAGTCGTGACCGGTTCTTCTCCGATTCCTCTGCCCCACTCAGCTTTGACGCGAGGTCGCATCTCCCATTAGTCCCTTCGCTACTCCTAGGAGCGCGCATGAATCCCCCTGTCCACCTTCAGCACTACATCGACGGAGCCTGGGTTCCCGGTTCGAGTTCCCCCCCCCCCCATTGCCAGCTATAACCCGCCCCGCCCTGACGAAACGGTCGCCGAGGGTCTGCAAGCCGGCCCGGTCGAAGTAGGCCAGGCTGTGGCTAGCCATAGGCCCAAGGAGCAGGGTCCCGTAGCCCGGGGGTTCTTCACCCATACCGCCACCGTCTACCTACGCGGCGGGAACGCAGGGATCCGAATGCCGACAAGATGCTCTCGGTGCAGCAGATCAGGGAGATTGTGGTCGTCCGTTCCGGCGCCTAGGTGTACTCAGCCAGGACCTTATTGACACGTGAGAAGAGGACGGAGACCTCTTAGGTTGGTGGTTACCACACGCAGCCAACTGATCTAAGAGGTCTCCGTGTCCCACCGTACCGCCCGGATTCCCACCCTGAACCACAACTCCCGGCTGACCCCACATGGCCGACTTCTGCTGGTCCAACGCGTCACCAACGGCCAACCAGCAGCCCACGTCGCCAAAGAACTCGGCATCTCGCGCACCGCGGCCTACCGGTGGCTGCGCCGCTATCGTGAAGAAGGCCCCGCCGGGCTCATCGATCGGTCCTCCCGACCACGCAGAAGCCCCGGTGCCACCACCCCTGCGAAGGTCGCCCAGGTGCTCGAAGCCCGCGAACACCACCGCGAAGGACCCGCAGACCTCCGCGTGCGCACCGGGGTTCCGGCCCGCACGATCTCGCGGATCATCGCCCAGGCTGGGTGGCCTCGGCTCTGGGAGTTGGACCCGATCACCGGAGACCGGATCCGTGCTGGCCGCGCCACGGAGCACCGATACGGACACTCAGCCCCCGGGGATCTGATCCATGTGGATGTGAAGAAGATCGGCCGGATCCCGGCCGGTGGCGGTTGGAGGGCACAATCAGGCCAGACCCGCGAAGTCCACAACACCGGGCGTCAGCAAGTGGGCTTCGACTACGTCCACGTGGCCGTGGATGATCACTCCCGGCTCGCTTACGCCGAGGCGCTGTTCGATGAGACCGGGCAGACCTGCGCGGAGTTCCTGGCCCGAGCGGCGGTCTTCATGGCCGCCCATGGGGCCCCGGTGAAGCGTGTGATGACTGATAACGCGCTGGCCTACACCCGGTCCCGAGCATTCCAATCGGTGCTGGGCCGGCTCGGAGCCAAGCACCTACGGACCAAACCTCGACATCCGTGGCAGAACGGGAAGGCCGAACGGTTCAACCGCACGCTGCAGGAGGGGTGGGCCTATCGGTGCCGCTACACCTCAACGGCTGATCGGACCGCAGCTCTTAGACCGTGGTTAGACTTCTACAACCACCGGCGCCGACACAGCGCCCTTGGAGGCCATCCGCCCATCACTCGCTGTCAACAGCCTCGTGGCTGAGTACACCTAGTCTCTGGCGATCTTCGCAACTTCGCAATCGCGTCTCTCTGTCCAGCTCGTCGTGACGACTGGGATCGCGCCCTCGATTTTTGCTCATGGTCTCCAACTCGAAAACCCAGGCCTGTTCGACGAAGCGCTGTGCAGAAGGCAAATAAACCAGGAGATTCGAAAAGGGATCCAGCCATATCTCGTCCACCGAACCACGGAGAAGTCGACTCAACAGGATCGACGTCCGCAGAAAGTCGACAGACGTGAAGCTCCACGTCAGGGTACCGCAACCGTGGCAACCCCATTTGCTCCGAAACTGAACACTACGGTCCCGTGGAGATCGATGTGGTGTACCGAAGCGCCGAGGCCTTCCAACGTGCTTATGGTCTCCGAAGCGGAGTGCACATAGGTGCTTTCCTCCCCACCTCGATGAGCGCCAGCGCCGACCGGGGTGGCTTCCAGCAGCTCGGTGCCGCCGTTGGCTGCTCCATGATGGGCGACTTTGAGCAGATGAACTCGGCAACCTCTGCACCGGCGGAGCCTGCGCGGTCCGCGCCCGTGACGGCCGCGGCCGAAACACAGGACTCTGGGATGAAGATCTCCGCCACCTGCTGATTGCTGGCGAAGATGTTCAGGTAAACGCCGTCCGGCGGTCCCGCTTCCTTGAAAACTTCGGCCTGCGATTGGGCGCACCGGGGCACATTTAGCGCGTGCTTGAGGATGGTTGCGTTTCTGAGCAGCAGATTTGGCTCCCCACTCGCGCGACCTGATAACAGGGGTAATTCCACGGCATGATCCCCAGTTCGCTTCCAGTCGGTGAAGCGAAATTTCAGCGACCCCACCCACGGATGAAGAGAATCGCTTGGGTCGGAGGAGCTGTTCTGCCTGCTTGGCGTAGTACCGATAAATGAGCCCCAGGGTCAGTGTTCCCGGCGCTTGCCCACGGTGCGGTAGACGTCATAGACGCCGTCGATGCGGCGCACGGAGTTCAACACGTGGTTCAGGTAGCGGGGGTCCCCCATCTCGAAGGAGAAACGGGAGATCGCCACCCTGTCCCGCGAGGTCTGCACGCTGGCGGAGAGGATGTTGACCTGGGACTCGGCCAGGATCCGGGTCACGTCCGAGAGCAGCGACTTGCGGTCCAGCGCCTCGACCTGGATCTCGACGAGGAACACCGAGGACTTCGTCGGCGCCCACTCGACCTCCACCAGACGTCCGGGCTGCTCGCGCAGCTGCTGGACGTTGCGGCAGTCTCCGCGGTGCACCGAGACCCCCTGGCCTCGAGTGACGAATCCTTCGATCTCATCCGGCGGCACCGGGGTGCAGCAGCGGGCCAGCTTGACCAGCACGTTCCCGGCGCCCTTGACGATGACTCCCGCGTCGGAGTACTGGTTGGTCGGAGTGCCGGGGGAGGTGATCGGGGTGGTGTCGTGCTCCTCGGACTCCTCCTCCTCGGGTTCGAAGAGCGCCGTGAGGTGTTCGATGACGTTCTGGGTGGAGACGTGCTCCTCCCCCACCCCGGCGTAGAGCCCGGCGACCTCGGTGTAGTGCAGCTGCCTGGCGACGGTGTCGAGGACCTCGGGGTTCATCACCTTCTGCAGCGGCAGCTGGGACTTCCGGATGGCCTTGGTCAGGCTCTCCTTGCCCCGCTCGATCGACTCCTCGCGGCGCTCCTTGGAGAACCAGTGTCGGATCTTGTTCCGCGCCCGTGGGCTCTTGACGAACATCAGCCAGTCGTTGCTGGGACCCGCAGTCTCGGACTTGGAGGTGAAGATCTCCACCCAGTCTCCGTGCTGCAGCTCGGAGTTCAGCGGCACCAGTTTGCCGTTGACCCTCGCCCCAATGGTCTTGTGTCCGACGTCGGTATGGATCGCGTAGGCGAAGTCCACCGGGGTGGAGCCCGCCGGCAGGGCCATGACTTCACCCTTGGGGGTGTAGACGAAGACTTCCTTGGCGTTGATCTCGAAGCGCAGCGAATCGAGGAACTCGTCGGGATCCTTCGTCTCGGACTGCCAGTCCACCAGCGATCTCAGCCAGCCGATGTCCTCGGTGGCTTGGGACTGCTGGGTCGCGGTCCCGGCGAGGGATCCACCAGCGGGCTGGTTGACCGCCGAATGCGGCGCCGTGGCGGAGAAGTCCTGCTTGTACTTCCAGTGTGCGGCCACGCCGTACTCGGCGCGGCGATGCATCTCGTGGGTGCGGATCTGGATCTCCACCGGCTTGCCCGACGGGCCGAGCACAGTGGTATGCAGCGACTGGTACATGTTGTACTTCGGCATCGCGATGTAGTCCTTGAACCGCCCCGGAAGCGGGTTCCAGCGGGCGTGCAGCGCGCCGAGGACCGCGTAGCAGTCCCGGATGGTGTCCACGAGCACCCGCACACCCATCAGGTCATGGATGTCGTCGAACTCTTTGCCGCGCACGATCATCTTCTGATAGATCGAATAGTAGTGCTTGGGACGGCCCGTGATGGTCGCGGAGATGGACGCCTCGTTGAGGTCGTCGGCGATCGTCTCGCGGACCTCGGAGAGGAACTTCTCACGCTGCGGGGTGCGATCCCCGACCAGTCGGACGATCTCCTCATAGACCTTGGGGTACAGGGCGGCGAAGGAGAGGTCTTCGAGCTCCCATTTGATGGTGTTCATCCCGAGCCGGTGGGCCAGCGGGGAGAAGATCTCCAGGGTCTCCTTCGCCTTGCGGGCGCTGGACTCCGCGGCCACGTAGCGCCAGGTCCGCGCGTTGTGCAGCCGGTCGGCGAGCTTGATCATCAGCACCCGGATGTCCTTGGCCATGGCCAGGACCATCTTGCGCACCGTCTCGGCCTGCGCGGCGTCGCCGAACTTGAGCTTGTCCAGCTTGGTGACGCCGTCGACGAGCAGCGCGATCTCTTCGCCGAACTCCTTGGTCAGCTGCTCCAGCGAGTACTCGGTGTCTTCGACCGTGTCATGCAGCAGCGCCGCGGCCAGGGTGGAGCCGGTGAGGCCGAGCTCGGCGAGGATGGTGGCCACGGCCACCGGGTGGGTGATGTAGGGGTCACCGCTCTTGCGCTTCTGATCCCGGTGGTGGTGATTGGCCACCTCGAAGGCGCGCTGCACCAGCGGGAAGTCCTGCTGCGAATCGTTGGCCCGCATGGCGCGCAGGAGCGGCTCGAGCAGCGGCGATGAAGAGGCCTCATCACTGACCACTCCGACGGCGCGCGCTCGTCGGACCACGGGCGGTGAGGCCGCGCTCGCTGCGGCGAGCCGCGTGGTGCCCTCTGCTGCCGGGCGTTCCTCGTTCACCAGTGCGGACCTGCTTTCCCTAGGGCTGAGCCGGGATGCTGAAGACGGCGTGTCGGCAATTGTAGCCCCATTCTGGGCACTGTTGAGACTCAGTGCTCGTGCGGGGCCTGAATGAGGACCTGGTAGCCGTCTTCCTCCTCAGGCTCATCCTCCGGCTCGGGCTCTGGGAGAGGCGGGAACTTCACCGGACGGCCGTCCTCGTCCAGCGCGGTGCCGGAGTAGGTGACCGCGTGCACGCCGCGGAGCGCGCGGAGCCTCAGCACCTCTTCGGTGTGGGCCTTGATGTCGCCGTCGTTGCGGCGCATCCGGGCGTAGAGCGGGGCCTGGATGAAGATCGTGGCCAGGGTGCCCACGATGATGCCGACGAAGAGCGAAAGCGAGATGTCGCGCAGCGTGCCGGCGCCGAGCAGCATCGAGCCGATGAACAGGATCGAGCCGACCGGCAGGATGCCCACCACGGAGGTGTTCAGCGAACGGACCAGGGTCTGGTTTACCGCCAGGTTGACCCGTTCGGTGAACGTCTGGTCCTTCTGGTCCTTCAGCGGCTCCAGGTTCTCGCGGATCTTGTCGAAGACCACCATGGTGTCGTAGAGCGCATAGGAGAGGATCGTGAGGAATCCGATGATCGCACTGGGCGTCACCTCGAATCCGGTGAGCGAGTAGATGCCCACCGTGGTGATCACCACGAAGCCCAGCCCGAGCATCGCGGCCAGGGACATGGTCCAGGTGCGGAAGTAGAACGCCATGTAGAGCGCGACGAGCACCACGAAGATCACCAGGCCCAGCAGCATCTGTTGGGAGATCTGCTCGCCCCAGACCGGGCCGATGAAGGTGGAGCTGACCTGTTCGGCGGAGACGCCGTAACCCTGCTGGAGCGCCTCGGCGACCTCCAGGGTCTCGGTGTCGCTGAGCTCGGCGGTCTGCACCCGCACGGTGTTCGGCGCGACATTGGTGACCACGGCCTCCTGGCCGGAGATGTCTGCCACCGCGTCCTCACCGACGGCGATCTCGGTGTTGTCGGTCTGCGAGACCGTGAACTCCGAACCGCCGGTGAACTCGATCCCGAGGTTGAACCCGCCGCGGAAGAACGGCACGGCGATCGAGGCGAGCACCAGGATCCCGGCGAGCAGGAACCAGAGGTTTGATCGCTGGATGAACGGGTAGGACCGTTCACCGGTGTAGAGCTGGTTGCCGGTCTTGGCGAATCCTGCAGCCATCAGCGGTCCTCCTCGGTCTCACTAGATGTCACAGTCTCACGCGGGGCCAGGCGCTCATCCGGCGTGTCTGAGTCTTTCGGTGTCTTCTCGGAGCTGCGCTGTCGGGCTGCGGCGGCGCGTGCGCGGCGCCGCTCGGCGATGGTCATCTGGCCCCATTCGTGATCTGAGATCTCTGGCAGCTCCCGGATCCGGGCCTCCCGCACGTCGTCGGGGCTCTCTGTCGATCTGGGCAGCGGACTGCTCCGGAGCCCTCCACCGCCGGGGTCTGCGGTGGAGTCGCGCGGGGTCATCGGTCCCGCCGGTCCTGCCGATACCACGCTGCTGCGGGCGAAGCGGCCACGGCCGCGGTAGAGCACGTCCACCCCGAGCTCCTTCTCCGAGAGCCCGGAGAACCGCTTGCCCGCGGCGAAGAACTTCCTTCGGGCGAGCAGCTGCATCAGCGGGTGGGTGAAGAGGAACACCAGGATGATGTCGATGATCGCGGTCAGACCGAGGGTGAAGGCGAAGCCGCGCACGTTGCCCACGGCCACCAGGTAGAGCACCACGGAGGCGATGATGTTCACGGCCTTGGACGCGAGGATGGTGCGTCGGGCGCGGGCCCAGCCGGCTTCGACGGCGCCGGGCAGAGATCTCCCCTCGCGCAGCTCGTCCTTGACGCGTTCGAAGTACACGATGAAGGAGTCCGCGGTCAGACCGATCGAGACGATCAGGCCTGCGATGCCGGCAAGGGAGAGCCGGTATCCGTCGGTCCAGCCCAGCAGGGCGATGGCCCACCAGGTCATCACGCCGGCGACCACCAGCGAGGCGATGGTGACCAGGCCCAGTGCGCGGTACTGGAACAACGCGTAGCCGGCGACCAGGACCAGGCCGATGATGCCGGCCATCAGGCCGAGCCGCAGCTGCTCCTCGCCGAGCGTGGCGGAGATCTGCTGTTCAGACTCGATCTCGAAGCTGATCGGCAGCGAGCCGTAGCGCAGCTGTTCGGAGAGCCCGCGCGCCTCTTCCTCGGTGAAGTCACCGGTGATCTGCGGGCGGCCGTCGACGATCGCTGCCTGCGTGGTGGGGGCAGAGATGACCTGCCCGTCGAGCATGATGGCGAACTGGTTGCGCGGAGCCTCGAGGTTGACCAGGCGGGTGGTGGTGTCGCGGAAGGACTCCGTGCCCTCGGAGTCGAAGTTGATGGTCACGGCCCAGCGCCCGGTGGACCCGCCACCGGGTGACTGCTCCATCCCGAAGCTGGAATCGGCGATGTTGGTCCCGGGGACCTCCACCGGCCCCAGCAGGTATTTCACGCCAGAATTGGGATCGCAGGCGCTGAGCGGCTCGTCGTCGGCTGCGGCGGCGCGCTCTTCGAGGCTGATCTCGGTGCTGCAGGTGAAGTTCGCGAAATCGGCCGCGACCTCGGGGGTGATCCAGTTCGGGTCCGAGCCGTTCTCCGGCTCCGCCGTGGGCTCCTCGAAGTCCTCGGGCTGAGCGGCCGGTGCGTCGTCACCCTCTTCCTCGGTGGCCGCGAGCTCCTCCTCGAGCGCCTCGGCCTCCTCCTCGGTGAGGTCCTCGTCGTCGAGCAGCGTCTGCTGCAGGAAGTCGAGATCCTGCTCCACCTGGATCACGGGACGGAACTCCATGTTCGCCGAGGCCTGGATCAGTTCTCGGGTCTCCTCGTCGGGCACGCCGGGCATGCCCACGACGACGTTCTCCGCGCCCTGCGTGGCGATCTCGGATTCGGTGACGCCGGAGCCGTCGACACGCTGACGGATGATCTCCACCGCTTGGTCCAGCTGCTCGCCGTCGATCTGCGCATCCCCCTCGACCTGTGGTGAGAGGACCATCTGGGTGCCACCTTCGAGGTCCAGAGCGAGCAGCGGCGCCCACTGGGCGCGGTCGTCCTGTACGGCGAAGGCAAGAAGCCCGCCCATGCCGAGCAGGAGCACGAGCAGAGCGATCAGGGCGCCGCGAGCTTTCGCGACGGGGGTGCGTGGAGCCATAGGAGGAGAATCAGTCCTCTGTGGTGGCGGCGGGTTCAACCACCTGCTGGATGGCGCCGATCAGGAAGTCCACGCGGTCACCGGAGCTGAACTCCAGGGTGAGTCGCTGGGCCTCCTCATCGCGGGACACCACGGTGCCGACCATTCCGCCGGCGGTGACCACCTGGGCACCGACCACGGCGCCGCCGCGGGCCTTGGTCTGCTCGTCGCGCATCTTCTTCCCACGACGGAAGGTGAGGAACATGAAGATCGCCAGGATGGCGATCATGATCAGCAGGAACGGGTCCAGCGCGGGACCGCCGCCGCCGCCTTCAGCGGCTGACAGCTGGGCGTAGTAGAGCGAAGCATTCACGGATCGGGCCAATCTCTCGTCGCGGGATGTTCTCGGCCAGCTGGCGGATCTTCAACCCGTGGGAGCTGGCCGGGCATTCAACCCGACAGACTATCAGGGTGACGCTCCGGCGGAGTCAGTCCCAGATGCCGCCAGGCCTGGTCAGTGGCGACGCGCCCGCGCGGCGTGCGGGCGAGCAGGCCCTCGCGCACCAGGTATGGCTCTGCCACCGTCTCCACGGTCTCGGTCTCCTCCCCCACGAGGACAGCGAGAGTGGAGAGTCCCACCGGCCCGCCGTTGAACTTCAGGCACAGCGCCTCGAGCACCGACCGGTCCAGCCGGTCCAGGCCGCGCTCGTCGACCTCGTACATCTCCAGCGCCTCGGCGGCGGTCGCCCGATCCACCTGGGGCACGCGGTGGACCAGCGCCCAGTCCCGCACCCGGCGGAGCAGCCGGTTGGCGATGCGCGGGGTCCCGCGGGAGCGCGCGGCGATCTCGGCGAATCCCTGACCGGCGACGTTCATGTCCAGCATCGCGGAGGAGCGGCGCAGCACCAGTTCGAGCTCGTCGGTGCTGTAGAACTCGAGCTGCCCGGTGAAGCCGAACCGGTCGCGCAGCGGCCCGGGAAGCAGGCCCGCGCGGGTGGTGGCCCCCACCAGGGTGAAGGGCGGCAGCTCCAGCGGGATCGACGTCGCGCCGGCGCCCTTGCCGACGATCACATCGACCCGGAAGTCTTCCATGGCCATGTAGAGCAGCTCCTCTGCCGGCCGGGACATGCGGTGGATCTCGTCGAGGAAGAGCACCTCACCCTCGGTCAGCGAGGACAGGATCGCGGCGAGGTCCCCGGCGTGCTGGATGGCCGGTCCGGAGCTGATCCGCAGCGGGGCGTTCATCTCCGCGGCGATGATCATCGCCAGGGTGGTCTTGCCCAGACCGGGAGGCCCGGAGAGCAGCACATGGTCTGAGGCGGTGCCGCGGATCCGGGAGGACTCCAGCACCAGGGAGAGCTGACGGCGCACCGTCTGCTGCCCGACGAAGTCGCTCAGCGCCTTCGGGCGCAGCGCCGCCTCCATGGCGCGCTCCTCGGTCATCGAGTTGCCGCCCACCAGTTCGCGGGGAGCCTCTGCGCTCACCGGGCACCTCCGAGGCTGCGCAGCGCCTGCCGCAGCACGGTGGAGACATCGGCCTCGACGAGATCCGGCTGAGCGGCCAGCAGCTTCTCCACGCCGGTGCGGGCGTCCTTCTCGGTCCAGCCCAGCGAGACCAGCGCCTCGCGGACCTGTACGGCCACCTCAGGCTCAGCGGGTGCGGCGGCCGCCGGTGAGGCGGGCTCGTCGATCACCAGCTTGCCGGCGAGCTCGAGCAGGATCCGCTGCGCGGTCTTCTTCCCGATGCCGGGGACCCTGGTGAATGCGGCGGTGTCGGACTCGGCGATCGCCTGGTGGACCTCGTGCGGAGTGTGCACGGCCAGCACTGCAAGCGCCATCCTGGGTCCGATCCCGGAGATCGAGACCAGAGTGGTGAAGATGATCCGCTCGGAGAGCTCGCAGAAGCCGAAGAGCAGCGGCGCATCGTCCTGACGCGGCACGAAGCTGGTGTGCAGACGGGCCTCGGTTCCGCGGTGCAGCTCTCCCAGGGTCCTTGGGGTGGCCGAGACGTGCAGGCCGAAGCCGGAGACCTCGACCACTGCATGGTCGGTGCCGACGTGGAGCACGTCGCCACGGATGGAAGAGATCATTTCTCACCTCACCGTCGCCGCTGGCGACTGGTCACGGACCAGGGGTGCCCCCGGCGCCATTAGAACATGTATTCGAACACTCTAGCGCGCCCGCTTGGCGGCTTCCATCCAGGCGCGCTGGGCGGGAGTCAGCGCGGCGCCGGACCTGGCTCCGCTCTTCGGCCCGGGAGACTTCGAACCGGCAGGCTTCGAACTTGCTGCCTGCTGGACACGCTGCAGCGCGGTGGTGGCGCCCTGGTGGGTCTGCGTGGAGCCCGACATGTTGAACCGCGCGCCGATCCCGGAGCGCCAGCCGTGGCAGATGGCCACCGCGTAGGCGTCGGTGGCGTCCACCGGGGTGGGCAGGCCGGGGAGCTTCAGGATCCGCTGCACCATCCGGGCCACTGCCTGCTTATCGGCGTTGCCGTCGTCGGTGACGGCGGCCTTGACCTCCGAGGGGGTGTGCCAGGCCACGGGTATCCCCCGCGCGGCGGCGGCGGCGATGATCACGCCGGAGGCCTGGGCGGTGGCCACCACGGTGGGCGCATTGTTCTGCGCGAAGACCCGCTCGATGGCCAGGACGTCCGGGGCGTACCGGTCCAGCAGCGCCTCTGCGGAGCGCTGGATCGCCAGGATCCGCTCGGCGAGGTCCTGCGCGGCCTTGGTGCCGGTGACCTCCACGTGGAGGGACTCGCCGGTGCGGTTGAGGTTCATCTCCACCACGGCGAAGCCGCAGCGGGTCAGTCCAGGGTCCACCCCGAGGATCCGCTGCGCGGTCCGTGAGGTTCCGGCGGTGCCCGAGACGACGCCCGCCGGGCTCATCGAGGCCCCCGCATCATCGTCTGTTCAGGCATGGGGACTGCGCCTGCCTCAGTCTTCGGCTTCGAGGGCGGCCAGCGTCTCCGCGCTGAGGTCTGCGTTGGTGTGCACGTTCTGCACGTCGTCGAGGTCCTCCAGCGCGTCGTGGAGCTTGAAGAACTTCTTGGCGGCGTCGACGTCGAGGTCCACGGTGACATCGGAGACGAACTCGACCTCGTCGTTGTCCCAGCTCATACCGGCCTCCTCGAGGCCCTTGAGCACCGCGTGCAGGTCCTGCGGCTCAGCCCGGATCTCGAAGCTGGCGTCGTGTTCGATGAGGTCCTCGACGCCGGCCTCGAGCACGGCGGCCAGGACATCGTCCTCGCTCAGCTCGGCCTTGGGCAGCTGCACCACGGCCTTGCGCTGGAACATGTAGGCCACGGAGCCGGGGTCCGCGACGGTGCCCCCGGAGCGGGTCACCGCGATGCGCACCTCCGAAGCCGCGCGGTTGCGGTTGTCGGTGAGGCACTCCACGAGCAGGGCGGAGCCCTGCGGGCCGCGCACCTCGTAGGTGATCTCCTCGTACTCCACACTGTCCCCGGAGAGTCCCGCGCCGCGCTTGATGGCCCGGTCGATGTTGTCGTTGGGCACGGAGTTCTTCTTCGCCTTGGAGACGGCGAGCTCAAGCCCGGGGTTGCCGGCGAGGTCGGGGCCGCCGTTGCGCGCCGCCACCTCGATCTGCTTGATATAGCGCCCGTTGAGCTTGGCGCGCTTGGCATCCACAGCAGCCTTGCGGTGCTTGGTGTTGGCCCATTTGGAATGGCCGGCCATGGTTCTCCTCGTGAATGACGTCCGAATGATCAGAGTTAACAGTTGCCCGAAGCAACCGTCGTATAGTCTTTCCACCAGCCTATCGGAGAGGACGTTGAGTCTCATGGAGCACACCGAGCGCCCGGCAGCTGTGGACGGCACGACGACGATCGAGCCGGCTGCGGAGAATCCGCTGCTCGCGGACGGCGCCTTGGACTATGGGTTGGTTGACCTCTCCCTGGTCCGGGACGAGCACTGGCTGCCTGCGCTGGAAGCCGGGATCACCGCCCAGCGCGACGCGGTGGAGGCCATCGCCGCCGACGGCTCCCCCGCTGAGGTGTCCACCGTGCTGCACCCGCTGGGCCGCTCCCATCGGCTGCTCTCCCGTGTGGAGCGGGCGTCCTCCTGCATGTTCTCAGTGCACGCCACGCATGAGCGACAGCAGGTCCAGCGGGAGATGGCCCAGCAGCTGGCCGGGCACCGGGATTGGCTCACGCTGCACCCCGGGCTCTTCCGCCGCCTCGCCGCCCTGGAGTCTGCTCTCGCGGAGGGGCGCACCAGGGCCACCGCGGAGCAGCGGAGGATGTTGCAGAAGACCCTTGACCAGGCCCGGGCCGCCGGTGCTGGGCTTGAGGAGGTCACTCAGGACCAGCTGCGCGCGCTCAACCTCGAGCTCACCGCCGCTGAGACCGCCTATGAACAGCTGCAACGGCATGAGGCTGCCGCCCACGCGGCCTTCTTCTCCGATCCAGCGGAGCTGGAAGGACTCGGCGACCAGGAGCTGGCCGCCGCGGAGGCAGCGGCGCGGGAGGCAGGCCACAGAAGCGGAGCGCTGCTGCCCCTGAACCTTCCTGTCCAGCAGGGACCTCTGGAACGGATGTCCCGGCGCTCCTCGCGCCGTCGGCTGCACCAGGCCTCCGTCGCCCGCGGCACGCTGACCGACGCCCAGGGCCGGACGACCAGTCAGATCGGTGGGCAGATCGCTGTGCTGCGGGCGCGCCGCGCGCGGATGCTCGGCTTCGAGCATCACCTGGACAGCGTCTTGCCTTCGCGGACGGCCGAGGACCGCGCCAGCATCGAGGCGATGCTGCGCACCATCGCCGACGGCGCCCTGGCTCGCTTCGACACCGAGATCCTGACGCTGCGTGAGACTGGGGTGCTTGAGGACGGGCAGGCCCACTCGGGGGACCCTGTCGGCGCCCAGTCAGACGGCACCGAAGAGCTCCAGCCCTGGGACATCAGCTTCGGCCTCGCTGCCGCGGCGAAGCAGCGGAACTCGAATGAGATGCACAGCACGAGCCGGCACGCAGCAGCGACTCAGGGGCAGGATGTGCCCCTGGAGGAGGCTCTGCGCCGGGTCTTCGAGGCGGCGTCCCGGCTCTACGGCATCACGGTGGTCGAACGCGATGACCTGCCCGCTTTCGCCCCCGGAGCGCGCTCCTTCGAGGTGTTCGAGCACTCCGCAGTGCAGCGCCGCGGTGCCGGCATCGGCCTGTTCCTGCTGGACCTCTATGCTCGGCCGAGCAAATCCGGCGGGGCATGGATGAACTCCTTCTCGGTGTCCTCGACCTTGACCGGTTCCGCGCCGGTGGTGATCAACGCGCTGAACATCACCGCCCCGGCCCCCGGGGAGAGGGCCGCACTGACACGAACGGCCATGCGCACGCTCTTCCATGAGTTCGGCCACGCCTTGCACGGCCTGCTCGCCGAGGCGGAGTTCGAGGAGCTCTCCGGCACTGCGGTGCCGCGCGACAACGTCGAGTTCCCGTCCCAGGTCAATGAGATCTTCCAGGAGCTCTTCAGCGGGGGCCTCACCGAGGCCGGGCAGGCGCCGGCAGCGGAGGATCTCTGGGGCAAGGGGTTCAGCACGTTCGAACACGTGGCCGCCGTCGTCCTGGACCTGGCCTGGCACACGCTTTCGGTGGAAGGGGCCGAGGCCGCCGCCGACGATCCTGAAGCCTTCTCCGCCGCCGCGCTGGCGGCCTGGGGGCTGGATCACCCGCTAGTGCCCCCGCGGTACGGGACCGGCTTCTTCAAACATATCTTCGCCGGATCCGGCTACGCCGCCGGGTACTACTCCTACCTGTGGGCCCAGGTGCTCGCCGCCGACGCCTCCCAGTGGTACCGCGAGCAGCTGGGCCCACACGACAGCTCCGAGCAGAGTCACCAGGCGCTGGCTGCGGCCGGATCCCATGTGCGCCGCGAGCTGCTGGCACGCGGGAACACTCGGGACCCGCTGGAGTCCTACCGGATCACCTTCGGCAGGAAGCCTGGGATGGAAGCCCTGATGCGCCAGCTGGGACTCTGAGGCTGGGACCCTGAAGCTGGGTCGGCGGTGTGGAGTACCGGGGTCGGACCTTCATGCGCAAGGGGGAGCGCACCGAGCCGAAATGGACGGCGGAGTGCCTCCTGGTGGCAAGCCGCGGGAGCATGTCCCGTGACGCTCGCGCTCACTGCCGGCCGGACCAGCCGCTGCGCCGGACGACGCAGCCCCGTCCAGCGCCGTTCCCTAATCCTCGGGCCCACGCTACTGTGTCTCCGACGGCATGCTTCGAAGCCGCCGAGCACCAGATCCTTATACCGCCTGAGCCGCAGTGTGAGAGAAGGAGCAGCACCATGACTCACCACGTGACATCAATGCTGGACACCCACCCCAGAACCATTGAGTGGGTGGACGAGCAGAAGCTTGCTGAGTGCATCGAAGCGTGTTTCGAGTGCGCTCAAACCTGTACTGCCTGCGCCGACGCGTGCCTCGCCGAAGACATGGTCGCAGAGCTGACCACCTGCATCAGGAGAAACGCCGACTGCGCCGATATCTGCACGGCGACCGGCAACGTCCTCTTGCGGCAGACCGGCAACAACATCGATGCCGTCCGCGCCATCCTGGAAGCGTGCGGCATTGCGTGCAGATCCTGCGCAGACGAGTGCTCCCAGCACGCAGACCACCACGATCACTGCCGCATCTGCGCCGAGGCGTGCCGACGCTGCGAGCAGGCCTGCGCCGACCTGCTGGCCTCCCTGGGGTAGGTGACATACCGGGCATCTCCCACGGGCGGACTGGCGCGGCCTTCCCGGGGCCCAAGTCGCAGAACCCGAAGAACACATACCTGCGATTCGGTCCCAGTGCCCTAGGCCGGAACGGTGGTGTCTTTCGCGTCCTCGACCGCCGTCAGGTCACGGTGTAGGACAACGGTCGTTCTGAGGCGTGTGGAGGTGAGAGCAAGGCGCCGAGCGCACAGGACGGGAGCACGATCCAGCCCTCCCGCTCGGCTCGCTCCTGATGCTTCGACGGCGGAGGCTCATACCGTCCGACTGCGGCAGCGCGTGCGGCGAGGGCGGCTACGACAGCGTCGAAGGCGTCGGTGGACTCCACCATGAGCTCCGCGTGCTCACCGAGATCGAACCAGGGCGCATCCCGCTGCATCCGCCGGACCAGTGAGCGGCGCACCTGCGGATCTGTCCGGTATCCCCGAATCTCCCACTGCCACAGCCGCAGCGTCGCGCCGGGGTACACCTCCACGACGACGCCGTCCCGTCCCGACCTGTTGACGACCAGTCCGCTGGCCGCGAGTCGACCGAGGAGACCGGCGCAGCGCATCGCGGTCAGACCTATCCGGTCGGTCGAGACGCTGAGCGGCCACCGACCGATCTTCTCGCGGACATGCCGGTCGGTCTCACGAAACGCGAGCGTTCGCCTCCATGCCATCCGCCCGTCCGGCACTTGAGGCTGCGCGAGGTTCGCGTGGTCGGCGATGAATGCGACGAACTCATCGGGCCAGCCGAATGCACAATCAATCCCGATCTTCGCGACCCCCGCTGCGGCGTCCGTGATCTCCGCGTCGTCGACATTGAGAGTCAGCTGCTCCAAGCGGGCACGTTCGGGGGTCCACGCGATGAGGGCGAGGGCCGTCCCCTTGTTCTCGGCGGCCAGATCGACTCCGGCTGTACGCATAGGGAGATCGCTCATGACCACGACGCTACCCAATCACCCCGCCTGAGGGGTCAGTCGGTCGCGGCGGCGGTCTGCGCGATGACGGCGCGGAAGCGCTGGGCGATGGTGACCACCGAGGCGATTCCGAGCAGGGTCAGCACCACCAGCAGCACCGAGGAGTGCAGGCCCAGACCGGTGAAGCCGGTGAACACCAGGGTCAGGACCATGCGCTCGGAGCGTTCGGCGATGCCGACGTCGGCGGTGTAGCCCAACGCCTCAGCCTTTGCCCGCACATAGGAGACCAGATTGCCCGCCAGCAGGCAGAATGCCGAGGCGATGCCGAGCCAGATGTGGTCTCCGCCGGTGAAGAACCAGATCAGCAGTCCTAAGAACACCGCGCCGTCCTGGACCCGATCCAGGCAGGAGTCCAGGAAGCCGCCCAGCACAGAGCCCTTGCCGCTGATCCTGGCCATCAGACCATCGATGAGATCGGAGAAGACGAAGACGGTGATGAACACCGTGCCCCAGAACAGCTCCCCCATCGGATAGAAGACCAGTGCGCCCAGGCAGACCCCGATAGTGCCGATCACCGTGACCATGTTCGGGGTCATGCCAAGTCTCAGCAGAGCCTTGGCGATCGGGGTGAACAGCCCGCCGAAGAAGGCGCGCGCGTATCGGTTCAGCATCTAGCGGTTCGCCTCCCAGGCCTCGGCCACCATGGCGCGGGTCTCCCCCAGCGTCTGCGAGATGTTCTTCGTATGCGCGACGATCGGCATGAAGTTGGTGTCCCCGTTCCAGCGCGGGATCACATGCTGATGCAGGTGAACCGCGATGCCCGCCCCGCCGACCTTGCCCTGGTTCACCCCGAGGTTGAACCCCCCAGGGTTCGCCGTCGCGCGCAGCACGCGCATGCACTGCTGGGTCAGGGCGATGAACTCCCCGGCTTCCTCGGCGTCGAGGTCGGTGAGATCCGGGACGTGCCGATAGGGACAGACCATCAGATGACCGGGGTTGTACGGATAGAGGTTCAGCAGCACGAAGCACCGCTCGCCGCGGTGGACGATCAGTGACTCCTCGTCGCTGCGCTGAGGACCCTGGCAGAAGGGACAGTCCTCGGAACCACTGACCTGGTCCTGGCCGCGCTTCTGATAGGCGGCACGGTGCGGGGTCCAGAGGCGCTGGAAGGCGTCGGGCACGCCTGCCAGTTCAAACTCGTCTTCGGACCCCACGCCGGTTCAGCCTTCCTTGGATTCGATGGCCGCGAGGATCCGGGCCACGGCCTCATCCACCGGCACCTGGTTGTCCTGGCTGCCGTCACGGAAGCGGAACGAGACCGCGCCGGCGTCGACGTCATCGCCTCCGGCGATCAGCACGAACGGAATCTTGTCCTTCGAGGCGGTGCGGATCTTCTTCGGGAAGCGGTCGCTGCTGTCCTCGAGCTCGGCGCGCACGCCGGCGGCCTGCAGCTTGGAGACGACCTCGGTGAGGTAGTCGTTGAACGGCTCCGCGACCGGGATCGCGCGGACCTGGACCGGTGAGAGCCAGACCGGGAACGCTCCGGCGTAGTGCTCGGTGAGCACGCCGAGGAACCGTTCGATCGAGCCGAACTTCGCGGCGTGGATCATCACCGGCTCCTGGCGGGTGCCGTCGGCGGCCTGGTACTCCAGGCCGAAGCGCTCGGGCTGGTTGAAGTCGTACTGCACGGTGGACATCTGCCAGGTCCGGCCGATCGCATCGCGGGCCTGCACGGAGATCTTCGGGCCATAGTAGGCCGCACCGCCGGGATCGGCCACCAGTTCCAGACCGGTCTCGTTGGCGACGTCCTCGAGCACCTTGGTGGCCTCGGCCCACTGCTCGGCGCTGCCGATGAACTTCTCCGAATCCTCGTCCCGGGTGGAGAGCTCCAGGTAGAAGTCATCGAGGCCGAAGTCGCGCAGCAGCGAGAGCACGAAGCTCAGCAGGTGGCGGACCTCATCGGGGGCCTGTTCCTTGGTGACATAGGAGTGGGAGTCATCCTGGGCGAAGCCGCGAACGCGGGTCAGGCCGTGGATCACGCCGGACTTCTCGTACCGGTAGACCGAGCCGAACTCGAAGAGCCGCATGGGCAGCTCCCGGTAAGAGCGTCCGCGGGAACGGTAGATGAGGTTGTGCATCGGGCAGTTCATCGCCTTGAGCCGGTAGTCCTGGCCCTGTTTGGTGATGTTGCCCTCGGCGTCGCGCTCCTCATCCACATGCAGCGGCGGGAACATGGTGTCGGCGTAGTAGGGCAGGTGTCCCGAGGTGTGGAACAGGCCGTCCTTGGAGATGTGCGGGGTGCCCACGTACTGGAAGCCGGCCTCGATGTGCCGGGTTCTGACGTAGTCCTCCATCTCGCGCTTGATGATGCCGCCCTTGGGGTGGAACAGCGGCAGCCCCGAGCCCAGCTCGTCGGGGAAGCTGAAGAGGTCCAGCTCCGAGCCCAGCCGGCGGTGGTCGCGACGCTCGGCCTCGGCCAGCCGCTCCTTGTACGCCTTCAGGTCATCCTTGGTGGGCCAGGCGGTGCCGTAGAGGCGCTGGAGCTGCGGGTTGGACTCCTTGCCGCGCCAGTAGGCGGCGGCGGAGCGCATCACGGCGTAGGCGTTGGCGATGAGCTTGGTGTTGGGCAGGTGCGGTCCGCGGCACAGGTCGGACCAGACCCGCTCGCCGTGGCGATCGACGTTGTGGTAGATCGTGATCTCCCCGCCGCCGACCTCGATGCTGGCACCTTCGGCGGCCTCAGCGGCACCGTTTGGGCTGTTGGAATCGCTGGCGACGCCGAGCAGCTCGAGCTTGTACGGCTCACTCGCCATCGCGGTCCTGGCCTGCTCCTCGCTGACCACCTCGCGCTCGAAGTGCTGGGTCTGGTTGATCAGCTTCTGCATGGCCTTCTCGATCTTCTTCAGATCGTCCGGCGTGAAGGGCTCGGCGACGTCGAAGTCGAAGTAGAACCCGTCGGTGATGTAGGGGCCGATGCCGAGCTTGGCCTCAGGGTAGAGCTGCTGGACCGTCTGGGCCATCACGTGGGCGGTGGAGTGGCGCAGCACGTTGAGCCCGTCGGGGCTGGAGATGTCCACGGCCTCGACGGCGGAGCCGGCAGGGATCTCGCGGGAGAGGTCCCAGAGCTCACCGTCGACCCGCATGACCACGGTGCTCTTGTCCGCGGCGAAGAGCGTGGTGCCGGTGGTGCCGCGCTCGATGCTCGCCGTCTCGCCGTCGCGGGTGATGCTGATGGATTCAGCCGGCGCTGACGCCTGGGACGGGGCTTCCGATGCTGCGTTTTCGGACACTTGGGATGTACTCCTCATGGATGTTCTGCGGACCCAGGTGATTCTACGGGAACCCCGGCGGAACTGGCGCGGGCTCAGCCGCGCTGGCACCCCGGACACCAGTAGAGCCGGCGGCCCTGCAGCTCAGCCGCCTCGATGACCGCCCCGCAGCGCGGACAGGCGGTGCCCTGATGCTTATAGACCCAGTGGCGCCGCGAGCCGCCGGTGCGCACGGTGCGGATCCGACCCTCAGCCACGCCGTCGCGCAGCTGCTCGGTGAGCCGGTCCCAGAGCGCGGTGGCGCGTTCGGGGTCAATCTGGTTGCTGGGCGTGTGCGGGTCGAGCTGCTCGAGGAACAGCGATTCGGCCCGGTAGATGTTGCCCACCCCGGCGATGACCGCCTGGTCCATCAGGGCCGCGGCGATGCTGATCCGGCGCCGGCTGAGGTTGCGCAGGAAGGTCTCGCGCGGGTGCTGATCCTTCTGGGCGCGGTCGGTCTGTGCCGATCCCGCATGACCCTGGTCAGTGCTCATCCGGTCAGGAGGGCCCTGGCGCAGCGGATCAGGACCCAGCCGGGCGATGATCTTGTGGTAGTCCGCGACCTCGAGCACCGCGCAGGTGGCGGGACCGCGCAGATCCGCCCAGCCGTGCCGGGCGCTGACCCTGGCTCGCACGGCCCCCTGCGCAGGCTCGGGGATGAGCCAGCCGTCGTCGTCGTACTGCGGCTCGAAGGTGACTGCCGCGGCTCGAGGAGCGCCTATGGTGGCCTCGGCCGTGAATTCCTGATCCCCGCGGAAGCTGAACGCGCCGTAGAGCCCCAGATGGACCTGCCAGACCTCGGGCCCGAGGTGCACGAACAGGTGCTTGCCCCAGGCCTCGGCGTGCTGCGGAACCTGCCCGTCCAGCCGCTCCGCGCCGGCGGCGAACCGCCCCTGCGGAGAGCTGACCCGCCACGGGCTCCCCACGAAGACCGTGTTGATCTGCGCGGCGAGCCGGTGGAGGGTATGACCTTCAGGCATTTCTCAGTCGAGGATCTCGCCGGTCAGCTCATAGTGGGAGATCTTCCCGATCCGGCGGGCGTGGCGCTCATCCTTGGTGAAATCGGCGCGCAAGAAGGCCTCCACGATCCCGGTGGCCTCTTCGAGGCTGTGCTGGCGTCCGCCGAGGGCGACCACATTGGCGTCGTTGTGCTCCCTGGCGAGGACCGCGGTGTCGTGGCTCCAGGCCAGGGCTGCGCGGACGCCGGTGACCTTGTTCGCGGCGATCTGCTCGCCGTTGCCGGATCCGCCCAGCACGATGCCCAGCGCGTTCTTGCCGGCGCTGCGGGCGGCCACCACGGCCGCGGCCGCTCGGATGCAGAAGGCTGGGTAGTCGTCCAGCGCGTCATACTCCTGCGGCCCGTGATCGATGAGGGTGTAGCCGAGACCGCGCAGGTGATCTGCCAGGTGGGCGGAGAGCTCCATCCCTGCGTGATCGGTGGCGATGTGGACTTCCATGCTGTCTACCATGATCTCTTCTCAGACCTTTCGGGGCGAGGACGCGGGTGGCCGGGGGCCGGGTCAATCCTACGGGGCTCAGGCAGGTGCCGGCAGTGGCTGCGTGGCCGACGGGGAACATGGGGTGAGCGAGTATCGTTGCACCCTGCACCGCGCAAGAGGAGGAACATGTCTGACGAAGAGTCCAAGCCCGCCCGTGAGCTTCCGAAGTTCTCGAACCGCCTGGGGGCGCCGATCGCCACCGTGCGGCCCGTCGGACGGCCTCCGTCCCAGGTCTCCGGCCTGCCCGGCCGCCCCGCCGCGGCGACGCCTGCACCAGCAGCTGCCGCGCCGTCCAGCCCCCCGCCCGGCAGCTCTGAGCCGTCAGGCGCTGAGCAGCAGAGCTTCTATGATGCGGTCGGTGGACGCAGGACCTTCGAGACCATCGTCGAGGTCTTCTACGACCATGTCGCGCAGGACGAGGACTTTCGGGCGATGTACCCGGAGGCGGACCTGGAACCGGCGAAGGAGCGTCTGCTGATGTTCCTGGAGCAGTACTGGGGCGGGCCGCGCACCTATCAGGAGCAGCGCGGGCACCCTCGGCTGCGGATGCGGCACATGCCCTTCGCCGTGGATGCTGAGGCTCGGGACAAGTGGCTGACGTTCATGCGCGCCGGAGTCGACGCCGCAGAGCTCTCCCCGTTGCACGAACAGATCCTGTGGGACTACCTCGAGCGCGCCGCGCACTCGATGGTCAACAGCTGACCCTCAGCGGGTCAGACCTTCACAGAATCGCGGGCTCCCGGGTGCTGCGGCACAGGATGTAGCCGCCCTGCGAGCTGAGCCGGACCCAGCGGCCCCTCCGGTGCACGGCGGTGGATCCGCTGGCTCCCTCGGCGGCGAGGAAGTTCAGCGCGTGGGCGCCGAAGGCCGCGCCGGCGGGGATGGCGGCCTCGTGGAGCTGCTGAGCGTCCTCGGCCGATGAGGCGTTCTCGGTCTCCAGGTCCCGCCCCCAGACCTGTTCCCGGACCTGCTCGACGACGGCGGCGCCCGCCGTGGTCGGCACCGCCTCGGTGATCTGGGCGATGCCGGACTGGGCCTGGGCGCGCAGGTGGTCATCGGGCACACTGCCCAGCGGCTCCCAGCCGGAGCGCGGGGGCGTGACCGCCGCCCAGGGCACGCTGAGCCGGCTCGGCGGCAGCGAGAGCTCGGTCTCGGCAGGGTTCATCCGGGCGATGCGCTCGCTGATGGAGCTCAGCTCCGTGGTGACGTCGGCGCGCGACGCCTCGGCGAGGGCGACGGTGCGCAGTCCCAGCACCGCCGGCAGCTGGCTCGTCAGCGAACCCGGGGTCATCACCGGCACCCAGGCGGCGAGCACCTGGCCCACGGCCTGGAGCCGGATGCCCTGCTCCTGGATGCGGCGGGCTCGTTTGATGTAGGTGGAGAGGTCCTGGAGCGAGACGGCTTCAGCGAATCGCAGCGAGTCAGTCATGGGGCTCATTCTTCCAGAGCAGAGCGCACCTCATCGACCAGGACCTCCATGCAGCGCCGGGCCTCGCGCGGGTCCTTGCCCGCGATCGCTCGGGCCACGCCGTCGTGGGCGTCGAGAGCCTCGGGCATAGGACGGGTCGGCATCAGGCCGTGCTTGGTGCGTCCGGTGAGGACCTCCGCGACGACGTCGGCCAGTGCCGCGAACATCGAGTTTCCGCCGGCCTCGAGCATCAGCCGGTGGAAGGCGATGTCTGCCGCGATGAACTCCTCGAGCTGCTCGGACTCGCCGAGCCGCCGCATGGTGGCGGCCAGATCCAGCATCTGGTGGGCCTGAACCTCGGTCCGCCGGGCGGCAGCCAGAGCTGCCGCTTCGGTCTCCACCGCGATGCGCAGCTGCGTGAGTTCGATGAACGCCCCGCGCGCGTCGGCCGAGGCCAGCCGCCAGCCGATCACGGCGGGAGACATCACGTCCCAGTGCTCCGCGGCGGTCACCACCAGGCCGATGCGTCGCTTCGAATAGAGCAGACCATGGGACTCCAGCACCTTGACGCTGTCGCGGGCCACGGTGCGCGAGATGCCGAAGCGCTGCTGCAGCGACTCCAGGGTCAGCACAGCTCCGGGTCGATGCGCCCCGTCGACGATCTCGCGCCCGAGGGTCTCGGAGATCGCGTCCCGGCCCACGCGGGCCACGGAAGAGTTCGCCACACAGCCTCCTTCATCAACACAGAAACAAACATCACACCTTTCATGCTGAAAGGTGCTATCTTAGCTGGCACGTGGTCCCCGTCACAGGGAATCCGAGAACCAGCCCTCAGCACAAAGGAATTCGATGACGAATCCCCCACCTCAGCCTAGCCCGGGTGAACCGGCTCCCCCTTGTCACCTGGTGGTGATGGGAGTCTCCGGCTCAGGGAAGTCCACGCTGGCCGCAGCCCTGGCAGCCGAGCTGAACCTGCCGATGGCCGAAGCCGATGAGTTCCATCCGGTCGAGAACATCGCCAAGATGGCGTCGCAGACGCCGCTGACCGATGAGGATCGCTGGCCCTGGCTCGACGCCCTGCGGGACTGGATGTCCGCCCAGGTGGAGACCGGCAGCGTGATCACCTGCTCCGCGCTGCGCCGCAGCTACCGAGATGTGCTGCGCACCGCTGCCGGACGCGTGGTGTTCCTCCATGTGGATGTGGAGATCCCGCGGCTGAACACCAGACTGGCCCACCGCAGCGGCCATTTCATGCCCCCGGCGCTGCTGGAGTCCCAGCTCAACACGCTGGAGTCCCTCGATCCGGAGGAGGACGGCGTCGTGCTCACCAATGACGCCACGATCGAGGACCTCCTCGAGGCCGCCCGGACCTGGCTCCGCACCAACACCGACACTTCTGACCAGAGCGAAGAACGGAATCACTCATGACCCTCGAAGGCTGGGAACAGACCCTCGGCACCGGCCCGCTGCTCGGCATCGCCGCCGGCTCCATCGCGGTGCTCCTCGTGCTCATCATCCGCTTCAAGGTCCACGCCTTCGTGGCCCTGATCCTGGTCTCGCTGCTCACCGCAGCCGCGGCCGGGATTCCGACCGCAGACATCGTCCCGGTGCTCACCTCCGGCTTCGGCTCCACCCTGGCCTCGGTGGCCCTGCTCGTCGGCCTCGGCGCGATGCTCGGCCGGATCGTCGAGGTCTCAGGCGGCGCCAAGGTCCTGGCCGACAAGCTGGTCAACAGGTTCGGGGAGAAGCGCGCTCCCTTCGCGCTCGGCGTCGCCTCGCTGCTCTTCGGCTTCCCGATCTTCTTCGACGCCGGACTCGTGGTCATGCTTCCGGTGGTCTTCGCCGTGGGTCGACGCCTCGGCGGATCGGTGCTGCTCTACGGGCTTCCCGTGGCCGGCGCATTCTCCGTCATGCACGTGTTCGTGCCTCCGCACCCGGGCCCCGTGGCAGCCAGTGAGTTCTTCGAGGCCAACGTCGGCATCCTGCTGCTGGTGGCGCTGCCGATCGCGGTGCTCACCTGGTATGTGACCAGCTACCTCTTCGGCAAGTGGGCCGGACGCCGCTGGGAGCTGCCGATCCCGCTGCTGCTGGGCCAGGCCGATGAGGCCGCCGAGAAGAACCCGCCGAGGTTCGGCACCGTGGTGATGATCCTGTTGCTGCCGATGCTGCTGATCTTCCTCAACACCGGACTGAGCACCCTGGCCACCGCTGGCGTGGTCTCCGCGGAGCAGACCGAATCCGCCTGGTACAGCATCCTGGTCACCCTGGGCCAGACCCCGGTCGCGCTGCTCATCACGCTCTTCGTCGCCCTGGCAACCATGGGGACCCGGGGTGGTCGCGGCATGAAGGGCGCCCAGGACATCATGGACCAGGCGCTGGGTCCGGTCTGCGCGGTCATCCTGATCACCGGCGCCGGTGGCATGTTCGGCGGAGTGCTGCGCGAATCAGGCATCGGTGAGGCTCTCTCCGAGTCGCTCTCCGGCGTCGGGATCCCGCTGATCCTCGCCGGGTTCGTCATCGCCGGCGTGCTGCGCATCGCCCAGGGCTCCGCGACCGTCGCGCTGACCACCGCGGCCGGGCTGCTGGCCACCGGTGTCGCCGCCGCGGACTTCAACGAGCTCCAGCTCGCCGCCATGGTCATCTCCGTCGCCGCCGGCTCGGTGATCGCCTCCCACGTCAACGATTCAGGATTCTGGCTGGTCTCGAAGTTCTTCGGCATGGACGTGAAGACCACGCTGAAGACCTGGACCGTGCTGGAGACCCTGATCGGCATCATGGCCTTCCTGCTGGCCTGGGCCGTGTTCGGGGTGGGCACGCTGATCTGACCCGGCTCCCCCTATATGGGGCTGAAGGGCCGTTAGAGTGGAGGCACCTGACCCAGTCCACGCCCGAAAGGACGTCGCATGCCTGATCGCCGTTATGAGGTGCCTGCCGCCGCCGAGTCGGTGCAGCAGCTCGTGGACATGCTGCAGCTGAAGCACCTGAAGCCCGATGACGATGAAGCAGCGGCGGGACGCAGCGGCGAGGACCACTTCCTCGGTCCGGTCTTCAAGCAGGCCTACTGGCGGGTCTTCGGCGGGCAGGTGCTGGCCCAGGCCGCCACGGCCGCCATGGCCACGGTGGAACCTGACCGACTGATCCATTCGGTGCACGGCTACTTCCTGCGCCCCGGTGACGCGAGCAAACCGATCCAGGTCTCGGTGGAGCGGCTGCGCGACGGCGGCTCCTTCTCCGCGCGGCGCAGCCAGGCCTATCAGGACGGGACCCCGATCCTGTCCATGATCGCGTCCTTCCAGCGGCCCTCGGCCGGAGTGTCACATCAGCGCAGGATGCCTGAGGGGGTCCCGGATCCGGAGGATCTGGCACCCCCTCAGGAGCTGGTGGGACACGTGAAGCACCCGATCGTGCATGAATGGGCGCACGGCCGCCCCTTCGACATCCGTCATGTGGACCGCCCGATCTACCTCGAGGCGGATCAGGATCCGCATGCCACCAGCGCGGTGTGGCTCAAGACCAAGGCCGCGCTGCCCGATGACCCCAACATCCACCGGGCCGCGATCCTCTACGCCTCTGACTACACGCTGCTGGAACCGGTGCTGCGCCGCCACGGCCTGTACTGGGCCAAGCCGGAGATGAAGGTCGCCTCGCTGGATCACGCCATGTGGTGGCATCGCGATGCCCGCGCCGACGAGTGGCTGCTCTACGTCCAGCAGAGCCCGAGCGCGCAGAACGCGCGCGGCCTCGCCCAGGGGTCCATCTACAGCCGCGACGGCGCCCTGGTCGCCTCGGTGGCCCAGGAGGGCATGGTGCGACCTCCCGAGGGACTGCGACCGAAGCTCTCCGAGAAGATGCAGCAGACCCTGGTGCACAGCTCTCGTGCCACCCGGGCGCTCAACAAGAAGTACTCCCAGACCTGGTCGTCGCGCTACCTGGAGACCTGAGCCGGGCAGGCGACACCGGCTCAGCGGCTGGTGATCAGAGTCAGGCTGCGGTACGCCTGCCGTGTCGCGGCCGCGGTGGCGTCCCAGGAATAATTTCTCGCCAGCGTCGCCGCCGTCGTGCTGTAGCGGCCCCAGGCCCGCCGGTGCAGCACCAGCCAGCGCAGCTGCTCGGCCCACAGGACCGGGTCCAGGCTCGGGATCAGCCGCCCGCTGCGGCGGTGGGTGATCAAGGACGAGAGGCCCCCGACATCGTGGGCGATCACCGGGGTGCCGCAGGCCATGGCTTCCAGGGCGACCAGGCCGAAGGACTCGCTGAAGGAGGGCACCAGCACCGCGTCGCTGCGGCGGAAGAGGTCGGCGAGCTCACTGTGTGGCAGCGGGGGCAGCGCCTGCACAGCATCGGCGACGCCGGCCCGCTCTGCCAGCGCCTGGAGGTCCAGCACGTCGTCACCGCTCTGGCTTCCCGCGACGACCAGCTGCACCGGCACCTCGGGCATCCTCCTGCGCAGCTCGCCGAGGGCTTCGACGGCGACCTGCGGTCCTTTGTGCGGCTGCAGCCTGCCGGCGAAGGCCAGCCGCAGGGCGCGCCCGGCCAGCGGCCCGCAGCGGGGGTCCTGTCCCATGGGCGGGTGGAAGACCTCGAGGTCGACGCCTGGCCGGACGAGCGCGATCGAGGCGTCGTCGAGGCCGAAGAGGCGTTTGAGGTCGGCGATCTCGCGTTCGGTGTTGGCGGTGACCAGATCGGCAGCACGGGCGATCATCGCCTCGGCGAGGCTGCGCCGGGGGCTCTCCGGTGTGGTGGGGTCGAGCTCCTGCTTCACCGCGGCGATCGTGTGCATGGTGTGCACCAGCGGCGCCGACAGCGCCCGAGCCAGCTGAATCCCGGCCAGCCCGGAGATCCAGTAGTGCGAGTGGACCGTGGTGACCCGGCTGATGTCGATCGATTCCAGGCTGCGCAGCGCCCGGGCGGCCAGCTCATCGACCCGTTCGGGCAGCAGCGACTTCTCCGACCGCGCCTGCTCGCCGACGGCGAGGGTGTGGATCCGCCGACCATCGTCGAGCACGGTGACGCTGTCTGCGCCTGCGGGAGCCTCGGCGTCGACGTCGGTGGTGACGATGTCCACCGTGATGCCGCCCTGGGCGAGCGCTGCGCTGAGCGCGTTGACGTAGACGTTGAGGCCGCCGGCGTCCCGGTTGCCGGCCTGGGCCAGCGGGGAGGTGTGCAGACTGACCATGACCACGCGCGCCGAGTCGGGGTCGGTCTGCGGGGCTCCGCAGACGCCCGCAGGGACGCAGTCGGTGGACATGTGGCTCTCCATGACGCCGCGCGGCATCGCGACGCAGCTGAGGGGTGGGGTGGTTCGATCCTTATGCTACAGCGCGGTCATCGCCGCAGGTATTCCGCACACTCGCTCGCGGCGGCGCTGTCGACCGCAGATGCACGGTGCATCAGCCAGAGACCCTCGGCGTCCTCGATGACCGGTTCAAAGCCCAGCCGCTCGGCGCGGACGAAGGCCTCCTCGGGGCTCAGCGGGTTCGACCCGCCGAGCTCCTCCACGGTGTCATCGATGATGATCCAGGTCAGCGCGTCCTCATCGGTGGTGCCGTTGAGACCGACCGAGGTGCGGTCCACCAGGTGCGGCACTGCGGTATCGGCGGCCTCCACACAGACGCCATCGGGGACGGCGTCGGTGACCTGCTGGTGTGCCAGCGCCCGCTCCCCCATGGTCCAGTTGTCAGCGGTCATCGTGCGCTGGAGCGGGAAGACCCCGGGGAACGCCAGGGTGCCGACCAGGCCGACGGCGATGACCGTGCCGGGCAGCCCGACGGCGAGGGGTCTGAGCCGCGGCCACCGTGCGATGATCCGGCGGGCGACGTCGAAGCCGGCGAGCAGGAAGATCGGGGCGAGGATCGCATCGTACTGATAGATCACAGACCAGACGTTCGCCCGGTCGTTGAACAGCCGGGAGAGCAGGATCGGAGCCCCGAGGATCGCATACGGCGAGGCTAAGGGAAGCAGCAGCAGCGGCAGGAAGTGCAGCGCCCACAGGCCCACCTTGGTGGGGTGATCGAAGAGGATCACGACCGCGTTCCAGGGCTGGGTCAGCAGGAAGACGATGGCCGCACCTGCGCTGGGTCCCAGGGCGGTGAACTCCCAGTAGCCGAACTCCCCGGCGGCGGAGAAGTGTGGGATCACCAGCTCCACGGCGAACCAATAGCCGAAGACCCCCAGCGCGGCGGTCACCAGCGCGGGCAGCCAGGCGCGTTTGAGCGCGAAGACCAGGCTGAGGGCGATGAGGGTGACGCCCATGTCCTCGCGGACCAGCAGCAGCACCGCGCCGAGCCCCACGGCCAGCCACATCCGCCGCCGTTCGATGGCCCAGATCACCCAGGCGACGAGCGGGACACCGAAGGCGATCTCATGGAAGTCCCAGTTCACCAGCGCCTGGAAGGGCCAGAAGAGCAGCAGTGCGACGGCGGCCAGCAGGGCGGGCAGGTGGCTGAACCACCCGCGGACCACCAGGTAGACCGGCAGCGCCGTGGAGACCAGCAGCGCGATCATGCCGATGTTGAGCACCCGCGGGTCGTCCCAGATCCAATAGAGCGGGGCGAAGGCCGCAATGATCGGGTGGAAGTGATCCCCCAGCAGGTGGAAGTCCTCGCCCTTGATCGGCACGATGGGGGCCTTCAACAGCGAGTATTGACGCACCGCCTGATCGAAGATGCCCAGATCGTAACCCTTGGCCTCGAAGTTGCGGAAGCGCAGCAGGGAGTGGGCAAGATACAGCAGAGCGGCCGCCGTCATGACGGCGGCCAGCTGGAGTCTATGCGATATGGACAAGTGCCCCGGGAGGGATTCGAACCCCCGACCGGCGGATTAGAAGGCCGCTGCTCTATCCCCTGAGCTACCGAGGCGTGGACGCGCAGAGTCTCAGCATCCTGAGCAGGTCCAGGCAGAGAGTCTACCTGCTCAGCCGCGCCGGTTTTCCCCCGCACCGCTCGACTCGCCGCTGGCGCCTTGCTCATCCACAACCGTACGAGATCACCCCGCCGCGGAGGCGCCACGACGAACACTGGCAGGACCCCGTCATCGCCTGCCACGGCCTGCGGCGGGGCAGGGCACGCCGTGCCGATCAAGAGTGGCCGTGACAGAGATGGAGGAGAGCAATGAGCGAAACGATCACCGTCCGCGGGTTCCTGGGCGGCGAGGTGGAGGAGTTCACCACGCTCCAGGGTCTGCCGATCTCGAACTTCCGGCTCGGCTGCACTCCGCGGCGCTATGACCGCAAGTCGGAGCAATGGGTCAACGGGGACACCAACTGGTACACCGTCTCGGCCTTCCGTCAGCTGGCCCAGAACGTCAAGAGCAGCCTGAACAAGGGAGACCCGGTGCTGGTGACCGGACGGCTGCGAGTGAGGCAGTGGGAGAACGACAAGGGTCAGCGCGGCACCTCGGTGGAGATCGACGCGGAGGCGATCGGCTATGACCTGACCTTCGGTTCGGGGTCCTTCACCCGGCTCGGCGGCTCCGGGTCCGGGGAGGAGAACGCGCGCGGAGCGGCGGAGTCGAACACGGATTCCCCCAGCGACTCCCCCAGCTCCGCCGCGGACTCTGTCTGGGGCGGATCGACGGGTCCCTCAAGCTCATCAGGCACACAGAACGGCGCCGCGCGCGCCGAGACCGTCGATTCCGCGGAGAAAGCCCCGTTCTGAGTCCGCACAGGCAATCGCAGGCGGCGGGAGGGGATACGACTCGGCCCGCCCGCGGTCACCGAGGTGGTGTCGCGGGCGGGCCGGGTCGATGCCGCTGGTCGAGCTCAGGACCGGCTCACGGCTCAGTCCGTGGCTGAGCGGTGAGATCAGTCGCGGGTGAGCCTGCGGTGGGTCACACGGTGCGGACGAGCCGCATCTGCACCGAGGCGCTCGACCTTGTTCTGCTCGTAGGACTCGAAGTTGCCTTCGAACCAGTACCAGTCGGCCGGCTTCTCGTCGGTGCCCTCCCAGGCCAGGATGTGGGTGGCCACCCGGTCGAGGAACCAGCGATCGTGCGAGATGACCACGGCGCAGCCGGGGAAGTCCAGCAGCGCGTTCTCCAGGGAGCCCAGGGTCTCGACGTCCAGGTCGTTGGTGGGCTCATCGAGCAGCAGCAGGTTGCCGCCCTGCTTCAGCGTCAGCGCGAGGTTCAGCCGGTTGCGCTCACCGCCGGAGAGCACGCCGGCCTTCTTCTGCTGGTCCGGTCCCTTGAACCCGAAGGCTGAGACGTAGGCACGGGATGACATCTCCACGGCACCGACGTGGATGAAGTCCAACCCGTCGGAGACGACCTCCCAGAGGCTCTTCTCCGAATCGATGCCGGCACGCGACTGATCCACGTAGGAGAGCTTCACGGAGTCACCCACGGCGAGCTTGCCGCCGTCGAGCTCTTCCATGCCCACGATGGTCTTGAACAGCGTGGACTTGCCGACGCCGTTGGGACCGATGACCCCGACGATTCCGTTGCGCGGCAGCGAGAAGGAGAGCCCGTCGATGAGCTGGCGGTCGTCGAAGCCCTTCTGCAGGTTCTCGGCCTCGATGACCTGGGTGCCCAGGCGCGGGCCCGGCGGGATCTGGATCTCGTCCATGTCGAGCTTCTTGGTGCGCTCGGCCTCGGCGGCCATCTCCTCGTAGCGGTTCAGACGGGCCTTGGACTTGGTCTGGCGTCCCTTGGCGTTGGAGCGCACCCAGTCCAGCTCCTCGGAGAGTCGCTTGGCCATCTTGACGTCTTTCTTGCCCTGGACCTTCAGGCGGGCCTGCTTCTTCTCCAGGTAGGTGGAGTAGTTGCCCTCGTAGGGGTAGAGCCGACCACGGTCGACCTCACAGATCCACTGGGCGACGTGGTCGAGGAAGTACCGATCGTGCGTCACGGCCAGCACGGCGCCCTCGTAGGCGGCCAGGTGCTGCTCGAGCCAGAGCACCGACTCGGCGTCGAGGTGGTTCGTGGGCTCATCGAGCAGCAGCAGGTCCGGCTTGGAGAGCAGCAGCTTGCACAGCGCCACACGGCGGCGTTCACCACCGGAGAGGATGCTGACGTCGGCCTCCGGAGGCGGGCAGCGCAGTGCGTCCATGGCCTGCTCGAGCTGGGAGTCGAGATCCCAGGCGTTGGCGGCGTCGATGGCCTCCTGCAGCGTGCCCATCTCGGCCATCAGCGCGTCGAAGTCAGCGTCGGGGTTGGCCATCTCTTCGGAGATCTGGTTGAAGCGCTGAAGCTTCTCGTAGATCTCGCCGACGCCCTCCTGGACGTTGCCGAGCACGGTCTTGTCCTCGTTCAGGGCAGGCTCCTGCATCAGGATTCCGACGGAGTAGCCCGGGGAGAGACGTGCCTCGCCGTTGGAGGGCTCATCGAGCCCCGCCATGATCTTGAGGATGGTGGACTTGCCCGAACCGTTGGGTCCGACCACGCCGATCTTGGCGCCGGGGTAGAAGGACATGGTGACGTCATCGAGGATGACCTTGTCGCCCACTTTTTTGCGGGCGCTGATCATGGTGTAAATAAACTCTGCCATGGTCCCCAGGCTAGTCGGCAGGGCCGAGAATCTGCTAATGGACCGGCTGCGCTGACCGGCTCGGGGCGACGCGCCGCGGCCTGCCGGGGGTCAGTCGATCAGGTCCAGCTGGTGCGGGGTCCGCCCGGTGGCCGGACGCAGCTCCACGCGCCACCGCCGGGAGGCGAGCTCGGCGACGTCGTCCACGGTTTCAGGCGCCGGGCCCTGGGCGCGCAGCAGCATCCCGGTGAGCAGTCCGCGGGCGTGCTTGGCGAAGTGGGTGACGACCTTCCGCTGCCCGTCGCGCTCGGTGAAGCTGTTGACCATCAGAGTCTGTTCCGGTGCGGGCCGATGCGCCTGCCCGTAGGAGCTGGAGCGGCAGTCCACGACCAGCTGATCCCCGATGAGCCGACTCAGCGGCTCGTCCAGGGCGGCCTTCCAGAAGCTGCCCAGACGTCCGGGAGCCTGCTGCGCCGGGGCGGCACCTGGGCCCTGACCGGTGCCCTGCGCGCTGAGGCTGACCCCCATGGAGAGCCGGTAGGCCGGGATCCTGTCGGTCAACGAGGTCACGCCGAAGAGCCCGGAGAAGACCAGCACCTGCCGGGAGGCCCGGTCCAGCTGCTCGGGGCTCAACGATGCCGGGTCGAGGGCTTCGAAGAGCACCCCGGTGTAGATCTCGTGCGCCGGCGCCGTGGGGGCGCTGACTAGCCGAGCGTTGGCGCGCACCTGGGGCATCACGGTCTTGCCCACGTTGAGCATCTGCTGAGCCTGCTCGTGGCCGCTGACCTGGATCAGGGCATCCATCACGGTGGCGCGTACGAGGTCGAGCTCGGGCAGGGTCAGGCTGCGCAGGTCCACCGGGGGCGCACCGGGATCGGTCGGGGGTGTCTTGCCCTCTGAGGGCGGCAGGAAGATCAGCACCGGGCAAGGCTAGCAAGCGGCTGGGGCGGCGATCACCTCGATCAGCCGCTCCGCCGATGCGCCCGGAGCCGGTGTCACGATCCCGTAGCATGGTGAGCCGGGACGGGTCGGCCAGACCATCGCGGCTCGAGACTGAGGCCCGCCGGAGACGGTGGATAACTGCCTCGGGCCGAGGAAAGTCCGGGCTCCACAGGGCAGGATGGTGGGTAACGCCCACTCGGGGAGACCCGCAGGCCAGTGCCACAGAAAACAGACCGCCGGCGGCGCTCGTCGTCGCCGGTAAGGGTGAAACGGTGGTGTAAGAGACCACCAGCGCTCCAGGTGACTGGGGCGGCTAGGCAAACCCCATCCGGTGCAAGGTCGAACAGGATGTGCTCGAGGGCTGCCCGCCCGAGCATCCGGGTTGATCGCTTGAGGTCCGTGGTAACACGAGGCCCAGATGGATGATGGTCAGGCTCGGTGAGCAATCACCGCGGCCTACAGAACCCGGCTTATCGACCGGCCCGTCCCCCCACCCGCTCCCCCGTGCCCCTAGGCGCCGGGTGAGTGGGTTTCGGCTAGACTCAGCCACGGACACATCGCGGTGTTCGCCACGAACCGAGCTCACGATGGGTCCACGTAGACAATGACGTCTAGACGAGTGAGGACACGTCCAACAATGACCACTGAAGCAGACGAACACCTGCACAGCTGGATCGACCGAGAGTCCCAGGCTGAGGCCATGATCCCGCTGCTGGGACAGCTCTACCGAGAGAACAACGTGGTCACCGGGATCTACGGTCGCCGACTGGTCAACCGGTCCGCCATCGAGATCCTCAAGGCGCACCGCTTCGCACGCCAGGTCGACGAGACCGAGCTGCCAGTCTCACAGACGCTTCCCCTGGTGAGGGCGCTTACCACGCTGGATCTCGGCGCCGCCAGCATCGACATCGCCCGGCTGAACTCTCGCTATCGGGCCTCCGCGCATGCCGCCGCCGGGGACATGGACTCCTTCCTGCGTGAGGAGCTCGCGGAAGTTCTCGGCCGCGGCGGTGAGGGACTCTCTGAGCCGCGCGACGTCGTGCTCTACGGCTTCGGCCGGATCGGTCGGCTGCTGGCCCGGATCATCGTCGGCAACGCCTCGTCGGCCTCCGGGCTGCGGCTGCGCGCGATCGTGGTGCGTCAGGGCGCCGAGGACGATCTCGCCAAGCGCGCCTCGCTGCTGCGCCGAGACTCGGTCCACGGGCCCTTCGAGGGCTCCATCCGGGTCGACGTGGAGAACCAGGCGATCATCGCCAACGGCACCTTCATCAAGGTCATCTACGCCTCGGACCCCGCCGCAGTGGACTACACCGCCCATGGCATCTCTGACGCGGTGGTCGTGGACAACACCGGCCGCTGGCGCGATGAGGAAGGCCTCAGCCAGCACCTGCAGGCCAAGGGCGTCTCCCGGGTGCTGCTGACTGCTCCGGGCAAGGGAGACCTGAAGAACATCGTCTTCGGCGTCAACCACGAGCAGATCACCGCGCAGGACAAGATCGTCTCTGCGGCGTCCTGCACCACCAACGCCATCACCCCGGTGGCCAAGCTCATGGACGAGGCCTACGGGATCGACCATGGGCACGTGGAGACGGTGCACTCCTACACCAATGACCAGAACCTGATCGATAACTTCCACCCCGGTGAGCGTCGCGGTCGTTCGGCGGCGCTGAACATGGTGATCAGCGAGACCGGTGCCGCGAAGGCGGTTGCCAAGGCGCTGCCCCAGCTGGCCGGGAAGCTGTCCGGGAACGCCATCCGCGTCCCGACCCCGGATGTCTCGATGGCGATCCTGAATCTGGAGCTGGATCGGGAGACCACCAAGGAGGAGCTCAACAAGTTCCTGCGCCGTGAATCCCTCGAGGGCCCGCTGCACAAGCAGGTGGACTACATCGATTCCGCCGAGGTGGTCTCCACCGATTTCGTGGGCACCCGGGCTGCGGGGATCGTGGACGGTTTGGCGACCATCGTCAACGGCCGCCAGGCGATCCTCTACGTCTGGTACGACAACGAGTTCGGCTACTCCGCCCAGGTGGTCCGGGTGCTGGAGCACATGACCGGCAGCGCCCCGGTGAAGTACCCGAAGGTGCAGCCGCGCAACGCCGCCAGCAACGGCGCCGCCGAAAGCCCCGCCGGATCTGAGACGAAGACCGCGCTGCCCGCCAGCTGAGCGCCCGGTTCAGCCCACCGGCTGAGACCACGCTCCACTCGTGACAGCACGACGACGGCGGCCCTCCCCTGCTGGGGTGGGCCGCCGTCGTCGTGCTGGTCCCAGGTGTGCCCCGGGGTCACATGGAGATATGAGGCAACGAGATGGTCCAGGAATTCAGTTCCTGGCGCGCGGGGGCCCATCCCGCGGTCCCTGCCGGCTGAACGCCCGTTGAGAGCCGATGCACCGGATGCTGCGTCCCTGCGGTGGAGCACCCACGGCGCGCTTCTGCAGGTTCGAGGTCGACCCGATGGTGTTGTCCGGCATTCTTCAGTGCTGCTGTCGCAGCCGGGACGTCGTGCCTGCCGTGCCGACTTCCCGTTCCCATTAAGGTGGTTCGGAGCAGCTGCGGAGGTTGCGCTGAGTATCCGTTCCTCCAGTCCCAGGGGTGGAGTCTCATCCCGCCGCGAAGACATTGCGCTCATCGTGCGTATGACCCCCCAGTGCCGTCCGCAGTGATTTCAGCCCGTAGTACATCCGAGTCCGCAAGGTCGCGACCGGAACCCCTGTCCTCTCCGAAAGCTCCTGGTACCCCACGCCGTCGAGTTGAACAGCGGCGATCACCTGTCGGTGCTCGGAGGTGAGCGTGGCCAACGACTCGTAGAGGACCAGCCGCTCCACTGCGAGCGGGTCCTCCGTCACCGGATCGCTCGCCCCCTCGATCTTCTCCGGATCCGCCGGGGGACGGGCACGAGCCCGCAGAGAATCCGTGACGAGGTCGCGCACGATGGCGAACAGCCCTGTCCGGATCGAACCACGCGATCTGCTGAACCATTCTCTGCTTCGCCAGGCACGGATGAAGGCCTCCTGAACACAGTCCTCCGCCTCGGCTCGGTCACCTAACGCGTTGACCGCGTACGCGAAGAGAGCCCCACCGTGCTCGGCAAAGGCCTCACGAACGTCGAATACCGGGTCACCTTCCTGGTGCATAGGAAGCCCCGATCACGCGTTCAGCACACCGGGAATCGGCTCTGGGAGCCGAACACCCCACGGCGTCACACCCTGGATGGGCACGCAAGGGATGAACGCACCCTGTCCTCGGTCTCCGGACCACCGGAACAGCGTGAAACCTGGAACCGGCCCACAACGGGGGCAAACGGCCCCCAGAGGCGGGTGCGAGAGCCGCTCCTGCCCCCAAGACTCCCACCGGCGCCCCCGCCGATCGTCTCAGGCCGGTCAGCAGCTCCTGGGCGGGTGACCTGTGCGTTCTGGTCGCGACGGTGAGCAGATTCCCGCACAAGCTTTTCTTCGTGTTCGGGCAGACAAGCATCGGAACGGACCTTCCCGTTGCCAGGGCCGGACTCCGTGCAAGGAGGCTGACTGACAACGATCATCTGGTAAACCCTTGAAGTAGTTTAATTAGACTATCTAATTAACATTTAGTGTCAACTAGATGTGATCTAGATCACAACAAAGGTGCCTGAGATGGAGCGTCCTCGCGAGATGCTGGCTTGGTGGTTCTGCCGGAGCTCAGCGCGATGGTCACCTGGATTCCTGTCGCCGTGCTGTTGGCCGACTCAGCGCCGGCCACCGCAGCCGGGGATCCGGTCAAGTCGGGAAAGCTGATCGGTCGCGCAGTGCGCACCACCACGGTCTGCACGGTTGACCCCGACGTGCCGAACAGACCGGCCCCTGCGCCGGGCCGGCAGATTCAACGCGCGGGGCGGATCCGACTGCGACTCGGGTCCCAGGGGATCCCGGCGGCGCAGGCGTCCATCGCCTCGTTGCTCAGCGCATCGGCGTCACCGTTGTCCTTGCGCGGGATCCAGGTGTAGCGCACCTGCATCGGCGGCAGGATGGTGGAGGCCTCTGCGGCGAGCCGCTTCATGTCCTCGTGCTTGATCTTCCAGCGCCCGCTCATCTGCTCCACCACGAGCTTGGAGTCCAGCTTGACCTCGACGAAGGCCTGCGGGTCCAGGTCACGGGCCAGTCGCAGACCCTCGATGAGTCCGGTGTACTCGGCGACGTTGTTGCTCGCCTTCCCCAGCGGGGTGGCCTTGGTGGCGAGGATCTGACCCGCCTCATCACGGACCAGGGCGCCGGAGCCGGCGATTCCAGGATTGCCGCGGCTTCCGCCGTCGGCCTCGACGAACAGAGTGGTCATGGCTCACGCACCTTCAAGTCAGTACAGGTCTTGGTCACGGTGTCTCGAGCCCACGGGCGCCTCAGCGGCCCGGGGTGAGCACGAAGTCCCAAGGATCGGTGTTGATGCCGCTCACGGCAACCTCCACATCGTAGCCGCGATCGGTCAGCGCTCGGTGGAGCGCCTGCGCGGCGGTGGGCAGCCAGAGCCATTCCGAGGCGAAGTGTGAGACATCGATCAGATAGGGGCGTCCCTCGGCGGCTGATTCGCGGGCCTCCGAGGCCGGGTGGTGGCGCAGATCGGCGGTGAGGAAGACATCAGCGCCGGCGTCCGCGGCAGCCTGGAGCAGCGAGTCCCCGGCCCCGCCGCACAGCGCCACCCGCTGGATCAGGTCTTCCCGGTCACCCGCCACCCGCACGCCTCCCGCCACGGCGGGCAGCACCGAGAACACCCGGGCGGCGAACTCCCCGAGCGTCAGCGGCTCGGCCAGCATCCCGATGCGCCCCAGTCCCTCCGAGGCCAGGCCCTCCGCCGCGATGGCCAGCGGTGCGGTGTCCTGAAGACCCAGCGCGCCGGCGAGGACATCGTTGACCCCGCCGATCGCGGAATCCCCATTGGTGTGAGCAGTCAGCAGGGCGCAGCCGGATTCGATCAGCCGGTGGACCATCTCTCCCTTGAACTGTCCGGCCTCCACGGAGGTGACTCCGCGAAGCAGCAGCGGGTGGTGGGTGATCAGCAGATCGGTCCCGGAGCTCGCGGCCTCTTCGATGACCGGCCGCACCGGGTCCACGGCGAAGTGGATCCGCCGCACGAGCGCGTCGCGACGGCCGGTGACCAGCCCGACGGCGTCCCAGGACTCTGCCAGTGAGCGAGGCCAGAGCTCTTCGGCGGTCTCCAGCACCTCATCGAGGGTGGGGACCTGGGAATCGGTGGTGGTCTCATCTGGACGCGGAGCGGGGCTGGGAGACATGTCTCATTTCTACAGGCCATGATTCAGGAATAGAGCCCGGGACACGGACGGTTGTGCTGGTCATGGACAATTCCCTCAAGACCGTGGTGCTCGCCGCCGGCTGCTTCTGGTGCCTGGACTCCCTCGCGCGCAGACTGCGCGGGGTTCATCACGTGCGCAGCGTCTACACCGGAGGATCCGGTCCGGCCATCTACGAAGCCGTGGCCTCCGGCGGCACCGGACACGCAGAAGCCGTGGAGATCGGCTATGACCCGAGCGTGCTCCCGGACCAGGTGCTCTACGCCGTGTTCTTCTCCAGCCACGACCCGACCACGCTGAACCGGCAGGGCTACGACGTCGGGGACCAGTACCGCTCCGCGATGTTCTACACCGATGAGGCCCAGCACGATGAGTTCGCCGCCGCGATCGCGCAGGCGCAGAACTCCTTCGACCGGCCGGTCGTCACCACGCTGGAGCCCCTGGGCCGAGTGTTCGAGGCCGAGGAGGTCCACCAGGACTTCCACTCCCGACGTCCTGATGTCGGATACTGTCGGGTCATCATCGATCCCAAGGTCACAAAGCTCCGCAGAGACTATGCTTCATGGTTGAAACCCGAGGAAGAAAGGTCCACTCACTAATGGCCAAAATTCTGGACAACATCACCCAGGCAGTCGGCAACACCCCACTGGTGCGGCTCAACCGGCTGGGCGCAGACCTTCCGGGCAACATCGCGATGAAGCTGGAGTTCTACTCCCCCGCCAGCTCGATCAAGGACCGCATCGGTGCCGCCATCGTCGACGCCGCCGAAGAGTCCGGGATGCTCAAGCCCGGCGGGACCATCGTGGAGGGCACCTCGGGCAACACCGGGATCGCGCTGGCTATGGTGGGCGCCGCCCGCGGCTACCGCGTGGTGCTCACCATGCCGGAGACCATGTCCACCGAGCGTCGTGTGATGCTGCGCGCCTACGGCGCCGAGATCGTGCTCACTCCCGGAGCCGAGGGAATGCGCGGCGCGGTGGAGCGGGCCAAGGCCATCGTGGCGGAGACCGAGAACTCCATCTGGGCCCGGCAGTTCGCCAACGAGGCCAACCCGGCCACCCACTACCGGACCACCGGCGAGGAGATCTGGCAGGACACCGACGGCGAGGTGGACGTCTTCATCGCCGGCATCGGCACCGGTGGCACCATCACCGGCGCCGGGCGCCGGCTCAAGGAGTACAAGCCCAGCATCCACCTGGTCGCCGTGGAGCCCGAGGACTCCCCGATCCTCTCCGGCGGCACCGCCGGTCCGCACAAGATCCAGGGCATCGGCCCGAACTTCATCCCCGACATCCTGGACCAGGGCATCTACGACGAGGTCTACCAGGCCAACCTCGAGAAGGCCGTGAGCTGCGCCCGCGACCTCGGCACCCAGGAAGGCATCCTCGGTGGGATCTCCACCGGCGCCAATGTCGCGGCCGCCCTGGAGCTGGCCTCCCGCGAAGAGAACCGGGACAAGCTCATCGTGACCATCGCGTGTGACTTCGGAGAGCGCTACATCTCCACGTTGCTCTACGAAGACATCCGCGGCTGATCCGCCCACGAGCCGTGAAGTTCGATCCCTGTGAAAGGTTGGTTCCCCCTTGGGACCTCTGAAACGTCTGCGTGAGGACATCAAAGCCGCGCGTGAACATGATCCCGCCGCGCGCAGCACAGCCGAGGTGGTGCTGGTCTACTCCGGCCTGCACGCCGTCTGGTCCTACCGGGTTGCCCACCGGATGTGGCAGACCCGGCCGCTGAAGACCCCGGCTCGCGCACTGTCTCAGGTGACCCGAGGCCTGACCGGCGTCGAGATCCACCCGGGCGCCCAGATCGGGCGTCGCTTCTTCATCGACCACGGCATGGGCGTGGTCATCGGCGAGACCGCCGAGATCGGTGACGATTGCATGCTCTACCAGGGCGTCACCCTCGGCGGACGATCCCTGGAACAGACCAAGCGCCACCCGACGCTGCGCGACGGGGTCGTCGTGGGCGCCGGCGCGAAGGTCATCGGACCCGTCGAGATCGGTGCAGGCTCCGCCGTGGGCGCCAACGCCGTGGTCGTGAAGTCCTCCCCGCCCAACTCGATCCTCACCGGTATCCCGGCAAAGGCGCGTCAGCGCGGAGTCGCTGAGCGGAAACCCCACGTGGACCCGGCCGAGTACGCGCTGGATCCGGCGATCTTCATCTAGAGGCTGTGGCTGCCCGCCAGGCGGCGCATGACCTCGGCGGCCGGCTCCTGCGTCGCAGCCGCGAAGCCGGTGCCCGCCCAGAGGTTGAGTCCCTGCGGGTCTGAGGCCGCGCCGGCGGCTCGGCGCAGCCCGCTGCTCAGCTGATGCAGGGCGGGGAAACCCGACGGCGCGGACATGGTCAGTGCGTCGGTGAAGCTGTTTCGCAGCGCCCGCGCCGGTCGCCCCGAGAACGCCGTGGTGATGATGGTCTCCGGCTCCCCCGGTGGAGTCACCAGGGCCTGTTGGTGAGCCAGATTAGTCCCGCTCTCGGGACACCTCAGCAGCGCAGTGCCCAGCACCGCGGCCTCCGCCCCTGCGCTCAGTGCGGCACTGACCCCCTCGGCGTCGGCAATGCCGCCGGCGGCCCACAGCGGCAGCTCGGTGAGCCCGGCGACTGCCTGCAGCAGCTCGAGAAGATCGATGTCTGCAGGCACCTGCTGCGGAGTCCAGGTTCCGGAGTGACCTCCGGCCGATGATGCTTGGACGATCAATCCGTCGACCCCGGCGCTGGCAGCCGTCACGGCCTCCTCCACGGAGGTGACCGTCTGCAGCACCCGCGTCCCGGTGGCCTTCATCCGCTCGATGTCCTGGATCTGCGGCAGACCGAAGGTCAGGCTGATCAGCGGCACCGGATTCGCCTCGAGCTCCGCAAGCTTCTGCTCCCAGGAGTCGTCCCAGAGCCGAGCCGGTGACCCGACGCCCGTGGTGCCACTGATGCCGGCTTCCCAGGTGACGCCGGCGAGGCTGCTGATCCCCGGAAGCTCCACCTCAGCCGCCCAGTGCGTCGCGTCCCGCGCGTGCTCATCCAGCCAGGCCTGGACCGCGTCACGGTGCCGGGTGAGGTCCTCGGCGCTGATCGGGACCGGGTTCGGCACGAAGAGATTGACCCCGAAGCGCGGGGTGGACTGCCGCACCCGGTGGATCTGTGCGGCCAGGTCCTGGGCGCTCTTGTATCCGGCCGCGAGGAAGCCGATGCCCCCTGCCTCGGAGGCGGCGATCACAAGCTCAGGACGGCTCGGTCCGCCGGCCATCGGGGCAGCGACCATGGGAATGGTGGCGCCTGACGAGGCCAGCAGTCCGGCCGTCCTGGTGCTCATGCGCTCAGCTCTGCAAGGTCGGAGTCGACATCTGGTTCAGCGGATCAGGCGTCGATCTCGCTGCGGTCACCGGACCACATCGTGTGGAAGGTGCCTTCCTTGTCCACGCGCTTGTAGGTGTGTGCCCCGAAGTAGTCGCGCAGCCCCTGGGTCAGCGCGGCCGGCAGCCGTTCGCGGCGCAGGCTGTCGTAATAAGACAGCGAGGAGGAGAACACCGGGGCGGGGACGCCGTAGGTCGCGGCGGCCGCGACCACGCGGCGCCAGGCCGGGAGGCATTCGTTGATGGCCTCGTTGAACTCCGAAGCCAGCAGCAGGTTCTTGGGCTGCTGGTCGCGGGGCGCGTCGTAGGCCTTCATGATGGTGTCCAGCAGGTCGGCGCGGATGATGCAGCCGGCGCGCCAGAGCGAGGCGATGGCCTTCAGGTCCAGGTCCCAGCCGAACTCTTCGCCGGCGGCGACGAGCATGTCCAGGCCCTGGGCGTAGGCGACGAGCTTGGAGGCGTAGAGGGCCTTGCGCACGTCTTCGACGAGGTCCTGGCGATCTTCGGGGCTGCCATACTTCTCCGTGGCAGAGAGGGTCTCATCGACTCCGGCGCTGAAGGTGGCGTTGGTGACGGCGCGCAGCTCGCGCTGGGAGGAGATCGAGCGGGCGAAGACCGACTCGGCGATGGCGGTGACCGGTGAGCCCACCTCCAGGCCGGAGATCGCGGTCCAGCGGCCGGTGCCCTTCTGGCCGGCGGAGTCCACGACCACGTCCACCAGCGGACGGCCGGTGGTCTCATCCTCCTGCTCGAGCACCTCGGCGGTGATCTCGATCAGGTAGGAGGCCAGGTCGGTGGTGTTCCATTCGCGGAACACACCTGCCTGCTCGCGGGGTTCGATGCCGGCGAGGGACCGCATCAGGTCGAAGGCTTCACCGATGACCTGCATGTCGGCGTATTCGATGCCGTTGTGGACCATCTTCACGTAGTGGCCGGCGCCGTCGGTGCCGACCCAGGCGCAGCAGGGCTCGCCGTTGTACTTCGCCGAGATCTTCTCCAGCATCGGGCCCAGGGAGTCGTAGGACTCCTTGGAGCCGCCGGGCATGATCGAGGGGCCGTTGAGCGCTCCCTCTTCGCCCCCGGAGACGCCGACACCGACGAAGTGCAGGTTCTTCGCGCGCAGGCTCTCCTCACGGCGTCGGGTCTCTTCATAGAAGGAGTTGCCCCCGTCGATGATGATGTCGCCCTCATCGAGCAGGGGCACCAGATCCGCGATCACCGAGTCCACCGGCGCGCCGGCCTGGACCATGATCAGCACGCGGCGGGGGCGCTCGAGCGACTCCACGAGCTCGGCCAGGGTCTCGGTGCGCACGAAGTCCCCGTCGCCCCCGTGGGCCTGGAGAAGGGCGTCCGTGCGGGCGACCGAGCGGTTGTGCAGCGCGACGGTGTAGCCGTTGCGGGCCAGATTGCGAGCCAGATTGGCTCCCATGACGGCCAGGCCGGTCACTCCGATATGTGCACTCATGCGTTCTCCTTCGTCGAGGTCAGTCAGACATTCTCACAGCGCAGCATGATCCCTGACGGCACGCGCGAACCGCAGTGACGCGGCCTCGCTGCAGCGTGCACGCAGCAGGCGCGCTGGAGGTCGGACATGGGATCCCGCCGTCGTGAACCTCGGTGTTCCCGAGGCGAGCACTGCAACTCTACCGCTTCGGCTCCACCGTCGGTCCGGGTCAGCCCTGAAGATGCGAGGTCGGGCTCAGTCACCCACCGCGTCGCGGCCGCGGCGCACGATCAGCGGATCAGGCTCTCCGACGACCTCGTGGTCCTTGCCCTCATATTCGAACTGGGCGAGGAAGCACTTCATCGCGTTGAGCCGGGCCCGCTTCTTGTCGTTGGACTTGATCGTCATCCACGGCGCGTGGTCGGTGTCGGTGCGCAGGAACATCTCTTCCTTGGCCTCGGTGTAGGCCTCCCAGCGGTCCAGGGACTCCAGGTCCATGGGAGAGAGCTTCCACTGCCGGACCGGATCGATCTGACGGATCGCGAAGCGGGTGCGCTGCTCCTGCTGGGTCACCGAGAACCAGAACTTGGTCACGTGGATCCCGGCGTCGACCAGCATCTGCTCGAACTGCGGAGCCTGGCGCATGAAGAGCTCATACTCCTGTTCGGAGGAGAACCCCATCACGCGCTCGACCCCGGCCCGGTTGTACCAGGAGCGGTCGAAGAGCACCATCTCCCCGGCGGTGGGCAGATGATCCACATAGCGCTGGAAGTACCACTGGCCGAGCTCCCGGTCCGAGGGCCGGTTCAGCGCCACGACCCGCGCGGTCCGCGGGTTCAGGTGCTCGGTGAACCGCTTGATGGTGCCGCCCTTGCCGGCGGCGTCGCGGCCCTCGAAGACGACCACGTGCTTGAGCCCATAGTCCTCGGCCCAGTACTGGAACTTCAGCAGCTCCACCTGCAGGTGATACTTCTCGATCTCGTAGACATCACGGGAGAGTCGGTTCTCGTACGGGTAGTTCTCGTGCCAGGTCTCGACGGCGCGGCCCTGCGGATCGATCAGGTCCGGGTCAGGCGTATGACCGTCCAAGACCGTGTATCCGCCTTCGCGGAGCTCATCGATGAACTCACGGAGGTTCTTGCGCGCGGTGCCGTCGACCTGGAAGATCGGGTCATTCATCAGATCAGCCTTTCTCGAGAGGCGGCTGCTGCCAGCTCATCAGTAATTCATGAACACATTGTTAACCGTCTCGGCCCGATCTGGAAGTCTGCGTCCAGCCGCAGCTGCTCAGAGCGCCTTCTCCCCCATCTGGCCGGCGCGGGCGAGCGCGGTCAGGCGCGAGACCGTGCGGTGATATTTCTTCATATAGCCGCCGGACATCATCTCTTCGGTGAAGAGCTGGTCGAAGGGCTTCCCGGAGGCCACGATCTTGATGTCCTGGTCGTAGAGCCGGTCGGCGAGCACCACGAAGCGCAGCGCCAGCGCCTGGGCTTCGATGGTCTCGACATCCTTGAGCACCAGCACATCCATGTCGGTGACCAGCTGCCGGTACCGGCTGGGATGCACCCCGGTGATGTGCTTGCAGAGTGCGTCGAAGTCATCCACCGCGATGCGGGCGTCGGGGTACTGACGTGCAGCGAAGTCTTCGATCTCGTCGGAGCCCAGCGGAGCGGGCGCCTCAGGCAGCCCACGGTGGCGGTAGTCCTCACCGTCGACCTTGATCACGGAGAACTGGTCCGAGAGCACCTGGATCTCGCGCTGGAAGTCTGCCGCGGCGAAGCGACCCTCTCCCAAGGAGCCGGGCAGCGTGTTCGACGTCGCGGCGAGCTTGACCCCGGCGTCGGCCAGTTCGCGCATCAGCCGGGACATCAGCACCGTGTCGCCCGGGTCGTCGAGCTCGAACTCATCGATGCAGACCAGCGAGTAGTCGCTGAGCACGTCCACGGTGCGGCGGAAGGACAGCGCCCCGACGAGGTTGGTGTACTCCACGAAGGTGCCGAAGGCGCGCTGGCCCTCGACCGAGTGGTACAGCGAGGCCAGCAGGTGGGTCTTGCCCACGCCGAAGCCGCCGTCGAGGTAGATCCCGCTGGACACCTTGGAACGGGCCGGCGCCCGGCCGAAGAGCTTGCCGAAGAACCCGCCGCCGCTCTGGCTGGCGCCCACGGTCGCGGAGAACTCACGCAGCGCGGTGACCGCCTTCTCCTGCGAGGGGTGCGCCGGGTCTGGAATGTAGGAGTCGAAGGAGACTTCGGCGAAGCGGAAGGACGGCCGCAGGCCCTCCAGCAGCTGACCGACTCCGAGCTGAGGGGTCCGCTGGCTCAGCGGAGTGGCGTTGGACGGCATGTGACCACTCTACCCACGACTGCGCGTTTCACCGGCTGATTCCCTATCCTGGAAGGTGACCCAGTGACGACGGAAGGTTCTGTTCACCATGACCGAAGAAAAAGACTTCTCCCAGTACGCCCACCCCGACGCCCTGGTCTCCACCGACTGGGTGGCGCAGCACAAGGACGACCCGTCCGTGGTGCTGCTGGAATCGAATGAAGATGTGCTGCTCTACGAGACCGGTCACATCCCCGGTGCGCAGAAGATCGACTGGCACACCGATCTCAACGATCCGGTCACCCGAGACTTCCTGGGCCCGCAGCAGTTCGCCGCGTTCGCCTCCGCCAAGGGGATCACCCCGGACACCACCGTGGTCTTCTACGGTGACAAGTCGAACTGGTGGGCCGCCTACGCCCTCTGGGTGTTCACCCTCTTCGGCCACCGGGACCTGCGCCTGATGGACGGCGGCCGGCAGAAATGGGCCGCCGAGGGCCGCGAGCTGGTCACCGAGGTGCAGACCCCGGCCTCGGTGAGCTACCCGACGCCGGCGCAGCGCGATGACTCCACCTTCCGCGCCTTCCGCGAGGATGTGCTCGCCCACTTCGGCAAGCCGATGATCGATGTCCGCTCGCCTCTGGAGTACTCCGGTGAGCGCACCCACATGGAGGGCTACGAGCAGGAGGGTGCGCTGCGCGGCGGCCACATCCCCTCCGCCGCCTCGGTGCCGTGGGCCAAGGCCGCCAATGAGGACGGGACCTTCCGCTCGCGTGCCGAGCTGGAGGCGATCTACACCGAGCAGGCGGGTCTTGGTCAGGCCGAAGAGGTCATCGCCTACTGCCGGATCGGTGAGCGCTCCTCGCACACCTGGTTCGTGCTGCAGCACCTGCTCGGCTACGACAACGTCCGCAACTACGACGGCTCCTGGACCGAGTGGGGCAACGCGGTGCGGCTGCCCATCGCCACCGGCGAAGAGCCCGGCGAGGTGCCCGGCGCATGAGCCAGGCCCCCACCCCGCAGGGCGACGCCGCGGCCCGGCGGCTCCCGGAGCAGCTCGCCGAGGTTGTCGAGGAGTTCGCCGAGTTGGAGGACCGGCAGAAGCTGGAGCTGCTGCTTGAGTTCTCCCGCGAGCTGCCGGAGCTGCCCGCGCGCTACCTCAACAGCTATGACCAGATGGAAGAGGTGGTGGAGTGCCAGTCCCCGCTCTTCCTCACCCTGGAGTACGACGACGCCGCTGGGACCGCCGCGATCTTCTTCGCGGCTCCCCCGGAGGCCCCGACCACGCGAGGCTTCGCGGCGATCCTGCACGAGGGGCTGAGCGGGCTGCGCTTCGAGGAGATCCTCGCCGTGCCGGAGGACCTCTCGGAGCGGCTCGGACTGTCCAAGGCGATCACCCCGCTGCGGCTGCGCGGGATGACGGCGATGCTGGGCCGGATCAAGCGTAATATCCGAGTTCACCTGGCCGCGTCTGCCCCGGTGCAGGGCGGCTGAACAGGTCGGTGACCCAGTCGATCACGGTGGCGTCCCAGCGCTTCGGATCGTGGTTCCACTCCTTGACGTGGCGGGCCTGGGCGAAGGAGACATAGGTGACCTTCGGGTTCTTCCGGGCGAGATCCCGGGAGGGCCCGTAGGGCACGATGTTGTCATCGACGCTGTGCATGATCAGCGCATGGGCCCTCAGCTGGTCCGCCCGGTCGATCCAGTTCATCGCCTGAAGATCCACCGGGGCGGCGAGCCCGGTGACCCGGCGGCCGCCCGGGTTGGAGATGAACCACTGGCCCAGGCGGCCTACCACGTCGGGGATCCGGTTGGCCTTCGCCTGGTGGGCGAGCACGTCCATCCAGTCGATCACCGGCCCGGTCAGCACCAGGCCGCGGATATATTCGGCGTAGCGGGACCGGTCTGCCGTCTGCAGGCAGATCGCTCCCCCCATGGACCAGCCGAAGAGGATGATGTCCTGAGCGCCGCGCGCCAGCGCGAACTCGATGGCGGCCTCGACGTCCTCCCATTCGGTGACCCCCAGGCCGTAGCGGCCGTCCTCGGCTGCCGGGGCCTCGCCGTCGTTGCGGTAGGAGATCAGCAGCGTCTCGGCGCCCAGCGCGGAGGTGGCGGCCAGGGCGCGGATCCCCTCCGTGCGGTTGCTGCCCCGTCCGTGGACCCCGATGGCCCACACGTTGCGTCCGCTCAGCGGGCCCTGGTGATCTGCGGACAGGCCGGCGGCCAGGGGCTGCGGCGCCACGTACCAGGCCGGTGACGGGCCACCCGGCAGCGTGATGACCACCTCGTCGCTGTCGAACCCGGCGTCGGCCGGGTTCAGAAAGACCACCGAGGTCCACCAGCCGCGCACTGCGGTGCGCAGGTCCCCGCCATAGACCTTCTCCACCGGGCGGGTGACGGTGCCGCCCTTGGGCTCCAGCGTGGTGATCGGCCCGATCCGCGCCAGCGACCGCCCGCCGTGGAAGAACAACCCGTAGGTGCCGTCCACCACGGTCTCCGCGGTGATCGGCAGGATCACCTCGTCGCCGTCTGGTCCTCTGGTAACCGCGAGGATCTCGAGATCTTCGGCACGTTCGCGCACCGGGGTGACCACGGCGCGGGCGAAGTACCCGGCGAGCCCGGAACCGGCGGCGGCCAGCGTCATCCCGGCCGCGAGCCCGGTGCCCACCCCCAAGGTCGTGGCGCGGATCCATGGCGTGTGCACCGCCGACTCACGCCGAAACCTGCTGGTCCAGGTGGGGGCCGCGCGGCGGAGCAGGGCCTTCGCCCGGGCGGCTGCGGCACCGGGTTCATTCAACCGTGGCGTCATGCGTCTCAGCTTACGCGGGCGCACGGAACGTGATGAGATAGGAACATGAGTGCGAACCAGAACACCGGAACCGGCGCCGACCCGTGGCGCGAGAAGCTCAGCCCGCAGGAGTTTCAGGTGCTGCGCCAGGGCGGCACCGAACGCGCGTACACCGGCGAGCACTGGAACAACAAGACGGAGGGCACCTACGCCTGTCGGGCCTGCGGCGCGGCGCTGTTCACCTCCACCGAGAAGTTCGATTCACGCTGCGGCTGGCCCAGCTTCTTCGAACCCGCCGCCGACGCGAACATCCGCTACCTCACCGATACCTCCATGGGGATGGAGCGCACCGAGGTGCGCTGCGGCTCCTGCGACTCCCACCTGGGACATCTCTTCACCGGCGAGGGCTTCGACACCCCCACCGACCAGCGCTACTGCATCAACTCCATCTCGATGGACTTCACCGAATCCGCAGAGAGCTGAGCCGTGCCGGCCACCGAGACGCAGCCGCGGCTGCTCGATGCCTCCTTCGCCTCTGACAACGTCGCCGGGGTCGCCCCAGAGATCCTGCAGGCGCTGACCCGGGTCAACGCCGACGCGGCCCTGCCCTACGGGGCCGATCCGGTGACTGCACAGCTGCGCGAGGTGATCAAGGAGACCTTCGGTGAGCGCGCGGAGATACTGCCGGTCTTCAACGGCACCGGCGCCAATGTGGTGGCGCTGCAGGCGCTGCTGCCGCGCTGGGGCGCCGCGATCTGCTCCGCCCAGGCCCACGTGAACAATGACGAGGGCGCCGCTCCGGAGCGCCTCGGGGCGCTCAAGCTGCTGCCGCGCCCGACCGCCGCAGGGAAGCTGACTCCCTCCGACGTGCACGCCGAGCTGAAGGCGCTGGGCTTCGTCCACGCCGCGCAGCCGCTGGCGGTCACGCTCACCCAGTCCACCGAGCTCGGCACGGTCTACACCGCCGAGGAGATCGCCGAGGTCGCCGAGGCAGCCCACGCCCACGGGCTCGGGGTCCACCTCGACGGAGCCCGGATCTCGAATGCGGCCGCCGCCCTGGGCTGTTCGCTGGGTGAGTTCACCACCGCCGCCGGCGTCGACGTCCTGAGCCTCGGCGGCACCAAGAACGGAGCCATGGCCGCGGAGGCCGTGGTGGTGATCAACCCCGACCGCGTCGCGGGCACCGACTTCATCCAGAAGTTCTCGATGCAGCTCGCGAGCAAGCAGCGCTTCGTCTCGGCCCAGCTGCTGGAACTCTTCGGCACCGACCTCTGGCGACGCAACGCCACCCATGCCAACGCTGCGGCCGCGAAGCTCGGACGCACACTCGCAGAGATCCCTGGGGTCACGCTGTCCCGGCCCACCGAGGTCAACGCCACCTTCCCCGAGGTCCCGACGAAGATCGCCGAAGCCATCCGGGACCGGTACCTGGTCCATGTCTGGGACACCGCCGCCGGCGGCAACCCGGTGCTGCGGATCATGTGCTCCTTCCAGACCACCGATGCGCAGATCGAGGCGCTGGTGGAGTGCGCCCGGCGCGCCTAGCACGTCAGACTCACCGAAGTTCCTAATCTTGGGGCGTGACAGCTTTCGGTCCCCTTGGCGGACCCGACCAGCAGGGCGCAGCGCGAGACGCATCCCAGCCGCCCCACGGTGCCAGCGGCATCGAGGGGCTGCCTGACTCTTTCCTGCAGGCGCTGAGCAGTCTGCGCCGGGCCTCCCCGCGCGCCGAGGCGCTGGTCCAGGAGGTCCCGGCGCCGTCGAAGCTGGCGCCCTTCGCGGTCGCGCTGCGCGCCGAGGTCCACTCGCACGGCGGCGTCGCACTGGGAGCCCATCCGGTCACCCGACTCCGGCCGCAGCCCGAAGACACCGAGGTCCTGGCCACCGGTCGTTTCATCCTGCTCCACGACCCCGCAGGTCAGCAGGCCTGGGGCGGGACCTTCAGGGTAGTGATCTATATCCGCGCGGAGCTCGACGCCGAGATGGGCAATGATCCGCTGCTCGCCTCCGTGGCCTGGACCTGGCTCTGTGATTCCCTCGCCCAGCACGGGGTGGAGTACAGTCATGCGGGCGGCACGGCCACCCGGATCCTCTCCGAGAGCTTCGGCAGCATGGAGAACCGGATGCCGAGCAACGATGTGGAGCTGCGCGCCTCGTGGAGCCCCACCGGAATCGGATTCGGATCCCACCTGCAGGCGTGGGCCGATATGGTCTGTTCCTTCGCGGGACTGCCGCCGCTGCCCGATGGAGTGATCGCCCTGCCACATATCAGGAGGAGCTGACGAAGTGCCGGAGACCTCGATGGACTCTCCCGAGGAGGGGCCGCCGCCCCTGCTGACCGAACCCGAGGACGGGGTTCCCTTCGTCATCGACACCGATCGCGGCCTGCAGCGCTGCGCTGAGGCGCTTGCCGCCGGCACCGGCCCCGTCGCGGTGGACGCCGAGCGAGCATCGGGCTTCCGCTACGGACAGCGCGCGTTCCTGGTCCAGCTCAAACGCGAAGGCTCCGGGCTCTGGCTCATCGACCCTGAACCGTTCACCACCCTGGCCCCGGCCCAGGAGGCCCTCGACGGCGTCGAGTGGATCCTGCACGCGGCCACCCAGGACCTCCCCTGCCTCGCGGAGCTGGGCATGCACCCGCACAGCCTCTTCGACACCGAGCTCGCCGCACGGCTGGGCGGAGTGCCCCGAGTCAGCCTCGGGGCGGTGGTGGAGTCCCTGCTGGGCGTGCGCCTCGCCAAGGAACACTCAGCAGCAGACTGGTCGCGGCGTCCGCTGCCGCAGGACTGGCTGCGCTACGCGGCCCTCGACGTCGAACTGCTGATCCCGCTGCGCGAGAGCCTCACCGAGCTGCTGCGCGAGCAGGAGAAGCTGGGCTGGGCCGAGCAGGAGTTCGAACATCTGCGCACCCACCGGCCGATCACGGTCCCGCGCAGCGAACGCTGGCGCAAGGCCACCGGGGTCAACCGACTCAAGACACCGCGGAAGCTCGCGGTGCTGCGTGAACTCTGGGCAGCCAGGGAGAACATGGCCGAGACCAAGGACATCGCCCCCGGACACATCCTGCCCGACTCGGCGCTGGTCGCCGCGGCCGACGCGGTGCCGCGCACTGTTCCCCAGCTGCTCTCGGTCAAGGGCTTCTACGGCCGGGCAGCCAAGCGCGAGGCGCCCAAGTGGCTGCGCGCGATCGAATCCGGGGCCCAGAACACCGATGCTCCGGAGTCCAAGCGGCGCGCCGCCGGTCCCCCGCCGCCACGGACCTGGAAGGACCGCAACCCGCTGGCATTCCGCCGCTACCGCACCGCCCGGGACTGGCTGACCCACCGCGCCGACGAGCTCGACCTCATGCCCGAGACCCTGCTGACCCCGGCCGTGCTCAAGCAGCTCTGCTGGACCCCGCCGAAGGTCATGGACCTGGACGGCGTCAGCGCCGCACTGCGCGAGCTCGGCGCCAGGCCATGGCAGATCGAGCAGTGCGCCGCCATCGTCACCGTGGCCCTGCTCGACCCGGAGCCGCTCGAGTCCTTCTGACACCCACGGCGGCGGTTTCCTCCTTGGTTACTCATGGGTAGGATGTGAGCTGAGACTCACCCGAGGCGCGGTTGCCCCGCGCCGACCCCACGTCACGGAGGCAGCACATGACATCAGCGCACTCACCCGAGATCCCGACAGAGGCTCTGGACTTCTCCCACTTCGCGGACCTCGCGGAAGCCTTCAGCGACGAGGTCATCACGCACTCTCGCGCCGAGGACATCGCACTGCCCGACGGCGCGGGCACGCTGGTGCTCGTGCGCCTGGACAATGACCAGCCCAAGCGCCCCTCCACCCTGGGCCCGAGCAGCCTCATCGGGTTCGGCGAGGTCCTCGCCGCCCAGCTGCCCCGGGCCCGCGCCGGAGAGATCGCCGGCATCGCGGTGATCGGCAAACCCGGGGTGCTCGCCGCCGGCGCAGACTTGGGCGCCGCCGAACGGGTGGAATCCCGCGACCACTCCACCGCCATGGCCGATCTGGGCCACCACGCCTACCGGCTGCTCGAGGACTTCCCGGTGCCCAGCTTCGCCTTCATCAACGGCACCGCACTGGGCGGCGGGCTTGAGATCGCCCTGGCCGCCCAGCACCGCACCGTCTCCACGGCGGCCAAGGGCATCGGACTGCCCGAGGCCTTCCTGGGCCTGGTCCCGGGCTGGGGCGGCATCTACCGGCTCCCGCGCCTGATCGGCCCCGAGGCCGCCGCCGAGGTCATCTTCACCAACGCGCTGAACAACAACCGCACCCTGACCGGGAAGAAGGTCCACGCCTTGGGGCTCGCCGATCAGCTCCTCGAGGCCGAGCAGTTCGAGGCCGAGAGCATCGCCTACGCGGGGAGGATCATCACCGGTGATGCCGCCACCGCGGAGCAGCTCGCCGCGCACCGCAGCCATGACGACTCCCCCGAGGCCTGGACCCGCGCGATCGAAGCCGCCGAGCGCACCGTGGCGACCAAGCTTGGCCCCTCCGCCCCCGCCCCGCGCCGCGCGCTGGACCTGTTCACCCAGGTGCCTGAGCGCACCCGGGAGCAGAGCCGCGCCGCCGAGTGCGAGGCGCTGGGCGATCTGATGCTCACCGATGAGTTCCGCAACACCGTCTACGCGTTCCTGAACCTGCTGCAGAAGCGGGCCAAGCGTCCCGCCGGGGTGCCCGAGGTCCAGCCGCGCAGCATCGGCAAGGTCGGCGTGGTCGGGGCAGGACTCATGGCCTCCCAGCTCGCGATGGTCTTCGCCGCGCAGCTGCAGGTTCCGGTGGTGCTCACCGATATCGACCAGGCCCGAGTGGACAAGGGGCTGGACCACATCGCGGCCCAGCTCGAGAAGCAGGCCAGCAGGGGCCGGATCACGCAGGAGCAGGCCGCCGGGCTGCGCGGACTGATCACCGGCTCCACCGACAAGTCCGTCTACGCCGACGCGGACTTCGTCATCGAGGCGGTCTTCGAGGAGATCGGCGTGAAGAAGCAGGTCTTCGCCGAGCTGGAGCAGATCGTGCCGGCTGAGACGATCCTCGCGACGAACACCTCCTCGCTCTCGGTCACCGAGATGGCAGCTGACCTCTCCCACCCCGAGCGGGTCATCGGCTTCCACTTCTTCAACCCGGTGGCCGCCATGCCGCTGGTCGAGATCGCCCGGGCCCCGCAGACCGCTGATGAGCCCATCGCCACGGCCTTCGCCCTCGCCGCGGGACTGCGCAAGACCCCGGTGCTGACCAGCGACGCGACGGCGTTCGTGGTCAACCGGGTGCTGCTGCGGCTGATGGCCGAGGTGCAGAAGGCCTTCGACGAGGGCACCGACGCGGCCACGGCTGACGCCGCGCTGAAGCCCATCGGCCTGCCGATGAGCCCGTTCACGCTGCTGGCGATGGTGGGCATCCCGGTGGCCCAGCACGTGACCGAGTCGCTGCACACCAGCTTCGGGGACCGATTCCACGTCTCGGCCAACCTGCAGCGCCTCATCGACGCGGGCGTCACCGAGATCTGGAGCACCGACGACGCCGGGCAGCCGTTCATCAAGGACAGCACCATCGGCCTGATGAGCTTCGGCAGCGCACCCCGCACCGCGGAGCAGCTGCTCACCACGGTCCAGGACGCCCTCGCCGAGGAGATCGGGATGATGCTCGATGAGGGCGTCGTCGCCTCCCGCCAGGATGTGGACCTGTGCATGATCCTGGGGGCCGGCTGGCCGCTGCACCGCGGTGGGATCACCCCCTACCTGGATCAGGTCGGCGCCAGCGAGCGGGTCAATGGTCGTACGTTCAGCGCGCGCGACTGAGCCGCTGCCGGGTCCGCGCTGAGCTCCGGGGCTGATGAGCTCCGGGGCCAGCGGGATCCGGGCCAGCTGGTCCAGGTCAGCGGTCCGGGCCAGCTGTTGGATCAGCCCCGGTACAGGGTGCTGACACAGAGGCTGGTCCCGGACCGATCACTCGTAGACTGGGCCCCATGACTTCGCCATGCTGTGACCGCCGTCGATTCCTGCACGCCTCAGCCCTGACTGCGGGCTCGGCGGCGCTGCTCACCGCCTGCGGGACTGATGAGTCGCCCGAGCCTGCCACGCCGACCCGGGCCGAGGGCGGCTCCTGGACCGAGGTCATGCCGCTTGCCGACCTGGAGGTGGGGGCCAGCAGCACAGCCGAGATCGGTGAGACGCAGCTGTTGCTGCACCGCAGCGATGAGGACACGGTCCACGCCTTCTCCGCGGTCTGCACGCATGAGGGATGCGCGGTGGGCACCGAGCCGGAGCGCTTCGCCTGCCCGTGCCACGGCTCGATCTTCAATCTGGAGACCGGGGCCGCCGAGGGCGGCCCGGCGCGTGATCCGCTGACCCGCTACCCCGCCGAGATCGACGGGGAAGCCATCCGGGTCCAGGCGTAGCGTCCGCCTCCGGGCTCAGCCGACGCGCAGCTCGATCTTCGAGGCAGGGACGTCGCCGGCGCGCATGGCGGCCTTCACGGCCTCCTTCGCCTTGCCCTGGTGCAGCGTCTTGATGCGCATCACCGAGGCGTGACCGCCGGCGTGGGGCTCGGTCACCGGGTCGCTGAGCAGACCCAGGCCGCGCCAGGCCAGCGTGGCGAGCACCTCACGGTGCACGGCGCCGATGTTGCGCTCCTCAGACGCGCTGGGCTGTGCGCCCTTCAGCGGGTAGAGCAGGCGCATCTCGATCTGGGCCTCGGCGGGAGGTTCGGTGAAGCCGTCGGCCCGGCACTGGGCGGTGAAGCTCTCGAGCAGCTGCTCGGCCTCCTCCGCGCTGGCACCCTCCGAGGAGAGCTTGCCGTTGGCGCCCAGCACCCCGTGGTGGATGACGAACTCTCCGGTCGCTTCGTCGTACCAGGCTTCACGATAGTTCCAGGCCTGCTCGTCGCGGCGGTAGAGAGTGATCAATGTCAGACCTTTCGGGTGCGGAGACTGGGGATCTGGCCGGTGGGAAACGGTTCACCGGGCAGCGGACGGGCGTAGGGGACCTTCGTGCCGAGGACCTGTCCGACGGCGTCCTGGGTGATCTTCTGTGCCGTGAGGCCCACGCGTTCGAGGACCTCGCCGCGGGTGCCGTGGCGGAGGAACTCCACCGGCAGTCCCACCTCGTTCAGGCCGGTGTCAACGCCGGCCTCGCGCATGCTCTGTCGAATGCGCGAACCCACGCCGCCGGCCTTGACGCCGTCCTCGATGCAGATCACGGTCCGGTGCCGAGCGGCCAGCGAGACCACCGAGTCCGGCACCGGCAGCACCCAGCGCGGGTCTACCACGGTGGCGCTGATGCCTTGATCGGCGAGCCGCTGAGCGACGTCGAGGGAAAGTTCGGCCATGGTGCCGACGGAGACGATGAGCACGTCGTGCGCGTAGGGCTTCTGCGCCTCGGAGCTGGCCGCGGAGCGCCAGAGCACGTCCACGCCATCCTCAAGACGTTCGAGCGCATCGATCTCACCGTTGACCGAGCCCTTGGAGAAGCGCAGCACCGTCGGAGCGTCGTCCACAGCCACCGCCTCGCGCAGCTCCTCGCGCAGCCGGGTGGAGTCACGTGGGGCGGCGATCCGCAGGCCCGGGACGATCTGGAGCAGCGAGAGGTCCCACATGCCGTGGTGGCTGGGCCCGTCGGGTCCGGTGACTCCGGCCCGGTCGAGGACCACCGTGACACCTGCTCGGTGCAGGGCGACATCCATCAGCAGCTGATCGAAGGCGCGGTTGAGGAAGGTCGCGTAGATCGCGACCACCGGGTGAAGTCCCCCGAAGGCGAGTCCGGCGGCGGAGGTCAGCGCGTGCTGCTCGGCGATGCCGACGTCGAAGACGCGTTCCGGATGCTTCTGCGCGAAGCTGCGCAGACCGACCGGGATCATCATCGCACCGGTGAGCGCGACGATGTCCTCACGCTCATCAGCGATGGCGGTGATCTCTTCTTCGAACACCGAGGTCCAGGAGCGTGCGCCGCCGCGGTGCACCGGCTCCCCGGTCTCCGGGTCGATGACGCCGACGGCGTGGAACTGGTCGTTCTCATCGGCCCGGGCGGGAGCGTATCCCTTGCCCTTCTCGGTCAGCGCGTGCACGATCACCGGTCCGCCGTAGTTCTTCGCGTCGGTGAGCGCCTCTTCCAGGGCGCCCTGATCGTGGCCGTCCACCGGCCCGATGTACTTCATGCCGAGGTCCTCGAAGAGTCCCTGGGGGGCCCAGAAGTCCTTGGCGCCCTTCTTGGCGGCGTGCAGGCTGCGGTAGACCATCTTGCCGACCGGTCCGCCGTTCTGCAGCCTGGTCTTGGTGCCGTCCATGACGTTCTCATAGGTGCGGTGGGTCCGCACCTTGTCCAGGAAGTTCCGGCGCAGCCGGCCCAGCTGATCGGCCAGACCCCCGACGGTGGGCGCATAGGAGCGCCCGTTGTCGTTGACCACGATGATCACGCGGCGGTCTTTGTCGGCTGCGATGTTGTTCAGCGCCTCCCAGGCCATGCCGCCGGTGAGCGCGCCGTCGCCGATCACCGGGATGACGCAGCGGTCAGCTTCCCCTGCGAGCACGCGGGCCTTGGAGATCCCGTCGGCCCAGGAGAGCGAGGAGGAGGCGTGGGAGGACTCGACGATGTCATGCACCGATTCGGCCCGCTCCGGGTACCCGGCGATGCCGCCGGTCTGGCGCAGCGTGGAGAAGTCCTGCCGCCCGGTGACCAGCTTGTGCACATAGGACTGGTGGCCGGTGTCGAAGATGATGGAGTCCCGCGGGGAGTCGAAGACCCGGTGGATCGCCAGGGACAGCTCGACCACGCCGAGGTTGGGTCCGAGATGCCCGCCGGTCTTGGAGACGTTGGCGATGAGGAACTGCCGAATCTCTGCCGAGAGCCTCTCCATCTGCTCGTCGCTGAGCTTGGACAGCTCCTGCGGAGACGTGATTGTCTGCAGAATACTCATTGGTGCATTCTACCTCTCGCGTCCTGCGCGGACGGACCTTGACGGTTCTCCGACACTTTCTCTGACACATTCCCAAGACACATTCCCGAGACATATTCCCAGACACATTCCCAGACACGGAGGGGCGCTCCGATCCGTGGATCGAAGCGCCCCTTCGCGGATGAGACGACCGGAGCCGCTCAACAGCCCAGGATCAGGCTGACTACTTCTTCACCAGCTGGCGCAGCACGTACTGCAGGATGCCGCCGTTGCGGTAGTAATCGGCCTCGCCCGGTGTGTCGATGCGGAGCACGGCGTCGAAGCTGACCTCTGCGCCGTCCTCCTTGACCGCGGTGACCTTGACCGTCTTCGGGGTGGTGCCGCTGTTCAGCTCGGTCACCCCGGAGATGGAGTAGGTCTCGTAGCCGTCGAGGCCGAGGGTGTCGGCCGACTCGCCTTCGGGGAACTGCAGCGGCAGCACGCCCATGCCGATCAGGTTCGAGCGGTGGATGCGCTCGAAGGACTGGGTGATGACCGCGCGGACGCCGAGCAGGCTCGTGCCCTTGGCGGCCCAGTCACGCGAGGAGCCGGAGCCGTATTCCTTGCCGCCGAGGACCACCAGCGGAATGCCGGCCTCCTGGTAGTTGACCGCCGCGTCGTAGACCGCGGACTGCGGAGCGCCTTCCTGGGTGAAGTCGCGGGTGTAGCCGCCCTCCACGCCGTCGAGCAGCTCGTTCTTGATGCGGATGTTCGCGAAGGTGCCGCGGATCATGACCTCGTGGTTGCCACGGCGGGAGCCGTAGGAGTTGAAGTCCTTGCGCGCCACGCCGTTCTCCAGCAGGTACCGACCGGCCGGGGTGTCCGACTTGAAGGATCCGGCCGGGGAGATGTGGTCGGTGGTGACCGAGTCGCCCAGCTTCAGCAGCACCCGGGCGCCTTCGATGTCGGTGACATCGGAGGGCTCGAGCTTCATGCCGTCGAAGTAGGGGGGCTTCCGGACGTAGGTGGAGTCCTCGTCCCAGGCGAAGGTGGAGCCCTCGGGGGTCTCCAGCTCCTGCCAGCGGTGATCCCCGTCGAAGACGGTGGAGTACTTGGAGGTGAACATCTCGGTGTCGATGGACGCGTCGATGATCTTCTGCACCTCGACCGGGTCCGGCCAGATGTCGGCGAGGAAGATGGCCTTGCCGGACTCGTCGTGGCCCAGCGGCTCGTTCTCGAAGTCGAAGTCCATGGTTCCGGCCAGGGCGTAGGCGACCACCAGCGGCGGGGAGGCCAGGTAGTTCATCTTCACGTCCGGGTTGATCCGGCCTTCGAAGTTGCGGTTGCCCGAGAGCACCGAGGTCACGGCGAGATCCTGTTCCTGGATCTTCTGCGAGATCTCCTCCTCCAGCGGACCGGAGTTGCCGATGCAGGTGGTGCAGCCGTAGCCGACCACGTAGAAGCCGACCTTCTCGAGGTACTCGATCAGTCCTGACTTCTCGTAGTAGTCGGTGACGACCTTGGAGCCCGGAGCCAGGGAGGTCTTGACCCAGGGCTTGTTGGTCAGGCCCTTCTGGACCGCGTTGCGGGCCAGCACGCCGGCGGCCATCATCACGTTCGGGTTCGAGGTGTTGGTGCAGGAGGTGATGGACGCGATGGAGACCGCGCCGTGATCGAGGTGGAACTCGCGACCGTCTGGCATGGAGACCGGGGTCGGGTTCGACGGCCGGCCGTCAACGGGGGCCCCTGAGGTGTCGCGCGGCTTGTCCTTTGCGGACTGCTCGTCGGTCGCGTCGTGCGACGGCGCGTCGGAGGCCGGGAAGGACTCTTCGGAGGCCTCGTCGACGGCGCCGTTGGTGGTGGACCCGTTCTTGGCGTAGTTGTGGATGTCCTTGCGGAACTGCTCCTTGGCATCGGTGAGCTCGATGCGGTCCTGCGGACGCTTCGGGCCGGCGATGGAGGGCACCACGGTGGAGAGGTCCAGCTCGAGGAACTCCGAGAAGCGCAGCTCGCGGGAGGGATCGTGCCACATGCCCTGTTCTTTGGCGTAGGCCTCGACCAGTGCGAGCTGATCCTCCGTGCGCCCGGTCAGGCGCAGGTAGCCCATGGTGACGTCGTCGATCGGGAACATCGCCGCGGTGGAGCCGAACTCCGGGGACATGTTGCCGATGGTGGCGCGGTTGGCCAGCGGCACAGCCGCCACACCCTCGCCGTAGAACTCCACGAACTTGCCGACCACACCGTGCTGGCGCAGCATCTGGGTGATGGTGAGCACGACGTCGGTGGCGGTGGCTCCGGCGGGGATGGATCCGCTGAGCTTGAAGCCGACGACGCGCGGGATCAGCATGGAGATCGGCTGGCCGAGCATCGCTGCCTCGGCCTCGATGCCGCCCACACCCCAGCCGAGCACGCCGAGGCCGTTCTCCATGGTGGTGTGTGAGTCGGTGCCGACACAGGTGTCGGGGTAGGCGCGCAGGGCGCCGTCGACCTCGCGGGTCATCACGGTGCGGGCCAGGTTCTCGATGTTCACCTGGTGGACGATGCCCATGCCCGGGGGGACGACCTTGAAGTCGTCGAACGCGGTCTGGCCCCAGCGCAGGAACTGGTACCGCTCACCGTTGCGCTGGTACTCCATGTCCATGTTGCGCTCGATGGCGTCGGAGTTGCCGAAGGAGTCGATCTGGACGGAGTGATCGATCACCATCTCGGCGGGTGCCAGCGGGTTGATCTGCTCGGGCTTGCCGCCGAGCTCCTTGACGGCCTCACGCATGGTCGCCAGGTCCACCACGCAGGGGACGCCGGTGAAGTCCTGCATCAGGACGCGGCCGGGGGTGAACTGGATCTCGGTGTCCGGCTGAGCGTTCTCATCCCACTGGGCCAGAGCCTTGATGTGCTCGGCGGTGACGTTTGCACCATCTTCGGTGCGCAGGAGGTTCTCGAGCAGGACCTTCAGGCTGTAGGGAAGGGAGTCATATCCCTCCACAGCCTTGAGTCGGAAGATTTCATAGTCGGTGCCGTCGACGTTGAGGACGCCTTTGGCCCCATAGCTGTCCGCTTTATTCACTCGGGACTCCTTGTTAGTTGCCAGTCGTGCCAGCCCGCGCCGATGAACAGCCGGGCCGATGGATCGATGTTCAGTCTACTCTTTCAGCTTTCTGAGACGCACGTCATAGGGAGCGTGGCGCGCCGTTCACCTGCGATGAGGTGCTCGGAACAGAGCGACCGATTCCATGTGGTGGGTGTTGGGGTACAGATCGAAGACCTTGAGGTCTGCCAGCTCCCAGCCCCGGGTCATCAGAGACTTGGCGTCCCGGGCGAAGGAGGAGGGTTCGCAGGAGACGTAGAGGACCTCCCGCGGGCCCGCGGCGTCGATCCCCGTGATGACGCGTTCACCGGCTCCGGTGCGCGGAGGGTCCAGCAGGATCAGGTCACGTTGGGCGAGACGATCCAGGACCGCCTCCACCGGCGCCTGCAGCACTTCGACCTGCGGGGACCCTGCGAAGAGCTGTGCTGCACTGGCGCTGGAGCCGGGTGCCCCTTCAACGCTGAGCACCGACCCGGCTGCGCCTGCGAGCTCGGCCGCCCAGGCGCTGAAGAGGCCGGCCCCGGCGTAGAGGTCTGCCACCGAGGCGCCGGAGGGCACCTGTGTCATCGTGTTCACGGCTTCGACCAGGCAGCGCGGGGCATTGCGGTGGATCTGCCAGAAATCCTCGGGCTGGATCTCCACCGTGGAGAACGTCCCCGCAGGTGACGCTGAATCCGCGGTTGGGGGCTGCGGCAGGGGCAGCGGTTCGGTGACCGTGCGGGACCCGGCGACCACGGTGTAGCTGATCCGCTCCGGGCGCGGCGCGGACGCCTGATCCTGGGCGCGTGCCCCGGGGCCGGATCGCTCGCCGCGACCCCGACGTCCGGCGCCGCGGGCACCGGCGCGACCCCGGCTGGGGTTGGGTTCCGGCGCGGAGGTGGCCAGCACGATGTTGGCGATGGCCGGCTCCCGCTGGTGCAGGTGCAGCAGCCGCTCGTTGAGCTCCTCACGCTCGACTGCGGGAAGCCCGCGCCGGACGTGCACCACCAGAGTGACCTGTGGGCCGGCGCCGGCGGCCACGGCGTCGACCCGGTCGACGCCCTTGAAGTTGAAGCCGAAGATGCCGCTCTCATGGATCGATGACACTGCCAGCGGCATCCCGCGCAGCTCGATGAGCTCGTTGCTGCGGTGCGGCTTCATGCTCAGCGCACCCAGGGCGCTGACCGCGAAGCTGGCCCGGGTCCGCCAGTGCAGCCCGTGGTAGGGCCCGTCGGAGAGCACGTCGTGGACGTGGACCTCTCCGTCGCCGGAGGCCAGCGGCAGGCGCTGATCGTGGATCGAGAATCCCCCGATCCGCTGCATGGTGTCGCGGAAGACCTGGCCCTTGAGCCGGCGCTGGTGCTGGTCGGTGATGTGGCCGAACTCGGCACCGCCCACCGGGAGCCGATCGTTCTCGTGGGCGCGCAGCGAGTCCGCGAGCTTCCAGATGTGCCGGCGGCGGTAGTCGGAGGGACTCAACACCTCGACGACGTCGGCTCGCCAGTATTTGGCGCCCGGTCCTCCCTCGGTCACGCGGGCTCGCACGGTCTCCCCCGGGATGGCGTGGCGCACGAAGACGACGCGACCCTCGTGGCGGGCGACACAGTGGCCGCCATGGGCCATCGGTCCGATGTCCAGCGTCAGGGTCTGCGTCATCGCGGAATCACCATCTCTTTTCTTGTTCGGCCTCTTCTGCGGGCTCTTGTTCGGCCTCTGCTGCGGAGGGCTCGAGCGGACTCTGCGCCGGTCGTGAGATGAGCCACCCTACCCACAGCGCCAGCGCATAGAGCGGGATGCCCATGACCAGGCGCGCGGTGCCCAGTCCGGCCACATCGTCGGCCAGGTAGAGCGGGACCTGGACGATCAGGCGCAGCGCGGGGACGGCGAGGAGCAGCCAGGTGGCCAGCGAGTATCGCCGACGACGCGCCGGGTCCTTGCGCCAGTCCAGCCCCTCACCCCGAACCACGCCGAAGAGCAGGCCCAGGAACGGCCACTTGACCAGGATCGAGATGAGGAATGCCAACAGGTAGCCGGCGTTGATCAGGAAGCCCCAGGCGTAGAAGTCGCGGGCGTCCCCGGTCCGGTAGGCGACCAGGGCGCAGATCAGGATGCCGGCGAGTCCGGCCAGGGACTGAACCAGCGAGCCCTTCTGCACCAGCCGGACGATGGCGAATCCGACGCCGATCGCCACCGAGATGATCAGCGCGGTGATCAGCTCTTCGGTGACCAGGAAGGCGATCAGGAAGGCCGCGGCGGGCAGCGAGGACTCGACGAGTCCGCGCACCCCGCCCACCGAGGCCAGCACGTCGATGGAGCCGTCATCACCGGTGCGCACCCGGGAGGCGGCGGCAGTCGAGAACTGCGCCGCGGGATCACGGGTGGAGTCCGGGTGGGAGTCCGGCTCGGAGCGTGGCTGGCCTGGGTCAGCGGTCATCGCTCACCGGTGCCGCAGCAGGATTGGGACTGGGGGAATCATCGCGACGCTGGGCCCGGTTGCGCGGGACCACCACCCGCTTCGCCCCTTCCGGAGGCTGCAGGCGCAGCAGCTCGCGCGGGGGCAGCGGGTCGTCGCCCCGGACGACCACGATCTTGGCGAACAGGTCTTCGACCGCACGGGCTGCGGAGGCGTCGATGGCGCCGCGGCCGCCGACCACCCCGCGCAGGAACCAGCGCGGGCCCTCGAAGCCGATGAAGCGGGCCACCCGCCAGCCTTTGCGTCCGTCTTTCAGGACGGTCGGCACGCGTGCCGCCAGCTCCATGCCGAAACGACCGTCGACTCGCTTGACCTTGCCGTCCTGCTTGAGCACCGACTCTTCGATCTGGTCGAGCACCTCACCCCAGGTGCCGCCGGACTTCGGGGCCGAGAAGGGCTGGACCTGGATGCTCGCCTGGTCGACCATGACGGTCAGCGCGACCACGCGCTTGGTCTTCTGATCGATGTCCAGACGCACCTGCTGGTTCTTCGCCGCGGGGACCAGCAGCGCCCCGAAGTCCAGATAGCCCTTCTTGGACTCCAGCTCACGGAAGTCGCGCGGCACCGCCAGCGGAGTGGACTCGGTGACCGGCTGCGCCACGGAGGTGACCGGTGACGACGGGGCGTCGGCGGCCGTCGCCGTGGCTGAAGCGTCAGGGGCCGCCGCGTCGGTGGCCGAGACGTCTGGGGGCGCGACGTCAGTCGGCGGGCTCTGTGGCGACTCTGCCTGTGGTGATTCTGTCTGTGCTGACTCTGCCGGGGCCGCGTCTGTCTCCGGTGCCTGCGTCGCTGGGGTCTTCTTCTTGCCGAAGAGCATGCCTGTCCTCCTGGTCGGTTCTGCGCTGTTCTATCGCCCGGTGGACCCGAAGCCGCCTGCGCCGCGATCACTGGTCTCGAGATCGTCCACCAGGGTGAAATCAGCCTGCTCCACCTTCTGCAGAAGCAGCTGAGCTATCCGGTCCCCACGGGCGAAGTGGACCGCCTCGTGGCGATCCGTGTTGAGCAGGCACACCTTGATCTCCCCACGATACCCAGCGTCCACGGTCCCTGGGGCATTGACCACGGTGATCCCGTGGCGCACGGCGAGTCCGCTGCGCGGATGGACCAGGCCGACCCAGCCCTGCGGCAGCGCCAGCGCGACTCCGGTGGGGACCAGCCGGCGCTCCCCCGGTTCGAGCGTGAACTCCTCGGCGGTCAGCAGATCAGCCCCGGCATCACCGGGATGGGAATAGCGCGGGACGTCTAAGCCCGGGTCCAGCTGCTTGAGAGGTACTGAGATGCGATTCACAGCCCCGAGTGTACCGTCGCGGTCGAGTCGAGTCCTCAGCCGGACATGCGACGATAGTGCCATGAGTGACGAGAGTGCCAAGAATGGCGAAGCTTCCTCCCCGAGCGTGGACAGCGAGACCGCCCCGATCTACACCGAGAAGCTCTGGCCGGCCTGGTGGCTGTGGGTCGCCGGGGTCATGCTGGGGGCGTCGATCTCACTGATCTTCTTCCCGATCAGCATCACCTTCGGGTTGCTGACCGTGTTCATCGGCATCGGCCTGGTCATCTTCGGCCTGGTCATCACCACCCCGACGCTGGAGGTCACTCCGGGGTGGCTGCGTGTGGGCCGGGCCCGCATCCAGACGGTGCATCTGGGCCGGGTCGTGGCGCACCGCGGGGATGCCGCCCGCGAACAGCTGGGACCGGGTTTCGACGCAAGCTCCTACCAGTGCATCCGTGGCTGGATCGATCCGGTCATCACCGCGCAGATCATCGATCCCAAGGACGCCACCCCGTATTGGATCTTCTCCACCAGAAAGCCAAACGCCGTGCTCTCCGCATTGGGCTCCGCGGAGCCCGTGCAGGAGCACGGCGTCAGTTTCGAATGACGTGGATCCCCTCGGGCCGCCAGTGGCTGAGGGTCTCCAGGTCTGTTCACTGCGGAGCGATCAGCCCTCGCAGTCCTTGCAGAAGAACATGCCGTTCTCCTCGCGAGCCACCTGGGAGCGATGACGCACCAGGAAGCAGGATGAGCACGTGAACTCATCCGACTGGGCGGGCAGCACGCGGACCTGCAGCTCCTCGTCGGAGAGATCCGCTCCGGGGAGCTCGAATCCTTCAGCGGCCTCGGTCTCGTCCTCGTCCACCACAGAGGACTGTCGCGAGGTGTTCCGGTTCTTCAGCTCCTCGATGGAATCTTCGCTGGTTTCGTCGTCGTTCTTCCGCGGGGCGTCGTAATCGGTTGCCATAAGAGGTGCTCCACACTCCGAATTCTTGAGATCGAAGCGCTCGTTGACCGGCTTCGGGATGAAGCTGATTGAGCGCGATTTCCCTGTGGCGTGGCCCCCTGCCGGTCCGGGCTGTTGCCCGGTCCGCAGAACACGTGGGAAATTCTGGTCGGACAGATTGTGTCCCATCCGGATCGCAGGACCAAATCCTGATCAATCGTTGAGCCCTGGGCTGACACGGAGGGGCTCGGGACACAGCTGGTAGGTGGGGATGAGGACCAAAGAATGTCACGGGCGGCCCGATTGAGCAATCCTTCCAGGAGTGGTTGAGCACCTCGGTAGTTTTTACACCTCCCCGCGATACAGTGTCCGGAATAACCACCAGCTCGTTCTTCGGAGGAAGCACCAATGCAGCACCTGCGCATCGTCGGGGTCAATGACGAGGAGAACGTGCCGCAGCTCATCCTCTCCGACGAATCAGGGCAGGAGTTCGCGCTGCCGATGGATGAAGCGCTGCGCCACGCCGCGACCCGACCCCCAGTCCGTCCGGCCAGGGCCAGCCCCGGCAGAAGTCCGCTGACTCCGCGCGAGATCCAGGCACGGCTGCGCGCTGGCGCCACGGTGGACCAGGTGGTCGCGGCCTCGGGGCTGACCACCGCCCACGTGGACCGCTACGCCGGTCCGGTGCACGCGGAGCGGGAGTACATGGCCCAGCAGGCTCGGGGCACCCAGGTCGCACCCGCGTCGGCCGCAGAGGCGCACCGGAGGGCCTTCGGCGATGAACCCGCCAACCTCGAGGCCATGGTGAAGGTCCGGCTGCGCGCGATGGAGGTGGACCTCAGCTCACTGAGCTGGGACTCCTGGCGCCGGGAGGACGGCCTCTGGCAGGTCACCTGCGTGTTCGACGTCGACTCCTCGGCCACCCACGGTGCGGGCATCGGGCTCAGGCCTCCTGCCGAGTGGACCTTTCAACCGGAGACTCGCCACCTGCGGGCGGTGAACCGCTGGGCCGAGGCGCTCAGCGCGCTCTCCACGTCGGTGCCGACGCCGGGGAGTTCCGAGACTGACCCGCAGACCTCCGCCGCGGGCCCCGGGAGGCGACTGAGCGCCGTCGACTCCGTCTTCAATGTGGAAGACTCCAACGACCCGCGCGGGCTCGGAGCGACCTCTGCAGCCGACAGCGGAGCCGCGGGGCGCCGGCAGCCGGAATCCAGCACCCGCGGCTCGCGGGACTCCGCGCCCCGGCCGCAGACCCCGACTCGCGGCGACGCGGCATCCCGTGGTGAAGGACACGAGCACGAGGACCTGCTCGACGTCCTGCGGGCCCGTCGCGGTCAGCGCCTGGGCGCGGACGCCGAGGCCGACGACCGCCTCGCCCTGATGCTCAATCGGCAGGATCCGCAGGATCGCGACAGCTCCGCCGCCTCCTCGGACCGGTCCCCCGCTCCGGCGGGCCAGGATGACGAGGAACATTCCACCGTTCCGATCCCACGGCTGCGACCGGTCCAGAACGCACCAGCCTCCGACGACGCCGCGCAGGACGAAGGCGTCGATGCTCCTGCGCCCGAGGTGCGCGGCGCCACGGCGGCCGAGAGCTCTGCGGGCACAGCGGATGCGACCGAGCGGGCGACCGGTGACCGGTCCGCCGACGCGGCCGGATCCGACGGAGAGGGAACCGGCGCGACAGGCTCCGGCGCGGCCCCGAACGATGGCCGGCTCGACGCCTGGGGCTTCGCCTACGAGGGCGAGTCTGAGGAGCGCGGCGGCGCGGCAGGTCAGGCACCGGCACCCCCGGCGGAGGACGCTGAGCCGACCGAGCCTGATGCCGTGGCAGAGAAGCCGCGGAAGCGAGCGCCCGCGCGTCGGGCGAGCATGCCGAAATGGGATGACATCCTCTTCGGATCCAAGAACGACTGAACAAGGGGCGGGAGCTGCTAGGCGCCCAGGCGCAGCAGCGGCACCCGACGTTCAGCCTCGGTGAGGGAGCCGTGCTGGCCCACCATGTCCATCGGGGCCTGGCCCACCCTGTCACAGTGGTAGAGCGCGATGTCGCTGTGCGTGGCCACCAGCACGTCACCGATGCGCCCGGCGACCCGATCCTCCACCGGCCCGAACCACCCCGCCTCGCGGGCCTGCTCGCGGGTCAGGATCCAGGCCCGGTCACCGTACTCCTGCTCCCAGGCTGCGGCGATGGTCTCGGGGTCGGAGCCCGGTTCGGCATAGAGCTGCACCAGCCGCGGCTCGCCTCCGGTATGCCGCACCCCGTCGAGCAGGTGCGCCTGCGCCGAGAAGTCCAGCCGGTTCTGCGGCGCGACGTCGATCATCCCGTGGTCCGCGGTGAGCAGCACAGAGACCTGCTGGCCGTAGCGGCGGCGCAGATCGGTGGTGAAGCGTTCGGCCTCGGCGTCGAGCATCTCCAGCATCTGCAGCCACTGCGGGGAGTCTACGCCGTAGCGATGACCCGTCTTGTCCAGCTCATCGACGTAGAGGTAGACCAGCTGGCGTGGGGCGGGCCCCTGCCGCACGGCGCCGCTGCCGGGGCGCTGCTGCTGGATCCAGTCCGCGGTGAGGCGGAACCGGGCGTCCATCCGGGCGGCGCCCCGGAACTCGCCGCCGCGCAGCACCGCCCGGGTGAGCCCGGAGTCGATGAACTTCGGCCGCGAGGCGGTGAGCACACCGGCGCCGGCCTCCGCGGCGCGGTGCAGCACCGAGGGGTGCCGCTGCCACTGCGCCGGATCGACCTCGTCGTCCCAGCCGCCGAGCATGTTGACCATCCGGTCCAGCTCGGGCGCCAGGATGTCGTAGCCGACGAGTCCGTGCTCCCCCGGTGTGGTGCCGGTGCCCAGCGAGGCCAGGGAGGCCGCCGTCGTCGTCGGCACCCCGACGTCGAGGATCTCCGCGCTGGAGCTGCGCCAGGCGGAGGCGAGGAAGCGGGCGTGGCCTGAGTAGCGGGCGAGCAGCGCATCGCCGAGCCCGTCGACCATCAGCACCACCGTGGTGGCGGCCTCGGGCAGGCCCAGCCGATTCTCGAAGCCCTCCAGGCCAAGCGACGCCGCGGCGGAGGTCAGCACATGGCGCAGGTGTGCGCCGTCGTAGTCGGGGGCGACCGGCAGCGGGCGGGTGTTCGGGGTCATCTCAGCGGGTCATCTCAGCGGGTCATCTCAGCGGGTCATCTCGGAGAACGGCTCAGCGGGCGTGCTTGATGCTGGCTCGGCGCAGCGCGCGGACGAATCCGCGGGCCTCGTCCACGGCGGTGTCACCCTCGGCGGTGGCCGCGATCCGCAGCGCGATGTCCTCGGGCACCCAGTTTCCGGTGTCGCCGTGATCGGCCACGCACTCCGGGTTCCCGCACTCCGCCGGGTAGGTGTCGAAACGTGCACCCCCGGTCCAGGTCAGGTTCAGGGAGACCTCAGCCAGTGACCGGTCTGGGGTGAAGTTCTCGGGGCTGCGGTGGACCTCGGAGAGGATCAGTGAGCGGATCCTGCTGACCGGGACGACCTCGGTGGAGATCCGCGCCACGGTGTCGGCTCGGCGCGGATGCGGGGAATCACCGTGGCCGAAGGCGGGGCCGTCGTCGTCCTCCAGATCGTGGTCATCGAGGTGAGCGACGACGATCACGTCCTCGGCCAGCGCCAGCACCGTGATGTGCCGGTGGACCTCCTCCATGTCGAAATGGGTGTCCACGTGCACGATCTGATGGCTGGCCTCGCGCTCATCGAGCGCCTCGCTGAGCGTGTGCAGCACCAGGGAGGGGTAGAAGCCTCCGCGCTCGACCGCTTCCTTGAGGCTGTAGGTGGAGGCGGCGCCGCGGCGGTGCTCACCGGACCCGTGCTGGCTTAACGTCATGGAACTCATGCTATCCGGTACTGGGATTCGCCGGTGCGCCCCACATACGGGATACTGGTCCGGTGCCAGGAAACGCGACTTTTCACCACCGCAACGCCGCCCTCCTCTCCGTGACGGAGGTGCAGGCCCCGGAGGTCCTTACGTCAAAGGACCTTGACCGGCGTCTGGCGGATGCGCTCAAACGTCTCAGGCTGCCCACCGGGCTGCTCCAACGAGTCGCGGGGGTGAAGGCGCGGCGGCACTGGTCTGGACCAGGTGACGTCCGTGCCGGAACCGCGGAGGCCGGGCGCAGGGCGCTCGCCGCCGCCGGCATCGCGCCGGAGGACGTCTCGATGTTGATCAACACGTCGGTCTCCCGCGAACACCTGGAACCCTCGGTGGCGGTGGGGATCCACCATGACCTCGGGCTGCCCACCTCGGCGATGAACTTCGACATCACCAATGCCTGCCTGGGCTTCGTCAACGCCATCACGCTCGCAAGCTCCATGATCGACGCCGGTCAGGCCAGATACGTGCTGATCGTCAACGGTGAGGACACCAGGAAGGTCCAGGACGCCACGATCAAGCGGATCAACTCGCTCGAGAAGATGGCCTCCAGGGATGACTTCATGGCGGAGTTCGCCTCGCTCACCCTGGGCTGCGGGGCCGCCGCGGCAGTGATCGGGCCCGCGGATCAGCACCCGGAGGGTCACCGGATCATCGGCGGGGTCACCCGGGCCGCGTCCCAGCACCACGGGCTCTGTGTGGGCGACCACAACGGCATGTTCACCGACGCCCGCGGTCTGCTCGAAGGCGGCCTGGAGCTGGTGATGGACGCCTTCAACGATGCCCGCGAGCACTTCGACTGGGACTCGATGGACTCCTACATCACCCACCAGGTGTCCCAGCTGCACACCTCCTCGATCGTGAAGGCCGCGAAGCTGGACAAGAAGCGCGTCCCGGTCACCTATCCAGAGCTGGGCAATGTCGGGCCGGCCTCGCTGCCGATCACCCTGGCGAGGGAATCCGACCGGCTCCAGCCCGGAGACCGGGTGCTGTGCATGGGCGTCGGCTCCGGAATAAACACCGCGATGTTGGAGATCCAATGGTGAGCATCAGTGACCTGACCGGCCGCTTCGCGCCGATCCCCGCCGCCCCCGCACGGCTGCCCCTCGACCACGCCCCCGGCACGGTCTTCCCCGGGCTGGATCCCGCCTGGTCCCGGCTGGTCACCGCCAAGACCGACGACGGCGCCCGGACCTTCCACGTGCTGGACACCGGCCCGGAGCTCGCCGCCCGCGGGATCACCCCGACCGGCACGATCCTCGCCGTGCACGGAAACCCCACCTGGTCCTACCTGTGGCGGCACGTGCTCTCCGGGTCTCTGGAGCGCGCCCGCAGCGGCGCCGCCTGGCGGGTGATCGCCCCGGACCAGCTGGACATGGGCTTCTCCGACAGGCTCTCGCACCCGGTGCCGCCCGCCGCCGACGCTCCCAGCTACCGCCGGCTCCCGGCGCGCCTGGGTGATCTGGACGCGCTCATGGACGCCCTGGACGTGGACACCAGCTCCCGGCTGGTCACCCTGGGGCACGACTGGGGCGGGATCATCTCGCTGGGCTGGGCCGTGCGTCAGGCCGGGCAGGTGGACGCCGCGATCACGCTCAACACCGCGGTGCACCATCCGGAAACAGATCAGGTCCCTGCCGCGCTGCGCGCCGCGATGGCCCCGGCGGTGCTTCCCGCCGCCACGATCGCCAGTGAGGGCTTCCTGAAGGTGACCCTCGGACTCACCGAGGACCCGCTCCCCGAGGAGGTCCGCGAGGCCTACCGGGCCCCGTACACCTCTCGGCGCGGACGCGGAGGCATCGGCGGCTTCGTCGCCGACATCCCTGCGGAGACCTCGCATGTCTCCCGCGCGGCGCTGACCGCGATCTCCTCCGGGCTGCGCGACTGGGACAAGCCCACGCTGCTGCTCTGGGGACCCAAGGACCCGGTCTTCCAGGACCGGTATCTGGCAGACCTGCAGTCCAGGGTGCCCCACGCCGACCTGCACCGCTTCGAAGGCGCCGGCCACATGCTCGCCGAGGACCGGGACATCAGCACCCCGATCTTCACCTGGCTCGATGACCACTTCGGCGCCGGCACAGCCCGCGCCGCGCTGGAATCCCCGGCTCCTGCGGGCCGGGTGCTCGGACTCCACGAGCAGCTGGCCGAACTGGCCGGCTCCGAACGGCGGACCAGCCCCGCCGTCGTCGACATGACCGCCGAGCCCGAGGCCTGGAGCAGTGCCGAGGATGCCGCCACCGGTGACCGCGCACTGAGCTGGGCGGAGCTCTCCGCCCAGGTGGACGCACTGGCCGTGGGCCTGTCGTATACCGGGGTGCGCCGCGGGGACCGGGTCTCGCTGCTGGTCCAGCCGGGCGCCTCGCTGACCGTGATCCTCTACGCCTGCATGCGCCTCGGCGCCGTGGCCGTGGTCGCCGACGCCGGCCTGGGGGTGCGCGGGATGACCCGCGCCGTCCGCGCCGCCCGGCCAGACTGGGTCATCGGGGCGCTGCCCGGACTCACCCTGGCGCGAAGCCTCGGCTGGCCCGGAAAGCTGATCAGCGCCCAGGCGCTCTCCCCCCGCCGCGCCCGCCTGCTGGGCACCGTGGCCTCGGTGGAGTCGCTGCTGAGCCGCCACGAGGGCGCCACCCCCGATCAGCTGGCGGCCCCCGCCGCAGATGACCCGGTGGCGATCCTGTTCACCTCCGGCTCCACCGGACCGGCAAAGGGCGTCATGTATACCCACGGCCGGCTCGGCGCGCTGGTCGCGCTGCTGGTGGAGCAGTTCGACATCCGCCCTGGAGCCTCGCTGATCGCCGGCTTCGCACCGTTCGCCCTGCTGGGCCCCGCCATCGGCGCCACCTCGGTGACCCCGGACATGTCGGTGACCCGACCCGCCACGCTCACCGCCCAGGCCGTCGCGGATGCGGCCCTTGCCGGGAGCGCGACCATGTTCTTCGGCTCCCCCGCAGCGCTGCGCAACGTGGTCGCCACCGCGGGCCAGCTCACCGCGCTGCAGCGCCGGGGGCTCTCCGAGATCACGCTGGTGCTCTCCGCCGGAGCCCCGGTGCACCCGGACCTGCTGAACGCCGTCCAGGAGATCTTCCCCGCGGCCGAGATCCACACCCCCTACGGGATGACCGAGGGCCTGCTCCAGGCCGACATCGAACGCCGCCAGGTGCTCGAGGCGGCCGCCACCGGCCAGTCCGGGGTCTGCGTGGGCACACCGGTCGCGGGCGTGCGCTTCGCGCTGGCCCCGCTGGACGGCGTGGGACGACCCGCCGAGGAGCTGCTGGACCCCGCCGAGGCCGTCGGCGTGCTCGGCGAGATCGTGGTCTCCGCAGCGCATCTGAAGGCCGGCTACGACAGGCTCTGGCAGACCGAGCGGGCCTCCCGCCGGGACACCTTGGACGGGCTGATCTGGCACCGCACCAATGACATCGGACACTTCGACGCCGAGAACCGGCTCTGGATCGAGGGCCGGCTGCAGCACGTGCTGACCACGCCCGCCGGGCCGCTTGGTCCGGGCACCGTGGAGACCCCGGTGGACGCGCTCGAAGAGGTGGCCCGCAGCGCCGCGGTGCCGGTGGGACCGCGAGGCACCCAGGCCGTCGTCGTGATCGTGGAACCGGCGCCGGACCGCAGCCTGCGCACCGGCCGGTCCCCGGTGGCCGAGATCAGCTTCGCCGCCCGGGTCCGCGAGGCCGCCGGCGAGGTTCCGGTCGCCGCCGTGCTGGTGCTCGACGAGCTGCCCACCGATGTTCGACACAACTCCAAGATCGATCGCACCCGACTGGCCGGCTGGGCCGAGAAGGTCCTCGCCGGCGAGAAGGTCGGGGCCCCATGAGCCGACTCATCGAACCCGGCGCCCGGGTGCTGGTCACCGGCGCCTCCGGGCTGCTGGGCCGCAGCGTGGCGCAGCGGCTGGTGGGCCAGGGCTATCAGGTCACGGTGCTCCAGCGCGGCGCCTCCGGTCTGGACGGCGTGCACGAGGTGCGCGGCTCGCTCAGTGATCCGGCCGCCGTCGCGCGCGCCGTTCAGGGCCAGGACGCGGTGATCCACATGGCCGCGAAGGTCTCGGTCTCTGGTCGGCATGAGGACTTCGTGGAGGTCAACGTGCGCGGCACCCAGCGGCTGCTCGACGCTGCGGTGGCCGCCGGGGTGACAGATTTCCTGCATGTGTCCTCCCCCTCGGTGGCCCACGCCGGGGCTTCGCTCATCGGCGCCGGCGCCGGGCCGGCGGATCCGCAGCACGCCGTGGGCAGCTATGCCAAGACCAAGGCGGAGGCCGAGCTGATCGCGCAGGCTCGCGGCGCCGCGGACATCAACGTGCTGATCCTGCGCCCGCATCTGGTCTGGGGCCCCGGCGACGGACAGCTGACCAGCCGGATCATCGACCGGGCCCGCTCCGGGCGGATGCCGATCCTCGGCTCCGGAGCCGCCCTGGTGGACACCCTCTACATCGACAACGCCGTGGACGCCTTCGTCGCCGGGCTGCGCCGGCTGCCGCAGATCGCCGGGCAGCGGCTGGTGCTCACCAACGGTGAGCCGCGCCCGATCGGCGAGCTGATCACCGGCATCGCCGCCGCCGGCGGGGCCCCCGCTCCGCGGCTGCGCCTGGCGCCCGGGCTCGCCAAAGGGCTGGGCGCCGTCGTGGAACGTCTCTGGGCGCTCAGCGAGAAGCTCGCCGGCCCGCGCGCCGACGAGCCGCCGATGACGAAGTTCCTCGCCGAGCAGCTCTCCACGGCCCACTGGTTCGACCAGCGCACCACCCAGCACGCCCTCGACTGGACCCCCGAGGTCAGCCTGGACCAGGGCCTGGCGCTGCTGCGCGAGCATATCCAGTCCACCGGCAAGGTCCTCTGACCCTCCCCCCTCCTGGGTGGTTGAGTTCTCCGGTCGGTACGTATCCACCGGAGAACTCAACTGCCTTGGATAGGCGTGCCCGTGATGGGCGTCCCCAGGACAGGTGGCGCTCTCCACAGTTGCGCATCGGACGTGGTGGGCGGGTGAGTGCTCCGGCACGGTGTAGCCATGACTTTCGAGACTCCCGCCGCTCCCGGTCCGATCCGGCTGATCCGCTCGGCCTGGCAGCCCGATGACCTGCACAGCGCCACCCGACTCTCGGCGCTGGTCGCCTCGGCGGCGCTGCTGCGGGTGCGCCGCGGGGTCTATGTCGACGCGGCCGCGTGGATCACGTCCCCGCCGTGGATACGCGCGCAGATCGCGGTCGCCGCCATGGCGCACCGCCGGCCGAACTCGCTGTTCTGCCGTGAATCGGCCCTGCTGCTCCACGGGCTCCCGCTGACGACGACGCCTCCGCACATCACCCTGCGCACGAACGACGCCAGCCTGGTCGGTATCGGCCGCCGCGAACCGATGACCGGGACCACGATTGCCGAGAACTGGCTCGCCGCCTACCGGACCAGATTCCACGATGACCACACGACGACGGCTGCTCTGCTGAACGTCCCGACCCGCCGCTTCGAGACGGTGCTGCCGCGCGGGATGACCCGCGGCGCCGCCCGGGAGGCCCAGCGGCGCGGCGCAGGCCCACAAGCGCAGGTGCGGCTCCCCGCGTCGGCCCTGCCCGCGGTGGCCGGGCCCGAGCCGGGGTACCTGGTGGAGCCGCTGGAACTGGTCCTGCCCGACGCCGTCTCGCGCATGCCCTTCCCCGACGCGGTGGCGGTCCTGGACGCGTTCCTGGCTCATCAGGCTCGGGGGAACCTCGCGGCGCCGCCTGACCCCGCTCCTGATCCCGCGACCTGGGGCGAGGCGTTCCTCTCGCACCGGCTCACCGGGCGCTGGAAGGCTGCGCTGAGCTTCGCCGATGCCCATGCCGAGTCCCCCGGCGAATCGGTCTCCCGAGCGCTGATCCACCAGCTAGGCTTCGCCGCCCCGACGCTGCAGGTGTGGATCGCCACGGATGTCGGGGATCAGCGCGTGGACTTCGAATGGACCGTGCAGGGCTCCTCCCGGACGTCACCCGCGGTGCACCGGATCGTCGGCGAGTTCGACGGGCGCGGGAAGTACTTCGACGAGGCGCTGCTGCGGGGCCGCCCCGCCAAGGAGGTGCACTACGCCGAGAAGCTCCGTGAGGACGCGATCCGCCGCACCGGACGCGGCATGGTGCGCTGGGACTGGACCAACCTCTCCCACCCGGAGATGCTCGCGGCGAAGCTCGGCCAGGCCGGGGTGCCCCGGGTCCGACCCGAATCCCGACCTACCACGGTGATGATGCCCGGCACCTCTCCCCCGTGGTTGAGTCTTCCGGCCGAAACGTCAGGACCGGATAACTCAACCACCCAGGAGGGGTGGGTCAGTAGCGGCTGATCGCGCGGCGGGCTGAGTCGGTGCGCTGCTCCGGGTTCGCGATCTCGATCGCGGCGTGCAGCACCTGCACGCCCTCCGGCGAGGCCAGCACCGGGGTCAGCTCCAGCGATGCCACCTGGGGGTGGTTGTCCTTGAGCGTGGCGACCCGCTGCAGCGTGTCCTCCAGTGCGACGATGTCCACCGCCGGGACGCCCTTATAGCCGAAGAGCCGCTTCGCCGCGCGCGGGCGGCGGACCAGCCCGCGCACGTCCTGATCGGTCAGCGGCGGCACCGCATGCGCCCAGTCGTCCAGCAGCTCCACCGCGTCGCCGGAGAGTCCGAAGGAGACCACCGGGCCCATCAGCGGGTCCTCGATCGCGCGGATCACGCAGCCCTGTCCGGCCGGCGCCATGGACTGCAGCTCCAGGCCCCCGGCCCCGTAGTCGGCCAGGACCCGGCGCATCTCAGCGATCGTGCGGCGCAGCGCCTCGGGGTCCTCGATGTTCAGCTGGACCCCGCCGAGGTCCAGGCGGTGACGCAGGTAGGTGTTGGTGGACTTCACCGCCACCGGATAGCCCAGCGTCTCCGCCGCGGCCAGGGCCTCCTCCTCAGTGGAGAACACCACCGAGCGCAGCATGGACAGCCCGTAGGCCTCCAGCAGCTCGGCGCAGCGCTCGGGCTCGAGCTGACGCAGCGTCGCGCCCTCGACACCGTCGAGCCAGCCGTCGAGCAGCTCGTCGCCGCGCCGGGACACCGTGGTGCCCTCCAGCCCGACCGGCACATAGGGCTCCCCGATCCCCTCGGAGCGCCAACGCTGATAGCGCACGATCTTCGCCAGCGCGGTCAGCGAGCGTTCCGGGGAGGAGAACACCGGGAAGCCCTGCTGCAGCGACCCCTTCTCGATCACCGGCGCCGCGTTGCCGATGTGGTTCAGCGGCACGCTGGTGTCCAGCACCCCGATCCAGGAGGCCACCATCGGTTTGGTGTGCTGGCGCGCTGTCTGCGAGATCAGTCGGCTGTGGTCATAGTGCTCCCCGGTGACCGCCGGCTCCAGGCACAGCGCCACCGCGTCCACGTCCTCGGCGGTGAACAGCTTCTGCAGCGCTCCGGCCAGCGCGGCGTCGGCCTCGGCGCGGGGAAGATCAAGGTCCAGGTCCCCGACGACGTGGGTCGCGGTCAGGTCCAGGGTGCCGGCGGTGTCGGCCAGGATCCGGCTCATCGAGGGTGAGTTCGAGAGGATCCCGACGCGCCCGCCGCCGGGCAGCGGCTGGGTGGCGAGCACCTGGAGCACATCCATGAGCGAATCATGGTTGCCCACCTGGATCACCCCTGAATGCTCCAGCATCGAGTCCACCGCGCCCATCGGCGCCCTGGTGGTGCGGACCTCGTGGCCCGGGGGCAGGCTGCGCCCCATGACGTCGGACTTCGCCACGACGACCGGCTTGGTGCGCGAGAGCCTGCGCGCGATGCGGGAGAACTTGCGCGGATTGCCGAAGCTCTCCAGATAGACCCCGACGGCGCGGGTGGAGTCGTCGTCCTCGAAGTACTGCATCGCGTCATTGCCGGAGAGATCCGCGCGGTTGCCCGCGGAGATCACCGAGGACAGTCCCAGCTCGCGCCGGTTGGCCTGGGCGAAGAGCGAGACCCCGATCGAGGCGGACTGGCTGAACAGGCCCACGCCCCCGCGCAGCGGCATGGTCGGCGAGAGCGAGGCGTTCAGCGAGACGTCCGGATCGGTGTTCAGCAGCCCGACCGAGGCCGGACCGATCACGCGCATCCCCCAGCGCCGGGCCAGGCGGACCAGCTCGCGCTGATCCAGCCGCTGATGGTCCTCCTCCTCGGAGTCGCGGCCAAGGTCGGGGGCGGTGATGATCAGGATCCCCTTGACTCCGTTGCGTCCGCAGTCGGCCACCACCTCGGTCAGGTGCTCCGCCGGAACTGCGACGACGGCGAGGTCCACCTCCTGCTTGATGTGCGCCAGGGAGGCATAGGCCTCCACCCCGCCGACCTCGAAGGCCTCCGGGTTCACCGAATGAACGCCCCCGGTGAAATGGCCTTCGATGAGGTTCTGCACCAGGTGATAGCCCACCGAGCCGTACTCGCGGGACGCTCCGATGACCGCGACCTGTTCCGGGGCGAGCAGCTCGGCGATGCTGCGCGACTCGGCGCGATGCTCGCGGGCCTCCATCACCGCCCGGGAGCGCTCGGTGGGGTCGATGGGGAACTCCACCATGACCACACCGTCCTCGAAGCTGCGCTGGGTCTCATAGCCGGCCTCGGAGAAGACCCCCAGCATCTTGCGGTTCTCCGGCAGCACCTCGGCGGAGAACCGCTCAAGTCCTCGCTCGCGACCAGCCGCTGCCAGGTGCTCCAGAAGAATCGATCCAAGTCCGCGGCCCTGGTGCTGGTCAGAGATGTTGAACGAGACCTCTGCCTCCCGGGTGCCTTCGATGCGGTCATAACCGCCCACGCCGATGATCTCCTCGTCGAGCAGGATCACCATCGCGACCCGGTCGACGTGGTCCACCCGGGTGAACCGGGCGAGCTCCTTCTCGGTCAGCGCCGACTTGAAGGTGAAGTAGCGCAGGTAGATCGAGGACTCGGACTGGGAGGAATGCAGGCGCTGCAGCCGCTCCGCGTCCTCCGGGTTGATCGGGCGCAGTTGGGCCGCAGCCCCATCGCGCAGCACGACATCTGCTTCCCAGTGCGCCGGATATCCGCCGGTTCGGGGTGTCTCACCCATAGGATCAGACTAACCAACCCCGCCCCGAGATAGATACCCACCCTCCGAGCTGCACCAGATCACCGCACCTCCAGCTATTGTGAGACCCCCGCGGCTGACACCTGCACCTGCCCTCCGAGAGATACAGGACCAGCACACTCGCTATGGCCCGCCGTTCCAAGAGCGCCGACAGTCCCCCGGTCACCCCGGAGGAGAACATCATCGACATCGACGTCTCTGCGGAGATGGAGACCTCCTTCCTGGAGTACGCGTATTCGGTGATCTACTCGCGCGCCCTGCCCGACGCCCGCGACGGTCTCAAGCCGGTGCAGCGCCGGATCCTGTACATGATGGCGGACATGGGCCTGCGCCCGGAGAAGGGCCATGTGAAGTCGGCCCGAGTGGTCGGCGAGGTGATGGGCAAGCTGCACCCGCACGGCGACGCCGCGATCTATGACGCACTGGTCCGAATGGCTCAGTCCTTCGCCCTGCGGCTGCCGCTGGTGGACGGGCATGGCAACTTCGGCTCGCTCGACGACGGGCCCGCCGCCCCGCGCTACACCGAGGCGCGGATGACCGCCGCGGCACTGTCGATGACGGCCGACCTCGACGAGGACGTCGTGGACTTCGAGCCCAACTACGACAACCAGCTCACCCAGCCCGGCGTGCTGCCCAGCGCCTTCCCCAACCTGTTGGTCAACGGGGCCTCCGGGATCGCGGTGGGCATGGCCACGAACATGCCCCCGCACAACATGCGCGAGGTCATCAACGGCGCCAAGCATCTGATCCTGCACCCGGAGTCCACCCTCGAGGACCTCATCCGCCACATCCCCGGCCCCGACCTCCCCTCCGGCGGTCGGATCGTGGGACTCGACGGGATCCGCGACGCCTACCGCACCGGCCGCGGCTCGTTCAAGACCCGGGCCAAGGTCTCGATCGAGCAGGTCTCGGCCCGCAAGACCGGCATCGTGGTGACCCAGCTGCCCTACATGGTCGGTCCGGAGAAGGTCATCGAGAAGATCAAGGACGCGGTGCAGGCGAAGAAGCTCACCGGCATCTCCGACGTCTTGGACCTGACCGACCGCAAGCACGGGCTGCGGATGATCATCGAGCTCAAGGCGGGCTTCAACCCGCAGGCAGTGCTCGCCCAGCTCTACCGGCACACCCCGCTGGAGGACTCCTTCGGGATCAACAACGTCGCGCTGGTCAACGGCCAGCCGCGCACGCTGGGGCTGCTGGAGATGCTGCAGGTCTACGTGGACCACCGGCTGAACGTGGTCCGCCGGCGCAGCGCCTATCGGCTGCGCAAGCGCCAGGCCAGGCTGCACCTGGTCGAGGGGCTTCTCGTCGCGATCCTCGACATCGACGAGGTCATCCAGATCATCCGCGCCGCAGAGGACACCGCGGCGGCCCGGACCCGGCTGATGAGCATCTTCGATCTGAGCCAGGCGCAGGCCGATCACATCCTGGAGCTGCGCCTGCGCCAGCTGACCCGGTACTCCGCGCTGGAGCTGGAGCAGGAGAAGGAGCGCCTCGAGGCAGAGATCGCCGAGCTCGAAGCGATCCTCGGTTCTGAGGAACGGCTGCGCGGCCTGGTCGCCGATGAGCTCGACGAGGTGGCCGCCAAATACGGCGATGACCGGCGCACCGAGCTGCTCGACGCCGAGGTCGCCCCGGCCCTCTCCGCGCAGCCGGACCCCGCGGCCCCCGCCGGCGCCGGATCCAGTCTGCAGATCCCCGACGCCGACTGTTGGGCGGTGCTCTCGAGCTCTGGCCAGCTGGCCCGCACCACCAACCGGTCCACGCTGGTGCACCCCACCCGGCGCGCCCGCCACGATGCGCTGACCTCGGCGGTGCCGACCACCGCCCGCGGCGAGATCGGGGCGGTCACCACCGCCGGTCGGATGATCCGCGTGCCGGTGGTGGACATGCCCGCCGTGGAGATGTCCTCCGGCGGCGTCAACCTCAACCAGGGGGTGAAGGCCAAGGAGTTCCTGCACCTGGAGAAGAACGAGGAGCTGCTCGCCTTCGTCCCGCTCGATGCTGTCATCGCCCTGGGCACCGCGCAGGGTCGGGTCAAACGGGTGAATCCGGACTACCCGCTGAACCGCGACGACTGGGAGGTCATCTCGCTCAAGGGCGAGGGACGTGCCCAGGACCGGGTCGTCGGAGCCGCTGTGGCGGCCGACGACGCCGACCAGCTCTGCTTCATCACCGCCGGCGCGCAGCTGCTGCGCTTCGAGGCCGCGCTGGTCCGCGCCCAGGGACGCACCGCGGCCGGGATGCTGGGGATCAAGCTCAGCCCCGAGGACACCGTCATCGCCTTCTCCGTGGTGCCCGCCGCGTCAGGCAAGGACCAGACGCAGGACCCCGCACAGGGCCACGAGGCAAGCTCCGCGGCCCTGGTGGTGACCCTCGCCGCCGGCGACACCCCGCTGGAAGGCTTCGAAGCGGGCAGCATCAAGCTCACCGACTTCTCGGAGTTCCCGGCCAAGGGTCGCGGCACCGCCGGGGTGCGGGCTCATCGCTTCATGCGCGGGGAGGACCACCTGAAGCTGGGCTGGGCCGGCATAGGACCCGCGCTCGGCGCTGCGAAGAACGGCGTCGCGCGGATCCTGCCCTCGGAGATGGTGCGCCGAGACGGTTCCGGAATACCGCTGGAACGGGGCGTCGACGCCGTCGCTCCGAGTCCGGAGGCGCTGGCAGCCGCAGCGGTCGCGGCAACATGACACGTGATTACTACATCGTGTAGAAATCACGGGCCAGCAGGGGTATCCTTTGACATTATCTGGCTGCGCAGCCGCTCTCAGCGGCCACCCCACCAGCACTGTTGATGTCTCGCCGCAAGAAGGAGCACCCCAAGATGGCCACTCTCGGAGGACTCGAGCGCTCGGTCATGAGCCTGCTCTGGGACGGCGCCGAATCGCTCAGCGCCAACGAGGTGCGCGACCGCCTCGGTGAGGATCTCGCCGTGACCACCGTGCTGACCGTGCTGTCCAGGCTGGAGCGCAAAGACATGGTTCGACGCGAACGCTCCACCCGCCCGCACCGCTACACCGCTGTCGCCTCCCGCGAGGAGCACACCGTAGAGATGCTCAACGAGGTGCTCGGCACCGCCGGAGACCGTGAAGCGGTGCTCGCCCGGTTCATCGGGGGCATTCCGGACTCCGAGGCCGCGGCCCTGCGCCGGCTGCTGCAGAAATAGCCGCCCAGTACACGGACGCTCGCGCGGGCGTGACCAGACCCACGTGCGGAGACCGAGCTCCTCGGAGACTAAACTGATCCGGTGACCATCCTCGCCGTCTGCCTCGCCGCACTGGCCCTTGCCCTGGCCATCCCTGTGCCGCGGGTGCTGAGCCGGGCGAAGTTCCGCGCACGCTCCCCCTGGGCGGCGATGCTGCTCTGGCAGGCGATCGCGCTGGCCGGGGGACTCTCCATGGTCGGCGCCCCGATCGTGTACGGGCTCGGCCCCTTCGGAGACACGGTGCCGGGCGCCGCGGTGCACGTGCTTCGACTCTCAGCGGCGGCCGACTTCGCTGCGCTGGCCGAGCTTCCGGTCCATCCCGGCCACATCTTCGCACTGTGTCTGGGCGTGCTTCTGGGCTGTCACCTGCTGGCGACGCTGCTGCTCACCTACGTGCGAGTGCTGGGCCAGCGCCGACGCCACCGCGATGTGGTGCGTCTGCTCTCGACGCCGGTCCAGGGCGATCAGGCCGCGACCCTGGGGCGGCATCTGAACCTCTCCCCCGACCTGCTTCACGCCCACGTGCTCGAGCATGAGGCGCCGCTGGCCTATTGTCTGCCCGGTCGCACGAACTCTGGTTCGGTCACTGTGCTCTCCCGGGGACTGCTGGATCAGCTCTCCGAGGGGGAGCTCGCCGCCGTCGTCGCGCATGAGAAGACGCACCTCCAGCAGCGACACCATTTCCTGACCATGGCCTTCGAGGCCTGGTACCGGGCGCTGCCCTGGCTGCCCACCACCCGGCACGGTCGCGCCGCGGTCACCGAGCTCACCGAGATGCTGGCCGACGACGGCGCCCTGCGCGCCCACGCGCGCGAGGATCTGGTGCGCGCCCTGGCGCTGAGCTCCGCCGGGCTGGAGCACCGCGATGTTCGGCGGGACGGGTCCGCGACGGAGGCGTTCACCGGTGGGGCCGAGGTCCAGGAGCAGTCGGCCCTGATCACCACTGCCCGGCTGAGCAGGCTGCTGATCCCGCCCGAGCCGCTGGGCGGGCCAGCCCTGGCCGGGATCGTGGCGATCGTGGCGGCCTTGATCCTGGTCCCCACCGCCGCCCTGCTGCTGGGCCCCTGACCCCTCTCCGCGCGGAGCGGCTCAGCCCGAGCGCGGAGCGGCTCAGCCGTTGGCGGCCAGGAAGTCCTCGGCGCCCCCGACGAGCTCGGTGTGCCCCTGCGGAAGATCCTTGCGCCCGATGAGCGCTGCGATCTCGGCGGCGAACTCCTCGACGCTGTAGAGCTTCCCGGCGGCCTCGCGGCGGGTCTCGAGGGCGCCCGGCTCCGCGCGCTCGAGCAGCGTCGCGGTGATGGTTCCCTCGATCATGTCCCCGGAGACGATGGTCAGCGTGATGCCCTTGGCGTCGAGCTCTGGGACGAGTTCGAGCAGCGCGTCCTCGCCGGCCCGCTTGGAGCGTGCCACCGGCTCGTAGGCGTCCATGGTGGCCGTCTGCTTGATGAAGTGCGCCTGGTGGCTGGTCACGAACACGATCTGTGACCCTGCGGGCATCATCTCGAGGGCGGTGCGCGCCATCTGGACCTGGGCGTCCCGGTTGAGCTTCAGCGCGTAGTCCTCGCCGCGGCCGGACTCCATCCCTCCGGAGGCGTTGAGCACCAGCAGGTTCAGCGCACCGAAGTTCTCCACGGCGGCGTCGACCAGCGCCTGGGCGTCGGCGGCCTCGGTGAGGTCCGCACCCACGGCCACGGCGCGTCCACCGGAGGCCTCGATGCCGGCCACCACTTTCTTGGCCCGGGGCGCCTTCTGCCGGTAGTTCACGACGACGCCGGCGCCGCGGGCCCCGATCAGGGCCGCGGTGGCGGCGCCGATGCCGCGCGACGATCCGGTGATGATGGCGCCGGTTCCGGCGAGATCCTGCTCTGTCATGACGGTGTCCTCAGTTCTGCTTGTGCCTGATGCGTACGGGAGTGCGCGTGCTGGGGGTGCGGGTGCTGGGGAATGCGGGCCGGCGGGGAGGGCTCAGTGGCCCATGCCCAGGCCGCCGTCGACCGGGATGACGGCGCCGGAGATGTAGCCGGCCTCCGCGGAGGCTAGCCAGCGGACCGCCGAGGCCACCTCGGTGGGCTCGGCGAAGCGTCCTGCGGGGATGTTCTGCAGGTACTTGGCCTGCGTCGCGTCGTCCAGCTCGTCGGTCATGTCGGATCGCACGAAGCCCGGGGAGACGACGTTTGCGGTGATGCCGCGGCTGCCGAGCTCTCGGGTCAGCGAGCGGGCCATGCCGATCAGCCCAGCTTTGGACGAGGCATAGTTGATCTGGCCCGGAGAGCCGTAGAGCCCGACCACCGAGGAGATCAGCACGACCCGGCCCTTCTTCATCCGGATCATGCCCTTGGAGGCGCGCTTGAGCACCCGGAAGGCACCGGTGAGGTTGGTGTCGAGCACGTCGGTGAAGTCCTCCTCGCTCATCCGCATCAGCAGTGTGTCGCGGGTGATGCCGGCGTTGGCCACCAGGACCTCCACCGGACCGTGAGCCTGTTCGACCTCGGTGAAGGCTGCATCGACGGACGCGGCGTCGGTGACGTCCGCGGCCACGCCGAGCGCTCCCTCGGGGGCGTCTCCGTTGCGGGTGGTGACGGCAACCTTGTCCCCGTTGGCGATGAACGCCTCGGCGATGGCGCGGCCGATGCCACGGTTGCCGCCGGTGATCAGTACGCTGCGTGCGGTCATGAGTCTCCTTGTTACGGGTATGGGCACGATGCGACGCACGCGCTGAGCGGCGCCATCGGCTCTGAATCTCTTCTCGGCCCAACCCTATGCCAGCCCGTATGTGACCGTCGCGTCACATCGCCGTCGGACACCAGGTTGGGCCACTAGAATAGACCGGTGAGCGACCAGGTCCACTCGATCACTGATGCTCCCCAGAAGCACAGTGACGAGCAGCACTCAAGGATGGTGCGCTATGCGGTGTCTATGGGCATCCGCATGGTGTGTTTCATCCTTGCGGTGATCCTGCAGAACTGGATGACCTGGGTCTTGCTGGCTGCCGCAGTGGTGCTGCCCTATGTCGCGGTCACCACGGCCAATGTCGGCGCCGACCGGTACATGGGGCGTCGGCAGTCCGAGGACCTGGACTCCCCCGCGATGCTGGCCACCACCCATGAAGACGGTGAGCCCGAGGCTGACCGGCAGTGGTGGGAGGAGGACGAGCCCGCGCTTCACAACGGCGCCTCCAACGGTTTCTCCGAGTCCGAGGTGATCGCCGGCGAGCTGGTGGAGCCCGACGACCAGGAGGAACAGGGCGAGAGTTCCGAGGATCACACCAGGTCTCCGGATCCGGAGGAGCCCGCGCACCAGGACCGATCGACCCAGCCCCTCGATGATCAGGACTTGCACCGCTGATGGACCTCTTGAACACCCTGGGCGGCGACGGCGCACAGCCCGGACCGCAGAGTCCTCAATGCTCGCGCAAGGACTGCCGGTTCGACGCGACCTGGCAGGTGCTCTGGAACAACCCGAAGGTCCATACGCCCGAGCGGCGCAAGATCTGGCTGGCGTGTGACGAGCACCGTCCCTGGCTGGAGAACTATCTCGCCCAGCGGCTCTTCTGGCGCAGCACCCAACCGCTCGACGCCGGCACCGCCCCCGAGTCCTTCAGCGACACCGCCGCCACCCGCGCTCCCAGCACCCCAGACGATGATCCGCATCGGAGGCAGCTGTGAGGCGCTACCGCTTTCTGCTGACCCCCACCTGGCTGGGCTGGCTGGGCATCTGTGTGCTCTTCGCCGTGGCCTGCGTGTTCCTCGGCCAGTGGCAGATCGACCGGCGCGAGGTCGCGCTGGAAGAGATCAACCGGATCGTGGAGAACTACGACCAGGACCCGATCCCCTACACCGAGGGCCGCGAGCTCTTCGAGTCCGCCGATGAGCAGGACGAATGGACGGTGGTGGAGCTCACCGGCGAGTATCTCACGCAGGATTCCAGGCTGGTCCGCAACCGCGGCCACAGCGGCTCCGTGGGCTACGAATCGGTGGTCCCCTTCGCGGTGGCGGGCACCGAGGATGTGGTCGCCATCGACCGCGGCTGGCTGCCCACCGACAGCACCGACGGCTCCCGGCCGGCGCTGAATCCCGATCCGCCGGAGGGCGAAGTGGACCTGGTGGCTCGCATCCGTCCCGCGGAGCCGGAGATCAACCGGGACGCACCGGAGGGCCAGCTGGCCTCCATCGACCTGGATGAGTACCAGGACCAGCTGGGGTATGACCTGCTGACCGGCGGTTATGGACTCATGGCGGAGGAATCACCGGCACCCGAGGTCGCCCCGCGGCAGCTGATCCAACCCTCCCAGGATGAGGGCCCGCACCTGTCCTACTCGATGCAGTGGATCACCTTCGGGCTGCTCGGCTTCATCGGATGGGGCTACGCCGCCCGGATCCACGCCCGCAACCGTGACTACGAGCAGGCCGAGGCGCTGATCTCCGGAGAGCCGCACCACGCTGAGGGGCCTGGCGCTCCGGTGCACGCGGCCTCCTCAGCGCCGGCGCAGGACCGGATCCGTGAGGCCAAGCGCCGGCAGCGGATCAAGACCGGCCGGCTCTCGGATGAGGACCTCGAAGACGCCTGGGTGGACCAGCGGCTGCACCGCTGAGGGGATGTTCCCCGCGGATGGGTGCCCATCCTCGCCCGACTCCGCCTGCCGCCGCTGCACGGATTCGTCGTCGAGCTGCCAGCGGGTGAGTTCTGTGCCCGGTCCGAGGCGGCAGGTCGGACCAGGCAAGCCGAAGCTCAGGCGAGCGTGATGAGGTCTTCGTATTCCTTGGTGTAGAGGTCTTCCTCGCCATCGGGCAGCAGCAGAACTCGGTCGGGGCTCAGCGCCTCGACAGCACCCGGGTCGTGGCTGACCAGGACGACGGCGCCCTCGTAGGTGCGCAGCGCGGCGAGGATCTCCTCGCGGCTGGCCGGGTCCAGGTTGTTCGTCGGCTCGTCCAGCAGCAGCACGTTCGCGCTGGAGGCCACCAGCGAGGCCAGCGCCAGGCGGGTCTTCTCGCCGCCGGAGAGCACCGAGGCGGGCTTGCTGACGTCGTCGCCGGAGAACAGGAAGGACCCGAGGATCTTCCGCTGATCGGTGTCGTTGAGGAACGGGGCGGCGGTCTTCATGTTCTCCAGCACCGAGCTCTCGGTGTCCAGGGTGTCGTGCTCCTGGGCGAAGTAGCCGAGCTTGAGTCCGTGGCCGGAGATGACCCGTCCGGAGTCTGCCTCGGCGGCCCCGGCAAGCAGGCGCAGCAGCGTGGTCTTGCCCGCGCCGTTGTAGCCCAGGATCACCACGCGGGACCCGCGGTCGATCGCGAGGTCGAGCCCGGTGAAGATCTCCAGCGAGCCATAGGACTTCGAGAGTCCCTCGGCCATGAGCGGGGTCTTGCCGCAGGAGGACGGGGCGGGGAAGCGGATGTTCGCCACCCGCTCGGCGGCCCGCTCCCCTTCAAGTCCGGCCATCATCCGGTCGGCGCGCTTGAGCATGGACTGGGCGGCGACGGCCTTGGTGGCCTTGGCGCGCATCTTCTCGGCCTGGAAGCGCAGCGTGCTGGCCTTCTTCTCCGCGTTGGCGTATTCCCGCTTACGCCGAGCGGCGTCCTGCTCGCGCTGGACCAGGTACTTCTTCCAGCCCATGTTGTAGACATCGAGCGTGGTGCGGTTGCCGTCGAGGTAGAAGACCTTGTTCACGGTGGACTCGATGAGGTCCACGTCGTGGGAGATCATCAGGACTCCCCCTGCGTAGTTCTGCAGGTGATCGCGCAGCCAGACGATGGAGTCGGCGTCGAGGTGGTTGGTGGGCTCATCCAGCAGCAGCGTGTCGGCGTCGGAGAAGAGGATCCGGGCGAGCTCCACGCGGCGGCGCTGACCGCCGGAGAGGGTCTTCAGCGGCTGGGTGAGGATGCGTTCAGGCAGGTCCAGGTTGTTGCAGATCATGGCGGCCTCGGCCTCGGCGGAGTAGCCGCCGGCGGCGTCGAACCGGGTCTGGACCTTCCCGTACTGGGTCATGGCCTTGTCCCGCACGGCGTCGTCGGTGCTCATCATGTCCTGCTCGGCCTGGCGCAGCTTCGTGGTGATCACGTCGAGCTCGCGGGCGGAGAGGATCCGGTCGCGGGAGAGCTGCTCCATATCGTCGATCTTGGGGTCCTGCGGCAGGTAGCCGATGCTGCCGCGGCGCTCCACATGGCCGGCGGCGGGCTGGGTCAGCCCGGCCAGCACCTTGGTCATCGTCGTCTTGCCCGCGCCATTGCGACCGACGAGCCCGACCTTGTCACCGGAGTCGATCCGGAAGTTGACCTCGTCCATCAGCAGGCGCGCGCCGGCGCGGAGTTCAAGATTGGATACGCTGATCAACGGTGCAGCTTCCCTTCGGGCCGAACAGAGTGCGTCGGCCTGACAATTTCAGATGGGTGGGTTTGGTGGACAACCTCTCTAGTGTAACGACGACGCTCGATGCCGTCGCATTCGACGTCGATACGGCCGAGGGCGGGAGACGCCGGATCCTGCATCCACTGACCCTGACTCTGCACCAGCACCGGATCGCCGTGATCGGCGCCAACGGCTCGGGCAAGTCCACGCTGCTGCGTCTGATCGCCGGTCTGGTGGCGCCCTCGCAGGGATCCCTCCAGCTCAGGCCTGCTGGCGTGCGCTCCGGGTTCATCTTCGCCAACCCGCAGGCTCAACTGATCATGCCGGTGGTCGGTGAGGACATCGCGTTCTCGCTGCGCCGCAGCATCAGATCGGCCGCAGGGCGGCGTGAGCGCAGTCGTGAGATCTTGGACACCATGGGGCTCGGGGACCGTGAGGATTCGAGCATCTATGACCTCTCCTCCGGAGAGCGGCAGAAGGTCGCCCTCGCCGGAGTCCTGGCTGCCGAGCCGGAGCTGGTCCTGGCCGATGAGCCCACCACCCTGCTGGATCTGCGCAGCACCGTGGAGTTCACCGAGCTGCTGATGGGTCTCGACGCGCCGATGATCGTGGCCACCCATGACCTCGAGCTCGCGGCGCGAGCCGAACGGGTGCTGGTCTTCGAAGCGGGCCGGCTCATCGCCGACGACGCGCCCGCCCCGGCGATCGCCCGCTACCGCGAGATCGCCGGCGCACTCTGAGTCAGTAGGCCCCGGCCCCGCCGAAGACCGCCCGCGCGGTGCGCAGCACGATCTGAATGTCTCCCAGCAGCGTCCAGTTCTCAACGTAGTAGAGGTCCAGCCTCACGCTCTCCTCCCAGGAGAGGTCCGAGCGACCGGCCACCTGCCACAGCCCGGTGATCCCGGGCTTGACCAGCAGCCGCCGGTGCGTGTGGTCGTCGTAGGCCTCCACCTCACGGGGCAGCGGCGGGCGCGGCCCCACCACTGACATCTCCCCGCGCAGCACGTTGTAGAACTGCGGCAGCTCATCCAGGCTCAGCCGGCGCAGCACTGCACCGATCCGGGTGACCCGAGGATCCCTGCGCATCTTGAAGAGCACCCCGTTGCCTTCCGAACGCTCCTCCAGCAGCGAGAGATGTTCTTCGGCGTCGACCACCATGGAGCGGAACTTGAGCATCGAGAACCGTGAGTGATTGATCCCGACGCGCTCCTGCCGGAAGAGCACCGGTCCTGGGCTGTCCAGCCGGACCCAGATCGCGATGGTGATCAGCAGCGGGGCAAGCATCAGCAGCGCCAGCGCGGAGAAGACGACGTCGAAGGTGCGCTTGGTCAGCCGCGCCGTCCCGGTCAGTCGTGGGTAGGCCACGTGCAGCAGGGGGACTCCTGCGACCATGTTGGAAGTGATCCGCGAGCCGGCAGTCTCTGTGATGGAGGGCACCACGACGAGGTTCACATCCAGCGCGTCCAGCGCCCACCCCAGCTCCCGCACCCCCTGGGCGGAGAACAGGTCCGTCTCCGTCAGCAGCACCAGATCAGCGGCGCTGCGGGTGACGACGTCCACGATCTGCGCGACGACGCGCTCCCGGGTCTCGACGTCAGCAACGGTGTGATCGCCCTGGACCTCGTGGATCGCCGTGACAGTAGTGCCGGTGACCGTCCTGGATCCACGCACTGCCGAGACGACATGACGGACCTTTCGAGGATTTCCCACCACCACGGCACGATGGGTCCACTTTCCTCGACGCCACTGGGCGTGGAGCATCCGGCGCCACAGCCAACGAGCCATCAGCACGGCGATCGTCCCGATCGGCAGCGACCAGATGAGGTGTTCGCGGGCGACGGCCAGGTCGAGAGCGACCAGCGCGGTGAACAACAGACCGAAGCTCGTGAGCGTGGCGACCAGCACTCTCCGGTATTCCGTGACGTCAGCCCCGATATGCCGCCAGTCCCGAGACCGGCTCACGCTCAGCGCGGCGATCCAGAGCACGCCGAGCACAGCGGTGGTGACCACCGGTGCTTCCGGCAGCGCCAACAGGTGGACCACGGTCAGGACACCGGTGATGACCGCGAGATCCGTGACCACCAGCCGCCTGGCGTAGCCTCGCTGCCAGCGGCGCGCCGAGGCGGGGCCCGCCGGTGAGCCCATCCAATCGAGTCTCTGCTCGGCGCTGGCGATGTTCACTGCAGAGGAGGGCTGGCTGGTCATGGAACAGCCCCCTCTGTCACTGCCCGGACGGGAAGGGGGCCGAGAACGACAAGGTCGGCAGGATCGGTGGCACTGTGGAAGACGACGGTGTGGTCCAGATCAACCGTGCCACCTGACGAGACCGCATTGGCCGCGTTGATGACGCGCGGCAGTTCTGCCGGGTACTCCTTGACGGTGTCGAATCCAGCCCACCAGGCACCCAGCTGGAGATCCACCGCGTCCGGGCTGAAGGGATCCATTCCGCCGGAGGGGTAGGGAGTGAGCTCGCCGAACCACACTTCGCCATCAAGGCTGTAGAGGTCCACACGCATGAAGTCGTAGCCAGCACCGAGAGTCTCCGCAGCGCGGACCATCTCGCCGAAGTTCTTCGGTGGCGGAACAGCCGCACCACGTGGAGCCTCGTTGGTCATGTCGAGCGGTTCCCAGTCGCGGTTGTAAAATACCTCCGTGAAGTCGTCGGTGAAACGTCCGACGTCGGTGTGCAGTATCTTCAGCTGCCCGTGAAAGACATAGAACTTGTAGTCGATCAGCGGCGCACCGTCACCGATGCGCGGTTCGATGATGAGTTCCCGCCGTGCCTGTCCGTAGGCCCACTCCCCCACCGCGATCCGGTCATACGGGCGCAGCCATCCCTTGGTCACCCGGCGCAGGTCCGCCAGGGTCGTGCTGCGATCCCCGAAGTACACGGCCTTGCATTGATGGTTCGGCTTGATCACCCAGTGGTCAGGCAGGGTCGAGAGATCGAGCTGGTTCAGATCGGTGCCGTGCCACAGCGTCTCTGGCACGTTGATCCAGGGTGCTCGCTCGGCGGCGCAGTCCTTCATCGCTCGCTTGTCGCAGGTCCAGGCGATCTCCGGACTGCGGTCCTGAAGCATCCGCTGGGTCAGGAACTCGGTGAACCGCGAGGGTTTCTTGAAGTTCCCCCAGCGTCCGAATCGGCGGCGGTACATGATCTGCCGCAGTATGGGATCTGGAATGGGGGTCAGCAGTCGCCGGACTGAGGGGTGCATGGTGATTACCTTTCAAGGGGAGCGGCCCGTGTGGCAGGCATCGAAGACGGTGCAGGTTCGGTGGGTGCAGCTGCCGGGGTGGTCTGGGTGATCATGGGAGGGATGGCGCCTCCTCGGTCAGGCCTCGCAGCTCTTCCGGGTACTCCTTGAGGGTGTCGAATCCGGCCCACCAGGCGCCCAGCTGCAGATCCACCGACTCCGGAGTGAAGAGATCCATTCCGCCGGAGGGGTAGGGAGTCAGCTCCCCGAACCACAGCTCCCCGTCGAGGTTGTAGAGGTCCACGCGCATGAAGTCGTAGCCAGCACCGAGCGTCTCCGCAGCGCGTATCATGTCCTCGAAGTTCTTCGGGCGGGAAGCGACCGCCCCTCGTGGGAGTTCACAGGTGATGTCCAGGGGCTCCCAGTCGCGGTCGTAGAACACTTCCTCGAAGGGACCCGAGAAGCTGTCCAGGTCGGTGTGCAGGATGCGCGCTCGCCCATGGAAGACGAAGATCTTGAAGTCCGTGAGCGGAGCTCCGTCCCCGATGCGCGGTTCGATGATGAGTTCCCGCCGTGCCTGTCCGTAGGCCCACTCCCCCACCGCGATCCGGTCATAGGGAAGCAGCCATCCCTTGGTCACCCGGCGCAGGTCCGCCAGGGTCGTGCTGCGATCCCCCATATAGACGGCTTTGCTTCGATGGTTCGGCTTGATCACCCAGTGATCGGGCAGGGTCGAGAGATCCAGCTGGTTCAGATCGGTGCCGTGCCACAGCGTCTCTGGCACGTTGATCCATGGTGCTCGTTCGGCGGCATAGTCCTTCATCGCTCGCTTGTCGCAGGTCCAGGCGATCTCCGGACTGCGGTCCTGAAGCATCCGCTGCGTCAGGAACTCGGTGAACCGCGAAGGTCTCTTGAAGTTCCCCCACCGTCCGAACTTGCGGCGGTACATGATCTGCCGCAGAACCGGGTCAGGGATGGGGGTCAGCAGCCTGCGAAAAGAGGGGTGCATGGTGATTGCCTTTCTGGGGAGCGGCCTGCACGGCAGGCATCGGTGCTGGTGCGGGGTCGGTGAGTGGTGGACAGATTCATCTGACTCAGATGCCTGCCGGGGCGGTCTGGGTGATCATGGGAGAGATGGCGCCTCCTCGGTCAGGCCTCGCAGCTCTTCCGGGTACTCCTTGAGGGTGTCGAATCCAGCCCACCAGGCGCCCAGCTGCAGATCCACCGACTCCGGAGTGAAGAGATCCATTCCGCCGGAGGGGTAGGGGGTCAGCTCCCCGAACCACACTTCGCCGTCGATGGTGGACAGATCCACGCGCATGAAGTCGTAGCCAGCACCGAGCGTCTCCGCCGCACGCACCATCTCGTCGAACTTCTCCGGCCGTGGCTCTACAGCTCCCCGAGGTCCGCCATTGGTGATGTCCAGGGGCTCCCAGTCGCGGTTGTAGAACACCTCCGCGAAATTGTTCCTGAAGCGTCCCAAGTCGGTGTGCAGGATCTGGAAGCGGCCGTGGAAGACGAAGATGTTGAGTTCCCTCAGCGGAGCTCCATCCCCGATCCTGGGCTCGATGATGAGCTCACGCCGCGCCTGTCCGTAGGCCCACTCCCCCACCGCGATCCGGTCATACGGGCGCAGCCATCCCTTGGTCACCCGGCGCAGGTCCGCCAGGGTCGTGCTGCGATCCCCCATATAGACGGCTTTGCTTCGATGGTTCGGCTTGATCACCCAGTGATCGGGCAGCGTCGAGAGATCGAGCTCGTTCAGATCGGTGCCGTGCCACAGCGTCTCTGGCACGTTGATCCATGGTGCTCGCTCGGCGGCGTACTCCTTCATCGCACGCTTGTCGCAGGTCCAGGCGATCTCCGGACTGCGGTCCTGAAGCATCCGCTGGGTCAGGAACTCGGTGAACCGCGAGGGCTTCTTGAAGTTCCCCCACCGTCCGAACCTGCGGCGGTACATGATCTGCCGCAGAACGGGATCAGGGATGGGGGTCAGCAGCCTGCGCAAGGAGGAGTGCATGGTCATTACCTCTCTAGGGGAGCTGCCTGCACGGCAGGCATCGGTGCTGGTGCAGGGTCGGTGGCTGGTCGGGCAGCGGATGCTTCCGTGCGCGGGTGGCGGACAAGCCTGGAGGCCATGAGAAGTCCCGGGATGACCTGGGCGAGAGTCACTCCCAGGGCCATCGAGACTCCCGGAGCTGCGGGGCCCAGCCCCAGCTGTATCCCGAACAAGGTGCCCGGCACGACCAGGATGAGCAGCACCAGTGACATCGCCGCCTGGCGCCAGAATCCACGGCGGTCGGTGAAGAGATTGGTCTGGGTCAGATGTGCGGCCTGCGCGACGAGGGCCGCTCCGAGACCGAGGACGACGCCCCAGGAAGGTACGAGAGCGCCCCCGGTGACGAGACCTGCCACGGGCCGGGCGAAGATGATGAAGCCCAGAGCAGCGCAGGCGCCGAGCCCGGTGAGCAACAGATTCGCTCGTCGCCAGAGCTGTGGACTCGGGTCCACGGCGAAGCGCGGCCAGAGCACCGTCGCGGCCATATAGAGGACCGAGTAGATCGGCATGTAGAGCTGCAGGGCGATGGCGTATTCGCTCAGGTCCAGGGCTGTGGCTGCACTGGCCAGGACCAGCCTGCCGTGCTGCTCGGAGAGGACCATCCCGGCGGTGGCCAGCAGCACTGGGAGCCCGCCAAGCAGGATGAGTCTGATCGACGTCCCCTCGGCGATCTCCTCACGGCGCTCGTCGTGTCCAGCAGGCACGGGGCAGCCGTCCACGGGGTTCTCGTTCGCGGATCGCTCCGGTATGAGGATCGTACGGATGCCGATGCGCGGGTGCAGGAAGGCGAGGTAGCCGCAGACGCCGAGGAAGCCGAGCGTGCTCAGCGGCAGCCCGAGCGCCAGCCAGGCGACGGGCACTCCCAGCTGTCCGAGGGCGTAGACGACCAGCACGTTTCCGACCGAGGGGAGCAGACCGAGCAGGACGAGAACATCCGAACGGTCTCGACCCACCAGCACTCGCTCCGCGATCCCCAGCGGAAGGCTCAGGAAGAAGACCCCCAATACCAGACTCATGACCAGGTCGACCTGTGGGGCGAGTGTTTCAGGAACTTCAAAGACTCTGGACCAGAATCCATACACTCCGCTCAGCGCCGCGGCCGTGGCACCGAGAAGTCCCACCGCGAGCAGCAGCAGGGCGGTGCGTCTGATGAGGGTGCGGACCTCCTCTGCGGCCCGTGCCGAACCATCAACCCGGGCCACCGCTCGAGCCACGGCCGCTCCCATGCCGAGATCGGCGAACGGGAGAGCAAGCTGCAGCTGGGCGACCAGGGTGATGAATCCGAACGCAAGCACCCCGGCATAGTGCACGGTGAGTCCCGCCGTGGTCAGTGCACAGAGCGCGCTGATCGGCAGCACGGCGATGCGCAGACCAGCGGTTCGCGCGAACATCGCGGTCCAGCTTCGGTGCGGCCCCGGTCTCGGCGGCCCCGGGTTCACCGATGCGGCGTGTACTGTCTCTTCAGTCATGCCCACCGACTTGCAGCATCCCGGACATGGCGACCACGATGGCCGCCGCGTGTGGGCGAGCCCGCAGGCACTTCGCCAGCTGTCGGACACCCTGGTTCCAGGCTCCGGAGGCGAAGGCGTCCCGCGCCACGACCGAGGCCTGGAAGTCGGCGCGGGAGCGTTCCGAGATCTCGGTGCCTATCGAGTCGAGCCAGCGTGAGCTGGCCTGCCAGTCCGCGCTGCGCGAGATGGAGCCGACGCTGGCCTGGTGCACTCGCACCAGCACCTCGGGCAGCATCGTCAGCGTCTTGCCGGCCGCTTCGAGCCTTGCGAGCCAGTCCCAGTCCTGGTGCCGGGTCAGCTCGTCGTTCCAGGGGACCTCCAGCGCGGTGGACCTGCTGCACAGCAGCGAGGAGGTCTGCATGAAGGTTCGCCGCAGCCGCAGCGTGGAGCGGTCGAGGATGTAGTCCACCACCGCCTCCGCGTCCTCGCCCTCTGCCTGGTAGAGCCGCTCGGGGACCACTCGACTCGACGATCCCACGAGCAGCGAGCGCGAGCTCACCACGGTGTTGTCGTCCACCACCGCCATCTGCAGGGCGGCCTTCTCAGAGACCCACTCGTCGTCGTCGTCGAGGAAGGCCACATGCGTCGTGCTGGCGCTGCGCACTCCGAGGTTGCGGGCACCGGCTCCCCCGAGCCCTCCTGGGGTGAGGACCATGATGTGCGGCAGCCCGGTGAGCAGCTTCTCGACGCTGGCGGCGTTCTCGGGCCGGTCGAGGACCACCAGGACTGTGGTTTCCCAGGTCTGGCGCAGCACCGACCGGACGGCCCGCTTGAGCGAGCGGCGCCCTACGGTAGGGATGATCGCGGTCAGGGACCGAGCGTGCTGAGGTTCGGTGTACTCGTAGAGCTCAGCGGTGAACGGCCCGCGCCTCGCGGCGTCGATCCGGGAGGGGGTGTCGATGCTCATCACGCCCTCCACATCAGCAGGGCGGCGAGCTTCATGGGTTCCAGGAGATAGCGTCCGGCGAGTCGACGCGGGTCTGTGGCCAGTCGCCACGCCCACTCCAGGCCCATCGCTCCGAGCCGGCGTGGGGCGAGCGACTGGGTGCCTCCCAGCTGGTCCAGTGCGCCTCCCACCGTGGCGATCACCGGGACGTCCACGCGCGAGGCCAGCTCATCGGCGATGCGCTCCTGCAGCGGCATGCCCATGCCGATCAGCAGAACCTGCGGATCGTGATCCCGAATGCTGGCGGCTACCTCTTCGATGTTCTCCGCTCGCCACGGGTCACCGGGAATGGCCTGCCAGTCCACCTCGCCGTCCAGTGAGCTCAGATGCTTCAGCACTGCGTCGCTGGCGGCCGGCGTGCCGCCGAGCAGAGACACGCGATGGATGCCCTCCAGGTCCGCCAGGCCCTCCACCCAGTCGGTGGATCCGATGCGGTGCTCGGTGCGAAGCGGCACCCGGAGCCCGAGCCGCATCAGGGCCAGCAGCGGCATGCCGTCGACGACGACGGCCCCGGCCCGGTCATAGAAGTCGCGGAACTCCGGCAGGCTGTACCAGAGATAGACGGAGTGAAGATTGTGGCCGGCGACGAGCATCCGACGGTGTTCGCGGGCGGCGTCGCGGATATGGTCCAGAAGTTCTTCTCTGCGCAGCGGAGTGACATCGACGTTGAGCAGCGGAACATTCAGGGACGGGATGACAGTCATCAGAGATCTCCTCGTGGATGAATCGATGGTGCATGTGACGGTGCGCTGATGCGGTGCTGTATCACCTGTCTGGAGCGCAGGAGCAGGGCTCACCGCCGGGAAGGCGGTGGCGGGATCTGGGGTCGGAGAAGCCATGAACGCAGATCACGTCCTGTCCTGCGGGAGGGTGAAGATGTGCGCACTGCCCGGGGCAGCCTCGGAGAGCGCCAGCGTGCCGTCGGGGAGCCGACGACGCCGCGCCGAGGAGAGCCCGGAGGCCCGGGCGCTCAGGCCCTGTCCGGAGTCGCCGGGATCTCCGTCACGTCCACGTCCGCCACCGCGACGTCGCCGGCGTGACCCAGGGGGTCGACGGTCCTGGAGGCTGTCAGGTCCACGCGGGGGAACACCGGTGAACACCACTCCGACGAGTCGGGCGCGGGCTCGGGTCAGCAGTTCGAGCCCGGCGCTCAGCTGCGCCCGCGAGACCTCTCCGTAGCGGGCCACCACGATGACGCCGGTCGTGATCTGGGCAAGCAGAGCGGCAGCGGACTGGCTCAGCAGCGCAGGAGTATCGATGATGGTGACGTCGTAGGTCTCGGCGCAGCCTTCAAGCAGGGTGGCCATGGCATCGAGGGCGCAGGCCTCCAGGCCGTGGTCCGCTCCCCGGCCGGCGGGCAGGATGTCGAGACCCGGTTCCGCATCGGTGATGATCACATCTTCGAAATAGGCGCTCCCGGACAGCACCTCGTTCAGTCCAGCAGGGGTGAGGTCGGTCAGCTGGCCCCCGCCCGAGGTGCTGGTGCGAAACCAGTGCACGATGTCGGGGTTCGCGAAATCCGCTCCGATCAGCAGGGTGCGGCGGCCACCTTCCACCAGGGATCGGGCCAGGTTCACCGCAACGGTGGTGCGACCCTCCCCCTCCACCGAACTGGTGATCACATAGGAGCTCGGTGAGTCGAGGTACTTGCCGAACATCAGCCGCATGCGCATCTCCCGGAAGGACGCCACCGCCTCCACGGACCTCGGGTCGGTTCGATCCCCCTGAGTCGTCACCGTCGGCGCGCCCCTGGTGACGCCCAGCAGCGGCGCGGCTGTGAGGTCCTTGAGGTCGCGGGGAGTGCGCACCGACGTGTCGCGGGCTTCGCGCAGGAAGGCCAGTCCGAGACCGAGGAGGATCCCGACCGCTAGGCCTGTTCCCAGGACGAGCTCCAGCCGCGGTCCCTGTGGATGGGCAGACGCCACGGCGTCCTGCACCACTGAAAGTTCGACGAGGACTGCACCGTCTGAGCCAGGATCCTCGCCTGGACCTTCGATCTCGTTCACCAGGGTCTGCAGGCTGGTCACCGTGGAGTTGGCGATGTCTGCCGCTGCCTGAGCCTCGTCTGCGGTCGCGGTGATCTCCAGCAGCGAGGTGCCGCGGGGCACCTCTGCGTCGATGCTCTCGGCGAGCTGTGAGCTCGACATCGGCAGTCGCAGATCCTCGACCACGGGATCCAGCACCGCCGGGGTCGTGACCAGGTCTGCGTAGCTCTTGACCCGTTGTCCCACAACGGTGCTGCCCCGCTGGAGCTCCTCGAGACTCTCACCGGTCGCGGCAGAGACATAGATCTTGGTCGTGGACTCGTAGGTGACCGGCTGCAAGACGTAGATGGCGGCCGCGAAGAGCACGGCGATCACCGGAGTGAGCAGAATCGACGCCCAACGACGGCGGCAGATGCGCACAAAATTGTGCAAGGCCATAAGTGACAACTTCCCGGTGCAAGGTCAGTGGTCACCGTGCAGACGCCCCTGGAACGGAGGGGCGCCTGTACGGTGCGTTGACCACGCTAGGCCGGGAGGTGGGTCCTGCGTCACAGTGATGGGCGAACCCCCGCAGGGACTACGGGGGAACCCCCGTGATACCCCGTGGTGAGATCTTCAACCAGGTCAGGGGGGGGGCGTCGAACCGGCTCAGGCGCTGCGCAGGCCGCTTTCGGCCTCATCCTGGAGCATCCGACGCAGGGCGTGGCGAGATTCCAGCGCGAGCTTCCCCAGGGCGTTCGCCACGTGGTACTCCACGGTGCGCACCGAGAGGACGAGCTCCTCGGCCACGTCCTTGTTTGACAGGCCTTGACCCACCATCAGGGCGATCTCCCGTTCACGGTTTGTCAGCCCGGTCAGCGCAAACCGGGCCTTGGAACTGAGCCCCTCGGGCAGATCGATCATCCGGGCGCGCTCAGTGGTCCCCGCGACTCCCGCCGGCTTGCGCAGCGTCTGGAAGACCTCATCGGCCTGATGGAAGAGTCCATCCGCGCCGCATCCCTGGAACATCGAACCGGCCCAGAGCACCCATTCCGACGTCTGCTCGACCTTTTCCTGCAGAGAATCCCTGCCGAGCGCCACACAGTGCCCGAGGTCCAGTGCGAGGAGGCCGCGGTAGATGCTGAGCGCACCGCCATCACCGGGCACATGGGTCGATTTCAGCGCAGGAATCGCCGAGATCGTGGACATCGCGGCACTGAGGTGTTCATAGGCTGTCGCGTGCTTGCCGGCCCCCACGGCTGCCAGTCCGCGCAGATGCCGCAGCACATACTCGCGCTGAGCGGTGGAGGAGTGCTCGTCTGCACGGATCGTGCTGATCAGCGCCGGCAGCGCCTGTGCCCTGCCGCTGTGGAACAGTGACCTTCCCAGCAGCACCGCCGGCGTGAGTGCGCGGGACCAGATGTTGAGCTCCGCCTGCAGCCCGAGAACGCTGCTGACCACTCGCTCGTGGTCCTGTGCCGACGTGGCCCCCCAGGCCTCGACGAACCCTCGTCCCGCGCGGCCGAGACTGGTGTCGGTCATTCGGCGGACATGCGCGCGCAGGTCGAAGGGCCAGTTCTGCGCCGCGCGCTGCCCGCGCGCTGCCGGCACGAGGTGAGCGGCGTTGAAGGCCACCGGTGCGACATTTTCTTCACTGATGTCCAGCACCTCGGCTGCGGCCGATTCCGCAAAGTCCTGCGCCTCGGACCACAGCCCGGCCTCGAAGAGCAGGTAGGTGATGTGTATCTCGGCCTGAGCCAGCGCGCGACGATTGCGGCCGGGCCAGTTCTCGATCGCGGCGATCAGGTCGGCATACGCCTCAGTGAGACGACCTGCGGTGCGCAGCAGCGCGCCTCGCGCCACCAGCAGCACCATCTGCGCGGATTCCGTGCCAGGAACACGTCTGACCTCATCGAGAAGCGTCTCGACCTCCCGGGAGAACGACTCGGGCTGGGCGGCGTCCATGTCTTCGAGCAGCCGCCAGAGCTGCAGACTGACCCTCAGCCCGCGGGTCTCGGCCAGGAGCTGTTCGGGCGTCGCCATCCGGGTGCGCACGGCCGGATCGTCGGCTTCTAGCTTCGCTTCGAGCAGCTGCAGCACCTCGACGGTGCGCTCAGCCACCTGGAAGAGGTGCCAGTAGGATCCGCGAAGGCCAGCGGTGCGCGACGCGGTCAGGACCGTGTCGGCATAGCACAGGAGGGCCTGGGGAGATGCCTCGGCCAGCCCTTCGCCGCCGGCCAGGAAGCCCAGTGTGCTCTCCAGATCGCCACGGATCAGGCTCTCGCGCGCGAGGATCCCGCGTCGCAGCACCGGGTGGACGTTGTCATGACTGTGCGCCCAGCTGATCGTCGAGTCGATGTCGACCCTGGTGCCTGCGCGCATCGCGGCGAAGGAGAGCACCTCCAGCGTGGCGCCGGATCGGTCCACCTCGAAGGCGAGCCGGCTCAGCTCAAGAGTCTCGGCATTGTCGCCGGCGCGGCTGGCGGCGCGCGCGGCATCGGTGAGAGCCGCGACGATCGCGGGGCGATCTCCCACCGAGGGATCCAGCAGCGCGGCTTCGGCCTGGTGCCGGGCCGCAGAGGTGCCCGCGTGGACGCGGGCAAGGCGCATGTGCAGGTCCACGCGCTGTTCGCGCGGAAGATCGACGACCAGGCACTGCTGGAAGATTCTGTGCTGCAGGCAGAATCGGCCGGACTTCGCCGACTCCTGGACGAGGCTGGAATTGCGGAGCGCCTCGACGTCGACGGATGCGACACCGAGCAGTTCCCGAATCTCGTGGTCCGCGAGCGGATAGCGGGACAGGGCCAGCAGCGCCAGCACCTGCTGCACATCGGCAGGAGCCTCCTCGAAGATCTGCCGGATGCGGAGCCGCTGAGACTCCGCAGGACCCGCGCCCCGGCCAAGTCCCTCCAGCGCACGGTCCAGCGCCGCGGCGGTGATCGCCTCCTCCGGGGCGGTGAGCGTGTCGATGACATAGCTCACAAACGACGGAAAACCGCCGGTGGCGTCATGGACCCGCGCCGCAACATTGGCGCTGATCGGGAGACCCGTCTCCCGCTGGAGCAGCTCACGGACCTCTGCTCGACTGAAGGGCTCCAGCTCGATGCGCAGCGCCTCACCGGCTGTCGCGGTGTAGCGCTCCAGAGGCAGCAGGTCGGGACGCGTGGTGGGGCGGCTGGTCACCAGCGAGAGCATCGGGACGTCCTCGACCTCACGGATCGTCTGGTAGATGACGGCCGCAGAGAGCGAGTCCATCCACTGCAGGTCCTCGATGACCAGCGCGACGGGTTCGCGGATCCCATCTGTCTGCTCCTGGACCAGCGCCGCGAGTCCCTCGCCGTCGGTGGGCGCGCGGGAGCGCTGCGGCTTGTGGAGCAGGCGCACAGCGGCATACCCCGGCGTCGCCCGATCGGCGACGTCGAGGTATACATTCGCTCGCGACCAACCCGAGAGTCGAGCCACGGCCTCATTGAGCAAGGACGTCTTGCCTATACCTGGAGGGCCTTCGATCAGAATGAATCGCGGGTCGGAGGAGGAATGAACGGCCTCCGCCGCCGCCGCGATGAGTTCCAGCTCTGATTCCCGGCCCAGAAACCTGTTCAATCGTGACATATAAACTCCCTTGCACAGGCGGCATCCTGCCTGCTTCAGGGTACAGACATGGATGCCACCTGCTTCGGTCCAGCCTATGTCACGCTTCTTCCCAGGAAAAGACCTGGCAAGGCTTTAGTTCAAATCTATATGTTAAAACCGAGGGCGCGCATCTGCTCGCGACCATCGTCGGTGATCTTCTCGGGGCCCCACGGCGGCATCCAGACCCAGTTGAGCCGCCATTCGTCGACCAGGGAGCCGACGTGCTGTCCGACCTGCTCCTCCAGAACATCGGTGAGCGGGCAGGCGGCGGTGGTCAACGTCATGTCGATGAGCAGTGCACCGTCCTCGGCGTAGTGCAGGCCGTAGAGCAGACCGAGGTCCACGATGTTGATTCCGAGCTCGGGGTCGATGACGTCCTTGAGGGCTTCCTCGACATCTTCAAGCGGCGTCTGGGCCGCGGTGACAGCGTCACTCATGGCGCTCTCCTTTCCTTCGACGTTCTTGCGCGTACGTGCGGTGGTCTATGTTCGATCATCTGCTGGTTCCAACGTTGCAAGTCAAGGGTCTATGCCCTGCCGCGGGCCTGGACCAGTGCGTCGCGCAGCGCCATCCATCCCAGCAGAGCACACTTGATCCGTGCAGGATAGCGTGCCACACCGGTGAAGGCCGAGGCGTCCTCCAGCGCCTCCAGGCGCGTGGGATCCAGCTCCCTGCCGCGCGCTGCCATCAGCTCACGGAAGTATCCACCGAGCTCCTCGGCGCGGGTGACCGGCTGCGAGATCACGAGCTCGTGCATGACCGAGAGCGAGGCCTGGGAGATCGAGCAGCCCTGGCCGGTCCAGCCGAGGGCCTGGATCGTCTCCCCCGCCGGGTCAAGCTGCACCCGGAGGGTGACCTGATCTCCGCAGGTGGGATTGATCTGGAAGGATTCTCCGCCGTATTCGGTGAGCTCACCCTCACCCTGCCGCACCCGGGCGTGGTCGAGGATGACCTGTTGATAGAGCTGCTCCATCGCATCGGCCATCAGTGACCTCCCGCTGCGGAGTCGAGGCTTCCCGTGGGCGAGGGCGTCGCGAAGAACCTGCGGACCTCGTGCAGCCCGTCGATGAATGCCTCGATGTCCGCGGAGGTGGTGTAGACCCCGGCCGAGGCCCGAGCGGAGGCGTGGACGCCGAGGCGTCGGTGGATCGGCTGCGCGCAGTGGTGACCCACACGCACGGCCACCCCGGCGTTGTCGAGCACCTGGCCGACGTCGTGCGGGTGCACCGAGTCCACCTCGAAGGCCACGACGGCGAGCCGGTCGGTCGCGTCCTGCGGTCCCAGCACCCGGACCCCGGGCACCGAGGCGATGCCGTCAAGCAGCTGCCGGGTCATCTGTTTCTCATGTTCTGCGACCTGATCCATGCCCAGCTCGCGCAGGTAATCGACCGCGGCACGGAACCCGACGACCTGAGCCACCATCTGTGTGCCGGCCTCGAAGCGCTGCGGCGGGGGCATGAAGCTGGTGGAGTCCATGGTCACGACTTCGACCATCGAGCCTCCGGTGAGGAAGGGCGGCAGGTCGTTGAGCAGCTCGCGCTTGCCGTAGAGGGCGCCGACACCGGTGGGACCCACCATCTTGTGCGCGGAGAAGGCGGCGAAGTCGACGTTGAGCGCGTGCAGGTCCACCGGCATGTGCGCCGCGGTCTGACAGGCGTCGAGCACCACATAGGCGCCGACGGCTCGCGCGCGCGCCACCAGGGCGTCCACATCGGTGATCGCCCCGGTCACATTCGAGGCGTGGGTGATGGCCAGCACCCGGGTCCGCTCCCCGATCACCGAGAAGGTCTCCGGGTCCAGGCGTCCTTCGGCCGTGACGCCGATCCATCGCAGGGTGGCCCCGGTCTTGTGCGCCAGCTGCTGCCAGGGCACCAGGTTCGCATGGTGCTCCGCCTCGGTCACCACGATCTCGTCGCCGGGGGTGAGCGCATAGCGCTGGCGCGCCTCGGATGCCACCACCTCGGCGGCAGGGCTGCCGGGAGCGGCTGCGCCGGCGAGACTGGCGTTGAGGAACCCGTAGGCCACCAGGTTCAGCGCCTCGGTGGCGTTCTTGGTCCAGACGATCTCATCCTCATCGGCGCCGACGAACTCCGCCACCACGGCGCGGGAGGCCTCGTAGGCCTCGGTGGCCTCCTCGGCGATCTGGTGTGCTCCGCGGTGCACCGCGGCGTTGGTCTGCGCGTAGAACGCAGACTCGGCGTCGATGACCTGCTGCGGCTTCTGCGCGGTGGCCCCGGAGTCCAGGTACACCAGCGGCTTCCCGCCGCGGACCGTGCGGGTCAGCAGCGGGAAGTCAGCCCTGATGGTGTCTGGATTCAACATGATTCGCTCAGGCCTGGGCGGGGGCGAGGAAGCGATCGTAGCCGTTGGCCTCGAGCTCGTCGGCCAGCTCGGGTCCACCCTGCTCGGCGACTCGGCCGTCGACGAAGACGTGGACGAACTGCGGGGTGATGTAGTTCAGGATCCGGGTGTAGTGGGTGATCAGCAGCGTGCCCATGTCGTTCTCGGAGTGCGCACGGTTCACGCCGTCGGAGACCACGCGCAGGGCGTCGATGTCCAGACCCGAGTCGGTCTCGTCGAGGACCGCGAACTTCGGCCTGAACAGCTCCATCTGCAGGATCTCCACGCGCTTCTTCTCACCGCCGGAGAAGCCTTCGTTGACGTTGCGGTTGGCGAAGTCGGCGTCGATCTTGAGCTTCTCCATGGCGCCGCGGACGTCCTTGGCCCAGGTGCGCAGCTTCGGAGCCTCGCCGTCGATGGCGGTCTTCGCGGTGCGCAGGAAATTCGTCATGGTCACACCGGGGACCTCGACGGGGTACTGCATGGCCAGGAACAGCCCGGCCCGGGCGCGTTCGTCCACGGACATCTCCAGCACGTCGACGTCGTCGAGCATGATGGTGCCCGAGGTCACCTTGTAGCGGGGGTGGCCGGCGATGGTGGCGGCCAGCGTGGACTTGCCGGAGCCGTTGGGGCCCATGATGGCGTGGATCTCACCGGACTTGATGGTCAGGGTGACGCCCTTGAGGATCTCTTTGGAGCCCTGCTCGGTCTCGATGGAGACGTGCAGGTCCTTGATCGCGAGAGTAGACATTCTTTGCGTGTCCTTTGCTTGGTTCGTGAAAGTGCTGGTGGTGGAGCGAACGAGCCGCGGCAGCCGGCGGATTCCCTGCGGCCGGTGCGTCTAGAAGCCGGGTGACTCTAGAAGCCGGCGATCTTCAGTTCGTTCTCCAGGTCCTGCTGGACGGTTTCCTCGATCGACTCCACGCCGATGGCCTGGACGATCTCGTTGAGGAAGCCGCGGACCACGAGCTGGCGGGCCTCCTTCTCCGGGATGCCGCGAGCCATCAGGTAGAAGAGGTGGTTCTCGTCGAAGCGCCCTGTCGAGGAGGCGTGGCCGGCTCCCTCGATCAGGCCGGTCTCGATCTCCAGGTTCGGGATCGAGTCGGCGCGGGCGCCGTCGGAGAGGATCAGGTTCTGGTTCTTCTCATAGGAGTCGGTGCCTTCGGCGGCCTTGCGGATCAGCACATCGCCGACCCAGACGGTGCGAGCGTCCTGGCCCTGCAGCGCACCCTTGTAGAGCACGTTGGAGGTGTTCCGCGGGGAGTTGTGGTCCACGAAGCTGCGATGCTCCAGGTGCTGCCCGGCGTCGGCGAAGTAGAGGCCGTACATCGAGGCTTCCGCACCTTCGGCCGCGTAGCGGACGTTGGAGTTCATCCGGACGACCTCGCCGCCGAGGGTGACCGAGACGTGCTTGTACTTGGCGTCGCGGCCGACTTCAGCATCCTGCTGGCCCACGTGGACGGCGTCGTCGTCCCAGCGCTGCAGCGAGACCACGGTGACGTCGGCGCCGTCGCGCACGATGACCTCCACGTTGAGGTTCGCGTCGGCGGAGCCGCGGTGCTCCATCACGAAGACCGCCTTGGAGTGGGCTCCAGCCTCGAGCACGAGGTGGCCGTTGGCGCGGTGCCCGGCGGCCTCACCGGTGATGTCGAGGAACACCGGCTCGCTGAGCTCGGTGTCGGCGGCGACCGAGATGTAGTCGGCCTGCGCAGTCTGGCTGTAGCCGACGACGGCGGCGCGGTCGGCCGCCGAGAACACGGTGCCGCGCGGGGACTGGGCCTTCGCGAGCTCACCGCGGGTGACGCCGTCAGCCAGGTTGCGCACCTTCAGCGTCACGGGGGTCTGGGTGGCGGCGTCGGAGAGGACGCGGCCGAGCTTCTTCAGCGGCGAGAAGCGCCACTCCTCTTCGCGCCCGGTGGGCACGGCGAAGTCAGCCACGTTCAGGCTGGTGGTGCGGTCGGCTCGTGAGCCGCCGGTCTTGGCCTTGACGGTGGACTCGCCGAGGCCGCCATGGGTGTGTTCGGTCTCTTCATGGGCGGTGGCGAGGTTCTCGCCCTCCTCGCTCATGCCTGGGATCGTGATGCGGGCTTCCCCGACCTCGACTCCTGCGACCTGTTCCGCCTGATCGGCGGACGCGGAATTCGTCATGTGTTTCTCTTCCCTTGTTTCTGATACGCGTGTTTCTGATGCGCGGTTCGACTGAGGCTGCTCAGTGGGCGGCAGGCCCCAGCCGCCCGGTGTACGTGACCCCGAGCGGCTGGGTGGACTGCGTCGACGGGGGTGGTCAGCCCACCGAGCCTTCCATCTGCAGCTCGATCAGACGGTTGAGCTCCAGGGCGTATTCCATGGGCAGCTCACGGGCGATCGGCTCGATGAAGCCGCGCACGATCATGGCCATGGCCTCGTCCTCGGCGAGCCCGCGGGCCATGAGGTAGAACAGCTGGTCCTCGGAGACCTTGGAGACCGTGGCCTCGTGACCCAGGGTGACATCGTCCTCGCGGATATCGATGTAGGGGTAGGTGTCCGACCGGGAGATCGTGTCCACCAGCAGGGCGTCACAGACCACCGAGTTCGCGGAGTTCTTCGCTCCCGCGTTGATCTGGACCAGACCGCGGTAGGCGGCGCGGCCGCCGTTGCGGGCCACCGACTTCGACACGATGGTCGAGGAGGTGTTCGGCGCCATGTGGACCATCTTGGAACCGGTGTCCTGGTGCTGACCCTCGCCGGCGAAGGCCACCGAGAGCGTCTCACCCTTGGCGTGCTCACCGGTGAGGTAGACGGCCGGGTACTTCATGGTGACCTTGGAGCCGATGTTGCCATCGATCCACTCCATGGTGCCGCCGGTGTCGACCACGGCGCGCTTGGTCACCAGGTTGTAGACGTTGGTGGACCAGTTCTGGATGGTGGTGTAACGCACCCGGGCGTTCTTCTTCACCACGATCTCCACCACTGCTGAGTGCAGGGAGTCGGAGTCATAGATCGGCGCGGTGCAGCCTTCGATGTAGTGGACGTAGGAGTCCTCGTCGGCGATGATCAGCGTGCGCTCGAACTGACCCATGTTCTCGGTGTTGATCCGGAAGTAGGCCTGGAGCGGGATCTCCACGTGCACGCCCTTGGGGACGTAGACGAATGATCCGCCGGACCAGACCGAGGTGTTCAGTGCGGCGAACTTGTTGTCGCCGACCGGGATGACCGAGCCGAAGTACTCCTCGAAGAACTCGGGGTGCTCCTTCAGCGCGGTGTCGGTGTCCATGAAGATGACGCCCTGCTCCTCCAGATCCTCACGGATCTGGTGGTAGACGACCTCCGACTCGTACTGGGCTGCGACGCCGGAGACCAGACGCTCACGCTCGGCCTCGGGGATTCCGAGCCGCTCATAGGTGTTGCGGATGTCCTCGGGGAGGTCTTCCCAGGTCTTCGCCTGCTTCTCAGTGGAGCGCACGAAGTACTTGATGTTGTCGAAGTGGATGCCGGAGAGGTCTGCGCCCCACATCGGCATGGGCTTGCGCTCGAAGTACTTCAGGCCCTTCTTGCGCAGCTTGAGCATCCACTCGGGTTCGCTCTTCTTGGAGGAGATGTCCTCCACGACCGACTCATCGATGCCACGCTTGGCGTTGGCTCCGGCGGTGTCGGAGTCCGACCAGCCGTATTCGTAGGAACCGATGCCGTGGAGCTCGGGGTTGCGCTCCAGGATGTCGGAGGTGACCCCCTGGTCCTTTTCGCGCTGGATCTGCTCGGTCATGACAACCTCTCTTGTTGACGGGGGGAGATGACGATTCGTCTTCGTCCGCCGCTGACCTTGCGCGACTGATGTGTCGCACCGGCTGCGGCGCTGATCTGTAGTTCTGCCTCTGCGCTTGCTGCGGCGCGTTCCCGCTGCTCAGCGGCGAGCTTCTCGCGACCTACCGGCACATGAGTGGTGCAGACGTGGGCTCCGGCCGCCTGGGTGGAGAGCCGCCTGACATCGACGTCGAGCAGGCGGGAGATCATATCGGTCTCCTCCTCACAGAACACCGGATGGGCCGCGGCTATTTCCCGGATCGGGCAGTGACCCTGGCACAGCTGCGTGGACTGCATGGCCAGAAGGGGGTTGTCACGACCCACCAGGCGAGTGAACCCGGCGAACCCTTCGTCGTTGAAGAGCTGGGAGAGCCGGTCGGTGCGCTGGTCGAGGTCCACGATCTCAGCGAGCTCCTGCTCCCAGCGCTGCTCGAAGCCGGCGAAGTACTCCCGCGCCAGGCCCGCGGCGGCCTCCTGGGTCGACGCGTCCTCGGCGGCGGCGCCCGCCTCGAGGGATCCGGCGCTGGTGTCCTGCAGCAGCGACAGCGCGGTCTTGACCAGGCCCAGGTAGTCGTCACCCATGGTGCGCTGGCCGCGCTGAGAGACGACATAGCGTCGAGAGGGGCGGCCCGCGCCGCGGCGACGGGTGGTGATGTTCTTGACCTCGAGGATTCCCTGTTCGGTCATCGCATCGAGATGGCGACGCACAGCGGCAGCGGTCAGCTGCAGCTCGCTGCCCAGCGCGGCGGCGCTGATCGGGCCCTCTTCGACCACCAGCTGCAAGACCCGCTGGCGGGTCGTGCTCTCCGCGTCGCGGATCGTCTCACCCGGAGCGTCGGGCACCGGAGCGTCGGAGACAGGCGCATCCACATCGCGTGACTGAGCATCTGCGGCTGCAGACTCGGAAGCGGTGGAATACATGACCCTATTCTGACCTATTCAGAACAAAGCCGCCAGCAAGGTGGACCTAAGTCGGCGGAGACCTTCCCCACTGCACGGCTGCAGCTGCCCGCTTCAGCTGCCCGATCGCGCCTCTGCTGACCCGGGGCTCTTCTACGGGGTGTAGAAATGTAGACTGGTGCAGTGCCCCAGCATCCACCCTGTCTGACCCTGCGCCATGTGCGCTATGCCGTCGGCTCCGCTCGCAGCCCCCAGGGACTCAAGGAGATCCTGCGGGGCGTGGACCTCACCGCGCGATCCGGAGAGGTCACGGTCCTGTTGGGACCCAACGGTGCCGGAAAGACGACCACGCTCAGCTGCGCCCAGGGGCTGCTGCATCCGTCGCAGGGAACCGTCGCTCTGCTGGGCCAGGATCCCTTCCGCGCGGGCGCCGAACTCCGCGCCCGGGTCGGGGTGATGCTCCAGGACGGCGGCATGCCGCAATCGGTTCAGCCCCGCGCGCTGCTGAAGCATGTCGCCTCGCTGCACCAGAACCCCTGGCCGGTGGAAGACCTGGTCTCCCGCCTGGACATGGGCGACTTTCTGCGCACCTCGATCCGACGCCTCTCCGGCGGACAGAAGCAGCGGGTGGCGCTGGCGGCGAGCCTGCTCGGCCGTCCCGAGGTGGTGTTCCTCGACGAGCCCACCGCCGGGCTGGATCCGCAGTCCCGGCAGACCGTCTTCGAGCTCATCGGGGAGCTCCGCGAGATGGGGATGGGCATCATCCTGACCACCCATCTCCTCGAAGAGGCACAGAAGCTCGCGGACTCGGTCTTCATCCTCAAGGACGGTGAAGTGGTCCGCCATGGATCCGTCGCCGAGCTGACCGGTTCCGGTGCGACCGGTTCGGAGACCGCCACCGGTGCCGCACGGCGGATGGTGTTCACCGCCTCTCGAACCCTGACCCGTGCTGAGATCGGCAGCGCCCCGGTGAGCATCGAGCTCGACGGCGGCATCGACAACGCACCGGGTGCCGCGTGGATGACCCCGAGCCTCACCGGCCCGACCCAGCTCCGCGAGCTGGCCGCCTGGTGGGAACTGATCGGCATGATGCCCGTGGAGGTCCGCATGGAAGCCCGCACGCTGGAAGACGTCTTCTGGGAGGTCTCCGTCTCATGACCACGAGCCACGCCCCTCTGGCCCCGGCACCGCGCCCGGCGATGCGCCGGATCATCTCGCACGGGCTCTATGAGACCCGCAACGTGCTGCGCAACGGCGAGCAGCTGCTCGTCTCGCTGATCCTTCCGCTGCTGGTCCTCGTCGGCGCGCACCGGCTGGAGCTCATCACCTCCGCCGCCACACCGAGCATCGACGTCATCACCCCGGGCGTGCTGGCGCTGGCCGTGATGGCCTCGGCCTTCACCGGTCAAGGCATCGCGACCGGGTTCGAACGGCAGTATGGGGTGCTGGCATACCTGGCGACGACACCGCTGGGGGCCACGGGCCTGATCCTGGGCAAGGCCATCGCCGTGCTGGCGGTGGTCGCCGTCCAGGTGGTGGTGATCGGCACCGCCGGTCTGGTCCTGGGCTGGAACCCCGACCCGGTGGGTCTGCTGTGGCTGGGCGTCGTCGTCGTCCTGGGGGCCACCGCGTTCACGGCGCTGGGACTGCTGCTCGCGGGCACCGTGCGCGCCGAGGCGACGCTGGCGCTGACCAATGTCATCTGGGTGCTGCTCGGGGCCGCCGGCGGCTCGGTCTTCCCGCTCAACCACGACGGGGCCGGGGCGCTGCTGCTGCTGCTTCCCTCCGCGGCACTGGGTGAAGGACTGCGCACCGCCTCACTCGATGGATCGTTCCCTGTCCTGGAAGCTCTGATTCTCGCCGGGTGGGCCGCGCTGGCCGTCCTGGCCGCACGAAGGTGGTTCAACTGGCGATGAAGTTCCCGATGAATGCGATCGAAGTCTTTCGCACCAACCTCCCCACTCGGATCACCCGGGTCACCAAGGTGCTGGCCTGGGCGACGCTGATCAGCAATATCGGCATCATCCTGACCGGTGGCGCGGTCCGGCTGACCGCCTCGGGGCTCGGCTGTCCGGAGTGGCCGCGCTGCACGCCCGAGTCCTGGGTCGCGACCCAGGAGATGGGCCTGCACGGGGCGATCGAATTCGGCAACCGCCTGCTCACCTACGTGCTGGTGCTGATCTGTGCGCTGATGTTCTTCGCGCTGCTGCGGATGCGACGCAGCCACCGTCCGCTGTTCCGGATGAGCCTGGTGATCCTCGCCGGGATCCCGCTGCAGGCGGTCATCGGCGGTATCACCGTGTGGACGAACCTCAACCCGTGGATCGTGGCGCTGCACTTCCTGCTCTCCGCAGGCCTCGTGATGGTCGCGACCATGCTGCTGAACCGGATCCGTCTGGAGCTGCGCAGCGCGCAGGACGCCGCTGCGCAGGATTCAGCCGCGGACCCAGCAGCGGATCCGGCCAAGGAGTCGGGGCCGCGCGACGGTGTGGCCGGAATCCGGATGAGCCACGGCGCCTCCGACGCGGTCACCTCCGCGATGGCCCCGGTGATCCTTGCCGCGACCTGGGTCTCGGTGTTCCTGGGCACCGTGGTCACGGGAACGGGCCCACATGCCGGTGACCCCGGATCGCCTCGGCATCTCTTCGACCCCGATCTGGTGACCAGGATGCACGTGGCGCCGGTCTATGTCCTGTGCTTCGCGGCGATCGCGCTGCTGGTGCGCCAGTACCGGATCAGCACCGCTCCGAACCAGCGGCGCTCGGCCTGGTGGCTCATGGCCGTGATCATCGCCCAGGGGATCATCGGCTACGTCCAGCACTTCACCGGCCTGCCGATCATCCTGGTCGGGCTGCACATGCTCGGGTCGGCGCTGCTGGTGGTCACCGCGACCGCCGTGTTCGACAGCTACCGCGCCCGGTATGTGACCCGTGGACTCACCCGCTCCCTGACCCCGGTAGCTGCTGCAGCCGGGCCACAGACGGAGCCGGCGCAGAAGTCCTGAGCGAGCTGCTCAGCGCAGACGCCCCAGCAGGCTGAGCGCCTCATCGAGGTCACGCGCCTGTGAGGCTGGGACGGATTGGACATGCGCCACCCGAAGGGTCGAGTCCAGCAGGAAGCTGCTGCGCCGAGCTGCGCCCTTCTCGAGATCGAACGCCCCGTAACGCTGCGCAATCTCCCCGTGCGGCCAGAAGTCGCTGACCAGATCGAAGGGCAGCTCCCCGGGCGCGGCACTTGCAGACTCGGCGTCAGAGGACTCGGCGTCGGCGACGTCGGAGGTGAGCATCTGCGCGTAGGCGCGCAGGCTGTGCATCGGGTCGCAGCTGATCGCCAAGACTCTGGCTCGCAGCTCGCGGACCCGGCACCTCCGCGCCACCAGGGCCTGCAGCTCCGAGTCGCAGACCCGGCTGAATGCAAAGGGGTAGAACATCAGCAGCACCGGTGAACCGGCAAGCCGCTGAAGCTCGATCACTTCGCCATGGTGGCTGCGACCTGAGAAGCCGGGTGCCTGCTCCCCGATCTCGGGGAGCGGCGAGGAGGTCACTGCTTCTTGCGCCCCATCAGTCGGGTCGCGGCCCAGTGGGTGCTCACCCCGGCGGATGAGGTCACATGAAGACCCGCGTTGGGCGCCGCGTCCTGGATCTCAACCGGCGCGACGTAGCCGTCACGGCCGGAGCGCGGGGTCAGCAGCCACAGCACGCCGCCCTCATCGAGAGTGCCAAGGGCATCCACGAGCGCATCCGTGAGATCGTCGTCGCCGTCTCTGAACCAGACCAGCACGGCGTCGACGACCTCCTGGACGTCCTCGTCGAGCAGCTCCTCGTCGAGAAGGGCCTCCAGACGGTCACGGAAGTCGTCGTCGACGTCCTCATCCACACCGATCTCCTGGACCAGGGAATCGGGCTTGAGCCCGAGCTCCTGGAGCAGGTCGCCGAGCGAGACAACATTGGTTCCGGCGTCGTTCTTGTGGTCCGTCGAGATGCTCGACGGACCCTCGGCTGCAGAAGCCTGACTCACCTGAGGTTCCCTTCCCATTCATTAACGTCTGAAACGCAGCTCCCACCCGAGGACGGGGCTGCCACCAGCAACGTTACGCGGACCCCTGTCGGTTCGGGAAGTGCGACACCACCCGAGCGGGTAGAGTTGAGCTGAAATTCGGCCGCCGAACAACCGGTGGCAGATGACCTCGTGGGTCCCGCCCGTGGAACATCCCCGTCCATGGACCGCGTACCCAGACCCTTACCCCTTGAGAGGTGACCCGTGAGCGCTGGTGAAGAGAACTCCCATATCCGCAGCGGACTGACGAACCAACTCCCGGACCTCGATCCGGAAGAGACCCAGGAATGGCTGGAGTCTTTCGACCAGCTCGTGGAGTTCCACGGCACCGAGCGCGCGGAATACATCATCCGCTCCCTGCTGCAGCGAGCCGGCGCGAAGTCCATCGAAGTCCCGATGGTCACCACCACCGACTACGTGAACACGATCCCGGTGGACCAGGAACCTGACTTTCCCGGCGACGAGGAGATGGAGCGCCGCGTGCGCCGCATCCTGCGCTGGAACGCCGCGGTCATGGTGCACCGCGCCCAGCGCGGCGACATCTCCGTGGGCGGACACATCTCTTCCTACGCCGGCGTGGCCACCCTCTACGAGGTGGGCCTGAACCACTTCTTCCGCGGCGCCGACCACCCGGGCGGCGGCGACCAGATCTTCTTCCAGGGCCACTCCTCCCCCGGCAACTACGCCCGCGCCTACCTCGAGGGTCGCCTCACCGAGGCGCAGCTCGACGGTTTCCGCCAGGAGCACTCCAAGGCCCCAGACGGCCTGAGCTCCTACCCGCACCCGCGGCTGATGCCCGAGTTCTGGCAGTTCCCGACCGTGTCCATGGGCATCGGTCCGATGAACGCCATCTACCAGGCGCAGTTCAACCGCTACCTGCACAACCGCGGCATCAAGGACACCTCGGAGCAGCAGGTCTGGGCGTTCCTCGGCGACGGCGAGATGGATGAGCCCGAGTCCCGCGGTCTGCTCCAGCTCGCGGCGAACGAGAAGCTCGACAACCTGAACTTCGTGGTCAACTGCAACCTGCAGCGCCTCGACGGCCCGGTGCGCGGCAACGGCAAGATCGTCCAGGAGCTGGAGGCCTTCTTCCGCGGAGCCGGCTGGAACGTCATCAAGGTCCTCTGGGGCCGCGAATGGGACGAGCTGCTGGACAAGGACGACGACGGCGAGCTCGTCCGGGTCATGAACGAGACCCTCGACGGTGACTACCAGACCTACAAGGCCGAGTCCGGGTCCTTCGTCCGCGAGCACTTCTTCGGCCGCTCCGCCAAGACCAAGGAGCTCGTCGCGGACATGTCCGACGACGACATCTGGAACCTCAAGCGCGGCGGACACGACTACAAGAAGGTCTACTCCGCGTACAAGGCCGCCGCTGAATCCACCGGCAAGCCCACGGTGGTCCTGGCCCAGACGGTCAAGGGCTACGGCCTGGGGCCGAGCTTCGAGGGGCGCAACGCGACCCACCAGATGAAGAAGCTCACCGTCGATGACCTCAAACGCTTCCGCGACACCCTGCGGATCCCGGTCAGCGATGAGCAGATCGAAGAAGACCCGTACAACGTGCCGTACTACCACCCCGGCAAGGACTCCGAGGAGGTCAAGTACACGCTTGAGCGCCGTTCCCGTCTCGGCGGGTCCGTGCCCGAGCGTCGGGTCGCCGGTGAGGGGCTGATCCTGCCCGAGGCCAAGACCTACGCGCAGGCCAAGAAGGGCTCGGGCAAGCAGAAGGCCGCCACGACCATGGCGCTGGTCCGGCTGCTCAAGGACCTGATGCGGGACAAGAACATCGGTCACCGGATCGTGCCGATCATCCCGGATGAGGCGCGCACCTTCGGGATGGACTCCTTCTTCCCCACCGCGAAGATCTACAACCCCAAGGGGCAGAACTACATCTCCGTGGACCGCGAGCTGATGCTCGCGTACAAGGAGTCCCCGCAGGGCCAGATGATCCACCCCGGCATCAACGAGGCAGGTGCGACCGCGGCCTTCACCGCCGCCGGCACCTCCTACGCCACCCACGGCGAAACGATGATCCCGTTCTACATCTTCTATTCGATGTTCGGTTTCCAGCGCACCGGCGACTCCTTCTGGGCCGCCGCCGACCAGCTGGCCCGTGGCTTCATCATCGGCGCCACGGCCGGGCGCACCACGCTGGCCGGTGAGGGCCTGCAGCACCTCGACGGTCACTCCCCGCTGCTCGCGGCGACGAACCCCGCGGTGAAGCACTTCGATCCGGCCTTCGGCTACGAGATCGCCCACATCATGGAGAACGGCCTCTTCGAGATGTACGGCGATCACGACGGCGACCACAACGTGATGTATTACCTCACGGTGTACAACGAGCCCGTCCAGCACCTTCCCGAGCCCGAGGGCCTGGACATCGAAGGCGTCAAGCGCGGCATCTACAAGCTCTCCAGCTCCGAGCAGGACGGCCCCAAGGCCCAGCTCCTGGCCTCCGGCGTCGGTGTGCCGTGGGCCAAGGAGGCCGCGGAGATACTCGCCGACGAGTGGGGCGTCTCCGCCGATGTCTGGTCGGTGACCTCTTGGAACGAGCTGCGCCGCCAGGCTCTGCACGTGGAGCAGTCGGCGATGCTGGACCCCGAGCGCGAGCCCGAGGTTCCCTTCGTGACCCAGCAGATGGAAGGAGCCGAGGGCCCGATCATCGCGACCACCGACTTCGCCACGCAGGTTCCGGATCAGATCCGCCAGTTCCTGCCGAACCGCTTCGCGACCCTGGGCGCTGACAACTTCGGCTTCTCGGACACACGCGCGGCGGCTCGCCGGCACTTCAAGATCGACGCCCACTCGATGGTGGTGCGCGCTCTGCAGATGCTCGCCGGCGACGGCGCGGTGGACGCCTCGGCTCCGGTCGAGGCGATGAAGAAATACGATCTCGGCAACGTCAAGGCCGGCACGTCCGGCGTGGCGGGCGGCGACGCCTGATTCCTCGGCTGGCCCCTCCTGAGGGGCCAGCACGAAGAGCACCCAGCGGGGCCCGGAGCATCAGCTCCGGGCCCCGCTGCGTCCCCACCTGCGCATCTGTCGCATCGCTGTGCGACAGAACGGCTGGGGTGCCCGCGGAACGATCGGATTGCCCGCGGAGCGGCCGTCACGCGGGAGGGGCTGGCCGCGGCAGAGGGGTTTGTAGGGATCACACAACTGGCGGGGGAACCTCACACGGCCTAGGCTCCTGAGCATGACTGCATCTGCTCCGACGACGCCAGGGCCCGTACCGGTCTCCTGGGAGGCCCTGGAGGTGCTCCGCTCCGACGCGGGCAACCTCACCAACGAGGTCAACTGCTACCTGGAGGAGACCCTCACCTGGTACCGACACCTGAGCACCGATGAGCGGGCCTCGCTGCGCCTGATCGCTCAGCGCGGCATCGGGGGCCTGATCACCTGGCTGGAGAACCCCACCTCGCGTTCGCTCCCGCTGGTCAACGAGCTGCTCGGCAACGCCCCCACCGACCTGATGCGAACGATCTCGCTGCAGCGCGCGCTGCAGCTGATCCGCAGCATCGTCGAAGCGGTGGAACAGCGCCTGCCCGGTCTGGTGCCGCAGCAGGACCAGCAGCTGATGCTTGAAGCAGTGCTGCGCTACTCCCGCGAGGTCGCCTTCGCGATCGCTGACGTCTACGCCCGCGCGGCGGAGTCCCGCGGCGCGTGGGACTCACGCCTGGAGGCCCTGCTCGTGGATGCGGTGCTGCGCGGAGAGCCCGCCGAACAGATCGCCTCCCGCGCCGCGGCCGTCGGGTGGCGCAGCCACGAGGGACTGGTGGTCGTCGTCGGTGAGGCCCCGGAGCAGGCCGATGCGGTCTTCATGTCCCAGCTGCGACGGCAATGCATCCGCTTCTCCTCCGATGCGGTGGTGGGGGTCCATGGCGACCGGCTGATCCTGCTGCTGGGCCGGGTCACCGGCCTCGGCGAAGGACTCGAGCGGATCCTCCCCCGCTTCGGTCCGGGCCAGGTGGTCTTCTCCAGCTTCGATGGTTCGATCAGCCAGGCGCACCCCAGCGCGCAGTCGGCCTTCACCGGATTCACCGCGGTCGGGGCCTGGACCTCCGCGCCGCGCCCGGTGGCCGCCGAGGACCTGCTCCCGGAACGTGCACTCTGTGGAGACGAGACCGCGAAGACCGTGCTCAGGAGCAGCATCTTCGAGGTGCTCAGGGCCGCCGGCAACGGGCTGCTCGAGACCGTCACCGCCTACCTCGAGGCCGGTCACTCGCTCGAGGCCACGGCGCGCGAGCTCTTCGTACACACCAACACCGTGCGCTATCGGCTGCGCCGCGTCACGGACATCACCGGCTGGGACCCCGTCTCCCCGCGCGACGCGTACGTTCTGCAGACCGCGCTGGCAGTCGGCCGTCTCTGACCGGGCCCCGTGGCCGACCTCGCACCGTCATCGAATCTGCGTTGTAGGGTACCTACAAAGGCCACGGTGGAGCTTGGTGAGCGCATGACCCCTGAAAACCATCCGCGATATGGGAAGTTGGACTTGTGCTTGCCATAGTTTGCCCCGGACAGGGCTCCCAGACCCAAGGCTTCCTCTCGGAGTGGATCAGCGACGACGCCTCCCGCGCCACGCTCGACGCCTACTCCCAGCACTCAGGCACCGACCTGCTCACCCACGGGACGGTCTCCGATGCCGAGACGATCCGGGACACCGCGGTCGCCCAGCCTCTCATCGTGGCCGCCTCCCTGCTCAGCGCCTCAGCGCTGGATCTCACCGGGGCGAATCCCGAGCGGGTCCTCTACGCCGGGCACTCCGTGGGCGAGATCCCGGCCGCCGTCCTGGCCGGGGTGCTCACGCCGCAGCAGGCGTTGGCGTTCATCCGCGTGCGGGCCACCTCGATGGCCGCCGCAGCCGCAGCGGTGCCCACCTCGATGGCCGCCGTCGTCGGCGGTGTCGAGGACGAGGTCCGCCAGGTGATCGCCGACGCCGGACTGACCCCCGCAAACGCCAACGGGCCGGGCCAGATCGTGGCGGCCGGGGAGCTGGACAAGCTCGCCGCGCTGGAGGCCAGCCCTCCCACCCGGGCCCGGGTCATCCCGCTGACGGTCGCCGGAGCATTCCACACGGAGTTCATGGACTCGGCCAAGCAGGCCCTGGCCGCCGCCGCCGCCAGCTTCGAGGTGGCCGACCCGCGACACCGGCTGATCTCCAATCGCGACGGCGCCTACGTCTCCACCGGCGCTGACGTCCTGGCGCGCCTTGTGGACCAGGTGACCCGTCCGGTCCGCTGGGACCTCTGCATGGAGACCATGGCGCAGGCCGAGGTCACCGGCGTGCTGGAGCTGCTGCCCGGCGGCACGCTGACCGGGTTGGCCAAGCGCGGACTCAAGGGCGTGAAGTCGCTGGCCATCAAGACCCCCGCGGACATCGACGCCGCCCAGGAATTCATCGCCGAGCATGCGGGTTGAGCCGAGAGGCCCGATGTTGATGGCCTCAGACATCTTCTGTGCCGGCAGCACTGCCGCACAGCTACCCCACAATGATCCACGAAGGACGTTCCTGACGTGACTGTCGCATTGAACCAGCCCACCGCCCTGGCGGGCACCCGTGTCATGGGCCTGGGTGCCTACCGTCCTGAGCTCGTGATCGACAACGAGCAGATCTGCCAGTGGATCGACTCCTCCGATGAGTGGATCCAGCAGCGCACCGGCATCAAGACCCGCCACCGCGCCCCGCGCGACGTCTCTGTGGTCGACATGGCCGAAGGCGCCGCCCGCGAGGCGCTGGAGCATGCCGGGATCTCAGGCGACCAGCTCGGCGGGGTCATCGTCGCCACCGTCACGCATCCCTTCGCCACACCCTCCGCCGCGGCGGACCTGGCGCACCGCCTCGGCGCGACTCCGGCGGCGGCCTTCGACATCTCGGCGGCCTGTGCCGGCTACTGCTATGGGATCGGTCAGGCCGACGCCATGGTCCGCTCCGGGCTCTCGCCCTACGTCCTGGTGGTCGGGGTCGAGAAGCTCTCCGACTTCATCGACAACCACGAGCGCACCATCTCCTTCCTCCTCGGCGACGGTGCCGGAGCCGCGATCATCGGCCCCTCCGAGGTGCCCGGCATCTCGCCTTCGATCCTCGGCTCCAACGGCGAGAAGTGGGAGGCAGTGGCCATGGACAGCACGATGCTGAACTTCCGCGACGCCCTCGCCCGCGCTCGCGAGACCCAGGACGCCGCCGAGCTCCTCGATGCGGAGAACCGGTACTGGCCCACGCTGCGCCAGGACGGTCCCACCGTGTTCCGCTGGGCCGTCTGGGAGATGGCGAAGGTGGCCCAGCAGGCGCTGGACGCCGCCGGGATCACCGCCGATGACCTCGTGGCCTTCGTCCCGCATCAGGCGAACATGCGCATCATCGACGAGATGGTCAAACAGTTGAAGCTTCCTGAGCACGTGATGGTCGGACGGGACATCGTGGACGCGGGAAACACCTCCGCAGCCTCGATCCCGCTGGCCATGCATCGCCTGCTCAAGGAGAACCCAGAACTCTCCGGCGGTCTCGCTCTGCAGATCGGATTCGGAGCCGGACTGGTCTACGGCACGCAGGTCATCCGACTGCCGTAGCCCCGGGCCCGGGGCTGCCACGCAGGCCCGGGACAGATTCACCACGAACCCGAAAGAACCACCCAAAGAAAAGGAGTCGCCGATATGGCTGACAAGAACGAGATCCTCGCAGGCCTGGCAGAGATCGTGAACGAGGAGACCGGCCTGGAGGTCGAAGAGGTCAAGTCGGACAAGTCCTTCACCGAAGACCTGGACATCGACTCGATCTCGATGATGACCATCGTGGTCAACGCCGAAGAGAAGTTCGACGTGAAGATCCCCGATGAAGAGGTGAAGAACCTGGCCACCGTCGGTGACGCCGTGGACTTCATCGCCAACGCCCAGGGCTGATCCAGCCTCGCATCGGACGGGAGGGCTGCGGCGCAGCGCCGGGCCCTCCCCTCCTCTCCCCCACCTGCAGTCCCACTCTCATTGAGGTAGATCCATGACACGTCGTCTTGTCATCACCGGTCTCGGCGCCACCACCCCCATCGGCGGCGACGTGGACACGCTCTGGACCAACGCGCTGGCCGGCACGCCGGGAGCCAAGACCCTGGAGCACGACTGGGTCGAGAAGTACGAGCTTCCGGTGACCTTCGCCGCCGAGGTCTCGGTCGAGCCTGCAGAGGTGCTGGCCCGCCCGGAGACCCGCCGAATGGACCGCTCCACCCAGCTGGGCATGGTCGCCGCCCGGCAGGCCTGGGACGACGCCGGACTCAGCCGCCCCGGTGATGAGGGCTATGACCTGGATCCCGAGCGGGTCGCGGTGTCCTTCGCCACCGGCATCGGTGGAGTCTGGACGCTGCTCGACAGCTGGGACACGCTGCGTGAACGTGGACCGCGCCGGGTCATGCCGATGACCGTGCCGATGCTGATGCCCAATGGCGCCGCCGGGGCGATCAGCCTCGATCTCGGCGCCCAGGGCGGCGCCCGCACCGCCGTCTCGGCCTGCGCCTCCGGTGTCGAGGCACTGGATGTGGCCTTGGAGATGCTGCGCAAGGGTGACGCCGACGTCGTCCTCGCCGGCGGCACCGAGGCTGCCATCCACCCGCTGCCCATGGCGGCGTTCAGCTCGCTGCAGGCGCTGTCCAAGCGCAACGAGGATCCCGCCGCGGCGTCCCGGCCCTATGACCGCGACCGCGACGGCTTCGTCATGGGCGAGGGCGCTGGAGCCCTCGTGGTCGAGACCGAGGAGCACGCCAAGGCCCGCGGCGCCACGATCTACGCGGAGCTCGCTGGTTCTGGGATCACCTCAGACGCCCACCACATCACGGCCCCGGATCCTGAAGCGCTGGGAGCCTCCCGCGCGCTGCGCCGAGCCCTGGAATCCGCCGGCGCGGAGCTGGGCGACGTGACCCACGTCAATGCTCACGCCACGTCCACGCCGGTCGGAGACAAGCCAGAGTACGCGGCACTGAGATCGGTGTTCGGGGATCACCTCGAGAACGTCTGCATCTCCGCCACCAAGTCCCAGACCGGGCACCTGCTCGGCGCCGCCGGCGCCGTGGAGTCGGTGCTGACCGTGAAGGCGCTGCATGAACGCCGCGCACCGGTCACGATCAACCTTGACCACCAGGACCCGGAGATGCCGCTCGACGTGGTCACCGGCTCGCCCCGCGACCTCGGCGACAAGCAGCAGGTGGCGCTGTGCAACTCCTTCGGCTTCGGCGGACACAACGCCGTGGCGGCCTTCCGCACCTACTGAGCCCTTCTGCCCGGGCAGGCCCGTGGCATGAGCACGCGAGAAGACCCCCGGCCAGGATCCTCAGGGATTTCGGCCGGGGGTCTTCTCTGCTTCATGTGGAAGCTGCCGCGCTGGGAAGCGATGGCCCGCTGGGGGGCTCTGTGCGGCAAGCCTGTAGTCGTGCACGTCGACCAGACGCTGCTGGGCTGCGCAGCTGCGGGACGGCGGTGGAGGGCGGTGGAGGGCGCCGCCCGGTCAGCCTCGGGTCAGCTGACCACCTGGTGAAGCCAGTGGACCGGTGCACCCTCTGCAGCGTGGCGGAAGGACTCGAGCTCCTCGTCCCAGGCCTCACCCAGGGCCAGCGAAAGCTCCTGGTAGACGACCGAGGGGTCACCGGCGCCCATCTCATAGGCGTAGCGGATCCGATCCTCGGACACGACGATGTTGCCGTGCACGTCGGTGGTGGCATGGAAGATGCCCAGCTCGGGCGTATGGGACCAGCGTCCGCCGTCGCAGCCCGGCGATGGGTCCTCGGTCACTTCGAAGCGCAGATGACTCACGGCGCGCAGCGCTGAGGCCAGGGTGGCGCCCAGTCCGGCTGGGCCCTCCCAGGAGAGCTCCGCCCGAAAGTCTCCGGGCGCGGCAGGCTGCGGGTGCCACGTGAAGTCCACTCGCGAGTCGACCGCCGAGGACACCGCCCATTCAACATGCGGGCAGAGCGCGGCGGGCGCCGAATGGATGTGAAGCACACCTCGGGCCGTATTTTTCGACATATCCATCCTCCACTGTGCTGTTGGTACGTCTTCCCCTACGACCAGACAGCAGCCAGGTGGCTGATGGTTTCGATGCTCTGCCAAGGTTAACACCTAGCGCGTCGAGCAACACTACTGATGTTAACAGATCCAGGTCAGCTCACTTTCTCAGGCACGAGGATGAGCCTGGCCATAGGCGTCGCGAAGCCTGTCGATGGTGACGTGGGTGTAGAGCTGGGTGGTGCTCAAGGAGGCGTGTCCCAGCAGCTCCTGGACCGTGCGCAGATCAGCGCCCCCTTCCAGCAGATGGGTGGCCGCCGTATGCCGCAGCGCATGGGGCCCTCGGGCGGCAGTGGTCCCGAGCCGGGCCAGAGCATCGTCGACGACGCGGCGCACCGTTCGCACGTCTATGCGGCCCCCGCGGCGACCCAGGAAGCAGGCGTTCGCCGAGGCGGGTGTGGCCAGCTCAGACCGTCCGTGGTCGAGCCAGCTTCGCAGCGCGGTCTCCGCCGGCACGCCGTACGGGACGATCCGTTCCTTGTTGCCCTTGCCGAGCAGCCGGACCATCCGCCGACCGGTCTCGAAGGAGGCGAGGTCCAGGCCGCTGAGCTCGGAGACGCGCATCCCGGTGGCGTAGAGCAGCTCCACCATCGCGGCGTCGCGCAGGCTCAGCGCATGAGCGATCGCATCCAGTTCCGCGGCCTGGCCGGCCTGCTGCGCCGCATCCGCGAGGTGACTGGTCAGTTCTTCGACGTGCTGATGCTGCAGCACATCGGGCAGGTGGCTGCTTCGACGGGCGGTCCGCAGACGGACGGAGGGGTCTTCTCGCAGGTGACCCCGGCGGTGCGCCCAGGCGGTGAAGGCCCGCACCGAGGCCGTCTTGCGGTTGAGGGTGTTCCGCGAGAGCCCCGCCTCGTGCAGCTCCCCCAGCCAGCTCCGGATCCCGGCCAGGCTGATCTCCTGCAGATCTCCGCGCCGCTGGGCGAGCTGACGCAGATCGCTGCGGTACGCCCGGATCGTCTGGGCCGAGAGCCCTCGTTCGTGTCTGAGGTGATCGATGAACGCCGTGATCAGCTCGGGGTCGACCGGAGCTTCGGTGTCTGATGGTCGATCGGTGTCTCGTGGTCGATCCTGCGCGGAGGCCATGGCGGAAGTCTACGACTGGACGCGCTGGGTCAGGGTTCTCCGCGCCGGTCATGCTCGGCCCCAGTGCCCGTTGACGGTCCTTGCGTGGCCGGAGCGCTGGAGCCGGGTCAGCTCGGCGAGCACCGTGGGCAGCGGGAGCCCCGCGACGGATGAGAGCTTGCCCGGGGCGCTCAATCCACGCCTGGGCAGCGCGTCGAGGAGCAGGCGCTGGGCCTCATCGAGTCCATCCTGCGGGTGATCCCGCCCCGCTGGTCCGGGAAGCTCTGGTTGGACGGTGTGTCGGGACGGTGGAGCCTGGCGCCCGGTCCTGTGGTCGATGGCAGGGCGGGGAACGTCGGAGTCGCCCGCCGGCGTTGGTCCGTAGGCTCTGCCGCCGGTGACGAGGGTCAGAACGTCGGTGGCGTCGCGCACCAGCTGTGCCGGGGTCTCCCGCAGCAGTCGGTGACACCCCGCCGAGGAGGCGGAGAAGACGCTTCCGGGCACCACCCCCACCTCCCGGCCAAGCGTGAGCGCATGGTGGGCGGTGGACTGAGCTCCGCTGCGCCATCGCGCCTCCGTGATGACCGTGACCATGCCCAGCGCTGCGATGAGCCGGTTTCGCTGCAGGAACCGGTGCCGAGTGGGCGCCGATCCAGGCGCCATCTCGCTGAGCAGCAACCCGGTCACCGCCACCTCCTGAAGCAGACTTTCGTTGCCAGCCGGGTAGAACCGGTCCAGGCCCCCGGCCAAGACCGCCAGTGTCGGCGCAGGCCGGGTTCCGCTCCAGGTGCCGGAAGCGGCGCTGGCCGCCGATCCCGGCCCCGGGCGCGAGCCTGAGACCGGCGCTGAAGCCGCGCGCAGAGCGGCCCTGTGCGCGGCGGCATCAACGCCGTAGGCGCCGCCAGAGACCACGCAGAGCCCGGTCTGCACCAGATCCTGGGTGAGTTCCGCGGTGATCCGGATGCCGTAGTCGGTGACTTCCCGGGATCCCACGATCGCCACGGCCCGGGTCGGCTCCGGGAGTCGACCCAGCGACTGGGACGCGATCTCCTCCGCGCCGCCCCGGAACCAGAGCGCCACGGGGGCAAGCGGGCCCAGGTCACGCAGCTGCGCAGGCCAGGTGGGATCCTCAGGGATCAGCAGGCCCCCGCCGAGCCTGCTCATCGTGGCGAGATCGGCAGCTCCGCGCAGCTGCCCGCAGCGGGTGCGCCATCGCTCGAGCCCGACGCGCAGGTCCTGCTGCCGAGGTCCGAGCCCCGCCGATTCGGCGGCCTGCGCCAGAGCGTGACGCTCCGCCACGGACGGGGGATGCTCTGAGGTGATCAGCGCGTGGAGGTGCTGGGCCCTGAAGGTCTCCAGAGCGAGCCCGGCCAGCAGGTCTCCGGGTTCGATCAGCCGGGACAGCTCTGCCCGGATGATCCGTTCTTTCCGGGAAGCAGCCCTCGGTTGGCCGGGGGCGGGATCTCGTTCCATAGGTCCTCCTGGGTTCAGGTCTTGTGAGACCGCTGCCGCAGCTGCAGGGCAGCGTCGACCTCATCGGCCCCCGGTCGGTCGTTGTGCATGAGGTCGGCGATGGTCCAGGCCAGTCGCAGGACGCGAAGATATCCCCGCAGCGAGATCGCGGCCCGGTCCAGCGCGGCGTCGATGTGCCGGGTGGCACCGGCGGGCAGCCGCAGATCTCCGGTCAGCAGCTGCATAGGGGCCTGGGAGTTGGTGCGCAGGCCCCACAGGCGGAGGCGCTCGCGCTGTGCGCCTCGAGCGTCCAGGACTCGGGCGCGGACGACCGCGGAGCTCTCCCCCGGCGGTCCCAGTGCGTCGGCCGCTGATCGCGGCCGGTCGACCTGAATCTGCAGGTCGATCCGATCCAGGAGCGGACCGGAGAGGCGCGCCATGTAGTTGCGGCGCTGAGCCACCGAACACCGGCAGCCTGTCCCGGCACCGACGTTGAGCCCGCACGGGCAGGGATTGGCCGCGAGGACCAGCTGAAAACGGGCCGGGTAGGTCACGCTGCCGGCGGAGCGGTGAAGTGAGATCCTTCCGGTCTCCAAGGGCTGGCGCAGGGCGTCCAGCGCGTGGCGCGGAAATTCGGGGGCCTCATCGAGGAACAGCACTCCCCGGTGTGCGCGAGTGACGGCACCGGGCCGCGCGATCCGCGCTCCGCCACCGACGATGGCTGCCATCGAGGCACTGTGGTGTGGGGCCTGGAACGGCGGTGTGCGTCGCAGCCTGGTCACGGTGCGGGGTTCTGCCGAGATCGACTCGATGGCGGTGGCTTCCATCGCCGCCTGATCATCCAGCGGCGGCAGTATGCCGGACATCCGCTCGGCCAGCATGGTCTTGCCGGCACCGGGAGCGCCGATGAGCAGAAGGTGGTGGCCGCCGGCGGCCGCCAGTTCCAGAGAGAACCGGGCCTCCTGCTGACCCCGGACCTCTGCCAGGTCAGGCGCCGGGTCGCAGGAGAGCGGCCTGCCGTCGTCGACCTCGCCACGGAGATCAGCAGAACAGACCTGCGGCGACCGGGCCGGCTGCGAAGGATCCACCAGAACAGGCGCCTCCAGAGAACGGTCTGCGGACCACCGTTCGAGCCCGGGAGCATCGCGCACCAGTGGTTCGAGCGCGGCGGAGGCGAAAGAAGCCGCCGCCTGCCGAACATGAGACCCGGCAAGGACCTCCATCCCGGGCACCAGGGCGGCCTCCTGAGCGTTCTCCTGGGCGACCACCACAGTCTGCGCGCCGGCAGCCTGTGCTGCCGCCACCGCGGGCAGCACACCGCGGACCGGTCGCAGCCGCCCGTCGAGACCCAGCTCCGCAAGGAAGACGACCTCGGACGTGCGGTGGACCCTCCCGTCTGCAGCCCAGGCGCTGATCAGGATGGCGAGGTCGAGCACCGAGCCGGATTTGGGCAGCGAGGCCGGAAGCAGGTTGACGGTGAGCCGGCGGGCGGGCAGATCGATCCCGGTGTTCTTCGCCGCCGATCGGATCCGGTCCTGGCTCTCGCGCATGGAAGCGTCGGGCAGGCCCAGCAGGATGAACCCCGGAAGCGCCCGCCCGATATCGGCCTCCACCTCGATCAGATGCCCATCCATGCCGAAGAGCACCACCCCGCGGGCCCGACCCATGCTCATCAGCTCACGTCCTTGAGGTGCTCCAGCCGATGGATCAGATGCTCCTCGGCGTGCGCCGCAGCCGCTCCGCTGAGCAGCACCGCGACGACGTCCACGCGTCGCGGAACCTGGAGGCACTGCTGGCCGACGCAGTATTCCAGCAGCAGCCGGTGCAGCCGCGCGAGCTTGCGCCCGTTGACCGCTTCGAAGGGGTGCCCGTATCCGATGCCCCGTCGGGTCTTGACCTCCACGGCGACCAGGTGGGCCCCGTCCCTGGTGATCAGGTCCAGCTCACCGTGCGCGCCGCGCCAGCGCCGCTCCAGGATCTGATGTCCCTGTCGGCCCAGATAGTCGGCCGCGATCTGTTCCCCGACCATGCCGGTGACGTCCTTGGCTCGCATTCGCGCTCCTCTCTCACAGGCACCAGCATCCGGCACAGCGCGACAGCAGAGGGACTGCCCCCGGGCTCTGTGGAGGACGCACGCGGACCGAGTGGGGAGGCGGCTCCTGGGGAAGACTCGGGAAGCCGTGGAAGTCAGAGTGACTTCAACGGTGCGGTCGGACTCGGGTCAGACGGTGCGGTCAGACCCCGAGGTTCCAGCTGAGCCGGTGCTGAGCGGTGGCCCCGAGCTCGAGCAGCGCATTCCGGTGACCCTGAGAGCCATACCCGCGGTTGGAGTCCCAGCCGTATCCGGGATGCTCCGCGGCGAGCTCCTCCATCAGACGGTCGCGTTCGAGCTTCGCCAGCACCGAGGCGCAGGCCACCGTCAGTGCCTTGATATCGGCCTTGACCATGGTCTGCACGCGGGGCGAGGCGCCATGGGTCAGCCAGTCATGGGCGCCGTCCAGGATGACGGCGTCCAGCGGCCGACCGAGCTTGACCTCGACCGCGTTGAGCCCGGCGAGCCCGGCGGCCCGCAGCGCCCCGTTGATGCCCAGGGCGTCGATCTCCCGCGGCGCCCGGTGCTGGACGCTGTAGGCGGCGGCGTGTTCGCAGATGTGTGGATGCCAGCGCTGCCGGGCCTTGGCACTGAGCAGCTTGGAGTCGCGCACGCCGTCGAGCTGGGTACAGATCCCGCTCGTCGTCGGCGTCTGGGCGAAGACCGGGGCCTGAAGATCGAAGACCACCACTCCGATGCTGACCGGGCCCGCCAGGGCGCCGCGGCCGACCTCGTCGATCCCAGCGATGTAGCGGACGTCGCGTCCGGCGGCGATTCCCAGCTCGGGCAGCAGCGTGGCGTTCTCGGGCATCAGCGCAGCCCTCGCATGAGACGCGTGGCGCGGCGCCGGGACCAGACGCTCAAGGCTCCGGGACCGCCTCGAAGGGGTCACGCTCGGTTCCGCCGTCGCCGAAGTGGTCAAACGGCCAGATCACGACCGAGGACCGACCGATGACGTCTTCGATCGGCACCGCACCCATGTCGGGCTCATCCACGTGGAAGCGCGAGTCCGCGGAGTTCCCGCGGTGATCCCCGAGCAGCCAGACGCTGTCTTCGGCAACGGTCACCGCGAACTCACCCTCGCTGGGGACGTCGCCGGGGAAGATATAGGGCTCGTCGATGGGTTCGCCGTTGACCATGATCCGACCCTGATCGTCACAGCACTCCACCTCGTCACCGCCGAGGCCCACGATCCGCTTCACCACGAAGTGCGAGGAGGTGTCCGGCATCAGACCGACGAAGATCATCGCGTCCTGGAAGGCGTTCGTGGGCACCTGGCTCCCGGCGCCCCACCACTGGCGGGTGTCTTCGAAGACCACGACGTCGCCGCGCTCGACCTCCATGAGGTCTGGGGCGAGCAGGTTCACGATGATCCGGTCATCGACCTCCAGGGTGGGCTCCATCGACTCAGAGGGGATGTAGAAGGCCCGGAAGAAGAAGGTCTTGACGACGAAGGAGATGACCAGCGCGAAGACCAGGATCGTGGCGATCTCGATCAGGAATCCGACCACCGGGTGCCGCGCCGAGCGGGCCCGACGACGGCGTTCTCTGCGGCTCTCCGGCGATGGAGACGGAGGCCCGTCACTGGTGCTGATGAAGTGCCTCCGGAAGCTCTCGTCGTTCATTCCAGGGCCAGAAGACGCCGGTGACGCGGCCGAGGATGCGGTCTTCGCTGATCATACCCCCGCCGGGTGCGCCCAGCAGCGCCCGCGAATCCAGGGACTGCTCGCGGTTGTCCCCCATGACCCAGAGTCGGCCCGGCGGAACCTCAGCCTCGAAGCTCAGCTCTGAGGCAGGAGCCTGCGCGGTGACGTCTCGGCCCAGATAGGGCTCCTCCACGGGTTCCCCGTTGACGGTGAGCTGCCCGGAGTCCGCGCAGCACGCGACGATGTCTCCGCCGGTGCCGAGCACGCGTTTGACGTAGGTCGCAGGAGGTGTCGCGATTCCGAACCAGTGACCGACCCTCGCTCCGAGCTGCTCGAGGGTCGAACCCCCTCCCACGTAGGGGGTGAAGGAGCCTTCTCCGTCGAAGACGATCACATCTCCGCGCCGGACGCCCTGGTCCTCGGGATAAGCCTTCTCCACCAGGATCCGCTCGGAGTCAGCCAGAGTGGGCGCCATAGAGACCTGGGAGACGGTGTAGACGTCCACGACGAACAGGCGCAGCCCGGTGGCCAGCAGCACCGCGATGACGGCGGTCGCGAGCACCGCGATCCAGAGCCGGAAGCGGCGAGGACGCGTCAGACGCCGAGAACCCCGAGTCGCCGAGTCAGACTCGGGCGGCTCAGGGTTCTCTGCGCTGTTCATAAGACGTACGAGCTCTCAGCGATGAGCCGAGGCCGATCCGCGGATCAGGCCTCGGTGACCTCTTCGACCTTCTCGCCCTGCTGGCGAGCAATGGTGGACTCACGCTTCTCCTTGATGCGTGCAGCCTTGCCATGGCGATCGCGCATGTAGTACAGCTTGGCGCGGCGGACGTCACCGCGGGCCAGGACCTCGATCTTCTCGGTCACCGGGGAGTGGACCGGGAAGGTGCGCTCCACGCCGACGCCGAAGGACACCTTGCGGACCGTGAAGGTCTCGCCGATGCCGTGGCCCTGGCGGCCGAGGACGTAACCCTTGAAGACCTGAACACGAGTGTTCTTGCCCTCAACGATGTTGACGTGCACGTTGACGGTGTCACCGGGGCCGAACTCCGGGATGTCGGTGCGCAGGCTGGCTGAATCAACGAAATCAAGCTTATGCATATGCTTCTCCTTGGACGACTGCCACAGGTCACTCGCCCGGGTTGCGACCTCTTGCGGACGGCGCACAAGGCGCCGATCACGCCGGAATCCGGCGCAGGTCAAAGCGTAAGGATCCGGATCGGGATGATTTCCCTCTCCGGCGGCCTGTCTGTTGACGGTCATCCCCTATGGCAGATGGAGCCGCCCAGCAGGCACGGTGGCCAATTCTATGTCAGATTCCGCTCCTGCGCGACCACGTGCTTGGCCCACAGATCGGGGCGCAGCTTCCGGGTGCGGACGTCCTGCTGCGCCGCGCGCCAGGCGCCGATCTTCGCGTGGTCCCCGGAGAGCAGGATCTCGGGCACATCGAGGCCGCGCCAGCGCGCAGGCTTGGTGTAGACCGGATACTCCAGCAGGCCGTCGGCATGGGACTCCTCCGCCAGCGACTCCGGGTTGCCGAGCACACCGGGGATCAGCCTGGTGATGGCTTCGACCATGACGACGACGGCGGACTCCCCGCCGTTGAGCACATAGTCCCCGATGGACATGGGGCGCACCTGGAAATGCTCCGGCGCCCAGTCGAGCAGCCGCTGATCGATGCCCTCGAAGCGTCCGGGGGCGAAGACCAGATGCTCGGCCTGGGCCAGCTCTTGAGCGGTCCGCTGAGTGAGCACCTCCCCCGCAGGGGTGGGAATGATCAGGATCGGGGGATCATCCGATGCCGGGGTCTCCCGCTGGGTGAGCACGTGCTCCAGCGCCAGCGCCCACGGCTCGGGCTTCATCACCATCCCGGCGCCGCCGCCGGTGGGGGTGTCATCGACGCTGCGGTGCTTGTCGAAGCTGAAGTCGCGCAGCTGGTGCCGGTGCAGGGTGAGCAGTCCCTCGCGCTGGGCCTTCCCGATCAGGGAGAGGTCAAGGACGTCGAAGAACTCAGGGAAGATCGAGATGAGGTCGATCCGCATGGCGCGCTCCTCGCTCAGAAGAGGCCGGGCGGCGGGGTCAGCACGATGCGCTGATGCTCCGCATCCACCTCGGGCACGAGCTCTTCGACGAAGGGGACCATCACGTCCTCGCCGGAGACGGCCGTGACCACGAGCAGATCCTGCGCCGAACCGGTGATCAGCTCCTTGAGCGTGCCCAGGCGCTGACCCTGTAGGTCCACGCAGGCGAATCCGGCGAGCTCGTGGCTGTACCAGCCGTCCTCGTCGGAGTCTTCCTCCATCGGCACCTCGACGTAGAGGGTGGAGCCGCGCAGGGCTTCGGCGCTGTCACGGTCAGTGATCTCGCGGAAGCTCAGCAGCGCGATGCTCTTGTTCCAGCGCTGCCGGGTCACAGTGAGCAGCGTGGTGATCCGGTCGACGGTCTGATCGCCGGCGATCCGGATGATCACCGAACCGGGAGCGAGTCGCTGCTCCGGGTCATCGGTGAAGAGTTGGGCAGTGACCTCGCCACGGATGCCGTGGGGTTTGCCGATACGAGCGACCCGCAGGCGCTCTGCCGAATCTGGCAGTGCCTGCGGGTCGGTCTCATATGCTTCCTGGCCTTGCATGCCAGCAATCATGGTGCAGTCCTCATATCCGTCAGCGGCTGCGGTCGGTGTCGACCACGTCGACGCGGACATCGCCCCCACCGGGGAGGGCGGAGACCACAGTGCGCAGTGCCTTGGCGGTGCGCCCGGCCCGACCGATCACTCGACCGAGATCATCCGGATGAACTCGCACCTGGAGGACGTCGTAGCGACGCCCGCCCTTACGGCGGACATCGACGTCATCGGGTGCGTCCACGATTCCGCGGACCAGGTGTTCGAGCGCGTCACTCAGCACTGCATCAGCTCCCATGATTACTCTGCATTCTCCTGCGAAGCAGACTCAGCTGCCTCGTCGGCAGGAGCCGGAGCCTTGGTCTTCTTCTCCTGGATGACTGAGCCCTTGCTGGGAGCGACGAACTCCTCCTTCGGGGCCTTGGTCCGCAGAGTGCCTTCGGAGCCTTCGAGGCCCTTGAACTTCTGCCAGTCACCGGTGACCTTCAGCAGTGCATTGACCTGCTCGGTGGGCTGTGCGCCCACGGAGAGCCAGTACTGAGCGCGCTCGGAATCGATCTCGATCAGCGAGGGCTCCTGCGTCGGGTCGTATTTGCCGATCTGCTCGATGGCGACGCCGTCACGCTTGGTGCGGGAGTCGGCGACGACAACACGGTAGAACGGTGCACGGATCTTGCCCATGCGCTTCAGACGAATTTTAACTGCCACTTGAGTGGTCCACTCCTGTTTCTTGTTTCAGGGGCGCGGTCAGGCAACGGATTGCGTGGGGACGTGCTGCACAATCGAGGCGACCACTTCAGAACATTGTCCCTACGGCGGGTTTAGAGGGTGCCCTCCGTCGAACAAAGTACCTGCCTATTGTGCCAGAGATCGGCCGAACACGCGATCTGAGACCCGGTCAGCCCTGCTCAGCGCAGGCCGAGACTCAGCGCAGGTACTTCTCGAATCCCTTGGGGAGGTTCAGGTCCTCGGGCTTGAGATCCTTCGTGCCTGCGCCGAAGCTGGAGCCGTCCATCCGCTTGGCGGCACCCTGGGTGCGCTTGAGCTCAGCCTCGCGGGCCTCCTGGGCGGCCTTGGCCGGGTTGCCGGACTTCTTCTTGGGCTTGGGCTGGGGCTTGCGCTTCTTCGAGGCGCCTCCTCCGGCACCCATGCCGGGCATCCCGCCCATCCCCGGCATCCCGCCGCCGCCGGGCATCGAGGGCATGCCCCCGCCGCCGGCCATCTTCTTCATCATCTTCTGTGCCTGGGTGAAGCGCTCCAGAAGCTGGTTGACCTCGGAGACGTGGACGCCGGAGCCCTTGGCGATGCGGGCCCGGCGGGAGCCGTTGATGACCTTGGGGACGTTGCGCTCATAGGGGGTCATCGAATAGATGATCGCCTCGACCCGGCCGATGGAGGACTCGTCGAACTGGTCCAGCTGCTGCCGCATCCCCTGCGCGCCGGGCATCATGCCCAGCAGCTTCTTCATCGAGCCCATCTTCTTGAGCTGCTGCATCTGACCGAGGAAGTCGTCGAGGGTGAAGTCCTCCTGGTCGGCGAACTTCCTGGCCATCTTCTCGGCCTCGCCGCGGTCCCAGTTGGCCTCGGCCTGCTCGACCAGGGAGAGGATGTCACCCATGTCCAGGATCCGACGAGCCATCCGGTCCGGGTGGAAGACCTCGAAGTCTTTCAGCCCTTCACCGGTGGAGGCGTACATGACGGGCTTGCCGGTGACCGAGGCGACCGAGAGCGCGGCACCGCCGCGAGCGTCGCCGTCGAGCTTGGTGAGCACCACGCCGGTGAAGTTCACGCCCTCGTTGAAGGCCTGCGCGGTGGTGACCGCGTCCTGACCGATCATCGCGTCGATCACGAAGAGCGTCTCGTGCGCGCCGACGGCGGCCTTGATGTCAGCGGCCTGACGCATCAGCTCGGCGTCGACGCCGAGGCGCCCGGCGGTGTCGATGATGATGACGTCGTGGAGTTTGCTGCGGGCCTCGGCGAGACCATCGGTGGCCACCTTGACCGGGTCACCGGTGGTGGACTCGAATTCCGAGGACACGCCGGGGTGCGGAGCGTAGACGGGAACACCGGCGCGCTTTCCGCCGACCTGCAGCTGGGTGACCGCGTTGGGCCGCTGAAGGTCACAGGCCACCAGCATCGGGGTGTGGCCCTGGTTCTTCAGATGGTGCGCCAGCTTCCCGGCGAGCGTGGTCTTGCCCGCACCCTGGAGGCCGGCGAGCATGATCACCGTCGGCGGGTTCTTGGCGAAGGCCAGTTCACGGGTCTGCCCGCCGAGGATCCCGACGAGCTCCTCGTTGACGATCTTCACGATCTGCTGACCCGGGTTCAACGCCTGTGCGACCTCGGACCCGAGGGCGCGCGCCTTGACCTTGGCGATGAACTCGCGGACCACCGGCACGGCGACGTCGGCATCGAGCAGCGCCCGGCGGATCTCCCGCGCGGTGCCGTCGATGTCGGCCTCGGAGAGCCTCCCCTTGCCGCGGAGGTTCTTGAAGGTGGCGCTCAGGCGATCGGAGAGGGAGTTGAACACGTCTGGGATGTCCCTTGGGTCGTGGATGGTGGCTACGCAGAACGGAGCAGAGTGCGACCACTGCGCAGTGGATGTACCGAGGCTCTAGAGTATCAATGTGCGATGGATAGACCTTCACCCCAGTGACACCGCCTCCGAGACCTCCACCGTCGCGGAGCGGGTATCTGCCACCGACGCTGATGTCCTCAGTGCGGCCCGGGCGGCGCACCACACCGCCCTGGAGGCCGCCGAGCAGGCGCACCGGGCCGCGGCCGGCGCCTGGTCAGGTCCGACGCAGAAATCGGTGGCGCCCAGCCTGCATCAGCATCACGCATCGGCGCACCTCAGACGCGCCGACGAGCTCTCCGAGCCCGGGTCTTCAGCCACGCGCGCGAGCGCAGACCACGTGGAAGCGCCCACCGTCGCGTGGCGGAAGGCGCTCGGCGACGCGACGCAGCTGCCCCCCGCGGAGGCCGGGGTGTCCAGACCGCGCCTGGACCTGCGCGTGGGTCTGGTCGCCGGGCCGCGACTGCACGCCGGGTTCTTCGGCCTCGCCGAACTGCGCGATCTCACCGCCGAGAACTGGCAGACGGAGCTCGAGGATCTCGACCTGGTGCTGATCGGCTCGGAGGCAGAGGATTCCCGCGAATTCCTGTCCGAGACCCTGATCCCCGCAGCCCGCGACCAAGGACTCAGTGTGGCCCTGGTGGTCACCTCCGGACCCCGGCTGGGATCCTGGTCGGCGATCGCCGAGATCTGCACCCAGGTCTTCGCCCCAGACCCCGAGGCCGCCGCCCTGCTGCGCAGCCACTGCCCCGAGGACACTCCGGTAGAGGTCATCCCGCACCCGGTCAGCCCCGTGCTTCACTCCCCCATCGGAACCCGCCCGGCGCGCACCCCGCTGATCGCGCTGCTGGGCATCGAACAGCTGCGCCCGGCCGCGCACCTCGAGGAACCCCAGTTCATCCCACCGCTCTTCGACGGGGTGCTGGGCTCCGGCCGGCCGACGGCGCTGCTTCCACCGCATCTCACCCCCGGCTTCCCGGCGATCGAGACGGCCTCCGAGCCGACGTCACAGACCACGCCCCCACCCACGTCGGTGCCGACCCGCCGGCCGACATCGGAGCCCTCAGCACCACTGCCCTCACCACCACTGACGTCACCACCCGCCGCCCGCGAGCCCCAGGCCTACCGATGGGCCATCCCGGCCGACTATGCGCCCTGGACCGTGACCCGCGCAGAGGCGGCACTGCTGGGAACGGCCCCGGAGTCGGCCCGGCTGCAGCGCGCGATGGACGTCGGGCTCGCGGTCAATGCCGTGAAGGACTCCCAGGCGGTGTTCGATCCGCAGATCCTGCAGCTGCAGGCCAGCGGCACCATGGTCTTCTCGACCTATAACCAAGGCGTGAACTCCTACTACCCCCAGGTCCACATCGCGAACTCCGCAGAGGACGTCTCCAAGACGCTCGAGACGATGACCCTGGAGGAGCTGCGCCGGGTCCAGGGCGACGGGATCAGGAAGATCTTCACCGATCAGCACGGCAGCGACGTGCTGACCCGAATCGCGGCCAAGGCCGGATGCGCGGTCGAGACGGCCCAGGATCGAGTCCTGGTGGTGGCCGATGAACTCACCGACGCCCTGCGCGCCGACATCGCGTCCCAGACCCACCCCAGGGTCGAGATCGCCACCTGGGCGGAGCTCGCCGCATCGTCTGAGGACGACGACGCCGAGGGCCCGCACCACCACGCCAGCCTCGATGCCGCTGTCGCCCCCCTGACAAGCCGCTTCGAGATCCTGGTGCCCCTGGATTCCGCTCGACGCTACAGCCCGGAGTACCTGGCCGATCACGTGGCGGCGTTCCGTTATCAGGCCGCCGCGGTGACCACGAAGCTCGACGGAGCCGCCGCCGACACCGACGACGCCGCCCACCAGCGCCGGGCCGGCGTCACCGACCTGGGCCTCTCTGCCTGGTGGCGGCCCGCGTCTTCGGCCCTGCAGTCCCCCGACGCTCTGCTCGGAACCCTTGAGGCGGACCAGGGCGCCTCGAACTCGATCATGCCGGTCTACGCCCTCGACCACCTGGGGCACCGGCCCGCCGGAGCCCGGCGGCAGATCGACCGTGCGCAGGGCACCGACATCGCTGAGGCTCGGGAGGAGTTTCGCCAGACCGCCCAGGAGCAGGGACTCGAGCTCGCCGTCGTCGTCCCGATCTACAACAATGGGGATCACCTGCGGCACAAGGCCTTCGCCTCGCTGCGCCGTTCGGGGATCTTCGAGAAGATGCATGTCCTGCTGATCAACGACGGCTCCACCGACGCCTCCACGGTGGACACCATCGAGGAGCTCGCCGACGCCTGGCCCAACGTCTCGGCGTTCCATCACCCTCTGGGCGGATCCGGCTCAGCATCCCGTCCGCGCAACACCGGGCTTGCGCTGAGCTTCACCGAGTTCGTCACCTACCTCGACCCCGATGATGAGGAGCTCGAGGACGGCTATTGGGAGCTGCTGGAGCGGCTGCGTGAGGCACCCGAGGCCGACTATGCGTTGGGCACCATGGCGGTCTGGACCCGCAACTACGCGGTCCATGACTACCACGAGCGGTTCCAGGCCGGCGTCGAGCACCGGGACGGACTGGACTGGCCCAAGCCCGATGGCCTGGTCACGCTGAACTTCCGGCCGGCCTCCATCGAAGCGCTGGTCGCGCGCACCGTCTGGCTCCAGAGCCTCGGCCTGGTCCAGCCTGTGGGCGCGGTCGGGCAGGACACCTACTTCTTCCAGCAGATGTTCTTCCACACCCGGGCCTATGTCCCGGTGTACCGACCGGTGTATACCTACTACGGAGCGGTGGAGACCTCCATCGTGAACGTGATCTCCCCGAACTACTTCCGGAAGTACCTGATCCTGGAGCAGGATCGCGCAGCCTGGCTGCGTGAGGTCGGACTGCTCGAGGTCTACCGCGAACAGCGCTTCGAATCCTTCTTCGTCTCCTGGTACCTGCAGAAGTTCAAGCATGTGCTGCCTCACGATCGTGACGAGGCGGCAGGCGTGCTCCGGGAACTCATCGCCGCGTACGGAGACGTGCGTTGGCGAGACCCGCGCGGCAGAGAGTTCTTCCGCAGCCTCGAGGGGCGTCTTGGACCTACGAACGCTTCATCCCGCGGCCGGACCGCGGATCACAGCAGGACCGGGGATCGCAACAGCGCCGCCGGGGGCGGCCGGGACACCATCGATGTGAAGGACAGTGAAGGCGATGACTGAGACCGAGCAGACCAGCACCACCGCGGCGGCGCCGACCGAGGACGCGCTCACAGCCGAGACCGACCTCAGTGAGAACACCCGTGAGGTCGTGGTCGAGCTGCTCAAGCAGCACCAGGCGCTGCTCAGCGAGCTCCACTGGGCCTATGGCCAGCTCGAACGTGTCCAAGAGGTCGACATCGCAGCTCTGAAGCAGCGCGTCTCGGAACTCGAACAGCGCCGCCCCGGCGGGAAAACCTCACGGGCGACGTCCGTGACGGCGTCCTCGAAGCTGCGCAAGCGTGTCGAGTTCACCTTCCAGCATCCCGACAAGGCCGCGCGGGCCGCAGGACGCAAGCTCTCAAGACCGTTCGAACAGGTGGCCCGCAGAGCTGGGTTCAGCCGGTGACTCCCCAGGCGGGCCGCCCCAGCCCGCACCTGCGCCAGGCTCGCCTGGAAGCAGGCGCCGCTAGGATCGCTGAGCTCCTGGCCGCACCCGACCCGCTGCGCGCGCTGCACGAGGGCGGGTCCCTTGCGCTTCTGGGCCCGGCTCCCGGAAGCCCGTTTTCTCGGGGCCGGACTGACGCCTCGGACCTGATCGAGCAGCTGGCCCCGGCGATGGCCGCGCTGCCAGACCCAGAGTCCGGGGTCTCGAGGCCGCGCCTGGCGCTGCGTATAGCAGTCATCGACGACGAGGCGACCCAGCAGGTGCTTCGCGGGGCCGCTGAGGTCATCGGCCTTCCCGCGACGCAGCTCAGACAGGACCCCTCGGCGCTTGACGGTGTCGACCTGGTGATCCTGACTCCGGTCAGCATCGGCGCCCGGTACAGCTTCCCGCCGGAGGGGACCGTGGAGAGCACCGAGGACGAGCGTCAGGCCTGGGTGAAGCTGCTGCTGACCGAGGTGATACCCGGCTGCCGCAGCCGAGACATCCCCGTCGTCTTCTGGGACCGCACCACGCGCAGCACCACCGCCACCGGGCGCGACCTGGCCAGCGCCTGCGACCGGGTCTTCGCGGTCTCAGACGAGGCCGCCCGCCGCTATGCCGCCACGCGGAGGAACGAGACAGCAGTCCTCCGGGTGCCGATGGTGGTCAACCCGCTGCAGAACACGCCGCTGGGCACCCGTGGAGCCGGCTCCACAGTCATCACCATGGGCGACGCCCAGGTTGCCCAGAACCCCGAGGACCTGCGGATGATGGCGGACTGGATCCTCGACGGCGTCAGCGCCCAGGGCCTCCCCGCCGCGCTGCTGCGCCGGGGTGAGGCGGACACCTTCCCGGCCGGCATCGGGGCGGGCTTCGCGGCACGCCACTGGCCGCTGCTCGTGGACAATCCCGGACCCGCCGCGATCGCGGCCATCGACCGGGTGACCGACATCGGCATCGTGCTCAATGACGTGCTCCGCTCCCAGATCCTCTATGACCGGCGCATCATCGAGCTGCAGGCCGCCGGCTCCCTGGTGCTCAGCGGCTACAACCAGGGCGTGAACTCCTACCTGCCGCATGTGAGGATCCCGCAGTCAGCGGTGGACGTCTCCGATGCCCTCTCCTCACTGACCCTCGGGGAGCTCCGGCGCGTCCAGGGGGACGGGATCCGCACCGCCTTCAGCAACCACCACGTCTCTGACGTGCTCGCGATCATCTGTGCGGCGGTGGGCTTCTCACCAGCGCCACCACCAGAACGGGTGCTCGCGGTCGTCGAGCAGACCGCCCCCCAGAAGCAGGGGGACCAGTTGGACCAGGTACTGGGCGCAGAGATGGCTTCGCAGACCTACGCCGAGATCCCCCTGGTCTCCTGGGACCAGCTGCCGGCCCGCCACGGCAGCTATGACATCCTGCTGCCGGTCTCCGCCGAGCGACACTACTCCCCCACCTACGCAGCAGACATGGTCACCGCGTTCCGCTATCAGCGCGCCGGCATCGTCTCGAAGCTGGACGGAACTGCCGAGGAGACCGATCACGCCGCGCTGCGCCACGGGACGCTGTCTCCTGCAGCGACCGAGACGCTCTCCCTCGACCTCACGGCCTGGTGGCATCCCGCCGTCTCCGCGACCGCCAGCGCCCCGGCCCTGCGAGCGCATGCCCGCGATCAGCGGATCCTCTTCGGCGATCATCTCGGTCATCATGCTCGGCTGACCGGCGCCTCGGCCCGGCGAGATCGCCCCTCGCTGGTGGCAGATGAGGATCGCGCGGCGAGCTCCGCGCTCGTCGCCGCCACGGCGCAGGCACTGGATCTGCAGCTGACCGTGATCGTGCCGGTCTACAACAACGGTGATCACCTTCGACATAAGGCCTTCGCCTCGCTGCGCCGATCTTCGGTGTTCGAGAAGATGCACGTGCTGCTGGTCAACGACGGGTCGACCGACCCGGTCACGGTGGACACCGTGGAGGAGCTGGCCCACGAGTACCCGAATGTGACGGCCTACCACCACGGCGGGGGCGGCTCGGGTTCTGCCTCCCGACCGCGCAACACCGGCCTCGAGCTGACCCAGACCCCCTTCGTCACCTACCTGGATCCCGATAATGAGGCGGTGGAGGACGGCTTCGCGCGTCTGCTGTCGGACATCTCCTCGCACGAGGACGTCGACTTCGTGCTCGGTGATATGACCCAGTGGGCCAGCCGGTTCGGAAGGCTGCGCTACAGCCAGCTGCTGAGGGAGGCCCTTGCTGACTACCAGGATCCCTCCGGCACGATCACCGTGCCGCGCGATGCCCTGGAGCGACTGCGCTTTCGACCCATGGGAATCCAGACCGTCATCGCTCGCACCGAATGGCTCAAGGGCTGCGGACTCGAGCAGCCCCTGGGCGCGGTGGGTCAGGACAGCTACTTCTTCCAGCAGATGCTCTACTGCGCCCGCCGCATCCGGGTGCAGAACATCGGGGTGCATACCTATTACGCGGTGGTCAGTGACTCCACGGTGAACACCATCAACCCGGGCTACTTCGAGAAGTACCGTCCGCTCGACGCCGCACGCGCCGACTGGCTGCGCGAGGTGGGCAAGCTCGAGGCCTACCGGGCCCTGCGTCTGGAGCCGTTCTTCGTGAGCTGGATGCTGCCGAAGCTTCGCCGGCTCGAGTCAGATCCGGCCAGCTGGCTCTTCGCGGCCGAGACCCTGGAAGACATGCTGGGATACTACGGGGATCACCAGTGGACCACGGCTGAGGCGATCGAGTTCTGGGACCAACTGGCTGAGGCGCGTCGCGGCTGAACACTTAGATGATGCCCGAGCCGGTCATCGCTGCAGCGCGGGCTCCATGCGTTCGCCCAGCTCGCCGGTGACCGACCGCACGAAGTTCTGTGAGACGTGGCTGTTGTCGTTATAGGTGATCGCCCCGCCGAGGACCGCGTAGCAGGTGGCCTCCTCCTCCGAACACAGCAGATCCTCCGTCGGCACGAAGTGGTAGTTCTCCGTATCGGCGAAGACCGTCTCGGACTGGGTCAGCCAGCGCTCCGTGACCCGGGTGTCCTCAAGGTCGTCGTTGCAGGATGACGGGTCCTCCTCGTTCAGCGCCACGCACTCTGGCAGCGTCTCCTCGTCATTGCGCTCGACGTTGAGCCGGGGAATCTCGCCCAGGACCACGACCGCCTTCTCGGCGTCGAGCCAGACCTGGATCGGGGTGAGGATGCTGCGCGCCGTACCGGTGAGCTCCACCTCGGAGTCCGGCAGGTCCACCTCGACGTCAGGGCCCGCGAAGCCACCGGTCATCTGGCTTCCAGCCACCACGACGGTCTCCACCTGGTCATCCTCGGAGAGCATTCCCAAGATCTCCAGATTGGCCTCTCCACAGGGGTCATCGGCCCCTGAATAGGTCGAGGCCCGTGGGGTGCAGCCGGAACGGGTCAGCACGAGCAGCTGTTTGCCGGCGTCCTGCGCGATCTCATCGAGGGCCGGCAGCCACATCGTGGCGTGGGAATCACCGAACACCGCGATGGTGCCGTCGGCCTCGGACGCCTCGGCGCCGAGCCAGCACTCGGGGACCCCTGCGTCCTGCGCTTCGGCCTGGCACCCGGGATGCACCGGTGCCTGTGGCTGCTCGGCGACCTCGGCCGCCGAGGGCGTGAGCCCCAGCGTGCTTTCGAACGGGTCTCCACACTGGTCGGGATTCGCCAGCGCCCGGTAGCCGTAGCAGGGGTGGTCCTCGGAGAGCTCCGAGGCGGCGAACTCCTGCTCGACGACCTCCACCGAGTAGTGGGCCACGCCCACCACCAGGGCCATCCCTGCGCCGGCGGCGATCATGGTGCGCCAGGTGGGCAGCAGGACCTTCGCTCGGCGCAGCGGAGTCTCGTAGAACCGGGTGCTCAGCGCGGAGATCACGATGACCCCGAGGATCAGGGCGAGCTTGACGTCCCACTGCTCGGCGTTCTCCAGCAGATAGGGCGCGAAGATCACCACCGGCCAGTGCCAGAGGTAGATCGCATAGGACCAGTCGCCGATCGCGGTGACCGGGCGCAGCGAGAGCCACCAGTGGATCCCGGTCCAGCGCCCCTTGCCGCCGAAGGCCAACAGCAGGGTCGCCCCGACGGTGGGGATCACCGCCGTCCAGCCAGGGAACGGGGTCATCTCGCTGTAGGCGCATGCCGAACCCAGGATCATCGCCAGTCCGACCCAGCCCAGCAGATTCCCCCAGCGTCCGGTGAACTGGCTGGCGCCGAGGACCAGGGCGAGCAGGGCGCCCAGCGCGAACTCCCAGATCCTGGTGGGCGTGATGAAGTACGCCTGGGCGGAGGACTCTGCGGTGTAGCCGATCGAGAAGGCCAGGGAGCTCGCGCCGAGGAGTCCGATCACCCAGAGGAAGATCCTCCGCGTGTAGTTGCGCGGCACCGCCTCAGCATCGGCCGGACGCCGACCGCGCCGAGCCAGGATGGCGATGCCCAGGACGACGGCGAGCAGCACCGGCCACAGGACGTAGAACTGCTCCTCCACGGAGAGCGACCAGAAGTGTTGGACTGCGGTGGCACGTTCATCGGCCTTGGAATAGTCGATCGCGTCATCGGCCAGGACCCAGTTCTGCACATACAGCGTCGAGGCCATGATCTGCCGGCGGGTGCCCTGCCATTCGGTGCTGGGCAGGATCATCACCGCCGCGACCGCCGTGAGTCCCAGCACCAGCAGGCTCAGCGGCAGCAGGCGCCGGATCCTGCGCGCCCAGAACCGCCCCAGCCGGATCCGCCCGGTCCTTGCCGCCTCCTTGAACAGGTGCGCGGTGATCAGATAGCCCGAGATCACGAAGAACACGTCAACGCCCACGTACCCGCCGGTCAGATGCTCCGGCCAGAAGTGATAGGCGACGACGATCAGCACCGCCAGCGCACGCAGGCCCTGGATCTCCGGCTGGAACCGTCCGCCGCGCGAGGTCCGCCCGGTGTGCTCCGGCACGGTCGGCACAGCGGCCGGCATGGCGCAGGTGGGCTCAGCGCGTGTGGGCATAGGCGGTTCTTGGATTCCTTCGACGCTCGATGGCAACCGCTCCAAGATATCGCCGTTCTCCGAGAAACCCCGACCCCGCACCGGACCCCAGATTCTGGCGTTTGAATGAGGTAGTGACCGCAAGAACCCCCTGGGATAGACTCGCGTGCTGTCAGCCTCCTCGGGCTCTCAGCTTCACCGTGTCGCCTAGGAAAGTGATCCACCTTGCCAAGGAACATCTCGCGCGTCGCCGTCATCGGGCTCGGCTACATCGGTCTGCCCACCGCCGCCATCCTCGCGGACCATGGCGTCACCACGATCGGCATGGACGTCTCCGAACGCAATGTCGCGGCGATCAACCGGGGCGAGGTCCCCTTCGTGGAGCCGGGTCTGCGAGAGGTCCTGCAGCGCGCGGTGATCAGCGGCACGCTGAGCGCGACCACGCAGACACCCGAGGCCGACGCCTATATCGTCGCGGTGCCCACCCCCTTCACCGAGACCCACTCGGCCGACCTGTCCTACATCGAGGCTGCCGCAGACGGGATCGCCGCGAAGCTCACCGGTGGGGAGCTGATCATCCTTGAATCGACCTCCCCACCCGGGGCGACCGAACACCTCGCGCAGCGCATCCTGTCCGCCCGCCCCGATCTGAGCACCGCCGACATCCTGGTCGCCCACTGCCCCGAACGCGTGCTGCCGGGGAAGATCATGGAAGAGATGATCACCAATGACCGGATCATCGGCGGACTGACGCCCGAGGCCGCCGAGGCCGCCCGGGATCTCTACGCAGCCTTCTGCAAGGGTGAGTTCCTGCTCACCGACGCTCGCACCGCCGAGATGGCGAAGCTCACCGAGAACAGCTTCCGCGACGTCAACATCGCGTTCGCCAATGAGCTCTCGGTCATCAGCCACAAGCTCGGGATCGACGTCTGGGAGCTCATCGAGCTCGCCAATCACCACCCGAGGGTCAACATCCTCCAACCCGGTCCCGGGGTCGGGGGTCACTGCATCGCAGTGGATCCGTGGTTCATCGTCGACGCCGCTCCGCAGGACGCGAACCTCATCCGCACCGCGCGCCAGACCAACGACGCGAAGCCCGAATGGGTGCTCGGCCGGATAGAACAGGCTCTGGAATCGGCAGGGACCGGAGCCACGGTGGCGCTGCTGGGACTGGCGTTCAAGGCCAACATCGATGATCTGCGCGAGTCCCCCTCGCTGCACATCGCCGAGCAGCTCGCCCAGCGCGCCCCCGATGCGCAGCTGCTCGCGGTGGAACCACACATCGAGGCGCTTCCCGCGTCACTCGCCGGTTTCGGCAACGTCGAGCTGAGCGGACTCGACGAGGCGCTGGAGCGTGCCGACGTCGTCGTGCTGCTGGTCGATCATCAGGTGTTCAAGGAGCTCCCGGTCTCACGCCTGGCAGACGCCACGGTGATCGACACCCGCGGCATCTGGCGCTGAGCCGCTCTAGGAGTTCCCGGCCAGCGCCGGCTCCATCCGGTCGGTGAGCTCGGCGGCCGTGGAGCGCACGAACGTCCGGGCGAGGTGGCTGTTGTCCGAGTAGGTGATGGCACCGCCGAGCACGGCGTAGCAGGTGTCCTCGCGGCAGACCAGATCCTCGGTGGGCACGAAGTGGTAGTTCTCTTCCTCGGCGAAGACCTCGGCAGAACGGGTCAGCCAGCGGTCCCCCACCCGGGTGTCCTGAAGCGTCTCGTTGCAGGCAGAGAGGTCATCCTCGTTCAGCGCCACGCACTCCGGCAGGGTCTCCTCCTGCTCGTCGTTGCTCATCCGTGGGACCTCGCCGAAGACCACGACGTCCTTCTCCGCCTCGAGCCAGCGCTGGATCGGCTCGTACATCGCCAGTGCCGAATCGTCGAGGTCATGTTCCTCCGCGTCCAGACCGAGGTCGCGGCTGGGTCCGCCGAACTCGAAGTGCCGCTGGCTGGCCGCCACGATCACCGTCTCGACGCTCTCATCCTCGGAGAGCTGGTCGATGATCTCGGCGTTGGCCCTGAGGCACTCGCTGGAGTCGGCCCCGACCTCCCCGCCTCGGGGTGTGCAGGCTGAGCGCGTGAGCACCAGCAGCTGCTTCTCCTGCTCCTGGGCGATCTCGTCGAGCGCCGGGAGCCACATCGTGGCGTGGGAGTCGCCGAAAACCGCGATCGTGCCGTCGGCCTCGGACTCCTCCGCCCCGAGCCAGCATTCCTGCACGCCGGGGGTGTCCTCGTCGGCCTGGCAGCCGGGGAACGCCTCTTCCTGGTACTGCTCCGTCACCACCGCGGGCGTGGGAAACAGCCCGAGCTCGCCCTCGAACGGGGTGCCGCATTCGTCGGGGTTCGCCAGCGCCTGGTAGCCGTAGCAGGGGTGGTCCTCGGTGAGTGTGGAGTCAGCCGCGCTGGACTGCATCGTGGAGACCGCTGCGATCCCGGAGACGATGACCAGCACCATGCCGGCCCCGGCGGCGACCATCGTCCGCCAGGTGGGCAGCAGGATCTTCGCGCGACGTATCGGGGTCTCGAAGAATCGGGTGCTCAGCGCGGAGAGCCCGATGATGCCCAGGATAAGCAGGACCTTCACGTACCAGAACCGGGCGGCGTCGCTGATATAGGGCGAGAAGATCACCACCGGCCAGTGCCAGAGGTAGATCGCGTAGGACCAGTCGCCGATCGCGGTGGCGGGTCGCAGCGAGAGCCACCAGTGGACCCCGGTCCCGGGTTCGCGGCCCCCGCAGGCCAGCACCAGAACGGTCCCCAGGGTCGGCACAAGCGCGGTCCAGCCGGGGAACGGGGTCGCATCGGTGTAGAAGACGGCTGCGCCGGCGATCATCAGGAACCCCGCCCAGCCGAGCAGATTGCCCCACCGGCCGCTGAACTGCCGGGATCCCAGGACCAGTGCCGCGATCGCCCCCAGGGTGAACTCCCAGATCCGAGTCGGGGTCACGAAATAGGCCTGCGCGGGTGCTGCGGCGGTGTAGTAGATGGAGAACGCCAGTGAGAACGCCCCGAGCAGCCCGACGACCCACAGGAATGCCGCCCGGATCTGACGGCGCTCGAGCGCCGGAGCGCCGGAGCGCCGCTGCCGGAACGCCAGGAACATCAGCGTCAGCGCCAGCAGGACCGGCCACAGGATGTAGAACTGCTCCTCGACCGAGAGCGTCCAGAAATGTTGAACCGCTGTGGCCCGCTCGTCCGCCTTGGAGTACTCCACGGCGTCGGCGGCGAGGATCCAGTTCTGCACGTAGAGCGTGGAGGCGATGATCTGGCGCAGGGTGGCCTGCCACGCGGTGCTCGGCAGGATCAGCACGGCGGAGATCGCGGTCAGCAGCAGCACCAGCAGGCTCAGCGGCAGCAGCCGGCGGATGCGGCGGGCCCAGAACTGGCCCAGCCGCACTCCCCCGGTCTTCACGGCCTCTTTGAACAGATGCGCGGTGATCAGGTAGCCCGAGATCACGAAGAACACGTCGACGCCGACGTAGCCGCCGGTGAGGCGGTCGGGCCAGAAGTGGTAGAGCAGCACGACCAGCACCGCCAGCGCACGCAGCCCCTGGATCTCGGGCTGGAAGCGGGTCGGGGCTCCGCCGGCGGCCGGATGAGGCCGCCCTGAGGCCGTCGCCTCCTCCGAAGAAGTCGAAGTCACGCTCATGTGCGCCTCTCGCCTTGTCTGATCATCGACACCGGGGCGCCGCTGGGTTCACATCCATCGCAGATCTTTCTGCGACCTGGATGGTCGCCGAAGACTCCGATGCCGCACCTTACTCCAGGGTCCTGGAGGTTCGCGGGAGGTGGGAACCTTCGTGGCCTTGGCCTCCGGCTCGGCGGGTCTGTGACAGACTGGGCCCGTGGATTTTGACGTACTTATTCTGTTCATCGTTCTTGCTGTGACTCTGCTCGGCACCCTGGGATTCTTCCTGGTGCAGGGCGGAAAGCTGCTGCCCAAGGACAAGCGTGAGCAATACCTGACCCAGCGCGACCCGGATGACCTCCCCTCCGGCGGGGTGGACACCCTTGAGGCTCCCACCGAAGACCGCCCGGGGACCGCGGAGCCGACCCTCGGCGACGGCGTCGACACCCTCGAGGAGCCGACGGTCGTTGAACCGACCGTCGAGACCCCCGAACCGGTGGCCGGACGTCTGGCCAGGCTGCGCGCCCGGCTGGTCAAGTCCAACAACATCTTCGGCAAGTCGCTGCTTGCGCTGCTGTCTCGCGACGAGATCGACGAGGACGTCTGGGAAGAGATCGAAGAGGTCCTGCTGATGGCGGACCTCGGCACCGATCCCACCATGGAGCTCGTCGACAGGCTCCGCGAACGGGTCAAGGTCGAAGGCACCAAGGACCCGGTCGTGGTCAAGGCGATGCTCACCGAAGAGCTGACTACCCTGGTCGATCCCACCCTTGATCGCCGACTCACGGTGACGGCGGAGGGTCGTCCCGCGGTCATCATGGTCGTCGGCGTCAACGGCGTCGGCAAGACCACCACGGTGGGCAAGCTGGCCCGGATGCTGGTCGCCGAGGACAAGGACGTGCTCCTCGGAGCGGCCGACACCTTCCGCGCAGCCGCCGCCGAACAGCTGAGCACCTGGGGTCACCGGGTGGGCGTGCCGACGGTGAAGTCCGACGTCGAAGGCGCTGACCCGGCGTCGGTGGCCTATGAGGCCGTGGACAAGGGGATCGAGCTCGAAGCCGACGTGGTCATGATCGACACTGCAGGCCGGCTGCAGAACAAGTCCAACCTGATGGACGAACTCGGCAAGGTCAAGCGTGTGGTGGAGAAGAAGTCCGCCGTCGACGAGGTCCTGCTGGTCCTCGACGCCACCACCGGTCAGAACGGCCTGAACCAGGCCAAGGTCTTCTCCGAGGTCGTCAACGTCACCGGCATCGTGCTGACCAAGCTCGACGGCACCGCTCGAGGCGGCATCGTGGTCGCCATCCAGCGCCAGCTCGGCGTCCCGGTGAAGCTCATCGGACTCGGTGAGGGGCCCGACGATCTCGCACCCTTCGACGCCGCCGAGTTCGTCGCCGCGCTGCTCGAAGACCACTGACCATCAGCGCCCGCTGACCCTCGGCAGGCGCTGCACCTCAGCGGTCCTCCGCCTGCGGAATCCGCGAAGCCGCCTAGCTGAGGAATCCGCGCAGCAGCGAGGCGGTGCCCTCCAGGTGATCGATCATCAGCGACTTCGCCCCGGACCCGTCACCGGCCAGGATGGCCGTGGTGATCGCCAGGTGCTGCTGATTCGAATGCTCGAGATTCGCCGGCAGCAGCGGAATCTCATCCAGCAGCGCGCTCACCCGCGCCCGGGTGTCGGTCACGGCGGTGATGAGCGACGGGGACCCGCTCAGCTCGGCGACCGCGATGTGAAACCGAGCGTCACGGGCGCGATAGCTGGACCGATCGGCGCGCTCCAGATCTGAGAGACAACCCTGAAGGTGCTCGCGCGCCGAGGCGGAGAGGTCTGCCTGGGCCGCCAGCTCCGCGGCGGCCGGCTCGAGCACCGCGCGAAAGACCAGCACGTCGCGGCGCTGCAGGGGATCCATGTGTTCTACGCCCTGCGGCGTGGCGCTCGGCGCCTCCAGGATGTAGGTCCCGCCGTAGCGACCCCGACGGACGTCGAGAAAGCCTGCCTGCTGCAGCTCAGCGAGGGCTTCGCGCAGGGTTGCGCGGGAGACCCCGAGGTGCCCGGCCAGTTCCCGCTCCGGGGGCAGCTTCTGTCCCGGGGGGAAGAGTCCGACCCGGATCGCCTGGAGCAGATGCTCGATCGTCTCCTCGAACGTATTTCCTGAACGCACCGGACGCAGCACCGCATAGGGGTTCCCGAAGTCTGCCGCCGTCATCTGGTCCTCCGTTCCGGCTCACGCACTGGCTCTGGCCTCAGCCTACGGGCTCCCCCGCGCGGGGTTACGACATGGGAGTCCACCTCCGTGGTGCCTCACTGCCAAGTCCTCGGGAACTACAAGCCGTGCCTCAGATAAAAGTCCCCGCGAAACCTAACCGACCTGCCGATTGAATCGGATACCACCAGGATCAGGCATCGCGGTCGCGGTCGCGGTCCGAACCTCTCGCTCAAGCTCTCGAGTCTTCTCCCCGGCCAGCCTGATCAGCTGTTGTTGGATCTGATCGATCTCCGCAGCAATGGCCATGGGGTTCAGTCGATCGTGGTGATCTCCGAGTTCACTCTGCTGAGCGGGGCCCAGGATTCCAGAGGCCACCAACCTGCGAAACGGTGTCTGCGGAGCGTCGTAGATCCGCTTGCGTCGACCGAGCGTGTCGGTGGACCAGCGGATCGGTTTCTTCGTCGGGGTCAAGAAGTTCAACCGCTCATTGACCAGGGGCCAGAGCCGGTTCAGCAGCGCCAGCTCCGCCGCGGTGTCATACCGGTAGTAGAACCCATAACGCCGAACCACGTGCCCGTTCTTGGACTCTATGGTGGCCTGATCGTTCTTCTTGTAGGGCCTGGACCGGGTGAAGTAGATCTGTCTCTGCCCGGCCCAGCTGACCAGGTCGTGGTTGATGAACTCCCCGCCGTTGTCGAAGTCCAAGCCGCTGAGCAGGTACGGAATTGATTCCAGAGCGGCTTCCATGACGGTCAGGATATGTATCCGTGCGTTGTTGCGGATCGCGCGGGTGAACACCCAGCCGGTGTGCACATCTGTGAGGTTCACCGAGCGGGCGAACTCACCTTTGAGGGTGGGGCCGCAGTGGGCGACGGTGTCGACTTCGAAGAATCCGGGTTCGTCCTCGACCTCGTCACCGGCCCTACGGATGTTGATCGAGGCGCGAAGCAGCGATCCGGGCTTGGTCGTGGACCTTCCGCGCAGCGGCTCCTTCGCCTTTGCCGGGGCAAGGTAGCGATCAATCGTCGCGGCGCTCATCGCGAGCAGCTCCTCGCGCACCTCGGGGCTGTATCGATCCTGGCCCGGGATCAGCGAGCCATGGCGTTGCATTGCTTCGATCCATTCGCTCATCGAGGCAGCCAGGTATTTCCCACACAGCCCACCGGAGACCGACCAGATCTGTTGCAGCACCACCAGAGAGTCGTAGGAATATCTGCGTGGACGACTCTTGCGTCGGTCCAGGACAGCCACGGTCGCGCTTGTCCGCCCGGGTGGTTGGGTGATGCGTCGGCGCAGCTGCTGACGGGCGTGGTCCCGGTTCCAACCGGTGATCCCGACAACGGTGTCCAGGATCGCTGCCTTTTGCTTCTTCGTCGCCCGGGCGTAGGCCTGCGCGTACTTCTTGGTCACTTCGATGCGGGTCCTCATCGACACGTCCCTGTCAGCCATACCCCATCGTTGCCGTGCCACAGGTCCTGCGGAAGATTTCGCGGGGAGAAGTATCTGAGGCACGGCCCCTGCTACGCGGGGACTTTATATGAGGATCGTCGACCTCTTGACGCCCCGGGGGAGAGCTGTCAGAATTCCGCACAGCACCATGGACTGAAATCAGTCCTTTGATGGTCTCCCCCGTCGGGTCGAATCCACAAGAGGTGGACAGCCATGCCGCATGACAAGAGCAGGTCATTCCTCGCTGATTCCAGCTACATGGCGCATCGCCGGCTCAAGACCGGAGCCGCGGGGTGGATCCTGCTGGCAGGCCTGGGCGTGTCATACGTCATCTCCGGGGACTTCGCGGGATGGAATCTCGGTCTGGCCGAAGGCGGGTGGGGCGGTCTGCTGATCGCCTTCGTGCTCATGGGCTTGATGTACACCTGCATGGTCTTCGGCCTCGCCGAGATGTCCTCCTCGCTGCCCACCGCAGGCGCCGGCTACGGCTTCGCCCGGCGGGCCCTCGGCCCGCTCGGCGGCTACGCGACCGGTGTCGCGGTGCTCATCGAGTACGCGGTCGCGCCGGCCGCGATCGCCACCTTCATCGGCGGCTACATCGAGGCACTGGGCCTGTTCGGCATGACCAATTCCTGGCCCGTCTACCTGGCGGCCTATGTGGTGTTCGTGGGCATCCACCTCTACGGAGTGGGTGAGGCGCTGCGGCTGATGTTCGGCATCACCGCGATCGCCGTGCTCGCCCTGGTGGTCACCGTCATTGCCCTGGTTCCGCATTTCGACGCCGCCAACCTCTTCGACATCGTCCCGAACGACGCCGTGGGAGCCAGTGCGTTCCTGCCGATGGGCTACGCCGGAGCGATGGCGGCGCTGGTCTACGGGATCTGGTTCTTCCTGGCGATCGAAGGCGTGCCGCTGGCCGCCGAGGAGACCACCGATCCGAAGCGCGACATGCCGCGCGGCATCATCGTGGCGATGCTGATCCTGCTGGTCACCGGTGCGCTGATGCTGGTCCTGGTCCCCGGGGCGGCAGGCGCAGAGTCGATGAGCACCTCCGACAATCCGCTGCCCGAGGCGATCCGCGCCGTCGCCGGCCCCGACAGCGTGATGGCGAGCATCGTCAACTACGCCGGACTCGCGGGACTGATCGCCAGCTTCTTCTCCATCATCTACGCCTACTCCCGGCAGCTCTTCGCACTCTCCCGCGCCGGTTACCTGCCCCGCTGGCTCTCACTGACCGGGAAGCGCCGGACCCCGTGGGTCGCGCTGATCGTGCCGGGGACCATCGGCTTCGTGCTGGCGGCGGCCACCGGGGACGGAGGCCTGCTGATCAACATCGCGGTCTTCGGGGCCACCGTGTCCTATGTGCTACTCAACCTCTCCCACATCGTGCTGCGCCTGCGCGAGCCCGACCTCCCGCGGGCCTACCGCACCCCCGGCGGGGTGGTCACCACCGGCGTCGCGCTCGTCCTGGCCGTGGTGGCGGTGATCGCGACCTTCCTCGTCGATGTCTTCGCGGCCTCCATCACAGCCGCGGTGTTCCTGGCCTTCCTCGCCTACTTCTGGTTCTACAGCCGCCATCGCGTGGTCGCCAACGCACCGGAGGAAGAGTTCGCCCGGGTCAAGGACGCAGACTCCACGCTGAACTGAGCCCGACCGGTCACCCACGCCCCTGCCATCACCCCTGCAACCCAAGGATCAGATCCCGTGACGACATCGCCCAAGCATCCCCGCAACGATCGAATGCTCACCGTCCCTGGGCTGCGCCAGGAGATCACCGAAGGGCGCATCGACACCGTGGTGCTGGCCTTCACCGATATGCAGGGCCGGCTGCAGGGCAAGCTCTGCCACGCCCAGTTCTTCCTGGACTCGATGCTCGAAGAGGGAGCCGAGGGGTGCAACTACCTGCTGGCCGTGGACACCGAGATGAACACCCCCGGCGGCTATGCGATCAGCAGCTGGGAGGCCGGCTACGGGGATATGAGCTTCGCCATGGACCTGGACACCATCCGGCGGATGCCGCACAACCCGGGTCAGGTGATGATCCAGTGTGACCTCACCGCCCATGACGGCCAGCTGATCCCGATGTCCCCGCGGGCCATGCTGAGCCGTCAGCTCGACCGCGCTCGGGAGATGGGCTACCAGATGCTCACCGGGACGGAGCTCGAGTTCTGCGTCTACAACACCAGCTATGAGGACGCCTGGGACTCCAACTACCAGAGCCTGGTCCCGGCGAACCGATACAACGTCGATTACAACATCCTGGGCTCCCAACGGGTCGAGCCGCTGCTGCGCGAGATCCGCAACGCCATGTACACCGCCGGGATGACGGTGGAGAGCGCCAAGGGAGAGTGTAACTTCGGTCAGCACGAGATCGCCTTCCGCTTCGACGAGGGACTGGTCACGGCGGACAACCACGTGGTCTACAAGCTGGCCTCGAAGCAGATCGCCCAGCAGCAGGGCAAGTCCATCACGTTCATGGCCAAGCCCAACGAGCGTGAGGGCAGCTCCTGCCACATCCACATGTCGCTGCGCGGGCTCGACGGTGAACTGAGCTTCTGGGATGAGGAGAAGGACGCCCGCAGCGCCACCTACGACTACTTCATCGCCGGGGTGCTCAAGGGCATGCGCGAACTCTGCATCTTCTACGCCCCGAACATCAACTCCTATAAGCGCTTCGCCAAGGGCAGCTTCGCCCCCACCTCGGTGGCCTGGGGCATCGACAACCGCTCCTGTGCGGTGCGCCTGGTCGGCACCGGCCAGTCCGCCCGGATGGAGAACCGTCTCCCCGGCGGCGACGTCAACCCCTACCTGGCACTCTCAGCGATGCTGGCCTCAGGCCTCTACGGGATCGAGCACCAGCTGGAGCTGGAACCCATGATGGAGGGCAACGCCTATGAGTCCGACGCACAGGTCGTGCCCACGGCGATGAGAGAGGCCCGCGACCTGCTCGCCGACTCGGCACTTGCCCGCGAGGTCTTCGGCGAGGATGTGGTCGAGCACTACGTCCACTACGCCGATGTGGAGCTGGAAGCCTTCGAGTCCGCCGTCACCGACTGGGAGCTGCACCGTGGTTTCGAGCGGCTCTAGGGATTCTTCGTCGGCGCCGCGCCGGCGACCCCGGATCGCGCTCACCACGTATTACCAGGAGGGCTCGTGGGGCGATTGGAACTCGGTGGCGGCGATCGTGCCCGGGTCCTACGTGGAAGGCGTCGCGGCGGCCGGGGGAACCCCTGTGCTGCTGCCCCCGGTGGGCACCGACACCTCGGTGCTGGAGCCGATGGACGGGCTGATCGTGATCGGCGGAGTCGACGTGGATCCGCGCTTCTACGGCGCCGACCGGCACGAACGCACCTCCTCCCAGCCCAGCCGGGATGAACACGACATCGCGCTGACCCGGGCAGCCCTGGAGAGGGGCCTGCCGCTGTTCGCCATCTGCCGGGGCGCTCAGATCCTCAACGTCGCGCTGGGTGGGACCCTGATCCAACACCTGCCCGACGTCAACCCCGACGCCGAGCAGTACCAGCCCGGACCCGGCCTGTACGGAAGGGTCCAGTTCACCACCGAGCCGGGCAGCCGGTGCGCGCAGCTGCTCGGCGCGAGCGCCCAGTCGCCGTGCTACCACCATCAGGCCCTGGATGAGGTGGCGGAGGGCCTGGTCGTCACCGCCCGCGCCGCCGACGGCACCATCGAGGCCGTGGAGACCACCACGGAGGCCTGGACCCTGGGGGTCCAGTTCCACCCCGAGGAGAACCGCAAGGATGCTCGGCTCTTCGAGGGCTTCATCGACGTGGCCCGGCGCTTCGCCGAGCGGCGAGACGCCCCCCAAGACCCACATCGGGGACCCGGCGCCCACCCTGACCAGCACCGAGAGGACGCACTGCACCCATGACCGTGACCCAGATCGTCGATCCCACGACCGAAGAGATCATCGAGACCATCGAGCTGGTCTCGCTGCAGGAGACCGACGCCGCCATCGCCCGCGCCCAGCGCGCGTTCCTCACCTGGCGCACCGTGGAGCCGGCGGACCGGGCGCGACTGCTGCGTCGCTTCGCCGACGCGGTGGACGCCGACCTGGAACATCTCGCCGCCATGGAGGTGCGCAACGCCGGGCACACCATCGGCAACGCCCGCTGGGAGGCCGGAAACGTCCGTGACGTCCTGACCTACTACTCCGGAACCCCCGAGCGGCTCTCCGGTCGTCAGATCCCCACCCCGGGAGGGGTCAACCTGACCTTCCACGAGCCGCTGGGCGTGATCGGGGTGATCGTGCCCTGGAACTTCCCTATGCCGATCGCCGCATGGGGCTTCGCGCCAGCCCTGGCGGCAGGAAACACCGTGGTGCTCAAGCCCGCGGAGATCACCCCGCTGACCGCCATCCGGCTGGGCGAGCTTGCCCTGCAGGCCGGACTGCCCGAGGACGTCTTCACCGTGCTGCCGGGCAAGGGCTCCGTGGTCGGTGAGCGCTTCGTGACCCACCCGGACGTCCGGAAGGTCGTCTTCACCGGCTCCACAGCGGTGGGCAAGCGGATCATGGCTGGCTGCGCTGACCAGGTCAAGCGCCTGACCCTGGAGCTGGGTGGGAAGAACTCCAACATCATCTTCGCCGATGCCGACCTGGACCAGGCCGCCGCCGCCACTCCCGGCGGCGCGTTCGACAACGCCGGCCAGGACTGCTGCGCCCGTTCCCGGGTGCTGGTGCAGCGCTCGGTCCTGGATCGGTATCTGGAGCTGCTGGAGCTTGCCGTGCGCGACTTCCACTGCGGCGATCCGAGCCTGGAACAGACCGCCATGGGTCCGCTGGTCTCCGCCGCCCACCGCGACTCGGTGGCCGCCTACCTCGACGACGACGCCCCCATCGCCTTCCAGGGGTCAGCCCCCACCGGCCCTGGATTCTGGTTCCCGCCGACCGTGCTCACTCCCTCTCCCGACTCCCGAGTCTTCAACGAGGAGATCTTCGGACCGATCATCGCCGTGGTCCCCTTCGAGGATGAGGCCGAGGCGATCCGCCTGGCCAATGACACCGACTACGGCCTCTCCGGCTCCATCTGGACCCGTGACGTGGGACGCGCCCTGCGGGTCTCCCGCGGGGTCGACGCCGGGAACCTCTCGGTGAACACCCACGCCTCGGTGCGCTACTGGACCCCCTTCGGAGGGTTCAAGCAATCGGGCTTCGGACGGGAGCTGGGGCCCGACGCCGCCGAGGCCTTCACCGAGACCAAGAACGTCTTCATCTCCAGCAGCTGACCGATTGCGTGACCGCGCAGCCGAACACCTCATCAACTGAGAACTTCAGCAGATGACCCTCAATCAAGGAGCCCCATGCAGATCAACGCCCGTCGTCTCGTCGACCGCAGCGCCGTCATCACCGGGGGCGCCAGCGGCATCGGTCTCGCCAGTGCCCGCCGCATGGCCGCCGAAGGAGCACGCGTCGTCATCGCCGACGTCGACGCGGCCGCCGGGGAGCAGGCCGCCGCGGAGCTCGGAGGCCTGTTCGTCAAGGTCGACGTCACCAACCCGGAGGAGGTCCAGGACCTCTACGCGCAGACCCATGAGGCCTTCGGCAGCGTGGACATCGCGTTCAACAACGCCGGCATCGCCCCGCCCGACGACGCGTCCATCCTGGACACCGGCATCGACGCCTGGCGCAGGGTCCAGGACGTCAACCTCACCTCGGTCTACCACTGCTGCAAATATGCGATCCCCTATATGCAGAAGCAGGGCAGGGGCTCCATCATCAACACCGCATCCTTCGTCGCCGTCATGGGCGCGGCCACCTCGCAGATCTCCTACAGCGCATCGAAAGGTGGCGTCCTCTCGATGAGCCGTGAACTGGGAGTGGAGTTCGCCCGCCAGGGCATCCGCGTCAATGCCCTGTGTCCCGGACCGGTCAACACGCCGCTGCTGAAGGAACTGTTCGCCAAGGACCTCGAAAAGGCGGCTCGCCGCCTCGTGCACGTGCCGCTGGGCCGCTTCGCCGAGCCCGAAGAGCTCGCCGCGGCCGTGGCCTTCCTGGCCAGCGATGACTCCTCGTTCATGACCGCCTCGACGTTCCTGGTCGACGGCGGCATCTCGGGAGCCTACGTCACGCCGTTCTGAGCGTGAAGGCTGCGGCGAGGGCTCTCCCCTGCCCTCCGCGGGGAAAGCTTTAACCTTTCTGAAACATCACGGCGCGCCCGGTGAAACACGAGCCAGTCACCATTGAGATCAGCTCGCATCGGTGAAGTTCACCGATGAATTGATGTTTCCTGGAGGGACACATGGAACTTGGATCACTAGACGTCTGGGTGCTTGTGGCAAGCGGACTCGTGCTGCTCATGACACCCGGACTGGCCTTCTTCTACGGCGGTCTGTCTCAGGCCAAGTCCGCCATCAACATGATGATGATGAGCTTCGCGGCCATGGGACTCGTCGGCGTGGTCTGGGCCCTCTGGGGCTCCGCCATCGCAGGTGGAGAGTCCGTCGGCGGCCTGTTCGGCAATCCCGCCACTGACTTCGGCCTCTACAGCACCCTCGCAGAAGCTCCGGAGGAACTGATCGGCATCGGCTTCGGCGCCACCTTCGCCATCATCACCACGGCCCTGATCTCCGGCGCGATCGCTGACCGCGCCAAATTCTCCGCCTGGATGGTCTTCGTGCCCATCTGGGTCACCCTGGTCTACTGCCCGCTGGCCTTCATGGTCTGGGGCGATGGTGGACTCCTCGTCGAGGGCGGCGCCGTGGGCGACGCCGTCGGTGAGGCAGTCGACTACGCCGGCGGTCTCGTGGTCCACATGTGCGCCGGCCTCGCCGCTCTGGTCCTTGCACTGATCCTGGGCAAGCGTCGCAACTTCACCGAACGCGAATCACACCGCCCCCACAACACCCCGTTCGTGCTGCTGGGCGCCTCGCTGCTCTGGTTCGGCTGGTTCGGCTTCAACGGCGGCGCAGCCACGGAGGCCGGCGAAGCAGGACTCATCTGGGTCAACACCCTCCTTGCCCCCGCATCGGCACTGGTGGTCTGGCTCCTCACCCAGCGCATCCGCGGCGAGAAGCCGACCGCCCTCGGCGCCGCATCGGGCATCGTGGCCGGCCTGGTGGCCATCACTCCCGCCTGTGCCCACGTGGACCCGGTCGGCGCCATCATCATCGGCGCCGTCTCCGGGTTCCTCTGCTACCTGGCAGTCGGCCTGAAGTACAAGCTCGGCTTCGACGACACGCTCGACGTGGTCGGCCTGCACTTCGTCGCCGGCCTCTGGGGCACCGTGGCCATCGGTCTGCTGGGCCGCGCCGAACTGATCGACGGCGAACGCTCCGGTCTGTTCTACGGCGGCGGTCTGGGCCTCATGGGCTCGCAGGTCGTGGCTGTCCTGGTGACTCTGGTCTTCACCGTGGTGATGACCGCGATCATCGCCTACGCCATCCACGCCACCATCGGATTCCGCGTCACCTCGGATGTCGAGACCCTCGGCATCGACCGCTCCGAGCACGACGAAGATGCCTACATCTTCGAGACCATCAACGGTTCCAGCAAGAGCCCCGCTGGCGCACCGCGCGAGTGACGACCTCCTAGGTCACCGCTTCGTCTCAAGAGCCTGGGTCCGGTTCATCGAGCATCTCGCTCGGTCAACCGGACCCAGGCTCTTGAGTGGATTCAGCGGCAGCGCCTCAGGGCTGCACTGTCTCAGCCGACTCTTCCTCGGCCTCCAAGGTCTCCGGAGCCTGAGTCCAGGCCAGGGCGCCGAACATCAGGATCACCCCGGTGACGCCGAAGGCCCAGGCGTAGCCGAGCTGGTCCACCAGGAACCCCGCCAGCAGCGGTCCGATGATCGCGCCGAAGTCCTGCGTCATCTGGAAGGTCGACACCACCGATCCCCCGTTGCGCCCCGAACCGACGATGTCGGCGATCGCCGCCTGCTGGGCGGGGTTCATCAGCCCGGTGCCCACCCCTGCGATCACGCTGAGCAGCAGCAGGATCAGCGGGCTGGGCGCCAGACCGAGAAGACCCGTGGCCAGCGCCGAGATGAGAAGCCCGAGGATGATCGGACGTCGTCGTCCATACCGATCTGACCGGCGCGAGAAGAGCAGCACGGCTGCCACATTGCCGGCGGCGAACGTGGCCAGCGCGACTCCTGCGAGCTGGCTGGAATCCAGCATCCATCCGGAACCGACGAAGGCGGTGGCGGCGAAGAGCGGCACCACGGAGTTGCGCAGCCCGAAGGTCGCCCATCCGTTGGCGAAGCCGGCGGTCAGCGCCGCACGGTATCCGCGGTGCTGCCAGGCCTCGGCCAGGGTGACCGTCTCTCGATCTTCCTTGCGACCACGGTCCTCCAGCCGGGACTGGCGAAGCATGATGAACACGATCGCCGCCGCCACCACCAAGGCCCCTCCGTAGACCAGGAAGGGCACCCGAGGGCCGAAGACCAGCAGTCCCGAGCCGATGAGCGGACCGGCGACGCTGCCGAACAGGAACGCCGAGGCATAGGCGCCGGAGACCCGGCCGCGGATCGTGGGCGGGGACTTCCGAGCCAGGAACGTCATCGCCGAGACGGTGAAGAAGGTCGAGCCGATGCCGCCGAGCGCCCGGAAGAGCAGCAGCAGCTCATAGCTGGGGGCGTACGCGGTGGCGATCATGGACACCGCCACGATGAGCAGCCCGATCACGTAGACCGGGGTCTCCCCCAACCACTGGGTGAGCTTCCCGGAGGCCGGCGCGAAGAGCAGCCTGAAGAGCCCGAAGGCCGAGACCACGGCCGAGACGGCCATGGCGGAGACCCCGAAGTCCGAGGCGTACTGCGGCAGGATCGGCGCCACGATGCCGAAGCCGATCGCGATCACGAAGGCCGAGACGATCATCACCTTCAGCTCAGGAGGGATCCTGGTCTTCACCTCACGTGTCATTGAGCCGCTCCTGTCCTTATGCCACCGGTCATCCTCGTTGCTCAACGCAACGAACCCCAGGACCATTCCCTCCGCCGCTCTTCGATCCCATGGCACGATGGGAGCACTTCATCACGAGAGGCGATTCGATGGAACCCACCGGTGGCAGCCTGGAGGCCCTTCTGAGCGCGATCACGCCGAAGGTTCGGCAGCGAGACGCCCGCACCATGGTGGGACTGATGCAGCGCATCACCGCCGAAGACCCGCAGCTCTGGGGCAGCATCGTGGGCTTCGGGACGTATCACTGCCGCTACGACTCAGGCCGCGAGGGCGACGCTCCTGCGGCCGCCTTCGCCGCACGTCGACAGGCCACCACCATCTATCTGCTCGACGGGATCGACCCGCACGCAGAGGAGCTCGGCCGCCTGGGTGCGCACAGCACCGGAGTCGGCTGTCTCTACATCCCACGCCTGGACCCGGTGGATGTCACGGTGCTCGAAGAGATCATCACCGGCTCGTATCGGTCCGTCACGGCGTGGTGAGCTCTGCTGCTGTGGGCTCTGCGGAGGTCCCCAGCCGCTGGGAGACGACCCGGGTGGAGCCGTCCTGCCGCATGGACACCCCGTAGAGCGCATCGGCGATCTCCATCGTGCGCTTCTGGTGGGTGATGATGATCAGCTGGGAGGATTCGCGGAGCTCCTCGAAGATCACCAGCAGGCGGGAGAGGTTCGTGTCGTCAAGCGCGGCCTCCACCTCGTCCATCACGTAGAACGGACTCGGCCGGGCTTTGAAGATCGCGACCAGCAGCGCGACAGCGGTGAGCGAGCGTTCCCCGCCGGAGAGCAGCGAGAGGCGGCGGATCCGCTTGCCCGGAGGCCTCGCCTGCACCTCGATGCCGGTGTTGAGCATGTCCTCCGGGTTGGTCAGCTCCAGCCGTCCCTCCCCGCCGGGGAAGAGTCGCGCGAAGACCCGTTCGAACTGCACCTTGGTGTCCAGCCAGGCCTCGGTGAACACCTTCTCCACGGTGGCATCCACATCGGCGATGATCTCGAGCAGGTCCTGCCTGGACCTCTTGAGATCGCTCAGCTGCTCCTGCAGGTAGCGGTGACGCTCCTCGAGTGCGGAGTGCTCCTCGAGCGCCAGCGGGTTGACCTTGCCCAGCGCCCTGAGGTCACGGCGGGCCTGCGCGAGCCGCTTCTCCTGCTCGGACCGGTTGAAGGGCACGCCCGACTCGGCTTCGTCAGCTGGATCGGCTGGATCGGCTGGGTCCTCGGGCCTGTCCGGTTGGGTGGGATCAGCCTGCGTCAGGAGCTGATCCGATGCCTGCGGCACCAGCTGATCCGGACCATAGTGCTCGATGAGGTACTCCGCGGTGAGACTGAGCTCCTCGAGTCCGCGGGCCTCCGCGGCCTCCAGGCTCAGTCGCAGCTCGGTGCGGGTCAGCTCCGCCTGGTGCAACGCAGCCGTGAGAGTCTCGAGCTCAGCCGCCTCGGCCTTGCGCGCTGCGCGGAGTGAGAGGGTCCGCTGGCGGGTCGCGTCAGCGGCGGTCTCGGCGGCGCCGCGAGTGGTCTGCGAACGCTGGAGGACGCCGAACAATGTCTGATAGGCCGCTTCGGCTTCGCGCTGAATGGTCTCTGCCTGCAGTGCGCGGGAGCTGCGGGCCTGAGCGATCCTCCGCGCCTCTTCCCTGCGTGTCTCTTCGGCGGCTGCGCTGCGGCGCAGCCCGGCGGCGCGTTCGAGCATCTGTTTGTGCTGCTCTTCGGCGGCGCGCAGCTCCAGCCGGGCGTCGACCTCTTCGCGGCGCTGGGTCGTGGCAGCAGCGGAGAGTCGATCCCGTTCAACGCTGGACGGCTCCTCTTCGGTGTCCTCGCTCTGCGCCGCCTGCAGGCGCGCCTCGGCTTCTTCGCACTGCTGCTGGGCCTCGGCGGCGGCCGCATCTGCCTCGCGAATCTCTTGGTCGGCGTGTTCGATCCGCTCGGCGGACCGCGCCAGTTCCGCATGAAGCCGGCCGAGCTGTTCGGTCGTGGCGTGCATCTCGGCGTCGTTGGCATGCAGCGCCTGCAGGGTCTCCTCGACGTGCAGCTCCGCGGCGCTGACCTCTGACTCCTCAGCGACGGAGGCGGAGACACGTTCGTCGAGCTCGAGCTCACGCTGGCGCAGCGCCTCGGTGAGTTCGCTGATCTCGGCATTGATCGCCACGTCGGAGTTCTCCAGCACGGTGCCGCCGATCTGCTCACCGGCGCGGAGGATGACCCCCGCAGGAGTCACCGCGGTGCGCACCTCGGGAAGCTCCAGCAGCGCGGCCGCCTGGCGCTGGTCAGCGCAGAGCACGACGCCGGCAAGCGCGGCGTGCACCGGGATCTGAAGGTCGTCGTCGATGCCGACCACCTGGCGAGCCCAGATCGCGCCTGCCGGCAGCTCGATGCTGGGGAGTTCGATGTTGTGGAGCTCGATGTCGGGGAGCTCAGCGCCGTGAACCTCACTCCCCGGAGGCTCAGCGGCGGGTCGGCGGGAGGCGAGAGGAGTCTCGGCCGCCACTTGGTGGATCAGGTGCGCACGGCCGGCCTCTCCGGCCGCCAGCCAGCCCAGTGCATCAGCCGCGGTCTCGGCGTCCTTGACGATGAGCGCCGCGTCGAGGCTGCCGAGGCAGGCGGCGATCGCGGTCTCCCACCCGCGGGTGATGCGCAGCCGCTGCGCCAGGGGTGCCACGATCTCCTCGGCCCGGTCGCGGAGCAGCGCCGCGGCTCCGTCACGAGGGGTTCGGGCGGCGGAGAGTCCGGAGAGCCGCGCTCGGTGTTCGCTGATCACCGTGCGCAGCCGCTGCTGCTGTGCCAGCTTCTCGTCATAGGCCCCGCGCAGTGCTTTGAGCCGCTCATGGGCAGCCTCGTAGGCGGCGTCAAGGCCCTCTTCGCCGGTCTCGACGCCCGCGATCCGCTGCTCCAGCTCCGCGAACTCGCCGCGGGCTCGCTGCTGCGCGGCGCGGGCCGCGTCGCCCTGTTCCTGGCCACGAAGGCGTCTGGCCTGTGCCGCGTCGATGCGCCCCCGGGCGGTGTCCACCCGGCCGCGCAGCGTCGCGAGTCCCGCGCGACGGTCCGCGACGGCACGCAGCTGCTCGGTCAGACGGGTCTCTTCGTCCTTCCATGCCTCCTCGGCCTGTGCCCGCCCAGCGGAAGTGCGTTCCAGGCGTTCCCTGGCGGCGGTGACCTCGGCGTCGAGCTCTGCGGCCTGCTCGGCCACGCTCTGGGCCTGGGCCCGCAGCGCCTGCGGGTCGCGGCCGCTCAGTTGCACCACGGCGGCGGCCTGCAGGCTGCGGGCGCGCTCCTCGGCGAGCGAGGCGACCGAGCGCAGCCGCTCCTGGACCTGCTCGAGCCGGTGGTGGCCGGCCAACAGCTTCTCCGCGTGGGCGCGCTGCGCTGCGGCCTGCTTCTCCAGCTGCGCGATCTCGGTGTCCTGGGCGTCGAGCCAGGCGCGCAGCTGCTCGGCGGATTCCCGGTCGTCCTGTTCTCCCTGGCTGGACTCGTGCAGCGCGGTGGCCGCACGGACGAGGTCATCGGCGATGAGCCGGGAGAGTGAATCGCGCAGATCGTGCTGGATGCGCTGAGCTCGGCGGGCTACCCGGGCCTGCCGGCCCAACGGGGCGAGCTGCCGGGAGATCTCGCTGATCAGGTCCTCGAGGCGGGAAAGGTTGGTCTGCATCGATTCGAGCTTGCGCACGCTGCGTTCCCGACGGCGACGGTGCTTGAGCACCCCGGCAGCCTCCTCGATGAAGCCGCGCCGCTGCTCCGGGGTGGCCTGCAGGATCTGATCCAGCTGCCCCTGCCCCACGATCACGTGCATCTCCCGGCCCAGCCCGGAGTCGGAGAGCAGCTCCTGGATGTCGAGCAGTCGGCACTTGGCGCCGTTGATCGTGTAGTCGCTGCCCCCGGCACGGAACATCGTCCGAGAGATCGTGACCTCGGAGTATTCGATCGGCAGCGCGCCGTCGGAATTGTCGATGGTCAGCGACACCGAGGTGCGTCCCAGCGGCTGGCGCTCGGTGGTGCCGGCGAAGATGACGTCTTCCATGGTGCCGCCGCGCAGGGACTTGGCGCCCTGTTCGCCCATGACCCAGGCCAGCGCGTCGACCACATTGGACTTGCCCGACCCGTTGGGGCCGACCACGGCGGTGACCCCTGGTTCGAACTCGAAGGTGGTGGCCGAGGCGAAAGACTTGAATCCGCGAACGGTCAGGGTCTTCAGGTGCACGGGTGCGGACTCACACTTCCCCGGACTCGCCGGGGCTCACCGGGATCCCGAAGTAGAACGCCGCCATCGCACCAGCGGTGGTGGTGTCCCCCTGGACGACGGCGTCGGGCTTTTTCCGCGTGAAGATCGCGTCCAGGCCGGTGTACGTGCGGGTGAGCACCCCGTTGAGCATCTGCCGGGGCTGGATGATGTTCAGGTGATGGTCCGGCACGATGCGGAAGAGATCGCTGGCCTGCAGCGCCTTGACGATCGGCGCCATCTTGATGGCTTCGGGACGAGTCCCACAGATGGGCATGATTCGATTCATGGCTTGTACCTGTCCCTTCGCGCGCATGGTGTCTGCCACACAGCCTAGCTTCCCGTGACGACATGGGACCGGTCTAACACCCAGGTATCGGGGTCCGGACCGATTCTGCCGATAAACTCAGGCCCCATGTCAGCAACTGAATCCGGACGGTGCAGGAAAGGGGTTGATCGTGCGTTCAGTATCGACGCGTTCGCCGCGCGGCCGTGCCGCTGCGGCCCCCGCCGCTGAGGTTCAGACCCTGACCCGAGGCCTGCCCGAACGCAGGTTCCGCCCAGAGCTCCACGGGGTCCGCGGCCTGGCAATCCTGGGTGTGGTGCTGTTCCACCTTTTCGGAGCAGGCCGAGTCTCAGGCGGCATCGACATCTTCCTCGCAGTCTCGGGCTTCCTCTTCACCGGCATGCTGCTGCGCGAGTCCGCCGCCGGTGGCGGCCCCATCGACATCGGACGCTACCTCGCTCGCATCGCCCGAAGGCTGTTGCCTGCGGCGGCGATAGTCATCTCGGTGACTCTGGCCGTGGGACTCTTCCTGTTCCCCAGCACCCGGCATGAGCAGCTCTGGGGTGAAGCCCGGGCGTCCTTGCTCTACTTCGAGAACATCGAACTTATCAACTCTCAGCTGGCCTATGGTGCCGCAGGGCCCGACACCAGCCCGTTCCAGCATTTCTGGTCGCTCAGCGTGCAGGGACAGTTCTACCTCGTCTGGCCGCTGGTCGCCATCGCCGCGGTGCTCCTGGCCCAGAAGATCAAGAAGCCCGCTGCACACGTGATGATCGCCCTGGTCGGGCTGGTCATCGCGGCATCCTTCAGCTTCACGCTCTACATGCAGACGATGGACCAGGACCAGGCCTACCTCATGACGCGCACGCGCTTCTGGGAACTGGCATTCGGCGGTGTCCTCGCGCTCGTCGCCTCCTCGATCGCTCTGCCTCCTCGAATCCGGTTCCTCGCAGGCTGGCTCGGGATCGGCCTGATCCTCACCTGCGGCTTCGTCCTCGACGGGGCCTCGCTGTTCCCGGGGCCCTGGGCGCTGTGGCCGCTGGCTGGCCTCACACTGGTGATGCTCTCGACCAACGGCGGGACCGGACCCCAGGAACCGAAGGCCAGCGCCTCGACGTTCCTCTCCAACCGCTTCTTCGCCTGGATCGGCAGCATCGCCTACGGGCTCTATCTGTGGCACTGGCCGCTCTTGATCTTCTACCTCCAGGTGCGAGACCAAGAGGCGATCGGCGTTCAGGGGGCCGTGGTCGTCTTCGCGGTCTCACTGCTGCTCGCCTGGGTGACCTACCGGTGGGTCGAGCAGCCCATGAGCAGAACGAAGATCCGCGAGAAGACGCAGCTCGCATCCGCCGCCGTTATGCTGGGGGCAGCCGGAGTGGCCTCTTCGCTGATCCTCAACCAGCTGGCGCCTGTGATCCCAGAGGGCTATGCCATGTCTGGTGTCGACCGGAATGACTACCCCGGTGCCGCCGCCGTGGGCGGCGGGCAGCCTGTCGATGAAAGCATCGACTTTTTCCCGGAACCGACCGAGCTGAGCGCAAGCCTCCCGATGCACATGTCCTGGGACTGTGAACAGACCTACTTGAGCGAACCGGGCTCCGACGAGGTCACGGTCTGCGAGGACCCTGATCCGCCCGCGGATCCACGGGCAACGGTCATGCTGACCGGAGGCTCCCACTCCGGTCACTGGTACAACGCACTCGCACTCCTTGCCGAAGAGCAGGACTGGGAACTCATCGTCGTCATCAAGTCTGGATGCAGGCTGCAGCACACAGACGAGGCCGATGGCGATGATACTGACGCTGACGCTGACGCTGACGATGACATCTATTGCGCGAGGTGGAACGCGAACCTGCCCGCCTTCATGGCGGAGCGTCAACCCGACGTGGTGATCTCCACCGGGACAGCCTTGTACGACAGCGGCAGTGAGGAGCACCTCACCCGGGGAGCGGAAGATCGTTGGAGCGAGATCGTACAGACCGGCGCCGAACTGCTCCTGATCCGAGGAACAGCTCGTCCAGACGAGGACGTGCCCGACTGCCTCGCGTCCGGGGGGACTGCGGAGAGCTGCGGCGCTGAATACAGCATCTACGCCGAGCATGATCTCCTCGCACAGGCCACGCAGGATGCGTCGATCTATTCGATCGACATGACCGAGTACGTATGCCCCGACGGCTCATGCCCGGCCGTCATCGGCAATGTCGCCGTCTACAGCGATAACAGCCATCTCAGCGCGCACTACGTGGAGACTCTCGCCCCGTACCTCGATGAAAAGATCAGGTCTGAGATGCCTCAGCTTTACCGCTGATTCCCAGGTCCGTCCCGGAGCGCTTGGAGATTCGGCGGTCGGGCACCCGGTCGCGCAGACGCACAAGGACCGACCGGACAGGCCCCGAGGGTCCCCTCAGCGACATCGGCGTGAGTGGTCGACGAAGGCGACACAGCGAACGCGTCGAACCTGAACGCACGATCAACCCCTTTCTTGCACCGTCCGGATTCCGTTGCTGACATGGGGCCTGAGTTTATCGGCAGGATCGGTCCGGACTCCGGTACCTGGGTGTTAGACCGGTCCCATGTCGTCACGGGGAAGCTAGGCTGGGCGTCGAGCCAGGCGCGCAGATCGTGCTGGATGCGCTGGGCTCGGCGGGCAACCCGGGCCTGCAGGCCCAACGGCGCGAGCTGCCGGGAGATCTCGCTGATGGAGTCCGAGAGCAGCTCCTGGATGTCGAGCAGTCGGCATTTGGCGCCGTTGATCGTGTAGTCGCTGCCCCCGGCGCGGAACATCGTCCGAGAGATCGTGACCTCGGAGTATTCGATCGGCAGCGCGCCGTCGGAGTTGTCGATGGTCAGCGACGCCGAGGCGCGGCCCAGCGGCTGCCGCTCGGTGGTCCCGGCGAAGATGACGTCCTCCATGGTGCCGCCGCGCAGCGACTTAGCGCCCTGTTCGCCCATGACCCAGGCCAGCGCGTCGACCACATTGGACTTGCCCGACCCGTTGGGGCCGACCACGGCGGTGACCCCTGGTTCGAACTCGAAGGTGGTGGCCGAGGCGAAAGACTTGAATCCGCGGACCGTGAGGGTCTTCAGATGCACTCTGCAAAGTCCTGACTACTGGGAGCCGCGGCGGGCACTGCCGTGCGGTTCACGTTGACGCTGAGGTGCATGACTCGATTCTACGCAGCTGCACCCGACCCTTTCGGTGGACAGAAAATGCGAGCACCGCCGGCTGGGGACGAGCTTATCCACGGAACAGGTCAGGCGTTCGGCCCCTGAGCTCCTCCTCCAACATGGGAACCATCGATTCCACATAGGAATTCGTCAGATGACTGCTGTCTCGGTACACGGCGACCTCACCTATCACTGCGGGACAGGAACCATCGAAGCAGAGGTATTCGGTCATATCCAGAGTGTGGGTGGAGTCCGGGAGATCAATGCCGTCCAACGGATCGTCGTCAGCAAGCGTCTCGAATGTCGGGCCGCATTCGAGCGCACCACCGCCTTCGGCAAGACACTCCGGGGCATCCTCGTTGGGCCGGGGTGTGCCCCGCATCAGCAGCAGCTCTGAACCCGATTCCGTGATCTCCTGCCATCGGTCCGGTGCGCCAGCCTCGATGGTCTCGGGCCCATCACCTTCTCGGGCCACGACGCTTCCCGGTGTGATCACCAGGTCCGGCTGCCGCTCGTCGAGAACGTCCAGGAAGTTGACGTTCCATTCGGCGCATTTGTTGGTCTCGACATTTGAGATGCCTCCGAATCTGCATCCGGACTTGTCCACCACGAGGAGCTCCCAGTCGTTCTGCTCTGCCATGACGACGAAGGCCTGGTGCCACTGCCCGGCGTGGGAACCTCCCGCGATCATCACCGTCGCTCGAGGTGTACTCGGTGCATCTGGGTCTTCGCAGACCAGTGCCTCGCCGGTTCCCGGGTCATGGCCATTCCTCTGGCGGCAGTCCCAGCCGTAGTAGGCCGGCATGTCATTGGCGATGTTGGGGATCGGTGGATGAACCTCGGCACCGTCCCACAGATCCCCCCAAGGCGTTCCCACTGCTGCGGCGCCGAAGCTGGGGCCCTCAGTCGAAGACGGCTGTGTTCTAGCTTCCGCGGGGGCATTGAGGACCCCGATTGCCGCGCTCGTTCCGACTGCGGCGGCCACGAGCGTTCCTGCGGCCAGGCCGAGCTTCAACCGCGGGCGCGAAAAGCTGGATCTGCTCAGTGGAACCTCTACCAACCGGTGGGTGAGCCACGCGAGCGCAAACGACAGCAGGAGGATCAAGGTGCCGCCGCGCAGACCTACCTCGTCTCTGTCACGGACTTCGAGATAGAAGATCAGCAACGGCCAGTGCCACAGATACAGTCCGTAGGCCAGGTCGCCTACCCAGCCGATGGGCTTGAGCGTGAGCAGACGCTCGACACCTGGACGCGGGGACGCATTCGAGTCCTGGCCGGGCGAGGACATCAGGATCAGCGCGAACCCCAGCAGCGGCCAGAGCGCCAGCGGTCCGGGAAACACCTCGGCGCCGTCCATGATGAAGCCGGTGCTGACCACCATTCCGAGACCTGCCCAGCCCGCCACGAGTCGAACCGAGGGGCCAAGCGTGATTCTTGACGATACAAGGGCGAGCAGCCCGCCGAAGGCGAATTCCCAGAAGCGTGTGGTGGTCATGAAGTACGCGCGATCTTGACTGATCGTCTGCATATAGACCGCGTGGATCAGGGACGCGGCGAGCACGAACATGACAAGGACGATCATCAGCGATGTTGCCGATCGGTTGAGACGCTTTGCACACCACACCGCGGCGATGGCTACCAATGGCCAGATCAGAAAGAACTGGCCCTGAACCGAAAGGGACCAGAAGTGCTGGAACGGGCTTGCCGCGGCTCCGGCCACCTCATACGACATGGTGTCAGCGATCAGCTGCCAGTTCTCCACGTAGAACAGCGACGCCCGTGCTTCGATCAGCAGCTGGGGGTGCCGGGTGCTGGGGAAAACCATCCAGGCGGCAAGGAACGTCACCGTGATGACCAACGCCGCCGGAATCACGAGCCGCTTGAGCAGCCGGAGGAAGTACCGGCCTGCTCGAATGGATCCTCCTGACTCTGTGGCCTCGCGCAACAGCATCGCTGTGAACAGGAACCCGGATATGGCGAGGAAGATATCGATTCCGCCGGAGACACGCCCCGAGCCGTAGAGGTGGAATGCCACTACTCCAAGGATTGCAAGTCCGCGAAGACCGTGGATCTCGGGCCGGAAATGCCGTGGAGGAAGCCCGTCAAGCAGCGTTGCAGACTTTCGGGAAGATATTTTGGCGTGCTTCATCGACAACTTTCGCTGGGGACAGACACATGACTAGCAGCAGCAAGACAGAGAGTGCGAAACGGTCTTATTGGCTGCAGGCTCGCGCGGGATGATGGCGCCGATGCTCGGATTCATCCTTCTCGAGACCTGCTTTAGCAGACGTTCAACGTCATGGAGAGGAGTGTGCAACAACGAGATTCAAGGACTATCGGTGACCCTTGACCCATTGAAACCTCAGGTCAAGGGGATCGCATCGAGCTCGGCGGGGTCAGATCCTCGGACTCTTGATCGCGCATCCGAGGATCTCGTTGTTGTGGCATAACTACTCTCAGGTCAGACGGCGTTAATGATCATAATGCCAAACTGAACGAAGCCTGAATGCCGACACGCGTTCGATTCTGAGTCCTTTAAGGCGTCCGTAAATTCCGGAGAGTTCCGGAACTGGACCCGGAACCGGTCCCTCCCCCGGACCTGTGCCTGCACGCTGCGGTCGAGCCTGACGTCAGTTGACGATCGACCGACCTGCGGCTCGCGACGTCCGGGCTGCTTCCGTGCGGGGCGAGTGGATAGTTATGGAACTTATGCGGCGGATGACTTATGCACCGGTGGGCACAGGAGAGAAGTCCTCGAGCCGGTCGCCGAGACCGAACATGGCTGCGATCGCGGCGACGGTCCGCTTGGCAGCGTGGCCATCGCCATAGGGGTTCACCGCATTGGCCATCGCCGCGTAGGCCGCCGGGTCGTCGAAGAGCGCCGAGACCTCCTCGACCACCCGATCCTCGGCGGTGCCGATGAGCCGGACCGTGCCGGCGTCGACGGCCTCGGGCCGCTCGGTGTTCTCCCGCATCACCAGTACCGGCTTGCCCAGTGAGGGAGCCTCTTCCTGGACGCCGCCGGAGTCGGTGAGCACCACGGTGGCCAGATTCATCAGGCGGCTGAACTCGCCGTAGGGCAGCGGCTCGGTGACGATCACGTTCTCGTGCCCGGCCAGCGCGGGAAGGATCGCTTCACGGACCACCGGGTTGCGGTGGGCCGGAAGCACGATCAGCTTCTCCGGGTAGCGGTCGGCGAGGCGGGCCAGTGCCCGGCCCACACCTTCCATTGCGGAGCCCTGGTTCTCCCGACGGTGGGTGGTGACCAGCAGCACGTCACGCCCGGAGGCTGCGGCCTCTTCGAGCTGGGCGTCACCGAAGGGCACATGCTTGCTTGCGACCTCGAGCAGCGCGTCGATCACAGTGTTTCCGGTGACCACGATGTCCTGCGCCGGAAGCGCCTCGCGCAGCAGGTTGTCCCGGGACTGCGAGGTGGGAGCCAGGTGCAGCGCGGTGATCTGGCTGGTCATCTTGCGGTTCGCCTCTTCGGGAAACGGCGAATAGAGGTTGAAGGAACGCAGCCCGGCCTCGGCGTGGATCACCGGGATGCCGGAGTAGAACGCTGCCATCGCGCCCGCGGTCGTCGTCGTGGTGTCACCCTGGACGACGACGGCGTCAGGCTTGTGCTGCGCGAAGATGGCATCCAGGCCGGTGACGGTGCGGGTGAGCACCCCGTTGAGCGTCTGCCGGGGCTGGATGATGTTCAGATCGTGGTCCGGCTCGATGCCGAAGAGCTCGTTGACCTGGTCCAGCATCTCGCGATGCTGTCCGGTCACGGTGACCTCACACTCGAAGAGATCGCTGGCCTGCAGCGCCTTGACGATGGGCGCCATCTTGATGGCCTCGGGACGGGTCCCGTAGATCGGCATGATTCGCTTCATCCGACCATCCTAGTCAAGAGGCTCTGTCGGTCCACTGGACCGCGTCGACCGGCGGTCCTGCACCTCCCGTGGCGGAACGCGCTCGGCTGGCCGACCTGATGAACAGGCTGGGGCCAGTTAGACTCTTATTCGCGCAACACCGTTGCCACCGTCATCAGCAACTTCTGACACCGGACCGTAACTGACCTAGAAGGGGCTCCCAATGAGCATTCAGACATTCTTTCGTCGTGCGGGGGAGCGCCGTGAGCAGCAGCAGCGCGTAGCCGAGACATCAAAGGACCTCGCGGTCGAGACGGAAACCGCATCAGAGCCGTCCCAGAATCCGGTGTTCGTTGGACACACGAGATTCAGCGTCCACCAATATGGCTCCGGCTTCTTCAAGGCCTCGAGAACTGGGGAAGACGGTGTCGGATTTAGTGAAGAGCAGTACACGTCGTGGCTCTATAGTCCCGAGAGGTTGGGGCCCCGTACAGACATCTTCGTCAATGAGAGCATCCCCCAGCTCGCCCTGGCGGCCAGGGACCACCAAGTTGTGCATTTCGTCTCCTACTCGCCGTCGCTTCCTGAGTCCTATAAGGAGCTTCTTCGTGCCGCCGCAGATCGCCACCCTTTTGTCCGGCTGAACGAGACGGCACAGCCTGTGAGCGCCACGCCGCCGGCGCACCTGGTCCGATCCGCGCTGAAGGAATTTGGCATGACGACGGGCACGTTCGGCGTCTATCGTCTCGACGATGACGACATTCTTTCCAACAGCTATTTCTCTCGGATGTCGACATACATCACTCCCGAGCACGCTGGGTGGTGGGTTTCTCTGGGACGGGGCTACTCGGCCGTGCGAGTTGACGGCCAATACGTGTTCACCCGCGGACTCTACTACCCAAAGATCGCGCTGGGCCTTCTTCTCGTAGCTTCAATGGCGGAAGACGGTTCGATCGAGCACCTGAGAGCACCGAAACATACCGTGGTCGATCAGCACGCACCCACGATCCTCGACTCGCGGACACCAACGGTCTTCCACGTTCGCCACAAGACCCAGGACAGCACCGTTGAGGGTACCAAGCAGCCGTTCTTTCAAGAGGCGTTCATTCGCATTCGCGGTGAGGGTCCCGCAGACCTCGCGGAAGTCCGCGAACTCTTTCCGGTCATTGCCGACCAGGTGCATCGTGCACCGGGCGTCGAAGCTGACTCCGAGGTCCTGCTCGACCAGCCCGCAACGCTGCCAGCGTCAGGACTCACCTATTCGTGGGATACCGAAGGTGCCCTTAGTCTCAGGGTGGATCTCCCCTCTGGCGTGAGGCTCCGACCGAAAAGAATACGAGTCCGCTTTTCAGTCGCCAACGCGACACCGGGTGAGCCCCATGCGTCGAAAGCCCACGTTGATTTCTTCAGAAAGGCGAAAGCGGAGTTCATTCCTGAGAAAGACGAATACTCGATCTACCTGTCACATATGACGACGGGACTCGGTTACTTGCTCTGCCTCGAGCCCCCGGAGGACCTTCGTGTCACATCTTTCACTTTCGAGCCGGGGACCGCGGAGGATGTAGACGTCGCATCCATCACAGCATTTCCTCTGGGCTCCTCCTGACGCCCAGACGGGTAGTCCATGCACCTCTTTCTCTAGATTCAAGGCTCTGGCATGAAAAACGCTGCAACTGAAAAGTTCATTCAGGAAAACTTTGCCGGCATGGCTCCACGCGATTACGGCGACCGACCGGCCTACGGACCGAAGAATCTCTTCGCGCAGGCTGCCCGCAGGGCCAAGATCCACGTGAGCGCGGTAGGGCAGCGACAGGTGTTCACCTACGACGGAAGGACGGTGGGAGGCGCAGAGGGCTTCCTGACATCACTGACGAGTGTGGGCGGCGAACGGGCCTCTTTCGACCGAAAATTAGCGCGACGCTACCTCTCGCTCGCCGGAATTCCCATCCCGGAGGGTCAGGTCTTCTCAACCGCTGAGCGCGATGCGGCACAGGGGTACGCCGCTCAAATGACCGGCCCTGTAGCCATCAAGCCACGGTTCGGCGAATCTGGCCTCGGAGTCTCCCTTCAAGTTGATCCTGCGGTCACTTTCGGAGACGCCTGGTCCCACGCCGAGCAATATGACTTCCCAAACGCCACGGGCCACGGGGGCGTCGTGGTGGAGCGATTCCACGACGGTCTGAACCTCCGTGCCTACGTCGTGGACGAAGAAGTCGTTGCAGCAGTGATCCGGGTGCCTCTGTTCGGACTGGGTGACGGACGCTCGACGCTCAGTGATCTGGCCCAAGAAGCCGATCGAGGAAGGAAGCGGAATCCCCTTCTGGCGAAGTTCGAGCTTGAGACCGCGCTGATGCCACGTGCCGAAGCGAAGGCGTCGGACCCGATATCCAACGTTGACCGGATCTACTGGTTCAGCCCGGGCGTGAACATGAGACTTGGCGGACTCACGGTGGATGTCACCGACCGCCTCGATAAGTCCCTCAAGACTTTGGCCGTCGACGCCCGCTGGGCTGTACCGGGTTCCCCGGTGGCGGGCGTCGACATTCTGGCCCCAAGCCTAGACTCCGCAGTGGACGCCACCGTGCTGGAGGTCGACGCCCAAGCCAGCTTCAGCATCCACCATTACCCCTGGTCTGGAAACGGCCGCCGGGTCGCGGACAAGGTCCTGGCCCGCATGACGAGAGACTAGGCTGGCCAGCCCACGCTGTGGTCTCCCGCGCATTTCAGCTCAGTTTGATTAGTAGAGATCGGGAATCTGTCGTTGAAGTTTCTCGTCCAGGTATGGGGCCAGCGTCTCAACATAGGCGTTCGTCAAGTGGCTGTCGTCTCGGTAGACAGCTACATTTCCGATGACGGCTGGACACTCCTGGGCAGGACAGATGCGATCCGTCATATCCACCGTATGGATCGAGTCTTGCTGACCATAAGGCTCTAGAGGGTTCTGGTCCTCGAAGACGCTGAAATCCGGTCCGCATTCGGACGGTGATTTGCCCGAGGCCAGGCACTGAGGAGCGTCCTGTTCCGGGCGGGGCGTTGCGCGCATGAGCAGCAAGTCAGTACCCGTCTCAGTGATCTCCTCCCAGCGATCAGGGGCCCCGTCCCAGATATGTTCCTTCGGGCCACTCTGGAAGGCAACCGTTCCTGGAGTCACCACGAGATCCGGTGACCGCTCCTGGACAACCTTGACGAAGTCCCGATTCCACTGGTCACAGGTGTTGTTCTCCGGATCCTCTAACGGACCGAACCGGCAACCGCTCTTGTCCACCACAAGAAGCTCCCAGTTGTTCTGCTCAGCGAGCAGCGAGAATGCGTGGTGCCATTGCCCAGCATGAGATCCACCCGCGAGCATGACAGTGGCGCTCGGATTCTCGGGCTTATTCAGATCCTCGCAGACTAGCACTGCGCCAGAGCCGGGATCATTGCCCACCTTCTGGCGACAGCCCCACTGGTGATACGTCGGTTGATCCTGCGCAATGGAGTCCAAGGCCGGGTAGATCTCAGCTGCTGGAACGGGCTTGATCACCGACGACTCGATAGCGTCTGCGCCCGGATACTGTTCGGAATCCACCCCGGTCATGGTGTACCCGTCGGGGATTGGTGGACTGGTGAAGAGCAGCACTGCGGAGAGCGCCGCAGCACCGACAGCAATGCCACCGCCGGCCACCGCCAATTGGCGCCACTGAGGCAGGGCCTTGGCTATCCCGATCGGCGTCTCGACGAAGCGATGTGTGAGCCAGGCAAGACACAAGGACAGGAAGAACAAGAGCAGACCACCTCGGACACCCACCGCAGGATAATCGCGAATCTCGAGATAGAAGATCAGCAACGGCCAGTGCCACAGATAGAGGCCGTAGGCAAGGTCACCAATCCACGCCAGCAACCGCGCCGACAATAACTTTGCCGCCGTCCAGGGGTGGTCGAGTGCAGCCCCGGCTGGTCCCGCCGAGATGATGATGAACGCAAATCCGGCAAGCGGCCACAGTGCGAGGGGCCCGGGGAAGACTTGCGCACCATCGAGGGCGAAGCCTGCGGTAAGGACCAATCCCAAGCCGATCCAACCGACTAAGGGGCGGATGACTGCGGGCACTGTCATTCTTGCGGCCAGCAACGCAAGGAGACCACCAAAAGCGAGTTCCCACAGCCTAGTGCGTGTCATCAGGTACGCCTGGTCCTGACTGATGGTCTGCATGTAGATGGCGTAGATGAGGGACGCGACCAGAACGAGGCCCACCAGAAGCATCATGATCGTTGTGGCCGATCGCCGAACCCGCTTGGCGATCCACACGGCGAGGATCGCGACGACCGGCCAGACAAGGTAGAACTGACCTTGAACCGAGAGCGACCAGAAGTGCTGGAAGGGGCTGGTGCCAGCCCCCGCAGCCTCATAGGACATCTGCGCCCTGAGCAGCTCCAAATTCTCGAAGTAGAGCAGCGAAGCTCTGGCCTCAGCCAAGAGCTGGAGACGATCGGTCACGGGCATGACGAAGAACCCGACCACAGTGGTGACGCCAATCACCAGCACTGCGGGTGCAAGCAATCTTCGAGCAAGTCGAGACAAGTACCGACCCACGTCGATTCGTCCACCAGTCTCGGCAGCTTCCCTAAGGAGCATCGCAGTGAAGAGGAAACCGGAGACTGCCAGGAAGATGTCGATTCCACCGGAAACCCGTCCTGCTCCGAAAAGATGGAACAACACGACGCCGAGGATGGCCAGCCCCCGGAGACCATGAAGTTCTGGGCGGAATCGACGCCCGGGAAGACCGCGGACTAGTTGCTGTTCCTGCAGCCGAGCTGTATCGCTCCCGCTAAAGCTGGATTCCGCTCCAGGCCTAGAGGCCGTGACGTCACTTCTCACTGAACATCTTTGAGATGCGGCGCTGTCCGGACCTGACCACTCGCTTGCCGAAAAGTCCCAAGTCGTTCCCGCGAGCACTGAGACGAGTACGCAACGGGTATCCGGACCAGGAAAACTTCACTTTGGCCTTGGGCATCGCGGGTTCTGTACTACGTGGCCCCGTGATGGGGAGCGCCGCCTCGAGGGCATCGAGATCGATACTCAGACGAGGCAGGGTTGCCTGTTTGCTCACCTTCAGGAGTTCGAGGGTCTCGAGCTCAGTCGACACCATCTGATGTTCCGCAACAACCGAGGCGTCGAGCGTGGAGAAGTAGTCATCGAACTTGAAGCGTGCGCCAGCCAGCGCTTCGTCTGTGACGTTCAGCCACACCCAAGGCACGCCGAACGCCTGGGCAATGATCAGTCCGTGCAGCGATGTAGAGACGCAGATGTCGGAGCTTGCGATCTGATCGATCACTGTGGTCAGGTCATTCCGCACGTCGACCACGCTCACACCGTCGGTAGAGAGGGAGTCCAGCCATTTCCGATGTGAGTAGTGCGGAACGAACGACACGCCGGAAGTTCCGACATTCTCGACAGTCGGTGTGTATACACGCGGAAGCAGCAGAGCCGGATCTCCGAACACCTCTGGCACATCCCAGTCCAGCTGTGATGTCAGTTGGGCGTGTGTGAGCTTTCCTCTGACCGCATGCACACGAACGCCCTTGAGCTGCGTCAGATCGTGCAGATGCTTTTCGTTGATCTCACGGATGAGTCCACTTCCCCAGATGTCAGCGTTCGGACGCTTGATCATTTGAATCACAGAACCCACGCTGACCAACGTGCGTCCCGGGACCTTCATGAATCGAGCGTTGACCGTCGGCCGGCCGGAATACGCCGAGATTACCCAGGGACCGATAGAGTCTCCGAAGTTCGAGCGCTTGTCCCACCAGAATCCGGCGACGGGGTTCCTCGTTGGATGCGCCTTGCCCGCCTTGAGCAGCTCAAGAGCTGAGCTTTCCGAGATGAGAAACTGAGCCCACCCCGCAACGCGGTCCAAGACCGTCCGCGAAGACGCTGTCTCAGAGAAGTGCTCAATGACGTGGTGCTCACGAGGCTCAGCCACCAGCAGGGCTTGACCCAGAAGCGTGTTCCGGAGGAAGCGTTCGCTGGAGTCGGACTCGCCAAAAGCAATGAGTTCGGCTCCCCCAGCCTCGTTGGTGCGCAGCTCCAAAGACACGGTTCCATCACGCGTCTCCAACTCGAACACAGCTGAAGCTCGCTGGGACTTCCAACGGATGGCAACGCCCAAGACGCTCAAGGGCCGATGGTCTCGTGCTGCGGCGTGTGCTCTGCTAGCCGGTTGGGGGGCGCTCATTGTTCTCCAAATAGTTGCTTCTTGATTGGGCTCGACGAAACGCTACGCGCACCTCTCGGGACACTTCCACGATCGAACTCGTCAACGGTCCTCCGGTGATGATATGCGGACTGCCATAGTGCTCGGAATCAGTGCGTCACCCGATCCGGTGCAGGTAGTCGCTGACAGTGCGATGTGACTGGACGAACGCCAGACCACGTTCCTGTTGCGCGACGTACTCCTGAGGATTCCACGAACTGTCAATAACTTCGGGCACTTCGCGCGGCTCGGCGTAGATCGCTGCCTCACCGAACTGTCCTCGCAGCCGGGGCGGAAGGATGCAGACTACTCCCTGCCGCATTGCTTCGACGATGTAGGGTTCGGTCGATTCATCGGCCGAGTCACGGGTGTGTCCGAGGTAAAAGTCGATCCGACCCAGATATGCGCTCGGTCCTTCGGGAGAGGGATACTCGATGGTCCAACCCAGCGGGGCCAGCGGTTCCGCGAGAATACGCTCTCGGACCATCAGTTCCGGGCGACCCTCGAGAAGAACTTCAGCAGATCCGTTGGTCGGCAGGAGCGACTCCCGTGCCGACTTGGTCTTAGGCCAGTTCCGTTCCTCCTCATCCATCGGACGTCCCAAGATTGGTCGATTTCCAAAGTCGGGAACACGCGTCGGTCCATCTTTGGGCGCGATGCCTAGCCAGAGTTCTTTGGAGAGCTGAGTGCTGGGCAACATCGCACGCAAAGCCTCGTAGATGAAGGACGACTGGGCCGCCCAGACTGGGTGCTGTCCAAAGATCTCGCCGCAGTTTCGAGAGACGTCCGCGGCGTCGTAACTCTGGCGACTCTGTGACATGAGGCCAGGCAGCTGATTTGCGACGACCACAATCCTCTCCGGCTGTATGGCTGATTCGGCTGCGGGCAAGAGTTGCATCACTGTGGGCCAGTGAATGAGCATCAGCTCTGCAGTCGCAACTCGGTCCAGTGTCAACCTGTCTACGGAACCGTCGAGGAAGAGACGTTCCAACACTGGAACTATCCTGCGCTTAGATGCGCTCGGTATCAATCCGTTCTGAAGGGCGACGATTCCTACCTTGAGCCCGGAGTCCAAGGCAGTGCGAATCTCACGTTCGAGTGTGAGAGCGTTGCCTCCCTGAAGCCCGAATTCCGAAAGATAGATGACGTCGTAGTGCGGTACGTGACTCTTATCGCGTTCCGGCAAGAATGACGTCGGTCCCACGAATCTTCTGTCACCGGGATCTTCAGGCATGAACGGAGATGCCCCGCTTCGAATGCGCTTGTGCCAATCACCGTAGGCATCCTGGTAGATCTCTCGATCAGGATGCCGGTAGCCCAAACCGAAGTCGTTGCTCGTCAGATTCCCGTCACCCAATAGAGAGAACGCCATGGGGACATGATCAGTGGCGACCAGCTTCTCGCCGAAGGCGATCTCAAATCTTGTCCGATACTCCCCATCTGCGGACTTCCGCACAGCATCCCAGTAGCCGAGTTTTTCCATGACTTCAACACGTCGATACATGATCGACGCGAAGCTGGGATGCACTACTCGATCAGGACCCCACCGGACGAGGAACTTGAGGTCTTCGTCAACTCGAACCCAGTTGACGATGTTGGCGTGCTTTCGGGGGTGTGCCTGGAGATCTCGTGCTTGACGCTCGATCTTCTGTGGATGATGCCAATCATCTTTGTCCGCCACAGTGACAAATTCGCCCTGAGCCGAAGCGAATGCCTCGTTTCGAACGGCGTACGCCCCACGGTTCTGCTCGCAGAAGGTCAGTCGGATACGAGAATCCGTCCGGGCCCAAGCTTCTAGCTGCTGCCGATACGGCGTCGAAGTCCCATCCTCGAAATACTGCGGTGAGGCGTCGTCGATGATCAAGACCTCGATGTTGGTCCATGTCTGATTCAGAAGCGACTGGATGGCAACATCTGTGGAGGCATCTGGTTCGTAGATCGGCATGATGATCGAGACAAGCGGCAGATCCGGTTCCTCGAGAGGCTGAGCACGCACTCGGATCTTGTCGAACGAAGGACTGTCGCCCTCTTCGAAATCCAACGGTGCCAGTCCGATCTCGGTGAATCGTTCGTTCAGGCGGGCCAGCCATTCACCCTTCTTGTGAGGCAACCCTGTGACATTTGGGTTGACTGCATTGAGCTGAAGAAATCTTTGCGAGAACGCGCGCCATTCGACTGGTTCTCGATAGTCCAACACCTCATCCGCACGAGAAAACTGCGCATTCCACGTGAGAAGGTCCGAGTATAAGGAACGGTCGACGCCGTCGAAGTGCCGATCGATGTTGTAGATGCGGTTGGCAAGCTCGTAGAGAGTGAGGCAATTCCTCAGATCCCATTCGCTCAGTCGCTGACTGTAGAGAACGCGCGCAAGCCCGAAGAATCCCGGTCGCCACAGGGCGCGTCTCAACGCAGCCTGCTCTTCGAGGTTCTCGGGATGAAGAAGGGCCTGTTCCGCGAGCTTCATCAAAGTGCGATAGCCATAGGCCCCGTGTGTGGCACTCAGCGCCAGCACCTCTCGAGATCCTCGGGATCGCGTTTCACGCGCAAGCCTGATGAACCAATTAAGGCGATCGGGCCTTGAGCGTAGTTCCGCTGCCCACTGGTGCAGCACCTCGTCTGCCTCGAGTGCCTGTTCCTGCCGCTCCAACGAAGGCTGTCGCCCCATCCGACGAGGAGCAACGCGGTCTAGCCTGCGGTTTATCCGTCTCGTCAGCTGTCGGAAGCCGAATATCTCGACAGCTAGAAGAACCGCGAGCCCAAGGAGCAATCCGAGAACCACCATGCTCAAAACGTCGGCGGTTGACCCAATCAGGGCTACGGCGGCAGCCAAAACGAACACCGTTACTGCAGTCCACTGCATCTTCGTCAGACTGCGGATCTTGCCGGCTAGCGGGCGGACAAAACTCACGGTGGGAGGTTCCTTAATGTGGTCGCCGGTCAGGTTACGAAATCGACGGTAAGTATAGATGAGCCGAAGCAGTCGGCCTGGAATGCACTCCAGTAGCCTAGGCCACTATGCCCCGAAAGCCTCTTGACCTGAATCCGCGCGCCGTCGCAAGACCGGCCGTATCCCGCTGGGATCTTCCGGAGCGCCGCTACCGACCAGAGCTGCACGGCCTGCGCGGGCTCGCCATCGCCGGAGTGGTGCTGTTTCACCTCTTTGGCGCGGGCCGGGTCTCCGGTGGCATCGACATCTTTCTCGCTATCTCAGGCTTTCTCTTCACCGCCATGCTGCTGCGCGAGGTGGGCACCACCGGGCGCATCGACCTCATCCGCTACCTTGCGCGGCTGGCCCGAAGAATCCTCGCTCCCGCGGCGCTGGTCATTGCCGTGACCACCCTGGGGGGGCTGCTGCTGCTGCCGCTCACCCAGCACGCACAGCTTCTCACCGAGGCTCGAGCATCGCTTCTGTACTTCGAGAACATCGAGCTCATCCGCTCGCAGCTCTCCTACGAAGCTGCCGGAGCCGAGACGAGCCCCTTCCAACACTTCTGGTCCCTCTCCGTGCAGGGCCAGTTCTACCTCGTCTGGCCCGTCGTGGCGCTGCTCGCCGTCTGGCTCGCACGCCGGACCAGGTTCTCCCTCACCGTAACGATGGCCTCGCTGATCGGCCTGCTCATGGCGGCCTCGTTGACGACGGCCATCGTGGTCCAGCAGCAAAACCAGCAGGAGGCCTATCTTCTGACCCAGGCACGCATCTGGGAGCTTGGATTCGGCGGCCTTATGGCGCTTATCGGGGCCAGGCTCGTGCTGCCTGCTCGACTGCGAACCCTCGCGGGATGGCTGGGGCTTGCGCTCGTCGTCAGCTGTGGATTCGTCCTGGACGGGGCCGCGCTCTTCCCGGGTCCGTGGGCGCTCTGGCCGTTGGCCGGCATAGCGCTGATCTTCGCCTCGTCATCGCCCGGAGAGTCGGACCGGAACCCAGTGCATCGCGGCACCGCCGCCGGCCTGCTGGCCAGGGCCCCCTTCACCAGGCTCGGCGATATTGCCTACGGCCTCTTTCTCTGGCACTGGCCGCTGTTGATCTTCACCTTGGAATTCCGGGACGCCCCCGCCCTCTCCCTCGTGGACGCAGCGATCCTGCTCGCCGTCTCGCTCCTGCTGGGCTGGCTGACTTTCCGCTTCGTAGAAGAGCCGCTCGCTCGTGCGAGGCGCTCCCCTGAGCGACCGGCCCGCAAGGCGGGGCTCGTGACGCTTTCCCTGGCCGCCGGCACTCTGGTCATCGGCGGGGTCACAACTACGACTTATGTGCAGATGACCACCGCTCCCCAGGAGGACGGGATGGCGATGGCGGGCGTGGACCGCTTGCTCTATCCGGGTGCTGACATCATCCAGGCCGACGAATCCGCCCTAGACGTTGAGTTCTATCCCGAGCTTGGCGGCATCTCCCGCCGGGTGCCCGAGTATGCCCGGACCGACTGTCACCAGCCCACCGGCGATCAGCCCGGTACTGGAGAGGTCCTGGTCTGCGAAGATGCCGCACAGCCGCAGGAACCCGCCCAGACGATCATGCTTGCAGGCGGTTCGCACGCGGGACATTGGCACAACGCGTGGATCATCCTGGCCGAGAAGCACAACTGGGAGGTCCTGGTGTCGACCAAGGGCGGATGTGTCTTCCGCGCAAATGACCCCGCGGAGACCTCGACCTGCGATGACTGGAACGACCAATTCCCAGAGGTGCTGGCCGAACGGGAGCCAGATCTGGTGGTCACACCCGGCACGGCGATCCCCCGAGAAAACGGGAATGAAGAGATCCACCACGGCGCGCAGGAACGTTGGAAACAGATCACCGACACCGGGAGTCATCTTCTTCTCATGCGCGGCACTCCCCGCACCGAGGAGAATATCCCGGACTGCTTGGCAGATGGCGGGGATGAGCTCTCCTGCGCCCCAGAGTTCGGCAAGTACGCCGACGTAGATCCGTTGAGCCAGCTCAACCTCCCGGAGAACACCTACATCCTTGACCTCACCGAACACTTCTGCCCCGAGCAGAAGTGCTCAGCGGTCATCGGCAACGTCTTGGTCTACCGAGACAGCCACCATCTGACGAACGAATACGTGGAGACGATGGTTCCCCACCTCGAACGCGCGCTCCAGAAATCGGTTCCGGAACTCTTCGCCTCCCAGGCAAGTTGACCCAGGGAAGAAGAAGGTGCGCTGATAGACTGACTCGCGCTCGGTCGGTCTCAAGTCTCAGCACCGCTCAGTGGCAGATCCAGAATCTTTGGCTCAGAGTATGAAATCGCGCACCCGCCCGGTTGAGGCATCAGAAAGGAAGTCAGTGATGGCCGCACCTGCTCTAGAGCGCGCCGATGAGACCCCGGAACCTGGCGAAAGGGGCAGAGTCGCCCAGCTCGATGGCACGGGGCTCATCCGCGTCGGTGCCCGGCCCCGGCTCTTCGGCTATATTCGCGAGATCTGGTCCTTCCGCCATTTCTTGTACTACGACTCACACTCCCGAGTCGCTTCGGCCAACAGCTACGACTCCCTGGGCCGAGTCTGGATGATCCTGAACCCGATGTTCATGGGGTGCGCGTACTTCTTCATCTTTGGGCTGTTGCTACAGACCGGTCGAGGAATCGATAACTTCATCGGGTACCTGATCATCGGAGTGTTTACGTTTCGGTTCTTCACGACTGCAGTCTCAGGCGGGTCGAATGCCATCGCTGGCAACCAGAAGGTTGTTCAGGCGTTCAACTTCCCTCGAGCCTGTCTTGTCATTTCGACGACCGTGAGAGAGCTCTTCTCCAGCCTTCCGATGTTCTTCGTCATGGCGCTGCTGGTTCTGACTATTGGCGACATGAAGCTCGATGGCGCGGCGTCCATCCCGACCGCGTTGAGCTGGCACTGGTTGCTCTTCTTCCCTTGCATCGGCTTGGCGTTGATGGTGATGCTTGGGTGGTCGTTGGCATTGGCTCGCGCTGTGAATGCACATAACGACGTGAAGCACGTGATCGGCTTCGGAACACGGATCCTCTTCTACACCTCCGCAGTGTTCTTCTCCCCAGAGCGGTGGTCCAACATAGGCGCGGACTGGCTGGTGACGGTCATGAACCTGAATCCCCTGTTCTGCGTGCTCGACATCATCAGGCATGCGTGGCTGTATGACGGCTTCGCAGACCCGGCCCGCTGGATCGTGCTGGCGTCATGGGCTGTAGGCTCCTTGCTCATCGGGTTCTTGATCTTCTGGCAGGGCGAGGAGAGCTACGGAAAGGAACGATGACGACGTCAACTCCTTACATATCTCGTCGCAGCAGAGCTTCTGAAGCAGATCTGATCGCTGAAGATCTCGCAGTTGAGTTCGATGACAACGCTGGAGACGCAACCGAGACCCGAGACGACCATCCATTCACCCAGCAAACCCCTGTGATCCGGACCGTCAAGCCCGAGAATGTTTGTCTCGTGGTAGACGATGCGTCGATGACCTATCGTGTCCGTTCTTCATCGGACAAGCACGAGTCTTCGGGGCGCATAGCTCGAGGGATCAAGCGCGTCACAGGCGCTGGCTGGGCCGAGGTCCACGCCCTCTCGAGCCTCAGCTTCATCGTAAATCGCGGGGAATCGGTCGGCGTGATCGGAACCAACGGCTCCGGTAAGTCCACTCTGATGAAGCTGCTCACCGGTAAGGTCCGCCCGACCAGCGGTGAGGTTTACGCCACCTCGACCCCTGTGATGCTCGGCGTCAATGCCGCCCTGGTCAAAGAGATCTCCGGCCGAGAGAACATTCGCCTCGGCTGCCTGGCCATGGGACTTTCTCCCGAGCAGACCGCGGCGAAATACGATCAGATCGTGGAAATCTCCGGGCTCAGCGACGCCCTCGAGATGCCGTTGAAGACCTATTCCTCTGGCATGTCCTCCCGTCTTCAGTTCGCCATCGCGACCTCGGTCGACCCGGACATTCTTCTCATCGATGAGGCACTGAACACTGGAGACGCACAATTCCGAGCGCGCACCAAGGAGCGCTTGGATGAGGTGCGTTCCAACGCCGGCTGTGTCTTCCTGGTCTCTCACTCACTGGGCACCATCAAGCAGATGTGTACGCGTGTGATCTGGATCGAGCAGGGTGAGATGCTCGCTGACGGCGACCCCCAATGGGTGTGTGACCAGTATGAGGAGTACACCTCGCACAAAGCCAATGGCCGTATGCGCGCAGCAAAAGTGGTGTATGAGCGTACCCGGCTCCGGCTGGATCGGATGCAGATCGACTTCACCACTGGGACCCGCCCCAAGAAGGCCGGCACGGGCCGCAATCGCTGAACGTGCAAGAACGGCGGCCCAGGGATCCACATCCCCAAAGCCGCCGTTCTTCGGTCCAATCACACGCTCAGCTGCTCAACCACGCCGAGCGCCTACTCCCCTTCAGCTGAACCAGATGCCGATCTCGCGCTCGGCGGACTCCACCGAGTCGGAGCCGTGGACCAGGTTCTTCTGCACCTTCTCGCCCCAGTCCCGGCCGAGGTCTCCGCGGATCGTGCCCGGAGCCGCCGTCGTCGGCTCTGTGGTGCCGGCAAGGGAGCGGAAGCCTTCGATGACGCGCTCACCCTCCACGACCGCGGCGACCACCGGGCCGGAGAGCATGAAGTCCACCAGCGGCTGGTAGAAGGGCTTGCCCTCGTGCTCGGCGTAGTGCTGCGCCAGCTGCTCGGTGCTGGCGCTGAGCTGCTGCAGCGCGGTGACGCGGTAGCCCTTGGCCTCCACCCGACGCAGGATCTCACCGGTCAGACCTCGCTCAACACCGTCGGGCTTGACCAGGATCAGGGTACGTTCAGTCATTCTTGTGCTCCTCAGTTGTCGGGTTCTCTGCCAGGGCCTCTTCGGCCCGGAATCTGTCGAGCTTCTCGTCGTCAAGCTGATCGCCCTTGTTCAGCGCGTACCACCAGCAGGCCATGAAGGCCACGCCGGGGATCGCTGCCAGTGGCACGATCAGGCCTTCGCTGGTCACCAGCGCCACCGCGATGAAGCCGAAGAGCATCACGAACTGCAGCACCCAGCCGAACGCATAGCCGCCTCGGCGCTGCAGGATGGCGCAGGTGAAGATCAGGACCACCGCCAGGGCCAGCGAGCCGCCCAGCAGCCACCAGGCGTACCACTCGTTCTGGTTCAACCCCCAGGCCATGAGGCTGAAGAAGAACATCAGCACTGCCTCCAGGCACAGCACGGTGGAGGCGAACAGCGTCTTCACCGATCGTGGTGCCTTGACCTGTCCGGGGCGCCATTCGCGCTGTGCGCGGGTCTGCTTGGGCATCCTCTGCTCCTGCCTCGTGCTGGGTGCTGGTTCTTGCGGGGTTCTCTGAACTGGTTCTGGTTCGCCGCTCGACTCGGGGTCTTGACTCATGTTCCCTCGGGTGCTCCCAGCAGCGTGCGGGCCTCACCCACCAGGGTGATCGATCCGGTGATCAGCACGCCGCCGATCAGGCCCGGGTCGGCCTCGTCGGCGCGCCCCACCGCCCAGTCGATCGCGTCGTCGAGGCGTTCGGTGACGTAGATGTCCTGCTCGGCGTAGCCGACCTCGAGCGCGAGTGTTCCGAGCTGTCCTGCGGGAATGGCCCGCGGGGAGGTGGACTGCGTGAAGCAGATGTCCTCGACCAGACCCTCATACTCCTTGTACAGCGCGGTGAGCATCTCGCGGGCGTCCTTGTCCTGCAGGATCCCGACCACGAGCACCAGTCGGGAGAGCCCGAAGCTCTCCTTGAGCGCCTGCGCGCTGGCGGTGATCCCGGCAGGGTTGTGCGCGGCGTCGACGATGATGCTCGGGCCGGTGCGCAGGGTCTCGAGTCGTCCGGGGGCGCTGATGTTCTCCGCGGCCAGGCGCAGGTTCTCGATGTTGAGCTCCTGGTCTCCCCCGCCGATGAACGCCTCCAGAGCGGCTACCGCCACGGCGAAGTTCTGCGCCTGGTGCGCCCCGTGCAGGGGCAGCAGGATGTCCGGGTAGCGTCCGGCCAGGCCGGAGACGGTCAGCTGCTGACCCCCTACCCCAGGCACCCGGGATTCGACGCCGAACTCCACGCCTTCGAAGCGGTATGGCACATTCTTGGCCCGCGCCTCGGCGAGCAGCACATCGGCCGCGGCCGGGACCTGGGCGGCGGAGATCAGGAACCCGTCGGACTTGATGATGCCGGACTTTTCCAGGGCGATGTCGCGCTCGTCGTCGCCGAGCAGGTCGGTGTGGTCCAGGCTGATCGGGGTGACCACGCTGACCGATCCGTCGGCCACATTGGTGGCGTCGGTGATGCCGCCGAGGCCGACCTCGAGCACCATGACATCCACCGGGGCGTCGGCGAAGACCGCGAACGCCAGGATGGTGACACATTCGAAGTAGGTCAGCGGGACCTCGCCGCGGTCGGCCAGCTTCGCGTCGACCAGGCTTATGAAGGGGCGCACCTCGTCCCAGATCCGCACGAAGGTGCCGTCGTCGACCGGCTGGCCGTCGAGGCAGATCCGTTCGGTCACCGAGGTCAGGTGCGGGGAGGTGTAGCGCCCGACGCGCAGATCGTGGGCGAGCAGGCCGGCCTCGATCATCCGGGCGGTGGAGGTCTTGCCGTTGGTGCCGGTGATGTGGATGACCGGCGCGGTCCGGTTCGGCTCCCCCAGCAGGTCCATGGCCTCGACCATGGGCTGCATCCGCGGTTCCATCTTGTTCTCCGGTGCGCGCGAGAGCAGCTCCGCGTAGACGCTGGCCACTGAGAACTGATCAAGGTCTTCGCTCATGCTCGAGCTCCTTCGACGACGGACACATGAATGCTCGGTTCGGCTGAACTCTCGCAGGCGACCGGGTGCAGATCCACCGTGAGGGTCTCCTCGCTGACGAGCTGACGGTGGGCTTCCAGCGCCGCGACGATGGCCGGGGACGCCGTGACCGTGGTCTCGATCCGGTCTGAGACCTGCAGATCGGCGTCCTTGCGGGCCTGCTGGATGCTGCGGATCAGGTCCCGGGCGGTGCCCTCGGCAATCAGCTCCTCGCTGAGCTCCGTGTCCAGCACCAGGAAGCCGCCCGTACCGTCCAGGACCGTGACGGCCTTCTCGCCGAGCTCTTCGGAGACCGTGGTGCTCAAAGTGTACTCACCATCGAAGAGCTCCAACCCTCCAGCGGTCACCACGCCGGCCTCGACCGACCAGTCACCGGACTTCGCGCCCTTGATGGCCTGCTGGACCTGCTTGCCCAGTCGGGGGCCGACGACGCGGGCGTTGACCACCAGCTGCTGTCCGATGCCGAAGTCCGCCGCATCGGTCTGCGCGGCGTCGAGCAGCTGGACCTGTTTGAGGTTCAGCTCATCGGCGATGATCTGCTGGTAGGTGCCTTCCAGCGCCTGAGCCTGCGGCACGGCCACGGAGAGCTTGGCCAGCGGCTGGCGGACCCGGAGATTCGCCTGCTTGCGCAGCGAGGACCCGGCGGAGCTGACCAGACGGGTGAGCTCCATCAGCTCCACGGCACGCTCGTCGCGCAGATAGTCCTCAGGGTCTGGCCAGTCGGCCAGGTGCACCGAGCGCTTCCCGGTCAGGCCGCGCCAGATCTCCTCGCTGATCAGCGGCAGCAACGGAGCCGAGACCCGGGCGAAGGTCTCCAGCACCGTGTAGAGCACGTCGTAGGCGGCGAAGTCCTCGGCGTAGAAGCGGGCCCGAGACCGGCGGATGTACCAGTTGGTCAGCGTGTCGGAGAACCGGCGCAGCGACTCACACGCGGCGGAGACGTCGTAGGCGTCGAGCGAGGAGGTGACCTCGCGGACCAGATCACCGGTGGCGGCGAGGATGTAGCGGTCCAGCGGGCTGGCGACGTCGTCGGCCCCCACGGACTTGGCCTGGTAGCCGGCGCCCTGGTTGGCGGTGTTGGCGTAGAGCCCGAAGAAGTGCCAGGCGTTCCACATCGGCAGCAGCACCTGTCGGACGCTCTCACGGATGCCCTCCTCGGTGACCACCAGGTTGCCGCCGCGCAGGATCGGCGAGGACATCAGGAACCAGCGCATCGCGTCGGAGCCGTCGCGGTCCAGGACCTCGGAGACGTCCGGGTAGTTCTGCAGCGACTTCGACATCTTCTGGCCGTCGGAGCCCAGCACGATCCCGTGGCTGATCACGTTGGTGAAGGCCGGGCGGTCGAAGAGCGCGGTAGCCAGCACGTGCATGGTGTAGAACCAGCCGCGGGTCTGCCCGATGTACTCCACGATGAAGTCCGCCGGGTGGTGATCGGCGAACCACTGGGCGTTCTCGAAGGGGTAGTGGACCTGGGCGAACTGCATCGAGCCGGAGTCGAACCAGACGTCGAGGACGTCCTCGACCCGGCGCATCGTGGAGGCGCCCGTGGGGTCGTCGGGGTTCGGGCGGGTCAGCGCATCGATCCAGGGCCGGTGCAGGTCGGGCTCGCCCTCGGCGTTGCGCGGGTAGTCGCCGAAGGCCTCCTTGAGCTCCTCCAGCGAGCCGTAGACCTCGGTCCGCGGGTGCTCCGGATCGTCCGAGACCCAGACCGGCAGCGGACTGCCCCAGTAGCGGTTGCGGGAGATCGACCAGTCGCGGGCGTTCTCCAGCCATTTGCCGAACTGGCCGTGCTTGACGTTGCCCGGGATCCAGTTGATCTGCTCGTTGAGCTCGAGCATCCGCTCCTTGACCTGGGTGACAGCCACGTACCAGGAGGTCACCGCCTTGTAGATCAGCGGGGTGCGGCAGCGCCAGCAGTGCGGGTAGGAGTGCACATAGGATGCCTCACGAACCAGTCGCCCGGAGGTCTTGAGCTCGTTGATGATGGTGCGGTTGGCCTCGAAGACCTGGACCCCGGCGATCTCGGCCAGCGGGGTCTTGCCCGTGGGGGTGGGCTGGGCGAACATCGGCAGGAACCGGGCGCCCTCGTCCACGGAGAGGATCACCGGGATCCCGGCCTCCTCGGAGGAGCGCTGATCCTCTTCACCGTAGGCCGAGGCCTGGTGGACCAGCCCGGTCCCGTCGGTGGTGGTCACGTAGTCCTCCACCAGCACCCGGAAGGCGTGCTCGGTGCCCCAGGTCTCGGCGTCGGTGTAGTAGTCCCACAGCGGCGCGTACTCGAGCCCGGCCAGCTCGGTGCCCTGGTAGCGGGCGACGACGGCGGCGGCTGCCGCCTCGGCCGCGGTGGCAGGCACCGCTTCGGAGGCTTGCACGTCTGTGGCTTGCACGTCGGTGGCTTCAGCGTCGGTGAACCCCAGGTCCTTGGCGTAGGCGCCGAGCAGCTCGGCAGCGATCAGGTGCCGGCCGGGCAGCGCGGAATCTGCGGGTGCCTGGACGACGACGTATTCCACCTCAGGACCCACGGCGACGGAGAAGTTGGTGGGCAGGGTCCAGGGTGTGGTGGTCCAGGCCAACAGGTTGACCCCGGTGAGGGCGTCGCCGTGCGCGCCGCCTCCGGTGATCGGGAAAGCCACGGTGACCGAGGGGTCCTGGCGGTCCTTGTAGACGTCGTCGTCCATGCGCAGCTCGTGGTTGGACAGCGGGGTCTCGTCCTTCCAGCAGTACGGCAGCACGCGGAAGCCCTGGTAGGTCAGGCCCTTCTCGTGCAGCTGCTTGAAGGCCCAGATGACCGATTCCATGTAGTCCACGTTGAGCGTCTTGTAGTCATTCTCGAAGTCCACCCAACGGGCCTGCCGGTGCACATAGGATTCCCATTCGCCGGTGTACCTCAGCACTGAGGCACGGCAGGCGTCGTTGAACTTGTCCACGCCGAAGGCCTCGATCTCGGCCTTGTCGGTCATGCCGAGTTCCTTCATGGCGGTCAGCTCGGCGGGCAGCCCATGGGTGTCCCAGCCGAAGCGCCGCTCCACCCGGGAGCCGCGCTGGGTCTGGTAACGCGCCACGAGGTCTTTGACGTAGCCGGTGAGCAGATGACCGTAGTGCGGCAGACCGTTGGCGAAGGGCGGACCGTCGTAGAAGACGAACTCGTTGGCCTCACCGGAGGCGTCCTCGGTGGGCCGGTTGTCGATGGAGGCCTGGAAGGTGCCGTCCTTCTCCCACTGCGCCAGCACGCGCTCTTCGATCTTCGGGAAGCGCGGGGAGGCGGGGATCCGACGTGCGCCTGACTCGGCGGCTGATGCGCGGGGATACACGGGAGAGTTGTTCTCGGTCATGGAGGTCCGTCCTGCTGTGGTGCTGAGCGATGGTCTGACGCACTCACAAGGACGCCTGCCGGGCGCGGTACCACCTTGCTTGCCCCACGCCTGCCGTCCCTGCTCCGTGAAGGAGCTGAGGACGCGCCGTCGTCGGGCCTCTCCATGACTGCTGTGACGGGCTTACCCGTCCGGCTCTACTGAGGCGCCGCGGAGGTGATGCCGCGGGACCGGTTCTACCGGAAGCTCACCGGTGATGGCCGGGTCAAAGCTGCTGGTGTTCAGTCTACTGGGTCCGTGCCTGAGGGGCCATCCGGGGCCGGTGCCCCGGGCACCGGGAACGGTCGAGTGAAATAGGCAGTGTGTTACGGTCTACTGCTTGTGGCCTGGTTCACCCCCTTTGATGGATGAGGGTGCGGCCCGGCCGCCACGAGGGGACACCGTCCCGCGCCATCTGCACCAGCTCCGCCGAGGCCTGAGAACAGGCCCGCGTCATGAGCTCAGAGCGCGGCCACGGATCCGTTGAAGCACGATGCGGCGTCACGCGATGCCTTGCCTGTGCGCGCCCAAAAATGCGGCGCCAGGCGGATGTGACGACGAGTGAATGCAGCGAGACGACTGATACTCAACGAGGGGAACATACGACGTGAACGAATCAAGCGCAGTCCAGTTCGGCGCCATCACGGTGGTGCTGCTGCTGGTGGCCTTCTACGGGGGGACTTACCTGGTCTCGCATCGGATCAGGAAGAAGAAGGAGAACGCTGACCAGTACATGACGGCCGGCAACAAGATCGGCTTCGGGATCTCCGCGGCGTCCATGACCGCGACCTGGATCTGGGCGTCGTCGATGTACGCCTCCGCCGAGGCCGGGTACACCTACGGGATCTCCGGGCCCATCCACTACGGGCTCTGGGGGGCGCTGATGATCCTGTTCATCTACCCCTTCGGCAAGCGGATCCGCGCGGTGGCGCCGCGGGCGCACAGCATCGCCGAGGTGATGTACGCCCGGCACGGACGCTCGAGTCAGCTGATGCTCGCGGGCTCCAATGTGGTGGGCAGCCTGATCTCGCTGATGTCGAACTTCATCGCCGGCGGGGTGCTGATCGCGATGCTCTCTCCGTTCACCTTCATCCAGGGCGTGCTCACCGTGGCCGCCGGGGTGCTGCTCTACACGCTGTGGTCCGGCTTCCGCGCCTCGGTGCTCACCGACTTCATCCAGGTCATGGCGATGTTCGGGGCCGTGGCCGTGATCATCCCGTTCATCTTCTTCGCCGCGGACTTCCCGTCCGCCTTCGAGACCGGCGCGCAGAACCTCTCGCCCGAGCAGCAGAGCTTCTTCTCCAGCGAGGCGTTCCTGAATCAGGGCGCGCCCTATATCGCGGCGGTGCTCGCCTACGCGATCGGCAACCAGACCATCGCCCAGCGGCTCTTCGCCGTGCGCGAGGATCTGATCAAGCCGACCTTCATCACCGCCACCATCGGCTATGGCGCCATGGTCATCGGGGTGGGCATGTTCGGCGTGATGGCCCTCTACCTGGGCTTCGAACCCACCGACGGCGACGTCAACAACATCATTCCCGAGATGGCGGCGAGCTACCTGCCCGCGGCGCTGCTGGCGATCTTCTTCGTGATGATCATCGGCGCCCTCTCCTCCACCGCTGACTCCGACCTCTCAGCGATGTCCTCGATCATGATGGCCGATGTCTACGGGCAGAACGTGGCAGGCAAGGCCAAGGCCAACCCGCAGACCATGCTTCTGGTAGGCCGAGTGACCATGCTGCTGGCCACCGCCGCGGCGGTGAGCTTCGCCAGCCTGCAGCTGAGCATCCTGGACCTGCTGGTGTTCGTCGGCGCGCTCTGGGGCGCGCTGGTCTTCCCGGTGCTGGCCAGCTTCTACTGGAAGAAGGTCACCAACAAGGCCTTCACCGTCTCGGTGCTCGCGGCGCTGGCCTGCTTCGTGCCGGTGCGCTTCGAATGGTTCCCGCTCTCCGGGGCGGTCGGGATCTTCGTGGACCTGCTCTCGGTGGTCGGCATCGCGGTGATCCTGGGGCTGATGTGCTTCGGCTTCTTCGGAATGAAGGTCGCCAAGGTGGTGGCGGTGATCGCCGCCGTGGTCTCGGCGCCGTTCGTCATCGGCTTCCTGCACGACTACGCCACGCTCAGCGCCTCGCTGGTCGCCTATGCGGTCAGCACCATCGTCTGCTGGGCGATGTCGGTGCGCGGCAACGCCGAGTTCGACTTCGCGCTGATCGCGCAGCGGACCGGCAACTTCGACGACGACGCGGCAGCCGGCCCCGCAGATGCTGCCAGCACCGCCAACCCTGAACCGACAACAGTGGGAGACACCCGATGAGCCCCCTTGCGATGACCCTCTACACCCTGATGTGGCCGCTGATCGTGCTCGCGGTCATGGGCGTGATCGGCTACGCCTTCTTCGCCGACTGGAAGAAGGCTCGCGAGTCCGGGCAGGACATCATCTGAGTCTGGACGCAGGGCCGCCCCATGGGGGCTGCCCTGCCCTGGGGCGGCCCCCGGCAGGACTGTGCCGCGCGACGACGGCGCTATAGGGTGATGTGGGATCTCGAGAGGAGCCGGTGATGAACATCGATGTCTGGCCGGAGACGGCCCCGACGCAGATTCTGCTCCTGACCCTCGCGTTCCTGATGTCCGCGACCATCGGGATCGAGCGTGACATCCGGCAGAAGTCCGCCGGAGCGCGCACCCACATCCTGGTCGGCATGGGCTCGGCCCTGTTCACCCTGGTCTCCGCCTACGGGTTCTCGCACCTCATCGGCGGGGACGTGGTCCTGGACCCGTCGCGGATCGCCGCGCAGATCGTCAGCGGGATCGGCTTCATCGGCGCAGGGGTGATCTTCGTCCGGCAGAACGTCGTCTCCGGGCTGACCACCGCGGCGTCGATCTGGGTGACGGCCGCCGTCGGGATGGCCTGCGGGGCCGGCATGCCGGTGATCGCTGGGCTGACCGTGGTCTTCTACCTGCTCTCGGTCACCGTGGTGACGAACCTGGTCCGCCGACTCCCCCGCCACGACCGCTCCGAACGCTATATCGTGCGCTACGCAGACGGTCGCGGGATCCTGCGCGAGATCCTCGGCGCCGCGGCTCAGTGGGGCTATGAGACCCGGCTGGTGCGTACCCGACGGCTCGAGGTCGGCGATGGGTTCGCGGTGGACGCCACGATGACCTTCACCCGCACCCAGCGCGTGGGCCGGGAACACCTCTTCGAAGCACTCCAGGAGCTCGACGGCGTCCTGGAGATCCGCACCGTGACCGAGGAGAACGACTGACCGGTCGGGCTGCCCAGCCCAGATGGGTCGAATAATCGCACAGCAGCGCAGAACTCGTCGAGCTATCGCCTGACGATCGGCTGTAGCTCCATGATTTCTCGCCCTCCGCAGGCAAAGTCACTCAAGTATTCGGTGCGCAGAGTCAGCACGGCTTCCACCAGTTGCCACCGGGGAGGAAACAGCGCGGTCCGGTGTAACTGGTCGGTTCCTCCCGGTGGGTATACCCGGCGGGTCGGTCCGACGGTCCAAGGTTCGGTGTTCCGCCACCGCCCCCGGGAGAACCGTTGCTCGGTGGCGGCGGTGCGGGCCCAGGCGCCGGCGCAGGTGCCGGTGCAGGTGCTGGCGCCGGTGTCGGTGCAGGGGCTGGCGCCGGGGCCGGGGCCGGCTGTTGCCTGGGTGGTGGTGCCGGGGCAGGCTGAGGAGCCTGGCTTGGGGCTGGCTGCGGAGCCGCGGGAGGCTGAGCTTTCTCTCTTTCGCGACTCTCCGCGGCACGCCGCTGTTCTTCCGCTTCACGGTCAGCCTCAGCCTGCTCCGCGGAACGCCGCTGTTCTTCCGCTTCACGGTCAGCCTCAGCCTGCTCCGCGGCGGCTCGTTCAGCGTCTCGCTCCTCATCAATACGCTGAATCTCGGCTTCGTCCTCGGAGACTCGTTGCTCGACCGCAGTGATCGCCCTATCGAGGCGCTCCTCGTATAAGTCGAGGTGAGCACCGTGCGCGCGGTGGTGGACTCCCGGCTCGTCTGCGTCCAGGGAAAGTATCAGGTCCCGGGCCGCGTCGACGAGGAGCAAGGCAGCCGCCGCGGCGGCAGCTGACTCTTTCAGAGCCTCATACTCCTCGGGAGGTTCGGCAGCCAATCCGACCACCCCATCGAGCGCTTCCTGCACCTGCGCTGGAACTGTGCAGGGCAGCGAATCGTCGAAGAGGCCTCGACCAGCAGATTCAGCCTCAGCCTGCGCCTCTTGCACCGGTGGAAGGAATCTGTCATTGGGTGCGAAGTAGACCGCGATGCCGAACCCGGCTCTTGCGATGGCTGCGTTGACGAGCTCATCCCCCTTGTACACTCCGGCGAGCACCCGGTCGTACCGATCCGTGCGCTCCTCATCAAATTCGAGGCGGACAGAGTCGCCGGGCGCCAGCAGTTCGTTCAGATACTCCGATGCTTCGGGACCCAGACACTCCACTCCACGATCTGGGTGTTTCGTCTCTGGGGTATCAATGTTGAGCAGCCGAACACTGTGGCGTTCACCGGCATATTCGACGCGGATGGTGTCACCGTCGATCACATCGACCACCCGCGCGTCGACCCAGCTGTCGCTCGCCGGAGAAGACGCGGACGCACAACCGCTGCTGGCGAGTAGTCCGATCAAAACCGCTGGAACTAGAAGAGACCTGTTCAAACTGAGTACTCCCACCACGAAAGCTTGACATTGCCTGTGCAGAGAATACACGTCCTGGGGCAGAAGTCTCGGTGGTCGAATCATCCTAGAGCTGCGCCAAAATCGTAGAGCCATAGCCCGATGATCGGCTATGGCTCTACGATTTCTTGACTTCGCGGAAGCGTCAGACCTGGGCGGGCTGCTCTTCCTCGACGAGCTCCACGTCGGTGACGACCACGTGCTGCACGGCTTCGGACTGAACCACCAGTTCCAGGGAGCGCGCCCGAGTGGCCGCCTGCACGTCCGCGATCGCCGCGTCGATGTGGGCCAGCGTCCGCTCCGGCGCGAAGACCTTGGCGGTGATCACTTCGGTGCGCTGCTTGACCTTGGCCTCGGACTTGACCTTGCGCAGACCCGAGAGCACCTGCGCGACGGAGTCCAGCATCCCGGCCGAGCCCTGCACGGATTCCAGCCCGGAGGTTTCCGGCCACTGGGTGGAGTGCACCGAGCCGATGCGCCACCAGCGCCAGACCTCATCGGTCACGAACGGCAGCACCGGAGCGAAGAGCCGCAGCAGCGAATCCAGCGTGGTGGCCAGGGCCGCCAGCACCGAGTCCTGCGCCTGCTCGCCGCGTGAGCCGTAGGCGCGATCCTTGACCAGCTCCACGTAGTCGTCGGTGAAGGACCAGAAGAATGACTCCACCAGCTGCAGCGCCCGGGCGTAGTCATAGTCGGCGAAGTGCTTGGTGGCCTGCTCCACCACGGTGCGCAGCTCGGCGATCAGGGCGCGGTCCAGGGGCTCGGTGAGGACCTGGGCTCCAGCGTCGTCGGTGATGATGTGGGCCTCGGTCACGCCCAGGTTCAGTGCGAACTTCGAGGCGTTGAGCAGCTTGATCGCCAGCCGTCGACCGATCTTCATCTGCGCGACCTCGTAGGCGGTGTCCGCGCCGAGCTTGGCCGAGGCAGCCCAGTAGCGCACCGCGTCAGAGCCGAACTGCTCCAGCGGCTCGGTGGGCACGACCACGTTGCCCTTGGACTTGGACATCTTCTTCCGGTCCGGGTCCAGGATCCATCCGGAGATCGCGGTGTTGGTCCACGGCACGGAGTCGTTCAACGAGTTCGCGCGGACCGCGGAGGCGAAGAGCCAGGTGCGGATGATGTCGTGGCCCTGCGGGCGCAGGTCGAAGGGGAAGACCTTGTTGAAGAAGTCGTTGTCCTTCTCCCAGCGGCCTGCGATGTGCGGGGTGATCGCCGAGGTGGCCCAGGTGTCCAGCACGTCGGCCTCGCCGATGAAGCCGCCGGCGGCGCCGCGCTGGGACTCCTCATACCCGGCGGGGACCTGCGAGGCCGGGTCCACCGGCAGCAGCGCCTCCTCGGGCAGCAGCGGGTTGTCATAGTCGGGCTCGGCGTCGGCGTTGAGCGGGTACCAGACCGGGATCGGCACGCCGAAGAAGCGCTGCCGAGAGACCAGCCAGTCACCGTTGAGGCCCTCCACCCAGTTCTCGTAGCGCGAGCGCATGAAGGCCGGGTGCCAGGAGATCTCCTTGCCGCGGGCGACCATCTTCTCCCGGCGGGCGGCGTCGCGGCCGCCGTTGCGGATGTACCACTGCCGCGAGGTCACGACCTCCAGCGGCTTGTCGCCCTTCTCGTAGAAGTGCACCGCGTGGGTGATCTTCTTCGGCTCACCGTCGAGCAGATCGGCGGCCTTGAGCAGCTCCACCACGGCTTCCTTGGCAGAATGCACGGTCTTGCCGGCGAGCTGCTCGTAGTTCGCCCGGCCTTCGGCGGAGCTGATCCATTCCGGGGTCTCGCGGGAGAAGCGGCCGTCGCGGCCGATCAGCGCGCGGGTGGGCAGCTGCAGCTCACGCCACCAGGTCACGTCCGTCATGTCGCCGAAGGTGCAGATCATGGCGGCCCCGGAGCCCTTGTCCGGCTGTGCCAGTCCGTGCGCCTTGACCTCGACCTCGACGCCGAAGAGCGGGGAGATCACGGTCTTGCCGAAGAGCTGCTGGTAGCGCTCATCGTCAGGGTGCGCGACCAGGGCCACGCAGGAGGGCAGAAGCTCAGGGCGGGTGGTCTCGATGAAGACCTGCTCACCGGTGTCCTTCACGGTGAAGGGATAGCGGTGGTACGCCCCGGGGTGGTCCTTGGCCTCCAGCTCGGCCTGGGCCACTGCGGTGCGGAAGGTGATGTCCCACAGAGTCGGCGCCTGGGCGGTGTAGGCGTTGCCGGCATGGATGTCGCGCAGAAAGGCGCGCTGGGAGGCGGCGCGAGAATCGTCGTCGATGGTGCGGTAGGTCTGGCGCCAGTCCACGGAGAGGCCCAGCCGGGAGAAGAGATCTTCGAAGATCTTCTCGTCCTCCACGGTGAGTGTCTCGCAGAGCTCGATGAAGTTCGCCCGGCTGATGGCGTCCCAGTCGCGCTGGTTCTTGGCCGGCTTCTCCGGCGGGGTGTAGTCCGGGTCGTAGGGCTGCGCGGGGTCACAGCGCACGCCGTAGTAGTTCTGCACCCGGCGCTCGGTGGGCAGACCGTTGTCGTCCCAGCCCAACGGATAGAAGACGTTCTTGCCCGACATCCGCATGAAGCGCGCCATCACGTCGGTCTGCGTGTAGGAGAACATGTGCCCCACGTGCAGCGCCCCGGAGGCGGTGGGCGGCGGAGTGTCGATGGAGTAGACATCCGCGCGCTCGGTGTCCTCGTTGAAGTGGTAGATCTCCTCGGCCTGCCAGGCGGTGTGGAGCTTCTCCTCGAGGCCCTCCAGCGCCGGGCGGTCCGGGACCACGGGGGTCTTGCGCGCGGCGGTGCCGTGGGATGCGTCTGTGGAAAGGGTCTCGGTGGCGGGCGCGTCTGTGCCCGGAGTGTGATCAGCCATGCTGGCCATTCTCTCACGGCGGCAGTGTCACATATTGAACGGGCGGTTCTCCCGGAGCACCCCGCTCACTAGGCTGTCTTCATGATTGACACTGATGCCTCCACCCGCAGCGCCCTGGTCACCGGCGCCTCCTCCGGGATCGGCGCCGCCACCGCGCACCGCCTCACCACCGAGGGCTGGCGGGTCTTCGCCGTCGCCCGCCGGGCCGAGAAGCTCGAGAGCCTGGCCGAGCAGGAGGGGATCATTCCGATCATCTGCGACGTCACCGACCCGGAGCAGGTGGCGGCCGCGCTGGAAGAGGTCACCGCGGCCGGCGGGATCGACACGCTGATCAACAACGCCGGCGGCGCGCTGGGCATGGACACGGTCGCCGAGGGACGGCCCGAGGACTGGCTCTGGATGTACGAGGTCAACGTGCTGGGCGCGTTGAACATGATCAAGGCCTTCGTCCCGATGCTGCGCGCCCACGGCGAGGGCACGATCCTCACCGTGACCTCCACCGCCGCCCTCGCCCCCTATGAGGGCGGGGCAGGCTATAACGCGGCGAAGTTCGGCGAGCACGCACTCACCGGCGCGCTGCGCCTGGAGGAGGCCGAGCACAACATCCGCGTGATCGAGGTGCTGCCCGGCATGGTGGCCACCGAGGAGTTCACCGCCAAGCGGCTGCGCGGCGATGTGGCCGCCGCCGAGGCGGTCTACCGCGGAGTCAAGCACCCGCTGGTGGCCGAGGACATCGCCGAGGTCATCGCCGCCGCAGTCACCCTCCCTCACCACGTGAACCTGGACCAGGTGGTGGTCCGCCCGGTCGCTCAGGCCGCCCAGCACAAGGTGATCCGCGAGGAGTGATCAGCCGCGGCACCCCGGCCGCCTGACGCGGCACCGACCCGAGGCTGCTGCCTCGAGGGCCGACGCCAGCAGAACCGACGACGACGCCGGCGCGGGCTCTCAAGCCCGCGCCGGCGTCGTCGTGTGGTGGCGTCCTGAAGTGACGTCACATGGTGGAAGTCCCGATCAGTCGAAGACTGGGGACTCCGTGCGTGAGCGCTTGAGCTCGAAGAAGTACGGGAACTGCGCCAGGGCCACGGCGCCGTCGAAGACCTTGCCGGCGTCCTCGCCGCGCGGAATCCGGGTGAGCACCGGACCGAAGAACGCGGTGCCCTGGAACGCCACGACCGGGGTGCCGACGTCCTGACCGACCAGGGAGATGCCCTTGTCGTGGGAGGCGCGCATCTCGGCGTCGTTCTTATCCGTCTTGGCCTCGGCGAGGAGGTCCTCCTGCAGGCCCACGGCGCGCAGCGCGTTGAGCGTGGCGGACTCGAAGTCCTTGTTGCCGTTGTTGTGGATCTCGGTGCCGGCGGCGGTGTAGAACTCGCCGACCTTGGCCTCACCGTGCTGCAGCGCGACAGCGGTGGCGGCGCGGGCGGGGATCCAGCGGGCGAGCTGCTCGGGATCTTCGGCCGGTGAGGGGTTCTTGGCCTCGTTGAGCACGCCCAGACTCATCACGTTCCAGTGCACCTCGATGTCGCGGACCTTCTCCGCCTCCAGGATCCAGCGTGATGTCACCCAGGCGAAGGGGCACAGCGGGTCAAACCAGAAATCGACGCGTTCAGCCATGAAGGACTCCTCTCGGCGCGGGGCATTCAGCCTCCGCGCACGGATCAGTGTTGGTTCGTGTCAGCTGCAGCTCGTCAACGGAGATGATTCTGCTGCAGGTGCTTCTCGTGGTCACAACTGGGGCGCTGCTGATTCCATTCCTGCGGCGGCGCTGTCAGTGGCGCCACCTGTGCTCCCGGGATCAGATCGGATCCGCCCAGGTCACCTCAGAGCGGGGCGTCCTCTGCGATCGGGACTTCCAGGCCCAGGAGCGCATTCTCGGTGACCTCCATCAGGGCCGGATGGATCCAGTACTGGCCGCGGGCGGCGGTGTAGGCGTCCTGGCCGAAGCTCATCGCGTGGATGACCGGCTGGATCAGGTTCGAAGCCTGGTAGCCCATGACGTGGGCCCCAAGGATCTGGCCGGTGCGGCGGTCCGCGATCACCTTGAAGATCCCGCTGCCATCCTCCATCGCCCAGCCGTAGGCGGTGTCGCCGTACCTCTGGATCTTGGTGGTGAGGTGCTCCTCACCGATGGCTTGGGCCGCCTGCGCCTCGGTCGCCCCGACCTGGGCGATCTCGGGGAAGGAGAAGATCGCCGAGGGGATGGCCTCATGCCGTGAGGGCCGGATCCGGTCCGGATGCACCAGGTTGTGGGCGACCACCCGGGCCTCCTGATTCGCCACGTGCTTGAGCATCGCCTCGGAACTGACGTCGCCGAGCGCATAGAGGCCGTCCACGGGCTCGCCCTGCATGAGCACCCGCTGGTATTCATCCACCAAGAGGCGTCCGTTCGGGTGGACATCGAGCCCGATCTCTCGGGCACCGATGAGGTCGGTGTTCGGGGTGCGGCCGATGGCCACCAGGACCGCGTCCACGTCGTAGTGCTCGACCCGGCCGTCAGAGGTGACCAGCTCGACTCGCAGGCCCGGGCCGTGCTCGGAGATGCTCGTGATGGTGCGCTCGTAGTGCACGGTCCAGTTCTTCTCCGCCTCGGCCGTATAGGCCGCGGAGATGTCGTGGTCCAGTGCGGTCATCAGTCCGTGGCTGCGGTTGATCTGGATGACCTCTGTTCCGAAGCCTGAGAACACCCCTGCGAACTCGCAGGCGATGTAGCCGCCACCGAGGATCAGCAGCTTGTCGGGCCGCTGGTCGATGCGCATGATGGTGTCCGAGGTGTGCACCCCGGGGAGGCCTATGCCCGCGACGTCCGGGAGCACCGGACGGGAGCCGGCGGCGATGACCAGCTGGTCAGCCTCGGCCCGGACCCCTGATTCGGAGACGAAGGCGAAGGGCGTCTGGCTGAAGTCCCCGGTGAGCGTGACCTTCTCGGCGACGAGGTCGACGTTGTCCAGCTCGACCTCCCGGTAGTGCCGGCCGCCGGCCGAGATGGCGTCGATGCGGGAGAAGACCCGGTCCCGCATGGCGGGCCAGTCCACGTCGGTGGTCTCCTGGGTGACGTTGAGCCGGGCCGCTTCGACAGGCCCTCGGGCCAGCGCCGCCGGGCGGACGAACATCTTGGTGGGGATGCAGCCCACATTGAGGCAGGTGCCGCCGAAGGCTCCCGTGCCCCCTGCACCCTTGTCCGCCAGGACGACGCTTTTGTCATCCCAGAAGGGTGTGATCAGGGAGTTCCCGGAGCCGGAGCCGATGATGGAGAGGTCATAGTGGGCCATGCGGCCATCCTAGACGGGAACGTCGGACCGGCTTCACAGCGGCCTCACGAGAATCCCTCGGCGGTCAGGTCCGTTGTCGTGGGGGAACCACCTCCCATCTGCGGCGCCACGCCGCAGATCCACCTCCCGGATCTACACCAAGGAACAGCCCGTGATCTTCATCGTCGTGAAGCTTCCAGGGTCCGATTCGATGAGATCAGCCTAGATCTGCGGATGTAGGCCGCGGTTCTCAGAGCCCGCGCACCACGATGGTCCCGCTTCTGCCTTACCCATCTCGCCCCCCCTCCCCGATCACCGGGTGGAGCAGCCTGGACAGCAGGTCTCGGCGCACCCCCACGGAGAGCTCGTCCCAGTCCCACAACAGGTCCGGCATGAGGGTCCCCACGGGGATGCGATCCTGCACGTTCAGGTCTCGCAACTGGCCCTGAAGCTCCGCAGACTCGGCGTGGGTGGTGGTCTTTATCTGCTCGTAGGTGTCTCGATCGACTTCCCCATCCAGGTACCGGAGGGTCTGGGTGTCGAGCCGGTTCTGAGGCTTTATCAACTACCGCTGCATCGCGCCCAGATGGGCCCTACTGCAGTCCGCTGGTGCTGTTTCGGGGCGACCGCTCCAACTTCGGACGTAACCACTCGGAGTCAGGCCAGGACGACCTCTTCAACTGTGTACCGCACGACGCTCAGACGGACCGGGTGCGGCCCGATCGCGGCCCCGGATATCCGGCTACCCCAGGAGTGCCCTCGCCGGGTGACCCTGGAGGTGTCTCCGAGCCATCCACGAGATTCAGGAGGATCGTCGCCTCTGGTCGTGCCACTGCGCGAAAGGCCCCCACCTGTTCACCTTCAAATGGGGGCCCTTTCGGCTACGTCAGGAGGTTTCGAAGAAGAAGTCCTGGGTGTCGAAGAATCCTACGCGGACGCGGAGAGTGCCGTCGTCGTCGTTTGGCACGGCCAGGGCAACATTTCCGGTCTCTGAGCCACCATTGTAAAGCTCCACGAGGGAGTCGAAAGCGTCTGGAGCGACGACAGCGAAGTCGTAGTCGGAGATGGTCTCCCCTGTGCCGGTCACGTAAGCAAGCTCTGCTGCCATCATCGGTGAGTCCGAGTCGTCACCGAGGTAGGTGGCGGTCATATTCACCAGCATGTAGCTCTGTCCCTCCGGGGCGGGATCGTTGAACTCGTTCTCTGCTGCGATCGCGTCATCCGCGTTGGGGCTAACGCTGTTGATGGTGACTTCCCAATCCTCGTGTGAGACCGATTCTCCGAGCGGCAGTGGGTTATCGCGGGTACCCTCGTCCCCGTCGGTGCCGGCTGCTTCTGGCTCCTCACGCTCCTCGGCAAGGTCTTCCTGCTCGCCCTGGATGTCCTCTTCGAGCTCAGCAACCTCTTCGTCGTCATCAGGGTCGACGTCCTGAGACTCTTCTTCCATCTGCTGCATCTCGTCGTCGAATGCTGAGAGGAAGGCCCCTGCGAAGACGAGACCGATGATTGCAATGACGGTGCCGATCGCGCCGGTGATCGCGCCGGCTATGCCCTGCCCACGGCCCCGACGTTTCACGATCGCGACGACGCCGAGGATGACGGCAAGAGGGCCGAGAATAAAGGTAATCAGACCTATGACTGGGATGAATGCGAAGACGATGGCGATGATGCCGAGCACCATAGCGGCGATACCGATGCCCTTGCTCTCTGGCGGCGCCTGCGCCGCCGGGTACTGCTGATGCTGGTCGTACTGCTGCGGTTGCTGAGGGTTCTGTGGGTACTGGTCAGACATGGTTACCTCGTCAAGGTGGGGTACATTGCTGTGCGCGAGTGATGCCGCCGCGGTCGAAGTTGCAGGGAATCACCTTGAAGACTACGTGAAACGAATTGCCCTCGAGAAGCGAAAAATGCTGCTGATTTTACGTCGTCGGCCCTGGTCATGGTGTGAACTGGGGAGAACCGGGAGACTGGACGGCATGCCATTGAAATGGCATCGAACGCAACGCCGACGTCTCCTTCCCTCATCGTCAGAAAGTAGTACTTACATGATCTTCATCGTCGTGAAATTCCAGGTCAAGCCCGAACACGCAGAAAAGTGGCCTGCGATCACGGCTGAGTTCACCGAAGCCACCCGCGCCGAGCCCGGGAACAAGTGGTTCCAATGGTCCCGCAGCGTGGAGGACCCCAACGAGTATGTGCTCATCGAGGCCTTCGACGACGACGCCGCCGGTCCGCACGTGGAATCGGCGCACTTCCAGCGGGCGGTCAGCTCGGACGGCGCCATGGCAGCGGCCCTGGTCTCCACCCCGAAGATCATCTCCCGGCAGATCGAGGGTGAGGACTGGGAGGAGATGGGCGAGATGAAGATCAACTGACCCCACTCTCGCCGCGCGGAGCGCCGGGGCAGGGAACACCGCAGATCATCCCTATGATGGGTAGCGTGCAGATCTTGAGCGTTTCCAGTCTGAAGGGCGGGGTCGGTAAGACCTCGGTCACCATGGGCCTTGCCTCGGCCGCCCTCCATCAGGGGGTGCGGACCCTCGTCGTCGACCTCGACCCCCATGCGGACTCCACCACCGGGCTCGCGGTCGCCCGCGGCACCGGCACGGAGGCAGGTCAGCTGCTGCGCGACGCCAAGCGCGCCAACCTCAGTGACCATGTGGTCCGCTCCGGCTGGGTGGATCTGCTCCCCCAGGAACATCGCTCCGACGCGACGCTGGACGTCGTCGTGGGCTCCGCGCTCTCCGCCGCATTCGATCGCCCCGATATCCGGCCCCGCGACATGCGGCGGCTGCGGCTGCTGCTGGATCGTGTCACCGGCTATGACCTGGTGCTCATCGACTGCCCGCCCTCGCTGGCCGGGCTGACCCGGATCGGCTGGTCGGCGTCCAACGGTGTGCTGATGGTGGCCGAGCCGAGCCTGTTCTCCGTGGCCGGCACAGAGCGTACGATGCGCGCCATCCGGATGTTCTCCAACGAGTACGCGCCGCAGCTCAAGTCGGCCGGTGTGGTGGTCAACCGTGTCCGCGCGGACTCCGCCGAGCACGAATACCGGCTGCTCGAGATGGAACGGCTCTACAAGGACAAGCTGATGCTTCCGGTCCTGGAGGAGAACCCCTTCTGGCAGCAGATCCAGGGCGCGGCCTACCCGGTGCACCAGTGGCCGAGCGATCAGGTCAGGGACCTGGCGAGGTCCTTCGACCAGCTGCTTGAGCAGCTGGTCTGAGCGGTCTCGCCTGGATCGCACTCAGGTGCACCGAGACTCCGCCCCTCGATGGAGACGGGTGGGGCACTAAGAGGCTTGGGAGCGGCGGGCTCTGAGCTGGGCAAGCTCGTCGCCGGCGGAACCGAAGGCTTCGAGCTCGGGGACCGCGTCGGGCTCGGTGCGCTCACGCGGGAGCTCCACCAGGCTGGCCTCGACTTCGCGCCAGACCCGGCCTACGGCGATGCCGAAGACTCCCTGTCCGCCCTGCACGAGGTCGATGACCTCGTCGGCGGAGGTGCATTCATAGACCGACGCACCGTCTGACATCAGGGTGATCTGCGCGAGGTCATCGACGCCGCGTTCGCGCAGGTGCTCGATCGCGCTGCGGATCTGCTGGAGCGAGACGCCGGTGTCCAGCAGGCGTTTGACGACTTTCAGGACCAGGACGTCGCGGAAGGAATAGAGACGCGCCGAGCCGGACCCGGCGGCGTTGCGCATGGAGGGCTGGACAAGCTTCGTGCGCGCCCAGTAGTCCAGCTGGCGGTAGGTGATTCCGGCGGCGGCGCAGGCGACCGGACCGCGGTAGCCCAGCTCCTCGTCGAGCTCGGGCAGGCCGTCACTGAACAGGGGCTGCTGGGCAGCCGCCTGCCCTGGCCGAACACGCTCAGTGCCCGCGTGCGATTCTGGACCCACCTGGTACCCTCCTGAAGTGCTCGACTCCGCCGGGGAAGCGCGTCCCTGCGACGCGAGAGCGACGAGGAAGGTGCGTGCGAGAGTCTTGTCCCTTGACGGTATTGCCGCAGCCGCTATGGGTCAAAGACATTTGAAATTTACTCTACGGCGTGTCGCGCGATTGCACTAGTCCCGCGCCCGCAGCGGGCCTGCTTCACTGGAAATCCTCCGGCTCGGCGTTGTCCAGGAACCGGCGGAACTCCTTGATCTCATCCTCGGAGATGGGACGCTGCCCGGTGGCGGCGGTGCGCGGGGTGATCCCGACCCGAGTGAGCATCTCGCGGTCCATGGTGACCAGGCACTGCACCCGCACCGCCACTGCGATGGCGTCTGAGGCCCGGGCATCGAAGCTGCGACCACTGCCCAGCGTGATGGTCCCGCGGTAGGTCGAGGAGTCGAGCATGCCGATCTCCACGGAGCGCACTCCCGAGCCGAGCCTGGTCATGACCTCGGCGAGCAGGTCGTGAGTCATCGGCCGGGGCGGGACCTTCTTCTCCATCGCCATGGCGACGGCATTGGCCTCGGCAGGTCCCACCAGGACGGCCACATGGAGATTCTCCAGTCCGGGTTCGGCGCCTCGGAGCACCACCACAGGCTGTTTCGATGGAAGCTCGATCCGAACTCCCACGACATCCAGCGGCACAAGCTGGCTCTCCATGATCCAAGTCTAGGTCAGTTTTTGTCCAACTGCTCGACCGATGTGTCCATGATTGAAGCTCGCAGGTCTTTCAGGCACTGGAGCATCTCCTTGGAGGACTCTGCCACCCGCGCTCGGGCGGCGGTGTCCTTGCGGGCGGCATGCGGGGCCATGGCGCGCGCGATCAGGTCCAGCTCATTGTCCGCGGAGCGCCGGATGTTGACCAGGTGCTTCGGTTCAAGCCCATAGCGTGCCAGCACCCGGACCGCCTTGACGGCCTTGAGATCGTGGTGGCTGTAGTTGCCCTCGCCATCGGCCTGGATGATGCGGAACTTCTCCAGCGTGTCGAGCATCCCGCGCGTGGCGCCGGAGTGGGCGCGCAGCTCCTTGCGGCACATCGGCCGGATGCGTCCGGTGATCTGAGCTGCCATCTCATCGGTGACTTCACGGGGACCCACCGGAGGCGCCTGCGGCAGCTCTTCGGGGGTCTCGCCTGAGTCGATGACGTCCATCGTCTGCTTGATGACGTCCAGCGGCATGTACCGGTCGCGCTGCAGCGCCAGGATGAAGCGCAGCCGCTCGACGTCGGACGCACAGTACTTGCGGTAGCCCGAGGCGGTCCGGGCCGGTTCCACCAGATCGCGCTCCTCGAGGAAGCGCAGCTTCGATGCGGTGAGATCCGGGAATTCGTTCTGCAGCTCCCGCAGGACTTCAGAGATGGTGAAGACATGCTTGGCGGCGCGCTCGGTCGAGGGCGGGGCCGGTTTCGGCTTCGACTTCGACGCTGCGGAAGCACTCACTGCGTGTCCTCTTTCGGGCTGTGGGGAAGGGACGAGATCGGCTTCAGGATAACGTTCCCCTCCGGTCCGCCCTGGGATCTCGAGTCACCGGTCAGTCGGATTCTTTGGATCCGGCATAGAAGGTCAGCCGGAATTTGCCGATCTGCACCTCGTCACCTGGCCTCAACGCATACTCGTCCACGCGGTCGTGGTTCACGTATGTGCCGTTGAGGCTGCCGAGATCCCGGATCTGGAAGCCCAGACCCTCCCGATTCAGTTCTACGTGACGCCGTGACACGGTGACATCGTCGAGAAAGATCCCCGCCTCCGGATGCCTGCCTACAGTGGTCAGGTCCTGATCCAACAAGAACCGAGCTCCCTGATTGGCGCCGCTGTGGGCGATCAGCAGAGCGGAGTTCTTGGGCAGCGCCGCGATGGCCTGCTTGTCATCCTCAGATAGGTGAGGCTCCCCCGCGTGCGCATCGGCTGGCGGCAACGAGATGCTCGTCGTCTCCGCCGCACTCTGACTGCTGTCATGTTCTCGCGTGCTCTCCACGTCGCCTCCTCTCGCCGGCCTGCCTGCTGGCGGCCTTCAGCCTACTTGGTTTTTGTAATCCTCGGCAGAGAGCAGCGAATCTGCCCCCGAGGATTCTGCGAGCTTGATCTCGAACAGCCAGCCCGCGGCGTAGGGGGCCGAGTTCACGGCACCGGGGTTCTCGTCGAGATCCGTGTTGACGGAGACGATCTCTCCCGCGACCGGCGCGAAGATGTCTGATACAGATTTGGTGGATTCGACCTCGCCGACCACATCACCGGAGGCGACGGTAGCGCCGACCTCGGGGTGCTCCACGTAGACGACCTCACCGAGGGCGTCCTGAGCGAAGTCGGTGATGCCCACGCGCACCACGAGTGAATCCTCGGTGGTGCCGATCCATTCGTGCTCGGCACTGTACTTGAAATCTTCGGGGACGGTGCTCATGCTTGCGCTCCAACTCTTCGGCCTGGTGTTGACTGCTCAGCGGACAGCCGCCTCGCGGCGGTCTGTCCTGCTGAGCGTCAGGTCTGTCTGCGAACAACTTAGCACCCCAGGCCGACCTGACGGTATGACCCCGCAGGTCAATCGGGACGGCGGCGCTCCGGTCAGCCCTGCCGGGCGACGAACCGCTCGGCGTCGCGCTTGCGGTCCTCGCGGGCCTCGCGAGTGAGCTCCGCGCCGGCTTCTTCGTCCCGGGTGAGGTTCTCCCCGGTGGCTGGGTCGAAGAGGTGCATCCTGCGGGTGTCCAGCCAGAGCTCGGCCGTGTCACCGCTGCGGAAGCGCGAGGTCGCATCGACCTCGACCACGAGCTGCGTGCGCAGCTCGTCGGCGTCCATCTCTTCGGCGAGGTTGCGCAGCGTCTCGTGGACCCGTTCGTCGGTCTCGTAGGAGACATAGGCGTACTGCTCATTGCCCATCCACTCGCTGTGGCTGATCTCTGCGGTGAAGGTCGTGCCCTTGGAGAGCTGAGCCTCGCTGAGCTGGGAGGCATCGTCGAAGAACTCCGGGCGGATGCCCGCCAGGACGATGTCGCGCCCTTCGCCCGCCTTTGCCGCACGGTCGGGGATCTCGATCTTGCCCAGCGGAGTGGAGAAGACATTGCCCTCCACGGTGCCGGGCAGGAAGTTCATCGACGGTGAGCCGATGAATCCGGCGACGAAGAGGTTCGCCGGCTGCTCATAGAGCTCCCGCGGGGAGGCGATCTGCTGGAGCAGACCCTTCTTCAGCACTGCCACCCGGTCCCCCAGGGTCATCGCCTCGGTCTGATCGTGCGTGACGTAGACGCTGGTGGTGTTGAGCTCACGCTGGAGCCTGGCGATCTCTGCGCGCATCTGCCCGCGGAGCTTCGCATCGAGGTTCGAGAGCGGCTCATCGAAGAGGAACGCGTCGGCCTCGCGGACGATCGCGCGGCCCATGGCCACACGCTGACGCTGACCGCCGGAGAGATTCGCCGGCTTGCGGTCCAGGTGCTCGGTGAGCTCGAGCATGGTTGCCGCGTGGCGGACCTTCTCATCGATCTCTTCCTTGGTGAACTTCCCCTTGGTCAGCCGCATCGGGAACGCGATGTTCTCGTAGACGGTCAGGTGCGGGTAGAGCGCGTAGCTCTGGAAGACCATGGCGAGGTTGCGTTCGCGCGGGGCCTTCTCATTGACGCGCTCCCCGCCGATGAGCAGGTCACCCTCGGTGATGTCCTCGAGGCCCACGATCATGCGCAGCAGCGTGGACTTTCCGCAGCCGGAGGGTCCCACCAGGATGATGAACTCGCCGTCTTCGATGTCTATGGAGATGTCGTTGACAGCTGGGAAGCCATCGTCGTATTTCTTGACGAGATTCTTAAGCGTGATGGATGACATTGCAGTGGAGTCCTTATCTACTCAGCCCTTGACGGCGCCCTGGGTCAGTCCGGATACGATCTGGCGCTGGAAGAGCAGCACCAGAACGACGACGGGGATGGTCACGACGATGGCAGCCGCGGAGATTGCGCCGGTGGGTTCCTCGAACTGGGAAGCCCCGGTGAAGAAGGCCAGCGCCGCAGGAACGGGTCTGGCGGCTTCGGTGGAGGTCAGCGAGATCCCATAGACGAAGTCGTTCCAGGCGATGAAGAACGCGATGATCGCGGTGGTGAATACACCGGGCATGGCCAGCGGCACGATCGCTCGTCGGAAGGCCTGCCACTGGGTGGCGCCGTCCACCTGCGCCGCCTGCTCGAGGTCCCAGGGGATCTGCCGGAAGAACGCGGCGAGCGTCCAGATCGAGATCGGCAGCGTCAGCGACAGATACGGGATGATCAGCCCGAGCCAGGTGTCATAGAGCCCGATGTTGCGCCACAGGTTGAACAGCGGAATGACCACTGAGATCACGGGGAAGACCGACACCGCCAGAGCGGATCCGAGGATGATCTTCTTGCCCGGAAAGTCCAGCCGCGCGATGGCGTAGGCACACAGGGTGGCCAGCACCACGGCGATGAAGGTGGCGATCAGGGTGATGCCGATGGAGTTGCGCAGCGCCGTGAGGAACAGGCCCTGGGCGTCCCCGAAGAGGATCATCTCGTAGTTCGCCCAGGTGGGGCTGCCAGGCAGGAAGGAGGCAGTGCCGAGGTCCGCCTGAGTCTTGAAGCTGGTGGCCAGGATCGCGGCCACTGGGAACAGTGCATAGACCAGGACGACGACGCTCAGCACCGTCCATCCCAGGCGCTGCTTTCCGGTGAGCTTGCCGTTGGAGGCCATCTCTACTTACCTCCCTTAGAGTCGGTGCCGCTGGCGAGATCGACCTTGAACAACTTGATCGCGATGACACAGATCAGCAGCACGCAGATGAAGAGGATGACCGAGACCGCGGAGCCGAGTCCGATCTCCAACCGTCCGATGGAGGTCCGATAGGCCAGCAGCGAGAGCACCTCGGTGCCCGCGGCGCCATTCGTCATGATGAAGACGTTGTCGAATATTCGGAAGGCGTCCAGTGCGCGGAAGAGCACTGCGACCATGATCGCAGCCTTCATGTTGGGCAGGATCACCCGGGTCATCTGCTGACGCCAGCTGGCGCCGTCGACCTTGGAGGCTTCGACGAGCTCATCGGGGACCTGGGCGAGGCCCGCCAGGAGCAGCAGGGCGATGAACGGGGTCGTCTTCCAGATCTCCGAGGCCATGATCACGGTGATCGCCGTGCCGAAGTTGGCGAACCAGTCGAGGTCGCTGTCGATCCCGGGGACCCAGCCGAACCAGTTGTTCACGAAGCCTGAGTTGATGTCGAACATGTAGAACCAGGCGAAGGCGGAGACCACGGTGATGATGCCGTAGGGAACGAGGATTGCGGTGCGCAGCGCCCCACGGATCCGCTTCAGCGCCTTATGCATCACCAGCGCCAGCGCGAAGCCGAGGACCAGCTCGACAGCCACGGTGACCACGGTGACCAGCAAGGTCACCAGCAGCGCCCGCCAGAAGACCCCGGTGTCGGAGAGGATCGTCAGGTAGTTCTGCAGGAACACGAAGGAGCGCTCATCCGGTGCCGTCAGGCGGAAGGAGAACATCGAATCGTAGATGGCCTGCGCGATCGGGTAGGCAGTGACCGCGAGCATGACGAAGAACGCTGGTCCCGCGATGAGCCAGCCCAGGCGAGCCTCTGACTTCGCGCGGTTGGTCCGTTTCGCGTTGTTGCCGTTCTTGCGGTCTGCGCTCTTGCCTTTGGATGACTCGGCGCTCTCGCGCTTCTGCCTCCGCGAGGTTTCTGGTGCGGTCGTCACAGGAGACGCTCCCCTCTGAGCACTTCAACGATGAAGGCATCGGTCTGCGCGGGGGTCTGCTCGGCGCGGACCCCGGAGATGGGTGTGAAGTCTTGCTGGATCGCGGTGGAGATCTCGTTGTAGAAGGGAGTCTGAGGTCTCGGGGCTGCATTTTCGAGCGCCTCCCGGATGGCGTCGGCCATCGGGAAGTTGTCCTCGAGGGCTGGATCCTCGTAGGCGGCCTCCGATGACGGCGGGTTGCCGTTGGTGATGAAGTACTCCGTCTGGTTCTCCGGCTGCACGATGCACTCGATGGCCTCGAAGGCGAGATCCTGGTTGAGGGAGTCGGCGCCCACCGCGAGGTTGATTCCGCCCAGCGGAGGCGCGGACGGGGTGTCCTCGTCGACGCGGGGGTACTGCGCCCAGCCGATGTCATCGACGAGCTCCTCGTCCAATGCACCTTCCTCGGCGGCTGCGTTTGTCGCCGGCCAGACGAAGGGCCAGTTGACCATGAAGGAGCCCTCATCTCGCTGGAACAGCAGCATCGACTGGTTCTCATCCATGGAGGCGACTCCGGGCCCTGCCAGACCCTCGGTGCCGATCAGGCCGATGATCTCCGCGGCCCGCATCCCCTGCTCAGTGTCGAGGTTGGTCTGCAGCTCTGCGGCAGGGGCCTCGGGGTTCGCCAGGATCGACTCGTCCTGGGACTCCACCAGCGCGTTGAGCCAGACCGTCATGGACTCGGCCCGGACCCCCTGGACGCCGAGGAGCTTGTCCTGTTCGAGCGCGGTGTCGATGACCTGGTCCCAGGTGATCGGCTGCTCCATGTCCAGACCTGCTTCTTCGACCACAGATTTGCGGTACCAGAGGAGCTGCGTGTTGGCCCAGAACGGGACGGTGACCAGTTCGTCGTTCCACATCGCGCCGGCCAGCGCTCCTTCGAGGGTGTCCTCGGTGGTGCGTTCAGCGACGTCGTCCGGGACCGGGGCCAGGAATTCGGGCTCCGCAAGTTCAGGGATGAACGGGGGGTCCAAGGACATGATGTCCAGCGATGAGTCGTTGGCCGCCAGACGGCGGGCCAGCTGTTCCCGCTGGGAGGGGGCGTCGGCCGGGAGCAGCGACGTCTGGATCACGTAGGCGCCCTCTGCTTCTTCGGTGCAGACCTGCGCGAGGGCCACCTGTCCGCCGTCGTCCGGGTTGATGTACCAGGTGAGGACCGGCACGTCCTCACTGTCCGAGCAGCCGCTCAGCAGGATGGCCGCCGCGAGTGCGGCGCCTGATGCGCGAGCCGTCCGTCCCCTGCGCGGGGAGCCTTGGGATTCACCCATGAATCTTCCACCTCTCGTCACCCGGCGTGGTGGCCCGGCCACTTAATGTGGCCTAGGTCACTACGTGTGAGCGAGCCTACACCTCAGCTCCCGTCCAGCAAATAGACAGGCGCAAAAAAGGGTCGAAGAGGCAGGTCAGGCGGATTTCTTGCGGAACTTTTTGGCTTCGGACAGGGTGACCAGCTCCGCCTCGGCGCCCTCGCGGACCACGGCTGCGGTGATGGTCACCGAGGCGACGTCATCGCGGGAGGGCAGCTCGAACATCACAGGTCCCAGCACATTCTCCAGGATGGATCGCAGACCGCGCGCACCGGTGCCACGCAGCTCTGCCTGCTCCACCACGGCGCCCAGCGCCTCGGGGGTGAACTCGAGCTCGATCCCGTCGATGGAGAAGATCTTCTGGTACTGCTTGACCAATGCATTCCGGGGCTTGGTCAGGATGTCGGTGAGCGCCGCGGCGTCGAGCTGTTCGACCGTGGCGATGACCGGGAGCCGCCCGATGAGTTCGGGGATGAGCCCGAACTTGTGCAGGTCCTCCGGTTCGACGTCCGCGTAGCTGGCCTCGCTCTTGGTGATCGTCGACAGCGGTGCGCCGAAGCCGATCCCCTTGCGGCCGGCCCGTGACTCGATGAGCTCCTCAAGACCGGCGAAGGCACCGGCGACGATGAACAGGATGTTCGAGGTGTCGATCTGGATGAATTCCTGCTGGGGGTGCTTGCGTCCACCCTGCGGGGCCACCGAGGCTACCGTCCCCTCGAGGATCTTCAGCAGGGCCTGCTGGACGCCCTCGCCGGAGACGTCGCGGGTGATGGAGGGGTTCTCCGACTTTCGCGAGATCTTATCGATCTCGTCGATGTAGATGATGCCCTGCTCGGCCTTCTTGACGTCTCCGTCGGCGGCCTGGATGAGCTTCAGCAGGATGTTCTCCACGTCTTCCCCGACGTAGCCGGCCTCGGTGAGGCTGGTGGCGTCGGCGACGATGAAGGGCACCTGGAGCTTCCTGGCCAGAGACTGCGCCAGGTAGGTCTTTCCTGAGCCGGTCGGGCCGACCATCATGATGTTGGACTTGCCGATCTCGACGTCGTCCAGAGGGCCCTTCTCCAGAGAAGTGGTCTTCTTCGCCGAACCTGTGGCCTGGATACGCTTGTAATGGTTGTGCACGGCCACGGAGAGGGTGCGCTTGGCCTTGTCCTGCCCGACCACGTACTCGTCGAGGAAATCATAGATCTCACGCGGTTTGGGCAGCTCGAAATCGTCGGGCTCCTGGACCTCATTGAGGTATTCCTCGATGATCTCGTTGCAGAGCTCGATGCACTCGTCGCAGATGTAGACGCCGGGGCCGGCGATCAGCTTGTACCGGACCTGCTTCTGGCTCTTGCCGCAGAACGAGCACTTGAGCAGATCTGCGCTCTCACCGATACGTGCCATGGACGTGGATCCCCTTCGGAACTGTTGTGCTTTCGGCTCTAGCGTACTTCAGGGCGCTGACACGTTCGGGGACGTTCCTGTGGAACGTCCCCGAACGGGTCGCATCTTGTCGCTGAAAAGCGTCAGAGTGGGAGCTTGCGGGAGGCCAGAACCTCATCCACCAGGCCGTAGTCCTTCGCGCCGGCGGCGGAGAGGAACTTGTCACGGTCGATGTCCTCGGCGATCTCGTCCGGGGACTTCTTGGTGAGGTCTCCCAGCACGTCTTCCATCCAGGTGCGGATGCGCCGCACCTCATCGGCCTGGATCTGCAGATCCGTGGCGGTGCCACGGGTGCCGCCCACGGCGGGCTGGTGGATCAGCACGCGCGCGTTGGGCAGGGCCAGCCGCTTGCCGGGCGTGCCGGCGGCGAGCAGCACCGCGGCTGCGGAGGCTGCCTGACCCAGGCAGACCGTCTGGATGTGCGGCCGGACGAACTGCATCGTGTCGTAGATGGCGGTCATGGCCGTGAACGATCCGCCCGGGGAGTTGATGTAGAGCGTGATGTCGCGCTCGGAGTCCATCGACTCCAGCACGAGAAGCTGCGCCATGATGTCATCGGCCGAGGCGTCGTCGACCTGGCTGCCCAGGAACACGATGCGATCTTCGAAGAGCTTCGCGTAGGGGTCCTGGCGCTTGAAGCCGTAGGGGGTGCGCTCCTCGAAGGAGGGAAGGATATAGCGTGAATCCGGCATGGCGGGGCCGGTTGGCTGCGCCGAGGGAAGGCCTGGTGCCGAAGGATCAATTGGGTTCATGTCAGATGTGCTCCTGTGGTCCTGGTGCGAATCGTTGGCTGAGGGTGATCTGCTCCCGTGAGGGCTCAGACTCCCCCGCCGCCGGAGACGGTGGAAGACCGCTGGGCGATCTTGTCGAAGAATCCATACGCAAGGCCATCCTCAGCGGTGAACCACTTGTCGCGTGCGTTGTCCCGCAGGATCGTCTCAATGCTCTGGCCGGTCTGATCGGCCGTGAGCTCAGCCATGACCTGCTTCATGTGCTGGATCAGCTGCGCCTGGATGCGGACGTCAGACTCGGTGCCGCCGATGCCGCCGGAGGGCTGGTGCATCAGGATGCGCGCATGCGGGGTGGCGAAGCGCTTGCCCGGGGTGCCCGAGGAGAGCAGGAACTGTCCCATCGAGGCGGCAAGACCGGTGGCGACGGTGACGATGTCGTTCGGGATGAACTTCATCGTGTCGTAGATCGCCATGCCCGCGGTCACGGATCCACCTGGGGAGTTGATGTAGAGGTAGATGTCCTTCTCGGTGTCTTCGGCGGAGAGAAGGAGCAGCTGGGAACAGATGGCGTTGGCGTTGTCGTCGCGGACCTCTGAACCGAGCCAGATGATCCGTTCTTTGAGCAGACGGTTGTAGATATAGTCGTCGCGGGACGCGGCGTCCACGCTGGACATGCTCGGCAGGCTCTGGGTCATGGACTCATCCTCCACTGGTGGGTCAAGCTGGGGTCGGCACTGGAAGTGCCCTCGGCAAGAACATTACTGGTTGTTCCGCTCCAGGTGAGCCCCTGGCGCGGGACTGTTCGCTGTTGGCACACGGTTTCAACTCACAGAGAACACCTTGACGCGCAGAAGGGCCCCACCTGTGCGGTGACGCCCTTCTGCTGCTGCGAGTTGTATCAGTTCTGCTTGGTGTCCTCGGAGGCCTCGGCCTCGGTGGTCTCAGCATCGGCAGCCTCGACCTCGGCGGTCTCGGCTTCAACAGCGTCAGTCTCGTCCTCGTCACCGGCGGGGGTCACGAAGTCGGTCAGATCGACGACGTTGCCCTCGGTGTCCTTGACGACGGCGAGCTCGAGCACCTTGGCCAGCGCCTTGCGACGGCGAACCTCTCCCATGATCATGGGGACCTGTCCGGCCTGATCGAGCATCTGCGCGAACTGGTTCGGCTCCATGCCGTACTGGGAGGCGGTGGAGACGATGTACTCGATGACCTCGCTCTGCTCGACGCCGATCTCTTCCTTCTGCGCGATCTCGTCGAGGACGAGCTCGTTGCGGAAGGCGTCGGCGGTCTGCTTGGAGAGCTCCTCGCGGTGCTCCTCGGTGTCGTGATCGTCACCGACTTCGTGGCCCTGGGAGGAGAAGTGCTGCTCGACCTGCTCTGCGATCACGGACTCGGGCACGGGGACCTCGATGAGCTCCATGAGCTTCTCGAGGACCTTGTCGCGTGCTTCCACGCCCTGCTCCACGACGAGGTTCTCCTCGGCCTTGGAGGTCAGGTCCGCGCGGAGCTCCTCGATGGTGTCGAACTCCGAGGCCAGCTGAGCGAACTCGTCGTCGGCCTCCGGAAGCTCGCGCTCCTTGACGGCCTGAAGGGTGACCTTGACCGATGCGGTCTCACCGGAGTGATCGCCGCCGGCCAGGGTGGTGTCGAAGGTGGCATCCTCGCCGGCCGAGAGACCCTCGAGGGCCTCGTCGATGCCCTCGAGCATGGTGCCTGCGCCGACCTGGTAGGAGAGGCCGGACGCGGTGTCGACCTCTTCCTCGCCCACGGTGGCGATCAGATCGATGGTGACGAAGTCGTCGTTGGCGGCGGGGCGTTCGACGTCCTTGAGCGTGCCGAACCGGCCGCGGAGCTCGTCGAGCTGCTCCTGCACGGCTGCTTCATCTGCCGAGCGTGACTCGACCTCGACCTCGAGGCCGGAGTACTCGGGCAGCTCGATGACTGGCTTGATGTCCAGCTCGCCGGTGAACTTGAGCACGCCTTCGTTGGTCTTGACGTCGGGGATCTCTTCGATCTCCACCTCAGGACGGGACAGCGGGGCGAGATCGGCCTCGGCCAGGCCCTGCTGGTAGAAGTCGTTGAGGCCGTCGTTGATGGCCTGCTGGATGACGTACTCGCGGCCGACGCGCTGATCGATGATCGGAGCCGGCACCTTGCCCTTGCGGAAGCCGGGGACCTGGACCTGCTCGGCGATGCTCTTGTACGCCGCCTTGATCTTGGGTTCCAGCTCCTCGGAAGTCACCTCGACGGTGAGCTTGACGCGGGTCGGGTTCAGATTCTCTACGGTGCTCTTGACCACGTGTGGGGCTCCTGATCGATGACTGGTGAATCGTCTGCTGTCGGGGTGACAGGATTTGAACCTGCGGCCTCACGCTCCCAAAGCGCGCGCTCTACCAAGCTGAGCTACACCCCGATCGACTGCCCGTCCTGATGCTGGTGACCCACCGCTTGCACGGCAGACCTCCATGGGACTTCAGGCGGACCGGTCCACAGTACCGTGTCCTCCCCCAAGCCGACGAATCCTCGTCTGTGCGCCCAGGTGAGACCCGCGGAAGAGCGTCCAGACCGGCCGCGCCGCCTGGTTGTCCGGTGAGATCACGATCACTGATTCTCAATTGGCGCACCCGCCGACCTGGTGCTAGAGTTCTATGTCGTTGCCCTGCTGAGATGCAGAGCGGCGAAAGTCAGTACAGCGCTTGCAGTTCAAGGGCCTCTAGCTCAATTGGTAGAGCATCAGACTCTTAATCTGCAGGTTTCGGGTTCAAGTCCCGAGGGGCCCACTTCCACCGGGCAGGCGCTGTCCGCGATTCAGGCCGTCGGATCACGAGAATCTCTCGTGGACCGACGGTCTTTTTCGTGCTCCGGCCAGAGGTTCCTGCACCTTGCCCCCGCCCCACGCTCCGCCTCGAGACGAGCCGTCCGCGGCGCAGGTCGCAGAAGCGGTGAGAACAGTGCTCTCGGAAAGCTCCTATCCGGAGTCGGGCGCGGGCATTGTCGGCGGAGATCTCGGGAACTCCCCCGGTCTCGGAAGCCTCGGCGCCGTGCTAGACGCTCACCGCGCCCTCACCGCAGCGTCGACCCGGAACCGTCAGGCCGCGTTCATCCGCTCGACGACGTCCATGAAGTAGTCGATGAACTCGTAGAAGTCTTCCACGTCCCGTCCCTGATGCAGCGCGATCTCCGGGAACTGATCGAAGCTCACCTCCTCATGGAGGTCAAGCTTCATCCGTCGTCCGGTGGAAAGGGTCACCTCCACGAAATTGTCCTGAGACGCCATCCCGGCGAGGTTCGTGAGGTTCACCAGGGTGGGGATGGCGGCCGCAGCACGTCCCGGTTCTTCACCCTGCTGCAACGACTGCACCCGGCACAGCGCGTCGTCGAGATCCACTGGACAGAGCACGATCTCGACAGGCTCGCGGCGGTAGCCCACCAGCAGCAGAGACCCGCCCCAGGCACGGGCGGCGCCGATCTTCGCAGGGGCTCCCAGACGGTCCACCGTGCAGAGGATGTTGTAGGACCCGAAGTTCATCACCGAGGCGTCGAAGCTTGCGCGCAGGGCGTCGACCAGGTGCTGCTCCGGCTGGCTGCGCTCGGTGAGGATGACCATCACTGCCTCTACTCTCGCGGGGGCTTGGTCGATCTATTCTACGGATAGGGTGGTTTCGGCGCATCAGCCATATCCGTTGAAAGGACTTCGATGAGCATTCGACTTGAGACCGGCGACGTCGCTCCCAGCTTCATCCTGCCGGCTGCCGGCGGGGATTCGGTGAGTCTGGACCAGCTGCGCGGACAGAAGGTCATCCTCTATTTCTATCCCAAGGCCTCCACCCCTGGATGCACCACCCAGGCCTGCGACTTCCGTGACTCACTGGACTCCCTCGCCGCCTCGGGCTATACGGTGCTGGGAATCTCCCCGGACCCGGTCTCGGCTCTGGACAAGTTCACCGACGAACAGTGCTTGAGCTTCCCGCTCCTCGCCGACGAGGACCACGCGGTGGCGGAGTCCTATGGCGCCTGGGGTGAGAAGAAGAACTACGGTCGCGTCATCGAGGGCCTGATCCGCTCCACGATCGTGCTCGACGAGGACGGCAAGGTCACGCTCGCCCAGTACAACGTCAAAGCCACCGGCCATGTCGCACGCCTGCGCGAGAAGCTCGCAGCATGAGCCCTTCGGCGCAGTTCTGACCCGAGTCCCGACCTGCGCCAGATGGCGGGCGTCGCACTCGCGGCCCGCACCCTGCCCGGGTTCGGGCCCGGCTCTCCTGTAGACTGAAATGTCGCCGCGGGGAGGTCAAAGCACTCCCCCAGCGACATCTGCGGGCGTGGCGGAATTGGTAGACGCGCTGGATTTAGGATCCAGTGTCTTAGACGTGGGGGTTCAAGTCCCCCCGCCCGCACCATTTCAATCTGCTCCCGCGGCGAATCTGACCAGCACCGTCGGTGATGCGTTGGAGATCTGCCGCGGTGAAGAAGCCCAGCGGCACCACCACGTCCTGGATATCGGGGCATGATCCTCGCCCGACTGCGGGTGACCAGCCGCAGAAGACCCGATTTCCGCAGAGCGGCGATCAACCGGGTGAACCGGGCGTCTGACCAGGCCGTGTAGTAGCCGACCCCTCCAGCCCTGAACCGGTCCAGCAGGACCTCGCGTTCATCGCAGCGCATCAGTCGCACAGTCACCGCCCGCTCACCGAAATGCATGCGCCGGGGCCTGCTGAATCCCGGCTTCAGCCCCTCCCGCGTGGCGACTTCGCGGGCCCGCAGCGCCGCGCAGGTCTGCCGGCCCAGTGCGCCGGAGGAGCCGATCACCAGGATCTTCCCCATGGGTCGATCAGGGCGCACGGATGGGTGACGCGGAAGGGGCTCAGGTAGTCTGAACGGCGACCAGCGGGCATCCCGCAGGTCCTGCCCCGATCGAGAGGACGCGAGATGCATTCACCCATGCAGCGCCGTCGCTTTCTCGGGGCGCTCGGCCTGGCGGGCACTGCCGGTGCCCTGCAGTGGCCGGCTTCGGCGTTCACCCCCGGCTCCGCAATGCAGGCCCGCGCCACCGAAGTCCCCGAGGTGAACGAGCCGCGCGGCGTCGTCCTCTCGGGCGTCTCCTCCGTGGAGTCGATGGACCCTGCGCTGTCGGTGGACACCGAGACCGCGCGGGTCTGCCGGCAGGTCTTTGAGACCCTCGTCGGGATCGACGGCGAGACCGGCGCCACCGCTCCGCTGCTGGCTACGGACTGGGAGGCCAGCGACGACGGGTTGACCTATACCTTCACCCTGCGCGAGGACGTGCTCTTCCACGACGGCAGCGAACTGACCGCCGAGGTGGTGGTCGCGAACTTCCGGCGCTGGGGCCGGATGAATGAGCTGCTCGGCTCCGATGCCCCGGCGCGGACCACGCTGGCCTTCGAGTCGCTCTTCGGCGGGTTCTTCGACGACGAAGACTGCCTGCTGGAATCGGTGGAGGCGGCCGGGGAGTTCACAGTGGAGCTCACCCTGTCCGAGCAGCTGGTGTTCCTCCCGCAGGCGCTGGCGATGCCTGCCTTCGGGATCGCCTCCGCCGAGGTGCTCTCCGACGCTGATCCGGAGCGGCTCGCCCGCGAACCCCGCGGCACCGGGGCGTACCGGCTTCTCAGCGTGGACCCCGAGGAGGTGGTGCTCCAGGCGTTCGAGGACTACTGGGACGGCGAGCCCCCTGCCGAACGGGTGGTGGTGCGCACCCTGCCCCGTTCCTTCGATCGGCTGCGTGAGCTGCAGCGCGGCAAGGTCGATGTCTATGACTACATCACGGCGGACAATCTTCGCTCTCTGGTGCAGTCGGGCCGGCTGATCCTGCAGCGGGACCCCTTCTCGGTCCTCTACCTCGGGTTCAACCAGGATCACCCGGTGATGGGGGATGTTCAGGTGCGCGAGGCGGCGGCTCGCGCCATCAACCTCAACACCCTGGTCGAGTCCTTCTTCCTGGAGGGCAGCCGGCCCGCCTACCAGTTCACCCCGGCGGCGCTGGGGGTCCACTCGGAGCAGGCCACACGCTATGGCTACAACGTCGAGGAGGCCCAGGAGCTGCTGGCGGACACCGGATATGACGGTGAGCCGCTGCGCTTCTACTACCCGATGAACGCGACTCGCAGCTACTTTCCCCGTCCCGAGGCGGTGTTCGCCTCGATCGCCCGCGACCTGACGGCGGTAGGGTTCAACATCACTCCCCGACCGGTGTCTTGGGACGACGGGTACGTGGATTCGCTGCTCGATGATGACGATCGAGCCATGCACCTGTTGGGACGCAACGGCGGCTACCGGTCGCCGCACTCCTTCTTCGGTCCGCTCTTCTCGCACCAGACGTCCGAGTTCAACTACGACTCCGCCGAGGTCCGCGAGCTGATCCAGGACGCGCGCAGCGAGGATGACGAGCAGTCACGCAATGACATATATAGGGAGATCGCCGACATCGTCGCAGAGGACCTGCCAGCGCTGCCACTGGTGCACCCGATCTCCGGAGTGGCGCTGGGCCGGGGCGTCGCGGACTATCCGATGTCCCCGGTGCTGCATGAGCTCTTCAAGGACATCACTCCGGCCGATTAGCCCCCGCCCCTGGGCGGCGGCGGATTTCCCGGGCCTGCGCGGGCGCAGGTAGAGTCGATTCAAGGACAACGCGTACCACCCCCGGGTCTCATCAGGGGGAACACTCAAGGAGAATTCTGTGGCCAAGTCATCGTCGACAAGCGCTCAGCAGTCCAGTGAAGGACAGAAGTTCGACGTCGTGCTCATCGGCGCCGGGATCATGTCCACCACTCTCGGCGCCATGCTCAAGGAGCTGGAGCCGAACTGGTCCATCGGGCTGTTCGAAGCGCTGGACCAGGCGGGCCAGGAGTCCTCCGATCCATGGAACAACGCCGGCACCGGCCACGCAGCGCTGTGCGAGCTCAACTACACCCCGCGCGGGGCGGACGGCAAGGTCTCCACCGCGAAGGCCCAAGGCATCAACGAGCAGTTCACCGTCTCCAAGCAGCTGTACTCGCACTGGGTCAAAGAGGGCACGATCGGTTCGCCGCGCACGTTCATCAACGGACTGCCGCACATCAGCTTCGTCTGGGGCGACAAGAACGCCCAGTACCTGCAGGACCGCTACGATGCGATGAAGGCCCAGCCGCTCTTCTCCGACATCGTGCACACCGAGGACCACGCGGAGATCGCCGAATGGGCCCCGCTGCTGATCGAGGGACGTGATCCCTCCCAGCGGATCGCCGCCTCGAAGTTCGACAGCGGCACCGATGTCGACTTCGGCTCACTCACGCGTCAGCTGGCAACACATCTGGACAGCAGCGGCGCGGACCTGCACTACGGCCACGAGGTGCAGTCGATCAAGCGCGGGGTCGACGGCCGCTGGGACATCAAGGTCAAGGACAAGGCCACCGGAGACCGCAGCGTGGCCAGTGCCCGCTTCGTCTTCGTCGGCGCCGGCGGCGGCGCGCTGGGACTCCTCCAGGGCGCCGGCATCGACGAGATCAAGGGCTTCGGAGGCTTCCCCGTCTCCGGGAAGTTCCTGCGCAGCACCGACCCTGCAGTCGCCGCGCAGCACCACGCCAAGGTCTACGGCCTGGCCTCGGTGGGCGCACCGCCGATGTCGGTGCCGCACCTGGACACCCGATTCGTCGAAGGCCGACGCACGCTGATGTTCGGCCCCTATGCCGGGTTCTCCACAAACTTCCTCAAGAGCGGCTCCTTCATGGACCTGCCGCTCTCGGTCCGCCCGCACAACCTGCTGCCGATGCTGCAGGTGGGCAAGGACAACACCGATCTGGTGACCTATCTGGTCAAGGAGGTCACCAAGTCCTCCCGCTCGAAGTTCGAAGAGCTGCACGCCTTCTTCCCCAGCGCCGGCTCGGATGCCTGGGAGATGATCACTGCCGGACAGCGCGTGCAGGTGATGAAGAAGAACGACAAGGGCAAGGGCGTGCTGCAGTTCGGCACCGAGCTGATCTCTGCCCGGGACGGCTCCATCGCCGGCCTGCTCGGCGCCTCCCCCGGCGCCTCCACCGCGCCGTCGATCATGTTCTCGCTGCTCGAGCGGTGCTTCGGCGCGCAGATGGACCGCTGGCGTCCGAAGCTGGAACAGATGGTCCCCTCCTTCGGCCGGGCGCTCAACGAGAACCCCGCGCTGCTCTCCGAGGTCACAGCTGACACCGTCGCGACACTGCAGCTGCAGCCCTGATCCATGGCGCGCCTAGAGTTTCCGGCCCCGGAGTCTGTGCGGACCCCGGCAGGGCTGACGCTGCACACCTGGACCCATGCAGACCCGACCGGGCCCCCGGTGCTGCTCATCCACGGCTTCGCCAGCAGCACGCTCTACAACTGGGTGAAGACCGGCTGGCTCGATCCGCTGGCGGGGACTGGGCGCAGCATCATCGCCGTCGACCTGCCCGGTCACGGCGCGTCTCAGGACCTCAACCCAGTGGACGTCCGGGTGCGGGACATCCTCTCCGATCTCGGCTCGCACCTGCAGGAGCAGGGGCACGAGACGGTCGCCGTCCACGGGTACTCGCTGGGATCCCGTCTCGCCTGGGAGTTCAGCGCCGCCCACCCCGAGATGGTCACGCACCTGATCATGGGCGGCTCCCCCACCGATGATCGCCTCGGTGCGCTGAAGGCCAAGCAGGCCCGGCTCTGGGTGCAGGAGGGCGTGCGACCCGTCGACGACCTGACGCGGAATCTGGTGACCCTGGCCGGCGCCCTGCCAGGAGCGAATGTGCCCCATACCGTGGAGCTGCTGCTGAGCCTCTCGGTGGACCCCTACGACCCCGCCGCGGCCGTGCCGCCGGTGCCGACACTGGTGGTGGCCGGTTCAAGAGACGAGATCGCCGCGGAGGCCGCCTCCCTGGTGCCGCTGGTGACCGCCCAGGGCGCCGTCGCCGCGTTCGTCCAGATCCCCGAGCGCGATCACATCAATGCGGTGACCTCGCGGGACTATAAGGCGGCTGTCCTCAGCTTCCTGCAGGCCGGCTGAGGTCAGCGTTCAGTCCGGGCGGCCTGCAGCCGCCGGGTGCTCGACGCGGGACCCGGGGCTGCCCCAGAGCTGTCCCGAGAAGACCACGACAGCGGCCACCACGCTTCCCGCAGTGACCACCGCGGCCGAGGCGCCGGTGCCGAGCTCATCGGCGGCGACCCCTGCCAGGGTGAGGCCGAGTGCGAGCCCCAGCAGCATTCCCCCGGCGACGGCGGTGAGTGCGGTCGGCACCCGATGAGCCGGCACGCCGATCGCCAGACCGGCATAGAGTCCGAGCACCAGCCGTCCCAGCACCGCTGACTGCAGCACGGCGATGATGCTGAGCAGCAGCAGCGACGTCAGCCCCTCGGGCAGCCACACGGCCAGCGGCAGCAGGAGCAGACTCAGCACGAACAGAGTCGTGGCATGCAGCCTCCGTCGCCTCAGCATCAGCGGTGCGGTGAAGCTCGAGCGCCTCCAGCGTGCGCAGACCACCCCCGCGGCGGCCATCAGTCCCAGCGTGACCGCGAAGAGACTGGGCCGGAACAGGGTCTGGGCGGCGTCCAGCACCGTGATCCAGAGTCCGCCCAGCACCAGTCCCATGGTGGCGACCAGGACGATCGCTGCGCTGATGCGCCGCGCCCAGTCGGTCGGGTGCGGCGGCCGCCGGATCTCCGGCGAGCCAAGCTCCGACTGCCCAAGCTCCGGCTCTCCCCGCTGCGCGGGCTGATCGGGAGCGAGTCCGCGCTGTTCCAGGAGCTGCTGCTGGGCGTGTTCTGCTCCTCCCAGGGGCAGTCGCGCAGTGTCTGGCGGGACCTCGGTGGGATGAGCGCGATCCACCGCGTAGAGCGGCACCGCGACCGCGGTGAGCACCGCTGAGCTGAGCAGGCCCACGGTGGGCCCGAAGCTGAAGCTCAGCAGAGCCAGCAGCAACGGCGCTGTGATCAGTGCAGCGTCATCGAGCCGGGCTTCCGCGCGCAGTCTCTGGCGCACCGAGAACCCTCCTGACCGGGTCGAGCTGACCGCCCGGCTGAAGGTGGCCGCCGCAGGGGTGCTCAGACCCGCGCCGAGCGTGAAGACCAGGAGCAGCGCATAGATCGTCGCATTGGAGGTGAGCGTGTCGCCCCGGGTGAGTCGTTCCACGCTGCTGACCATCAGGACCAGCATCAGCACATGCGCGATGGCGCTGCTGAGCAGGACGTTGCGCACACCGAAACGCTCGGCTCCTGCGATGGCCGCGGGGGCGGAGATCGAGATTCCGACGAGCGCTGCGGCGGTGAGGGTGGCGGTGGTGAACATCGATCCGGTGCTGGCCGCCGATGCCGCCATGACACCCACGGGCAGCATCGGGCCAGGCATTCGGGCCGCCAGTGCGACCGTCTTGTTCATCGTGGACCAGCGGCTCATGGGATGACCATCTCGGTGGTGGATCCGGTGCGGTGCCGGTGGATGCGCAGCTGGGTCGGGATGACTCGGTGCATCTCGGTCACGTGGCTGACCAGTCCCACCCGGCGGCCCTCACCCTGCAGCCGGTGCAGCGCGCTCATGACGTGTTCCAGCGTGTCCTCGTCCAGCGAGCCGAATCCTTCATCGATGAACAGGGACTCCATGCCGATCCCGCCCGACTCGGCCTGGACCACCTCGGCGAGCCCCAGCGCCATCGAGAGCGAGGCCATGAAGGTCTCGCCGCCTGAGAGCGAGGAGGTGGGCCGCTCGACGTCGCTGTGGTCGTCGTGGACCTTCAGCTCCAGCCCGCGCAGTCCGCGCCCGCCCGCCTCGTCGCTGTGACGCAGCCGGTACCTGCCCTCGGACATCGTGGCCAGGTGACGGGTCGCCGCCTCCGCCACACGCTCGAGGCGGGCGGCCAGCACGTAGGTGGTCAGCGTCATCTTCAGCGAGTTCTCCGGTCCGGCACCATTGATGGTCGCAGCCAGCTCGCTTCGCATGCGCTGCGCACCCAGCGCCGCGTCACGATGCCGCAGCGCCGTCAGAAGCTTGGCGCTCATGTCCTCGACGGCCTCACGCTGCGCGTCGAAGCGGAGCAGAACCGCCGTGGCGTCCCGTGCGGCCTGCGCGGCGGATGCGCTGAGCTCGGCTGCGGCGTGCAGCTCCTCGGCTCCGGGCCGGATCTGACCTTCATCATGGCGACGCCTGCCGGCCTGGATGTCGTCCTGCGCGGACTCATAGTCGAGCTGTGTCTTGAGCTCATCCCAGGTCTGCACGGTCGAAAGGTGGCCGTCCAGAACATGCTCAGGCAGCTGCGCGGCCTGAAGCTCCGCTGCGTCGGCGAACTCTGAGCTCGCAAGCTGGGCGGCGGCCCCGGTCTGGGCCCGATCGCGGTGGGACTGCTGGACAGCGGCGGCCTCGATCCGCGCCTGCGCATCGCGCAGCCCCTGCAGCACTCGCTCGAGCGCCTCACGGCGCAGCTGCAGGGAGTCGTAGGGGCCCCGAAGCCCCTCCAGCGCCGATGCGAGTTCGCTCGCCTGTGTCCGCTGCTGCGTGAGCGTGGCCTGTGCCCGTTCAGCACTGTGCCGTGCCTCGGCATGCCGGGCCTGGACGCGCTGTCGCTCGGCAACGTCGGCGTCCAGACGCTCGCGCAGCTCGCGCTGATCCGATCTGCGCTGTTCGGCGTGGATGAGAGATCCACGCGCCTGCGCCAGGTCGGCCTCGGTGCGCTCGATGTCGATCTCCGCATGTTCCGCAAGCTCAACGAGCACCGCGTCGTGCTGTTCGGTGACGCTTCGACGTTGGATCGCAGCTTCACGGAGCTCATCCCGGGCGTTCTGCAGCAGCTGCTGCGTCTGTTCCACCTCCTCCCGGGTGACGTCAGGATCCTCGTCCACCGCCGGATGGGGGTGATCGGTGGATCCACACACCAGACAGGGCATGCCGTCCTCGAGCTCGCCGGCGAGCTGTAGAGCCATGTTGCGCAGGTAGCTCTGAAGCCGCTGTTCGTGCTCACGCTTCATCTCAGCGTGGGCGCGTTCGCGCTCTTCCTGCTTGTCGCCCCAGCTCGCGCATCGGGCGGCGAGTGCATCCCGGGTGCGCTGGGCCTGCACGCGGGTCGCGAGCAGCTCAGCATCGGCGCGGGCCGCGTCTCTGGCGGCTTCGAGCTCTTCCGGATCCTCCAGCTGCTGCTGCAGCGCCTGCTGCGCGGCGCCCAGGCTCTCCTGCTGCACTGCCAGGTCCTCGGCCTCGGCCTGGGCCTGCTCGTGCTGCTGCTGGATCTCGGCCGCAGCCTGGAGCAGCTGGTCGAGCCGAGTCTCCAGCTCATCGGTGTCAGATCCTGAGAGCCGAGCGCGCAGCGCGATCAGCTCCTCGATGGCCGCACCGACCTCAGCGGGGGCGGGTTCCTGGTCCAGGGTGGTCAGCACACGGGGAGCGGCGACATCGGGCTGGCGTGCGGCGAACCCAGCCAAGGTCGACTCGGCCTCCTGGGTCACCTTCGAGGCGGCCGCAACGGCGGCCCGATGTTCCTGGGACGCGTCGGCGGCGGCGTCGAACCAGGTCTGGATCAGCTGCGCCGCCTCATGCCGACGCAGCTGCGCTCGAAGCGCCGTCACGTCCTCGCGCTGCTTCTCGTGCGCCGCGTGCCGTGCTGCATGGTCGGTGAAGCGGCGCAGGGTCTCCTCACGGACGCGCAGCTCCTCCTGCACGGCCGAGGCGTCTTGTGCCGCGGAGTCGGCAGCCTCGGCCCCCCGGCGCAGCTGGGCGAGCCGGGTCGTGATGGCCCGATCCACACGCTCGCTCAGCTCCACCTCGCTGAGCTCCGTGAGCTCCGCCTCCTGCAGGGCTGGCAGCGCCTCGGGCTCGTCGCGCTCTGCGGGACTGCCCCGTCCAGCGGCACCCGGCTCAGCGGCACTCAGCTCAGCAGGACCCGGCTCGGCATCGGCAGGCGCGGGGAGCATCGCCAGCGCGGCCTGGGTGAGGTTCTCGCGGTGCATCGCGATCCTGGTGTCGCTGTCTTTGAGCTGCTGCTCGGCCTCCCGGGCCATCTCCCGAAGGTGCTTCTCCAGCAGGGTGAACCGGTCGGTGTCGAAGAGCCGCTCGAGGAGGTCCTGCTTGTCCTTGCTGCTGGCGTGCAGGAAATGCGCGAAGGCGCCCTGAGGCAGCAGGATGACCTTGGTGAACTGGTTCAGGTCCAGTCCGAGCATCCGCTGCATCTCATCATTGGCCGCCTGGATGCCGGAGGTGTAGGGCACCCAGGCGCCGTCCTGGAAGAATTCGACGACGACGCGCTGCCCGACCTCACGCTGGCGGCTCGCGTCGCGCTTCTGCGGGCGGCCGTGATGCGGTGAGCGCCAGACCCGGCAGCGGCGCCCGCCCTGGGTGAACTCCAGCGTCACCGACGGCTCACTCTCGGCAGGCGCGTGGGTGCTCTTGAGCTGGGTCTTGTCGCGCTGTCCGGGGACGTCGCCATAGAGCGCGAAGGTCACCGCATCGAGGATCGAGGTCTTGCCCGCACCGGTGCGCCCACGCAGCAGGAACAGCCCGTCGGCGCCGAGCCGGTCGAAGTCGACCAGTTCCGTGCCGGCGAAGGGACCGAAGGCATGCAGGGTGAGCTGGTGAAGCTTCACGGCCGCACCGCCTGGACACTCTGCGTGATCAGCTGGGTCTCGTCAGCACTGGGTCCGCGTCCCCCGCGCACATGCTCCAGGAAGCCTTCGATGACTTCGGCGTCGGTGCGCGCCTGCTCCACCTTCGCCGAATAGGTCCGGTGCGGGGTGTCCTGACGTCCTGTGTGGGCGAACGAGGCCATATACGGGTACACCTCCTGGAGACGCTGGAAGGCGCGCGCCGGCCGGATCGGGTCGGTGAGCTTGACCTGGACATAGGCCTCCTGATGCTTCTCCACCGTCGATGGGCTCAGCAGCTCCTCGAGGGTCGATTCCAGCTGCGCCAGCGGCCGGCCGATCTGCCAGTCCAGCGGCTGAGCCGGCTCCCCCGAATGTGAGTCCCAGAGCCACGCCCCCTTGGCCTGGCGGGTCTCGGAGAACGACAGACGCAGCGGCGACCCGCTGTAGCGGACGGTCTCGGACAACCGCTGACGCCCATGCAGATGCCCCAGTGCCACGTAGTCGAAGCCCTCGAAGATCTCCAGCGGCACCACGGCCAGCCCGCCGATGCTGTCTTGATGGTGTGTGGGCTGGTCCCCCGCGGCGACGTCCACCCCGATATTGCGCTCCGAGTCCGAGGCCGCTCCAGCGGCGGCGAAGAGGTGTGCCATGAGCACCACCTTCAGCTCAGCGCTGGAATCCTGATCCCCGGCGTTCTGCGCGGCGGCCTCACGGCGCTGGCCCACGTCCTCCCAGATCCTTCCGATCACCTCCGCGGTGACGCCGGTGTGATGTCCGCGGTCCAGCCCGAGGCTCGGCGCAAAAAGCTGCGGCTCCAGGTAGGGAATGCCGTAGACCAGGGTGGTGCCCCCGCTGGGCTCCGGGACCACCACCGGGGTCCATGCGTCGCTCAGCGCACTGCGGATGTGAACGCCGGAGCCGCGCATCAGCCCGCGCCCGAATCCCAGGCGCTGGGCGGAATCGTGGTTGCCGGGCGTGATGATCACCTGGGTTCCGCCGTCGGTCAGGCGCTGCAGCGTCTCCTCCAGCGCGACGACCGCCCATTCGGGGGGAAGCGCACGGTCATAGACGTCTCCGGCGATCAGCACCACGTCCACCTGATGCTCGGTCACGGCGGCGCAGACCGTCTCGAGCATCTGCTCCTGCTCGTCGCGCAGGGAATGTCCGTGGAAGCCGCGACCGAGGTGCCAGTCCGAAGTGTGTAGCCAGCGCATGCCACCACGCTATCGGCTGGCACGGACATGGCCGGATCACCACCCCGCAGGAGACTATTCTGGTCAGGTGGAGACCGCCGAGATACTTATCAGCCGCTTGCGCCCGGTGCTGGCCGCCGGCGTCGAACCCTCGAGACTGGGTGGCCCTGGCGATGCCGGCGTCCTGGCGGGCAGCCGGGGCGCTGCTGGACCGATCGTTCTGCACGCCGAGGTGCTGCACCAGCTCTGCACCGCCGATGGCCTCATGGAGCTGCTGGACTGGAGCCGCCAGGGACTCGGCGCTGACCCGCTGGCCTGCATGTGGCTCGGCTCGCTGCGCTGGTACCGTCTGATCACCGGGTCCTACCCCGAGAACGCCCCGCAGCCTCCGGCGCGCCCGTTGGATCAGGCGCTTCAGCGGCTGATCCTCCAAGGCATGTTCACCGCGCAGGCCGGCTCCGCCGCGACGAGCCTGCGCGGACTCGCCCACGGTCAGATGGCCTATCCCAGCGCCCCGGCGCAGCCAGAGTCCACCGATGCCACGGCGCTGCTGCGCGCGGTGCCGGTGGGTCTGGTCCCCTATATCGACGCCTCGATGCGGCGCGCCTGGGCGCGCCAGACCATGGCGCTCACGCACGGACATCCGGAGCTGACGCGCAAGGCCGAAGACCTGGCGGACCTGGTGCACCTGCTCGCCAGCGGCGCGCCCTCGGACGTTCTGCCCGACGCCGCGGCCGCGCGGCAGCAGAAGATCACCGCAGGTCTCGACGACGACGTCGCCGCCATCCTGGACCGTCAGCTCCTCGCCGCGGCGGGAGCTGCGCCCGCAGCGGCAGCCTCGGGCCCAGGCAGCTCTGGCTCCACCCGCCAGGAGGGTCAGAGCGTCTATGCCGTCATCGACGAGCTCGCGCGGGACTGGGAAGAGGTCACCCGCGCGCGCTGAGCGGCCGAGAAGCCTCGACAGCAGGCTGAGCATCCTCAGGGTCAGTCACGGCAGGAGAGCTCACCGGCCAGCGGGAGCCCAGCAGGGCGCGGAACTCCTCTTCGGCGATGAACCTCAGCGGCTGACCCTCGCGCTGTCGGCGCAGCGCCTCGCGCGCCTTGCTGCTGCGCAGCGGGAAGGACTCCTCAGGGGCGCTCAGCTCCCAGGGTTCGAATCCGTCCCCGACCACCAGCAGCGTGGTGCCCGCCGTGACCCGCGAAGCGGTGGCCGCGCCCAGGGCGGCGACCAGCTCCTTGGCCTCGGCACGCGGTATCGAGAGGTTCCCGGTGAAGGCCAGCTGCTGGGCGAACAGCGGATGGGCGGGATCAGCCACGGAGGACGGCGGGAGGTTCTTCCCCTCGTCCTGCCACCGCATCAGATCCGGCATATGCCGTGGCTGCGGGGCCGGCAGCCGGGCGTCGAAGAGGTGCGCCATGGTGCGCACCTGTCGGGTCGCCCGGGACTCCCGCGTCCGCGGGGCCTGCCAGGGCTCCATGGTGCGCGGGGCGATTCCGCTCTCCTGGAACAGCCGATCGGTGGCCCCGACGTTGCGCCGTGCGGCGATGTCGCAGACCACCGCCGCCGAGGCGCGCGCGTCGTCCAGCGCGTAGTGGTGCTGGGTGAGCTGGTAGCCGGCCTCTGCGGCCGCCTTGGGCAGCGCGTGCGAGGGGAGCTGGTAGTTCGCGCGGGAGAGTCGCACGGAGCACAGGCAGCTCAGACCCGGGGAATCGAGTCCGCTGACCTCCAGCGCGGCTTCGAAGACCTCGATGTCGAAGCCGGCGTTGTGGGCCACCAGCATGTCCTCACCGATGAATCCGTGGATGTCCTCGAAGAGCTCCCCGAAGCGTGGCGCCTGGGCCACCGCCTCCGCGGTGATCCCATGGATCGCGACATTGTGCGGATCGAAACGGTCGAAGCCCTCCGGCGGACGCATCGCGGAGTAGTAGGTGTCGACCTCCTCGCCGTCGCGGACCTTGACCAGCCCTATGGCGCAGGGCGAGCCGCGGAAGCCGTTGGCGGTCTCGAAGTCCACGGCCGTGAAGTTCAAGCCCCTCACTGCGTCAGCGCCTCCACGATGTGGCCGCGCAGCGCGGCGAAGGCGGTGCCTCGGTGGGAGATCGCGTTCTTCTCCGCCATGGAGAGCTCGGCGGCGCTGCGGGTCTCCCCCTCCGGCTGCAGGATCGGGTCATAGCCGAAGCCTCCCAGGCCCTGCGGCTCGCGCAGCAGCGTGCCCTCCAGCCGTCCGGTGGTGGTGAACTCTCTCGTCGGTCTGCCCTGGGCGTCGGGGATCACCAAGGAGGCGACGCAGACGAACGCCGCGCCCCGATGAGCTGGGGCGATGTCGGCGAGCTGTTCCAGCAGCAGCATGAGATTCGCCTCGTCCGAGGCTCGGGCGCCGGCCCACCGGGCAGAGAAGATTCCGGGGGCGCCGCCGAGGACGTCCACGGCGAGTCCTGAATCATCGGCGACGGCGGGCAGTCCGGTCTCGGCGGCCACCGCGCGCGCCTTCAGCAGCGAGTTCTGCTCAAAGGTGAGGCCCGTCTCCGGGACCTCGGCGCAGCCGGCGGTCGCAGCGTCGATGACAGCGGTGTCCAGGTCGAGGTCATCCAGCTGCGGACTGGAGCCGAGCAGGGCGCGGAATTCGCGGAGCTTCCCCTGGTTCCGGGTGGCCAGGACGATCCTCGCGGTCACTGGGCCAGCGCCTCCCGCTGCAGCTGGGCCAGCCTGTCGGTCCCGCCCAGGGCGAGGTCGAGCAGGCTGTCCAGCTCTGTGCGGTTGAACGGTGATCCCTCGGCGGTGCCCTGGATCTCCACGAAGTCTCCGGAGCCGGTGACCACGACGTTCATATCGGTGCCTGCGGTGGAGTCTTCCGCGTAGGGCAGGTCGAGCACGGACTGGCCGTCGGGGAGCACGCCGACCGAGATCGCCGCGACGGAGTCCTTGAGCACCTCGGCGCGCTTGGACACGTGGCCCTGTTGGCGCGCCCATTCCACCGCGTCGGCCAGCGCCACGTAGGCCCCGGTGATCGCGGCGGTGCGGGTGCCGCCGTCGGCCTGGAGCACGTCGCAGTCCAGGGTGATCATGTTCTCCCCCAGGGCCTTGGTGTCCACGACCGCCCGCAGCGAGCGGCCGATGAGTCGGGAGATCTCATGGGTGCGCCCACCGATCTTTCCCTTCACGGATTCGCGTCCGGAGCGGGTGTTCGTGGCGCGGGGCAGCATCGCGTACTCGGCGGTGACCCACCCTTCGCCCTTCCCCTTGAGCCAGCGCGGCACATTGGACTCGAAGGAGGCGGTGCACAGCACCCGGGTGCCGCCGAACTCGATCAGCGCCGACCCTTCGGCGTGGGCGTTCCAGTTTCGGGTGATGATGACCGGGCGCAGCTCATCGGCTGCGCGTCCGTCGGTCCGCAGGGTGGTGATAGTCACTGCTCACTCTCTCCGTGGTGGTGGGGCGTGCTGGCACCGATCTCATAGGTGACACCGGCGACGGCGACCGCGAGGTCGCCTGCGTATTGTTCTCGTGCTTTGGCCAACAGGACCCGCTGGGAGGTCCAGACCGGGATATGGGTCAGCAGCAGCCGTCCCACCCCCGCCGATCGCGCCATGACTCCGGCGCGGTGGCCGTTCAGGTGCACTCCCTCGATGTGGTCGTCGCGGCCATCCTCGAAGGCGGCCTCGCAGAGGAACACGTCAGCGTCCTGGGCTGCTTCGACCAGTCCATCACAGGCGTCGGTGTCACCGGAGTAGGTCAGCGTATGCGCACGGGCATCGGCCGAGGCCTCGGCTGCTATGTCGATCCGCAGCGCGTAGGCCTCCTCGATCGGGTGGCGCACCGGCACCGGGGTGATCGTGAACGGTCCGATGGTCTCGGCCTGCCGGGGCCGCCAGGTCCTGAAGTCGAAGTCGGGATGCATCCCGGGATTGGGATCCATCCCGTAGGCGCTGGCGATCCGCTGGTCTGTGGTGGAGGGTCCGTAGACGGGCACATGCCTGCCCGGCCAGCCCCCGGGCCGCCAACGGATGGCCACGTGGAGCCCACACAGGTCCATGAAGTGGTCCGGGTGTAGATGGGAGAGGCACACGGCGTCGATGTCCTCCAGCGCCAGGTGCTGCTGGAGCTTGCCCAGGGCCCCATTGCCCAGGTCCACGACGACGCGCCAGGTCCGGCCCTGATACTGGGCGGTCAACAGGTAGCACGAGGCCGGAGACTCCGGGCCGGGGAAAGACCCGCTGCACCCGATGATGGTGAGTTTCATATGGTGCGTAGCTCCACTTCAGTCATCCTGCGCTCCGGTCAGCATAGCGGGAGTGATGCGTCGGATCATGCCGGTGGGATAGGTCTCTCGGACGTGGTCGACCTGCCGCACTGCGAGCACCTCGGGGCCCAGGAAGCGCCGGGCGAGCAGCGCGAACGCCTCCGCGTCCCCGGTGGAGAGAAAGATGTGTTCCTTCGACGCGGCGGTCCCCGGTGCGTCGAGAGCCGGCGGGCGCTGGAGGTCCTGGCGGGTGAGCGCCCGGTAGAGATCCTTGGCGGTCTCCTCTGCGGAGGACACCAGTGTGACCTCCTCCCCCATCACGAAGGAGATCACGCCGGTGAGCAGCGGGTAGTGCGTGCAGCCGAGCACGAGCGTGTCGACGCCGGCGGCCTTCAGCGGCGCGAGATACTCCTGCGCCGCGTCGAGCAGCTCGTCCCCGGTGGTGACGCCGCGTTCGACGAACTCGACGAAGCGCGGAGCGGCCGCGGTGGTGATCTGCAGCGCCGGGGCGGCGGCAAAGGTGTCCTCGTAGGCCCGTGAGCTCACGGTGGCGGAGGTGCCGATGACCCCGATGCGTCCGTTGCGGGTGGCCGAGACGGCGCGTCGCACCGCGGGCTGGATCACCTCGATCACCGGGATCCCGTGACGATCGGTATAACGTTCGCGGGCATCGCGCAGCACCGCGGCTGAGGCGGAGTTGCACGCGATGACCAGGGCCTTGACCCCGGACTCGACGAGTGAGTCCATGACTCCCAGCGCATGGGCGCGGACCCGGGCGATGGGCAACGGTCCATAGGGACCGTGGGCGGTGTCACCGAGGTAGGTGATCGACTCCCCCGGCAGCTGGTCCAGGACCGCGCGGGCCACGGTCAGCCCGCCGACCCCGGAATCAAAGATCCCCACCGGAGCGGAGGCGTTCATGGAGCAGATGTCCCGGCACCGCCGCTCGCGTCGGGGTCTGCCTCGTCGGCGTTCTCATCGTCGTCGGCGGTCCCGCGCTCCGGCAGGAACTCGGTCATCGCGCTGAACAGGGTCTCCTGGAGCCAGGTGATGAAGGTGTAGATCTCGGCCATGAAGGCGTCGGTGTCCTTGGCGCTCGACCCGACCGCGAGGTCATGCACCCGCTCGGCGTCCTCGGCGCTGTGCAGCTGGAGCCGGCTGGCCAGGGTCAGCCGCAGATCGTTCAGCGCCCGGCCGAAGACCGGGGCGACGTCGTCGTCGATGCTGATCGGAGTGCTCTCGAGCAGCATCCGAGCGGTGCGCAGATCCGCGATCTTGGCCCCGCGCAGCGAGTTCTCACTGAGTCGACGGAAGTGGCCGGCCTCCTCCGGATCGGTGGAGGCATCGGGCAGGAGCCGCCGCAGCACGTCATCTTCGGGCGGTGCCAGCGGCTCCTCCCCGCCGAGACCCGCGAGCTCGGCCCGGAAGTGCGCGAAGGCGGGATCCTCGGCCGCGGATCCCGGCCCAGCCGGCGACCCAGACCCAGCCGGCGACGCGGACCCGTCCGGGGCTGCGGCCTCGTCCGCTGGATCAGCCTCGTCCTCGCGGCTCTCCAGAAGCTGGATCACATCGGCGCAGAGCGAGCTGAGCAGGCGGCGCTCATGCTGTTCGAGATCGGCGCGGTATCCCTTGGTGGTGGCGCGAAAAGCTGTCGCCACGGGTTACTCGGCCTCTTCCAGGGTCGCCTGCAGACCGTACTGGTGCATGGCCGTGACGTCCTGCTCGGCCTTCTCCCGCGGACCGTGGGAGACCACGGCGCGGCCCTCCTCGTGCACCTGCATCATCAGTTTCTCCGCGCGCGACTTGGAATGACCGAAGTAGCTGCGGAAGACCCAGCTGACATAGGTCATCAGGTTGACCGGGTCGTTCCAGACGACCACCTGGTAGGGGCGCGCCGCAGAGAGGAGCTGGGAGAACTCGGAATCGAGGCCAGTCTCCTCACGGCTGAGCGTGGATCCTTCGGCTGAACTCATGCTGAGTATTCTACGCTGGGACCGTGCCACCTGAATCTGCCTCCGCCCAGCCCGACGCTGCCCGCGCCACCGCGGCCTCCGCCACGCCCGCCGTCCGCTCCAGACCGACGGCGCCCTCCACCGCGCTGCTCACCGATCAGTACGAGCTGACCATGGTCCAAGCCGCGCTGGCCTCCGGGGCCGCTGGGCGGCGCTGCGTCTTCGAAGTCTTCACCCGCCATCTTCCCGCGGGCCGACGCTACGGCGTGGTGGGGGGCACCGGGCGCATGCTCGAGGGCCTCGCCCAGTTCCGCTTCGGCAGTGCCGAGATCGACTGGCTGCGTGACCGCGGCATCGTCGACGAGACCACGCTGGAGTTCTTGGCGGACTACCGGTTCTCCGGTGATGTCCACGGCTACGCCGAGGGAGAGATCTTCATGCCGGACTCCCCGGTGCTGCGCGTGGAGGCGAGCTTCGCCGAGGCCTGCCTGCTGGAGACCTACGTGCTCTCGGTGCTCAACCACGACTCGGCCATCGCGTCGGCGGCCTCGCGGATGACGGTCGCCGCCGGGGACCGGCCGTGTGTGGAGATGGGATCGCGACGCACCCAGGAGTTCAGCGCCGTGGCCGCGGCCCGGGCGGCCGCGATCGCCGGCTTCACCGCCACCTCGAACCTCGAGGCCGGGCGCCGATGGGGCCTGCCCACCCTGGGCACTGCGGCCCACGCCTTCACGCTGCTCCACGATTCGGAGGAGGAGGCCTTCGAAGCCCAGGTGCGAGCCTTCGGACCGGGCACCACGTTATTGGTGGACACCTACGACGTACAGACAGCGGTGCGCCGCGCCGTGAGCATCGCCGGGCCGGAGCTGGGCGCGGTCCGGCTGGACTCCGGGGACCTGGTCGAGCAGGCCGGCGAGGTCCGGGCGCTGCTGGACTCGCTGGGAAACACCCGTACCAAGATCATCGTCTCCTCCGATCTGGACGAACATGCCATCGCGCGGCTGCAGTCGGCTCCGGTGGACTCCTACGGGGTGGGCACGAAGCTGGTCACCGGCGGCGGCTCCCCCACGGCCGCGATGGTCTACAAGCTGGTGCAGCGCACCGACGACGACGGCGAGCCCGTCTCCGTGGCGAAGACCGCCCCCGGCAAGTCGAGCCTGGGCGGGGTCAAGCAGGCGGTGCGCAGCTTCGATGAGTCCGGCCGTGCCGACGCGGAGCTGATCGGGGTCGGCGCCGCGCCGCAGACCCATGGCCAGCGCACCCGCGAGCTGATGGTGCCGCTGGTCCGCGCCGGCGAGGTCGCACCCGAACATGTCGGGCAGGCCGGCGTGGCCGATGCGCGTCGGCGTCACGCGGCATCGCTCGCCGAACTCCCGCCCGCAGCGCAGCGGCTGCAGCATGGGGACCCGGTCCTGCCCACGATCTTCAGCTGATCGCCGGCAGGTCAGCAGCGTCGCCCGAGCCGCCGCCGACCGCGCACTGGTCTTCAAGGAGTTCGACCTCGCCGAGGCCGGGTAGAACCAGTAACGTGGTGGGTGTGCTGCTGTGAGTACCTCGCGTCGCACACCCATACCCGGAGCTTTCCGACCAGGAGGACGTAGTGGCCCAGGCGCTGATCATTGTCGATGTGCAGCAGGACTTCTGTGAGGGCGGGACGCTTGCGGTCGCGGGCGGCGCGCAGGTCGCCAGCGAGATCAGCGAATTTCTGGAGGACAGCTACGCCGAGTTCGACGCGATCCTCACGACGCAGGACTGGCACATCGATCCCGGACCTCACTTCTCCGACACCCCGGACTTCAAGGTGAGCTGGCCCGAGCACTGCGTGGCTGGCACCCCCGGGGCCGAGCTTCATCCGAATCTCGACACCGAACACGTCGATGCGCGCTTCCTCAAGGGCCTCTACTCCGACGGCTACTCAGGATTCGAGGGCCTGGAGGGTGATCCCGAGAAGGTGGGCAGCCTGGAGGGCGAGAACGGCTCCAAGGTCGGTCCCGCAGCTGCCATCACCGAGGGTTCAGCAGATCTCCACGCCTGGCTCCGCGCCCAGGACATCGACGCGGTGACCATCGTCGGCATCGCCACCGATCACTGCGTGCGGGCCACCGTGCTCGACGCGGTGGAGAACGACTTCCAGGTCCGCATCATCCGGGAGCTCACCGTGGGCGTCAGCGACGACTCGGTCGAACAGGCCTATGCCGAGTTCGACGCCGCCGAGGTCGAGGTCGTCAGCCTCGAGGACCTCTGAGAAGGAAACTCTGGCCAGGGGCAGCCGAGTCACAGGCCTCTCGCTCGGCTACTTCCGCCCGACGAACCACATCTGGATCTTCTTGAGCCGCTCCTCGAGCTGAACCTGTGTGGCCTGGCCCACCGCGGGTCCCCCGCAGGCGTCGCGGAGCTTGGTGTGGATGCTGCCCTGATGCATGCCGGTCTTCGCCGCATAGGCCGAGACCGACTTGTTCAGCGTGGCGCGCAGCGTCTTGAGCTGCCGGTGGTCCACCACCGGCTCCGCCGACGCCGCGGCGGCGGGTTTGCGGCGCAGCTGGTCCGCCTGGTGCTGGCGCAGCAGCGTGGAGACCTGCTCGGGCTCCAGCAGACCGGGGATCCCTAAGAAGTCCAGCTCCTCCTCGGAGCCCATGGCGCCACCGAGGCCGAACTCGGCGCCGTCGAAGAGGACCTTGTCGAAGGAGGCGTTGGAATGCAGCGCGGCGAACTCGCCGCGCTCGAGCTGATCTGAGCCACGCTCCTCCTTGTTGGCGGCATCGAGCAGCTCATCGTCGAGGCCCTCCTCGGAGTCCTGCGCCGCGGCGCGCGGGACGTCCAGCGCGTGGTCGCGCTCCTGCTCCATCTCATTGGCCAGGGTGGTCAGCACCGGCACCGAAGGCAGGAAGACCGACGCCACCTCCGCCTTCTTGCGCAGCCGCACGAAGCGCCCGACCGCCTGGGCGAAGAACAGCGGGGTCGAGGTGGAGGTGGCATAGACGCCCACGCAGAGCCGCGGCACGTCAACACCTTCGGAGACCATCCGCACGGCGACCATCCACAGCTTGGAGGGGTCATCGGAGAACTTCTCGATCTGGTTCGAGGCGCCCTTGTCATCGGAGAGGACCACGGTGGTCTTCTGCCCGGTCAGCTCGTCGAGCTGGGCGGCGTAGGCGCGGGCGGTCTCATGGTCGGTCGCGATGACCAGTCCGCCGGCGTCGTCGATCTTGTCTCGGACCTTCAGCAGCCGCTGATGCGCGGCCTTGAGCACCGAAGGGATCCACTCCCCTTCCGGGTTCAGCGCGGTGCGCCAGGCATGGTTGGTGATGTCTTTGGTGGCGGCGGCCCCGAGCTGGGCCTCCATCTCTTCCCCGGCGGAGGTCCGCCAGCGCATGTTCCCGGAATAGGCCATGAAGACGACGGGACGCACCACCCGGTCCTTCAGCGCCGGACCGTAGTTATAGGCGTAGTCCGCCTTGGATCGGCGCACCCCGGCGCCGTCCTCCACGTACTCCACGAAGGGGATCGGTGAGGTGTCGGAGCGGAACGGGGTGCCGGTGAGCGCCAGCCGCCGCACGGCGGGATCGAAGGCCTCCCGCACGCCGTCGCCCCAGGAGAGCGCGTCACCGGCATGGTGGATCTCGTCGAAGATGACCAGGGTGCGACCGGCCTCGGTCTTGTTTCGGTGCAGCGCGGGCTTGTTCGCCACCTGCGAGTAGGTCACGACGACGCCGATGTACTGGCGGCCATGGCGGCCGTCGGAGTTCTTGAAGTTCGGATCCAGGGCCAGACCCACGCGCCCGGCGGCATCGGCCCACTGCCGCTTCAGGTGCTCGGTGGGCGCGACCACGTAGATCCGGTTCACCTCACCGGATTCCACCAGCAGCTTCGCCACTCGCAACGCGAAGGTGGTCTTGCCCGCACCGGGGGTCGCGACGGCGAGGAAGTCCTTGGGCCGCTTCTGGATGTAGAGGTCGAGGGCCTCCTGCTGCCATTGGCGCAGGGTTCCCGCGGTGCCGTGGGCGGCACGGTGCGGATAGACCGGGGGTAGTGATCTGCCGACATCGGTGCCGACGTCGAAAAGCGTCTCAGACTGCTCCACTGTGTGCTTGGCTCAGCGCAGGTTCAGCTGCGGCCGAAGCCGAAGAAGCCGCGCTTGCCGCCGGAGTCCCCGCCGGACTCGCCGTCCCCGTCTCCGCCGCCCATCATCTCTTCGTAGATCTCTTTGCACTCCGGGCACACGGGGAACTTCTTGGGATCCCGCGACGGGATCCAGACCTTGCCGCAGAGCGCCACCACGGCGCCGCCCTCGAGGGCGGACTCCATGATGCGGTTCTTGTTCACGTAATGGGCGAAGCGCTCGTGATCACCGGGCTCGGAGAGCTGCTCCTGGTGCTCGCGCTCGATGGTGGCGGCTCCACCGGGTGCCGGCGCGGCGGCCGGATCAGCGGTGTGCATGCCAAACCGGGCGGGGGCGGGCTGGAGTCCGTTGTCATTGACCATCATGGGTCCTAGTCTAGCGAGCCTGCGAGAGCAGATCATCCCCGCGCGACGCGGTGTCAGCCCATCTGCTTCGCCTCCGCCGCCGCTGCTCCGAGCTCGCTGCAGCACCGGACCCGCCGCTCTGGGCCCGATCCGCGGCGCCTCAGTATTGGCTGACCTGCTGAAAGAGCTCCGGCTGACTGCGATCATAGACCCGCGCCCCGAGATGCACGCCGATCCAGACCAGCGCCAGACCCTTGAGGACCGATCCGATCCCTAGCACCCAGGCCAGCCATTGAGCGTCGCTGACCATCCAGATGATGACCAGGATCACCTCCGGCAGCATCAGCACCAGGGTCGCGATGAGCATGCCCAGCTGAACGATCATCAACCGGCCGGTGGAGCCCGAGGGCTGACTCAGCGGACCGTCCCCGGGCTTGGGGACGGGATAGGTGAAGCGGGCCGAGATCAGACAGGAGAGTCCGGCGGCGCTGAGCAGCATGCCGACACTCGCACCCACCAGCGCGGCTGCGGTGCCCGGTTCGGCGAACATCACCGCCGGGATCAGCGCCGCGAGCACCGTGGCCGGCAGGCCGAAGGCCAGCAGCCCGACCAGGCGTCCCACCCGGTCCGCCATGCCGGAGACGCCGCTGGTGATGTGCAGCGCGAAGGCGGAGTGGTCGTAGGAGATGTCCGCGGAGATCGCGAAGCCCAGGCTGAAGCCGAAGATCGGTCCCAGTGCGAGCAGCACCCAGGGCGCCTCGAGCTGGAAGTACATGACCACCGCGAGTACCACCAGTGCCGGCAGGACGACCAGGGTCCCGCCGTAGCGGGCGTCCTTGAGCCAATAGGTGCTGGCCCTCGCGGCCACCGCACCCCAGGGCGTGGCGGGGAAGCGTGCGAAGATCCCGAGTCCCTTCGCACTCCTGGACCCGGAGGAGCTCGGCACGGTGGGCTGTTCGGTGATCTTCACCAGGGCGGCTCGGATGACCACGAGGGCGACGGCCACCGTCGCTGCCAGGATCCCCAGCCGCAGCGTGAATGAGCCCCAGTGACCGGCCGCCGCGTCGGCAGGCAGAGCGGCCCCGGCGCCCAGCGGAGTCAGTGCGAGGAAGTTCACCACGGCGGGCAGCGCGTCGGCCAGCGACGCGAAGGCGCTCTGCAGCCCGACCATGATCGGGTAGAGCAGCACCATCAGGCTCAGCGCCAGCACGGCGAGGAAGTCCCGGGACCGGCGCCCGCTGAGCCAGGCGCTGATCGAGGTGGTCACTGCCTGGGAGACCAGGCTGTAGGTGATCAGCAGCAGCGGCAGCGTGATCGCCGCCGTCACGGCGGCCGCGGCGTCCCAGCGCCAGTGCAGCACCTGTCCGATCAGCCAGATCAGGGTGAGCACCGCTCCGATCGAGATCAGCCCGGTCAGCGCCAGCCCCAGGATCAGTCCCCGCCGGGGGATGCCGAAGGTGACGAACTGACGCGGGTTCATCGCGGCGTCGGCCCCTGAGATGAACACCGGGATGATCAGCCAGAGCAGGAAGACCGCCGAGCCCATCAGCACGCTGGCGGTGTGGACGAACTCCGGGTCGGCGACGTCGGCGCTGCCCTCCATCACCTGGAGCGCGAAGACCATCCCCACCATGCCCAGGCCGTAGAGCCCGGCGAAGACCGTGCCCAGGATGTGCCAGCCTGATCGGTTGAACCCGTTGAAGGTCAGATCCTTCTTGAGGCGTATCAGAGCTGCAACCATTCGAGCTCCTGATCTCCGCCTTCGAGTCCGACCAGCTCCACGAAGCGCGCCTCGAGGTCCGAACCATTGCGGACCTCCTCCAGGGTTCCCGAGGCCAGCAGCCGCCCCTCGGCGATGATCCCGACGTGGGAACACATCCGTTGGACGAGATCCATGACGTGGCTCGAGAGGATCACCGTGCCCCCGGAGGCGACGTAGGACTCCAGCAGGCCGCGGATCGTGCGCGCGGAGACCGGGTCCACGGCCTCGAAGGGCTCATCGAGCACCAGAAGCTCCGGTGCATGGACCATCGCCGAGGCCAGTGCGATCTTCTTGGTCATCCCGGCGGAGTAGTCCTGGACGAGTCTGCCCCGGGCATCTTCAAGACCGAGCACCCGCAGCAGGTCAGCGGTGCGAGATTCGACGGTGTCACGGTCCATCCCGCGAAGCAGCCCGGCGTAGGTCACCAGCTGCGCACCGGTGAGCTTGTCGAAGAGCATGACGCCGTCCGCGAGCACTCCCATGGAGCCTTTGGCCTCCTGGGGCTGCACCCAGACGTCGATGCCCACGACTTCTGCGCTGCCGGCATCGGGTCGCATCAGGCCCGTCGCCATGGACAGGGTGGTGGTCTTTCCCGCACCGTTGGGGCCGACGAACCCGTAGAAGGATCCGCGCGGCACGTCCAGGTGCAGATCCTCCACCGCGGGGGTCTGTCCGAATCTCTTGTTCAGGCCGCGCAGTCTCAGTGCGGGCGTGCTGACGCTGGCTGAATGCATGGACCGAGACTACCGAGCCCAGCTCAGCGGCGCCTCCGCCCTGAGAAGGACATCTCCTGACTCTTCGAGCGGGGTCGAGACGAGGCCTTCTAGAAGAGGGCGCGGGCGAGCTGCCTGCGCGAGGCGGAGACGCGGGGATCGGTGTCACCGGTGATGGAGTAGAGCTCGACCAGGTGAGCCCGTGCCGTCTCTCGATCATCACCGAAATGGGTCTGGATGAAGCGCACCAGGCGCGAGAAGCCATCTTCCACGTGACCGCCCAGCACGTCGAGGTCGGCGACGGCGATCTGTGCGGTGACATCGTCGGGGTTCGCGGCCGCGGCCTCACGGGCTGCGGCGAGATCGGCTCCGGTGGTCCGCTGCAGCAGCTTCACCTGGGCCAGGCCGATCTTGGCGTCCTCATCGTCGGGCTTCTCCTTGATGGCCTGCTCGTAGGCCTTCGCCGCAGCGGCGTAGTCGCTGTTCTCCAGAGCATCGAGCGCCTCCTGATGCAGCGGCGGCAGCTCCGGCTCCGCCGGGGGCTCCTGGCCCTCCACGACTCGGGTGGACTGCGCGGGAAGCTTCTGTGTCATGCCATTCTGGGTGGCCATCTGCACCATCTGCGTCACCAGCTGGGAAAGCTGCTCGGTAGGCACCGAGGCGTCGAACTCCCCGACCGGACGGCCGCCGATGAAGGCAGTGGCCACCGGGACCTGATCGGCGCTCTGGGCCAGCTCCGGGTGCGCGGAGGAGTCGATCTCGGCGAGCAGCAGGCGACCCTGCTGGGCGTCGACGAGGTCCTCCAGGGTGGACTTCATAGTCGCCGAGGCCGCGTCGGTGCCGTGGATGAGCACGATCACCGGAGCCTGCGAGGAGAGCTCCACCACCTGCTGCAGCTGCTGCGGCTGCACCTGGATGGCCCAGCTGTTGGGCGCTCCCGGTGCAGCCTGAGCGGCTGGGGCCTGACCCGCCGGGGCGGCGGGCGCGGACGCCCCGGGCGCACCGTCGGAGGCGAATCCGGAGAGATCCACTGCCCCCCTGGCGTCGACCCGTCGGGACTGGGGTTCCTGGGCGGAATCGGTCACAGAAGCGCTCCTTGCACGTCGGGGTCCATCATGGTGGTCCTGCAGATCGATCTCCGGCTGCGGAGATCAGTCGAGTACGTTGACCTCATTCACAATATCGTGGACTCCGAGCACGACGACCCGCTCGCCGTCCTCGGCCGGGATGTGCAGGATCATCGATTCACGATTGACGATGTCGACGTCGTCCGTGGTGGAATCGGTGCCCGCCAGATCCGCGGTCACGCCGGTGAGGTTGATCGAGGCGCCGTCCTCGGGTCGCAGCTGCGTGGTGGAGTCGAAGCTGCCCACTGCGATCACCGAACCATCAGGCAGACGCATCGCGGTGCTGCCCTCGCCGATGAACGGCCGGGTGTAGGAGATGCTCAGGTCCTCGGCGCTCTCGCTGAGCTCTTCCTGGTACGCCTGGAGGTCCTCGATGTAGGCGTTCTCCTCCACACTCATCCCGAAGTAGTACTCGCTGTTGTTCAGGAAGACGGCGACGCGCTCCATGGCGTGGTTGGCGGCGAACCGAGCTTCCTCGGCGTCGGGATCCACAGGCTCCACACCGCCGTCCTCGGCCGCGATGGCCGGGAACTCCGTGCCGGGGACCATCAGCACCGCCTGAATGAGCTCATAGTTCTCCCGAGGTGAAGCCTGCTCGATGACCAGCACCTGCGGGATCTCGGCCTCGGCGTCCTGGGTGATGACCACCGCTTGACGCGGGAAGTCGGTGCCGGAGGTCACCGCGGCGCTGAGGATCTCGGTGCCGATGGCGTCCGCGGTGACATCCTCGTCCATCTCGTGGTTCCGGTAGGTCAGTTCACGGACCTGCGCCGCATTTCCCGAAACTCGTGGCGAGAGCATCTCGGCATCGAACTCGGCGTCGGCCGCCGCGGTCTGCTCCGCGATGTCATCGACGATCCCCTGCAGCTGGGATTGGAGCAGCACCGAATATCCGGCGCCCTCGCCATCTTCTGCCTCAACCTCTTCTGCTTCGACCTCCTCGGTCTGCGCCGACTCGTCCTCGGCGGGGTCTTGAGCGGGATTCTCCGCATCGGCCATGAGCGCAGCAGGGCTCAGCGCCAGCGCAAAGGCCGCGGCAGTGGCCACCGAGCGGCTGCGCCAGGTGCGGCCTTCCTCGGTATCGTCCTCGGTGTCATCCTCGGTGTCATCCTCGGTGTCATCCTCGGTCGCTTCGGGAGCGGTCGGCTCCGGTCCCACCGGGTCGATGATGCCGGTGGCATCGGGATCCACCGGATCGGCTCCTCCGGCTGAGTCGGTGCGGGCAGTTTCGGTGCCGGCTGCGGCGGAGTCTTCGTCCTTGAGCGCCTCCGGGTCGTAGGTGCTCTCGGTGGTGGAGACCGAACCGAGGACCCCGGTCAGCTCTTCTTCGGAGGGATCGACGTGCTGGGGAGCCTCAGGGTGAGGGCTTTCGTGGGGCCCTTCGGTCTGGTTCATATCATCCTCGACTGTGGTGGTATCCGTGGCGCCAGCACCGGTTGCGGCAGCGGCACCGGTCGCGGCGGTGGCACCGGTCGCGGCGGTGGCACCGGTCGCAGCGCCCGCGGCGGGACCACCGACCCGGGTGGTCCCGGGGTCGGTCTCGGGGCTGCGGTCGCGGCGACGGGTGGCGAGTGCGCGGTAGAGCAGGAAGATGCCCACCAGGATGACCAGCGCGCCGAGCACGATCAGCACCGTGCCGAGCAGGCTCTCTTCCTCTTCGGGAAGCTCCACTGTGACGGCGCTGGGAGCGGGCTCCTCGCCGTCGCGGAAGATCAGCAGGCTCCACTCGCCGCTGTCATCGGGTGCGCTCCAGCGGTAGCGAAGATCACCCTCGGTGGTCTCGCTGGCGGCCCAGAGGTCAGAGCCGCTCGGATCCGGCACCGTGGTCTCACCCTCGGTGAACTGCGTCTCGATGGTGGACGGGGCATCATCCTCGCCCTCCTGCACCGCTCCGATGGTGACGTGCGCGGCGTCGCCGACCCAGGCCTCGATGTCCTGGGTGCGCGCCAGTGCGATGGTGTACTCACCCTCGGCGCTGATGGTGAACTCGTCGCGCTCCGCCTGAGGGTCGATCAGGTCTTCACTGATCACGGTCAGCGGGGCATCCTCCACCTCCTCGGTCTGCGCGGTGGGAACCTCGTCGGAGGCCCAGACGGTGAGCAGCCCCACTCCGATGCCCGCCATAAGCAGACCCAGGATGAAAGCGATGATGGAAGCGGGGAGACGCACGGGTGAGGAGTCCTTGATCGGAGGAGGAGGCGGTGGTTCAACCTCTTAGAATACCGAACATAACAATAGGATCACAGTCTGGGCGCCCGCTGGACGGATTTCCGCCAGACCATGGTGTCCCATGGACGGCGCGTGGCTAAGCTGACCCCGTGACAGAGTCCGAGCATGATCCTCAGGAGCTGGGCCCCGACGGGCAGTCCGGCAGCGGCGAACAGGACCGCTCAGCCGCTCCCCGTCGACGCCTGTTCGGCCGTGGACCCTCGAGACGTCGTCCGCGCGGCCTGCAGTACCGCATGCGCATGATTCGGTCAGCCCGTGCGCTCAAACCACCGGCGGCGCTTCCCGAGTTCGACCGATATGGCCTGCCCCCGGTCTCGGCGGAGTCCACGCAGAACGCCGCCGCCCCCTACGCGTCGCGCCCGATCTACACCGGATTCATGCTCGCCCTGGGCGTCGGCCTCGCGCTGTTGGTCTTCTTCGTGGCCCAGGCCAACACGCAGCTGCTGTTGTGGATCACCGCCGCGCTGTTCATCGCCATCGGCCTCGATCCGGTGGTGCGCAGCCTGGAACGGGCAGGCCTGCCGCGGCCCGCGGGGGTGGCTGTCACGATCACGGCATTCCTCGCCGTCGTGGCGACATTCATCGCGGCTCTCGCCCCGATGGTGACGGAGCAGACGTCCACCTTCGTGCGCTCGCTGCCGGTGCTGGTCAACAACATCTCCGGCTCTGAGTGGTTCCGGAGCGTCGAAGATGAGTTCCAGGTGCAACAGATCATCGACACCGAGGTCAACCGGTTCATCTCCGACCCCACGAACATCACCAATGCCCTCGGCGGGCTCTTCGGAGTCGGGACGGCGATCCTGACCACCGGACTCGGCACGCTGGTGGTGTTCGTGCTGGCGATCTATTTCCTGGCCTCACTGCCGGTGATGACCGCATGGGCCTACCGTCTCGCACCGCGCTCGAACCGCGGCCGGGTCCAGCACCTCGGGGATCGGATCCTGGACGGGGTCGGCCACTACGTGATCGGTCAGGCCGGTGTCGCGGTGCTCAACGGGCTTGTCGCATTCCTCGCGATCAGCATCGCCGGCGTGCCCTTCGGCGTGCTCTTCGCAGTGGTGGCCGGAGTGCTGGCCTTCATCCCCCTGGTGGGGCCGGTCACCGGCGGCACGATCGTGACCCTGGTCGCCCTGACGGTGGACTGGCAGACCGCCGCAACCTTCGCCGCCATCTACTTCGTGTACCTGCAGGTCGAGGCGTACTTCGTCTCGCCGCGCATCATGGCCCGCGCGGTGCGGATCCCCGCCGCCGTCGTCGTGATCTCGGTCATCGCCGGCGGCACGCTGCTCGGGGTGCTCGGGGCTCTCATGGCGATCCCGACCGCCGCCGCGGTGATGCTGCTGACCCGCGAGGTCCTGATCCGCCGCCAGGACGCCCGCTAGCCCGGAACCCAGTCAGGCCGCGCGGCGCAGCGCAGACCGGTCGGTCGCGCGGCGCAGCGCTACTCCGAGGCCATCGGCCCGGTCCAGGTGGTCGGCAGATCCGCGGTCACGCCCAGGACGGTGGACGCGATGTCCTCGAGCACCAGGCGGGAATACCGCTCCCCCACCCAGAGGTGCTTGGCACCCTCGACGCCGCGCAGCTGAGCCTGGGTGATCGGGGCGAAGCGCTGCCGCGCCTCCGCAGGTTTGAGGAAGTCATCAAGCTCGGGCACCAGGATGCGCAGCGGGCGCCCATCCTCGTTCCAGGCCTCCAGGTGTGCCGGCTCGGCGCGGTGCAGCGGAGGCGAGAGCAGGATCGCGCCTTCCGTCTCCGAGCGTGCGGGCTCGTCGGTGCCATATTTGAGCACCAGCTCGGTGCCGAAGGACCAGCCGAGCATCCAGCGGTGGGGCAGTTCGCGCTGCGCGGCGAACCGGATCGCGGCGGCCATGTCGAGTCGCTCCTCGACACCTCCGGAGAATTCCCCCTCCGAGGTCCCGCGCGGTGAGCTGGTGCCACGGGTGTTGAAGCGCAGCACCGCGATGTCTGCCAGTGCAGGGAGCCGGTAGGAGGCCTTCTTGTAGATGTGGGAGTCCATGAACCCGCCGTGGGTGGGCAGCGGGTGGAAGGTCACCAGAGTCGCCTCGGGCCGAGCATGCAGGGGCAGCGCCAGCTCACCGACCAGGGTCAGCCCGTCCTCGGTCTGCAGCGTGATCTCCTCACGCCGCGCCGGCAGCACCGACTTGGGTCCCAGCTCCTCGTCGTGGACCTCGGTGTATTCAAATCTCTGAGCAGACATGACCTCAGCCTATCCGCCAGCAGTGGCTGTGCCAGTGGCGTCGCTCGGCGGCCGCGTGCTCATCGCCGAAGATCGAATCGGCCCGCCAGGCGACGACGTGAGCGGTCCCTGCCGGCACGGGAAGGTGACATCCCGGGCAGGTGTAGCTCTTCTGCGCTGCGGAGGCGGAGATGTGCCGCACGTGATATTCCCCGTCACGGCGGCGCACCGTCCCGGAGGAGAATGCGCCCTGACCGAAGACCCCCGTGGACAGCGGTCGGTGCTCGCGCTGCCACTTCGACGCGCGCCTTCCGGGTCCCTTCGCTGACTTGGCCATGGGCTCCATTGTTTCAGGTGTGGGGCTCCGGATACCACGACACAGCTGGGCCACTGGTCCCGGGTGCGGCCCTTCCCCCGAGACCGGGTAGGATCAGTCACCGTGCGATTGGTAATTGCGACCTGTTCAGTGTCATATTCCGGCCGGCTCAACGCCCACCTGGCCCAGGCCACGCGCCTGCTCATGGTGAAGGCCGACGGCGGCGTGCTCATCCACTCCGACGGCGGCTCCTATAAGCCGCTCAACTGGATGTCCCCGCCCGCCACGATGCGGGTGACCGCGCCCGACGCGCAGCAGCGTGAGGCCGGTATCACCGAGGTCTGGAACGTCTCGGCGACCAAGAGCGACGACACCCTGTCCATCCTGATCAGCGAGGTCCACGAGGACGTCTCGCATGATCTCGGCGTGGACCCGGGTCTGGTCAAGGACGGCGTGGAGTCCGATCTGCAGCGGCTGCTCGCCGAGCAGATCGAGCTGCTCGGCGCCGGCCACCGGCTCATCCGTCGGGAGCACCCCACCCCGATCGGTCCGGTGGACATCCTCGCCCGCGGCCCACAGGGCAGCGTCGCCGTGGAGCTCAAGCGTCGCGGCGACATCGACGGGGTTGAGCAGCTCACCCGCTACCTGGACCTGCTCAACCGCGATCCGCTGCTGGCGCCCGTGCAGGGAGTCTTCGCGGCCCAGCAGATCAAGCCCCAGGCACGCACCCTCGCCGAGGACCGCGGCATCCGCTGCCTCGTGCTGGACTATGACGCGATGCGCGGGGTCGACGACGCCGACTCGCGCCTCTTCTAGCCGGCTGAACCTCCGGCCCGAAACGTCGGGAGGCTCACCCCTGGGGTCGGCGTCGCCGCAGAGCCGGCTGTCCCGGCCGGACTCGGCATCGAGCTCGCGCACCATGGCGGGCATCTCGCCCCTGGACCATCTCGACGCCCCTCGCGTTCGGCAGCGCCTGATGCGCCGCCATGAGCTGGCGAAGCTGTCCATGAGCTTCGCGCACGCGCGCACAGACAGGATGAGCTTCGCGCACGCGCGCACAGACAGGCGGGCCCCCGGCCTCCGTGAGGAGTCCGGGGGCCCGCCTGGCGATGAGGTGGATCAGTCGATGATCGGGTCAGCTCTGCGTGAGCTCGGCCTCGTCCGCGACGATGGTCACCTGATCGGAGTCCACCGAGAAGAAGCCTCCGGTGACCTTCGCGTTCACTGGGGAGCCCTCGACGGGGTTGATGACCAGCTCACCTTCGGCCAGCAGCGAGAGCACCGGAGTGTGACCCGGCAGGATTCCGATGTCACCTTCCACTGTGCGCGCGCGCACCGACTTGGCGGCACCGGACCAGACGGCGTGGTCGCTGGCGACCACCTGAACGTCGAGTTCGGCCATGATCAGGACCTCTTCTTGATCTCGGCGTAGAGACGCTCGACATCATCGAGGCCGCCGACGTTGTAGAACGCCTGCTCCGGGATGTGGTCGAGATCACCGTTGGCGATGGCGTTGAAGCCCTCGATGGTGTCCTTGATCGCCACAGTGGAACCGTCGACGCCGGTGAACTGCTTGGCGGTGTAGGTGTTCTGTGACAGGAACTGCTCGATGCGGCGGGCGCGGGAGACGACGATCTTGTCTTCTTCGCCGAGCTCATCGATGCCGAGGATCGCGATGATGTCCTGCAGCTCCTTGTTCTTCTGCAGGATCTGCTTCACCCGAGTCGCGGTGTCGTAGTGCTCCTGACCCACGTACTGCGGGTCAAGGATGCGCGAGGTCGAGCTCAGCGGGTCCACAGCCGGGTACAGACCACGCGAGGCGATTGCACGGGAAAGCTCCGTGGTCGCGTCCAGGTGGGCGAACACGTTCGCCGGCGCCGGGTCGGTGTAGTCATCGGCGGGGACGTAGACGGCCTGCATCGATGTGATGGAGTGGCCGCGGGTCGAGGTGATGCGCTCCTGGAGCACACCCATCTCGTCGGCAAGGTTCGGCTGGTAACCCACTGCTGAAGGCATGCGCCCCAGCAGCGTGGAGACCTCGGAGCCGGCCTGCGAGAAGCGGAAGATGTTGTCGATGAAGAGCAGCACATCCTGGTTCTGCACATCGCGGAAGTACTCCGCCATGGTCAGCGCACTCAGTGCCACACGCAGACGCGTGCCTGGCGGCTCATCCATCTGACCGAACACCAAGGCGGTGTCCTTGAGGACGTTGGCCTCTTCCATCTCGACCCAGAGGTCGTTGCCCTCACGGGTGCGCTCACCGACACCGGCGAACACCGAGGTGCCGCCGAAGTTGCGGGCCACACGGGTGATCATCTCCTGGATGAGCACCGTCTTGCCCACACCGGCGCCGCCGAAGAGGCCGATCTTGCCGCCCTGGATGTATGGGGTCAGCAGGTCGATCACCTTGATGCCGGTCTCCAGCATCTCGGTGGAGCCCTCGAGTGCCGCGAAGTTCGGAGCCGGGCGGTGGATCGGCCAGCGATCCTGAACCTCCAGCTCGGAGATCGGCATGTCCAGGGTCTCGCCCAGGACGTTGAAGATGTGTCCCTTCACGGACTCACCCACGGGCACCGTGATGGCTGATCCGGTGTCGTGCACGGGGGTGCCGCGCACCAGGCCGTCGGTGGCCTGCAGCGAGATCGCACGGATCAGGTTGTCGCCCAGGTGTGCAGCGACCTCGAACGTGATCTTGCGGGTCACGCCGCCGAGGGTGACCTCGGAGTTGAGCGCGTTGTACATCGATGGGATGGAGTCGGCGGGGAACTCAATGTCCACGACCGGACCGATCACCCGGGCGATGCGACCAGTCGCACCCGGCTGACCGGCTGCTCCGGAGCTCTGCTCTGCAGTAGTGGCAGTCATCTCTCTCACTTCACTTGATCTTGGATGATGTCAAAACGTCTGTTGTTGGCCTGCGGGGGTACCCGTGGGCTAGCTCGCGGCCAGAGCGTCGGCACCCGCGATGAGCTCGCTGAGCTCCTGGGTGATCTCGGCCTGGCGAGCGTTGTTGCGCAACAGGGTGAACTTCTTGATGAGGTCGTCCGCGTTGTCGGCAGCAGACTTCATCGCCCGCTGGCGAGCCGCGAGCTCCGACGCCGAGGCTTCCAGCATCGCCGCGAAGATCTTGGACTCGATGTACCGCGGAAGCAGCGCATCGAGGACCTCTTCGGCGGCGGGCTCGAAGTCATACAGCGGGGTGGGCTCGTGCTTGGCTTCCGCATCCTGCTCCACGAAGGCCAGCGGCAACAGACGTCGCACCACCGGCTCCTGCTTCACCATGGACTGGAACTCGGTGTAGACGAGATACAGCTCGTCCACGCCGCCCTCCTCGGTGGGCTGCAGGAAGCGATCGACCAGCGTGCGGCCGATCTCCTGAGCACGTTCCACCTCGGGGGCGTCCGTGTTTCCGGTCCATACCTGGTCATACTCCCGCTCACGGAAGTCATAGAACGCCTGCGCCTTGCGTCCATAGAGGTAGGGGCGGATCTCCTTGCCGTCCTCCCGAAGGCGCTTGGTCAGGGCTTCGCCCCGCTTGAGCACGTTCGTGGAGTAGGCGCCGGCGAGTCCGCGGTCGCTGGTGACGATCAGCACTGCCGCGCGGGTGGGGTTCTCCACCTTCGTGGTCAGCACGTGATCGATGTCGTTCTGCGAGGCCACGGCGGAGACCGCACGTGTGATGGCATCTGCGTATGGCGAGGCTGCCCGCGCACGGCTGCGTGCTTTGCCGATGCGAGACGTCGCGATCAGCTCCATCGCCTTGAAGATCTTCTTCATCGACGAAGTCGATGCGATCTTCTGGCGGTAGACCCGAATCTGGGCTCCCATGCTTGTCCTTCCTTGATGTCGTTCAGCAAGTGATTCTGCTCAGCTGCGGTGTGGACCTCAGCTGCGTGCGGGAATCTCTTCCTGGCTGATCTCGTCGGCGGACATCGCGTCGGTCTGCTCGTTGCCCACGATGGACGTGGCACCCTCGGCGTGGAATTCCTTCTTGAACGCGACCATGGCTTCTTTGAGCGCACTGACGGTGTCGTCCTCGAGCTTGCCCGAGGCGGCGATGTTGGTCAGCACGTTGGTCTTGCGACGCAGGTAGTCCAGCCAGTCCGTCTCGAAGCGCTTGATGTCCGCAGTCTCGACATCGTCCAGGTGACCCTGGGAACCGGTCCAGATCGATGCGACCTGATCCTCGATGGCGTACGGCGTGTACTGCGCCTGCTTGAGCAGCTCGGTCTGGCGCTCGCCGCGCACCAGCTGCTGCCGGGTGGCGGGGTCGAGGTCCGAGGCGAACATGGCGAAAGCCTGCATGTCCCGGTACTGCGCCAGGTCCAGCTTCAGCGTGCCGGAGACCTTCTTCATGGCCTTGAGCTGAGCGGCACCACCGACGCGGGACACCGAGATGCCCACGTCGACTGCCGGACGCTGGTTGGCGTTGAAGAGGTCCGACTGCAGGAAGATCTGACCGTCGGTGATCGAGATGACGTTGGTCGGGATGTAGGCCGACACGTCGTTGGCCTTGGTCTCCACCAGCGGAAGTCCGGTCATCGAACCCGCGCCGAGCTCGTCGGAGAGCTTGGCACAACGCTCGAGCAGACGAGAGTGGAGGTAGAACACGTCGCCGGGGTACGCCTCGCGTCCCGGTGGGCGACGCAGCAGCAGCGACACCGCACGGTAGGCCTCAGCCTGCTTGGAGAGGTCATCGAACACGATCAGCACGTGCTTGCCGCCGTACATCCAGTGCTGGCCGATGGCCGAACCGGCGAACGGTGCCAGGTACTTATAGCCGGCGGGGTCAGATGCCGGGGACGCCACGATGGTGGTGTACTCCAGCGCGCCGCGCTCTTCGAGGGTCTGCCGCACGGCCGCGATGGTGGAGGCCTTCTGGCCCACAGCAACGTAGACGCAGCGAACCTGCTTGGTGACGTCGCCGGATTCCCAGTTGGCCTTCTGGTTCAGGATGGCGTCGATGGCGATCGCGGTCTTGCCGGTCTGGCGGTCACCGATGATCAGCTGACGCTGACCGCGGCCGATCGGGATCATGGCGTCGATGGCCTTGATGCCGGTCTGGAGCGGCTCGTGCACGGATTTGCGCTGCACCACCGAGGGAGCCTGGAGCTCCATCGGACGGCGACCCTCCGGGGTGATGTCGCCCTTGTCATCGATGGGCGTGCCCAGCGGGTCGACCACGCGACCCAGGAATTCGTCACCGACCGGGACCGAGAGGACCTCGCCGGTGCGGGTGACCTCCTGGCCCTCCACGATGCCGGAGAACTCGCCGAGGATCACGACGCCGATCTCTCGGGTGTCGAGGTTCTGGGCCAGGCCCAGGGTGCCGTCTTCGAAGCGAAGAAGTTCGTTTGCCATGGTCGAGGGAAGTCCCTCGACTCGAGCGATGCCGTCAGCCGCGGAGATCACGCGTCCGACCTCGACGCGCTCTGCGCTGCCGGGATCGTAGGATGCGGCGAAATCGTTCAAGGCGTTGCGGACGTCGTCGGCGTTGATGGTCAAGTCGGCCATCTGCAGTCCCTGCTCTCCTCAGTAATGGCCGCGAGGTGCGGCCGGGTGGTTCAAAGATTCACGTATGTGTTGAGCCAGTCTGAAGAAGACTAGCTGGCCAGTCTCCGGTGGAGATCATTGAGTTTGGTGGCCACCGTGCTGTCGACCACCTCATCACCGACCTGGACTCGGATGCCGCCGACCACAGCAGGGTCGAGCACGACGTCGAGCTTCAGCTCTCGACCGAAGTAACGGTCCAGGCTTGCCCCGAGCCGCTGCATATAGCCGGGGTCCAGCTCCTTGGCGACGGTGACCAGTGCGATCCAGCGCTGCTGGCGTGCCGCGATCTGCTCGGTGAAGCGCTCGACGAGCTGCGCGGGTCGAAGCCCGCGCGGCGCCGTCACAGCACGATCGATGAGCAGCCGCGCCTCGGCGCTGGCTCCCGGGGAGAGCTGGGCTGCGAGCTTCTGCTTGGCCTCAGGCGTTGCCTGGGCGTCAGTCAGCGCGCGCTGCACCTGGTGCGAGGAGGCCACGGTCCGCCGGAAGTCCAGCAGTGCCGACTCCAGCTTCTCCAGACCTGCCAGGCCCTCGCGCTCGGCCTGCACCACCACCACGACGACGGCGAGGATCTCGACGGCGTCGCCGAGGTCGCGCTCCTTGCTCCAGCGTCGCGAGACGAGGGCATCGAGGACTTCCGTCGTCGTGCCCCTGACCTTCGCGCCGAAGAGGCTGCGTGCCATCGCCACCCGGTCCTGAGGATCGCGGGAGGGGTCGGTGAGGCTGCGGCGCAGCCCTGCCGAGGAATCGAGCACATCCAGTACAGCGAAGAGCTCACGGGCGACCTCAAGGTCGGCCTGCGCCAATGAGGGCGCGAGCTCCTTCTGCACGGCTGCGAGGGATTCGGTGGTCACCGCTGCCATTACTGTGCTGCTCCTGTCTGGCCAGCCTGGGCTGACTGATCAGCGTCGAGATCCGCGAGGAAGCGATCGACCACTCGCTGGGAGCGGGTGTCGTCCTCGAGCGCCTCGCCGACGATCCGGCTCGCGAGCTGTGTGGCCAGCGAACCGACCTCAGCCTTGAGCGAATGCGCAGCCGATGCCCGTTCTGCGGCGATCTGCTGCTGGGCCTGCTCGGTGATGCGGGCCGCCTCAGCGGCGGCCTTCTCCTTGTGCTCGGCGACGATCTCGGCACCTTCGGCGCGAGCTTCCTCGCGCATCCGGCTCGCCTCTGCACGGGCATCCCCAAGGTTCTTCTCGTACTCGGCCTTCATGGCTTCGGCCTCAGCCTTGGCCTTCTCAGCCTCGTTGAGTCCACCTTCGATGGCCTCGGTACGGGCCTGATAGGCCTTCTCGAATGCTGGCACGATCCATTTCTGGACCACGAACAGCAGCACCAGGAAGCCCAATAGCACAACCAGGAATTCCCAGAAGTTGGGGAGCAACGGGTTGGCGTCACCTTCTGCTGCCTGGATCAGAGATGCACTGATCATGTGTTCACCCTTTTTTCAGTAGTCTGACGATCTCAGAGGGCCCGGAGTTCCGGTGCCCGTCCCAGAAGAATCGGACCAGCGTCAGAGCACGAAGGCGAAGACGATGGCAAGGATGAAGACCGCCTCCGCCAGCGCGAAGCCGAGGATGGCGATGGGCTGCAGCACGCGCTGCGCCTCAGGCTGGCGGGCCACACCGTTGAGGTAGGCCGAGAAGATCATGCCGATGGCCAGTGCAGCGCCGAAGCCTGCGAGACCCATGCCGACCATGTTCAGAGTGCCGTCCATATGTGTTGCTCACTTTCTGTCTGAGTCCCCGTGCGTACCACGCGGACGGTTCTAATGTCTGGCCTACCGGCATGTGCCGGTCCGCCGCTGCGCCTCGACGTCCTGGTAGGAACGCCGAACCGCATAGAGGGAAAAATCAGTGGGCGTCTGCCTCGATCGAGCCCTGGATGTAGATCGCTGTCAGCAGCGCGAAGACGAAGGCCTGAAGGACCATCATGATCAGCTCCAGGAAGTACAGCGGGATGGAGCCGACGAGGATGAGCGCGCCCAGGCCGTAGTCGGCCAGGCCGCCCTGCTGGGCGACGAGGAACTCGACGCCGGAGCCGGCGAGCATCACGATGATGTGCCCGGCGAGCATCACGGCCATGAGTCGCAGCGAGTGCGTCAGCGGGCGGATGATGAAGTTGGAGAGGAACTCCAGGACCACGAGCAGCGGCAGCAGCCACTTCGGCACGCCTGAGGGCACCGTCATGAGCTTGATGAACTTGGGGCCGTGGGTCTTGAAGCCCAGCGCGATCCAGGTGATCCAGATGATCAGGGCCAGCGCGTAGGCGGGGCCTGCGTGGGAGAACGTGGGCAGCTGCAGGCCCGGGACGGCGCCGAAGATGTTGTTGACCAGCACGAAGAAGAACACCGCGAAGAGCAGCGGGATCCACTGCCGGAAGTGCTTCTCGCCGAGGATGTCGCGTCCCAGGGTGTGCCGGACGAACCCGTAGCCGGACTCGGCAAGGTACTGGGTGCGCGACGGGACGAGGGACTGCTTCCGGATCGCCCACATGAAGAACCAGGAGATGACGATGACCGAGAGGATGACCATCAGCATGTTCTTGCCGAAGCCAGTCCCCCACTCCGCCATCCAGGGAAAGATCTCCGGAAGGTGCGTCTCAGAAATCGTGGGCGGCTGGAATCCACCTTCATTGGTGGCCATGGGCGCAAGCGAATGCAACGCTGGTCCTCTCTGCGGTGTCCGTCAGTGGGTTTCAACCCCGGGCATCGGAAGCCGGATCAACTCCGTCTCGCCTTTTATGTGGACCGCCAGTCTATGAGCAAGACTTCCGAAGACGGTCCACGGGCAACTCCCCCACGCAGGTGTTGGAAAACACAGAACTGGTGTGGGAAGTCACCGAAAGCCTACCAGAACAACGACCCCCGGCACTGCCGGAGGACCACCGACGAAGGCGGTCCCACCACACCGAAAGCCGTCCTGACCCGGGTCATCAGTCGTTGAGTCGGTGCCGCAGCGCACGCTGGGCGGCGGCCCGGTTGACCCGCAGCGCACGACGGCGGAGCCAGGGCCCCAGCGTGAGCACCACCGCGGCGCCCAGGCTCAGCACCATGCCCAGAGTGACCAGCCACCAGGGCAGGAAGTTGAAGGAGACGGCTCCGAAGGCGAACAGCGCAGACCAGAAGTAGAGCAGCAGCACCGCCTGCGGGTGGGAATAGCCGCCGTCGACCAGCTTGTGGTGCAGATGGCCACGGTCAGGGGTGAAGGGTGAGGCGCCCCGAGCGGTGCGTCGGACCACCGCCAGCGCCAGGTCCAGCAGCGGCAGCAGGGTCACCGCCAGGGGCAGCAGGATCGGCATGTACGCGGGGATGTTACGGAATCTGAAGCCCTCGGCGAGCTGGCCGACGTCGGCGGTCACTGCCAGCGCCCCGGCCGCCATGACCAGGCCCAGCAGCATGGCCCCGGTGTCGCCCATGATGATCTTCGAGGGGTAGAAGTTGTGCGGCAGGAAGCCCAGACACGAGCCCACGAGCACCGCCATCAGCAGCGTCACCAGGTTCGAGGCGTCGAAGGCGTTGATCGAGAGCGTCAGCAGGTAGCTGTAGATGAAGAACGCGGCGCCGCCCAGCGCGGCGACTCCGGCAGCCAGTCCGTCGAGCCCGTCGATGAAGTTGAAGGCATTGATGGTCAGCACCACCACGAACACGGTCAGCATCGCCTGCACCAGCGGCCCGCCGACTCCGAGCCAGCCCACCGGCATGACCTCGAGCTGGATCCCGTGGAGCACCAGGATGATGGCGGCGCCGACCTGTCCGCCGAGCTTGACCATCCAGGGGATGTCCCAGGCGTCATCGGCCATGCCGACCAGCAGGATCACCACCATCGCCGCGAAGACGCCGCGCACGGGGGTCAGGTCGGCGAAGATCCCACTCAGATAGGGAATCGTGGAGGCGGCGGCGAGACCGACGACCATCCCGAGGAACATCGCCACCCCGCCCCAGCGCGGCTTGATCTGGTTGTGCACATCACGTTCCCGGATCGGGGTGTAGATGCCCAGCTTCAACGCGATGGTCCGCACCGCGGGGGTGAGCAGATAGGTCACCACCATCGAGACGGCGAGGACGGCCAGGAAATAGATCATGAGTGCGAGTCGGACGCCTCTGCCTCGGGCGCCACGCTGGCTACGACGGCCTGCAGCTCGGCCAGGGGCAGGGCCCCGGTGCGCACCACGCGGGGCGGCGTCACCGTGGCGTCGATGATGGTCGACGCGGCGGATGAGCCGCGGTCACCGGCGTCGAGGTACACCGCGACCGACTCGGCGAGCATCTGCTGGGCCTCGGTGACGGTGGTCGCGGCGGGCATTCCGGTGCGGTTGGCCGAGGAGACCGCGAGCGGCCCAGTGGCGTTGAGCAGATCCAGGGCGAGCTCATCGGCCGGCATGCGCAGCGCGACGGTGCCATGGGTCTCCCCCAGGTCCCAGCGCAGCGAGGGCTGGGCGTTGAGGATCAGCGTCATCGGGCCGGGCCAGAACGCCTGCGCCAGGGTCCTGGCCTCCTCGGGCACGTCGATGGCCAGCGCGTCCATGATCTCGGGGCGACCGATCAGCACCGGCGGCGGCATGGTGCGACTGCGGCCCTTGGCCGCGAGCAGCACCGCCACGGCCTGCGGGGAGAACGCGTCGGCGCCGATGCCGTAGACGGTGTCGGTGGGGAGGACCACCGTCTCCCCTCGAGAGAGCGCGTCCTGCGCCGCGGAGATGCCCTCGGCGCGGGAGGCGGGGTCCGTGCAGTCGACTGTCTGGCTCACGCGCGCCATTCTTCCACGCCGACGGCGGGATACGGGTCAGCCACGAGACCTGCGTCAACGGCGGGAGCTGGGTCAGTGACCGCGCTGGTGGCGCGATCCCGGCCGGTGAGGTCCTGGTGCGTGCTCACCTGAGCCAGCGAGCTGTCTGCCTTGCAGTGCTCGGCCAGCGCCTGCGCCTGAGCTTCGGCGTGTTCGAGGATGAACCAGCCTCCCGGCACGAGCAGCCGCTTGGCGGCGGCGATCACCGCATGGGGCATGGTGAGCCCGTCGGCGCCCCCGCCGTAGAGCGCCAGCTCCGGATCATGCACCCGCACCTCCTCCTCACGCGGCACCATGCCGGCGGGGATATAGGGCGGGTTGGACACGACGACGTCGAAGCTGGACTCCCACTCCTCGGGCACCTCACGCAGGTCGCGCTGGTGCAGGGTCACTCCGAGCGGGGCCAGATTCAGCTCCGCCCAGGCGACGGCCTGGGTGGAGAGCTCCACGGCGTGGACCTCGGCCGAGGGGTGTTCTGCGGCGATGGCGGCGGCCAGGGCGCCTGAGCCGGTGCCGAGATCGACCACGCGGGGCCGCCAGGAGGGTGGGCGCTGCGCGGCCATCCGGGCCAGCTGTTCGAGCGCCGCCTGGGCGACCTGCTCGGTCTCGGGGCGCGGGATGAAGACTCCGGGGCCCACCCGCAGCTCGAGGTGCCGGAAGGGCGCCAGTCCGGTGAGGTGCTGCAGCGGCACCCGGTCCGCACGTTCGGCCACCAGGTCGGTGATCCGCTCGGCGTCGGCAGCGGTGACCGAGCTTGAGGCTATGGCCATCGCGGCGAGGCGTCCGCGCGGGACGCCGAGCACGTGGGCGGCGAGGATCTCGGCGTCGACCCTGGGACTCGGAACGCCCGCTGCGCGGAGCCGGGCGGCGGCGTCGTCGATGAGCTGATCGGCCGGGTGGTCCCCCGGCTGGGCACCGGCTGGCTGATGTGTGGGCATGGGACTCAGTCCTGGGTGTCGTTCAGCGCCGCGAGCCGCTCCTGCTCGTCGAGCTCGACGCAGGACTGGATCACGGCCTCCAGGTCGCCGTTGATCACGGTGTCCAGGTTGTAGGCCTTGTACCCGCTGCGGTGATCGACGATCCGGTTCTCCGGGTAGTTATAGGTGCGGATGCGTTCGGAGCGATCCATGGTGCGGACCTGGGACTTGCGCACCTGCGCATTGTCGGCGTCGATCTGTTCCTGCTGGTGGGCCAGGATGCGGGAGCGCAGCACGCGCATCGCAGCCTCCTTGTTCTGCAGCTGGGACTTCTCGTTCTGCATGGCCACCACGATCCCGGTGGGCAGGTGGGTGATCCGCACCGCGGAGTCCGTGGTGTTCACACTCTGACCTCCGGGCCCGGAGGAGCGGTAGACGTCGATCTTGAGGTCGTTCTGGCTCAGCTCCAGCTCCTCAGGCTCGTCGACCTCTGGCAGGACCAGCACACCGGCCGCCGAGGTGTGGATCCGGCCCTGGGACTCGGTCTCGGGCACGCGCTGGACCCGGTGCACGCCGCCCTCGAACTTCAGGTGCGCGTAGACGCCCCGGGCCGGGTCATTGGTGGAGGACTTGATCGCCATCTGCACGTCCTTGTAGCCACCGAGGTCCGAGGGGGTCGAGGAGATGATCTCGGTCTTCCAGCCCCTGGCCTCTGAATAGCGGGTGTACATGCGCAGCAGGTCTCCGGCGAAGAGCGCGGCCTCATCGCCCCCGGCACCGCCCTTGACCTCGATGATCACGTTGCGCACGTCGTTCTCGTCGCGCGGGATCAGCATGCGCAGCAGCTTCGCCGCGGCCTCCTCGAGCTGGGCTGTGAGCGCGGGGATCTCGGCGGAGAACTCGGAGTCCTCCTGGGCGAGCTCCTGGGTGGTCGCCAGGTCCTCGCTGAGCTGCTTCCAGGTCTTGTGCGCCTCAGCCACACCGTTGAGCTGGGCGTAGCGGCGTCCCAGCCGGCGGGCCAGCGACTGGTCGGCGTGGACCTGTGGGTCGGCGAGCTGCTCCTGAAGTTCGGCGTGCTCGGCGAGCAGCGTCGATACGGAGTCGAACATCCGGGCGTTGATCTCTTCGCTCATGACTGGATTCTCTTTCATTTCCGTGGCTGAAGCGCGAACGGAGCGCTGGCGGACCGGGCTGGTACAGGCGAAGCCCGGGGTGAGCGCATGCTCTCCCCGGGCTTCGCCTGATGAGTCGGCTAGTTGCCTTTGTCTCCGAGCGTGGTCTTCGACGCCAGCATCAGGAACTCAGCGTTGGACTGGGTCGCCTTGAGCTTGTTGATCAGCAGCTCAAGACCCTGCTCCTGCTCGAGTCCGGAGAGCACGCGGCGCAGCTTCCACATGATCTTGACCTCCTCAGCCGAGAGGAGGTTCTCCTCACGACGGGTGGAGGACTCGTTCACGTTCACGGCTGGGAAGATCCGCTTGTCCGCCAGGCGGCGGGACAGCCGCAGCTCCATGTTGCCGGTGCCCTTGAACTCCTCGAAGATGACCTCGTCCATCTTGGACCCGGTCTCCACCAGCGCGGTCGCGAGGATGGTCAGCGAACCGCCATGCTCGATGTTGCGCGCTGCACCGAAGAACCGCTTCGGCGGGTAGAGCGCGTTGGCGTCGACACCGCCGGAGAGGATCCGACCGGAGGCCGGAGCCGCGGTGTTGTAGGCGCGACCCAGTCGGGTCATGGAGTCCAGCAGCACGACGACGTCCTTGCCCAGCTCCACCAGTCGCTTCGCGCGTTCGATGGCCAGCTCGGCGACGGTGGTGTGGTCATCGGCCGGGCGGTCGAAGGTCGAGGCGATGACTTCGCCGTCGACCGTGCGCTGCATGTCGGTGACCTCCTCGGGCCGCTCGTCGACCAGGACCATCATGAGGTGGACCTCAGGATTGTTGGCCTTGATCGATTTCGCCAGGGCCTGCAGGATGATCGTCTTGCCTGCCTTGGGCGGGGAGACGATCAGGCCGCGCTGGCCCTTGCCGATCGGAGCGATCAGGTCGATCACGCGGGGGGCGATGTCCTTCGGGTCACCCTCGAGGCGCAGACGATCCTGCGGGTAGAGCGGAACCAGCTTGCTGAACTCGACACGATCGGTGTTGGCCTCCGAAGGGCGGCCGTTGACGGCGTCGAGCTTCACCAGCGCGTTGAACTTCGCGCGCTTCTGCGGGTTCTCCCCGTCGCGGGGGGCGCGGATGTGTCCGTGGACGGCGTCACCCTTGCGCAGGTTGTGCCGCTTGACCTGGGCCAGGGAGACGTAGACGTCGTTGGGTCCGGGGAGGTAGCCCGAGGTGCGCACGAAGGCGTAGTTGTCGAGCACATCCAGGATGCCCGCCACCGGGACCAGGACATCGTCCTCGGTGACCTCGGTGTCGTCGACCTCTGGATCGCGGCCGCGGCGACGGTTGCTGCGGTCGTTGCGGTCGTTACGGTCATTGCGGTCATTGCGGTCATTGCGGTCGTTGCGGTTGCGGCTGCGCCGGTTGCGACGCTCCTCGTCACGGCCGCCGTCGCTCCGCTGACCCTCGCTGCGCTGGCCGTCATTGCGCTCGCTGCGGCTGCTGTCGCGGCCGCCGTCGCTGCGCTGGCCGTCGCTGCGATCGCTGCGCTCGCTGCGGTTGCCGCGGCCACCGTCACGACCGTTGTTGTCGCGGTTGTTGTCGCGATTGCGTCGGCCGCGGCCTTCGCCGTCGTTGCGCTGGCCGTTCTCCTGAGTCTGGTCCTGAGTCTGCTCGTTGGAGCCCGACTGAGAGTTCGACTGCTGGGAATCCGACTGCTGGGCGTTGGACTGCTGGGTCTCGGCCGGCGCAGTGTTCTGCTGCTGGCTCCCGTTGTCGTCGCGGTTGCGGTTGCGGCGGTTGCGGTTGCGTCCGCGGGGCTGAGAATCGCCGCCGTCATCGCTGCCGTTGTTCTCGCCACCCTGCTGATCAGCGCGCCGGTCGATGCCGTTGCTGTCATTGCGGCCGTTGTCGCGAGAGTTCTCGGTGCGCGTGTCATCGGTGCTCGCGGCGTTCTCAGCGCTGTCCGCGGTGGAGCCGTTCTGCTCTGCGGCAGCTTCGCTCGCCTTGGACCGGCGGCGGTTGGGGCGCTTGGCGGCAGGCTCCTCGGAGCTCGCGGTCTGCCCATCATTGCCGCCCTTGGCGTCGTCGTTCTCGCGGCCTGCGGCGGCCGCCTGGTCCTGCTTCTTGTCCCGTTCGGCGACGGCGCCTCCGCGCTGATGAGAGGAGATGGCCTCCACCAGAGCAGATTTGCGCATCCGGGAGCTTCCGGTGATGCCCAGCTGTGAGGCAAGCGCCTGCAGCTGAGCGAGCTTCAGACCGGCAAGCCCGGAGCTCTTGGCCTCGGGTGCAGCGGACTCGGCCTTCTCGGGGCTCTGAGTCGCAGTGGTCTCAGCGGTGGTTTCTGTCACGAAGGTTCCTTCCCCCTCGTCAGGCAGGCCCGGCGGATGCGCCGTCCTGCGATGTCTTCAACGGAGCGTCAGAAGTCCGTTGGCTTATTTCAGTTTCTTTCGCGCATACACCGTCGGGGAGACTTCTTGCACGGTCCTCGTCCCCGGCGGGGAGTGGGATCATCGCGGGACTCTGCTGATTCACTCTGTTGAGGAGTCTGCACCGTCCAGCGCGCAGGAAAAAGCGCAATTCGCGCGAAAGAACATCATGGTGATCTCTACAGGGCCAACTCAATGGATCTGGGGAGAGAGCGTGCGGGGCACGCCATCAACGCTGATGTGCCTCCACTGTAGCACCCGCGCCCGCGATCGGCAGGATTGAGGGGGTGAACACATGGCCCCGCGCGTCGGGCCCGCCAAGTGCCGAGATCTGTTGTGCCGCGGCGCTGGCCTGGGCGTCGGAGTCAGCGAGCACAAGCACCGTGGGTCCCGCGCCGGAGATCACGGCGGCGAACCCCGCTGCGCGGAGTCCGTCCACCAGAGCCATCGACCCGGGGAATGCGGGACGGCGCTGTTCCTGATGCAGCGCGTCCTCAGTGGCGTCGAGCAGCAGCTCCGGAGCGCTGGTGAGGGCGTGGACCAGCAGCGCTGCGCGCGCGGAGTTCTGCGCCGCGGCGGAATGATCGACCTGGGCGGGCAGGAGGTCTCGTGCCACCTGGGTGGACTGCTCGAAGTTCGGCACGGCCACCACGGTGCGCAGGTCCGGGTGCGGGATCAGCGGCGCGGTCTTGAAGGCTCCGTCTCGGGGGTGGACGGCGGACCCGTCAGGCTCACCGGCGGAGCCCAGCGCGGTGGCGGCTGCCTGCCAGGAGATTGCAACCCCTCCGCGCAGCGCCGGGACGTAGTTGTCCGGATGGCCCTCGATCCGGGAACCGATCTGGAGCTTCTCGTCGTCGCTCAACCCGTCTGGGAGCAGCGTGTGCGCGGTCATCACGGCCGAGGCGACGGCCGCTGCCGAGGATCCGAGCCCGCGACTGTGTGGAATGTTGTTGACCGCTCGGACCTGAAGGTCGGGGAGGCTGAAGCCCTTGGCGTTGAGGATCTTCTCGACCAGGGTGACCACCAGGTGGGATGCATCGCGGGGCAGCGTTGCGGAACCCTCACCCTCCACCGTGATCTCCACCTGCGCGGTGGTGCCGCTCCGCGGCGCGGCGTGGACGGTGATCTCATCGTAGAGACCCAGTGCCAGACCCATGGTGTCGTAGCCGGGGCCGAGATTGGCGGAGGTGGCCGGCACCTTCAGGTGGAAGGACGCCGGGGCGGCCAGCGGCTCACGAAGGGCAAGGTCGTTGGCACCTTCCGCGTCATGTCCCTGCGCGGCAGGTGGCGTCGCGGCCGAGGGGGCCAGTGCCTGTTCAGGGGCGAGGCCCTGTCCTAGCTTGTGCATGCTGGGCTGCCCGCTCATCGAATCAGAGCCCCAGCTGCCGGGCCACGGTCTCGACATCCTGCGGGACCATGGTCGGGGTGACGTCCGAGCCGTCGGCGTTCTTCAGCGCCCAGTCTGGATCCTTCAGGCCGTGACCGGTCACGGTGATCACGATCGTCTTGTCCGCCGGCATCTCACCGGCGGAGTGCTTCTTGATCAGTCCGGCGACGCCGGCAGCGGAGGCGGGCTCCACGAAGACGCCCTCCTTGGAGGACAGCCAGCGGTGCGCGACGAGGATCTCCTCGTCGGTCACCGACTCGATGACCCCGGCAGACTCATCCCGAGCGGCCTCGGCCTTCTCCCAGGAGGCGGGATTGCCGATCCGGATGGCCGTTGCGACCGTCTCGGGCTCGGTCACCGGGTGGCCCATGACGATGGGCGCGGCGCCCTCGGCCTGGAACCCCCACATGATCGGGGTGTGGCTGGCCACCGCGGCGAGCTCCTCACCGGTGCCTCCCCCGTAGGGGTTGGTCCAGGGCTGGGAGTACTCCTTGTAGCCCTTCCAGTAAGCGGTGATGTTGCCGGCGTTGCCGACCGGAAGCAGATGGTAGTCCGGGGCATCGCCGAGTGCGTCCACCACCTCGAAGGCTCCGGTCTTCTGGCCTTCGATGCGCGCCGGGTTCACCGAGTTCACCAGGAAGACCGGGTAGTTCTCGGAGAGCTTGCGGGCGATGTCGAGACAGCCGTCGAAGTTGCCGTCCACCTGGATCAGCTCCGCACCGTGGGCGACCGCCTGGGAGAGCTTGCCCATCGCGATCTTGCCCGCCGGCACCAGGACGGCGCAGGTCAGACCGGCCTGGGTCGCGTAGGCGGCGGCCGAGGCGGAGGTGTTGCCGGTGGAGGCGCAGACCACGGCCTTGGCGCCCTCGGCCACCGCGGCGGTGATCGCCATGGTCATGCCGCGGTCCTTGAAGGATCCCGTGGGGTTCATCCCTTCCACCTTCAGGTAGACCGTGCCGGAGACCAGCTCGGAGAGCGCGGGGGCGTAGACCAGCGGGGTGCCGCCCTCTCCCAGGGTGATGACCTCGGTGGTCTCCTCCACGGGGAGTCGGTCTGCATACTCACGGATGACTCCGCGCCATTGGTGCGCCACGAGTGGGGGCTCCTTCATCGTCGTGCTGGTGGGATCTGCTCTGTGTGGGCTGGGCCCAGGACTACTGTTCGACCTCGACGCGAAGCACCGAGTTCACTGCCAGGACCACGTCCAGGGCGCGCAACGTGGACACGGTGTCGGAGAGGTGCTTCTCCTTCGCCAGGTGCGTGACGATCTGCACGACGGCGCCGCGTTCGCGCGCCGCCTCGGTGTCCACCTCACCGTCGGTCGATACGCTTCCGGGCTGGCGCATGGATTCGATGGAGACGTGGTGATCGGCCAGCACGCGGGCCACCTCGGCGATGACACCCTCACGGTCAGCGACTTCCATATCAATGTAGTACTGCGTGCGGGCGTCATCCACCGGCAGTGCGCGAACCGTCTGGGAGTCTCCGTTGGTGTCGGTGGTCCCGGGGTGGTCCGGTCCGCTGTGCAGTCGGCGCGCCACGGAGACCACATCACCCATGATGGCCGAGGAGGTGGGCAGCCCGCCGGCTCCCTGTCCGTAGAACATGAGCTCCCCGGCGTTCTCGGCGACTACGAAGACCGCGTTGAAGGCTCCGCGGACGCTTGCAAGCGGGTGGGTGCGGGGCAGCAGGGTGGGGTGCACGCGCAGGATGGCACCGTCGTCGTTCTTCTCGACGATCGCCAGCAGCTTGATCACATAGCCGGAAGCCGCGGCGGCCTCGATGTCGGCGGAGGTGACGGAGGTGATGCCCTCGCAGTAGACGTCGTCGATGCTGAAGGGCGCGTGGAAGGCCAGCGCGCCGAGGATCGCGGCCTTGGCTGCGGCATCGTGGCCCTCGACGTCGGCGGTCGGGTCGGACTCGGCGTACCCGAGCCGCTGCGCCTCGGCCAGCGCGTCGTAGAAGGCGGCGCCGGTGGAGTCCATCTGGTCCAGGATGTAGTTGGTGGTGCCGTTGACGATGCCCATCACCTTGGTGATGCGGTCGCCGGAGAGGGATTCCTGGATCGGGCGCAGGATCGGGATGGCCCCTCCGACCGCGGCTTCGAAGCGCAGCAGGGCGCCGGACTCTGCGGCGGCCTGGCTGAGCTTTCCGCCCTGGACCGCGAGCAGCGCCTTGTTTCCGGTCACCACTGCGGTGCCGGCGCGCAGCGCGCGCTCCACCAGGGTGCCGGCGGGCTCGAGGCCGCCCATGAGTTCGATGATCAGGTCTGCCTCGTCCACCAGCGCCTCGGCGTCGGTGGTGAGCAGCTCGCCGGGGATCTTCCAGTCGCGCGGGGCCTCGACGTCGCGGACGGCGACGCCGATCAGCTTGATCGGGGCACCGACCCGCGAGGAGATGAGCGCCCGCTCCTCGACCAGGGTGCGTGCGACCTGTGAGCCGACGTTGCCTGCGCCGAGCAGACCGATCTTCAGCGGCTCTGCGGTGGTCCTTGCTGCGGACATCATGACCTCAATCCCTTGTGCCTGTTCGGTTCCCGGCGCTGCGCGCGTGCTGTGTGTCAGTGTGCGGCAAAGCCGGTGTCACGCCCGAGCATGTCCTGCTCGGTCTCTCGGCGGATGAGCACCTGGGAGGCGCCGTCTGCGACGGCGACCACTGCGGGTCGAGTCAGGTAGTTGTAGTTGCTCGAGAGCGAGTGGCAGTATGCGCCGGTGGCGGGAACGGCAAGGAGATCATCCCGGGCCGTCGCCGTCGGCAAGTATACGTTTCGCACGACGATGTCGCCGGACTCGCAGTGTTTGCCCACGATGCGAGACAGCGCGTGGTCTCCGGTCACCCGGCGCGAGGCGAGCACCGCTGAATAGTCGGCGTCGTAGAGCACGCCGCGGGCGTTGTCGCTCATGCCGCCGTCGACGGCCACGTAGCGCCGGGACACGGTGGTGCCGTCGGGGGCGTCGACCTGGACGTCCTTCTGCACCCCGACTCGGTAGAGCGTGACCCCGGCGGGGCCGACGATGGCCCGGCCGGGCTCGATGGAGATCCGTGGGACGCTCAGTCCGTGCTCCGCGCAGGCCTGCTTCACCGTGGCGGCCAGGGCTGCGGCGATTGCTTCGGGGGCCCGCGGGGTGTCGGCCTCGGTGTAGGCGATCCCGTGTCCCCCGCCGAGGTCGAGCTCGGGCAGTTCCACGCCGTAGGCCGCACGCAGGCTGGCCAGGAAGGCGATGAGCTTCTGCGCGGCCAGTTCGAAACCGGCAGGTTCGAAGATCTGCGAGCCGATATGGGCGTGGATTCCACGGAGTTCGACGCCGGGAAGCTCCAGTGCGCGCGAGGCTGCTGTCCAGGCGGGCGAACCGAGGTAGGGGTTGGTGACTTTCGCCTCTGCCCCGGCAGCGTCTGCACCGGACGCGTCTGCACCGGACGCCGGGGTCAGGGAGAGGCCGAACTTCTGATCCTCGTGCGCGGTGGCGATGTATTCGTGGGTGGAGGCGTGCACGCCGGGAGTCAGCCGGAGCATGACCGGGGCGCGGGTGCCGGCTGCCACGGCCAGCGTGGAGATCCGTTCAAGCTCATCGAGGGAATCGGCGATGATGCGGCCGATCCCAGCGTCGAGGGCGCGCTGGATCTCGGCGTCGGACTTGTTGTTCCCGTGCAGTCCGATCTGCCTCGGCGGAACCCCGCCGGCCAGGGCGAGGGCCAGCTCGCCGCCGGAGGCGGTGTCCACGCAGAGCCCCTCCTCCACGGCCCAGCCCGCCACATGGGTGCTCAGGAAGGCTTTGCCGGCATAGAAGACGTCCACCTCGGCCTCAGGGGCGAAGGCTGCGCCGAAGGCCTCGCGGAAGCTGCGGGCGCGGGCCCGGAAGTCTGCCTCGGAGAGCACGTAGAGCGGCGTGCCGTGCTGGGCGGCGAGGGTCACGACGTCGACCCCGCCGATCACCAGGCGGCCCTCGGCGTCGCGGTGCGCGTCGGCCGGGAGCAGCGCCGCCTCGAGGTCATCGGTGTCCCGACGGGCGGTGAGCCAGGCCGGTGCCAGCGGATGCGCGCTGGGGGTGGTTGATTCTTCGGGGGCAGAGCTGCGGGTCGTGATGGCGGCTCACATCCTTTCGGGTGCGGTGACGCCGAGCAGCGCCAGTCCGTTGCGCAGCACCTGGGCGGTGGCGTCGTTGAGCCAGAGCCGGGTGCGGTTGAGATCGGTGACCGGGTCCTGGACGCCGTCGGGGCTGACGCTGGGCGCCACCCGGCACACGGCGTACCAGCCGTGATAGGCGCTGGCCAGGGACTCCAGGTAGCGCGCCACCCGGTGGGGTTCGCGCAGCTCGGCTGCCGAGGCCACCACGGAGGTGAAGCGTCCCAGGTGGGAGAGCAGCTCCTCCTCGGTCTCATGCGTCAGCAGCCCGGCATCGAAGCCGTCGCGGTCCACTCCGGCGGCCTCGGCGTTGCGCGCGGCATTGCGGGAGCGGGCATGGGCGTACTGGACATAGAAGACCGGATTGTCATTGGTCCGCGACTGCAGCAGCTCTGGGTCCACGTCGATCGGGGAGTTCGCTGGGAACCGGGCCAGCGTGTAGCGCAGCGCGTCGGCGCCGAGCCAATCGATCAGGTCGGTGAGCTCGATGATGTTGCCGGCGCGCTTGGACAGCTTCGCGCCGCGGATCGACATCAGCTGCCCGATGAGCACCTCGATGTTGCGCTGCGGATCGTCACCGGCGCAGGCGGCGATGGCCTTGAGCCGGGAGACGTAGCCGTGGTGGTCCGCGCCGAGCAGGTAGATCTTCTCCGTGAAGCCTCGCTCCCGCTTGGAGAGGTAGTAGGCGGCGTCGGCGGCGAAGTAGGTGGGCTCACCGTCGGCCTTGAAGAGCACCCGGTCCTTGTCATCACCGAAGTCGGTGGTGCGCAGCCAGACGGCGCCGTCGCGGTCCTCGATGTGGCCCTGCTCGCGCAGCGTCTCCACCGCGGCGGCGACCTTGCCCTCGGCGTGGAGGGCCTGCTCGGAGTAGAAGACGTCGAAGTGCACGCCGAACGCGGTCAGGGTGTCCTTGATCTGACCCATCTGCGCCTGGAAGCCCAGCTCGCGCACGATCGGCAGCGCCTCTTCGCGGGGCATGTCCTTGACGTCCGGGCGGGCGGCGAGGATCTCGTCGGCCAGCTCGATGACATAGTCACCGGGGTAGCCGCCCTGCGGGACGTCCTCGCCGTGGATGCGGGAGAGCACCGAGTGGCCGAAGACGTTCATCTGGTTGCCGGCGTCGTTGACGTAGTACTCGTTGGCGACCGTGGCGCCGGAGGCGCGCAGCAGCCGGCCGATGGCGTCGCCGAGCGCGGCCCAGCGGGTGTGCCCGATGTGCAGCGGTCCGGTGGGGTTCGCGGAGACGAATTCGACGTTGACGCTCCGCCCGGCCAGCGCCTCGTTGTGACCGAAGGTGTCCCCTGTTTCGACGATCGTGCGGGCAAGCTCCCCTGCGGCGGCGGAGTCCACGGTGATGTTGATGAACCCGGGGCCCGCGATCTCGATGCGCTCCACGCCGGCGACCTGCTCCAGCCTGGCGCCGACGATCTCGGCGAACGCACGCGGGGGCATCCCGGCCTTCTTGGCCAGCTGCAGGGCGATGGTGGTGGCCCAGTCGCCGTGCTCGCGATTCTTGGGGCGCTCGATGACGACGTTCTCGGGGAGATCGACGCTCAGCTCACCGGCTTCGACAGCCTCGGCGAGCACGCTCTTGACAACGGTGGAGAGTTCTTCTGGAGTCACCGGAACAGTCTACGCGGTCCGCCCCGGGAGCCGGGTCAGCACAGGATGGCTCAGCTGAGCAGACCGAGCACACCGCTGATGCTCAGGTAGACGCCGAGTCCCGCCAGGGTCAGGCCGCTGCCCATCTCGATGCGTCCGGTCACCACGGGGTTCGAGAGCCAGGAGTTCGCGGCATCGACCAGCAGCACGACACCGATCAGGTAGAGCCACATGCTGGCGGCCACAGTGCCGCCGAGCACCCCGATCGCAAAGGCCGGGGAGGCTCCGACGGGAGTGAACTGCGGGAAAAGTGCCAGGAAGAACAGACCGACCTTCGGGTTGGTCATGCAGCTGCCCAGCCCGATCAGGAATGTGCCGCGGAAGCTGGTGATGTCGCGGCGGGTGCGACGGCGGGGGGAGTCCTCCGATCCGCGAGCGCCTGGGCCCTCCTCCGCTGCGGGGGGTTGGGGATCGTAGGGGCCCCCGACCAGCACGGGAACTTCGACGTCGGCGCGGGCCAGTCGGTGCGCCTTCAACGTGATCGAGGCGCTGCGCACCGCGCGGGCACCGAGGAAGATCACGTAGAGGCCGCCGACGAGGCTGAGCAGCTCATAGGCCACCGGGGAGGCCTGGAACAGCGCCGCCAGGCCGGTGGCGGCCAGCGCCGCCCAGATCAGCGCGGCCACTGAGGATCCGGTCGCCGCGCCGAGGCCTGCCCGGCGGGAGAGCAGCGCATTGCGCAGAGACAGCATGGTGTCCTGCCCCGGGGTGATAGCCAGGACGGCGGAGACGGCGAGCAGACCGAAATAGCTGGAGAGTGTCACAGCTCCATCCTGGGACACCACACCGATCAGGACAAGCAGATAAAAGCTTAAGACTGTTCGGTATAAACGAATCTGCGCCATACTGGTGCCATGTTGAACCCTCACAGGCTGCGCGTGCTGCACTCTGTGATCGCCACCGGCTCGATCCAGGGCGCCGCGCGCAGCCTGCACTTCTCCCCCGCCACGGTGAGCCAACATATGAGCATCCTTGCGCAGGAGACCGGGCTCAAGCTCTTCGAGCGCAGCGGTCGCGGACTCACCCCGACGACGGCGGCACTGTCCCTGGCACGGGGCAGCGCCGCCGTGCTGCAGGGTCTCGACGAGCTGGACCGTCAGGTGGAGAGCCTGCGGCTGGGCCGGTCCAGCCACCTGATGCTCGCCAGCTTCACCTCCGCGGCGAGGGAGTGGCTGCCTCGTGTGGTCGCCACCCTGCGCGCCAAGGACCCTGGGATGACGGTGCAGATCAGCCTCAACGAGCCCTACGCCGAGAAGACCGGACGTCCGGTGGACATCGACATCCGCAATGAGTCACCGCTGGAGCCCGAAGAACACTTCAAGGGATATCTGCGGCACCTGCTTCGGCACGAGGACTTCGCCGTCGTCGTTCCTGCTGATCATCCGCTCGCGGACTCTGCGACGGTGGAGGTCCAGGAGCTCAGCAATCAGATGTGGGTGGACCATGACATCAAGGACAGCCCCAACGGCAGGATGATCCGCACCGCCTGCCAGGCCGCCGGATTCGTGCCCCAGTTCGCGGCCCGGCTCGATGACCACAACGCCGCCCTGTCTCTGGTGGCGGCTGGACTCGGGATCACCGTGCTCCCCCACCTGGCTCTGCGCGATCTCCCGCTCGGCACGGTGGTCCGCCCGCTGCGAAATCCCAAGGTGCAGCGCCGGATCGTCGCCCACGTGAAACAAGATCGCGCAGGCGAGGAGCTGGTCGTGGCGGCACTTGAGGTGCTGCGCGAAGAATCCGAGAAATCACTCGACGAAGAACCCTTGACCTGACCCCTCAGCAGTCCTAATGTACAACCACATGGTTATACGTTCTGAGGTGTCGGCTCCCCCCAGTGACGCCCAGGTGGACCGGATCTTCCGGGCCCTGGCAGACGCCACTCGCAGGGACATCGTCAGGCGCACCCTCGGTGAGGAGGCAACAGTCTCCGCCCTGGCCGCGCTCTATGAGATGTCCTTCGCCGCCGTGCAGAAGCACGTCAGCGTCCTCGAAAGCGCCGATCTGGTGACCAAGCGCCGGCAAGGGCGCGAACGCCTGGTCCGCGGCAACCCTGACACCATCCGTGGAGCCCAGGCACTGCTCGATGAGTACGCGCGCATCTGGCAGGGCCGCATCTCCCGCCTGGACGCCCTCCTGGCGGACACCACGACGCAAGACACCAGTGGGCAGCACTGATACAGAAAGGCTCGTCATGCCCATCACCTCAGTCACCAAGGACGCCGAAGCATTGACCATGACTGTGGTCTCCGACTTCTCCGTGCCGGTCCAGCGGCTCTGGGACGCCCACGCCGACCCCCGCCAGCTTGAGAAGTTCTGGGGACCCGAAGACTGGCCGGCAACCTTCACCCGCCACGACTTCCACCCCGGGGGCCGTTCGCACTACTGGATGACCGGCCCGGACGGCACTCGGGCCGCGGGCTACTGGGAGTTCCTCGCCATTGACCCCGGGCGCTCCTTCGAGGTCACCGATGGCTTCGCGGACGAGTCTGGCACACCGAATCCGGAGATGCCGCAGATGCGCCTGCGCCTGACCTTCGCCGAGACTCCGCATGGATCCAGGCTGACCTCGACCTCCTGGTTCAACTCCACCGAGGACTATCGGCAGCTGCTCGAGATGGGCATGGAAGAGGGCCTGACCTCGGCCATGGGCCAGATGGATGCGGTCCTGGAGGATCTCTCCTCCTTCGCCGCCGGCAGGGGCGCCCAGACCCAGATGCTCACCGACACCAAGGTGCGGATCAGTCGGATCATCCGCGGAACTCCCGAGAAGGTCTGGCAGGCCCATCGTGACCCAGACCTGATGCGGCGCTGGCTCCTGGGCCCGGACGGATGGCGCATGAGGGAATGCCAGCTCGGCGAGAAGGTCGGCGAGAGCTACCGCTTCGTCTGGGAGCGGGAGGAGGACGGTTCGGACAGCTTCGCCTTCTTCGGCGAGCTCAAAGAGCTCGACGCGCCCCACCGTGAAGTGACCACCGAAAACATGGAGGGGATGCCCTGTCCCCCCAACATCAATGAGCAGACCCTGACACCGGTCCACGGCGGCACCCTTCTCACCGTGGTGATCACCTACCCCGACAAGGAGACCCGCGACATCGTCCTGGGAACGGGCATGGCAGACGGCATGGAAGCCAGCTACGCCAGGCTGGAGGCGGTCTTGACAGCCTCCTCCCGGTCATAGCGGCAGGCTCATCCCGACCACGCCCCCGACCAATATCAGTGAGGACCTGTATCGATGCCGCAGCCATTCACCATCACCCTGCCGATCGCTGATCGTCGCCGCTCCCACACGTTCTACCGGGACGGCCTCGGGCTCGATCCGGTGGGTGACGTGGCGCAGGACGGCCTCCCCGAACCGCTGCAGTTTCGACTGCTCGGGGAGGCCTACCTCTGCCTGGTCCCCACCGAGGCCTTCGACTGGGTGCTGGGTCCCCGCGAGCTGTCCCCGGCGGAACACAGCGAGTGCCTGCTGGGCATCGCCCTCGCTGATGCCCAACAGGTCACCGCCATGACCGAACGACTGGTCACAGGCGGGGGCACGGTGCTCACCCCACCCACCCACCAGCCCTGGGGATTCGAGTCCCTTGTGGCGGACCCAGATGGTCACACCTGGCAGCTCTACGTCGGGTGAGCCAGAGATCTCCTCGGCCCGATGGGAAGGAGCACCCCAAGCGGCTCATCATGGTCCTCGGCGGTGCATCAATGCAACCGCGTTCCGGCCGGTCGGAGATCTCAGGAGCGGACCTGGCGATCGCCTTCCTCGTCACCGCTCTCTTCCTCGTCACTCGCTGCACCGTCCTTCTGCGAATCCTCACCCTTGGGGCGCCGTACCAGCAGGTAGGTCGCGCCGAAGAGCAGCACGCCTGCGCCGATCGCCGCGGCGATCGCCCACTCCTCCCCCACCAGATCGTCCAGGAAGGACCGCGCAGGGGACTCTGGATCGACGAGGGCGACCACCACGAAGGCGGTCACGACAAATGTGGCCAGAATCGTCCCCAGTCGCCGCCACCACCGCGAGGATCCGACCTTCTGCAGAGAATGCCCGGCCTTGGCCACCTGTTTGGCGCGCAGCACCCGCAGCGCCCCGACGCTGCGCAGAAGACGCAGGAGCTGCATGGGACCGACGCTGAAGACCACGCCGACGATGACCAGCACGCTCAGACCCACGAGCCACCAGTTGCGGCGCAGCCAGTCGATCTTCTTGGGCGACACCAGGAACAGCACGATGGTCTCGAAGATCAGCACCACACTGGTGATCCAGAGCCCCACGTGGCCGATCATCTCGAAGGGCTCATCCAGGAGGGTGAGGAAGACCGCGGGGACCGACACCACGGCCGCGATCAGCACCGGCCAGGCAAGCCTGTCCTCCCAGCGCTCTTCGAGCTCGCGGGCTCGGTCCTGGGACGCTCTGCCGCTGGCAGTCTCGGCGAGCTCTCCCGCGGCGGCGGAAGCACGCTGCCTCTTGGACTCTGGACCGCGCTCGTGTTCGTCGGCGGAGGTGGGTGCGGAAGTCATAGTCCCAGGGTAGAGGGGTTCTCAGCCGGTTGAGCGAGGCATCGGGCCGCCGAGGTGTGCGACCGCGCCGCGGCACTTCGCAGTCGATCGATCGTGAGTCGCCTGGTCCCGCGCGGCGAGATCCTCGGCCAAGGCGCAAAAAAAGGCCCGCATCCTTGCCGAGACAAGAATGCGGACCTGATTTCTCTGTGTGCCCCCGGCGGGAATCGAACCCACGACTTTTGGTACCGGAAACCAACGCTCTATCCCCTGAGCTACGGAGGCCCGCCAGCTGTGCAATTCAAGGAACCGAGTTCCTCGAGCAACTGACCGATTCAGATTACCAGCACCGCACCGGTTCCACCTAGCCGGTCACCGAGGTGGTGTAGCTCCACAGCTCCGCGGACATCCCCACGGGCTTCTTCGGCGACTCCCCGGAACCGGACTCGCCGCCGCTGTGGGACTTCTGGAAGTCCTGCGAGGTGCGCCAGTTCTCAAACGCCTCCTCCGTGGCCCAGCGGGTGATGACCAGCCAGGTCGTGCGCTCGTCGGCAGGCTTGAGCAGCTCAAAGCCCTCGAAGCCTTCGGTGCCCTCCATGGAGTCGCGGCGAGCGGCGAACCGCTTGCCGAGTTCATCGCCGGAGTCGGCAGGGACAGTGATGGCGTTGATCTTGATGATGCTCATAGGGCCATCTTCGCAAAGTCAGCGGCGTCCGCAACAGCAGCCGCGCGAATCCACGGTGAGCTCGGGACGGCAGCCTCGTGCCGCGGAGCCCGCGCCGCTGTCATCGTCCCGCCGCGTAGCCCTGGGCGCCACGGGCGTTGGCCGCGGCGCGCAGCCGCCCGGTCTGCGGGTCCCGCGTGACGCAGGAGAGTCGTCCCAGCGCCCAGTCCCCCGCCGTGGTGACCTGGTGTCCACGGCGACGCAGTCCTTCGATGAGCTCGGCACCGAGTCGGTCCTCCACCACGGCCCCGCCGGGCTCCCATGCGCGCGGCCAGAAGGAGCCGGGCATCGACGTCGTATGCAGGGTGGGGGCGTCGATGGCCTGCTGGGCGGTGTGTCCTCCGATGAGCATGCGCAGCAGCATGGGCAGCTGCCACTGGTCCTGCTGGTCTCCGCCCGGGGTGCCCAGGGCGATCAGCGGAGCGCCGTCCTTGAGCACCAGCGTAGGGGTCAGTGTGGTGCGCGGACGCCTCCCCGGTTCCAGCCGAGAGGAGGAGCGTTCATCGAGCCAGGTCATCTGCAGCCGGGTGCCCAGGCAGAAGCCGAGCCCCTCGATCACCGGTGAGGACTGCAGCCACCCCCCGGAGGGGGTTGCGGAGACGATGTTGCCCCAGCGGTCGACCACGTCGAGGTGACAGGTGTCCCCCTTGGTCTCCCCGGCCTTGGAAACGGTCGGCTCGCCCGCACCGGCTCCGGCGACGGCGTCGGCCACGTTGACCAGGGCAGGCAGCACCTGGTCGGCGCCGGGGACCTTCCCCGGGCGGAACTCTGCGGAGGCTCGCTCGCTGATCTGCTCGCGACGCTGCGCGGCGTATTCATCCGAGAGCAGGTGCTCCAGGTTCACCGGGACATCGCCGTAGTAGGTGTCTCGGTCCGCGAGGGCCAGCTTCTGCGCCTCCAGGATCAGGTGGGCGCCGATCTCGGTGCCGGGGTCCAGCTGCTCGTCCGGGTAGCCTTCGAGGATCTTCAGCGCCTGCAGCAGCGCTGGGCCCTGGCCCCAGGCGCCGGACTTCGCGATGGTGTGGCCGCGGAACTCGATTGAGACCGGGGTTTCGTATCCGGCGCTGTGGGCGGCGAAGTCTTCGGCGGTGATCACCCCGGCGTAGTCGCCGCCGTCGGAGTGCCGATGCGGGGTCTTCACGAACTCCGCCGCAGCCTCGGCGACGCGTCCGGTCTTCCACTCACTGCGTGCGGCTTCGATCTGCGCCACCCGGCTCGAAGCACCCTGCCCGGCGGCGATGAGGTCGCGCAGCACCTGCGCATACTCGGGGTTGCGGATGCTCTGCCCGGGCTCGGGGACCTTGCCCTCGGGCATCCACAGCGCGGCGGAGGTCGGCCAGTGCTCCTGGAAGAGCTCGGCGACGGCCCGGATCGCCCGCACCGCCCCGGGCAGGATCGGATGCCCGTCCTCGGCGTAGTCGATGGCGAAGGCGAGCACCTCTGCGAGGTCCCAGCTGCCGTGGTCGCGCAGCAGCACCAGCCAGGCGTCGACGGCGGCCGGGACGGCGGCCGCGAGGGCACCGGCACCCGGGACGTTCTCGAGCCCGAGCGCACGGTAGTGCTGGATCAGGGCCCCTGCGGGTGCGGGCCCCTGGCCCATCAGCACCTGCGGCGTCGACGGTGCGCCGGCGGTCGCGAAGATCCCGACCATGTCACCGCCGGGACCGTTGAGGTGCGGCTCCACCACATGCAGGACGAAGGCCCCGGCGACGGCCGCGTCGAAGGCGTTGCCACCGCGTTCCAGCACCGCCTGCGAGGAGGCCGTGGCGAGCCAATGCGTGGAGGCGGTCATTCCGAAGTGACCCTCCAGGGTGGGCCTGGTGGTGAAGGTCTCGGCATGGGTGAACGTCATGGGCACTCCTGAGGCGTCGACGCGACGATCGAGCAGGACACCCACCCGCCGCATTAGTTGCTTTTGCAAACCAGCCTACGGGATGAGCGGGGTCAGAAGAGCGCCGGCTGGGCAGGACCGGCCGCGGTCGGTGCCGACGCTCCCTGCTGGGCCACCGGGGAGTCCGGGTCATTGCGCTCGCGCCACATCAGGTCCACCGGCTTGTCGAAGCCATGACGACGCCGGGCGGCGCGGGCGGAGTCGGCGAGCCAGTGCCGATACTCCTTGGAGGCGTAGGAGCCGCCGCCGTAGATCCGACGATACTTCGCCACCAGCGCCGGGTACTCGCGGGCCAGCCAAGCCATGAACCATTCCCGGGCGCCGGGGCGCAGGTGCAGCGCACCGGTGGTCACATAGCTCGCACCGGCGTCGGCCAGTGCGGCATGGAGGGTGTCGATGCGATCGTCGCCGTCGGTGAGCCAGGGCAGGATCGGCATGGCCAGCACCGAGCATTCAAGCCCGGCGTCGGTGATGGAGCGGATCAGATTCAGCCGTGCCCGGGGATCCGGGGTGCCCGGCTCCACCTTCTGCTGAAGCTCCGGATCCATGACCGCCAGGGACACCGCGACCGAGACCGGCACCTGTTTGGCGGCCTCCTGCAGCAGCGGGAGGTCGCGCTTGAGCAGCGGCCCCTTGGTCAGGATGGAGAAGGGCGTCCCAGAATCCGCGAGCGCCCTGATGATCCCGGGCATCAGCTGGTAGCGACCCTCCGCGCGCTGATAGGGGTCGGTGTTGGTCCCCAGCGCCACGTGCTCGCGCTTCCAGGACGGCCGATTCAGTTCGGCGCGAAGCACCTCGGCGACATTGGTCTTCACGATGATCTGCGTATCAAAGTCCCTGCCCGCGTCCAGGTCCAGGTACTCGTGCGTCTTCCGCGCGAAGCAGTTGTGGCTGACCACACCGTTCGCGATGAAGTCCCCGGTGCTGGTGGTGATGTCGATCAGCGGCTCGCTGCGACTGAGCGCTTCGATGCCGGTGATGCGCAGAGCCTCGGTGGTCCCGACCGCACCTCCCAGCACGCTCGCTTCGAGAGGGGATTCCTCCGCCTCGGAATCCAGCTCAGGAGACATTCCGAGTCCGAATCCCATGAGCCGGTCGTGCTCCGTCAGACATGGGCGCGGTGACCCACCCTCCGGGCGAGCCACGTACTTCCACCCGCGCTCTGCCAGGAAGCGATGGTCGCCGCTGGCCACGATCTGAGTGCCATCGCGAAGCGTGATGCGGAATGCGGGCTTCTCGGTCCCCCATTTCGCTGAGACCTCCGAGCGGACCAACCGGCGATTCCTGCCGTCGAGCTCGGTGCCGACGACGACGTCGCCCACCCTGACCTCACGCAGCAGCTTCTGCCGCCCGTCGGCCATCAGGATCAGCGTCTCGGGGCTCAGGCAATACACGCACTGATGCAGACATCCGCGGGTGGGGTTCACGGTCCAGGAGAAGGGCATGTTCGACTGGCCAGGCACCTTGTTGAGCGCGGTCTTCGCCGCCACCTCGTGGAAGGTCACGCCTTCGAACTCCGGGGTGCGCACCGAGCGCAGGAGTCCCTTGAGCGGGATGAGGGCCGCACCCTCACCCTCCTGCACTGCCTGTCCCTGCCACCTCATACGGTTATTCGAACATACTTTCGAATGCCTGTCGAGATGGACTCGCCCTCGAAGCCCGGCGCGCTGAAACTCCCGGACACCTGACTGGGCCCGGGGCACCAGCCTCAGCTCACCAGCAGCAGGACCCCGCCCAGCCCGGTTCCCACCGCAAGCACCGTGCCGCCGGCACCGAGCAGCAGCGCGGGTCCTCCCTGGCGCAGCAGGCGACGCAGGTCCACCGAGGCGCCGACGCCGACCATCGCGGTGGTCAGCAGCATCGTGGTCACGTCCGCGGAGAAGTCCAGGGTGGACTCGGGCAGATCGGTGACCGAGCGCAGCACCATCATCACCAGGAAGCCCAGCACGAAGAGCGGGATCAGCGGCGGCCGCGATCCAGCGCCCTCCTCGACGCCCTCCCCGGCTCCCTGCGCAGCTCCGACCGCCCGGCGGCGACGCCCGGCAAGGCTGATGCCGGCGATCACCGGCGCCAGGAGCACCACCCGGGCGAGCTTGACCAGGGTCGCGGTGGCCAGCGCCACCGCCCCGACCACTCCGCCGGCGGCGACCACCTGTCCGACCTCATGGATGCTGGCGCCGATCCAGACGCCCATCTGTTCCTCGCCGAGGCCGAGCAGGGTTCCCAGCGCCGGCAGCGCGAGCAGCGCCAGGGTGCCGTAGAGGGTGACCACCGCGACGGCGGCCGCAGCGGCCGCCTGGACCGGGGCACCGTCGTCGTCCTTGCCGTCGCCTCGGTCGATCGCCGCGGCGGCTGCCGCCACGGCTGAGGCCCCGCAGATCGCGGTGCCGGCGGCCAGCAGCGTGGTCATCCCCTTCGGTGCGCCCAGCAGCCGCCCGAGGGCGAGCATCCCGAAGAAGGTCACCCCCACGGTGAGCACGACGACCGCGAGGACCGCCCACCCCAGGCCGAGCAGGTCACCCAGCGCCAGCTGGAGGCCGAGCAGCACGATGCCCACCCGGAGCAGCTTCTTCGCCGCCCAGCCGAGACCACGCTCGGCCCAGAACGGCACCCAGCCCAGGCTGCGCAGCGCGATGCCGGCAAGGACTGCGACCAGCAGCCCGGAGATCACCGGAATCTGCTCGGCGATCAGCCGGTGCGCGGCGATCGCGAAGATGAGAGCCAGCGCCGCGCCGGGGAGGATCTCCGCGGTCTGGCACCAGAGCCGGGTCAGCCGCGAGGTCAGGTTGGAGGTCAGGGCGGTTAGTGGAGGCACCGGATAAGCATAGGACCACTGGCCTAGACTGAGCGGGTGCCGAATCAGCTGAACACCGAGACCCCGACCGCCGCTCCGCATGAGTCGATGAAGCCGGGGGCCGCACAGCAGGATGCAAGGCCGCAGGAGTCAGCGCCGCACCCGCAGGCGGGCCGCGAGGCCTTCAGCTTCGAGGTCGAGGCCCGGATCGAGGGGGCGCTGGGCCGCACCGGCACCATCCGCACTCCCCACGGGGACATCAAGACCCCGGCCTTCATCCCGGTGGCCACCAAGGCCACGATCAAGACCGTGCGCCCCGAGGAGATGCTCGAGATCGGCGCCCAGGCCGCCCTGGCCAATGCGTATCACCTGAATCTGCAGCCGGGCACCGATGTGATCGACGCCGCGGGCGGGCTGGGCCGGTTCATGAACTGGCCGCTGCCCACCTTCACCGACTCCGGCGGATTCCAGGTCATGAGTCTGGGCGCGGGGTTCAAGAAGGTCATCACCATGGACGCCTCGGTGGTCCCCGATGACGCGGCCGTCGCCCCGAAGAAGGTGCGCCTTGCCCTGGTGGACGACGACGGCGTGACCTTCAAGTCCCATATCGACGGCACCACCCACCGGTTCACCCCGGAGATCTCGATGAAGCTGCAGCACGAGATCGGCGCGGACATCATCTTCGCCTTCGACGAGCTGACCACGCTGTTCAACACCCGCGACTACCAGGAGACCTCCCTGGAGCGCACCCGGCTCTGGGCCGAGCGCTGCCTCTCCGCGCACCGCAGCCTCACCGCCGAGCGCAGCCACCGCCCCTACCAGGCACTCTTCGGGGTGCTCCAGGGTGCCCAGTACGAGGATCTGCGGCGCAAGGCCGCGAAGGATCTGGGCTCCATGGAGATCGAGGGGCAGAGCTTCGACGGCTTCGGAATCGGCGGCGCCCTGGACAAGGAGAACCTCGGGGTGATCGTGAGCTGGATGGCCGAGGAGCTCCCGGAGAACAAGCCGCGCCACCTGCTGGGGATCTCCGAGCCCGAAGACTTCTTCACCGCCATCGAGAACGGGGCAGACACCTTCGACTGCGTCTCCCCCTCTCGAGTGGCGCGGACCGGACGGGTCTATCACCCCGATGGTCGCTACAACATCCCGCAGGCTCGCTTCAAGCGCGACTTCTCCCCCATCGATGAGGAGTGCACCTGCTACACCTGTCAGAACTACACCCGGGCCTACCTGCATCACCTCTTCAAGGCCAAGGAGATGCTCTACAACACGCTGTGCACCATCCATAACGAGCACTACACGATCAAGATGGTCGATGACATCCGGGCCAGCATCGAACAGGGCCGGTTCTACGAGTTCCGCGACGCCACCCTGGGCCGCTATCAGGCTGGGTCCACGCCGTAGCCGGATGACCTCAGGTCGGACCGTGGAGGTCCACCTCCTCCGAAGGTCATTTCTCAAGATTCGCAAGAACCTGTCCTTGGTCAACCGATGACTGCTGAGAGAACAGTCGCAACCGTGAAGACGAGTTGCGCATTCTGCGCGAATCCCCGGCGCGATCCGGGGCGTGCGGTCCGGAGAAGAGGCTCTCTTCCAGCGTCTCTGGCCCCTCTCGGTGCTGACCCGCCGGCGGCTGGAGCGGCAGGTGAAACATGTCCGATCGCGCCTCGCGCCACAAGTGCCCTCAGCCGCAGCGGCACCGGTGCTGCCAGTCGGTGCCAGCGTGAGCAGCTGTGCCATCCACCAGATCCACACTCAGCGCAGTGATGCACTCCCCCTGGCGCGGAGCCGGCCGGACTCCACACCCTGGACATGACCGAGCATCTCTGCTCCGAGGAGACCTGCCCGGCGGTGATCGGCAAGATCACCGCGTACTGGGACAAGAGCCGTCTCTCGAACCACCGCATCGAATCGCTGGCGCAGCTGCTGGACGCCAAGCTCCGCGAGGAGATGCCGGACCTCTTCTGAGTCTTCGACGCCCGGTCGGGCCGGTGGGGCCGGTGGGGCCGGTGGGGCCGGTGGGGCCGGTGGGGCCGGTGGGGCGACTCTGGCAGGACGGGCGGGAACTACGACTGATGTGGCGGGCGCTCCAGGTCGCCCTGCTTTCTAGGGTTTGCATCTTTCTGCCGGACGCTCTAGGTTTCAGCAGACAACGAATCATCCAGAGCGACTGAGAGACCTAGCTCAACGACGTCGCAGCAACCCCACCCCTTCAGGGTGAGCAGGTGCTACCGCTGGGAACGATGAAAGGTGAGATGTTCCATGCCCAAAGCGGCTTCAAGCGCACAAGAGAACAGACTGAATCCGAGGTACACCGAGGCACCCCTGCGCACCTCTTCGAAGACTCTGCGGGTCGCTGGCACGTGGACGGGCCCAGTACGGACCGAACTCACCGTCCGGGACTTCAGCTTCGTCTCTGACCAGCCTGTGGTGCGCGGTGGCAGCGATCAGGGCCCCGCGCCGATGGAGTACCTGATCGGCGGTGTCAGCAGCTGCATCGCCGTCGCGGTCGAACAGCTGGCCCATCGGCGGGCCCTGCCACTCACCGACATCTCCACATACACCCTGGCACGTCAGGACACTCGCGGGTTGGCTGGGCAAGCAGATGTGCAACCCTATTTCTACGTGTACCGGTTGCAGCTGGTCGTAGAGACCAGCGAACAGGACTCCTCTGTCCTGACAGACTTCGCCCAGTGGGCCGAACACATCTGCCCCGCGATCAATCTCTTGCGCGACGCGCACATCGACCTGGAAGTCGCGTGGGCATTCGTGCACAAGAACTCCCATGGCCTCGCCGAAGCTCTGGCGAATCGTGCCTGGGGCTACGAGGTGGACGGGGACGCCAGCCACGGGGACTTGATCTTCGAGGTCCTCAACGCCGATGCCACCCCAGATCTCGTGGAGATGGGCTCGTGACGACGGTCGGACTCTGGACGATCGGCCTGGCACTCGCATACACCGCCTGGCTCATACTCGGAAGCCGCATCGCTGTGGGCCGCTCGGGACGCGGAGGATTCTTCGTCAGCGGTCGCAGTTTCAGCCCTTGGACCGTCGCGTTCTGCATCACGGGACTGTTCTCAGGATCCTCCTACATCGCGATCGTCGAGCTGAGCTACCGAACAGGCGTGTCCGCGGTCTGGTACGGCGTGGCCGAAACGGTGCAGATCTTGCTGATCGCGCTCCTGCTGGTCAAGCCCCTGCGAGAGAAGCTCGTGGTGACGGTCACCGGCATCATCGGGGACCGATTCGGCCGCGGAGCCCAGGCCATCAGTTCTGTGATCACCGGTCTGACGTTTCCGATGTATTCAGTGGCCACCAGCATCGCCTTCGCGTCCGCCCTCTTCGCGGTCACGGAGATCCCACTGTGGCAGTGCATCGCTCTGACAGCGATCATCCTGCTCGCCTTCCTGACCTTCGGCGGCATGCGCTCCGTGGCATTCTCCCAGACCATGAATGTCCTGATGATCTTCGTGATGTTCATCGTGGGCATCTGGGCGTTCCTGGTCTCACCCGGGCCCAGCGGTCTCGAGACCTTGGCTGAGGAGCAGCCACAGATGTTCGATGTCTCGAACGCCGGCATATCGCTGATCGTTGCCTGGTTCGGCACCTTCATCGTCAATGTTCCCCTGGCTCAGGCCGCCTTTCAGATGTCGATGTCGGCGCGGAGCCCGGAAGACGGCCAGAAGGGGCTCTTCCTCGCGGCGATCATCGGCATGCCCCTGATCCTTCTCGGAATCGTCGTCGGCGTCGCCGCCTCGATTGTGGTCCCGGATGCATCGCTGCCCCTGGTGGGCATCGCCGAGTACATCGCCGGTTCCCTTCCTGCTTGGGCTGCGGCCGTATTCTTCGTGGGACTCTGGGCATGCGCCCTGGGCTGGGCGGGACCCTGCCAGTTCTCTGGAGCCACCTCGCTGGGCCGGGACCTCGGGAGCGCGCTTCGTCCCCGAGCGACCCAGGTGGAGCTGGTGCGCTACACGCGGATCGCGCTGGTGGGGCTCACTGTCCTGATGGTGATCTTCAGTCTCCTGCGCGCCGAGGAGTCAGCCTGGTGGAATGTGATGGCATGGACTCTGCGCAACGGCGCCACCTTCGCTCCGGTTCTCGCGGCGTTCTTCTGGCCGCTCGCCACCCGCTCCGCGGCGCTGACCGCACTACTCGCTGGATTCAGCGCGGGACTCGGCTGGTACGCGCTCTCGGGGTTCAGTGCCACGGACTTCTTCCTCGGAACCCATCCGGTCTGGGTCGCCATGATCGCCAATCTCGCAGGCATCGTTCTAGTCACGCTGATCCAGGGCAGCTGGCGACTGACCCTTCATGCAGCGCGGCGCAGAAACGGCGGACTCGTTCTTCTGGTCACGGGTCTCGCCGCGGTCCTGAGCATGAACATCTCAGCATGGCTCAACAGCTACGGTTTGATGGGACTGGCACTCTTCCTCATCACTCTTGGTGTCTTCGCCGCTGCGGTCCTCCTCGCCGAGTCTCCGACGGCGACCCACACGAAGACCCAGCTGTGGGGCTCCCGGACCGAACCAGTGACCGCGCAGAACACCTCGCCACTGTAATTCTCGCGACACCAATGCCTGCTGCCGTTCGACCCGTCAGGGGAAGTCACACCTAGAGCTGGCCCAGCAGCTCCCGCCAGATCACCTTCCAGTGTTCGGCCTCCTCGGGCGAGCGCAGCTTGGTGTGTCCGACGCCGAGCGAGGACTTCCCTGCGGACTTCCCCGAGATGGTCACCGCGACCCGGGAGCCGTCGACCAGCCCGGCGCGCCAGTAGCGCCAGCGGTCGGTGGAGGAGGTGCCGGGCTCTCCCTGGAGCGCGACACCGCCGAAAGAGTCACGCCCGCCGACGAGAGCGACCCATGCCCCCAGCGCGGCGTCCATGTCACCCGGATAGGTCTTGGAGACCGAGGCCTGAAACTCACCGGTACGAGACTCCCCCGGGCGGCGCAGGTCACGGTGTTGTTCGTAGGCGACCGCCACGCTCTGGGCCCACCAGCCACGGTTCTCCACGTCCATCGGCATATGGTCATAGACGATTCCGACGATCTCGCGGTGCGGCAGGGCAGCAGCTCCGGCGTCGTCGAGGGCGGTGACCCACTGCGCCCAGGCCCGTCGGGTGGTCCGTTCGATCGCTGCGGTGCTGTGACTCCTGACCATGGGCTCGAGCCTACGCCGCTGGTGCTCGCTTGCCAGCCCTGGCCGTCGGCGGACCTGCCCCGGCGCGTGACTTGACACGCCCGTGGAGCTCAGCCGGCGCGTGCCCTCAGGCGGCGTCGACGGAGTTGACCGGCATGTGCGGGAAGTACTCCCAGAGTTCGCGGAGTCTGCGGAACTGCAGGTCATCGTCGAGCCCTTCGAGGACGGAGACGACGGCAGGCCGAGCACCTGAGGCGGTGGCTGCCGCCACCAGATCCTTCGGGACGGTCGGTTGGGCGGTGAGCGTGAATGCGGTCTTGACAGCTTCGACGACTTCAACTCGGGTGACAGCGTGCATGGTGTTCCTTCCAAGAGGGTTCTGCATGGGGTGCCCGCAGCCCTCGGCGATCGGTCACATCCGTGCGGAGACCGATGCGTTGATGCTGCCCGGAGGATCCGGGAGCAGGTTCGGATGGTCGCGCTGGACGGTGCGCAACCTCCACGGGTCTCTGAACAACGCCACGGGGGTGCCGTCGTTGCGGTAGAGGACTTCGCAGTCCTGGCGTTCGCGCAGGATCGCTGCGGCATCCTCGTCGATGTCACGAGCGACCGAGTAGTCCAGCGCGTCGAAGGAGACCGAGGCACCGAAGTCAGATTCCATGCGGGCGGAGACGACCTCGAACTGCATCGGGCCCACGGCGCCCAGGACAGGACGCTGCTGGCCGCGGCGCTCGGAGTAGAACACCTGGATGACGCCTTCGCGGTCCAGCTGCTCGATGCCCTTGCGGAACTGCTTGTGCTTGCTGGCGTCCCCGGTCTTGCCGACCCGGAAGTGCTCCGGGGCGAAGGGCTTGAACGGCGGGAACATCACCGACTGGCCCGCGTAGAGGGTGTCGCCCGGGCGAAGCGTGGAGGCGTTGACCAGGCCGACGACGTCGCCGGGCCAGGCGGTGTCCACCGTGGTGCGGTCGCGGCCGAAGACCTGCTGGGAGTACTTGGTGGGGAAGGGCTTCGCGGACTGGGCGTGGGTGGCGACCATGCCGCGTTCGAAGACTCCGGAGCAGATGCGCATGAATGCGATCCGGTCGCGGTGGGCCTTGTCCATACCGGTCTGGACCTTGAAGACGTAGCCGCTGAAGTCGGAGGTGAGCGAATATGGGGTGCCGTCGGCGTCCGGGCGGGCCTGCGGGGGCGGACCCTGCTCCATGATGAAGTGCAGCAGCTCTTCGACGCCGATGTTCTGCACCGCCGAGGCGAAGAACAGCGGGGTCGCCTCCTGGGCCAGGAATGCGTCGCGGTCGTAGAACTCGTCGTCGACCTCCAGCAGCGAGGACTCCTCCACCGCGGTCTGGAACTCGACCGGGTACTCGGCCTGAGCGACCTCGGCGGAGAGTCTTTCAGCGAGGACCTTCTTCGCGCCGCCGGGGGCGCGGGTGTAACGGTTCATGGTCATCTCGTCGGGGTGCAGCAGTCCGAGCATGTGCCCGGAGTCTCCGACGGGCCAGTTGCGCGGCATCGAGCGCATCCCGGTGCGGGTGAGGATCTCATCGACCAGCTCCAAGGCGTCCTGGCCCGGGCGGTCCCATTTGTTGATCACGGTGATGACAGGCAGCCCGCGGGCCTTGCAGACCTCGAAGAGCTTCATGGTCTGGGCTTCCATGCCCTTGGCCGCGTCGATGAGCATGATCACCGCGTCCACGGCCGCCAGCACGCGGAAGGTGTCTTCGGAGAAGTCAGCGTGCCCGGGGGTGTCCACCAGGTTCACGATCGCATCACCCACGGTGAACTGGAGCACGGCTGAGCTCACCGAGATCCCGCGGGCCTTCTCCATCTCCATCCAGTCCGAGACGGTGCCGCGGCGTCCGGCCTTGCCGTGGACCGCGCCAGCCTCGGTGATCGCGTTCGAGTGAAGCAGCAGCGCCTCACTCAACGTGGACTTGCCCGCATCGGGATGCGAGATCACCGCGATGGTGCGGCGAGACAAGGCCTCGTCCAGAATCTGCTTCGTGTCTGCTTCCATCACGCCTCTGACTCTACGCTTCCGCGGGGAGAGAGTTTAATCCATCCCGGGCCGTGAGGCCACCGTCACAGCGCTGATCCGGTGCAGACCCTCTTGAACGACCCGGCGAACGGGCCCCCCAGCTATCTGTCTCACGTTTATGCCGTCCGAGACCTCCCTCCTCGGGACGAGGACGGCCGGGCTCTCACGTGCGGCGGATCGACTCGTCCGCGAGATCGAGCACCTGGTCCAGCACATCGATCCCGAAGATCAGCTCCTCTTCCGTGGTGTTCAGCGGCGGGCAGATGTGCAGCCGGTTCATGTTCATGAAGGGCAGCACTCCGCGGCGTCTGGCCTCGGCGACCAGCTGATTCATCACCGCGGGGGTCTGACCATAGGGGGCCAGCGGTTCGCGGGTCTCCTTGTCCTTGACCAGTTCGATGGCCCAGAACATCCCGACCCCGCGCACATCTCCGACGCTGGGGTGCCTGTCCTTCAGCGCGGCCAGCCGGGGTCCGATCACGTCTTCTCCCAGCTTCAGCGCGTTCTCCACCATGCCCTCCTCGCGCATCGCGCTGATCGCGGCCACCGCGGCGGCGGCGGCGAGCGGGTGCCCGGAGTAGGTCAGTCCTCCCGGATAAGGCCGCTCGGCGAAGCTCGCGTAGATCGCATCGTCCATGGCGACGCCGCCCATCGGCACGTAGCCGGAGTTGACCCCCTTGGCGAAGGTCACGATGTCGGGCTCGATCCCGTAGTGCTGATGCGCGAACCACTTGCCCGCACGGCCGAAGCCTGACATGACCTCATCGATGATCAAGACGATTCCGTGCTCGTCACACAGCTCCCGCACTCCCTGCAGGTAGCCCGCCGGAGGCAGGTAGATCCCGGCGGTCCCCGGGATCGCTTCCAGAATGATCGCCGCGACCTGTCCCGGCCCTTCCAGCAGCACCAGGTCGCGCAGGTGATTCAACGCGCGTTCGGCCTCCTGCGCCTCATCGGCGGCGTTGAAGTAGGAGCGGTAGGTGTAGGCGGGCAGGAAATGCTCGACGCCGGCGTCGTCGTCGGAGGCTGTCCTTCGCGGGTCACCGGTCAGGTTCACGGCCAGGTGGGTGCCGCCGTGGTAGGAGCGGTAGGCAGAGAACACCTTGCGCCGACCGGTGTGCAGCCGCGCCATCCGCACCGCATGCTCATTGGCGTCGGCCCCGCCGTTGGTGAAGAAGACGTGGTTGATGTCTTGAGGGAGAAGCTCGGTGATCAGCCGGGCTGCTTCGGATCGGGCCTCGTTGGCGTGCTGGGGGGCCACCGTGCACAGCTTCTCCGCCTGGGCCTTGATCGCCTCGATGATCTTGGGGTGCTTGTGTCCGGCGTTGGTGAAGACCAGCTGGGACGTCAGGTCCAGGAGCTTGTTGCCCTCACCGTCCCAGATCCAGGAGCCTTCGGCGTCGAGCACGGTCATCGGGGTCAGCGGCTCCTGCGCGCTCCAGGAGTGGAAGACGTGACTGCGGTCCAGCTCGTAGGCCCGGCGGCCCGCGTCGATCTCGGCGGCGCTCGGACCGGCGTCGAACCCGGTGGTCCCGGTGCTCTCAGTCTTTTCGGTGGTATGGGCTGTCATCATGCTCTCCTGCTCTGAAGTCCTGGTCGGTCATTCTGCGGGACGCCCAGCTGCCGGCCGCTCTCGGCTGGATCACCCCGGGGATGGTGACCACCTTGCCATGGGTGTAGACCTGGATCCTCCCGATGTCGTGGGCGTGGCTGCCGCCCAACAGCGGATTGCGCCAGCCGTCGAATGGTCAATGGAGCATCGGCACGGGGGTGGACCGGGGCCGAACTCGGGCCGATCCGGGGCGTGGGGGGCAGGAGATCGAGGCGAGTGGGCAGAGTCGGGCTGGGGTGCATCGGTGGGGTGCCTGTTAGCCTGTGCCCATGCCCGCTCGTCGGACGGCTCTCGCATGCGTTGCGCTGCTATATGCCCTGACAGCGTGTGGCAGCGGGGGCCCGGAGGACAGCCCCCAGGCCGAGGACGCGACTCCAGACTCACTCGAGGAGACGGACAGCTTCCCCACCATCAAGTTCAACCAGCCGTTGACGGGGGACGTGACGGCGGCGCAGCTCGAGGACTGGACGGCTCGTGGCCTGCTGCCTTTGGCGCCGGCCCATGGAGGCGCCTTCGAGACGATGACCAATGCCCTCCGGGCCGCCGAACCAGCCCCCGACGTCGTGATCTTCGGTGACTCCATGACCCAGCAGGGGGTGGACCCCGCTGAGCTGGGCCGACTGCTGACCGCGGAGACCGGTGAGGAGGTTTCGGTGTTCAACGGCGCCAGCAGCCGGGCGCGCTGGGGCATCAACCTCCTGTTCGCACGCTACGTGGTCAGCCTCGAGGATCCACCAGCAGTCGCGCTGATGGGCATCTCAACCCGCGCCGCGGAGCGCGACGGCTATTACACGGAGGAAGGGTCGAGGTCGGCGTTCTCTTCGATGGTGGAGGGGTGTGACCGGCCGCTCGGCGACACCTGGGGGGAGAAGGACACCGCGCGGTGTGAGCGCGACGTCGCAGACCCGCTGTATCGGTTCCGCCTCGGCGGGGAACAGGCGGCGCGGGCCCAGGAGGGTCAGCCGGCGCAGACCAGCCTGCGGATCGACGCGGACAGCAGGCTGCGGTCCGACGGTTTCATGATCCATCCCGGCGTCAGCGCGGCCAAGGCTGAACAGATCAGCGACACCCGGATGAAGCAGGGTTTTCCTGGTTTTCCGACGGTGCACGATGAGGCCGTGACCGACTTCGGGAATGCCACGGATCTGTTGCGCAGTCATGGCGTGACTGTGCTCGCCTTCGAGATTCCGTACACGCCCGTCCACCAGAAGAACCTCGAAGAGGCAGGACGAGACTATGACGCGCGCAGGCAGGACGCCGCTAAGGCTCTGACGGCCCCTCATGACGTCGCGTTGTTCTCGGTGGCCGAGTTCGGCGCCTGGTGGGGAGATGACGACAGCCGGGATGCCATCCACCTCGCACCCCAGGGCGCGAGCAAGTTCGCGCGTCAGCTCACCGAGATCCCAGGCTTCATGGATGAGGTTCAAAAAGGGCTCGTCGACTGAGATTCCCAGACCCCTTCAGGTTGACGTGACCATATGAACTGGACCATAGTGTCACTGTCACCTTAAGGAGGCCTCGCCATGGCCGCGCCGTCGAACCTGCAGACCGAGCTCGCCGTGAGCACGGTGGTCTTCGCGCTGCGTCCGCACCCGGAGACCGGGGAGCTCACGCTCTGGCTGCCGCTGGTGCGCCGCATCCGCGAACCCTTCCTGGGTCAGTGGGCACTCCCCGGAGGCCCCCTGGAACCCGACCAGGACCTGGTCAGCTCCGCCCGCGCCACCCTGCTGGAGACCACCGGTCTGGCTCCGCGGCACATGGAACAGCTCTACGCCTTCGGAGATGTGGACCGCTCCCCGGCCAGCACCCGGGTGGTGTCCATCGTCTACTGGGCGCTGGTGCGCCAGGACGAGGACACCGACGCTGTGGAGGGCGAGAACCTGGAATGGTTCCCCGCCGATGACATCGCCGAGGAGGCCGGCGTGCTGGCCTTCGATCACGGCGTGATCCTCGCCTACGCCCTGGACCGGCTGCGCGCGAAGGTCACCTACTCCCCCATCGCCCATGCCTTCCTCCCCGAGAGGTTCCCGCTGGCCGAGCTGCGCCGGGTCTATGAGGCGACCCTCAACCGGGCGCTGGATCCGTCAAACTTCCGCCGCCAGATCCTCGCCCAGGGCACCGTCGAGGACACCGGCGAGCGCATGACCGGCACGGCGCACCGCCCGCCGCGGCTCTACCGCTCCAATCCCCACCGCACCCGTTACACCCTCACCATCCAGGAGACACCATGACCGCCTCGGTCCATGACCTGATCACCCTGACCCCGAAGGACAGCTGCAACACGAAGCTGGCCGCCGGACCTTGGGACTTCGACACCGTCCCGGGCTACGGGCCCGGCTCCTCGCAGGCCGATCGACTCCCTGACCCGGTCTCCCGCCCCGGTCAGCTGCCCGAGCGCTACCAGCTGATGCCCGAGGCCGAGCTGTACGAGCGGATCGTGGCCGCGAAGGCGACGCTCGGCGAGGAGCTGGTCATCCTGGGCCACTTCTACCAGCGCGACGAAGTCATCCAGCACGCCGACTTCGTGGGCGATTCCTTCCAGCTGGCCAATGCCGCGCTGAGCAAGCCAGAAGCCAAGACCATCGTCTTCTGCGGAGTCCATTTCATGGCCGAGACCGCCGACATCCTCTCGACTCCTGAGCAGTCGGTGATCCTGCCCAACCTCGCCGCCGGCTGCTCCATGGCGGATATGGCCGATGAATCCTCGGTGGAGACCGCATGGGAGGAGATCTGCGAAACATACGGGGTGGACCCGGAGAACATCACGCCCGACGCCGAGGGCAAGGTCCCGATCCTCCCGGTGACCTATATGAACTCCTCCGCCGCACTGAAGGCGTTCTGCGGCCGCCACGGCGGGATCGTCTGCACCTCTTCCAACGCCGCGACCGTGCTGGAATGGGCCTTCCAACGCGCCCACCGGGTGCTGTTCTTCCCGGACCAGCACCTGGGCCGCAACACCGCCAAGGCCATGGGGGTCCCACTGGAGCAGATGCCGCTGTGGAACCCGCGCAAAGCCCTGGGCGGGAACACTGCCGAGCAGCTGCGCGAGGCCAAGGTCCTGCTCTGGCACGGCTTCTGTTCGGTGCACCGACGCTTCACCGTGGACCAGATCACCCAGGCCCGCGCCGCGGACCCGCAGGTGAAGATCATCGTGCACCCCGAGTGCCCGATGGAGGTGGTCGACGCCGCCGACGCCGCCGGCTCCACCGACGCGATCCAGAAGTTCATCGCGGCCTCCTCCCCCGGGGACACCATCGGGATCGGCACCGAGGTCAACATGGTGAACCGGCTCGCCGCCCAGTACCCGGACCGCACCATCTTCTGCCTGGACCCGGTCATCTGCCCGTGTTCCACCATGTACCGGATCCACCCGGGCTACCTGGCCTGGGTGCTGGAGGAGCTGGTGGCCGGACGCGTGAACAACCAGATCAGTGTGGATGCCGCGGTCTCCGTGCACGCGAAGGTCGCGCTGGACCGGATGCTCGCCGCGAAGCCGAAAGCCTGAAGGGACACCGTGGACACGCAGCTCTCGGCCCGCGACATCGACGCGGTCATCACCCTCGCGCTGGCCGAGGACATCCCCTTCGGGGATCTCACCAGCGTCGCCTTCGTCCCGGCCGATGCCAGCGCGCACGCCCAGCTGGTGGCACGGGAACCCGGTGTCCTCGCCGGTGGTGAGATCTTCGCCCGCACCTTCGCCGCGCTGGACCCCGGCGTCGTCGTGAGTCTCCAGACCGACGACGGCGCACGGTTTGGTCCTGGGGATGTGCTGGCCAGCGTGCAGGGCCCCGCCCGGGCGATCCTCGGCGCCGAGCGGGCGGCGCTGAACCTGATCCAGCGACTCTCCGGGGTGGCCACGCTGACCAGCGAATATGTCGCCGCCGTCGCCGGCACCGGGGTGCGAGTCACCGATACCCGCAAGACCACCCCGGGGCTGCGCGCGCTGGAGCGCTACGCGGTGCGCTGCGGGGGTGGGCACAACCACCGATTCTCCCTCTCCGATGCGGTGATGGCCAAGGACAACCACCTCGCGCTGGTGGGCGACTCCCCCGAGGCGCTGACCACGGCGATCCTCACTGCCCGCGAGCGCCTGCCGCACACCACCCACATCGAGGTGGAGGTGGATCGGGTCGAGCAGATCGCGCCGGTGCTGGCCGGCCGGGCGGACACCATCATGTTGGACAACTTCACGTGTGAGGACCTGCGCCGCGGGGTGGAGCTCATCGACGGGGCCGCCCTGGTGGAGGCCTCCGGCGGGGTGAGCCTGGAGACCATCGCCGCGATCGCCGGCACCGGGGTGGACCTGATCAGCGTCGGTGCGCTCACCCAGGGTGCCCGCGCCCTGGACCTGGGGCTGGACATGGATCTCGGGGCCGGTATCCACGTCGAGGTCGACGCTGCTCTGGCTGGCGGGCTTGATGTGGACGGGCCGGGAACCTCGGGCTGATGCTCTACCTGGACGAGTCCGCCGCCGCCCCGGTCAGGCGCGAGGTGCTCGAGGCCATGTGGCCACACCTGACCGGGTATGCGAATCCCTCGAGCGTCCACGAGCCCGGGGCCGCGGCATCACGGGCGCTGGAGACGGCGCGCGCCGAGGTGGCCCGGCACCTGAACGCGCGGCCGGCGGAGATCATCTTCACCTCCGGCGGCACCGAGTCCGACAATGCCGCGGTGAAGGGCATCGCGCTCGCGGACCCGAGAGGTCGCCATGTGCTGATCTCCGCACTGGAACACCCTGCCGTGAGCGAGTCCGCGGCCTGGCTGGGCCGGCTGGACTACGAGGTGGAGACCGTGCCGGTGGATGCGGCGGGTGTGGTCACCCCTGAGGCGCTGGCAGCGAAGCTGCGCACCGACACCACGTTGGTCTCGATCCATTACGCGAACAACGAGGTCGGCACCGTTCAGGACGTCGCCGCACTGGCGGCGCTCTGCGCGGAACACCGCGTTCCATTCCACACCGACGCAGTCCAGGCCGCCGGGACTCTGCCGCTGGCTGTGCAGGAGCTCGGGGTCAGCGCGATGAGCCTTGCCGGGCACAAGCTCGGCACCCCCAAAGGCACCGGCGTGCTGTACCTGCGCCGTCGGACACCTTTCGAACCACTGATCCATGGCGGCGGACAGCAGCGAGACCTGCGCTCGGGCACCGAGAATGTCGCCGGAGCGGTCGGGATGGCGACGGCGCTGGGGCTGGCTGCCGAGACTGACGTCCGGGAGCTCGCCCGGCGCCGCGATGACTTCATCGACGCCGTGCTGGCCCGGGTCCCCGGCGCGCAGCTGACCGGGCACCGCACCCGCCGGCTCGCCGGACACGCGTCCTTCGTGCTTCCGGGGCGCAGTGGGGAGTCGGTGCTGCTGGACCTGGAACGGCAGGGGATCTTCTGCTCCTCGGGCTCAGCCTGTGCGGCCGGCTCCAGCGAGCCAAGCCCCGCGCTGCGCGCCATGGGCTACTCGGATGAGGTGGCCCAGACCGCGGTGCGGTTCAGCTTCGGGGACTCCGTGACCCCGCAGGACCTGTCCCGCGCCGCCGCGGCGCTGCCCACCGGACCCTGATCGTCAGGACATCGCTGGCGCCCGCCCTGGACCGGTGGCGCAGGCGTAAGGTGATCAAGGGTCCGCCTCCTGTCTGAGCGGGTGGGCCTGACCCGATGTTCTGAACACGGGCGTTTCTGATCACTGACACTCTGATCTCCAGGAGCCACCATGTACGTTCCCGCTGAAGACCGCTACGACAATGCGGAATACCGCCGCGTAGGCCGCTCCGGCCTGGTGCTGCCGCCGCTCTCCCTGGGGCTCTGGCACAACTTCGGCGACGACTTCGCCCTGCAGAACCAGCGCGAGATCATCCACCTGGCCTTCGACCACGGCATCACCCACTTCGACCTGGCCAACAACTATGGGCCTCCCCCAGGGTCGGCGGAGATCAACTTCGGGCGGATCCTGCGCGAGGACTTCGCCGGGCTGCGCGATGAGCTGATCATCTCCACCAAGGCCGGGTGGACCATGTGGCCCGGCCCCTACGGCGGTCCCACCGGCAGCCGCAAGCACCTGCTCTCCAGCCTGGACCAGTCGTTGAGCCGGATGGGCCTGGACCACGTGGACATCTTCTACTCCCACCGCCCCGATGCCGACACCCCTTTGGAAGAGACCATGTCCGCGCTGGACACGGCGGTACGATCCGGCAAGGCGCTCTACGCCGGGATCTCCTCCTACTCCGCTCAAGACACGATCAAGGCCGCGGCGATCCTGAAGGATCTGGGCACCCCGCTGCTGATCCACCAGCCCTCCTACTCGATGCTCAACCGCTGGATCGAGACCGAGGGTCTGCTCGATGCGGTCGAAGAGGTCGGTGCGGGGGTCATCGGCTTCAGCGCACTCGCGCAGGGCATGCTGACCGACAAGTACCTCGACGGGGTCCCCTCCGACTCGCGCGCGGCGACCAAGGGCTCGTTCCGCGACGACTTCCTCACCGAGGAGAACCTCGGGCACATCCGGGCGCTCAACGAGATCGCCTCCGCGCGGGGACAGAGCCTCGCGCAGATGGCGCTGGCCTGGGCGCTTCGCGATGACCGCGTGAGCTCCCTGGTGATCGGCGCCAGCCGGCCCGAACAGCTCAAGAGCAACCTGGCCGCGCTGGACCAGCGCTCCTTCACCAGGGAAGAACTGGACGCCGTCGATGAGCACGCCGTCGACGCCGGCATCGACATCTGGGGCTCGGCCCGCCGGAGCACCCAGAACTGATCCTGGTGCGGCGCGAGGGGTGTGCTCGGCGGGTGGTGCGGCGGATGCTTCCGCGCTCCACCCGCCGCACCACCCGATGAACCCGCTCCCTCGCCCGCCGCTTCACCCGATGCGACCATGAGCCAGATCATGCGGTAGACTTTCCTGGTGCTTCCGGCGAGTTTGTTGGAAGAATTTCGGGCTATAGCGCAGCTTGGTAGCGCGTCCGTCTGGGGGACGGAAGGTCGTGGGTTCAAATCCCGCTAGCCCGACCAGAGAAAGAGAAAGCCTCAAACCATTGAATTGGTTTGAGGCTTTCTCTTTTGTTCGCCCTACCAGAGTTTCGGCGGTGGACACGATCCGTGGACCCCGGCGGGCGTCCAGTTCGACGGATATTGCCCTGCTTTGATCGTCGCTCCTATTCTGAGTCCCTTCAGCGGTTCGCGTGCCGAGCGCAGACAGAAGAGACCCCCGGCACTTCCCCATTCGCACCCACAAGGGAGCAGGCATGTCGCCGAGCCAGATTGCAATCAGCGCGGACGGTGTGGAACGGCGTTTCGGTGACCTTATAGCCGTCGACGGCGTCAGCCTTGAGGTTGAGGCTGGGGAGATCTACGGATTCCTCGGACCGAACGGGGCTGGGAAGTCCACGCTGACCCGCATCCTCTGCACCCTGCTCACGCCCTCCGCGGGTCACGCCACCGTGGCCGGATACGACGTCGAATCACAGCCCGGCGAGGTCCGGCTCCGCGCCGGGGTGGCCCTGCAGGAGGCCGCTCTGGATGACAAACAGACCGGAGCCGAGATGCTCGCCCTCCAGGGCAGGTTCTACGGACTCTCGGGGAAGGCCACCAAGGCCCGGGTGGCTCAGCTGACCACACTCGTGGACATCGGGTCCGCGCTGGATCGGCGCATCGGGACCTATTCCGGCGGGATGAAGCGTCGCCTGGATCTCGCGCTGGCTCTGGTCCATGACCCTGAGGTTCTCTTCCTGGACGAGCCCACCACCGGACTGGACCCCGTAAGCCGGGCAAAGGTCTGGCAGGAGGTCCGGAGGCTCAACCGGGAGCTGGGGATGACGGTCTTCCTCACCACGCAGTACCTCGAGGAGGCCGACGAGCTGGCAGACCGGGTGGGCATCATCAGCAAGGGCCGGCTGGTTGCCGAAGGAACTCCGGCCCAGCTCAAACGGAGCATCGGCACCGACGTCGTGATCGTCACGGTCACCGGGGATGCGCGGATCGCCGGGCAGGCCCTGAAGTCGCTGGACGTGGTGGAACGCATCGAGGCCAACGGGCCGACACTGACTCTGAGCGTCTCCGACGGCCCCTCAGCGATCAGCCCGATCGCCGTCGCCCTCGCCCAGGTACCCGACACGGAGGTCATCGAGCTGTCCCTGCGTCGACCATCCCTCGATGATGTCTTCCTCTCCGTGACTGGGGAACACATCACCGATTCCAGTGCGTTCATGGCCAGCGCCTCCGCGCCGCAGAATCCCCAGGAGCCCCAGTGAACTCGTCCACCACCACGACCGAGCGCCCCGCCACCAGGATCCGACCAAAGAGCGCGGGGTTCCTGCGAGACCTCGGCTCCGTCGCCTACAGGGCTCTGCGCGCAATTCCCCGAGACCCCGCTGCCGTCATCCCGGCCCTGATCATCCCGCTGTTCTTCTTCGTTGTGAACATCGGAGCACTGGAATCGGTGGCAGAAGGAATCGGCGTGGCCGACTTCCGGGCGTTCCAACTTCCGGTGGCGATCGTCTTCGCCGTCACGGGCGTCTCGCGGGCGAGCGACCTGGTGACCGATATCAGCAGCGGCTACTTCGACCGGCTGCTGCTCACGCCGATGAGTCGCTCGGCCCTGCTGCTGGGACTGATGGTCGCGGATCTGGTGCTGGTGATGGCGCTGTGCGTGCCGGTGTTGATCCTGGGATTCTTCGTCGGCGTCGAGTTCGCCACGGGAATCTCCGGCGTCGTCGCCTTCGTCATCATCGGGGGGCTCTGGGGCCTTGCGTTCACGGGCTTCCCCTATGCCATCGCGCTGCGCACGGGAAGCCCGGCCGCGGTGAACTCCTCCTTCCTGCTGTTCTTCCCCTTCGCCTTCCTCACCACGTCCTTTCTTCCGCAGGAGGCGCTGACCGGGTGGCTCGCAGCGATCGCTGACTACAACCCGATCACCTATCTGCTCGCCGCACTGAGGTCCCTGCTCTCCGAAGGCTGGGTCTGGGCAGACCTCTGGCCTGGCCTGTTGGCGATCGGCATCGTGGGGGCGGTGAGCTTCACGCTGGCCTTCGGCGCGCTGCGCGGCCGCGTCTCCCGCGGCTGAACAACACTCCCCTTCCCCAGTGAGGCACTCGGGTTAAGCTGGCCAGCATGACCGTGCCTTCCCGCGACGCCGCCGCGACCCAGAGTGCCACCGCGATCCCCAGCACCAGCGACACCTCCCACCGCGTCAACCCACGCCTGCGGACCCTGGTGCCGCTGCGCTGGGGCGATATGGACGCCTACGGCCACATCAACAACGTGGAGGTGCTGCGGCTGCTCGAAGAGGCGCGCATCCGCGCCTTCGGGTCGCCGGCCCATACGGGCAGCCCCGTCGGGGAGCCGCTGGCCCCGCTGTTCAACGAGCTTCCTCAGGATGCGCAGGCGCTCGTCGTCGAACACCGGGTGCGGTACCTGGCGAGTCTGGAGTACCGGGATGTCCCCGCCCAGATCGACGTCTGGGTGACCCAGCTCAAGGGCGCGGGGCTCACCCTGGCCTATGAGGTCCGCGACGGCGTGGACGGCACGCGATGCGTGATCGCCGAGACCCAGCTGGCCTTCTTCGACACGGGCTCCAACACGCTGCTGCGACTGACTCCGCAGCAGCGTGCAAAGGCCGCGGCGCACCAGGATGAATCCCCTTTCCGCACACCCTGACCCGGCATCCCGCACCGTCTGCATGGACGTCATGATGGGGCTGGTTTGCCGAATCGCGACCTGCGCGAACCATTGAACTCCCAGATCAGCTGATGATGCGTGGACACGATCAAACCCATGCTTCCTCGCGAGAACCTTCCCCATCGCGGACCGGGAGGCAGACCCGCTCGGCACGGCTTCGCGTACCGCGCCCTCGGGCTTGCCACTGCCGCACTCCTGATGACCGCCTGCAGCCCCGCCGTCTTCCACCCTGTCTCCACCCAGGACGCCGGGTCCAGTGCCGCGCCCAGCTCCGCGCACGAGCAGCATAAGCAGGAGCTCGTCGCGGAGGAGGAGCGGCTCGCGAGTGGACAGGCCGAGGCGGAGGCCCAGCGGCAGCGCCTGGAGGATGAGACCGACGAAGAGGAATCAGCCGACGCCGAGGATCCGGTGGAGGATGAAGACCAGGCAGAAGCCGAAGCCCCTGACGAGGAGGATCTCCGGGCGGTGCCCGCTCCGGACGAATCGACTCCAGAAGACCCAGACTCAGAAGACTCAGATGCAGCCCCGGAAGACCCCGAGCAGTCCCAGCCTGCGACACCGGCGGACACCCCCAGCTTCACCGGTGATCTCGACAGCTATCTGGACGAGCTCGTCGCCTTCCACCCCGGGGACATCTCGATCAGCGTCGCCGAGCTGGGCGGCCAGGGGCGGACCGGATCGTCCGCAGGTGCGGAGTCCCGGGTCAGCGCCAGCACCTATAAGGTCTACGTCGCCTACGGGATCCTCAGCCGGGTCGAGTCCGGTGAGATGGACTGGGATGACCCGATCGAGGGCGGACGCGATCGCGCCACCTGCTTCGCCGACATGATCTCGGTCAGCGACAACCCCTGTGCCGACGCTTTCCGCGGGGAGCTCGGCTGGGAAGGCCTGCGTGACATCGCCGCCGATACCGGAGGCCCGGCCACGGACTTCATCCCGGCCTACGCACGCAGCTCGGCCAATGACCTCACCGCATTCATGACCCGGTTGGAGTCCGGCTCGCTGGACATCAGCGCTGAGGGCCGTTCGCGTCTGCTGGACGCGCTGGAGTCCAACATCTTCCGCGACGGCATCGACGCGGGCAGCGCCGGGTCGGTGCTGAACAAGGTGGGCTTCATCGACGGCTACCTCAACGACACCGGCATCGTGCGGCACCCGGAGGGCACCTACGTGCTGAGTATCATGTCCGATGGGTCGGACTGGGACTCGATCAGCACCCTCACCAGAGACGTCGAGGCCGCCCTGTACTGAGAGTTGCAGTATTGGGCGACCTCGAGGTGTGGCCAGCCGGTCCGGCCTGCTGGGCCGGACCAGGATGTCTACTTGCGCTTGCGCTTCTCGCGCACGCGCATCGAGACCTCGATCGGCGAGCCGGTGAAGTCGAAGGTCTCACGCAGCCGGCGGGTGATGTAGCGCCGGTAGCCCGGATCCAGGAACCCGGTGGTGAAGAGCACGAAGCGCGGGGGCTTGGTGGAGGGCTGGGTGGCGAAGAGGATCCTGGGCTGCTTGCCGCCGCGGACCGGGTGCGGGTGGGCCGCGACCAGTTCCCCGAGGAAGGCGTTGAGCCGTCCGGTGGAGATGCGCCGTCCCCAGCTGGTCAGCGCGGTGTCCAGGGCCGGTGCGAGCTTGGCCTTGTGCCAGCCGGTCAGTGCGGAGACGTTGACCCGCGGGGCCCAGGCGATGTGCGCCAGGTCCCGGGTGACTTCGCGCTCGAGGTAGTAGCGGCGCTCCTCATCCATCAGGTCCCATTTGTTGTAGGCCACCACCAGGGCGCGGCCGGAGTCCACGGCCATCTGGATGATGCGCACATCCTGCTCCGAGACGGGCTCCTCCACCGAGAGCAGCACGACAGCGACCTCGGCCTTGTCCAGGGCGCGCTGGGTGCGCAGCATCGCATAATACTCAGACCCCGACGCCATGTGCTGACGACGCCGGATCCCGGCGGTGTCCACGAAGCGCCAGGTCTGTCCGCCGAGTTCGATGAACTCATCGACCGGGTCCATCGTGGTGCCGGCCACGGCGTCCACGACCACGCGCTCGGAGCCTGCCAGCTTGTTCAGCAGCGAGGACTTGCCCACATTCGGGCGTCCCACCAGGGCCACCCGGCGCGGACCGCCGGTGGGGATCATTCCGCCGTGCTCGGCGAACTCGGGCAGCGCCTTCACGGCGGCGTCGAGCAGGTCGCCGGTGCCGGTGCCGTGCAGCGCCGAGACCGGGTAGGGCTCGCCGAGTCCGAGGTTCCACAGGCCGTAGACCTCGCTCATGTGCGAGGGGGCGTCGACCTTGTTGGCGACCAGCAGCACCGGCTTCTTCTTGCGCCGCAGCATCCGCACCACGGCCTCGTCCACGGCGGTGGCGCCGACGAGTCCGTCGACGACGAAGATCACGGCGTCGGCCTCGTCCACGGCCATCTCGGCCTGTTCCGCCACCCGCTTGTGCATCCCGCGGGCGTCCTGCTCCCAGCCTCCGGTGTCCACCAGGGTGAAGTCTTTGCCGTTCCACTCCGCGTCATAGGACACGCGGTCGCGGGTCACGCCGGGCACGTCTTCGACCACGGCCTCTTTGGAGCGGGTGATCCGGTTGACCAGCGTGGACTTGCCCACGTTGGGGCGCCCGATCACAGCCAGCGCCGGTGGGGCGGCGACGTAGGGCTCGTAGTCCTCGTCGTCCTCGTCATAGTCGAGGACGGCGGCGTCCTCCTCGGCCAGCTCGTAGTCGGAGAGTCCCGCGCGCAGCGCGGCGGCGCGCGCGGCGGCCTCCTCCTCGGTGATGGCGGCCAGCCGTTCGGCCAGTCGATCGTCCTCCACGGCCGGAATGTATTCCGGGGAGTCGGAGGGAAAGGTGTCAGCGTTATTCGCCACGGGATGCTCCTGCAGATGGGATCGAGAGTGGTTCGGCGGAGACCTGTTCCACGCGCTGGATCAGCGCGTCGATGGTCTCCTGAAAGGTCAGGTCCGAGGAGTCCAGCACGGCGACGCCGTCGGCTGCCTCGGTGAAGTTCGACGCGGTGGAGTCGCGGGCGTCGCGGTCGATCACCTGGCGGCGCAGCGACTCGGCGGTCTCGGTGCCTCCCAGCTGCAGGCCGCGGCGACGCAGCCTGGCCTCGGCGGAGGCGGTGAGCAGCACGCGCACCTGCGCGTCGGGAGCCACCACGGTGGTGATGTCGCGGCCCTCGGCCACGATGAAGCCGGCGTTGTCGATGATCCTGCGCTGGGCGGCGATCAGCAGCGCGCGGGCCGCTCGGTTGGTCGCGATCTCGGAGACCCGCTCGGAGATCCGGGTCTCTCGGATCGCCGCGGTGACGTCGCTCTGCCCCACGGCGATGATCTGGTGCGCGGGGTCGGTGGAGATCGTCAGCGGCACCTCCTCCACGGCCAGGGCGACGGCCTGCTCATCGGCGAGGTCCACTCCCTGAGCCAGGCAGTACCAGGTGGCGGCGCGGTACATCGCCCCGGTGTCCAGATACGCGGCGCCGAGCTGGCTGGCGACGGCGCGGCAGACGCTGGACTTTCCGGACCCTGAGGGTCCGTCCACCGCAATGATCAGGCGCTGTCCTTGACTCACGAGAGCACTACCTTCCATCCAAATTCAGTCATGGCTTCGGCGAGCTCGTCACGCCGTCCGGGAAGCACGGAGAGCTCCACCATGCCGACCTGGTGGCCGGCGGAGTGCTCCATGCGCAGGTCTTCGACGTTGACCCCGACCGTGGCCACGTCGTTGAGCACCGCGGCGATCTGTCCCGGCTTGTCGTCGACGATCACGGTGAGCACCGCGAAGGACTGCGGCGGGGCGCCGTGCTTGCCGGGCACCCGGGTGACCCCGGAGTTGCCCTCGGCGATGAGCTGGGCGATGTCGGCCTGCCCGCCCGGGGCCCGCGGCTCCTCCAGGGTGCTGATCAGCCGTTCCATGTCCTGGCGCAGCCCGTAGAGGATCTCCACCACCGGCCGGGCGTTGGAGGAGAGGATCTGCACCCACAGTCCAGGGTCGGAGGCGGCGATCCGGGTCACGTCGCGCAGCCCGTTGCCGGCCAGCGCCAGGGCCGAGACCGGCGCGTCCTGCAGCCGGGAGGCCACCAGCGAGGCGGCGATCTGGGGCAGGTGCGAGATCAGCGCCACGGATTCGTCGTGGCGCACGGGGTTCATGTGGTGCACGGTGGCGCCGAGTCGACGTCCCACCTCCCCGGCCCATTCCACGGCCTCACGTGCCGAGAGCTGGTCTCCGGTGTTCGGGTCCACCGCGGGGCAGATGACCCAGGGCATGGAGGTGAAGAGCTCGCCGCGGGCGGCCACGGGGCCGGACTTCTCCCGGCCCGCCATCGGGTGTGTGCCCACATAGCGGGTCAGGTCGGCCCGGGTGAGCGCGGCGTCGTCGTCCTCGGTGAGGTTCAGCAGGCCGTCAAGGATCTCGGCCTTGGTGGAGGCGATGTCGAGCACGACGGCGTCGGGATACCGCACCAGCGCGGCCGCCACCTCCACGGTGGTGGCCTCCGGGGGTGCCGCGACGATGACGATCTCCGGGGTGGTCTCCGCGGGGGCCTTCTCAAGGATGGTGCCTGCGCCGATGTCGGCGGCGATGGCCTGGGCGGTGGCGGAGGGGTCGGAGAGCAGCACCTGGTGGCCGTCGGCGCGCAGCCCTAGCCCGATGCTGGCGCCGAGCAGTCCGGTGCCTCGGATGAGCACGGTGGGGGTCTGGCGCACGCTGGTCGGGGTGGCGGTCAAGAGGTTCATCGCGCTCCGCCGTCGCGGCTGGTCGTGTCGCTGGCAGCCGGGTCGTCGCGGCTGGTCAGGTCGAGCAGGTGGCCCAGCTCCAGCCGGCCCAGCGGGCGCACGGTGCCCTGCTGCTGGTCCCCGATGGTGATCTCGCCCAGGGCGGTGCGCACCAGGCGCAGCACCGGGTGTCCGACGTGGTCGAAGATGCGGCGCACGATCCGGTTGCGTCCTGAGTGCAGGGTCACCTGGATCATGGTGCGGCGGCCATCGCTGCCCAGCTGCCGATAGTCATCCACGGCGATGGGCCCGTCCTCGAGCTCGATGCCGGCGCGCAGCTTCTTGCCCACCTCTTTGTACACCGGTCCGGCGACCTCGACCACGTAGGTCTTGGGCACCTCGTAGGAGGGGTGGGTGAGCTTGTTGGCCAGCTCGCCGTCGTTGGTGAGCAGCAGCAGGCCCTCGGTCTCGGCGTCGAGGCGGCCCACGTGGAAGAGCCTGGCGGCCTTCATCTCCTCGGTGAGGTAGTCGTTGATGCAGGGCCGGCCGTGCGGATCGGACATCGTGGTGACCACGCCGGTGGGCTTGTTGAACATCACGTACTGGTGTTCGACGCTGAGCTGGATGCGCACGCCGTCGACATGGATGGTGACGTCGTCGGGCTGCACGCGGATGCCGGGTTCGATGATGACCTTGCCGTCCACCGACACCCGACCCTCGGCGATCAGCGCCTCACAGACCCGTCGGGAGGCGACGCCGGCCTGGGCGAGCACCTTCTGCAGCCGCACACCCTCGGGGTCATGGACTGCCGCGAAGTTCTCCTCGGCCTCGTCACGGCGGGGCTTGGCCCGGCTCGGACCGGTGGAGATCATCCGCTGGGGGTCCTCGGAGGAGAAGGGCCCCCCGGACTGACCGGCCTTCGGGGTGCGTGCTGCGGTGGCAGCGCGTGGCTCCCGCCGCTGCGCCTCGCGCGCGCGGCGGTCTGGGCCCGAAGATTTCATGATCTCCATTCTATGGGGAGTGTCCAATCCTTCCGGCCACTCAGCTTTCCGGGCCCAGCTCTCCGGCTGCTTCGATGCCCGGCAGGTGTGGGGAGAGCTGTGGAAGCTCCTGCACCGAGTTGATCCCGAGGCGTTCCAGCAGGTCCGCGGTGGTGACATACAGGGTGGCTCCGGTGAGCGGATCGGTGCCGGCGGTGTCGACCAGACCGCGGTGGACCAGGGTGCGCACCACGCCGTCGACGTTGACCCCGCGGATGGCGGCGACCTGGGAGCGGGCCACCGGCTGCCGGTAGGCGATCACGGCCAGGGTCTCCAGCGCGGCCTGGGAGAGCCGGGTGGTCGCGCCGCCGAGGACGAAGGCGGAGACCTGCTCGGCGTAGTCGGCGCGGGAGTAGTAGCGGTATCCCCCGGCGATCTCACGCAGCTCATAGCCGCGGCGCCGGGAGCCCTCGCTGATCCCGTCGATGTCCAGGCGCAGCGCATCGAGCACCGTGATGACCTGGTGCTCGGGGATCTCCAGGACCTGGGCCAGCTCCAGCGCGGAGACCGGCTCCTCGATGATCATCAGCACGGCCTCGGCGGCGGCGAGCAGGTCCTCGCTGATCCGCTCAGCCATGATCAGTATCCTCCTTCTCGGGCGCGGGGGTGTCGGGCGAGGAGATGTCGGGCGCAGGGGTGTCTACCCCGGTGCCGGCCGGATCGGCCCATTCGGCGGCCGCGCGGTCCAGCGCCGCGATCTCACCGCTGGCAGGACCGGACCAGATGACTCGCAGCTCCCCCAGCGGCGCATCCTGTTCGAACGCGACGTCGCGGTCGCGGTAAAGCTCCAGCAGACCGAGAAACCGCACGACGACGACGAGCCGGCTCTCGGCCTCGCGGACCAGTTCGGTGAAGCTGGCCGCGCCGGCCTCGCGCAGCGCAGCGGTCATCACCGCCATCTCGGTCCGGATGTCCACCGCGTGGGAGTGCAGGTGCTCGAACCTGATGTGGTCCGGTTCCATCGCCGGACGGGCGAAGGCGCGCTCGGCGATGGTCTTCAGGTCCGCCGGGGTGGTCTTGAAGACCAGCTCGGGCAGCAGCTGGGCCAGCTCGGGGTGGGTGCCGGGCTGGCGCGGGAAGCGGTCCGAGTGCTCCTGGATCTGCTCGGCGATGTGCCCGGCGATGTGTTTGAACGCCCGGTACTGCAGCAGTCGGGCGAAGAGCAGGTCGCGGGCCTCCAGGGCGGCGAGGTCCTCCTCGGACTCGACCTCGCCCCCGGGCAGCAGCTGCGCGGCCTTGAGGTCCAGCAGGGTGGCGGCGATCAGGATGAAGTTCGAGGACTCGTCCAACGCCTGGTGGTGCGAGAGGCCTCGGACATAGCTGATGAACTCGTCGGTGACCGCGGAGATCGCCACCGCGGTGACGTCCATCTCGCGCTTGGCGATCAGGCCGAGCAGCAGGTCGAAGGGGCCGTCGAAGTTCGCCAGCGAGACCGTGAATCCGGTCGCTGTGGGGGAATCGTGCCGGGCGTCTGCCTCGAGGCTCTCGAGGTTCGCGGCGGCGTCGGCATGCTGAAGCGCCGCGGCGCCGGCTGCCGGGTGCGCCACTAGGGCGATCCACCTCGGAGGATCAGTTCGCGGGCCAGCTGGCGGTAGGCCTTGGCGCCCTCGTGCTTGTGCGCGTAGGCGGTGATCGGTTCCGCGGCCACGGTGGCGTCGGGGAACTTCACCGAGCGTTTGATGACGGTCTCGAAGACCTTGTCGCCGAAGGCCTCGACGATCCTGGCGATGACCTCGCGGGCGTGCAGGGTGCGCAGATCGACCATGGTGACCACCACGCCGTCGATCTCCAGGTCCGGATTCAACCGGTCCTGGACCTTCTCGATGGTGTCGACCAGCAGCGCCACGGCGCGCAGCGCGAAGTACTCGGCCTCCAGCGGGATGACGACGCCGTGGGCGGCGGTGAGCGCGTTGACGGTGAGCAGCCCCAGCGAGGGCTGGCAGTCGATGATGATGACGTCGTAGTCGTTCCGGACCTGGCGCAGCGCGCGGTCCAGGACCTGTTCGCGGGCCACCTCGTTGACCAGCTGCACCTCCGCGGCGGAGAGGTCGATGTTCGCCGGCAGCAGGTCGATGTTCTCCACGTGGGTGGAGACGATGGCGTCGCGGGTCTTGACCTCACGCTCCATGAGCACGTTGTAGACCGTGGTCTCCAGCTCATGCGGGCTGGTGCCGAAGCCGGCGGAGAGTGCGCCCTGCGGGTCGAAGTCCACCATCAGCACGCGGCGGCCGTATTCGGCGAGCGCGGCGCCCAGGTTGATCGCGGAGGTGGTCTTGCCGACTCCGCCCTTCTGGTTGACCATGGCGATGACTCGCGCGGGGCCGTGGCTGCTCAGCGGCGCGGGTTCGGCGAAGTCATGCTTCGGCCGGCCCGTGGGGCCCATGATCGCGTCGCCGTAGATGGTGAAGAGTTCGGTCGGCTGATCGCTGTGCGACGCGTTGACCTCCCGGTCAGGCGTTTCGCCCATCCGGGCACCCGGCTCGCTCACGTGATCCCTCAACTTCCTCCTGCGGACAACAACTTATCCAGGTTACCCCGTGTCCTCATCGAGGCAAGATGTGCAGGCCAAGTAGCACTCGAAGGTTCGCCTCGCCATCGCGTCAGGCTCGGGCGGCAGGGTCAGGCTGCGGCGCTGCCGCTGGACCGGCGTCCGGCCAGCGGCACTCGCCAGCCGCGCTTGAGCGAGATCATGCGCAGCGTGAAGACCAGGCAGGAGACCACGAGTCCCGCCCAGATCAGCGGCAGCTCGAGGCTCAGCACGATCACGATGAGCCCCGCGCCGAACATCGCCGGCACCGCATAGACGCCGCGCGGGTTGAAGATCTGTGGGGTCTCGTTGGCCACCACGTCGCGCATCGCACCGCCGCCCACCGCGGTGGTCACCCCGAGCAGGACGCAGGCGATCTCATTGAGCCCGGCGTTGAACGCGATGACCGTGCCGGTGAGGCAGAACAGCGAGAGTCCGACGGCGTCGAAGACCAGCAGCGTCCGGCGCAGCCGGGTCTCATGGAGCAGCCCGGTGAGCACCAGGATCACTGCCACCAGCACCGGGGCCAGGTAGATCGGCTGCAGGAAGGCGGCCGGGGGTCCTTCGCCGATGATGATGTCCCGGGTGACGCCGCCGCCGAGTCCGGCCATGGAGGCCAGCAGCAGCGAGCCCACCACGTCGAAGCCCTTGCGGGCGGCGAGCAGCGCCCCGGAGACGGCGAAGGCGAAGGTGCCCAGCAGCTCGACGGCCAACAGCGCGAGGTCCATCGCTCTCCCCCTGCGTCAGCCGGGGAGCAGCTGCGCGCGACACGTCCGCGGCGCGCTGGCGCCGCGGAGACTTGTGCGGCGCGCGGTCGCGCGCCGCCGACAAGCCTACCGCTGGGGTCGCAGCACCGGGATCAGGTCATCGAGCACCGAGGCGTCCTCGATGGTGGAGGGCACCCGCGCCTGCTCGCCGTCGGCGATCTGGCGCATGGTCTTGCGCAGGATCTTGCCCGACCGGGTCTTCGGCAGCGCGGCGACCACCGCGACGGTCTTGAAGTCCGCCACCGGTCCGATGTCTCGGCGCACCAGGGCGGTCAGCTCCGCCTGCAGCGTCTTCGGGTCGTCCTCTCGTCCAGCCTTGAGCACCACGAATCCCGAGGCGCGCTGACCCTTGAGCTCGTCCTGCAGTCCGATCACCGCGCATTCGGCCACTGCCGGGTGGGAGGCGACCACGGCTTCGATGGAACCGGCCGAGAGCCGATGACCGGCCACGTTGATCACGTCATCGGTGCGGCCCATCACGAAGAGGTAGCCGTCCTGATCCAGGTAGCCGGAGTCCCCGGTGGCGTAGAACCCGGGGAAGGCGTCGAGATACGAATCGATGTAGCGCTGGTCGTCGCCCCAGAGGGTGGGCAGGGTGCCCGGGGGCATGGGCAGTCGCAGCGCGATGTTGCCCTCCTCCCCCGCCGGGAGCTCCTCCCCGGTCGCGTCGAGGATCACCACGTCGTAGCCGGCCATCGGCAGCGTGGCGGAACCTTCCTTGACCTCCAGCGCCTCGATCCCCACCGGGTTGGCCGCGATCGGCCAGCCGGTCTCGGTCTGCCACCAGTTGTCGATCACCGGCACCTGCAGGGCGTCGGTGATCCAGCGCTGGGTGACCGGGTCGAGCCGCTCCCCGGCGGCGTAGAGGTGACGCAGCGAGGAGATGTCGTAGTCGCCGACCAGCGCGGCCTCCGGGTCGGTCTTGCGGATCGCGCGCAGCGCCGTGGGTGCGGTGAACAGCGCGGTGATCCGGTGCTGCTGGATCATCCGCCAGAAGGCGCCCGCATCAGGGGTGCCGACCGGTTTGCCCTCGTAGAGCACGGTGGTCGCTCCGACCAGCAGCGGTCCATAGACGATGAAGGAGTGCCCGACCACCCAGCCGACGTCGGAGGCGGTGAACATGGTCTCCCCCGGGCCGACGTCGTAGATCGCCTGCATCGACCAGCTCAGCGCGACGGCGGTGCCTCCCTGGTCACGGACCACGCCCTTGGGCCGGCCGGTGGTCCCGGAGGTGTAGAGGATGTAGAGCGGGTCGGTGGCGCGCACCGTGACCGGGGCTGCGGGCGCAGCCTGGGCTGACCGGGAGGACCAGTCGTGCCATTGCGCAGTCACACTCGTCTCTGCGTCCGCGGCGACCTCTTCGAGGCTGTGGGCGAAGCCCTCGCGCTCCTGGACCACCACGTGGCGGACGTCGTGGGTGGCCAGGCGCAGCGCCTCGGCCACGGTTGGCAGGTACTCCACCTTGCGGGTGGGTTCGATGCCTCCGGTGGCGGTGAGCACGACGTCGGGGGACGCGTCGTCGATGCGCGAGGCCAGCTCCTTTGCGGCGAAGCCGCCGAAGACCACCGAGTGCACCGCTCCGATCCGGGCGCAGGCGAGCATCGCGATGGGCGCCTGCGGGATCATCGGCAGGTAGATGATGACCCGGTCTCCGGCACCCACGCCGAGTTCGGTCAGCATTCCGGCACACCGGGCCACCTCGGCGGTGAGCTCGGCGTAGCTGTAGCTCTGGACGGCCCCGGTCACGGCGGAGTCATAGATCAGCGCGGTCTGCTCCCCACGGCCGGCCTCGACGTGGCGGTCCAGGCAGTTGTAGCTCAGGTTCAGCTCCGCCTCGGGAAACCAGCGGTAGATCGGGGCCGCCGAGTCGTCGAGTGCGCGCTCCGGCGCGCGGTCCCAGTGGATCTGCTCGGCGGCGGCGAGCCAGAACTCCTCACGCTGGGCCAGTGATCGTGCGTGCAGCTCGCGGTAGGACGTACCGGTCATGGGAGTGCTCCTGCTCATCGGCGTGGACGCGTGACACATCCAAGGATATGAGCTGGATCACAGAAGGTAAAGCCCTATGTATACATAGTTGACTAGATAGTGGAATATTCTGCCGAAAGACTCCACAGAGCACCCCTCGTTGTATACACTCAAATCATGCGTGCCAGTGACCGTGCCTACGACACCCTGCGGCAGGAGATCCTCGACGGGGTGCTGACCCCGGGGACCCTGCTCGGCGAGGTCGATCAGGCCGAACGGCTGGGCCTCTCCCGCACCCCGCTGCGCGAGGCGCTGTCCCGCTTGATCGCCGACGGGCTCGCCGATCAGACCAAGGGGCGCGGCACGCTGGTCAGCTCCATCTCCGCGGCCGACGTCGACCTGCTCTTCGAGCTCCGCCTCCCGCTGGAGGTCCAGTCGGCGCGGCTGGCCGCCGAGCGCGGAGACCCCCGCCGGTTCAGCGCGCTCGCGGAACGCTTCAGCGCGGCGGAGAAGATCCTGCGGTCGCGAGAGCGCCAGCGGGACCACACCCAGGACCATGCCGAGGAGGACGAGCACTATTACGCCCTCACCGAGGAGCTCGATGAGGCGGTCTCCGACGCCGTGGCCAATCCCTATCTGAGCCACTCGCTGCGCAGCATGCGCGCCCACCTGGTCCGCGCCCGCCGGCTGGCTCAGCATGAGCCCGAGCGGCTCGCGGCCTCAGCCCGCGAACACCGCGAGGTCTGCACCGCCATCGCGTCCGGAGACGCCGAGACCGCCGGTGCCGCGATGCTGATCCATCTGCGCCGCAGCCTCGCCTACATCACCGCCCAGCACGAGACAGCCCAGTCCGCACAGCAGCACCGAAGCCTGACTCCCAATCGAGAGGAACCACCAGCATGATCAGCCACAACGTACGGGTCTACCGCAGCGACGAGAACCTTCCCCGACAGGACCAGCTCGCCTGGAAGATCGCCCAGGTCGCCGTCGACCCGGTGGAAGTGGACGCGGAGGTCACCGAGATGGTGATCAACCGCATCATCGACAACGCGGCTGTGGCGGTGGCCTCGCTGAACCGCGCCCCGATCATCGCCGCCCGCGCCCAGGCGCTGGACCATTCGGTCTCCGCAAACGGCTCCGGCGCCTCGATCTTCGGCATCGAGACCAAGTCCAGTCCCGAATGGGCGGCCTGGGCCAACGGCGTCGCGGTCCGCGAGCTGGACTACCACGACACCTTCCTGGCCGCGGAGTACTCCCACCCCGGGGACAACATCCCTGCCGTGCTGGCAGCGGCACAGCACACCGGAGCCTCCGGGGCCGAGCTGATCCGCGGCATCGCCACCGGCTACGAGATCCAGGTGGACCTGGTCAAGGCGATCTCGCTGCACAAGCACAAGATCGACCACGTGGCCCACCTCGGCCCCTCGGCGGCCGCAGGCATCGGCACCCTGCTCGACCTGGATGCCGAGACGATCTTCCAGGCCGTGGGCCAGGCGCTGCACACCACCACCGCCACCCGGCAGTCCCGCAAGGGCGAGATCTCCACCTGGAAGGCCCACGCCCCGGCCTTCGCCGCGAAGATGGCAGTCGAAGCAGTGGACCGGGCGATGCGCGGACAGACCTCGCCGGTGCCCATCTATGAAGGTGAGGACGGCGTCATCGCCTGGATGCTCGACGGGCCCAGCGCCTCCTACGACGTTCCGCTGCCGGCCAGCGGGGAGCCCAAGCGGGCGATCCTGGACACCTATACCAAGGAGCACTCGGCGGAGTACCAGGCGCAGGCCTGGATCGACCTCGCCCGCCGGCTGCACCACGCGCACCCGCAGGTCACCGATCCCGCGCTGGTGGAGTCGGTGCTGATCCGCACCAGCCACCACACCCATTACGTGATCGGCTCGGGGGCGAACGACCCGCAGAAGTATGACCCCACCGCCTCCCGCGAGACGCTGGATCACTCCATCCCGTATATCTTCACCGTGGCGCTGCAGGACGGCGCCTGGCACCACGTGGACTCCTACACCCCCGAGCGCGCGCAGCGCGAGGACACCGTCGCGCTGTGGCACAAGGTCACCACCGAGGAGGATCCGGAGTGGACCCGGCGCTATCACTCCACCGACATCGCCGAGAAGGCCTTCGGCGGGTCCGTGGAGATCCGGCTGCACGACGGCGAGGTGATCACCGATGAGATCGCCGTCGCCGACGCCCACCCGCTGGGTGCGCGGCCCTTCTCCCGAGAGCAGTACATCGCCAAGTTCCGCACCCTGGCGGACGGGGTCATCGCCGACGCGGAGATCGAAAGGTTCCTCGGCGCGGTCGAGGCCCTGGAGACGCTGGCCTCCGGTGAGCTCGATCAGCTCAACGTCTTCGCGGCCACCGGGGTCATCGATCCGGCCGCGGCACCGAAGGGACTGTTCTAGGCCATGCTCTACTCCACCATCACCCCCGCGCAGAAGCGCCTCGACCTGCGCGCCATGCTGACCCCCGGGGCGGCGCGCCAGTTCCCGGGCACCTTCACCCCGCTCTCGGCTCCGTTGATCGAGCAGAAGGGCTTCGACGGGATCTACATCTCCGGCGCAGTGCTGGCCAACGAGCTGGGTCTGCCCGACATCGGGCTGACCACGCTGAGCGAGGTCGCCCAGCGGGCGGGCCAGATCGCGCGGGCGACCAATCTGCCGGCCCTGGTCGACGCCGACACCGGATTCGGCGAACCGATGAACGTGGCACGCTCGGTCCAGGAGCTCGAGGACGCCGGGCTCGCGGGCTGCCACATCGAGGACCAGTTCAACCCCAAGCGCTGCGGCCACCTGGATGGGAAGAACCTGGTGGACCTGCAGACCGCCACCCAGCGGGTGGCCGCAGCCGCTCGCGGAAGACGAGACGAGAACTTCCTGATCATGGCGCGCACCGACCTGCGCGCAGTCGAAGGTCTTGACGCCGCGATCGAGCGGGCCAAGGCCCTGGTCGACGCCGGGGCCGACGCGATCTTCCCCGAGGCGATGAAGGACCTCAGCGAGTTCGCCGCCGTCTGCGCGGCTGTGGATGTGCCGGTGCTGGCCAACATGACCGAGTTCGGCAAGTCTCCGCTGTTCTCCCGCGAGGAGCTGGCCGAGACCGGCGTCGCCATGGTGATCTATCCGGTGACCTCGCTGCGCTCCGCCATGGGCGCGATCGAGCGCACCCTGGACGTGTTGGCCGCCGAAGGTTCCCAGCAGGGCGCGGTGGATCAGATGATGACCCGGGCACGGCTCTACGAACTGGTCGACTATGAGGCGTACAACGCCTTCGACACCGGAATCTTCAACTTCGATGTCCCCGACGTGCACGGCAAGAACTCTTAAAGACCCCGCAATGACCTGAGGAGGTCACTCATGACCGAGCAGATCTATAAGGGACTGGCTGGTGTGGTCGCCGATCACACCGCCGTCTCGAAGGTGAACCCCGAATCCAACTCGCTGCTCTACCGGGGATACCCGGTCCAGGAGCTGGCCGCGAAGCTCTCCTTCGAGGAGGTGGCGCTGCTGCTCTGGAACGGCGAACTGCCCAGCACGGGCGAGAAGGACGAGTTCCGCGCCTTCGAGCGGTCCCACCGCGCCCTGGACCCTCGGGTCAGGGCAGCCATCGACCTGCTGCCGCTGGACTGCCACCCGATGGATGTCGGGCGCACCGCGGTGTCGGTGCTCGGCGCGAACCACCCGCTCTCGGAAGACTCCTCCCCTGAGGCGGAGCTGACCAAGGCCAAGGAGCTCTTCGCCGCATTCCCCGCCGTGGTCGCCTATGACCAGCGCCGGCGTCGTGGGCTGGAGCTCGTCGAGCCCCGCGAGGATCTGGACTATTCGCAGAACTTCCTCTGGATGACCTTCGGCGAGGAGGCCCCCGAGGAGGTGGTCGACGCCTTCCGGGTCTCGATGGTGCTCTACGCCGAGCACTCCTTCAACGCGTCCACGTTCACCGCCCGGGTGGTGACCTCCACGCTGGCAGACCTGCACTCGGCGGTCACCGCGGCGATCGGCGCGCTGAAGGGTCCGCTGCACGGCGGTGCCAATGAAGCGGTGATGCACACCTTTGAGGAGATCGGCATCGACACAGCCGAGACCCGCGAGGACGCCGCCGCCCGCGCCAAGGCGTGGATGGAGCAGGCTCTGGCCGAGAAGCGCAAGGTGATGGGCTTCGGCCACCGGGTGTACAAGTCCGGTGATTCCCGGGTGCCGACCATGAAGCAGGCCCTGGACGCGATGGTCGAGTACTACGGCCGCGGTGAGCTGATGGGGCTCTACGACGGGCTCGAGGCGGCGATGGGCGAGGCCAAGAACATCCTGCCGAACCTGGACTATCCCGCCGGGCCGACCTATCACCTGATGGGCTTCGACACCGAGATGTTCACCCCGCTGTTCATCGCCGCACGGATCACCGGCTGGACGGCGCATATCGCCGAGCAGCGCGCCGACAATGCGCTGATCCGCCCGCTGAGCGCCTATAACGGTCCGGACGAGCGCCACCTCTGATCCTACGCCCGCCTGCGAGCGGCTCCTGCGGGCGCTCCCCCTAGCGCGCCCGCGGGTGGGCGGTGGCGTAGCTCTCCTGCAGCGCCTCGGCGGTGACCTTGGTATAGATCTGGGTGGTGGTCACCGATGCGTGCCCCAGCATCTCCTGGACCAGCCGGATCCCGGCGCCGCCCTCGAGCAGGTGGGTGGCGCAGGAGTGGCGCAGCGTGTGTGGGGAGACCTCCTGGGTGATCTCGGCGGCGGCCGCGTGGGTCTGCAGCACGGTCCAGGCCGACTGCCGGGAGAGTCTGCCGCCGAGCTTGTTCAAGAACAGAGCCGGCGACGGCGCGCGCCGCCCGATCCGCGCGGCCAGGCCAGGACGACCCGCGGTGAGGTAGTCGTTGATCGCCTGCTGGGCATAGCGCCCCACCGGGACCATCCGCTGCTTGTCGCCCTTGCCGGTCACCCGCACGATCACCAGCCCGTCCGTCGTCGCGTCCGCGAGGCCGGACGGGGCGGCGCGGACCTCGTGGATGTCATCGACGTCCAGGCTCACCGCCTCGGTGATCCGGGCTCCGGTGGCGTAGAGGAACTCCAGCAGCGCCCGGTCGCGGCGGCCGAGCTCGGTGTCACGGCTCGGCGCGTCGAGCAGCCGTGACACCTCGTCAACGCTGAGCGCCTTGGGCAGGGACTGGCGCGGCTTGGGTGCCGCGACATGCTTGGCCGGGTCGTGGGTGGTCCGGCCCTCCCCCGCCCAGTACCGATGCGCCCCGCGCACCGAGGCCAGCACCCGGGCCATCGAACGCTGGGACAGTGCCGATCCGCCGTCGTCGCCGGTGCTCAGCCGGTGCAGGAAATCAGCGATCAGGGTCTCATCGATCATGGGCAGCGCGGTGATCCGGCGCTCGAGCAGGAACGCGCCGTAGCGCAGCAGGTCATTGCGGTAGGAGCTCAGCGTGTTCGCCGCGGAGCCGCGCTCGATCCGCAGATGGGTGAGGTAGTCCTCGATCTCCGCGCCCACAGACGAGGACGGCACCTCCGCGCGTCGCTGGAGGTGCCGTTCCCGGGCCTGATCAGGAGCGGTGGACCCGTCCTGGGCGGGCATGACTCTAGCCGCGTCCGCCCTGCGCGAGCTGCCGGTCCAGCCCTGCCCGGATGAGACCGGCGAAGAGCGGATGGGCGTTGGTCGGGCGGGACTTCAGCTCCGGGTGCGCCTGGGTGGAGACGTAGTACGGGTGCGTCTCCCTGGGCAGCTCCACGAACTCCACGAGCGTGCCGTCCGGGGAGGTGCCGGAGAAGACCAGCCCAGCCTCGGCGAGCTGCCCGCGGTAGGCGTTGTTGACCTCGTAGCGGTGCCGGTGCCGTTCGGTGATCTCGGTGCTGCCGTAGGTCTCGGCGACCACGGAGCCCTCGGTCAGCTTCGCCGCGTAGGAGCCCAGTCGCATGGTGCCGCCCAGGTCGCCGGCGCCGTCGACGATGGCCTCCTGCTCGGCCATGGTGGCGATCACCGGGTAGGCCGTCTGCGGGTCGAACTCGGTGGAGCTCGCTTCGCTCAGGCCCAGCACGTTGCGGGCGTATTCGATCACCATGGTCTGCAGACCCAGGCACAGGCCCAGCGCCGGGATGCCATGCTCCCGGGCATGGCGCAGCGCGCCGATCTTGCCGTCGAGTCCGCGCACGCCGAACCCGCCGGGCACGCAGATCGCGTCCACGCCGTCGAGCGCCTTGGCCGCGCCCTCCTCGGAGGCGCACAGGTCAGAGGCGACCCAGCGGATCTTGGTCTTGGTGCTGTGCGCGAAGCCGCCGGCGCGCAGCGCCTCGGTGACCGAGAGGTAGGCGTCGGGCAGATCGATGTACTTGCCGACCAGCGCGACCTCGACCTCATGGTCGGGGTTGTGCACCACGTTGAGCAGCTTGGACCACTTCGACCAGTCCACGTCCTTGAACTTCAGGTCCAGCGCCTGGACCACGTAGGCGTCCATGGCCTGGCGGTGCAGGATCCGCGGGATGTCGTAGATGCTCGGGGCGTCGGGGCAGTTGATGACCGCGTCCTCGGCCACGTCGCACATCCGTGAGATCTTGCCGCGGATCTCTGCCGGCAGCTCACGGTCGCTGCGCAGCACGATCCCGTCGGGCTGGATGCCGATCGAGCGCAGCGCGGCCACCGAGTGCTGGGTGGGCTTGGTCTTCAGCTCCTGGCTGGGGCCGATGTAGGGCACCAGGGAGACGTGGAGGAAGAAGACGTTCTGCCGGCCGATGTCCTGGCGGACCTGGCGGGCCGCTTCGAGGAAGGGCTGGGACTCGATGTCACCGACGGTGCCGCCGATCTCGGTGATGATCACGTCCGGGGCGTCCTTGCCCTCGGCGGGCAGCCGCATCCGGCGCTTGATCTCGTTGGTGATGTGCGGGATGACCTGCACGGTGTCGCCGAGATAATCGCCGCGGCGTTCCTTCTCGATGACGGTTGAGTAGATCTGACCGGTGGTCACATTGTTGAGCCCGTCGAGGTTCTCATCGAGGAAGCGCTCGTAATGTCCGATGTCCAGATCCGTCTCGGCGCCGTCTTCGGTGACGAAGACCTCGCCGTGCTGGAACGGGTTCATCGTGCCGGGATCCACATTGAGATAGGGATCCAGCTTCTGCATGACCACTGAAAGGCCACGGGCCCGGAGCAGATGCCCCAGGGAGGAGGCGGTCAGACCCTTGCCGAGGGAGGAGACCACACCCCCCGTGACAAAGATCTGTCGACTAGTAGGGAGGCTGTTCTGGTTCCTGGAACTGTTTCTCTGCACCACGGAGTTCGATCCTAACAGTGAACGGGAGGTGGATGTAGTGCCACGGACGTGAGCTACGGCGCAGCCGCGCCGCTGATGAGCTCCCGGGCGTGGGCGCGGGCCGATTCTGAGTCTTCCTGGCCGGCGAGCATCCGGGCGAGTTCGCTGACCCGCTGCTCCTCGTCCAGGGCGGTGACATCGGAGGCGGTGAAGCCCCCGGAGGCTGAATCATCGCGTACCGAGGACTTGAACACCCGGATGTGGTTCTGCGCGTACGCCGCGACCTGGGGCAGGTGGGTGACCACGATGACCTGGCGGTGCTTCGCGAGCATCGCCAGTCGGCGTCCGATCTGCACGGCGGCCTTGCCGCCCACTCCGGCGTCGACCTCGTCGAAGATGAACGTCTCGGTGTCGGAGCCTTCGGCGAGGACCACCTCCAGGGCCAGCATCACTCGGGAGAGCTCACCTCCGGAGGCGCCCTTGCCCAGCGGCAGCGGATCCGCCCCGGGGTGCGGGGCCAGCAGCATCGCCACGGTGTCCGCACCTTCGGGTCCCAGCCCGTCGGTCGCGGTGACCTCCAGGACCATCCGCGCCCGCGGCATGGCCAGGGCGGCCAGCTCCGCACCGACGGCGGCTCCCAGCCGCTCCCCCGCCTCCGCACGACGACGACGCAGCTCCTCGGCCTCAGTCCACAGCCGTGCCTGCAGCTCATCGATCTCGGCGCTGAGCTCCTCGATTCGGTCGGAGTCGGACTGCAGGTTGTGCAGCCGCGCGCGGGCCTCCTGCGCCCAGCCCAGCACCGCATCGATGTCGGGTCCGTAGAGCCTGATCAATCGTTCGAGGTCTGCTCTGCGCTGGTGGACCGCGGCGAGGCGTTCGGGGCCGGATTCATCCAGGTGCGCGGCGTAGATGCCGAGCTCTGACGCAGCGTCGTTGAGCAGGCTGGAGACCGAAGAGATCTGCTCGGCGATCTGGCCCAGCTCCTGGTCCTGGTCCTGCACGGCGGCCAGCGCGGTGGCGGCGGATTCGACCAGGGCCACCGCATGGGGGACGTCGTCCAGCGCCTCGGCGGCGTCGGGGCCGGAGAGTGAGAGCTGGGCGGAGCGGGCGGCGTCGCGCAGCGACTCGACGTTCTCCAGCTTCAGCGATTCGGTCTTGAGCTCGTGGTCCTCTCCGGGCAGCGGCTCCACGGCGTCGATCTGTTCCAGCGCGAGCTGGAGCTGCTCCGCCTCGCGGAGGCGTTCACGCTCGTTGGTGGTGATCTCTTCGAGCTCGGCGACTTTGGCCTGGTAGCCGGTGAACCTCTGCTTGTACTGGGCGAGCTGAGCGGCGAACTCGGCGCCGGCGTAGCGGTCCAGGGCGCGGCGCTGGGCGGTGGCCGAGCGCAGCCGCAGCTGATCGCTCTGCCCGTGCACGGTCACCAGGGAGCTGCCGATCTCGCCGAGCAGCGCGATCGGCACATTGCGTCCGCTCACGCTGGCGCGGCTGCGGCCCTTGGCGCTGAGCGTGCGGCCGAGCAGGATCTCGACCTCGCCGCGCTGTTGCTGCGGGCTCGATGCTTCTGCCGCCTCGAGGGCGCCGCGGTCTCCGGAGGACGGGGGCTCCACCCACGCCGTGTCTGCCGTGTCTGCCGTGTCTGCCGTGTCTGCCGTGTCTTCGGGAGTCTGCAGCCAGGCACCGGCTTCACGGGCCAGTTCCACGCAGCGGTGACCCGCAGGCACGGTGAGGCCTGCGTCGACCACGGCCTGCGGCGCTCCGGAGCGGATCGCGGTGGCTTCGGCGCGGGCGCCCAGCAGCAGTCCCAGCGCGGTGACCACCATGGTCTTGCCCGCGCCGGTCTCACCGGTGACCACGTTGAGTCCGGCATTGAGCGGGAGCTCGGCGTGTTCGATCACGCCGAGGTCGCTGATGGTGACGTAGTCGATCACCGCTGGGTCGCCTCTCCGCGATGGAACGCGTCGGGGGTCTCGACCTGGTTCGCCGGGTCGACCGGTCCGCGCCACCCGGTGGTGGGGAGGTTGAACTTGTCCACCAGTCGTTCGGAGAAAGGAGTCTGGTGCACTCTGGCCAGCAGCACCGGCTCGGCGGAACGGGTGACCTCCACGCGGGAGCCGGGCGGCAGCTCCATGAAGCGGCGCCCGTCGCACCAGAGCACGCCCTGTTCGTCCTCACGCTGCAGAACCTCGACAGCCATGATGGAGTCGGGATCGGCCACCAGCGGCCGGGAGAAGAGCGCATGGGCGGAGATGGGCACCATCACCAGGGCCTGGACCTCGGGCCAGACCACCGGGCCGCCGGCGGAGAAGGCGTATGCGGTCGAACCGGTGGGGGTGGCCATCACGACCCCGTCGCAGCCGAAGGCGGAGACGGGACGGCCGTCGATCTCGATGATCAGGTCGATCATGCGTTCGCGGGACTGTTTCTCGATGCTGGCCTCGTTGAGCGCCCAGCTGCTGCCGACGTGGCGTCCGGCGTGCCAGACCTGGACGTCGAGCGCCATCCGGCGCTCCACGGTGTAGTTCTGGTCCACCACCCATTGCACGGAGGCATCGAGTTCGGTGCGCTCGGATTCGGCGAGGAAGCCCACATGGCCGAGGTTGACGCCCATCAGCGGGAGTCCGGCTCCGCGCACCAGGTCTGCGGCGCGCAGGATGGACCCGTCACCGCCGAGCACCATGCCGACTTCGCAGTCAGTCAGGGGCACCTCGCGTTCGGCCACCGCCAGCGGCAGGCCACGCAGCCGGTCCCCGATGACATGGTTCAAGGAGGCGATGTCCCGCTCCATCATCACGGGGCGCAGCCCCGCGCTGTGCAGCCGTTCAGCGACGGTGACAGCCGCTTCCACGGCGTCGCGCCGACCCGTGTGGGCAAGCAGCAGGATCTCTCTGGTCATGGAGCCTCCTTCAGTCGAACTCGACCGAGCCCAGCCTATCGCTCCTGAGGGTGTCTGCCTCGGCGGAGGCGGGGGTAGCATGTTCGGTGCTGCGCAGGTGGAGGAAGAACTCCACGTTGCCGTCCTGGCCGGGCAGTCCGGAGCGGTGGATCTCGACCAGCTGCAGCCGTTGGGCCTCGGCGGCGGTGAGCACGGCCTCCACGGCCTCGCGGCGCAGCAGCGGGCTGGAGACCACTCCGGTGCGGCCCAGCCTCTCGCGGCCGATCTCGAACTGGGGTTTGACCATGAGCAGCAGATCCGCGTCCTTGCTCGCCTGCCCGGCCAGGGCGGGGAGCACCAGGCGCAGGGAGATGAAGGAGAGGTCGGCGACGATCAGGTCGAAGGGCTCCCCCAGGTCCTGTGGATTCAGGTGGCGCAGGTTCAGGCCCTCGTGGTTCTGCACCCGCGGATCTGCGGCGAGCTGCGGGTGCAGCTGATCATGGCCGACGTCGACCGCCACCACCTGCTGGGCCCCGCGCTCGAGCAGCACCTGGGTGAAGCCGCCGGTGGAGGCTCCGGCGTCGAGGCAGCGGCGGCCCTGCACCTGGATCTGTGGGGAGGCGACCAGCACGCCGTCGAGCTTGTGTGCGGACCGGCTGACCCAGGGATCTTGGTCGCGGACCTCGATGGTCTGATGCCCGGCCACGCTGGTGGCGGCCTTCTGGATGACGGCCCGGTCCACGCTGACCTGTCCCTGGGCGATCAGCTGCCCTGCGCGGGTGCGACTGGGAACCAGGCCGCGGGCGACCATGGCCTTGTCCAGGCGGAGTGACTCGTTCATCGAGCGCCCTCGGCGGTTTCTTTCAGCCGTTGATTCAGGTCCTGGACCAGCGCCTCGGACTCGGCGATCTCGGACTCGAGCTCTTCGATGGTCAGCTCCTGGCCGCGCGGAGAGCTCAGACCCGCGGTACGTTCAGCGCCGGGGATCGGTTCGGGGCTGACGGTCGGTTCGGGGCTGACGGTCGGTTCGGGGCTGACGCTGGCCTCGGACATGGCATGGTGCGGCGGCTGCCCGGTCATGCTCCGACGCGCTCCTGCAGCGCGCGGTGGGTCCCGTCGAAGATCTGTGCGAGGTCCGTCAGGATCCAGTCGGGCCGCATACCGTCCTGTGCCTGCTCGGCCGAGGCGGCGGTGTCGATGCCGGTCAGCACCAGGGCTGTGTCGAACCCGGCCCGGTTGCCGCCGAGCACATCAGTGTCCAGGCGGTCTCCGATCACCAGTGGACGCTGTATCTGGAGCGTGTTCGCGGCCTGGGTGAACATCACCGGTTCTGGTTTTCCGGCGGCGGTCGGGGTCTTCCCGGTGGCACGCCCCACTGCTTCGACGAGGGCGCCGTTGCCCGGGGCGATCCCGCGTTCCCGGGGGATGCTGAGGTCAAGGTTGGTCGCGAACCACTGGGCCCCGTCGTTGACGGCGTAGGCCGCCTCAGCGAGGTCGGCCCAGCACAGTCCCGGGTCGAATCCCTGGATGACAGCGGCGGGCTTCTCGGCGGCAGAGTCGACGACGGTGAAGCCGGCCTCCCCCACCAGGTTCCGCAGGTACTCGCTGCCGGTGACCAGCACCTTCGCCCCGGGCTCGAGCGCCGCTCCCAGCAGGGTGACCCCTGCGGGGGCGGAACCCACGACCTCTTCCGTCAGCGCGGGGATCCCGAGCTCATTGAGGTGGGCGGCGACCTGTTCAGCGGAGCGAGACGCATTGTTGGTGACGTAACCGCGCGGGATGCCCCGGCGGACCAGCTCGTCCACGGCCCGCGCGGCGCCGGGGATCGCCGATGGTCCCGCGTAGAGGACCCCGTCGAGGTCGAAGAGGACCCCGTCGTAGGAGTCGATGAGCCCCAGGCTCATCCACGTCCTCCGCGGCCGCGGTCCTGATCGCGGTCCTGATGGCGTCCCTTGGAGCGGCCGAGCACGTCCTTGACCTTCGGCAGATCAGCGGGTTCGTCGTCGAAGTCGAGGATCTCCGGGTCTTCAAAGGCCCCAGAGCCCAGTGCTCGTTCCGCCGCGAAGGCCTGTTCGCGCCACCGCTGGGCCTCTTCGTCGCGGCCCACGGTCTCGAGTGCCGCGGCGTATGCGGTGAACAGCCGTGGGGAGAAGCTGAAGGCGCGGTTGATGTCCAGCTCCGGAACCTCCAGCGCAGTCACGGCCGAGGCGTGGTCACCGAGGTCGGTGTAGGCCCCGGAGACGACCATCGCCATCTCGGCGCGAACGGGACCGGTGAGCCCAGCGACCTCTTCGGACTGGGAGAGCTCGATGGCCTTCTCAGGCCGGTCGAGTCCACGCTCGCAGTCCGCAAGCACGGGCAGGTGTGTCTGGTCTCCGCTGATTCGGCGGTAGGTGCGCAGTTCGCGCAGCGCTTCAGCGAAGTCTCCCGCGGCATAGGCAGTCAGGCCCACAGCTTCGCGGACGATGCCGAGGCGTCCCCCGCGGCGGGAGGCGGCGAGTGCATGTTGGAAAGCCACTTCAGGGGCGATGTCGACCAGTCGGCCCGCCATCACGAGGTGCTTGGCAACCCAGGGGCGGTTCGTGTCGTCGAGGGTGCGCAGCTGCAGCAGGGCCGCGCGGTCCAGCTCCTTGCCCGTGACATCCTCATCGATCTCAGGAGAACGCGTGCGATCGTCGCTGTTGGACCGGCGGAGGTCGCGCGGATTGCGCGGGGGCCTTGGGCGGTCTCCGTAGGACTCGTCATGCATAGGTTCGTGGTTCTCCTTGGATTACGTGCGCAGGGCCATCCCAGGATACCGCCTTGAGCGGTGAAGGACGCCTGGCAGCTGCTGTGGACGCGAAGCGCAGGTCGAGGACGGTGCGACCACGTATCGGGCCGGCGTAGAAACAAAAAAAGGCCGTGCCGGAGGAATCTCCGGACGGCCATGATGATCCGCAATGAATGCGAAAAGCTGTTGGTAAAAGTGGGCTCAGCTGATGGAAGATATCACTGCTCGCTGCAGCCTTGTTCTTCCGACGCGGACCGTGATTCCTACCCTGGATACAGGTCAAGCCCGGTCCCCCGAAGGGGACCGGGCTTGAACCCTCTCTACCAAATAGTGTCCGGCGGCGACCTACTCTCCCACACACTCCAGTGTGCAGTACCATCGGCGCAGTGGGCCTTAGCTTCCGGGTTCGGGATGGGACCGGGCGTTTCCCCCACGCTATGACCGCCGTAACTCTAGAACAACACCACTTCCCACACCACCACACGCACCAGATCACCAAGACCTGACACCCGCAACAGGGGTACTGAAGATGCTGTAAACCTAAACTCACAACAACACTATTGAACTATACACACCCCCACACCATCACACAGTGATGACGGAAGGGGTGGTCTGACTCTGACCCACATACCCACACGCCTCAAACAAGAGAGACCATGGGTCATGCGGGGTTGTTGGCAGAGAACCGCCTAGTGGACGCGAACACGCAGTGTTCAATTAAAACTTCACCGAGCACACATTGAGTGTGGTGTAAGTGGTCGGCTTATTAG
>NZ_JAJOYX010000003.1 GCF_022565915.1 Nesterenkonia sp. LB17
CGCGTCGTCCTTGACCCCAGCGGCCTCCTGCGCCGCGGTGTCCTTCACGGCCCGGCCGGCGTCCTTGGCATCACCGGCCACGTCCTGGGCCGCACTCTTGGCCTGATCTGACTTGGCCTGATCTGACGTCGCCTGATCTGACCTGCCCTGCTCGGATGAGCCCTGATCTGATGTGCCCTGGTCTGATGTGCTCTGGCCAGTGCTGGGCCGGCTCGCGCTGGCCGGACCGGACCGGGACTGGTCGGTCGTGCCCGGAGAACCTGTCTCGGAGGCATGCCGGGCGGAGTAGCCCGGTTCACCGGTCACCGGCTCCAGACCCGAGGGGGCGGCATGGACCGCGGGCACAGGTCCGGTCGCATCTGAGTCTGGTGAGGATGTCCGGGGTTCAGCTGCGGACGGGGTCTTGCTCGCGGCATCCTCTGGATTGGAAGGACGCGGGGATGTGTTGATGGGGTCAGTCATGGTTGCCTTTCGTCAGGGGCGACGGCATCGACACGATCTACGATGCCGTTCACTCCTGACGCTAGGAGCGGTGACTGTCGTTTCACTGACGACAACGTGTGCGTTTCCCCCACGTCCCAGATCAGTGCGCCACCCCGTCGGCGATCGGGTTTTGTGCCGGGCACGCCCGGCCCGGGGGATGTGGACGTGGAGTTCATGCGCCCTGACACGGGCCCCGGGACCCGGGCCCGGGCTCCGTGGCGGTCCGCGTCCGCCGCCACCAGTCGCGACGTCACTGTCTGCACGGCTCCAAGTCCTGGATGCCACCGTCGTTTCGGCCGTGCGTCTTGTCCGACTCGCCCTGCGCGGGGCATCGCCCTCGGCAGTCACCCCCGTCGAGGGAGCGCACCGACGCATCGACGCGTCGAACAGCCGACCCTCGGGGATCCATGAGCTGCCGGCCTCGGGGTCTTCACGCCGCAGCGCGGGGCGCGGAGGTGCTGTGAGTCATGCTCAGTCTGACGAACGCGGTCAGCGGCGACGCTCCATTGCTCTCAGTCCGGACCGGCCGCCCTCAAGCTCCTCCGCGCAGCGTATTCGCCTTCGTCACGACATGGTTTGCGAGCAGCACCGCAGGATCAACGAGCGGTCGCGGGGACTCCTCGGTGGTCATCGCCAGGGGGATCTCGGTGCAGGCCGCGACGATCACGTCGGCGCCCTGGGCGACCAGGGATTGGGCCACCCTGACCAGGGCGGCGCGCAGCTCGGGGCCGAGGTTGCCGCCCTTGACCGCGTAGATCGCCTCCATCACCGTGTGCTGATCGGCGGCCTCGGGAACGATCGGCTCCACCCCGTAGGCGGCCAGGCTGTCCTGGTAGAGCCCTGCGGTGAGGGTCGCATCGGTGGCCAGCAGACCGGCGGCCTTCACGTAGGGCAGGGCACTGAGGTGCTCGGCGGTCACGTCGATCATGGAGACGTACTCCAGGTCCACCTGCTCACGGACCCGCGGCAGGAAGGCGTGAGAGCCGTTGCAGGCGGCCACGTAGAACGCGGCGCCGGCGTCTTTGAGCTGCTGGGCGCCCTCCGACAGCTTCGGCGTCGGGTCCTCTCCGTGGCCCACGATCGCCTGCGAGCGGTCCGGGACGGTCGGATCGGCCCAGATCATGACGCGGAGGTGCTGCTGATCCGTGGCGGCGGGAGTGGCCGCGATCAGCTTCGAATAGAAATCGACGGTGGCGGCAGGACCCATGCCGCCCAGGATCCCTACTAGGGGGCCCTGGGCGGCTGGGGCTGCGGCGGTGTTGTCACTGGTCATCAGCGAAGAGTGTACCCGGGACGCCCGCTGAGCAGGGCCCGTCGAACACTGCGGACTCAGCCCACCGAGGTGGTCTGATCCCGCTCTCAGTCGAGGTTGCGGTCACGCTTGCGACCACGAGCGGGGGTGTGGGTCGAGCTTTCGCTGTAATCCCCGTTGCCCTTGTTCAGCTCCTCGACCAGCTTGACCTTGCGCCGCTCGTGCACCTCGGCCAGGCGTGCTGCCCGGCGCGCACGCCGACGGCGGGTGGGCCAGGTCGCGATCAGCAGGATCACGGCGAACAGCACCGCGAGCGCGACTACGGCGACACCGGCGTCGATCCAGAACTGCTCGGGGTAGAGCTGGATCAGCGTGGAGTCGGTCGGGAAGGTCCAGGTGCCGTCGGCGAAGAAGATCCGGTGGAACTCGGCGAAGAAGAGCTGCCAGTCGATGATCGCGAGGACTGCGACGGCGATGATGAGGCTTAAGGTCACCCAGGCGCCGGCGAAGAGCCCGCGGGCCACTCCCCCTGGACGCCAGGCGCGAAGCAGAAGCGCCAGGATCAAGGTGATCACCAGCAGGAGGACGCCGATGAGCATGGCCCAGAGGACCACGAACTTGACGTCGACCATGTGCGCGACCTCACCCTCGGTGAACAGCTGTTCTCCACCGGGCGCGAGCTCTGACAGGTAGCGCGAGTTTGCGAGGTTGGTCAGGAAGTCTGTGCCATAGGAGCCGTAGACCAGCCGGTCATCAGCGTCCATGCTGTAGGCGCCGTCCGGAATCCATGGACGGTTGTAGGCCACCCAGAGGAAGAGCGGGGAGGCGACCAGGCGCACTGCGGCGACCAGCAGCAGGATCGGAGTGAAGATCGCGATCAGGACCTGGAAGAAGCGGGAGACGCCACGCTTGGAGCGGGCGACCTCATCGTTCAGGTCAGCGTCGGTGACGGACTCGTCCGAGCCGTAGGCCGCGTGGGTCTGACTGGACCCTGGACGATCGGAGCGATCAGCGGGAACTACGGCTGTGTCCTGATCGTCGGACTTCGCTTCGGCCCGATCACGACGACGCTGCTCACGTCGGCTCAGTTCCGCGGCGTTCTCCGTCGGCTGGTCGGTATCAGCACCCTGGTTCGGCGTCGCTGGAGTAGGGCTCGGCGTGGCCTGCTGCGTGGTTCTGGAATCCCCCGCAGCGCCTGATGCTGCTGCACCTGATGTCGCGGCACCTGCTCCCTGTGCACCTGCCGCAGCCGCTCCGGTGAACGTGGTCGTGTCATCCGTCGAACGGGTGTCCCGGGGCGAGCGCAGATCATCGAGGGAACGCGTGGCATTGGGGCTCTCCGCACCGGCGCCCGGCGCAGGAGTGCGCGAAATGCTCTCGGTGGGGGCGTCCCTGCCCTGGTCGTGACGACCGGACGTGTCCTGCGGGTCGCGGGTCGCCGGGATGGCCTGGGTGGCCTGCTCATCGGGCTGACCGACGCCGGCCTGGCCTGCGCCTGACTGACCCGTGCCTGACTGACCGGTGGCTGACTCGGCTGCACCTCGTCGACCCGACTGGGCCGGGCGCTGGTCACGCTCGGCGCTCAGGTTGTCGTCGGGAAAATCGGGCTCTTCGGATGCGAAGGCACCGTAGTCCAGCCCGGATTCAAAATCTTCGTTCTCATCGGCGGGCCTGCCGGCCTCGTTCCGATCGGAATTCGCGCTCATATCTGCCTCTCCACGCATTACTGACTCTCCTCAACAGTATGAGCGCGGCACCCCTTATGTGGGGAGGAAGCGCGGAGAGTCGGCGTCGGGCCTCGTCTCAGGTGCTCGCGAGGCGCACACCGACTGCAGGTCAGCTTCTTCGCGGCCTGAGGCGGCGTGGGGGTCACCCAGAGTCTCGGCGCCTGTCCTGGGGCTTCCTCCTGCTTAGGAGGGCGCTCAGCGCAGTCACCCTCCGGACTCGCGTAGGTCGTTTCAGTGCAAAGCTCCCGCACAGCCTTCACCAGCGTCAGGACGACATCGGCGTCTACATGCAGGAGCTGAGGTCCTGACGATCGGGTTCGAGCGCCGTTCCAATCAGCTTGCGCCCCTGCGCTTCATCCTTGTCTGAGCCTGTGGTGCGGCCCGGTCTGCACTCGGAGTCAGATCGGAGGACAAGGGTGGGCTCGAGGTTCTCCAGCGCAGATATTCGGCAACCTGCCAGGTGCAGCTACTGCTGCCTCGCAGGTGCCGTCGTCGTCAGCCGCCGGCGCAGGGTCTTGCGGCTGTCGAGTTCCAACTTCTTCAGAATATTGCGGACATGGGTCTCGACCGTCCGGACCGAGAGCACCAGGTGATCCGCCACCTCCCGGTTGGTCAGGCCCCTGGCGACGTGTCTGGCGACCTCACGCTCGCGTCGGGTGAGCACATGCAGCCCATCGTCGAAGTCAGCCACCACGCCGGCGCCCGCGGCTCCTCCGCGGATTCCCGCTCTCAGGCGCTGGCGGGTCTGACCGACATGTTCTGCGAGAGGCTCCACGCCGCACCGGGTGAACACCACCCCAGCCCAGGCCAGGAGGCCCAGAGCGCGAGTCCGATGCTCGCTGAGAACCTCGGGGTGCGCGGCACAGAGGTCAGCGATGTCCAGCGCCAGCAGCGCTCGGTGCAGCCGGAAGCTCCCCCGTTCAGCCTCCCCCGGGGAACGCTGCGGCTGCATGATGAGATCCAGCAGATCGATCGCGGCGAGGAGGCGCCCCATGCCTTGCCGCGGATCATCTGCAGTCAGCCCGGAGAGGTAATTCTCCGCGTATCGGCGCGAAGCGGGTGTTGCCGGGATGCTGACATCGCTGACCGTCTGGAGCAGGTCCCGCGCCTCCGCGCTCCGGTCCTGCTGGCACAGCAGGCGCCCCAGGAGCGTGACCTGCATCAGACCGATGACGCTCCACGGTGACTGCCGCTCCTTCAACGCCAGCAGCAGGTCCAGCGCACGCGGGTTCTCCTCTCGCAGCAGGCAGGCCCACGCTTCGACGAACACGCAGATCGCATCCGCCGCCGTCGGTTCGGGACCGTGCTGGGCCTTCTTCACGACATCGAGCAGCCGCTCACCGCGCGCCTGTCCACGGGCCAGGGGCACCAGCGCCGCGAAGGCATAGCCGATCAGGGCATGGACGTCTTCACCGTTGTCCAGGCCATTGGCCGCCACGCGGGTAGTCAGCTGCTCCGCTTCGTCCCAGCGTCCCGAGTAGAACAGCGAGAGGCCGAAATTAAGCCGAGCAGAGTCCAGATAGTCAGTAGCAGGCTCCTGGACAAGGGATTCGAGCATCCGAAAGGACGCCCGACACTCGCCGGCGAGCCGCATCCGAGCACCCAGCGCGGACCGCACCGCACTCGCGGCGAGCCCGGTCCCCGCGCCAGGCACTCGACGCGCCAACAGGTCTCGCAGCTCCGCCACACTCTCATCAGGGGCTCGCTCCCCCCGGCCCTTGGCGAGCACACTCCACATCTCGATGATCACCATCAGCTGCCCCAGATAGTCCCCCACCTCAGGGGCGTCCTCGCGGGACTCGGCTCCAGCACGAGACGCATCACGCCACTGTTGGATCTCGGTGAGCGCAGTCCCGAAGAAGGCAGGGCTGGGAACCCCGATGCCATAGGGGATCGCGAGCCTGCCACATTCGCTGACCGCGTAGGCGAAGACCACGACGTCCTCGGTCCGGCTGGCAGGGCCGGGCGGGAACAGCCCCAGTGAGGCCACGGCCTCGCCGGTGGAACCTCGGCGCAGCAGCATGAGGGCGTTCCACGCCGATTGCAGGGTCCCCTCGGGCATGTTCTCAAAGGCCACATCCAGGCCGTCGTTGATCACCTGGGGCAGCGCACGTCGACGGACAGCAAGGCTGATCAGTGCACGCAGGCCGCCCTCCTGGGGCAGCGCGGTGGTCACCTGCTCGATCAGGCTCTCAGCCTTCTCCCCGAACCCCTGCTCCTCCAGCTCTGCAGTGCGTTCGACCCCAAGCTCACCCAACATCACCAGGTGCTCCTGGTCCTCCCCGAGGCGAGCCGCACTGAGCCGGAATGCGAAGCTCTCCGGTCCGTCGTCGAACTCTGCCAGTGCCAGCAGAAGCCTGACCCGGTCCACCGGTGGGATGAGATCCCGGAGGGTGCTCTGCCAGCTGGCGCTTCGCAGCCGGTAGTTCACCCCCGCGGAGTCGCGGCTCACCAGATCCAGGTTCCGGAGTTCCGCCAGATCCTGCTCCTGCGCGTGGAGCCCACGCAGCAGGTACCACCCAGGCAGCGGCACGGCGGCCAGTGCCAACAGCTCGAGCACCTCCCGAGCGCTGGTGCTGAGTGATTCCATGCTTGCCACGATGTGCTGGCGGTACCGGCTGGCATCTTCCTGCATGGCGGTTTCCACGCGCGCCAGCACGTGCTGGGTGCTGCGCCCGGGAAAGGACTTCGTGTGTTCCAGCCAGGTGGCCGCCTCATGCACCACCACGGGCAGCCCTCCGGTGATGTGGTGGACCTGGGCGGCTGAATGCTCCGAGATGGGCAGCCCGGTCGCGGCGCTGAGATATTCGCGAACGCCCTGCTCGCTGAGCGTGGACAGCACGATGTGGGAGGCCGCCGGATTCGACTGGGCGATCTGGACCAGGCGTTTGAGATCCTCACGCTCGGGGTGCTGCATCGTGAAGAGGATCAGGCCCGGAGCTGGGATGATCTGGCGCAGGCCCAGCGTTGCGGCCTCCACCGACACCGGGTCGGCCCAGTGGAAATCCTCCACCACTGCGATGAAGGGACCGTGCAGCGCGGCCACCCCTGATCGGGCGGCCTCGACCAGTTCCTGGGGCGTTCGGATCGTCGGGGCTGAGGGATCGGCTGAGACCAGCCGGAAGACCGAAGCCGGCTTCTGCTGATCCTCCTCCAGCAGTGTCATGGAGAACTGGCTGAACCCCTCCAGGGAGGCCAGGAACTCCTTGACGAGCGTCGTCTTTCCCACGCCCGCCTCGCCTTCGATGACGACGAGCTGAGCGTGTCCCTGGCGCGCACGTTCGGCGTGTTGCTGCAGAATCTGCATGTCGGCGGATCTGCCGACGAGCTCTCTGCGAGAGATGCCAAAACCATTGAGGGTCACTAATGCTGTCTTTCTCTGCTGCGGGCCTCGAGTGTCATGATCGTGTCGGATGTGCCGTCGTACACCAGTGTGATGTGACCGGTGTCCTCAGGGAATAGGTAGAGAACTCAGTAGTCCGTGCTCTGCAGGGCCTGGGACGCAGAGCGCGGACCGAGGGCCGGCGCCCCAGCTGTTTCGGTCCGCGCCTCAGGCTGTGAGCTCCACCGTGCCGGCGTCGTATTTTCCGAGGTCCCCGGTGACCCCGGCCCGGTGTGCCCGCCCGCCCAGCACCAGGGTGTAGACCCAGTAGGCGGCGAGCACCGCGGCGCCGATGCCGATGCGCAGCCAGTGCGGCAGATCAGAGGGGGTCACGAAGCCTTCCACCACCCCGGAGATGAGCAGCACCAGCACCAGCCCGAAGGCCACCGTGATGAGTTTGCGCCCCTCGGCGGCCAGCGCGGCGGAGCGGCGCATCTGTCCCGGCGCGACCCAGGCCCAGAAGATCCGCAGACCGGCCGCCCCGGCGATGAAGATCGCGGTGATCTCCATCAGCCCGTGCGGCAGGATGTAGAGCCAGAAGGTGGAGGCCTCGCCCTGTTCGGCCATGACTCCGGCCGCCATGCCGAGACCCTGGGCGTTGACGAAGAGCACGAAGGGCACGAAGACCCCGGTCACCCCGAAGGCGACCTCCTGGGCGGCGATCCAGGCGTTGTTGGTCCATACCTGAGCCGCGAAGCTGGAGTTCGGGTGCTCCGAGTAGTAGTTGACGAACTCGGTGCCCGCGTAGCTCTGCCGGGCATCCTCCGGCATCAGCAGATCGATCTGTGGGTGATGGATCGTCCAGAGGGCGAAGGCGATCGTCACGGCGATGAACCCAGCCCCCAGGATCACGGTGAGCCATCGGATCCGGTAGAACGCCACCGGCAGGGTCTGCGTGAAGAAATATGCGCTGGAGACGAACACGTTCTCCCCGGACCCGGTCAGATGCGCACGGGCCCGGCCCAACGGGGCGGACAACGAGGCCACCACCGGCGAATCCGGCTCGGCCGCGCGGATCATGGACAGGTGTGTGGAGGTCCGCTCGTAGAGCCGCAGCATCTCATCGGCCTCTCCAGCGGAGAGTCGACGGCGCGAGGCCAGCGTGGCGAGCCGGTCCCACTCATGCTGATGCACGGCGATGAAGGCGTCGATATCCACGCCATGAGACTACCCCGTACTCAGCGCGTCACGGCGGCACCTGCGGGACCACCTTCCCTCGACGTCGCGCATGTGCCACGATGCGGAGATGACTACTTCTGCGCAGCATGCCCAGCGTCTCCTCGAGCTCCACCACCAGGCCACCCCGGTCATCCTGCCCACCGTCTGGGACGCCTGGTCGGCCGAGACGTGCGCCTCCCTCGGCTTCTCCGCGCTGACCATCGGCAGCCACCCGGTGGCGGACTCCCTGGGTGAGGCCGACGGCGAGGCCATGGAGCTGTCCGACGTCCTGAACGTGGTGCGACGCATCACCGACGTCGTCGACATCCCGGTCTCGGTGGATCTGGAGTCCGGATATGACACTCCCGCCGAGGAGCTGGTGCACCGGACCCTGGAGGCCGGCGCGGCCGGGATCAACATCGAAGACACGGTCCATTCGATGGACGAGATGCGCTCCCCCGAGGAGCACGCCGCCTACATCGCCGCGATCCGCGCCGCCGCCGACGCCGCGGGGACGCATCTGGTGATCAACGGCCGCACCGATGCGTTCACCACCGACGAAGACCCGGAGGCCCAGCTCAAGGATGCGCTGCACCGGATGCGCCTGCTCGAGCAGGCTGGAGCGGATTCGCTCTACCCCGTGAAGGTCCCCTCCCGGGACTTCCTGGAACGGATCCTGGCGGCGGTGAATACCCCGCTGAACGTGACGGCCCACCCGGTCAACGGCGCGATCCCCGAGGGACTGAGCCTCGAGGAGCTTTCGAAGCTGGGCGTGAAGCGGGTGTCCTTCGGTCCGCTGCTGCAGCGCAGCCTCACCGAGGCGATGGGTGAGATCCTCCAGCCCTGGACTCCCACCGCCTAGATGACCGCCGACGCGTGACGCCGCCCCCGGAACGCTACGCTTGGGCTCATGCGCAATGTGATCACCGGTGAAGGCGTCGAGCTGGAGCTTCCGGCCGCCTCGCTGATCACCCGCGCCGCCTCGCTGATCGTGGACCTGATCATCGCCTGGGCCGCGCTGCTGGCCTTCCTGCTCCTCTCCGGCATGGCCGCGGGCGCCGGCGCCGTCGACCCGGCCCTGGAGGCCGCGGTCATGCTCGGCGGGGCCGTGCTGTGCCTGGTGATCCTGCCGATGACGGTGGAGACCCTGTCTCGAGGTCGATCGGTGGGGCGGCTGATCTTCGGCACCCGGGTGGTGCGCGACGACGGCGGCGCGATCCGGCTGCGCCATGCCGGAATCCGCGCGCTGGTCGGCTTCGGGGAGATCTACCTCAGCTTCGGGATCATCCCGCTCTTCGCCGGGATGTTCAGTCGGCGCACCAAGCGCCTGGGCGACATGGTCGCCGGCACCTACGTGATCCGGGTCCGCCAGCCGGCGGTGAAGCCGATGATGCTGCCGGTGCCCCCGCAGCTGACCTCCTGGACCCAGATCGCTGACCTGGGCCGGATCCCGGACACCGTGGCTGCTCGAGCCTCGCGGTTCCTGCGCACCATCCAGGACAGCCCTCGCGGGCACAACACCCAGGCGCTGGAGCACACCGCCAACCGGCTGGCCGATGAGGTCGCCGGCCACGTCGCTCCGCCGGCCCCGCCCTCCTCCGCCACCGAGTTCCTGGTTGCGGTCATGGCTGAGCGTCGCAACCGCGAATATCGACGGCTGCGCATCCAGGCCGAGCGGCAGCACCGGCTGGGCCAGCGGCTTCACCGACTGCCCTACAGCTGAGCGGGACGCCTCCGCTCCCTCACGGATTCTCCAGGAGTGTTGCGCATCACATGCTCTCACCGTAAAATGAATCCGAATCATTATCTGAGTGTGGAGGAGATCTCTGTGAGCTCGCGGCTTGAGAACTACATCAACGGATCATTCGTGGCAGCCAGGGGTTCGACGGAGATGGACGTCACCAGTCCCGTCACCGGCGAGCGCGTCGCCCTTTCCCCGGTCTCCGATGCGGCCGACGTCGACGCCGCCTTCGCCGCGGCGCACGAAGCCTTCCGCTCATGGAAGTCGGTGACGCCGTCGGAACGCCAGCGCTGCCTGCTGGCGCTGGCGGACAAGATGGAGCAGCATTCCGACGAGCTGGTCGAGGCTCAGCACCGCAACACCGGACAGCCGCGGCGGATCATCGCCGAGGAAGAGGTGGCCGTCGGCGCCGACCAGCTGCGTTTCTTCGCCGGGGCGGCACGACTGCTCGAAGGCCGCGGAGCGGCGGAATACCTGGAAGGACACACCTCCTATGTGCGGCGCGAGCCGGTCGGCGTCGTCGCGCAGATCACTCCGTGGAACTTCCCGCTCATGATGGCCATCTGGAAGATCGGACCCGCCCTGGCCGCGGGCAACACCATCGTGCTCAAGCCCGCAGAGACCACACCCGAATCCACCCTGGTGCTGGCACGGCTCGCCGGGGAGGTGCTGCCCGCCGGCGTGCTGAACGTGGTGCTCGGCGACGGCAGCACCGGGCAGCTGCTCACCGAACACGGCACCCCCGCGATGGTGGCGATCACCGGCTCGGTGCGTGCGGGCCAGGCCGTCGCGACGTCTGCCGCGAAGTCGGTCAAGCGCACCCATCTGGAACTGGGCGGCAAGGCTCCTGCGGTGGTCTTCGCCGACGCAGATCTGCACAAGGCAGCCGAGATGATCCTGACCTTCGGCACCTTCAACGCCGGCCAGGACTGCACGGCGGTGACCCGAGTCCTGGTTCAGGACAGCGTCCACGACGCGTTCGTCGAGCTTCTCGCCGCCCAGGCGGCAAAGCTCACCACCGGCGAGCTCGATGATGCGAAGAACGACTACGGCCCGCTGAACAACGTGCGCCACTTCGAGACCGTCTGCACCAAGCTGGAGAACATCCCCGACCACGCCACGGTGATCACCGGGGGCGCACCGTCGAAGGACTCCAAGGGATTCTTCGTGAAGCCCACCATCATCACCGGGGTCCGCCAGGAGGACGAGCTGGTCCAGGAGGAGACCTTCGCCCCGGTGCTCACGGTGCAGCCCTTCTCCACCGAGGAGCAGGCCGTGGAGCTGGCCAACGGCGTGGACTACGCGCTGGCCTCGAGCGTCTGGACCACGAATCAGGGACAGGCGATGCGAATGAGCCGCGATCTCGACTTCGGCTGCGTCTGGGTCAACACCCACCTGCTGCTGGTGGCCGAGATGCCGCACGGCGGGTTCAAGGCCTCCGGCTACGGCAAGGACCTCTCGCTCTACTCAGTGGAGGAATACACCCGGGTCAAACACGTCATGCATGCCTTGGACTGAACGTCTCACCCTTCTCGACCCGGCGAGCCAGCCCGTCTACGAGGACCTCCAGGGTCATCTCAAAGGCTCGATCAGCCGAGGCGCGGGCGTCGGCTGATCGCAGCTCGGCTGCCCGGGCGAAGGTGGGTGCGATGTCGAGGCTGCCGCCCGGGTCGAAGATGTCCGCCGGGGCTGCGGCGTCATAGGCCGCTCCGAAGACCAGCGCCTCGATCCCGGCGATGATGTCCACCGCGGCGCGGTCTTCTATCCCAGCCGAGTGCAGGGCGCTGAAGACCCGCTCGTACATCCGCAGCGACTGCGGGGCGTCAGCGATGGGCAGCACGGCGATCAGCGGAATCAGCTCGGTGTGCTGCACATAGCACTCACGATAGGAGCGCGCCCATACGCTCAGCGCCTCCGGCCAGGGCAGCCGGTCGAAGGCGGAACAGTCAATCGATTCGTTGAGCCGATCCTGGATCAGCACCAGCACGTCCTGCTTGGAGGACACGTGGTTGTACAGCGCCGAGGCCGACACCCCGAGCTTGCGCGCCAGACCCGCCATGGTCAGATGGTCATACCCGCGCTCGGCGACCAAGGTCATGGCCTTGCCTGCGATCACCCCGCGCGAGAGCACCGGGGAGGTGGGTCGACCTCGTCCTCGAGATCGCGTCTTCTCCGCAGTCACTGTGCAATTCCCCCTGCTCATCTCGCGCCGTCGGCGACAGCGTAGCCACCGGTGATCCGTCAGTCACTGGCCGCTGGCCACGAGGGCCCAGTCTATGGGCCTGACATCACCCCGGTGAAAATCTCCAGCAGGTCTTGACAACCGCTCGAGACTCCCCGTTAATGAATATAGTTAATTTATCCGCGAAGGGGAACAGCATGGAAGCTAAACGATCACTGGGCAGCAGCGAAGCGCGCGAGTGCGACGTCGTCGTCGTCGGCGCGGGACCCGCCGGGCTGATGGCCGCCCGGACGCTGCAGGCCGCAGGCCGCTCCACCATCGTGCTGGAGGCGCGAGACCGCGTCGGCGGGCGCACCTGGTCCCAAGAGATCGACGGCGCCTTCCTGGAGATCGGCGGCCAGTGGGTCTCCCGGAACCAGACCGCACTCCTGGAGCTCCTCGAAGAGCTGGGAATGGAGACCTTCACCCGCTACCGGGAGGGTGCGAACCTCTACCTCGACCGCGACGGCGTCCGCCACGAGTTCACCAGCGAGATGTTTCCCGCACCGGAGCACACTGTCGCAGAGATGCAGCGGATCATCGGGATCCTCGACGAGCTGTCCGCCTTCATCGGGCCCGAAGAGCCCTGGGCCCATCCGATGGCGCGCGAGCTCGACACCGTGACCTTCAACGCGTGGCTGCGCAGCCAGACCGAGGACGCCGCCGCCCGGGAGAACATCGCGATCTTCCTCGCCGGCGGGATGCTCACCAAACCCGATCACGCCTTCTCCGCGCTGCAGGCGGTACTGATGGCCACCTCCGCCGGATCCTTCAGCAACCTGGTGGACGAGGATTTCATCCTCGACCGCCGCGTGGTCGGCGGGATGCAGAGCGTCTCCGAAGCGATGGAGGCCCGGTTGCCCGCCGACTCGGTGCAGCTCTCCACCCCGGTGCGCACCATCGCCTGGAACCCCGACGGCGGGGTCACCGTCTTCTCCGATCGGGTCACCGTGCGAGCCCGCGAGGTCATCATCGCGGTGCCGCCGAACCTGTACTCGCGGATCAGCTTCGAGCCGCCGCTGCCACGGCTCCAGCACCAGATGCATCAGCACCAGTCCATGGGCCAGGTGATCAAGGTCCACGCGGTCTACGACCGTCCCTTCTGGCGAGAACAGGGTCTCTCCGGCACCGGCTTCGGTCCCAACGAGGTCTGCCAGGAGGTCTACGACAACACCAACCACCAGGACCATCGCGGCACCCTCGTCGGCTTCGTCTCTGATGAAGTGGCCGATCAGATGTTCACCCTCACCGCGCAGCAGCGCCGCGAAACGATCCTGCGCTCACTCGCCGCCTACCTGGGCGAGGAGGCGCTGACTCCAGAGGTCTACTACGAGTCGGACTTCGGCTCCGAGGAATGGACCCGCGGCGCCTACGCCGCGAGCTTCGACATCGGCGGACTCTCCCGCTACGGCGCGCATCAGCGCAGCGCGGTAGGTCCGCTGCACTGGGCCTGCTCCGACCTGGCGGCGGAAGGCTACCAACACGTCGACGGGGCGCTGCGGCAGGGACGCCGGACCGCCGCGGACGTCGTGGACCGCCTGGCGGGGAACACAGATGATGACGCGCAGCACACCGATCATGTGGAGGAGAACCATGGCTGAGAAGACTATTCGCCGGGTGGCGGTGGGCTTCGGCGGCGACGAGCGAAGCCTCGACGCCCTGGCGCTGGGAATCGCGCTGGCCCGGTCGGCCGGGGCACGACTCGACCTCATCCTGGTGATCCGCCAGGACTCGGCGTTCAAGCAGGAATATCCCCCGGTGGGAAGCGTCGTCGGGATCATCGCCGAACAGGCCCAGCAGTGGATCGCCGAGGCCGAAGCCGTCATCCCGCCCGAGATCAGGCACCACAGCCACATCCGCCCCGCCGGCTCGATCGCCGAGGGACTCGTCTCCGCGGTGCAGGAGCTGGACTCCGACGTGCTGGTCACCGGCTCCGGCATCGGGTTCGGCCGGATCATGACCCACCCGGCGGTCACCGCGCTGCTGCACAGCTCCCCCGTCCCGGTGGCGCTGGCCCCCGCGGGCTACCGGGCGAACACGCAGATCACCGACGTGATGGCCGCCGTCTCCGCCGCTCACCCCGACCACCAGGTCACCCGTTCAGGTGAATCCTGGGCAGGCCAGCTGGGTGCCGCGCTGACCTTCGTGACCTTCGAGGACAAGGAATCCGGTCCGGCCCGGCACGATGCCGGGAAGGGGCCCGATGCCGACGCCGGAACAGCTTCCGCTGAGCCGATCAAGCACATCCTCGCCACCGGACGGACGCTGCGCCACGCGGTGGGCACGGTGGACTGGCCACAGGGCGGGATCCTGCTCATCGGCTCGTCCCCGCTGGCGCGACGCCGGCACATCTTCCTGGGCATGACGGCCGCCCGGGTGCTCTCCCATCTGCCGATCCCCATGGTCCTGCTGCCGCGCGACCCTGACACCAGCGCGCCCGCCGCGCGCTGACCGAGGAGACCACACCATGCGCGAACCCCGCAGCACCGACATCCAGACACCGGACCGACACACCCACAGCAAGGGACTGAGCATCGGAAGCATCGGTGCGCTCGGTGCTGTGGTCATCGGTGTCTCCACGATCGCCCCCGCCTACACCCTCTCCGGGGCGCTGGGCCCCACCGCCTCCGCCGTCGGTGATCACCTGCCGGCGGTGCTGATCGTCGGGTTCATCCCGATGCTGCTGGTCGCGCTGGGCTACCGACAGCTCAACCGCGCGATGCCCGACGCCGGCACCACCTTCACCTGGGCGTCGAAGGCCTTCGGTCCGTGGATCGGCTGGATGGGAAGCTGGGGCCTGCTCGCCGCGACCATCCTGGTGCTCTCCAACCTGGCCGGGATCGCGGTGGACTTCTTCTACCTGGCGATCAGCCAGATCACCGGAGTCGACTCGATCGCGGAACTGACCCGCAACGTTCCGATCAACGTGATCACCTGTGTGATCTTCATGGCCGCGGCCGCCTACGTCTCCTACCGAGGCATGGAGACCACCAAGACCGTGCAGTATGTGCTGGTCTCCTTCCAGGTCCTGGTGCTGCTCTGGTTCGCCGTCGCTGCGTTCCGCCAGGTCTCCGCGGGCTCAGCCTTCGACGCCACGGCCTTCAGCTGGGAATGGTTCAACCCCTTCGGCATCGAGTCCTTCTCCGCCTTCTCCGCCGGCATCGCACTCTCGGTCTTCATCTACTGGGGCTGGGACGTGGTGCTGACCATGAACGAGGAGTCTCGCGGCACCACGACCACCCCGGGGCGGGCCGCGATCCTGACCATCCTGGTGGTCGTCAGCCTCTACACCATCGTCACCCTCGGGGCGCTGACATTCGCCGGCGTCTCCGACGGCGAGTTCGGCCTGGGCAACCCCGACATCCAGGAGAACGTCTTCGCGGCGCTGGCCGGACCGGTCATGGGCCCGATGGCGATCCTGATGTCGCTGGCGGTGCTCTCCTCCTCGGCCGCCTCGCTGCAGTCCACCATGATCTCCCCGGCCCGCACCATGCTGGCCATGGGCCACTACGGCGCCCTCAACCGGAAGTACGCCCAGGTCAGCCCGCGCTATCAGACACCTGCCTACGCCACCGTCGTCGCCGTGGTGATCGCCTCGGTGTTCTACGTGGTGATGCGCATCATCTCGGAGAACGTCCTGTGGGACACCATCACCACTTTGGGCATGATGGTCTGCTTCTACTACGGGATCACCGCGCTGGCCTGCGTCTGGTATTTCCGCGGTGAGGCCACGGCCTCCGCCGGGGACTTCTTCAACAAGCTGCTCGCTCCCCTGGTCGGCGGGATCCTGCTGCTGATCTTCTTCTTCCAGACCATCTGGGACTCCATGGACCCCGACTACGGCTCCGGCTCGGAGATCGGCGGCGTCGGCCTGGTCTTCATCCTGGGCATGCTGGTCTTCAGCCTCGGCATCGCCGCGATGTTCTGGCAGCACCACAAGCGGCCGGAGTTCTTCCGCCGGCGCTTCGAGACCACCGAATTCCCTACCCTCTGACGGAGCCCTATGACCTCGCCCCACGACCCGCTCCGGATGCCCCCGGAATGGGCGCCGCATGACCGGACCTGGATGGCCTTCCCACCTGCCAACGCAACCTTCGGCGACCCCGGTTCAGACACCCTGGACGCCGTCCGCGCGGCCTGGGGTCGGGTCGCCCGGGTCATCGCCGATCACGAACCCGTCACCGTGGTGGCAGATCCGCTGGACCTGCCGGTGGCCCAGGAGCTGCTCGGCGACGCAGTCACGCTCCGGCCGATGCCCTTGGATGACGCCTGGATGCGCGATATCGGGCCGACCTTCGTCCATCGGGCCGATGGCGAGCTCGCCGCGGTGGACTGGGCGTTCAACGGCTGGGGCGCGCAGAGCTGGGCGAACTGGACCCGCGATCAGCACATCGCCGCCGCCGTGACTGCAGTTTCGGGAGCCGCGCGGGTCACCAGCCTGCTGGTCAATGAGGGCGGGGGCTTCCACGTGGATGGTCGCGGCACGGTGCTGCTGACCGAGACGGTCCAGCGCGATGTCGGCCGGAATCCTGGACAGTCCCATGAACAGATCGAGGCCGAGATCCACGCCGCACTGGGCACCACCCATGCCGTCTGGTTCCCACGCGGACTGACCCGGGACTATGAGGAGTACGGGACCCGCGGCCACGTGGACATGTTCGCGGCCTTCACCCCGTCCGGGAGCATCCTGCTGCACCGCCAGGACGACCCGGCCCACCCGGACTACGAGGTGACCCGCGAGCTGCGCGCCTTCCTGGAGACGGCTCACGATGCCGCCGGCGATCCGTTCCGCATCATCGACGTCCCGGCGCCGGCCACCATCCTCGATGACGGCGAGCATGTGGACTGGACCTACATCAACCACTATGTGGCCAATGGGGTGGTGGCCCTGTGCGCCTACGACGACCCCAACGACGACACCGCCGCCGCGATCCTCGCCGAGGCCTATCCCGACCGGCGCATCGAACTTCTCGACGCCCGAGACATCCTGCGCTTCGGCGGCGGCATCCACTGCATCACGCAGCAACAGCCCTCCGCCGTGAGCCACTCGGCGCCGCTGAGCCTGGTCGACGGAGAGACGGACCGATGAGCGGGTCACCGGAGAGCGCCTTCGACGTCGTCGAAGCCACCATCGCCCAGCTGCGCGACGCCCTGGATCGCGGCGCGCTCACCAGCGAGCAGCTGGTGAAGGCGTATCTGGACCGGATCGAGGCGTACGACCGGCAGGACACCCAGCACGGTCCCCGACTCAACGCCACGGTGGTGATGAATCCACGAGCCCTCGAGGAGGCTCGTGCTTCAGACGCGCGGCGTGCCGCGGGCGAACCGCTGGGCGCGCTCGAAGGAATCCCCTACACCGCCAAAGACAGCTACAAGGCCGCCGGGCTGACCGTGGCCGCCGGCTCCCCCGCCTTCGCGGACCTGGTGGCACAGCAGGACTGCTTCGTCGTGGAGCGGCTGCGCGGCGCGGGAGCGATCCTGCTCGGGCTGACGAACATGCCTCCGATGGCCAACGGCGGGATGCAGCGCGGCCTCTACGGCAGAGCCGAGAGCCCCTACAATTCGGCGTTCCTGACTTCCGCCTTCGCCTCCGGATCCTCCAACGGTTCCGGCACGGCGACCGCGGCCAGTTTCGCCAGCTTCGGGCTGGCTGAGGAGACCTGGTCCTCCGGTCGGGCACCGGCCTCGAACAACGCGCTCTGCGCCTACACCCCTTCCTGGGGCGTCATCTCGATGCGGGGGAACTGGCCGCTGGTGCCGACCATGGACGTCGCCGTGCCGCACACCCGCACGATGTCCGACATGCTCGAGGTGCTGGAGGTGATCGTCGCCGATGACGCGCAGCCCCGCGGGGACTTCTGGCGGGTTCAGCCCTGGCTCGCTCTGCCACCGGCCTCTGCGCTGCGCCCGGACTCCTACGCCGCCCTTGCGGCAGATGACCCTTCTGCTGCCCGCGAGGTGCTGGGAGGGCTGAACATCGGCGCGCCCCGGATGTACCTGGGCGAGGATCCTGAGGCTGGCACCGCCGCGCCCAGATTCGACGGGGTGACCGGCATCGGGGGATCCACCGGACGAAGGGTGCTCCCGCGAGCCTCGGTGCTCGAGCTGTGGGAGGCCGCGGTCGAGAGCCTCACCGCCGCCGGCGCCACGCTCACCCGCAGCGACCTGCCGGTGGTGTCCAACTACGAGGGGGACCGGCCGGGAGCTCCGACCATCAAGACCCGCGGGCTCGTGTCGGAGGAGTACCTCCGCCAGGAGGTGGGGCTGCTCTCTGCCTGGTCCTGTGAGGATTTCCTGGCGGCCAACGCGGATCCAGCCCTGCACAGCCTCGTCCGCGTCGACGGCAGCCAGATCTTTCCGCCTCCGCCCGGGGCTCTGCCGGATCGCTACGACGGCTTCGATGATGACATCGCAACCCTGCCGGAGCTGGTGCGTGCCCACCCCGACCTGCACCTGGCGGGCATTCCGCTGATGCAGGACGGCATCGAAGGGCTCGTCCGCACCCGCGAGCTCGACTTCGAGCAGTGGATGGATCACCACGGCTTCGACGTCATCGCCTTTCCCGCGGTGGCCGACGTCGGGCCGGCGGATGCAGACGTCTCAGCGGACTCGGCCGAGCTGGCCTGGCGCAACGGGGTATGGGTCGCCAACGGCAATCTCGTCTGGCGCCACCTGGGGATTCCCACGGTGACGGTGCCCATGGGCACCATGGCGGACACCGGGATGCCGGTGGGGCTGACCTTCGCCGGACGCCCCTATGAGGATGCCCGGCTGCTGCAGATCGCCGCCGCCTTCGAAGCCACGGGGCAGCGCCGCACCGAACCACCGCTGACTCCTCGACTGTGAATCCTGCAGGCATCGAATCGAGCCGCGTCGTCCTCCGCGCCCGGCTCCCCGCACGCCCTCAGCAAGCCCCCTGCAGCAATCTGTCGCGAGACTGAAGAAGCCTGAACCTGGCGCGGCACGAACGTGTGCAGCGCACAGGCATGAGGCCCGACGCAGACGGCGCCCCCGACAGCCGGGGCTGCTGGGGACGCCGTCGCACCTCAGGCTCTGCCTGAGCGATCAGCTGAGGGATCAGCTGGGGGAATCAGTAGCGGTAGTGCTCCGGCTTGTACGGGCCGGCCACGTCCACGCCGAGGTAGTCGGCCTGGTCCTTGGAGAGCTCGGTGAGCCGGGCGCCGAGGGCGTCCAGGTGCAGCCGGGCGACCTTCTCGTCGAGGACCTTGGGCAGCACGTAGACGTCGGTCTCGTAGCGGTCCTCGCCGGTGTAGTCCGGAGCGGTCTTGGCGAAGAGCTCGATCTGCGCGATGGTCTGGTTCGCGAACGAGGAGCTCATCACGAAGCTGGGGTGTCCGGTGGCGTTGCCCAGGTTCAGCAGCCGACCCTCGGAGAGCAGGATGATCGAGTGGCCCTCGGCGCGGGAGCCGTCGGCAGGCATGACCCACTCGTGCACCTGCGGCTTGATCTCGACCTTCTGCACGCCGGGGATCGCGGCGAGGCCTGCGATGTCCACCTCGTTGTCGAAGTGTCCGACGTTGCCGACGATGGCCTTGTTCTTCATCTTCTGCATCGCCTCGGCGGAGATGATGTCCTTGCCGCCGGTGGTGGTGATGAAGATGTCCCCGGTCTCCAGCACGTCTTCCAGGCGGGCGACCTGGTAGCCGTCCATGGCTGCCTGCAGCGCGTTGATCGGGTCGATCTCGGTGATGATCACCCGGGAGCCCTGGCCGCGCAGCGCCTCGGCGGCACCCTTGCCCACATCGCCGTAGCCGCAGACCACGGAGACCTTGCCGCCGATGAGCACATCGGTGGCGCGCATGATGCCGTCGGGCAGCGAGTGGCGGACGCCGTACTTGTTGTCGAACTTGGACTTCGTGACCGAGTCGTTGACGTTGATCGCCGGGAACAGCAGCTTCCCGTCACGGGCGAACTGGTAGAGCCGGTTCACACCCGTGGTGGTCTCCTCGGTGACGCCGCGCAGGTTCTTCGCGATCCCGGTCCAGCGCTGCGGGTTCTCCTCGAGGGACTTCCGCAGCGTGGCCAGCACGTAGTGGTACTCCTCGGGATCGGAGTCCTGCGCCGAGGGCACGGCGCCGGCAGCCTCGAACTCGACGCCCTTGTGCACCAGCATGGTGGCGTCGGCGCCGTCGTCGAGGATCATGTTCGCACCCACGGTGGGATCCTCATCCACACCGGGCCAGGCGAAGATCTGGCTGGCGGTCCACCAGTACTCCTCGAGGGACTCGTTCTTCCAGGCGAAGACCGGCACGCCCTGCGGGTCCTCAGGAGTTCCGCGCGGACCGACGACGACGGCGGCCGCCGCCTCGTCCTGGGTGGAGAAGATGTTGCAGGAGGCCCAGCGGACCTCGGCGCCCAGGGCGGTGAGGGTCTCGATCAGCACGGCGGTCTGCACGGTCATGTGCAGCGAACCGGCGATGCGGGCTCCGGCCAGCGGCTGGGAGTCGCCGTACTCCGCGCGCAGGGACATCAGCCCGGGCATCTCGTGCTCGGCCAGCCGAATCTGGTGGCGGCCGGCTTCGTGCGCGGAGATGTCCGCGATGCGGTAGTCAAAACTCATAGGTATAGGAATCCTTCTGCTGTGTCGGGTGAGAGTTCGATGCCGTGCTTGGTGACGTGCTTGGTGACGTGCGGCGGGCAGAGGCTCAGCGCGGGGCGAGCAGCGTCGGCACGCCGCGTTCGATCGCGTAGCGCAGGCTGGGGTCATCCGTGGAGATGAGCTGATCCCCGTCCTGTCGCAGGGTGCTGCCGCTGACCGGACAGCGCAGGATCTTCAGCAGATCGTCAGAGAGTGCGACGGCGGCCCGCCCCGGTGTGGGGCTCGGCGCGACGGAGGACTGGGCACTGGGCATGGCCCAAGCCTACCGCGCAGGGCACAGCAGAGGGCCGGCGTCGTCATCCGACGACACCGGCCCTCTGTGCATTCAGCTCAGGCTGTTGCGGGGCTGGTCAGTGACCGGCGCCGAGGTTTCCGGCCATCCGCTCGTGCAGAGCGGCGCTGGCGGTGTTGAGACCAGAGATCTCCACCCGCTTGCCGTACTTGGAGTACTTCTCGGTGATCGCGTCCAGGGAGGCCACGGTGGAGGCATCCCAGACGTGGGAGTTGTACATGTCGATCACGATGTGGTCGGGATCCTCCGCGTAGTTGAACTGGGTGTAGAGATCGTTGGAGGAGGCGAAGAACAGCTCGCCCCTGACCTCGTACTTCGCGATCTCCTCACCGAAGTGCTGTTCGATCCGGCGCTCCACGGTGGCCAGGTGAGCCACCCGGCGGGCGAAGAGCACCATGGCGGTGAGCACTCCGAGGCCGACACCGATGGCCAGGTTGTGCGTCCAGACGGTGGCGATGACGGTGACCAGCATGACCGCGGTCTCGGACTTGGGCATCATCTTCAGGGTCGAAGGCTTGATGCTGTGCCAGTCGAAGGTGGCGACGGAGACGAAGATCATCACAGCCACCAGCGCGGCCATCGGGATCATCGCGACGACGTCGCCGAGCGCAACCGCGAGGATCAGCACGAAGATCCCGGCGCAGAAGGTGGAGATGCGGGTGCGCGCACCGGAAGCCTTCACATTGATCATGGTCTGACCGACCATGGCGCAGCCGCCCATGCCGCCGAAGAAGCCGGTGATGATGTTCGCGGCGCCCTGTCCCCAGGACTCGCGCACCTTGCCGGAGCGGGTGTCGGTGACGTCGTCGACCAGCTTGGCGGTCATCAGCGACTCGAGAAGCCCGACTGCTGCCATTCCCAGCGCGTAGGGCGCGATGATCTGGAAGGTCTCCATGGTGAAGGGGACATCCGGGATGAACAGCTCGGGGATCGACTGGGGCAGCTCGCCCTTGTCACCCACGGTGGGCACGTTCAGCGCGAAGACCACACCGAGCACGGTCAGCAGCACGATGGCCACCAGCGGCGGCGGCACGATGCTGGTGATCCGCGGCAACAGGTAGATGACCACCAGACCGAGGGCCACCAGCGGGTAGACCAGCCACGGGACGCCGATGAGATCGGGGAACTGCGAGGTGAAGATCAGGATCGCCAGCGCATTGACGAACCCGACCATCACCGAGCGGGGAATGAAGCGCATGATCTTCGCTACGCCGATGACCGCCAGCAACACCTGGAAGACACCGGCGAGGATGACCGCGGCGATGAAGTAGTCGATGCCGTGGCTTGCCACCAGCGGAGCGATGACCAGGGCGGTGGCGGCGGTGGCGGCGGAGATCATTGCGGGGCGTCCACCGAGGAAGGCGATCGAGACCGCCATCGTGAAGGAGGCGAAGAGCCCATAGCGTGGGTCCACGCCGGCGATCAGCGAGAACGCGATGGCCTCGGGGATCAGCGCCAGCGCCACGACCAGTCCGGCCAGGATCTCGGTCTTGAGCAGGCGCGGGGACTTGAGTGTGCGAAGAACCGACTGGCGTTCTTCGGGTGACAGCTCCTCGGCGACGGCCGTGGGCTTGTGTGCCATGAGGCTCCGTTCTCGGGTTGTGGACACAGCAGTGTCCATCGGATTACATACGACGTGCGGATGCGCAGCGCTGCGCAGGAAAGATTGGGGGAACCGGTGAGACAACCTCTAACCGGTCACGCCAAGAACCCTACCCTAACGTTAGGTGAGGGTTCACGTTCTGTGGTCAATGTCTCACCAGGTGGGCGCAGCCTCAGCTGCTGAGCTGGTTCCTGAGCTGTTCGGCCAGCAGATCTGCCTGTTCCAGGTAGGCCGCGAGCTTGGCGCGCTCCCGGTCCACATGCTCCAGTGACTCTTGCGCCCGATTGCGCTGATCCGCGTCGAGGGTGTCCAGCTCCAGCAGCGCCACGACCTCGGAGAGCTCCTCGAGGCTGAACCCCAGCGGTTTGAGGTACTTGATCCGCATCAGCCGCTGCTGGTCCGCTTCGCTGTAGAGCCGAAAGCCACCCTCGGTGCGGCCGCTGGCCGGAAGCAGGCCGACGTCGCCGTAATGGCGGATGGTCCGCAGGGACAGGCCGGTGCGATCGGCAAGCTCGCCGATGTGCATGGCTTCTGCGTGCGGACCTGTGCTCACGTGACCTCCCGGTGTCTCTGGCACGTCACTCTATCAACGCCTGCGAAGCGGGATGACCTGACCTGAGGAGTCCACGCGCGCGTCGGTTCAGCTCTCGACTCAGTCGTCGAGCATGCGCAGATGACCGCGGGAGATCCCGGGCCCTCCGACGCGGACGGGCCGAGCCATTCGGTCCCGGGTGGAGCGGGTGGGCAGCTCGGGCTCAGCGCCGCGCTCTGTTCCACGCTCCGCTGCCGGATCAGACTGTCCTGACTGCTCTGCCTGACGCTGGGCCTCTTGGGCCAGCGCCCAGGCGGCTTGGACCTCCGGGGACTCGCGCACGGCGTCCGCCAGGGCCAGGAGGTCATCCTCCTGCTTCGGCGCTGAGGTCAGGGTCAGCCGAAGCACCTCCCAACCACGTGGCGGCGTGACCGACGCTGCGTGACGGTCGCAGAGATCATAGGTGTGCGGCTCCGCGTAGACGCTCAGCGGGCCCACCACCACGGTGGAGTCTTTATAGGAGTAGGTCAGGGTGGCGGCGGCAGGCCGCTCACAGCTGTTTCTGGTGCATCGACGCGAGGAATCCACGAGAGACCACCCTAGCAACCACTCCCCCGGATGCCTGGCAGGCACGACTTGTCGAGGCTTGCGGCCGGGGTGATCTCCGACTGCTGGGACTGCGGCCGGCGGCCCGCCTGCGCCACCATCACGACGTCGGCCTTCACCAGTGCCGGGGCGAGGTGGCGACAGGAAGCGCGCAGCTCCCCCATCCCGGGTATGAGCACCAGAAGCGGACCGGCACCCTGGACGTCGTAGGCGACCCTCCCATCAGGGGCTGCAGGAACTGCGTGATCGGACCGGCCGCTTCTCGCGCCCGGCGCTGGGGCGAACCGCTCAGCGCAGCAGCCGCACCGGCACGTACTCTGCGGCCCCGCGCAGCGGTGAGACCGGGGTCAGGCTGAACGCACCGTCATCTGTGGTGGTGGACATCGTCGCGTGGACGCTGCCTTCGCCGTCGAGCTGCGGTTCGGAGAACACGATCACCGCGGCGCCGTCCTCGCTGTCGTCAGGTTCGGCGGAGGCAAGGTCGTCGGCGGAGATGACCCCCGCGCCATCCCCGGTGAGCTCGACGTTCTGCTCGGGCCCGAAATCTCCGTCGACGTCCATCACCCGGTAGGCGACGCTGCCCGAGGCGCCGGAGGCGAACAGGTGCAGCTCGGGCTCACCGAGCTGCGGCAGCAAGGTGCCGGAGCCCTCCCCGAGCGCCGTGGCTGGAGCCGCCCAGCTGAAGTCTGAGCCCGTCTCGGTCTCGCTGCGCACCCCCACATAGGCCGGAACGTCGGTGCGCACGCGGATGTCTCTGGCGCCGGGCTCGAGGCCGCGCAGGTTCACGGCGTCGATCTCGCCGCCGTTCACGGTGAAGACGCCGGGGGTCTCGATGACCTGCTGGCCGTCCTCGCCGTAGACCTGCAGCTCAACGGTCGCGCCCTGATCACCCGGGACGTGGATCCAGAGCTCCGGCGGCGTGGTGCTCTCCTCATCGTCGTCGTCTCCGGAGGCGGGGACGCCTTCGGGGATCGGCACTCCGGGCATCAGGTGCTCGGTGCCCGGGGCTGTCATCTGGGGAAGAAACTCCACGCCGGTGCCGGTCAGCCCGGACGCGCGGGAGGACTGCAGCTGCGCGGTGACCGGCGCCCCGGCTGAGCGGACCTGGACACCCAGGTCCGACCCCGAAGAGGCCAGACCGGCGATGTTGACCGAGCGGGTGGTCTGACCGGGGACGACGATGGATCGCGTCCCGGTGGTGCCACGATCTCCGTCGGAGTCCACGCTCGTGATCTCTACCGTGGCGGACCGGTCGAAGGGATTCGCAAGAGTCAGCAGCGACGAGGAGCCGGCCGCGGTCTCGGGGCCGAAGAACCACTGGCTGCGTTCGGGGGCGGTGCACTGACCGACGGCGAGACCGGCCACCGGGCCGTCTTCGGCCTCGTACTCATAGAGCGCTGCGGCCGCCGGCGCGCTGCCATCGGCAGTCGCGGCGGTCTCCAGCAGCGGCGGCCGGGCGACGTCGAGGTCTGACTCATAGACCGCCTCGCGCTGGGTCAATGGGGCCTCCGCCTGTGCGGTGTCCCCGCCCTCCTCGATCTCACCAGCGTCTGCGGAGGATGCTTCGGTCAGGACGTCCTCGTTGACGCGGCCCTCCTGGTTCAGCTGCGCCCACCAGGAGTCGGGGAAGGACCCGTTGAGATCCGTGGCGAAGAGCACCGCGGAGAACCGTGAGACGGCCGAGGAGTCCCTGTCGCGGTACTCGAGCTGGCCATCGGTGGTCAGCGAATCGGGCTGGCCGGGCAGCGGCGGACAGATGAAGGTCCGCCCAGCCTGCGGAGCGGCCACGGAGACGGCACCCAGCGCCGCTGACGCCACCTGGCCCTCTCCGGGAGTCCCGGTGGCGGCCTCGGAGCGGCCATCCATCAGGCCATCCACTGCGACCGAGCCGATCATGGTGGCCAGAACTCCCGCGGTCACGACGACGGCGGCCGTGCGGGACTTCGTGCCCCTTCGTCTCCTGAGGGCGGTTGTGTGCTCCGCGCCGGACTCAGGGCTGCCGTCATTGTTCCGGGCTCCACGGCGGCGGTCCCGCCAGGTGCCCTTGGGACGTTTCTGTTTTCCAGGAGTCGAGGGCGCAGCCGACGTCTCGGTGACGGCCGAAGCCTCGGTGCTGGCGGACATCTCGATGTCGGCCGGAGCCTCGATCTGATCGTCGGCCCCGGTGTCGACAGGGGAAGGCCCGACAGCGACCGGTTCGGCGGCGGATTCGACGGCAGGGGCAGCCTTTGTCACCGTGGCCGGCTTCTGCTCCTCAGCGCGGCGCTGGCGTTCCTGCTCCTCCCGGCGCTGGCGTTCCTGCTCCTCCCGCTGCCGGCGTTCCTGCTCCTCCCGGCGCTGGCGTTCCTGCTCCTCCCGCTGCCGGCGTTCCTGCTCCTCCCGGCGCTGGCGTTCCTGCTCCTGCCGCTGCCGGCGTTCTTGCTGCTGCTCCATGCGCAGCCGCTGCTCTTCAGCCTTCAATTCGGCTCGGGCCGCGGCCGCGTCCTGCTTGGCCTTCAGCGTGGCGGCGCGCTCCTGGTCGCGGATGGCGCGCCTGCGCGCCTGGCGCTGCTCCTTGATGAGCTTCTTGACCCTGACCTTCTTGGCGCTCATCCTCGGCGTCCCTCCAGCTCATCGGTGTCTGCCACGGGAAGCATGCGGCTTCCGCGGGGCAGCGGGATGGCGATCAGCGCCACCAGCAGCAGGAATACGCCCAGAGTGATCAGCACCGGCAGCTGGTAGCCGCTGCGGTGATCTGCGCTGAGCTGACCCTGCAGCCCCGCACCCTGATCGGTCAGCGCCTCCGCGGGCAGCTCGAAGCGCTGCATCCAGGCGGCAGATCCATCGGAGGACTGTGCGGGCGCGTCGGTCTGCACCGCCACAGATTCGAGGTCCTGGCCGTCCCAGCTGGCTCGCCAGCCCTTCGCGTGCTCGGTGGAGAGTTCCAGTAGGTACTCGCCCTGCGGATCCAGACCCAGGCCGGCGCCGTCGTCGGCTGTGACCTGCTCCAGATCGACGTCGAGCGCCTGCGCATGGCTCGGCAGAAGCGCCTGCACCTCACCCTGGGGGTCCACGATCCGGGCCCAGCTGGTGGGAACCCCGGAGATGCCCTTCCCGGAGGGCAGCAGCGCACCCTCATCGAGCTCGGCCCGCCACAGCTCACCGCGGTCGGTCACCCCCACCGGAACGAGTCCGGCGGCGGTGTCCACGGCGTCGCTGAGCACAGCGGGTTCGTTCCGGTCGATGAGCACATAGCCCACGCCCAGCTCTGCCATCAGGTCTTCGGTCTGCAGCGCCCCGGGTGTGATCAGCGAGGCGATCAGCGAGGCCAGGCGCTCTTCGGCGGCAGAGAATCCAGTGACCGTCTGCGCTGGGCCGACGGCGTCGTCGCGGGTGCCGCCGAACAGGTTCGGGATGCGGTCCGGCTGGGCCCACAGCGGCATGTCACCGGCGGCGACCACCGCGCGGGACTTGTCCAGCGTGCGCCCCTCCCCGGAGACCAGCTCGCCGATCACACCGGGATCAGCCGCAGAGAGCACCAGCGTGCGCAGCTGCGCGGGGCCGGTGCCCTGGTCTGCGGCCGTGGCCGGGAGCTGACGCAGCGCCCCTGCCTCGATGAGCGTCGGAGCGGCGTTGACCGCGGTCAGCGGCTGACCGGTCAGCGGCGCGTCCGGCATCATGCGCGGGCTGTAGAACAGGACCAGAGAGGCGCCGATGGCAAGCACGAGCAGCGTGGAGATCACCGGGGTGATCGTGCCGCCCACCCGGGGGAAGGCCAGCGGGAACCGGTCCAGCGATGCCATACCGGCCGCCAGCAGGCAGAACAGCAGCACCGAGACCAGCGGTCCAGGGTTTCCGCTGATCACCGCGGTGCCGTCGGATCCTGCGGCCAGGAGCCCGACCAGCGCGGAGAGGCCGAGGGTCGCGAGCAGCAGTGTGCCCGCCACGATCGGCAGCGGCCGCGTGCGGCTGCCGGTGAAGATGCCCAACAGGGCGATGATCAGCAGCGGAAGCCCGATCAGCAGTGCGATGCGCAGGCTCCAGAAGTCCCCGGCAAGGTAGGCCGGCAGCCAGGATCCTGCGGCGCCGGCGGAGGCCAGTCCGGCGGCGGGATCGAAGGCGCGGGAGAAGCCGAGCAGCTGCTGCCACAGCGGGGCGGCGTCGGCGGTGAGCGCACGGCCCGGCTCATGGACGAGCACCGCGGCGAGGTTCTTGCCCTGCATGACGGCGGAGGCGATCATCGGGGCGGCGACGGCGAGCGAGGTCAGCGGGATCAGCCACAGCGGGCGGCCCCGGCGACCCAGGATCAGGGCGAGGGCGACCCCGACGAGCACCACCAGCGGCAGCAGCGTCGGGGACGCGGCGGTGAGCACCATCAGCAGCAGCGCAGCGCCGGTGGCGTACTCCCAGCTTCCGGCGACACCCAGGCCGACGGCGGCGCGGCCGACCGCCCGGACGGTGGCCACCACGGCGACCGGCAGCAGGATGTGGACCAGGATCGCTCCGATGCGACCCTCCCCCACGGCGATGTGCAATGTGGGCATGGCGGTCCAGAGCAGCGCCGAGACCACCCGTCGGGAGGCCTTGGTGGACCAGAGACCCGCGGCGTACCAGGCGCTGAGCGCGCTCAGCGGCAGCGCGAGGATCAGCAGCCAGACGAGCACGGCGGATCCGTGGCCGAAGCTCAGCGCGGAGAGCGCCAGCAGCAACAGGTTGAACGGGTCCGCGGCGGAGAGCGACCCGAGGCTGTCCGCGGCCAGGAAGCTCACCGAGTGGGCGAAGACCTCCGGCAGCGAACCTGCCAGCGGGAGTGCGGCGCCGCCGGTGATCGCCTCCGCCGAGAGCAGGTCTCGGAAGGCCAGCAGGGAGGCTCCGGCCAGCGCCAGCAGCATCAGGAACAGCCCGAGTCGGTCCCCGGAGCGTCGCGAGGGCATCTCGTCGAACTCGCCGTCGGAGGCTCCGATCTCGAGCAGGGCGTCCTCGTTGTTCTCGCGCTCGCCGGTGTCATCGGGTTCTCCGTAGAACCCGGGGGTGAACCGGGTGCGCGGGACCGAGACGGTCTCAGCGGTCATCACCGAGCGTCGCTGCGCCCGGACCTCGGAGGGGCTCAGCGTCCTCCGAGCCTCGGCCTGGCGTCCGGCGCGCAGCAGCTCGGCGGCGGAGCTGATCTGTTCGTCGCGGCTGAGTCGGGCCAGGGCGGCTCTGCGGCCCTCGGTGGCGAAGCGACGCGTATGGGCGATCGCTCCCAGGCCCAGCAGGGCGCGCAGCGTGGCGAAGAACTGACCGGCGCCGGCATCGGGTGCCTTGACCACGGTCAGCCCGATCAGCCGCAGCAGCGCGGAGACCCACATGCCCAGCCAGAGGAACGGGACCGCGATCGGGGTCGCGTTGACGAGTCGGCGGCGGATCTGACTGATCCGCTGAGCGGAAGGGAGGTAGAGCGTGCCGCCGAGGCGGTGGACGGTGTCTCGGCGGGGCGGGTCCTCGCGGAGCACCCGGGCGGTGGGTTCGATGACGATGTGCGCGCCGACCTCGCGGGCGCGGCGGCAGAACTGCGCGGCGGCGTAGTCTCCGCTGAGCCCCGGGTCGAAGCCGCCGAGGTCGCCGAAGAGTGAGGCATGCACCAGCATGCCCTCCCCGGAGACGCCGGGGACGGCGTCGCGGCCGTCGTACTGGCCCTGGTCCAGCTCCTTGGGCTCGGTGGCGGTGAGGACCTCCGCGGAGCGGGCGCTGAAGAGGCCCGCATTGACCAGCCGTTCCGGGGTCTCGGCGGAGAGCTGCTTGGCGCCGATGACCTGGATCTGCGCGTGGTGCTCCTCGTCCTTGACGGTGAAGAGGCGCTCTTCGAGCCGCTCCAGGGCGTCGGACGTGGGGACCGTGCCGGCGGGCATGATCCAGAGCCACTGGTGGCGCGGATTGAAACCGTCCGGCAGCTGCCGTTCGAGGCTGCGCCAGAGCTGGGTGGTCTTGGTCCCGCCCGAGCCCTTGCCTGCGGTGCTGCGTGCCTGTCGGCGGTCTTCGAGCAATCCGGATCGCAGCGAGCGCGACAGGTCCTGTACCCCGCGGTAGCTCGCTGCCGAGAGTTCGACGATGTGATCGGGCGCCCGGGACTGCGCGGCCAGCGCGTCCCGGGTCCGCTGCATTGCGGTGCTGGAAGCGCCGGGGGCGGCGTCGGGTTCGGCGTGGCCTGGAGCGGACGACAAATCGCCGCCGTCGTTCAGGACGACGGCGGCGATGTGGGGGCCAGAGTGACCGTTGATCAGAGTGCTCTCTTTCGCAGCTTGCGCCGCTCCCGCTCGGACAGTCCGCCCCAGATGCCGAAGCGCTCGTCGTTGCCCAGCGCGTATTCCAGGCATTCCTGCTTCACGTTGCAGGCGCCGCAGACCTTCTTGGCGTCTCGCGTGGAGCCGCCCTTCTCGGGGAAGAAGGCTTCCGGGTCCGTCTGCGCGCAGAGCGCGTCGACCTGCCAGGCGAGCTCGCCCTCGATCTCATCGGTGGGAACGAGCGCGGGCAGGCCCAGCCAGGTGGTCCTGCTCGAGTCCGCGGGACGGGTCTCCGGCGCTGCGGTCTCACGGCCAGGCAGCTCGCGGGTCGGGGCCTCAGTGCGGCGGGAAGGAGCCTCACTGAGAGCGGTGACCGAAGAGCTGGTGCCGGCCGAGGCGTTCCCCACAGAGCGACGTTCGGCCTCTTCATGGGCGGCGAGGAATGCGGTGGCCTGATCCTCGAGGGTCTTGCCGTGCTCCAGCCGCTCGGCGGCCTGAGGATCAGCAGGGTCCACGAACCAATCAGCAGGAACCTCTAGACCCGTCCTGCGCGCTATGGCCGTGGTGCCGGGCTGTTCTGTGCCCAGCCGCTCTGCGTTCCCCATCAAAGGGCCTCCCGAGGTTGATCATGCGTGTACTGCTCCTAATTACACTGGCGTAAGTAATGATCCGTCAAGTGAGCGACTTAAGTCGCCACTATCAGACCGTCAACCCCTCGATCACGCCCGACACGCCGTCAAAAATAAGCTTGCCGCGAGGCGTGGCGGGCCCAGGAGAGAAACTATGACCCCGCTCACACTCGGCGGCTCGACCGCCCGGCCGCCCCAGACGTTCCCTGCCCTGCTGGACCTGCTCGAGTCTCGTCCACAGCCCGCGCTGATCTGGTATGGAGCAGGCGAGGACCAGGAACGCGTGGAGCTCTCCGGGCGGGTGCTGCAGAACTGGACGGTCAAGCTGATCGGCCTCTTCAGCCAGGAATGTGAGATCGATGAAGGCGCCGCCGTATTGGTCGACGCCGCACCTCACTGGAAGGCCACCGCCGTCCTGCTGGCCGCAGGAGCCTTGGGCTGGAGGGCCACCCTGGTTGCGCTGGGAGCCGCGCAGAACGACGACGACGCCCGCGCAGCCACTGCCTCGGCGCTGGAGCCGGGGTTGATCCTCACCGACCGGCCCGGCGACTGGACCGGCGCGGGCCCGTTGGCGCATGCTCTCGGGGATGCGGAACTCGCGGCGCTCTCCCCCGGCCTGCTGGATGCGTCCTTCGAGGAGGCCACCGGGCAGCGACTTCCGGCCTGGGCGCTGGACATCTCCGCCGAGGTCCGTCAGCATCCGGACCAGCTGCCGGCTCCGCTGCCGCCGCTCGAGCTGCCCGGGGCGGACGCAGGGGCCGGGGCGGGCCGCAGTGTGGGCGGTGGGCTCGTCGTCGTCGGTGAACCGACCGAGGTTAACCTGAAGGACTGGGGACTGGTGCGCTGGGGCGGCGGCGACCTGTTCGCTCGGATGCTTGCAGCCTGGGCGCAGAGCCGCCCGGTGGTGCTGTTCCAGGGTGATCCCGCCGCGCAGCCGAAGGCCTGGGAACAGATGCTGCGCAATGAGGGGATCCGCTGACAGCGGCTCCCCTCACCCACTCGATTCCCGCGGCGATGCCCGTCCCATCCCTGCGGCGGAGACGGGTGGAATGACCCGGGGATTCGACAGCTGTCCGACTGTGGAGCTGCTCAGCCCGCTGGCTCAGCGGGAGGTGACCTCGGCGGCGTCGGCGGCTGGATCTTGTTCAGTGGGCAGCTCCGCGAGACCCGAGCGGTCGGTGGTGAAGACCCAGTACTTGTAGGCGAAGAAGCGGAATACGGTGGCCAGCACCAGGCCGATCACGTTGCCGGCGATGAAGACCTCGCTCACCGAATCCATGCCCAGGACGTACTTCGCGATGCCCACGCAGCCGGTCTGGATGCCCAGGCCGATCGCGTTCATCAGCAGGAACATCACCAGCTCGCGGGTCTTGCCGGTGGAGCGCTTGTGCCGGAAGGTCCAGTAGCGGTTCGCCATCCAGGAGAAGAGCGTGGCGACGACGCCGGCGACGACCTTGGCCTTGAGCTGCGAGTCATCCATGGGGCCGCTGATCAGCCAGAGGAAGATCGCGGAGTCGATGATGAAGGCGACGCCGCCCACGGCGCCGAACTTCGCGACCTCGCGCCAGAGTCTGAGGACGAGGGTTTCGATGCGCCGGTACAGCTTGGGGATCATGGGAATAGTCCTACAGGTCTTGGCTGGCGAAGGTGGTGCTGGCCAGGAAGGCCTGGGCGTGAGCGGATGCGCTCAGCCGGTGGCCGGCGATTGCCGGCAGGAAGGCGGATTCGCCCGGAGTAAGGGTGAGCATACGAGGCGTTCCTGGGGCTGCGGTGAGTTCTTCACCGGCGGCATCCTCGCTCGAGGCCGCGTCGGGAGCGTGCAGCGTGAACGTTCCCGCGGTGCAGAGCACGATACCGGGACCGAGCCGATCCAGCACCGTCTCGCCTGGGAACTCGATCAGCTCCAGCTGGAACTCCTCGAACGGAGCCTGGTACTGGGTCCGGCGCGGAGCGGGCCCAGACTCCTGCACCGGACAGTGTGGGACCGGGAGCACGCCGAAGTCGGTGACGCTGAGCAGTTCATCGACGGCAAGGGGCTTGCTGGTCAGTCCGCCGCGCAGCACGTTGTCAGAGTTGCCCATCAGCTCCACTCCCACCCCGTGCAGATAGGCGTGAAGATTGCCGGCCGGGAGGTAGATCGACTCTCCGGGCTGAAGCCTGACGCGGTTCAGCAGCAACGTGACGAAGACGCCGGGATCTGCGGGAAACGCCGCGCTGACGTGGGCAAGCATCTCGCGCGTGCCTGGGTCCAGCGCATCGCGGAGGGCGGCCCTGCCGTGCCCGTCAGGCAGGTCGGCCCGACCCAGGAACCTGTGCAGCTCTTCCGCGGCAGCCTGGGTCGCGTCGCGTCCGCTGCGCAGCAGATGCTCGAGCGCTCCTGCGTAGTCCTGCGCCGCCACGAAGTCGTGGAGCCGGTCCAGAAGCGCGGGCAGCTGCTGGTCGTCTGCCGGGCGTTCGACACCGGCAACGGCCGAGCTGAGCGATGTCAGCGCCGCTGCGGCCTTCGCGTGGGGCCGGAATCCGCACAGCGCGGAGAACTCCGTCAGTGCGACGATCAGCTCAGGTTTGGCGTTGGGGTCCTTATAGCTGCGATGCGGGGCGTCGAGCGCGATTCCCGCCGCCTCCTCCGCTGCGAAGCCACGCCGGGCCCGGTCCGCGGTGGGGTGGGACTGGATCGAGAGCGGATGCTCGGCGGCGAGGACCTTGAGCAGGAAGGGGAAGCTTCCCGGAGCCTGGTCGGAGCCTCGCAGGTAGTCCGGGAGCGAGGTGACCTCGACCGGCTGCCGCACAGACTCAGGGGCCAGCTGCAGGGAGGAGGGGTCTCCAGGGTGAGCACCCATCCAGATCTCCGCCCGTGGGGTCGCCGAAGCGGCCCAGCCGAAGAGCTCGCTGAACGCGGTGGTGGAACCCCACGCATACTCGCGGACGGGGTTGATCATCATGAACATCGGGAGAACCTTATCAGCCCTATTTCACCGGGTCACAGCGGTAATTCGAGGAGGCGGCCTCCTCCAGCACTGCGGTCTGACCGTTCAGCTGAGCCTCGACCAGGTACTCCCGGGTCAGTTCAGAGCCGTCTGGCTGAGTGGGCGGCGGAGTGGAGTCGATCGGGGGTTCGTCGTCTTCCACGGCGTCGGCGGCCTGCTGCGTGGCCTGCGGTGTCGTGAGCGTCACACCCAGCGCACCCGAGTGTGCGGGCAGGAACCCTGCGGATCCGAAGAGGCCTCCGCCGCTCTGGTGCTCCTCATTGGCGATGAGCTCATCCACCCGGCGCTGGATCTGCTCGAAGTCCGGGTAGGTCGAGAACATGTCACCGGAGGCGCCGAAGTCCGGGGCCCCGAGCACCAGTCGCTGCGGAGTCTGGCCCTGCGCGTCGACAGCCAGGTCCAGGAAGGAGCCCAGCTGGGACTGCGGCAGGTTGGTCTCCACCACGTTCTCTCCGGCCTGCGTGATCTCGCTGAAGCGCGAGAGCAGCGTCTGCGGGTTGAACTGGGACATCATCGCCTGCTGGATGCACTGTTGACGCTGGATCCGGTTGTAGTCGGAGCTGAAGGTGCGCGATCGCGCGTAGGCCAGTGCCTCCTGGCCAGAGAACTCGTACACCCCGGGGGCCCACCAGTTGTCGCCCCAGCTGCCATCGGGCATCGGGCCGCGGTAAGGCACCCAGCCGCCGGAGTTCACGCTCACCCCGCCCATGGCGTCGATGAGGTCCTCGAAGCCGCCCATGTCCACCATCACGTAGCCGGAGACCTCCAGGTTCAGGCTGCCGGAGACCGCGTCCATCATGGCCTCGGCACCGGGATCCTCGGCCTCGGGATAGAGGTCCTGATGGTTCTCCATCACATCGGTGTAGAGGAAGTTGATGATGCACTCGTCGCCGCAGTCATAGCCTGTCGGGTAGACGGCGTTCAACGGGGAGTCCTCGTTGAACTGGGCGTTCTGGAAGTTGCGCGGAATCGAGAAGATGATGGTCTCCGCGGAGTCCTCGTTGACGCTGACCACGTGGATGGAGTCTGGCCGAAGTCCCTCGCGTCCCTCGCCGGCGTCGGCGCCTATGAGCAGAAAGTTATATCGACCGTCCACGGCGTCGATGCCGGGCCCGGCGGCGAAGATCCCGCCGAGAGCCGCACGGCCCTCGTTGACCAGCTTGGCGCCGTAGCCCAGCGTTCCGGAGGTCACGGTCATCAGCACCACCAGCACGACGACGACGATCGGCTTCAGTCGCGGCGCCAGGGAGGTGAAGTGGAGCAGCCTGAAGGTGTCCAGCCAGAGGATCAGCCAGCCGATCGCCAGCGCGCCCAGCACCACGGCGCTGAGCCAGAGCATGAACGGCTGGGTCAGCAGAGAGAGCACGACCCCTCGCATGGTGAGGAACATCAGTCCCAGCAGCAGTGCGGAGAACCAGCAGGCGACCGTCACCGCCAGGGCGGCGCGGCCGAGCTTCTTGGAGCCTGCGGCGACCTGGGCGGCGCCGGGGATGAAGAGGGTCAGCGCCAGGAGCATGAGGGCGCGACGGGTGCGGTCGGTCGCGGAACCACGCTGCGGGCTGCGGATCACATCCGGTTCGCTGTTGAACCGGTGGTAGCTGATGGCGGAGTCGGTCATCGTGTCCGGTACGTCTCCAGCTCGGCGGCTTCTTCGCGCAGCGCGGCACCCTTCGCGTGGGCCTCAGCCGCCAGCGTCTTCTGGAAGTCGAGCAGCTTCTCGCGCAGCTGTGCGGCCTGGGCCGAGTCCCCGGCAGCCAGAGTGCGCACGGCGAGCAGCCCCGCATTGCGGGCGCCGCCGACGGAGACGGTGGCCACCGGGACCCCGGCGGGCATCTGCACGATGCTCAGGAGTGAATCCATGCCGTCGAGGTGCTTCAGCGGCACCGGAACGCCGATCACCGGCAGCGGGGTGACCGAGGCGAGCATGCCGGGCAGATGGGCGGCTCCCCCAGCACCGGCGATGATGACCCGGATCCCGCGCTCGTGCGCGGTCTTGCCGTAGCTGATCATCTCTTCGGCCATCCGGTGGGCCGAGACGACGTCGGCTTCGAAGGTGATGCCGAACTCGTCCAGCGCCTGCGCGGCGGCCTTCATGACCGGCCAGTCGGAGTTCGACCCCATGACGAGGCTCACCTGGGCGGCGACGGGGGCGCCGGACTGGGCCTGGGCTTCCCCTGGCCTCGCATCGGTGGGGTGGTTCTCGGTGGGGTGGTTCTCGGTGGTCTGGCTCATTGGGCGGGTCCTTCCACGATGATCTCGGCCACGTCTGCTGCAGCTCGGCGCACACGCTGAAGCCTTGCTCGACGTGCCTCCCAGGTCTCCTGCGTGGAATGGGTCTGGGTGAGGATGTTCACGTGCCCGATCTTGCGACCCGGGCGGGCCTCTTTGCCGTAGAGGTGAATCTTCGAGCCCTGCGAGCGGCGCATCGCCGCGGCGAAGGAGCCGTGCAGGGATCGCTCGCCGGCGGCGGCGCTGCCGAGCAGGTTCTTCATCACGGTGTAGCCGCCGGCGCCGCCCTTGACCTCGGTGGCGCCGAGCGGAAGGCCCAGCACCGCGCGCAGGTGCTGCTCGAACTGGCTCGTGATGGACCCGTCCATCGTCCAGTGCCCGGAGTTGTGCGGCCGCATGGCCAGTTCGTTGATGTAGATGCCGGGGATGATTCCAGCCTCGGGGTCGGCGTCATCCTCACTGATCTCGAAGAGCTCTACTGCGAGCATGCCGGTGACCTGGAGCTTCTCCGCGATCGTGCGGGCGATGCGCTCGCACAGGTCCAGATGGGCCTGGCTGGTGTGCGGCGCGGGGGCGATCACCTCGTCGCAGACTCCGTGGGTCTGGGTGGATTCCACCACCGGGTAGGTCACGGTCTCCCCGGTGGCCGAGCGCGCGACCTGGGCGGAGAGCTCGCGGGTGTAGGGCACCTTCTGCTCGGCGAGCAGGCCCGCGCCGGATTCGGCGGCGCGGGCGAACCAGTCCTGGGCGTCAGCGGCCTGCTCGGACGAGTCGATCATCCGCACACCCTTGCCGTCGTAGCCGCCGCGCGGAGTCTTCAGCACCACCGGCCAGCCTGCGTCGGCGCCGAAGCTCAGCAGCTCGTCGACGCTGCGGACCTCGGCCCAGCGCGGGTTCGGCAGGCCCAGCTGCTCCACGGCGCGGCGCATCGCGAGCTTGTCCTGGGCGTAGATCAGCGCCTCGGGACCGGGATGCATCTCGGCGCCGTTCGCGGTGAGAGCGTCAAGCACCTCGGCAGGCACGTGCTCATGATCGAAGGTGATCACGTCTAGGCCGGCCGCGAACGCCGTCACGTCTGCGGGGGCGGTGTAGTCCCCCAACGTGGTGTGCGGGATGACCTGCGCGGCCGAGGAGTCGGCCGAGCCGGCGAGCAGATGCAGCTCGATGCCCAGCTCGACGGCGGCGGGGGCCATCATGCGGGCCAGCTGGCCGTCGCCGATGACCCCGATCCTCGGGGTGCCGGCGGGGCCGCTGGGCGGGGCTGGGTTGCTGTCCTGTCGCGTCACAGTCCCCAATTATGCGCCATGACCTCTGCTCGCCCGCACAGGGAAACACCCCCGGGTGGAGCAGACCGCACCGGACAGCTGGCCGCAGGGACGATCTCCAGGTCACTCGGCGGATATGCAGGTTGCGACCCTAGCCTGGTGCCCACGTGTCGGCGCGGCGGAGGGACGGGACAACAATGGGACGCTTTGTAGTGACCTTTGACACCTCAGATTCAGAAGTGCTGGAACGGGACGCTCCCGGGCTGCTCAGCGCCCAGGGCTTCTCCACCGACATCTATTTCCCTCGACTCGGCGTCGGCGTGGTCGACGGCGAGTCCGGTGACCTCGAGGCGTTCAGCGGTCGATGTCGTGAACGTCGAGCGCCGATGAGCTACAGCCGGGAGCTGACCTACTACGCGATCGGGGCGACCCCCGCCGAGCGCACGACGACAGCCGCAGTCGTCGACACCGCTGCACTGACCTGGGGGTTGCAGGCCATTGAGATCGGCCGCGCCCAAGCGGCGGGGCTCACCGGCGCCGGGGTGCGCATCGCGGTGCTGGACACCGGTTTCGACGTCGACCATCCGGACTTCGCCGGCCGCGTGGTGACGGCAGAGTCCTTCATCGCCGGGGAGGGTCCGGAGGACGTCCACGGTCATGGCACGCATTGCGTGGGCACCGCCTGCGGACCCTGGGCTCCCCCGTCCGGTCGAGGCTTCGGCGTGGCCCCCGGGGTCGAGATCTTCTCGGCGAAGGTGCTCGGTGCGGACGGATCCGGCTCAGACGCCTCGATCCTCGCTGGGATCGATTGGGCGCTGGCGAACAACTGCCAGATCATCTCGATGTCACTGGGCGCCGATGTGCGCGAGGTCCATCCTCCGTATGTGACCGCTGGTCGGCGGGCGCTGGAGCGGGGTTCGGTGCTGGTAGCCGCGGCGGGCAACAACGCCGGACGAAGCGCAGGAAACCCCGGCTTCGTGGGGGCGCCGGCGAACAGCCCCTACGTCATGGCGGTGGCCGCGCTGGACACCGGGCTGCACGTGGCGGACTTCTCAGCCCGCTCCCTGCCGCACGATGGTGGGCAGGTCGACATCGCCGCCCCCGGGGTGGACGTCTACTCGTCCTGGCCGCGTCCCGAGCACCACCGCAGCATCAGCGGCACCTCCATGGCAGCCCCACACGTCTCCGGCATCGCCGCCCTGCTCTCGGCCTCCACCGGGCTGCGCGGCCAGGCGCTGTGGGATGAGCTGATCCGCACCGCGCGTCCCCTGGCAGGCGCTGAGCGTGAGGATGTCGGGGCGGGATTGGCTGCGATCCCAGCGGCCGAAAGGACAGTGACCATGCCGGAGCAGCAGTGGATCATCACCGTGGACGAGGAGCATCTGGACGCGATCGACGAGGTCGTCGCTGACTTGGAATCGGCTGGGCTCGTGGTGGACCGGGTGCTGCGCAGCCTGGGGCAGATCACCGGACGCACGGAGGCGACCCCGGGGATGCAGGCGCAGGCCGCGGGTGAGGAGCCGAAGGGCTTCTCCGCGGTGGCCGGGGTGGCCTCGGCCGACGGCGGTCAGCGGCACCATATCGCCCCGCCCGACGCCGAGATCCAGTAGCGCCGGATGCGTGGGACGGAGGTCCCTGATACATGGAAGCAGCTACGGCAGCGGGGATCCGACCACGTCGAACTGGTATCCGTCCATGGCACCCGAGAGCAGGGGCATGGCCTCGGCGATGAGTGCACGGACGCTCGGCAGCTGGAGCGAGTCCTGGTGGGCCTCCGCGGAGGTCCAGAGTTCGCTGACGAAGACCGTCTCGGGGTGCTCGTCGCTGATGCCGACCTCGTAGAGAAGACATCCGGCCTGTTCCAGGTCTGGATTATGGCGGGTCAATATGGAGACGACTCGGTCCCGGGCGCCTGGCACAACTCCCAGCGTTCCCACATTCGCGAAAGCCATGACACCACAATAAGATAGGCCGCGTGGCCCTGTCAGCCCCTCGTGAGGAGTCACCCAGAAGCTGCGAAGCGGTCGGCGAGCTGCGCGCCGATGGAGTCGACGTCGATCCTCGCCCCAGTCCCGGCCCTCGCCACCTGCTTGACGCGTCTGGGCCAGAGCACATGAACTCCCCGGGTGCGTGGATGCCCACCCAGGGGCCATTCGGCGCGGTAGAAGCACAGCATTCCCGAGACTGGGACGTTCGGCGCACAACCACGCACCAGGTCCACCTGCTTGAGCACCTGATCCACCAGGGATGTGCAGTCCCGCCCGCGCACGGTGAGCTTCTCCACCCTCGAGGTCAGCAGTCCTCCGCTCCGCCGGAGTTCCACCCTGCCCGTGTACTTCTTGGTGTCGATCACCCAGACTCCGCTGGGCACAATCAGGATGTGGTCGATATTGGCGCGGGACCCTGGGATCTTCCGATCATGCAGCACCAGGCCGCCCAGCTCGAGAGCCACCCTGTCCAGGCGGGACCCGACCCGACGCTCTCCCTCCGCGCCGATCGCCCAGGCGGTGGTGCTCTGCTTCTCCTGGCTCAGCGCGATGGCGACGCCGCCGAAGCGTCCCCACTTCTGCCGGATCCGCACATCATCCTTGGCCCTTCGGCGGTCATACTCCCGCTGCGCACCCGCCCCGGCGCGCCCTCGGCCCCCAACCGGAGGGACCTCAGATTCAGCCAGAGGTGGTGACATGTCTGTGTGCGTTGCGGGGGAACAGCGCATGCAGAGCACCTTCCTGCGGCGGTCGGAGTAGAGAGCCTCGGTCCCTTGCTGGAGCGGTACTGCGCAGACGCAGCAAACTCCTGCATAGCGAAGCCGCAGTCGCCTGAGGTCCTCGGCATTCTCCGCTGTCATCCATCCCCCGATGTCGTCTGTCACCGCTGAAATCCATCACTCACGGGCATCACGTTTAAATCGCCGTCGCCCGCGGACAGCTCAGACCACAGAGACGACGAACGCATCAGCTGTCCCGCGCGATCTCCTGATAGCTCCGCGCGTGCCGGTGCATCACTGCCTGGTGTAGGACTCCCATTTGCGAGCCTGGTGCTCAGCGTCGATGACCCGGACCGTGCCGGACTTCGAACGCATCACGATGGACTGAGTGGTGACCTTGTCTCCCTGGTACCGGACGCCGCGCAGCAGATCGCCGTCGGTGATGCCGGTGGCGGCGAAGTAGCAGTTGTCGCCGGTGACCAGTTCGTTGGTGGTGAGCACCCTGCTGACGTCGTGGCCGGCGTCGAGCGCCTTCTGCGCCTCCTCGTCGTCGATCGGAGCCAGGCGACCCTGGATCACACCGCCGACGGCCTTGATGGCGCAGGCGGTGATGATGCCCTCAGGTGTGCCGCCCACTCCCATGAGCACGTCTATGCCGGAGCCTTCGCGGGCCGCGGCGATGCCTCCGGCCACGTCACCGTCCATGATGAAACGGGTGCGAGCTCCGGCTTCGCGGATCTCCTCGACCAGCTTGGAGTGGCGCGGGCGGTCGAGCACGCAGACGTTGAGCTGACTGATCCGCTTGTTCTTGGCCTTGGCGATCAGGTGCAGGTTCTGCTTCACGGGCAGGCGCAGGTCCACCATGTCGGCGGCCTCGGGTCCGGTGATCAGCTTGTCCATGTAGAACACCGCCGATGGATCGAACATCGTGCCGCGCTCGGCCACGGCCAGCACTGCCAGCGCGTTGTTGTAGCCCAGCGCGGTGAGCCGGGTGCCGTCGATCGGGTCCACGGCCACGTCGGCCTCCGGTCCGCTGCCGTTGCCGACCCGCTCCCCGTTGAAGAGCATCGGGGCTTCATCCTTCTCCCCCTCGCCGATGACCACGATCCCGTTGAGGTTCACGGTGTCCAGCAGGGAGCGCATGGCATCCACTGCGGCACCATCGGCGGTGAGCTTGTCACCCATGCCCACCCAGGCGCCGCCGGCGATGGCCGCGGCCTCGGTGACCCGGACCAGCTCCATTGCGAGGTGGCGGTCAGGCTCGGAGTCTCCGACGGCCAGGCGCGCTGAAAGGTGGGAGAAGTCCTGGGTGGAGCCGTCGTCGGAGCGTTTGCCGCCGGGCTGCGAAGAATCGTTCATGGGCTTGGGCCACCTTGTCGTCTCGGCTTCTGACCGGCCTCGTCGCCGGCCCTGCCGCCATCATAGCCGTGAGCGCCGACACGGCACCGAGTCACGGGCCCGGGCATGTCTGCCGGCGGTGACACAATGGAGGAGTGACCGAGCCAGAAGAGACCCCCACCCCGCAGCTGACGCAGTCCCAGGCGAAGCGTCTGCGCCAGCCCCTCATCGGCGTCGTGATCACGGTGGCGATCACCATGCTGGCACTGTTCGCCGTGATGGGGCTGAGACCAGAACGCGATGTCGCCTTCACCCCTGACGTCGACGTGGAAGAGGCTGCCGGCTGGACCAGCGACGTGGCCGGCTACACCGCCATCGTCCCGGATGTGCCCGAGGGGTGGACGGCGAACTATGCCCGGTGGGAGAACCGCGCAGAGCTCGGGGTCACTGCCTGGGAGGTCGGGTACTCCGTCGACGAGCAGAGCTTCCTGAGCTTCGCGCAGACCGACGAGCCCAACCCCGCATGGGTCAACGATGCGACGCGGCAGATCGGGGCCACCGGGGAGGAGACCGTCGATGGGCTGACCCTCGAGGTCCGCGAGAACGACGAGTGGAAGTACTACGTCCTGGAGGCCGAGGCGAACACGGTCGACGGCACGGCGATCGTGTTCGGCGGGGAGGCCACGGCAGAGCAGTTCGACATCTTCCGCAGAGCGGTCACCGAATCGATCGATGTTGAGGTAGAACATGTTGAGGTAGAAACAGGGGAAGACAACGGAGGTTCCACAGGATGACCGCATCGACCACGCCCGCGCAGCCGCTTCCCGCGGAGGTCTGGGAACTGCTCAAAGCCGGCAACGAACGCTTCGTCTCGGGTGAATCGAAGCACCCCAACCAGAATGCCGCCCGCCGATCCTCGCTGACCGAGTCCCAGCATCCGATGGCGACGATCTTCGGCTGCTCGGACTCCCGCCTGGCCGCGGAGATCATCTTCGACGTCGGCCTCGGTGACGTCTTCGTGGTCCGCACCGCCGGGCAGGTCACCGACGACGCGGTGCTCGGCTCTCTGGAGTTCAGCGTCGCCGAGCTGAAGGTCCCGCTGATCGTGGTCCTCGGCCACGACTCCTGCGGCGCCGTCTCGGCTGCGCTGCAGGCCACCGAGTCCGGAGTCACCCCCACCGGCTTCGTGCGCAGCCTCGTCGAGCGCATCACCCCCTCGGTGCTGGCCGCGCAGCGCGCCGGAATCACCAGCGTCAACGAGACGGTGGAAGAACACGTGAAGCAGACCGCCCACCGGATCGTCGATCATTCCCGCGTGCTCCACAACGCCGTCGCGGAGGGCCGCACCGCGGTCATGGGTGTGACCTACCGGCTCTCGGAGGGACGCGCCGACGTGGTCACCAGCATCGGCGAAGTCTGACCCTCAGCTCAGCGGCATTCAGGGGCATCTTCCCCAGATAGTCATGCCCATTCCCTCCTGAGCCCCTGACGCCTAGGGTGGGACCGTGATCGCGTTCATCACCGAGCTGCTGAGTTCCGGGGCGCCGGGCCGGGCCCTGGCGGGTGTGCTGCTGCTGATCGCCGGGGTCGTGTTCGCGGTCTGTGCCATCGCGCTGAGCTTCAGCGATCTGCGCGAGCACCGGCTTCCAAACCGCATCATCTATCCCTGGGCCGGGCTCGTGATGGGGCTGCTGCTGCCGACTGCACTGCTGCTGGGCGATCCGCTTGCGGCGCTGCGCGCCCTGGCTGCCGCCCTGACCTGGGGCGGGCTCTTCCTGCTCGTGCGGCTGATCGCTCCCCCGGCGCTGGGCATGGGGGATGTGAAGCTGGCCGTGGTGCTGGGCCTCTACACCGGGTTCCTCGGCTGGGACACGGTGCTGACCGCCGTCGTCGTGTCCTTCCTGCTCGGCGGACTGGTCTCAGCAGCGCTGTTGCTCTCCGGGCGCGGCACGGCCAAGACCGCGGTGCCCTTCGGACCCTTCCTGCTGCTGGGCACCACCATCGCCCTGATGCTCAGCGGCGGCCACTCGCTAGGCTGAGGACATGCCCACCCCAGACTTCATCAAGGAACTGCGTCAAGACATCGGCACGAAGGAGCTCTGGATCCCTGCGGCCCGCGGCGTGGTGCTCCGCCGGGGAGCGGTGGGTGGCGAGGCCGCCGCACCCTCCCCTGCCGCACCCTCCACCGCCGAGACCGAGGTGCTGCTCGTGCGCCGCGCCGACAACGGTGCGTGGACCGTGACCTCGGGGATCCTCGATCCCGGTGAGGATCCTGCCGTCGGAGCGGTCCGCGAGGTCGAAGAGGAGACCGGCGTCGTCGCCCGTCCGGTGCGGGTTGCCGGAGTCTTCGCCACCGGGCTGGTGCGCTACCCGAACGGGGACGCCTGCCGGTACCTGGACACGGTGCTGGAGATGGAGCCCATCTCGGGGCAGGCGCGGGTCAATGATGATGAGTCAGTCGAGGTCGGCTGGTTCCCCGTCTCCGCGCTGCCAGAGCCGATCAGCGAGGACCAGCGGATGGTCATCGACTGGGCGCTGGACACCGAGGCCCCCGCACGATTCCGCAGCTGAGACCAAACTCCCCGCTGGTTGAGTTCTCCGGTGGATACGTATGTACCGGAAAACTCAACCAGCGGGGAGGAGTGGCGTTGCGCGCGCAGAGCTCAGATCAGCCGGGGCGGGTCATGCTCATCAGGTCCAAGGAATCATCGAGCTGCGCCTCGGTGAGGTCGCCGCGCTCGATGTAGCCCAGCTCGATCACGGCGTCGCGCACGGTGAGCTTGTTCTTCACCGCGTGCTTGGCGATCTCGGCGGCCGCCTCGTAGCCGATGTGCTTGTTCAGCGGGGTCACCACCGACGGCGACGCGGCGGCGAGGAACGCGGCGCGCTCCTCATTGGCGGTCAGGCCCTTGATCATCTTGTCGGCCATCACGTAGCTGGTGTTCTTCAGCAGCCTGATCGACTCCAGCAGGTTCGCGGCCATCACCGGGATGCCGACGTTGAGCTCGAAGGCGCCGTTGGTGGAGGACAGCGCGACGGTGGTGTCGTTGCCGATCACCTGGGCGCAGACCTGGATGGCGGACTCGCAGATCACCGGGTTGACCTTGCCGGGCATGATCGAGGAGCCGGGCTGCAGGTCAGGGATCGCGATCTCGCCGAGGCCGGTGTTCGGGCCCGACCCCATCCAGCGCAGGTCGTTGTTGATCTTCATCAGGGAATAGGCGATGTTGCGCAGCTGCCCGGAGGCCTCCACCAGCCCGTCCCGGTTGGCCTGGGCCTCGAAGTGGTCCCGGGCCTCGGTCAGCGGCAGGCCGGTGTCCTTCGCGAGGCTGGCGATGGCCTTCTCGGCGAAGCCCAGCGGGGTGTTGATCCCGGTGCCCACGGCGGTCCCGCCCAGGGGCACCTCGGCCACGCGCGGCAGGGCCGAGTCGATGCGCTCGACGCCGTAGCGCACCTGTGCGGCGTAGCCGCCGAACTCCTGGCCCAGGGTCACCGGGGTGGCGTCCATCAGGTGGGTGCGGCCGGACTTCACCACGGAGGCGAACTCTTCTGACTTGGCCTCCAGCGCCTCGGCGAGGTACGCCAGCGCCGGCTGTAGGTCGTTGACCAGCGCGGAGGTGGCTGCCACATGCACGGAGGTGGGGAAGACGTCGTTGGAGGACTGGGAGGCGTTGACGTGGTCGTTGGGGTGGACTTCCTTGTCCGAGCCCTTCTCTGCCAGGTAGCGGTTGGCCAGGGTGGCCAGCACCTCGTTGGTGTTCATGTTCGAGGAGGTCCCGGAGCCGGTCTGGAACACGTCGATCGGGAAGTGCTCGTCGAGGTCTCCGGCCTCGACCAGCTCGGCGGCGTGGACGATCGCCTCGGCGAGCTCGGCGTCGAGCACCCCGAGCTCCTGGTTCGCCCGAGCGGCGGCCTTCTTCACGCGGGCCAGCGCTTCGATGTGGGCGCGCTCCAAGGTGCGTCCCGAAATCGGGAAGTTCTCCACGGCGCGTTGGGTCTGCGCGCGATACAGGGCCTGGGCGGGCACCTTCACCTCACCCATGGTGTCGCGCTCGATACGGTATTCGGTCTCAGCAGTGTTCTCGGTCATAGGTTCAGTCTAGTAACCGATCTCCGGGGACTGAGACTGTGACGCGCAGCCAGCGGGCTCAAGATGAGCCGGCGGAGATCAGTCGACGCTGGCGATCAGTCCGCTGAGAAACTTCGTCACCGCCGCGCGTTCAGCTTCGGTGAGCGTCTCCACAGTCTCGATCATCCGGCGGTGCATCTCGCTCAGCGTCTCGCGGACCTCCTGGTCCCCGGCGATCGTCGGTTCGATCGCGACCGAACGACGGTCACTGGGGAAGGGCACGCGGCGGACATAGCCGTAGCGGATCAGCCGATCCACCAGCACGCTGACCGAGGCGGCGCTGATGTCCAGCTCCTGGGCGAGATCGCGCTGGCGCAGCAGCTCCCCGGCGGACTGGGCGCGCAGCACGAAGCGCAGCGCAAGGAGATCGGTCTCACCCATGCTCATCGACTCCCGGGTGCGCGAGCGCATCTTCCGCTCCGACTCGCGGTATCGACGCAGCAGGTTCAGCACATCCACGGAGCTCGGCGCGTGGCCGGAGTCCTGATACCAGTAGCCGCCTGGCCGGGGCGTCGGGGAATCGTGGGTCGCGTCAGCTGGGACTGCCTCATGGTGGGCTTCCGGACCTGGAATCACAGGTTCGGGTGCCGCAGCCGTGACCTCGGGGGTCTGGTGTGCGCGTTCGTCCTTCAACATCCCCGCCTAGGAGTGGCCGTCAAGCCACCACATATTGATAGTTGCTCGGACTAAGTGTTGGCCCCTCTGGCCAATGGTATGGCACCAGCAGTTTCGGGGCCACCGTCCGCGCACGCCGACACCCGAGCTCTGCGTAGCATGGAGTGATGAGCAGAGCATTCCAGCGATCCGGAGCGGGCGATCCGATCGGCAGCGCACCCGGTGATTCCTGGGGATCCTTGAGCACCGACCTGAAGTCCACCTTCGGCCGGACCTTCCTGCCCGTCGTCGTGCCGCTGGTGGGGATGTGGGCGGTCTATCTGGTGATGGTCTTCACCGGGAACTGGATCAATCGGGCGTTCGGACTGCAGGCCCGGGACGCCGATGGACTGCTCGGGATCCTGTTCATGCCGCTGCTGCACGGCAGCTTCGGACACATCCTGAGCAACTCGATGTCCTGGCTGGTCCTCGGCGGCATGGTCTCGCTGCTGACCCGCCGGTTCGTGAGGATCACGGCCGTGATCTGGCTGCTCTCCGGGGTGCTGCTCTGGCTCGGCGGCACACCCTGGATCTGCCACGATCCGTTGGGCGTGGGCTGCGGCCGACTGCACATCGGTGCCTCCGCAGTCGTCTACGGCTTCGCGACCTTCCTGGTCGCCTTCGGGTTCATCACACGTCGGATCCTCGCGGTGGTGTTCTCCCTGGCGGTGCTCTTTCTCTACGGGTTGAGCATGCTCATCGGGATGACACCGATCAGCCCCGGCGGGGTGTCCTGGTCCGGGCACCTGGCAGGGGCGGTGGCCGGCGTCGCCGTCGCCTTCATCTTCACCCGGTCCGCACGCAGCGAGAGGGCCGCCAAGTCGCCCGCCCGGCGCTGAACGGAGTCCCCCGGGCCAGAAGACCGGCTCCCGCCCACCGGCAGCGGGCGGGAGCCGGTGAGCCGCACGGACCCTAGGCGTCTTCGAGCAGCTCGGTGACCAGCGCGGCGATCCGCGAGCGCTCCGAGCGGGTCAGGGTCACGTGGCCGAAGAGCGGGTTGCCCTTGAGGATCTCCACCACCGCGGCGATCCCGTCGTGGCGGCCCACCCGGAGGTTGTCGCGCTGGGCGACGTCGTGGGTGAGCACGATCTTGGAGTTCTGCCCCATCCGAGACATCACCGTGAGCAGCACGTTCTTCTCCAGCGACTGCGCCTCATCGACGATCACCCAGGCGTCATGCAGCGAGCGCCCGCGGATATGGGTCAGCGGCAGCACCTCGAGCAGCCCGCGGTGCATCACCTCGTCCAGCGCGTTCTCCGAGACCAGCGCGCCGAGCGTGTCGAAGACCGCCTGGCCCCAGGGGTTCATCTTCTCCGCCTCGGAGCCGGGCAGGTAGCCCAGCTCCTGGCCGCCCACGGCATAGAGCGGACGGAAGACGATGATCTTCTTGTGCTCGCCGCGCTCCAGCACGGCTTCGAGCCCGGCGCAGAGGGCCAGCGCGGACTTCCCCGTTCCGGCTCGACCTCCCATCGAGACGATGCCCAGCTCCGGATCCATCAACATGTCGATGGCCAGCCGCTGTTCGGCGGAGCGTCCATGCAGCCCGAAGACCTCACGGTCTCCGCGGACCACCTGGACGTATTTCTGCGAGGCGGCGTTCTGCTTGACCCTTCCCAGCGCGGAGCCACGGTCGGAGGAGATCACCAGTCCGGTGTTCACCGGCAGATCTTCGGCATCCTCGAGGTCGATCTTCTCGCCGTCGTAGAGCTGGGATATCTGTTCGGAGCTGGCGCTGACCTCGGCCAGACCGGTCCAGCCCGAATCGGTGACCCATTCGTTGCGGTACTCATCGGCCGCGAGCCCCATCGCGGAGGCCTTCACCCGCATCGGCAGGTCCTTGGAGACCACGGTGACCTCGCGGCCCTCATCGGCGAAGTTCTTCGCCACTGCAAGGATCCGCGCGTCATTGTCCGAGCCGCGGAAACCATGTGGGAGAACCTCCAGCGAGATGTGATTGAGCTCGATCAACAGCTGCCCGCCCTGGTCGTTGAGCGGGATCGGTCGGTTCAGCGCCCCATGTTTGACGCGAAGCTCATCGAGCAGCCGCAGCGCCGATCGGGCGAAGTAGCCCAGCTCGGCGTCGTGGCGCTTCTTCTCCAGCTCGGAGATGACGACGACGGGGAGGATCACCTCATGCTCGGCGAACCTCAGGAACGCCTTGGGGTCTGAGAGCAGCACCGAGGTGTCGAGCACGAAGGACTGCTGGGCGAGCGCCCCGGCGATTGCTGAGTCCAGCTCGTCACTGCTGACGGCGTCGGGGGTTGCAGGGGTCACATGTGAGGAGGCCACGGTTTCTCCATATCCGGAGACACAGAAGGTCCCGCCCGCGAGTCCTGGTGGAAGGCGCCTGGTGGCGCATCCGGCTCGTGGCGGAACCTTGGACTGTCCCCGTTGTGATTCGCAAGGGTGGTCGGTTCGGCCCTGCGGGGCCGGTCCGACCCCTTCTGCGCGATGCCTGCGGCATACGTGATCGGGCCTCTCCGGTCAGTGTTCTGACACTTCAGAGCGTACTCCGGCATCGAACTACATGGCAGTAGTTCTGGTGAGTTCCGGGTGACGAACGGGTAAACAGCTCAAGCCGGGACGGAAGTGGCGGTCAGTTTCCGAAGCGTCGTTGCCGCTGTGCGTAGTCGCGCAGCGCGCGGACGAAGTCCACGCGGCGGAAGTCGGGCCACAGCGCCTCGCAGAAGTAGAACTCCGAGTACGCCGACTGCCACATCAGGAATCCGGAGAGCCGCTGCTCACCCGAGGTGCGGATGATCAGATCAGGGTCGGGCTGACCGCGGGTGTAGAGCCGGTCGGCGATCGAGCCCGGGGTGAGCTGCTCGGCGACCTCACTGATGCTGCGGCCCTTGGACTCGGCGTCGCGGAGCAGCTCCTTGACGGCATCCACGATCTCCTGGCGCCCGCCGTAGCCCACCGCCACGTTCACGTGCACGGCCGGCTCCTCCTCGGCGCGGGCAAGCTCGGCGTCCACGCAGCGCAGCCGCTCGGCCAGCGGCGCGGGCAGCAGCTCGGGCTGCCCGACCGGGTGGACCCGCACAGGGCGTCCGCCGGGGCGGGATTCACACAGCCGCTCGAGGGTGTCGCCGATGATCTCCATGAGCTGGTCCAGCTCTTCGGCGGACCGGCTCATGTTGTCCGTGGAGAGCATGTAGAGGGTCACCGTGGGCACGCCCAGCTCGGCGCACCAGTCGATGAACTCCACGATCTTGTTCGCGCCCGCCAGGTGCCCGTCGGCGGCGGGGGTGCCGGCGAGCTTGGCCCAGCGCCGGTTGCCGTCCACGACCACGCCGATATGCTGCGGGATCCGGTCCTGCGGCAGTGCGCGGCTGATCTGCCGTTCATAGACGGCGTAGGCGAGGGAACGCAGCCCCATTGGACCTCCTGCTGGGTGGATGCATTCCCACCCTAAGGGACGGCCCTGGGATCTGGGCCCGAGCGTGGTGCGCGTCCGAGTGCGGCGTGCGCCACAATATATTACTGAGCGGTCACATGTGGCTCTACACTGGTGCCGTGGCCCCGAACAAGCATGAGACCGAGCTTCCTGATCGCAGCACCGCCCCTGCGGAGCGGCTCTTCGATTCCGAGATGCCGCTGAAGCCGCGGATGCGCGGCTGGCTGCACGCCGGCATGGTGCCGCTGGCCCTGATCGCCGGCATCGTGCTCATCGCTCTGGCCCCCTCAGGCCCGCTGCGCGCCGCCTCGGTGGTCTATGTCATCACCGGGCTGCTGCTTTTCGCAGTCTCGGCCACCTATCACCTGGGCACCTGGTCTCCGCGCACCGCACGAGTGCTCAAGCGCCTGGACCATACCAACATCATGCTGATCATCGCCGGCACCTACACCCCGCTGACCCTCGCGCTGCTTCCGGAGCCCCGCGACCTGATCCTGCTCGTGGCGGTCTGGATCGGAGCCCTGGGCGGGGTGGCCTTCCGGGTGTTCTGGACCGACGCTCCGCGCTGGCTCTACACCCCGGTCTACATCATCCTGGGCCTGGCGGCGCTGGTGTTCCTCGGGGACTTCTTCGCCGCCGACGTCGCCGCGGCCACGCTGATCTGCGTCGGCGGGGTGTTCTACATCGTGGGCGCGATCTTCTACGCGCTCAAGCGGCCGAACATCTCGCTGCACTGGTTCGGGTTCCACGAGCTCTTCCACGCCTGCACGCTGATCGGGTTCATCTGCCACTACATCGCGATCATGCTGGCGCTGCTGGACTGAGCGGTCACCCGTCAAGCGCGGCCAGGGCCTGATCCACCGAGCCCACCGGGGGCAGGCAGATCATGGTGCCTACGGAGTTCAGGCACACGCTCAGGCGCAGCGGGGTCTCCGTGCCCACCGCCTCGACAGCCACCGGTTCCACCGGCACCCCGTGCAGCGCGCCCGCCCGACGCACCTGGGCCAGGTCTTCGGCGGTGCCGGCGAGGAACCGGAGGGCCGGTGACCGCCGTCCGGCGCGCCGAGCGACCAGCAAGGATGCTCCGATCACCGTGGGTGCCTTGGACGCGGCGAGCTTCACATGCTGCAGGATCAGGCCAGGCCTGAGATCCTCGGCCCCGAGCAGCTCCAGCGCCTCCGCCATCTGCAGCGCCTGGGCCAGTGCGGCGACGCTGCTGGGCTCAGGCCCATCCAGCGGGGTGGCGAACAGCGGCCCCTGCTGAGCGGCGGCGAGCAGACCCGTGGTGTCCGGGCTCTCCAGCAGCTGGATCTCGCCGTCCGTCCGGCGCACGAAGTTCTGCAGAATCTGGCGCAGCACGGCGGCTCCGCGGCGGACCCATGCGGCGTCCGCGCCGGCGGAGCCGAGCTGGAAGCAGGCCACGGCGAGATGCGCGTGATCGGCGAGTCCGCCCAGCTCGGCGACGGGGACTCCGGCATAGGAGATCCGCCGGACGCGCGCCCGGCCGGCGTCGTCGCTGGTGTCGCTGGCGGGTTCGAGCGTCACATGGGTGCGCCAGAGCTGTTCGGCGAGGGCCTCGGCCCGCCCCAGCAGTGCGGAATCGTCCCAGAGTGCGGCTGCCGTGGCCATCGAGGAGATCGCCTGCGCATTCCAGGCCGCGACGACCTTCTCATCCCGCGCCGGCTGATCCCGCAGCGCACGACGACGGCGCAGCTCCGGTGCGACCTGTTCCCACAGCTGCGTCTGGGCCCGGGTCAGCGGCTCATCGAAGTGCAGGGTGCGCGGAGTCTGCGCGGTGATGTCCAGCGGGGCGCCCTGCGTGATCGCCTGCTCATCGGCGGGCACGCCGCGGTTCAGCGCCACCAGCTGCTGCCCCTGCTCCTCCCCCAGGCCGGCAGCCCCGGCGGCGTCGAGCAGCTCGGCGTCGGAGAACAGGTAGGCGGCGCCCTCGGCATGCCGACCATGGGCATCCACGGTGTCGGCGTCGAGGGAGGAGGCGAGCAGCCCTGAGTCCGGAAGCAGCATCCGTTCGGTGAGCCAGTCCAGGCTGAGCCGGGCCTGGCGCTCGGCACGTGCACGCTGTGTGGCATCGGCCGCGGGGTGCACGCTGAGCCGGGCATAGTGCCCGATGAGCTGGGCGTTGTCGCAGAGCATCTTCTCGAAATGCGGCAGCGCCCAGGCGAGATCGGTGGCGTAGCGCGCGAAGCCGCCTTCGACCTGGTCGAACAGCGCCGAGCGGCCGAGGGTCTCCAGCGTGCGAAGCGCCATTCCTGCGGCGACGGAGCCGGGGTCCCATGCGGACTCCTCGAGCAGGAAGCCCAGCAGCGGGGAGGGTGGGAACTTCGGCGCGGACCCGAACCCGCCGTGGACCAGGTCCTCCTGCTCGCTGAGCACCGCCAGGGCGGCTGCGACCAGTCCGTCGAGCTCTGCAGGCTCCATGGTCGCGTGCGCGCCGGGCACGCCGTCGTCGTCCTGGGTGTGGACCATGGTGGCCAGTCCTGCCTGCTGTCGACGCTGAATGCCGAGGGACTCGGCGATCTTGCCCGCCGAGGTCTCGACCTCCGCGCGGCGTTCGGTCCAGGCCGCATGGACGGCGTCGAGGACTTCGGCGAAGGACGGGACCTGTCCGACCCGTCGGGGTGGGAAATAGGTGCCGGCGTGGAAGACCCGCGCATCGGGGAGGGTGAAGACGCTCATCGGCCAGCCGCCCTGCCCGGTCATCGCCTGGGTGGCGGCCATATAGGTGTCATCGACATCCGGGTGCTCCTCGCGGTCCACCTTGATCGCGACGAAGCGCTCATTCAGCGTCTCGGCGAGCGCAGGGTCCGCGAAGGACTCGCGCGCCATCACGTGGCACCAGTGACAGGCCGCATAGCCGATGGAGACGAAGACCGGGACGTCCCGGCGGCGCGCCTCGGCGAAGGCTTCGGCTCCCCACGGGTACCAGTCCACGGGATTCTCCGCGTGGGATCGGAGGTACAGCGAGGAGCTTTCGGCGAGGCGGTGTCCCATCCGTCCAGTCTTGCGCACCCGCGACCCGGCGTCGAGCGCCTGCTCCCGCGTTGAGGGGCGGAAATTCCGGGCACCTGATGCCTCGAACCCGCTCAACCGCTCGGAGAATCCGCCCCTCAACGCGGCAGGGACACGTCAGCGGCTCAGCTCAAGGTGCGGGATCCCCTCCGGCTCGAAGCTGAAGATCTGTCCGTAGAAGCTCAACGAGGCCTCGAAGCTGGTGATGATGTTCTCCGCCTTGCGGAAGCCGTGCTGCTCTCCGGCGAAGAGCAGATAGGCGTGCGGAATGGACTTCGCGGCGAGGGCGTCGCGGAACATCTCGGCCTGGTTCGGCGGAACGATCGGGTCCTCGTCACCCTGGAGCAGCAGCACCGGGCAGCTCAGCGAGTCCACGTGGTTCAGCGGTGCCCGCTCGCGGTAGATCTCTGCGGCCTCCGGGTAGGGGCCCACGAGCCCGTCCAGATAACGGGACTCAAAGTCATGGGTGTCCTCGGCCAGCGCCACCAGGTCGGCGACGCCGAAGCTCGAGACCCCCGCGGCGAAGGTCTCGGTGCGGGTCAGACACGCCAGGGTGGTCCATCCGCCGGCGCTGCCGCCCTCGATCCCCAGCCTTCGGGGGTCGGCGATGCCCTCGGCGACCAGGTGCTCCATCACCGCGACGGTGTCCGCCACATCCACCACGCCCCATCGGCCCTTGAGCCGGTCGCGGTAGGCCCGACCGAACCCGGTGGAACCGCCATAGTTGATGTCGACCACCCCGATCCCGCGCGAGGTGTAATAGGCGATCGCGAGCGAGAGTCCGACGGCGGCCTGGCCGGTGGGTCCGCCGTGCACCTGTGCGATGAACGGGGGCAGCTCCCCCGCCGGAGCGGCGAAGCCAACCTGGCGCGGCCGGTAGAGCACCGCGTGGATCTCCTGCCCGGAGTCGTCCTGCACCGTGATCGGCTCCGGGGCCGGCAGCAGCGCCGGGTCCGGGGCGTCATCACGGGAGGACCGGACGACGCCGGGACGGTCGACCCGCCATCGTCCGTCGCTGACGACGAGCGGGCCGACGCTGATCGCGGAGAACTCGGTGGTCGACGCACCGTGGATCGCGAGCGCACCGTCCTGGCGCAGGCTCACCCCGGCGATGCTGGTGTGCGGCAGCTCCAGGGGCACCACGGTGCCGGCACGCAGGTCGAGCACGCCCAGCGAGTCCGTGGCGGTCCCGTGGATGCACAATGCGTGGTCAGCGCCGATCAGGGTGACCCAGCGCTGGCCCAGCTGCCACAGCGGCCCGGCATACTCCTGCTCATCGACCAGCAGCTGGCGCGGCGTCTCGATCGCTGCGGGCCCACCCTTGGTACGAGTCTGGGCGTCGGTCTGGGGCCCGGTCTCCACGGTCTGCACGGTCCAGGGGTTCCACCATCCGGAGCGGTCGCTGAGGTAGATGAGTTCGCCGTCACGGCGCCACTGCGGCTGCAGCACCGAGACCTCGGGGCCGCCGTCGAGGACGTGATCGTCGACCACGATCCCGCCGGCGACGCGGCCCACGTGCAGCGCGGTGCCGTCCCACGGCATCTGCGGGTGCTCCCAGGAGATCCAGGCGAGCTGAGTCCCGTCAGGTGAGAGCTGCGGGTGAGCGACGAAGCGCGAGGCAGGCGTGACTCGTCGCAGCGCGCGCTGGTCCTCCGCGGCTGAGCCGTCCAGCGGGAGGGCGGCGATCGAGCGCTCCACGAGCGGGGCGCCCGTGGCGTCGTCGCCGTCGAGGTGTTCCTCACAGACCCACCACACCTCCACGGTGCCGTCGGCGAGGGAGACCGCCGTGGGCTGGGCCCAGCGCAGCGAGGGCCCGCCTGCAGAGGTGACCTCGGGGCCCACCGGGCTGATCGGCTGCGGAGTCCCACCCTCGACGAAGGCGTAGACCCGCTGGTCGGTGAAGTTCACGAACAGCACCAGCGGCGCCCCGGAGGCCCCCTGATCCGGCCGGGCGACCTCTGGCGGTGCGGTCGCGGCGGGGGTCCCAGCGGTCAGCGCGATCCAGGAGGAGCCGCCGTATTCGTGGACCCGTGACCGCGCATTGAACGGCGCCGGAAGCACCGTCACGGTGTGGGGGTGCGTCTGCTGGGTCGGGCGGGCCGCGTCGTCGTGGGTCCGAGCGGCGCTGAGTGGATCTGCGTCGGTCCGGACGATGGTCTGCCGGCCACCCTCGGCGGCGAGCGCCTCGGTCCACCAGAGCTGCTCCCCCACCCACTGCGGGGAGCCCAGGCGGTTGCCGCCTACGGCGAGCTGTTCCGCGGAGATGCTCGATGGCCAGGATCCGTAAGGGAGAGTTGTCACCATGGCGCCAGTGTAGGACACCCCACCCATGCGATGAGGGGCGAATTCTGCGAGGAGTTCAGTGGGTTCCCGGTCTCAGATCCACGTAGAATCCGCCACTCGACGCAGGAGGGGACCCGGCTCAGCGGGAGGGTGGGTGGGGTTCGTTCTCGGCGGGCGGGGCCGGAGTCGTGGGGCTTGGGCCGAAGCGGGCTTCGGCGGCGGCGTCGCGGGAGCGCTGCTGGGCCGCTGAGATCTCGGCTTCGGTGATCTCTCCGGGGAACTCGGCCTCGTCCTCGCCGTACTCGGCCTCCACCTGCGCCCGGTACTTCATCCGGCGCATGCGCTTGACCAGGTCCCGGACCACCACGATGAGCAGCACCACGACCAGCGCGGTGAAGAGGAAGCCTTCGATCCCCGGGGTGATGTCGGCCTCTTCCAGCCCAGGGCGAAGCTCGGGAGCGTCACCGCCGCCCCCACCTGGCCACGGGTTGTTGACCGAGGGAATTAGAACCACAGGTGTCTCTGCCTTTGAACGTCGTCAGTCCTGACGGACCGGGCTTTTTCGGCAGCCGCCGACGGCGGCCATCGACTCAAGTCTACGCGTTGTAGAAATCCGGCACCGCACCAAGTCTTCAGCGCAGGCCGCTGAAGAGATCGTATTCCGGCAGCTCGGTCTTCACCCGGGAGTCGACCAGCACGTAGTCGTCATAGGGCCAGACCTCGCGCAGGAAGTCGTTGGGGGTCGCGAAGAAGAACCCGTCGGGCTCCACCTGGGTGCGGTGGGCGCGCAGGGCGCGGTCGCGGTGCTCCAGGAAGGTGCCCACCGGGATCTGGGTGGTCACCTCGTGCTCGGTCATCCATGGGATCGACCCGTCACGGAAGCGCAGCAGTCGATCCTCATAGGGGGACTTGTGCCCGGCCTCCAGCAGGGCCTTGTGGATCGCCTCGAACCGGCCGGGGTTGAAGGCCCGGTCGTAATAGAGCTTCTGCGGCTCCCAGGCCTCACCGAGGCCCTGGTACCTGGTGGGATCGCCGGCATCCCGGTAGGCCTCCACCGTGATCTTGTGACTCATGATGTGGTCCGGGTGCGGGTAGCCGCCGACCTCGTCATAGGAAAGGATCACGTGGGGCTTGAATCGGCGGACCAGGCGCACCAGCGGGGCCGTGGCCTGCTCCAGCGGCAGCGTCGCGAAGCTCCCGAAGGGAAGCGGCGGCGTGGGGTCACCTTCGGGCAGCCCGGAATCGGCGAAGCCCAGCCAGACATGGGAGATGTTCAGCGCCGCGGCAGCCTCGGCCATCTCCATCCGGCGCACCCCGGGGAGGTCGCGGTGGGTCTGCAGGATCTCCCCCGCGGCCGGGTTCAGCAGATCGCCCTGCTCACCCCCGGTCGCCGTGGCCACCATGACTTGAGCACCGGCAGCCGCGTAGGCCGCCATCATGGCGGCACCCTTGGAGGACTCGTCATCGGGGTGGGCGTGCACGGCCAGCATGCGCAGGCCTGAGGATCTCGGAAGGCTCTGCACCTTGGCGCCGGCGAGCGCCGACGCAACCTCGGTGCCGACACCGCCCCCGACGTCGGTGCTGGCACCGGCGCCATGGTGTGCGCCGCCCGCGCGGCCGGCCCGGGAATTCGGCTGAACCGATGCGGCGGTGGAGGCGGCCGGTGGGGACTTCTTCGAGAGGGTGCGGTGTGAGCTCTGCATAAGCACCTAGAATAGTCCTGATGACTGAGTCCAGCACCACCGACGCCGCTGCCTCCACTGAGCTTCAGTCCAGGTACGGCACCCCGAGGCGCAGCGCGTCCGCGAGATCCCAGCGCTGGATGATCATCGGCGCCCTGGTGCTGGCCTTCGGAGCCATCGTCTATTTCACGGTGGGCAATGCGGTCGGTCAGCTCACCCACAACGACGTCGGGTACACGATCATCTCGGACACCGAAGCCTCGGTGGACTTCGAAGTGTCAAAAGACCAGGATGCTACTGTTCAGTGCATGATCCATGTGCTGGACAACAGCTATGCAGTTGTCGGCGCCCGGGTCATCACCATCGGTCCGCACGAGGGATCGAGCCCAGGGGATCGCAGCGAGTATTACCGCACTGATGTGCGGACGGAGTCCCGCGGAGTCACCGGAGTGGTGGACTCCTGCTGGGACGTCGACTGACCGCCGCAGCACCCGCATCACACACAGAGCTCTAGCAGACGGGCTCCACACCCTTTTCTCAGGGGAGCCTGTCCATGAAACCCGATTCTCTCTTCTTCCGACTCCGCGGCGTGATCGCGCTCGTGCTCCTGCTCTGCTTCGTCGCGGCATTCGTACTCAGCGCCTGCGGCCCTGCCACCGGAGTCTCCGCAGGTGAAAATCGCAGCGTGACCGTGCTGGCGGCACCCTCCACGGCCCCCGCACTCGACGCGCTGCGCTCTGATCTCCATGACCGGCAGAGCGGAGTCTCCGCCCAGGTCGAGTACCTCGGCAGCGACGCGCTCGAGCGCGCGATCGAGTCTGGCCACGACGCCGACCTGGTCCTGACCGCCTCGCGGGACCAGATGCTGGCACTCACCCAGGACGGGAACATCGAGGGTGATCCGATTCCACTGGCGAGCAACCGACTGGTGCTGGTCGCCACGGCGGAGAATCCCTTCGAGATCCTGGACTTCGACGACTTCGCCGCCCGCGCCGCTGACCTGAGGGTGAGCACCTGCGCCGGAGATGCTCCCTGCACCGAACAGATCACCGACCTCTCCGGCACCTTCGACCTGGATCTGACCGACGAGGAGTTCCACGTGGCCCGCGCAGGCTTCTCCGCAGAGCCGGACAGCGCGCTGCAGAACCTCACCGAGGGCAGCAGCGACGCCGCCCTGGCGTATGTCACCGACGTACTGGCCCAGGACGTCCCGCTGCAGACCTTCGAGATCCCGCAGTTCCAGCAGAGCACCACCCAGGTCTGGGCCGGGGTGCTCACAGACCCCGAGAACTCCGGCGCGGCGAATGAGTTCTTCGGCATCCTTGCCGGTGAACGCGCCCGTTCAGCCTTCAGCGAAGCGGGCTTCCTTCCCGCCCCTGTCGCGGAAGCTGAGGCCAGTTCCGATCAATAGCCACGGTCCTGATTGAGAATCCGGAGCACCCCCACTAGCATGTGGGGAACGCATCAACACCCCGCCGAGGCATGTCCCGGGCTCAAGGGCCAGAACGCATGCCGTCCAACGGCGGGGTCTTTGCATGAATAAGGAGAGCTGAACCGTGTCAACGAACACCCCCGAGATCGACGAGAACGCTCAGTGGCTGACCCAGGAGGCCTACGATCGGCTGAAGGGCGAGCTCAAGCACCTCAGCGGACCCGGTCGCCAGGAGATCGTTGACCGCATCGAGTCTGCTCGCGAAGAGGGCGACCTCAAGGAGAACGGCGGCTACCACGCCGCGAAGGAGGAGCAGGGCAAGGCCGAGGCGCGCATCCGCTACCTCAAGGACCTGCTGGAGAACGCCTATGTCGGCGATGCTCCCACCGGCGACACCGTGGTGCCCGGGATGCTCGTGGAGGCCAAGATCGCCGGCAACACGATGAAGTTCCTCTTCGGCAACCGCGAGATCGCCGGAGACACCGACCTGGAGGTCTACTCCGAGCGCTCCCCCATCGGCGAGGCGATCAACGGCGCCAAGCCGGGAGACAAGCTCAGCTATGCCGCACCCAACGGCAAGGACATCCCGGTGGAGATCCTCTCCGCCGAGCCCTTCGGCGGCTGAGAGCCGCACCCCGCAGCACGACGACGACGGCCCCCTCCACTGGGAGGGGGCCGTCGTCGTGTCTGGGAGGCGCTCGGTGCTTGGGGAGCATCCCAGCGCCGCTGGAGTGCCCAGCTGCGGGGCCTGCTCAGTGCTGCGGGACCATCGGTTCGTAGCCCTGGGCGCGCAGCCGGTTGAGCACTCGCTCAGAGTGCTCGGCGCCCTTGGTCTCCATATTGATCACGATGGAGACCTCCCCCATGGACAGCGCCCCACCGATCCGGCTGTGATCCACCCCGGTGACGTTCGCGTCGGCGTCGGCGATGATCTGGGAGATCGTGGCGAGCTCACCCGGAAGATCCTTGAGCATCAGCTTCACGGTGAGGAACCGGTTCGCGGCGGAGAGGCCGTGCTGGATCACGCGCAGCATCAGCATCGGGTCGATGTTGCCCCCGGAGAGCACGGCGACGACGTTCTTGGGCCTGATCCCCAGGTCGGCGAGCTTGCCCTCCATCAGCGCCGCGACGGGCACCGCGCCTGCGGGCTCCACGACCATCTTGGAACGCTCCAGCAGGAAGATCAGCGCGCGGGCGATCGCGTCCTCGCTGACCGTGACGACCTCGTCGACGAGCTCCTTGATGATCTCGAACGGGATCTCCCCCGGCCGGCCCACGGCGATGCCGTCGGCGATGGTGCGCACCCCCTTGATCGGGACCAGCGCGTCGGCGGCGAGCGACGGTGGATACGCAGCCGCGTTCTCGGCCTGGACGCCGATGATCTTGACCTCGCGGCCCAGCCGGGCGGCCTGCTGCTTGATCGCCACGGCGGAGCCGGCCAGCAGCCCGCCGCCGCCGATGCCCATGATGACGGTGTCGACCGCGGGCTCCTGCTCCAGGATCTCCAGGCCGATGGTTCCCTGACCGGCGACGACGTCGGTGTTGTTGAAGGGGTGGATGAAGACCGAGCCGGTCTCGTCCGAATTCCGCTGCGCCTCGGCGAGGGCCTCATCGACATTGGAGCCGTGCAGGATGACCTCGGCCCCGTGGTCCCGGGTGGCCGCGAGCTTGGGCAGGGCCACCCCGTGCGGCATGTAGATCTTCGCGGTGATGCCCAGCTTCTTGGCAGCCAGCGCCACGCCTTGGGCGTGGTTGCCGGCCGACGCCGCGACGACGCCGCGGGACTTCTCCTCCTCGGAGAGTCGCGCCATGCGCACGTAGGCGCCGCGCACCTTGAACGAGCCGGCGCGCTGCAGGTTCTCGGCCTTCAGGTGCACGGTGGCGTCCACCATGCGCCCCAGTGCGCGCGAGTGCTCCATGGGAGTGCGCACGATGATGTCGGCGAGCAGCTCCTGGGCGGCCTGGATGTCTTCGAGCTGGACGCTCAGGTGCGCGCCTGGGCGCGCGACTGCCTCTGCGCCGTGCTGGATCTGTGTCATTCTCGCTTGCCCTCATCATCTGGATGGGTGTCGGTCCGGGTCTGAGCGGCAGTGCCGTGGCCAGCGTCCTCGGAGTCGGCATCGGGGTGTGGACGGGTGCCGGCCGCGGTGTGCGTCTCGGTGCGGGTCGGCTGCCCTTCCGCGGCGTCGACGCGGCGTCCGAATCCGCGCCTCTCGGGGTCCAGGCCGGGGATCGTCTGCTTGAACCGGCGGGTGATGTTCGCCAGCGAGGCCTGTTCCTCGGCCTCCTGCACCTCCTTCTGAGCAGCTCGCTTGACGGCTTCTTCCTTCTCCAGCTTCTCCATGGCCTTGGCCTCGGGGTCTGAGCGCCATTCCTCCTTCACCAGGTACCGCGCGGCCCGGGTGATGAAGGCCAGGACCGGCACGGCGAAGAGTGCGCCGACGATGCCCAGCAGGGTGGTGCCGGCGGTCACGGCGAGGATCACGGCCAGCGGGTGCAGCCGCACCGCCTTGCCCATCACGATGGGCTGCAGGATGTTGGATTCGATCTGCTGGACCAGCAGGACCACGCCGACCATCAGCAGCGCGTTGCCCAGCCCATTGGCCACCAGGGCAAGGATGACGGCAACGGCGCCGGTGACCACGGCACCGACGATCGGGATGAAGGAGCCCAGGAAGACCAGCACGGCCACCGGCAGCGCGAGCGGCACTCCCAGCAGGGCCGCGCCGACGCCGATGCCCACCGCGTCGACTCCGGCCACGAAGACCTGGACGCGCATGTAGGAGCCCAGCGCGGTCCAGCCGCGACGGCCTGCGCCGTGGATGGCGGGGCGGTGCTTGCCGGGGGCGAAGAACACCAGGAAGTCCCAGATCTTGCGGCCATCGGCCAGGAAGAAGATCAGGGTGAACAGTGCGAGGATCAGTCCGACGACGAGGTTGCCCGCGGTGGAGCCCAGCGCCATGGCTCCGCCGAGGATCGCGTCAGAGTTCTCCTGCAGATAGGCGAGGCCTTCTTCGAGCCCCTGATTGATCTGGTCGGCAGAGATCTCGATGCCGAAGCGGGCGGCGGTGTCCTCGGCGAGGGTGACCAGCTCGAAGAGGCCTTCCTGGACCTGCGTGGCCATCTCGGCGAAGCCGGTGACCAGCTGCTGGCCGACCAGGTAGAGCAGTCCCGCCACGAAGCCGATGAGCACCAGCAGCGTGGTGATCGCCGCAACCACGCGCGGGAACTTCCACTTGACGAAGACGTTCTGCAGCGGGCGCAGCAGGGTGGCCAGCAGGGCGGCCACGAGCAGCGGGATCAGCAGCAGCGAGATGTGGCTGAGCAGCCAGATCATCACGCCCGCGAAGAGCAGGATGATGATGACGCGCCAGGACCAGGCGGCGGCGATCCGGATGCCCCATGGGACGTCTTCCTGGATCCGCTGTTCCTCGGCCATCCGGGGAGGGACGTCCTCTTCCATCAGCTCGAGCTTCTCGACAGTGTTCATTGCTACATCCTGCCATGGCAACAAGGGGGTGAATCGACGACGGGCCCGCCTGATGCTCGCGAGCATCGGGCGGACCCGTCGTGGTCTGCACGGTCTCAGCCGACCGGCGTGCTCACCGGCGCTGAGCTCTCAGTTCGGAGCGTGATCAATCCGCCATCGAACGTATGATCGCGATCACGCGCAGGATCTCGATGTAGAGCCACACCAGGGAGACGGTGAGGCCGAAGGCGGCGGCCCAGCCGTACTTCTGTGACACGCCGGCCTCCACGCCTTCCTGGATATTGGTGAAGTCCATGACCAGGGAGTAGGTGGCCAGGAGGATGGCGAAGGCGCCGATGGCGATGCCCATCCAGCCTGAGCGCAGGCCGAACATGCCCATATCGGTGAACATGACCAGACCGAAGTTCATCAGCGAGAACACGGCGTAGGCGATGATCGCGACGAAGAACATCTTGTTCAGCTTCGGAGTCGCGCGGACCTTGCCGGACTTGAACAGCGCCAGGACGGTGCCGAAGACCGCCAGGGTGGCCAGCACTGCCTGCACGGCGATGCCGGGGAACATCATCTCCATGACCATGGTGAAGGCACCGAGGAAGAAGCCCTGGGTGGCGGAGTAGGCCAGGATCAGGGCCGGGTTCGGCTCCTTCTTGAAGGCGTTGACCAGGCCGAGGCCGAAGCCGGCCAGCGCCGCAATCAGTGCCAGCCCCATGATCGCACCCGGCATGACCATGCCGAGGGCGACGGCGCCGGCCGCGCCGAGCAGCACGACGGCGAAGCTGGTGACGGTCTTGCGGATGACATCGTCATAGGTCATCGCCGCGCCCTGGGAGCCGGCGGCATCGGGCAGGTTGTACTGGCGGTTCAGCTGATCCGCCCCGGCGGCCGAGGCCTGCTGGCCGGGCATGCCGTACTGGGCGGCGAAGGGCTGGCCCTGCGCGGGGCTCTGCTGGCGCGACTGCTCGGTCACGCCGCCCTGGTCATTCATGTAGAACCGGCGCCGCTCGCGCTTCTTCTCGCTGAACTGGTCAGGGAAGGCACCGGTGTTGAAGATCGGGTTGGACATGTGTGACCGCACTCCTATCGGTGCTCGGGTGGATGTCTCATCGTCTGTCCCCGCAGGTCACGGCCGTCCGGCCGATCTCATGAGGGACGAGTCCCTGAATATTCTAGCGTCCTCGCCCCGCCGCAGCTGGAGATTACCTGGAAATCTGCCACCGGCGGACGGCGAGCGGCCTCAGGCGCTATATTTGAACGGTGTTCAATAATTCTCCAGCCCCGCCCGCCTCGGTGACGCCAGGCGCCACCGCACCCGCCGCTCCCAGCACCGCAGTGCGCAGCATCGCCCAGATGGCGATGTTCGCAGCACTTGTCGCAGTCCTGGGCCAGCTTCCGGCCATCCCCCTGGCCGGGGGCGTGCCGATCACGCTGCAGACCCTCGGAGTCATGCTCGCCGGCGCAGTGCTGGGACCGTGGCGCGGCGCCGGGGCCATCGTGCTGCTCCATCTGCTCGTCGCAGCAGGACTGCCGCTGCTCGCCCACGGCTCAGGGGGTCTGGGCGCCTTCGCCGGGCCCAGCGCCGGTTTCGCGCTGGGCTGGATCCCTGGAGCCTTCGTGGTGGGACTCATCACCCAGGCCTCCTGGCCGCTGCGACTCTGGCGCACCATCACCGGCACGGTGCTCGGTGGGATCCTGGTCGTCTATGCCTGCGGGATGCCGGTCATGGCGTTCCAGATGGGACTCACCATGGAGCAGGCGGCGCTGATCAACCTGGCCTTCCTTCCCGGCGATCTCCTCAAGGCGGCCATCGCGGTGGCGCTGACCCACTCGCTGGCACGCGCCTACCCTGCCCCGTTCAGCCACGCCCGCTCGCGCCGACGCACCTGATGCCGTCCCACGTGACACCGCACGTGATGACGCTGCTGCGGTGATCCCGCTCTACCGCCCGGGCACCTCGTACCTGCACCGCATGCCGGTGGGTGCGAAGTTCCTCGGGATCTTCCTGGCCGCCCTCGCGGCCTCGATCTTTCGCGAGAACCTCGGGGTGCTGCTGGGCATCTGGGCCGTGACCCTCCTCGGCTTCCGGTTCTCCGGGATCGGGCTTCGCGGCCTGGTCGCCCAGCTCTGGCGGCTGAAATGGCTGGTGGTGGTGCTGACCATCCCCCAGCTGATCTTCCTGACCCCCGCCGAGGCGGGCTTCAACGTGGCGCGCGTGCTCGCCGTCGTGCTGCTGGCCGCACTGTTCACCCTGACCACGGCGACCTCGGACATCCTCTCCAGCTTCGAGCGGGTCCTGCGACCGTTGGATCCGCTGCTGCTGCGCCTGGGGCTCAGCGCCGAACGGATCTCGCTGGCTCTGTCCTTGACCATCCGCTCGGTGCCGGTGATCCTGTCCTTCTATGCAGACATCCGTGAGGCCCAGCGGGCGCGCGGAATGCGGCCCGCTCCGCGCGCCACGGTGCTTCCGCTGCTGGTGATGAGTCTGCGCCACGCGGAGGAGACCGCCGAGGCTCTGGCGGCGCGCGGGGTGCGCTGAGCCGGGATACACCCAGCACGGTTCCCACCGTCGGGCCCTGATCCGCCCCGCCTCAGCCTGGTCTGGGTGCGGGTGAGCTGCCCGAGGACTTCTCCCGGGATCGACATCACCGGTTTCGCGGACCCCTCCGCGGCCGGGCAGCGGGCGCCTGGGCCGGCCACCTGCGCTGGCGCGCGCCGGGATCATCGGTGCCCCCAGTGGGACTCGAACCCACACTGGACCGATTTTAAGTCGGTTGCCTCTGCCGATTGGGCTATGGGGGCAGAAAGCGGACTGTCACTGACAGCCCGCTCTCTAGTTCTGCCTCACGAATGTTCCGAGGTCAGCCCTTGGCCGGCTCCTTGGGCTTGACTCCGCCGGCAGCTTCCTGAAACTGCCGGTACGGGCTCTCGAGATCGCGCACCGGAGTGTAGTCGCGGCCCAGCACGAGCTCGGAGACCCATCCACCGATCACGCGGACCTTGCGCTCCACGGTGGGGATCGCCAGCGCGTGGTAGCCGCGGTGGGCCATCCAGGCGGGGAACCCGTTGATCTTGATCTTCAGCGGGTTGCCGACGCCCTGGAACATGCCCAGTCCGGCGACGGCCCCGAGGGAGTCGTGCTTGTACTCGCTGAGCTGGCCCTGGCCGAAGCTGGCCGCCAGCACGTTCTTCGCGAGCACCTTGGCCTGGCGGGAGGCGTGCTGCGCGTTGGGCACGCAGGTGCCGTCGGGCAGCCCGCCGCCGCTGAGGTCGGGGATCGCGGAGATGTCACCGGCGGTCCAGGCGTTCTGGAGCACCCTGCCGTCTTCGTCGGCGATCTGCAGGGTGGCGGTGCCGGTGACGCGGCCACGCGGGTCCACCGGGAAGCCGGACTTCTTGGCCACGACGTTGGCGGCGACGCCGGCGGTCCAGACCAGGGTGTCGGAGTCGAAGCGGTCGGCCTCGGACTTGTCCTTCATATTGATCAGTCGCATCTCACCGTCCACGACGGAGCCGAGCGAGGTGTTCAGCAGGACCTCGATGCCGCGGCCGCGCAGGTGCTCGACGACGCCGACGGCCTGGTCCTCGGTGACCTCGGGCATGACCCGGCCCATGGCCTCGACCATCACGATGCGCACATCGGTCTGACCGATGCGCGGGTTCACGGCCACTGCGGCCCGGATGATGTCTTCCATCTCCGCGACGGTCTCGATGCCGGCGAAGCCGCCGCCGACCACGGTGAAGGTCAGGGCGCGGGACTTGGCCACTTCGTCAGTCATCACCGAGGCGGACTCGATGCGCTCGAGGATGTGGTTGCGCAGCGTCAGCGCCTCTTCGATGGTCTTCAGACCGATGCCGTGCTCGGCGAGGCCCTCGATCGGGAAGGTCTTCGTGGTCGCGCCGGCGGCCATGATGATGTCCTGGTAGGGCAGCTCGACGGTCTCGCCCTGGGAGAGCTCCACGGTGGCGGTGCGGCCGTCGTGATCCACGGCGCTGACCTTGCCCGTGATGATCTCGGAGTCCTTGAGGTGGCGGCGGTGCGAGACCACCGCGTGGCGGGCCTCGATGTGGCCGCCGACGACCTCGGGGAGGAAGGGCTGGTAGGTCATGTACGGCATGGGGTCGACGACGGTCACGATCCCGCCGGCGGCCTTCACCTTCTTCTGGAGCAGCTGTGCGGTGGTGAGACCGACGTAGCCGCCGCCGACGATGAGGATACGGGGTTTCGCGGAAAGCGTCTGTGGAATAGCCATATGCATCATCCTATACGGTGCTCGATGGTGGGTGGTGAGGTCTGCTCGGGCCGGAGGAGCCGAGTGGATCGCTCAGCTCCGATCGCGGCGACGGGCGCGATGCAGGTGGATCGCGGCCATGCTGAGCACGGCCACCACGAGCAGCGCGGCGGCGCCGACTGCTGCGGGCCCGGCCCAGTCCTGCGCGGTGCCCGGCTGGGCCGCCTCGGGCATGGCGCGGGGCTCACCTTCGGGGCCGGCCACGACCCCGGCGTCCTCGGGGATCTCGTTCGTGTCGGTCTCTTCGACCTCGCCCCGCCGATGGACTCGCACCCATTCGGCCAGCGTCGAAGACTGCGAGGCGTCGAACGCGGGGGCGTCGCCGGCGACCGCCTCGGCCACGTCGAGCACTCCATGTCCGTACTCAGAGTCCACACCGTCGGCTCCTTCTGAATCCGCGGTGGAGAGCATCCGGTGCTTGACCTCTTGGGCGCTGAGCTCCGGGTGGGCGGCCCAGACGAGTGCGGCGGCTCCGGCGACGATCGGGGAGGCTCCCGAAGTGCCGTTCCACTGGATGTAGCCCCCACCGGGCATGGCGCCGACCAGGGGTTCGGAGGCGGCGGCGATGCCGATGGCGATGCCCTGGGAGGAGGAGTCTGCGCTGATGCTGCGGGCCTGGTCGACCCCGGCCACGGCGAGCACTCCCGGGATGGTGGCGGGCGCGCCCACCGAGAGGTGTCCGGAGGCGCGGTTGCCGGAGGCGGCCACGACGAGCACGTCGTTGTTCTCGGCGTGGAGGAAGGCCTCGTCCCAGGCTTCGGGCCATTCCTGGAAGCCCGAGCCCAGGGACATGTTGATGATGTCGGCGCCGTTGTCCACCGCCCAGATCACGGCCTCGGCGATCTGTTCCTCGGTGCCGCCGCCGTAGGGGTTGGGGTCTTGGAGCAGCAGCGAGACCGAGAGGAGGGACGCTTCGGGGGCGACTCCGACCACGCCGTCGTCGGGATCGTCATCCTGGGTCAGCTCCCGAGGCGCAGTGCGGGTCTGCTCGAACTCCGCGAGGGCGTCGGCGTCGACGTCGTCCTGCCAGTCCTCGCCGTAGATGTCCTCGAGCGAGGTCTCGAAGTCCTCCCACCAGTCTTCCCATTCGTCGTCGTCGAGCTCTTGGATGTCCTCGTCCACCAGTCCGGCGACCGCTGAAGCCTCCGCGGAGGTGCCCCGGCCGACGGCCAGGGACGCCACCAGCGTGCCGTGCTCGGTCGCGACCTGATCCACCGGGGCGCCGCCGTCACCGGCGCCGGACACGTCGGTCCCGCCGACGACCGCGCCGGAGAGGGTGGGGTGGCTGGAGTCCACGCCGGTGTCGATGACGGCGATGGTCTTGCCCTCCCCGCGGGTGGTCTCCCAGGCCTCGGTGATGCCGTAGTCCTCGAGCCAGTACTGCTGGTCGCGCCACTCATCGGCGTGGGCTGCCGGCGCGGCGAGGATCGCGCCGCTCAGACCCAGTCCGGCGGCGAGCCCTGCTCCGAGGGCGCGTGAGCCTGCTGTCATCTCTGCGGCTCCGCTCCCAGCTGTGAATGCTCGCGCGACTGGGAGTGTGCCAGGGACATCGCGATGCCGTCGAGGATGTCGTGCTCGGAGGCGACCGCCGAGATGATCCGCCCGTGGGTGACCTTGTTCAGGTAGTCCAGGATCGTGCCCCAGATCAGCGCGCCGGCGCCGATCACGTCCACCCTGCCGGGGTGCATGATCGGCATCTGGGCGCGGGCGTCCCGGGTGGAGTGGACCAGCTGATCCACCGACTGGTGCAGGGTGTCGAGGTCGATCTCCGCGCCGTGGATCAGGTCAGGTTCGTAGTCCTCGAGCTTCAGCGCGTGCGCGGCCACCGTGGTGACGGTGCCGGCCACCCCGATGACCACCTCTGCCTCGTGCAGCGGCATCACCTCGGAGACGTTCTCCAGGAAGGACAGCGTCTCGAAGCTGGTCATCGAGGTCTCGGTGTCGGTGGGCGGGTCGCTGCGCATATGCCGCTCGGTGAAGCGCACACATCCCATGTCGGTGGAGATGGCGTGCTCGACCCCGGCGGAGGTGCCGAGCACGAATTCGGTGGATCCGCCGCCGAGATCCACGACCAGGATCTTGCGCTCGGCGTCCCAGTCCAGGACTGAGGCGGCGCCGGCGAAGGACAGTCCTGCCTCCTCGCTGCCACGGATGACCTCGGGCTCCACACCGAGCCGGTGTTCGACCCCGGCGATGAACACATCGCGGTTGGCCACGTCCCGGGACGCCGAGGTGGCGACGAAGCGCACGGCCTCGACGTGGTGCCTGCGGATGAGTGCGCCGTAGCGGTCCACCGCGGCGAAGGTCCGATCCAACGCTCCGGCCGAGAACTCGCCGGTCTCGTCCACGCCCTCGCCCAGGCGGACGACGGTCATCTGTCGCACCACATCGTTGACCCGGCCGCTGTCTTCGACATCGGCGATCAGCAGCCGGATGGAGTTGGTTCCGCAGTCGATGGCAGCAACTCTCATGGGGGTGTCCTTCTCCTCGCCGGTGTTCGTGAGCGGGCGACGGGCTGGCCGTCCCGCGGGGGTCCTTGCCAGCACTCTATGCGGTCTCTTCGGGGTCCTGCGAGACGGGGCCCTCGGCGTCCGCGTTCTCCTGCCGGGCGAACCCCTGGTTCTTGCGGCGCACGTGACGACTGAGATCACGCTGCGGAACCGCGGCGTCGTGGTCCCAGGATGCGGCGCAGATGCAGGTCTGCGGGGTGAACTCGTCGGCGATGCGTTCCAGCGTCTCATCGCCGAGCGGGTTGATGCCTGGTCCGACCGCAAGCGAGTGCCCGACGAGCACGTGCAGGCACTTGACCCGATCGGGCATCCCCCCGGCGCTGACGCCCTCGATCTCCCAGACCGGGTCAAGCCCGGCGACGCCGCGGATCCGTTCGCGCTCGGCGAGGTAGTTCTCGTGGGCTCTCCGATGGGCCGCGGCGAGCTCGGCGTCGGTGGTGAGCCGTCGGCTCATCTCGGCCATGAGACCTGCGGCCTCCAGCCGAGAGACGGCTGCGGTCGCGGCGGGGTGGGTGAGGTAGAAGGTGGTCGGGAAGGGAATCCCGTTGCTCAGCCGTGGCGCCGTGGCTGCCACCAGGGGGTTTCCGCAGGCGCAGCGGGCTGGGATCTCGACGACGTCGCGCACTGGCCTGCTCAGCTGCAGGCTCAGGGTGTCCAGATCGCTGGGGTGCGGGGTAGTCGAGTTCACGGGAGCCGAGTTTACTCCACTGCTGCGGCCAGCCGGCCCCGTGTGCTGTCGGATCAGTCTTCGGCGGCGGAGCGGACCAGGGAGTCCCAGAGCGCCTCGGCCCAGGGGAGGTCGTGGCGGACCTCGCTGGAGTCCAGCGGCTGGATCTCCTCGGTGTTCCCCTCGGGATCACCCATGACCTGGTAGCGGCGCTCCCCCGGCATGACCAGGTTGATCCGTTCGCGGGCCTGCTGGCGGACGAAGTCTGGATCGTCCCAGCGCACCAGCTCCGACTGCAGCTGCGCCTGCTCCTCCTGCTCAGCGGCGATCTGAGACTGAAGCTCGTTGATCTCCGAGCGCTGCTGGAAGAAGCTGTTCACGGTGGGGACCAGGAAGGAGATGACGACCAGGACCACGATGCTCAGCAGGATCATCCGGCCGGGGAAGGTCCGTTCGGGGACCGTCGTGGCGGCACTGACCGGGGTCTTCGCCGATCCGGAAGGGCTGGAGCTGCGCGTCTTGCGCCGGGCGGTGATGTCGGCGGGAGTCCGGATCTCGCCGGAGACCTGCTCGCGCTCGGCCAGCCGACGAGCCTGGGCCGCGCGCGCTTTGACCTCCGCTGAAGAAGCACGTCTGCTCGGCACGAGATGTCACCGCCTTGAGGGGGAAGAGGGGAAGTAGGGGTGGCCTCTGAGGATATCTGCCGCGAGCCCCGCGGCTGGGATCTGACACGCGACGAGGCCGAGCGTGAGCAGAAGCTTCACCGCCGGAACAGGAGGGGGCGCCAGGCAGCTCGGCCTCTGGTCGCGACCAGGACCGGTGAGCCTGACACCCCGTCCCGCCGGCGTTCATGTACGCCGGGGAGCTGCCGAGACTACGCGGTGAAGCGCGGGAACACAGAGGCTCCGGCGTAGCGCGCGGCGTCGCCGAGCTCTTCTTCGATGCGCAGCAGCTGGTTGTACTTGGCCACGCGCTCGGACCGAGCCGGTGCGCCGGTCTTGATCTGGCCCGAGTTGGTGGCCACCGCGATGTCCGCGATGGTGGTGTCCTCGGTCTCGCCGGAGCGGTGGGAGATCATCGTGGTGTAGCGGCTGCGCTGGGCCAGCGCGACCGCGTCGAGGGTCTCGGTGAGCGATCCGATCTGGTTGACCTTGACCAGCAGCGAGTTCGCCGTGTCGGCGGCGATGCCCTTGGCCAGGCGGTCCGGGTTGGTGACGAAGAGGTCGTCGCCGACCAGCTGAACCTTGTCCCCGATCTGCTCGGTCAGGTTCTTCCAGCCGGCCCAGTCATCCTCGTCCAGCGGGTCCTCGATGGAGATCAGCGGGTACGCATCGACGAGCTCGCCGTAGTAGGCGCTCATCTGCTCGGGAGTCTTGGACTCGCCCTCGAAGGTGTAGACCCCGTCGGCGTAGAACTCGCTGGCTGCCACGTCCAGGGCCAGGGCGATGTCCTTGCCCGGGGTGTAGTTGGCGCGCTTGATGGCCTCGGTGATCAGATCCAGTGCCGCCCGGTTGGAGGGGAGGTCCGGCGCGAAGCCGCCCTCGTCGCCCAGCCCGGTGGCCAGGCCCTTCTCCTTGAGCAGGGCCTTCAGCGAGTGGTAGACCTCCACGCCGGCGCGCAGCGCCTCGGAGAAGGTGGCCGCACCGATGGGGGCGATCATGAACTCCTGGATGTCGACGTTGGAGTCCGCGTGGGAGCCGCCGTTGAGGATGTTCATCATCGGCACGGGCAGCAGGTGCGCGTTGGGGCCGCCGAGGTACTTGTACAGCGGCAGGTCCGAGGCGTCGGCGGCGGCCTTGGCCACGGCCAGGGAGACACCGAGGATCGCGTTGGCGCCCAGCGAGTTCTTGTTCTCGGTGCCGTCGAGGTCGAGCAGGATCTGGTCGATGATGCGCTGCTCGGTGGCGTCCTGTCCTTCCAGGGCGGCGGCGATGACGTCGTTGACTGCGCCCACGGCGCCGGTGACGCCCTTGCCGAGGTACCGGTCCTTGTCACCGTCGCGACGTTCCGCGGCTTCGAAGGCGCCGGTGGAGGCGCCGGAGGGGACTGCGGCCTGGCCGAAGCTGCCGTCCTCGAGGAGGACATCGACCTCCACGGTCGGGTTGCCTCGCGAGTCGAGGATTTCGCGGCCGTACACACTGACGATGAGAGACATATTCTTCTCGGCTCCTTGTTGTTCATTCGGTGGGAAACTTTTCGGGTGTGCCGAGCGCGCCCTTGCGCCGGTGCATCGACGAGCTGTTCAGCGCTCCTGCTGATCAGGCTCAGGTCATGCGGTTCAGGTGGCGGCGCAGCGCCCGCTCCGGGTCCTGCCCGTTCCCGCGTGCGGTGCGCACCACAGCAAAGAGTAGTTCACCGAGCTCCTCCTCGTCAGCCGCCGCCAGCGTGGCCGATTCAGTGTTGGGGAGATGTTCACCGCGCTCCCGGCCGAGCCGGTCGATGACCTTGGCGGCCTTCGCGAGCGCTGGCAGGTGAGCCGGAAGCGAGCCGACGACGCCGGCCAGGTGTGTGCCGCCGCCGTCGTCGGCTGCGTTCACGGCCGTTCCGTTTCCAGCCGTTCCGAGCTCAGCCGTTCCGATCTCAGCCGCTGCGTTGTCAGCGGCCTTCTCCTCGGCCTTGATCCGGGTCCAGGCGGCCTCCACCTGCTCGATGGTCGCGTTTGCATCCACGGCCAGGCGGCCCTCTGCGGTGAAGACATGCGGGCTGCGGCGCACCAGCTTCGCGGTGATGGCCTGGGCCACCCCGTCGAGGTCGAAGCTGCCGCGCTCCTGGGCCAGCTGGGCGTGCAGGGCGACCTGGAAGAGCAGATCCCCCATCTCCTTGCGCAGCCCCTCGTCAAGGCTGCCGGCCTCGATCTCTTCGAGCACCTCGTAGGCCTCTTCGACGAGGTATTCGGTGAGATCGCCGTGAGTCAGCTGAGAGGTCCAGGGGCAGTGCTCGCGTAGCCGCGCGATGACCCAGCGCAGCATCGCGATCTGGTCATTGCCCGCGGGATCAACCCTGGTCAGACCGGAGTGGGACGGACCAGCGCTGACCTGTTGGCCGCGGCTCATCTTCACTGCCAGGCTTCGAGGATCATCCCTGCCAGGGCCTCGCGCTCCTCATGACCGAGGAACGAGGACTCCAGCGCGTTGACCTGGAAGTCGGCGAGCTCACCGAGGCCGTAGTCGAAGGTGCTGGCGATCAGCGCGAGCTCTCCGGAGAGGGTCACCCCGGAGACCAGTCGGTTGTCGGTGTTGACGCCGACGTTGAAGCCCAGCTGGTAGAGCATGTCGAAGGGGTGGTCGCTGAGTTCCGGCGGCTGGCCCTGGGCGAATCCGGCGATCGCGCCGGTCTGCACGTTCGAGGTGGGGCTGACCTCGAGGTGGATCTGGCGGTCGCGGACCCAGCGGGCCACGGGGCCGAGCTCCACCTGGAAGACCTCTTCCCCGGCCTCGGAGTCCACATCGCCCTCGATGACGCTGATGTCCTCGGCGACGCGGACGCCGTGGCCCAGGCGCTGGGCGCGGCCGGAGACCAGCGCGTCGCGGACGGATTCGATGCCGTCGCCCTCACCGGCGTGGACCGTGGTGGGGAACATCTCGGTGGCGAGCCGGGTGAAGGCATCGGCGAAGCGGCTCGGCGGGAAGCCGGCCTCGGGTCCGGCGATGTCGAAGCCGACGACGCCCTTGTCCCGGTGGCGCAGCGCGACCTCGACGATCTCATCGGCACGGTCGGACTGCCGCATGGCGGAGACCAGCTGGCCGACGACGATGACGCCGTCCTGCTCCGCGACGGTCTCCATGCCCTGGTTCAGTCCTTCCTGGACGGCCTCGACGGCCTCGTCCAGGCTCAGGCCCTGCTCCTGATGCTGCTCAGGCGCCCAGCGAACCTCGGAGTAGATGATCCCGTCGGCGGCGAGGTCCTCGACGTATTCCTTGGCGACCCGGCGCAGGTTCTGCGGGGTCTGCATCACGGCGGTGGTGTGCGCGAAGGCCTCCAGGTACTTCTCCAGGGATCCGGAGTTCGCGTTCTGCCGGAAGCGCTCGGCGAGCTCCTCGGAGTCCTGGCTGGGAAGTTCGTGGCCGATCTCCGCGGCAAGCTCGATCAGGGTCTCTGGGCGGAGCGAGCCGTCCAGGTGATCGTGCAGGGAGACCTTGGGCAGATTGCGCAGCTGCTCTTCGAGCTTTGCGGCGGCGGTGCGGACATCAGCAGCAGTAGAAGTCATAGGAGCGAGTCTATCCAGGACCGGGAAGGAAGTCGCCCGAGGTCGTCGAGCCCGCGCACCTCAGCGCGTGGGGTGTTCGTGATCTCCGTCCTGGTCTGCGTCATGATCTCCGCGGTCGCGGTGCAGCCGCAGCGGGGGCTCCACGGGCAGCGCCGCGGTGTCCAGATACCCCTTCGGGTCGATGTGCACGCCCCTGCGGTCCAGCCACGAGGCGAAGAGCCTGAAGAGCCGGTCGAAGATCCAGCCCAGCAGCACCGCCCCGGTGATCGAGACGGTCATCGCCACCAGGACCGAGTCGAAGATGTTCGCGCTGATCGCGCCGATCCCCACCGAGTACGAGGCCCAGACGAGCGAGGCGAACGCGTCGATCACCAGGAACCGGCGGATGGAGAACCCGGTGGTGCCGGCGACGAAGTTGATCGCCACTCGAGCTCCGGGGATGAACCGTCCCACGAAGATCAGCAGCACCCCGCGCTTGTCCAGCTCATGACGAGCCCAGATCAGCGTGCGCTGAGGCGCGGGTCGGCGCATCCAGCCGAAGCGCATCGGGCCGATCGCCCGGCCGATCCGGTAGGCGATGAAGTCCCCGAGCAGCGCCCCGGAGGCGGCGACCAGGACCACCCAGAGCAGGAACGGAGTGCCCGGCTCTCCCGAGAGCGACCCCAGGCCGACCACCAGCGAGTCCGAGGGCACGATCGGGAAGAACCCATCGACCATGCAGAGCACGAAGAGGCCCACCAAGGTCCACCATCCGGAGGCCGCCTCCAGGATGGTCTGGTTGATGGCGTCAAGGATCTGCCCGGGACTCATCCGCGTGGCCTCAGTCGGTCAGGTCTGCCGCGCTGATGCGGTCAAAGACCAGATCAGGAGTCTCATGCGGGCCGCCCTCGACGTCGACGTCCACGGCGCGCTCCAACGACTGCTGCGCCCGGGTGATCCGGTGCTCATCATCGGTGAGCAGGGTGAACAGAGGCTGACCTGCGGTGATGAAGTCACCCGGTTTGGCGTGCATGCGCACCCCGGCTCCGGCCTGCACGGAGTCCTGCTTCCGCGCCCGCCCGGCGCCGAGCCGCCAGGCGGCGAGCCCCACAGCCATGGCGTCCATCCGGGTCACGGTGCCGGAGACCCCGGCGCTGATCGTATGGCTGTGCACCGCCTGCGGCAGGGCCGCATCCGGGTTCCCGCGCTGCGCGGCGATCATGCGACGCCAGGAGTCCATCGCGCGTCCGTTGCGCAGGTTCTCGGCCGGGTCGACTCCGCTGATGCCCACGGCGGTGAGCATCTCAGCCGCCAGCGCCACGGTGAGCTCGACGACGTCGGCCGGCCCACCTCCGGCGAGGACCTCCACCGACTCCTGGACCTCGATGGCGTTGCCCGCGGTGAGTCCCAGCGGGGTGTCCATATCGGTGAGCAGCGCCGAGGTCTTCACACCGGCGTCGGTGCCCAGGGCGACCATGGTGCGGGCCAGCTCCGCGGCGTCGGCCCGGGACTTCATGAAGGCGCCGGAACCTGCCTTCACATCCAGGACCAGCGCGTCGGTGCCCTCGGCGATCTTCTTGGACATGATCGAGGAGGCGATCAGCGGGATCGCCTCCACCGTGCCGGTGACGTCACGCAGCGCGTAGAGCTTCTTGTCCGCCGGGGCCAGCCCGGGGCCGGCCGCGCAGATCACGGCGTTGACCTCATCGAGCTGGCGCAGCAGGGCGTCATTGCTCAGATCCGCCTGCCAGCCTTCAACGGCTTCAAGCTTGTCCAGGGTGCCGCCGGTATGGCCGAGTCCACGGCCGGAGAGCTGCGGGACGGGCACGCCGAAGCTCGCGACGAGCGGTGCCAGTGGGAGGGTGATCTTGTCTCCGACTCCCCCGGTGGAGTGCTTGTCTGCGGTGAGCCGGCGCCCGCCCTCGGGCGTGCGCAGGGAGGAGAAGTCCATCCGCTCGCCCGAGGCGATCATCGCCGCGGTCCAGTGACCGATCTCCTCCCGGGTCATCCCGTTGAGCAGGATCGCCATCGCCAGTGCAGCCATCTGCTCGTCGCCGACGAACCCGTCGGTGTAGGCGGCGATCAGCCATCGGATCTGCTCCTGGGAGAGTCGTCCGTGGTCTCGCTTGATCCGGATCAGCTCGACGGCGTCGTGGGCCGAGCGGTCATAGGTCGCACCGGCAGCGGTCATCGCTTCTCCAAGTCGTTGATCTCAAGATCGCGGGGGCCGAAGGCTTCCGGCAGCAGGGCGGCCAGGGTGGTGGCGCCCCGGGCGGTGCGCACGTGCATGGTGGGGGCGGAGAACTCCAGCAGCAGCTGCCGGCAGCGGCCGCAGGGGGTGATGTACTCGCCCTGCCGATTCACGCAGGTGAACGCGACGATCTTGCCTCCGCCGGCCATCTGCAGCGCCCCGATCATGGTGCACTCCGCGCAGAGGGTGAGCCCATAGGAGGCGTTCTCCACGTTGCACCCGGAGATGATCGATCCATCCTCGAGCAGCGCGGCGGCGCCGACCGGATAGTCCGAGTAGGGCACGTAGGCCCGGGTCATCGCGATCCTGGCCTGGGTGGTGAGGCGCTCCCAGTCGGCATCGTGGTCCGGAACGGGGATCCGTGCGATCCGTCCGGTCAGAAAGTCATCGTCCTGAGTCATAGGGGCCATCCTACGAGGCCACCCGCATGCGCGGGTGCCAATGTCGCAGGCGCAGGCGAGTCGGGAGGAGGCTAGTCCCGGCGGAGCTCGTTGATCGCGCTGAGCGCCGTGGTGACCATGATCTTGGTGCCGTAGCCGATGCATCGCTCGTCCGGGACGTAGTCGCCGCGGTGCAGATCGAAGTCGATGCCGCCCGGGGTCTTCGTCCCGAGCCGGAACATCGCCCCGGGAAGCTCCTGGGTCATCCAGGCGAAGTCCTCCCCGCCCATGGACTGCGGGGCCAGCTCCAGTCCCTCGGAGCCCAGCACCTCGCGGCCGGCGTGCTCCAGCAGTGTGGTCTCGCGCTCGTTGTTGATCACCGGAGGCACGCCGCGGATGTGCTCCAGCTCCACGTCCACCCCCCAGGGGGCGGCGACCTGCTCGACGATCTCATCGAGGAGCTTGCCGGCGTCGCGCCAGGCCTCGGCGTCGAGGATCCGCATGGTCCCGACCAGGGTGCCGCTGGAGGGGATCGCGTTGTGCGCGCTGCCGGCCTCGATCTGGCCCCAGACCAGCGAGACCGCGGAGCGCACGTCCACGCGGCGGGAGAGCACGGCGGGGACGGTGGAGGCGATGTGCGCCAGGGCGGAGACCATGTCCTCGGTCAGGTGCGGCCGGGAGGTGTGACCCCCGCGGCCGGTGACGTTGATCCGGACCACGTCGGCAGCGGAGGTGATCGCGCCGATGCGGGTCCCGATCATGCCGACCTCGATGCGCGGGTCGCAGTGCAGCGCGAAGATCCGGGGCAGCGGTTCCAGCACGCCTTGGCGCACCATCTCCAGAGCACCTCCGGGCATGGTCTCTTCGGCGGGCTGGAAGATGACGCGGACCTTGGCGCCCAGACCCGCCGGGTCGCCGTCGGTGATCCGGTGCTGGTGCAGCTGCTGCAGGCTCAGCGCGACGCCGAGTGCGACGGTGGTGTGGATGTCGTGGCCGCAGGCGTGGGTGACGCCCGGGTGGGTGGAGGCGAAGGGCAGGTCGGTGAGCTCGCCGACCGGCAGCGCGTCGATGTCCCCGCGGAATCCGGCAGCGAACTCGCCGGCGCCGACGTCCACGTAGAGCCCGGTGGTCTCTGGCATCAGCTCCGGCTCCAGCCCGACGGCGCGCAGCGCGGCGGCGAGCTTCTCCGTGGTGCGCTCTTCCTTCCAGGACAGCTCGGGATGGGCGTGCAGGTCCCGACGCATCGCGACCAGCGTCGCTTCGAGATCATCGACGACCTCGGCGGCCGAGGCGTGGGCGGCTTTGAGCATCACCGTGCGGCGAGCAGGCTCAGAGGACATCGGATTCTCCCTGCGCTCTGAGCGCCTCCACGGCCTGCTTGACCGACTGCGCGTGGTCGGTGGTGGTGACCAGCAGCGCGTCGGGGGTGTCCACCACGACGATGTTCTCGACTCCGATCAGGGCCACCACGCGCTGGGTGTCAGAGACGACGACGCCGGAGGACTGGTCCGAGTAGACCCGGGCCTTCTCCCCCAGCACGGTCATCGACTCCTGCTCCCGTGCCGGGTTCAGCCGGGCGATGGCGGCGAAGTCCCCGACGTCGTCCCAGGTGAAGTTCCCGGGGATCACGGCCACATCGCCGGCGGCCGCGGCGGGCTCGGCCACGGCGTAGTCGATGGCGATCTTGGGAAGCTCGGGCCAGACCCGCGCGGTGACCTCGGTCTGCTGCGGTGTTCCCCAGGCCGCGGCGATCTCGATGAGGCCCGCGTAGAGCGTCGGCTCCGCCCGAGCGAGATGGTCCAGCAGCAGCGCAACCGGGGCCACGAACATCCCGGCGTTCCACAGGTACTCTCCGGAGTCGACATACTTCTCGGCGAGCTCCTGGCCGGGCTTCTCGACGAACTCCGCGACGTCCCGGGCGTTCGGGGCGTCCTGGATCGGGGCGCCGTCGACCTTCAGAGCGGCGCCGCGGCGGATATAGCCGAAGCCGGTGGAGGGGTGGGTGGGGGCGATGCCGATGGTGACGATCTTGCCTGTCGCAGCGGTGGCCACGGCCTCGCGCACAGCCTCCTGGAAGATCTCCACCGGGGCGATGACCTGGTCGGCGGCGAAGGAGCCCATGATGATCTCGGGGTCACGCAGGTGCAGGATGGCCGCGGCCAGCCCGATGGCGGCGGCGGAGTCCTTGGGCTCGGATTCGAGCACGAGGTCGTTCTCATCGAGCTCGGGGATCTGCACCCGCACGGCTTCACGGTGTGACTCTCCGGTGACCACCATCACGCGCCTGCCGGTCAGCGGCGCGAGCCGCTCGTAGGTCCCGCGGATCAGCGTGGTGCCCGAGCCGGTGAGGTCGTGGAGGAATTTCGGGGCGCTGGCCCGCGAGAGCGGCCACAGTCGCGTGCCCACTCCGCCCGCGGGGATCACCGTGTAGAACTTGTCCAAAGCTGCCTGTGAAGTCACCTCCCCAGGGTAGACCCATCGGCCGCTCAGCCAGGCCAGCCGCGCAGCGGGTGCGCGGTCGGGTGCGCGTCGGGTGCGCCTCGGGGACGCACCGGCCCGCCCGCGGAGCCTGCGAGAGAAGCTGCGCGGGGAGCCGCGAGACGAGCTGCGAGACGGCATGCGGTCAGGGCGACGAGACTCGCGTCCGCTGGCCTGAGAGCTCATTTCGGAATTGCGTCCTCACATTGCGGCTTTTCTACACGTTGTAGAAGTCATTTGGATCGGACTGTCATTTCGCCTCCGAGCCTGGATCAGGTGTGCGCCGAGCCGCGCAACAAAGCCTCCTGGAGCGCACCACGAGCCGCATCGGCTGCCGCGGTGCTCTAGTCTGGTAACTGACAACAGACTCGCGCCGGCGTCACGGTTTCCGCACCGCCGCAGCGAAGAACATACGTACGTAACTGTGCGGCGCGGAACGCCATGCAACGATGCAGGGAGGTAATGACAGGTGACGCAGACAAAGGGCACCCTCTATAAAGGCCGGGAAGGTATGTGGTCCTGGGTAGGACACCGGATCACGGGTGTCGGGATCTTCTTCTTCCTCCTGGTCCACGTACTCGACACGTCTCTCGTGCGAGTATCGCCAGAGGCCTACGACGCGGTGATCGGCGCGTATAAGAACCCGATCATGATCGTCGGTGAGATCGGCCTCGTCGGCGCGATCGTCTTCCACGCTTTCAACGGTCTGCGGATCATCCTGGTCGACTTCTGGTCCCAGGGCACCCGCTACCACCGCCAGATGCTGTGGACCGTGATGGGCCTCTGGGTCATCACGATGATCGGATTCACCGTCCGCCACTTGATGCTGTTCTTCGAAGGCTGGGGAGGGTTCTGAAAATGACCACCACTAAATCTGACGCCCTCCTGCCCGCCCAGGGCATCGAGGCTCCCCGCTCCGGGCGGATCGACCCCAAGTACCTGCGCAGCGGGTCCTCGAAGTCCGGCAGCTTCGAGATGGCCGCTTGGGTCTTCATGCGCGTCTCCGGCGCCGCTCTCGTGGTGTTGATCTTCGTCCACCTTGCAGTGAACCTGCTGGTCGGCGAGGGCATCCACCAGATCGACTTCGGCTTCGTCGCGGGCAAGTGGGCAAACCCGGTCTGGCAGTTCTGGGACCTGGCCATGCTCTGGCTGGCGATGCTCCATGGCGGCAACGGCATGCGCACCATCATCAATGACTATGCCGAGAAGGACTCCACGCGGATGTGGCTGAAGTCCATCCTCTACCTCTCGGTGATCGTCATCATCGTGCTGGGCACCATGGTCATCTTCACCTTCGAGCCCTGCCTGCTCGACAACTCCGGCCAGCTCCTCGAGTCGTCACCCTCCTTCTGCCAGAACGTCTGATGCCGACCGGGTCCACCCCGGTGCGCACCTCTGCGCGTTCTCATGCTTCCGAACACCAAGAAAAGAGAGCCACAAGCTGATGCAGGTTCACAAGTACGACGTCGTCATCGTCGGCGCCGGCGGCGCCGGAATGCGCGCGGCCATCGAGTCCGGCCAGCGCGCCCACACTGCCGTGCTGACCAAGCTCTACCCCACCCGGTCCCACACCGGCGCGGCACAGGGCGGCATGTGCGCCGCACTGGCCAACGTCGAAGAGGACAACTGGGAGTGGCACACCTTTGACACCGTCAAGGGCGGGGACTATCTGGTGGACCAGGATGCAGCCGAGGTCATGGCCAAAGAGGCCATCGACGCCGTGCTCGACCTGGAGAAGATGGGCCTGCCCTTCAACCGCACCCCCGAGGGCAAGATCGACCAGCGCCGCTTCGGCGGGCACACCCGCGACCACGGCAAAGCCGCCGTGCGCCGCGCCTGCTACGCCGCTGACCGCACCGGTCACATGATCCTGCAGACGCTGTATCAGAACTGCGTGAAGCACAACGTCGAGTTCTACAACGAGTACTACGTGCTCGATCTGCTCACCGTGGACGAAGAGGTGACCCGTGAAGACGGCACCACCTACACGCAGAAGAAGACGGCCGGCGTCGTCTCCTATGATCTGGCCAACGGTGAGATCCACGTCTTCCAGGCCAAGTCCGTGGTCTTCGCCACCGGCGGTCTGGGCAAGATCTTCAAGACCACCTCCAACGCGCACACGCTGACCGCCGACGGCATGGCCCTGGCCTACCGCGCAGGCATCCCGCTGGAGGACATGGAGTTCGTGCAGTTCCACCCGACCGGCCTCGCCGGGCTGGGGATCCTGCTCTCCGAAGCCGCTCGCGGCGAGGGAGGCATCCTGCGCAACTCCGAGGGTGAGCGCTTCATGGAGCGCTACGCCCCCACGATCAAGGACCTCGCTCCGCGTGACATCGTCGCCCGGTCGATGGCCAACGAGGTGCGTGAAGGCCGCGGCGCCGGTCCGAACAAGGACTACGTGCTGCTGGACCTGACCCACCTGGAGCCGGCGCACATCGATGCGAAGCTTCCCGACATCACCGAGTTCGCCCGCACCTACCTCGGCGTGGAGCCCTACACCGAGCCGGTGCCGGTCTTCCCGACCTGCCACTACGCCATGGGCGGTGTGCCCACCACGGTGAAGTCTGAGGTCCTGCAGGACAACGACACCATCGTGCCCGGCCTCTTCGCCGCCGGCGAGGTCGCCTGCGTCTCGGTGCATGGCTCCAACCGCCTGGGCACCAACTCGCTGCTGGACATCAACGTGTTCGGCAAGCGCGCCGGCCTGGCCGCCGCCGAGTACGCCGCCACCGCTGAGTTCGTGGAGCTGCCGGAGAACCCGACGGCGTTCACCGAGAACCAGCTCAACGCGATGCGTGCCAGCACCGGCGGAGAGCGCGTCTCCACCCTGCGCTCTGAGCTGCAGGAGACCATGGACGCGAACATGCAGGTGTTCCGCTCCGAGGACACCATCAAGGAAGCCCTCGCGGTCATCGCTGACCTGCGCGAACGCTATAAGGGCGTGCAGATCCAGGACAAGGGCAAGCGATTCAACCTCGACCTGCTCGAGGCCGTGGAGCTCGGCTTCCTGCTGGACATGGCCGAGGTCATGACCGTGGCAGCCCTGCACCGCAAGGAATCCCGCGGCGGACACTACCGCGAGGACTTCCCGGAGCGTGATGACGAGAACTTCATGCTCCACTCGATGATGTACCTGGATACCGAGTCCTCGACTGAGGGCACGCACGGGATCCGCGCCGACACCAAGCCGGTCGTCTTCACCCGTTACGAGCCGATGGAGCGTAAGTACTGATGAGCACCCCCACCACAGAAGCCGCAGAGCCCGCTTCCAAGATCGACCTGGCCCAGAGCACCGGCGGCGGGGAGGTCCCCAGCTTTGACGTGACTCTGCAGGTGCGCCGCTATGACCCGGAGTTCTCCGACGACGCCCGCTGGGACGAATGGACGATCACCATGTACGGCACCGACCGTGTGCTGGACGCCCTGCACAAGGTCAAGTGGGAGATCGACGGATCCCTGACGTTCCGCCGGTCCTGCGCCCACGGCGTCTGCGGCTCCGATGCCATGCGCATCAACGGTCGCAACCGGCTGGCCTGCAAGGTGCTGCTCAAGGACCTGGACACCTCCAAGCCGATCCTGGTCGAGCCGATCAAGGGTCTTCCCGTGGAGAAGGACCTGATCGTGGACATGGAGCCCTTCTTCCAGTCCTACCGCGAGATCATGCCCTTCATGGTGAACAACTCCCCGGCCCCGACCGGCGAGCGGATCCAGTCCCCGGAGGAGCGCGAGCGCTTCGACGACACCACCAAGTGCATCCTCTGCGCCGCCTGCACCTCCTCCTGCCCGGTCTTCTGGACCGATGGACAGTACTTCGGTCCGGCGGCCATCGTCAACGCACACCGGTTCATCTTCGACTCCCGCGACGACGCCGGCGACATGCGCCTGGAGGTCCTCAACGACAAAGAGGGCGTGTGGCGCTGCCGCACCACCTTCAACTGCACCGACGCCTGCCCCCGCGGCATCGAGGTCACCAAGGCCATCCAAGAGGTCAAGCGTGCGGTGCTGACCCGCAGCATGTAGTACCCGCTCATCAAGAGGTGGGGTGGCGGGCGCGGTCGATGCGCCCTCTGCCCCACCTCTTTTTGCATCCCCCTCCCGGAACCGGTTAGGTGAGCTCACGGACAGATACGACGAGGCCGCCCGACATCTGATCGATGTCGGAGTGGGCCGGACGAACTTCACGAACATCGTCGTGGCCGCGGAGGCCCTGGACCGTGGCATCACCGTGCGCAGGGCCACCAGCAGCAGCCGGATGGTGCTGGAGCACCAGGGGCGCATGCGCACCTGGGCCGGCGGAAGCACGAACCACAACGATGACCTGCTCAAGAAGATCGCCTCCTACAAGGACGTGGCCAGCCGTCTCTTCCGCGACCTCAAGATCAGCGCCCCGGAGAACGCGGTCTTCGGCGTCTCGGAGTCTGCGCGCGCCTGGGCCTGGGCGTCGCCCTTCACCAGGAGCGTGATCAAGCCGCACAACGGTCGGCAGGGCCAGAACGTCCACGCCGGCATCGCGACCGAGGAAGAGTTTCACACGGCCTTCCACCGGGTCGCCGCAGCGAGCAGCCAGATCCTGGTGGAGGAGTTCTACACCGGAGTGGAGCACCGCTGCCTGGTGGTCGAGGGCAGCCTGGTGGCTGCGACCCAGCGCCGGCCCGCAAGCGTGCTCGGCCACGGGCGCACCAGCATCAGCGACCTGGTCAGGGCGAAGAACCGCGACCGCGGCCCGATCCACAAGGACCTGGTCATCGACGCCGTCGCGCGCGAGTACCTGGACCGCCACGGCTACCGGCCCGACACGGTCCCGAGGGCGGCGGAGCGCGTCTACCTGAGAAGCACCTCTAACCTGCATACGGGAGGAGACGCGGTCGACGCCACGGACGAGATTCGCGACGAGGAGCGTGAACTCGTGGAGCGCGCGGCGCGGGCTCTGCGCGGGCTCCGCATCGTCGGATTCGACGTGCTGCTGCCCCGCGGTGACGGCGACGTCCACGCAGCCTCGGTGCTCGAGATCAACGCCAGCCCGATGGTCTCGATGCACCACTTCCCCTGGTCAGGTGAGCCCCGGGACGCGGCTCGCCACGTGGTCGATTCGCTCTTCCCGCGCACCGTCCGGCGCTGAAGCACCCCTGCGCCGCCTCAGCGGGCGGCCGCGACGGGTCCGAGACGGCGGCTGCGGGCATCGGTGGCCAGCGCCGCCCAGGACGCGCAGAGCAGATAGATCAGACTGAGCAGGAAGAAGTAGATGAAGAAGCCCAGCACTGTGGCGAAGGATGACACGATCAGGTTTCCGCCTTCGACCCCGCTGAGCAGGAACGTGGAGAGCTGGCGCAGCATCGAGGAGCCGACGGCGGCGAGCAGCGCCGCCCGCCAGAGCACCGAGACCGGCATCACCACTCGTGAGGCCACGCGGAAGATCAGGATCGCGACCAGCACGTCGAGGATCAGCGGCACGGCCAGTGTGATCACGGTGCCGACCAGTCCTTGAAGCACGTTCAGGTTCCAGCCCAGCACCCGCTCGCTGAACTCCAGCACCGATTCTGAGATCAGGCTGGTGGCTGTGGCGGCCAACAGCATGGTGCCCAGCAGCAGCATCACCCCGAGGTCCCGAGACTTGACCACCAGCACGTTCTCATCCATGAGCGGACGGTCGAAGATGCTTCGGATCCCGGAACGCAGCCCGTTGATCCAGCTCAGCGAGGCCACCATCGCCACCAGCAGCGAGACCACCAGGGTGAGGCCGAAGCCTCCGGTGTCGAAGAGCTGTTCCTGCGTGGCAAGCCCGTCTTCGCCGATCAGCCCGGGCAACGCATCATTGGTCAGATCCACGATCGTGTTCTGCAGCTCCTTGTTCCCGCCGATGACGAGGCCCGCCACGGAGAACCCGGCCACCAGCGCGGCCGAGACGGAGAAGAACATCATGTACGCCGCACCGGCGGCCATCACCGTTCCGTAGTGGAACAGGAAGAGGTTCAGGATCCGCATCCCGCGGGTGGTGTCGAGTCGGGTGAGCCCCCAGAACACGGTCGGCCCGAACATGGATGCGCGGCCGCGACCCTCCCTGCGGGCGTGGCCCCGGGCGCGTCGGGCCTTGACCTCGCGACGCCGCAGAGCCTCGAGGTCCAGCGGGTTGACCATCCCCGAGACCTCCTCGCGATCATTCATCGCCTTCGCGGCGGCTCGCGCGTGTCCGGCGATCAGACCGTGCCCGCCGGTCCGTGGTCGCAGCCTGGAGGGGTCCTCGTTCACCGCAGGCTCACTGTCGGCTCACTGCGGGCTCGCCGGGAGGAAGCCGACCTTGTCGTACACCTCGGCGAGGGTCTCCCCCGCCACGGCCCGCGCCTTCGCGGCGCCGGTGGCCAGCAGCGCGTCGAGCTGCGCCGGATCTTCGAGCAGCTCCTCGGTGCGGTCACGGATCGGGCCGAGCTTCGCCACGACCACCTCGGCCAGCTCTACCTTCAGATGGCCGTACATCCGGCCCTGATACTCCTCGACGATCTCAAGCACCGGGCGGTCGGTGAGCGCGGAATAGATGCTCAACAGATTCGAGACCCCCGGCTTCTCGGCCTGGTCGAAACGGATCTCGGTGCCGTCGTCGGTCACTGCTGACTTGATCTTCTTCGCGATCTGCTTGTCGGTGTCCATGAGGTTCAGCAGCCCGGCGGGCGAGGCGGCGGACTTGGACATCTTCGCAGTGGGATTCTGCAGGTCATAGATCCGCGCCCCGGCGTCCGGGATCAGCGGCTCCGGCACCCGGAAGGTCTCCCCATAGCGGTGGTTGAAGCGCTGGGCCAGGTTCCGCGAGAGCTCCACATGCTGCTTCTGGTCCTGCCCGACCGGCACCCCGTGGGGCTGGTAGAGCAGGATGTCTGCCGCCTGCAGCATCGGGTAGGTGAAGAGCCCGACGCCGGCCGCGTCGGCACCCTCTCTGGCCGACTTGTCCTTGAACTGGGTCATCCGCGCGGCCTCCCCCATTCCGGTCAGGCAGGTCATGATCCAGCCCAGCTGGGCGTGTTGGGGAACATGGGACTGCACGAAGACCGTGGAGCGCTCGACGTCGAGGCCCCCGGCGATGTACTGGGCCGCGGTCCGGCGCACCCGGGTGCGCAGCTCGGCCGGGTCCTGGTGCACGGTGATCGCGTGCATGTCCGGGATGAAGAAGAAGGCGTCGTAGCGCTCCTGCATCTTCACCCAGTTGACCAGCGCTCCCAGATAGTTTCCCAGGTGCAGGGAGTCAGCCGAGGGCTGCATCCCGGAGAGTACGCGCTCAGTCACAGCAGTTCCTTCGTGTCGTCGGGAAGAGTGTCGTGCCGCAGAGTGTCGGGTCACGAGTCAGGCTAGCGGCTTGTCCGCCGCAATGCGGGAAGCGGGCTCACCGTGGCCGGAAGAGCCCTGGATCGTGCAGCCCGGCGTCAGGGCAGCTTGTAGTCCACCACCAGCGGGGCATGGTCGGACCAGCGCAGCGAGTAGTCCTGCGCCCGGTCGACCTGCAGGTTGCCGGCCAGCTCGGCGAGGCCCGGGGTGGCCATGTGGTAATCGATCCGCCATCCGGTGTCGTTGTCGAAGGCCTTCCCGCGGTAGGACCACCAGGTGTAGGGCCCCTCGACCTCGCCGGCCAGGGAACGGGCGACGTCGCAGAAGCCGAGCTCACCGAAATAGGCATCGAAGTAGGCGCGCTCCTCGGGCAGGAAGCCGGAGTTCTTCACGTTGCCCTTCCAGTTCCTGATGTCCAGCTCACGGTGGCCCACGTTGAGGTCTCCCATCACCAGCAGGTGATCGGTGCGCTGGGCCAGCTTCGGCAGGTACTCGGTCATGTACTGCAGGAACCGCATCTTGTGCTCCTGCTTGGTGGTGCCCACCTCGCCGGAGTGCACGTAGACGCTGACCACGGTCAGCGTGGAGCCGTCGCCGAGCTCATAGTCGGCTTCGATCCAGCGGCCGTCGTCCTCGGGATGCCCCTCGCCGATGCCGTTGCGGGTGGCGATCGGTGCGTTGCGCGAGATGATCGCGACGCCGGCCCGACCCTTGTCGGCGGCCTCATATTCGTGGACGTGCCAGGTCTCCCCCAGGGGCTTGGTCATGTCGGTGACGAGTTTGGTGAGGATCTCCTCGTCGGCCCGGACCTCTTGGAGCGCGAGGATGTCGATCTCGCGCTCTGCCAGCCATTCACCCATGCCCTTGCGGTGCGCCGCGCGGATCCCGTTGACGTTGACCGAGGCGATCCGGGTCTGCTGGTCGGGCTTGGGATCGACGATGCGGTGCGGGTGCTCACCGAAGTCTGGTGCTTCTGCGGAAGTCGCTGCGCCGTTGGAAGTCTCGGTCACGTCGGGTCCTTTCAGTTGACGATCTCGCCGGTGATGGGCCGGTCGTCGTCGTTGTTGCGGTTCTTCGCGCGGCGTGCGTCGCCTTCGCGATGCTGACTGGACCCGCCGCGGTGATCCTGCCCGGTGTCGCCTGCGCCGCGGCCGACGTGTTCGGAGAGCATGTCTCGGCCGTTGCCGGCGGTCATCTCGATGGTGTCCAGCGCCCGGTCCACCATCGCCAGGTCAGCCTCGCCACCCTTGGCGAGCTCCTGGGTGATGACCCGCTTCTGCACCTGGACGATCTTGAAGGAGTGATCGAGCTTCAGGTTCCGCGCGTGGGTGTCCTCGTCGACCACGGCGGTGCCGCCGAGCGTGTCGGCACGGCGGGAGGCCGCGTCGGCGCGCGCCGAGTCCAGCGTCTGGCCGAACTTCTTGGCTCCGGTGCGCACCGAGATCACCAGCACGGTGGCCAGAAGCAGCCAGCCTCCGGCGATGACGGCGATGATCCAGCCGATCACGTCGTTCTGGTTCGCGGCGAAGACCAGCGCCACCAGCAGCACGGTGATCATCACCGCGAAGCTGATGCCGGAGGTGCGCCGGCCGAAGTTTTTGAGGGTTTCTTGCGCGCCAGATGCGCCGCCTGTGGGCAGTGACTGCTGAGAACTCATGCGCCTGATTATCCCTGCGATCACGGCGTCATGGCGAATCGCCCTCGTCCTGGCACAGGTTTCCTGCCGCAGACCGGGTGAAACCTGATCATCCGAGCGTCGCTCACGTCTGAAATGATGGTCAGGAACGTCGCCCAGAGCTGTCCCAACGATCCAGGAGGACCTGATGGCCGCACAACCCGAGACTTCCCGCCCCGCGGATGCACCCGAGCGCACCACATACATGCGCCGCTACGCGCTGGACCCGGCGCTGGCGCAGGAGTTCGTCAGCTTCCTGACCAAGAAGGTCATTCCGGCGCGGGAGGAGCGCGGGTTCACGGTGGAGTCGATCTGGCTCTCCGACGGCATGGACGAGCTGACCTGGTTCGTCAGCCGCTTCGGTGATCGTGAGGAGTTCGCGCAGGCGGAGCAGGCCTGGGAGGACTCCCCCGAGCGCGCCGAGATCTTCGCGGGCGCCCCGGCCTATGTGACCGGCAAGGATCTGCGCCCGGTCACCCGCCTGCGCTGACCGGGTTCTCCAGCGCCTGCCGGGCCCGCCGGGCGGCGAAGAGCGCAGCCGCCACCGAGGTCAGCATCAGTCCGGCGATCACCAGGGAGCTGGTGACGATTGCTGACTGGTGGCCCTGCTCGGCGCTGACCGAGAAGTAGACGCCGGTGACCACCGCGATGCCGATCGCGGTGGACACCCGCTGCGCCGTCTGCGCCACGCCCCCGGCGGCTCCCGCCATGGACTCTGGAACCTCCCGCATCGAGAGCGTCTGTGCACTGGGGATGATCAGCGCCTGGGAGAGCCCGACGACCGCCAGCGCTGCCCCGATCAGCCACAGCGACCCGTAGGGGGTCACCATCAGTGCGGCGGCGCCCGCCAGTGAGAGCATCGCGACGACGCCGGAGATGGTCCCGCTGACCAGCATGCGGGGGCCCTTGCGGTCCACCGCCTGGCCCACCCGCGAGGAGAGCAGCATGACCATCACGGCGCTGGGCAGCGTGACCAGCCCGGCGATCAGCGCACCCTCCCCGCGGCCCTGCTGCACGTAGACCGCGACCACCGCCCAGGTGGCCGGCATGCCCGCGAAGTACAGGCCCAGCACCAGCGAGTTCAACGTGTAGCTGGGCAGGGTGAACAGCGACAGATTGACCATCGGGGCTGCTGCGTCGCGGCGGCCGAGCCTGCGCTCCCAGAGCGCCCACAGCACCAGCACGCCGAGGCCGGCCACGGCCAGAAGCCCGCCGAGCAGGCTGCGGAACGCGATGAAGGGCAGCATCAGCAGCAGCACCGCGATGCTGAGCAGCACCACTCCTAGCGGGTCCAGCCGTGCGATGCCTCGGGCGGCCGACACGGGGCTGGCGGCCCCCGGCGCGGCGGGCCCAGGTCGCTCGGCAGGATCGGGGAGATCAGCGGGGCTGAGCGCCTCGGCGTCGTCCAGGGTCTTCGGGAGCCAGCGCACGATGGCGATCAGCGCGATGACGGTGACCGGGACGTTGATCAGGAAGGTCATCCGCCAGCCGAGGTCTGACCCGGTGGTGTCGATGATCAGTCCGCCCAGCGCGGGCCCCGCAGCTACTGCGACCCCGATGATGGTGCCCATCATCCCGTAGGCCCGCCCGCGCGCGGGTCCGGTGAAGAGACGTTGGATCATCCCGATGATCTGCGGGGTCAGGATGCCCGCTGCGAACCCCATGAAGACCCGGGCAAGGTTGAGCACCAGCGGGTTCATCGCCAGCGCGGCGCCCAGGGAGGCGGCGCCGAAGAGCACCACGCCGAACATGAAGAGGCCGCGTCGGCCCCAGATGTCTCCCGCGCGGCCTGCAGGGACCAGCGCCATGCCGAAGGCCAGCGCGTAGCCGGAGAGCACCCACTGCAGATCCGCCGAGGTGGCGCTGAGGCTCTCCTCGATGGCGGGCAGGGCGACGTTGACGATGCTGATGCTCAGCAGCGCCGCGAAGAGCGGCAGGAACATCGCCGTCATCATGCGGCGCGAGCTGCCCATGGCAGAGGTCTGATTCACCCGTTCACCCTATCGCCGCAACACTCTCGCGACTCGCCCTCGAGGTGTCCCGTGACATGCCCGCTGACGCAGAGCGGGGGCGCCCCCGTGAAGGAGCGCCCCCGCAGAGCGAGAAGTGATGACTACCGGCGGAACTGTGCCAGGTAGGTCTTGACCTCGGTGCTGAAGGCCAGCACCAGCCAGTAGACGGCGACGCCCACGTGGACCAGCACGAGCACCAGTGTCAGCAGGTCGGCGCCGATGACGCCGAACAGGGTGAACAGGATGCCGAGGATCGCGAAGACGATGCCGGTGATCCGTGCCCAGTTCTTGTTCTTCCTGAGTCCGAAGAACACCAGCAGGTACAGCCCGACGCCGATGATCAGTGTGACCCAGACGAGGGCCGTGGTGAGGCCCAGCATCATCTCGGCCAAGTCCGCGGCTTCCTGCCCGGTCGCCCCCTGCTGCTCGGCGGTGTTCATCAGTTCCTGCCGGAGCAGGTCGTCGCTCATGAACAGCCCCGGCAGCGCGCTCAGCACATAGATCGCGAGCGAGACCAGGGTCAGGGTCTTGAGCAGGCTGTACTTCCTGGGCTCCGCGATCGGCCCGCCGTAGGCGCCGGGCGCATAGGGGTCGGTGCCGTACTTCGAGGTGGGCTCACCACCGGGGAAGCCGCCGGGCTGGTTGCCGCCGTAACCGCCGGGCTGGCTGCCCGGCTGGCTGCCCGGCTCATTGCCGGGGAAGCCGGCGGGCTGGTCTCCGTAGGGAGGGTTGCTCATATCTGCTCCTTGTTCACAGTTTGTGTTCACGACTCACCTTAGGCCCAGCGGGCCGTCGTCACTCGTACCGAAGCGCCTCGATCGGGTCCTTCTTCGCCGCCCTCGCGGCGGGAAGCGTGCCTGCCAGGAAGGCGATGAAGACGATCAGCGCGATGATCCCGGCGATGGCCAGCGGATCCACCGCGAAGAGCGTCAGTCCGGCCACTGCTCCCAGCGGGCCGCCGTCACCGGTGAGCCAGGCGTTGCCGAGAATCCCGGCCCCGAGTCCGAGCACCACGCCGATGATCGAACCCAGGATGCCGATGACCACGGCCTCCATGGAGAAGAGCCCGAAGACCTTTCCGCTGGACATGCCCATCGCCTTCATCAGACCGATCTCGCGGGTGCGTTCCTGCACCGACATCAGCAGCGTGTTCACGATGCCGAAGCTTGCCGCGAGCAGCGCGATCAGGCCGAATCCGGAGAGCACCCAGGAGACGGCGTCGATCACGCCCTGGACGGCGCCGATCTGGTCCTCCACGGTCAGTCCGAGGAGGTCCTGCTCGGTGAGCGCGTCCTTGATGCCCTGCTCATTGGCCTCGAGGTCGTCCACGTCGACCACCGCCATCGTGTAGGCGTTCTGGGCCTGGCCCTCGTAGCCCTCCATGGAGAGGTCGTTGAGCTCCTGGTTCAGCTCCCGTGAGGGCATGGGGGTGGCTCCGATCCCGGAGAGCGCCTCCTCGGAGACTCCGACGATCTCGGCCTCCACCGCGGTCTGCTCACCGGTCACATTGCTGATGCCGATCTGCACTGTCTCGCCAAGGACCTGTTCGGCGTCCTCGGTGTCGAAGATGGTGAGCCACTCGGCCGGGATGCTGAGCTCCATCCCGTCCTCACCGGGCGCCTCGCCGGCTTCAAGCTCGAGTCCCAGCGCATTCGCTGGCACGTCGAGCTCCATGGCGTACTGCGCACCGTCGGGCGTCTCGAGGTAGTCAGGTGAGACGAAGACCATCGGGTCGACGGCTGAGACGTTGTCGATCTCCTCGATCGACTCGATGTCAGAGTCGGTGAGCACACCACCGCCGGAACCCGGTCCGAACATGCCGCCGGAACTTGCTGCGGCCTCCGGGTCGTATTCGGCCGGACCATCGGTCGGCGCGGCGTCAGAGGCGCCGGTGCTCATGACGAACATCTGCGAAGAGCCGCCGAAGCCGGCGACCACCGTGTCCACATACTTGTTGACTCCCGCGCCCAGCCCCGAGGTCAGGGTCAGGGTGAAGGAGCCGATGACGATGGCGACCACCGTCAGGGCGGTGCGCAGCTTCGAGCGGAAGGTGTTGCCCAGCGCGGTGCGTGCGACGTCGACTGACCTCATGCGTGCACCCCCGTGGCGCCGTGCTCTTCGGCGACGATCTCGCCGTCCTGCATCATGAGCCGGCGCTGGCACTTCGCGGCCAGGTCCTCATCGTGGGTGACGACCACCAGGGTGATGCCGTGATCACGGTGCAGCCCGAAGAGGATGTCTTCGACGATCTCCGAGGTGACGGTGTCCAGGTTGCCGGTTGGCTCATCGGCGAAGAGCACCGCGGGCCTGTTGACCAGGGCGCGGGCGATGCAGGCCCGCTGCTTCTGGCCGCCGGAGAGGTTGGTCGCCTTGTTCTTGGCCTTGTCGGCCATGTCCAGCTGCTCCAGCACCTCCATGCCGCGACGGTTGCGCTCAGACTTGCCCATCCCGGCGATCTTCAGCGGCAGGGTGATGTTCTCCAGCACCGTCTGGTTGGGGTTGAGGAAGAACTGCTGGAACACGAACCCGAAGGACTCGTTGCGCAGCTGGGAGACCTTCTTGGGCTTCAGCGCGGTCACCGGCTCACCGCCCAGCGCGACGACTCCGGAGGTGGGCTCATCGAGAAGCGCCAGCAGATGCATGAGAGTGGACTTGCCGGAACCTGACTTGCCCACGATGGCAACAGATTCGCCCTCGTGGATCTCGAAGGTCAGGCCCTTGAGCGCGTCGAAACGGGTTGCGCCCTTGCCGTAGACCTTGACGAGGTTCTCGGTCTCGAGAACTGGGGTGGACATTGATGGCCTTTCATCGTGCTCAGAGGTGCTGGGCAGACCTGCCGCGAAGAGGACCTGCCGCGAGAAGTTGGAACTACCTGTTCATTCTCGCGGATGACACTGCCCGAGACATCGGCCCAAAGGATGAACCTCTCCGGGGCACAGACTCTGCGACAATGCGCCGATCGCGCTCTCACCAGGGATCTTCACCACGAGTACACTGCCTTTCATGCCCGTCGAACATGCGATCCGCGCCACAGGTCTGACCAAACGTTACGGCGATTTCACCGCCGTGGACGGCATCGATTTCACGGTGAATCGGGGGGAGTCCTTCGGCCTGCTCGGACCCAACGGCGCAGGCAAGTCCACCACCATGCGGATGATCGCCGCCGTGGCCTCGCGCAGCGCCGGCACGATGTCCGTGGCCGGGCTGGATCCGGAGAAGAACGGACCTGAGGTCCGGGCACGACTGGGGGTGATCCCGCAGCAGGACAACCTGGACGAGGAGCTCAGCGTCCGGGAGAACATCATCATGTATGGCCGCTATTTCGGGCTGCCGCGCCGCTGGCTCAGCGCCAAGACCGAAGAGCTGCTCGAGTTCGCCCAGCTCACCCATAAGGCGACCTCCCGGGTGGAGGACCTCTCCGGCGGCATGAAGCGCCGGTTGACCATCGCCCGCGCGCTGGTCAACGAGCCGGAGATCCTGCTGCTCGATGAGCCCACCACCGGACTGGACCCGCAGGCGCGGCACATCCTCTGGGACCGGCTCTTCCGGCTGCGCGAATCCGGGACCACGCTGGTGCTCACCACCCACCATATGGATGAGGCCGAACAGCTCTGCGAGCGCCTGATCGTGGTGGATGAGGGACGGATCATGGCGGAGGGCTCCCCCGCTGGGCTGATCCGTGACCATTCGACCCGTGAGGTGCTCGAGCTGCGCTTCGGCATGGACCGCAACCAGGAGCAGGCCCAGCAGCTCACCACGCTGCTCGGCTCCCCCGGTCCTGCGTCTTCGAACGACCCGGTGTCTTCGAATGGATCCGCGACCGCGGGTCGCGACGTCGGCTTCAGCCATGTGGAGGTGCTGCCCGACCGGCTGCTCGTCTACGCCGGCTCGGCCGAATCTGCGCTGGAGCAGATCCACGCCGCAGGTCTGCGTCCGATGACGTCTCTGGTGCGCCGCTCCTCCCTGGAGGATGTCTTCCTGCGACTGACCGGGAGGACCCTTGTCGACTGATCCCCTGACCGCGGACCCCGCGCTGAAGGGCCCAGCCAGCCCCGCCGCGGACAAGCAGGCGATGGCCGGCAGAGCCCGCCGCTTCGGCGCGCTGCACCAGGCCGAGCGCACGCTGCGCAGCATGCGGGCCTATGGCACCGTGATCATCTTCTCCTCGGTGAGCCAGCCGATCATGTACATCCTGGCCATGGGCCTGGGCCTCGGCGTGCTGGTGGGCGAGGGCGGCGACTTCGCCGAGTACGGCGCGAGCAGCTACCTGATGTACATCGCCCCGGCGATCCTCGCCTCCACCGTGGCCATGGCCGCAGGCATCGAGTTCACCTTCCCGGTGATGGAAGGGTTCAAATGGCGGCGCCTCTACTACGGCGCCCAGGCCTCCCCGTTGAGCCCGGGCCAGATCGCCTCGGGCCACATCCTGGCGGTCAGCGTGCGCTTCGGCATCCACGCGGCGGTCTTCACGGTGGTGCTCTACCTCTTCGGCGCCATCAGCTCCCCGCTGGGAGTGCTGATGATCGTCAGCGCGATGCTGGGCGGGCTGGCGATCGGGCTGCCGATCATGGCGTACGTGTCCACGCTGCGCGATGAGAAGGGGCAGATGTCGCTGATCCAGCGGTTCGTCATCATGCCGCTCTTCCTGTTCTCCGGCACCTTCTATCCGCTGACGAACCTTCCGGGCTTCCTGCAGGTCCTCGGCTGGTTCTCCCCCATCTGGCACGCCAATGAGCTGGGCCGGTTGCTCGCCTTCGGCCAGCCCACGCCGGCCTGGCTGATCGTGGTCCATGTGCTCTACCTGCTGGGCATCACCGTGACAGCCTGGCTGGTGACGGTGCGGATCTTCACCCGCCGGCTGGGCCTGGAGGAGTGGCGGGGCCGGACCCCCGGTGCCAAGGCCGACGCCAGGCGCCAGGACCGGCTCGCTGTGAAGGACGCGTCCGACGTCGCACGCTCGGCTGCCGCTGAGACCGCTCCTGCGTCACGCGGCGAGCTCCCGCGGATCTCGTTTCGCCGCGGGTTCGGCGCGAACTACTACTCCGGCAACATCCGCGCGGTGTTCGGCCGCGGCCTGACCGCGATCCGGAACAACCGCGGGGTCATCTTCCTCTCCGGCCTGCTCGAGCCGGTGCTGTTCCTGACCTCCTTCGGCCTGGGGATCTCCCCGATGATCGCCGGGGTCGACGCCGAGCAGGTGGGACTCAGCGGCGGCGGGACGATCAGCTATGCCGCGTTCATCGCCCCGGCGCTGCTTGCGGTCTCGGCGATGAACGGCGCGATCTTCGACTCCACCTGGAACGTGTTCTTCAAGCTCAAGATCACCAAGCTCTACCGCACCATGATGTCCACCTCGCTGGGCCCGGTGGATGTGGCAGTGGGCGAGATCTGCCTGGCGCTCTTCCGCGGCGGGCTCTACGCGCTGGGCTTCCTCGGCGTGCTGCTGGTCGGCGGACTGGTGGACCCGCTGGCCGCGGTGCTGATGTGGTTCACCGCGCTCTTCGTCGCCCTGGGCTTCGCCTCGGTCGGGATGGCGGTGACCTCGTTCATGACCCGGTTCCAGCAGATGGACTGGATGATGATGGTGCTGATGCCGATGTTCCTCTTCTCGGCCACGCTGTTTCCGATCAGCGTCTACCCCGTCGGGGTCCAGGCGTTCATCCAGGCGCTGCCGCTGTGGCACGCGGTGGAGCTGATGCGCGACATCGCCTTCTGGGACTTCAGCGGCCTGACCCTGGTGCACATCGGCTACTACCTGGTGATGATCGTCGCCGGGCTGGCGCTGACCACGTACCGGATGAAGAAGCTCTTCCTCCGCTGACCCCCTGACCCAAAGCCCGTTGGGTGGCAGGCAGCGTCCTTGAGAATCTCAATCATTGTTTTCTTGAACTATTGACGTAGGAGGCCTATCCTGACTGTGATGTGTTCTGCATCACAGTGCGAGTGATCTCATTGTGGTGATCCGAGCAACCTTGCACAAGGAGTCATAGATGACTGATGAGAGCTCGCGCCCGGGGCCGGACCCTCGCGGCAAAGCCCCAAGAACCCGCGAGGAGGAGGTCCACCGGCTGCACCGCTGGGAATCCTCCGCCGCCGCGGACCGCCGAGGCGGTGACCTCCGCCGACACACCGACGTGTCCAGCTCGGCTGCCCTGGACATCGCCACCCGTCCGGACCCTGCCGCGCCGCTGACCTCGATCGCGCAGAGCGGCGCCACCGGTCGCGCCACGACCTCGGGACCAGGACGGGCCCGCCGACGACCGCGGCGCGGCTGGGACACCAAGCTTCTCGGCGCCGCCGGGGTCGTGGGCCTGTTGCTGACCTGGGAGATCGTTCCACGCATCGGACTGGTCAACGAACGGTTCATGCCCCCGGCCTCAGAGGCCATCGGCGGACTGATCACGAACTTCGGACTGGCCGACTTCTGGGTCGCGGTGTTCGACACCATGCACGCCTGGGCCCTGGGCATGATCATCGCGGTGGTGCTGGCCACGGTGCTGGGCTTCATCATCGGCTCCTCGACCTTCCTGCGCCGCTTCACGAACTCCACGATCGAGTTCCTGCGCCCGGTCCCCTCGGTGGCGCTGATCCCCCTGGCGGTCCTGCTCTTCGGCGTGGGCATCGAGTCCTCGCTGATGCTCATCGTCTACGCCTGCTTCTGGCAGGTGCTCATCCAGGTGCTCTACGGGGTGGCCGACGTCGACTCGGTCGCGATGAACACCGCACGGTCCTACGGACTGGGACCGATGGCGCGGATGCGCTACGTCACCTTCCCGACCGCACTGCCCTACATCATGACCGGTGTGCGCCTGGCCGCCGCCGTGGCGCTGATCCTCGCGGTCACCGCCCAGCTGATCATCGGCACCCCCGGCCTGGGGGCCGAGATCAGCAGGGCCCAGTCCGGAGGCAACTACGTCTCCATGTACGCCCTCGTGCTGGCAACCGGCCTGCTCGGGGTTCTGATCAACCTGGTCATGCGGATGATCGAGCGCAAGGTCCTCTCCTGGCACTCCTCGGTCCGCACGGAGGTGGCGGCATGACTTATATCCGGAGTTTCCTCAACATCGTGGCCCTGCCGCTGATCCTGCTGTTCATCTGGTTCCTGGCCACACTCGGGGAGGCGAGCTTCTTCGTCCCCACCCCGCAGCTGCTGGTCGAGACCTTCATCAACACCTGGACCGCGGAACGCTTCGCCGGCGACGTCTTCCCCTCGCTGGGACGGCTCATGGTGGGCATCGCGCTCTCCATCGTGATCGGCATCGTGGGCGGCCTGCTGATCGGCTCCTTCCGCTGGCTGCGCGCCCTGCTGGAACCCACCCTGGAGTTCTTCCGCGCAATCCCGCCCACGGTGCTGATCCCGGTGCTGATGCTGCTGGTCGGCATCGGCGACGAGATGAAGGTCTCGGTGATCGTGCTCGGCGCCGTCTGGCCGATCCTGCTCAACACCATCGAAGGTGTGCGTTCGATGGACGAGGTGCTCGCCGACACCAGCCGCACCTACGGGATGAACAAGGTCAACACCGTCCGGTATCTGATCCTGCCCTCGGCCATGCCGCAGATCATGGCCGGCATCCGCCAGTCGCTCTCGATCGCGCTGATCCTGATGGTGATCTCGGAGATGTTCGCCTCCACCGAAGGGCTGGGCTTCACCATCGTGCAGTTCCAGCGCTCCTTCGCCATCCCAGAGATGTGGTCGGGGATCGTCCTGCTGGGACTCATCGGCGTGGTGCTCTCGTTCATCTTCCAGCTCGCCGAGCGCTGGATCCTGGGCTGGTACCACGGGCTGCGCGAGATCGAGCAGTCAGCCTGAGCCTGCCGCACCCCGGCCACCACACCACTTCACACGCGCGACTTCCAGAGAAGGGACCCGGAGATGACCTCCGCACACTCACAGCCCACAAACCCCGTGATCAGCCAGTCCAGCATCCAGGACACACCGGACGGCAGGATCCCCGTCGGGCGGACCATGCCCGATGAACAGCCGATGCTCTCGGTGCAGAATCTGAAGAAGGTCTATCACACCGACGGCGGAGACATCGAAGCGGTCAGGAACCTGACCTTCGACCTTCCCAAGGGTCAGCTGGCCTGCCTGGTGGGACCTTCCGGATCGGGCAAGACCACGCTGCTCAAGTGCATCTCAGGGCTCATGGCGCCCAGCGCCGGCGAGGTCACCCTGCACGGGCAGAAGGTCACCGGGCCGCCGAAGTCGATGGCCGTGGTCTTCCAGGAGTACGGCCGCTCACTGTTCCCCTGGCTGCGGGTGGCAGAGAACGTCGAGCTTCCGCTGAAGAACCAGGGGATGGACAAGTCCGCCCGCAAGGATGCGGTGGAACAGGCGCTGGAGGCCGTGGGCCTGGCCCACGTGCCGAAGTCATACCCCTGGCAGCTCTCCGGCGGCATGCAGCAGCGTGTGGCGATCGCCCGCGCCGTGGCGTACCAGCCGGAGGTCCTGCTGATGGATGAGCCCTTTGCCGCCGTGGACGCGCAGACCCGCGCCGATCTCGAGGACCTGGTCCGCGGCATCTGGAAGAAGCTGGGCGTCTCGGTGCTCTTCGTGACCCACGACATCGATGAGTCCGTCTACCTGGGCGAGCGGGTCATCATCCTGTCCTCCTCACCGACGATCATCCAGGAGGACGTGCTGGTGGACCTTCCGGCGGACCGCGATCAGCTTGAGACCCGATCCTCGCAGCGCTTCGCCGAGCTGCGTCACCACGTCTACGAGCAGATCCAGCTGGCGAAGAAGGGCTTCCGACCCGAGGACGCCGTGGCGATGAAGTAGGCCCGCAGCGAGTGTGGAGCTGCGCGCCTCAGAAGACGATCTTGGCGAGCAGCACGCGCAGCTGATCCCGCTCCGCGGGACTCAGCGCCTGCAGGGTCTGCTCCTCGGCCTCGCGGGTGCGCTGCGCCGCCTGGGCGTAGAGCTCGTGGCCGGCTTCGGTGGCGACCAGGATCTTGGAGCGACGGTCCCGCGGATCGGGCTCCCGCCGGATCGCGCCGCGGTCTTCGAGGATGTCGACGAGGGCGACGACCTGGCTGGGGTCGAGGTCCAGGAATCCGCCCAGCTCGCGCTGCGAGGGGTTGGTCCCGGAGCACGCCATGGCCAGCACGGAGAAATGGCGCACCTTGAGGTCCAGGTCGGCCAGCAGCTGATTGGCCAGGGCATTGCCCCGGCCTCGGGCACGCGCGGTGAGGAAGGCGACTTCACGTGCCAGGGCGGAGTCCTGGAAGCGCTCCTCGCTTTCCTCACTTCTCGCCTGCTTCGCGGGAGACGGTGCGCTCGCCGCGGCGGCGGGGGTCGAGGGGGGCATGGATTCTCCTAGCAGCGGTTCCCGAGTGCGGGATTGAACGGATGAGAAGACAAATCATTGACTTTCTCAATATTATCAAGTGAGATGTATCACAGTAAGCATAGGCCGCGTGGCCCTACAGAAGGAGAGACTATGTCGTTGCAAGGCAAGGTTGCCATCGTGACAGGCTCCGGAGCGGGCTTGGGACTGGCGTATGCCCAGGAGCTCGCCGCCCAGGGCGCCGCCGTCGTCATCAACGACGTGGATCAGGCCCACGCTGATGCCGCCGTGGCGGCCATCGAAGCCGCCGGCGGCCGAGCAGTCGCCGTGGTGGCCCCGGTGGGGTCCACCGAGACCGCAGAACAGCTCGTCGAGACCGCCGTGACCAGCTTCGGAGGTCTCGACATCCTGGTCACCAACGCTGGGATCCTGCGCGACAAGTCGCTGCTGAAGATGTCCGACGACGACTTCGACGCCGTGATCAACGTCCACCTCAAGGGCACCTTCACCTGTGTCCGGGCCGCGTTCAAGCACTTCAAGACCGAAGGCGTGGCCGGGCGGATCGTCTGCATCGGCTCCCCCACCGGTCAGCGCGGAAACTTCGGGCAGACCAACTACGCCGCCGCCAAGGCTGGCATCGTGGGCATGGTGCGGACCTGGGCGCTGGAGTTCAAGCGCGCCGGAGTCAGCGTCAACGCCGTGATCCCGGTGGCCGCCACCGCGATGACCAAGACCGTGCCCTACTTCCAGAAGGCCGTGGAGGCCGACGAGCAGGGGCAGCCCATGCCCGACTTCTTCCGCAAGGGGCTCGGCTTCGGCACCGCGCAGGACGCCGCCGGCGTCGTCGCCTTCCTCTCCTCCGACGCCGTGGAAGGCATCACCGGACAGGTCATCGGCGCGGGCGGAGACCGGCTGCAGGTCTGGAGCCACCCCGAGCCGGTGGTCGAAGAGTTCCACGACGGCGGCTGGGACTACGCGACGCTGCAGACCCAGGGCCGCGACATCCTCGGCGCCCACCTGCAGTCGGTGGGCGAGTCCATGCCGGAGCTTCCCGCCGAGCTGCAGCCCACCGCCTAGGCCGCACAGAACACATGCCCAGGACAGCCCGGACAGCCCGAGCAGGAGAGGATCCCCCGATGCGATACCGATCTGCCATCGACGTACATGCCATCGAGGCGGTGGACACCCACGTCCACCTGGAGCTGGACTCGCACGGACACCGCGCGCTGCCCGAGCTGTTCTTCGACGCCTCGGCGAAGTACTTCAAGACCACCGAGCGCACACCCTCGATCGATCGCATCGCGGAGGTGTACCGGGCGCACCGGATGGCGGCGGTGGTCTTCACCGTGGATGCCCGGACCCAGATGCAGCACGCGCCGAACTCCATCGATGATCTGGTGGCGGGGTGCCTGCGCAACAGCGACGTGCTGCTGCCCTTCGGCTCGGTGGATCCTCGCACCGGACCCGCGGCCCTCGTGGAGGCTCGGCGGCAGGCCGAGGAGCTGGGCGTCCGCGGCTTCAAGTTCCACCCCACCGTGCAGGGCTTCGACCCCTCGGATCAGCAGTTCTACCCGCTGTGGGAGACCCTGCAGGAGATCGGCCTGCCGCTGATCTTCCACACCGGACAGAACGGCATGGGGGCCGGCACCCCCGGCGGAGCAGGGTTGAAGCTGAAGTACTCCAATCCGCTGCTCCTCGACGACGTCGCCGCAGACTTCCCCGGGCTGCCGATCATCATGGCGCACCCCTCGGTGCCCTGGCAGGACGAGGCGATCTCCATCGCCACGCACAAGTCCAACGTCTACATCGACCTCTCCGGGTGGTCCCCGAAGTACTTCCCTGACAATCTGGTCCGCAGCGCGAACAACATCCTCTCGGCCAAGCTGCTCTTCGGCACCGACTATCCGCTGATCACCCCGGAGAAGTGGTTGGACGCCTTCGCGGATCTGCCGATCAAGGACGAGGTCCGGCCCAGGATCCTCAAGCACAACGCGGTCGCGCTGCTCGGACTCGAGGCGCCTTCAACGGTCCCCGGTGCCACGACCACAGACCCCACGACCACAGACCCCACGACATCCGACCCCGTGACACCCGGAGCCCACGATGCGTGAACCAGCCAACGGCACGGTCATCCCCTCGGACCTCTACGGCTTCGCCGAGCGGCTCACCACGGCCGAGCGCAGCGTGATCACCGGACTGCGCGAGGTGCTCGCCGCACAGGTCCACCCCCACCTCAATGCCGCCTGGGATGAGGCGCGCTTCCCGGAGGAGATCATCGCCCCGCTGCGCAGCCTGAACCTGATGGACCCGCCTGCCCTGCGCGAGGCCGGAGAACCGATCCGCGACATCTTCCTCGGCTTCCGGAACTTCGAACTCACCCGCTGCGACATCAACGTGGCCACCTACTACAACGCCCAGGCCAGCCTGTTCCGCACGGTCTGCACCGTGGGCGGCTCCGCCGAGCAGGCGCGTGAGCTCGACGCGAAGATCGTCTCCCATGAACTCACCGGAGTCTTCGGACTGACCGAACCCGAGCACGGCTCCGACGTCGCCGGAGGCCTCGCCACCGCAGCAACCCAGGACCCGCAGACCGGGGACTGGATCATCGACGGCGCCAAACGCTGGATCGGCGGCGCCACCGCGGCCGACGTCGTGGCGACCTTCGCTCGCGACACCGCGGACGGTCAGGTGAAGTGCTTCCTGGTCCCTACTTCGGCCCCGGGTGTCTCCATGGAGGTCATTCCGCGCAAAGCCTCGCTGCGGATCATGCAGAACGCCGACATCACCTACCGGCAGGTCCGCGTCCCGGAGAGCGCCCGACTGCAGCAGATCAACAGCTTCTCCGACGTCGCCGGCTGCCTGCGCCGGATGCGTTCCGATGTGGCCTGGATGGCCACCGGAGCCATGGCCGGCGCCTACGAGGCCGCCCTGGCCTACGTCCGGCACCGGGAGCAGTTCGGCCGCCCCATCGCCGGATTCCAACTGGTCCAGGAGAAGCTCGCGATGATGCTGGGCAACCTCACCGCCTCGCTGGGCATGGTCGTCCAGCTCACCGAGCAGCAGGCCGCCGGGATCTACCGGGATGAGAACTCCGCGCTGGCGAAGATGTACACCTCGCTGCGGCTGCGCGAGACCGTGGCGCTGGCCCGCGAGGTCTGCGGCGGCAACGGAATCACGCTGGACACCGACGTGGCCCGGTTCCACGCCGACGCCGAGGCGATCTACTCCTACGAAGGCACCCACGAGATCAATGCGCTCATCGTCGGACGGGCCGTCACCGGGGTGGGAGCCTTCACCTAGCCCTTCTCACCCATGACTCTTCACCCGGGCAGACGCCTATCAAAAAACAGATGTGACGCAGACCACACCCGACGACCCGCGCACTCAGAATCACCCGCCACCTCAAGGAGCAGCATGACCGACACCGACACCGCCCGCACCGTCGTCTCGTTCGAGGACGCACGCACGATGGCCGGCACCGACCTGGGCGAGACCGCCTGGCGCGAGATCACCCAGGAGATGATCAACACCTTCGCCGATGCCACCGATGATCACCAGTGGATCCACGTGGACCCCGAGCGGGCCAAGGACGGACCCTTCGGAGCGCCCATCGCGCACGGCTTCCTGACCCTGTCCCTGATCATTCCGTTCTGGGGCGAGCTCTTCGACGTCACCGATGTCAGCACGAAGCTCAACTACGGCCTGGACAAGGTCCGCTTCACGGCACCGGTGAAGGTCGGATCCAAGGTACGGATGCGCGGCACCATCAGCGCCGTCGAAGAGGTCAAGGGCGGAGGCCTCCACCTGGTCGTGGACGCGACCTTCGAGGTCGAGGGACAGGAGCGACCCGCCGTCGTGGCCACCTTTCTGGCCCGCTTCTACCCCTGACCCGAGCCGAGCAGCTGCTGTTGAACCCACTCCTCCACCGTCACGCCACACCCACCGAGGGCCGCCGTTCTGCGGCCCCGCACCTCAAGGAGCAGTCATGAAGAAGAACATCGCATCCATCACCGGACTCGCCGCGGTCAGCATCCTGGCACTGGGCGCCTGCGGCTCGGGGTCTCCGGCCGGGGATGAGGAAGACGGCAATGGCGCCGACACCGCGAGCGAGAACGGCGAGCTGACCGAGATCACCGTCGGCGTGCTCCCCATCGCCCCCTCGGTCGGGATCTACTACGGCATCGAGAACGGCATCTTCGAGGAGCACGGGCTCGACGTCGAGCTCTCCACCTCCAACGCCGGCGCCGCCATGCTCCCCGCCGTGAACACCCAGCAGCTCGAGTTCGGCATCGGCAACCCCAACTCGGTGCTCAACGCCAACGACCGCGGACTGGACATGCGGATCGTCACCGGGTACTCCAACTCGCTGGCCGAGGGCGACGACATCGCCGGCGTGGTCTCCACCGTGGAGAGCGGCATCGATGACTGGACCGGACTCGAGGGCAACACCGTCTCGGTCAATGCGCTGCAGACCCAGGGCGATCTGACCATCATGGAGGCCGTGGAGCAGGCCGGCGGCGACCCCGAAGCCGTCGAATTCTCCGAGATGCCCTTCCCCGACATGCAGGCCCAGCTGGAGCAGGGCAACACCGACGCCATCTGGGTGCCCGAGCCCTTCCTGAGCAACGCGCTGGCCGATGAGGCGAACCAGCTGGTCGGATACTCCTTCCAGGACGCCATCGCCGGAATGCCCACCATGGTGAGCTTCAGCTCCGGAGAGTACGTCGACGAGAACCCGGAGGTGGCCCAGGCCTTCAGCGACGCGATGAACGAGTCGCTGCAGGCGGCCGAGGAGGACGAGGAAGGCGTGCGCGCACTCCTTCCCGAGTTCATCGACCTGCCCGAAGAGGCAGCCGAGAACCTCCGCATGGAGGAGCTCGACGGCGAGATCCGCACCGAGCAGATCGAGGAGGCCGGGGCGCTGATGGTGAAGTTCGACTTCATCAGCGACGAGCCGGACACCTCCACGCTGTACTTCGAAGGCGAGTGAGCCCCACGCAGCCGACTGCGCCGGTGGGCGGGAGCGGAGCACCCCTTCCGCCCACCACCGCTGACTCACACCCTGACTCTTGACATCCCTGACTTCATTCCTATACACATCGGAGAACCACCATGAAACACCTGTCTCGCGGGACCTTCGCCCTCTGCGCCGTCCTTGCCCTCTCAGCCTGCGGAAGCGGCTCCCCCTCCGGCGACGCCGATGGCGAACCGGCCGACGATGACGCCCAAGCCGAGGGCGGCGAGCTCACCGAGGTCGAGGTCGGCCTGATTCCGATCGTCGACGTCGCCTCGATCTACCTCGGGGACCGGGAGGGGATCTTTGAAGAACACGGGCTTGACCTGACGCTGACTCTGGCCCAGGGCGGCGCCGCCATCATCCCCGCCGTGTCCACAGGAGACTTCGACTTCGGCTTCTCCAACGTGACCTCCCTGCTCGTCGCGGCCGACAGCGGGCTGCCGCTGCAGACCGTGGCCGCAGGTCCGCAGACCACGGGCGACTCCGAGAATGACTTCTCAGCGATCCTGGTCAAACCGGACTCCGGCATCGAAACCGTCGCGGACCTCGAAGGCCAGCGTGTGGCCGTCAACACGCTCAACAACATCTCCGACTCGATGATCTCCGAAGGCGTGCTCGAAGCCGGTGGCGAGCCGTCGAACGTCGACTTCGTGGAGGTCGCCTTCCCCGACATGCTCGCCCAGCTCGAAGCGGACAATGTCGACGCCATCTTCGCGGTGGACCCCTTCGCGAGCATCGCCGACAACGAGGGTTACGACCGGGTCTTCGCGCCCTTCGCCGATGTGGTCGACGAGCTGGGTGTGGGCACCTACTTCGCCTCGCAGCAGCTGGTCGACGAGGACCCGGAACTGGTGGAGAGCTTCCACGCCGCGGTCCAGGAGTCTCAGGCCTACGCCGAGGAGAACCCCGAGGCGGTGCGCGAGGTGCTGCTCGAGTACACGACCATCGATGAATCTCTGCTGAGCGAGATCACGATCCCCGCATTCCCTGAGGAGGTCAATATGGACTCGCTCCAGCAGGTCGCGGAGATCTCTGAACGCCACGGACTCATCGGTGAGGTCCCGAACGTCGAGGACCTGGTCTGGGAGGGCGCTCGATGAAGAATCACGGACTGGGCGACTGGATCCACCGACGACGGGTGCGATCCTGCGGCCAGACCGCGCTGATCAGCGCCGGTGGAGAACAGACCTATGACCAGCTGGCACAGCGCATCGACAAGCTCGCCAACGCCCTGACCGACCGCGGGATCAGCTCCGGTGACCGAGTGGCGTATCTGGGCGAGAACTCCGCGGCGTTTCTCGAGACGCTCTTCGCCGCGGGAAGTCTCGGCGCGGTGTTCGTCCCGCTGAACACCCGGCTGGCACCGCCCGAGGTCCAGTTCGCGCTGCAGGACTCGGGGGCCCGGCTGCTGGTCACCTCACATCCGCTGACACCGGTCGCCGCGCCGGCCTGCCGGGACACCGCCGTGGAGCAGGTGCTGATCGTGGTCGAGGGAGCGGCTCCACCCGAGGAGCCTGCAGCATTTCCGGTGCCCACGGAGACGTTCGAAGCGGTGCTGGCCTCAGGAGCCGAGCAGCGGCCGGACGTCGCGGTGGAGCTGGAGGATCTCGCGGTGATCCTCTACACCTCCGGCACCACCGGGAGCCCCAAGGGCGCCATGCTCAGCCACGGGAACCTGACCTGGAACGCCATCAACGTGCTCACCGACTTCGACCTCTCCAGCAAGGACGTCGCGCTGATGATCGCGCCGCTGTTCCACGTCGCCGCCCTGGGACAGGGCGCGCTGCCGGTGCTGCTCAAGGGCGGGAGCATCCTCCTGGAGCAGCGTTTCGAGCCGGGGCGGGTGCTGTCGCTGATCGAGGAACACCGGGTCACCAACATCTCCGGGGTGCCCACCACGTTCCAGCTGATCTGTGAGCATCCACAGTGGGAGAGCACCGACATCTCCTCGCTGCGCAACCTCACCTGCGGCGGCTCCGCGGTGCCGATGCGGGTCCTCGACGCCTATGAGAGCCGCGGGCTCGCGTTCACCATGGGATACGGGATGACGGAGACCTCACCGGGCGCCACGACCCTGCCTCCGGCCTATTCACGGACGAAGCAGGGCTCCGGGGGGCTCCCGCACTTCCACACCGACGTCAGAGTGGTGGACCCGGCGGACCGGCCCTGCCCGATGGGCGAGGTGGGCGAGATCCAGGTGCACGGACCCAACGTGATCGCCGAATACTGGAACCGGCCCGAGGCCACCGCCGGCTCCTTCGTGCACGAAGAAGATGGCCTCTGGCTCAAGACCGGGGATATGGGCTACTTCGATGAGGACGGCTTCCTGTTCATCTCCGACCGGCTCAAGGACATGATCATCTCCGGCGGGGAGAACATCTACCCGGCGCAGGTGGAGCAGCAGATCGCAGCGTTGGAGGCCGTCGCCGCCGTGGCTGTCATCGGGGTAGAGGATGCCCGCTGGGGCGAGGTCCCGCGCGCGGTCATCGTGGTGCGCGATGGCCACGCGCTGACCGAGGAGCAGGTGCTGCACCACCTCCACGGCAAGCTCGCCCGGTACAAGATCCCGAAGTCGGTGGTCTTCGTGGAATCGATGCCGCGCACCGCCTCGGGCAAGATCCGCAAACCCGACCTGCGCCGACAATATGCCTAGGCGCTGAACATCGGAGCCGTTCAGCCCTGGAGGTCGGGGGCGGCGTCGACGTCGGGGGTCGGCGCGGCGTCGTCGTGCTGCTCGAGCTGCTCGAGCAGCTCCAGGCCGCTGTGCGCCCAGTCCACCTCGGCCTGGGCCAGCCGGATCAGTCCGTCGTAGGCGAACGCCTTGAAGGCGACGATGCGCTCATGCTGCTCGGCGGGATAGCGCTCCAGCCGGGCGGCGATCATCGGGTGCTCGTGGGATTCGATCGCCTGGATCTGGCTGCTCCACTGCGCGATCTGCTCGTTGTAGTGCGCGGCGTGCTTCTGCAGGTGCATCCGCACATTCTCAGGATCGGTCCATTCAAAATACGCGGCCTGCATATGGGCCACATCGCGCCAGGGCGCGTACTTCAACGGAGTGGCCATCCACTCACGGAACGCCGCTTCCCCGGCCGCAGTGATGTAGTACCTGGTCTTGGTGCTGTTCGGGCCCCAGCGCTCCTCACGGCCCTCCACCAGCACCTCCGTCTCCATCCGCCGGAGCTCGGGATAGATCTGCGAATCCGGGGCGTGCCAGACGTGCCCCACCGAACCCTCGAAGCGCTTGGCGGTCTCATAACCGGTCAGCGGGGCCGCGGTGAGGATCGCCAGGATGGCGTAGCGCAGGCTCAAGGCGTTGGAACCTCTCGAAAAGGGGCAGGTGCTTGCCCTCCACTATATCCAGAGCTATTCTGTGACCCACAGCACATATAACTATGTAGATAGCTAGTGGCGTCGACGAGCGGACCGAGACCGGTCTCCACGGCGTCCTCGAGTCCCAGGAGGCGGACATGACAGATCTCAGCCCGAGCGGCGCCACCGCGAAGAACATGGCCTATCCGCTCAACGCCTGGTATGTGGCCGGATGGGATCATGAGGTCAATCGGAAGAAGATCCTCTCCCGGAAGATCGCCGACCGCCCCATGGCGCTCTACCGCACCGAGGAGGGCCGGCCCGTCGCGCTGACCGACGCCTGCTGGCACCGACTCGCCCCCCTCTCCATGGGCTCCCTGGTGGGTCCGGACGGAGTCCAGTGTCCGTATCACGGCCTGCAGTACAACTCCGCTGGTCGTTGCACCTTCATGCCGGCGCAGAAGACGATCAACCCCTCGGCGATGGTGAACTCCTTCCCCGTGGTGGAGCGGCACCGCTTCATCTGGGTCTGGCCCGGAGACCCGATGCTCGCCGACGCCGCCCTGATCCCGGACATGCACCAGATGGGCTCCGACGAGTGGGCCGGCGACGGCAAGACCATCGATGTGCGCGCGAACTATCAGCTGGTGCTGGACAACCTGATGGACCTCACCCATGAGGAGTTCCTGCACTCCTCCTCGATCGGGCAGAAGGAGCTCAGCGAGTCCGATATCGAGGTCACCCACGACGACCGCACGGTCACCGTGACCCGGTTCATGGAGAACATCGACGCCCCACCGTTCTGGCTGAAGAACATGCGAGACAAGTTCCCAGACTTCGAAGGCAAGGTCGACCGCTGGCAGATCATCGAGTTCCAGATGCCCTCCACGATCTGCATCGATGTCGGGGTGGCCAAGGCGGGCACGGGCGGGCTCACCGGTGATCGCAGCCAGGGTGTGAACGGGTACGTGATGAACACGATCTCCCCGGTCGATCAGGCCAACGCGATGTACTACTGGGCCTTCATGCGCAACTACCGGCTGGAGAGCCAGCGGATCACCACCGAGCTGCGCGACGGCGTGCACGGGGTCTTCGCCGAGGACGAGGAGATGCTCACCGCCCAGCAGCAGGCGATCGTGGACAACCCGGACCACGAGTTCTACAACCTCAACATCGACGCCGGCGGCATGTGGGTGCGCCGGCTGATCCAGCGCGCCGTGGAGGCCGAGCGCACGATGCTCGCCTCCGACGCCGACCTCTCCGACGCCAAGGGCTGATGCCAGGTGTCACAGGGAACCCAGCTGCACTGGCAGCGAGCCGTGGTGAAGTCGCGCCGCGCCGCCGCCGATGAGATCGCCGAGATCGTCCTCGCCGGGGAACGACCGCTGTTCACCGAGCCTGGCGCGCATATCGACGTGCGCATCGCCCCGGACATGGTCCGCTCCTACTCGGTGGTCGAGGGCGCGGTGGACGGAAGCTGGGTGAAGATCGGGGTGCGCCGCTCCCCCACCTCGCGCGGCGGATCACGGTTCATGCACGCCCTTGAACCCGGTGATCACCTCGAGGTCACCTCGCCGCTGCAGAACTTCCCGCTGCGAGTGGGCGCGCCGCGCTACGTGCTCCTCGCCGGCGGAGTGGGCATCACGGCGATCCACTCGATGGCCCGGGTGCTCAAGCGGCTCGGCGCGGACTACCAGCTGATCTTCGTCGGCCGCTCCCGCCCGGCCATGGCCTTCCTCGACGAGCTGCATCGCGAGCACGGACCGCGGCTGAGGCTCTCGGTCGATGACGAGGGCGACGTCCTCGACGTCAAGGGGCTTCTCGGGCAGGTGGATCACTCCACCGAGTTCTACATGTGTGGTCCCATCCGACTGATGGACGCCGTGCGGAGGGCCTGGATCGAGCGCGAGCTGCCGATGCCGAACCTTCGCTACGAGACCTTCGGCAACAGCGGCTGGTTCGACCCGGAGGAGTTCGAGCTGCGGATCCGCGGCTCCGAGCGCCACACGGTCGTCTCTCCGGACGAGTCCATCCTGGAGGCGCTGGAGCGGGTCGGCGTGGAGGCCATGTACGACTGCCGCAAGGGCGAATGCGGGCTGTGCGTGGTCAAGGCCGAGCAGCTGAACGGCGTCATCGACCACCGTGATGTGTTCTTCAGCGAGGCGGAGAAGAGCACCGACACCAAGCTCTGCGTCTGCGTCTCCCGGGTGGCCTCCTGCGCGAACTCAGCGGGAGCCGGTGCCGAGGATTCAGCCTCGACGCGGGCTACGCTGACCCTCGACTTTCCCTGATCCCCCACCGTTGAGGGGCGGCTTCTCCGGACATCTCATGGGCCGAGAGGCCGCAGCTGTTCGGAGAATCCGCCGCTCGACGCGTCAGGTGGGTCTTACTTCCAGCCCAGCGGCTTGGCCACGTGCTCGACCAGGGATTCAAGGATGTGGGCGTTGTAGTCCACGCCGAGCTGATTGGGCACGGTCACCAGCACCGTGTCCGCGGCCTGGACTGCCTCGTCCTTGGCGAGCTCCTCGACGAGCACCTCGGGTTCCGCAGTGAAGCTGCGTCCGAAGATCGCGCGGGTCTTCTCGTCGATCATGCCGATCTGGTCCTTGGAGTCGCGCTGGCCCAGGAAGTAGGCCCGGTCCTGGTCCGAGACGATGGGCAGGATCGAACGCGAGACCGAGACCCTGGGAGCGAAGCCGTGGTCGTGCTTGGCCCATTCATCACGGAAGGCCTGGATCTGCTTGGCCTGCTGGATGTGGAACGGCTCGCCGGTCTCGTCGTCCTTCAGCGTGGAGCTCATCAGGTTCATCCCGCGTGAGGCCGCCCAGCGCGCGGTGGCATCGGAACCGGCACCCCACCAGATGCGCTGACGCAGACCCTCGGAGTGTGGCTCCAGGCGCAGCAGCCCCGGCGGGTTGGGGAACATCGGTCGCGGGCTGGGCTCGGCGAAGCCCTGGCCGGAGAGCACCTGCAGCGCCACCTCGGTATGCCGGCGCCCCATGTCGGCGTCGGACTCGCCCTCGGCGGGCTGGTAGCCGAAGTGCCGCCAGCCTTCCACGGCCTGCTCCGGTGAGCCTCGGGAGATGCCGAGCTGCAGCCTGCCCTCGGCGATGAGATCCGCGGCGCCGGCATCTTCGGCGAAGTAGAGCGGGTTCTCGTAGCGCATGTCGATCACGCCGGTGCCGATCTCGATGCGATCGGTCTTCGCGCCGACGGCGGCGAGCAGCGGGAACGGCGAGGCCAGCTGCCGGGCGAAGTGGTGCACCCGGTAGTAGGCGCCGTCGACGCCCAGCTCCTCAGCCGCAACGGCAAGGTCGATGGACTGCAGCAACACATCAGAGGCAGAACGGGTCTGCGAATGCGGTGAGGGCGTCCAGTGTCCGAAGGAGAGAAATCCGATGTTCTTCACATTTGAAGGAACACCCTCGGCGGCACCACTATTCCTGGCCTGCTGCGCGGACTACTCCGCGAGCTGACGCTCCGCGGTGAGCACCACGTTGGCCAGCAGCTCTGCGCGGGTCATCGGGCCGACGCCGCCGGGGTTCGGTGAATACCAGGAGGCCACCGACTCGATGCCCGGAGCGAGGTCACCGTAGATCTTCGCCTTGCCGGTCTCCGGGTTCACCTCGCGGGTGACTCCAACGTCGAGCGCGATCACGCCGGGCTTCAGGTCCGCCGGATCGATCATGTGCTTGACCCCGGCGGCGGCGACGACGACGTCGGCGCCGGCCAGGTGCGCGGCGAGATCTCTGGTCCCGGTGTGGCACAGGGTCACGGTGGCGTTGACGTCGCGCCGGGTCAGCAGCAGCCCGATCGGCCGACCGATGGTGACCCCGCGTCCGACGACGACGACGTGCTTGCCGCGCAGGTCCAGGCCGTAGCGGTCCAGGAGATCCACACAGCCCTTGGGCGTGCACGGCAGCGGGGTGGTGATCTCCTCGTTGACGTTGGCGACCAGCCGGCCCAGGTTCATCGGGTGCAGGCCGTCGGCGTCCTTCTCCGGGGAGATCGCCTCGAGCACCTGCTGGGTGTTCAGCTGTTTGGGCAGCGGCAGCTGGACGATGTAGCCGGTGCAGGCCGGGTCCTCGTTGAGCTTCTCCAGCTCGGCGAGCAGCTGCTCCTGGGTGGTGTCGGCGTCGAGCTCCACCTGGATGGAGTTGATCCCCACCTCGGCGCAGTCGCGGTGCTTGCCCGCCACATAGGACTGGCTGCCGGCATCGGCGCCGACCAGCACCGTGCCCAGCCCGGGGGTGACCCCGCGGGCCTTCAGCTTCGCGACCCGTTCGGCGAGGTCGGCCTTGAGCGCCTTGGCGGTGGCCCTGCCGTCGAGGATCTGCGCCTGCTGCGGAACCCGGGCCTGCTGCGGGGCGTCGCTCATCGGCGGGTTCACCAGTCCTCGAGGCCTTCGTAGAGCGGGAAGTCCTTGGTCAGCGCGGCGACCCGGGACTTCAGCCCGTGCAGGTCCGCGTCAGGCTTGAGCGCCTCGGCGATGATGTCGGCGACCTCGCTGAATTCCTTCGCCGCGAAGCCGCGGGTGGCCAGGGCGGGGGTGCCGATGCGCAGGCCGGAGGTGGTCATCGGTGGGCGCGGGTCGTTCGGCACGGCATTGCGGTTGACCGTGATGCCGACCTCGTGGAGCGTGTCCTCGGCCTGCTTCCCGTCGAGCTCGGAGTCGCGCAGGTCCACCAGCACCAGGTGCACGTCGGTGCCGCCGGTGAGCACCGAGACGCCATGCTCGGTCACATCCGGGGCGATCAGTCGCTTGGCCAGGATCTGGGCGCCTTCGATGGTGCGCTTCTGCCGCTCGGCGAACTCCTCGGTGCCGGCGATCTTGAAGGCGATGGCCTTGGCCGCGATGGCGTGCATCAGCGGGCCGCCCTGCTGGCCGGGGAAGACTGCGGAGTTGATCTTCTTCTTGTGCTCTTCCTTGGTCAGGATGATGCCTGACCGCGGGCCGGCGAGGGTCTTGTGCACGGTGGTGGTGACGACGTCGGCGTAGGGCACCGGGTTCGGGTGCAGTCCGGCGGCCACCAGGCCGGCGAAGTGAGCCATGTCCACCCAGAGGATCGCTCCGACCTCGTCGGCGATCTCGCGGAAGCGTGCGAAGTCGAGCTGGCGCGGGTAGGCGGACCAGCCGGCGACGATCATGTCGGGCTTCTCGGCGATGGCCTGCTCGCGGACCTTGTCCATGTCGATGATGCCGGTCTCGGCGTCGACCTCATAGGCGGCGATCTCGTAGAACTTGCCGGAGAAGTTCAGCTTCATGCCGTGGGTGAGGTGCCCGCCGTGGGCCAGGGAGAGGCCCATCAGCTTGTCGCCCGGCTTCAGGAAGGCGGTCATCACGGCCACATTGGCCTGGGCGCCCGCGTGCGGCTGGACGTTGGCGTGGTCAGCCCCGAAGAGCGCCTTGGCGCGTTCGATCGCGAGGTTCTCTGCGACGTCGACGAATTCACAGCCGCCGTAGTAGCGCCGTCCCGGGTAGCCCTCGGCGTACTTGTTCGTCAGCACCGAGCCTTGGGCCTCGAGGACGGCGCGCGGGACGAAGTTCTCGCTGGCGATCATCTCGAGGGTGTCGCGCTGGCGTCCCAGCTCATCCGAGATCGCCTGAGCGATCTCTGGATCGACCTCGGCCAATGGGGCGTTGTTGATATCCGATGTGCTCATGCTCTGAAGCTCTCCTTGCGGATGAATACGTGGCAGCGTGAGCCAGTCTATCGCTCAGCCGGGTCGGCCCACGCCGGATGGCCGCGCTGGACTCCCGCCAGAACGGGGATGTGACACGCACCCGGTTTATTGTGAATGACTCATATGTGCGGCACACTGGGAGCATGACCTCCTCCGACTGGCCTGCCCGGCTGCGCGAACGCGGACTCCGCGTGACGCGCCAGCGCCTCGCAGTCCTGGAGGCAGTGTCCGCCCAGCCGCACAGACCGGCCGACGCGGTCCACGCCGCCGTCCGCGAACAGCTGCCCGAGATCACGGTGCAGTCGGTCTACACCGTGCTGCATGATCTCACCGCGCGCGAGCTGCTGCGCAGGTTCGACCCGCCGGGTTCACCGGCCTGTTACGAGACCCGCACCCACGACAACCATCACCACGCGATCTGCACCCGCTGCGGCCGGATCGAAGATGTCGAATGCGTCCATGGAGAGGCACCCTGCCTGCGGGCGCCTGCAAGCCTGGGAATGCAGATCCAGGTCGCCGACGTCGTCTTCCGCGGCGTGTGCCGCACCTGCACGGAAGGCTCGGAGGAGCTCGTCGGCTCCGGCTCCGCTGGAGCCTGACATCTCCCGCCCGGCCCGACCGCTCCCCCGGCCCCTGACGCGTCCTGCCCACGCACAAGAAACCCCCGCAGGGAACCGGGGTTCCTCGCGGGGGTGTCTTTGAAGAGAAGAAGTCGATCAGACGTCGTCTTCTTCTTCCTCCATCGTCTCTTCCTCCATCGTCTCTTCTTCCATGGGCTCTTCTTCCATGGTGTCTTCCTCTGTGGTGTCTTCCTCTGTGCCCGGATCCTCGACTTCGCCGTTCTCTGCCGGCTCTTCAGTGTCGGTTCCGCCATCGTCGCAGGCGGTGGCACCGAAGAGTGCCAGGGAGCCGATGCCGACGACGCCGGCCAGGGTGCGAAGCTTGCTTGTTTCGGTGGTAGCCATAATTCGTTTACCTCCGTCATTTGCATCAGAAGATGCTGCGCGGTCTTTCCGCGGTCTGTCATCGTTGAGCGACCGTGTGAGATCCCCTAGATGACCTGCACCTAGTCTGCACAGACCGGACGCTTCAGCGAAAGCCTATTCGGCCATTCCGGCCTGATTCATGGGGAGCTCCTACCGGGCATGGAGCCGGCGTTGCTGTGGGCCGGCATTCCTGAATGGAAGCTGGGAGCCTGCCGGGGGTCCGCCGAGGGTCTGCCGGGCTGAACCAGCCCGAATCCTGGGCTCAGACGAGATCGCTGAGAATCCCCTGCAGCTGCTCATCGTCGATGACCGCCTCATCCTCGGGCTCCTCCGGGGTCTCAGCCTCGTCCCAGTCCGTGACGGTGACCTCGAGGTCCTGGTCCTCACCGGGCAGGCGCAGACCCATCAGCTGCGGTGAACCCTCGTCGGCGAGCACCGCGAGCTCGACGTCTTCATTGGAGTAGACCCAGACGTTCTGACCGTCCCGAGTGTCCAGCGACGAGTCCAGGTCGAGCTCGGCCAGGGAGTCGACGTCCAAGGTCTCGGTGACCTCGGCGCGCAGCAGCTCCAGCAGCGCGTCGGGGGTGCGCGGCACCGCGGGCTCGGCGTCGCTGACGTCGACCCATTCCCCTTCGGCGCTCAGGGCTGCGCTGAGCTCCTCGGCATCGACCTCTGGCTCCACCTCGGGCGGGACCTGCGCCTCGTAGTCGAAGACGAAGGCCTCCACGGACTGGAACGTGTCGTCGCCGAAGGTCAACACCTGGAAGTCGGGGCTGTAGTTCAGCTCGGTCGCAGCGTCTCCTTCGAGTTCTCCGGTGACCGAGAGCTCGAAGCCCTCGTCGTCGCCTTCGAAGAACTCCGGTGCGTATCCGAAGAGCTCATGGCCGCGCTCCAGCCCTGCCGCCATGGTGATGCTGACGCTCTCCTGCTCCAGGGAGGACTCCCAGACCTCGGTCTCGATCTCGGCGAGGTCCGCGACCTGCTCGTCGTCCTCATTCTCGGCGATCTCGTCTGAGGTGACTCCCTGGTCCTCCGCTCCGTCAGTGTCGACGTTCTCCTGCGGGTTCTCCGCTTCACGCGGATCTTCCTCACCGCAGCCGGCCAGTGCCAGGGCTGCGATGCTCAGCACCGCCGTGGTGGTGAATGCTCGCGTGACGGCCTTGGGGGACGTCTGGGTTCCGTTGCTCATGGTGTTTCCCTTCGACTGTGTGACTGGGACCCCGGACTGATGTCCAGGCGTCCCGTTTCTGCACAACCCCCCGTTGTGTTGGTCTCTCGTGCCGCTCAGGCCTCGGCGTCGTCGTTGTTCTCGTCCTCGAGCTCCCCATCGAGTTCCTCTGTGGACCAGCCGTGCTCGGCGGCGATGGCCTCGAAGATCTCGTCCAAGGTCATCACGTTCTCCGGCTGGTCCGGGCGCTGGGTCTCGTTCCAGGCGCTGAAGACGTAGCTGGAGTCCTCGTCGCGCATCTGGACCAGGTAGGGGGCTCCGTCTGCGGCGACCACGAGCTCGGTGGAGCCGTCCTCGGTGGCGTAGACGTAGACCTGCGCGCCGTCACGGGTCTCTGCGGTGCCCTCGAGCCCGGCGATCTCCTGGCCCTCGAGCTCACGCTGCCAGGTGCTGATGAAGTCCTGGGCGGAGAAGACTGCGCCTGCGCCGTCGGTGCTGAACTGGACCCACTGCTCGACGACCACCGAGGTGATGAAGTCCTCTTCGATGAGGGCGGTGATCTCTTCGTCCATCTCGCTCATCAGCAGCGCGGCGAAGTCCTCCCCGCGGAAGTACTCCACCCCGTCGATGGCGCGCTGGGTGAAGGTGACGTCGCCAGCGGTGAAGGTCATCTCGGAGTCGCTGCCGTCCACGGCGCCGGTGATCAGCAGATCCCCGGTGTCGTCTTCGTCGATGTCTTGGAACATCTGGTCGACGTCGGCCTCGGCGGCTTCGATCTCGCCTTCGATGTTCACGGTGTCCGCGGTCAGCATCGCATCCCACATGCGGTCCTGGATCTGCCCGAAGCTCGGAACCTGGGGCTCGTCGTCCTCCGCATCGCCCGCGAAGGGGTTCCCGCCACAGCCGGCGAGCAGCACGACGGCGGCAGCAGCGCTGCCAGCCAGAGCCGAACGCTTCATGGGGCCTCCTTGGGGACATACACGGTGCAGGTCGACGAGCTGCGCGAGGGCGCGGCGCGGGTGGGACTCTTCAGCGTAGCGCCTCGCGCTCCACCCACGCCGTCGCGCTCAGAGAAGGCGCGGATCCCCGGGGCGCTTCACCCGCAGCCACCGGCAGCCATAGCCGTCCAGCGTGACTTCGGTGCGGTGTTCGGCATCGATGGCGCAGGCGCCGTCCTGAAGCAGGTCGATGAGCTCGGTGTCCTTCTCCTCGTCCTCCAGCATCAGCGGCACCACGAGGGACTTCGGTGAGAGGTTATGGATCAGGACCATGGACTGATCGCCGCTGGTCATGCGATGCGCGAGCACTTCGTGGTGCGGCTGCTGAAGGATCGACAGCTCACCCCAGCCCAGCTCGGGGCAGTCGCGGTAGCGTCGGGCCAGACGGCTGACATGGTGGAGCAGCGAGTCCTCGTCCCGGCGGGCCTGTGCAGCGTTGACGTGTTCGGGCCCGAAGGGACCCTCCACGACCTTGCGTGCGAGCTTCGAGGGGCGGGCCGAGGAGAATCCGCCGTTCTTGTCCTGACTCCACTGCATCGGCGTTCGGACGGCCTCGCGTCCGGGCACTTCGAGGTTCTCCCCCATTCCGATCTCCTCGCCGTAGAAGAGCACCGGGGTGCCGGGCAGGGAGAACAGCAGCGAGTAGGCCATCTTGATCCGCCGCGGGTCACCGTCGAACATGGCGGGCAGCCGACGACGCAGCCCACGGCCGGCGAATCGCATGTCCTCCTCGGGGGCGAAGGTGTCCAGCACCTCGTCGCGCTCTGCGGCGCTGAGCAGGTCCAGGGTGAGCTCGTCGTGGTTGCGCAGGAAGTTCGCGTACTGGGTCTCGGTGGGGAGGTTCTGCGGCCGCTGCGCCAGGGCTTCGGCGAGGGGCCGAGCGTCCTCGCGGGCGAAGGAGAGGAAGGCCTTCTGGTTCACGGTGAAGTCGAACTGCATGGTGAGCTGGTCACCGTCCTCCCCGCCGAAGAAGGCCAGCTGTTCCTGGTGTGGAAGGTTCACCTCGCCGAGGATCATCGCGGAGCTCGTTCCGGTGGAGCGGCGCTGCAGGAAGGCCCGCAGCGTGCGCAGGTAGTCGTGGGGTTCCACGAAGTCGTGCTGATCTGCCCCGGTGAGCGTGGTCTGGTTGATCGCGAAGGGCACCGCGTCCACCCGGAAGCCGTCCACCCCGAGCTGGAGCCAGAAGCCCATGGTCTTGGTGATCGCATCGCGGACCTGCGGATTGGAGGTGTTCAGGTCCGGCTGGGTGTGCAGGAAGTGGTGCAGGTACCACTCCTCGGTCTTCTCGTCGTGGGTCCAGATCCCGCCTTCCTGCCCGGGGAACATCGCCTCCTCGGAGGTGTCCGGCGGGGTGTCGCTGCGCCAGACGTAGAAGTCTCGGTAGGGGCTGTCCTTGGAGGCCCGCGAGCTGCGGAACCATGGGTGCTGGTCCGAGGTGTGATTGATGACCAGGTCCACGATGACTCGGATCCCACGGTCATGGGCCACTCGGACCAGCTCGACGAAGTCCCCGTGATCGCCGTAGCGCCGATCGACCCCGAACATGTCAGAGATGTCGTAGCCGTTGTCCCGGCGGGGCGAGGGGTAGAAGGGCATGAGCCAGAGGCAGCTGACGCCGATGTCGGCGAGGTAGTCGATCCGCCGGGTCAGCCCCGGCAGGTCACCGATCCCGTCGCCGTCCGAGTCCAGGTAGGTCTCCAGGTCCACGCAGTAGATGACGGCGTTCTTGTACCAGAGGTCCGCGGTGTCGGTGATGCGCATCAGGCGCCCTTCAGTTCGGGGAGGATCGACTCGCCGGCGAGGTCGAGCCAGGGTCGCTGCTCCTGGCCCACATGGTGGAGGTAGACCTGGTCGAAACCGGGCTGGACGGCGGCGTCGATCCATTCGGCGAGCTGGCCGGGCTCCTCGGAGATCCACACCGCCTTCGCCACGGTCTCCAGGCTGACCTCCGCGGCGGCGGAGTCGAAATGTTCCGGGGTGGGCAGGTCCTGGTCCAGCGGTGAGCCGAAGACGTTGGTGCGCCATTGGTCGTGGGCGATGGCCTCGGCCTGCTCCCGTGTCTGCGCCCAGCTGAGGTGGATCTGCAGCATGGCGGGCCCTTCCCCGCCGGCTTCGCGGTAGGCGGCGAGCACCTCGTTCTGCACATCCTCGGGCTGGTTCAGGGTGATCATGCCCTTGGCCCAGACAGCGGCGAGGCGAGCGGCGTCGGGGGTGATGCAGGTGGCGTAGAGCGGGATGGGCTCCTCGGGGCGGTCATAGAGGTAGGCGTCGTCCACGCTGACGAAGCCGCGGTGGCTGATGATGCGCTCACCGCGGTGCAGCCGGGAGATGATGTCCGCACATTCGAGCAGCCGCCGTCGTCGGGTCTCCTTGTCCATCCAGAGCTCTCCGGTGACGTGTTCGTTCATCGCCTGTCCGGCACCCAGCGCGGCCCAGTACCTGCCGGGAAACATCTCACCCAGGGTGGCTGTGGCCTGCGCGACGATGGCGGGGTGATAGCGCTGGCCTGGAGCGATCACCGATCCGATGGGGAAGGCGGTGGTGGCCAGTGCGGCGCCGAGCCAGGAGAGGGTGAATCCCGAGTGGCCCTGCCGCTGCGACCAGGGCATGAAGTGGTCCGAGCTCATGGCGGCCTGGAATCCGACCGTCTCGGCGTGCTGGACGTCGCGCAGCAGCTGGGAGGGGGCGATCTGTTCCTGTGATGCGTGGAACCCGTAGATGGTCATGTGTGACTGCCTCTCGTCTCGTGTCCTTGACTGAAGGTTACTGAGAGTGCCCTGGTGACCACCTGGACGTAAGAGAACTGTTACCTCGGAATCTTGCTGACCCGGGGCGTCGAGAGTTCCCTGCGCTAACCCTCGATGACAGTGCCCTGGGCGGCGCGGTGGGCGTCCTTGTGACCCAGGTAGACCTCGGCGTTGCTGCGCAGCCCGGCGATCTCCTCCTCGGTGAGCTCGCGCCGGACCTTGGCGGGAACGCCGGCGACCAGGGACCGCGGCGGAACCTCGGTGCCCTCGAGCACCACGGCCCCGGCAGCGATGAGGCTCTGCTCGCCGATGACGGCGCCGTTCATGATGGTCGCACTCATCCCGATCAGCGAGCCGTCTCCCACGGTGCAGCCGTGGACCACTGCGGAGTGCCCGACGGAGATCCCGGCACCCAGGGTGCACGGGTGACCGGGATCGGCATGGAGCACCGCGTTGTCCTGCAGGTTGGTGCCCTCCCCCACCGAGATCGCCGCCGAATCGCCGCGGACCGAGACGCCGTAGAAGGCCGAGGAGTCCTTCGCCATGGTCACCTCCCCGGTGATCGCGGCGGTGGGGGCCAGGAACACGCCCTCACCGATCTGGGGCGTGTGTCCGCTGACGGTGAGCACATGTGCCATGAAGATTACTCCTGGGATCCGAAGGGGGTCGGGTCGTGCTGGGCGTGAAGGCAGTACTGGTGGTGAAGGTCGACCTGGTGGTGCGGGCTGGGGGTGTCCTCAGTATCCCTGGGCAGGATCCACCAGGCCCAGCATCGGTTCGCCGGCATGGAAGCGGCGGTGGTTCGCCAGGATCCGCTCCCGCAGCAGCGGCACCACCATCTCCGTGGTGTCCGCGGTGTGCGGGGTGATCAGGCAGTTCTGGAGCGACCAGAGCGGGTCGGTCTCGGGAAGCGGCTCCGGCTCGGTGACGTCGAGACCGGCGCCGCGCAGGGCTCCGGTGCTCAGCGCCTCGACGAGCGCTGTCTGGTCCACCAGGCTGCCGCGGCCCACGTTGGCGACCACCGCGCCGTCGGCCAGCAGCGCCAGCCGGTCGGCGTTGAGCAGGTGCCGGGTGGCAGGAGTGGCCGCTGCTGCCAGCGCCACCACTTCGGCCCCGTCCAGCGCCTCATCGAGACCCTCGAAGGCGACGGTGACATCGGCGTGCTCCACCGGTACGGCGGTCCGCCGGACGACGGTGACGTGGGTGTCGAAGGCCTTGTAGAGCCGGACGATCTCCGCCGCGACCCCACCTCCGCCGACGACGACGCAGCGCAGCCCGTTCAGCGAGATCCCGCCCTCGGTGCCCCAGCTGTTCGCCAGGGCCCGGGCCTTGAGTCCGCGCAGCGCCGCGAGGGTCAGCGCCAGCGCATGCTCCCCGACCGGTTTGGCGTAGGAGCCCTTCGCGGAGGTCCAGGTCAGTTCTGGGAACTGGGTGAGGATCTCCGCGTAGAGCTCGATGCCGGCGCTGGGCAGCTGCACCCAGCGCACCTGGGGATTGGCCTCGAGCACCTCGGCGAGGTTCAGCGTCTTGAACATCCCGGTGACGATGATGCCCTCGGGCTGTTCATCCTCACCGACGAGGACGGCGCCCTGCTGCCGCAGCCCCTCGCGGAGCGCAGCGTCGGCCTCGGGCCGGACGTGGAGCCGCGTCATCTCAGGCCTTGAGGCCGTCGATGATGCTGTTCAGGGTCGCCGAGGGGCGCATCGCGGCGAAGGCCTTGGCCTCATCGGGGCGGTAGTAGCCGCCCAGATCCACCGGTTCGCCCTGGACTCCGTTGAGCTCGCTCAGGATCTGCTCCTCGTTCGAGGTCAGCGCATCCGCCACGGAGGTGAAGCGCTGAGCCAGCTCGGTGTCCTCGGTCTGCGCGGCCAGCTCCTGGGCCCAGTACATGGCCAGGTAGAAGTGCGAGCCGCGGTTGTCGATGGTGCCGAGCTTGCGTCCCGGCGAGCGGTTCTCCATCAGGAAGGTGGCCGTGGCGCGGTCCAGCGCGGAGGCGAGGACCTTGGCCTTGGGGGCCTGGGCCTGCTCGGCGTACTTCTCCAGCGAGGGCACCAGGGCGAAGAACTCACCCAGGGAGTCCCAGCGCAGGTAGTTCTGCTCGGCCAGCTGCTGGACATGCTTCGGCGCGGAGCCGCCGGCGCCGGTCTCGAAGAGTCCGCCGCCTGCCATCAGCGGCACGATGGAGAGCATCTTCGCCGAGGTTCCCAGCTCCAGGATCGGGAACAGGTCGGTGAGGTAGTCGCGCAGCACGTTGCCGGTCACCGAGATGGTGTCCTCGCCGCGGCGCAGCCGCTCCACGGTGTACTTCGTGGCCGCCACCGGGTCGAGGATCTTGATCTCGAGCCCGTCGGTGTCCAGCTGGGCCAGGGCGTGGTTGACCTTCTCGATCATGGTGCGGTCGTGGGCGCGCTTGTCATCGAGCCAGAACACCGCGGGGGTGCCGAATTCGCGGGCCCGGGTCACGGCGAGCTTCACCCAGTCCTGGATGGGGGCGTCCTTGGTCTGGCAGGCGCGCCAGATGTCTCCTGCGGAGACCTCGTGCTCGAGCAGCACGTCGCCGGCGGCGTTGGTGACCTGCACGGTGCCGGCGGCATCGATCTCGAAGGTCTTGTCGTGGGAGCCGTACTCCTCGGCCTTCTGCGCCATCAGTCCGATGTTGGGCACGGTGCCGATGGTGGTCGGGTCGTAGGCGCCGTGGGCGCGGCAGTCTTCGATGACCGCCTGGTAGACCCCGGCGTAGGAGGAGTCGGGGATGATCGCGAGGGTGTCGTCGGTCTCTCCGGTGGGGCCCCAGGCCTTGCCGCCGTTGCGGATCATCGCGGGCATGGAGGCGTCCACGATGACGTCGGAGGGTGCGTGCAGGTTGGTGATGCCCTTGGAGTCATCGACCATCGACATCCGGGGGCCGTCGGCCAGGCCCTGGGTGATCTCGGCCTTGATGGCGTCGCCCGCCTCGCCGAGCTTCTCGGCGCCGGCGAGGATGGAGGCCAGTCCGTCATTGGCGGAGAGTCCGGCCTCGGCGAGGGTCGCCCCGTGCTTCTCGAAGACCGTCGGGAGGAAGGCCCGCACGATGTGTCCGAAGATGATCGGGTCCGAGACCTTCATCATCGTGGCCTTCAGGTGGGCCGAGAAGAGCACATCCTCTTCCTTGGCGCGGGCCACCTGGGCGGTGAGGAACGCGTCGAGCTCGGCGGCGCGCATCACGGTGGCGTCGACGACCTCTCCGGCCTTGACCGGGAGGGACTCCTTGAGCACGGTGGAGGTGCCGTCGGTGGAGACGTGGGTGATGGTGAGCGTGTCCTCGACGTCGAGCACCACTGACTGCTCGTTGGCGGCGAAGTCGCCAGAGTCCATGGTGGCCACGTTGGTCTTGGAGTCTGCGCTCCAGTCGCCCATGGAGTGCGGGTTGGCGCGCACGTAGTTCTTCACCGAAGCGGGGGCGCGGCGGTCCGAGTTGCCTTCGCGAAGCACCGGGTTCACCGCGGAGCCCTGGACCTTGCCGTAGCGGGCGCGCACGTCGCGCTCCTCATCGGTGGACGGTGACTCGGGGTAGTCGGGCAGGGCATATCCGGCGGACTGCAGCTCGGCGATGGCGGCCTTGAGCTGGGGTCCCGAGGCGGAGATGTTCGGCAGCTTCACGATGTTGGCTTCTGGGGTCTTCGCCAGGGCGCCGAGCTCGGCGAGGGAGTCGCTCTCGCGCTGGTCCTCACGGAGATACTCGGGGAACGCAGAGATGATGCGGCCGGCCAGTGAGATGTCGCGGGTCTCGACCTCAACCCCGGCGGGGGCGGCGAAGCCCTCCACGATGGGTTTGAGGGAGAACGTGGCCAGCATCGGCGCTTCGTCGGTGTTGGTATAGATGATCTTTGCCGTCGGCATGGATCTCCTCAAGTTCGGTTATATGTTGTTTCCCTGATCACAAATCTACCCCAGATGCTCCGGCTGGCCCGGGCACTCAGATTCCCAGCACGGTGCGGGCGATCATGAAGTACACGATGAGTCCGGTGGCATCCACGAAGGTCGAGATGAACGGGTTGGCGAAGACTGCCGGGTCGGCGCCGAGCTTCTTGCCCAGCAGCGGCATCAGCCCGCCCACCGAGGCGGCCAGGGTGCAGATGGAGAGCAGGGTCAGCCCGATCACGGTGCCGATGTCCCAGCCGTAGAAAAGTCCGGCGACCAGGAAGCCCAGCACGCCGAGCGTGGCACCCAGGGTGATGCCCACCCGCACCTCGCGCCAGAGCACCTTGAACACGTCTCGGGTGCCCACGTCGCCCAGCGCCAGCGCGCGGACGACCGTGGTCGCTGCCTGGTTGCCGGTGTTGCCGCCGGTGCCGATCAGCAGCGGCACGAACAGGCTGAGCACCACCATGGATTCGATGGTGCCCTCGAAGACGTCGAGCACCTGGACGGTGAGCGCGGCACCCAGAGCCAGCACCAGCAGCCACACCACGCGAGAGCGCATGATCTGCAGCACCGGGGTGGAGAGGTAGGGCCGGTTCAGCGGCTCGGCGCCACCGTGGCGGGCGGCGTCCTCGGATTCGGCGCGCTCGAGGATGTCGAGTGCGTCGTCGACCGTGAAGATCCCGACCACCCGGTGCTCGGAGTCGGTGACCGGCACGGCGAGGTGCTTGCGGTCGGCGCACATGCGAGCGGCGTCCTCGGCGTCGTGGTCGGCGTCCACCGAATCTGCCTCGCGCATCAGCTCCGCGATGAGTGTCTCGCCGCTGTTGCTGACCAGGTCGCGCAGCGAGACCACGCCCTGCAGCAGCCGACCGGGGTCCACCACGGGCAGGGTGTAGAGCGTCTCCGCGTCCTCACCGGCCTTGCTGACCTTGTCCATCGCCTCGGCGACGGTCCAGTGCTCGGGGATCGCGACGAACTCGGGGCTCATCTGGCGCCCGATGGTGCCGCTGGGGTAGCCGAGCACGATGTTGGTCAGGCTGCGCTCACGCGGGTCCAGGTGGCGCATCATCCGGCGGGCGATCGAAGCCGGCATCTCGTCCATGAGCCGGACTCGGTCATCGGGGTCCAGGGACTCGAAGTAGTGCGCGACCTCGACGTCCTTGAGGCCCTCGATGATCTCGCCCTGCAGCGACTGGTCCAGCAGGTCGAAGGCTTCGACGGCGACGCCCTTGGAGAGCAGCCGGAAGGCCACCGCGCGGTTCTTGACGCCGAGGCGTTCCAGGAAGTCGACGATGTCACCCACGTTGAGCTCGTCCAGGGCGGAGCGCAGCTCCGTGAGGCGCTCCTCACGGATCATGTCTTCCAGCTCGTCAAGCAGTTCGTTCACGGGTTCCACCCTTTCAAGGGTGCCGAGCAGGCGTAGGGGCGACCGGATCCGCGGGTGAGGTCCGCGGCTGCAGATCTGGTCAGTGGTGGTGGTCGATCAGTGGAAGAAGTGGCGCGTTCCGGTGAGGTACATGGTCAGGCCGGCGTCGCGGGCTGCGGAGACGACCTCCTCGTCGCGCTGGGACCCGCCGGGCTGCACGACCGCGCGCACCCCGGCGGCGATCAGGCTCTGCAGCCCGTCGGCGAAGGGGAAGAAGGCGTCGGAGGCCGCGACGGACCCGCGGGCCCGCTCCACCCCGTCACCGGCGAGCGTGTTCGCGCGCTGCACAGCGAGCCGGCAGGAGTCGAGCCGGTTGACCTGACCCATGCCGATCCCCACGGTGGCCTGGTTCTTCGCCAGCAGGATCGCGTTGGACTTCACCGAGCGGATCGCCCGCCAGGCGAAGTCGAGGTCGGCGAGCATGTCGACGTCGGCGGCTTCCCCGGAGACCAGCTTCCAGCCGGAGGTGGTGTCACCCTCGGCGTCGACCGCGTCGGAGGCCTGGAGCAGCATGCCTCCGGAGATCTGCTTGTATTCCACCCGGTCGCGCCGGTGGCCTTCGGGCAGGCGCAGCAGCCGGATGTTCTTCTTCCTGGTCAGGATCGCCAGCGCCTCCTCCTCGAAGGCCGGGGCGACGACGACTTCGGTGAAGATCTCCGAGACGGTCTTGGCCATCTCCGCGGTGACGGTGCGGTTGGCGGCGATGACACCGCCGAAGGCCGAGAGCGGGTCGCAGGCGTGGGCGGTGCGGTGGGCCTCGGCCACGGTGGCGCCCACGGCCACACCGCAGGGGTTGGCGTGCTTGATGATCGCCACGGCGGGCTGGGCGAAGTCGAAGGCGGTGCGCACTGCGGCGTCGGCGTCGACATAGTTGTTGTAGCTCATCGCCTTGCCGTGCAGCGTCTGGGCCTGGGCCAGGCCGGGGCGGGCGCTGGAGTCGGCGTACAGTGCGGCGGGCTGGTGCGCGTTCTCGCCGTAGCGCAGGGTGTCCAGGCGCTGCAGCGCGAGCCCGGCGTAGGGCGGGAAGTTCAGCTTCTTCTCGGTGCGGCTCAGCGGCGAGGCGGGCACCGAGGCGGCGTCGAAGTCGTCGTCGAACTGCTGGGAGGTCCAGCGCGCCACGGCGGTGTCGTAGGCGGCCGTGTGGGCGAAGGCCAGGGCGGCCAGGCGCTGCCGGGCGGTGAGCGTGAAGCCTCCGGCGGAGGCCGCGGAGATGATGTCGTGATAGCGCAGCGGATCGACCACCACAGCGACGGAGGCGTGGTTCTTGGCGGCGGCGCGGACCATGGAGGGTCCGCCGATGTCGATCTGTTCGACGATCTGGTCCTCCGCGGCGCCGGAGGCGACGGTGTCGGCGAAGGGGTAGAGGTTCACCACGACCAGGTCGAAGGGTTCGATCTGAAGCTCCTCGAGCTGGGCCCGGTGGTCTTCGCGGCGACGGTCCGCCAAGATGCCGGCGTGCACCCGGGGGTGCAGGGTCTTCACCCGGCCGTCCAGGCACTCCGCGAAGCCGGTGACCTCGGAGACCTCGATGACAGGGACCCCGGCGGCGGCGATGCGCTTGGCGGTGGAGCCGGTGGAGACGATCTCGACGCCGGCGGCGTGCAGTCCCGCGGCGAGGTCCTCCAGCCCGGTCTTGTCATAGACCGAGATCAGGGCGCGCCGGATCGGCTGGCGCGAGGCGGCGCCGGAGGTGCCGGAGGCGCCGGGGGCAGCCGCGGTGGTGTTCTGCGCTGCGGAATCGCTGACGGTGCTCATGCACACTCCTGTGAGGGGGACGACGCTTCGGGGACCTGGGCCAGTCTACCGACCCGGTTCAGGACTCAAATTTGTAGCCCAGCCCGCGGACGGTGATCAGGAACTCCGGGCGTGACGGGTCGGGTTCGATCTTGGCGCGGAGTCGCTTGACGTGGACGTCGAGGGTCTTGGTGTCTCCGACATAGTCCGATCCCCAGACCCGATCGATGAGCTGGCCCCGGGTGAGCACCCGCCCGGCGTTGCGCAGCAGCATCTCCAGCAGCTCGAACTCCTTCAGCGGCAGGCTCAGCGGTGCGCCCTTGACCTCCACGGTGTGGCGTTCGATGTCCATGCTGACCGGTCCCGCGATGACCATCGAGCCGTCGTCCACCTCGGTCTCGACCCGCCGGCGCAGCACCGCTCGGACTCGGGCGAGCAGCTCCCGGGAGGAGTAGGGCTTGGTGACGTAGTCATCGGCGCCGAGCTCCAGGCCCACGACCTTGTCGATCTCGGAGTCCTTGGCCGTGAGCATGATCACCGGAACATTGGACTGCAGCCGGATCTGGCGGCACACCTCGGTGCCGGACTGCCCGGGGAGCATCAGGTCCAGCAGGACCAGATCTGCTCCTTCACGGGTGAATATCTCGACGGCGTCGAGGCCGTTCTCCGCGACGACGACGTCGTACCCCTCCTTCTCGAGGGCATAGGACAGTGCTTCTGAGAATGAGGGCTCATCCTCGACGAGCAGAATTCTGGTCACGCGTTTCCTCCTTCGCCGGCCCTGGTGGGTGCCGGGTTCGCTGCACTGTGACGCGATGCAGCACCATGTGGGGCGGTGCGAACTGATGCTTGGCCGAGCCCGGCCGCACCCCGGCCGAGCCCTTCAAGGGTGTCGAGGCTCTCGTCGAGCTCGGGCAGGCGCACCGTGAAGGTGGAGCCCCTCCCCTGCTGGGACCACAGCGCGACCTCGCCGCCGTGGTTGGTGATCACATGCTTGACGATGCTCAGGCCCAGGCCGGTGCCTCCGGTCTGGCGGGAGCGGGCGGCGTCGACCCGGTAGAAGCGTTCGAAGATCCGCTCCTGGTCCTCCCTTGCGATTCCGATCCCCTGGTCGGTGATGGTGACCTGGGCGATCCCGTCGCGGCTGGAGAGCCCGATGCCGACCCGGGTGGATTCCGGGGAGTAGCGCACGGCGTTGTCGATCAGGTTCCGGAACGCCATCGCCAGCTGGTCGGCGTCGCCGTGGACCCGGTGCGGAAGCGCACCACCGATCTTCAGCTCGATGTTCTTGGACTCCGCGGGCAGCCGAGAGCGGTCCGCGGCGTCGGCGATGACGTCTTCGAGGTCCACCGGCCGGCCGGCGTGGACCACGTTCTTGCCCTGCACCCGGGAGAGCTCGATGATGTCTTGGACCAGCGCCGCGAGCCGGCGGGATTCCTTGTGCAGGCGCTGGGTGAAGCGGCGAACGGCGACGTCGTCGTCGGCGGCGTCCTCGATGGTCTCGGCCAGCAGCGAGATCGCCCCGACCGGGGTCTTCAGCTCGTGGGAGACGTTGGCGACGAAGTCATTTCGCACAGCCTCGATGCGGGAGAACTCCGTGCGGTCATCGGCGAGGACCAGGATGTACTCATCCCCCAGCGGCGCCACGCGCAGGTGCACGACCAGTGAGGTCTCCCCCTGCAGCCCACGGGCCAGCTCATGCTCCTGATCGATGATCACCCCGTCCCCGCGGACCCGGGCGGTGAGGTTCAGCAGCTGCTGGTGGACCACAGTATGGCCGCGGACCAGGCCGAAGGCGTAGGCGGCCGGGTTGGCGCGCACCACCCCGTCGACGGTGTCCACCACGATATAGGCCAGCCCGAGCGAGGCGAGCACCTCGGTGGCGCCGGCGGGCATCGAGGGTTCGTCCACATCGATGCCGGCGGCACGCTGCTTCTCACTGACGCGGAAGGCATACATGCCGACAACGCCCAGTGCCAGGCCGACGACGCCGGACAGTGCGGCGATGAGCAGGTGATCCACGTCCTACAGCTTAGGCCCGACTCCCGGTGAGGGGCACCATAAGCCCGGACCAGCGCCCAGGGTTCAGCCAGCGTTCACCTTCGCGTCGACTGCTGACTTCGCTGGCGTTCATCTGCGCCAGCAAGGATTCACTGTCGGGATACTCCACGGCGGGAAAGGAACGCGAACACGTGCGAAAGCTCTTTCAGGCAGACCTCATCAACCTTGGTGAGCAGCTGATACAGATCACATCATTGGTCCATACGGCGATGGAGAAGGCCTACACCGCCTTCGACACCACCGATCTCCAGCTGGCGGAGGAGGTCATCGCCGCCGATGCCCAGATCGACCGGCTGCAGGTGGAGCTCGACGAGAAGGCCATCGAGCTGCTCGCGCTGCAGGGTCCGGTGGCCTCAGACCTGCGGATGATCGTGGGCGCGCTGCGGATGAGCACCTCGCTGGAGCGCATGGGCGATCTGGCGCGGCATATCGCCCAGCTCGCCCGGATGCGCTACCCGGACCGGGTGGCCCCGGACTCACTGCACTCGGTCTTCGACAAGATGGCCAAGCTGAGCACCGAGATCTCGTCGCGGCTGATCACGCTGCTGGAGACCCGCGAGCTGCACCTGGTCGCGGAGATCCACGCGCTGAACGAACAGCTCAACGACCTGCACGCCTCGGTGTTCACCATCGTCGCCGCCGATGACTGGCAGCAGAGTGCGGCGACCAGCGTGGACTCCACCCTGGTGAGCCGGTTCTTCGAACGATTCGGGGACCACGGGGTCTCGGTGGCGAACAAGGTCGACTATCTGGTCACCGGCGCCTGGGACACCCGCGAACACTGAGCCTGCTGGTGGGACGGCCTTCCGCAGGCACATCCACCACCATGCATCGGGCGCTCTGCGGCGTGATCACGCCACTCTCAGGCGCCCATTCCGCCGCAGGCCGGCCGATCGATGGCGCGTGAGCATCGGATGACCCACGAAGAGACCCCTCAGACATCGCATGATGTCTGAGGGGTCTCTTTCGCTGTGCGGACTACTTCTTGCCCTGGTTCGCCACGGCCTTGATCGCGTCCTTGGCGGCCTCGGGGTCGAGGTAGGTGCCGCCGGGGTTCAGCGGCTTGAGATCGTCGTCGAGCTGGTAGTGCAGCGGGATCCCGGTGGGGATGTTGAGTCCGGCGATGTCCTCGTCGGAGATTCCGTCGAGGTACTTCACCAGGGCGCGCAGCGAGTTGCCGTGGGCTGCGAGCAGCACGGTCTTGTTCTCGCGCAGATCCGGGATCACGGCGGACTCCCAGTAGGGCAGCATCCGATCCACGACGTCCTTGAGGCACTCGGTGCGCGGCGCGGAGTCGCCGAGGTCGGCGTAGCGCGGATCCCCCAGCTGGGAGAACTCGTCGTCGGCGGCGATCTCCGGCGGAGGGGTGTCATAGGAGCGGCGCCACATCATGAACTGCTCTTCGCCGTACTGCGCCAGCGTCTCGGCCTTGTCCTTGCCCTGGAGCGCGCCGTAGTGGCGCTCGTTGAGCCGCCAGTCGCGCTTCACCGGGATCCATAGCCGGTCTGCGGTCTCCAGCGCCAGGTGGCAGGTGGTGATGGCGCGCTGCAGCAGCGAGGTGTGGACCACGTCGGGGAGCAGCTGGTGCTCCTTGAGCAGCTCACCGCCGCGTGCGGCCTCTTCACGGCCCAGGGCGGTCAGCGGCACATCCACCCACCCGGTGAAGAGGTTCTTCTCGTTCCAGTCGCTCTGCCCGTGGCGGAGCAGGATCAGGTCATAGGCCATAGGAGTGTGTCTCCCTTTCGGAGTCGAACGTGGAAATCAGCGCAGGGTGCGGTCAGTCGGAGACTTCGGGGTTCACGTCGGTCAGGTAGACCATCGCCATGCAGGCCGCGGCCACCGGGAAGATCAGGCCGAAGGGACCGGCTCCCGCAGCGCCGAGCAGAGCCAGGACGACGGCGCCGCCGGTCATGCCCAGCCAGAAGCCCTTGGTCCGCTTGAAGGCGATGTCGAACCGCTGCGCGTTCTTGGGGATGCACTTGACCAGTGCCACGATGGCGAGCCCGAGACAGACCAGTGCGAAGGCGAGGTGCATCCAGGCTTCGGTCTGCAGGACGAAGATCCAGATATCAGAGAGGGGAGACTGCATACCCCGATGTTATCGGATGGGCTCCCCGGCTGCGGCGGCGCGCAACGCGTTGAGCAGATCTGCGAAGAGATCCTCGACGTCCTCGATGCCCACCGAGAGCCGGATCAGCCCGTCCGGGACCGAGGACGGTTCACCCGGATGACGACGACGGCGCTCGGCGAGGGACTCCACGCCGCCCAGGCTGGTGGCCGGGGTCCAGAGCTGCAGTGCGCTGAGCACCGCGTCGGCCACCTCGGCCTCGCTGCGCTGACTTGTGATGCGCTGGCCCGAATCGGGCTGTCCCGGCTGGGGCTCTCCGGAACCGGGCTGTGCTGAATCCCAGGCGTCGGCGGAACCGGGCTGGTCGGCGTCGAGCTCGATGGTCAGGATCGCGCCGAACCCGCCGAGCTGCTCTGCGGCGCGCTGATGTTGCGGGTGCGCGGCCAGGCCGGGGTAGTTGACCTTGCGCAGCGGCAGCCCGGCATCCCGGCTGAGCTGATCCAGCCGGCGGGAGAGCTCGCCGGCGTTGGACTCCGCGGCGTCCAGGCGCACCGCGAGGGTGCGCACGCCGCGCAGGGCGAGGAAGACCTCCATCGGGCCCGGGATCGCGCCGTGGAGGGTGCGGTGCTGGTGCAGCCGCTGATGGATCTCGCGATCACCGGTGATCGCGGCGCCCATGATGAGGTCGGAGTGTCCGGAGAGGAACTTGGTGACCGAGTGGACCACGACGTCGGCGCCGTGTTGGAGCGGGCGCTGGCGCAGCGGTGTCGCGAAGGTGTTGTCCACCGCAGTGAGCACCCCGCGCTGCTTCGCAGCGGCCAGCAGCGCGGGAAGGTCCGCGATCTCCAGCATCGGGTTGGTCGGGGATTCGATCCACAGCATGACGCGAGCGTCCTGGGCGCCAGCCAGGGTGGAGACGTCGTGCAGCGTGCTGGAGACCTGCGCGGTGTCGGCGATGTCCACCCGGTGCAGCGTGAGCAGACCCTGGTCTGCCATCTGCTGGGCCAGCGCGGAGAATCCCATGTAGCTGTGCCGCGGCATGATCAGGTGGCCTCCGGGTGGCAGCAGATGCACGACGGCGGAGATGGCGGCCATCCCGGAGGAGAACAGCAGACCTGGCAGCACCTGGACCGGATGCTCCTCGGCCGTGGTGACCTGACCCTGGGACTGGAAGGTGGTGCGGGTGCCCGCCTCGAGCTGAGCCAGCAGCTCCTCCAGCGGGGACCAGGAGGGCATCCCCTCCCGCGCGTAGTCCAAGGAGGCGTGGACGCCTGGCCGGTAGGAATACGTGGAGGTGAAGTCCACCGGCATGTTGACGGGCTGGTTCGGACCGTGGGGGCCGCGGCCCGCACTGACCACAAAGGTGCGTTCGTGCTGGTTCACACTGTTACGGTACCCCAGCAGGTGTCCGGGATTGGGTGGGCCGCCCGCCGCTGCCCGGGCTCCCGGTGTCATGTCCGTGTCACCGGGGCTGGGTAGGCTGGGAGCGTGACCCATCTCAGACGCGGAGGCTTCGTCGCCTTCGAAGGCGGCGACGGCGCCGGCAAGACCACCCAGCTGGACCTGCTCGAGTCCTGGTTCGAGGATCGGTCGGTGCCCTACGAGCGCACCCGCGAGCCCGGCGGAACCGTGATCGGCGAGCGCATCCGCTCGCTGGTGCTCGAACATGATCAGGGCGAGGTCGATCCGCGCACCGAGGCGCTGCTCTTCGCGGCCTCCCGCGCCGCCCATGTGGTCCAGCGGATCGAGCCCGCACTCGAGGCCGGCCGCTTCGTGCTCTGCGACCGCTATGTGGATTCCTCGGTGGCCTACCAGGGTGTGGGACGCGAGCTCGGGACAGCGGCCGTCGCTGAGATCAACGCCTTCGCCACCGGCGGGCTGCAGCCGGATCTCACCGTGGTGCTGGACATCGATCCGGCCATCGCGCGTGCCAGGCGGGAGGGCCGCGCGGGACACTCGGACCGGATCGAGTCCGCCGAGGACGCCTTCCATGACCGGCTGCGCCACGCCTTCCTCGCCCGCGCGGACGCCGCGCCCGAGCGATATCTGGTGCTCGACGCGTCTGGTTCCGCGCAGGAGCTGCAGGCCGCGATCCGGTCCCGGGTCCAGGAGCTGCTGAGCCCATGAGCGTCTATACCGAGCTGGTCGGTCAGGATGCCGTCGTCGAACAGCTTCGTCGCGCCGCAGGGTCAGGCACCCCCGCACATGCGTGGCTGTTCACCGGTCCCCCAGGCTCGGGACGGTCCAACGCCGCACGCGCCTTCGCCGCCGCCCTGAACTGTGACCAGGACGAGCCGGCGGCCCGCGGCTGCGGCGAATGCCGGTCCTGCCGGCTGGTGGCCGCCGAGAGCCATCCCTCGGTGAAGCTGGTCTCCACCGAGAACGTGACCTACAAGATCGACGATGTCCGCCAGCTGATCACCACCGCGCAGGAGAAGCCCCAGGGTGCACGCTGGCGCGTGATCGTGGTCGAGGACGCGGACCGGATGACCGAACGGGCCACCAATGTGCTGCTCAAGGCGATCGAGGAGCCGCCGCCGCATACGCTCTGGGTGCTGTGCGCCCCGAGTCCGGCGGACGTGCTGGTCACCATCCGCTCGCGCTGCCGGCTGGTGAGCCTGCGGATCCCGCCCACCGCCGCGGTGGCGCAGCTCCTGACCAGCCGGGACGGGCTCAACGAGGAGCAGGCGCAGTTCGCCGCGCGGGTCTCGCAGAACCACATCGGGGTCGCGCGCCGGCTGGCCCGGGACCCGGAGGCACGGAGCAGGCGCGAGCAGGTGGTCACCCTGCCGCTGCGGCTGACCTCTTCCTCGGCCGCGATCAAGGCCGCGGGGTCTCTGGTGGAGATGACCCAGGCGGATGCTGCCAGCACTGCGGAGGCGCGGCTGGAGGCCGAACAGGCCTCGCTGCGTCGGTCACTGGGGCTCGAGGCCGAGGAGAAGATCCCGCCCAAGCTGCGCAGCCAGTTCAAGAAGCTGGAGGAGGAGAACACCCGGCGGGCCAAGCGCGCCGTCGCCGATTCCCTGGACCGGGCGCTGATCGACCTCACCGCGGTCTTCCGAGATGTGCTGAGCCTGAAGCTGGAGACCCATGCGGAGCTGATCAACGAGCATCTGCGTGAGGAGCTGAAGCGATACGCGGAATCGCTCAGCGCCGAGCAGACCCTGGCCGGGCTCGACGCGATCAACGCAGCCCGGACCCGGATCACCCAGAATGTCCCCCCGTTGCTGGCCGTGGAGGCGTTGATGATGCAGTTCCTACCCGGGAGGTCCCATGCCTGAGATTGGTCTCCCTCCCCGCAGGCTTCGGCTGATCAGCCTCGCCGCCGCTGCCGCGCTGCTGCTCTCGGGCTGCGTGAACGCCGGTGGGGACGAGGATTCCGGCGCGGCAGACGCTGAGGCGGAGCCGATGACTGCCACCTCGGTGCCGGCGGGCGAACTGGCCGGCGCGGCCGAGGACTACATCGAGTATTACGAGCAGGACATCGATTGGACCTCCTGCGAGGAGACCATGATGTGCGCCGATGTCACGGTGCCGATGGACTGGGCCGATCCGGGGGCACAAACGGATCTCGAGATCCAGATCATCAGCTCCCAGTCCGGCGGAGACCAGGCCGAATATCTGCTCACCAATCCCGGCGGACCCGGCTCCTCCGGCTACGACGCGGTCGCCGACTCGCTCGCGATCGCGTTCAGCGAGGAGCTCGTCGAGCACTACAACATCATCGGTTTCGACCCGCGCGGGGTGCACCGGTCAGCGCCGGTGAACTGCCTGGACGACGCCGAGATGGACGAGTACCGCGCGCAGGTCTCCGACGAACAGCTCGACGCCGAGTCCTCATACGCGGAGGCCCGCGAATCGGCCGCCGAGCTGGCGGCACGGTGCGAGTCCGAGAGCGGCGCTCTGCTGGGACACGTGGACACGCTCTCGGCGGTCCGGGACATGGACGTGATCCGCGCCGTGCTGGGTCAGGACGAGCTGAACTACCTGGGCTTCTCCTACGGCACCAAGCTGGGGATGACCTACGCCGAGCACTACGGTGAGCGGGTGGGGCGCTTCGTCCTGGACGGGATGCTCGACGTCTCGATCGATGCCCACGAGCTGAACAAGGGGCAGGCGCTCGGCTTCGAGGTGGCGCTGGAGAACTATGCGCAGTGGTGCACCGAGCAGGCGACCTGCCCGGCCGGAGACACCGTGGATGAGGTGGTCGACGGCGTGCAGGAGCTCTTCGCCGGAGTCGCCGAGAACCCGGCGCAGGGCGCGGACGGACGGACCATCAATGTCTCCACCCTGGTGAGCGGCTTCATCACCCCGATGTACAGCCGCGCGAGCTGGCCGCTGCTCTCCGAGGCGCTGACCATGGCCCTGGTGCAGCAGGACTTCACCAGCTTTCAGTACTTCGCGGACCTGCAGTCCGGGCGGAGCCCCGACGGCAGCTACGGATGGATCAACAGCTTCGTATTCACCGCCGTGATGTGCCTGGACTATCCGATGCCGCAGGACCCCGATCAGATCGAGGCCGAGTTCGAAGAGGTCTCCGAAGAAGCCCCCACCTTCGGGCCCTACCTCGGGCACAGGGCCGTTGTCTGCGAGGAATGGCCCGTTCAGAACGTGGCGGAACCCTGGGAGCCTGAGCTCAGCGAGGTCGACGAGCTGCTCATGATCGGCACCACCGGAGACCCTGCCACCCCGGTGGAATGGGCGGAGAACATGCACGAGCAGGTGCCGCAGTCTGCGCTGATCATCCGCGAAGGCGAAGGGCACCTGGCGTACCGGTCAGGCAACAGCTGCGTGGATCAGGCGGTGGACGGGTATCTGCTCGGCGGGGAGCTGGCCGAGGGTCGCGAAGATTGTTGAACTTTTTTCTACCGGTTGTAGAAACTGCCTTGTAGACTCTGACTACCGGTGACGACGACGTCCACACGGCCTTTCTGACTCATCGGTCCTTTTCAGCTGATCTGCGTTAGGACACTGCCATGAACACAGAAGCTCCGCTCACACCAGATGCGACGTCATCCGATTCCCAGACTCACGATGCCCACACCTCGAGCGCTCCGGAGCCGACGGCTGGCGGTGAACAGGCACGGGCCCCGCGCCCGCTCGGCGTCCTCGTCGGGTTCGACGGTTCACCCAACGCCACCTCCGCACTGCGCTGGGCGGCCCGCGAGGCGCACTTCCGTGGTCTCCCGCTGACGGTGATGAGCTCCTTCACCATCCCCCCCGCGGTGAGCGGATACCTCGAGAGCTTCCCGGATGCCGGGGGCCAGACCTTGGCGCGGCAGGCCACGGAGAAGACGCTGAACACGGCGCGGGAACAGCTTGCAGGACATGCCGGCGAGGTCACCTATCGGCTGGAGCACGGCGACGCCGCAGGGTTGATGGTCCATCTCTCGGGCTCAGCTGAGCTGTGCGTGGTCGGAAGCCGCGGCCGCGGCGGTTTCACCGGGCGCATCCTGGGATCCGTGGCAGCCGCCCTGCCAGGCCACGCACACTCCCCCACGGTGGTGGTCCCACACACCGACGAGTCCAGCGTGGGCGAGGGTCCCGAGGCGATCAGCACCGCTGACACCCGGCCGGTGGTCGTCGGCATCGACGGATCTCCACATTCCCGGCGAGCCTCCGTGCAGGCCGCTCGAACAGCGATCAGCCACGGCACCCGACTGCAGCTGGTGATGGCGCTGCCACCGCTGACGACAGCGGCCATGTGGTATCCGGAGCTTGCCGCCCGCGAGCAGGCGATGGTGCAGACCCGGGTGGATGACCTGAACAGGGACCTCGACGTGGAAGTCGGCTGGATCCAGGCGCAGTTCCCGGAGCTCTCCGTCACCGGTTCCGTCGAGGAAGGCTTCCCGGTCAATGTGATGCAGGAGATGGGCAGCAAGGCACAGCTGACAGTGGTCGGCACCCGAGGTCACGGAGGAATGCGCAGCGCGCTGCTTGGCTCGGTCTCCCGCGAGCTGCTGCACCACGCGACGGCTCCGGTGATGGTCGTCCCAGCTCACGACTGAGCGAGCTTTGACCGCGGTGGGGTGCACCAGTAAAGTGAACCTTCGTGCGCCTCACCGCGGTGCCACGCCGCCTTAGCTCAGTCGGTAGAGCGATTCACTCGTAATGAATAGGTCGCCGGTTCGATTCCGGCAGGCGGCTCCGATGAGCCTCTGACCTGCAGTTATATTCAGTTCGGAGGATTGTCCCCTGTCTGCACGCTGAACCTGGGCTTCAGACAAGGGTCAACATTCGGGCGGGAGGCACGGCCCTCCCGCCCGAATTCTGTTTTCGTGGCTCGGAGTCGGGCGGAGCCCACCCGCTGGCCTCGCCTAGAACTGCACCTTCGCCCCATGACCGGCCATACGCTCGGCGAAATCGATGAATGCCCCGCACCGACGTGGCCCTCGGATCCCCCGGAATCATCCTGGCGAGCATCGCAGAGATCGCCGACCACAGGACGTAGAGCGAACCGGTGCCTCCGGTCCAGTCCCGAAGCTGCCGAGCTCACCCAGGAGGTCATCAATGCCCGGGGCCGAGCGCACGAATGCCCTGCGCAACACATGTGGGGCAGACCCTGGTGCCACAGAGGACCTGGATCATGGCTCCCGGGCCGGGATGAGCGGGATGATGAGCGAGGCGGACATATCCACCCTCGAAGGCACGGAAGCCGCCCGGCTGCACCTGGAACAGATGATCGTCCATGACGAGGGTCAGGTCGAAATGGCTCATCTGCAGGTCGCGCAGGGACAGAATCTGGAGGGCGTCGAGCTGGCCCGCCACGTGGTCGAGGACCAGGAGGCGGAGATCGCCGAGATCGAACGGATGCTTCAAGAGCTGCCGGAGGCTTCCTGACCGCTCCGGCGTCTGGCATCGTCGCACTCGTGCGGCAGCCGATGGAGAGCAGCAATCCGAGCCACGAAGGAGGACCGTGATGATGTGGGACAGCGGAATGGGAGGGGGCATGGGCTGGATGTGGTTCTTCTGGCTCCTGCTGATCGTGGGAACGGTCGTGATCGTGATCGTGCTTGTGCTTGTGCTTCTGAAAGCTCTCACCGGCAGTTCCGGCGACGGGAGCCGCCAGGGCGGTTCGGCTCCGCCGACCGGTGCGCGCCCGCGCCGGTCCCGGGAGATCCTCGAGGAGCGCTACGCGCGCGGGGAGATCAGCACCGAGGAGTTCAGCGAACGGCTGCGGACCCTGGAAGAGGGTGACCGGTGAGCCCGCTGACACGACGGCAGCTGCTGGCCCTGGGTGCGGTCGGGGTCGGCGCTGCGGCCGCGGGTGCAGGCGGGCTGTGGTGGACCAGCGGCGGCGGCGTGACCCGCGGCGGCGGCCGGGGGCTGGTGCAGCCCGAGGTGCTGGCCAGCCGGGACGGGGTCCTGGACCTGGCCTTGGAGGCCGCCCCCGCCCGGGTGCGGATCGGGGCGCGTGAGGCGAGCGTGCAGGCTTTCAACGGGTCGCTGCCCGGACCCACCCTGCGGGTCCGGGGTGGGGACACGGTCCGGGTGGCGATGACCAACGGTCTGGAGACCCCGACGAACCTGCACGTGCACGGGTTGCACGTGTCTCCTGAGAACAACGGGGACAACCCCTTCGTGAGCATCGACCCTGGTGAGTCCTTCGACTACGAGTACGTCCTGCCGCAGGACCACCCGCCCGGCACCTACTGGTACCACCCGCACAAACACGGGCACGTGGCCGACCAGATCGCTGCCGGGCTCTACGGGACCATCGTCGTCGAGGACCCCGATCCTGTCCCGGTGGCCCGTGAGCGCGTCCTGGTCGTCTCCGACATCACCCTGGACGGCTCCGGCAACCTCGCCGAGGTCTCCCCACGGCAACGAATGATCGGCCGGGAGGGTGAGACCGTGCTGGTCAACGGTCAGGTCCGACCCGAGGCCGACGCAGCCCCCGGGGAGCGGGAGCTGTGGCGGGTCGTCAACGCCTGTCCCTCCCGGTACCTGAGCCTGACCCTGGACGGGCAGGACCTGCGACTGCTGGCCCGCGACGTCGGCCGGCTGCCCGAGCCGGTGGACGTCACCGAAGTGACACTGGCCCCCGGCAACCGCGTGGAGCTGCTGGTGGACACCCGCGAGGGCACCTCCACGCTTCGCGCCACCCCAGTGGAACGCGGGAGCATGGACACCATGATGGGCGGGGCCACGCCCGGAGACGGCCCCGGCAACGACGAGCCGATCGACCTGCTCATCCTCGAGGTCGCCGGGGACCCGGCCGGGGAGGCCGGGCCCGTGCCCGCGGGTCCGGCCCTGCGGGACCTGCGCGACGAGCCGGTCGCGGCCCGGCGCACCATTGACTTCGCCATGGGCATGGGCATGGGCGACAGGATGGGCCGGATGCGCGGTCCCGGGCAGATGATGTCCTTCACGATCGACGGGCGCGAGTTCGACGCTGAACGCACCGACCAGCGGGGCCGGGTGGGCACCGTGGAGGAGTGGATCCTGACCAACTCCAGCCCCATGGACCACCCGATGCACCTGCATGTGTGGCCCATGCAGGTCGTGATCGACGGCGGCAGCGACGTCTCCGTGCCGCGGTGGCAGGACGTGGTCAACATCCCGGCCTTCGGAGAGGTGACGGTCCGGGTGGCCTTCGAAGACTTCGACGGCCGCACCGTCTACCACTGCCACATCCTCGACCACGAGGACCTCGGCATGATGGGCACCATCGAGGTCCGCTGACACCGGTGCATACCGCACCGGCCAACGAAGGAGCAGCACGACCCACGACGATGCCCACGCGCACGGGACAGACGGGCAGCGACAAAGGGAGCGGAAGCTGACCTTGATGTGACTTCTCGCCCCCCATGGTCGAGGTGTTCAGCTCATATCCTGACCTCCGCTGTTCGGCTGCCCGCCCGTCCAAGACTTGATGCTCGGCCTGATTCACGACTCGTTCCACCAAAAGTGTCGAGTACCTGTCGACAGGTCAGTACGGCGCTCGCGGCGTGACCAGACCTGTCACCGATTGGTTCGGCGGACCCACCCGTGTCTGCTCGTGGAGTTTGGAGACCAAGGCTCCCCTGCCAGTGATATCCGACATATGCTGAGATCTATCTATTATCGGGGGCAGACGTGGAGACTCCAGCTTCAGATTTTCGCGACCTCTACGCTCCCGACGTGACCACACCAAGCCGAGCCGAAATGGTGCGAAGCAACCACTTCCTGACAGATCAGCACGGATTGCTGAGCCTGCTCCAAGCAAGTCAACTCGTGACTGGGGATCTTGATCTCGATCAGGTCCTCCACAACCTTGCAGAATCGGCGCGAACTCTGGTGGACGCGCGATTCGGAGCCCTCGGGGTCGTTGATGACCATGGCACCATGGAGCGATTCATCCACGTCGGGATGTCCCCCGAGCTCGTCAAGCAGATGGGATCCCCTCCCCGCGGACTCGGCGTTCTAGGTGCCGTTCTGACCGGTGGCGCGCCGATCCGGCTGCGGAATCTGACAGAGGATCCTCGTTCCGTGGGCGCACCGCTGGCACACCCCGCCATGAAGGCGTTTCTCGGTGTCCCCATCACGATTCGGGGAAGCACCTATGGCGCCCTCTACCTCACCAACCCCTCCGAGAAGGCTTTCACCTCACATGATGAGGCTCTGGTCAAAGCTCTGGCGGCGACCGCGGCGACAGCGATCGACAACGCACGCGTCTACGAACGATCCCGTCGCGCTCAGGAACTCAGTGCAGCGCTGAGCGAGGTCGCGGCGAAGCTGTTGGCGGCGGAGGGCGGCGAAGTGTTTGGTGTGCTTGCAGAGAGCGTCGTCTCTCTCACCGGCGCGCAGCTGGTCAGCGTCGTGGTCTCTGAAGCTGTGGGCCGTGATTTCTATGTCCACACTGCTCGAGGAGACCGTGCCACACAGATCGAATGTTCCTCAGTTCCTTGGATGGATTGCGTCCTCGCCCGAGCCATGGATGGGGAGCCCGGCATCACGCCGGAGGGGGGAGGCGAACCCGTTCCGTTCGCCGATGACATTCCGAGCGCCTCGATGGTTGCGGTGCCTCTCGTCGTGGATGGTGACCGCGTGGCGGCACTATGCGCCACCCGGTCAGCCGACGAATCACCGTTCACCGACGATGATCTTGAGCTGCTCAAGGAGTTTGCCGCCCAGGCCGGTCTCGCTATCGCCCTTGCCTGGGCCCGGGCGGATCGGCAACGACTGGAAATCGTCGACGAGCGCGCCCGCATCGCGCAGGATCTCCACGACCATGTCATCCAGCGACTCTTCGGAACCGGGCTGGGGCTGGAGGCGCTGGCGTCGGCACACCCTCAACTCAGCGACAGCATTGAAGCACACGTGACACAGATCGATGCGGCGATAGGTGACATTCGAACCGCCATCTTCACCCTGCAGACACGCACCGGCGCTGAGGCCACCCGTCACCGTCTCCTCAGGATCCTCACGGAGCTCTCCGACACGTTGTCTGCACAGCCGCGAATCACCTTCGTCGGAACCATCGACCTCATCATCGTCGGTTCCCTGGCTGACGACGTCGCAGCAGCCCTGCGCGAGACGCTATGCAATGTCGCACGGCACGCCGACGCCACAACGATTGAGGTGGAGATCACCGCGACTCCCCACACCGTGACTCTCAGAGTCGATGACGACGGCGTAGGGCTCCCCTCCGACACATCCCGACGCAGCGGCACCGACAACCTGCGGGCCAGGGCTCGGGCTCACGGCGGCGACTTCACGCTCTCCCCGCGCGGCGCCGGAGGCACCCGCGCGCTCTGGTGGGCACCCGTAAAATCTCCGGGGCTGCCATGATCCGGGTCTTCCTCGTCGATGATCACGAGGTCGTGCGACGTGGCATCGCTCAGCTCATCGATATCGAACCAGGTATGGAAGTGGTAGGAGAATCTGCCACCGCGCGTGGCACCCTTGGCCGAGTCGCGGCGACGCTGCCCGACGTTGCGGTGCTGGACGTCCAGCTTCCGGACGGCAGTGGCATAGAACTGTGCCGCCGCATCCGTTCAGCTCATCCCGAGATCCCGTGCCTGATCCTCACCGCCTACGACGACGACGCGGCCAGCATCGCCGCTGTCGTGGCGGGCGCATCTGGGTATGTGCTCAAGAATATCCACGGCCGACACCTGATCAAGTCCATCCTCCGAGTCTCCCAAGGGGAGAACCTTGTCACCCCCGATCTTGCCCGGAGGGTCCACGCTTCCCTCAGTGCCAAGACCGCGCAGGCACAGGAGCAGGCCGCGAAAACGGCGCGAATCGATCTCACCCTTCGTGAGACCCAGATCCTGAAGCTCATCACTGAAGGGCTCACCAACCGGCAGATCGGGGAGCGGCTGAGCCTGAAGGAGAAGACCGTGAAGAACTACGTCTCGGGACTTCTGGCGAAGCTCGGAATGGACCGCCGCACCCAGGTCGCCGTCTACGGGGCGAGGATGAGCGTCGGGGACTCCGCCGACTAGGCCAGAGCCCGCCGTCGAGATGCGGGAGAGGTTTCCATGCAGAGACGGTGGGACCTCCGGCCCTACAGGATGCCGAGCCCTTAGACCACAGTGGCATTAGACCCGCAGCTCTGTGGGCAGTGACCAGAGGAGTTCGTCTATGCAGATCGCATCAACGGCCGAGACTCCCACGGACCGCGCCCTCCAGACCGCAGCGGCAGTGGATCTCAAGGGAACCCCGGATCAAGATGCATCCAGGGTGACAGTACTGACGGAGTGGTCGTGAACCCGGTGGCTTCGCAATGGGTCGCAGATTCCGATATCCGCAGAACCGTTGAGCGAGCCTTGACCTGCGACACCGCTGTGCCCCGGGCAGTCAAGTCTCAGGTGCTGAACCGCCACATCACCCTGACCGGTGAGGTGGACTGGGACTTTCAACGCGAAGCCGCCCAGCTGGCGGTCCAAGACCTCTGCGGAGTGAAATCTCTGGACAACCAGATCACCCTGATCGACCGCACGCCTGCGGAGAACGCTGAACAGCGGCTGAAGAACGCCATGTTGCGAAACCCGCAGCTCGACGCCCGCGACGTGAGGGTCACCATCTTGGGCGACACCGCCATCCTGACCGGGCATGTGACATCTCTGGCGCAGAAGAAACAGGCAGGTCTGGCGACCTGGGCCTGCCCCAACGTGACCCGGATCGACAACCGACTGGCCGTCCGACCGTACTGACCAGAGCCTCCAGAACGCCCTGGGCGTTTCACGTTGGGACCTAAGTCCCTTCACGTAGTCAAGACACGGCAGTTGACTGCTTATTGAAGGCATCGTTCGAATCGTGAATAGCCGAATCGCTCTCGGCGAGTCCCTTGCACCGGACACGACCCCGAGAGCAGTAAGGGATCCTCCTCATGCTTGTTCATCCCCCTTTTGAACGCAGTTTCTCCGAAAAGTCGCTATCCGGCCGCACCGGCCGTCATAGGGAACCAAACCTTGAACAGCGAGAAGACCTGAAACTTCTTGCCGTGGATCTGTTGACTGAGCTCGGGGTCGCGGTGGAGGTCGCACCTGCCGCGCAGGGATGTCCCCCTCCGGAGATCGGCGCTGGATGCGCTGGACCTCGAGGAGGTGTCTCCCGTGCGTGCAGCAGCTGAGACGAACTTCAATGTCACTGAGTCCTACGCCGCGCACGGAGGGGCCCTCTTCGCGCACGCGTTCAACGCGCTGGGTGACCGGGCCGAGGCGGAGGACTGCGTGCAGGAAGCGTTCATCCGAGCCTGGCGCAGCAGAGGGCGATACAGCAGCTCGCGCGGCTCGGTGCGGACCTGGCTGTTCGCCATCGAGCGGAACCTCATCATCGACTGCCTCCGGGCGCGCGCCCGGCGCCCGGCGCCCTCGGACGCGGAGAAGATCGAATGGGCGAGCGAGCCGGTGACGGAAGACCTGCTCATCGTGGAGCGGCTCGTCCTGTATGAATCCCTGGCCACCCTCACCTCCGAGCACCGGGAGGTCATTGTCGCCGTGCAACTAGACGGCAGAAGCTATCAGGAGCTTTCGGAACAGACGGGGGTTCCGGTCGCGACCTTACGGACAAGAATGTATTACGGGCTGAAGTCACTGCGAACGGCACTGGGGGCCCATGCTCACGACGGAGGAACTGCCGTCGCGGTGGAGGGAGCGTCGCGCCGGGGCTGAGGTGACCTGGCGGGACGAGGGAGCCGGCTTCGTGACGGAGCACTCCGACACTGCCCGGATGCGTGCAGGTCTCGGACCACAGACCCCCCGCCCCAGCTCTCGGTAGGAGATCCCGGTTAGATTCGCCGACGAGCTGCTCGGACGGTGCCGCCTGACCAGCTGTCCCGCTACAACGTGGCGCTCTGGCCACGACCTCGGACGTCAGGCGACCATCGCGCCGGGGCGGTCAGAGCGCGCGTCCACATATCTGCGACCTGCCGGTCGTCCAGGTCATGGCGGAGCTCTCCGGTCGCGCGCAGGTCCTGCGCGAACAGCAGCATGTTGCGCGCTCCGCGATGCGAAACACGTGGCAGCTCACCTCGCCGAACTCGATTCCGGCAGCTCAGCCGCGTGACCAATCGCAGAATCAATGCAGCGAGCCCCTCCCAGGAAAGTCCGGGAGGGGCTCGCTGCGTCTGACATCAGGCGTCGGCCGGTGCGCGGCCGATCGAGATGAGCTGCGGTTCGGGCGCTGGAGCACAGCAGCCTCCACCGGTGCTCTCTGGTGCGTCGAAGTCGCCCGCACCGCCGCAGACACCGGTGTCCGGCAGCTCCAGCTCGACCCGAGCCGCGCCTTCGTGGTCCCCGGCCAGCTTGGCGACGACGCTGCGCACCTGCTCATAGCCGGTCAGTGCCAGGAAGGTCGGGGCTCGACCGTAGGACTTCATGCCGACCAGGTACAGATCAGGTTCAGGCTGGGCCAGGTCGGCGGCGCCAGTGGCCTGCACGGAGCCGCAGGAGTGAATATTGGGGTCGATCTCGGCCGCAACACGGCGCGGCGCTTCCAGGATCGGATCGAGATCGAGACGCATCTCGGACAGGAAGGACAGGTCTGGCCGGAACCCGGTCAGCGCCACCACAGCGTCTGCAGCGGGCAGCTCACGCCCATCCTCGTCGATCAGCACCAGCTGCTCACCGGTCCGACGAACCTCGGCAGTCCTGAATCCAGTGACCAGCTCTACGGCGCCGGATTCGACCGCCTGCTTCGCGCGCTGGCCCAGTGCACCACGCTGGGGCAACTCGTCGGCGGCGCCCCCGCCGAAGGTCCCTTCGCTCACCACTCGGCGGATCGCCCAGGTGATTCGGGTGTCAGGGTGCTGTTCTGCGATCTGGACGAGCTCGTGGAGAGCGTTGAAGGCTGAATCGCCTGCCCCGAGGACCACGACATGCCTGCCGGCGTACCGCGCGGGCTCTGCCCGATCAGGCACCTGATAGGTGATCAGATCAGCTGCCGCACGTTCACCCAGGGCGGGCACGCCGTCTGCGCCGGCGGGGTTCGGGACCCGCCAGCTGCCGGAGGCGTCGATGACCGCGCGGGCCTGAACGCGCGACTCCCTGCCCGCGGAGTCGATCATATGGATGGTGAATGGCTGGGCTGCCCGGTCGGCGTCGACCAACCGATCCCGTCCCTTGCGCGAGACCGCAGTGACCCGCGCATCGCATCGGACGCGGCCACCCAGCACCTTCGCCAGCGGTGCAAGGTAATCCTGAACCCATTGCGCCCCGGTGGGGTAGCCCTCCTGGGGCGCGGTCCATCCGGTGGGCTCCAGCAGACGTGCCGAGGCCTGGTCGATCAGCTCGGGCCATGCCGAGAACAGCCGCACGTGTCCCCATTCGGAGACGGCAGCCGCCGGGCTCTGACCGGATTCCAGCACCAGGGGCTCGAGACCATGCTCCAAGAGGTGCGCTGCTGCGGCCATCCCCTGGGGTCCGGCACCGATCACTGCGACGGGAAGATCACTCATCATCCACTCCTCTTCATATTCAAGAACATCGATACATTCACTGCCTGCTCACCACTGTCAGCCACGCATCGACAAATGTCAATATGTAAGCCAGAATGGGGGTGTGCCCACAACTCTTCCCGCGATCCGACCCGACGAGCTCGCCGCCTGCTGCGTGCCCGTGACCGGCGGCCTCGTCAATGATGAGACCGCCGAGACGCTCGCCCGAGTGTTCAAGGCACTCGGTGACCCCACCCGGGTCAAGCTGCTCTCGATGATCGCCGCGGCACCGGAGGGCGAGGCGTGCATCTGCGAGATGACCGGCCCGATAGGCCTGGGGCAGCCGACGGTCTCGCACCACATGCGGATCCTCGTGGACGCCGGCCTGACCCGCGGTGAACGACGGGGCAAGTGGATCCATTACCGCGTGGCTCCCGACGCGCTCCAACTGTTGGCAGGCGCCCTCGCCCCCGCGGGTGACCCGGTGGCGTGTCGCAGCGATCTCCCGGACGGAACCGAGTGACTGAACAGCCCGACCCAGCGCAGGGTCCCACGCCACAACCACCTGCCCATGTGCAGGTCGCCATCGTCGGCGGGGGCCAGGCAGGACTCGCCACGGGTTTCTACCTTCGCCGGGCCGGCCTCACGCCGGGTGAAGACTTCGTGATCATCGATGCCGCCGACCGCCCCGGCGGCGCCTGGCCTCGCATGTGGGACGGGCTGCGCATCTTCTCACCCTCGTCCTCCTCCTCGCTGCCCGGATGGATGATGCCGACCTGGGACGAGTCCGCGCACGGATACCCGCCGCGCTCTCACGTCGTGGACTACCTCACCCGTTACGAACAGCGCTATGAGCTGAACGTCTGTCGCCCCCATCGGGTCACCGCAGTGAAGACCGAGGATCAGGATCCGCAGGGACGGATGCTCCTGACCGGTGACGATCTTTCCCTGTCCGCGCAGACCGTCATCTCAACCACGGGCACCTGGGAACGACCGTTCTGGCCGGTCTACCCCGGCATGCGCGATTTCTCCGGGAAGCAGCTGCACGCCGCGGACTACAAGAACCCAGAGGAGTTCGAGGGTCGGCGGGTCATCATCGTCGGCGGAGGCAACTCCGCGGCCCAGATTCTGGCCGAAGTCTCCACGGTTGCTGAGACCACATGGGCATCCAGCCGCCCACCGAGGTTCTTGCCCGACGACGTCGACGGCCGGGCGCTCTTCGCCGCAGCCACCGCCCGCATCCGCGCACTGGAAGAGGGCCGTGAGCACGCCGGGGTCGCCGGGCTCGGCGACATCGTGATGATCCCCTCCGTGCGTGAGGCGCGAGACCGCGGCGCGCTCACAGCCCGCCCGATGTTCACGCGCCTGACCTCCACCGGGGTGGCCTGGGAGAACGATGACACCCAGGACGCGGACGTCATCATCTGGTGCACCGGGTTCCGTCCCGCGCTGCATCACCTTCAGCCTCTCGGCCTGCGGGATGCGCACGGTCATATTCGCGTCGGCGGACCGTCCAAGACACAGGTCCTTGCCGACCCTCGGCTCTATCTGCTCGGCTACGGGGACTGGACCGGCACGGCGTCCGCCACCTTGGTCGGCGTCGGCCCCTTCGCGAAAGCCACCGCGATGGCCGTCGCAGACGCCTGAGGCTCAGCGCGGCGCCTCGGACACCAGCAGACCGAGGTGCTCCGCCAGCGCGGGGGCCAGCTCCACCAGCTGCTTCTCGCTGATCACCGCGCCCTTGAGCCCGGCCAGCCCGACGATCCGGCTCAGCCGGGCGCCGCGCAGATCCACGTCCTTCAGTCGTGCCTCACGAGCCTCCAGGGTTCCCACGGTGCAGTCGGAGAATCTCACCCGGGTGGCGCGGGCGCCGGAGATGTCCAGCTCGGCGATCGTGCAGTTCTCGAACAAGACGTCGGCGATCACGGCGTTGCGCAGGTTCACCAGATCAAGCTTGCACCCGCGCAGCACCAGCCCGCTGATCCCGGCGTCATAGAGCTCCGCGACGCCGAAGCGGCTGCCGTCGATGACGACCTCCCGCCAGGTGGACCGCGGAGCCTTCAGATGCGGCGCGTTCACCCGCTCCCAGTGAGATTCGACCACCGAGGCGGCGGAGAGGTCGGCGTCCATCAGAGTCACGGACCGCAGGAGACACTCGGTGAGTCTGCCGCCGGAGAGATCGATGCCGCTCAGGTCGGCGTCTTCGAGGACGATGCGGTCTCCCTGGCCGGTGCACTCAAGGGCTGCAGCGCTGCCCGGCGCGAGGTCCTCGAGTCGGGACGCGCGAAGTCTGGGGCCTTGAATCGGTCTCATCTGCCTGCCTCTCGGTCGCGCTCAGCCTAGCCCCGCGGGCAGACATCGCCCGGTGTTACAGTGCAAATATGGACCTTCGAGTAGCTTCTTATGCCGTCATCACCGACCACGATGGGCGGATGCTGCTGCCGCATTGGCATGTCAGCGGGACCGCCAAAGGCTGGACTCTGCCCGGTGGCGGCCTCGACCCGGGCGAGGACCCCGCCGACGGCGTCGTCCGGGAGGTCTTCGAGGAATCGGGCTACGAGGCCGAGGTCGAGGAGCTGCTGGGCATCGACAATTTCATCATTCCCGGGGAGCGCCGGATCCATGACAGCCAGCGCGGCACACCCCTGCAGAATCTGCGCATCATCTACCGGGCGCGGATCACCGGCGGGTCACTGACGGTGGAGCCGGAGGGGTCCACCGATGATGTGCGCTGGTTCAGCCACGCAGAGATCGACGGTCTGCACCGGGTCTCGCTGGTCGACGTCGGCCGCCGGTTCGCCGGGCTGCTGAGCGACGCCGTTCGCTGAACGCCGAGCGAACGGTACGGTCCGGCGTCACACCCGAACTCAGACCGCGGACTCCGAGGCGTCCTTGAGTGAATCCTTGACCTGATCGGCGCGACGGCGCACAGCCACCAGCTCACCGTGACCCAGCCGCACCATCGCGGCGGCCTCTGCGGTGGTGGCCAGGTGATTCGCCGCCCGCGAGAGCGACGAATGCAGCTTCGTGGCCCCGCCGGGCACCTGCAGGCCGTCGCTGAAATGACTGATCTGCGCCTTGCGGCAGAGCTCGTAGACGGTGTCCAGCTGCTCGGCCAGCTCATCGCCGACCAGCACCAGCTGGCTGTAGGCCGCGTCGTCCTTCACGCCCTCGATCACCTGGTGGTACCGGTTCAGGCCGCGCACGTAGCGATCGTGGGCCTGCCGCCACAGTCCCTTGCCCAGCTCTTTGTCGAGGCGGCGGGCGCGGCGGCGGCGAGGAAAGAGCTTCATCATGATGCCCGAGAGTCTATCGAATCCGGCCCTCCCTCAACGCAACAGGGGTCGATCACGTCATGGTCAGCAGGACCTTGCCGGTGTGGGTGCCGGAGTCGAAGTACTCATGCGCCGCAGCGGCCTGCTCCAGCGGGAAGGTCTTGTCGGTCTGGATCCTGATCTGCCCGGATTCGATCAGCGGCCAGATCTCGGCACCCACGGCCTGCACGATCTCGGCCTTGGCCTCGGCATCCCGGGAGCGCAGGGTGGTCGCGATGATGCGCAGCCGCTTGGCCAGCATCAGCCCCAGGTCCAGCTCGGCGGTGCGTCCACCCTGCAGCCCGATGATCACCAGTCGCCCGGCGGTGGCCAGTGAGCGCAGGTTGGTCTCGAGGTACTTCGCCCCGACGACGTCGAGGATCACATCCACCCCGCGGCCCTCGGTGAGCTCCTGGACCCGTGCACCGAGGTCCTCCTCGCGGTAGTTGATGACGTGGTCCGCCCCGAGCTCGACGGCGAGGCTCGCCTTGTCCGCGGAACCGACGGTGGTCAGCACCTCCGCTCCGAGCCCGTGCAGATACTGCAGCGCGAAGGATCCGATCCCTCCGGTCCCGCCGTGGACCAGCACGGTGTCCCCCGGCTTCACCTGAGCTTCGCCGCGCAGGTTCGAGTGCACGGTGGCGGCCACCTCGATCAGACCTGCGGCGTCGGTGAGGCTGACTCCGGCCGGCACCGGCAGCACATGGCGGGCATCGACGACCACCTTCTCGGCGTAGCCGCCACCGGCCAGCAGCGCCACGACTGCCTTGCCGATCAGCTCCTCCACGATGACACCACTGCCCTGACCTGCGGCGATGACTCGGCCTGAGACTTCCAGCCCGGGGATCTCGGAGGCGCCCCTCGGGGGCGGATACACCCCGAGGCGCTGCATCACGTCAGCACGGTTCAGTCCCGCGGCGGCGACCTCGATCAGCACCTGCCCGGTTGCCGGCGTGGGGTCTGCCTGCTCGGCGAGGGCGATGACCTCTGGTCCACCGGCGTCGCTGTACTGCACTGCTCGCATGCTCTCGCTCCTCAACTCGATCCGTCCCTGGGACTCACGTATAGTCTGTGTCTGGAGTTTTCCACGAAACGCTGGAGAGCTCCATGTCGGCTGAAATGCCAAGGAGCGCTGTCCGAGCGGCCGAAGGAGCTGGTCTTGAAAACCAGTGTGCGGCAACCCCGCACCGTGGGTTCGAATCCCACGCGCTCCGCTCAATGAGAAGGTGGGGTCCCGCGGCCGGGACCCCACTCAGGTTCTCGAAGCAGGTCTGAAAAGTTCGTCCCGTCCCGACCACGCGGACACCGGTGGTGAAGCGGAGGTGCGGATGCGCAAGGAATCGGCTGGGCCGGGACTGCTGAGCATCCTGCTCGGCGCCGTGGCCGTCGGCCCGCTGCTGCTCTACGGGCTCAGCGCCACCAGCGAAGAGATCATCACCGACCTCGGCATCAACGAGGCGCAGTTCGGGCTGCTGGCCACCGTCTGCTTCGCCTGCGCCGCGGTCGGCAATGCCACGCTGGGACGACTGGCTGACCGTCACTCGGATCTCGCGCTGATGACAGTGATCTTCTTGATCGCTTCCGTGGCGCTGGGTCTCGCCGGGGTCCCCGGCGGCTACATGGTGCTCATCGTCGCCGCCGGCCTCTCCGGGGTCGCCCAGTCCTTCCCCAATGGAGTCACCAATCGGATCCTGCTGGAGCGGGTGCCGGCGAATAGACGCATCGGCTGGGTCGGGGTCAAACAGTCCGGGGTCCAGGTCAGCCAGCTGGTGGCCAGCCTGAGCTTCCCGCTGTTGGCGGTGCTGATCGGCTGGCGCGGCACCGCGCTGCTTGCCGCCCTGCTGCCGCTGGTGCTGCTGGTGCTGACCTGGCGCATCCTGCGCACCGTCCCGCTGCTGCATCCGACTCGGAATGCCCCAGCGACGTCCGACGCATCCTCGGAGACCCCAGGCCCACCCCGCGGGCACTCCGCCGCGGTCTGGGCACTGGCGGCGTTCGGCTGCCTCAATGGGATCGGCGTGCAGGCGACCAACGTCTACCTCCCGCTCTTCGCGGTCCGCGAGCTCGACTTCTCGCTGGTCCTCGGCGGCGCCACCGCCGCCGTCGCCGGTGTGGTCGGGGTGACCGCCCGAATCGGGTGGGCGCGGGTGATGGCTCGAGGCACCTCCGGGCCGCTGCTGCTGCTGATACTGGCACTGACCGCGCTGGCCGGCGTCGGCGCCTTCCTCGGTGCCGACGCCACCGGCTGGTCCCCGCTGCTCTGGACCGCGGTGGTGCTCCACGGCGCCTCGGCCCTCGGCGTCTCGGTGGTGCTGATGAGCGTGCTGCTGCGCAGCATCCCCTCCGCGAAGATGGCCTCCTCCAGCGGAGTGGTCACCGCCGGAATGTTCACCGGATTCGCGATCGGTCCGCTCGGCATGGGCCTGCTGATCAGTTCGGGCGGAGGCTTCACGTTGGGCTGGCTCGCCGTGGGCGTCGTCTACCTGCTCTCCACGCTGCTGGCAGTGATCCTGGTCAGCCGTCGTCGGCCTGGCAACGACTGACCTGTGACTCTGCGCTCAGCTCTCTTCCCAGGGTTGCTGGTGAACGGATCCGCGACACCAGTACAGTGAAGTCCGAGCAGACCCTACCCAGGAGGTCACCCATGACCGGGCACACTCCCCCGCAGGACGTCCAGCACGCCGCCCAACGCGCGCTGAGCTGGATCGATGAGGGCAAGGCCGGCAAGGGCTTCACCGACACCGGACGCCACCGGGCCCAGGAGCTCGCCGAGGGCTCTGAGCTGCCGGTGGAGCACATCCACAAGATGCGCCAGTACTTCGCGCGGCACACCGTGGACCGTGACGCCGAGGGCTTCCACCACGGCGAGGCCGGCTACCCCAGCCCGGGCCGGGTCGCCTGGGACGCCTGGGGCGGGGACCCGGGTGAGACCTGGGCGAACCGCGAGAAGTTCGACGACGCCGACTGACCCTCCAGCGCAGCAGAGAGCAGGCACCACCCATGGCGCTCAAAGAAGGCGACAAGGTCTCTTGGAATACCCCGCAGGGCAAGACCCACGGGACCGTGAATTCCAAGCACACCAAGGATCTGAAGTTCCAGGACCAGACCTTCCGCGCCTCCGCGAAGGACCCGGTCTACCTGGTGGAGTCGGAGAAGACCGGCGCCGAGGCCGCCCACCATGAGAAGGCGCTCGATAAGCGCTAGCCGCTCGGGGCTGCTTCTGCGCGGTCCGCGAAGGTGATCGCACGAAGCACGTCACGGCCACCGCTGACAGATACATGATCCAGGCGATCATGAACGCCGACTGCGCGCCGGAGGTCTGCGCGGAGATCTCTCCGAGCAAGCCGACTGCTTCGACACTGCGATCACGACGTTCCCGAGCGCAGACCCCGCCCAGTCCTGAATCCGGGCTGCCCTGAATCCCGGGCTGCCAGAAACTTGAAAACAACTATGTAACACTGGAGGATGCCTAAGGCCACCGACGCATTCGTATACCGTCGCATCTCCCAAGACCGTTCAGGCGCGGAATTGGGAGTGGAGAGGCAGTTGACTGCCTGCCAAGCTCTCGCGGATGCAGAGGGCCTCAGGGTCATTGAGGTCTTCACCGACAACGATGTTTCAGCGTATTCCGGGAAGAATCGACCCCAATACGAGAGCATGCTGTCTCGGTTGAATGAGGTCTCTCACGTCATTGCATTGCGCTCCGATCGCTTTTATAGAAGCCTTTCCGACTTTGCGCAGTTCGTCGAGAAATGCAAAGCAGAGGATGTTGTCATACTTCCGGTCGACGGGGACCGCATAGACCCCAAGAGCGCAGGGGGGATGCTCACTGCGACGATGCTTGCGGGTCTGGCCCAATACGAGTCGAGCTACAAAGCAGACCGTGTAAGTGCAAAGTCCAAACAAACGATTGCGGATGGTCGACACACAGGAGGAGTCCGTCCATTTGGCTGGCACGTTCTCCCGAGGACCCCCGAGGAGATAGCTCAGAAAAGGGGCGGTCGATATTCACTCAACGACAGAGAGGCCACCGCACTGCAAGTCGCCATAGAGGACATTCTCGAGCGAGGTCGTTCTCTGGGGTCGATTGCTCGTGACTGGAATGATCCCCTTCGAGCCGGGGGCCCTTTGACCACAAGCACTGGTGGACGATGGGGAGCGACCCAGTTGAGACAGGTCTTGGTTAGGCCACGGAACGCGGGAATTTCGACGTACAGAGGTGAGGTTCTAGCGGAAGATAAAATCCCGCCGATCATCAGTACAGCGACCTTGAGGGCCATGGAGCGTCACCTGAATCGAAATCGCTTGCCCAATCACACGAACAAGGCTGTACATCTACTCTCGGGGATCGCTGAGTGTCACTGCGGTCGCCCCGTAAACGCGGCCCAAGTGGGAGGCCGAGAACTAGATCCGGAGACAGGCAAGAAAGCGAAACACCATGTCTACAGGTGTCAAGGACAGGGTGCGGGTCACGTTGCCAAGCGCTCAGCGCACGTGGACCAAGCCGTCAAGCTCGCCATACTCGAGTGGTTCTCACACCCCTTCCTCTACAAGATGGAGAGTCGGGAAGAGGATCGAGAGCGGGCGGAAGAACTCGAGCAGCAAACCAACGAGCTAAAGCGAAGACTGGACGAAGCGTCTGATGCTTACGTCTCAGGACGACTCGAAGTGAACATGTTGGAGAGGGTCCAGCGGGACGTCAAGGAGAAACGAACCGCCATCGAAGCAGAACAAGCCGCCATTCGAGGGTCTCGGGTGATGGTCCCTCAGGAGGACTTCTACAAGATCCATCAGCAGACCACACTGTTCTCTGAGTATCAGGACTGGCATATCGACGACAAGCGGGAATTCATTCGAGACACATTGAAAATCGTGCTTCTTTCCAATGAGCCGAAAGCTCCACGCCAGTTTGACCCGCACTCCGTGGTCGTCTCCGTAAAGAAGGGCCTTGATCCGTCCGAGGTCCGTCTTGATGAGGAGGGACGTGAAGATCCCGACAGTTTCGTCACAGGAGAGCGTGTGGGGGCCTACTGGCATCAATTCGAAACGTTGGAGCACTTTGCCGATCGGCGTAAGGCCTACGAGGCCGGAGTTGCGCGGATACGGCGCATGGAACAGCGAGCGCCGGATTAACAACTCGAGGCACGGGGAATAAGACCACTTGACCACAGAATTCTGCCGCATGGCAGCACATCAAGATTGTCCATATACTCAGTATTTATGAGTGCTCCCTCTCCTCACGGCCGAGCCGTAGCTATCGTTCTTGTTCAACTTCCGATTGCTCTCTACACAGTTGCACAGCTCTACTTGTCTTTACAGGCGGAGCCAACTGACCAACCCGCGCTGGTGGCTGGTGCTTTCCTTGGTCTGTGTACCCTTGTCCCTGCCGCACTGGGGAACGGTTTCGGCGAACTGCCGGGAAGCCCGATGAGTCGCTTCTTTACCCACCTGTTACTGAGTCCCATTTTGGTCGCCTCCGGATGGTATTTCGGAGCGAAGTTGACTTCCACCTGGATCCCCACGACGCTCTTTGCACTCGTGGTAGCACTCGTCATACCTTGGCTTGTCATGCTGGGGCTAAACGGCTTCCAGTGGGCGACAACTAAGCGGCGTGCGAGCAGCCTTGCACAATCGGCGTCATCTGGGGGCTAATTCGGACCTCGCACACCGCAATCTCGTCGCCCGAAATCGCGGCTGCGATGTCGCGAGAAGGATTCGAATGATTGCGGTCCAAAGCCGTCATTCCGTTCGTTTAGAAGCTTGCGAATTCCCCCGGCCCCCTCTCCCGAAACGTCTCCTGCGACGGCCCTGAAACCCCTCTGAAGCGCCTCTTAGGCGCTCGCTGTGGCTACTGTGGCTAAATGTCTGAAACTCACTCCTGGGCGCTCTCAGCGCGCACCTTGAGGCTGAGTCCCATCTCGTCGGCTCGCTTATAGAAAGTGGACCGGCTGATACCCAGCTCCCTGGCGGCCTGAGCGGCACTGAGAAGCCCTTGCTGAACCTGCTCGGCCTTCCTCTGGATCGGCTCATCCGAGTATGCCTTGGGTCGGCCTCCTACCTTCTCCCCTCGGTCCCTACGGAGCTGCACACCGTTGCGTGCTCGCTCTGCCTTAATCCGGCTCTCCATCGTCGCGATTGCAGACATCACCGTGAACAGCAGCTCGCCGCCAGGCGTGCTGGTGTCAATCTCCATGTTCAGGATGTGGAGGTTCATGCCGGAGGCCCTGAGGCGCTCTGCGAACTCAAGCATCTCGCGGGTGTTCCTGCCCAGACGGTCGAGCATGCTGACTGTGAGGACGTCTCCCGTTCGCATGCGACCCCCACTGAAGCGTCCCTGCTCCTCAGACCAAGCCCCTGTAAGCCTCTCTAAGGCCGGACGAGCCATCTTGGTACCAGAGCGACCGTGGTCCTCTTCGATGTCGTGAGCGTCGATCCCAGCGGCTTCTAGCTGCCCTCTCTGAGCTTGGCCCTCCTGCTTGGACGTGGAGACCCGGACGTATCCGAAACGGTGCCCTGTGGCGTGCTGAGTCATTGTGAAGTGTCCCCTCTGAAGTGCCTTGAAGTGTCCGACTGAAGAACAATCTATGGCACTCTCTATCGGACAGCAAGCACTACACAAGTTGAAGGGGCTTGCTGGGCAAGAAGTGTCCGAACTGGAGTGTCCGAATAGGGCATGCCTTCTCGGACGCTCCACATGGACCGCCACAGAAGCGCAGATAGTCTCGCTCCATGAATATTCACCGAATTCTCCCAGTCTTTGCCCTGCTTGCCGTCGGCTTACTCACTGCTTGCAGCAGCGACGAGCCAGAGGCTACGGCTCCGACAGCAGACCCGGGGCCGTCAGCTGAGTGCCTCTCTGCGATGAGCACCGCTGCCGATGAAAGTGACCCCGTGCTCGCGGATCCACTGATCCAGGAGACTGCGTACACGTGTGAGACCGGAGAGGAATGGGAGGCCGCCCTGCAGGAACACCCAGGAGCTATGGGGCTCACTGAGCAGGCAGACCTATCCGGGTCGCTCGAGATGGTCTGCTTCACCGTTCGCGATGCACCCGCATGCACCGACGTGGAGTAGCGCGAGCATTATGCGCAGCTAGATAGGGGTGGGAGGGGCCCCCTTTGCGGTCGGATGCCCTACCGCTCGTCATAGCGATCCACTCCGTGTACGGGATGTGACTTTTGAACACCAAGTAACTCGACAGATGCGTCAGAGGTTGCCCTCCACACTCTCGCCATCCCTCCAAGCAGAACGATCTTTAGGCCTCAGTGGCAGCCCATGGAGTGTCGCCCAAATAAACAGCGCCGGTGGTATCCGCCTATGCTCGTTAACCACCCACCATGGGTCCTCGATTGACCTGCGCCAGTCCTTGGCATCATCATTCCAATCCCTTGTTGCGGGATAGCAATGCAGGGGATTAGCGCAAAGCGAGCGGTTGCAAAGGTGGTCCAGTACTCGGCCATTGGGGTGGCCACCCATGAACCAGACGTACATGAATCGGTGGACATACCACTCGAGACTCCGACCATCACCCCCGTAGGACTTTCGGTCTGTACCCACCGCAAGAACACCGTAGCGATTATCCTTCCAGACCTTGTTGCTCTTGTGCGTTCGCCCAGTCCACACCCAACAAGATGATTCCCAGTCGACCCTCAACTGGCTCGCGACTCGCTCCAACGCCCTTGGCACAGTTGACTCTCTGGCATTCTCAAGAAGTCTTCTCTCATGGAGACGGCAGTATCGGGCGCGGTTCGCATACCCTTCCCCAACAAGTCGAACGTCACACCTTGGCTCTCGGCACTTTGGTCGGTGTGAGTTGAGCTTACGAAGCTGCTGGTCGTGGTGGCGTCTGCACTGAGGTCCAAAGGCGTGCCTCGTGACAGGCTCGGGACACTTGTAGTCGGGAAAGTCTTCACTCCCGATGCAAGTTGATGATTGCACGATCCTGCTCAAGCCTGCTCCATCCTGGCAATCAGTTGAATTTGACAACTACTGGGCGCAAAGTCCGTCCGAGAAGACATTGAGTCGGCCATAATCGAACTGCTTCCCCGCCATTCCGGCGCTTTTGCGGTTGGACCTTTTCGTGCAAGGAGGTCAGTACTGCCGACCTTTCGCCCGAGAGTGCATCGCCCTTTGGTCACCCTTTCTGGCTACGCGCTGGACCAGTGCGACTGAAACTTCGATTCACCGGTCTGCCATGTATTACCCTCACCAGATACATGCATCGCCCTAAAATCCTCCTCCGTGCAATCGCCGCCCAATAACGAACTTCGCGCGATTTCCCCAAGTTAGATCATCGACTGCAACCTTGACAGGATCCCCATCCAGCCAACTGAAGTCCGTATCCGGCAGCAACTCCGACAAGGTGTCCCCGAAGCGCTGCTCACTGAGTTCGTAAGTAGATCCCGTCCCATTTCGGAATGTGAGCTTCGTCTGGACCAGCAATGCGGCAATGTGAATAACAGTGAAATCCTGTTGAGCGATTCCTTGCAAAAGCATAGAACTGAGATCCTGGAAACCCCCTGTATTCTTCAGGAAATATACACCAGTCGTAATTCCCGCATCGGTCCGCAAATTATCGAAATTTTTAAGCCGATCTAAAATGCTGATCTCAGCACGAGCGCGCACCTGATCGGTCACTTCATCCAGCCATCCGGGAAGCTCGTCCGTGCGCTGCTCACGGACCTGAAGGTCCAACAAATACCAAAGCTCAATTGCATCGTCATTGTCACTAAACAGCCTAAAGACCTCGTTCAGGCCTTCAAAGGGAACTGCATCCCCCAAAATGCCTAGGGAATTGGCAATGGAGTGCAGCAGCTCCTTCTCTGGTACTGACGTGTCGGCAACCATGCGCGCCCGTGAGGCAAGATCAAAGGCTCGAGCCAAACTCTTTGCCAGTGCGACGCGGCGAGCCGGGTCAAGTTCTATTTGATCCTGCAATCTGACAACTTTACTAATAGCAACGTTGAAGCTCACGTTATTAGGCTGTCCCACTATCTTGCTTAAAGCATCAGCATCCCCTTCCGCTGCAGCTTCCAGACACGCCAAGACTTCTATATCCGAAGTATCCCCGAATGGTACGCCCATCTGGAAGTATCTGTCGAAATACTCACTGTTAGATATGCCATTATAAGCTGGCTGCCAAGAATAGCTTGAGCGGGTACTCAAGGCATCTGGAAACAGCGTCAGCATCAGACGTCTAACGGTCCAGAAATCATCGCTTCCAACGGTTTTTTCAATTTCCTCGACGAGCCCTTTGACGATCTCATCGTCTTTCTGATTGGTGGTGTAACTTGCGCGCCGCCTGAGGGTCAGTTCATATGCCCGGGGGTACGACAGGCGAATTGCCGTCAACACCATCAGATCTAGGTCGTCAATTTCAGCGACATGGTGCAAGGCCAGTACCTGCTCCAATGCGGCAGCATAGCGTCCCATCGCCCTAGGGGTATCCATCGCACCACACACAACTTCAAACGCTCTAGAAAGCCTAGGATCCCGTTCCACAATTGAACCTCGAGGACCGACGATGCGAACCAGTTCATCCGACATAAGTCGACGTCTGTCCGCAGCCGCGAAGGGAGGCACGATAAATGGGTGTTGGACGATCTTCTCCATGAAACGACTTGCGGTGAAGCCTCCTAGTCGCTCACTCCCTCCGCGCAGCGTCTCTTCCAACGTGGACGCGTCATAAGCGAGCAAGTACTGAACTCCCGGAAACCGCCCTAACAGCCGCACTACTTTCAGTAAGGTGAACAGCTCGTCCCTTTGCAACCTATCGATGTCATCCACTACAACGAGCACCTTTTGACTCGTCTGAGAAAGCTCCGCAGACACCTTTTCAAAAAGATCCGACCATGATTCATCAGGGAATACTCGAGACAGAATGTGCTGGCTACTCGCTTCCAAGACATTACCGACTCCGGGTATCAAAGCAGTCGCTGGAGCTGCAATCTGAGCTAACGCCTTGAGTTTCTCCTTAGATCCATTCTTTGCCGGAACCACCTTTGCTATCGACGCGTAAAATTCTTGAACTAAACTCGATACATCCCCAGTCGCCCAAGGCGTGAATCGTGTTACTTGCCAAGTTTTATCAAGATTATCGAGTTCACTGACGACTAGATTCAACAGTGACGTTTTGCCGCTACCCCAGGAGCCAACTAAGCCAAAGACGCTACTAGAGTCCGTCCTGGACTGACTCTGGACCGTTTGGGCGATCCCTAGGGCGTAGGGGCGTCGCTTGAGCGCGTCATCATCCGGATGCGCGATAGGATCGTCTGCCCACGGTTGAACCGATATCTCCACCATGCGAAGAGTTTACTGGCTGGCACGGCTATGGCTATCTCATCGCCACCATCACGCAAACACCAGGATCGAGCCGAGAGCGTCGGCTCCCGTTCTCGTTTCAAACGCTTGCGTTTCGCAAGTAACTCCGGAACTTCTCTCTCACACGTGAGATAACCGTCGGACGATCTGTTGCGCACGGTGTTTTTGCAGTATCCGGCATCCCTAGTTTCACGGCTTACCGGTGTTCAAGCTTTTTCGCCCACGCTTCCCACTCTTGTTGAAGGAGGGACGCGAACTCGGCGGCGTAAGCGATTTCAGAACGCTTTGTGGCGTTTTCTTCAACCTGGAGTGAAACGGCAGAGGTAAATTCCGTGTTGTTCGCGGAGGCGGTTGCTAACAGCACACCGGCTCGCAGAACAAGCGCCGTGTATGTCGGGTCCAGGTTTCCGATAAATCCGTGCGCATACTCGTTTCGAAGGTTCATCCCCATCGGCCCCGTTAGGAGCCACTTTAGGAACCAAGCCCAGTTGCGGTCTAGCGCATGCTCAGAGAGCTTCTCTATAAGCACGTAGAGTGGCGGGTACTCACCAGGGCTACGTGAGGTTTGAACCTGATAGATGCCAACGTCAAGCGCGCGAAGAATAGATCTGGCGGACGCTTCGATCTTGGGCATCACGACTGCTACGGCCGATTCGAAATCGTTGTTCCAAAAATGTCGAAAGCCCTTTGCTAAGCTCTGGGCTGTGCGCGCGTTGGGGGCTCCATGTTCTATGAAGAAGTCTGACAAATCACGTAGATCGGGCGCGTCGTAGTGGTCACGGATGCGGCGGAGAGCCTCGACCTGTATTCGACCCCAAAACTCGGCCGATACTCTGCTGGCCAGTACTACCTTCTCGAGGTCCCGCTCGTCTTGAGTCCGGAAAGTAGCCTTGGGCAGACTATCCGCGCTGAAGATTGCCGTCGGAAACAAGTCGTCCAGCGCGCTCCGGTTCTCAATTGCCAACTCTAGGTGCTGGTCGTAGTCCCCCGAAGGGGCGACGGGGTCCTTGCAAAAGTGCGCCATGGCTCCTTGCCAGCCCAAGAACGCAGTGTAGGGCTCTAGGAGGCTCTCTGGAATGTCGATGGGGATTGATTCCTGATGGCTAACGCGTTCGAAGTTGAGTGACTCTGGATCTATCGATTGCATTTCTCGCGCAGCCTCGCTAGCGAGCGACGGGAGGCCACGCTGGGTTGCCACGCGCGCGGTATCTTCTAGCCGGAGTTGCCGAACTACCGGCGTCGTAGATGCGGCAGCCCAACGGAAGTGCCCTTGCACCTCCTCCGTGTGGATTCCACTGAGCAGGCGGGGCTCGGGATTCACTCCGAGGACGCGTCGTCGCAAGCTAGCGATAATAGTCGCTGTACTGCCCGTGCTAGTAGTTTCCGCGTATTCTTCAAGGGTTTCTGAGACGAAGTCCTTCTCCACTGCGGTTAGCTCGCGAGCGCGGGGTGGGGTCACCAGGACTTCGAACAGGGGAATAAGTCTTCCCAGCGGGGGCGGCTCCGGGGCGACCACGGCGACCGTGACCCGACTCTGAATCTCGTCACGGACTTCGTCTTCCAAACTCGCGCTTCTAAGTTGGCGCGCCAGTGTCCACGCGCGGACACAGTACGGGGTGATTTCACTGTCCCGGGCTGTCCGGATAGATCTCAGATAGTTGACCACCGCGACCTCACCCTGGTGCGTCACCCGTCCGGAACGGTGGACAAAGAGTAAGTCGTTTAATCTAGCGAGCGCCCCCGGCACAGTGGTGGTGTGCACCAACGTCCTCCAAAGAAGGATGATTTGATCCGGGATGGCGTCGTCCCCGGGGTGCGGGGTCAGTTGTTCGACGGAGAGGCTTGCGCTTATGGGCCTTCGAGCCTCCACAACTATCCGGCGGCTCGCGATGAGACCTACCTGTCGCAGGGTCTTGCCATCAATATCCATCTCCCTGGTGCGTGCAATTTGGTGCGCAATTGCCCACCCTCTCCACCCATCCAGCGGGTCCCGGAACACCTCGTCTAGAAGGACTGAGGCGGCAGGGATCGAATTGGGTTCGAAGCGATACCGCTCGTCGCGAGGATCGGTCTCCTCATCTGCGTTGGCTTCAACCTCAGACACGACAGTTCCCCAATCTTCGGAATAGGGGAACTGTACCAACCGCCTCCGGGGCTTAGAACTGGGTTAAGGGAGACTTGCCCCGGTCCTGACGCTAGCTCGTGTTACGAGCCGTTCGGGTGCATAGTTGCTTCTGTATTCCCGGGCTGCCCGGATTCAGGGCAATCAGGACTGGCAGGATGGGCAGAAATAGATCACTCGGTCTTCCACCGCGGCTTCGCGCAGCTCAGCCTCTCCGAGTTCGCTCTTGCGCACCCGGGTCCCGCAGCGCATGCAGGGCTTGCCGCCCCGCCCGTACACCCAGTAGGGCGGACCTGCCGTGGGATTGGCGGTGGTGCACCGCCGGATGCGCAGCCTGTTCACAGTCAGCAGCTTCTCGCTGAGCTCGATCACCCGCGCAAGATCCGCCACCTCAGACACGGGCCGACTGGGCAGGATCCCGGCGAGGAAGCAGATCTCGCTGCGGAAGACGTTGCCGATGCCGGCAAGGTTGCTCTGGTCCAGCAGCGCCACCCCGATGCTGCGCCGCGGGGCCGACAGCAGCCGACGCGAGGCCTCGGTGGAATCCCAGTCGGGGCCGAGCAGATCGGGGCCGAGATGGGCGAGCTTCTCCTGCGCTTCGGCCGGGGAGGAGATGCTCAGCTCCCCCAGCGAGAAGCCCACGGATTCCTGATCATGGGTGCGCAGGACGCAGCGCGCAGTGTGGGCCGGGCGTCGCCACCGAGGCCGTGCCCCCTGTGCGTCGCGGGGGTAGACGTGCCAAGTCCCCTCCATCTTCAAATGGGACTGCACCGTGAGATCACCGAACTGCATCAGCAGGTGCTTGCCACGGGCGATCACTCGCTCCACGGTCCGGCCGGAGAGATCCACGGTCGCATACTTCGGCACGCGGAAATCGCTCGCCGTGAGCACCTCTCCGGCAAGGGCGGCGTCCAGCACGGCCGCCTGTCGGAAGACGGTATCTCCCTCAGGCACGTCAGGTCTCCGTCAGCGGTTCTGAAGGAGGTCTGGGATCAGGTCTGGTTCTTGAAGACCACAAGGAACTTGCGGGCTTCCTCTTTGGTCAGCGGCGAGTGCGCAGAGAGCAGCTCGGCCGCCTCGTCCACCAGGTCATCGCGCAGCAGCGCGTAGAGCTGATCGTGGACCCAGGGCTCCAGGTCATCGTGGGAGAGGGTGATCTTCTCCGTGCCGCGCTGGACCTCCAGATGGAATCCTGCGATCTCCTCTTCCTCAGCACCCCAGTCCGCAGGGATGGTGAGTTCGTCTTCGGGGTTGAATCCCGACTCATCCATCAGACGCTTGGCGCGCTCATCGACATCGCGAGGGGCATCACCATCACGTCGGGGCTTCTCGCCGCCGGGGATGTTCGGGATCTGCTGGGCGTTCTCCCCGAGGATCTCGCCGGTCTGCGGGTCCGCCTCGCCGATGGGCTTGGAGGGGTCACGGTCGGAGGAGTCGGCGTCATCGCGGACTCCGTCGATGGCGTCTTCGACCAGCTCCCCGTCGAGGACCTCGTCCTCGGGGCCGGGCCGATCGTGGGTGTCGATCGGGCTGGCGACCGCTCCGCCGGCGGCCCCGTTCATCTCGTCTTCGGCCCGCAGCTCCGAGGGTGCCTGCTGGGGGTGGGCGTGCAGCGCCTGGACCGCGATGATGCAGTCCTTGATCGGCGCTCCGGTGGACTGCTTGAAGATGGCCAGCGCCCGCCGACCGTCCTCCGCGCCGATGGCGCGGTAGAGCTCGCGGTGCTGTTCGTCGGAGAGCGCGAGCGCAGCCTTGCGCGCGTTCTCAGGCGTCACAGCGACCTTGATGCCATCGTTGAGCTTCTGGGCCTGACGCTGCATGAGCATGCGGATGCCCAGGAACAACATGACGCCGATTGCGAGGACTACCAGTATTTCCACACCTCCAGTCTACGTGTGTTCCCCTGGGCGCGAGCTAGATGAACACCGCTCACGTACGATAATTCCTGTGACTATTGATCTTTCAGCCTCATTCAAGGCATATGACGTCCGCGGACTTGTGGACGAGACCATCACCGAAGAGTCGGTGCGCGCCGTGGGCGCCGCATTCGTCGACGTCCTCGGTCTCGCCGGGCAGACCGTGCTGGTGGGCGGTGACATGCGCGCTTCCTCCGCAGACTTCACGGCGGCCTTCACCCAGGGGGCCACCTCCCGCGGAGCGAACGTGACCCAGCTGGGTCTGATCTCCACGGACATGCTCTACTTCGCCTCCGGCACCATGGAGGCCCCCGGCGTGGTCTTCACCGCCAGTCACAATCCGGCACAGTACAACGGGATGAAGATGTCCAAGGCCGGCGCGGTGCCGCTCTCCGCGGAGACCGGGCTGGAGGACATCCGCGACGCCGCACAGACCTACCTCGACGCCGAGGAGATCCCCGCCGTCGATGAGACCGGTTCGGTGGAGCTGATCAATATCCTGGCCCAGTACTCCGAATACCTGCGCTCCCTGGTGGACCTCTCCGGGATCAAGCCGCTGAAGGTCGTCGTCGACGCAGCCAACGGCATGTCCGGGCTGACCACCGGAGCAGTGCTCGGTGATGACCTGCTGGCGGCCCTGCCGCTGGGGATCACCCCGCTGTTCTTCGAGCTCGACGGCACCTTCCCCAATCACCCTGCCAACCCGCTGGAATCAGAGAACCTCCGAGACCTGCAGGCGAAGGTGCGTGAGACCGGCGCGGACATCGGTCTGGCGTTCGACGGCGACGCGGACCGCTGCTTCGTGATCGACGAGCTGGGCGAGCCCGTCTCCCCCTCCGCGGTGACGGCGCTGGTGGCCCGCCGCGAGATCACCCGCGCCCAGTCCGAGGGTGAAGAGACTCCCGTCGTCATCCATAACCTGATCACCTCCCGCGCGGTGCCCGAGGTCGTGGCGCAGGCCGGTGGTCGCCCCGTGGAGACCCGGGTGGGGCACTCCTACATCAAGGCAGTCATGGCCGAGGAGCAGGCGGTATTCGGTGGAGAGCACTCCGCGCACTATTACTTCCGCGATTTCTTCAACGCCGACACCGGCATGCTCGCCGCCATGCACGTGCTCGCATCACTGGGTCACCAGGACCGGCCGCTGAGCGAACTGGCCGCCGAGTTCAACCCCTATTCCGCCTCCGGGGAGATCAACTCCGAGGTCGAGGACAAGGCCGGAGCGGCAGAACGGGTCGAAGCGGCCTTCGCCGACCGCGACGCCGAGATCTCCCACATGGACGGACTGACAGTCCGGGCCACGGACGGCACCTGGTGGTTCAACCTGCGTCCCTCCAACACCGAACCGTTCCTGCGTTTCAACGGCGAGGCCCACAGCACCGAGCAGATGGAAGCCGTGCGCGACGAGGTCCTCGGTCTGGTCACGCAGAGCTGAACCGCTGTCTCGCAGACATAGGCTGACCTCATGACGCTCTCCAGCCCGCTGCCTGAGACCCCCGATCCCGCAGACGCCGCCCTCGGGGAGGCGACGCTCACCATGCTGAATCCGGACTTCCCCTTCAGCTACGACCACTACCTGCAGCACCCTGCAGGGCTGGGCGCCATCCCGGAGCAGGCTCAGGGCACCGAGGTGGCCGTCATCGGGGCCGGGCTGGCTGGCGTCGTGGCCGCCTACGAGCTGATGAAGCTGGGACTCAAGCCGGTGATCTTCGAGGCCGGGGAGATCGGCGGTCGGCTGAAGACCCAATCCTTCGCCGCAGCACCGGAGGTGGTGGCGGATCTGGGCGGGATGCGCTTCCCCACGTCGGGAAAGGCGTTCTATCACTATGTGGACCTGCTGGGTCTGCCGACCCGTGAGTTCCCCAATCCACTCACCGCGGCGGCTCCCTCCACGGTCATCGAGCTCAAGGGCCAGTCGCACTACGCCGAGGACGCCACCCACCTGCCGCCCTTCTTCGCCGAGGTGGCGCAGGCCTGGCAGCGCGCCCTCACCGAGGAGGCGGACCTGGCGGCCGTGCAGCAGGCGATCTGCGAGCGCGATGTCACCTCGTTGAAGCGGCTCTGGAACCAGCTGGTGGAGCGCTTCGACGATGAGTCCTTCTACGGCTTCCTCTCCTCCTCCCAGGCGTTCAAGGACCTGAGCTTCGAACATCTGGAGGCCTTCGGCCAGGTCGGGTTCGGCAGCGGGGGCTGGGACACCGACTTCACGAATTCGATCCTCGAGGTGCTGCGAGTCGTGTTCACCGGCGCCGATGATCACCATCGCAGCATCGACGGCGGCGCCCAGCGGCTTCCGGTGCAGCTGTGGAAGCACCGCCCCTCCGAGCTGCAGCATTGGACGCCTGGCACCTCGCTGGAGTCCCTGCACGGCGGAGCCCCGCGCGGAGCGGTCTCCGGGATCCATCGCGGCACCAACCCTGCGCTGCCCGGCGGCGGGGTGCGGGTGACCGAGAAATGGGGCCGCACCCAGGAGTTCGCCGCCGCGGTGGTGACCTGCCAGTCCTGGCTGCTCTCGGCGCGCATCGACACCGATGAGAACCTCTTCGCCCCCTCGATGTGGACCGCGATCGAGAAGAGCCACTACATGCTCTCCTCGAAGACCTTCGTGATGGTGGACCGGCCCTTCTGGCGGGACGTCGACCCCGAGACCGGGCGCCCGGTGATGTCTATGACGCTGACCGATCGGCTCCCCCGCGCCACCTACCTGCTGGATGAGGGCCCCGACCGGCCCGCGGCGATCCTGCTCAGCTACACCTGGAACGACGACGCCCTGAAGTGGCTGCCGCTGGACGCCGCCGAGCGGACCCGGCTGATGCTGCACTCGCTGGCGAAGATCTATCCCGGGGTGGACATCGGCGCGCATATGATCGGTGAGCCGATCACGGTCTCCTGGGAGGCGGACCCGAACTTCATGGGTGCCTTCAAGAACAACCTGCCCGGTCACTACCGCTATCAGGAGCGGCTCTTCGGGCACTTCGTCCAGGACCGACTGCCCGAGCACCAGCGCGGAGTCTTCCTCGCCGGGGATGACATCTCGTTCACCGCCGGCTGGGCCGACGGTGCGGTGACCACCGCGCTGAACGCGGTCTGGGGGGTGCTGCACCATCTGGGCGGCGCCGCGACCCGCGAGAATCCCGGTCCGGGTGACGTCTGGGATGAGCTGGCCCCGGTGCGGCTGGACTGAGCGGCTAGAGCCAGTGACGATGCAGGTCCGCGCGCCGGTCCTGCAGGTAGTCCGCGCTGCCGGGCGCTGACTCCTCGGTGATCTCGGGCAGATCCACCACCAGCAGCCCCGGTTCCGCACCGAGCTCCCCCAGACGCTGACCGGCGGGGCCGACGACGACGCTGCGCCCGTCGAACACCAGCCCACCCTCCGGGCCGCAGTGGTTGGCATAGGCCAGGGCGAGACCGTTCTCAAGCGCGCGCGCGGGCAGCAGGATCCCAGGGACGGAGGCCTCGTCCCCCGCCAGGGCGGTGGGCACCAGCAGCAGCTGGGCGCCGCGAACCGCGGCGGCCCGCACCATCTCGGGGAACTCCACGTCGTAGCAGACCAGCAGGCCCAGTCTGAGTCCGCGCCAGCTGATCACCGGTGGTGGCTGCTCCCCCGGTGCGAACGCCGCCTTCTCCTCGGGCCCGTAGAGCTGGACCTTCTGATAGCTGGTGAGCACCTCTCCGTGCTCATCGGCCAGATCAGCGGTGATCCCGCGCTGATCCGGTGCCTCACCGCCAGGCAGGGACCACACCATGGCGATCCCGCGGTCCCGGGCGATGCCGCGCAGCCTGGCGCGGGCGGCGTCGACCTCTTCTGCGCCGACCTGTGCGCGGATCTGCGCCGGGACGTAGCCGAAGGCGAAGAGCTCGGGCGTGACCAGCAGCTGCGCCCCCTGCTCGCGCGCCTGCGCCGCGGCGTCGTCGATCAGGCCCAGATTGCGCTCGGTCTCCAGGGGTCGGGCGGTGTGCTGCATCAGTGCGATTCGCATGCGCCAAGTATCCCCCGACCTTCTGCGCTCACGGGGAAGGACGTGGAGGACCTCGCTGGAGCGCCAGCGCCTAGAACACCATGTCGAAGGCGAGCGGGCCAAGGAGCACGGTGAAGATGGTGATCAAGATGATGCCGACGACGTTGAGGACGACGCCGCCGCGGACCATCTCGGTGATCTTGACGTAGCCGGTGGCGTAGACGATGGCATTCGGCGGGGTGCCCACGGGCAGCATGAATGCGCAGGTCGCGGCCAGTGCAGCCGGGATGAGCAGCGTCACCGGGTCCACCCCGATGCCTACGGCGACTCCGCCGAGGATCGGGATGAAAGTGGCTGCTGTGGCCGTGTTGCTGGTGATCTCGGTCAGCAGCAGCACGATGGTCACGACCGCGGCCAGCAGCAGGATGATCGGCAGTGCGCCGAGTCCGCTGACCTGTTCACCGAACCAGGCGTCCAGGCCGGTCGCAGCCACCGCGGCGGCCAGGGAGAGGCCACCGCCGAAGAGCAGCAGCACGCCCCAGGGGAGTCCCTCCTCGGCGTCCTTCCACTGCAGGGTCATGTTGCCCTTCTTGTCACCGGGGATCAGGAAGAGCAGCACGCCGGCACCGATGGCGATCACCGTGTCGTCGAAGAGCTCCAGCCAGGGCAGCTGGGTGCCGATGTCGCCGATCCCGGAGAGCAAGCCCGGCACGATCCAGCAGAATGCGGCGAGGATGAACACGCTCAGCACGACCTTCTCGCCCTGGCTCATCGGTCCCAGGGCGGAGACCTCGTCGTTGATCAGCTTCTTGCCGCCGGGGATCTCGTCGAGCTTGAAGCGGAACATCAGCCGGGTGATGATCAGCCAGGACAGGCCGATGAAGACGACCACGATCGGCACGCCGAGGATCATCCATTGGGCGAAGCCCACGGTGCGGCCGAGCTCCTCGCTGATGTAGCCCGCGACGATCGCGTTGGGCGGGGACCCCAGCAGGGTGCCCAGCCCGCCGATGGTGGCGGCCCAGGCGATCGCCAGCACCAGGGCCACCCCGAAGATCCGCACATCGCGGTCGTCGATGACGTCGCTGATGGCCTTGCCGGAGCGGATCTCCTCGGTCATGGATTCGTTCTCGGCGCGGGTGCCGGTGTTCCGGCTGTTCTCCACCACCAGGGTCAGCACGCTGAGCCCGATCGGCAGCATCATCAGGGTCGTCGCGGTGTTGGAGACCCACATGGAGAGGAATGCGGTGGCGATCATCATCCCGAGGATGATCTGCCGCGGGTGCGTGCCGACCCGCCGCAGCGTCAGCAGCGCGATCCGGCGGTGCAGGTTCCACTTCTGCATCGCGATGGCGATCAGGAAGCCACCAAGGAACAGGAACACGATCGGGTTCGCGTAGGGCGCGGTGACCTCGGCGACCTCCAGTGCGGTGAGCACCGGGAACAACACGATCGGCAGCAGCGAGGTGACCGAGAGCGGCATGGATTCGGTCATCCACCAGACCGCCATCAGGATCGCCACCCCGGCCACCAGCCGAGCGTCGCCAGACATCTCGGCTGCGCCGAGCAGCGACCACACGAGGATGGCCAGCACCACGCCCAGGCCTCGGAAGGCCCAGGTCTTCGCCGGGGACCTCACGGGACCCGCGTCGTCGACGACAGCCCCACGCGGGGCCTGCCGTCCTGCTGCACCCCCGGAATCATCACCCATGGTTCTGCCCCCACCTTCTGATGCCCCACCCACCGAAACATGTGACAGATATCACGTGTGGCTCATAACCTAGAGCACGTTCGGTGAGCTGACTAGGGCCACGGGCCGAGAAACACCCACAGGCCCGCCGAGCCGGGGGCAGCATGGTGCCGCCAGGCGGGCGAGGTTCAGTATGCTTGTCCCCGATGTTCTGGCAGCCGCCCGCGCATTCGTCGCGGCGGGCTGTTGGCTCTGTTCGCTGAGCCAAGGACGCGGGTCACCGATGAACAGCCAGAAAACGCCCCCCAGAGCGGAGCCGGACACCGAGCGAAACGGTGTCAGCCGAGTCCCACGCAGCTCCCGACCCAGCGGAGTCTTCGTCGTCTCGGTGGCCGCGCTGCTGAGCTTCGTGCTCTGGGCCGCATTTGCCCCGGAACACCTGAACCTGGTGATGGCCGCGGCCTCGAACTGGTCCTCACAGAACATCGGGTGGGCCTATCTCGCGGTCACCGCCGGCTGCATCGTGCTGATGGTCTACCTCGGACTGAGCAGGTTCGGGAAGATCCGGCTCGGCGAGGATCACGATCGTCCTGAGTTCAGCAACTGGTCCTGGATCGCGATGATCTGCGGCACCGTGATGGGCATCGGACTGATCAGCTACGGTGCCGCGGAACCGATGAGCCACTTCATGGTGCCTCCGCATGGGCTCGCCGAGCCCGAGACCATGGACGCCGCCGTGCGTGCGATGCAGTTCTCCTACTTCAACTGGGGCCCCAACGCCTGGGCGCTGTTCGGCGTCTTCGGCCTGGCCATCGCCTACTCCACCCACCGTCGGCACAACACCGGGCTGATCTCCCCGATGCTGCGCCCGGTGCTGGGCAAGAGCATGGACGGATGGGCGGGTCAGCTCATCGACATCTTCACCATCATCGCGACGCTCTTCGGCACCACCACCTCGTTGGGACTCGGCGCGGCGCAGATCGCCGAGGGGGTCAACAGCCTCACCGGGATCCCGTCCGATCTGTTCGTGCAGGTCTCCATCATCGCCGGGATCACCGTGGTCTTCACCCTCTCCGCGATGTCAGGGGTCACCCGCGGCATCAAGTGGATCAGCAAGGCCACCATGCTCGCCGCGGCCGCACTGGGCCTCTTCGTGCTGATCGTCGGACCGACCGGCTTCATCAGCAACCTCTACTTCCGCTCCATAGGACAGTTCGTCGCGGAGTTCCCGATGGTCGCGATGCTCACCCCGGGCACCCCCGAGGACCTGCAGTGGATGCAGTGGTGGACCTACTTCATGATGGCCTGGTGGCTGAGCTGGGGCGCGTTCGTCGGAATCTTCCTGGCGAAGATCTCCAAGGGGCGCACCATCCGCGAGTTCGTGGTCGCGGTGCTCGGCGTGCCGACCCTGGTCTTCAGCCTCTGGTTCACGATCTTCGGCGGATCCGCGATCCACTTCGACATGTTCTCCGGCACCAGCCTCGGCGAGGCAACCCTGCAGGACACCAACGTGACCTTCTTCGCGCTGCTCGGCGAGCTGCCGCTCACGGCCATCACCTCGGTGCTCACCGTGGCGATGGTGGTCCTGTTCTTCGTCTCCAGCGCCGACTCGAACACCTTCGTGCTCAGCGTGCTCTCCTCCCGAGGCTCGATGCACCCGAGTCGACCCATGCTGGGCATCTGGGGCCTGCTCACCGGGCTCTGCGCCATCGTCCTGCTGATCGCCGGCGGCCTGCAGGCGCTGCAGCAGACCGCACTGCTCTCGGCGGTGCCGTTCACCGTCATCGTCACCCTGCTCGGCATCTCGCTGATCAAGCAGCTGCGCGGGGACGCCCGCTTCACCGGGGTCAGGCACGCTGCACCTCAGAAGCCGGTCGGAGCCGGTCAGCACAACTAGCCCTGCTCCCGCCGTCTGTGCGTGCTCTGCGCAACCGCCAGGGGCGCAGAAAAGGCCCGGTCTGCGCGTGGAACGCGCGGACCGGGCCTTTTCAACAGCTCAGCGCCTCAGCTCCGAACCGTCACAGTTCAGGGACGTCGACTCTGAGACCTCAGTTCAAGGCGTCAGACGACGGCGCAGCTCTTCGCTCTCAGCCGCGATGGACTCCGGCAGCGAGTCGCCGAACTCGGCGAACCACTCGTCGATGCCTTCGAGCTCGGTGACCCATTCGTCGCGGTGCACGGTGATCGAGTCCTCGAGCGCCTCCGGGGTGATGTCCAGCCCGGTCAGATCCAGTCCATCCATGGTGGGGGTGAAGCCGATGGGAGTCTCAACGGCCTTGCCGGCACCCTCCAGGCGTTCGGTGACCCACTTGAGCACCCGAGAGTTCTCGGCGAAGCCGGGCCAGGAGATCTTTCCGTCGCGGCCCCTGCGGAACCAGTTGACCAGGAAGATCTCGGGCAGCTTGGACTGGTCAGCCTCACCGGAGACCTCCACCCAGTGCTTGAGGTAGTCCCCGGCGTCGTAACCGATGAACGGGAGCATCGCCATCGGGTCGCGGCGGACATTGCCCACCGCACCCTCGGCTGCGGCGGTGGTCTCCGAGGAGAGGGTGGCGCCGAAGAAGATGCCGTGCTTCCAGTCGCGGGCCTGGGTGACCAGCGGGACGGTGGTCTTGCGCCGTCCACCGAAGAGGATCGCGTCCAGCTTCACGCCGTTGGGCTCGAAGTACTCCGGGGCGAGCATGTCGGTCTGATCGATCGGGGTGCAGAACCGAGCATTGGGGTGTGCCGCCGGCTGATCAGAGTCCGGGGTCCAGTCCTCGCCGCGCCAGTCGGTCAGGTGTGCCGGAGGTTCTTCGGTCATGCCCTCCCACCAGACGCCGCCGTCGTCGGTGAGCGCGCAGTTGGTGAACACCGAGTTGCCCTTGGCGATGGCGCGCATCGCGTTGGCGTTGGTGTGCCATCCGGTGCCCGGGGCGACCCCGAAGTAGCCCGACTCCGGGTTGACCACGCGGAATTCGCCGTCGTGGCCTGGCCGGATCCAGGTGATGTCATCACCGAGGGTCTCGGCCTTCCACCCGTCAAGGGTGGGGTCGATCAGCGCGAGGTTGGTCTTGCCGCAGGCCGAGGGGAAGGCGCCGGCGATGAAGTAGCTGCGATTGGCAGGGCTGGTGAGCTTGAGGATGAGCATGTGCTCGGCGAGCCAGCCCTCGTCCCTGGCCATCACCGAGGCGATCCGCAGCGCGTAGCACTTCTTCCCGAGCAGGGCGTTGCCGCCGTAGCCGGAGCCGTAGGACCAGATCTCCCGAGTCTCCGGGTAGTGCACGATGTACTTCTCGTCGTTGCACGGCCAGGGGACATCGCGCTGACCTGGCTGAAGGGGGGCGCCGACCGAGTGGACCGCTGGCACGAAGAACGCGTCCAGCTCCTCGATCTTGCGCAGCACATCGGTGCCGATCCGGGCCATGATTCGCATGCTGGTGACCACATAGGCGGAATCGGTGATCTCCACCCCGAACTTCGGGTCCTCAGCGTCGAGGTGGCCCATCACGAAGGGGATCACGTACATGGTGCGTCCCTGCATCGCACCGTCGAACACGCCGCTCAGCTTCTCGCGCATCTCCGCCGGGTCGACCCAGTTGTTGGTGAAGCCGGCGTCGCGCTCGTTCTCGGAGCAGATGAAGGTGCGGGACTCCACGCGGGCCACATCGGCGGGATCTGAGAATGCGGCGAAAGAATTGGGGAAGTCTGGGCTGGTGAGGCGGGTGAGGGTCCCGGACTCGACCAGTTCGTCGGTGAGTGTGCGGTGCTCCGTCTCGGATCCGTCCACCCAGTGGATCCGGTCGGGCTGGGTGAGAGCTGCGATCTCCTGGACGAAGGTCAGCAGCGGGGCATGTGTTGTGGGAGCATCGGCCGTGATCTCAGGATCCGTGGTTCCTGATCCAGTCGATCCATTCGCACCGGGCGCCGTTGCAACGGTGTTGACCATTGTTTCCCTCCATTGGGTACAGGTTCGTTCTGACCCCCTCCTGGTTGGTGAGACCAGGACCCAAGGACGTGGAACATCATCGATGCCCCGGGTGCTCACAGCACTGTGCGCACTCATCCCTGCATCCCCGTCAACACCGATGGGGACCAGCTACGTACCACTGTAGCGTTCCCAGATGACGGGACTGTAAACAACGACGACGGCGCTCCGGTCTTCCCAGCGGGACCCGAAGGATTTGTCGGCCCCGGAGGTGCCGTGTATAGTCTTCTAGGTCGCGATCGCTTGAAGGTCAGGCAGTGAAAAATGAAGATGCGCCTATAGCTCAGCTGGATAGAGCGTCGGTCTACGGAACCGAAGGTCGGGGGTTCGAATCCCTTTGGGCGCACCGAAGATCCTCTGAGAACACCTTCTGAATCTGTTGATTCAGAAGGTGTTCTTTTTTGCCCCGAGACTTTGACGCAGGTCAGCCTTGGAAGCCACTCAGCCCTTGAAGCTGGGCCACCGGGTGATTAGTCTCGCCGCAAGCCGATCAGCTCCGAGCGTCTCTCCCGGGATCGAGGTTCCGCCATGACCACTGTGGGACGGGGATGGCTGGCCAATGGCCTCGCCGGTGTCCGCATTCTGGGGCATCTGGTGACCGGGCCGCTGCTGCGCCAGCGCAGGATGGGCTGGGGTGCCGCCCGCGCCGAGGTCGAGGCCGACTGGCCCGGCAGTGAGCTTCTCCCGGATCCGGCATGGACCGCGACCCATGCCGTGACCATCGTCGCCTCCCCCGCGCAGATCTGGCCCTGGTTGGCGCAGCTCGGACAGGGCCGCGGCGGGTTCTACAGCTTCGAACGGCTGGAGAACCTCATCGGGTGTCAGATCCACAACGTCGACCGGGTACTTCCCGAGCACCAGGACATCGCGGCCGCCGGGGAGGTCCGGCTGGCACCGCAGGTGGCCATGCGAGTGGCACGAGTCGAACCTGTCGCTGACCTGGTCCTGGTCGCGGACTCCCGGATCGCCGGATCCTCCACCCCAGAGACCTCCGCGGCGGTGGCGGGAATCTGGTCCCTGCATCTGCGGCCGGACCCCGACGGCGGCACGCGTCTGATCGAGCGGCTCAGCTACGCCAGGGCACACTCCCTGCCGGAGCGGATCTTCGGCTCCCGTCACCTGATCGAACCCATCAGCTTCGTGATGAGCAAAGAGATGCTGCGCAACATCAAGGCCCTGGCAGAACATGGCAAGGTCGCCTCTGTCTCCAGGGAAGGTCACCTCGTGGAGCAGACATTGGCCTGATTCCAAGGGTTCCCCTGGCGTTTTCCCAGCCCTATCCTTGGATGAGATCCATTGGGAGATCCAGCCGAGAGAGCTTGTGATGGCAGAGACACCTTCGCCCGCGCCGACCCAGGACTCACCCACTTCCGCCAAGATGAGACCGGGGCAATGGGTTCTGCTCATCGTCGGCGCGCTCCTGCACGGCGCAGGCAGCACCCTGCTGCTTGCCGCGGCGGTGGCGAGTCTGGTCCCGGAACCGGGTGAATGGAAGTTCAGACCGTACTACCGGGTCGACTACATGACCGAATGGGATACGCAGCAGGCCGCGGAGTGGTGGGAGCAGCTGCAGGACACGATCCCCACGCTGTTGATCATCGGCGCGGCGGCATTCGTGATCGGCGTCGTCGCCCTGCTCTTCGGCGCGGCCGGGCTCGGCCGCGACATCGACCCTCAGCGGATGACCGCCGCACGCGGGGACGCGGGCCCGATCGAGGGCATCCCGGGCGGCGCCGGCCCAGCGCGGATGACTCCGGTCTATCCGGTCCGGCTCACCGGATACCTCGACGCACCCTCCCGCGGCCTGTGGCTGGTGAAGTGGCTGCTGGCGATCCCGCACTACCTCGTGCTGGCCCTGCTCTGGCTCACCGCCTTCGTGACCACCATCGCCGCGGGGGTGGTCATCCTCTTCACCGGGCGGTACCCCCGGGCGTGGTTCTGCTTCAACGTGGGCGTATTGCGCTGGTCCTGGCGCGTGGCGTTCTACGGCTACTCAGCACTGGCGACGGACCGCTACCCTCCGTTCACGCTGGCCCATGCGAACTACCCGGCGGATCTGAGCATCGCCTACCCGGAGCGGCTGACCAACGGGCTGGTGCTGGTGAAGTCCTGGTTGCTGGCGCTCCCGCACCTGCTGCTGATCGGGATCTTCACCAGTCCCTCGGGCACCGGCTGGCAGAGCAGCTGGGACGAGACCGGCAGCGCGACCGGCCAGACCACCGGCCCCGGCGGCGGCTTCTCGCTGCTGGGCCTGCTGCTGCTGATCACCGTCATCATCCTGCTCTTCACCGGGCGTTATCGCTCCGGCATCTTCGACTTCGTGATGGGGCTGAACCGGTGGGGCCATCGGGTCGCCGCCTATGTGCTGCTGATGCGTGATGAATACCCGCCGTTCCGGCTCGATCAGGGGCCGGTTGAAACCGAGCGGGATTCCGTCAGTGACACCGGCCCCGCCCCGGAACGCACCCGGACCGACCCGTCGACCTGGACCGACTGGGTCTAGGCGCGCTATGAAGACCTGGCGAAGCAGCTCTATCAGCTCCACCCTGGAATGCGCCCAGATGCCGGTGCCCACCCCTGAGCCCGATGAGGTGCTGCTGCGCGTAGAGGCCTGCGGAGTGTGCCGGACCGATCTGCACGTGATCGATCATGAGCTCCCGCCGCGCCGCGCCGATGTCGTGCCGGGGCATCAGATCATCGGGATCGTGGAGGCGCGCGGATCGGCGGTGCGGCGGATCGAGCTCGGTGATCGAGTCGGCGCCGCCTGGCTTCGCCGCACCTGCGGCATCTGCGCCTGGTGCAGGGCCGGCCGCGAGAACCTCTGTCCCGATTCGCTCTACACCGGGTGGGACGCCGACGGAGGCTTCGCCGAGTATGCGACCGTCCCGGCCAGTTTCGCCTACCCCCTGGACCCGAGGGTCGATCCAGTCCAGACCGCTCCGCTGCTCTGCGCCGGGATCATCGGCTACCGAGCCCTCACCCGCAGCATGCTTCCTCCTGGAGGCAGGCTCGGGATCTACGGCTTCGGCTCCAGCGGGCACCTGACCGCGCAGCTCGCAATGGCGGCCGGCGCACAGGTCTGCGTGATGACCCGCGGGGAGACGAACCGCAGGCTGGCCCGCCGGCTCGGGGTGGACTTCGTCAGCGATGCCTTCGGCGAACCGCCGGAGCCCCTGGACGCCGCGATCATCTTCGCCCCGGCAGGGGATCTGGTGCCGGCCGCGTTGACGGCGACGACGCGGGGCGGCACCGTCACCATCGCCGGCATCCACATGAGTGATCTCCCGCGGATGCCGTATCAGGAGCATCTCTTCTATGAACGGGATCTCCGCAGCGTCACGGCCAACACCCGTGCGGACGGCATCGAGTTCCTGCGTCTGGCCCAGCGACTCGGCATCCAGGCCGAGGTGACGCCCTACCCGTTCGATGAACTGCCCGTCGCGCTGGAGGACCTTCGCCGCAGTCGCGTCTCAGGGTCCCTGGTGCTCACCTTCTGACCAGGGACCCTTCAGACGCAGACCTTCAGTGCTTGCGCAGCTTGTGCGGCTTCTGCGTGGGAATCACCAGGACCGGGCAGACCGCCCGGTTCAGCACCGCCTGACTCACCGAACCCAGCAGCAGCCCGGCGAATCCGCCATGCCCTCGAGTGCCGATCACCAGCAGCGCCGCGGTGCGCGAGGCCTCCGAGAGCACCCCGGCGGGTGAGCCGTCGAAGAACTGCCAGCGCACCGGAACCCCGGTGGACTTCGCCGCCACCTCCTGGGTCATCGCCTCGAGGTGATCGGTGTAGCGCCGGCGCAGATTGGGCAGCTCGAGGTTGTGCTCCACGGTGTTGGGATACCAGTGCCCCTGAGCATTCAGCGGTGCCGCCGAGACCAGGGTGAGCGGACTGTTGACCAGCTCCGCGGCCTCAGCCGCCAGGTGCACGACGTCGGCGGCGCGATCTCCGACGTCGACGCCGACCACGATCTCGGAGTCGAAGTTGAGCTCGTCGGTGACGTTCGCGAAGGACCGGCGGGTGTGTTCCCGGGCAGCCGATTCCTCCATCAGGGTCACCGGCTCCTCGTGGGCCGCCTCGGCGCCCGGGCGGTCCTGATGCGGGGCGAGCAGCTCCGTCTCAGAGTCGGACACCCACCGCTCCGGGACCACCAGGGTGGGGCAGTGCGCGTGTGCGGTCAGCTTCGCGGAGACGCTGCCGAGGAACCGTCCGGCGAACCGGTTGCGGCCACGTTTGCCGACGACGGCGATGCGGGCCTCGCTGCTCTCATCCACCAGAGTTGCTCCGGCGTCACCCTCAGCGGTGCGGGTGCTGACCTCGACTCCTGCCTCGGCCGCTCGGGCCGAGTACGTGTCGAGGAGGTCCTGCACCGTATTGGCGGCCTCGGAGCGGTACTGATCCAGCTGCCGCACGTAATAGTCGTCGGTCACGACTGGTCGAATGAATGTTCCGATAAGACGCAGCGGCCATTGGCGCTGCTTTGCGATCATCAGTCCCACTTTGAAGGCGCGCTCGCTGCCCGCCGACCCGTCAATACCGACCAGCACGCCTGGGACGCCGCTGCTGGTGGCTTCGTGTGCATGAGCCATGGCACAAGGTTACGTCGAATTTCGAAATTTTTGTAGGGATTGTTTTCACATTGAGATCACTTTTTTGGCGCATCCAATCACCGCGACCCATCCCCTCGGGTGGTCCGCGACACGCCGAACACCGGCAGGGGCCTGCTGTGAGTCGGACGAAACCTGTTGCATACACAGGTAAACACAGATAAAGTGTGTCTAAACCCACACAAAAGTGGTCTGGGTCACTGAAAAGGAGCTCAGCATGACGTTGCTCGCCCCCGAGCGGCACGAGCGGATTCTCGACCGATTGCGCCTCACCGGCACGATCACGGTCCAGGAGATCGCCCGCGACCTGAAAGTGACCAGAGAGACCGTCCGCCGCGACCTGGACCTGCTTGAGACCGCAGGCTCACTGCAGCGGGTCCACGGCGGCGCCGTCGTCAGCTCCGCACCCTCCCGGCGCGAGACCTCGCTGCGTCAGCGGCAGAGCGAGCACTCGCAGCAGAAGCGCGTGATCGCCCGTGAGGCGATGAGCTTCGTGCCCTCCTCCCCCGATGCCTCCGTGCTGCTCGACGCCGGAACCAGCACTGAGGCGCTCGCCGAGCTGCTCGGCGCCGGCGAGGAGCAGCGCCACACCCGGTTCGTGACCACCAGCTCGGTCCCGATCGCGCAGAAGCTCGCCGAGGTCAGCTCCCTGGACGTGGAGGTGCTCGGCGGCAAGGTCCGCGGGATCACCGGCACCGTGGTGGGGGCGCAGGCCGTGGCCACCCTGTCTCGCCGCCAGGCCGATGTGGCGTTCATCGGCACCAATGGGGTGGATGCGGGCTTCGGTCTGTCCACCCCAGACACCGCTGAGGCCGCGGTGAAGTCGGGCCTGGTCCACGCCGCGCGCCAGGTGGTCCTGCTGGCAGATTCCAGCAAGCTCGGTCAACGCACCCTCGTACAGTTCGCAACCCTTGAGGAGATCGATGTGCTGATCACCGATGCCGCACCGCACCCTGAGCTGGCCCACGCGCTGGACGAGGCCGACGTCCGAGTGATCGTGGCGGTCGCCCCATGATCGTGACCTTCACTCCCAATCCGAGTCTGGACAAGACGCTCGAGCTCGACGCCCCGCTGCGCACCGGCGCGGTCCAGCGCGCGATCGGCCACACCGCCGAACCCGGCGGCAAGGGCGTCAACATCTCCCGGGCGCTCACCGCCGCCGGCACCCGGTCACTGGCGGTGCTTCCCGGTGACCCCGGGGATCCGGTGCTGCTCGCCCTGCAGGAGCTCGGCGTGGAGGCCCGGGCGCTGCCGCTGGGCGCACCGCTGCGCACCAACACCGCGATCACCGACCCACAGGGGGTCACCACCAAGATCAACGAACCGGGACCGGCGTTCGACGCCGCGCTCACCGGGGCCCTGCTGCAGCTGCTGCTTCAGACCTCGGAGGGCGCCTCCTGGGTGGCGCTGGCCGGGTCGCTCCCGCCCGGAGTCCCGGTGGACTTCTACGCCCAGGCCATCACCGCGCTGCGGCGGACCTTCGGGGAACAGGCGCCGAAGATCGCGCTGGACACCTCAGGGGAGCCGATGGCCGCCGCTCTGCCCGCGGCGCCAGACCTGATCAAGCCCAATGCCGAGGAGCTGCTCGAGCTGCACGCCGCCTTCACCGGTTCGGCCGCCACCGATCCTGACACGGCTCAGCGTCTGGCCGATGAGCTCGAGACCGACCCCGCCCGTGCCGTGCAGCTCGCCACCGAGCTGCAGCACCACGGAGCACGCGCCGCACTGGTCACCCTGGGCGCCCATGGCGCAGTGTTCATCCCCAACCTGAAGACCGCGCCGAGCGACGGCGAGCCCGCCGCGCTGCGCGCCTGGGGCCCGGCGATCGTGCCGCGTTCCACCGTGGGAGCCGGTGATGCCTCGCTCGCGGGGTTCATCGCCGCAGCCCAGTCCGGCGCCTCGGAGACCGATTCACTCAAGCACGCCATGGCCATGGGACGAGCCGCGGCGGAACTGCCCGGCTCCATCATGCCGACGCCGCAGCACCTCAGCACCTCAGCACTCAGCACCGAAGCACTCAGCACCGAACACCTCACCCTCAATCCAAGCACGACCACTACCGTGAATGTGGAGACATCATGAATACGATCATCACGCCGGGGCTGGTGAGCCTCGACAAGCTCACCGCCGGCAACAAGCGCGAGGTTATCGATGCCCTCGCCGGACTCGTCGGCTCTGCCGGACGCAGTGCCGCCGCAGCTGAGCTCGCCGCCGACGTCTGGGCTCGCGAGGAGACCTCCGAGACCGGCATGCCTGGTGGCATCGCCATCCCGCACTGCCGCACCGGTGCCGTCACCGAGGCCACGCTGGCCTTCGCCCGCCTGGCCCAGCCGGTGGACTTCGGCTCCACCGACGGCCCGGCGGACCTGGTCTTCATGATCGCCGCCCCCGACGGCGCGGACCAGGCTCACCTGAAGATCCTCTCCGCGCTGGCGACCTCGCTGATCAACGACGAGTTCCTCGCGGATCTGCGCAGCGCCGAGACCGAGCAGCGCGTGGTCGACCTGGTCGCCGAGGCGGTCCAGCCGGCCCCGGTCACCGCCAACGCCGGCAGCCGCGGCTCCGGTGCACCCGCAGGGGACGGTGAAGGCACCAGCCAGACCGCGACGACGGTCGGTCGCCTCGTCGCCGTCACCGCATGCCCCACCGGCATCGCCCACACCTACATGGCAGCCGACTCGCTGAAGAAGGCCGCCAAGGAAGCAGGCGTGGAGATCCAGGTGGAGACCCAGGGCTCCTCCGGCGCGACCCCGCTGGGAGCCGAGACCATCGCCGCCGCGGACGCCGTCATCTTCGCCACCGACGTCGACGTCCGCGATCGGCACCGCTTCGCCGGCAAGCCGGTCATCACCTCGCGGGTCAAGCGCGGCATCGATGAGCCGGACAAGATGATCGCCGAGGCGCTGGCCGCGGCGAAGGACCCGGACGCGACCGTCGTCGCCTCCGGCGGGTCCGGAGACTCCGATGGCAGCACCGCTGCCAGTGGGGAGCGCGAAGGCTTCGGCCGCGCCACCCAGCGGGTCCTGATGACCGGCGTCAGCTACATGATCCCCTTCGTGGCCGCCGGCGGCCTGTTGATCGCGCTGGGGTTCCTGCTCGGCGGCTACAACATCACCGAGGTCGCCGAAGATGTGGCGCTGGGGAACTCCTTGTGGAACCTTCCCACCCCTGACCAGCTGCCCGAGGAGTTCCTCGGATTCGGCGCATTGGGCGGATACCTCGGCGCGGTGTTCTTCACCATCGGCGGGGCGGCCATGGGCTTCCTGGTTCCCGCACTGGCCGGCTACATCGCGTTCGGCATGGCCGATCGCCCCGGCATCGCCCCCGGCTTCACCGCCGGCGCGATCGCGCTGACCATGGACGCTGGATTCATCGGTGGCATCGTCGGCGGTGTCCTCGCCGGTGCGGTGGCCCTGTGGTTCCGCAGGCTCAGCGTGCCGCGCTGGCTGGCCGGCCTGATGCCCGTGGTGATCATTCCGCTGGTGGCCTCGCTGGTCGCCGGCGGCCTGATGCTGCTGGTGCTCGGCGGTCCCATCGCCGCACTGACCTCCGGCCTGGAGAACTGGCTCTCCGGGATGACCGGCTCCGCCGCCATCGTCCTGGGCATCGTGCTGGGTCTGATGATGTGCTTCGACCTCGGCGGACCGGTCAACAAGGTCGCCTACTCCTTCGCCGTGGCCGGCCTCTCGGCAGCAGTCGCCGAGGGCAACACCGGACCGCTGATGATCATGGCCACGGTCATGGCCGCCGGCATGGTCCCGCCGCTGGGCATGGCGTTCGCCACGTTCATCGACGCTCGCCTGTTCAGCGCCGCCGAGCGGGAGAACGGCAAGACCGCCGTGCTGCTCGGCGCGGCGTTCATCTCCGAGGGCGCCATCCCGTTCGCCGCGGCTGACCCGCTGCGGGTGCTGCCGGCCTCGATGGTCGGCGGCGCCGTGACCGGCGCGATGACCATGGCCTTCGGGGTCACCTCCTATGCGCCCCACGGCGGCATCTTCGTGCCGTTCGCCATCGAGAGCTTCTGGCTCTTCCTGCTCTCCGTGATGGTCGGCGCCGTCGTCACCGCGCTGACGGTGATCGCGCTGAAGCGCTGGGTGCGGAAGAGTGTAACCTCTGCTGCATGATTGAACGCACTGCGGTGATCGCCGCGGCGGCCGGGCTCCACGCCCGGCCTGCCGCGGCCTTCGCGTCTGCAGCTGCGGGACAGCCGGTCTCCGTGGAGATCGCGAAGGCCGCCGAGCCAGGGATGTCCGCACAGGCGGACAGCCTGCTGGGCGTGATGAGCCTCGATGTGGCACACGGGGATCAGGTGGTCCTGCGAGCCCACGGCGAGGGCGCGGAGCAGGCACTGGAGACGCTGGTGCAGCTGCTGGAGGAGGCAGACTGATCCGACCGGCAGGCTGACTCAGCCGGCGGTGAAGAAGTCCGTGAGCTCGGCGTCGCGGCCGTCGAGCTCGGCCCAGGGCTTGTGCACCTGGAACCGGGCGAGCCCGGCAGGCGGCCAGGAACCGGCCATCTGGATCACCGGGTCCTCCTGGGAGCGCGCCGAGGCCAGGTCCATGCTGAGCTCCTGGACTCCCGGCATGTGGGCGACCACCAGCAGCGTGCGCACCGTCTCGGGCACCTCGTTGATGATCGAGAGCATCGAGCGCGGCGCCGCGAGGTAGAGCCGCGAGTCCAGGTACGGCGTCGGAGCCTTCTCACCCAGCTCATGATTGACCCAGATGCAGGTCTGCCGGGTGCGCATCGAGTCCGAGCAGACCGTGTTGTCCGGCAGGTTCCCCGAACTCACCAGCCAGCGCCCGACGGCACGCGCCTGTTCCTGCCCGTGACGGGTCAGGGTGCGGCCGTGGTCGTCCCCTGAGAAGGAATGCCCGGATTCACCGTGGCGCAGGATCAGCAGTTCAGGCATCCAGGACTCAGATCGAGTATTCGGGGGCTGCCCAGACGGTGACCTCAGGGTGCTCGTAGAAGCGGTAGCCCTGTCCGCGGACCGTGCGCACCGTATTGGCAAGGCGCCCCAGCTTGGAGCGCAGCCGGCGGATGTGCACGTCGATGGTGCGCTCGTTGGGCATCTGGTCCGGGTCCACGTTGCGCCACAGGGTCTTGAGCAGCTCCTCGCGTCCCACGGTGCGAGATCCGTTGTCCACCAGGTAGTTCAGCAGCTCGAACTCCTTGAAGGTCAGATTCAGACCCTCGCCGTCGAGGCGGACCTCCCGACGGGACAGGTCGATCAGCACGCCGGAGCTGGTGGGCGCCGGCGGGGTGCTGATGGGGACCTCGACGCCGCGGTGGGTGACGGTGGGATCGCCCAGCGCCTGCCGCACGACCTCCAGATCGCTGCCCTCGTGGGCCGCCGACGCCAAGGCCATGGCGATGTGCACCTGCGCATCGGCGGCGATGTGCTCCACGTAGTCGCGCAGCTCGGTGGCGATCTTGTGCAGCGAGGTCCCGGCCGCACTGGCGGCATCCTCGTCGAGGCCGACGTAGACGACGAAGCCGCGGGTCACGATATCGGGCTGGACCATCTGCGGCCCTCCACCGTTCTGGGCGACCACCGGCACGGGTGCGGTGCGCGGATGCGCGCCGCTGGTTTCGTCGCTGGCGTTGGCAGCGCGGATTCGGCGGGCCATCTCGGCACGGCGAGCGGCGTTGCGCACCGAGACATGGACGTAGCCGGGATTCTGTGGCTGACTCAGGTGTGCGGACATTGGTGGCAACTCCCCCGCTGCAGGTGGACGGTGGTATCCATTACAGGGTGTCCGTCACATTTGGAATCCGCAAGTAACAAAAGGGGCGATCTTCCACATAATGAGATGGAGTGACCTTTTTGTGACCGGGATCACACTATTTCAACGGATGGGGGCGTTGACCGGCTTCGCCTCACATGCAACAGGCCTGCGGGCGGCGTCGCCAGCAGGGGGTGCTGGGCCTACTGAGCGAGGCCGTAGAGGCGGTCGCCGGCGTCGCCGAGACCGGGCACGATGTAGGACTTCTCGTTGAGCTTCTCGTCGATGGCGGCGAGGTAGAGCTCCACCTCGATGTCGCCCACCTTTTCGCGCAGCCGCTCGATCCCCTCGGGGGCCGCCAGCAGGCAGATGCAGGTGATCTTTGCGGCGTTGGCCTTCTTCAGGAAACGGATGGCCTCGGCGAGGGTGCCGCCGGTGGCGAGCATCGGGTCCAGCACGAAGACGTGGCGCCCGGTGAGGTCTTCCGGAAGCCGCTCGGCGTAGGTGATGATGTCCAGGGTCTCTTCGTTCCGGGCCATCCCGAGGAATCCGACCTCTGCGGTGGGGACCATGGCGGTCATCCCATCCAGCATCCCCAGTCCGGCGCGCAGGATCGGGACCACCAGGGGCTTGGGGTCCGCCAGCTGGGTGCCGGTCATCGTGGCCACCGGGGTCTGGATCTCCACCGACTCGGTGGCGATGGAACCACTGGCCTCATAGGAGAGCAGCATGACCAGCTCGCGAGTCAGTTCGCGGAACTGGTTCGAAGCGGTCTCCACCCGTCGCAGCTGGGTGAGTTTATGGGAGATCAGTGGGTGTTCCACAACCTGTACGCGCATAGTGTCAAAACTACCAGCACGCCCGCGGGAGCCGGCCGTCGGTGCCCGCAGCGGCAGCCACCCCTTCGGGGGTCAGCGTTCGAGCAGCCGCTGCAGTCTTCATGGTCGCCCTGATCATCGCCACGGGGCTCTGCATCCGCGTCTCTCGCGGCGGGAACCGCGCCGATCGATCTGACCGAGGTCCCGCGAGTCGAGCACCGCTGGCATCGGCCCCATAGGCTGGTGCTGTGACCGAGAACATCCCGCCCAAGCCACAAGCGGCCCCCGCTGAGTCCATTGATTCTTCAGCGTGGTCCCCACGGGCGCGGGCCGATCAGGAGAAGGCCATCGGGCGCTGTCTGGAGCTGGCTTCCGAGGCGACCTCCTCCGCGGACGTGCCGGTGGGCGCCGTCGTCTTCTCCGCTGCCGGTGAGGTGCTCGGCGAGGGCTTCAACACCCGAGAGCGCGACGACGACCCGGCCGGTCATGCGGAGATCACCGCCCTGCGGGCCGCCGCGGCGAGTCTGGGGAGCTGGCGGCTGGACGGCTGCGTGCTCGCGGTGACCCTGGAGCCGTGCCCGATGTGCGCCGGAGCGATCTATCAGTCTCGGATCGGGCACGTGATCTTCGGCGCCTGGGATGAGAAGGCCGGGGCTGCGGGATCGGTGTTCGACATTCTGCGCGAGCCCCGGCTGAACCACTGGGTGGAGGTCCATCCTGGGGTGCGCGCCGAGGAGTGCGCCGACCAGCTGCGCGCGTTCTTCGAGCAGTTCCGCAGATAGGCTTGCGGTCGTGTCCACACTTTCCTCACCGCAGCTCTCCGCGCCCTCGCCCGAGCGGCTGGCCCATGCGCAGTCGCTCTTCGCAGTCACCCCCGACTTCCCCGAACCAGGCATCCTCTTTCAGGACATCTCCCCCGTGCTTGCGGATCCGGCCGCGCTGCGCACGGTGGCCGAGGGCCTGCTGGCCCCCTTCGCCGGGAGCTTCGACATGGTCGCCGGGATCGAGGCCCGCGGGTTCACCCTGGCAGGGATGATCGCCGCGCTGACCGGCACCGGATTCATGCCCATCCGCAAGGCAGGGAAGCTGCCGGCACCTGCCGGGCGGGTTGAGTACACGCTGGAGTACGGCACCGCGGTGATCGAGGCTCCCGATGTGCTCAAGCCCGAGCACCGGGTGCTGATCGTCGATGACGTGCTGGCCACCGGTGGCACCCTGGCAGCGACCCGGGAGCTGATCGGCCAGCTTGACTGTCAGGTGGCCGGCGCCGCCGTCGTCTTGGAGATCGGAGGGCTTGACGGACGCCTGCTCTGCGGCGAGGTGCACGCCCTGTTCCAGGGCTGAGCTGACCTGTTGAGACCGTGCCCGCCGTGGGTGCTTTTGGGTGAGCGCGAGATGTTTGCGTATACTCAACGGGCCTGGTGACGTGTCCGAGCGGCCGAAGGTGCAGCACTCGAAATGCTGTGTGCGGTTACCCCGCACCGTGGGTTCAAATCCCACCGTCACCGCCGACCGAGAGCCCCGCTGATCTGCAGTCATGCAGCCGGCGGGGTTTTCTGCACCCCCAGCGTCCTCAAGGTGCTTCTGCGGCCTGGCGGCACCGCCGAAGCGCCGGTAGAACGGGTAGAGGCCGGCAGGACGTGGTCTTCGATTCTGTGGCCGCGATACGTATCCTGGAAGTTATGCCTCGGCGAGTGGATGACTATCGGGGACTCACGCAGAAGAGTCGACTGCGACTGCTCCATGCGGTCCAGCGGGTCCCCGGCCGCAGGCTGCAGGAGCTCGCTGAGGAAGCCTGCGTCCCAGTCAGCACTGCACGAGACCATCTGCGCGTGCTCGAGGACGAGGGACTGATCGCGAGCGCCCCCGTGGACACCGGCCGTCGAGGCCGCCCGCCGCACGGGTACTCCCCCGTCCAGCGGATCGAACACAGCCAGGCGGCCGAACGACGAGCAGCTGCAGCCAGAGCGCGGGGCGACCTGCTTCGCGACCTCGCCCCTGAACTCGACCACAGCGACTCACTCGGGACGAAAGCGGTGCACCAGCTCGATGCCCTGTACGAGCATCTGGAGGATGCCGGCATGGAGCCTGAGCTTGACGAACAGGAACTCACAGTCGGGCTGCTGCCCTGCCTCTATGAGGAGATGATCGACGAAGAGCGGCCGCTCGTCTGCTCTGTGCACGCGAAGCTCGTCCGGGACCAGCTCGCGCAGGTCTCCGGCCCACTGGAGCTGCGCCGTCTGCATCCCTTCCTCAGTCCGAAACGGTGTGTGATCGTGCTTGCTCTCAAAGGGGAAGCGGCCCGCTCCACTCAGCCCGGCGGTCTTGACGGCGACTGCGACGATGCAGCACTCGAGCAGGGCGCGGTGCGGGCAAAGCGCACACTGGATCATTCGGCCGATGAGAGCCTTGGAGATCCAGCGTGCTGTGACCACACCCCACCCGCCTCCGGGGGAGGCTATGCGGGCTGCTGTGCCCAGAGGTCCGGGCCGAACACCTCGTAGTGGATGTTCTCGCTCGGCACGCCCTGGTCGATCAGCGAGCGCCGCGCGCTCTGCATGAAGGGCAGCGGTCCACACATGAACACCTGCGCCTCCTCGGGAAGCTCCACGTCGGAGAGGTTCATGAATCCCGACTTTGCCGGATGCAGGGTCGGCGCGATCTCCGCGTCCTTCTCGTACCAGTTCTGGGCACGAGCATCCGGCATCGCAAGCACCTGCCGACGGAGTCCGTCGTAGAGCGCGTGGTGCGCATGCGACTTGTCGGCGTGGAAGAGCCGGACCGTGCGCTCCGGCTGCCGACGCGAGAGGTCTTCCATGATGGCCGCCACCGGGGTGATGCCGATTCCCGCAGAGACCAGCACCAGCGGAACATCGGTCTCATCGAGCACCACGTCGCCCGCGGGCTGTGACACATCGAGGATCGTGCCCGGCTGGGCGTTCTCGTACAGCCAGCCCGAGACCTGCCCGTCGGGCATCCCGTCGACGCCACGGACCCGCTTGATCGTCACGCGCAGGGAATCGCCGCGCGGACCCGATGAGATCGTGTACTGCCGCGGCTGACGCAGCCCGTCCGGAAGATCCACAGCGATCGCGACATACTGTCCCGTCCGATGCGCTGGCACCTGGCCGTCCACCGGGGCAAGCAGCAGAGAGAACACCTCTCCGGACTCCTCGAAACGCTCCACGACCCGATATCTGCCCCATGGGTGATCAGGATCTGTGCCGCCCTCGGCGTAGAGCTTGCCCTCTTCAGCGATCAGGGCCGTAGCGAAGAGCCAATAGACCTCGTCCCATGCGGACGCGACCTCGGGGGTGATCGCGTCACCGAGCACCTTCTTCACCGCAGCGAGCAGGTACCGGCCGACGACCAGATACTCGGACGCCTGGATGCCGAGTGATACATGCTTATGGGCGATGCGCCGCATCACCGGCGTGAAGTCCGGCGCGTCGGGGTCGATCAGATGCACCGCGAACGCCACGACCGACGCCGCGAGCGCCTTCGGCTGCTCACCGATCGCCTGGTTCGCCCGGTTGAACACGTTGAACAGCTCGGGGTGGGCCTCGAACATGTCCGCGTAGAAGAGCGTGCTGATGGCTTCGGCATGCTCGGCGACGACGCCCGCAGTCTGCTCGACGACGTCGGTGGACTCTGGAGACAGTCTCATCGGGTGGCCTCTCTCTGGTTCTTCGCCACCAGGAACCGGGTGGACTCTTCGATGGTCTCGCACTGCCTCCTCGTGGCGTAGGCGGTTTCACCGCGTTTATTCATCGGCCTTGCCTGCAGGCGCGTCTCGGCATCTATCACCCCACGGGCACCTACTGTGGTGCGGGAGCCGCGCTCTCCGCACGGGTCTCTCGCCCGCACCAGATGAGGTTCAATCGATGTCGCAGCGCTTCCCGGGGCAATACCCCCTGCCCAGCAACCCTCCTGGCGTGGGTGCAGAGAAGCTCACGGCCTGGCAGAAGTTCCAGCGCTGGCCGATCATCCTCCGCATTGCGACCATCGGCTGTGGCGGATTCATCGCGCTGTTCGTTCTGCTGATGATCATCGGCCTCGTCGCATTCATGGTGAACCCCAACGAGGTTGAAGAACGCGCCGCCGCGACGGAGGAGCAGGAGCTCGTCGTCGAGGAGTCTGAGGACCCTGCGGAACCTGAGGAGACCGACGAGCCTTCGGAGGAGCCCTCCAAGTCCGAGACGCCCTCGACATCTCCGACTCCGACCCCAAGTCCGACGCCGACTCCGACGCCCACCCCCACCCCGACGCCCACTCCGACGCCCACCCCCACCGCTGATCCGAACGAGCACACCGCCGTCGTCGTGCGCATCATCGACGGAGACACCGTGGAGCTGGACTCCGGGGACACTGTCAGGGTGAGCGGGATTGACACTCCTGAACGTGGCGAGTGCCATTTCGACACCGCATCCACCCGGATGAGCGAGCTGGTGCTGGGCAGGACCGTCACACTGACCCGCGATGGTGAGGACACCGATCGCTATGACCGAATCCTGCGCTACGTGGACGTCGGAGGGACCGACGCGGGCAGGACCCTGATCGAGGAGGGCCTCGCGGTCGCCCGGTATGACTCCCGGGACGGCTATGGCTTCCACACCCGGGAACCGGGTTACATCGCGGCCGACGACGGCGCCCCGCTGCAGACCTGCGCCCCCGAGCCCGCCCCGGTTCCACCGCCGGGCCAGCAGGGCGGGAACTGCGATCCCAACTACACGCCCTGCATCCCGGTCTACCCGCCGGACATCAACTGTGGCGATCTGGACTTCCCGGTCCGAGTCATCGGTGCCGACCCGCATGGCCTGGACGGCGATGGCGACGGTTATGGATGCGAGGCCAACGGCTGAGGCGCTATCGTGCTGTCATGGCGAAAAGCTCCAGGTCCAGCGAGTATGAACGCGTGGAACACTTCACCGCTGATCCATCCACCGTCGAGTGGGCCTCCAGCGGCAAGTTCTGGACCAGCTGGCAGAGTGCGGTCGCGATCATGGGCATCCCGCTCATCGCCTGGATGTACCTCGCGCCGTCTGACCTCCAGCTGAGCCCCGGCTGGTATCTGGTCTCTTGGCTGGCGATCTTCGTGGTCGCCACCGCGGCAGGCCGCATCCGCCGCCGCCTATGAAACATCACGAAGCCTGAGGGAAGTCAGACCCTGGGAACTTCCAAGATCTGAGCGTCAGCCTCGACGCATCGGCACGTGGGGAATCCCGTCTTCCAGGAACTGCTCCCCGGACCGGACGAAGCCGAAGGCCTCATACCAGCCCTGCAGCGGCGCCTGGGCGTCGAGCACGACCTGCGATTCAGCTGACTGCCCGGCGCAGAACTCCAGCGCGCGCTTCATCAGCTCACGGGCCACCCCGGTCCCGCGCGCGTCAGGGGCCGCCACCACACGCCCGATCCGGAAGCCCGCCAGCTCGTGGAGGATCCGCAGCGTGGCGGTGGGTGCGGCGGCGTCGTCTCCGGACTCCTCGCCCGAGGTGCCGTTGACCGCCCAGAACATCACCGCACCGGGCTCCACGTCTCGACCGTCGAGCTCCGGGTACGGGCACTGCTGCTCGACCACGAAGGCATCGGTGCGCAGCTTCAGGATGAGGTAGAGCGAGACGGGATCCATCTGGGCCACGGGGGCAGCGTGAAACTGAGCAGGCATGGGCTCCATCCTAGGCTTGCCGGTAGTCTCAGACCCATGAGCATCACTGCCCTGGCCATCGGCAAGAAGCATGAGAAGTGGGCCGCGGAGGGGATCGAGCGCTACACCAGGCGGCTCCGCAAGCCGTATGACCTGGACTGGAAGCTGCTTCCGCATTCCTCCCGCGAGCATGATGCAGCCCGCCAGGAGGAGTCCGAACGGATCCTCGCCGCGCTGAAGACCAAGGATCACGTCATCCTGCTCGATGAGCGCGGCAAGAACATCAGCTCGACGGGCCTGGCCGAGCATCTCCAGGCCAGCTTCGACAATGGGCAGCACGTCGTGGTGATCATCGGCGGGGCCTATGGTGTCACCGATGAGCTGCAGCACCGCGCCGACTTCGTCTGGTCGCTCTCCAAGCTCGTCTTCCCGCACCAGCTGGTCCGGATGCTGCTCGCCGAGCAGGTCTACCGCGCCCAGGAGATCTCCGGAGGGCGGGCGTATCACCATGTCTGAGCGGTCTGCACCCGCCGCGGAGCCTTCCCCCGAACCCGCGGCGGCCGCAGCCTCGGAGACCACCCGACCCGTTGTCGGCATCCTCGGGGCCGGCCGAGCCGGCACCGCCTTCGCCCGGGCCCTGCTGCGCGCCGGGGTCGCTGTGGACATCGCCTCCACCCGCCCGCCCCGAGCGCTGCAGCATCACCTCAAGATCTACGCCCCCGGTGCAGTCCCGGTGGTAGGTGCGGACATCGCCGCGCGTGCCCGGGATTCCAGCGGGATCGTCATCCTCGCGGTCCCGCAGGAGGAGCTCGATGAGGTGGACCCGGACTGGGTGGTCGGCACCGTGCTGATCGACGCGACCAACACCTGGCAGGACGAGCTGCTCCCGTGCTGGCTGCAGGCCGCGGTGGATGAACAGCTGCCCACCTCCATGGCACTGGCCGGACGGTTCGGCTCCGCGCGGGTGATCAAGGCGCTGAACCACATCGCCCACGCCGATATCGACGACGCCGCCCGGCCCGCCGCCGAGCTGTCCCAGCGCCGAGCGCTCGCCGTCGCCGGAGATGACGACGCCGCCCGCGGACTGGTCATGGGACTGCTGGACCGCATCGGTTTCGATCCGGTCTCCCTCGGCGCGCTGGCCGCGGGACGGATCATGGAGCCCGACGGGCCGCTGTTCAACCGCCCGCTGCGCCGCGAGGACATCCTGCGCTTCGCCCGCTGAGCCGCTGGCCGTGGCGATGAAGATCACCCGGTGCGGCGGGTGACGACCAGGTGCATGTAGTCGATCAGATCCGCCTCGAGGAACTGCCGCAGCGTGGCCACCCCGCCGCCGATCCGCACGTCAAGGCCTCCGGCGAGATCGCGCGCGTGATCCAGTGCGGAGACCCGGTCGGTATCCAAGAAATGGAAGGTCGTGCCGCCTGCCATCTCGAGCATCGGCCGCGGGTGGTGGGTCACCACCACCACGGGGGTGTGGAAGACCGGGTCATCGCCCCACCAGCCCTTCCATTCCTCATCCGCCCATGGGCCGCGCTGCGGGCCGAACTTGTGTCGTCCCATGATCTCCACACCGATGCTTCGCCCCCACCGGCTCGCGAACGCCTCATCGACACCGCGGGACCCTTCGGTCTTGCCATGTAAGCCCATCTCGCGGAAGGTCCGGGTTTCGAACGCCCACTCCATCAACCGCGGCGTCTGACGGATCGTCGGCGTTTCGCGTCAGAATGACGACTCCGGCGAGCGCGCATTCCACCTCATCCCGCCCGATTCATGAGGGGTGAGATGCGTCTATGGATGTCCGTGGCGGCCTCTAGAGTAAGACCATGACCGCCCTGGAACCTTTCACCGAGCCGACCCGGCGCTGGTTCCAAGCATCCTTCGGTGCACCCACCGCCGCGCAGGCTGGCGCCTGGGCTGCCGTGGCGCAGGGCAAGAACGCGCTTGTGGTCGCGCCCACCGGCTCGGGCAAGACGCTCTCGGCCTTCCTCTGGTCGATCGACCAACTCTTCGCCGCACCCACCGCGGGCACCTCGGTGCTCTACATCTCGCCTCTGAAGGCGCTCGGCGTGGACATCGAACGCAACCTGCGCAGCCCGCTGGTCGGGATCGCGCACACCGCCCGCCGCCTCGCCGCCGAGGGCGCCGCGGACGAGCCGCCGGAGATCACCGTCGGGGTGCGCACCGGCGACTCCACGCCCAAGGAGCGTCGGGACCTGGTTCGGAAGCCCCCGCAGATCCTGATCACCACCCCGGAATCGCTCTACCTGATGCTCACCTCCCAGGCCCGGAGCACGCTGACCGGGATCAAGACCGTGATCATCGATGAGGTCCACGCCCTGGCCGGCACCAAGCGCGGCGCCCATCTGGCGGTCTCGCTGGAGCGGCTGAACAACCTGCTGGCAGCCCCGGCCCAGCGGATCGGGCTCTCCGCCACGGTGGAACCCCGCGAGGAGGTGGCCCGCTTCCTGGGCGGCTCGGCGACGGTGGAGATCGTCGCACCGAAGTCGGAGAAGAAATGGGACATCACCGTCTCGGTCCCGGTGGAGGACCTGGCCTCCCCCAGCACCGCCCCGCCCGAGAGCGCGACCCCGTTCCCCGCCGCCTCGAACGGCAGCGGAAACCCCGACGCCGCGGCCGGCATCCCTGCGCGCACTCCTGCAATCGACTTCCCGCCCGACGACGCGCTGCTCAGCGACCAGCCGCTGCAGCCCAGCATCTGGCCGCACGTGGAGCACCGGGTCGTGGATCTGGTCACCGAGAACCGCTCCACCATCGTGTTCGTGAACTCTCGTCGGCTCGCGGAGAAGCTCACCGGGCGGATCAACGAGATCTGGTCCGAACGCCAGCCCCCCACCGCTCGGAACACCGACGACGCCGCCGCATCCGCCCCCGGGGATGACGGGGACGCGGGCGAGCCCGCACCGCTGGCCCGTTCACACCACGGCTCGGTCTCGAAGGAACAGCGCAAGCTCACCGAAGAGGCGCTGAAATCAGGCCAGCTGCGCTGTGTGGTCGCCACCTCCTCCCTCGAGCTCGGCATCGACATGGGCGCCGTGGACCTGGTCATCCAGGTGGAGGCCCCCTTCGCGGTCTCCGCCGGGCTCCAGCGCATCGGCCGGGCCGGGCACCAGGTGGGTGAGGTCTCGGTCGGCTGGTTCTTCCCCAAGCACCGCGGGGACCTGGTGAGCACCGCCGTGATCGTCGAGCGGATGCTCGCCGGGCAGATCGAGGCCCTGCACATCCCGCGCAACCCGCTGGATATCCTTGCCCAGCAGACGGTGGCCGCCGCCGCGATGGACCCGCTGGATGTGGAGTCCTGGTTCGAGACGCTGCGCCGCAGCGCCCCCTTCGCCACGCTGCCGCGCTCGGCCTATGAGGCCACCCTGGACCTGCTCGCCGGCAAATACCCCTCCGACCGGTTCGCCGAGCTGCGCCCCCGAGTGATCTGGGACCGCGACGCGGGCACGATCAGCGGGCGCCCCGGCGCACAGCGGATCGCGGTCACCTCCGGCGGCACCATTCCCGACCGCGGGCTCTTCGGGGTCTACCTCGCCGGCGGAGAAGACTCCGGATCGGCCCGCTCCGGCGGCCGCCGGGTCGGTGAGCTCGATGAAGAGATGGTCTACGAGTCCCGGGTCGGCGACGTCTTCGCGCTGGGCGCCACCAGCTGGCGGATCCAGGAGATCACCTTCGACCGGGTGCTCGTCGTCCCGGCCTTCGGGCAGCCCGCCTCGCTGCCCTTCTGGCGCGGCGACGGCTTCGGCCGTCCCGCCGAGCTCGGCCGCGCGCTGGGCCGGTTCACCCGGGAGGTCCACGCCGGCGCCGCAGAGCCCACCGCCGAGCGGCTCACCGCGCTGGGCATGGACACCTGGGCGCAGCAGAACCTGCTGCGCTACTTCACCGAACAGCAGGAGGCCGCCGGGGTGCTCCCCAGCGACACCACCCTGGTGGTGGAACAGACCAAGGACGAGCTCGGTGACTGGCGGATCGTGCTGCTCTCGCCCTACGGACTGCAGGTCCACGCCCCCTGGGCGCTGGCGGTCGGTGAACGCCTGCACGACCGGTTCGGCCTCGACGGCTCGGCCATGGCCAGCGACGACGGGATCGTGCTGCGCGTCCCGATGATGGATGAAGACCCGCCCGGCGCGGAGCTCTTCGTCTTCGACCCCGACGAGCTTGAGGATCTGGTCACCGGCCAGGTCAGCTCCTCTGCGCTGTTCGCCGGCCGGTTCCGCGAGGCAGCCGCCCGGGCCCTGCTGCTGCCCAAGCAGAACCCCGGACAGCGCACTCCGCTGTGGCAGCAGCGCCAACGATCCTCCCAGCTGCTGGAGGTCGCCTCGGGCTACCCTGACTTCCCGGTGATCATGGAGGCCATGCGGGAGGTCCTGCAGGACGTCTACGACATGCCGGCCCTGCTGGAGCTGCTGCGCAGCATCACCCAGCGCAGGCTCAAGATCGTGGAGACGACCACCTCGAAGCCCTCCCCCTTCGCCCAGTCCATCCTCTTCGGCTACATCGCGCAGTTCCTCTACGAGGGGGACTCCCCGCTGGCCGAACGCCGGGCCGCCGCGCTCTCGGTGGACCCGGCCCTGCTGGGTGAGCTGCTGGGCCGGGTGGAGCTGCGTGAGTTCCTCGACGCCGCGATCATCGCCGACTCCGAGGCCTACGCCCAGCGGCTGCTCCCCTCCCGGCACCTGCGCGGCGAAGAGGGCGTCGCAGACCTGCTGCGCCTGCTCGGCCCGCTGACCGAAGAGCAGCTCGCCGCCCGGCTCGAAGACGGTGAGCCCGCGAAGCACCATGCCGAGGCCCTGGTCTCGAATCAGCGCGCCTTCCGGGTGATGTGGCGCACCGGCACCTCTCCAGAGTCCGGCGCCGACGGCGAGCAGGATCAGGTTGAGGAGCGCTACGCCGCGATCGAGGACGCCTCACGGCTGCGCGACGGTCTGGGCACACCCATCCCGGTCGGCATCCCCTACGCCTTCCTGGACCCGGTCGAGGATCCGCTCGGCGATCTCGTCGGGCGCTATGCCCGCACCCACGGACCCTTCCTGGTGGAGGAGGCGGCGGCCGAGCTGGGACTCAGCCGCGCCGTCGTCGTGGACACGCTGACCCGGCTGGTGCGCGAGCACCGGGTGGTGGAGGGACTGTTCCGACCCGACCGGGTGATCCCCGCCGATGCCCGGCCCGGCACGGTGGAGTACTGCGATGCCGAGATGCTGCGCAGGATCCGACGCCGCTCCCTGGCCGCCCTGCGCGCCCAGGTGGAGCCGGTGCCCACCCCCGCCTACGCCCAGTTCCTGCTCGAATGGCAGGGCATCACCGCGGCCCGCGGGAAAGGCTCCTCCTCCTCGGGGGTCTCCGCCGTGGCGGAATCGCTGGCCCAGCTCTCCGGTGCAGCCGCGCCGGCCAGCGCCTGGGAGTCCTATATCCTCCCGGCGCGGATCCCCGACTACCGGCCGGGGATGCTCGACGAGCTGCTCTCCGCCGGGGAGTTCCTCGCCGTGGGCAAGGGGGCGCTGAGCGGGCATGACGGCTGGCTGGCCTTCTACCCGCGGGAGGACGCCGAGACGCTGCTGAACCAGCCGGGCAGCACCGGGCTGGGCAGCAACGGAGAAGACTTCACCCCCACCGCGCTGCAGGAGTCGATCCTCGAGATCCTGGCCCGCGGCGGCGCCTGGTTCATCGAGGCGCTGCACGACCAGCTCGACCCCGACCTCACAGGCTCCCGGGAGAGCACCAAGAACGCGCTCTGGGAGCTGTTCTGGGCGGGACGGGTCGCCCCCGACAGCTTCGCCGCGCTGCGCAGATTCATGTCCACCGGGACCACCGCGCACAAGAAGCAGCCCACACCGGCGCGACCGAGGCACACCTCACGGCGGATGGCGCTGCGCCGGGCCACCGAATCACACCGCACCCGGATCGCCGGGAACGCCGCCTCCGGACCCACCGGCGGCGGCGCGGGCGGCCGCTGGCAGCTCGTCCCGAACGGTTCGGTGGATGCCACCGTCGCCGCGCACACCCGCGCCGAGATCCTGCTGGACCGCTACGGGGTGGTCACCCGCGGCTCGGTGATGTCCGAGCAGCAGTCAGGTCTGGGCGCCTCCGCAAAGGGCGGCTTCGCGGCGGTCTACAAGGTGCTCTCCGCGGCCGAGGACTCCGGGCAGATCCGGCGCGGATACTTCATCGAACAGCTCGGCGCCGCCCAGTTCACCTCCTCGGCGACCATCGATCAGCTGCGCTGGATCTCCGAACGCCTCGAAGACGCCGCCGAACAGGCCGGCGCCGAATCAGGCACCGGGACGCCCAGGGCGGGAGCCTCCGGCTCGAGCACATCGGGCGGCGGGAAGAAGCAGGATGCTGCGGTGGTGCTCGCCGCCACCGACCCGGCGAATCCCTACGGGGCGGCCCTGGACTGGCCGGAGCTGGAGAGCTCCACGCACCGACCTGGACGCAAGGCCGGCGCCGTCGTGGTGCTCTACCGCGGGCGGCTGGTGCTCTACATGGAGCGCGGAGGCCGCACCCTGCTGCTCTTCACCGAGGACGAATCCACCATGGACCTGATCTCCCGGGCGCTGGTGCCGGCCCTGCGCGCGGCCAAGACCGGACGGATCGCGGTGGAACGGGTCAACGGAGACCGGATCCTGACCCACCCGCTGGGACAGCTGCTGCGCGACGCCGGCTTCAACTCCTCGCCCTCCGGGCTGAGATTCGCGCCATGATCACCGCACCGGATCACTGCCATGACGCCTCACCCGCGCAGCGCGCAGTCATAGAGAACACAGGATTTCCGGCTAGGGTGAAGTCATGACTCTTTGCATTCCGTTTCTGATGTTCCAGGGTCAGGCCCAAGAAGCGATCGACCACTACCTCGACGTCTTCCCTGACGCTGAGCTGCTGGAGATCGTGCACCACCCCGCGGGCACCGAGATCTATGACCCCACCCCGCGGCCCTCCGCTGAGCCCGTGGACCCTGCCGACACCGAAGTCCCAGAGGACTCCGACGGCGGGAAAGGTTCGGACGCCGTGAAGGAGACCGAGCCGACCCAGCCTGAGTCCACCGAGGCTGAGCAGACCGAGGCTGAGTCGACCGACACGACGCTGATCACGGTCAAGCATGCCCAGGACGCCTCTGATCACGAAGAGGTCATCACCGTTCCAGTCCCGCTGGTCGCCACCGCGCAGCTGAGGATCGGCGGGCAGGTGCTGATGATCCAGGACAGCCTGATGAAGCATCAGTTCAGCTTCACCCCCTCGATCTCCGTGGCCGTGGTCGTGGACTCCGCGGCGGAGTTCCATCAGATCGTGGACAGCCTGGCCCCGGGCGGAGAGTTCCTCATGGAGCCCGACGACTACGACTTCGCCACGAACTTCGCCTGGATCAAGGACCGCTTCGGCATGTCCTGGCAGGTCAACCAGCCCCTGGGGCAGCCCGAGCCCACCGCCCGCGCCGAGGCGCCGGTCTGGGGCTGAGCCGCCCCGGCTCGCTGACCTGCCCAGAAACTGACCTGTGACGCAGAAGTCTCCTCTCCCCGTGCGCAACGGCGTCAATGCCACGCGCCTGCGGGTCCCGCTGAACGGGCCCTGGCACACCGTCCATGACTACGTGCTGGAGACCTTCGGACACATCGACCATGGCGGGATCACCCGGCGCTTCGATGACGGCGACGTCGTCGACGTCCACGGGGCGCCGCTGAGCACGTCCACCCCGCTGGGCGACCTCGAGTTCCTCTGGTACTACCGCTCGGTCAGCCAGGAGATCCCGCTGCCGGTGACCGAGGAGCTCATCCATGAGGATGAACACCTGGTGGTGGTGGACAAGCCACACTTCCTGCCCACCACCCCGGCAGGCCGCTATGTCCAGGAATCGCTGCTGGTACGGCTGCGGAACACGCTCAACCTCCCGGACCTGGTGCCGATCCATCGGCTGGACCGGGGCACGGCCGGCGTCGTGCTGTTCTCCAAACAGCCCGACACCCGGGGGGCGTATCAGCTGCTCTTCGAGAACCGCGTGGTGGAGAAGTCCTACGAATGCGTCAGCGCCACCCCGGCGGGGATGAGCCCCGAGACCATGGCCTCGCGATTCCCGCTCACCGTGCGCAACAAGATCGAGAAGACCAAGGGCGTGGTGGTCTCCCAACTGGCCTCATACGCCCCGGAACACTCCGGCAAGCGCCCGCATGACCGCACAGCCCGGCAGGGCAAGCGCCGAACCGAGGCCATCCCCGGTGCGAACTCCTCCTCCCAGATCGAGCTGCTCTCCACTGGACGCAGCCGCTCAGGGCACGACGTCGGCCACTTCCGGCTCAATCCACACACCGGAAAGACTCACCAGCTGCGCATTCACATGGCACTTCTCGGTCTCGGTATTCTGAATGATCGTTTCTATCCCGAACTTCTCGATGACGCCCCTGATGAGTTCGACAAGCCGCTCCAGCTGCTGGCCAAGACACTCACCTTCACCGACCCGATGACCGGGGTGCCACGCAGCTTCATCTCGTCTCGAACCCTTCAGGAGACCCCGCAGTGACCAATCCCGCGATCGCCTTCGGCATCAGTGACCTCGGCGATCCGGCGCTCTATCAGGAGTGGGGGCTCTACTACTTCCTGTTCATGGCAGTGGCGGTGGCGTTCACCGCGATCGTGCCGCCGTTTCCCTCCGAGGTCATGGTGATCGCCTCAGGCACGATGGCCGCCGAGGAGATCTTCCCGCTGCTGCTGGTCCTCGCCGTGACCTTCATCGGCTGCCTCATCGGCGACATCGGGGTCTACCTGCTCTTCCGCTACAAGCTCATCCGGCTGCTCTACCGCTGGAGGTGGGGACGTCGGCTGCACCGGAAGATGCTGCGCATCTCGCTGCGCGCCGGCGGCGCCTCCACCTGGGCGGGCCTGCTCCTCATCCGCGGGATTCCGGGGGGCCGCTCCGCCTCGATGGCAACGGCCGGGATCATGCGTCTCGGCGGCCGCTCCATCGTGGCGCTGTGCCTGCTGGGCTCACTCACGTGGAGCCTGTGGCTGGTCGGGTTAGGTTACATTACGGGAACAACTACAGGGCTCCCACCCTGGGCTAGCACGGCGGCCGCGATCGTTGTGGGTACCCTGGTGGGGTTGGGGATCACCGTGCTGATCACCCGACAGCGTTCGCGTCGGGGGTCCAGAAGAGAGTCGGCAGCCGCTTGACCAGCGACGATGTCCGGGCACCACGCTCCGACAGCTACTGCATTTGCCAGCCATGACCTAGAGGGGGGAACCCGGGCTTGACCGAGAAGTCCCAGGACGAGTCCGCCGAGACGCTCACCGTCGCCGAGAAATCCGGCGCGGACACCGAGATCTCGCCTGCGTCCACCGAGGACAGCTCCGCCGAGGACACCTCGGCCGAGCGCGCAGATCCTGCCCGGAAGCAGGATCCCGCCACCGCCTCAGCGGCCCCTGCTGATGCTTCAGCGCCCGCCGAGAGCTCCGCGCCTGCTGGAGACTCTTCGCCTGCCGCAGGCTCTGTGCCCGGCGCAGACACCACGCCCGCCGAAGACTCCACACCGGCCGGAGATTCAACACCGGCCGCTGCCCAGTCGCCGACCCCTGCACCTTCCGCACCCTCGGTGCGCTGGAGCCGCCCCACGCCGGCGCGGCCCGCGCCGTCGAAGGCCAGCGCTCCTGAGACCGACCTCAGCAGCTTCTTCGACGACCTTGACGAGAAGTTCCTGGGCGCCGCCCGCCGCGTCGGCGCCGCCTTCCGCCGGTCCGCCCCGCAGGATCAGCCCGGTCCTGACGAGCAGCGCAGCAGGAACGGCAGGAAGAACGGCCGACCCGCATCGGGCCAGTCCACCGCGGGCGCCGCGCAGAGCCCGCCTGCCACACGCCCCGCGGCAGCACCCTCCAACGGCGTGGACCACTCCGGCTCTGCCCTCGGCAGCGCCGCCCCGGGGCCGGAGTCGTCCCCGCTGAGCCTGCCCCGGCCTCGCCGCGCCCTGGATGAGCAGCGGCAGCGCGACGTCATCCTGGAGAAGGCCGCAGCCATCGAGGCGGCCACCGCGATGAACCACCGGCCCACCGACCGGGACTACATCGAGTCCGCCGATGACGAAGAAGACCTCTTCACCTACATCCCGCCCTACAACATGCCCTCCAGGGACCCCGACCCCGCGCCGGTGCGCAGCGACCTCTACCGACAGATCTTTGTCACCCTGGGCGCCCTGGCAGCCCTGGTCTCGCTGATCTGGATGTTCGGCATCTTCCCCGGCTCCCCCGCCATCCTGGGCGGCAATGGGCTCGATGAGCTCGCCGGCGGCTGGTACTCCGGCGGACAGGCGCTGCTCTCCCCGAACGCGAACTTCTACTGGCTCTGGCCCATCATCGTGCTGGGCCTGCTGGCCCACGCGGTCCACCAGTGGACCACCACCCAGATCTCCACCCCACGGCAGCGCCGCTCTGGCTGGCAGGTCGGCTCGGCGTCGCTGTTCATGCTCATCTGGACGGCCAGCATCCACCACGGAATGCTCACCCTCGCGGCGCTGGCTTCCCTCGCTGCGGCATTGGCACTGATCGACGCGATCAGACAGTTCACCTTCCGCACCGCCCGCACCGGTCTGGAACGTCGATTCTCCGATACCACCACCGGTCTCTTCACCGGCTGGGCGATGGTCGCAGCGATGTCTTCGCTCTCCATCTGGCTGACCGCCATGGGATGGCGCGTCCCCGGCATCCCTGCGGTGCTCTGGGCGCTGCTCGGCCTGGGCATCTGCATCTGGGCCGCCGCCTACTACGCGATGACCGAACGCGGCAGGATCGCGGTCGCCCTCGGCATGGGCTGGGGCATGTTCTGGCTGATCTTCCCCCGGCTGCTCTCAGACGTCACCTCCGTGTGGGTCGCCATCTCCGCCGCGATGGGAGCCTTCGTGGTCATCCTCGCGACCGAATCCCGCCGGCACAAGATCAACCACGCGGAGCGTCGCGCCGCCATGGGGCGTCCGCTCGAAGACATCATCTGAACCAGCCCCGGTTGGACCACCGCACAGGAGGCACGATGAGGCACCCGCACAGAAGCCAGATCACCGCACTCGGAGCAGCCATGCTGTTGCTGCTCGCCTCCTGCGGCTCCCCGGAGGAGGGTCAGGACCCCGCCCCCGCCGAGGACGCCGCCTCCGAGCAGCCCACTGAGGACACCGAGGGCGCGCAGGACTCGGAAGAGCCGGACCCGGAGTCCGAGTCTGAAGATCCTGGAGAGTCTGAGCAGCCTGACGAGTCCGAGACCTCCGCGGCACCCGAAGACGAGGACCAGGGCGACGACGCCGCCTCAGCGGACTTCAGCACCGACGCCCAGGAGTCTGACGGCTTCCCCGGGGAGTTCACCCGCGGCGAGGAGCCCAATCATCTGGTGGAGATCCGCTCCGGTGTCCATGAGGGATACGACCGTGTGGTCTTCGAGTACTCCGGGGACGGCACCCCCAGCTGGCGCGGAGAGTACACAGATGCCGCGGCCGAACTGGGCCGCGGCGAACCCATCGAGGTAGCAGGCGAACACATTCTTGAGATCAACGTCAACGGACCCTCGTGGGCTCCGGAGGACGAGCCAGAAGACGAGCTTCCCGCCCAGGAGTACTACGAACGCGATCGCGGCGGAGCCTTCGAGGAGATCTTCATCCAAGGACCTTTTGAAGCCCACTCCCAGTACCTGATCGGCATGGACCAGGAACGGCCGTTCCAGATGCAGCTGCTCGAGGAGCCGACCCGGCTCGTGGTGGACATCGCCAACGAGGAATGACCCGGCACTGAGCCCTGACCGGCCTCGGGCTCCGTTGTGGTGCATGATGGGACCATGAGCATTCGAACCCCAGATCCGAACCCCGGATGGTTGAACGAGGATGACCTCTACGAGGCACGACGACGGCTCCCCATGGTCTACGTCGAAGCGATCCCAGTTCGACTGGATCCCCTCGGCTGCATCACCGAGCTGGGTCTTCTCTACACCGCAGACGCCGAGGGGCATTTCTACCGCACCGTGGTCTCCGGACGCGTGATCTACCGCGAGACCATCAGGGCGGCTCTGCTGCGCAACATCGAGAAGGACCTGGGATCGATGGTGATGCCACAGATCCCCGCTTCGCCGGTGCCGTTCGCCGTGGCCGAATACTTTCCCTACCCCTCTGAGACCGGGCTGGTCGATGACCGGCAGCATGCGGTTTCGATGGCCTACATCGTGCCCGTCTCCGGGGAATGCTCCCCGCGCCAGGACGCCCTGGAGCTGAGCTGGATGACACCGGATCAGGTGCTCAGCCCCGATGTGCAGGCGGAGTTCCTCGGCGGCCGCGAGAAGCTGATCCGCCAGGCCCTGGCCCATCTGGGTCACACCGGCTGAGCCACACCAGCTCCGGCCGGTAGAATCAGGCCAATGACCACTCCCGCCCCAGAGAAGCCCGTCCGCCGCAGAAGGCCGCCCCGCAAGCAGGACACCGCAGCGCGTCCGGTGCTGCGGCTCGGAGCCGCAGGGTGGATCGTCTCCTGGCTTGTCCCCACAGCGGTCATGGGCGGCCTGCTGCTCGCACTGGGCCTCATCCCCGGCCTGAACGAAGACGGCTTCCTCGCCCCGCTGATTCCGCTGATCGCCGCGGCGGCCGTCGTCGTCGGCATTCCCGGGACCCTGCTGGTGAGCTGGCTCTACCGACACCAGGTGCGCCCCACCGTGCACATCCTCGGCTACGTCCTCGTGGGGCTCCTCTATGGTCCTGTCGTGCTCGTGGTCGGGGCCGGAGGACTGATCCCGATGCTCATCCCGCTGATCGGCTTCCCCGCCGGCATCCTGCTCGGGATCGGTCGCTGGATGGCGCAGCCGCTGGCCCGCGTGGAGAACCCTGCCGAAGAGCCCGACCCCGCTGCGACCCCCGAGCCGAAGGACGCTGAGCATGCCTGAGACCACTGCAGCTCCCGCGATGACGCTGAGCATCGCGGGTTCGGAAGCCACCGGCGGCGCCGGGGCGCAGGCGGATCTGAAGACCTTCCAGGAGCTCGGTACGTTCGGCATGGTGGCGCTGACCTGCATCGTGTCCTTCAATCCGGGTGATGAGTGGAACCATCGCTTCGTCCCGGTCGAGTCCCAGGTGATCGAGGACCAGATCGAAGCGATCTTCGGCAACTACGGGCCCGAGGTGCTCGACACCGTCAAGCTCGGGATGATGGGCTCCCCCGCCACGATCTCCACCGTGGCCGCCGCGATCACCGCGCGAAGGCCGAAGCACCTGGTGCTGGATCCGGTGCTGATCTGCAAGGGCCAGGAGCCCGGTCACGCGCAGGACACCGACGAGGCGCTGAAGGCCGAGCTGCTCCCACTCGCCACCTTCGTCACCCCCAACCACTTCGAGACCGAACAGCTCTCCGGGATGAAGGTCGAGACCCTGGAGGACCTGCAGGCCGCCGCGGCGGAGATCCATCGACTCTCCGGCGCTGCCGTGCTCGCCAAGGGCGGAGTCCGACTCGCCGGACCCGAGGCGGTGGACGTCTTCGTCGACGCAGACGGCATCGAGGTGCTCAGCGCGCCCAAGATCGGTGAGCACGCGGTCTCCGGCGCAGGCTGCTCCTTGGCGGCCGCGGTCACCGCCGAACTGGCCAAGGGCAGCTCCGCCCGAGACGCCGCGCGCCGGGCCAAGGAGTTCGTCACTGCAGGCATTCGTCAGCGGGTCGCCGGGAATACCCCGTTCGATGCACTGTGGCAGGGCGGCCTGCGCGGCTGAAGGGGGCGGACGGAGCTTCGCTCAGCCAGCGGTCTACTCTTCTCGACCATCTTCTAGCTGCGGCTCGATGAGGCCCAGCTGCGTGGCGCGGATGAGCAGCTGGACGCGGTCCCTCACGCCGAACCGGACGCAGAGCCGACCAAGGTGTGCCTTGACCGCACCCTCGGTCAGGACCATTCGCGTCGCGATCTCTCGATTGCTGAATCCCCGCGCCAAGAGACTCAGGACTTCTGTCTCTCGTGGTGGTGTCCGCGGCAGGTAGTCCGATCCTGCGAGCGCCAGGGAGAACTCCTCCGCCTCATTGATCGGGTTAAATTCAAGTCGTCGTGCTATGTCCGGCGAGATCGGCACCGAACTAGAGTGGACTTGCCGGACCGCGTCCAAGACCTGTTCTGCCGTGGCGTCCTTCACGATGTAACCCTTGGCCCCCGCATTGAGCGCCTGTAGTGCGTGGCCTTCGGAGCTGAACGTGGTGACCGCGAGCACTGAGGTGTTGGGGGCAATCGTCATCACCTCAGCCGTCGCCTCGACACCGCCCATCTTGGGCATCTTTAGATCCATGATGACGACGTCGGGCTTGGTCTCACGAACCAGCTCGATGACCTCGAGCCCGTTCGCAGCCTCCCCGATGCATTCCATATCGGGAGCCGAATCCACGTAGGCGCGCAATGCTGCGCGCATGATCGGATGGTCGTCTGCAACAACAAGACGGAGCATGGTTGAACCCGTTTCTTCCTCGGCCTATGGACTCGGCGCGGTTCTCCAGATTATCCGAAGTTCCTGGAATAGACGGCCCCAGCACATCTAGTCGATATCACACAAGAACTGATGCCTAGCCAAGGAATTAGCTACTTTAGTCTACTATCACTGAATTTAGACAGAGGTTAATATAACAATACACGCTCATCCAGTTGAAACATATATCGAAAGAGAACAACAACATGGCTATCACTTTGTTTGCATACCGAATCGCAGCTATTTCAGCCCTTCTTTTCACAGCTATTATCACATTTTTGGATCTTGCCAATTTTGAAGTTGGCAGCTTTATGCAGACTTTCTTCTGCCGCGCCTTCCCGAGGGCCTCCGGGTGCTGATAACTGACTGGCCATCAAGTCGGTGACATATCATTGAGAGTGACCTTTTCGAGCGATGTGACTCCCAGCCGCAGAGTCCTAAATGTTCTTACGCTGACAACCATCGGTGCCATTCTCGCCGACCTGTCACTGGCCCTGATTCTCAACCTGGACTTCAGCGCGACCCTGCTGGCCGTCTACCTCATGTGGATCCTGTCGGTATCGCTCTTCTGGCTACACCCGGGCATGGGCGCGATGGCGGCCCTCATCGGAGCGCTTATCGGGACACAGATGAGCTTCCAGATCGGCACCCTACTGCTGGTGATTCTCTTCTGTGGACTCACCGCGATGTACTGCGCCCAGTGGCTGCGTCGGCTGTACCTGGTTCTTGCATTGATCCTCGCGATGAATGTGGGCATGATCCAGGAGGACCCGGTGTTGGCCGCAGGGTTCGGAATCTCCGCAGGCGGCACAATGGTCACGTCTTACCTGATCGGGCGCGCAACTAGACGGCAGCTGGCTACGCGCCTGGAAGCCAGAGCAGAGCTGGAACAATTGCGCTCCGCACATCAAGATGCATTGGATGCTGAGCGCAGGTCCATCGCCCGAGATCTTCATGACATCCTGGCGCACGACCTCACGGTAATCTCGATGCAGACGCAGGTGGCAGCCGCAACAGGCACCGCCGAATCCCGTGCGGCAGCACTGACCCAGATCTCAACCTCCGCCAGCGCAGCGCTCCACGACCTTCGCCGCGTGCTGCAGGTGCTCCAGCGCGAAAACATCATCGAGGCGGGCCCGGGGGACGCCCCGGAGCTGGACCTAGAGTCAGGTCTTCAGCGCTTCACCGAGCGCCTTGAGGATCTGGGGTTCAAAGTTGACACTGCGGTCCACGGAGATCTGAGCTCGCTCTCACAGTCCGTGGAGGCCTGCCTCTACAGAATTCTTCAGGAATCCACCACCAATGTGGTCAAGCATGGAGCCAAGGGACACGCCACCAGTGACTGCACCATCGAGATCGAGGTCAAGACCGACACCGTGAATATGGCAGTGACGAACCGCACTGACGACACCCAGACACCGGCAGTCAAACACCCTTCCTCGGGGACTGGGCTTATCAGCATGGAGGACCGCGCGGCAACCTTCGGAGGCACCGTGGATGCCGGAGCTCCAGCTGCTGGCATCTGGAGTGTGCAGGTCACCGGAATCCAGATGCGGCTGCTTCGCTGACCGATCGATCGTCCCGCTGCTCATAGGGCGAAAAGACCCCGGACACAGAGAGGCTCGGGCGGTGCCGTTCCCACCGCCCGAGCATTAACATCCGCCGAGGTCCTGCTCCGAACCCTTGCACCGTAACTCGGAACACCTCAAGGCCGATGTCATCTCCCCTGAATCGTGCACCACTGATGCACGTCCACTTATAAGTATTGGGGAGTGCCCGTCTTCTGACTAGTGGACTTTTGTCCACAGTTTGCAGGTGAAACCAAAGCTCCCCCACCTTGTGACTATCAAGTAACATGTGTGCCATGACACATCATGCTCCCGATGCTTCCGTTGATCCGATCTACGACGTCTCCACCGCGCAGGACCTCGACTACTACGGCGTCTTCGACGACCTCCCCGCGGCAGACCGGCAGTGGTGGACTCGCGCCCGTGAGTTCTCCACCGGACTGGAGACGCGGATGGCGCAGCACTGGGAACACGCTGAGTACCCGGTTGACCTGGTCCGCAAGGCTGGCGGCCTGGGTCTGCTGACCGACGGCGTCGACGTCTCCGAAGCCTCGATGGAGACGCTCTCCCCGATGGCCGCGGGCCTGGTGAACATGGAGACCTCCCGTGCCGATGGCTCCCTGGGCACGGCCCTGGCGGTGCAGGGCGGGCTCGCGCTGCGCACCCTGGCGTACTTCGGTTCGGCAGACCAGAAGGCTGAGCATCTCACCAAACTGGCCACGGCCGAGACGCTGGGCTCCTTCGCCCTCACCGAGCCCACGCACGGCTCGGACTCGGTCTCGCTGGAGACCACCGCCCGGCTGGTCGGCGACGAGGACTCCGGCTACTACGTCATCAACGGCGCCAAGAAGTGGATCGGCAACGGCGCCTCGGGCGGCCTGACGTTCACCTGGGCCCGAGTCGCCGGCGGCATCCACGACGGCAACGTCCGCTGCTTCCTGATCGACCAGGACACCCGCGGCTATCGGGCCGAGGTCATCCAGGGCAAGGCCTCGCTGCGCGCGATCCACCAGGCGCTGATCCAGTACGAGGACGTCGAGGTCCCCGCCCACGCCGTACTGCCGGGTTCAAAGACCTTCAAGGACGCCTCCAAGGTGCTCTTCGCGACCCGGCTGGGAGTAGCCTGGTCCGCCGTCGGGCATGCCTCTGCGCTGGTGGAGGCGGCGCTGAGCTATTCGAAGCAGCGTGAGCAGTTCAGCCGTCCGCTGGCGAGCTTCCAGCTGGTGCAGGAGCGGCTGACCTGGATGGTCTCGGAGCTCACCTCCATGCAGCTGCACGTCCGGGCGGTCACCGAGCGGGATATGGCCGGCACGCTCACCGGCCCGCAGGCCTCCCTGGCGAAGTATCACAACACCCGGAAGGCTCGGGCGATCGCCCAGGTCGCCCGCGACATGCTCGGCGGCAACGGGATCCTGCTGAAGAACAAGGTGCCGCGCCACATGGCAGATATCGAGGCGATCCACACCTATGAGGGCACCGAATCCGTGCAGAGCCTGATCATCGGGCGCGACCTGACCGGGTACTCAGCCTTCGCCTAGGACACGCGCTCGGCGCCCACGATACGGCGCTCGGCACTGAGCATTCGACGTCCAGCGCTCAACACTCGACGACGTTGACCGCGAGTCCGCCCAGGGCGGTCTCCTTGTACTTCGAGGACATGTCCTTGCCGGTCTCGCGCATCGTCACGATGACCTCGTCCAGCGAGACCCGGTGCTCGCCGTCGCCCATCAGCGCCATCCGCGCGGCGTTGACGGCCTTGGTCGCGGCCATGGCGTTGCGCTCGATGCACGGCACCTGCACCAGTCCGCCGATCGGATCGCAGGTGAGCCCGAGGTTGTGCTCCATCGCGATCTCGGCGGCGTTCTCCACCTGTTTGGCAGTGCCGCCCAGGACCTCGCAGAGCCCGGCGGCCGCCATCGAGGAGGCCGAGCCGACCTCCCCCTGGCAGCCGACCTCGGCGCCGGAGATCGAGGCCTGCTCCTTGTAGAGCACCCCGACGGCGGCGGCGGTGAGCAGGAACCGCACGGCGATGTCCTCACGGTCCTCCTCCCCCGCGTAGCTGGCGCCGGGCCCGTAATGGGTGGCGTAGAAGCCCACGGCAGGGATGATTCCGGCAGCACCGTTGGTGGGCGCGGTGACCACCCGTCCCCCGGAGGCGTTCTCCTCGTTGACCGCCAGCGCGACCAGGTTCACCCACTCCTGCCAATAGGCGTGGGTGCGGCCTGGATCGTCCTTCCACATCCGTGCGTGCCAGTCAGGGGCACGACGCCGGACCTTCAGCCCCCCGGGCAGGTGCCCCTCGCGCTCCAGGGCGCTGTTCTTGCAGTCCTCCATGACCTGCCAGAGGTGCAGCACCTTACCGGTGATCTCGGCTTCGGCTTCCTCCTCGGTGCCGCCGTGGCGGGCGCGGTGCAGGGCGCGCTCATTGGCCAGCATCACCCGGGAGACCGGCAGGCCTGAGCGGGCGCAGTGCTCCATGAGCTGGGCGGCCGTGATGAAGGGGTAGGGCACCTCGGCGTCCGGGGTGGCCAGCGCCTGTCCCAGCGACGCGTCGGAGGCCACCGCATCGGATTCTGAGAGCACGAACCCTCCCCCGATGGAGTAATAGATCTCCTTGGCCACCTGCTCTCCGGCGGCGTCGAGCGCGGTGAGCGTCATCGCGTTGGTATGCCGGTCCATGACGGTGAGCGGGCGCTGGATGAAGTCCTCCACCCGCAGCGGGATCTCCTTGCCGGCGCTGTGGGCGTCCCCGTGGGCGCCGTCCGGATCGCTCGGAGCACCGTCGTCTTCGCACTGGGCGGCCAGCTGCACCGTGCCGGAGACCTCCATGGCAGCCAGTCGGGAGTCGACCTGGTCCGGCAGGATGGTCTCCGGGTCCCACCCCTCCAGGCCCAGCAGCACCGCGGTGAAGGTGCCGTGGCCGCGTCCGGTGGCCGAGAGCGAGCCGTAGAGGTCCACCTGCACCGACTCGGTCCGGGCCAGCACCTCGGGACTTCCCAGCTGCTCGGTCACGAAGCGCCGGGCGGCGCGCATCGGCCCCACCGTGTGCGAGGAGGAGGGACCGATGCCGACCCGGAGCAGATCAAAGATGCTGATGGTCATGGAGTGTCTCGAATCCTGTCCCGGTCAGCGTGCGCGGCGGTAGAAGGGCAGCGGGACCACTTCGAAGGGCTGCGGCTTTCCACGCAGATCGACGTCGAGCCGCGTGCCCGGTTCGGTGTGGGCGATGTCGACATAGGCCATCGCGATCGGATGGCCCAGGGTCGGGCTGGGCAGCCCGGAGGTCACCGCCCCCACGGTCTCACCGGGGTTGTCCCCCTCGACGGCGAGCACCGGGTAGCCGCCGCGGCCGGCGCGCTTGCCGAGGCCCTTGAGCCCGACGAGCCGCTGACCCGAGGTCTTTCCGCGACCCGCCGCCTCGGCAGCCTCGAGGGCGGCGCGTCCGGTGAAGTTCTCCGCCTTCGTGAAGGAGACCACCGGCAGTCCGGCTTCGAAGCTGACCCGTTCGGTGGAGAGCTCGTTGCCGTAGAGCGGCATGCCGGCCTCGAGGCGCAGCGAGTCTCGGCAGGCCAGCCCGCAGGGGACCAGGCCGTCGTCGGACCCGGCCTCCAACAGCGCCAGCCACAGGGCGTGGGCTTTCTCATTGGGCAGGAACAGCTCGAACCCGTCCTCCCCGGTGTAGCCGGTGCGGGCGAGCAGGATCTCGTCGCCGCCGATGCTCACGGTGGTGAACGCGTAGTAGCTGAGCTCGTCGACCAGGAAGGTCTCATTGGCGCGCACCACGGAGCTGATGATCTTCTGCGCGGCAGGTCCCTGGACCGCGATCAGGCTGATGCCTTCCGATTCGTCCCAGACCTCGACGTCGAAGCCTGTCCCCCCAGCACCTGTGCCAGCCGCAGCACGCTCGGTGAGCGCCGCCGCGACCACTTCACGGTTCGACGCGTTGGGGACCAGCAGGAACTCGTTCTCATCGATCCGGTAGGCGATCAGGTCATCGAGGATCCCTCCGTCCTCGCGGCAGATCAGCGAGTACTTCGCCTTGCCGATCTTCACCGCCGCGAGGTTGCCCACCAGCGCGGTGTTCAGGAAGGTGGCGGCGTCGGGCCCGATGATCCGGATCTCTCCCATGTGGGAGAGGTCGAAGAGCCCGGCGGTGGTGCGCACCGCATGGTGCTCCTCCAACTCGGAGGTGTACTTCAGCGGCATCTTCCAGCCGCCGAAGTCGGTGAAGCTGGCACCCAGCTCGGCGTGGGCGGCAGTAAGCGCGGTCTCTCTCATGCGGTGCTCTCCTCGAGTTCGAAGGCCTCCGGCGGGGGGCAGGAACAGATCAGGTTGCGGTCGCCGTGCGCGCCGTCGATCCGGCTCACCGGAGGGAAGTATTTGTCCTGAAGCAGGTTCTTGACCGGGAAGGCCGCCTGCTCGCGCGGATAGGCCCGGTCCCACGCGTCACCGGCGACGACGGCGGCCGGGTGCGGTGCCAGGCGCAGCGGGGACTCCGCCGCGCTGATCTTCTGCTCGACGATGTCCTGGATCTCGGCGCGCACTCCGATCATCGCGGCGATGAACCGGTCGATCTCGGCCAGGTCCTCAGACTCGGTGGGCTCCACCATCAGCGTCCCGTTCACCGGGAAGGCCAGGGTGGGCGCGTGGAAGCCGTAGTCGATGAGGCGCTTGCAGACATCCTCGGCGGTGATTCCTGAGGCCTTGGTGAGCTCGCGCAGGTCCAGGATGCATTCATGGGCGATCAGCCCGTGCTCCCCGGTGTAGAGGATCGGGAAGTGCTCCTTCAGCTTCGCGGCGATGTAGTTCGCGCTCAGCAGGGCATGGGCGGTGGCGCTGGTCAGTCCCTCGGAGCCCATCATCGCCAGGTAGGCCCAGGAGATCGGCAGCACCCCGGCGGAGCCGAAGGGGGTGGCGGTGACCGGGGCGCCGTCGCGGCCTTCTCCCTCATGCTCCCCGGTGGCCCAGGAGGCACCGACGGAGGTGCTGGGCAGGAAGGGCTGGAGGTGTTCGGCCACGGCCACCGGGCCGACGCCGGGTCCGCCGCCGCCGTGCGGAATGCAGAAGGTCTTGTGCAGATTCAGGTGGGAGACGTCGCCGCCGAACTCGCCGGGCTGGGCGAGGCCGACCAGGGCGTTGAGGTTCGCGCCGTCGATGTAGACCTGTCCGCCGGTGGCATGGATCTTCGCGCAGACCTCGCGCACCTCGGTCTCGTAGACCCCGTGGGTTGAGGGGTAGGTGAGCATGATCGCGGCGATCCGGTCCGGGTGCGCGGCGATCTTGGCCTCCATGTCGGCCATGTCGATGGTGCCGTCCTCTGCGGTGGCGACGACGACGACCTGCAGTCCGGCCAGCACCGCCGAGGAGGCGTTGGTGCCGTGGGCCGAGGCCGGGATCAGGCAGATGTCCCGGGCGGAGTCGCCCTGGGCGAGGTGGTACTGCCGGATGGCCAGCAGTCCGGCGTATTCGCCCTGGGAGCCGGCGTTGGGCTGGATCGAGACCGCCGCGTATCCGGTGACCTCGGCGAGCCGGGACTCGAGGTCTGCGATCATCTCGCGCCAGCCGGTGGTCTGCGGGGCCGGGGCATAGGGGTGGATCCCCGCGAACTCGGGCCAGGAGATGGCTTCCATCTCGGTGGCGGCGTTGAGCTTCATGGTGCACGAGCCCAGCGGGATCATGGTCCGGTCAAGGGCGAGGTCGCGGTCGGAGAGCCGGCGCAGGTAGCGCATCATCTGCGTCTCGGAGCGGATCTCGTGGAAGATCGGGTGGGTCATGAACTCCGAGGTGCGGGTCAGCTGCGCCGGAAAGGCGTAGTCCTGCTCCTGCCTGGAGGACCCGAGCTGCTCGGGGAGCGCTGCGACATCCTTGACGCCGAAGGCCTGGGCGACGGCGGCGAGCTGCGCCGTCGTCGTCGTCTCATCGGTGGAGATCCCGACGACGTCCTGGTTGACGCGGCGCAGGTTGACCCCTGCGGCCTCGGCGGCGGCGATGACGTCCTCGGCGGCTTCGTGGGAGGCCAGCCGGACCTGGATGGTGTCGAAGAAGGATTCGGCGATCAGCTCATGGCCTGCCTCGCGCAGCACGGCGGCCAGGGTGCGGGCGGATCCGTGCACCCGCTCGGCGATCCGGGTGAGGCCTTCGGGGCCGTGGTAGACGGCGTACATCGAGGCCGCCACGGCCAGCAGCGCCTGGGCGGTGCAGATGTTTGAGGTGGCCTTCTCGCGGCGGATGTGCTGCTCGCGGGTCTGCAGGGCGAGCCGATAGGCGGGGCGGCCCTCGGCGTCCTTGGAGACTCCGACGAGCCGGCCGGGGAGCTGGCGCTGCAGCCCGGACTTCACGGCCATGAAGGCCGCGTGGGGTCCGCCGAAGAACAGCGGGACCCCGAAGCGCTGGGAGCTGCCCACGGCGATGTCGGCGCCCTGCTCGCCGGGTGAGGTGATCAGGGTCAGCGCAAGCAGATCCGCAGCGATGGTGACCATCGCCCCGCGCTCCTTGGCTTCAGCGATGACCTTGCGGTGGTCGACCACGGCGCCGGAGTTGGCCGGCTGCTGCAGCACCAGTCCGCAGATCTCACCGGCGGGCAGCCCCTCGGCGGCGATGTCGACGGTCTCGATCTCGATGCCCAGCGCGTCGGCCCGGCCGGCGACCACGGCGCGGGTCTGCGGGAAGATGTCGGCGTCGAGCACGATCTTCGCGGTGGCGCGCTTCTTGTTGCCGCGGCGCATCAGCAGGATGGCCTCGGCCACGGCGGAGGCCTCGTCCAGCAGCGACGCGTTGGCGATGTCGAGGCCGGTCAGGTCAGCGACCATGGTCTGGAAGTTCAGCAGCGCCTCAAGCCGGCCCTGGGAGATCTCCGGCTGATAAGGCGTGTAGGCGGTGTACCAGGCGGGGTTCTGCAGCACGTTGCGCAGGATCACCTGCGGGGTGTGGGTGTCGTAGAAGCCCTGCCCGATCATCTGGGTGTGCGGCTGGTTCTTCTCGGCGTAGCCGCGCAGCGCCTGCAGCGTCTCGGCCTCGGTGAGGGCCTCGGGAAGGTTCAGCGGTCCGGGCTGGCGGATCGCCTCGGGCACCGCGGCGTCAACGAGGTCGGCCAGTGAGTCATAGCCGAGGGCACCCAGCATGGTGGCGGCAGTCGCGGAGGTCGGTCCGATGTGCCGGGCGGAGAACTCGGTGGCATCGGGGGCGAGGGTGGAGCTGCGACGGACAGATGTGACGGTCATGGAGGAACCTTCCAGGCATGGAGATGGCGCGGGTTCCTCCCCCGCTCTGTGATGGACCTGAGAGATTCACCGGCCGCCGCCGTCAGACGGGGGCAGAGCCGGCTTGCACCTTCGGTGAGCACATCAGGGTTGTAGACCTGACGTGCTGCTTTCCAGAGTTGCCACCCCTGCACGGTACTGAGTGCCTGAGAGGTTCCCGGGGAGGATATTGCTCCTTCGGCGCCGGATCCGCGCCCAGGGGTGCAGGGACTGCACTGCTCTGGGCGCCAGCCGGACTCTCCCACACAGGGGACGTGGCGATGATTCAATTTGTCCTCATTGTGCCACAGCGGTGTTTTCCGACACATTTCACGATGTGCTCACTCGGCCTGGTTCGCCCGATCCTCTGCCCGGTCCCGGGATCGGGCCCGGTGACGCGCCGGGTCGTGCCGCGCTGGGGGTGCGCACGTGTTCCGGAAGCAGACCCACCCCGATGACGCGCGCGGTGAGTCGGCGGAGCACCGGTGAGAAGAGGCGAAGCAGCTTCGCGGCCGGGGCCGGGACGACCCGGCGCCCGGTCGTGGAGCGAGCGATCACCCGATGTCCGCGCCCCTGGATCCGTTGCATGAGCTTCACCGGCCGCTCCCGGCGGGCCTGCACAGCTGCCAGCGTCTGCTCCGGGACGGTCCCCTGCGTCAGCTGTGCGGTGATCGCGTTGGCCAGCGCCACCGCATCCTGGATCGCATAGTTCACCCCCACCCCGAACATCGGGGACATCGCGTGGGCCGCATCCCCGATGGCGATGAACCCCGGCCGGTGCCAGCGGTGGAGCCGGTTGATCTGCACCGTCAGCAGCTTGACCTGCTTCCAGTCGGTGAGGGTCTGCACCACCTCATCCAGCACCGGGGCCGCCTGGATCAGCCGGGCGCGGAACTCCTCCAGTCCGGCCTGCTGCAGCTCCCGGAATTCACCCTTCTTGATGATCAGGCCCGACTGGTATGTCTCCCCGCGATCGATGGTCAGGACCATCCCGGCCGAGGAGAGGTGGCCCAGGGTGGGCGGGGGCGGATCGGCGGGCTGCGGGAGGCTGAACCAGAGCACATCGATGGGCACTCCTGACTCCACCGGGGTGAGCCCGGCGGCTGCGCGCAGCACCGAGGCCCGTCCGTCGGCGGCCACCGTGAGTCTCGCCCGGATCTGGAGCTCACCCTCAGCCGAGCGGGCGCGCAGTCCGACGACGGCACCGTCGTCGGACTGCATCAGACTGGTCGCCTCGGTGTGCATCCGCAGATCAAAGCCGGGGAAGGCCTTCGCCTCGCGGGCCAGAAAGTCCAGGAAGTCCCACTGCGGGGCGAGGACCAGAAAGTCATCGGGTCCGCGGAGCACTCCGAAGTCGACCAGGGTGAGACGCTCGCCCTCGATGACGGCATCGAGGGTGGAGAACCGGCTGACGGGCAGGGCCAGGAACTGCTCGCGCAGCCCGAGCTCGCCGAGGAGGGTGAGCGTGGAGGGGTGGACGGTGTCTCCGCGGAAGTCGCGGAAGAAGTCGGGGTGCTTCTCGATCACGGTGACCTCCAGCCCTGCGCGGGCGAGCAGGCAACCCAGCACCATCCCGGCGGGGCCTCCTCCAGCGATCACACAGTCGCGCTGCAGCTTGGTCATCGGCATAGCCTCCTCCTCACAGCATCAGGCTCGGGCTGGCCGGACCGGCTGGACGACGGAGGCATTCGCGGGAACGCCGTGCCAGATCACCGCGGCTTCGCCGCTGCGGATCTGCTCGTGGAAGCCGCGAAACACGATCGGGACGCCGTGGGCGCGGTGCAGGTCCAGGCTGTCCATGGCCTGGAGATGGATATGCGGCTGGGTGGAGTTTCCACTGTTGCCGCATTCGGCGAGGATCTCGCCTGAGCTGACCTGCTCCCCGGGGTGGACCCGGATCGATCCGCGCCGCAGGTGCACCAGGGCGATGAAGCACCGGCTCCGCGGGTCCTCGATGATCACATGGTTTCCCGCCACTGCCACCGGGCCCTCGCGGACACGGGAGGACTGTCCGAGCAGGTACGGGATCAGGCTGAGCTGGGAGCGCCTGGCCGCATGGTCGTCCTCGCCGTCGTGGATAACCCGCACGGTGCCGTCACGCGGCGCCAACACCTCCTGTCCGAAGGCGAAGAACAGCTCCGGCTGCTCAGCGGCGAACACGCTGCGCCAACTCACCGACCCGGCGGTGCGTCCGTCCGTGTCCACAGCGACGAAGTCGATGGCGTACCGGATCCCGAAGAGGTCTGTGCCGTGGCTCGGGACACGTCTGGCTGGACTGTTCTGCACCTTCCAGCTGCCCGTGAAGGGCAGGGAAAGCTCCAAAGGGTGCAACGAAGATGACAGGTGCCGCGGCGGCATGGTTCAAGCTTAGCCCCGTGCTGGGTTGAAGTCTCTAGGGCCCGACTTGTCTGTCCTCCCGGCCTCATTTTTTGGAGATACCCCTTGTCAGCGCGTCAGACTCTGCGAGAATCAGGTCATGACGCTCAACGACTTCGTCCCTGCAGCGAACCAGAGCGGCGACCCGGCGGGCTATGAGATCGAGAACGGCGCGATCGACCCGCAGGGGACGCTCTGGGAGGCGCTGCGACTGGCCGCGGACTGGCGACACAAGGTGTTGGTGGATCTCGGCTGCGGGGCAGGCTACTGGCTGCCGAAGTACTCCGAGGCGGAGAAGACCATCGGGATCGAACCAGATGAGCGTCTCCTGGACACGGCCCGGGCCCGCAGCCGACGGGCCAAGGTCTTTCACGGCTCGGCCGAGCATATTCCGCTTGCCGATTCCAGCGTCGACGTGGTCCATGCCCGCTTCGCCTACTTCTTCCCCTCCGAGTTCTTCGATCCCTCGGCGGGGCTGGCGGAGGTCGCCCGGGTGCTGCGACCCGGGGGCAAGCTGGTGGTGATCGACAATGACCATGTGCTCGGCGAGTTTGCGGCGCTGCTGCGCGCCAGTGCGCCCGCCGCGGCACAGGGTCGGGACAGCTACCCCTCGACCTGGTGGCAGGAGAAGGGCGCACGGACCGCGGCCGTGATGAGTCGCTGGCAGTTCCACCGCCGAAGCGACCTCGAGCGGGTCCTGCACCTGGAGTTCCCAGCCGACGTCGCGGAGCAGTGGCTGCGCAGCCATCCGGATCGTCTGGGCCTGTCCTATGGGTACCTGCTGCACATCTGGACCAAGCCCTGAGGCACCCGATCCAGGACCTTCGCGGCAGCCTTCCGCCCCGGTACCGCTCCTGACCGGGGACGATGCCCGTCTGTGACTCTTATCACGTTCCCTGGACACACGCGAAGAGTGCGCTAGATTAATCTCGAAGAGTACTTCAAAGTTGAAGTATATAACGCATCCAGTCGGGTCTCCTTGCACCAGACCCGGGCTGGCAGCAGTAAGGAAACCCCGTTCTGTGTCCTCCCCTGTCCGACCGCGGGTCACCGCGGTCATCCCTGCCCACAACGAGGTTGGCGCCCTGCCTGCCACCATCGCATCACTGCGAGCCCAGACGGTCCCACCCGACCGGATTCTGGTGGTCTCCGATCGTTCCACCGATCACACGGTGGAGATAGCCGAAGCATTCGGCGTTGACGTCATGGAGACCCTGGACAACACGGCCCGCAAAGCTGGAGCTCTGAACCAGGCGCTGGACGTGCTCGAGCGACGAGGGCTCGTGCTGATCATGGACGCAGACACCCAGATCGTCCCGAGGTTCATCGAACGAGCACTCCAAGAGTTCGAGGACCCCGAGGTGGGCGGAGTCGGGGCGGTCTTCCGCGCAGACCCACCCACCGGCTATCTCGAGCTCTGCCAGTTCCTCGAGTGGACCCGATATGCCGAGCAGATCGAGCGCACGGGCAAGACCTTCGTCATGTCGGGCACCGCGGCCCTGATCCGTTGGCAGGCCCTGATAGATGTGGAGTCGCGATTCGGCTCGATCTATGACGAGCAGACCATCACCGAGGACATGCGCCTGACCATGACGCTCAAGACCTGCGGCTGGAAGGTCCGGTCCCCCGTCGAGTGTCAGAGCACCACCGAGACGATGCCGAACATCCCGACTCTCTGGCGTCAGCGTCGTCGGTGGTACCTCGGCGCCCTGCAGAACATCACCGAGATGGGGTGGAATCACGTGACCAGGCGCTACATCAACCAACAGGTCATGCTCGCGCTCTCAGTGATTCTGATGAGCACCCTGATCGGGCTGACGACGGTCTCCTATGCGGTCAACGGCTTCCTCGGCGTGGAGCCCTTCTGGCTCCTCATCGGCGCAGTGTTCGCCCTGGAGCGCGTGATCACCGTCTGGGACCAGCCCTGGCGACGACGACTCTTCGCGGCCATGGTGATTCCCGAGCTGATCTACGCGCTGATCCTGCAGAGCGCCTACATCGGTGCGGTCTGGCAGAAGCTGAATTCCTCCAGCGGAGATTGGGCCCACCTGGGCACACCCCACAGCACCACGAAAGAGGCATAGGTGTACGGCGCAGACATGACCCAAGCCTCCCAGCTTGCCCTCTCAGGGTTCATCGCCTTCGGCGTGGGCTGGGGCTTCCTCGCGGTCGGCGTGCTGTTCATGGCGACCCTGACCCTGGGCACGATCACATCGGTGTTGATCCACAGGATTCGACGATCATCGGCTGTCCACCAGGCCCCGCGGCAGGACATCTGCGGGTAGCGGAAAAGTGCGGCGCTGCCCAGCACGCCACCTTGCACCGCGGGACCCGAGCCGAGAGGCCTCCCGCGTCGACCCGTCCTTCCGCAGTGCTGTCTACCCTCAGTGCTGCCGGGCTGCAGTTCTCGAACGCGGGTGCACCAGCCCCAGAGTGAACAGGGTGGCCGCCGCGCAGAGGTGCAGCAACATCCCCATGAAGGGGATCAGTCCCGGCCCGATGCCCTCCGCGGGAATCGCACGCACCGCGGCATCGCCGCCGATAAAGAACGCCGCGGCCAGCACCGCCACACCACCCAGGAGCATGCGGATCCTCCGCGGGAGCGCCGCCATGCGCAGCGCGTAGAGCGTGCACAGCGCAGCGGCGAGGGACCCCGTCGCGGCCACGAGGCTGAACTGCTCCGGACTGGCCTGGAGCACCCCGGGCAGAGCGAAGGCGGTCGGCGGGACGAGATTCAGCAGCGCGGCGACCAGCAGCAGCGTCCGTGGCTGATTGCGCGCCGTCGTCGTCGCGCTCGCCATGGTCAGCGCACCTGGCGCTGGGCCAGCCGGTAGTCCACCAGCACCAGCACCAGCACGACGGCGAACCCTGCGGCTCCCAGCAGCAGCACCTGTCCGAGATCATCACCCGGGGCCAACATTCCGCGGCCCTCGTCCTGCCAGGGCCACAGCGTGCGCAGCGCGCCGAGCATCACCCCTGCGAGCACCACCATGGTGATCCGGTGACGGTGGTCCAACAGCCACTTCAGACCCTTCACGATGGAGATCACGCCGAGCGCGAGGCCCAGCGCGAAGATGCCCAGGTAGGCGAGGTCACGATCGGCGGCGGCCCGCAGCGTGGGCTCGTAGAGTCCGAAGGTCAGCAGCAGGAAGGATCCGGAGAGCCCGGGCAGCAGCAGCGCCGAGACGGCGATGGCCGCCGCCGGAAGGATCACGTACCAGGTGGGCTCCACCGCGGTAGGTGGCAGCGAGACCAGCCAGAAGGTCAGCGCCGCGGCGGCGATGCCGGCCAGCACATGCGAGGCCTTCAGCGGGCCGGAACGGTCGAACCAGGCCATCTGCAGCGGCACGAAGATCGAGGCGAGCACCATCCCGAAGAACGCAGCCCGGGTGAGCTCGGGGTAGGCCTCCACGGCGTCCGACATGGGACCGGCGATGGTGAAGACGGCGACGATCATCCCGATCATGACCGGGATGATGACCTTCCACTCGACCAGGCGCAGGTGCTGCATGGAGCTTGCCCGCCGATCCGGTCCGCTGATCAGCGCCCGCCCGGCGGAGACCACATGGGAGGCCGAATCGATGAGGTGCCGGTAGATTCCGACCACCAGTGCCACGGTGCCTCCAGAGACTCCCGGGACGGTCTCCACGGTGCCGATCATGGCGCCGCGGATCAGGTTGCCCGGCAGCGAGGTGCGGCGGGACTCCATGGGCGACGCGGAGCCTTCACGCGGCTGCGCAGGCGCGACGTCGCCCTGGTTGCTGGTCTGGGAGGCGGAAGACTCGGCAGAGATGATGGACTCCTCGGTCATACAGGTGGGGGGGGGGAGCTGACATGGTGACCTCACCGGGGCACCGCGACGTCGGCCATTATCTCATCGACTGCTGAGGGCACCCAGCGTCTCGGGGTCCACGGCCTGGAACCGCACCTCAGCACCGGGCGAGAGCTGCGCCGCCAGCGAGAGGTCCTCGCGCACCACGACTCCCAGCACCGGATCAGAGCTGGTGACCGGGTGTTCGGCCAGCGCCACGATGGGCTGACCGGACTCGGCGATGCTTATGGCGCCGCGCATCAGCGGTTCCGCCGGCAGGGCATCGGGCTGGGTGCGAGTGAGCGGATCGTCGCCGTCGAGCACCAGGCTGGCCCGGCTGGATCCGGTCATGACCTCCCAGGGCTGACCCTCCAGTCGGGAGAGTCCTGCGGCCCCGGCGCGGCGGGTGCCGAAATATTCGACCCGCGGCCCGGGCACATAGCGCAGCACGGTGGTCTCCTGCGGCAGCGGCAGCGGGGTGGGCGCGACGGAGGCGATGCCCACGAAGCGCGAGGCCGCGCCGGCAAGCGCGAAACGATCCCCCACCTGCACCGGGGCCGGGCCGAGGCCGGCCACCGTGTCCGTGGAGGCGCTGCCCAGGACCACGGGCGCCTCCAGTCCGCCGGAGATGCCCAGGTAGCTGTAGACCCCGCGCTGGGGCGGTCCGAGGTGCAGCACCTCGCCGGGGAAGACCCAGAACGGGGCGCGGCCCGGGGCGGTGCGGCTGCGTTCGGTGGTCTGCGCCACCTCGGTGCCTCCGCGGGAGGTCGGCACCGGTTCCTGCGTGATGATCTCCAGGGACACCTCGGCGCCGGTCACGGCGAGGATCGAGGTCTGGCAGAGGCGCACGCTGAGCCCTCCCCCGCAGATCTCCAGGACCGCGGCGGAGTCGTCATTGCCGATCAGTCGGTTCGCCTGGCGCGCGGCGGAGAAGTCAGCCGGCCCTGCACGGCCCACGCCGAGGCCGCCGAAGCCGTAGCGGCCCATGTCCTGGACCAGGGTCTGGCCGGGCTCCTGACAGGCTGCAGCCGGCAGCACCTCCAGCACGGCCTCGCGCTCCTCGAGCCGCAGGCCTTCGGCGTAGGACTGCGGGATCGTGACCTCAGGCCGCGCGTCGCCGGTCTGCTCCCGCGCGGTGTTCTCCGCAGTCGCGTAGGTCCCGGCAGGGTCCTTCCCGGCGGCGTCCCTCCGGGCGGGGCCGTCGGCAGCCCCGGATCTGCGCCGTCGCAGCTTGAGCCGCTTCGCCTGCTTCAGCGCCGCCTGCGCGTCGCGACGTCGACGGAAGTCCACCAGGACGGTCTTGACCCCGGGGATCGCGTCGAGCTGGCCGGTGAAGGGATGCTCGGCCAGATGCGCCAACAGGCTGGGGCGGTCCTTCTCTGCGGTGACCTCGATGAGGAGGGCCCGCTGCCCCATCTCCCGGACGCTGTGAATCATCCCCCCAGCGTGCCACACCGGGGTGGTCATCCCCCTGATCCAGACGATGGGTGAGAACACTGGCCCCGGCGGTCATTTCCCCGGCGGACCATGAAACAATCGGGCTGTGATCGCCGCCAAGAAGACTGCCGCTGCGCCGAAGGAGCCTCTCTTCACCAAGGACTTCCTGCTGGCGATCGTGATCAACCTCTTCCTGGCCATCGTGTTCTTCGTGCTGGTCACCGGCCTCGCGGTCTACGCCGCCGAGGAGTTCTCCGCCGGAGAGACCGCCGCCGGGTTCGCCGCCTCCGCCTTCGTGGTGGGCGCGCTGGCGGCCCGGATCTTCGCCGGAAAGTATGTGAACTTCCTGGGCCGGCGCCGCACCGTGCTGGCCTGTCTGGTCGTCTACGTGCTCGCCGGCCTGGCCTACCTCGTGGTGGACAGCTATGAGATGCTCATCGCGCTGCGCGCGGTCCACGGGATCTCCTTCGGCTTCGGGCAGACCGCGCTCAACGCCGGGGTCTTCGCGATGATCCCGCGCACCCGACGCGGGGAGGGCGCCGGCTACTACCTGCTGGCGAACTCGCTGCCCCCGGCCATCGGCCCGCTGGCCGCGATCCAGCTGACCCAGCGCTACGACTTCTGGGCGATGTTCGTCGCGGTCACCATCGTCTCGGTGGTCGCCCTGGTCTTCTCGCTGTTCCTGCGGCTGCCCGAGGACAAGCCCTGGCGCACCAGCCTGGTCGAGAAGCTGACCCTGCGCCCGCGGGACATCATCGAGCCCCGAGCCTTCAAGATCTCCCTGGTGGCGATGCTGCTGGGCATCGGCTTCGCCTCGGTGATGACCTTCCTCAACGGCTACGCACGCAGCCTCGACATGGTCGACGCGGCCTCGATCTTCTTCGTCATCTACGCCGGCGCAGTGCTGGTCTCGAGGCTCTTCATGGGCAAGGTCCAGGACCGCTACGGGGACAACTGGGCGGTCTATCCGGCGGTGATCTGCTACATCATCGCCATGGGCCTGCTCGCCTGGACGCCGAACCAGGGGGTGCTGCTCACCGCCGGGGTGCTGGCCGGGTTCGGCTTCGGCTCGCTGCTGCCGGTGCTCCAGGCGATCATCGCCTCAGACCTGCCCGCGCACCGCACCAGCATCGGGATCTCGACCTTCTTCATCATGCTCGACGCCGGATTCGGCTTCTCCCCGCTGCTGCTGGGCCCCCTGGTCAGCTATGCGGACTACCGCTTCATGTACGCGATGTGCGCCGGGGTCGTCGTGCTCTCTCTGGTGCTCTACTGGCTGGTCCACGGCCGCCATGACGTGCATCAGGGGGTGGCGCGCCGGATCCCCGGGCACGGCAGAAAGTCCGACGACGACGGCGTGATCCCCAGCCCTCAGGGCACCTGAAGCTGCGCGTTCGGCAGGTCGGTGATCAGCATGTGCCCCGGGGCGTGGCTGATCGCCAGCTCCGGCTTGGACTCCATCACCGCCGCCTGCGGGGTGACGCCGCAGGCCCAGAAGACCGGAGTCCAGCCGGCGGGGATCTCCACCGGGTCCCCGAAGTCCGGGGCGCCGAGATCGGCGATCCCCAGGCCTGCGGGGCTGCCGATGTGCACCGGGGCGCCGTGGACGCCCGGATAGCGTGAGGTGATCCGCACCGCGTCGGCGATCAGGTCTGCGGGCAGCGGGCGCATCGAGACCACCAGGGGTCCGCTGAGTCGGCCCGCCGGTGCGCAGCGGATGGCGGTCTTGTACATCGGCACGTTCACGCCCTGCTCGATGTGCGCTATCGGTATCCCCGCGTCGAGCAGCGGGGTTTCGAAGGTGAAGCTGCACCCGATGAGGAAGGCGACCAGATCCTCGCGCCAGTGCTCGGTGGCGTCATCGGGTTCGGCGATGAGCTCGCCGTCGCGGTAGACCCGGTAGGCGGGAATGTCGGTGCGCAGATCACCCTGGGCCAGCAGCGGACTCACCGCGCCGGCGTCGTCGAACTGGCCCGATTCGAACACGCCGAGGACCGGGCAGGACTTCGGGTTGCGCTGGGCGAAGAGCAGCATGTCGAAGGCCAGCTCTCGCGGCAGCGCCAGGAGGTTCACCTGTGCGAAGCCCGGGCTGATCCCGCTGGTGGGCCGCCGCAGCCCGGCGCGGAACTGCGCCCGGGCCGCGGCGGGACTCAGCTGTTCCAGCCCAGGACCCGACTCAGGAACCGTGCCGTCGGCGAAGCGGTGACCCCGGGCGGATCCTCGAGCGAGGCGCTGCCCAGGACGACGGCCGGAATGATCAGCGCGATGACTCATCCTTCGGTCCAGAGGCTGGCCAGACCGCCCAGCGAGCTGTAGCCCATGAAGATGGTCAGCAGCCAGACCACGAAGCCGAGGATGAGCAGCCACTTGGGGTACTTATAGCCCTGCAGCAGGTCCCGGCGGCGCCAGGCGGCGTAGAGGATCACCGCGAAGCCCAGCGGAAGCACGGTGCCGTTGAAGGCGCCGGCCATGATCAGCAGGGTCTGGGGCGCCTGGCCCAGCATCAGGAACACGGCGGTGGTGATCACCAGGAAGCCCAGGAAGTACCAGTTCTTGGTGCGCTCCTTGGTGTTCTTCGTGGTCAGGAAGGACACCGTGGTGTAGGTGCAGCCCAGGATCGAGGTGATCGCGGCGACCCAGAAGACCGCGCCGAAGACCCGCAGCCCGATCTCCCCGAGAGCCACTGAGAAGGCATCGGCGGCAACGTTGTCCTCGGCGAGGACCACACCGGTGGAGACGACCCCGAGGATGGCCAGGAAGAGCAGGAAGCGGATGAGGGTGGCCACCATGATCCCGAGCACCGAGGTCTGCGAGATCGCCTTGACGTTCTCGACCCCGGTGTTGCCCGAGGCGATCAGCCGGTGGGCGCCGGCATAGGTGATGTAGCCGCCGACGGTTCCGCCGATCAGCGTGGTGATCACCAGGAACTCCACCTGGTCCGGCACGAAGGTCTGGCGCAGCGCCTCACCGAGCGGAGGGGCGGTGGTGACGGCCATGAAGATCATCAGCAGGATCAGCACCGCGCCACAGGCGACGACGATCCGATCCAGCGCGACGCCGGCCTTCTTGGAGAGGAAGATCAGCAGCGCGAGGATCACGGAGAGTCCGCCGCCGATGCGGGCGTCCATGCCGGACATCGCGTTGAGGCCCAGGCCGGCACCGGCGATGTTGCCGATGTTGAAGACGATTCCGCCGAAGAAGATCAGCGCAGCGAGCGCCCAGCCCAGGCCGGGCAGGATGCGGTTGCCCAGGGTCTGGGCGTAGAGCCCGGAGACCCCGAGCACCCGCCAGACGTTGAGCTGCACCGCGATGTCCACCAGCACCGAGATCAGAATGGCGAAGCCGAAGGCGGCGCCGAGCTGATAGGTGAAGGTCGCGGTCTGGGTGATGAAGCCCGGACCGACGGCGCTGGTGGCCATCAGGAACATCGCGCCGAGCAGCGCGGTGCGGCGGGTGCGGATCAGCATCGGACCATTCGGTTCCGGACTGTCGGACTCCGTGCGCCCGGCGCTCAGAGGGCCGTCGATGTCTGAGGCACCATTGGTCTGCGGGTCTTCTTCGATCTTGGGATGGCGGGGTGCATCCGCCGAAGACGATCTGGGGGTTGAGGCGTCAGCCACAGGAGCCCTCCGAGGGTGAGTAGGGGGAACGGAGCCGACACCGTGCGCAGTGCACATGTGACGCACGTCTATTCCGTGGATCACCGCTCACAGTACTGTTGTTCAACAATCCAAGCAAGGGATTGTGGAACAATCCGCCCACGTTTTACATGGTTGTCACATGCGTCGTCTCCTCCGCTGGGGATTCTCAGGTCCCCGGCTGACGCTGAATCCGCTCAGACGCATCAGAAACCCATGGCAACGACCCTGCGACGGCAGCCAGATCCTCCTTCAGGGTCGGTTCACCTGGGGTGAGGGGGCCCTCCGGAATGCGAGTAGCGTTGCGTCGGTTGGTGCTTGTGGGCTCAACGGTGCCGTTGCAGCCAGCGCGGCATCACTGGAGATCTTGGGGGTTTGTGCGTGAGCATGGAACGCGCGGCATGGGGCTCGCTGTACAGCATGACCCACGCTAAGAAGGACTACCGGCCGTTCAACCGGGAGACGCTGAGCCGCATCGGCCGGTTCGCCCGTCCCCACCGCACCCGGCTGATCTGGTTCCTGATCCTCTCGGTGGTCACCGCGGCGCTCGCCGTGGCGACCCCGCTGCTGGCCGGACAGGTCATCAACGCGATCACCGGCTCCGCCGCCGTGGAGGTCGTGATCCGGCTGGCAGTGCTGATCGCGATCATCGCCGTGGCCGATGCCGGGTTCAACATCCTCAGCCGCTGGCTCTCCTCACGGATCGGTGAAGGCCTGATCCTGGATCTGCGCACCGCCGTGTTCGATCACGTGCAGAAGATGCCGATCGCCTTCTTCACCCGCACCCGCACCGGCGCACTGGTGAGCCGGCTGAACAACGATGTCATCGGTGCGCAGCGCGCCTTCAGCGGGACCCTCTCCGGCGTCGTCGGGAACCTGGTGATGGTCATCCTGACCATCATCGCGATGCTCTCACTGTCCTGGCAGGTCACGCTGCTGGCCCTGGTGCTGCTGCCGGTGTTCGTGGTGCCGGCCCGTCTGATGGGCAGCCGGCTGGCCGGGCTCCAGCGTGAGGCGGCGAACCACAACGCCACCATGGGCACCCAGATGACCGAACGCTTCTCCGCTCCGGGCGCCACGCTGATCAAGCTCTTCGGCCGTCCCGAGGAGGAGTCCGCAGAGTTCGAGCGGCGCGCCCGCCGCGTGCAGGACATCGGGGTCAAGACCGCGATGCTGCAGTCCACCTTCATCACCGCGCTCACCCTGGTCTCCGCGCTGGCCCTCGCGCTGGTCTACGGCCTGGGCGGCTTCTACGCGATCGTCGGAGAGCTCGAGGCCGGCGCCGTGGTCTCCCTGGCCCTGCTGCTCACCCGCCTCTACGCGCCGCTGACCGCCCTGGCCAGCGCCCGGGTGGAAGTGATGAGCGCACTGGTCAGCTTCGAGCGGGTCTTCGAGGTCCTGGACCTCAAACCGCTGATCACCGAGAAGCCAGACGCCGAGCCGCTGCCCGATGGCCCAGCCGCCGTCGAGTTCGACGACGTCAGCTTCTCCTACCCCTCTGCGGAGAAGGTCTCACTCGCCTCCCTGGAAGAGGTCGCCACGCTGGACCAGCGCGGCGGCGAAGAGGTGCTCCATGGGATCAGCCTGCGCGTGGAGCCCGGGCAGACCGTGGCCATCGTGGGCTCCTCAGGGGCCGGCAAGTCCACCATCGCCGCACTGCTCGCGCGGCTCTACGACGTGGACTCCGGCTCGGTGCGGATGGCCGGGGTGGACCTGCGCGACACCACGTTCGCCTCGCTGCGTGCCACCCTGGGCGTGGTCACCCAGGACGGGCACCTGTTCCACGACACCATCCGGGCCAACCTCACCCTGCCGGCCCCGGACGCCACCGATGAGCAGATCTGGGACGCCATCCGCCGGGCCCGACTGGAATCGGTGGTCCACTCCATGCCCGACGGGCTCGACACCGTGGTCGGGGAACGCGGCTACCGGCTCTCCGGCGGCGAGCGCCAGCGCATGACTCTGGCCCGGCTGCTGCTGGCCCAGCCCCAGGTGGTCATCCTCGACGAGGCCACCGCCGCGCTGGACTCCACCTCCGAGGCCGCCGTGCAGGCCGCGCTGACCGAGGCGCTCGTCGGCCGCACCGCGCTGGTGATCGCGCACCGGCTCTCCACCGTGCGCGCCGCCGACGCGATCCTCGTGGTCGAAGCAGGCATGATCGTGGAGCGCGGCACGCACACCGAGCTGCTCGCGGCCGACGGGCGCTATGCCGAGCTCTACCGGACCCAGTTCGCGACCGAGGACTCCTGAAGCCGCTCCCCCACCCTGCGTAGGATGGACAGGCAATCGAGGAGAGGCACCCGCATGATCGCACGGTTCGAAGAGCTTGACTGGCAGCAGACGCCGATGGGTGAGCTGATGCTGCGTCGGCGCACCGAGCCCGGCACGGGCACGCAGATCTATGAGGTGAAGCTCGGCGAGGAGTTCCTCATGTCGAGCCTCTTCACCGTGGCGGAGGAGCAGATGTCGATTCTGGGCCTCGCCGCCGCGACGGGTGACAAGCTCGACGTCGTCGTGGGCGGCCTCGGCCTGGGCTACACCGCGGTCACTGCGCTCGCTGATGAGCGGGTCCACCGGCTGGAGGTCATCGACGCGCTCCCGGCCGTCATCGACTGGCATCAGCGCAAGCTGCTGCCAGTCTCGAGCCGGCTGGTCGAGGACGCGCGCACCACCCTGCGCCAGGATGACTTCTTCGCCGTGATGCGGACGCCTCCGGCGCCGGACGCGCAGCGTCACGACGTGATCCTGCTCGACGTCGACCACTCCCCGCGGCACACGCTGGATCCGAGCCACGCGGACCTCTACACCACCGAGGGGCTCACCGCGCTGGCGGCGCACCTCGCTGATCACGGGGTATTCACGCTGTGGTCCGATGATCCGCCGGATGAGGAGTTCATGGTCACGCTCTCGACGGTCTTCGATGACTGCCAGGCCCACGTCGTGGAGTTCGCCAATCACCTCACCGGGAGGACCTCCTCCAACACCGTCTATGTCGGGATCAAGCGCGAACCCGTCGACTGAGCATTGCGTAATACGACGTAATGTGTGATCAGCGGCACGCGAGGTCTTCCAATAGCGGCTTCTCCGGGTGAAGATGACGGTGAGCGAGAGCTCACCCACCACCTGCGCCGCAGCGATGCGGCGCCGATACTGTTCAGGAGACGCAGCCATGACTGAGAGCACCCGAACCGAGAGCGTGAACCCGCAGGGAAACGAGCCGCACCAGATCGGCGACTGGGCCGATCTGGGCCAAGAGATGTGGTCCTATCTCACCGGCCGGGGCGCCGCGGTGAACTACACGCTCCAAGACATGACGGTGGAGGTCCCCCGTGACATCGGACCGGATGCGCCACGAGCGGTCTGGAAGTTCAACGGGACTCTGCGGGTGACCACGAGTGACGAAGCGAGCTCCCGATGATCGACTGCAACTGAGGCAGGAGGCATCATGCGCCTAGACATCGACCTCGCCTTCAGCGTCGCCCAGGTCGGGGCAGACGGCACCCCGACTGAACCGATCAACGCCACCATCACCGCGGCAGGCCGCCACATCGAGGTCCGCACCGAGGACTCCTCGCTGCTCGACGGGATGCCGCGCTCGATCACCCGAGCCGCCGACGTGTTCGCGAGCCAGCTCGCGGCCCGCGATCTGACGCTCTCCGTGATCGGTCCCGCAGGAGAGATCGTCTCTCTGGGAGCGGTGAAGACCACGGTGCTGAGCCGGGCGCTCACCCGTTCGAAACACATTCGGCTGGGTTCGCTGAAGTCGCTGCCGCGCTTTGCCGGCACCGGCTCAGGCGACGCGCAGAGCTCATCGTCGCTGATCCCTCCGGAGACGCCGTGGCCCCCGGCCCCGACGTTCAACCGAAGGATCCGACGTCGGGTCACCACCACCCACGCTCCCCGCGGGGCCGGACGTCCGCGGCTGATCATGAGCCGCACCGACCAGCCCGGCGCAGGTCCGCTGGAGTTCAACCTGGTGGCTGATCGCACACTGATCGGCAGCGACGAAGCCTCGGACCTGTTGCTCAAGGGCCTGGAGCCGGTCCACGCCGAGATCCTCCATGACGAGTTCGATGAGTACGTGATCGTCCGCCATGGGTCCATGGGCGGCAGTCGCAGCGCCGAGCCCGGCGCGCCGGTCACGCTGCGCACCGGGTCGCGGATCGACCTGGGCATGTGGCGGCTGGTGTTCCTGCGCGAGGAGTACGCCGATCACGGCCGGCCCTTCGGGGGACGCCAGGGCGGGGAGTTCGCGTATCAGAAGCCGCAGTACGATCCCTATCGGCAGCGAAGCTGAGCTGGGAGCTGGAGCCGGGGAGACCGTTGAAGGATCTGGGGGCTGGACTCGGTCGAGCATGGCCCCCGGATACCTTCCTCCGATCAGCTGCCCAGGTGGTCCAGCAGCTCAGCCTCGGCCGAGTCGAGGTATTCCAGCAGATGAGCCTCCGCGGCCCGCCGGTCCCCCTGGCTGAGCAGCCGGGCCAGCTCGCGGTTCCTCTCGATATAGGCGTGATGAAAGCTGGGCTGTTCGGACTTGGCGTGGAAGGCCAGACGCATCCGCGCCAGCACCTGTTCCATGAGCGCATCGAGCATCGCGCTGCGAACCTGGGCGGCGATGGTCCGATGGAAGACCTGATTGGCCTGGGCCATCGCGGGAATGTCTCCGCGCTCGCGCGCCACCTCCGCGGCTGAGACGATTCGGTGCAGCTGCTCCAGCTCCGCCGCGGGGAACTCTGCGGTGCGCACCGCGCCGACCTCCAGCACCCGACGGACCCGGTAGACCTCGGCGATGTCGGCGGCCGTGGGCTGGTGCACGAAGACCCCACGGTTGGGGTGACGTTCCACGAGACCCTCAGCTGCCAGGATCTGGAAGCCGCTGCGCAGCGTGTGCCGCGAGATGTCCAGCTGACGGGTCAGCTGTACCTCCGGAAGCTTGGTGCCTGGACGAATCGCACCGGCCGAGATCGCCCCGCGCAGCAGCTCCGCCACCCGTTCCGGGACCTGAGCATGCTCGCTGAGTCCCTCGGCGGACAAGGAGCTCCACATCACGTCGGTCATGACAACAATCTAGCGGACACGGGAAACCCGCACCTCAACCTCGCTTCACGCGGGTCACTCGATGACACCCAGCACCTGGCCGGCCCGCAGCGCCGCGCCGGGGGCGAGCTCCTCCCGATGGAAGACCCCGCTGCGCGGTGCTGCCACGGTGGACTCCATCTTCATCGCCTCCACCACGGCGAGGGGATCCCCTGCGGAGACCTCAGCACCGTCCACGGCGGAGAAGCTGACCAGGCTGCCGGCCAGCTTCGTCACCACTGCGCCGGGCGCGGCCTCGGCGGGGGTGGTGGGAGCGTCGTCGTCGGTGGTCGTCCCGGCGCCTGTTCCGGTGCCGCTGCCGAGCAGGGTGAGCAGGGCGGCAGGGAGCCCCAGGCTCACCGCCCGGCCGTCGATCTCCACAGTGGTGCGGCGCATGCGGTGTTCGCGGTGGCGCAGCGCTGCAGCAAGGTGCTCGGAGTCGACCATGGACTCGCCGTAGGCGGCTTCGAACTCGGTCTCGATCCAGCGGGTGTGGACCCGGAAGCTGGCCTGGCCGTCGGCGGCGAGGAAGTCCTCCGCCTCGAGCACCTGGCGGTGGAAGGGCAGCACGGTGGGCAGGCCTTCGATGCGCATCTCGTCGAGCGCCATGCGCGCACGGCGCAGCGTGGTGGTGCGATCCGGGCCGGTGACCACGAGCTTGGCAAGCATCGAATCGAAGGCGCCGGAGATCTCGTCACCGCTGCGCACCCCGGTGTCCACCCGGATGCCGGGTCCGGTGGGTGGGGCGAAGAGCGTCACCGGGCCGGGGGTGGGAAGGAATCCCTGGGCCGGTTCCTCGGCGTTGAGCCGGAACTCCACCGAGTGGCCGCGCGGCTGCGGGTCTTCGGTGAATCGCAGCGGTTCTCCCTCGGCGATGCGCAGCTGTTCGGCCACCAGATCCACCCCGGAGGTCTCCTCGGTGACCGGGTGCTCCACCTGCAGCCGGGTGTTGACCTCCAGGAAGCTCAGCAGACCGGGCTGGTCCCCTTCGCCCGGGCTGAGCAAATACTCCACCGTGCCGGCCCCGACGTACCCGGCCTCGGCGCAGATCGCTCGGGCGGAGCGGTGGATGTCAGCACGCTGGTCGGCGCTGAGGAACGGCGCCGGCGCTTCCTCCACCAGCTTCTGGTTGCGCCGCTGCAGCGAGCAGTCCCGGGTGCCGACGACGACGACGTTGCCCTGCGTGTCCGCGAGGACCTGGGCCTCTACGTGCCGGGGCCGGTCCAGGAACCTCTCCACGAAGCATTCTCCGCGGCCGAAGGCGGATTCGGCCTCGCGCACCGCAGAGGCGAAGGCCTCATCGATCTCGGACGCCTCACGAACGATGCGCATGCCGCGCCCGCCGCCGCCGTGGGCGGCCTTGATGGCCACCGGCAACCCGTGCGCGGCGACGAACTCGCGGATCTCATCCCCACCGGCGACCGGTCCATCGGTGCCCGGCACCAGCGGGGCGCCGACCTTGACCGCGAGCGCCCGGGCGGTGACCTTGTTCCCGAGCGATTCGATGGTCTCGGGCTTCGGACCGATCCAGGTCAGTCCGGCCGCGATCACGGCGCGGGCGAAGTCGGCGTTCTCGGAGAGGAACCCGTAGCCGGGGTGGATCGCGTCGGCATCGACCTCGCGGGCGGCGTCGAGCAGCTTCTGCTGATCCAGGTAGGTCTGCGCCGGGGTGGTGCCGTGCAGCGCCACGGCCTCGTCGGCCAGCTGGACGTGGAGCGAATCGGCGTCCTGGTCGGCGTAGACCGCTGCGGCGGTGTAGCCGGATTCGCGGGCGCTGCGGATGATGCGGACGGCGATCTCGCCGCGGTTGGCGATGAGGATGCGCTTCATGGTGAGGTCTTCTCTCAGGCGTCTGGGGTCGTGGGGCTCTGCGACGGCGGGGCCGCCGGGGCATGGGTCCGCGGCAGCGGGGTCAGCGTGTCAGGGTCCACCGGGACCAGGGTGATCTGGTCTCCGGGGGCGAGCTGCGCCGCAAGCGGCAGGTCCTCGTCGATGACGACCCCGATCACCGGGTATCCCCCGGTGACCGGATGGTCGTTGAGGAAGAGCACCGGAGTGCCCGCGGGCGGCATCTGCAGCGAGCCGCGGACGACTCCCTCACTGGGAAGCTCGCCCTCCTTGAGCCGGCGCAGCGGACGCGGGGCCTCCGCGTCGGTGGTCTTCGCGTCGGTGGTCTTCGCGTCGGCGCCCCGGGCGGCGTCGCTGGTTCTGGCGACCTCGGTGCGCGCGGGGACCTCGAGCCGGATCCCGATCCGGTTCGAGGACTGGGACACGATCCAGTGCTGGTCGGCCAGCCGAGCGGCCTCCTCGGCGCTGAACCAGTCCGCGCGGGGTCCATAGGTGAAGCGCAGCGCGGTCGGCGTCTCAGCCGTCGGCGTCTCAGCGGATGACGGATCAAGCTGGGGCGCGGAGACGGCGCCGGTGGCGGCCCCGGCGGCGCGGAGCCGGTCTCCGGCCGCGAGCGGACCGGGGCCGAGCCCTGACATGGTGTCGGCGGAGACGCTGCCGAGCACCGGCGTGGCGGCGATGCCTCCACGGAGGCCGACCACGCTGCGCAGTCCACGCTCGGGGGCCCCGAGAGTCAGGGTCTCCCCCGCGGCGAGGGCGAAGGGAGCGCGAAGCGCTGCGCGCCTGCTGGATCCGTCCGGGCCGGTGACGGTCAGCGGCACCTGCGCGCCGGCGACGGCGAGCACCACCGTGGATTCGGCCTGAAGCGTGAGTCCCCCGTGCAGCGCCTCGAGCACCGCGGCCTGCGCACCATTGCCGAGAAGTCGGTTCACCTGGCGGGCGGCGGCCTCATCGGCGACCCCTGCGCGGGAGACTCCGAGGTCACTGAGTCCGCTGCGGCCGAGATCCTGGATCAGGGTCTGCAGACCCGCGTCGAGCACGGTGAGCGCGGCCTCGTCCTCGGGCTCGGAGCCGCGCGAGCTCCACGACCCAGTTTCGGGCTGGGGTGCTTCCTCGGGCTGACGTGCGGACGTGGTCGTCACCGACCGGGCACGCACCGGCTTGTAGCGCACGGAGTCCCCCGGGCTGACCAGCGCCGGGGACTCGCCGTGGGCTTCGCGGGAGAGGTCCCACAGGGTGGCCGGGGTATGTCCGATGAGCTGCCATCCGCCCGGGGAGACCCGCGGGTACACGGCGGAGAACTCACCGGCCAGGGCCACGGCGCCAGCAGGCACGGCGGTGCGCGGGCTGCTGCGGCGCGGGACGTCCAACGGGCCGGGGCGGCCAGGATCCCCGAGCGCCGCCTCACCCGGAGCCGGGCTGGGCACGCAGTAGGTGAATCCGGGGGCGAAGCCGCCGAAGGCTCCGGTCCAGGACTGTTCGGTGTGCCAGTTGATCAGCGCCTCGACGCTCATCTGTTGGTTCGCGGCGAGACCATCCAGGTCTTCCCCGTCGTAGATGACCTCCAGCTCCACGTGCCGGGAGTCCGCGGCAGAGAATTCTCCGAGCTCAAGGCCGGGCAGACGCGTCCGGGCCTGCAGCAGGGCGGGCCGGGCGGTGAAGCGCAGCAGGATGGTGCGGGCCGCGGCCACGGCCTCGACCTGGCCGGGCAGCGGGTCACGGCGCAGCTGCTGATGGCAGGCCAGGACCTGGTCGAGGGTCTCGAACTCCAGCAGCAGCGCGCGGGGACCAGCCTCTCGGATGGTGCTGATCATGCGAAGCTGCGGATCTCGACTCCGGCGCCCTCCAAGGCGGCCCGCACCGCCTTCGCCATCGCCACCGCGCCGGCAGTGTCGCCGTGGGTGCAGATGGATTCGGCCTGGGTCTCGATGCGCGTGCCGTCGCGGGCGATCAGCACGGACTCCTCGGCCAGGCGCAGCATGTTCTCGACCACCTGCTCGGTGTCGTGGAGCACCGCGTCAGGCTCCCGCCGGGAGACCAGCGTGCCGTCGGGGTTGTAGCTGCGATCGGCGAAGGCCTCGGAGACTCCGCGCAGACCGGCTTCGGCGGCATAGTCCAGGGCGATTGATCCCGGCAGCAGCAGCACCGGAAGGTCGCGTCCGGTGCTCTCGCGATAGGCGGCGATGGTGTCGATGACGGCATGGGCGTGCCCGGTGTGGGAGATCATCGCGTGGTAGAGGGCGCCATGCGGCTTCACGTAGCGGATATGGGACCCCAGCCCCAGGGCGATCCCTTCCAGGGCGCCGAGCTGGTAGAGCACATCGGCGGCGAGCTCGTCGGGGGAACATTCCAGGTGCCGACGGCCGAAGCCGGCGAGGTCGCGGTAGCCGATATGGGCGCCGATGACGACGCCGTTCGTCACAGCCTCGGTGGCGGTGGCGCGGATGGTCAGCGGGTCCCCGGCGTGGAAGCCGCAGGCGATGTTCGCGCTGGAGACGGTGCGCAGGATGGCGGCGTCGTCTCCGCTGGTCCAGTTGCCGAAGGCCTCTCCGACATCGCTGTTCAGGTCGATCTGTGCCACGTGATCCTCCTCGAGCCGATGTTGCCCACGTCTCAGTGTGAGCTGAGTCAAGGATGCCTGACTCCGCAGGATTGTTCAACAATCCGAGCGAAGTTGGTGCTGAATCCTGGTGCCAGCCCGGTTTCTCAGTCCTGCCGGCATTCAGCCCTGGTGGTGTTCAGTCCTGACGCGAGTGGCGTTCCAGGAACTCGTAGACCTCGGTGGTGTCCACCCCGGGGAAGGCCCCCTGGGGCATGGCCGCGAGCAGGTGGCTGTTGGCGCGGGCGGCAGGCCAGGCCTGTCCCTCCCAGCGGGCGGCGAGCTCCGCCGGGGGCTGCCGGCAGCAGGTCGGATCGTCAGGACAGCGCGAGGATGAGCGCGAGGTGGTGTCGGAGCCGCGGAACCATTTCACGTGCTCGAAGGGCACTCCGATGGAGAGCGAGTACAGCCCCGAGGAGTGCGCCTCGGTCCGCGCGGTGCACCAGAACGTTCCGACCGTGGTGTCGGTGTACTGGTGGAATGATCGGAACTTGTCATCGACCTCGAAGACCTGGCGCGAGGTCCACTGCCGGCAGATCGTCTGACCCTCGATGGCTCCGGAGTGATCCGCCGGGAAGTTGACCCCGTCGTTCTCATAGGCCTTGTGCAGGATCCCGGACTCGTGGACCTTCTGGAAGTGACACGTGATCCCCAGGTGTTCGGTGGCGAGATTGGTGAACCGGTGGGCGGCAGACTCATAGGAGACGGCGAAGGCGTCCCGCAGGTCCTCGATGGCGATCTCCTTGCGCGACTTGGACTCCTTCAGGAAGCGCACGGTGGTGGCCTGGGGCATCAGCAGGCTCGCCGCGAAATAGTTGGTGTAGACACGCTGGCGCAGGAATTCGGAGTAGTCCTCCGGCTCGGTGTGACCCAGCACCTGGTGGCCCAGCGCCTGGAGCAGCACCGAGCGGGCGTCCCACTGCCGCGCGGTTCCCTGGGTCAGGTAGATGATCCGGTTCTTCTGATCCGTCACCGAGCGGGTGGATTCGGGCAGGTTCTTCACGAAGCGCAGCGAGAACCCGAGGTGCGCGGCGATGTCAGCGGCCACATGGTGGGACAGCGGACCTTCGCGGTGATCCACCGCGTCCAGCAGCTCCTGGGCGGCCGCCTCGATCTCCGGGTAGTAGTTGTTCCTGGCGCGCATCTCCTCACGCAGCTCCGTATTGGCCCGCCGCGCCTCCTCCGGAGTGGCGGCCTGCTCCTCGAGACGACGGCGCAGCTCACCTTGGAGCGCGACCAGCGATTCCAGGACATCCATGGGCAGACGGTTGCTGATCCGCACCGCGGGCAGGTTCAGCGCCGCATAGAGCGGACCCCGCTGCGCCTTCTCCAGCTCGATCTCCAGTGCCGCGCGCTTCGAAGGCGGATCGGCGCCGAAGAGGTCGTCGAAGCTGACCTCCAGCGCCTTGGCCAGCTGCTGCAGCTGGGAGAGCTTGGGCTCGCGGCGGCCGTTCTCCAACAGCGAGAGCTGACTGGGCGCGGTGCCCAGCGCCTCGGCGAGCGCATCAAGGGTCATCCCGGCCTGCTTGCGCAGATGGCGCACGCGTCGGCCAAGCGCGATCAGGTCGAAGCCCTCGTCCTGGGAGGCTGCTGAGGCGCGCTCGAGGGAGCGAAGCTGGGTGCGCTGCGACGATTCCCTCACGTTTGAGGTTTCTCGTACTGTCCGCATATCAAAAAAGCATACCCGCCACCGAAGCCTGCCCGGTGACGCGCACCACTGGCACCTCCGAGCTCACCGTGAGGCGGGTCACCACAATTGCAGCACGAAGTCAAGCATTGACAGGTCACAATCAGGTGATATACGGCTTTTGGTAAGGTCGAGAATCATCGACTTCTACGAAGGAATGATCTTGAACTCCAGTACTGCCGAGCCTGCGGTCCGAGCGCGGAACGTCTACAAAGCCTTCGGCAAGCGCCCCGAGGAGATTGTCCGACGCATCAAGGGCGGCGCGGATCGCGAGGACGTCACGGACCTGGGCACCGCCGCTGTCATCGACGCGAGCTTCGACGTGTCGCCGGGCGAGGTCTTCGTGGTGATGGGCCTCTCCGGCTCCGGAAAATCCACGCTGATCCGCATGGTCAACGGCCTGCTGCCTGCGACCGCCGGCAGCATCGAGGTCGGCGGTGAAGACATCGCCCGACTCTCCGCCAAGGAGCTGCGCCGCGTGCGCCGCGAAAAGGTCTCGATGGTGTTCCAACACTTCGCGCTCCTGCCACACCGCACCGTCGGGCAGAACGCCGCCTACGCCCTGGAGGTCCAGGGACTCAACCGCTCAGACCGGGAACGCAAGGCCGACGAGGCCCTCCGCATGGTGGGCCTCACCGGCTGGGGCGGATCCATGCCGGACGAGCTCTCCGGAGGCATGCGCCAGCGAGTCGGTCTGGCCCGCGCACTGGCGGCCGGCACCGAGGTGATGCTCATGGATGAAGCCTTCAGCGCCCTGGATCCCCTCATCCGACGAGAGATGCAGGACCAGCTCGTGGAGCTGCAGGAGCAGCTGGGCAAGACCATCCTGTTCATCACCCATGACCTCAACGAAGCCATGCGGCTGGGCGACCGGATCGCAATGATGCGCGACGGACGCACAGTGCAGATCGGGACCTCTGAGCAGATCCTCAACGACCCGGCCAACGACTACGTCGCCCAGTTCGTCCAGGACGTGGATCGCACCCGAGTCCTCACCGCCGGCGCCATCATGGAACCTCCGGTGGCGGTGCTCGGCACGGAACAGGGGCCCCGCACCGCACACAAGCTCATGCGCGAACACCAGACCAACGTGCTGGCGGTCGTCGACCGCGGAAAGAAGCTCCACGGCTTCGTGCACGAAGATGCTGTCGCCGCGGCAGTGGCCCAGGGCGCGAACACGCTCGACGGGCTGCTGCAGCCGGCCCCCTCGGTGCATGCCGAGACTCCGCTGGCCGAGCTGATGACCCAGGCCGCGCAGAGCGAAGCAGGGCTGGCAGTGATCGATGACGCCGGCCGACTTGAAGGGATCATCGCCCGCGTGACGCTGCTCAACGCCCTGGCGGAGCCGAAATACACCGGCCATGACGCCTCAGAGGCGGTGGGCACCCGATGATCACCACTGCTCAAGAGACTGAAGGAGCCGGGGTCCCCCGGCTGAACGTCGGCGAATGGATCGAGACCGGCTTCGGCTGGGTCAACGACAACCTCGGCGCCCTGTTCGACCTGATCCGAACAGTCGTCTCAACTCTGACCGGCGGCCTGGACGACCTGCTCAACACTCCGGATGCGCTCCTGCTCGCCGTGGCGTTCTCTCTCCTGGGGTGGCTGGTCAAGGACTGGAAGCTGGGCCTCCTCTCGATCGTGATGCTGGTGTTCGTGATCAGCATCGATCAGTGGGAGAACGCCATGACCACGCTGGCCCTGGTGGCAGTGGCAGCCGCCATCGCCCTGGTGATCGCGATCCCGCTCGGAATCTGGGCTGCCCGGTCTGACCGGGTCAGCGGCGCGATCAGGCCGGTGATGGACCTGATGCAGACCATGCCGGCCTTCGTCTGGCTGGTTCCCGTGGTGACGCTGTTCAGCATCGGCGTCACCAGCGGTGTCGTCGCCACCATCATCTTCGCGCTTCCTCCCGGGGTGCGGTTCACCGAGCTGGGCATCCGGGGGGTCGACGCCGAGGTGGTCGAGGCGGGCCATGCCTTCGGCAGCACTCCCGGGCAGATCTTGCTGCGCATCCAGCTTCCGCTGGCGCTGAAGACCATCATGGCCGGCGTCAATCAGGTCATCATGCTGGCGCTGTCCATGGCCGTCATCGCTGGCCTCGTCGGGGCCGGCGGACTCGGCGGCGAGGTCATGCGAGCCATCGGCAGCCTGGACATCGGCCTGGCGTTCGAGGCCGGGCTCGCCGTCGTCGTCCTGGCCATCTATCTGGACCGCGTCACCTCCGCCATCGGTCACGGCGGCATGGCCGTGGGACGGATGTCGAAGCTGCTTCGTCGCGGCCGTCCTCGACGAAGCCCTGAGCCCGCCCCCGCCAAGACCACGTGATCCGGCCTCGCCCGCTGGGCGAAGCCACCATCCGAGAACACAGACCAGAGACCGCATCGCACCCGCACACAACAGATTGAGGCACATCATGAGTACACGAACTGGCACAGCATCGAAGTTCATCGGCGTGACCGCCGCGGCAGCCCTCGCGCTGACCGCCTGCGGCGGTGGCGACGACGCCGCGGAGAACGGGGACGAGGCCGAGGCCGGCGGCACCGTCACCCTGGGCATCATCCCCAGCTGGACCGATGGTCTGAGCATGGCCTACCTCTGGCAGGGCATCCTCGAGGGCGAGGGCTACGACGTCGAGATCGAAGAGATCAACGACGCCGCCCCGCTGTACACCGGCGTCGCCCAGGGCGACATCGACGTCTACCCGTCCGCATGGCCCGAGGTCACCCACGCTGAGTACATGGACGAATACGGTGACGATCTCGAGGATCTCGGCGCGTACTACGAGGGCGCCGTGCTGACCCTGGCGGTGCCCGAATACACCGAGATCGACTCCATCGCAGAGCTCGCCGACAACGCCGAGGACTTCAACGGTCAGGTCATCGGCATCGAGCCAGGTTCGGGCCACATGGGAGTCACCGCCAATGACGTGTTCCCGACATATGGGCTCGATGAGAACTTCGAACTCGTGGAATCCTCCACCGCGGCGATGCTGACCGAGCTGGGCTCCGCCATCGATGACGAGGAAGACATCGTCGTGACGCTGTGGCGTCCGTTCTACGCCTACGGCAACTTCGACCTGAAGGATCTCGAAGATCCCGAGGGTGCGCTGGGCGAGCCAGAGACGCTGAACTTCATCGCCAACTCCGAGTTCTCCAGCGAGTTCCCCGAGGTCGCCGAGTGGATGGGCAGCTTCACCCTCTCCGATGAGGAGTACGCCGAGCTCGAGGACATGATGGTCAACGAGTACGCGGACAACGAGGAAGAAGCCGCTCAGGCCTGGATGGAAGACAACGCCGATATGATCGACTCCCTCAAGGAGTGATCTGTCGAGGGTGATCAGGTCCTCCCGATCACCGTCTGCCGATCACCGCCTGCTGATCAGCAGGGCGTGATCCAGACGCAATGACAGAGACCCCCGGTCCCGTTCCGAGTCATGGACTCGGATGTGGGACCGGGGGTCTCCGTCTGTGCTGCAGCTGCCAGCCGCCGGTCAGCGGGCCCGCTTCTGAAGCAGGATCGCACCGCCGGCGTCGTCCTCTGAGGCGCTGAAGGTGATCGCCCGGATGGTGCCGGCCGGAAGGCCGACCAGCTCCTCTGCCCGGGTGAACATCTCCTGCCAGATCTCCAGCTCATCCTCGCTCTCGATGCCGAGCAACGAGATGAACGGAGCCCTGCCTTCAGAGACCAGACGGCGCGCACGCCGCTGGATGTGCAGCGCGAAGTCAACCAGTCCTGCCGAGAGCGCCTCCCCCTTGGAGAAGATCCGGTCCTCGGACCGGGTCAGTCGCCGGGGTGTCGCAAAGGCCGAAGGTGGTTCCACCAGGTACCGCTCAACCAGCGCCTTCCAGGAGGCCTCGGCCTCCTCCGCACTTCCGCGCCGCCCCACCGGGCTGGGCGCGAAGTTCCGCTGCGGCTGCAGCTCCGGCGCCTCGAGTTCGGCGATCCGTGCGCCGAATTCGCGGTGCAGGGTGCTCAGGAAGGTCAGCGCATCCGCGGTGAACACCTCATTCTGCCGCGGTGCCCGCGGCGCATTGAGTGTGATGCCGTTGATCGTGATGCCGTTGCTCGACGTGGCCTCGGCCGGATCGGTGATGCTCTCGTTTCCGGATGTGGTGCTGGAGCGGAAAGAGGTGCTGGTCTGGGCGTTCATGGCTGACTCCTTTGTCAATGCCGGTGGATCAGTGGAATTGTCCTGCTTCGGTGGAACCCTTGTAGGCCACCGTCGAGGACTCGGGGTTCAACGTGGTGGAGATGGCATCGAAGTATCCGGTGCCGACCTCGCGCTGGTGCTTGGTGGCGGTGTAGCCGTCTGCCTCTGCGGCGAATTCCTTCTCCTGCAGCTCCACATAGGCCTTCATCTGGTTGTCCTTGTAACCGCGCGCCAGCTCGAACATCGAATAGTTCAGCGCGTGGAAGCCGGCCAGGGTGATGAACTGGAAGGTGAAGCCCATGGCGCCCAGCTCACGCTGGAACTTCGCGATGGTCTCGTCGTCGAGGTGCTTCTTCCAGTTGAACGAGGGCGAGCAGTTGTAGGCCAGCATCTGGTCCGGGTACTCGGCCTTGACCGCCTCGGCGAACTGCTTGGCGTACTCCAGGTCCGGGGTGCCGGTCTCCATCCAGATCAGATCGGCGTAGGGCGCGTAGGCCTTGGCCCGGGCGATGCAGGGTTCGATGCCGTTGCGCACCTTGTAGAAGCCTTCGGCGGTGCGCTCTCCGGTGATGAAGGGCTGGTCGCGCTCGTCGACGTCCGAGGTGATCAGGGTGGCCGCCTCCGCGTCGGTGCGGGCGATGACGACGCTGGGGGTGTTGTGCACATCGGCGGCGAGCCGGGCCGACTGCAGCGTGCGCACGTGCTGACCGGTGGGGATCAGCACCTTTCCGCCGAGGTGTCCACACTTCTTCTCCGAGGCGAGCTGATCTTCCCAGTGCACGCCGGCGGCGCCGGAGGCGATCATGGACTTCATCAGCTCGTAGGCGTTCAGCGGGCCGCCGAATCCGGCCTCGGCGTCGGCGATGATCGGGACCATGTAGTCCTCGACCGTGCGGGTGCCTTCGAGGTAGTCGATCTGGTCCGCGCGGAGCAGGGCGTTGTTGATCCGGCGCACCACGCTGGGCACCGAGTTGGCCGGGTAGAGCGACTGATCCGGGTAGGTATGGCCCGAAAGGTTCGCGTCACCGGCGACCTGCCAGCCGGAGAGGTAGATGGCGCGCAGGCCGGCCTTGACCTGCTGGACCGCCATGTTGCCGGTCAGCGCACCCAGGGAGTTCGTGTACTTGCCCTCGGCGTGCTCTGCGGTGAGCTGGCTCCAGAGCTTCTCGGAACCGCGCTTGGCCAGCGTGTGCTCCTCCTGGACGTTGCCCTGCAGCTTGATGACCTCAGCTGCGGAGTAGTCGCGGGTGGTCTGTTCCCAGCGCGGGTTGGTGTCCCAGTCCTGCTGCAGAGCGTCGACCTTCTGCTGGAAGACCTCTTTGGTCTCGGGGCTGAGCCCACCCTGGGGCTGTGAGTTCTGGGTCTGCGACTGCGAGGCAATTGTCTCGGTCATCTGAATCTCCTTTGAATCGTGGACCTTGTTTCGGTGACAAGACCAGTTCACGCCCTGTGAAGCCCTGACGCCAGAGTTTTCTCATCAAAGATCTGCGTTTCTTTGCGCAATCGAAGAAACGTCGGAAGATTCGACCGAAGTTGATCTTCTACACTGTGTAGAAGACGCACGACAGATGTTTTCAGCCGTACATCACCCGATGAGGAGCACCATGACGAACCCCTCCACACCCACGACCTCCACGACCTCCACGACGACTGGTCCTGCCGCTCCGGCGAGCCCGATGCCGCGACTGACCCTGATCGTCGGCGGCCTGCTGGTGGTGATCGGCATCATCGGCTATGTCGCCACCGACTTCGCCAGCATGACGGCGCTGATCCCCTCGGTGGTGGGCCTGCTGCTGCTGATCAGCGGCGGCATCGCGATGAAGAACCGCAAGCTCGGCGTCCATATCGCCCTGGCGGTCGCGCTGCTCGGCGCCTTCGGCATGATCATGCCGCTGCTGAGCCTGCCCGAGCTCTTCGCCGGCGAGTCTGAGAACCCGGGAGCCGTGATCTCCTCGCTGGTCACCGTGATCGTGCTGGTGATCTACATCGTCCTGGGCGTGCGCAGCTTCATCGCTGCCCGCCGCTGGAAGGACGCACGCTGAGCTGAACCGGGCTGAGCTCCTCTGATCTGGACAGGAACAGCCGCTGCGGCTGAGGCTGCTCAGTCTGCGGAGCAGCGCAGGAGGCCGGGGACCATGTCGAGGTCCCCGGCCTCTTCCATGTCCTGGACCGCGAACTCCGACCCCAGGATCAGATCCACGCTGTAGTCGTCGCGCTCATCGACGTCCACCATGGTGTCGGGGATGTGCTGCTGCAGGGTATAGGCCTGCCGCAGACCCCGATCCCCCACCCGGATGATCCCGGCGAAGCCCGTGTCGGCGAAGTAGTCGTTGTCGACCTCTGCGACCCGGAAGCTCCGATCGCTGAGCTCATCGGCCACCTCATGGGCCAGACCGGGCGCGTTGGTGGTGTTGAACACCGAGATCCGGACCCGCTCGGGCACCACCGGCTGCTGCGTGCCGGAGGGGCACTGTTCCGCCGCGGTGATCGAACCGCGGCCGAAGACGCTCAGTGGCAGCGCCCCATTGATCATCAGCCAGCTGGCTCCGCTGATCAGTCCGATCACAGCCAGGGTGCCCAGCCAGATGAGAAGCCGCTGGGTGCGCGTGCTCGCGGGCCGGTGATCCATGGGTTCGATTCTAGAAGCTCGCCGGGTCCTGAACGCTCAGCAGACATTCGCGGCGGGGCGGATCCGGCCGCATGAGGCGGCTGAAGACATTAAGAGCCCCACGTGCACCTGCCAGAGCCCGCTTACCCTTGCTACCTTCCGGTCCTGGGGGAGTTCAGCAGGATGGCACCGCACGTGGGGCCGGGGTTCATCGTATCTCGGCCTCATGCTTGAAGGCCAATGGAGCTCAGCGCTTGAGCGCGTCGGCGACGTCCTGGAGCAGCTTTGGGATGTCGTCGCGGTCGGTGATCGCCTCGATGAAGACCAGCTTCTCCCGGTTGCTCATGGTGTCCCTGCAGGCCGCCAGCAGCTCTGCCTCGGTGGTGACCCTGCGGTAGAGGTAGTCCTCCTCCGCTGCTCCGAAGAGCCGGGGCACCAGCTCCCAGCGCCACGGGGCGATGTCGTTGTAGACCTCATCGGGCCCGTGGATGGCCCGCTCCACGGTATAGCCGGCGTTGTTGACCAGCACCACCACCACGGGCAGCTTCTCGCGGATCATCACGCCCATCTCCTGGATGGTCAGCTGGGCGGAGCCGTCGCCGATCAGCAGCACCGGCCGACGGCTGGGGTCCGCGAGCCCGGCGCCGATGATCGCGGGCAGGGTGTAGCCGATGGAGCCCCACATGGGCTGACCGATGAACGTTGACTTCGCCGGGAACCGGTGGGAGGCCATCCCGAAGTAGCTGGTCCCCTGGTCCGCGGCGACGATGTTCGCCGATTCCAGCTGCGAGGCCAGCACGGCCCAGAGGCCGTCCTGGGTCAGCGGACCTTCGGAGGGTTCCCGAGGCGTCTCCGCGGCCGGAGCCTCCGCCGCGGGCATCGGGGCGACGTCGTCGAGCTCGGTGGTCACCCGGTGCAGCACTGCGAGCGCGTCCTGCAGCGAGATCGGGGTGAAGACCTCATGGCCCACCCGGGCACCGAAGCGGGAGACGTCGATCATCCGGGCAGAGTCGAGGTCCATGGAGAAGCCGGCGGTGGTGTTGTCGGTGTATTCCACCCCGAGGGTGATCAGCGCATCGGCACCCTCGATGACCTCGCGCACCCGATCCTGAGAGGCGGCACCGGCGTAGATGCCCACGAAGTTCGGGTCCGATTCATCGACCAGGGTCTTGCCCCAGGCCAGCGTGGCGAAGGGCAGCTGGGAATCCGTGAGGAAGGAGGCCAGCTCCTCGGTGGCGCCGAGCCGGTGGACGAGAAGATCGGCCAGCACGGCGGTGCGCCGCCCGGGCAGGAAGCGCCGCACGGCCGCTTCGAAGGCGGCGACGGCGCGCGGGGTGGTCACCGGGAGATCGGTGGTCAGCGGCTCCGAGGGCGGGTAGGCGGCGATCTCGGCGACGTCGGCGGCCAGCATGAGGTAGCCGGGGCGACGGCGGAAGACGACGTCGCGCAGGACCCGGTCGATCTCCCAGGTGGCGGTGGGCGCGTCGAGATCGGCGTGGGCGCAGGTGACCTCTTCGGCCATCCGCAGGAAGTGCTTGAAGTCGCCGTCGCCCAGCGAGTGGTGGATCTTGCGGCCCGAGGCCTGGGTCTCCTTGGGCGGTGCGCCGACGATCTGGACCACCGGCACGGATTCGGCGTAGGAGCCGGCCACGGCGTTGATCGCGGAGAGCTCCCCGACCCCATAGGTGGTCAGGAAGGCGCCGATGCCGCGGATGCGGGCATAGCCGTCGGCGCTGTAGCCGGCGTTGAGCTCATTGGCGGAGCCGACCCAGCGGATGCTGCGGTGGGCCACCACGTGGTCCAGGAAATGGAGGTTGAAGTCTCCTGGAACGCCGAACAGCTCGGTCAGGCCGAGCTCGGCCAACCTGTCCAGCAGATAGTCACCGATCGTGTAGTTCTCGAGGGACTCATCCTGCGTGGTTTCGGACATCTCTTCTTCGGGCATGGGTCTCGCCTTCTGGTCGTGGCCGGCTCCAGCGATGCGGGTGGATCTGCTGGGCCGCCAACGGTCTACGGTGCCGCCAGTCTACGTGGGAGCCGTCACAGCTGGCGGTGCAGGAATAGCTGGCTTCGATCCCCTGTTCCTGCCGGCATACCTCTGATTGAAAGTAGGACTTCATGCGCGCAGTCACCCAACAGACATTCGGCGAGCCCTGGGACGTCCTCGACGTCGAAGACGTCCCCACCCCGGACCCCGGTGCAGGAGAGGCCCGGGTGCGGACCCTGCTCTCCCCCATCCACAACCATGACCTCTGGACCATCCGCGGGTCCTACGGCTTCAAGCCGGAGCTGCCGGCCCGCACCGGGTCCGAGGCAGTAGGCGTCATCGACGCCCTCGGTGAGGGCGTGGAGAACCTCACCGTGGGTCAGCGGGTCGCCACCGGCGGCGTCTTCGGTGCCTGGGCCGAGTACTTCATCGCCCCCGCCGCGGGCCTGATCCCGGTGGATCAGGACGCCGCCGATGAGGTCGCCGCCCAGCTGGTCTCGATGCCCTTCTCCACCATCGCCCTGCTGGACTGGTTGGATCTGGACGAGGGCGACTGGATCATCCAGAACGCGGCCAACGGCGCGGTGGGCCGGATGCTGGCCCAGCTGGCACCGACGCGGGGCATCAACGTGCTCGGCCTGGTGCGTCGCGACGAAGGTGTTGCTGAGCTCGACGCTCAGGGCATCACCGGGGTCGTCTCCACCGAGTCCGCTGGATGGCAGGACCGCGTCGCAGAGGTCACCGGTGGGGCGAAGATCGTCGCGGGCATCGATTCGGTGGGCGGGGAGGCCAGCAATCAGGTGCTCTCCCAGCTCGGCGAGGATGCCACGCTGGTGATCTTCGGCGCCATGGCCGGAGGCACGATGGCGCTGAACTCCGGGGCCATCATCTTCAAGAACGTCACGATCAAGGGCTTCTGGGGCTCCCGGGTGATGGGCGATCTGGCGCCTCAGCGCCGTGGCGAGCTGTTCACCGAGCTGCTCACCCGAGTCGCGGACGGCACCCTCTCGCTCACCGCCGAGGCGACCTATGCCTTCGATCAGGTGCGCGAGGCGGCGCAGGCGAACTTCGTGCCGGGCCGCAGGGGCAAGATCTTGCTGCGCCCGTAGCGGAGCAGCCTCGACGGCGCCCCAGACCGGGGTCACCGGGTCTGACGTGTCGGGTCTGGGACACCGCGTGTGGGTGTTTCAGCTGTTCGGCGGCTGAAACACCCAGGCGTCGCCGGGCAGCGCCTTCGGGTCGAAGGACTCCAGCGCCTGAGCCAGGGGGCCGGCGGGGAGTCCCAGCGAGATCAGCAGCAGGTCGCGCAGGGCCGCGGCGTCGATCCCCTGCTCCTGCAGGGCGGCCCGCGTCACGGCTCCGTCCCGCTTGGCCAGGCGCCTGCCCTCGACGTTGAGCACCAGCGGCACATGGGCGTACTGGACCTCCCCCGCTGCCTGCGGGTCGTAGAGCAGTCCGCGCAGGTAGGCCTGGCTCGGCGCAGACGGCGCCAGGTCGTCGCCGCGCACCACCTGGTCCACCCCGGTCAGATGATCATCGACCACCACGGCGAGGTTGTACGCCGGGGTCCCGTCGTTGCGCTGGACCACGAAGTCATCGACCTCGGTGGTGATCCGGCCCAGCAGCACGTCTTCGACGGAGAACCGCGTGGCCGCGCCGGTCTCGGAGCGGGGTGCGCGCAGCCGCACCGCCGCGGGACGCTCCGCTCGACGGCGCCGCCGCTCCTCCTGGCTCAGGTAGCGGCAGGTGCCCGGATAGGTTCCGGTCGGCGCGTGCGGGGCGCGCGCCGCCTCGTGGATCTCGCGGCGCGAGCAGAAGCATTCATAGGTCAGCTCGGCATGCCGCAGCTGCCCGATCGCTGCGCCGTAGAGGTCCATCCGTTCGGACTGACGGGTCCGATCGGCGCCATCCTGCGCGTCGAAGGTCAGCCCCATGGCCTGGAGGTCATCGAACTGCTGGTCCTCGGAGCCCGCCACCGTGCGGGCAAGATCGAGATCTTCGAAGCGCAGCAGGAAGGCCCGTTCGGTGGACCGCGCGAAGAGCCAGGCGAGCATCCCGGTGCGCAGGTTGCCCAGATGCAGCTCTCCCGAGGGGCTTGGTGCGTAGCGTCCAGCGGGCATCGTCCTCGCCTTTCCTCAGGTCAGATCTTGGCAGTGATCCATCCTACGGGGGCTCGATGTGCATTCTGCGCTGGTTCTCCGCTAGTATGAAGTCTGCTCTCGAGGGCCGCGCCGATCAGGCAGGCCAGCGGGACGCAGCCAGGAGGATTCGCCTAGCGGCCTATGGCGCACGCTTGGAACGCGTGTTGGGTTCACGCCCTCGGGGGTTCAAATCCCCCATCCTCCGCCGACAGAAGCCCGTCAGCCTGATAAACCAGGCTGACGGGCTTCTTCGTGTCCGGTGGCTCCGTGAGCTTCGGGCCCAGGGTAGCGTTGGCATGCGCAGCCTGCGGCCTCTGCCGAGGGCACCATCACTCACCCCTGGAGGGGTCATGCACAAGACAGTTGTTGCCGGGACCGGCTTCCTGGCAGCCCTGGCCCTGATCAGCTGCGCCGGAGCATCTGAGGAATCCGTGGAGCCGAGCGAGGCGTCAGCATCTATGCCAACGGTCACGGCAGAGCCGGAGCCGGAACAGAGCCCCGCGACGGACGCGCCGGAGGACGCGTGGCTGGCCGAGGCCCGTGATTCATACCTGGACGACCTCGAAGAATGGCACCGTGAGTACTCCGGTGCCGGCTGTGTGGCCCATGAGCCCCAGTGCCGCGATCTCTTTGCCGAGGGCCTGCCGCTGATGGCCGACTACAGCTATTGGGTCCGCAATCAGACGGAGGGCCTCCCGGAGTACGTTCCGGCGTCCTACTCCGCAGATCTCGCGGCAGCCACTCGAGCGCTGGTGTCCTGGTCCTACGCCTGCCCCGATGACGAGGACTGTGCGGAGATCGCCCAGGATGCCGAATCACGCTCATTCGAGGTGATCACGGCAACCTCGGAATGGGCGGCGAAGTAGTTCTCCACGTCGGCCTCCGGGGTCGGCGTGCTGGCAAGCCTCAGCGACCGAAGAGCCGGCTGAAGAACCCGCCGGACGGGGCAGGTTCATGTCCGGGGCACCGCTGGGTGGCGCTGACCCCGCGCATCACCTGATCCACATGCTGGCCGCATCCGGCCCAGGTGGTCTTTCCGCAGGTCTTGCAGGTCACAGCTCGGCACATGGTGGCTCCTTCAGTGGGGTGGACGACAAGACAAGTATACCCCCCGGGGTATACGTGGCGAACCACCGACGTCGCGCAACGACGCGACCCCCCTCATTGCCGCAGGCCATCTCCGCTTGCGGGCTTCCTGGTCTGCAGCACGCCGTGCACAGGACCCCGTTGGGATTCGCGATGGTCTCGGAGCCACTGGGCGCAGGTCGGGGCGCCGACCACGTGCGCCGATGAGACCCTGCCACAGGGGGCGCCGAGCTCACCGCTGGACGGCGGCGAGACCATCGGGGACCGAGGGGTCAGCTGCACCGCGAACCGGTACACCCGGAACCAGGAGCCCGGAGACCCCTCCGGTCCCGGGGAAGAGTCCGAGCTGCTGAGCTGACGCGGAAGAGATCGCGGCGCTGTGCGATGTCGTGGAGCTTCAGCCCTGCGACACCCGACAGCCCTGCGACAGACCGACAGCCCTGCGACAGACCGAGTGCGGTCCGGCGCGAGCGCACGGGGCGTGCCTGCCGTGCGGTCAGCGGGTCTGCTGGCCCATCGGAGAGACGATCGCGTCCACGCGCTGGAAGGACTTCAGGTCCACGTAGCCGGTGGAGGCCATCGCGTGGCGCAGGCCGCCCATCAGGTTCGAGGAGCCGTCGGTGTGGTGGGCGGGTCCCCAGAGCACCTCCTGCAGCGGCGCCACGGTCCCGACCCGGGTGCGGTGTCCGCGCGGGAAGTCCTGGTGCACGGCTTCGAGCCCCCAGTGCCAGCCCTGACCCGGAGCTTCTTCGGCGCGAGCCAGCGTGGTCCCGAGCATCACGGCGTCGGCGCCCATCGCGAGGGCCTTGACCAGATCCCCGGAGGAGCCCATGCCGCCGTCGGCGATGACGTGGACGTAGCGGCCGCCGGATTCATCCAGGTAGTCCCGGCGTGCGGCGGCGATGTCGCTGATGGCGGTCGCCATCGGCACCCGGATGCCCATGGCGCGGCGGGTGGTGGTGGCTGCTCCGCCCCCGAAGCCCACCAGCACGCCGGCGGCACCGGTGCGCATCAGGTGCAGCGCGGGGGTGTACCCGGCGGCCCCGCCGACGATGACCGGCACGTCGAGCTCGTAGATGAACTCCTTGAGGTTCAGCGGGTCACCGTTCTGAGCGACATGCTCGGCAGAGACGGTGGTGCCGCGGATGACGAACATGTCCACACCGGCCTCGACGACCGTGCGGTAGAACTCCTGCGTGCGCTGCGGAGTCAGCGAGCCTGACACGACGACGCCGGCCTCGCGGATCTCGGCCAGCCGTGCGGTGATCAGCTCGGCCTTGATCGGCTCGGCATAGAGCTGCTGCAGCCGGCGGGTGTTGTCCGCGGAGACCTCGTCGGCGCCCAGCGCTGCGATCTCCGCGAGCACCGGTTCCGGGTCCTCATAGCGGGTCCACAGACCTTCGAGGTTGAGGACACCGAGGCCGCCCTGCTTGCCCAGCTCGATGGCCGTGGCCGGTGACATCACCGAGTCCATCGGGGCGCCGATCACTGGCATGGAGAAGGTGTACGCGTCGATGCGCCAGTCCAGACTCACGTCTGCGGGGCTGCGAGTACGTCGGTTCGGGACGATGGCGACATCGTCCAGAGCCCAGGCTCGGCGGCCGTTCTTGGCCAGGCCGATGGGGATCTCGTTGCTCAAAGCTGCTCCTTTACTAGCGCCGGTAGTTCGGCGCTTCCACCGTCATCATGATGTCATGCGGGTGCGATTCCTTGAGTCCGGCGGAGGTGATCCGCACGAACTTGCCCTTGTACTTCAACTCGTCGATGGTGTGCGCGCCCACATAGAACATGGTCTGCCGCAGACCGCCGGTGAGCTGGTGGAACACCACCTCGAGCGGGCCGCGGTAGGGCACCTGCCCCTCGATGCCCTCGGGGATGAGCTTCTCGTCGGTGGGGACGTCGGCCTGGAAGTAGCGGTCCTTGGAGAAGGAGGTGTTCTTCCCTCGGGTCTGCATCGCTCCCATGGAGCCCATGCCGCGGTAGGCCTTGAACTGCTTGCCGTTGTAGAAGACGAGGTCTCCGGGGGACTCCGCGGAGCCTGCCAGCAGCGACCCGAGCATCACCGAGTCGGCCCCGGCGACCAGCGCCTTGCCGATGTCCCCGGAGTGCTGCAGGCCGCCGTCGGCGATCACCGGCACGCCGGCGGGGATGGCGGCCTTTGAGGCTTCGTAGATGGCGGTGATCTGGGGAACCCCGACGCCGGCGACGATGCGCGTGGTGCAGATGGAGCCCGGTCCGACGCCGACCTTGACCGCGTCGGCTCCGGCGTCGATGATCGCCTGGGCCGCCTCGCGGGTGGCCGCCTGGCCGCCGATGACGTCCACGCCGGCCGCGGCCGGTTCCGCCTTGAGCCGCGCGATCATGTCCAGCACGCCGCGGGTGTGGCCGTTGGCGGTGTCCACGACCAGGGCGTCGACCCCGGCGTCGATCAGGGTCATGGCGCGCTCGAAGCCCTCGCCGAAGAAGCCCACGGCCGCGCCGACGCGCAGCCGGCCCTCCTCATCCTTGGTGGCCTGCGGGTAGCGGTCGGCCTTGTCGAAGTCCTTGATCGTGATCAGGCCCTGGAGCACGCCGTGGTCATCGACCAGCGGCAGCTTCTCGACCCGGTGCTCGGAGAAGATCCGCAGCACCTCTTCATTGGGAATCCCCACATGGGCGGTGATCAGCGGCTGCGGGGTCATCTTCTCGTAGACCTTGGTGGTCAGGTACTGCTCGCGCGGGATGAACCGGGTGTCGCGGTTGGTGATGATGCCCAGCAGCTTGGACTCGCCGTCGACCACCGGCAGCCCGGAGACCCGGAAGTGGGCACAGAGCTCATCGAGGTCGGCGATGGTCGCGTCCGGGGTGATCGTCACCGGATCGCTGATCATGCCGGACTCGGAGCGCTTGACCTTGTCCACCTGCCGGGCCTGGTCCTCGATGGAGAGGTTCCGGTGCAGGATCCCGATGCCGCCCTGGCGCGCCATGGCGATGGCCATCGGCGCCTCGGTGACGGTGTCCATCGCGGCCGAGGCCACCGGGGACTGCAGCACGATGTTGCGGGAGAAGCGAGTCGCGGTATCCGCTTCGGAGGGGATCACGTCGGTCGCGCCGGGGAGCAGCAGGACGTCGTCGTAGGTCAGTCCGACGAAGCCGAAGGGATCATGCTCCGCAGCGCCGGCCGCGCTCGTCTGCTGATGAGTTTCAGTCACGGTGGTGCCTCTCGGGGTCAAAAGCGGGTGGCTCAGCGACAAGTCTACGTCCCGTCCACGTCCGCCCGGAGCCAAAGGCTTAGCACTCTGCTTGACCGAGTGCTAAGCCCGTCTATAAAGTTTCACCTAGCACTCGAGACCCTCGGGTGCCAGCTTGTCCGCGGGTCGTCAACCCGCGGATATCAGCCTGACGGGGCACCATCCGGCACCGCGACGACGGTTGGCCACTCCCAAGGCGTGCGACAGATTTCGGCTCGTCGAGCACCCCGGAAGCACCGGGAGGCTCTGCACGGGCCTGTGCTGATAAACCGAATCCACACCACGCAAAGGAGAGTACTGACGTGTCAGTCTCTATCAAGCCTCTCGAGGATCGCATCGTTGTTCGCCCCCTGGAAGCAGAGCAGACCACCGCTTCCGGTCTGGTCATCCCCGACACCGCCAAGGAGAAGCCCCAGGAGGGCAAGGTCGTCGCCGTGGGCCCAGGTCGCTTCGACGAAAAGGGCAAGCGCATCCCGGTTGACGTCTCCGAGGGCGACGTCGTCATCTACTCCAAGTTCGGCGGCACCGAGGTCAAGGTCAGCGGCGACGAGTACCTCGTGCTCAACGCCCGCGACGTCCTCGCCATCATCGAGAAGTAAGAACGGATTGCTGAAGGCTCTTCACAGACCTCATCACGATCCGATTCTCACACTCTCAAAGGAGCAGTAACCCATGGCAAAGCAGCTTGAATTCAGTGATGCTGCACGCCGCGCTCTGGAAGCCGGCATCGATAAGCTTGCAGACACGGTCAAGGTCACGCTCGGCCCGAAAGGCCGCAATGTAGTCCTGGACAAGTCCTGGGGCGCACCGACCATCACCAACGACGGCGTCACCATCGCCCGTGAGGTGGAGGTCGAAGACCCGTACGAGAACCTTGGCGTGCAGCTGGCCAAGGAAGTCGCCACCAAGACCAACGACGTCGCAGGCGACGGCACCACCACCGCAACGGTCCTCGCCCAGGCTCTGGTCAAGGAAGGCCTGCGCAATGTGGCCGCCGGCGCGGCACCGAGTGAGATCAAGCGCGGCATCGAGACCTCGGTCGCCGCCGTGACCCGCCGACTCCGCGAGAACGCTCGCGAGGTCGAGGGCCAGCAGGTCGCCAACGTGGCCGCGATCTCCGCGCAGAACGACGAGGTCGGTGAACTCCTGGCGCGTGCATTCGACGCCGTGGGCACCGACGGTGTGATCACCATCGAAGAGGGGTCCTCGACCTCCACCGAGCTGGAGATCACCGAGGGCATGCAGTTCGACAAGGGCTACCTGTCCCCGCACTTCGTCACCGACCCCGAGCGCCAGGAAGCGATCCTCGAGGATCCGCTGATCCTGATCAACCAGGGCAAGATCTCCAACATGGCAGAGTTCCTGCCGGTGCTGGAGAAGGTCCTGCAGGCCAAGCGCCCGCTGTTCATCATCGCCGAGGACGTCGAGGGCGAGGCCCTCTCCACCCTGGTGGTCAACAAGCTGCGCGGCACGCTCAACGTGGTCGCGGTCAAGGCCCCCGGCTTCGGGGACCGCCGCAAGGCCATGCTCGAGGACATCGCCGTGCTCACCGGTGGACAGGTCATCTCTCCTGATCTGGGCCTGAAGCTCGATCAGGTGGATCTGGAATCACTGGGCACCGCACGTCGGGTGACCGTGACCAAGGACGCGACCACCCTCGTCGACGGCGCCGGGTCCAAGGAAGATGTGGACGCTCGCGCGGCCACCATCAAGGCCCAGGCCGACGCCTCTGACTCCGAGTGGGACCGTGAGAAGCTCCAGGAGCGTCTGGCGAAGCTCTCCGGCGGCATCGGCGTCATCAAGGTCGGCGCGGCCACCGAGGTGGAGCTCAAGGAGCGCAAGCACCGCATCGAAGATGCCGTCTCCTCCACCCGTGCGGCTCTCGAAGAGGGCATCGTGGCCGGCGGCGGCACTGCGCTGATCAACGCCCTCTCCGTGCTGGACGAGGACGAGGACGTGAAGGCGCTCTCCGGGGATGCCGCAGCTGCTGTGGGCATCGTCCGCCGCGCGCTGGTCCAGCCGCTGCGCTGGATCGCTCAGAACGCCGGAGAAGACGGCTTCGTCGTCGCCTCCAAGGTCTCTGAGATGGCGCCGAACCACGGCTTCAACGCCAAGACCGGTGTCTACGGCGACCTGATCGCCGACGGCGTCATCGACCCGGTGAAGGTCACGCGCTCTGCTCTGCAGAACGCCGCCTCCATCGCGGCCCTGGTGCTGACCACCGAGACCCTCGTGGTCGAGAAGAAGGACGAGGACGACGATCACTGATCTCGTCTGACTCTCATCGCAAGGTGGGGCCCTGACCGTTCGCGGTCAGGGCCCCACCTGCGTCTGCGGCAGCTGCTGTTCGCGGCAGCTGCTGTTCGCGGAGGCTGCGGGTCGGGGCAGCTGCGGGTCGGGGCAGCTACGGGTCGGGGCAGCTACTGGAGCTGGACGAGCTGCAGCACCAGCGGGAACGCCAGGAAGGCCACCACGTCGAGCAGCAGGTGTGCGATCACCAGCGGCATGACCCGGCCGCAGCGGTGGTAGAGCCAGCCGAAGATGATCCCCATCAGGAGATTTCCGATGCCCGGGCCGAAGCCCTGATAGAGGTGGTACGCCCCGCGCAGCGCGGCCGCGGCGAGGATGATCATCCAGATCCCCGCCCGAGGCCAGATCCGGCGAGCACGGTCGAAGAGGTAGGCGATCATGATCACCTCTTCCAACAGCGAATGCCGCAGCGCCGCCAGGATCAGCACCGGCGTGGTCCACCAGTGCTCTCCGACGTCGGCCGGAATGATCTCGGTGGTGATGCCTGCCGCCCGGCCCACCCCGTAGACCACCAGGGTGCCCAGCCCGATGATCAGGAACAGTCCGACCCCTAGGCCGAGGTCCCGGCCGGGACGGCGCAGATCCAGCCCGAAGCGCCGGAACGGGTTCACCCCCTGCAGGAAGAACAGATAGCAGACCAGCACCACCGGGAAGAGCGCGAACAGCGAGTCCAGCACCTGGTAGCTGAGGTCGAAGAACTCCGCCCGGGAGCGAGAGGTCTGCACCGTGGAGCTCTGCTCGGCCAGCGGCGCCAGGGTCAGCCGCTCGGCCAGCTGCAGCACCGCATAGACCGCGGAGCGGCCCAGTGAGAGCCCCAGCACGATCGCCAGCTCCCAGCCCAGGAAGCGACGACTCAGCGGCACCGGCGCTCCCGTCGCGGGCGCAGGGTCGGTGGCGCTGGCTGGCTGCTGACCGGAGACCTCCGGCGTCGTTGGCTTCACGATCAAGAGTCTAGGTCTGCCCGGCGCTGGTGGGTGTGGTCAGATGGAAGCTATGACTGAGACCTACACCCTGCTCGCCGTCTGCACCGGCAATATCTGCCGCTCCCCCGCCATGGATCGGCTGCTCGCCCAGGTCTTCTCCGCCGAGGACGGCATCGGGGTCCGCTCGGCCGGCACCCACGCTCACGTGGGCGATGACATGGAAGCCCAGATGAAGGACCGGCTCGCCGAGTACGGGGCAGACACCGCAGACTTCCAGGCCGAACAGCTCAGCGTCGAGATGATCCGCAGCGCCGATCTCGTCCTCACCGCCACCCGCGGACATGTGCGCGACATCCTCGCCGATGTTCCCGAGAGTGCCCAGAAGGTCTTCACCCTGCGCGAGTTCGTCCGACTCCTGGATTCGCTGGACGAGGCCACCTTCGACGAGGCTATGGCGGCCTCAGGGACCGCGGCGGAGAAGCTCGCCGCTCTGGTGCCGCTGGTTGCCGGGCGGCGCGATCACGCGCAGGCCCCCACGGCACAGGACGACGTGGTGGACCCGTACATGATGCCCGCTGAGGTCTTCGATGAGTCCTTCGACCAGGTCCGGGGACCCGTCGAGGCGCTGCGCGACGCCCTGCAGCGCTGACCCACTGGCCGCTGACCCACTGGCCGCTGACCCACTGGCCGCTGGCAACGAGCCGCGGCTCAGCGCCGCTCAGCGCCGCAGCACCGTTCCCGCGGCGCTCAGCGTCGGTCCGCGATAGCCAGCCCCGAACAGCAGCCAGTGCGCGGCCAGGCAGAGGAACTGATGCAGCGGGATCCGCTCCTGCCATCCCTGGCGCAGCGGGTGCTGCGACTGATAGCCGCTGACCACTTCGCCCAGCTGCGGGAACCCGAAGAGGTGCAGCAGCGCGATGTCGGTCTCCCTGTGCCCGGTATGGGCCGCCGGATCGATGAGCACCGACTGCACCTCCTGCACCTCCCCCGCCGCGGCAGGGGTCCAGAACACGTTCCCGGCCCAGAGGTCCCCATGGATCAGCGCGGGCGGCTCGGCGTCGTCCAGCACGCCGGACCCGGACCCGGCATCAGATCCTGCCCCCGAACCCGCCCCGGGCGAGGCCGCGAGGACCGGCACCACCGGCGCCCCGCCGTCGTCGGCGGCCTGGGTGAGCCAGCGCAGCCCGGCGGCTTCCACCATGGTGGCCTGGGGGTGATCTGCAGGGGCGTGTTTGATGAAGACCATGTGCCCCAACCTAGTCAGGACTAGACTCATCCGAGTGAGCGAATCAACCGAGAACCCCGCCGCTGACGTCTCCGAGGCCGTCCCCTCCCATGCGCTGCGCGAGGAGTATGTGGAGCTGGTCGGTCAGGTGCGCAAGCACCGGATCGCCTACTACCAGGACAACGAGCCGATCATCTCCGACGCCGAGTTCGACGTCCTCTTCGAACGCCTGGAGCAGATCGAGGCCGAGCACCCCGAGATCATCGCGGCGGACTCCCCCACCCAGGAGGTCGGCGGCGAGGCGGCCGAGGCCTTTTCTCCGGTGAAGCACCTGCAGCGGCTCTATTCCCTTGAAGACGTCTTCACACCTTCCGAGCTGCGCACCTGGTATGACCGCGCCAGCGCCGCGTTGGCGGTCCAGCGCCCGGAGGAGACCGTGAAGTGGCTGGTCGAGGTCAAGATCGACGGTCTGGCCATCAACCTGCTCTACCGCAAGGGCAGGCTCATCCGCGCCGCCACCCGCGGCGACGGCACCACCGGGGAGGACGTCACGCATAACGTGCTCACCATCGCCGACATCCCCGCGGAGCTCGCCGGGGAGGATCACCCCGAGGAGCTGGAGGTCCGCGGGGAGATCTTCATCCCCACCGCGGAGTTCCATGCCTTCAACGAGCGGCTCGCCGAGGCCGGCAAGGCCCCGCTGGCGAACCCGCGCAACGCCGCCGCCGGGTCGCTGCGGCAGAAGGATCCCGCGAAGACCGCCGAGCGGCCGCTGTCGATGTTCGTCCACGGCATCGGCGCGCGCACCGGCTTCGAACCTGGCAGCCAGCACGCCGCCTACGAGCAGCTCGCCGCCTGGGGTCTGCCGGTCAGCCCCTACACCCAGCTGCTCGCTGACTACTCACAGATCGAGGCTTACCTCGACGACCACCAGGCCAAGCGCCACGCGCTGGTCCACGAGATCGACGGGGTCGTCATCAAGGTCGACGACTTCGCCGCACAGCGCAGCCTGGGACACACCTCCCGGGTGCCGCGCTGGGCCGCGGCGTACAAATACCCGCCCGAGGAGGTGCACACCCGGCTGCTGGACATCATGGTCCATGTCGGGCGCACGGGCCGGGTCACCCCCTTCGCCATCCTTGAGCCCAAGAAGGTCGCCGGTTCGGTCGTCTCCCGCGCCACGCTGCACAACCGCGACGTGGTCAAGGCCAAAGGAGTGCTCATCGGCGACGACGTGATCGTCCGCAAGGCCGGAGACGTCATCCCCGAAGTGGTGGGCCCGGTGCTGCCTGCCCGGAGGAACCGGGAGGATGAGCTGGTCGAGTTCAGCTTCCCCACCCACTGCCCGATCTGCGGCACCGAGCTCGCCCCGGCCAGGGAGGGCGACGTCGACTACCGCTGCCCCAACGCCGAGAGCTGCCCCGCCCAGGTCAGCGAACGGGTCATCCACATCGGCTCCCGCGGCGCCCTGGACATCGAGGCGCTCGGCGAAGAGGCCGGGCTGGCGCTGACCAACCCGGATCTGCGCCGCCCCATCCCCGAGCTCATCGACTGGGACGAGACGAACGCCTCGGGCATCGGTCTGGACCTCGACGACGACGGCGCCCCCGCACCCCAGGAGCCGGTGCTCCACGGCGAGGCAGGACTCTTCGACCTGCGCGTGGAGGATCTCAAGGACGTCTACGTCTGGCGGGAGACCCGGCGCAGGAATCCCGAGACCGGGCAGCGCGAGTCCACCGGGAAGTGGGCGCCCTCGCTGTACTTCTGGACCAAGGCGCAGCTGACCAAGGACGGGGCCGTGAAGAAGGCCTCCGAGCCCACGGCCAACACCGTCGGGCTCTTCACCGAGCTCGAGAAGGCCAAGGCCCAGCCGCTGTGGCGGGTGCTGGTCGCACTCTCGATCCGGCACGTCGGGCCCAGCGCCTCCCGCGCGCTGGCCAACGCCTACGGCTCGATGGCGAAGATCCGCGCCGCCAGCGAAGAGGAGCTCGCCGGGATCGACGGGGTCGGCCCGAGAATGGCGTCCACGCTCACCGACTGGTTCAGCACCGACTGGCACTGCCGGGTGGTGGACCGCTGGGCCGCCGCCGGGGTCCGGATGGTCGATGAGATCGACGAGTCCGCCCCCCGCACGCTGGAGGGCCTGAGCGTGGTCGTGACCGGATCCCTGGAGGGCTACTCCCGGGACGAGTCCAAAGAGGCCATCATCACCCGCGGCGGACGCGCGGCCGGATCGGTGTCGAAGAAGACCGACTACGTGGTCGCCGGAGCCAACGCCGGCACCAAGCTGGAGAAGGCCGAGGCGCTGGGCGTCCCGGTGCTCGATGAAGAAGCGTTCACTGTACTGCTGAACAAAGGTCCCGACGGATTGGACGATGCATGACGAAGCCGAACCCGCAGAAGCTGCACGAGCTGCTCGAGATCGCCCACGAGGCCGCCGCCGCAGGCGCTGGCGTCCTGGCCGAGCGCGACGAGGTCTCCCCCTCGGGGCTGATCCTGGGTCAGGAGCACTCCGGGGTGGAGACCAAGTCCTCCGCCTCGGACCTGGTCACCGATTTCGACCGGCGCGCAGAGCAGGCGGTGCGTGAGGTGATCAACCGGCGCCGACCCTCCGACGAGGTCTCCGGCGAGGAGTACGGCACCACCACTCCGGCCCAGCCCAGCGGCTACCGCTGGTCCATCGACCCGTTGGACGGCACCACGAACTTCGTCCGCGGGATCGTCTACTACGGCACCTCGGTGGGCCTGCAGGGCCCCGACGGCAGCTGGCTGGCCGGCGTGGTCGCCGCCCCGGCGCTCGCGCGGATCTGGTGGGCCAGCGCCGGGGCCGGCGCATGGAGCACCTACAGGGATTCCGAGCCGACGCGGCTTGGCGGACCGGTCGGGGAGCTCGACGCCGGCCTGCTCTCCACCGGCTTCGGCTATGACCCGGACCGGCGTGCCGAGCAGACCCGGGCGGTCACCGCGATGCTCCCGCACTTCGGCAACATCCGCCGCCTGGGTGCGGCCGCCCTGGACATCTGCATGGTGGCCGACGGCACCCAGACCGCCTACGCCGAGTACGGCATCTGGGAGCACGACTGGGCGGCCGGCGCGCTGATCGCCGAGGAGGCCGGAGTGTTCGTGCGCCGTCCGCTCGCGGCGGACAGCAGCAAGACCCCGGACTGGTGCGTCATCGGAGACATCGGCATCGACCCCAGCGAGCTCTCCCCAGCTCCGCTGACCAGCTGAGCACTGTGGACAGCGCCCACGTGCAGGATGGTCCTGCGCAGACGGACTCGACCCAGATGCGCATCCGCGCCGCCACTCACGCCGACTGGGACCGGATCGCGGAGCTGACCGTGGCCGCCTATGTCGACGGCGGCTTCCTGACCGCTGGGGACTCCTACGTCTCTCACCTGAGCGACGTCGAGACCCGCGCCCGAAGCTCCCAGGTGCTGGTCGCCGAGGTCCCCACCGACGACGGCGCCGCGGTGGCAGCCGCGGTGGCGGTCACCGACGCCGGAGGTCCGATGGCCGAGGTCGCACGTGAGGGTGAGATGGAGTTCAGGATGCTCGCCGTGGCTCCGGAGCACCAGGGTCGGGGCATCGCCCGGGCAATGGTGCGCCACATCATCGGGCTGGCCGAGTCGCGGCCGGAGATCCAGGCGCTGACCCTGTGCAGCCTGACCTCGATGACCACCGCACACGCCCTCTCCCGCTCCGAGGGGTTCCGTCCGATGCCCGAGCGGGACTTCTTCCTGCCCGAGAAGTCAGCACGGTTCCCGTTCTTCCTGCGCGAGGTCTGACGCCGCAGGGCCCATGCGCAGGGCCCAGAGCGGTAAGACCTTCGCCCACCTGGCACGGGAAAGCCCGGTGACGCCTCTCCCCTCGAGAGGCACCACCGGGCTTCGTCGCTCATTGCGAGGTCCCGCGAAGAGCTGTTGGAATCAGCGGCGCTCTGCCAGCTCGTGGGGCAGCGGCTCCGGATCCTCCAGCAGACGACCAGCCTTGCGGTCGGCCAGGTACTGCTTCATCTCTTCCTTGACCTTCGGCGCCAGGATGACCAGGCCGATGACATTGATGAAGATGCACATGAACAGCGCCGAATCGGCGAAGTCGAAGATGTTCTGCGTGGAGACCAGGCAGCCGATGACGACCAGGGTCAGCACGATGGTGCGGAAGATGTTGTCACCGATCCTGGACGTGCCGAAGAGGTGCCGCCAGGCCTGGATGCCGTAGTAGGACCAGGTGATCAGCGTGGAGAACGCGAACAGCAGCACTGCGATGGTCAGCACGATGTTGAAGCCGGGCAGGAAGGAGTCGAAGGCTGCGGAGGTCAGGCCCACCGGGTTTTCGGCACCGCCGGCATCCAGTGCCTCCTGGTACTCAGGCGTCCAGGCGAAGATGATGACCAGGGCGGTCATGGTGCAGATGACGACCGTGTCGATGAAGGGCTCGAGAGCAGCGTTGAATCCCTCGGAGATCGGGCGGCGGGTCCGGACTGCAGAGTGGGCGATCGGCGCGGAACCGATGCCGGCCTCGTTCGAGAACGCCGCACGGGTGACACCGATGATGATGACGCCGAGCACGCCGCCGGAGATGCCCTCCGGGGAGAAGGCGCCGTTGATGATGGCGCCGAAGGCCTCGCCGAGGTTGGCGAAGTTCACCGCGATGACGATGAGGCAGGCCAGCACGTAGATGATGGCCATGGCGGGGACCAGCTTGGCGGTGACCGCACCGATGGACTTGATGCCGCCGATGATGACGACGCCGACGAGCCCGGCGAACACCAGGCCGAAGATCAGGGCCGCGAGCTCAGAGCCGAAGATGCCCTCCTCGCCGCCGGTGGCGGCGCGCAGCTGGCCGAAGGCCTGGTTCGACTGGAACATGCCGCCGCCGACCACGCCGAAGAGCATGATGGCGATCGCGAAGAGACCAGTGATGATGGCCACGGGGATGCGACCGAGCCGGCGGTAGGCGACCTTGAGGTACTGGAAGGGTCCGCCGTGGACGATCCCGTTCTCATCGATATAGCGATATTTGACGCCCACCGTGCACTCGACGAACTTGGTGCACATGCCGAAGAGTCCGGCGATGATCATCCAGAAGGTGGCGCCCGGGCCACCCAGGGAGACCGCGGCGGCCACACCTGCGATGTTGCCGAGACCGACAGTGGCGGAGACCGCGGAGGTCAGCGCCTGGAAGTGGGAGACCTCACCGGGGTCCTTCTCGGTGGTCCACTTTCCGCGGAGCACCTCGAAGCTGACCTTCGGCGTACGAAACTGCACGAAGCCGAAGTAGATCGTGAAGCCGATGGCCGCCAGGATGGACCACAGCACGACGACCGGCGCGTCATAGCCGCCCAGCGGGATGGTGGCGAAGATGATTCCTGCGAAGACTTCTGTGACGCCGGCGAAGTAGCCGTCCACGGTGTCGGCGGTCTGCTGCAGCCTGGAGGTTTCCTCCCCCGCTGCCGCCAAGAAGGCGTATGCACTCATGGTGCTCATGTCATTCCCTCATTCGATGATCGGTGCAAGCGCGTGTGACCTCGCGCTCCGGGGTACAGCCCCGGGTTGCGCAATAATCTACTCCCCGACTGTTTCCGTCAGTTTGCGACACGCAATGAATGTGTATCGTGCATGTTTCCAGGTGGCGGAATATTGCACAAGAGAGAATTGTGCCATAGAACACAAAAACGGCCCAGATTCATGCTCGGGGAGCAGATTCTGGGCCGTCGGTCGGCTGTGCAGCCGTGTTGCGGCAGCGATGCCGCGGGGTGGATCAGCCGTCGATCCCCAGCTTGGCCAGCACGATCTCGCGGACCTTGCCGGCGTCGGCCTGGCCGCGGGTCTCTTTCATGACCGGGCCGATGAGCGCCCCGATGGCTTTGAGCTTGCCGGCGGCGATCTTCTCCACCACGTCGGGGTTCTCCGTCATGGCCTTCTCCACCGCAGCGGTCAGCGCACCGGAGTCGTCGGAGACGACTTCCAGCCCGCGGGCGGTGACGATCTCCTCCGGGGCGCCCTCCCCGGCGATCACATGTTCCAGGACCTGCCGGGCGATCTTGTCATTGATCCGGCCCTGCTCGATCAGCGCGTTCAGCGCGCTGATCGTGGCGGGCTGGACACCCAGGGCGGCAGGTTCGAGATCCCTGGCGTTGGCCAGCCGGGAGATCTCACCCATCCACCACTTGCGTGCCACGGCGGGTGCGACCCCGGCGGCCACGGTCTCGTCGAGCTCGTCGAGCAGACCGGCGGCGACCACGTCACGGAACTCCTGTTCCGAGAAGCCCCAGGCGGCGAGCAGCCGCCGCCTGCGATCGGCGGGCGGCTCGGGCAGCTGGGAGCGCAGCTCCTCGACCCAGGCGGCGGTGGTGACGATCGGGACCAGGTCCGGCTCCGGGAAGTAGCGGTAGTCATCGGCGTCGGACTTCGGGCGTCCCGAGCTGGTGGTGCGGGTGCCCTCCTGCCAGTGCCGGGTCTCCTGCACGATGGTGCCGCCGGCGGCGAGGATTCCGGCGTGGCGGCGCATCTCGAAGGTGACCGCGTGTTCGACGGCGCGCAGCGAGTTCACGTTCTTGGTCTCTGAGCGGGTGCCGAAGGTCGTGGTGCCCTTGGGCATCATCGAGACGTTGGCGTCGCAGCGGACGTTGCCGCGCTCCATCTTCGCATCCGAGATGTCCAGGCCCTTGACGATGTCGCGCACTGCGGAGACGTAGGCCCGAGCCAGTTCCGGACCTCGGGCGCCGGCGCCGACGATGGGCTTGGTGACGATCTCCACCAGCGGGATCCCGGAACGGTTGTAGTCCACCAGGGAGTAGTCCGCGCCCTGGATGCGCCCGGAGGTGCCGGCGTGGGTCAGCTTGCCTGCGTCCTCCTCCATGTGGGCGCGTTCGATCTCCACGCGGAAGATCTCGCCGTCGTCGAGCTCGATGTCGAGGTATCCGTCGAAGGCGATCGGCTCGTCGTACTGCGAGGTCTGCCAGTTCTTCGGAGTGTCCGGATAGAAGTACTGCTTGCGCGCGAAGCGGCAGTACTCGGCGATCTCACAGTTCAGCGCGAGGCCGAGCTTCACCGCGTACTCCACGGCCCTGCCGTTGACCACCGGCAGGGTGCCGGGCAGTCCCAGGCAGACCTCGTTGACGTTGGTGTTGGGCTCGTCGCCGAAGGCATTCGGCGCCGAGGAGAACATCTTGGTCTTGGTGTTGAGCTCCACGTGGACCTCGAAGCCGAGCACCGGGTCGAACTGCTCCAGCGCCTCTTCAAAGCTCAGCGGGGATGCGTCGGTCAGCGTGTCAGTCATCTCTTCCTTCACTTCCCGGCGGGGTGAGCCGCCGCTTCAGCCAACTCCGGGGCCTGGGCCCAGAATGGTTCGGCGTCCTGTGCCAGCAGCTTCTCCAGTGCCGCTCCGGCCCGGTAGACCCGGGCGTCCTCGCGGATCGGGGCGAGGAACTGGATGCCCACCGGCAGCCCGTCGGAGAGGCCGCCCGGCACCGAGAGTCCGGGGATCCCGGCGAGGTTGGCGGGGATGGTGGCCACATCGTTGAGGTACATCGCCAGCGGGTCGTCGTCCTTCTCCCCCAGCGGGAACGCCACGGTGGGCGAGGTCGGGGAGATCAGCACGTCGGCCTCGGTGAAGGCGGCGTCGAAGTCCTGCTGGATCAGCGTGCGGACCTTCTGTGCGGAGCCGTAGTAGGCGTCGTAGTAGCCGGCCGAGAGGGCGTAGGTGCCCAGGATGATGCGTCGTTTGACCTCATCGCCGAACCCGGCGGCGCGGGTGGAGCCCATGACCCGTTCGATGGTCAGCGGCCCGCCCTCGGGGAGGACCCGGGTGCCGTAGCGCACACCGTCGAACTTCGCGAGGTTGGAGGAGGCCTCCGAGGGCATGATCAGGTAGTAGGCGCCCAGCGCGTACTCGAAGCTGGGACAGTCGACCTCCACGATCTCGGCCCCGGCGGCGCGCAGCGCGTCCAGCGCCTCGTGGAACCGGGCCAGCACGCCCTCCTGATATCCCTCGCCCTGGAGCTGCTTGATCACACCGATCCGCAGGCCTTTGACATCGGCGCCGCGGACGGTCTCGGCCAGGGCCGGGACCTCCCCGGTGAGCGAGGTGGAGTCCTTCGGGTCGTGTCCGGCGATCAGCTCATGGAGCATCGCGGCGTCTTCGGTGGTGCGTGCCACCGGGCCGATCTGGTCCAGCGAGGAGGCCATCGCAATGGCCCCGTAGCGCGAGACCGCGCCATAGGTGGGCTTGCCGCCCACGGTGCCGGTCATGGCTCCGGGCTGGCGGATCGAACCGCCGGTGTCGGTGCCCAGTGCCAGCGGCGCCTCGAAGGCGGCGACCGCGGCCGCGGAGCCGCCGCCGGAGCCGCCGGGGATCCGGGTGATGTCCCAGGGGTTGCGGGTCACCCCGTAGGCGGAGTGCTCGGTGGAGGAGCCCATCGCAAACTCGTCCAGGTTGGTCTTGCCCAGGATGGGCAGCTTCGCGGCGCGCAGCTTGGTCACCACGGTGGCGTCGTAGGGGCTCATCCAGCCGTCGAGCATCTTGGAACCGGCGGTGGTGGGCTGACCCTCGGTGACGATCAGGTCCTTGACCGCGATCGGCACTCCGGCCAGCGGGTGCAGGGCCTCGGCCTCGGCGCCGCCGGCGACGCGGATCGCGTCCACCTCGGCCGCGGTGCGCAGCGCCTCCTCGGCGGAGACGTGCAGGAAGGCGTGGATGCCGCGCTCGCCGCCGTCGACGGCGGCGATCCGGTCCAGGTGCGCCTGGGTCAGCGCCACCGAGGTGATCTCCCCGGCACGCAGCTGCGCCGCCATCTCGGCGGCGGTGAGCCGGATCAGCTCATGGGTGTGGGTGGTCATATCGGGGGTCACTCCTCGTCCAGGATCGCCGGGACCTTGAAACGGCCGGCTTGAGCGTCAGGTGCATTGAGCAGCGACTGTTCAGCGGTGAAGACATGGCCGACCTCGTCCTCGCGGAAGACGTTGGTCAGCGGCAGCGGGTGGCTGGTGGCGGGGACCTCGCCGGAGACGGCCTCAGAGACGGTCGCCACGGAGTCCACGATGACGGCCAGCTCCTGCGCCATCTTCTCCAGCTCCTGCTCAGTCATGCTGATATGCGCGAGTCTTGCCAGATGCTCAACGTCTGCGCGCGAGATCTCAGACATGCAGCTCCCTCGGGGATCGGTGGTGGATGAACTCGGCCCAGTCTATCGGCCGGCACGACGACGGCGACCGCCCACCTTCATCGGTGAGCGGGCGCCGTCGTCGTGCCGGAGCGATCTCCTCCGCAGAGGGCGGAGCTGTTCGACGGCTCAGTCGGTGAGGTCCTCGAAGGGCACCTCATAGCGCAGGATCGCGGCGACCGACCCCTGTGCCTGGGTGCCGAGGATCCCCACAGACGCGCCGACGCCGGCGGCTCCGGCGAGCAGCTCGTCCTCTTCGGGATCGCGCTCACGCGGCCGGAGCAGCAGGGTCTCCACGGCACCGAGTCGAAGGGCGGCCCGGATGGCCTCAGGGTCCTCCGCAGAACGCCCCTTTCCGCGGGCCTCCCCGAGGCGCTCGGTCTGTTCGTCGGCGCGCCGGATCACCACGCGACGAGCGATGACGGACAGCTCCTCGCGAAGCGCCTCTTCGGTGCCCTCATCGGCGCTGCCCGAGGGGATGCCGCCGCCTGTCTCGGCCTCCACCGTGAGCTTCCGCAGCGCATGCGGAAGCTCCTCATGCAGTGCACGGCGCCCCTGGATCTCCCCGGCGACGACGATCACGTCGGGCCGCCAAGAGTCGGCGATCTCCGCCACGCCGGCGGCGATGTCTCGGATGTTCCGCGCAGCGGCCTCATCGGCTGAGCGTTGGATCCGCTTGTGGCTCATTGCGCCCTCACGGGGCTTGTGCACCGATTCGACGCTGCCCCGGACCGTCTCCTCGGAGCCGGCGTCCAGCAGGTCGTCTCCTGTGACGACGAGGCGGCGGATGACGGCCTGCTTCTGATCGGCGATGGCCACGAGCATCCGGGCCGCGGCGAGCCGATGTCGGATATAGGCGCCAAGCTGAGGCGGCTCCGCGAGCACGGCGAGATCCCCGGTCTCCTGGGCGGCGTCGAAGCGCTCTTCGAGCACCACGCGGGACCTGTCGGCCACCAGCACGCGACCCTCGGCCTGGACCTCCTGCGCCTTGGCGCTCGCGAGGGCCTCATCCAGAGAGGTCAGGGCCGCCTCGGAAGTGCCCGCATGAGCCAGCTGCGAGCGCAGGTCGTGCCAGCGCAGACGGATCTCGTTCGCGGCCTCGGCGGACGGGGAACGCGCTTCGAGGTAGACGGTGGCGAAGGGGCCTTCGGCCTCGTAGACGCCCCGGAGAGTCGACAGCTGCATGGGTGATCCTTCCTATGTGCGAGGAAGGTCGCGCAGGTTCTCCTGCACCGTCCGGCGCACGCGGTCTGTGGCAACAGATGACTGGTGCTGACGCTAGTCACCGTGCCGGGAGAAGGTCAACCGTCCTGCTCCTGGACGTCCACGACGACGACGGTGACGTTGTCACGTCCCCCGGCTCGCAGTGCCTGGTGGATCAGCCAATCCACGGTGTCCTGGGCGTTGCGCCCGGCGCCGAGGATGCGTTCCATCTCGGAGTCGTTCAGCTCTCCACTGAGTCCGTCGGAACAGATCATCAGTCGCTGACCGGCACGCACCGGGGAGCTGAAGTAGTCCGCGTCCCACATGTCGCCGGCACCCAGGGCCCGGGTGATGACGTTGCGCTGCGGGTGGCTGTGCAGCTCCTCCGCGGTGATGAGCCCAGATTCGAACATGTCCTGGACCTGGGAGTGGTCGCGGCTCAGCTGCTGCAGCCGGGAATCCTCGAAGAGGTAGGTGCGGGAGTCGCCGATGTTGAAGACGAGCCAGTTCAAGCCTTCTCCCTGGTCCGCCAGCAGCGCCCCGGAGACCGTGGTGCCGGCCTTGGAGTCTGTGGCCTCGCGGATCCGCTGGTCCGCCTCGGCCAGGAAGGTCTGGATCTGATCCCGGGCGACTCGTCCTTCGGCCTGGTTCCAGCCATCGGCCAGTGTCTGCACGGCCAGCGCCGAGGCGACCTCTCCGGCCTCATGTCCACCCATGCCGTCGGCCACGGCGAAGAGCGTGTCGGTGATCACCGAGGAGTCCTCGTTGAGTTCACGGCGAAGGCCCACGTGGGACCCGTATCCGTAGTCGAGGTAGAGGCCTGCGGGCTGGACCGGCTGCTCCCGGGGTTCCTCTGGACTGTCTGCGCTGGCTGCCACATCACCATCTTGTCACGGTGCCGGTCCATGTGGGGACGGTGTGGCGCGTTTCGCACTGCGCCAGCGCTGATCCCAGGCGGGGCTTCAGCGGTTATCGGCGAGGATCCCGGCCCCCTGGCCGCGCAGCAGCATGTACGGCTGGACCTCGCCGAAGCCGCGCACGATCCGCGGAGGCTGCGGGACCAGCAGGTAATCCGGGTCGGAATCCAGCGTCTGGGCGGTGACCTGGTCCACCAGGATCATGCCCGGATCCGCGAGCGAGGTCAGCCGGGCGGCGAGGTTCACGGTGGGTCCGTAGATGTCCCCCATCCGGGAGAGCACACGGCCCCAGACCACTGAGACCCGCGCCTCGGGCAGGACGTCGTCGGCGGCGATGGACTCCGCCAGGGCCAGCGCGATCTCGGCGCCGGCTTCGGGCGTCTCGGCGTTGTAGAGCACCTCGTCCCCGACGGTCTTGACCAGCCGGCCTCCGCCGATGGAGATGATCTCGGCACATTTCGACTCGAAGTGCTGCACCATATGCGCCAGCGTGCGCTCGTTCATCTGCCGCGACAGCGAGGTGTAGGAGACCAGATCGGCGAAGCCGACGGCGCGGGCCAGCGGCAGGGCGGCGTCATCCTCGGCCCCGGTGCGCCCCTGCTCGGTGGCCGCCAGGCCCGATTCCACCCGGACGGTGAGGCGCTGCAGGGCGGCCGAGAGCTGGCGGCGCCAGGTGTAGCCGATGAGCTTCTGGATCGGGTCGATCAGCTTGGGCAGCGTCTCCACGACCTGGGTGCGCGCCACCGCGTCGGAGAGCTGGCCGTTGGCGATCTTGTCCTCCACCAGGGCCTCGATCTGCCAGACCACCATGCGGTCGGTCATCTGGCCCACCGATCGGGTCATCGAGATCGCGGTCTCCTCGTTGAGGTGACCGTCGCGGACCAGCTCGATCATCGTGGCCAGCGCCTCGACGTCGGTCTCGGTGAAGGCCTTGACGTCGTCATCGAGGTTGGGGAAGCCGAGCGCCCGCCAGAGCCGCCGGGCCGAGCGGGTGGAGACCCCCAGCTGATGAGCCATCTCGCGGTAGGTGAGGGTGCGTTCGGCCCCGAGCAGCCGGCGCTCGAGCTCACGGATGGTGCGGTGCCATTCGCGCTGCTCCATGCTCGGGATCGGGATGGCTGCGGTCTCCGGGGAGCGTTCATGGCCGGTGAGTGCCGCGGCGCCGGCGCCGTCATCTGCGTCGGCGCCGGTGTCGCGCTCGGTCTGCGCCTCCCGGGCGGCGAGGCCGGCGCTGCGATCGACCAGCCCCTCGGCCCCCACGGCGCCGTCGGGGCCGGCGGTGATGCGGCCTTCCCCGGCTTCCTGCAGAACGGTCTGGCGGACCTGGCCCTGCAGCCGCGGGGAATGGAAGTCAGACCAGTCCTGGCGGGCCGCCTCGAGCTCAGCGGAGGAGTAGTTGACCGACACCTCGCGCGGCGGACCCTCGGCTCCTGCCGCCTCGGCGGAGCCGGCGGCCTCCGGGGAGAGGCTGGAGGGCTCACCGCTGAGCTCGAGGCCGCGGCTGGCACCGGGGGGCGTGTAGCGCACTGCCCGCCACGAGGCGTCGGTGTCTTCGCCGCCGAGGTAGACCGGTCTGGGGTCGTGTCCTGGCGGCGTGCCGGGCTCAGGCATAGTGTGCTTCTCCGTATCCTCCAGGAGCGGGTGCCTGGCTCGCGTACTGGGCAGCGACGTGCCGGCGATATTCGCCCAGCTCCTCGGCGATGACGGTCTGGAAATGCGCGGCGTCGGGCATGTTGCTCAGCCGGGTGCGCTGGTGCTGACCATAGGCCCCATGGAGCAGGACCAGGTCACCCGCCGCTGACGTGGACTGGAGGCGGGACTGCTTCAGCTGCACCTCGGAGAGCAGCCCCAGCGGCACCACGCTGGCCTGCGCGGCGCCGAGCAGGTTCTTCTGCACCAGGCGGTGACTGGTCAGGTAGGTCATGCGGTTGCCCCAGGTCAGCAGTGGCTTGAGTGTGCCGAAGGCGAGCGCGAGGAGCCCGCCGGCCCAGATCACGAAGACTCCGATGTGCTGGTAGTGCTCGACGAACTCGGGCTGATCGGCGCGGGCGATGTAACCCAGCAGGAAGCTCATCACCATCACGGTGACGAGGAAGTTCAGCAGCGCGGGGAGCAGCGCGCGGTGGTGGGCGCGGGTGCGGATGACCACCTGCTCGCCGTCGACCAGCTTGAGCTTCATCGCGAGCCACAGCCTCCTGCCGGTCTTCGTCCACGCTCCCCTAGCCAGGGCGCGCAAGTTCATATGCGATCTGCCGTGTCAGTCTACCGGGGGTGGCTGGGCACCGCCGCTGACCGCCCGGAGATGGGTCACGTCTCCGGCGGAGAAGGCTCTGAGCACGGGCGCACAGGGCTCCCAGTCACGCTCCGAGGCGGCGCGCCGCGCGATCACCTCCACCTGAAGCGCGCCCTGGGAGCTCAGCCGCTGCGCCACCCCGCGTTCGGCGCTGCCATCGGGGAGCTCCACACGGACCTCCTGGCCAAGGGTGGTCAGCACCTGACCGATCGTGTTGATCAGCACCTCGTCCACCGTCGCGGGGTCCTGCCGTGCGGCGTCCTCGATGCGGCCCAGCAGCTCCGCGAAGCGTTCCAAGAAGCAGCACAGCAGCTCGGTGCGAAGCTGCCCCGGCTCCTGGCTGCCCGCGGCGGGTCCTGATCCGATCTCCGCATCCGCGCCCCGGCGGTTGAGCTCGATCAGCACCGAGGTGGAGTTCTCGATGGGCAGCTGCTCAGGCGTCAGCAGCACGTTGATCCCGACCCCCAGCACGACGGCGCCCGGCACCGCGGTGGCCAGGATCCCGCTGACCTTCTTCGCCGGTCCGGAGGCCTGGGTCACCTGCACATCGTTGGGCCATTTCAGGACCGCGCGCTGATCCTCGGCATCCAGTCCGCAGTCCTGACGCAGCGTGTCCACCAGCGCCCGACCGGCGAGCATCGAGACCCAGCCCAGAAGCGCGGGATCAAGCTGCGGGCGCAGCACGATCGAGGTCGAGAGCGACGCCCCCTTCGGTGAGCTCCAGAGCCGACCCAGTCGACCCCGACCACCGGTCTGCTCCTCCGCGGTGAGCGCCGAGAGGTGCGGCCACGCCGTCGTCGCCTGCCGTGTCGGCTGCGGTCGCGACTGCGCCTCTTCGGCAAGCACCTGACTCAGCCACTCGTTGGTGGACCCGACCGACTCGATCCGCTGGATCCGGGCATAGGCTCCCCCGGCGTCGGTGTGGAGGCGTCGGGCGAGCAGGGCCTCATCGAGTGGTGGCAGCGCGGCAGTCATGAGCCCAGGCTAGGCCACGGGATCGGCGGGGACCCCTCAGAGGAAGGCGTCGGGGATCAGCTCGGCCTCGGGATCCACCGCATAGTCGGTGAAGTCCTCGACGCCCAGCTGGCGCAGCACCTGCTCGTCGGTGAGGAAGGCCCCGCTGATCGGGCGCAGCTTCCCATCGGGCGCGGCCGTGGTGACCTGGCCGGAGAGCATGGCCACGGCGGCGTCGGCGACGATGTCCACCCGTCGGGCTCCGCGGATCATGGTCTCGCCCTGCTCACCGGCGAGCGCGGCCAGGTTCCGGATCGCGGCGGTGTCGATATAGGTGGCGGGCCAGAGCGAGTTCACCGCCACGCCGTCTGGCTCGAGCTCGGCGGCCAGACCCACGGTGGTCATCGACATCCCGTACTTGGACATCGTGTAGGCCAGATGCCGACCGAGCCAGATCGGGTCCAGGCCGGCCTCGCTCAGCGCCAGCGGCGGGGAGAGGGTCAGGATCTGTGGGGTGAATTCCGGCTCCGCCGCTGCTCCTGCCGCAGACCCCGAGGCCGTGCCGTCGGCGGGGGCCCGGTGCTTCGCGGCGCTGGTGCGCAGGTGCGGAGCGGCGGTCTTCGAGAGCAGGAAGGTGCCGCGGACGTTGATGTCGTGCATCAGGTCGTAGCGCTTCATGTCCAGCACCTCGGTGGGTGAGAGATCGATCGCCGAGGCGTTGTTGATGACGATGTCGATCCCGCCGAAGGCCTCCACGGTCTGCTCGACGGCGGAGAGCACGTCCTCATCGCGGCGCACGTCGCCGACCACGGCCAGTCCCTGACCGCCGGCCGCCCGGATGTCCTCCACCGCGGTGTGCACGGTGCCGGCGAGCTTCGGGTGCGGGGTGTCGGTCTTGGCCAGCAGCGCCACGTTGGCTCCACGGGCCGCCAGTGCGACGGCGATGGCGTGTCCGATGCCCCGGGATCCGCCGGAGATCAGCGCGGTGCGTCCGGTGAGTTCGCCGGCGGCGGCGGGACTGGTCTTCGCGGCAGGTTCGGTGTCAGGTGTTGTGAACTGGGTCATAGGAGCACCCTACCGGTGAGTAACCATGGGCGGAAGCGTCTGGCTCCGTCCAAGCATGCAAGTCCCGTCTGGCTTTTTGTAGAGAGTCCACAGCGGAACGGCCCCCACCCGTGGATAGACTGGCCGCTGAATTGTGGACTTCCTCCAGCCTGCGATCGGAAAGGTGCCACCGCGCAGCCATGACGTCAGATCTCACCACCACCGCCGGCAAGCTGGCCGACTTCCGCCGGCGACGCGACAAGACCCATGCCCCTGCCGGGGAGGAAGCCGTCGCCAAGCAGCACAGCCGCGGGAAGAACACCGCCCGCGAACGCATCGACATGCTCCTGGATCCCGACTCCTTCGTCGAGCTCGACGCCATGGCGGTGCACCGCTCCAGCTCCTTCGGGATGGAGACCCGCCATCCGCTGGGCGACGGACTGGTCTCGGGCTACGGCACCATCGATGATCGCCTCGTCGCCGTCTACTCCCAGGACTTCACGGTCTTCGGCGGATCCCTCTCGAAGGTCAACGGGGAGAAGATCGTCAAGGTCCAGGAGTTCGCCGCCCGCAACGGCTGCCCGGTGATCGGGATCAACGACGGCGGCGGGGCGCGCATCCAGGAGGGCGTGTCCTCGCTGGCGATGTTCGCCGACATCTTCCGGAACAACGTCCACTCTTCTGGAGTGATACCGCAGATCACCCTGATCATGGGCCCTGCCGCCGGCGGCGCCGCCTACTCCCCTGCGCTGACCGACTTCGTGATCATGGTGGACAAGACATCCCACATGTTCATCACCGGGCCCGACGTCATCAAGTCCGTCACCGGTGAGGACGTCGACATGGAGACCCTGGGCGGGGCCCGGTCCCACTCCACGGTCACCGGAACGGCGGCCTATATGGCCTCCGACGAGGCCGACGCCGTGGAGTTCGCCAAGGAGCTGCTGGAGTTCCTCCCGCTGAACAACCTGGCGGAGGCCCCCATCGAGGACCATGAGGAGCGGCCCAAGATCGAGACCGGCGACGAGGCGCTCAATGCGCTGATCCCGGACTCCTCCTCCGCCCCCTATGACATGCGCGTCCTGATCGAACAGATCCTCGATGACGGCCACTTCCTGGAGCTGCAGAGCCTCTACGCCCCCAACGTCACCATCGGCTTCGGCCGGGTCGAGGGCCGCTCGGTCGGCGTGGTCGCGAACCAGCCCACCCAGTTCGCCGGCACCCTGGACATCGCCGCCTCCGAGAAGGCCGCCCGGTTCGTCCGCTTCTGCGACTCCTTCAACATCCCGATCCTGACCCTGGTCGACGTCCCGGGCTTCCTGCCCGGCACCGACCAGGAGTTCAACGGGATCATCCGGCGCGGCGCCAAGCTGCTCTACGCCTACGCCGAGGCGACGGTGCCGAAGATCACGGTGATCACCCGCAAGGCCTTCGGCGGCGCCTACATCGTGATGGGCTCCAAGAAGCTCGGCGCCGATGTGAACCTGGCCTGGCCCACCGCGCAGATCGGGGTGATGGGGGCCCAGGGCGCGGTGAACATCCTCTACCGGCGCGACCTCGCCGCGGTGGAGAAGTCCGGCGGGGACGTGGAGGGACGCCGGAAGTCGCTGATCGCCGACTACGAGGCCGAGCTGCTGAACCCCTACCAGGCGGCTGAGCTCGGCTACATCGACGCGGTGATCGAACCTGCCGAGACCCGCTGGCAGATCTCCAACGCCCTGCGCGCCACCCAGCACAAGCGCGAGGCGCTGCCGGCCAAGAAGCACGGAAACATTCCGCTCTAGAAGGGCTTCAGACCATGACCCACGCAATCCTGAGCACCGAGCAGCTCCCCGAGGCCGACGCCGCGGCGAGCGTCTCCACCGACGCGGCCGAGCCTGCCGCGACGCTCGTGTCTGATGCGTCCGTTGAGGCCGAGCCGGGCTCTGGCTCTGAGCAGGACTCCGAGGCTGAGCAGGATGCCGAGGCCGTGGACGGCTCGGACCTGCAGATGGCCGGAGGGACTCTCAACGATGAAGAGCTCGCCGCGGTGACCGCCGTGCTGGGCACCCTGGCCGGAGCCTCGGAGGTCGAGCACAACGGGGCCGGCAGCGCCGGCCCCAGCGACCGCACCCTGCAGCGGCGCCGTCGGCTCGGCCTGTGGGGTCGGCCCGGGCCGGACTCCTGGAAGCATGCGGCGGGCCTGCGATGACCCGCCTGATCCTCGGCTCCGCCTCGACCAGCCGAGCCCGCATCCTGACCCAGGCCGACGTGATCTTCACAGTCCGCGTCTCCGATGTCGACGAGCCCGCCGCGGTGGCCGCCGCCCAGGAGAAGCTCGACGGCGATCAGCTCACCCCGGCCATGGAGGCTCAGCTGCTCGCTGACCTGAAGGCCGCCGCCGTCGCGAATCTGCCCGGCATCAACAGCCGACCCTCGGTGATGGTGCTCGGCTGCGACTCGGTCTTCGAGCTCGACGGCGCCAGCTACGGGAAGCCCTTCGAGGTCGATGTCGCGGTGCAGCGCTGGAAGCAGATGCGCGGACGCACCGGGGTGCTGCACACCGGCCACGCCCTGATCGACGCCTCCACCGGCACCCGGGCCCAGCGCACGGTCTCCACCCGAGTCAGCTTCGGTGAGCCCACCGACGCCGAGATCCAGCGCTACGCCGAGTCCGGCGAGCCGCTGAACTGCGCCGGCGGCTTCACCATCGACGGCCGCGGCGCCGCCTTCATCGAGGCGATCGAGGGGGACCACCTCTCCGTCATCGGGGTCTCCCCCGCGGCGCTGCACTCGATGCTCGCCGAGCTGGGGCATTCCATCACCGACCTGTGGTCCCCGCCGCCCGCGGCCACCCACACCTGAGACTTCCCAGGGGCGGCACTTCCCGCGCCTGCAGACCCACCCTCACCGGTGGGCGACAGCGAAAGCAGAGAGAGGAACCATGACCGAGTTCACCAAGGTCCTGATCGCCAACCGCGGCGAGATCGCCGTGCGCGTCATCCGCGCCGCCCAGGACGAGGGGCTGGCCGCCGTCGCCGTCTATGCCGACCCGGACCGTGACTCGGTGCATGTGCGCATGGCCGACGAGGCCTACGCCCTCGGCGGCGCCACAGCCGCCGAGAGCTACCTGAGCATCCCGAAGATCCTCGCGGCGGCCCGGGCCACCGGCGCCGACGCCGTGCATCCCGGCTACGGGTTCCTCTCCGAGAACGCCGAGTTCGCCCAGGCCGTGATCGACGCCGGGCTGACCTGGATCGGGCCCTCGCCGAAGGCCATCGACATCCTCGGAGACAAGGTCTCGGCGCGGCAGCTCGCCGAGCGGGTGGGTGCGCCGCTGGCGCCGGGCACCAAGGAACCGGTCAAGGACGCCAAAGAGGTCATGCGCTTCGCCGAGAAGCAGGGACTTCCGCTGGCCATCAAGGCCGCCTACGGCGGCGGCGGCCGCGGCATCAAGGTGGTGCGTGAACATGACGAGATAGCCGAGCTCTTCGAATCCGCGGTGCGCGAGGCGGTCTCCGCCTTCGGTCGCGGCGAGTGTTTCATCGAACGCTTCCTGGACTCCCCGCGCCATGTCGAGACCCAGTGCCTGGCGGACGAACATGGCAACGTCGTCGTCGTCTCCACCCGGGACTGCTCGCTGCAGCGGCGGAACCAGAAGCTCGTCGAGGAGGCCCCGGCGCCGTTCCTGACCCGGGCGCAGAACCGGCAGCTCTACCGGTCCTCCAAGGCCATCATGCGTGAGGCCGGCTATGTGGGCGCCGGCACCTGTGAGTTCCTCATCGGTCAGGACGGCACCATCAGCTTCCTGGAGGTCAACACCCGGCTGCAGGTCGAGCACCCGGTCTCCGAGGAGGTCACCGGCATCGACCTGGTCCGTGAGCAGTTCCGGATCGCCCGGGGCGAGCGCCTGGGCTACGAGGATCCGGAGATCCGCGGGCACAGCATCGAGTTCCGCATCAACGGGGAGGACCCGGGGCGCAACTTCATGCCCGCACCGGGCACCCTGGAGACCTTCGATCTTCCGCACGGGCCCGGCGTCCGGGTGGACTCCGGCGTCCACGCCGGGGAGACGATCTCCGGAGCCTTCGATTCGATGATCGCCAAGGTCATCATCACCGGCGCCACCCGCGAGCAGGCGCTGCGCCGTGCCCGACGCGCGCTGAAGGAGATGAAGGTCGAAGGCATGCCCACGGTTCTGCCCTTCCACCGTGCGGTGCTCGAAGACATCGCCTTCGCCCCCGAGCTGGTCCCTGCCGCCGCGACCCAGCCCTCCTCAGGCGCAGGAGCAGCTGGCGGCCACGGCAACGCGGTCTCCCAGGCCGCGGAGCGGCTGGCACGACGCCGGGCGCCCGCCGCGGAGAGTTTCAGCGTGCACACGCGGTGGATCGAGACCGAGTTCAACAACCAGATCCCGCCGTACAACGCGCTCATGGCCCACCCGGCCCACGGCCATGAGGAGCCGCGCGAGTCGGTGGTGATGGAGGTCAACGGCAAGCGCATCACGGTGAACCTGCCCGCGGCCCTGGCCGGCGGCAAGCTCGGCGGCAAGCCTGCCGGGGGCAAGAAGCGGCGCAAGGCGCGCAGCACCTCCGCCGCGGCGGTCTCTGGGGATGATCTGACCTCACCGATGCAGGGCACGATCGTGAAGGTGGCCGCGAAGGACGGTGCGAAGGTCGCCGAAGGAGATCTGGTGCTGGTCCTGGAGGCGATGAAGATGGAGCAGCCCATCACCGCGCACAAGGCCGGCCGGTTGAAGGGGCTCAAGGCCAAGGCCGGGTCCACCGTGACCGCCGGCCAGGTCGTGGCCAGCATCATCGACTGATCCTCCCCCAGCAGATCCTCCGCATGGCGACAAACGGGTGTGGTCAGCGTGTGGAGGGAAGTCCCCGGGGTGGTGCGGGTGGTCAGCCCTGCCGGGCGGTGACCAGCTCGCGGACTCTGCTGTAGAGCGGATCTGCCGGTTGCAGCCCGGTGATCTGGGTGGTCAGCGCGTCGGCGTCGAGCTCGGTGAGCAGCTTCTGCAGCTGCCGGGTCTGCTCATCGGCGGCCGACTCGAAGTGCAGCGCCGCCTCGACGACGGCGAGCAGCCCCTCCACGCTCAGGCCGCGCTCCGCCGCCTCCACGGCGGGCCCGATCAGGCGTTCGTGCCGGGAGAGCTTGCGCAGCGGCTGCCGACCCACCCGATCCACGGTGTCTGGAAGCTCCGGGTTGCGGAAGCGCTCCAGGATGGTCGCTCGGTAGGCGGCCATCTCCTCGGGGGCGAAGCCGTGCTTGTCCACCAGCAGCGCCGAGGTCTCCTCGAGGGCGGCACGGACTCCGGCGAAGACCGTCTCATCGGTCAGCGCCTCGGCGATCGTGCTGCGGCCCGCGCGGAACCCCAGGTAGGCGGTGGCGGCGTGGCCGGTGTTCACGGTGAAGAGCTTGCGCTCGATATAGGGGCCGAGGTCGTCCACGAAGTGGGCGCCCGGGATGTTCGGCCGGTCCTCACCGAAGGGTCCTGCTTCGATGGCCCATTCGTAGAACGGCTCCACGGTGACGTCGACTCCTCCGTCGACGGGCTGTCCCGGGACGATCCGGTCCACCGCGGTGTTGGCGAACACTGCCCGGGCCGAGAGCATCTCCCACTGCTCCCCGGCGAGCTCCTGCACATGGTCGCGCAGCGTGTCGGTGGCGCCCAGCGCGTTCTCGCACGCCATGATCTGCAGCGGCTGGGCCTCGGCCGGGCGCTGCAGCAGGCCGGAGAGCACATGCGGGGCGATGAACTTCAAGATGGCAGGTCCCACGGCGGTGGTGACCACATCGGCGGAGGCGACCTCTGCGGCCACCGCCTGCGGGTCCTCGGTGCTGTTCAGTGCCCGGAAGTTCGTGACCTCCCGATCGACGCCACCGGCTCCGACCTCGTGCACGGTGTAGCTGCGCGCTTCCGAGAGCGCGTCCACCAGGGGTGCTGCGACGTCGGAGAAGACCACCTCATAGCCTCCCTCGTGCAGCAGGGTTCCTACGAAGCCGCGGCCGATGTTTCCCGCGCCGAAATGGACTGCCAGCATGTTGACTCCCGAAGGTTGAGTGCTCAGATGTATGTGGTGTGTGCAGCGGCGAAGGGGGTGCGCCACCGGTGATCCGTGTGACGCACCCCCTTCGGCTCAGCGGGTGCCCGCGGGCACCGGTGTCAGCCCAGGCTCAGCCGGCGTTGACCGCCGAGAGCAGCGTCAACAGCTCCTCCTCGGAGGAGGCCTGCTTGAGCTTGGCGACCTCCGCGTCGTCGGAGAAGAGCTCAGCGATCTTGGAGAGGATCTCCAGGTGCTCGTCACCGACCCCGGCGATGCCGATCACGAAGGTGACCTTCTCTCCGGCCCAGTCCACGCCGCCGTCGTAGCGGGTCACCGAGAGCGCCGAGGCCAGAACAGCTGACTTCGCGTCGTTGGTGCCGTGTGGGATGGCCAGCTCGTTGCCCATGTAGGTGGAGACCGTGGCCTCGCGCTCCTTCATGGCCCTGAGGTACTCCTCGGTCACCGCGCCGGCTGCGCCGAGGATCTCGGCCGCTTCGGTGAGCGCCTCGTCCTGGGTGGCGGAGCCGGTGTGGATGCGGACCTGCGAGCGGGTCAGGATCTGTGAGTCGCTGCGCACACGGGTGTCCATGGCGACTCCCCCGGCGGAGGACTCGTGCGAGTCGACGCCGTCATCAGCATCCCGCCCGGAGGACCTGGCCTCGCTCTGCCGGATCAGCGTGACGACGTCGTCGTACTCCGGGGCGTTCATGAAGCTGTCCACCGAGACGTGCACCGCCTGCGGCTCCTTGGCGCGTGCCCGATCGGTGAGCTGCTGCTGGGTGATGACCAGATCGGCGTCCCCCGGCAGCGAGGCGACGGCCTTGTTGGTGACCGTGACGCCTTCGATGCCTGCCCCGGAGATCTTCTTGCGCAGCACCGAGGCGCCCATCGCGGAGGAGCCCATGCCGGCGTCGCAGGCGAAGATGATGTTCGTGATCTTCTGCGCCGGGACCTGGGTCGCGGCGGAGAGGTTCGCCAGATGTGAGGAGGACCTGCCCTTGTTCGCCTCGGTCTTCGCCACGGCCGCCGCGAAGCTGTCCTCATTCGCCGCAAGATCACGCTTCCGGCTGGAGAGCAGGATGACCGAAGCGACCGAGAAGGTCACCGTTGCCGAGAGGATCACCGAGAGGATGACCCCGACGTAGGAGCCCTGCGCGGTCTGCGCCACCACCGCGATGATCGAACCCGGTGCGGCGGGGGCTCGCAGACCCGACTCGAAGACCATGTTGGTGCCGACGCCCGTGGCGCCGCCGGCGATCATGGCGATCAGCAGCGCTGGCTTCATCAGCACGTAGGGGAAGTAGACCTCGTGGATGCCGCCGACGAACTGGATGAGCAGAGCACCGGGGGCGGTGGCCCGTGCAATGCCGGTGCCGAAGATCGAGAAGGCCAGCAGGACGCCGAAGCCGGGCCCAGGGTTGGCCTCGAGCAGGAACAGGATCGACTGGCCGTTCTCAGCCGCATCCGCGATGCCCAAGGGCGTCAGCACTCCGTGGTTGATGGCGTTGTTGAGGAAGAAGACCTTCGCTGGTTCGATGATGACCGAGGTCAGCGGCAGCAGATTGGTCTCGATGAGCCAGCGCACCGCGTTGCCCATGACATCCATCAGCGCGTTGATCGCCGGAGCGACCCAGTAGAAGCCGGCGAGGGCCAGCAGGAAGCCGCCGATGCCTGCGGAGAACATGTTGACCAGCATCTCGAAGCCGGACTTGATCTTGCCCTCCCACAGCTTGTCGAGCTGCTTGATCGCGTAGGCGCCCAGGGGACCCATGATCATCGCACCGATGAACATGTGGACCTGCCCCAGTTCGCCGGCACCCTCTGGGAGGGTCGCGTTGAACTGGGCGACGAGCCAGTCGGAGCCAGCGATGACGCCCATGGTGGCGATCGCGCCGACGACGGCACCGCGCGTGTCGTAGATCATCCGGCCACCCTGCATGGCGATCAGGATCGGCAGCAGGTAGTGGATCATCGGACCGACGATCGAGGCGAGCGCCTCGTTCGGGAACGGACCGACCTCGATGAACAGCGCGGTGATGATGCCCCAGGCGATCAGGGCGGGGATGTTGGGCATGATCATGCCCGACAGGAATGAGCCGAATCGCTGGACGGCCACACGTGTGCCGCCCCGATCCTTCGTCTCAGCTGACACCGTTGTCATGACGGAGCCTCTTTCTTGTGATGGTGGGACGCCCCCTGCGGGTGCGTCAAAGGTGTCGGCCCTGGAACGAGGGCCGGTCTCAGCGACTTAGGCGATGATTCAGTTGTTCAGTCGTGGTTCAGGACTTCTGCACCGCGGTCTGTGCGGCTTCCCGCGCCTGCGCCGCGGTGGCGGCAGCAAGCGCGGCGGCGGCGATGGAGCGTGCCTCCTCCAAGGTGTGCAGCTTCAGCTCGGCCCGCACATCTGCGAGCGCGGCCGGAGACATCGAGAGCGTGTTCACGCCGAGTCCGACCAGGACGACGGCGAGCAGCGGGTCCGCGGCGGCCTCGCCACAGACTCCGACGGGCTTCTTCGAAGCGATCCCGGCGGCGCCGACTTCACGGATCAGCCGCAGCACCGCGGGGTGCCAGGGATCCTGCAGGGACGCCACGGAACCGAGCAGGCGGTCGGCCGCCATCGTGTACTGGGTCAGGTCGTTGGTGCCGATGGAGGCGAAGTCGGTGCGTGTGAGCAGCTCATCGGCCATCAGCGCGATCGAGGGGACCTCCACCATGACCCCGGCCGTCTGCAGGCCGTGCTCCTTGGCCAGCGCCGTGAACGCTTCGGCCTCCTCCACGGTGGAGACCATCGGAGCCATCACCCAGACGTCGGCATCGGTGTTCTCCTGCGCCTGGGCCAGGGCGGTGAGCTGGTCCGTGAGGATCTGCTCATTGGCCATCAGCGCGCGCAGTCCGCGCAGACCCAGTGCCGGGTTCTCCTCGGGCGCGTCGTTGAGGAAGCTCAGCGGCTTGTCAGCGCCGGCGTCGAGGGCTCGGACCACCACCTTCTGGCCGGGGAAGGCCTCGAGCACCGACTGGTAGGCCTCGCGCTGCTCTTCCACCGAGGGCGCCTCGTCGGCGCTGAGGAAGAGAAACTCGGTGCGGAAGAGCCCCACACCTTCGGCGCCCAGCGCCACCGCCTTGGCCGAGCTCTTGGCCGAGCCGAGGTTCGCCAGCAGCGGCACCGCGGTGCCGTCTGCCAGGGCGCCCGGAGTCACCGGTGCCACGGCCTCCGCCGCACGCGCGGCGCGGCGGGCCTCGGCCTCGTCGAGCTGCTCCTGGGTCGGATCAGCGATCACCGCGCCGGCTCCGGCGTCGACGATCACCTGCTGGCCCTCCAGAAGGCTCTCGGCCTCGGCGACGCCGACGATGGCGGTGATGGACTTCTCGCGCGCCAGGATCGCGGTGTGCGAGGTCGGTCCGCCCTGGATGGTCACCAGTGCGAGGACCTGGTCCAGGTTCAGCAGCGCGGTGTCCGCCGGCGCCAGATCCTCGGCCACCAGGATGAACGGGTGTCCGGGGTCCGGGATGCCCGGGGCGGGCAGCCCACGCAGGCTGGCGATCACGCGCTGGGACACGTCGGAGAGGTCCGAGGCGCGCTCGCCGAGATAGCCGCCGAGCGCCTCCAGCGTGGCGCGGAACTCGGCGAAGGCCTCGTGCACGGCGTATTCGCCGGTCTTGCCCGCCTTCAGCCGGGTCGCCACGGCGTCGTACAGGTTCGGGTCCTGGGCCATCATGGCCTGAGCCTCGAGCACGTCGCGGGCCATGCCGCCGGCGGTGCGGCCGCGGGCTTCGAGCTCGGCGGCCACTTCGGCGACTGCCACCTGCACCCGCTGCGTCTCAGCGTCGGCGCTGAGCGCGGAGGCTTCATCCGCGGGCGCCGGCGGCGGAGCGGACATTCGGGCCACGGGTCCCGCGGCGATGCCCCTTCCGACGCCGATTCCGGAGAGCTCCGGCATCAGGAGGCCTCGTCGTGGTCGGTGGTCAGGAACTGCTCCAGGCTCTCCAGGGTCTGCTCCTCGTTCCCGCCTTCGGCGGTGAGCACCACCTGATCGTTCTTCTCCACGCCGAGGGAGAGCACCCCGAGGATGCTGGCCGCGTTGACGGACTTCTCACCCTTGGCGATCGTCACCTGCGCGCCGGAGGCCTGGGCGGCCTCCACGAACAGCTTGGCCGGACGTGCGTGCAGCCCCTGGGAGGAGGCGACGGTGACAGTGCGAGTGGAGCTCATGAGAGTCCCTTTCGGGTTGATGCGGCGGCGGCCGCGTCGGGCATGGGGAGGGCCTCGAGGATCAGCGCCAAGGCGCTGGTGCCTTCGAGGTCGGTGTAGATGTCTGCCGGAAGCAGTCTCACCACGGTGCCTGCCGGCGCGGTGAGTCCTTGGATGTCCTCCAGCGAGTCCGCCAGATGCGGGCCCAGGAGGATCAGATCTGCGGAGTCGAGATCATGCAGCAGGGAGGCCTGGTTTCCTGCGCGCACTGCGTAGGGCACGCCGGCCAGGCGCATCGCCTTCTTCACACGCTGTGCCACGAAGGTGCTGGACGCGCCAGCACCACAGACCACCAGGATCTCCATTGATCTCACACTCCTTCCTCCTCGATTGTGCAGTGATTCAGGGCACACTGCACCGGCGTGGGGCCGAGAGTTCTTTCCGCCGGGGAGGAAGAATCGCCCGGCCGATGTGGCCGGCCGGTAAGGTTTGAGCGTGGACCGGATGAGCAGACGCCAGGAGCAGCTGATCAACCTGCTCCTGCGTGAGCCCGGGTGGATCACCGCAGGCTCGCTGGCAGACCTGCTCGGCGTCACCCCGCGCAGCGTCAGGTCCTATATCGCTCAGCTCAATGCACGCGCCCCCGCTGGACCTCAGGCCGCTGCTCCTCACCCGGCCTCTTCCGACTCCAGCACCTCAAACTCCGCGGCACCTCGTTCGACCGTCGCACACTCGGCATCTGCCCAGCCGACGGCGCTGATCGAATCCGGGCCCGCCGGATACCGGGCGGACCGGGCCGCACTGGCAGCGCTGCGCAGCGACTCCGGCCGCGCCTCGACCCGGGACCGGCTCCACGGCCTGGTGCACGAGCTGCTCGAGGCGCAGAACGGGATCGATCTGCGCCGCACCGCCGAACGCCTCTATGTCTCCATGGCCACGGTGGAGGCCGATCTGGTCCGGGTCCGCGAGCTGCTGGCCGGCACCGGCAACACCATCCAACGTTCAGGCGCGCGTGCGCTGCTGGTCGGCGATGAGCTCGCCCAGCGGCGGCTGGTCTCGAAGCTCGCCCATGAAGAGATGGAGCACGGCTCCTTCGACGGCGAGGGCCTGCGCCGTGCGGCGGGACTGGGGTCTCTGGAGGCGGAGGCCTTCGGTCCGTTCAAGCGAGAACTGGCGGCCCAGCTGGCCGAGCAGGGCTACTACGTCAACGAGTTCGCCTCCGCCGATGTGGTCCTGCACGTGGCCATCGCCGCCGACCGGGTCAGCCACGGCCACCCGCTGGAGGGGACCCATCTGCAGCCCAGCGCCCAGCAGGAACGGCTGGCCGGCGTCGTCGGGGCTCTGGCCTCCCAGCATTTCGGAGTGAGTCTGGGCCAGGGCGACCTGCAGCATCTGGCCTCGCTGGTGCTGACCCGGGTCGTCGCCTCGGACGGCAGCGCGGGCACCGAGGTGCCGCTGGACCCCGAGGTGGAGCGGGCGGTGATCCGCGCCGTGGGCCACGCCGCGGAGGAGTATCTGGTGGACATCGCCCACGCCGACTTCATCCGGCGACTGAGCCTGCACGTGCAGAATCTGGTCCATCGGGCGCGGGAGCAGGCCTTCTCACGCAATCCGCTGACCAAGTCGCTGAAGTCCAGCTATCCGATGATCTTCCAGGTCGCGGTCTCCATCGCCAGCGACATCACCGAGCAGCTGGACGTGCTGATCCGCGAGGATGAGATCGCCTACATCGCAATGCATGTGGGCGGCCGACTGGAACGCAGCCGCCGCGCCGAGGCCGCGCTGACCGCGACCATCGTCTGCCCCGGTTACTACGAGCTCCATGACCTGCTGCGCTCGCGGCTGGATGAATCACTCGGGCCTGGCATCGAGGTCACCGCGGTGGAGACCCGGACGGATCCCGACTGGGCTGGAATGGACACCGATCTGGTGCTGACCACGATCGAACCCCCGGTGCCCGATGAGCGCACGGTCCAGCTTGCCCCGTTCATCACCGACGCCGACATGCAGCGCATCGCCGCGGTGGCGTCGAGGCGTCGTCGCACCCGGCGGCTCACCCGGCTGCGCGGAGAGCTGGAGCGCTACTTCAGCCCCGATGCCTTCCTCCGCCCGCTCCGGGCGAAGGACGAAGAAGATGCGATCCGCCAGCTCAGCGCACCGCTCCTCGCCCAGGGCATCATCGATGAGGACTATGTGCGCGGCACGATCGAGCGCGAGCGGCTCTCCTCCACGGCCTTCACCGAGTCCCTCGCGGTCCCGCACGCGCTGACCATGACGGCGCGGCGCACCGCGCTCTCGATCGGGATCGCCGAGGGTTCGATCCGCTGGGGCGAAGGGCGCATCCAGGTCGTGGCCCTGGCGGCGTTCTCCGAGTCCGAGCGCGATGCGTTCCAGACCGTCTTCGAGCAGCTCGTGGAGGTGCTCAGCGAACGGGAGTCGCTGCAGCGGATCCTGCGTCGGGGCACCGACTTCGGCGGGTTCCTCGATGAGCTGGTCGCGGTCATCGACGGCTGAGCCGGCTCTCGCCGGGTCCTGGATGACCCGGGACACAGCACTGCCCCGCCCAGGGCCGTGGCCTTGGACGGGGCAGCTGTAGGCGGCTGGCTACTCGGCAGCCTCGGTGTACAGGGACTTCTTCGAGGTCTCCGGGGCGAGGATCAGCGCGATCAGGGTCAGCACGCCCAGTCCGGCCAGGTACAGCCCGACCGCGCCGACGCCGTAGGCCTGCACCAGCCAGGCCGCCACGAAGGGGGTCAGCGCCGCACCGAGGATGGATGCGGCGTTGTAGGCCACACCCGATCCGGTGTAGCGGGTGTTCGTGGGGAACAGCTCCGGCAGCACCGCGGACATGGGGCCGAAGGTGAGACCCATCAGCGTCATGCCGACGGCGAGGAAGGCCAGCATCTGCCAGACGTTGAGGTCCTCGCCGGTGCCCATGGAGTCGGCGGAGAGCCAGTAGCGGAAGCTCAGTCCGAAGGCCATGATCGCCAGGGTGACCACGATCAGCATCGGGCGTCGGCCGAAGCGGTCGGCCAGTCGGCCTGCCACCGGCACGAAGATCGCGAAGAAGGTGATGGCGACGATCTGCAGCACCAGGAAGTCCTGGTAGCCGTAGCTCAGGCCTCCGACCTCGGCGCTGCCGATGGCGTAGGAGAGCACCCAGGTGGTCATCAGATAGAACAGCCCGTAGGTGGCCAGCATGATGAAGGTGCCCAGGATGATCTCCCACCAGTTGCGCCGGAAGACCTCCCCGATGGGGGTCTTGACCCGCTCGTTGCCGGCCATGGCCTTGGCGAACACCGGGGTCTCCTCGATCCGCAGCCGGACGTAGAGCCCGACGGCGACCATGAGCACCGAGAGCAGGAACGGCAGGCGCCAGCCCCACACCAGGAACGGATCATCGAGGTCACGCGCGGTGGAGTCATAGGCGAAGAGGGTGGCCAGCAGCAGGAAGAGGCCGTTGGCGAGCATGAAGCCGAAGGGAGCACCGAGCTGCGGCCACATGGCCGCCTGCGCACGCTTGCCCGGCCGGGCGGTCTCCGAGGCCAGCAGCGCGGCACCGGACCATTCCCCGCCCAGTCCCAGTCCCTGGCAGAAGCGCAGGATGGTCAGCATCGCGGGCGCCCAGAGCCCGACCTGGTGGTAGGTGGGCAGCAGACCGATCAGGAACGTGGCGATGCCCATGGTCAGCAGCGCGCCGACCAGGGTGGCCTTGCGTCCGACCTTGTCCCCGTAGTGGCCGAAGATGATCGCGCCCAGCGGCCGCGCCACGAAGGCCGCACCGAATGTGGCCATGGAGGCCAGCAGCGCGGAGCCCTCGTCGCCGTAGAAGAAGAGCAGCGGGAAGATCGAGACGGCCGCGGTGGCGTAGATGTAGAAGTCATAGAACTCGATCGTGGTCCCGATCAGCGAGGCCATGATGATCCGGCGGCGCGGGACGGTGAGGTTCTCATCGGCCACGTCATCGACTCTTCGTTTCGAGGCGCTGGGCACAGAGGGGTCAAGAGAGGTAGACATTGCTGGGCATCTCCACAGAAGGATTGATGGTGAGGCGCCGAGTGCGGCGCAGACCCAAAATGATAGGACGAGGCCGTGGGAGCCCGGCACCCGAGCCGAGGCAGTCTCATCAGCTGAGACTGCAGGGGCGGCTTCCAGAGACCGATCCGAATCGTTCCAGGGATGATCCATCTCTTCGAGTCGTACTGATCTGGTCGGGCCTACGCTCGTACGTCACTCTTGGCGACTCTGTCGCCCGATTCAGGCGTGGCGCCGATGCCACGTGTTCGCGCTGCGGAGTCGCGCGTCTACGCGGAGCGCAGGTACGCCCCCTGGTTTCGAGCCTTTCGTGGTATGAAATCGCTTGGGATGACGGTCGTGAAAGACTCGTCTCCCAGTGCACCCCGTGAATCCGACAAAGCTTCCGCCGGACCCGCCGCGAGATATAAGTATCGGCTCCAAAAAGGCATGCCCACCGCGTTCGCGACCAGAGAACATACATCTAGTAACCAGCAATAGAATTGCTGATAAAACGAACTTAAACCTATTGGCTGATATAGAATTCAATGCGATCAATTAATGCTTCCAAGCCGATCTCAAATTCATTTTTTGAGTGATCCTCGCTTAGGGCTGTTTTCAAACGCATCACCACGGGGACTGCACTGAGGTCGAGTCCGGAATCCCCTTCAGGAACAATCGCATTTCCCTCGTCCAGGGGAACCTCTACGGATGAGACCTCAGCTCCGCGGACGACTGATTCCAGCAGCAGGTGCCCCAGAAGGAAGCTGCTGATTATTCGATAGGTGTGAACTGCGGCAGAGTCGCTGAAACCATGGTCGATGAGCGCGCGCAGGAAGCCTTCTACCAGGGAGAGGCTGCGCAGTGGGGGGCGAAGCCACGGTGCCGAAGGGTGGCGGGTCGCGACGAGCGGGAAGACCAGAGGGTGCTCGACGGCGATCTGGCGAACCTGATGGGCAAATGTCTGAAGATACCCCTGCCACGTCTCACTGAGCTGCTTGTCGAGATCGTCTTCCAACCCTTGTAAAAGTTCAGCGACGACGCTCTCGAGCAGGTCTTCGCGCCCTGAGACGTGCCTGTACAGCGCCATCGCCTCCACATCTAGGCTGGCACCGAGGGCGCGCATCGTCAGCTTCTGTGCACCATGCGTGTCGATGTACGACAGGGCCGACCTCACAACCAATTCACGGCTGAGCCCGGGTCGCGCCTTGTCTGAACCTGCAGCGTCGGTTGTCCGATCCATTTGCGTTTACCCCGATACCTGATAGGTGACTTCCCCAAAAGACGCCCAGCTGGTGAACGCTTCTGCGTGCGCTCATCCATGGTACTCCGGCGGAGTTTCTTCGCAGATTCAGTCGAGTTCACCGCTGGAACCGCATGCCCAGGATCGAAGGTCTTGGACATCGACTCGGATGCCCAGACCAGAAGCGATCGCCGATGGGCCCTGGCAGGTCGGGCCGCCTTGCCCGGCGCAGCGCGGCGTGCTGCCACGTGATCCTCAGATTCCGACTGGATGACTATTGCTCAGGGCTGTGTTTACAGTGTAATCTCCAGAGCAGGCTGAAACCCCGAAGCCGCAGCGATGACGCGACGACGGGTGCTTGCCTGCTACGAACGCTTCGGTCGGAGCCGGGAGCACCCTCGAGCACCTGCAGGCACGGTTGCCGCGATGACATAGACGGTGCAGTTGATTCCAGCAATTATTTAACTCGAATCAATTGGCATATAAATGTTCGTTTCAATAATCTTGACCCCCGAAGCTCGGGGGCATGGGAAGGCGAGTGAATGACCATGGTCAACAGCAACTTCGACATCGACTCGATCGAGAACGCAGATGTATATGACAGTGAGGGAGCCAAGGTCGGCTCCGTCGGTCAGGTCTACGTGGACAGTCAGACTCAAGAACCCGAGTTCGTCACCGTGAATATCGGCCTCTTCGGCGCCAAAGAGACCTTCATTCCCTTCGGCGCGACCGACTACTCCCCCGAAGGTCTCAGGGTGCCGTTCACCAAGGCCTACATCAAGGATGCCCCCAACATCGACGTCGACGGACACCTCAGTGTTGAAGAGGAGCAGCGCCTCTGGGACTACTACAGCCCTGATCGCGGCACCGGACGCCAGGGAACAGACGCTGGCGGTCCCGGTCTTGACACCACTGCCGCAGATGCCGACAAGATGGTCGCTCATGAGGAGCGGCTGAAGGTCGGCACCGAGCAGCGCGAGGCCGGCCAGGTGCGCCTGCGCAAGCGGGTTCGCACCGAGAACCAGAGCATTGAAGTGCCCGTCCAGCGCGAAGAGCTCGTCGTCGAGCGGGAGACGGTCGACCCGAACTCTGCCGAGGCGCGCTCTGCAGGCACGATCGATGATGCGGGTCGCCAGGATGAGGTGGTGACGCTGCGCGAGGAGCGCCCCGTGGTCGACAAGGAGACCGTGGCCACGGAGAAGGTCAATGTCGGCAAACGCACCGTCCAGGACACCGAAACCGTCTCCGGCGAGGTCCGCAAGGAAGAGATCGACGTTGAAGGCGACGCTGAGCCCGGTGCGAAGCGGTGAGTGACATCTCTGCAGCCTGCGCATTCAGGGTCTGACGTCGAGCACCTACCGGGGGCGGGTCTGAGAGTGGGATCCGACCCCTGGTAGGTGCCATCAGGAACAGGCCCCGGGTGCCCGGAGGGCACTCTCGCAAGATGCAGGATCTCCTGCTGATCGGGAAATCCGTGATGGCCGGTTCTTGGGCCCGATCCATCTACCGGTCCCGCGGCACGGGGCAGCTTGACCTTCGAATGCCAGTAGCAACTACTGGTTGCACGTCGTTTCACATGTAGAGGGCACACATCATGAGTCACCCCGCTAAGCCGCCCGAACCTGCAGTTCCAGAGTTGCTGACCCGCCTCTCAGAACAGACCTCACGATTGGTCCGCGACGAGGTGCGACTCGCCCAGGCGGAGCTGACCGCGAAGGCTAGACAGGGCGGTATCGGTGCTGGGTTCCTCAGCGTCGGAGGCATCCTGGCGTGGTTCGGCGTCGGTGTTCTGATCACCACACCCGCTGAACACGAGAATTCTCAGGGGCCCCGCCGACTACAGGCACGAAGAACCCTTCCGCTGCTCAGTCGGCGCGAGCTCGGTGAGACTGTCGGGGCTCTCGCCGCGACCGCAGCCCTCCTCCCAGCCATCCGGGCTCGTCGGTGAGGTGCTTCTCGCGGCTGCTGTACACGGAGCGTTCTTCGCCTTTGTCGATGCCCTCGTAGATCGCGGTGGACCTCGGGCGTTTCAGCGGCTCACCGGAGAGTGGCCAGGCGACTAGACCCAGACCGTCACCGTTTCCAGGAGCTCGTGCTCCCTACACACCCGGAGAAAGGCACGTTTCATGTCTCACAGCTCCCGCGACAATACCCAGAGTGATCCGGCGGACGCTCCTCACCCGGAAGACGATCGCAAGCCTGACTCTCCTGCTGAGATCACCAAACCCACGTGGAAGTACATCCTCAGGACCACGATCCGCGAATTCTCCGCGGACGGTTGCACCGATCTGGCCGCCGGCCTCACCTACCGCACTGTTCTTTCCATCTTCCCGGCACTGATCGCCGTGGTCTCGGTGCTGAGTCTCTTCGGGCAGGGCGGAGGAACCGTCACCGCGGTCCTCGATCAGGCGGAGGGCATTGTTCCCTCCGACACGTGGGGCACCGTCCGACCTGCCTTGGAGTCTGTCCTGACAGCCCCTGCTCCGGGGCTGGGGCTCATCCTCGGATTGCTGGCCGCGCTGTGGTCGGCCTCCAGCTACGTGAAGGCCTTCGGCCGGGCGATGAACATCATCCACGAGGTTCCTGAAGGTCGTGGTGGGATCAAGCTCAATGTGCAGATGTACCTCCTGACAGCGCTGATCCTGGTCCTGGGAGCGGTTGCCCTGATGATCCTCATCTTGTCGGGACCGGTCGCAGAAGCCGTGGGAAGCGCGATCGGGCTTGGCTCAACCGCGATCACGGTGTGGAGCATCGCCCAATGGTTCGTCCTGGCGTTCGTCGTCGTGTTCGTCGTTGCTCTGCTCTACTATGCGACTCCCAACGTGCATCAACCGAAGTTCCGCTGGGTCAGCGTCGGTGCCGTCATCGCCATCGTGGTCGCAGTACTGGCCTCTGTGGGCTTCTTCTTCTATGTGTCCAACTTCGGCAACTACAACGCCACCTATGGGGCGCTGGCCGGGGTCATCATCTTGTTGCTGTGGATATACATCGTCAACGCGATCCTGCTCTTCGGTGCGGAGGTTGATAGCGAAGTCGAGCGCGGCCGTGAGCTGCAGGCTGGAATGCCTGCAGAGGAGAACCTCCAGCTGCCAGCCCGAGACACCAAGGCCAGCGATAAGAAGGCGAAGAAGCATCAGGAGGATGTCCAGCGCGCACGTAATCTGCGCAGGTCTGCAGGCCGCAGCCAAGACGAACCAGCAGTCGGACCGGATGAAGCTGTCCGGCGCTGAGATGTCGGGCGTCGCCCGTCCAGTTGATCTCCAGACTCTCTTTTCAACCTCGGTTCGCCGCGAATTCGAGGACACGACGAAAGGTAATCATGTCAAACCCACCCAGCACCCCTCATAGCAATCTCGGCGGAGAGGACGCGTCACGAGCCCATACGCTCCCGACGCCTCCGTCGACCTCACCCGGCAGGGAAACGGGTTCTGCAACGAACGATCTCCCACTTGGGACCATGCCGATCTCCGGGCAGCCACAGCACTCGGGGCGTCCCGGCTCCGGGTCTGGTTCCACGTCCGATTCCACGTCTGGTTCCACGTCTGGTTCCACGTCCGATTCTGCGTCCGATTCTGCGTCCGATTCTGCGTCTCAGACCCAGAAGAAGTCGGATCAGGCCAAGGGTGCAGCCCAAGATGTCGCCGGCGACGCCAAGGACGCCGGACGAGCAGTCAAGGACACCGCGGCCCAGGAAGCCGCCGGAGTCAAGGACGACGCCGTCCGCGAGGCCAAGCGCCTCGGCGGCGAGGCGGGCACGATGCTGGAGTCCCAGGCGTCTGAGCAGCTGGACCGCGCAGCGGGCACGGTGCGCACCTTCAGCGACGACGTCGCGCGCATCGCTCGCGGTGAGAAGCCCGAACCAGGTGTCGCGAACGACCTCCTGGACCAGCTGAGCTCCCGGGCCGAGGCCACGGCGACCTGGCTTGAGGACCATGACCCCAGGGAGGTCCTCCACGAGGTCCAGAGCTTCGCGCGGCGTCGTCCGGTTGCCTTCCTTGCCATCGCAGCCGGTGTCGGCTTCGCCGCCGGCCGGCTGACCCGAGGACTCAAGCAGCACCACGCCGATGACGCAGGTGCCGTCGCAACCGGGCCTGCTGCCGGTGGTGCCGACTCCGGCACTGCCCCGGCCGGACCAGGGACGGCCCGGTCAGGATCCGACTCACCGGCAGCTCCGGTGTCCGGACACCAGAGCGCTGGTGCCCCGGCCTATGAGACCGGTCCCGCCAGTCCCACCCCGGGTTACACCGGCGGCACCGATCCCTACGCCGGCGGTGCTGGCCGATGAGCAGCCATGCCCGTCGCCCCATGGACCCAGAACCCACATCTGGGACAGGATCCACGCCTGGGTTGGAGCGCAGAGCGGAAGAGGAATCCCTGGGTTCGCTCATGTCCAACGTCAGCAGTGACCTCTCTACCCTGATCCGGCAGGAGATCGCCCTCGCCAAGGCCGAACTGAGCGAGACCGCGAAGAACGCAGGAAAGGGTGCCGGCATGCTCGGCGGCGCCGGAGTCGCCGGCCACTTTGTGCTGCTCTTCCTCTCCGTCGCCCTCTGGGCCGCCCTGGGTGCCACCGCGATCGGCAGCGCCTGGTCTGCGGTCATCGTCGCTGCGATCTGGGCGATCATCGCCGCCGTGCTGGCGGTGCTCGGCAAGAAGAACTTCGATCAGGCCGAAGGAGCGCCGCAGACCGCGGAGACCCTGAAGGAAATCCCTGATGCTCTCACCCCTTCCAAGGAGACCCGATGACACAGCAGAGCCCCGATGAGATCCGCGCCGATATCGAGCGGACCCGCAACAGCCTCTCCCTAGACGTTGACGCCGTCGCCGACAAGGTTTCCCCGTCGAAGGTGGCCCAGCGCCAGACCGAGAAGATTCGCAGCACCGTTGGAGGTTGGAAGGACAGTGTGATGGGGTCAGCCGATGATGCCTCTTCGGAGGTCTCTGAGAATGCACATAGTGCCGCCGCGAGCGCTCAGCGGGCACCCCAGGAGCTCAAGCGCAAGACCCGGGGCAACCCGCTCGCGGCGGGTCTGATCGCTCTGGGGGCGGGCTGGTTGGCGGCGTCCATCCTTCCGGCCTCTGAGCCGGAGAAGAAGGCAGCGGCGAAGCTTGAGGATCAGGCTCAGCCGCTGGTGGATGACGCGAAGCGCCAGGCGCAGTCGATGGCCGAGGAGCTCAAGGAGCCCGCCCTGGAATCGGCGCAGCGGGTTCAGGACTCCGCCACGCACAGCGCTCAGAACGTGAAGTCTGAAGTTCAGGACCAGAAGGACACGGTCGCTGACTCCGCGAAGTCCTCGGCTGAGGACGTCCGGGGCAGCTGACACTTGGTGCACCAGGGCGGGCCTGCGGTATCGACGTTGGACCCGCCCTGGTCATCGATGGCTCGCGAAGGTGGTTTCAGTCATCGCCCTCTACACCCCTGGCGTTGTTCTTCGGGCGCGCGTTGAGCTACTTCCGGGGGCATTCGACACCGACTGCACCGCAGCCGTGAGCACGGTGTCGTTCGCGGTGACCCTCGACGCATCGAACACCACCGACTTACCGGGGATGATGGGGGCCGAGGTCGGCGGTGAAGGACAGATCGCCATAGAGCCCATCCGCGACCATCGCCTCGAGACCACTCATCAACTAGAGCTGCTCGGTCTGCAGGTCATTGATGCCTCTCCTCCCCGAGCGTTCTCGTTCTTCACGTCCGCGAGCGCGAGCGCGAAGAACGAGGCCTCCATAGGGTTGATCCGCGACCGCCCAGGAGTGAACTCGATCACCACGAGCTCTCAGTAGTACACCGCCAGCGGCCCGCGCGGACCCTCGATCACGGTGACCTCGGTGTCGAAGACCCTGCTCAGCACCGCATCCTGCATGATCTGCTCCGGGGTTCCGTGCTCGACCACCACGCCGTTCTTCATGGCCAGGATCTTGTCCGAGTAGCGGGCGGCGAAGTTGATGTCGTGCAGCACGATGACGATGGTGCGGCCCAGCTCGTCGGCGGCGCGGCGCAGCTGCTGCATCATCTGCACCGCATGCTGCATGTCGAGGTTGTTCAGCGGCTCATCGAGCAGCACGTAGTCGGTGTCCTGCGCCAGCACCATCGCCACATAGGCGCGCTGGCGCTGACCACCGGAGAGCTGGTCGAGGTACCGCCCCTCCAGTGCGGTCAGGTCCAGGAAGTCGATGGCCTCAGAGATGTGCCGCTCGTCGTCCTGGGTGAGCCGGCCCTGCGAGTGCGGGTACCGGCCGAAGCCCACCAGTTGGCGCACCGTGAGCCGGGTGACGAAGTGGTTCTCCTGGCGCAGGATGGAGAGGATCTTGGCGATGGTCCTCGACGGCGAGTTCACGACGTCGTGCCCAGCCACCTCGATCCGTCCGGAATCCACATCGAGCAGCCGCCCGATCATGGTCAGGATCGTGGATTTTCCGGCGCCGTTGGGGCCCACCAGCGCGGTGATCCCGCCGGCGGGGATGTCCACGCTGACCGGGCCGATGGCGACGGTGTCGCCGGCCCCTGCTGCGCCGTAGTTCTTGGTGACCTCGGTCAGGCTGATCACAGGCGGCCCTTTCGCATCAGGACTATCAGGAAGACGACTCCGCCGATGAGCTCGATGATCAGGGTCACCGCGCCCTGGGCGTAGAAGATGTTGCGCATGATGAAGTACGCCCCGGCCAGGACGGTGTAGCCGATCAGCATGGCCATCGGGAACAGCATCCGGTGGGAGTAGGTGTCGGCGAACTGATACGCAAGGGTGGCGACCAGGAAGCCCAGGAAGGTCATCGGGCCGACCAGCGAGGTGCTCATGGCCATCAGCACCGAGACCAGTGTCAGGATGATCATCACCTCCCGCCTGTGGTTGACCCCGAGGTTGTCTGCGGTGCTGCGTCCCAGGGCGACCACATCGAGCCGTCGCGCCCGCCACCACAGCGCGCCCGCGGCTGCCAGCGCGATCGGGATCGCATAGGGCAGGTATTCGGCGCGAGCGTTGCCGATGTTGCCGAAGAGTCGGGCGGTGAGCACATCGAACTCGCTCGGGGTGAGCACTCGCTGCATGAAGGTCGACAGCGAGCCGAGTCCGCCGCCGATCACCACGCCCACCAGCAGCATGATGTGGATGTTGGAGAACCTCCCGCTCAGCAGCCAGGAGTAGAGGGTCGTGGCGAAGAGCACCATCGCAGCGGCCTGCATCAGGAACTGCGGCAGTCCGGTGACCAGGGTGATCCCGGCGATGCCGAAGAAGAACACCGCGCCGGTCTGGATCGCCACATACAGCGATTCGAATCCCATGATCGAGGGGGTGATGATCCGGTTGTTGGTCGCCGTCTGGAACGCCATCGTGGCCATCGCCTGGCAGAAGACGACGACGCCGATGACCAGCACGGTCTCCACGCGCATTCCCGCGATCAGCCAGTATCCGTCAGAGCCGAAGGGCATCGGGTTGTCGTAGCTGAGGATCCCGGCGGTGAAGAACACCGAGAGCCCGCCAAGCAGCGCCATGACGCCCCAGCAGCGCAGGCCGTGGCGTCGGGTGGTGATCGCCCCGGAGCGTCGGCGTCGCGGTGCGGGGGTGGTGCCGGCGGAGGTCGTGGCGGTTCCGGCGGAGACCTGTGGGGTGCGCCGCTCGCGATCAAGCTGCGCGGTCATGTGAGGAGCCCACCTTTCCTTCGCTGCCGCAGGAGCAGGCCGACGAACACCACGGCCCCGACCAGCCCCAGCACCAGACCCACCGGGATCTCGAAGGGCGCTCGGATGGTGCGGCCGATCAGGTCGCAGACGGTCACGGTCGCGATCCCGAGCAGCGCGACCCATGGCAGGTTGCTGCGCAGGTCATCGCCGCGGAAGAGCGAGACGATGTTGGGCACCACGAGCCCCAGGAAAGGCAGCGTGCCCACCACGGTGGCGGTGACCCCGGTGGCCACCGCGACCATGGCGGTGCCCATGAACAGCACGGCGGTGTAGTTCAGGCCCACGTTGGTGGCCATGTCCTTGCCGAGTCCGGCCACGGTGAACTGGTCGGCGGTGATGAAGACCAGGATGGTCACCACCAGCACCAGGAACATCAGCTCATAGCGCCCTTCGACCACGCGGGTGAAGGATCCGGCGAACCAGATGCCTAGGGTCTGCAGATGGTCGGTCATCAGCGCGATGTAGGTGGTGAAGGAGCTGACCACGGCGCCCAGCATGATGCCGATGATCGGCACGATCAGCGAGGACTTCAGGGTCACCCGCTGCAGGAACAGGAAGAAGATGACGGTGCCGATGAAGGCCATCGTCACGGCGCCGCCCGTCCGGGCCAGCATCGAGGCGCCGGGGAAGAGCCAGAGCACCAGGATCAGTCCAAGCCCCGCCCATTCGGTGGTGCCCGTGGTGGTGGGCTCCACGAAGCGGTTCTGGGTGAGCAGCTGCATGATAAGTCCACACATGGCCATCGAGGCGCCCGCCAGGACCAGCGCTATGGTGCGCGGGACGCGGGTGATGCCGAACATCCAGAACCCGTCCTCCGAGAAGACGTCGTACTGCCCGGTGGTCAGCGAGAGCAGCAGCAGCCCCAGGGTGATCAGGATCCCGATCACCAGCGCCGGGGTGAAGAGTCGATGCCTGCGGGTCCCGCGCGCCTCCGGAGACTCCGGCGGGGTCTCCGGAGGCGCGTGTCCGTCGCGGCTCAGCGCCGCGGGAGGGGTTTCAGGCATGGGAGGCTTTCCAGGAGCAGAAGCATAACTATGCAAGTCCTTGCATTTTCTGTCACGTTTGATTTGGAATAGCGAATACTTGCATGGCGCTATTAAGGACGGTCCCACACAGGTTGTCCAGGCCTGCGTGGGACCGTCGGGCGACCATCATTCACCGACTGGCAAGAAAGTGAACTGCGGTCATTCCGCGGCCTCGAGTGTGTCTGCGAAGTCGCGGAAGAATTCGGTGTAGGCCTGGATGTCTTCGGTGAGGTAGAAGTTCTCCGGCAGGTACACGATCTGACCGTTCTCCACCGCGGAGACGTCGGCCAGCGCGGCCGACTCCTCGACGATCTCTGCAGCGGGGCTGTACTCCTCGCCCTCCTCCTGGGTGATCCGGGCATCGCGGTCCAGCACGAGCAGCCAGTCTGGATTCGCGGTGGCGATCGCCTCCACCGAGATGTCATCGCCGTGGGACTCGTTCTCACCCTCCTGCTCCAGTGCGGGAGTGAGGTCGAACGTCTCGAAGACCGGCCCGATGGCGCGGCCATCAGGACCTGGGGCGACATAGCTCATGTCACCGCCGGAGGTGAGCAGCCCCATCACGGTGGACTCGCCGTCGTAGGCGTCCTGGACCCGGGCCATCTCGGCCTGAAGCTCCTCGACGAGCTCCGCGGCGACATCCCTCTTTCCGAAGACCTCGCCGAGTGATTCGGTCTTGCGGATGAGCTCTTCGACCAGGTCAGCGTCTGGCTGGGGCTCGAACTCCAGGACGGCGGCCTCCGGCGCCAGTCCACGGAGGTCGTCGTAGTAGTCCTGGAAGCGCTGCCCGTTGATGATCAGATCGGGCTCTGCCGCGACCACGTTCTCCAGATCGGGCTCGCGGTGATTGCCCAGGTCCAGGATGGACTCATCCTCGGCGTAGGCGTGGGTCTGGGCATCCATCAGGCTGCGCGCAGCGGCGGTGGGCTCGACCCCGAAAGCTTCCAAGGTCCGATAGGACCTGTTGTCGGTGACGACGACGCTCTGCGGATCGGTGGAGACCTCGTGCGTGCCGTGGTCATCTTCGATGGTGATCGTCGCCGCGCCTTCAGCGTCAGCCTCGGCGGCCTCGGTCTCACCCTCCTCCGCTTCGGCGGCTTCCGGCCCGCCTGCTTCCGCCTGCGCGGCTTCCGGCTCCTCGGCCTCGGCCTGCGACCCGCAGGCACTCAGGGCGAGCAGCGCGATGACGCCGATGGAGAGCGTGCCCAGGATCCTGGATCGATGCGCCCGAGAGGCGCTGCGCACAGGCCCCTCGTGGGAGACATTCTCGCGCCCAGGGCACTGGGACGCGATGCCCTCGGATGTCAATTCTTCAATGGGCATGGCCCTACCTTTCACGATGCAGAGTGCCGGAGTGAACCAGCGGAGTGACGTGGAGACTTAGTGTCGCCTAAGCTAAATAGAAGCTACAGACTTAACTAATTAAGCGCAAACGGCGCCTCGAATATGACAGCAGAAGCGATTCGCGCAGCATGTCGTGACGTATTGCCGTCAGACGGGCTGGAGTGCATCTCTCAAGCCCGGGACTGTTCCTGGCGACCGGTACCGTAGGAGCGATGTCCTCCCACGCTGCTGATCCGCTCGCCCCAGTTCTCACTCCCCAGGGGTGGGAGCTGCTGAACTCCTTGCCGCCCTATGACGAGGACGCGGCGTTCGGACTGAACATGCGGCTGCGCGAAGCCGGCCACCCGCCGGACCTGGTCGCGGCGGCCCTGACACAGTCACGTCTGCGCGCGGCTGCGCGGAAGAAGTTCGGTGACTTCGCCGAGCGGATGCTCTTCACCCACGAGGGACTGCAGCAGTCCACGCGGCTGCCGGTGGCGGCGCGCCATGCCCAGCGCTTCCGCACCGCAAACCTTGACCGGGTGATCGATCTCGGCTGCGGCCTGGGCGGTGATGCGCTGGCTGCGGCGTCGCTGGGATTGGCGGTGACGGCCGTGGAGGCCGATGAGAGCATCGCGGCAGCGGCGACCATGAACCTGCATCCCTTTCCGGAGGCAGCGGTCCAGCATGGCACCGCGGAGGCTTTCGCCGAGACCTTCGGCCTGCTTCACGCCGGTGCTCCCCCCGGCTGGGGTCTGTGGCTGGATCCCGCCCGCCGAGACCCGCATGCAGCCCAGGACGCCGCATCGACCGGGCCCGCCCGGCTCTGGGATCCTGAGTCTTTCTCCCCGCCGCTGAGCTTCGTGACCGCTCTGGCGCGCACCGGCACCCCGATGGGGGTCAAGCTCGGCCCGGGACTGCCGCATGAGCTGATCCCGTCCGACTGCGAGGCCGAATGGGTCTCCGTGGACGGGGACCTCGTGGAGGTGGTGCTCTGGTTCAACGCACTGGCCCGGCCCGGAGTGCGCCGGACCGCGACGCTGCTGCACAGCGGGACCGCCGCACCCGTGGAGCTGAACAGTCCGGCTGACTTCGGCGCCGGCGTCGAGCTCGGACCAGCCGGGCGGACCGGGCTCGCCGGGGTGCTGCATGAACCGGACCCTGCGGTGATCCGGTCCGGCCTGGTCGCCGAGCTTGCCGACTCCCTGGACGGTCACATGCTCGACGAGCACATCGCCTATTTCTGCACGGATGCACCCGTGACGGACCCGTCCCACCGGCTCTCCCGGCAGTTCCGGGTGCTCGAGGTCGAGGCCTTCAACGTCAAGGCGCTCAAGTCCTGGGCGGCTGGCGCCGGGGTGACCAGCCTGGAGATCAAGAAGCGTGGGGTCGACATCGTCCCGGAACAGCTGCGCCAGCAGGTCCTGCCGAAGAAGCGGCCCAAGGGGCGCAAGCATCACGCCACGGTGGTGGTCACCCGGCTGGGCGAGGACCGGGTCTTCGCGGTGGTGGAACCGCTGTGAGCACTCAGCAGGCGGAGTGCCCGCGCGGCAGCTCCCCGACCTCCACCGGCAGCGTTCCAGGCGCCTGTGCTCCGGCGAGCACCGCGGCGAGCGCCAGGAAGGATTCCTGGGTGCGGCCGTAGAGCGCGATCTGGGTCGCGGCATCGGCTCCGGCCAGCACCTCGGGGCGATCCAGGGCCACCGCGACGTCTCCGCCAGCGGCACTGGACTCGCCCACCAGGTTCACCACGGTTCCGGTGCCCACGCTGAGGCCGGCAGCCTCGGCGGCCTGCGTCAGCCGGGAGCGGTCCTGGTCGCTGCCGCCGACGATGGTGATGCCGGACGAGCTTAGATCGGCCTCGCACTCTCCGGCCACCAGGGTCACCGCGGATTCGCTCAGCTGCACCGCGGTCTCTGCGGCGCTGCCGGACTCCGCTTCCTCGGCAGGACTGCCTGCTGTCCCGTCCGCTTCGGCCTGGTCCGGATCCGTCTCATCGCCTGCTGCCTCTTCGCTGCGCAGCTCCTCGGGCAGCTGCGCCCCGGGCCCGGCGGCAAGGTCTCCGGCGGCCAGCTCGGCCTGCCAGAGCTGCAGCGCGGCGACGCGTTCGGACGCCTCCTCGAGGCGGGACCGGTCAAGCTCACCTGACTCCACGGCCGCGACGAGGCCGATGTGGGCGCCGCGGACATCGGCTGGCATCAGCAGCAGGTCCGCGCCCGCCTCCAGGGCGGTCACCGCGGCCTGATCGCCGCCGTAGCCCTGGACGATGGCGCCCATGTTCAGCGCATCGGTGACCACCACGCCGTCGTGGCCGAGTTCGCGCAGCTCTGCGTAGGCGGCGGCCGAGAGTGAGGAGGGAACGCCTGCTTCCAGGGCAGGCACCTCGATGTGGCCCATCATGATCATCGGGACACCAGCTTCGGCGGCCTCAGCGAAGGGTGCCCAGTCGCGGGTGCGCAGCTCCTCCAGGCTGGCGCTCTGCACCGGCAGCGTCTGGTGTGAATCTTCGGTGACCGAACCGTGTCCTGGGAAGTGTTTGACCGAGCCCGCCAGCCCGCCGTCGGCGAGGCCGCGGATGCTCTCCATGGTCAGTGCGGCGACTGCCGCGGCGTCAGAGCCGAAGGACCGTGAGCCGATGGTCGGATCCGAGGCCCCCACGGTGACGTCTCCGTTGGGGGCGAAGCTGGTGGTGAACCCCAGCTCGGCCAGCTCCGTGGCAAGCAGGCGGTGACCGGAGCGGGCGAGCGGGTCGTCGTCCTGCTCGTCGTGCGGCCCGCGTGCCTCCGGGTCGTCCTGCTCGGACGCGCCCAGCTCTGACGCGGCCGCGCCGTAGGCCATCGGCGTGGGCCATTCGGTCAGCGGTGCGCCGACCCGGGTGACGAGACCACCCTCCTGGTCCACGCTGATCATCGGGGGCACCTCACGCTCGCCGCCGGCGTCACGCAGGGTGCTCAGCTCCTCGGCCAGCTCCTCGGTGTCGACACCCCCGTCCGAGGCGGGAACGTTGGCGCCCATGATGATGGCGCCACCCAGGTGCAGCTCTTCGATCAGGTCCGCCATCGCGGAGGCATCGGTGGTCGCGTATTCCCCGACCAGCACGGACCCGGCCAGCTCGGCGAGCGAATATTCGGTCACGATCTCGGCGGCGCGCTCCTGGTGCGGCTGCCCGGGTCCTGCGAGCGCGGTCTCCTGGGCCTGCTCGGCGTCGGCGCGGCGCTGTTCCTCCGCGGCTGCGGCGGCCTCCTCGGCGCTCTGCTCGCTCGGCGAGGCCCCATCCGTCGACTCACCCTCGGGGGCATCGGGATCGCCCGCCCCGGCGCAGGAGCTGAGGAGCAGACAAGACAGCAGCGCCACAGCCAGAAGCGGGCGACGACGCGAGGAACCGGCAGAAGACATGTCAGTCAGGATATCCGCGCAGCCTGGACAGCCGCGTCAGACCCCGCGGGTCACCACCCAGGTGGGTCCGACGCCTGAGCGAACGTCGGGCCGGGCATCCGGGATCGGCCGGTCGGGGCAGTATTCTGTGTGGTGATGCGGCCGCCGGCCCTGACACCCTGAGGAGCCAAGTTGGAACTACCCTTCGCTGAATCACGACGTTCCACCCTTGGCCTTGAATGGGAGCTGGCGCTGGTGGATCGACAGTCCGGAGACCTCCGGTCGGTGGCGGACAAGATTCTCAGCGCCTGTCATGAGGACATGCCGGATCTTCGTCCGGAGGACGAGCACCCCTACGTGAAGCAGGAGCTGCTGACCAACACGGTGGAGCTGATCACCGATGTCTGCCCGGATGTGAACACCGGTGTGGACCAGCTGCGCGAGACCGCTCGCAATGTGATGCGCCACTGTGAGCCGCTCGACGTCGAGCTGTACTGCCAGGGCTCCCATCCCTTCGCCGCCCCCACCGAGCAGGAGGTGACGGACAAGGAGCGCTACGCGGAGCTGATCCGGCGCACCCAGTGGTGGGGCCGACAGATGGTGATCTACGGGGTGCATGTGCACGTGGGGCTCGACGACGTGGCCCAGGCGATGCCGGCGGTGAACGCGCTGTGCAACTACAACGCCCACTTCCAGGCCCTGACCGCCTCCTCCCCCTACTGGTCCGGGGAGGACACCGGCTACGCCTCGCAGCGGGCGCTGGTCTTCCAGCAGCTGCCCACCGCGGGCGCGTCCTTCCAGTTCGAGGAATGGTCCGGCTATGAGAAGGCCGTCAGCGACCTGGAGCACACCGGGGTGATCAACGATGTCACCGAGGTGCGCTGGGACGTCCGCGCCGTGCCACGGCTGGGCACCGTGGAGCTGCGGGTCTGCGACGGACTGGCCACGCTGGAGGAGATCGCTGGAGTCGCGGCGCTGACCCAGTGCATCGTGCATTCCACGGTCAAGGACCTGGAGAACGGCGGCAAGGTGGTCTCGATGCCGCCGTGGTTCGTGCAGGAGAACAAGTGGCGCGCCGCGCGCTACGGCCTGGACGCCGAGATCATCCTCAACGCCGACGGCGACGAGATGCTGGTCACCGATCACCTTCAGCAGGAGCTGAACCGGCTCGAACCGGTGGCCAAGGAGCTCGGCTGTGCCGATGAGCTCGCCCTGGTGGAGCAGATGATGCGCGACGGCGCGGGCTACATCCGTCAGCGCCAGGTGGCCGAGACCCACCAGGGGGATCTGCGGCAGGTGGTGCTCGATGCGGCCGCGCGGACCCGGATGTCCATCAATGGGCCGCGGCGGGTCTGACCGCGCGGGCCTGAGCGTTCAGACCGGCTGAATCAGACGCTGATCAGCTGCACCGGCTGGGAGGAGTCTGCCGGGATCTGCAGCGAGGAAGGGGCGACACCGGCGGCGACGAGCTGCGCGCCCAGGGCCGCGACCATGGCGCCGTTGTCCGTGCAGAGGCTCACCGGTGGAATCCGCAGCTCGATCCCTGCCTCGGCGCAGCGCTGCGCCAGCAGCTCGCGCAGCCGCTTGTTCGCCGCGACTCCCCCACCCAGCATCAGCGTGGTGATGCCGTGCTCAGCCGCGGCGCGCACGGCCTTGGCCGTGATGACGTCCACCACCGCTTCCTGGAAGCTGGCGGCGATGTCCGCGACCGGGACCGGTCGGCCGGCGGCCTCGAACTGCTCCACCGCGCGGGCCACCGCGGTCTTCAGCCCAGAGAAGGACCAGTTGTGCCGATGCTTCCCCGGCGCCTCGGCGGAGCCTTCGAACTTCGGCATGGTCAGACCGCGCGGGAACCGGAAGGCGCGCGGATCACCGGAGGCTGCGGCGGCGTCGATGGCGGGGCCTCCGGGGTATCCCAACCCCAGCAGCCGTGCGGTCTTGTCGAAGGCCTCACCGGCGGCGTCGTCGATCGTGGATCCCAGCAGCTCGACGTCACTGGTCAGCGAGCCGACCCGCAGGATCTCGGTGTGGCCGCCGGATACCAGCAGCGCTCCGGTGTTCTCCGGCAGCGCTCGCATGCCCCTTCCGGCCGCGGTCGCGGCATGGCCCTGCTGCTCACCAGGCTCGTCGGCGGGGTCGAGCAGGCCGACGCCGACGTGGGCGACGAGGTGGTTGACCCCATAGAGCGGCTTGTCCGCGGCAAGGGCGAGTCCCTTGGCGGCGGAGAGGCCGACCATCAGCGCTCCGGCGAGCCCGGGACCGGCGGTGACCGCGATGGCGTCGACCTCACGCAGCTCGATCCCGGCGGTGTCCAGCGCCTGGCGCAGCGTCGGGATGAAGGCTTCGAGGTGGGCGCGTGCGGCGATCTCCGGGATCACGCCGCCGAAGCGGACGTGTTCCTCCATGGAGGACGAGACGGTGTTCGCCAGCAGCTGGGTCCCGCGAACGATCCCGATGCCGGTCTCGTCGCAGGAGGTCTCGATGCCGAGCACCAGCGGGGCGCCGCGGGCCGAGGAGGTGTTGGTCATGGGGTCGGACTCCTGAGGTCTGCCGCTGAGCTGGGCGCGGTGAGGTCGGTCAACGGCTTCTGCATGATCAGCGCATCTTCGCCGTCGGGGTAGTACTGCGCCCGGGTGTGGATGTGGGTGAAGCCTTCACGCCGGTAGAGCGCCTGCGCCCCGGGGTTGTCGGCGCGGACCTCGAGCAGGATCTGCTCGGCGGACTGCTCCCGAGCGGCAAGGATCAGCAGGCGCAGCAACCGGGTGCCGAGTCCGTGGCCCTGTGCCTCGGGGGCCACCGCCAGGGTCTGAACATCGGCCAGCGGCAGCACGCACATCATGCCGGCATAGCCGGCGAGCCGACCTGCGGCATCCCGGGCCGCCCAATAGCGCCGGGTGGGCTCGGCGCCTCCGGTGGCGGAGGTGTGCCCCAGCTCGTCGTAGAAGAAGCTCTCCGGCCAGGCATCATGCGGGAAGAGCCGGTTCTCCAGGGCGAGCACCTCCGGCACGTCCAGAGCGGTCATCGGGATGACGCCGAATGGCTCGGGCGCAGGGTCAGCCTGGTTCGGTGAATCGGCAGGGTCCGTGGGGATGGGCGGGTTCGTGCCGGTCATGACGCCTGCTTCGCGCGCATCTGGGCGGGCACCTTGGCGTCAGACTCACGCAGGTACAGCGGAAGGGGTTCGCGCAGCACCGCGCTGGCGACGCTGTCGGGCTGGGCCGCCGGGTGCGCCCCAGCTTGGCCCGGGACTCGCCGGTCACGCCCAAGCTCGCGCTGGGCGAGCTGGCCCAGCTCCACCGCATCGGGCAGCCAGTGCGACTCCGGCGCCGCGCGCGGGGTCAGGGCCTCCGGATACAGGCTCGCGCCCACGCCGACAACCGGCAGATCTGGCAGCTCGGTGGCCGCGCTGACCTGGGGCCCGTCGAGCAGCTCGGCGAATCCGTGGGCGTCGGCGCGGTAGCGGGCCCAGTACACCTCGCGACGGCGGGCGTCACTGGCGACGAGGAACTCCCCGGGCACGGCTGAAGGCTCGGCCGGGGAGTTCACGGCGCGCTGCGCCATCGAGTCCAGGCTGCACACCCCATGAAGCGGGACACCCCATACCTCGGCGAGCGAATGCGCCAGCGCGAGTCCGACCCGCAGCCCGGTGAAGGGCCCGGGACCCACTCCGACGACGACGCCGCACAGACCGGCTCCGCTCACCTCGGCCTCGCGCATCGTGTGCGCCACCGCCTCGGCGAGGACCTCAGCATGGGTCGTCGTCTCGGAGGTGCGCCACTGGGCGCGCACGTGGCCGTGGTCGAGCACGGCCACGGAGGCGCCGGCGGAGGAGTCGATCGCGAGAATCACCCCTCCATCGTAGTTCGTCCCAGCTGCGGGGGCCGCGCCCAGTCAGGCCCGTAGCCGCGCAGCACGGCGCGCCGTCGGGATCCCAAGACATCGGCCTCGGTCTCGGAGAAGTCGGTGACGATGTCGGTCTGCTGCCCACCCGCTCGCGGCGAGGACTCGGTGCCCTCACCCCGGATCAGCTCAAGGTCCAGCCAGGAGCCTTCCACCCCGACCAGTGCCGCTTCGACCATCCCGCGGCCCCACTCCACCACGGTCACGGAATCGGCCAGCGTGGAGCTCAGGTCCAGGGATTCCAGGCCGTCGGGGTCGGTGCGATAGGCGTCCACGTGGACCAGGTCCGGCCCGTCGCCCTGCGCTCGGTGGATTCGGCTGAGGATGAAGGTCGGCGAGCTGACCATCCCGCTGACCCCCAGCGCGCCGCCCAGGGCCTGGGTGAAGGTGGTCTTGCCCGCTCCCAGACCTCCGGTGAGCACCAGCAGCACGCCCGGGTTCAACAGGCTGGCGAGATCCTCGGCGAACCCGGCGGTGGCGTGCAGGTCATCCAGGATGACCTCGACGCTCCACCGCTCCCCCTCCAGCGGTGCAGCGGGGTCCTGGCCGTGGCTCATGCGGGACCCCGCGGGGGCGTGGCCGGTGTGGCGGGTGACGCGGCGGCGTGGACCGAACTCGTGGCGCCGCCTGCGGCCGGGGTCAGCTCAGAGTCCACCACGATGCGCGGGACGCGCTCCCCGATCCGGGTGATGATCTCGTAGTTGATGGTTCCGGCGGCGCTGCCCCAGTCGGCCGCCTCGATCCCGGAGTCTCCTCCGAAGATCACCACCTCGTCGCCGACCTGGACGTCGGTGTCCAGTTCTCCGAGGTCGACCACGAACTGGTCCATCGCGACCCGGCCCACCGACCGGTAGCGCCTGCCGCTGATCCATACCGGGGCGTGGACGGCCACGCGCGGGATGCCGTCGGCGTAGCCCAGCGGGATCAGGGCCAGGCTGGTGGGGCGGTCCACCCGGTGGGTGAGTCCGTAGCTGATGCCCTGGCCCGCACGCACGCGCTTCACATTGGCGACGGAGGTGCGCAGCTCCATGGCCGGGCGCAGTCCCAGGTCCTCGGCGGTCCGGTCGGCGAAGGGGCTGTGCCCGTAGACGCCGACCCCGACCCGCACCATGTCGAAATGGGCGTCCGGCCGGGAGAACGCGCCGGGGGTGTTCGCCACATGGCGGAGGTCTGGCACGATCCGGTGCTCCTCGGCCAGGGTCAGCGCCTCCCGATACACCTGAAGCTGCTCGTCGGTCTCACGGCGGTCAGGCTCGTCGGCCACGGCGAGGTGGGTGAAGATGCCCTCCACGCTGAGCAGGCCACGCTCCTGGAACTGCGCCGCGAGGCGCAGCAGGTCGGGCCAATCCTCGATGGTGCAGCCGTTGCGGCCCAGCCCGGTGTCGATCTTCAGATGCACGCGGGCCGGCTTCTGCAGGGATTCCGCGGCGCGGGCCACGTGGTGGATCTCCCAGCCCGAGATGCCCAGGTCGATGTGTTCGGTGATGGCCGCCGCGAAGTCCGTCCCGCGGGTGTGCAGCCAGGCAAGGATCGGCGCCTGGATTCCGGCGGCGCGCAGCACCAGCGCCTCGCTGACATGAGCGGTGCCCAGCCAGTCCGCTCCGCCGTCGAGGGCCGCCCGGGCGGCGGTGACCGCCCCGTGCCCGTAGCCCTCGGCCTTCACCGCCACGAGCACCTTGGCCGGATGCACGTAGGAGGCGATGGTGCGCACATTGTGCCTGATCGCGGCGGGGTCGATCACCGCCGCGCGCTCGGCGGCCTCGGGATGGGGGGTGGCGCGGGGGTCGCCGATGATGCTCATGTGACCACCCTATCGAGAGCCACGGACACTTCGGGCGGCGGCGCTACTCGCGCAGCGCGCCGATGAGCGCGCTGGCTCCGAAGTGTCCCCGACCGTGGGGATCCAGGCGCTGCGCGGCGGCGGCGTGCAGCCGGGCGCCCTCGGCTGCGATGCGGGCGAAGTCCAGGTTCTGCGCGCTCGACGCGGTGGCCAGCAGCGCCCCGATGATCCCGGTCAGCACGTCACCGGTGCCTGCGGTGGCCAGCCCGGGAGTCGCGGAGCGCACGATCAGCGGCGCGGCGCCGTCGGGGCCCGCCACCACCGTGCTGGGCCCTTTGAGCAGGACTGTTGCGCCCAGCGCCCGGGCCAGCGCGCGGGTCGCCTCGAGGGTGTCCGGATCCTCGGCGAGCAGGCTCTGCAGGGACTCGTCCTCCAGCACCTCGGCCATTCGTCGCGCCTCGCCGAGGTGCGGGGTCAGGATCAGCTGGGCACCGAGTTCTCCGGCGCTGAGCAGATCACCGCGGAGCAGCTCCAGGCCGGTGGCGTCGAGCACGCAGGGCATCCGCGATTCCACGGTGGCGCGCAGCATGGTCTCGGCCTCCACCTGGCGGGACCGATCACGTCCGAGACCAGGTCCGATGGCGGCGGCGGTGGCACCCTCGATGGCCTTCTCTGCGCGCCCGTGACTCATCACGGCTTCGGGCCAGGACTGCAGCACCGAGGATGAGACGCTGGCTTCGGCCTGCAGCCGCACCATCCCGACGCCTGAAGTGATGGCGGCGCCCACGGTCAGCTCGGCCGCCCCGGGGAACTGTGCGGAGCCGGCCACCACCTGCAGGATCCCGCGGCTGTACTTATGGTCCCCCGGTCGTGGTCGCGGGGCGTTGCGCTCAGGTCCGGTCAGCTCCCAGGCCGCAGGAGTGGGCAGCCGGTCATCCATTCCGATGTCCACGGTGTGGATCTCCCCGCTGAGCAGACCACCCTGACCCAGCAGCAGCCCCACTTTGGCCGCTCCGAAGGTGACGGTGTGCTGGGCCGCCAGGGCGTCACCGGGGCAGCGGCCCGTGTCGGCGTCGACTCCTGAGGGGATGTCACAGGCGACGACGGTGCTGGTGCGCGCCGCGTCGGTCAGCCCGGACACCTCGGGGAGGACGAAGGCGCCGCGGGCTCCGGTGCCCAGGATCGCGTCGATCAGCACCGTCGTGTCTGCAGGGACGTCCTCACGCAGCCGACCGCCGGCGCGGAGAAAGCCCTCCAACGCCTGCGGGTGGGCGCGGTCAGCGAGGAGCACTGCGTGCGCATCGACGCCTCGGGAGCGCAGCTCGGCCAAGGCGTAGAGTCCATCGCCGCCGTTGTTGCCGGCGCCGATGAGACCCACGACCCGCGCCCCATAGATTCGACCGGCGCTGCGGAGCAGCTCCAGCACCTGGCTGGCAAGGCCATAGGCGGCGCGGCGCATCAGGGCCGGACCTTCGCCGGCCTCGACCAGGGGCCTTTCAGCGGCGCGGATCTGGGTGCCGGAATAGAGCGGAAGCGAGGATGCAGTCATGGTCAGCCCTCTGCGACCACCATGGCGGTGGCCACGTCACCGTCGTGGGAGAGCGAGAGGTGCCAGCGCTTGACGCCCTTGGACTCGGCCACCTGCGCCACGGTCCCGGACACCTCGACATGAGGCGCACCCGCGGAGTCCATGACCACCTGGCAGTCCTGCCAGTTCATCCCCGCCGGGGCGCCCAGCGCCTTGGCCACCGCCTCCTTCGCCGCGAAGCGCGCGGCGAGGGAGCGCGTGTTCAGCTCACGCTCGGCCGGGACGAAGAGCCGCTGCCGCAGCGCCGGAGTCCGGCGCAGCTGGTGTTCGAACCTGGTCACCAGGACGACGTCGACGCCGATACCGACGATCATGTGCTGCTCCTTCTGCGCGGGATCACTCTCTTTCAAAGGGACACACCACCTAGATGGTCACTCCACTTAGATGGTCACTCCACGGTGACCGACTTGGCCAGGTTGCGCGGCTGGTCGACGTCGTAGCCCTTCTCGGCGGCCAGTGCGCAGGCGAAGATCTGCAGCGGGACGGTGGTCAGCAGCGGCATCAGCAGCGGCTGGGTCTCCGGGACGTAGAAGACCGTCTCGGAGTAGTCCACGACGTCGGCGTCGCCGACCTCGGCCACGGTGATCGTCTTGGCGCCGCGGGCGCGGACCTCCTGGATGTTGGAGACCACCTTGGCGTGCAGCGAATCCCGGCCATGCGGGGAAGGGACGACGACGAAGACCGGCTGACCCTCATCGATCAGCGCGATCGGGCCGTGCTTGAGCTCGCCGGCGGCGAAGCCCTCGGCGTGGATGTAGGCGATCTCCTTGAGCTTGAGCGCGCCCTCCATCGCCACCGGGTAGCCGACGTGGCGCCCGAGGAAGAGCACCGAAGGGGCCTGGGCCATCTCGCGGGCGAGCTTGCGGATGTCATCGGCCCCGTCGAGGATCTCCTGGATCTTGGCGGGGATCTTGTGCAGGTCCGCGAGGATGTCCTCGATCTGCCCCTGGAAGAGCTTCCCGCGCAGCTGTGCCATGTAGAGGCCCAGCAGGTAGGAGGCGGTGATCTGGGCCAGGAAGGCCTTGGTGGAGGCCACGGCGATCTCGGGTCCGGCGTGGGTGTAGAGCACCGCGTCCGACTCGCGCGGAATGGTGGATCCGTTGGTGTTGCAGATCGCCAGGGTGCGGGCGCCCTGCTCCTTGGCGTAGCGGACCGCCATCAGGGTGTCCATGGTCTCCCCGGACTGGGAGAGCGAGACGATCAGCGTCGAGTCATCGATGATCGGATCGCGGTAGCGGAACTCGTGGCTGAGCTCCACCTCCACGGGCACGCGCACCCAGTGTTCGATGGCGTACTTGGCGACCATGCCGGCGTAGGCGGAGGTGCCGCAGGCCAGCACGATGATCTTGCCTATGCCCTTGAGCTCTTCGGGGTCGATGCGCAGCTCGTCGAGCACCAGGCGGCCCGAGGCGTCGGTGCGCCCCAGCAGGGTGTCCTCCACGGCCTTGGGCTGATCGTGGATCTCCTTTTCCATGAAGGTGCCGTAGCCGCCCTTCTCGGCGGCGGCGGCGTCCCAGTTCACCGAGAAGCGCTTGCCCTCGGCGGGGGTGCCGTCGAAGTTGATGATGGCCACGTCGTCGGTGGTGATGGTCACGACCTGGTCCTGCTCCAGCTCCACGGCCTCACGGGTGAAGTCGATGAATCCGGAGACGTCGGAGCCGAGGAAGTTCTCCCCCTCGCCCAGGCCCACCACCAGTGGTGAGTTGCGGCGTGAGGCGACCACACGGTCGGGCTGGTCGGCGTGGACGGCGAGCAGCGTGAACGCGCCTTCCAGCTCGCTGGCCGCGAGACGCATCGCCTCGGTCAGGTCACCCGCGGCGGAGCCGGCGAAGTACTGGCCGATCAGCTTCGCGGCCACCTCGGTGTCGGTCTGCGAGCTGAACTCCTCGCCGGTCGCGACGAGCTTGGCCTTGAGCTGCGCGAAGTTCTCGATGATGCCGTTGTGGATGACGGCGAGCTTGCCCTCGTCGGCCAGGTGCGGGTGCGCGTTCTGGTCCGTGGGCGCCCCGTGGGTGGCCCAGCGGGTGTGACCGATGCCCACCGAGGCCTCAGCCATCGGGTCCGCCTCGATCTCGGCGAGGAGGTTGGCGAGCTTGCCGGACTTCTTCCTCGTCGAGACGCTTCCGCCGGTCACGGTCGCCACGCCCGCGGAATCATATCCGCGGTACTCCAGGCGACGGAGTCCTTCTAGGAGCACGTCGAGGGCTGAGTGCTGACTGGTCTTCTCGGGCAGGCCTATATAGCCGACGATTCCACACATGAGGGATAGCGTATCGTGTCAACGTGTCTGAGCGCCCATCCGAAGATCCTCATCCGCGCACCTCTGCGGGTCCGCTTCCCGCCCTGGTGGCGGGCACCGCGCCCTGGGCGGGGTCCCCGTTCAAGCCCGATCAGCCGAACACCTCCCACTCCCCCTTCGCGGAGCTGGACCGCCAGGCCTGGGCCCGGTTGGCCGACACCATCGAACAGCCGCTGAACCAGGACGACGTCGACCGGCTGCGCGGCATCGGCGAACATCTCTCGCTCAATGAGGTCGAGCAGATCTACCTGCCGCTGAGCCGGCTGCTCTCGATCTATGTGGAGTCCGCCGCGCAGCTGCGCTCCGCGGCCAATGAGTTCCTCGGCGAGCAGACCCTGCGCACCCCGTTCGTCATCGGGGTGGCCGGATCCGTGGCGGTGGGCAAGTCCACGACCGCCCGGGTGCTCCAGGAGATGCTTCGCCGTTGGCCGTCGACCCCGCGGGTGGAGCTGGTCACCACCGATGGCTTCCTCTACCCCAACGCCGAGCTGCAGCGCCGCGGCCTGATGGACCGCAAGGGCTTCCCGGAGGCCTATGACCGCCGGGCGCTGCTGCGGATGGTCTCCGAGGTGAAGTCGGGCAAGCCCGAGGTGCGCGCCCCCTGGTACTCCCACCTGGTCTATGACATCGTCCCGGACCGTGAAGTGGTGATCCGTCAGCCCGATGTGCTCATCGTGGAGGGGCTCAATGTGCTGCAGCCGGCGCGGGTGCGCGAGGACGGCACCACCGGCCTGGCGCTCAGCGACTTCTTCGACTTCTCCATCTATGTCGATGCCAAGCCCAAGCACATCGAGCAGTGGTACGTGGACCGGTTCATGCGCTGGCGCGACGGAGCCTTCGCGGACCCGCAGAGCTACTTCCACCAGTACTCCTTCCTCGACGACGAGCAGGCGCAGGCTCGCGCCTCCGAGATCTGGAACCGGATCAACGGCCCGAACCTGCGCGCGAACATCGCCCCGACCCGCTCCCGGGCGCGGCTCGTGATGGCCAAGGGCGAGGACCATTCCGTCTCCCGCGTCCTGCTGCGCAAGGTCTGAGTCCGTGAAGCTGGTTCTGCCCCGCTGCGCCCCTCCGCGTCCCGGGGGTGCTCTATGCCTGAGGCACAGCTGACCCCGGACGGTCGTCGCCAGTGGCCGGAGCAGCAGGCCCGGCGCGCCCGGGTCTACCGCCGACGTCGGGTGCTCGTGGCTGCCCTGACCATCGGTGCGCTGCTGCTGGCGGGGTACTTCCTGCCCCGCGCATGGGATGCGGTCCGCGCGGGCCTCACCGGGGACCAGACGCTCTCCGAGGTGCGCGGTGATCAGCTCCCCGAGGCGGAGGCCCCGGCACCGGGGGCGGAGTCCAGCGCTGAGCCGGACTCCGGCGCCGAGGCTGACGCCGAGCCCAGTCCTGAACCCACCCCTGTGCGCGCCAGCGATCCCTCCTGGGACCCGGACTCCATCCACGTGCTGGTGAACCCGCAGAACTCCTTGGACCCCGAGGACCACGCCCCTTCAGACCTGGAGGCTCCGGACGTGCGGATGACCACCGAGAATCAGCTGCTGCTGCGCCGACCCGCCGCTGAGGCGCTCGCCCAGCTGATCGACGCCGCAGCCCAGGACGGTCAGGTCCTGGCGATGACCAGCGGGTACCGCTCCTACGCGGCACAGCTTGAGCTGTATGCGAACCGACATTCGGCGGTCGGCACCGAGGAGACCGATGAGCTGGTGGCCCGCCCGGGCTATTCGGAGCATCAGACCGGTCTCGCGGCAGATGTGATCAGCATCGACAATCCCGACTGCATCCAGGGGCACTGCTTCGCCGATACGCCTGAGGGGCAATGGGTGGCGGAGCACGCCGCGGACCATGGCTTCGTGATCCGGTATCCGGAAGGCGCCGAGGAGATCACCGGTTACGAGTTCGAACCCTGGCATCTGCGCTACGTCGGGCAGGACACGGCAGGTGAGGTCGCCGCGCAGGGCCTCACCCTGGAGGAGTACTGGGACCAGCCGGCAGCGGCGGAGTACGACGTCGCGGAGCCAGACCTGTCTGCACCCTGAGGCCCGCGGTGAATCTCCTGATCGGCACCCGGCGCTGGGCACAGGCGAGGACCCCCAGTGTTGAGGGGCGGATTCTCGGCTCATCCGAGGGCCGTCCAGGCCTGAGATGTTCGGAGAATCCGCCGCTCGACGCGCTGGGTGGGGTGCGGCCGGTTCAGCGAGCCGGTTCAGAGGGCCAGTTCGGCCTTCACGACGTCGGCCAGCGCCTCGGACTCCGCCCGGGCGAGATCCGCGGTCGGTGCCTCCACCATGACCCTTACCACCGGTTCGGTGCCGGAGGGGCGCAGCAGCACTCGGCCGGTGGCTCCCAGACGGGCCTCCACCTGCGCGACGGCCTCCTGGACCGGCTGATGCGTCTTGACCCGGGTTCGATCCACGCCCTTGACGTTGATCAGCACCTGCGGGAGCCGCGTCATGGCCTCCGCGGCCAGGGTCCGGACCGATCTCCCGGTGGCGGCGACCCGGGCCGCTAGCTGCAGCCCGGTGAGCAGACCGTCACCGGTGGTGGCGTAGTCCGCGAAGATCAGATGCCCCGACTGCTCGCCACCGAGGTTGTAGCCGGCTCCGCGCATCGCGGCGAGCACATAGCGATCCCCGACTGCGGTCTCCACGAGTTTGACCCCGGCCGCCTCCATGCCGAGCTTCAGACCGAGGTTGGACATCACGGTGACCACCAGAGTGTCATCCACCAGGGTCCCGGCCTCCTTCTGCGCGATGGCCAGGATGCCCATGATCTGGTCACCGTCGATGATCTCTCCGGTGTGGTCGACCGCGAGGCAGCGGTCGGCGTCGCCGTCGTGGGAGATGCCCAGGTCGGCGCGGTGTTCACGCACAGTGTCCTGCAGCGGACCCAGATGGGTGGAGCCGTAGCCCTCGTTGATGTTCAGTCCATCGGGCTCGGCTCCGATGACGATCACCTCGGCCCCGGCGTCGGTGAAGGCCTGGGGTGAGACGCCGGCGGCGGCGCCGTGGGCGCAGTCGAGCACGATCTTGAGCCCCTTGAGGCTGATGCCGTTCAGGGAGCGCAGCAGGTGCACCAGGTAGCGGTCCTCGGCGTCGGCGAACCGGCTGACCCGCCCGACGTCGGCTCCGGTGGGCCGCGGGGGCGTCCGCCCCATCTCGGTCTCGATCGCGTCCTCGGCGGCGTCGTCGAGCTTGTGCCCGCCGCGGGCCAGGAACTTGATCCCGTTGTCCGGGGCGGGGTTGTGCGAGGCGGAGATCATCACGCCGAAGTCTGCATTGATGTCAGCGACCAGGAAGGCGGCGGCAGGGGTGGGCAGCACGCCGGCGTCGAAGACGTCGACCCCGCTGCTGGCGATGCCGGCCTGCACCGCGGCGGAGATGAACTCCCCTGAGATGCGCGGATCCCGCGCCACGACTGCGGTGGGTCGGGTGCCGGGGGTCACCTGCCGGTGGCCGAGGATGGTCGCTGCTGACTGGGAGAGGGTGAGGGCGAGTTCAGCGGTGAGCAGCTCGTTGGCCACACCGCGCACGCCGTCAGTGCCGAAAAGTCTTGCCATGATGACGGTCAGTCTACTGGGCGGATCCCCCACATACGCGAAGAACCCCGCCGGAGAGTCTCCGGCGGGGTTCTTCGAGCAGCTGGGGATCAGCACTGGGACCAGTGCTGAAGGATCAGCGCTTGGAGTACTGCGGTGCCTTGCGGGCCTTCTTCAGACCGGCCTTCTTGCGCTCCACCGCACGGGCGTCGCGAGTCAGGAATCCAGCCTTCTTCAGTGCCGCGCGGTTGTGGTCGCGGTCGATCTCGTTGAGTGCACGGGAGATGCCGAGCCGCAGGGCGCCGGACTGGCCCGAGGGGCCGCCGCCGTCGATGCGAGCAATGACGTCGTAGGCGCCCTTGAGGCCCAGCAGGGTGAAGGGATCATTCACTTCCTGCTGGTGCAGCTTGTTGGGGAAGTACTCCTCCAGGCTGCGACCGTTGAGGGTCCAGGTGCCGGTGCCCGGGGTGATGCGGACGCGAGCACGTGCGCGCTTGCGTCGACCGATGGCGGCTCCGCCGACGGTCAACGGTGCACGCTCGGACTCGCCGGCGGTCTCCTCGGTGGGGGTTGATTCCGAGGTGTAGCTTGAGAGCTCCTCGGTTTCGGTGAGCTCTTCAGTGTTCTGAGCCACGATTCTCCTTGAAAATTCTAGTGTCGGGTGGCCAGGACTACTGAGTGACCTGGGAGATGTCGAACGGCTTCGGCTGCTGGGCGACATGCGGGTGCTCTGCACCTGCATAGACGCGCAGCTTCTTCAGCTGGGCCGTTCCGAGCTTGTTATGTGGCAACATGCCCTTGACCGCCTGGTACGCAGCGCGGGTGGGGTAGCGCGAGACCATCTCGTTGAAGGTCAGCGACTTGATGCCGCCGGGAAAGCCGGAGTGGCGCCAGTAGCGCTTCTTCTCGGCCTTGTCGCCGGTCATGGCGACCTTCTCGGCGTTGATGATGATGACGAAGTCGCCCATGTCCTGGTGTGGGACGAAGGTCGGCTTGTGCTTGCCGCGCAGCAGCGCAGCAGTCTGTGAGGCGAGACGGCCCAGCACGACGTCAGTCGCGTCGATGACGTGCCACTGGGCGTCGGCGTCGCCAGGCTTCGGGGTGTACGTACGCACGTTGGTATGCCTTCGGTCGATGTTCTACGGTTCAGCGCACTGGACTCTCTGGTGTGTGAGAGGCACCGAGTGTCAGTGACTGTTTCTTCGCGAGTGCGACGTCCGGATTCCCAGGTGAGGACTGGGAAGAGACCGGGCCCGTGGGTTCCCCTGCAGTCCGCGGAGGCTGACGACCATGCAACTGAGCCGCCTCGACACGGACCCACGCAGGGGTGGACACGCACAACAACCAACAACTATACAGAGCACCCCCGCCTTTGAGCAAAGTCACGCTCCAGGACCCCTGCCGGTGACCTGTTCTCCGGGCGGGGACGCGGCTGATCCTGCTGTGTTCCCAGCGCTGGATCGGCTGGGCCCTCAGGGCCGCCTCATCGGGTCTTCGCGGCGCGAGGAGCCTTCGCGTAGGCGGTGTCTGACATGTCTTCAAGCTCGCGCCCGTTGGTCTCCGGGACCCATTTGAGCACGAAGAACATCGAGAGCAGCGCCGAGGCCGCGTAGAAGCCGTAGGCGAAGACCAGCGAGAACGCGGCCATCTCGGGGAAGAGCATCGAGATCAGGAAGTTCGCCGCCCAGTTTGCGGAGGCGGTGACGCCCAGGGCCACCGCACGGATCCGGTTGGGGAACATCTCCCCCAGCAGGACCCACATGAACGGTCCCCAGGTGGCGCCGAAGAAGAGCACGAAGACATTCGCGGAGACCAGCGCGACCATGCCCCAGGCGCCCGGCAGGGAGACCAGCTCCTCGCCGTCGGCGCCCATGGTGACCACCGCCTGGCTGAACGCCACGGCCATCATGCCCAGTCCCGCCGCCATGCCGGCTGAGCCGACGGCGAGCGGGATGCGGCGACCCACCCTGTCCACGATGATGATGCCGATGACGGTGGCCACGATGTTCACGCTGGTGGTGATGATCTGGACCAGGAACGCCTGGTCCTCGGCGATCCCCACGGCCTGCCACAGGGTGTTGGAGTAGTAGAAGATGACGTTGATGCCGACGAACTGCTGGAAGACCGCGAGGCCCAGACCCACCCAGACGATGGGCGTGAGCCTGCCGCTGACGATGAGGTCGCGGAACTTCTGCCTCGCCTCCAGGTTGATGGTCTCGCGGACCTCTTTGATCTTCTGCGCGATCGCAGACTCACCCTGGATGCCGACGATCTCCTCGAGCACCTTGGCCGCCTGCTTCTCGCGACCGCGGGAGACCAGGTAGCGCGGCGATTCGGGGATCGAGGAGGCCAGCAGGCCGTAGAGCAGCGCCGGTCCTGCCTCCAGCAGGAACATCCAGCGCCAGGCCTCCAGACCGAACCACAGCTCCTCGGCCGCACCGTCGGCGACGTTGGCGATGAAGGCGTTGGAGGAGGCAGCCATGAAGATGCCGACCACGATCGCGAGCTGCCAGGTCGAGCCGAGGCGTCCACGCAGGTGCGTCGGGGCGACCTCGGCGATGTAGGCCGGGGCGATCACCGAGGCCATGCCGACGCCGATGCCGCCCAGCACCCGCCAGAGCACCAGGTCGACGGCGCCGAACGCCAGGCCGGAGCCGATCGCGGAGACGAAGAACAGTGCGGCGGCGACCATCATGGCGCGCTGGCGGCCGATGCGGTCAGAGAGGCTGCCGCCGGCCCAGGCGCCGATCATGCAGCCCAGCAGGGCCGAGGAGACGGTGAAGCCGACAGCGATGTCTGAGAGGTCGAACTGGGCCTGAATGGGACCGACGGCCCCATTGATCACCGCCGTGTCGAAGCCGAAGAGGAAGCCGCCGAACGCGGCGACCAGGACGACCCAGGCGACGCCGCCGATGCCGGAGTCCTGCGAGCGAGAGGTGATGCTCATCAGTGGTTGGTTCCTTTGCAGGTCAGGGATGAGGGCCTTCGTCGGTGAAGGCGAGCCCGAACGATTATGGTCCTCGATCGTGAACCTCGCGACTCCCGCGACCCCGGTTGACGCTGCCTCAGAAGCGGTGACGCGAGTGTCCTGCCCAGCACTGACAGGGCACTCCAGCCGGACCGACCTGTCCGGGGCGGCGGTCTGCTGTGACTGATATCACAGCAGGTCCCGACTCTCAGCCCTGCTCAGCCCTGCTCAGCAGGCTGCCGGAGCGCTCGGGTCTGTTCCGCGCGGCGGCCCAGCTGCTCGTCTGCCGGGTATTGGACGGACTCCAGCACCAGGCCGCCGGGCGGGGCCAGACGGACCCGCTGGTCCCAGACCGGCTCGGCGAGCCGGCTCATCAGCCAGCCGGGGGCCCGGCGCCCCTCCCCCACGTCCAGGCAGGCCCCCATCAGGGCGCGCACCATGTGGTGGCAGAAGGCGTCGGCGGTGAGCGCGGCGAGGATCACGCCGTCGGCGTCCCGGTGGATGCTGAAGTCATGCAGCTCCCGGATGGTGGTGCTGCGCTCCCGGGGCCGGCAGAAGCTGCCATAGTCCTGCAGTCCGGCCACGGAGGCGGCCTCGAGCCTCATCAGCTCAGCGTTCAGGGGCACCCGGTGCCACGCCGTGTCCAGGCGACGCAGCGGGTCGCGGTGGGAGGCGGCGTCGGCGATGCGGTAGCGGTAGGTGCGGCTCAGCGCGGAGAACCTCGCGTCGAAGTCCTGCGACACGATGGCAGCGGCGAAGACGACGACGGCGCCGCGCTCACCGTGCAGAACCCCGGTCAGACGGCGCACGAGCGCCTCCTCCGGGGTGATCCCTCGGTCTCGACCCAGATTTGCATACTCGGCCAAGCTCAGGTCGAGGTGGACCACCTGCCCCCGGGCATGGACTCCGGCGTCGGTGCGTCCGGCCACGATAAGCGGCACCTCGCGGCGCAGGAGGGTGGCCAGGCCCTCACGCAGGGCTCCCTCCACGGTTCGAAGCCCAGGCTGGACGGCCCACCCGTGGAACGCGCTTCCGTCATAGGCCAGGTCCAGACGCACCCGCAGGGTCAGGCACTGCGGGTCTTCGCGGATGTTCATGCGTTGCCCCCTGTACGTGCAGAGTTCGATGCGGGCTCAGCTGCAGACACGTCAGGCGCCCGCGATCGCTGAGATCGGGGGCGCCTGACGAATGCGTGCTGAAGGGTCTACTTCTGACCCTCGGCCTCGGTGGACTCCGACGCAGCGGACTCCGACTCGGTGGCCGCAGCCTCGGTGGACTCGACCTCGGTGGTCTCCTCCTGCGCCGGCTGCTGGGCGGGGGTCGCGGTGGCCTGTTCGGCCTCCCTGACCACTGCCTGCTTCGGCGAGACGGGCTCCATGACGAGCTCGATGACAGCCATCGGAGCGTTGTCGCCCTTGCGGTTGCCGATCTTCACGATGCGGGTGTAGCCGCCTTCGCGCTCGGCCATGGCCGGGGCGATCACGGTGAACAGCTCGTGGACGATGGCCTGGTTGGTCGCGCTGTTGGCGCTGATCTTGCCGACCACGCGACGGCGAGCAGCGATGTCGCCCTGCTTCGCCATCGTGATCAGACGCTCGGCGTAGGGGCGGAGGCGCTTGGCCTTGGTCAGCGTGGTGGTGATCGCGCGGTGCTCGAACAGGTTGGCGGAAAGGTTCGCCAACATCATCTTCTCGTGCGACGGGCTGCCGCCCAGGCGCGGACCCTTGGTGGGGGTAGGCATGGTCTGGTTCTCCTTGAGTGGTGCGCAGTCAGTTCAGTTGAACGTCAGCGCGAATAGTTGTCGTGGGCCGCAGTTCTCTAGAACCGCTGCTGCTCTTCTTCGACGTAGTCCTCGTCGCCAGCTTCCTGGAAGCGAGCCGCGGTCGGGTCGAAGCCTGCCGGGGAGTCCTTGAGGCTCAGACCAAGCTCGACGAGCTTGTCCTTGACCTCGTCGATGGACTTGGCACCGAAGTTCCGGATGTCCATCAGATCGGCCTCGGAACGTGCCACGAGCTCACCCACGCTGTGGATGCCCTCGCGCTTGAGGCAGTTGTAGGAGCGCACCGTCAGTTCCAGGTCCTCGATGGGCAGAGCCATGTCGGCAGCCAGCGCGGCGTCGGTCGGCGAAGGGCCGATCTCGATGCCCTCGGCTGCGACATTGAGCTCGCGAGCCAGCGAGAAGAGCTCGACCAGGGTGGTGCCTGCCGATGCCAGGGCATCGCGGGGCTCCATGGACGACTTGGTCTCCACGTCGACGGTGAGCTTGTCGAAGTCGGTGCGCTGCTCCACACGAGTCGCCTCGACCTTGAAGGAGACCTTCAGGACCGGGGAGTAGATGGAGTCAACCGGGATCCGGCCGATCTCTGCGTCGGCCATCTTGTTCTGTGCCGCCGAGACGTAGCCGCGGCCGCGTTCAACGGTCAGCTCCATGTCGAGCTTGCCGTGCTCGTTCAGCGTGGCGAGGTGGAGGTCCGGGTTGTGGAACTCCACGCCTGCCGGCGGAGTGATGTCCGCCGCGGTGACGGGACCGGGGCCCTCCTTGCGGAGGTATGCGACGACGGGCTCATCATGCTCGGAAGAGACGGAGAGTCGCTTCACGTTGAGGATGAGCTCGGTGACGTCTTCCTTGGTGCCGGCGATGGTGGTGAACTCGTGGAGCACACCATCGATCCGAACGCTGGTGACGGCCGCACCGGGGATGGAGGAGAGCAGGGTGCGACGCATGGAGTTGCCCAGGGTATAGCCGAAGCCGGGCTCGAGGGGCTCGATGACGAAGCGGGAGCGATTGTCGGCGACAACTTCTTCGGTCAGCGTGGGGCGCTGTGCAATGAGCACTGATTGTTCCTTTCAGAGTGCGTCCGCTATTTGACGCATTCTCACTGAGTAATGATGCTCGGCCTGCCCCCGGCGTTGCGGCCGGGGGCAGACTCTAATGTCTTGTTAAAGAAGTTTGCTCAGACGCGACGGCGCTTGGGCGGGCGGCAGCCGTTGTGCGCGCTCGGGGTGACGTCCGAGATGGAGCCGACCTCCAGGCCTGCGGCCTGGAGCGAGCGGATCGCGGTTTCGCGTCCCGAACCGGGTCCCTTGACGAAGACCTCGACCTTTTTCATCCCGTGCTCCTGTGCGCGCTTCGCGGCCTGCTCGGCGGCGAGCTGCGCGGCGAAAGGAGTCGACTTGCGTGAACCCTTGAATCCAACTTCACCTGAGGACGCCCAGGACACCACTGCGCCCTGGGGATCGGTGATGGAGACGATGGTGTTGTTGAAGGTCGACTTGATGTGAGCCTGACCCTGGGTGATGTTCTTGCTGACTTTGCGGCGCGGCTTGCGTGCCGCTGCGCGTGACTTTGGTGGCATTTCTTCTCCGTGACTGAGTTCTTCGGATCAACTGCTGACTCGGTGTGAGCCTGCGCTGCTGAACTACTTCTTCTTACCTGCGACGGTCTTCTTCGAGCCCTTGCGGGTACGAGCGTTGGTCTTGGTGCGCTGACCGCGGACCGGAAGGCCGCGACGGTGGCGGATACCTTCGTAAGAGCCGATCTCCACCTTGCGGCGAATGTCAGCAGCGACCTCACGACGAAGGTCACCCTCGACGGTGAGATTGCTCTCGATGTAGTCACGCAGAGAGATCAGCTGATCGTCAGTCAGATCCTTCACGCGGGTACCTGCTTCGATACCGATTGCTTCAACGGCTGCTTCGGCGCTGGTGCGCCCAACGCCGTAGATATAAGTGAGTGCGATCACCGTGCGCTTTTCGCGCGGGATGTCTACACCTGCCAGACGTGCCACAGTGGCAGTCCTCCTTGTTCTCTTCCGAAGGTCTCAAGCAGTGCAATTCCCTCTGGGACCTGAACGGTCCGACATCGGAGGTGATGTCATCAGCGGGTCCCCGGCCTTCGGAAACCGGGGGTGTGCTCGTCCAGCTCAGTGACGGGCTGCACTGCATATGATGTGAGCTGTCCAGCGCGGGTGCGCCCTCACTTACGTGATGTAAGTGAAGGACTCAGCCCTGGCGCTGCTTGTGGCGTGGGTTCGACTTGCAGATCACACGGATCACGCCGCTGCGGCGGATGACTTTGCAGTCAGTGCAGATCTGCTTCACGCTCGGCTGAACCTTCATGGGTTCTCCTCTTATTCGGTCGCGTGCGACAGTTTTTTACGTTGACCGACGCGTTCGGCTACTCACTTGTAGCGGTAGACGATGCGCCCACGGTTGAGGTCATACGGGCTCATCTCCACCACTACGCGGTCCTCGGGGAGGATGCGAATGTAGTGCTGGCGCATCTTGCCCGAAATGGTCGCGAGGACGACGTGCTCGTTCTCCAGACGCACGCGGAACATTGCATTCGGCAGGGCTTCAGAAACCCGGCCCTCTACTTCGATGACGCCTTCTTTTTTACCCATATGCTCCACATACCGTTCGCGACCCCGAGCCCTCCGAAGCCCACACTGCGGCGCAGTGCAGTTCCAGATGACCGAGGGGTCTGATTCGATTGCTGCGGCGCCTCTGCATCATGCATGCCGGCACAGTATGCAGGCATGCAGAACGACAGAGACAACCAGCAGTACAGCCTACAGGACGGTTCCGCCCTGGACAACTTCAGTTCAGAGAGGGCGACGACTCATCTGACGTCGCCGCGCCCACTCTGCTCGGGCGCTAAGGAAGCGGCACCGGTGTCACGCCCAACGGCGCGAGCGCCGCGGCCCCGCCGTCTGCGGCGGTCAGCACCCAGATCCCGTCCTCATGACGTGCCACCGAGTGCTCCCACTGGCTTGCGCGGGAGCGATCGCTGGTGACCACCGTCCAGTCATCGTCGAGCACCTCGGTCTCGATGCCGCCGCGGGTGAGCATCGGCTCGATGGCCAGCGCCATGCCGGGGCGGATCTTGGCGCCCTTCATGCCGGTGGAGTAGTTGAACACATCCGGGGGCATGTGCATCTGCGATCCGATGCCGTGGCCCACGTAGTCCTCCAGGATCCCGAGCTTCCTGCCGGGCTGGGCCGAGACGTAGTCCTCGATCGCCTCGCCGATCTCGCCGGTGCTCTTGGCGGTCGCGAATGCCGCAATCCCCCGCCACATGGCCGCCTCCGTGATCGCCGAGAGCCGTTCGTCCTCAGGGTCCGCGGTGCCGTCCTGGGAGGACCCCAGGATCCGGGTGCGGGCCGAGTCGGAGTGCCAGCCTTCGATGATGCAGCCGCCGTCGATCTTGAGCACGTCCCCGGGCTGCAGGACCCGCTCCCCCGGTATCCCGTGGACGACCTCTTCGTTGACCGAGGCACAGATGTAGCCGGGGAACCCGTGGTAGTTCAAGAAGTTGGGCTTCGCGCCGCGGGCGGTGATGACCTCGGCGAACACGTCGTTGAGCTCCCCGGTGGTCACGCCCGGCACGGCCGTCGCCAGCGTGGCCTCCAGGGCCTCGTTGAGGATCGCGCCCGCCGCGGCCATATGACGCAGCTGCTGCTCCGACTTCAGCTCGGTCCGGCTGCGCGAGAACATCAGGACTTCAGTGCTTCCATGATGCGTGAGTTGACCTCGTCCATGGGGCCCAGCCCGTCGACGCGGCGCACGAGCCCGCGGGAGTCATATTCAGCGATCATCGGCGCGGTCTCGGATTCGAAGATCTCCAGCCGACGGCGGATGGCGCCCTCGTCGGCGTCGTCCTCCCGGCCTTCGATCTCTGCGCGCTTCTTCAGCCGAGTGATCAGCTCCTCGCGGTCAGCCGTGAGCTCCAGCACCACATCGAGGCTCACATCCAGACGCGAGAGCATCTCATCGAGCGCGGCGACCTGCGTCCGGTTTCGCGGGTAGCCATCGAGCAGGAATCCGTTCTCCGCATCCTTCCAGGTGAGTCGATCTTCGACCATCCGGTTGGTGACCGAGTCCGGGACGAGGTCGCCGGCGTCGACATAGCCCTGCGCCTCGCGTCCGAGCTCGGTCTGCTCCTTGATGTTCACCCGAAAGATGTCACCGGTGGAGATGGCGACGATGCCAAGGTCCTCGGAGATCCGCTTCGACTGGGTTCCCTTGCCTGAACCGGCCGGTCCAACTATCAACATGCGCGTCATCGCAGCAACCCTTCATAGTTTCGTTGTTCCATCTGTGCGTTGATCTGTTTGACCGTGGTCAGCCCGACGCCGACCATGATGAGGATCGAGGTGCCGCCGAACGGGAAGTTCTGGTTCGCCCCGATCAGGACGAAGGCGATCAGCGGGATCAGCGCGATCAGGCCCAGGTAGAGCGCGCCGGGGAAGGTGATCCGGGAGATCACGTAGGCGAGATAGCTCTCGGTGGGCTTGCCCGCGCGGATTCCGGGGATGAACCCGCCGAACTTGCGCATGTTCTCGGCGACCTCGTTCGGGTTGAACGTGATGGTCACGTAGAAGTAGGTGAAGAAGATGGTCATCATGAAGAACGCGGCCATGTAGAGCGGGTGCGTTCCGCCCACGAAGTACGTCTGGATGAACTGGATGAAGGCCGAGGGCTCCTCACCGGGACCGGGCTGGTTGAACTGGGCCAGCACCGAGGGGAGCATCAGGACCGAGGAGGCGAAGATGACCGGGATGACGCCGGCCATGTTGACCTTGATCGGGATGTAGGTGGAGGTCCCGCCGACCGTGCGGCGGCCCACCTGGCGCTTGGCGTACTGGACCGGCACGCGACGCTGGGACTGCTCCACGAAGACCACGGCGGCGATGGTGACCAGACCGATGAGCATCACCATGCCGAAGGTCCGCCAGCCCTGGGTGGTCCAGATCTCGCCCATGGCGCCGGGGAACCCGGCGGCGATGGAGACGAAGATCAGGATGGACATGCCGTTGCCGACGCCGCGCTCGGTGATCTGCTCGCCGAGCCACATGATCAGCGCGACACCGGTGACCATGGCCAGGATCATCAGCAGCACGACCGGAAGCACGTCGTTGGTGATGATCGGGATGTCGCAGCCCAGCAGCGCACCGGTGCGGGCCATGGAGACCAGGGTGGTGGCGTTGAGCAGGGCCAGCGCGATGGTGAGGTAGCGCGTGTACTGGGTCAGCTTGGACTGCCCCTGCGCACCCTCCCGCTGGAGGTTCTCGAACCGCGGGATGACCACGCGCAGCAGCTGCACGATGATGGCCGCGGTGATGTAGGGCATGATCCCGAGCGCGAAGATGGACACCTGGAGCATGGCCCCGCCGGAGAACATGTTCACGAAGGAATAGAGGCCGCCCTCAGTGGTCCCCAGTGCCAGACATTGCTGCACTGCTGAGTAGTCCACCCCGGGTGCCGGGATGAATGCGCCGATGCGGTAGATCGCGATGATCGCGATGGTGAACCAGATCTTTCGACGCAGGTCGGGTGTCTTGAACACCCTTGCGATCGCGCTGAACAAGCGGCCTCCTGATGCGTGAATTGCCGTTGCGCGGCCTTCGGCCACACAGTCAGTCATACTAACGCGCGGTGCGCACGGGGAAAGAATCCTGCGGCCGGAGTCGGCCCGGATATGACAAGACCCCCGTGGGAACCACGGGGGTCTTGATCATTGATGAGCCGATCAGGCCTGCTTGGAAGCAGCCTTCAGCGCCAGCTGCTCGGTGGAACCACCGGCAGCCTTGATCTTCTCTTCGGCGCTGGCCGAGAAGGCGTGAGCCTTCACGGACACGGCGACAGAGATCTCACCGGAGCCGAGGACCTTCACCGGGCGGCCCTTGCGAGCAGCCCCCTTGGCGATGAGGTCATCAGCAGTGACGTCGCCGCCCTCGGGGAACATCTCGCCGAGCTTGGTCAGGTTGACCGGCGAGTACTCCACGCGGAACGGGTTCTTGAAGCCGCGCAGCTTCGGAAGGCGCATGTACAGCGGAAGCTGACCACCCTCGAAGCCGGCGCGGACCTGGTAACGGGCCTTCGTGCCCTTGGTACCACGGCCTGCGGTCTTGCCCTTGGAGGCTTCACCACGTCCCACACGGGTGCGGGACTTCTTGGCGCCGCGTGCTGGACGCAGATCGTGGACCTTGAGGACGTTGGATTCTGCAGCGGTGTTCTCTGGCATCCTTAGTTCGCCTCCTCAGCCTTCACTAGATGCTTCACACTGTTGAGCATGCCCACGGTCACGGCGTCTGCGTCACGGACCACGGTGTGGCCGATCCGCTTCAGGCCGAGCGAGCGAACAGTCTCGCGGTGCTTGGGGTTGGCGCCGATCAGGGACTTCACCTGGGTCACGGTGAGCTTGTGCTCACCGATCTTCAGGTTCCGCGCGGTGTTGTAGTTGACGGTACTGCGCAAAGTCATGCACCTGCCTTCTGTGCACGGGCTTCGCGGTCAGCCGCCATCGTGCGCAGCATCCGGGCCGGTGCGATCTCGTCGAGAGCCTTGCCGCGGCGTGCTGCCACGGCTTCGGGCTCTTCGAGCTGCTTGAGGGCGTCGATGGTGCCGTGAACGATGTTGATGGCGTTCACCGAGCCCATGGACTTGGTCAGCACGTCGTGAATGCCTGCGCATTCCAGGACTGCGCGGACCGGACCGCCGGCGATCACACCGGTACCCGGTGCGGCCGGACGAAGCAGGACGACACCGGCAGCATCCTCACCCTTGACCAGGTGCGGGATGGTGGAGCCGACGCGCGGGACGCGGAAGAAGCTCTTCTTGGCCTCTTCCACACCCTTGGCGATGGCAGCCGGGACTTCCTTGGCCTTGCCGTAGCCGACGCCGACCAGGCCGTCGCCGTCTCCGACGATGACCAGGGCGGTGAAGCTGAAGCGACGACCGCCCTTGACGACCTTCGACACTCGGTTGATGGTCACGACGCGCTCGAGGAACTTGTCCTTCTCCTCTTCGCGCCCGCCACGACCACCACGACCGCCGCGGCCGCCGCCTTCGCTGCGACCACCACGAGCGCCGCGGTTGTCACCGCGGCCGCCGCGCTCACCGCGAGCAGCATTGCTGTTCTCGCCGGCGGCCTGAGTCTGCGGTGCAGTCTCGGGGGCGGCGGTTTCCTTGGCCTCAGTCACAGACGAGTCCTTCTCAGGGTTGTTTGCGTTCTCACTCACAGCTTCAGACCACCTTCCCGGGCGCCGTCGGCGACGGCGGCCACGCGACCGTGGTACTTGTTGCCGCCGCGGTCGAAGACCACAGCGTCGATGCCGGCTGCCTTGGCGCGCTCAGCGACCATTTCGCCGACCTTCTTCGCCTTGGCGGTCTTGTCGCCGTCGAAGCTGCGCAGGTCTGCCTCCATAGTGGTGGCGGAGACCAGGGTCGTGCCCTCGAGGTCGTTGACGACCTGAGCGACCATGTGACGAGCAGAGCGGTTGACCACCAGGCGCGGACGCTCAGCGGAACCGTTGAGCTTCTTGCGCAGGCGGAGGTGGCGGCGGCCGCGGGCAGCGGATTTGGACTTGCCCTTGATACCAATAGCCATGGTTTACTTACCTGCCTTTCCAGCCTTGCGGCGAACCTGCTCGCCCTCGTAACGCACGCCCTTGCCCTTGTACGGGTCAGGCCTGCGCAGTTTGCGGATGTTGGCGGCGACCTCGCCGACCTGCTGCTTGTCGATCCCGCTGACAGCCAGCTTGGTGGCGGTCGCAACCTCGAAGGTGATGCCCTCAGGGGCCTTCACCGGAACGGGGTGCGAGTAGCCGAGTGCGAACTCCAGGTCGGAGCCCTTGGCCAGCACACGGTAACCGGTGCCGACGATCTCGAGCTTCTTGGAGTAGCCCTCGGTGACACCGATGATCATGTTGTTGATCAGGGTGCGGGTCAGGCCGTGGAGTGAACGCGATTCGCGCTCATCGTTGGGACGGGACACCGTAAGGGTGCCGTCCTCTTCTGAGACGGTGATGCCTTCGGCAAGAGTGCGGGAGAGTTCGCCCTTGGGCCCCTTGACGGAGACCTGGCGACCTTCCAGCTTGACCTCGACGCCGGCAGGGATGGTGATCGGAAGACGACCGATGCGTGACATAGTGCTTCGACTCCTTCCGGTTACCAGACGTAGGCGAGGACTTCCCCACCTACACCCTTCTTGGCTGCCTGCCGGTCAGTGAGGAGACCGGAGGACGTGGACAGGATCGCGATGCCGAGGCCGCCCAGAACGTGCGGGAGGTTGGTGGACTTCGCGTACACCCGGAGACCGGGCTTGGAGATGCGGCGCAGGCCGGCGATCGAACGCTCACGGTTCGGGCCGAACTTGAGGTCGATGGCCAGGGTCTTGCCGACCTCGGCCTCCTCTTCGCGCCATTCGGAGATGTAGCCTTCCGCCTTCAGGATGTCAGCCAAGCGAACCTTCAGCTTGGAGCTTGGCATCGAGACCTGATCGTGGAAAGCCGAGTTGGCATTGCGCAGACGTGTCAGCATGTCTGCAACTGGGTCAGTCATTGTCATGAGGGGCTTCTGCCCTTCCTCGCCGTGGTTTCAGATCTCCGAAGGAACTCGATCCCCCGAGGTGAGTCGGGGGGTTCGGAACCTTTGGTGAAAGGACCTGCGGCGTAGTTACTGTTATTCGGTCTTGAAGGGGAAGCCCAGCGCCTTGAGCAGCGCGCGGCCTTCCTCATCAGTCTTCGCGGTGGTCACCACAGTGATGTCCATGCCGCGAGGGCGATCGATCTTGTCCTGATCGATCTCGTGGAACACCGACTGTTCGGTCAGACCGAAGGTGTAGTTGCCGTTGCCGTCGAACTGCTTGCCGCTGAGTCCGCGGAAATCGCGGATACGGGGCAGTGCGAGGGTCACCAGGCGGTCCACAAACTCCCACATGCGGTCGCCACGCAGCGTGGTGTGCGTGCCGATCGGCTGTCCTTCGCGCAGCTTGAACTGAGCGATGGACTTCCGAGCGCGAGTCACCTTGGGCTTCTGACCGGTGATCTTGGTCAGGTCCTCGATGGCGCCCTGGATGAGCTTGGAATCGCGAGCTGCCTCGCCGACGCCCATGTTGACCACGACCTTGACCAGGCCGGGGACCTCCATGACGTTGGAGTATCCAAACTCTTCCTGCAGCGTGGAGCGGATCTCCGCGCGGTACTTGCCCTTGAGCCGTGGGGTGGTCTTCTCAGTCTCGCTCTGAACCTCAGTCATCACAGGTCCTTTCCGGAAGCTTTGGCGAAGCGGATGCGCACGGTCTTGCTGACGCCATCACGCTCCACGGTCTCCTGCCGGTAGCCGACGCGAGTGGGCTTGCCCGTCTCGGGGTCAACCACAGCGACGTTGGAGATGTGGATAGCAGCCTCAGACTCCACGATGCCGCCCTCGGTGCTGCCGAACTGGCCGGCACGGAGGTGACGCTTCACGCGGTTGACGCCCTCTACGAGGACGCGTTCCTTCTGAGGCAGGACCTGCAGGACCTTGCCCTGCTTGCCCTTGTCTTTGCCGGTGAGGATCTGGACGAGGTCGTCCTTCTTGATCTTGGCCATGAGTCAGAGCACCTCCGGGGCGAGCGAGACGATCTTCATGAACTTCTTCTCGCGCAGCTCGCGACCGACGGGCCCGAAGATACGGGTTCCGCGCGGTTCAGGAGTCTCACCCTTGAGGATCACAGCAGCGTTCTCGTCGAAGCTGATGTATGACCCGTCGTTGCGACGGATCTTCTTCTTGGTGCGCACGACAACAGCCTTGATGACGTCGCCCTTCTTGACGTTGCCGCCCGGAATTGCGTCCTTGACGGTGGCGACGAATGTGTCGCCGATACCTGCATAGCGGCGTCCGGATCCACCGAGGACACGGATGACAAGGACTTCCTTGGCACCGGTGTTATCGGCGATCTTGAGCCGCGATTCCTGTTGAATCACTTGTTTTCTCCTGTCGTCTCACTGGTTCTCGGACTCGTGCCGAGCCTTGCGGAACTTCTAGCCTGAGTCGGACACCTTCACGCGGCGATCAAACCGCTTCGGGCATGTGGTCCGACTTACCTGACAAGTCCCCTGGCCGCTTACCCACACACTCTCCGTCCCTCACGGGACGGGCAGCTGAATGCATGGCCGAGGCGGCGTTTCCCGGGGCCCCGAGGGGCCCTTTCGGGGACGTGCGCTGTCCTTTGAGGTGGATAGCCTCATCTAAAAGGGCGCACAGCCTCAATATCCTACACGAGATACACCGAGGGCCCAACTCCCGCACCCTGGGGTGCAGCAGTCGGGCCCTCGGAGGCACGCAGGCGCTCTCGGTGCTCCGGCGTCAGCGGCAGCAGCTGCTGCGCCGATCCCGGAGCACCGGAATCACTCTGCCTTTTCGACGATCTCGGCCAGCCGCCAGCGCTTGGCTGCGGACAGCGGACGGGTCTCGGCGATCACCACGGTGTCGCCGACACCTGCCTGCTCGTTCTCATCGTGTGCCATGAACTTCGTGTGCCGCTTCATGATCTTGCCGTACAGACCATGCTTGCGACGGTCCTCGACCTCGACGACGATGGTTTTATTCATCTTGTCGGAGACGACGACGCCACGCAGGGTCTTGCGGTCATTGCGGGTCTCTGCAGTTGCTTCACTCATGCTCAGTCCTCAGTCTTCTTCTCGTTCTGCTCATCAGCCGAATCCGAGGAGTCCGCGGCGGCATCGACATTCTCGCGAATGCCCAGCTCCCGCTCACGCACCACGGTGTAGATCCGGGCGATGTCGCGCTTGATGTCCTTCAACCGGCTGGAGCTCTCCAGCTGGCCGGTGGCGGACTGGAAGCGGAGGTTGAACAGCTCTTCCTTGGAAGAGCGCAGCGCCTCTGACAGGCCTGCTGAGTCCATCTCTGCGAGCTTCTCAACGGTCAGCTCTTTGGTTCCAACTGCCATTGTCACTCACCACTCTCTCGGCTGATCACGCGTGCCCTCATGGGCAGCTTGTGGATTGCCAGGCGGAGCGCCTCTTTGGCGACTTCCTCCGTGACACCGGACAGCTCGAACATGATGCGTCCGGGCTTGACGTTGGCGATCCACCACTCGGGAGAACCCTTGCCGGAGCCCATGCGGACCTCGGCAGGCTTCTTCGTCAGCGGCTGGTCCGGGTAGATGTTGATCCAGACCTTGCCGCCACGCTTGATGTGGCGGGTCATGGCGATACGCGCAGATTCGATCTGGCGGTTCGTCACGTAGGCGGGATCAAGGGCCTGGATGCCGTACTCGCCGAAGGCGAGCTCGGTTCCACCCTTGGCCCGCCCGCGGCGCTTGGGCCGGTGCGGCTTGCGGTACTTGACTCGGCGGGGCATCAACATCAGCTCTGCCCTCCTTCAGCACCAGATCCGGCTTCGGCGGGTGCCTGGGCACCGGCTTCGCGACCGCGGCCTGGGCCACGACGACGACGCTCTTCGCCTCCACCACGGGGTCCACCACGACCACCACGGGCTCCACCGCGACCGGAAGGCTGTGCAGCCTGCTGGGCGGCGAGTTCCTTGGCGGTGAGATCGCCCTTGTAGACCCAGACCTTCACACCGATGCGGCCGAAGGTGGTCTTGGCCTCGTGCTTGCCGAAGTCGATGTTCGCGCGCAGGGTGTGCAGCGGAACGCGACCTTCGCGGTAGAACTCGGAGCGGGACATCTCTGCACCGCCGAGGCGACCGGCGCACTGGATACGAATACCCTTTGCCCCTGAACGCATCGCCGAGGTGATGGCCTTCTTCATCGCGCGGCGGAAGGCCACACGAGCCGCGAGCTGCTCGGCCACACCCTGGGCGACCAGCTGAGCATCGGTCTCGGGGCTCTTGACCTCGAGGATGTTCAGCTGGATCTGCTTGGCGGTGAGCTTCTCCAGCTCGCTGCGGATCCGGTCCGCCTCGGCGCCGCGGCGACCGATGACGATGCCTGGCCGCGCAGTGTGGATATCCACACGAACACGATCGCGGGTGCGCTCGATCTCAACCTTCGAGATGCCGGCGCGCTCCACGGACTTGGCCAGGAGTTCCCGAATCTGGACATCCTCTTTCACGAAGTCCTTGTATCGCTGACCGGCCTTGGTCGAGTCGGCGTACCAGTGCGAAACGTGGTCAGTGGTGATGCCCAGACGGAAACCATTGGGGTTGATCTTCTGTCCCACTACTGATCCCCACCTTTCTCTTCGGCGCCGACCACGATGGTCACGTGGCTGGTGCGCTTGTTGATGCGGAACGCCCGGCCTTGAGCCCTGGGTCGGAACCGCTTCATGGTCGGGCCTTCGTCGACGCGTGCCTCGGTGATGAAGAAGGCGTCCTCGTTAAAGGCGACTCCTTCCTTGTCTGCGTGCTGGCGAGCATTCGCCAGCGCAGAAGCGACCACCTTGGCCACCGGCTCTGTAGCGCCCTGAGGGGCGAACTTCAGAATTGCCAGTGCTTCGTTGGCCTGCTTGCCGCGGACAAGGTCGACGACGCGCCGGGCCTTCATAGGCGTCACACGCAGGTAGCGCGCAATTGCCTTGGCTTCCATTGCTTTCCTTCTCTCGTCTTGTGACACGAAGTACAAGCTCGCAGATCGTTCCTCGGATGAGGAAGCGATCAGCGGCGCTTGCCCTTCTTGTCGTCCTTCACATGGCCGCGGAATGTACGCGTCGGAGCGAACTCGCCGAGCTTGTGCCCGACCATCGACTCAGTGATGAACACGGGGATGTGCTTGCGTCCGTCGTGCACAGCCAGAGTGTGGCCGAGCATGTCGGGGATGATCATGGAACGGCGGGACCATGTCTTGATGACATTCTTGGTGCCCTTTTCGTTCTCAGCGACGACCTTGAGGTACAGGTGCTGATCTACGAAGGGGCCCTTCTTCAAGCTGCGTGGCATGTCTCCAGGCTCCTATCGCTTGTTCTTGGTACGACGGCGACGCACGATGAGCTTGTCGCTTGCCTTGTTCGGACGGCGGGTGCGCCCTTCCGGCTTGCCATTCGGGTTGACCGGATGACGACCGCCGGAGGTCTTGCCTTCGCCACCACCGTGCGGGTGGTCGACCGGGTTCATCACAACACCGCGGACGGTCGGACGAACGCCCTTCCAGCGCATGCGTCCAGCCTTGCCCCAGTTGATGTTGGACTGCTCGGCGTTGCCCACGGCGCCGATGGTCGCACGGCAGCGCACGTCGACGTTGCGGACCTCGCCGGAGGGCAGACGCAGCTGGGCGAACTTGCCCTCGCGGGCCACCAGCTGGATGCCTGCACCTGCGGAGCGGCCGAGCTTGGCGCCGCCTGCTGGCCGCAGCTCCACCGCGTGCACCACGGTGCCGAGTGGGATGTTGCGCAGCGGCAGGTTGTTGCCTGGCTTGATGTCAGCGTTGGGGCCGGACTCCACGGCAGCACCCTGCTCCAGCTTGGCCGGAGCCAGGATGTAGCGCTTGGTGCCATCGATGAAGTGCAGCAGCGCGATACGAGCGGTGCGGTTCGGGTCATACTCGATGTGAGCGACCTTCGCCGGCACGCCGTCCTTGTCTGCGCGACGGAAATCGATCACACGGTACTGGCGCTTGTGGCCACCACCCTTGTGACGTGTGGTGATCTTGCCCGAGCTGTTTCGGCCGCCAGTCTTGGACAGCGGACGCAGCAAGGACTTCTCCGGGGTGTCCCGGGTGATCTCTGCAAAGTCGGCCACAGACGAGCCGCGTTGGCCCGGTGTGTTCGGCTTGAGGTTACGGATAGCCATATTCTTCTTCCTCGATCAAGTGGTTCCGATCAGCCGATCAGGCTGCGGATCCTCCGAAGATGTCAATGTTGTGTCCCTCTTTGAGGGTGATGATCGCCCGCTTCGTGCCGGTGCGTGAGCCCCATCCGAACTTGGTGCGCTTGCGCTTGCCAGCTCGGTTGATGGTGTTGACCGAGTCGACACGCACGGAGAAGATCTTCTCCACCGCGTATTTGATCTCGGACTTCGTGGCCCGGGGGTCCACCAGGAAGGTGAACTTGCCCTCATCGATGAGGCTGTAGGACTTTTCCGACACGACGGGTGCGATGACGACGTCGCGCGGGTCCTTGCTGGTAAGGACGCTCACTTGGTCTCCTCCTTCGCAGTTCCCTGTGCCAGGAAGGCGTCATAGCCGGCCTGCGTGAACACGATGTCATCGGAGACGATGACGTCGTAGGTGTTCAGCTGATCGGCATACAGGGTGTGGACGTGCGGCAGGTTGCGGGTCGACAGCGCGGCGATGTCATCGCTGCGGTCGAGCACGACCAGCCAGTTGCGGTTCGCTCCGCCGAGACCTGCCAGTGCAGCCTTGGCCGCCTTCGTCGACGCCTGGTCGGTGACCAGTGCATCCACGACGATGATGCGGTCGTTGCGTGCCCGGTCAGAGAGGGCACCGCGCAGGGCGGCGGCCTTCATCTTCTTGGGCGTGCGCTGGGAGTAGTCGCGTGGCTGCGGTCCGTGGACCACGCCACCGCCGACCATGTGCGGTCCGCGCAGCGAACCCTGACGAGCACGACCTGTGCCCTTCTGCCGGAACGGCTTGGCGCCGGTGCCGGAGACCTCTGCACGAGTCTTGGTCTTGTGGGTGCCCTGGCGAGCCGCGGCCCGTTGTGCGACGACCACCTGGTGGATCAGCGCGACATTGGTCTTGGCGTCGAATACTTCGGCGGGGAAGTCGACAGAAACCTTGTTGGCCATGTGGATCATGCTCCCTTCACTGCGGTGCGGACCAGGACGACCTGGCCGCGAGCACCCGGAAGGGCACCCTTGATGAGCAGCAGGTTCTTCTCGGGGTCCACTGCGTGGACGGTCAGGTTGTGGGTGGTCTGACGGACGCCGCCCATCCGACCTGCCATGCGCAGACCCTTGAAGACGCGACCCGGAGTGGATGCGCCGCCGATGGAGCCTGGCTTGCGGTGGTTCTTGTGGGAACCGTGCGAGGCGCCCACACCAGCGAAGCCATGACGCTTCATGACGCCGGCGAAGCCTTTGCCCTTGGTCTTGCCGATGACATCGACCTTCTGGCCGGTCTCGAAAGACTCGACGGTGAGGTCCTGGCCGAGCTCATACGAGCCCGAGTCACCGGTGCGGATCTCCACGACGTGGCGGCGTGGAGTCACGCCGGCCTTCTCAAAGTGGCCTGCCAGCGGCTTGGTCACCTTGCGGGGATCGATGCGTCCGAAGCCGATCTGGACGGAGTTGTAGCCGTCGCTGTCGGTGGTGCGGATCTGGGTCACGACGTTGGAGTCGGCCTGGACAACAGTGACTGGGATGAGAAGGTTGTTCTCGTCCCAGACCTGGGTCATGCCGAGCTTCGTGCCCAGCAGCCCCTTGACGTTCAGTTCAACGCGGGAAATATTGGTCATAGTGTTCTCAGCACCTCCCTGCTAGAGCTTGATCTCGATATTGACGTCTGCAGGCAGGTCGAGTCGCATCAGGGAATCGACAGCCTTGGGCGTCGGATCCACGATGTCGATCAGGCGCTTGTGGGTGCGCATCTCGAAGTGCTCGCGAGAGTCTTTGTACTTGTGGGGAGACCGGATCACGGCGTACACGTTCTTCTCGGTGGGCAGCGGCACTGGGCCGACAACCGTTGCACCAGCACGTGTGACCGTGTCGACGATCTTCCGGGCCGAGGTGTCGATGACTTCGTGGTCATACGACTTCAGCCGGATGCGGATTTTCTGTCCCGCCATGCGTTGAGCCTCTTTCTGGTGTTCTGACATTCGTCTTACGTCGCAGCCCAAGACTGTGACGGAGCCATGGGGCTCCCAGAGAGGCATTCAGCGCTGGTCCCTCGCGGGCACAGGCGGTACTGACCTTCTGCAGTTATGGGCTGCGCACCTGCAACACGATCTGCTCGGTCTCCCGAGTCTGACGATCACGAAGCTGATGCACGACCCGCACAGTCCGAATCCGTCCGGGCGAATCCTGCGGGAAGCAGGTCTCGACGGGTTCCTCGAACTGACGGGCATCCGACCCCCGCGGTCGGGCGTGTCGCTTATATGAACAGTGAATCTGCACACAGCGAGACACTTGGCGAGGTGTCGGTTTTGAAGTTCTGGTATTCGCTCCACACGGTGGACCCGAGGGCACACCGGGGCATGGCGCCCGTGAGCAACCTGTCTATTCTCACATAGATGGAGACCCATGACAAACAGGAGACCCCGGTGGCTCATGCCACCGGGGTCTCCTGTTCATCGAGCTGCGCAGACCTGTGCTGAGCTGTTGTTCAGCTCAGGTCTGCGCGACCATCATGAAGCTCAGGTCTTACTTGAGGATCTTGACGACTCGACCTGAACCAACGGTGCGTCCACCCTCGCGGATGGCGAAGCCGAGGCCCTCTTCCATGGCGATCTCCTGGATGAGCTCAACGGTCATCTCAGTGTTGTCACCGGGCATGACCATCTCGGTGCCCTCGGGCAGCGAGATGACGCCGGTGACGTCGGTGGTCCGGAAGTAGAACTGCGGACGGTAGTTGGTGTAGAAGGGGTTGTGGCGACCGCCCTCATCCTTGGAGAGGATGTAGACGTTGGCCTCGAACTGGGTGTGCGGGGTGATGGAGTTGGGAGCAGCCACGACCTGGCCGCGCTCAACGTCATCGCGCTTCAGACCGCGAAGCAGCAGACCACAGTTCTCGCCGGCCCATGCCTCGTCGAGCTGCTTGTGGAACATCTCGATACCGGTGACGGTGGTCTTCTGCTTCGGACGAATACCGAGGATCTCGATCTCGGAGTTGATCTTCAGCGTGCCGCGCTCTGCGCGGCCGGTGACCACGGTGCCGCGACCGGTGATGGTGAAGACGTCCTCGATGGGCATCAGGAACGGCTTGTCCTTGTCGCGCTCTGGCTCCGGGATGAAGGTATCCACGGCTTCCATGAGCTCTTCAACGGTCTTGACCCACTCGGCGTCGCCCTCGAGAGCCTTCAGGCCTGAGGTGCGGATGACCGGTGCGTTGTCGCCGTCGTAGCCCTGTGAATCGAGGAGCTCGCGCACCTCCATCTCGACGAGGTCCAGGAGCTCTTCGTCCTCGACCATGTCGGACTTGTTCAGTGCGACCAGCAGGGAGGGGACGCCCACCTGGCGGGCGAGCAGCACGTGCTCGCGAGTCTGTGCCATCGGGCCGTCAGTGGCGGCGACGACCAGGATCGCACCGTCCATCTGAGCAGCACCGGTGATCATGTTCTTCACGTAGTCAGCGTGACCGGGGGCGTCCACGTGTGCATAGTGGCGCTTGTCGGTCTGGTACTCCACGTGGGAGACGTTGATCGTGATGCCGCGCTCGCGCTCCTCGGGAGCGTTGTCGATCGAGGCGAAGTCGCGTCCCTGGTTCAGGTCCGGGAACTTATCTGCCAGGACCTTTGAGATCGCGGCGGTCAGGGTGGTCTTGCCATGGTCGACGTGACCGATGGTGCCGATGTTAAGGTGCGGCTTGTTACGCTCGAACTTTGCCTTGGCCACAGGTTCCTCCTATAGAACTTGTTCAGGTAAGAAGACTTACTCCAGCCGCACTGTCAACGAGGCTGAAACTCATGCAAGTCTACTAATCGCTAGGTATTTGGTGAAATTTCCCGAATGGTGGTGCGTGAGGAGCAATGGAGGTCAATCGGGGACCTCGCTTCCTCAAAGCATTGCCGAGCCGCCCGGCTCGGTCCCGGGCCGCTGAGCGGACTCAGCGGACCCGGGGAGCCGAGTTGGGGATCAGGCGCCGCGGTTCTTCTCGATGATCTCTTCTGCCACGGCCTTCGGAACCTCTGCGTAAGAGTTGAAGGACATGGTGAAGACTGCGCGGCCCTGAGTGCGCGAGCGCAGCTCGCCGATGTAGCCGAACATCTCGGACAGCGGCACGAGTGCCTTGATGACCTTCACGCCTGCCGCGTCATCCATGGACTGGATCTGTCCGCGGCGGGAGTTCAGGTCACCGATGACCTCGCCCATGTACTCCTCAGGAGTACGGACTTCGACGGACATCATCGGCTCGAGCAGCACCGGGTTGGCCCGGCGTGCGCCTTCCTTGAACACCTGGGAGCCGGCGAGCTTGAACGCCATCTCCGAGGAGTCGACGTCGTGGTAGGCGCCGTCGGTCAGTTCGGCCTTGACACCGACCATCGGGTAGCCGGCGAGGACGCCGAGACCCATGGCGTCCTGGATGCCTGCATCCACCGAGGGGATGTATTCGCGGGGAATGCGTCCACCGGTCACCAGGTTGGCGAATTCGTACATCTCGCCGTCCGCGGTGTCCAGGGGCTCGAAGTTCATGAGCACCTTGGCGAACTGACCCGAACCACCGGTCTGCTTCTTGTGGGTGTAGTCGACCTTCTCCACACGCTTCTTGATGGTCTCGCGGTAGGCGACCTGGGGCTTGCCCACGTTCGCCTCCACGTTGAACTCGCGGCGCATGCGGTCCACCAGGATGTCCAGGTGGAGCTCGCCCATTCCGCCGATCTCGGTCTGGCCGGTCTCGTCGTTCTGGGTGACGGTGAAGGTCGGGTCCTCGGCTGCAAGCTTCTGAATGGCCGTGGAGAGCTTCTCCTGGTCACTCTTCGACTTCGGCTCGATGGCCACAGAGATCACCGGCTCCGGGAAGGTCATCGACTCGAGCACGATCTGGTGGTTCGGATCGCACAGGGTGTCACCGGTGGTGGTGTCCTTGAGTCCGATGACCGCGTAGATGTGACCGGCCTGGATCTCGTCGACCGGCATCTCCTTGTTGGCGTGCATCTGGAAGAGCTTGCCGATGCGCTCCTTCTTGCCCTTCGTGGAGTTCACGATCTGCGCTCCGGCGTTGAGCTTGCCGGAGTAGACGCGGATGAAGGTGAGCTGCCCGAAGAAGGGGTGGGAGGCGATCTTGAATGCCAGAGCGGAGAACGGCTCGTCCTTGCTCGGGCGGCGGGTCAGGATCTCGTCCTCATGGTTGGGCTTGTGGCCCTCCATGGCCTCGACGTCTGCCGGGGTGGGCAGGTAGTCGATGACAGCGTCGAGCATCGGCTGGACGCCGCGGTTCTTGAACGCGGAGCCGCAGAAGACCGGGTAGGCGGCGGAAGCCACGGTGAGCTTGCGGACGCCTTCCTTGAGCTCGTCGTTGGAGATCTCTTCGCCTTCGAGGTACTTGTTCATCAGCACATCGTCAGCTTCGGCAACCTGCTCGATGAGCGTGTTGCGGTACTCCTCGGCCTGCTCCTTCATGTCCTCGGGGATTTCCTGGGTCTCATACTCAGCACCCATGGTCACATCGCCCTTGGAGTCGCCGGGCCACACCAGGGCCTTCATCTGGAGCAGGTCGACGACGCCGACGAATTCACTCTCAGAGCCGATCGGCAGCTGCATCACCAGGGGTGTTGCACCGAGTCGGGACTTGATGGTGTCCACGGTGTAGTAGAAGTCAGCGCCGAGCTTGTCCATCTTGTTGACGAAGCAGATGCGCGGGACGTTGTACTTGTCGGCCTGGCGCCAGACAGTCTCAGACTGCGGCTCCACGCCTTCCTTGCCGTCGAAGACGGCGACGGCGCCATCGAGGACGCGCAGCGCGCGCTCCACCTCGACGGTGAAGTCCACGTGCCCGGGGGTGTCGATGATGTTGATCTGGTTGTCGCCCCAGAAGCAGGTCACCGCGGCGGAGGTGATCGTGATGCCGCGCTCTTTCTCCTGCTCCATCCAGTCCGTCGTGGACGCACCGTCGTGGGTTTCACCGATCTTGTGGTTCATGCCGGTGTAGAACAGGATGCGTTCGGTTGCGGTGGTCTTACCGGCATCGATGTGAGCCATGATGCCGATGTTGCGGACCTTCTTGAGGTCAGTGAGCACGTCTTGTGCCACGGTGATTCCCCTTTTCTATTACCAGCGGTAGTGGGCGAAGGCCTTGTTGGACTCTGCCATCTTGTGAGTGTCCTCGCGGCGCTTCACAGCGGCACCGAGGCCGTTGGAGGCGTCGAGGATCTCGTTCATCAGGCGATCCGTCATGCTCTTCTCGCGGCGGTCCTTGGAGTAGCCGACCAGCCAGCGCAGGGCCAGCGCGGTCGAGCGACCGGGCTTGACCTCCACCGGGACCTGGTAGGTCGCGCCGCCGACGCGGCGGGAGCGGACCTCCAGTGCGGGGCGGACGTTGTCCATGGCCTTCTTGAGCGTGGTCACCGGGTCATCGCCGGACTTCTTCGCGACGCCGTCGAGCGCGCCGTAGACGATGCGCTCAGCGGTGGACTTCTTGCCGTCGACCAGGACCTTGTTGATCAGCTGTGTGACCAAGGGTGATCCGTGGACCGGATCCTGGACGAGAGGGCGCTTAGGTGCGGGTCCCTTACGTGGCATTACTTCTTCTCCTTCTTGGCGCCGTAGCGGGAGCGAGCCTGACCGCGACCCTTGACACCCTGGGTGTCGAGGGCGCCGCGGACGATCTTGTAACGGACACCGGGAAGGTCCTTCACACGGCCGCCGCGCACGAGCACGATCGAGTGCTCCTGCAGGTTGTGACCCTCGCCTGGGATGTAGGCGGTGACTTCGACGCCGCCGCCGAGGCGAACACGAGCCACCTTGCGCAGCGCGGAGTTCGGCTTCTTCGGGGTCGTGGTGTACACACGGGTGCATACGCCACGACGCATCGGGCTGCCCTGCAGTGCAGGGGTGTTGTTCTTGGTGCGCTTGGGATGACGCCCCTTGCGCACAAGCTGCTGAATAGTAGGCACTATGCGTTCTCCATACGTGTAGTGAGGGAAGCAGAGGCTTGAGGTCTGCCCGCGGTCGAGAGTTCTACACACGGTCCGCGGGCTCTGGTCCCCAGGCGTGCAAAAATGTGGCATGTGTTGCGCACCTTCCCCGCAACCCGGACCGAGTCCCTCTGCCACATCAGAAACAATCAGGTTAACACTACCAGCTGCACCCGCAGAGAGCGAACGGGGCCGAGGGCGGGCCCTCCGGCACGACGCTCGACTGGAGACTCTGCAGCCGCAGGAAGGTCCTACGGACGAGAAGAGGCCCGGGAGAGCGTCGCTCCCCCGGGCCTCTTCTCGTGCTCAGTCCCTGATACCCGGTGCTGCGGGCCTCAGCGGACGCAGCCGTCAGCTCCGCTCAGCGGAAGTCGACGTCGGTGTTGTAGTCGTCGAGCGGGATGGCATGGAACTCGCCGTCGCCCTCGACTCCTGCGTAGTCGAAGCTGGATCCGTAGAGGCTCGGGCCGGTGAAGAGGTTGGCCTTGGCCTCCTCGGTCGGCTCGACCGTGGACTGCGTGTAGCGATCCAGACCGGTGCCGGCCGGGATCAGCTTGCCGATGATCACGTTCTCCTTCAGGCCCAGCAGCGGGTCGGACTTGCTCTCCATCGCCGCCTGGGTGAGCACCCGGGTGGTCTCCTGGAAGGAGGCCGCCGAGAGCCAGGAATCCGTGGCCAGTGAGGCCTTGGTGATGCCCATCAGCTCGTCACGGCCCGAGGCCGGCTGCGCGCCCTCTGCCACAGCCTTGCGGTTGGCGGCAGTGAAGCGGAACCGGTCCGCCAGCTCGCCCGGCAGCAGCTTCGTGCCGCCGGAGTCGATGACGGTGACCCGGCGCAGCATCTGCCGGACGATGACCTCCACGTGCTTGTCGTGGATGCCCACGCCCTGGGACTGGTAGACGTGCTGGACCTCGGAGACCAGGAACTTCTGCGCGGCGCGGGGGCCGAGCACTCGAAGCACCTGCTTGGGATCCACAGCGCCTGCCACCAGCTGCTGACCGACCTCGACGGCTTCACCGTCGGAGACGAGCAGACGTGCGCGGCGCAGGATCGGGTAGGCGTGCTCCTCGGATCCGTCATCAGGAGTCAGCACCAGTCGCAGCTGCTTCTCTGAATCATCCAGGTGCACCCGTCCGGCGACCTCTGCGATCGGCGCCACACCCTTGGGGGTGCGGGCCTCGAAGAGCTCCTGGATACGGGGCAGACCCTGGGTGATGTCATCGGCCGAGGCGATGCCGCCGGTGTGGAAGGTACGCATGGTCAGCTGCGTGCCGGGCTCACCGATGGACTGTGCGGCGATGATGCCGACAGCCTCGCCGATGTCCACGGTCTGTCCGGTGGCCAGCGAGCGTCCGTAGCAGCGGGTACAGGTACCCACGGCGGACTCACAGGTCAGCACGGAGCGGATCTTGATCTCAGAGACGCCTGCGGCGAAGAGCTTGTCGATCAGCACATCGCCGACGTCTGAGCCGCCCTCGGCCAGAAGGTTGCCCTCGGCGTCGTTCACGTCGACGGCGAGCGTGCGTGCGTAGGCGGAGTTCTCCACCTCGTCGTGCAGCTTCAGCTCACCGTTCTCATCGGCCACCGCGATCGTGACGGTCAGCCCGCGGGAGGTCCCGCAGTCTGCTTCACGCACGATGACGTCCTGCGAGACGTCCACCAGACGACGGGTCAGGTAACCCGAGTTCGCCGTCTTCAGCGCCGTATCCGCCAGGCCCTTGCGGGCACCGTGGGTGGCGATGAAGTACTCGAGGACCGAGAGGCCCTCGCGGTAGGAGGACTTGATCGGCCGCGGGATGATCTCACCCTTGGGGTTGGTCACCAGACCACGGATGCCCGCGATCTGTCGGACCTGAAGCCAGTTGCCTCGGGCGCCGGAGGTGACCATCCGGTTGATGTTGTTGTGCTCATCCATGCCGGCCTGCATCGCTGCGGCCACCTCGTCGGTGGCCTTGGTCCAGATCTCGACCAGCTCTGCGTGGCGCTCGTCATCACCGATCAGGCCCATGTCGTACTGGGACTGGACCTTGGCGGCCTGGTCCTCGTAGACGTCCATGATCTTCTTCTTGTCCATGTTCGAGGTCACGTCGGAGATTGCGACGGTGACGCCCGAGCGGGTGGACCAGTAGAAGCCGGCATCCTTGAGGTTGTCCAGGGTGCGCGCGGTGACGTTGTTCGGGTAGCGCTCGGCCAGATCGTTGATCAGGCTCGAGAGCTGGCCCTTGTCCGCCACCGAGTCCTGCCAGGGGTAGCCCTCTGGCAGCAGCTGGTTGAAGAGCACCTTGCCCATCGTGGTGTTCAGCGTGGCCGGGGTTCCGGGCTCCCAGCCTTCGGGAGCAGGAACCGCCGCCGAGGGGGTGTAGCCCTCGACGGTGATCTTGACCGGCGCGTTGATGTGCAGCTCGCGCAGGTCGAAGGCCATCTGAGCCTCACCGATGGAGGAGAAGGCGCGGCCTGCGCCGGTCTCGTCCTCACGCTGGGTGGTCAGGTGGTGCAGACCGATGATCATGTCCTGTGAGGGCAGCGCCACCGGGCGTCCGTCCGAGGGCTTCAGGATGTTGTTCGAGGAGAGCATCAGGATGCGCGCCTCGGCCTGGGCCTCGGGGGACAGCGGGAGGTGGACCGCCATCTGGTCACCGTCGAAGTCGGCGTTGAACGCCGAGCAGACGAGCGGGTGCAGCTGAAGGGCCTTGCCCTCCACCAGCTGCGGCTCGAAGGCCTGGATGCCCAGACGGTGCAGGGTGGGTGCGCGGTTCAGCAGCACCGGGTGCTCGGTGATGATCTCTTCGAGAACATCCCACACCTGGGGGCGCTGACGCTCCACCATGCGCTTGGCCGACTTGATGTTCTGCGCGTGGTTGAGATCGACCAGGCGCTTCATCACGAAGGGCTTGAACAGCTCCAGCGCCATCTGCTTGGGCAGACCACACTGATGCAGCTGCAGCTGCGGGCCCACCACGATGACCGAACGGCCGGAGTAGTCCACGCGCTTGCCGAGCAGGTTCTGCCGGAAGCGTCCCTGCTTGCCCTTGAGCATGTCGGAGAGCGACTTCAGCGGACGGTTGCCCGGTCCGGTGACCGGACGACCGCGACGACCGTTGTCGAAGAGCGAGTCCACGGACTCCTGGAGCATGCGCTTCTCGTTGTTCACGATGATCTCGGGTGCACCGAGATCCAGCAGACGCTTCAGGCGGTTGTTGCGGTTGATCACGCGACGGTACAGATCGTTGAGGTCTGAGGTCGCGAAGCGACCGCCGTCGAGCTGGACCATCGGACGGATCTCCGGGGGGATCACCGGGACGGCCTCGAGCACCATGCCGCGCGGGGTGGTCCCGTTGGCGAGGAACGCGTTGAGCACCTTCAGCCGCTTCAGGGCGCGGGTCTTGCGCTGGCCCTTGCCGGTGGCGATGATCTCGCGCAGACGCTCTGCCTCGGCCTCCATGTCGTAGGTGGCCAGGCGACGCTGGATCGCTTCAGCGCCCATCGCACCTTCGAAGTACTGGCCGTAGCGGGTGCGCATCTCACGGAAGAGCGCCTCATCGCCCTCGAGGTCGGAGACCTTGAGGTTCTTGAAACGATCCCAGACCCGCTCGAGCTGCTCGATCTCGGCGTCGGCGCGCTTGCGCACCTGCGACATCTGCTTGTCGGAGGTGTCGCGTGCCTTCTTCTTCTCGGCAGCCTTGGCACCCTCGCCCTCCAGGCGCTCGAGGTCACCCTCGAGGTCCTTGGAGATCGCGGCGATGTCGGAGTCACGCTGATCGGCCAGGTGCTTGAGCTCCTGATCGATCTCGGCCTGCAGGTTCGGCAGGTCGTCGTGGCGACGGTCGGTGTCGACCTCGGTGATCATGTAGGCGGCGAAGTAGATGACCTTCTCGAGGTCCTTCGGCGCCAGGTCAAGCAGGTAGCCCAAGCGCGAGGGGACGCCCTTGAAGTACCAGATGTGGGTCACCGGGGCGGCGAGCTGGATGTGGCCCATCCGCTCACGACGCACCTTGGCGCGAGTGACCTCGACGCCGCAGCGCTCACAGATGATGCCCTTGAAGCGGACCCGCTTGTACTTGCCGCAGTAGCACTCCCAGTCCCGGGACGGGCCGAAGATCTTCTCGCAGAAGAGTCCGTCCTTCTCGGGCTTCAGGGTGCGGTAGTTGATGGTTTCAGGCTTTTTGACCTCACCATATGACCAACCACGGATTTCGTCACCGGTGGCAAGCCCGATACGCATTGTGCCGAATGAGGATTCTTGGGACATAGTCCGGTATCTCTCTTTTCTCTAAAGATTCGTGACGGAGTGAAGGTGCATCGGTGAGGCCCTCAGACCTCTTCGACCGAGCTGGGCTCTGCGCGGGAGAGGTCGATGCCGAGCTCCTCCGCAGCGCTGAACCCGGTTTCCTCCGAGTCACGCATCTCGACCTTGCTGCCGTCCGCGGAGAGGACCTCCACGTTGAGGCAGAGCGACTGCATCTCCTTGATGAGCACCTTGAACGACTCCGGAACGCCTGGCTCCGGAATGTTCTCGCCCTTCACGATGGCCTCGTAGACCTTCACGCGACCGTGGATGTCATCGGACTTGATCGTCAGCAGCTCCTGCAGGGTGTAGGCGGAGCCATAGGCCTCCAGGGCCCAGACCTCCATCTCACCGAAGCGCTGTCCGCCGAACTGTGCCTTGCCGCCCAGGGGCTGCTGGGTGATCATCGAGTACGGTCCGGTGGAGCGTGCGTGGATCTTGTCGTCGACAAGGTGGTGCAGCTTCAGGATGTACATGTAACCGACCGCGACGCCCTCGGGGAACGGCTCACCGGAGCGACCGTCGAAGAGCTGCGCCTTGCCGTTGGCACCCACGAGCTGCTCGCCGTCGCGTGACGGGTTCACAGACTCCAGGATGCCGGTCAGCTCGGCCGGCTCGGCGCCGTCGAACACCGGGGTGGAGACCTTGGTGGGTCCGGTCTCGCGGGGCAGGTTCGGGAGCTTCTTGATCCAGTCAGGCTCGCCCTCGATCTTCCAGCCCTGCTTGGCGGCCCACCCGAGGTGGACCTCCATGACCTGGCCGATGTTCATACGACCGGGCACGCCCAGCGGGTTGAGCACGATGTCCACCGCGGTGCCGTCGGGCAGGAAGGGCATGTCCTCCACAGGAAGGATCCTGGAGATGACGCCCTTGTTGCCGTGGCGGCCGGCGAGCTTGTCGCCGTCGGTGATCTTGCGCTTGTTGGCCACGTAGACCCGGACCAGCTGGTTCACACCGGGGGGCAGATCATCGCCCTCCTCCGCATCGAAGATCCGGACGCCGATGACGGTGCCGGACTCGCCGTGGGGAACCTTCAGCGAGGTGTCGCGCACTTCGCGGGACTTCTCACCGAAGATGGCGCGCAGCAGGCGCTCCTCCGGGGTCAGCTCGGTCTCGCCCTTGGGCGTGACGCGACCGACCAGGATGTCTCCGGCGGAGACCTCGGCACCGATGTGGATGATGCCGCGCTCGTCGAGCTGGGCGAGCATCTCCTCGGAGACGTTGGGGATGTCACGAGTGACCTCTTCGGCACCGAGCTTGGTGTCGCGGGCGTCGACCTCGTGCTCCTCGATGTGGATCGAGGTGAGCACATCGTCCTGGATCATCCGCTGGGAGAGGATGATCGCATCCTCGAAGTTGTGACCCTCCCAGGACATGAACGCGACCAGCAGGTTCTTGCCCAGGGCCAGCTCGCCGGCCTCGGTGGAAGGTCCGTCGGCGATGATCGACTGGCGCTCCAGACGATCCCCCTCGGAGACCCGCACACGCTGGTTGTAGGCGTTGCCCTGGTTCGAGCGCTGGAACTTCATGATCGGGTAGTGGATCTGCGTGCCGTCGTCGTTGAGCACGGTGACCATGTCGGCCGCGACGCGGGTGACCACGCCGGGCTTCTCAGCGGTGACCGAATCTCCGGCGTCGATGGCGGCGAACTTCTCCATGCCGGTGCCGACCAGCGGTGACTCGGACTCCAGCAGCGGCACAGCCTGGCGCTGCATGTTCGCACCCATCAGCGCGCGGTTGGCGTCGTCGTGCTCCAGGAACGGGATCAGCGCGGTGGCGACTGACACCATCTGGCGCGGCGAGACGTCCATGTAGTCGATCTCGTCCGGGATGGTCAGCACGGGCTCGCCCTGCTCACCGGTTCCGTCTGCACGGCCGCGGCAGAGGACGGTGGCTTCTGCGAAGGTCCCGTCCTCGTTCAGCGGCGCGTTGGCCTGGGCGATCTGGGAGACCAGCTCGTCGTCGGCGGTGAGGTAGTCGATCTGTTCGGTGACGACACCCTTGACGACCTTGCGGTACGGGGTCTCGATGAAGCCGAAGGCGTTGATCCGTCCGTAGGTGGCCAGCGAGCCGATCAGGCCGATGTTCGGGCCTTCCGGGGTCTCGATGGGGCACATGCGGCCGTAGTGCGACGGGTGGACGTCACGGACCTCCATGCCGGCGCGATCACGGGAGAGACCGCCCGGGCCCAGCGCGGAGAGGCGACGCTTGTGCGTCAGTCCGGCCAGCGGGTTGTTCTGATCCATGAACTGCGAGAGCTGGGAGGTGCCGAAGAACTCCTTGATGGAGGCGACGACGGGGCGGATGTTGATCAGCGTCTGCGGCGTGATGGCCTCGACGTCCTGAGTCGTCATCCGCTCACGCACCACACGCTCCATACGAGACAGGCCGGTGCGGACCTGGTTCTCGATGAGCTCGCCGACCGCACGGATGCGCCGGTTGCCGAAGTGGTCGATGTCGTCCACGGAGATGTGGACGTCGATCTCGGAGCCGTCGCGGATGCCCTTGATGTTCTCCTTGCCGGCGTGCAGCGCGGCGAGGTAGTGGATCATCGCGACGATGTCCTGCTCGTTGAGCACTGAGGCGTCGGCGTCGGTGAACGCCTTGTCCACGCCGAGCTTGCGGTTGAGCTTGTAACGGCCCACCTTGGCCAGGTCGTAGCGCTTCGGGGTGAAGTAGAGCCCGCGCAGCAGCGACTCGGCGGCCTCCACGGTCGGCGGCTCGCCTGGACGCAGCTTGCGGTAGATGTCGATCAGCGCATCGGCCTGGGTCTCGAAGGCGTCCTTCTCCATGGTGGCGCGGATCGAGTCATACTCGCCGAACTCTTCCAGGATCTGGGACTCGCTCCAGCCCAGGGCCTTCAGCAGCGCGGTGACCGGCTGCTTGCGACGGCGGTCGAGGCGCACGCCGACCTGATCGCGCTTGTCGATCTCCAGCTCGAACCAGGCACCGCGGGAGGGGATGACCTTGGCGGTGTAGATGTCCTTGTCGCTGGTCTTGTCCGGGGTGCGCTCGAAGTAGGCACCCGGGGAACGGACCAGCTGGGACACCACGACACGCTCGGTGCCGTTGATGATGAATGTGCCGCGATCGGTCATGAGCGGGAAATCGCCCATGAACACGGTCTGCTGCTTGATCTCGCCGGTGTTGTGGTTCATGAACTCGGCCTTGACGTACAGCGGAGCGGAATACGTGGTGTCCCGTTCCTTGCACTCAGCGACCGGCATCTTGGGGTCGGCGAACTCAGGATCGGAGAAGCTCAGGGACATGGTGCCCTGGAAGTCCTCGATCGGTGACATCTCTTCGAAGATGTCGGAGAGTCCGGAGGTTTCGGAAACGCCCTTGATGCCCTTCTGTCGGGCCTCCTCGACGCGAGCAGCCCAGCTGTCGTTGCCGATGAGGCGGTCGAAGGAGTCGATCTGCAGAGCCAGAAGCTCTGGGACATCGAGGGGTTCGTGGATCTTTGCGAATGAGAGTCGGCCTGCGTATTCAGCAGTGCGGGCCGAGGCAGCGGTTTGAGTCGTTGAGGTGCTCGAGGCGACCAAGTTGGATCCTTCCACAGACCTTCGTAGCTTCCGTAGGAATCACGCATAAATTCAACTGCCCACCGCTATTTGAAGGCACTGATGTAGAGAAGATGCGCAAAAGTACAGAATAGACCACGAAGGCAGCCCAAGGCAAGACGAGGCCACTGGGGCGAAGGACGTGAGGACTGCGCCTGACGCCGAATGGGAAGGCCGGCGGAGAGCGCTGACGGGCTCCGGGCTTTCTGGGCAGTAACTGTACCAGCCTCCACGCGCGGGGCGTGCGGTGGGACACATCCCCGGCGCGCCCGGCTCAGCGCCGACTCAGCGCCGGCTCCGGGTGAAGGTCCACGACGCCGCCGGCCGAGGGTCCACGACGCCTCCGGCCGGGGGCGCGGTGGCCCTCTGGGCGGGGGCGCGGTGCCCCTCTGGGCGGGGGCGCGGTGGCCCTCTGGGCGGGGCCTGCGTCCCGGCCGGTCGGGCCTCAGACGATCCGGCGCCGCTCCGCCCAGCGGGTGAGCTCGTGTCGGGAGGAGAGCTGGAGCTTGCGCAGCACCTTGGAGACATGGGTCTCCACGGTCTTGATCGAGATGAACAGCTCGCTGGCGAGCTCCCGGTAGGTGTAGCCGCGCGCGATCAGCCGCATGACCTCCACCTCACGCGCGGAGAGTCGGTCGAGCTCCTCATCGCGCACGTCTTCGACGCCGCCGGTGCCGAAGGCGTCCAGGACGAAGCCTGCCAGGCGTGGAGAGAAGACCGCATCACCGCCGGCGACGTCCTGGACCGCCTCGACCAGCTCGGCGGTGCTGATGGTCTTGGTGACGTAGCCGCGGGCCCCGGCGCGGATCACCGAGACCACGTCTTCAGCCTGATCGGAGACGCTGATCGCGAGGAAGCGCACCTCGGGGAGGTCTCGGCAGGCGCGCACGACCTCGGCCCCTCCCCCGCCGGTGCCTCCGGGCAGATGGACGTCGAGGAGCACCACATCCGGTTGTCCGGCCCGGACCGCAGAGATCGCCGACTCGACGTCGTGGCCCTCTCCGACGACCTCCACGCGACCAGCCAACTCTGACTTGAGCCCGGCGCGGAAGATGCCGTGGTCATCGATGATCACCACCCGGCGCAGTCGCGCGCCCGGTGGTGCTGGCTCTGCGCGGCCTCTGCTCTGGCCGCCCATGGCGCCTGAAGGCTGCCGGGGAGGGTGCTCACCCATAGGTCTCCTCGCGCTCTGGCGTCGGCTCGGTCGCCGGCTCCGGCCCGGTCGCCGCGGCGACGGGCATCCGGAGCTGGACTTCGGTGCCGTTCTCCCCGGAACGGATCCGCGCGGATCCCCCGGCCCGGTTCATCCGCCCGATGATCGATTCACGCACCCCGAGCCGGTCAGATTCGATGCCGGCGGGGTCGAAGCCCACCCCACGGTCGCGGATGAACACCGCGTCCTCAGCAGCGGTGGACTCCAGGTACACCGAGGCGGGGCCGGCATGTTTGAGCGCGTTGACGATCCCCTCCCGGGCCGCCGCCACCAGGACTCGGTGATCGGTGCCCCGCGACTCGCCGACGGCGATGACCTCCACGGGCACGCTGTGCAGCTCCTCGAGCTCTGCCGCGACGCTGGTCAGCTGCTCCTTCAGCGTCCCGGTGTCGGCGCTGTCTCGGCTGTAGAGCCACCCGCGCAGCTGCCGCTCCTGCCGCCGCGCCAGCCGCTCCACCGCGGCGGGGTCATGGCGATGCTTCTGGATCATGGCCAGCGTCTGGAGCACCGAGTCGTGCAGGTGTGCCGCGATGTCGGCCCGTTCGGCCTCGGCGGCGGCGCGGGCACGCTCGGTGTTGGAGGTGCGGTAGAGCCTGATGAGCCAGGGGGCGGTCACCAGGGCGACGCCGGCGAGCAGCATCCCGGCGACCATCAGTCCCAGGATCAGGTCCGCGGCCGGGAGGAATCCTCCCGCGAGCAGCAGCAGCGCAAGGATCACCAGGGCCACTCCGATGCAGAACTGCCAGAGGATCGCCTGTCGCGAGCGTCGCCCGGCCGCGCCGCGCGCACCTGCCCCCGCTTCGTCCCCGGCGATGGGACTGATCGCGTCGACCTGGGACCAGGCCAGCAGCACTCCGGCCCCGAGGATCATGGGAGGGCCGATGAGCCACCAGTTGATCTGCGCACCGAGAAGCTGCAGTCCGATCAGACCGGCTCCGCCGAGGAGCGCGCCGCCGAGCAGGACCTGGGGCGAGGACGTGAGCGCATCGACGAGCCCCTTCACCCGGGTCCCCCAGGACGACATCGGGTCGGCCCTCGGACCGATCCCCTCCGCGGCACTCGACGGGGAGGTACGGGCATCGGGGTGGGCAGACCCGGCGGCGTCGACCGCGGGCCCGCTGAGCCCACGGGTGGCGGCCTGCGAACGAGGTTCATCCTCGCCGGGGACGAAGATCCAGAGCCAGCAGTAGAGCAGCAGCCCCACCCCTCCGGCGATGCTCAGCCCGATCATCACGGCGCGCACCACGGGCACCGAGACCTTCAGGTGGCGGGAGAGCCCCAGACAGACCCCCGCCAGCGGAGTGTCGGCGGCGCGCAGCAGCGGTGGCCGCGGCACGGGGCTGCGCTGCGGCGCCGGAGGTGTCTCGGGGGCGGCGTCCATATCTTCCATAGTGCCACGCCCGCTCCCTCACCTCGATGCGTTCTGCCCCAGGATCCGGGGACGGAGAACGGAGATCAGGGTTCGATCAGGGGGCCCCCCAATAGCGGCCGCCGGTGTGGTTGGCGCAGACTGGAGACATGGAAAATCACAAGCCTGAGACGGGCCGGCGCTTCTTCAGCTGGATGCGCACAACGGGGCTGATGCGCCCCGACGAAGGTTGGTTCGGCGGGGTCTTCGCCGGACTGGCCGCCAAGGTCGGCTGGGACGTCGCGCTGGTGCGTGGGCTCGGCGTCGTCGCCTTCATCATCTTCTTCTCGCCGGCGGCCCTGCTCTACGGGCTGGCCTGGATCCTGGTCCCCAACCGGGCGGGTGAGATACACGCGGAGCAGGCCGTGCGCGGCAGCTTCAGCTCCGGCTTCATCGGAGGCGTGCTGCTCGCGATCGTGGGGGCGTTGAACATCTTCACCCCGATCAGCATCGCCGGACCGCTGGCGGTGCTGATCAACCTGGTCGTCCTCGGCGCGGTGGCCTGGCTGGTCTACGTGCTGATCCGCAATCACCGCAGCAACACCACCATCAACGGTGCCGGAGGCACGCGCACGACCCCGGGAACGGCCGGCGCGCAGGAGGGAAAAGCTGAGGCCGGCGAGCCCGCACCGCCGCGTGCGGACGGAAAGCCGGCCTGGTACCCGAAGGAACAGGACCCCGCGCCTCAGACCGGGGCCCCGGCTTCAGCTGCGGGACACGGTTCTGCCGCTCAACGGGCTGCTCGTCAGGAGACGACGACCGCGCGGGCCGCGGCACCGCGACCCGGCAGGAGCCCGGGAGCCTCCCCGCGCGAACGCGCCGAGCGTCGTCGTCATCGCCAGCTCAGCTGGGGACTGGCCATGCTCTCCATCCCGGTGATCATCGGGCTGGCCTGGTTCGGCGGCGGGTTAGGGCTCTCCGCACTCGCCGTGGCCCTGGTCGCCACCGCGGGCCTGGTGCTGCTGCTGGCCTCAGGCCACCTCGTCGCCGCGCTGCGCGGACGACCCGGCGCCCCAGGTCTGCTGATGGTCAGCACCGTGATCATGCTGGTGCTCTTCGCCGGCCAGAGCGGGGCCGGGGGCTTCGGATCCGGCGCGAACTACGCCTTCGGCAGCTACACGACCACGGAGTCGGAGGTGAACAGCGGCTTCTCCAACACCACGGTTGATCTGCGCGACCTCGCCGCCGGAGATCCCTCGGATGGGGTGATCCCCACCGAGGACGCGGAGATCAACAACGCGTTCTCAAACACCACGGTGATCGTTCCCGATGACGCGCGGATCGTGGTCAGCAATGGGCAGGCGCTGAGCAACCTCGAGATCGCCACCCAGGACGACCGGCTCGAGCGGTCCGGCATCTCCGGGGAGGACCTCGTGCTGGGCCCGGAAGATTTCGAGCGGGAGATCCGTCTCGACCTGAACTCAGCCTTCGGCAACACCACGATCTATGACGACACCACCTACGCCCAGGAAGCAGAGAATGCGCGATGAACACCACACCGGAGCGCCCAGGCGAACACTCCCCCACGCATCCCACCACCCCGCTGCCGCCCGAGCCCGCAGACGTCGATGAGCTGCTCGCGGAATCGCTGCGGGCCCAGAGCGAGCAGGACTTCGCCTGGAAGGAACCGGAGCGCGGGCCGCGCTGGTTCGAGCGCGCCGAGCAGGAGGCGGCTCTCGCCGGCGGCACGACGACAGACCCCGACCAGGCCCGGGATGCGCTCACGAGGACGACCAGGGATCCAGGCGGCATGGTGTCCGGAGCCGAGCGATCCCCCCGGTCGGGACACCGGCAGGGGCCGCGCATCGGCGGCGCCGTCTACGCCGCGGTGGCCATCGCGCTGGCCCTGTGGGTGTTGGCGAGCGTGGTGCTCGGGATCCACATCGAGCCGCTCATCGTCGCGCTCGGCGTCTGCAGCCTTGCCGGGCTGGCCCTGGTGGGGGCAGGTCTGCGGCCGAAGCCGGGACAGCGCATCTGAGCCGTCGATGCAGCCGGGTCCAGGTGCTGCACACAGAGATCCCCCGGAAGGAAGCCTTCCGGGGGATCTCTGTGTGCAGTCAGGACTGCCTGGATGCGGCTGTCGCCGCCCCGATCACTTGAGGGTGACGGTGGCGCCTGCTGCTTCCAGGGTCTCCTTGGCCTTCTCGGCGGTTGCCTTGTCGACACCTTCGAGAACTGCCTTGGGCGCGCTGTCGACGACGTCCTTTGCCTCCTTGAGACCCAGGGAGGTCAGACCGCGCACCTCCTTGATGACGCCGATCTTCTTCTCGCCTGCGGCCTCGAGGACCACGTCGAACTCGGTCTGCTCTTCTTCTTCCTCAGCTGCGGCTGCCGGAGCTGCGGCGGCGGCTGCGGGAGCGGCTGCAGTGACATCGAAGGTCTCTTCGAAGACCTTGACGAACTCGGAGAGCTCGATCAGGGACATGTCCTTGAACTGTTCGATCAGTTCTTCGTTGCTCATCTTCGCCATGGGGGCGCTCCTTCTAAATGTTTAGGGGGTGTTGCTTGCGGATCAATGCTGAGCTCGAGCTCAGGCAGCTTCCTGCTTCTCGCGCAGCGCCTCGACCGTGCGAACGGTCTTGGACAGCGGCGCCTGGAAGACGGCGGCAGCCTTGGACTGGACGCCGATGAAGGCACCAGCCATCTTGCTGAGCAGAACCTCACGGGATTCAAGATCCGCGAGCTGCTTCATTCCTGCCTCGTCGAGGGTGGCGCCATCCATGTAGCCGCCCTTGACGATCAGTGCAGGATTGCTCTTGGCGAAGTCACGCAGCGCCTTGGCCACGTCCACGGCATCGCCGTGGACGAAGGCGATTGCGGAGGGTCCGGACATCTTGCCTTCAAAGGCGTCGATGCCGAGTTCCCGGGCCGCAATCTCGGTGAGCGTGTTCTTCACCACAGCGTAGTGTGCGTTCTCTCGCACGGACCGGCGCAGAGTCTGCAGCTGGCCCACGGAGAGGCCGCGGTACTCCGTGAGCACTGCGGCAGTCGAGTTGTTGAAGAGTTCCTTCAACTCGTCGACGGCGGCAGCCTTCTCAGGATTCGCCATGGCACTCCTTCCGATCATGTAAGCCGGTCACCACCCTCGGGCGGGGCATAAAAAATGCCCCGCTGCGCAAGGCACGGGGCGTGGCTTCAAGATTGACCTGCTCGCGTATCACCGCGAGCAGAGCCTCTCAGAAGAGCTGATCGTGTCCTGCGCAGGTCGCCCGATTCGGGTCTTTACGTTGCATCGCCTCACAGACATGATGTCTGCTGACCACGCAGATCAGCCAATGATCTGCGCACGACGACAACGACCGGCGGTCTTTGGTCAGCCCTGACTCTACATGGTGGTCTGCGCCCGCGCAAAACGGGAGACGACGCGGAGACGGGAAAGGCCCCCGTCCGGGTGGACGAGGGCCTTTCCTGGTGCTGCACGAGTTGCCTCGTGTCAGTCGGTGAGCACCTTGGTCACGTTCGGGTCCACCGGGATGCCGGGGCCGAAGGTGGTGGTCACGGTGGCCTTGGCGATGTAGCGACCCTTCGAAGCCGAGGGCTTCAGACGAAGGATCTCTTCCAGCGCTGCGGCGTAGTTCTCCGCCAGCGCCTTGGCATCGAAGCTGGTCTTGCCCACGATGAAGTGCAGGTTGGAGTGCTTGTCCACGCGGAAGGTGATCTTGCCACCCTTGAGCTCGTTGACAGCCTTGGCGACGTCGGGGGTCACGGTGCCGGTCTTGGGGTTCGGCATCAGGTTACGCGGACCCAGCACCTTGCCCAGGCGACCGACCTTGCCCATCATGTCGGGCGAGGCGACGGCGGCGTCGAAGTCGGTCCAGCCATCGGCGACCTTGGCGATGAGCTCGTCGCCGCCGACGTAGTCAGCCCCGGCCTCTTCAGCCTTGGCGATGTTGTCGCCCTGGGTGAAGACGACGACGCGGGAGGTCTTGCCGGTGCCGTTGGGCAGGATGACCGTGCCGCGGACCATCTGGTCCGCCTTGCGCGGGTCCACCGAAAGCCGCATGGCGACCTCGACGGTGGCGTCCGACTTGGACGGGTTGATCTCCTTGGCCAGGGCTACTGCCTCGGCCGGGGAGTACAGGGCATCTTCGTTGACCTTCTGTGCCGCTGCTTCATAAGCTTTGCTGCGCTTTGCCATCTGCGTTGTTCTCCTTAGCAGTCGTGGTACGCGGGTCGCGCTCGACCCTTCCCACCGTCCGACTCGTGGCCGGACTGTTTGTCAGTTGATGTTGGGCGTGAGCCCGGTTCAGCCTTCGACCGTGATGCCCATGGAGCGGGCAGTTCCGGCGACGATCTTGGAGGCCGCGGCGAGGTCGTTCGCGTTGAGGTCCTCCATCTTGGTCTGGGCGATCTCTTCGACCTGCGACCGGCTCAGCTTGCCGACCTTGTCGGTGTGCGGCACGCCTGAGCCCTTGGCCACGCCTGCGGCCTTCTTGATCAGCTCGGCGGCTGGCGGGGTCTTGGTGACGAAGGTGAAGGAGCGGTCTTCGTAGACCGTGATCTCCACAGGGATCACATTGCCGCGCTGAGCCTCAGTCGCGGCGTTGTAAGCCTTGCAGAACTCCATGATGTTGACACCGTGCTGACCGAGTGCAGGACCGATCGGCGGAGCCGGGTTAGCGGCGCCTGCCTTGATCTGCAGCTTGATCAGGCCGGAGACTCTCTTCTTCGGGGCCATGTTCAGCGTCCTTTGCTTGCGTGGTGGATTCAGGCTCTCACGCCGCTTGGGCGGCGCGAGGGCTTCAACCCTCACCTGGTGTCCCTGTGCCACAGGAGCGTGACGCAGGGGGGTGGCCATCATGGCGTGATGACCGGTTCGACGTCGCCGGTCAAAGCCACCTGCGACATCGAAAGTCTTTGATTCTCACCCAACCTGGGCCGACGACGTCGTCGGCCCAGCCACGTGAGTGAACCTCAGTAGATCTTTTCGACCTGGTTGAAGTTCAGCGTCACCGGGGTCTCACGCTCGAAGATCGAGACGAGGACCACGAGCTGACGCGAGTCTGCGTGGATCTCTGAGATGGAAGCCGGCAGGGTGGCGAAGGGGCCATCGGTGACGGTGACCGATTCGCCGATCTCGAAGTCCACCTTGATGTCCGAGGCTGCCGCGGCGGAGCCGTCTTCACCGGCGCCGTGCTTGGGTGCATCGGGCTTGCCGAGGAGGTGGTCCGAGAGCATGTCGAAGACCTCGTCGGAGCTCAGCGGGTGCGGGTCGTGGGCATTGCCCACGAATCCGGTGACTCCGGGGGTGTGGCGGACGACGCCCCAGGAGGCGTCGGTGAGCTCCATGCGGACGATCACGTAGCCCGGGATGCGCACCCGGCTCACGACCTTGCGCTGGGTGCCCTTGATCTCCACGACCTCTTCCATGGGGACCTCGATCTCGAAGATGTGGTCCTCCATGTCCTGGGTCTGGATACGGGTCTCCAGGTTGGATTTCACGCGCTTCTCGTAGCCCGCGTAGGTGTGCACCACGTACCAGTCACCGAGCTGGCGGCGCAGCGTGGACTTCAGTGCGGCGGCGCGCTCCTCGTAGGACTTCTCCTCCTCGGGCACCTCCGCGTCGGCCTCGGTCGCGACCGGCTCGTCACCCTCGCCCTCAGCCGCATCCTCGGGCTGGGCGTCGGAGTCGGTCTCAGCCTCGGCGGGCGCGGCGTCAGCACCCTCGGCGTCCTCGCCGATCTCGGCTTCGGTCTGCGCGTCCGTCTCGACAGCGGCTGAGGTGTCCTCGGCCGCTTCGGTGCCCGCTGCTGACTCGGCAGCGGCATCCTGGGCGGCGTCGACCTCTTCGGTCTGCTGCGAAAGATCCTGTTCAGACACTGTTCTCCTGCTTTCCGTGGTGCTCACCGCCACACGGCGAGCTCTCGTTCACGTGGTGGATGCCCTGGCTGCGGCATCACGTCATGGTCATCTGGCGGGCCCAGTTCAGTCCTCGGCGCCGCCATCGGCTCCGGCGGGCGGCTCGATGGGCTGCTCGACGCCTCCCGTTGAGCCGAAGAGCGCCTCGGCGCCCCGGCTGAAGACCGCGTCGAAGCCGGTGACGATCCCGATCACGATGATGACGAAGACCAGCACGACCAGCGTGTAGTTGGTCAGCTCCCGCCGGGTCGGAACGACCACCTTGCGGAGCTCGTCAATGACCTGGCGGAGGAACAGCCACAGCTTCCCGAACGGGCCCTTCGGATCGCCGCCGGCAGGCGTGGAGCCCTGATCTGGCGTCGAAGGCGACTGGGACACGAAGACTCCATCTGTTCACGGTTAAGGCGGGTGCCTAGCAGGGCAGACAGGACTCGAACCTGCAACCTACGGTTTTGGAGACCGTTGCGCTACCAATTGCGCCACTGCCCTAGGGGTAACCGACCCTCCGCCACGCTACCGCATCGAGAACCGGAGCACCGGTTTCGGGGCACGATGGATCGGAGGCGCCTGAGACACCGGTAGATCACTCTACGCCCTCGGCCCGGTGCAGGACAAACCGGTAGGCTTGAACCAGTCCATGAATCCCGAAAGGATCCCTCAGACATGACTGCTCCGAACTCACGCATCTCCGACCGTATCGGCTCCATCGCCGAGTCCGCCACCCTTGCCGTGGACGCGAAGGCCAAGGCGCTCAAGGCAGCCGGTGAGGATGTCATCGGTTTCGGTGCGGGCGAGCCGGACTTCCCCACCCCGGACTACATCGTGGAAGCGGCGCGCGAAGCGGCCCTGAACCCCCGCTTCCACCGCTATTCCCCCGCCGCCGGGCTGCCCGAGCTGCGCGCCGCGGTGGCGGAGAAGACCACCCGGGACTCCGGGTACCGGATCGAGGGCGAGGCGCTGGCGCCGGCGAACGTGCTGATCACCAACGGCGGCAAGCAGGCCGTGTACAACACCTTCGCCACCCTGCTGGACCCCGGCGATGAGGTCATCCTCCCTGCTCCCTTCTGGACCACCTACCCCGAGGCCATCAAGCTGGCCGGCGGCGTGCCCGTGGACGTCTTCGCCGGGCCGGAGCAGGGCTATAAGGTCACGATGGAGCAGCTGGAGCAGACCCTGACCGAGGCCACCAAGGTGCTGGTCTTCGTCTCCCCCTCCAACCCCACCGGCGCGGTGTACTCCGCCGAGGAGGTCCGCGAGATCGGCCGCTGGGCGGCGGAGAAGGGCCTGTGGGTGGTCACCGACGAGATCTACGAGCACCTCACCTACGACGACGCCGAGTTCACCTCCATCGCCGCCGTCGAGGAGCTGGCCGATCAGGTGGTGATCCTCAACGGAGTCGCCAAGACCTACGCGATGACCGGGTGGCGCGTGGGCTGGATGGTGGGTCCGACCGACGTCATCAAGGCCGCGGCGAACCTGCAGTCCCATGCCACCAGCAACGTCGCCAACGTCTCACAGATGGCCGCGCTGGCCGCCGTCGAAGGTCCGCTGGATGCGGTCAACGAGATGAAGACCGCCTTCGACCGACGACGCCGTGCCATCGTCAGCGGGCTCAATGAGATCACCGGGTTCTCCTGCCCCACCCCGGAAGGCGCCTTCTACGCCTATGTCGATGTCCGCGAGGCGCTGGGCCGTGAGATCGCCGGTCGCACGCCGCAGACCTCCGCGGAGCTGGCCGAGCTGATCCTGGAGGAGGCCAAGGTCGCCGTCGTCCCGGGTGAGGCCTTCGGTCCCAGCGGATTCCTGCGCCTGTCCTACGCGCTGGGCGATGAGGACCTGGCCAAGGGGCTGCGTCGGCTCCAGGACCTGCTCGGCTGATGAGCGCAGCCCCGCCCGGCTGATGCCTCCCGTCGGGCGGGACCCCATAGACTGGGCGCAGCAACCTGCCGAGGAAGTCAGGCCTGAGATTTTTCCTGGAATCCATGAAGGGACGAGCTGAATCATCATGCGCATCGGACTGCTCACCTCCGGCGGCGACTGCCCCGGCCTGAACGCCGTCATCCGCTCCGCCGTGCTCCACGGCATCAAGAGCTACGGCGACGAGTTCGTCGGCTTCAAGGGCGGCTGGCGCGGCCTCATCGAGGGCGACTACATCGACCTGCCCCGGCAGTCCGTGCGCGGTCTCTCCCGTCAGGGCGGCACGATCCTCGGCACCTCGCGGACCCACCCGTACAACCACCCGGGCGGCGGACCGGAGAACATGGCCAAGCAGCTCAAGCGCCACGACGTCGACGCCGTCATCGCCATCGGCGGCGAGGGCACCCTGGCCGGGGCCAAGCGACTGGCCGATGACGGAATCCCGGTGGTCGGGGTGCCGAAGACCATCGACAACGACCTCAAGGCCACCGACTACACCTTCGGCTTCGACACGGCGGTCTCCATCGCCACCGATGCGATGGATCGGCTGCGCACCACCGGGGAGTCCCACCACCGCTGCATGGTCGCCGAGGTCATGGGCCGCAACGTCGGCTGGATCGCGCTGCACTCCGGCATGGCCGCCGGAGCCCACGCCATCCTGATCCCGGAACACAAGGTCTCCATGGACCAGGTCTGTGAATGGGTCGAGCAGGTCCACTCCCGCGGACGCTCCCCGCTGGTGGTCGTCGCCGAGGGGTTCATCCCCGAAGACGCCGAGGAGGCGCTGGCAGGCAAGGGCGAAGAGTCCGACGGTCGCCCGCGGCTCGGCGGCATCGGGGACTGGGTGACTCGGCAGATCGAGTCCAAGACCGGCATCGAGTCGCGCAACACCACCCTGGGCCACATCCAGCGCGGCGGAAACCCCACCGGCTATGACCGGGTGCTCGCCACCCGCTTCGGCATCCGCGCCCTGGACCTCGTGCACGAACAGGCCTGGGGCCACATGGCGGCGCTGCGCGGCACCGAGATTCTCCAGGTCGATCTCGCCGAGGCGCTGGACGGGCTCAAGACCGTGCCTCCCGAGCGCTACAACGAGGCCCAGATCCTCTTCGGCCGCTGAACCGTTGCCCCGGACCGCGGCGCAGGACGCACCCTCCATGCTGAGCCTCCTCCCGTGAGCCTGGCGGACCATACGCGCAGCATCATCGCGCTGGCGTGGGCACGGATGATCGGCCTCGGCGATGAGGAGCTGCTCGGCGCGGGATCCCATCACGAGGTCATCACCGCAGACGGCTCCGCGGTGGCCTTCCTGCGACTCTTCGATCACACCGTTCTCAGCGGACCCGCCGAGGTGCTGCGCCATGCCCGCCGGCGCGACGACACCGAGCTCGCCGATGAACGCCGGCTCCTGGAGCTCTCGCGTCGGCACGCCCCGGGCGCGCGCAGCCTGGGTGCGGCGAACCTGCTCTACGCCGAGGAGCCGGCCGCCCTGGGCGCCGCGCAGCGCGGGGCGGTCTCCTTCGATCCGGAACATGTGCGCGCAGTGCTCGCCGCCTCACCGGCCGATGACGTGCAGGCCTCAGGGATCGCCGCGGCGCCCTGGAGCGCAGCGCTGGTGGATGAGGGCACCGGCACGGCGCTCGGCGCCGCCGGGCGGGAGCTCTGGGCCGGGATGCTGGGCCAGCTGGGGGTCCTCACGGTGCCCGATCAGCGCCGTGCCGGGGTCGGGCTGCAGCTGGCCGCGGTGGCGGCGGAGGAGGCATTCAGCGAGGGACTCGTCCCGCAGTGGCGGGCCCGCACCGAGTCCGTCGGCTCGCTGCGCATCGCCGCGGCGCTGGGGTTCAGCCCCGCCGGCTCACAGACCACCGTGGTCTTCGACTGAGCCTCCAGCTCGGCGAGACCTGCTGGGCGACCTGCTCAGCGGCGCTGTCCGCGCAGGAAGTCTCCCTTGGGACGCCCCACGGCCTGTCCGGCGTCGGGACGGACGATGACCTCCTGGGCCGCCGCGTAGAAGGTCGCAGAATCTGCGTCGCCGTCGCGCACCACCAGCTGCAGCGCCGGGTCCACCTTGCGCTTGACCAGCGCCAGCGCGATCGGGCCCATCTCGTGGTGCCGCGCCACCGAGGTGACCTTCCCCACCGGGCGCTCCCCGGCCAGCTCGGCCGGGGAGGCCTCTGGGGCGGCGGCCAGGATGTCTGAACCGATCGCCGGAAGCGTGTGCTCGCTGCCGTCGAGGTGCAGGAACACCAGGCGGCGCGGTGGATGGCCGAGGTTGTGAACCCGTGCCACGGTCTCCTGACCCTTGTAGCAGCCCTTGCTCAGATGCACGGCGGTGCGGATCAGGTCCAGCTCGTGCGGGATCGTCTTCTCATCGACCTCGCGGGCCAGGCGGGGTCGCCAGGCGGCGACGCGCAGCGCCTCGGCCGCCATGGTGCCGGCGAGGATCCATCCGGCCTGTTCGAGACCGTCGATCGTGGCTTCCAACGAGGTCCGCGGCACCACGTGCAGCCGCCAGGACCAGTCCGCGCCAGGGTGGTCCGCCTCGGCGACCTGGGCGTAGCTGGCCGCGCCGGGACCGAGCTTCGGCCACGGGTCCGCCCAGCCGATGACGACCTCACCGGAGGCTGAGGCGGGCAGCGGTGCGGTGGAGCCGAGCACCGCGTAGTCGGCGGTGCGGTCGGCGATCTCCACCCGGAGCATGAACTTCATCGAGTCGAGCCACTGGGCCAGCACCCCGCCGTGTGAGTTCTCGGTGATCAGCCAGACGGTCTCACCGTCGTCGACCACCGCCGCATCGTGTTCGATGCGCCCGGAGATGTCCAGCAGCAGCAGCTCGGTGGGCTCCCCCGGCTTGAGTCCGGCGATCTCCTGGGAGGACAGCGTGGTCAGCCAGGTCAGCCGGTCGGGCCCGGAGACCGTGACCACGCTGCGCTGGGAGAGATCGACGACGGCGGCGCCACGGGCCAGTGCGCGCTGCTCCCGGGTGGGGTCGCCGTAGTGTGCGGCCACCGCGGCGTCGTCACCGCCGTCAGCGACGGCGCCGGTGCGGTTCAGCAGGGGTGACTTCGAGTTCTCATCCACGGGCGGACTCCTTGATCGTTGCGGCGGGCGCGCAGGGCGCACGGCGCGGGGCACCTGCCAGGGGCAGGCGAGAGCGAGGCTCAGGCGGTGCGCTTGGCGCTGACCTCGTCGGCGGAAGCCGTGCGGTCGAGGATCGCGGAGGCGTGGGGAACCATCTCCCCATCGGCGGCGCGAAGATCCCAGCGCCAGAACAGCTGGCTGTTCACCAGTCCGAACATCCGCGAGGCACCCGGATATTCCGCAGCGTGCTCCCCGCGCATCACCGCGTCGGTGGCCAGGTGCAGCTGCGGGCCCTTGATCTTGCCGTAGTAGAGCTCCGAGATGCTGCCCGGATGGGTGATGGTGGCGGTGATCGCGAAGGATCCGTCCTGCTCCGCGAGCTGGTCGACCTCGGCCGCGCTCTTGTACGCGGGCACCACGTCCGCCGGGTCCAGGCCGGGGCCGACATCGGCGTCGGTGCGGGCCCGGTCCAGCGACCAGAAGCCGGTCTCCACCGAGAGCGGACGCAGCCGTGCACCCGCCTCATCGGCGAGCCAGGTCTCGGCCCGGTACTCGACGAACTCCAGGCCGGTGTCACGGAATGTGACGTCCTGGGTGAAGATCGGATCGTCCTGCTCTCCCGAGCCCAGGCGGCCTTGACCGCGCCAGCTGCCGAGCAGCCAGTAGAGCGGGGCCAGCTCCGGGGTCAGGTCGGTGGGAAGCTCCATCGGGGCCATCGGCTCAGCTCCTCAGCGCGCGGTCGACACTGGGCTGTGTCTCGGTGCGGTGCAGGCGGATCAGCGCTGACCCTTGTACAACCGGGAGATGACGGTCCAGGAGATGCCGGCGATCATCAGCGTCACCAGGACCAGCAGCCCGATGAAGAAGATCTCCAGTGCGAGCAGTGAGACGTTCTGCAATGCGAGGTTCATGGGTGAAAGTGTACAACTTCACACCAGCAGAAGACGCTCCGTGAAGTAGGTCAGCGCGCCCATGGCCGCGATCGGGGCTGCGCCGACCGCAATTCCGGAGAGAATCCCCTGTGGCGGACCCTGTGCGAGGAGGAAGCGGCGGAAGGAGGCGAGCAGCAGTCCGGCCACCAGCCCGAGCGTCCCGGCGAAGAGCAGGGTCAGCTCACCCCAGGCCAAGGTCATCCCGATGGCGGCCCCGACGCTTCCCAGGACCACCAGGAGCATGGCCCACGCATTGGGCAGCGGAATCGCGGCGAGCAGGGTCGCGATGATCAGCGCACCCGCGGCAAGCGTCACCACGGCGAGCTCCCCGGACGCTCCGGTGACGGCCAGCAGGGTGGTGTCCTCCACCGGCAGCAGACCGCGCACGGCGAGGATCCCTCCGGCGTCGTCTCCCCCGTTTGCTCCTGCCAGCTCCACCGGGTAGCGCAGACCGGCCACCCAGCCGGCTCCGGTGGTGGCGATCAGCACCCCGGCGCAGGCTCCGATGGTGGACTCCAGCCGGTGCGGCCTTCCGGTGCCGCGCAGGACCTGGATCAGGAAGACGCTCATGACGCCGAAGGCCAGTGCCACGGAGGACCAGAAGAAGAGGTCACCGGCGGTCCCCACGATGCCGGCGCCGAGGGCCGCGACGACTCCGGCGCAGGCGATGACGGCGGAGAGCGAGCGTCGGGCCGAGACTCCCATCAGCTGGGGCCACCCCAGCGCGATGAGAATCGAGAGCCCACAGACCACCAGGGTCATAGCGATGGTCCCGGCCCAGGAGGCCAGGGCGAGCGCTGTGGCTGCGAGCAGGGCGGAGGCTGCCACTGGGATGTACTTCACAACAGGCCATCCTAGAGGTCCGCGCTTCGCACGTCGCATATACTCAACCCCGGATCGCTGAATCGCGTTTCCACATTGTGCAATCACCGGCGTTGAAGACCGCAATCACCGTTGACGACCCTGCGGGACCCGGTGAAGATGATGGCCCGAGGGGAAGGAGTCATGCATGGCCCAGGTTCTGCTGCTCTCAGACACCCCCGACGACGCACTGCCGCCACTGGAGCTTCTCACCCACCGGATCCGCACGTTCCCCGCCGAGGCCTCCTCCATCGTGCGGGCTCCCAATGTGGATGTGACGCTGATCGATGCGCGCACCAAGCTTGCCCACGCCCGCTCCCTGTGCCAGCTGGTGAAGTCCTCGATGCTCTCCCCGGTGCTGGTGATCGTCACCGAGGCGGGCCTGGCCACGCTGAACGAGTCCTGGCAGGCCGATGACTTCATCCTCGACGAGGCCGGCCCGGGCGAGATCGATGCCCGGATCAGGCTCGCGGCGGTGGAGACCGCGGAGGAGACCCCGGTCGGAGAGATCCGCGCCGGCGGGATCACCATCGATGAGACGACCTATATGGCCACGATCAACGGCCGCCTGCTGAACCTCACCTATAAAGAGTTCGAGCTGCTCAAGCACCTGGCTCTGCACCCGGGTCAGGTCTTCACCCGCGACCGGCTGCTCCACGATGTCTGGGGCTACGACTACTTCGGCGGCACCCGCACCGTCGACGTCCACATCCGACGCCTGCGCGCCAAGCTCGGGCCCGACCACGAGTCACTGATCGGCACGGTGCGCAATGTCGGCTACCGACTGGTGATCGGCGGTTCAGACACCGCCGGCCCCGCCGACGATGACCGGCGCGTCGCCGGCGCGGACGCCGCCTGAGCCGGTGACCTGAGGGTTCGGCTCCGCTACAGTGAGCCCATGAACCCAGGCGATGTCACCCCAGAAGGCACCGAGCCGGCCGTGGTCGAGCTCAGCGACGGCGCACCCGATGCCGACCTGCACCACGCGCTGCTCGAGCTGGCCGCCGTCTCCACCGAGGCCGACGCCAACCCGCCGTTCTCGGAACAGACGCTCGTAGAGCTGCACCGCGCCGCCGACCGGCGCGAGGCCGCGTCCGCTGAGACTGCCGCCTCCCAGGAAGCGAACCGTAGTCCGCTGCGCATCGCCTACGCCTGGACCGATGCCCAGCCCGACTCGCGGCTGCTCGCCGGGGCCGGCGTCGTCGTCGAGGGCGCGGAGGGAGTCCCCGACGTGCTGGAGATGGTGGTCCGTCCAGACTGCCGGCAGCGCGGGATCGGCACAGCGCTGGTGGAGGCGCTCACCGCAGACGTGCTCTCGCCCGCGGCCGGTCGGGTGCAGCGGGCCTGGGCCCACGGCGAGCACGACGCCGCCGCCCGGCTCGCCCGGCGCTTCGGCTGGACCCCCGTCCGAGAGCTCTGGCGGATGCGACTCACCGACCTCGATGAGGCACCCTCCCCCGAGCTGCCAGAGACCATCACCGTGCGCAGCTTCCGCCCCGGTGAGGACGATCAGGTCTGGCTGACTGCGAATGCGGCCGCCTTCGCTGATCACCCCGAGCAGGGCCGGCTCACCTTGGAGGATCTGCATGCCCGGATGGCCGAGGACTGGTTCGACCCGGAGGGATTCCTGCTGGCCTGGGAGGGCGAGGAGCTCGTCGGGTTCCACTGGACCAAGGTCCAGGGCGCCGAGCTCGGCGAGGTCTACGTGGTCGGCGTCGTGCCCGGCGCCCGCGGGCGTGGGCTCGGCCGCAGCCTCACCCTGGCCGGGATCGAACATCTGCACCGAGCGGGCCTGGCCGCCATCATGCTCTACGTGGACGCCGACAACACCGCCGCGGTGGAGCTGTACAAGAAGCTCGGATTCACCAAATGGGACGCCGACACCATGTACGCCCCGACCGTGGAGCCCGCCGCCGAACCAGCCTGATATCTTGGTCTCTCGTGAGCTCCTCCGAGACCATGAGCAAGGTCCCCCGCCGCAGAACTGTCACGGTCTCCGATGACGGGCTCGACGCCGAGATACTCGCCGCCGGTGCCCTGTGCTGGCGGCTCCGCCGCGGCGAGCTCGAGGTCCTGGTGATCCACCGGCCCCGCTATGACGACTGGTCCTTCCCCAAGGGGAAGCTCGATGAGGGTGAGACCCTCCCGGAGTGCGCGGTCCGCGAGGTCCGTGAGGAGATCGGGCTCAAGGTCAGGCTCGGAATGCCGCTGCCGATCACCCGTTATTCCGTGGGCAAGTCGCGCGGAGTCAAGAACGGCAATGGCAACGGCAACGGCAATGGCAACGGCAATGGCGGCAAGGACAAGGCCGTCTGGTACTGGGCCGCCCAGGTCGCTGAGGGCTCTCCGATCCCCGACGGCGATGAGGTGGACGAGACCGCCTGGGTCAGCGTGGACCGAGCCCGGGAGATGCTGACCAACCGCGGTGACGTGCTACCGCTGGACGAGCTTGCCCGCCTCCACGACGACCAGCGGCTGCACACCCTGCCCTTCATCGTTCTGCGCCATGCCAAGGCCAAGCCGCGCTCCTCCTGGTCCCGCGCCGAGTCGGAGCGCCCGCTGGCGGCCACCGGCAAGCGTCAGGCCCGGGCGGTGGAGCGGCTGCTGGTCTGTTGGCGCCCGCGACATCTGGAGTCCAGCCCCTGGCAACGCTGCGCTGAGACCATCGCGCCCTACGTCAAGGCCCATCGAAACCGCGCCACGTACCGGAAATCGCTCACCGAGAAGCGCGCCGAGGCCCACCCGGAAAGGACCCGGACCCGGGTCCGCCGCTGCCTGGAGCTGCTGCTGCCGACGCTGATCTGCAGCCACCGTCCGGTCCTTCCGCTGATCCTGGACACCATGGGCAGCTGGCTGCAGGACCCGGACCTGCTGCGGGCCATCCCGGATGAGGACCCCTATCTGCGCCCCGGCGCGGTTCTGGTGGCGCAGCAGGCCATGGACCGCGGTGGAGAGATCGTCTCGATCGAGGTCTACGAGCCGTTCGAGGACTGACCGCTGGCGGGACTCCTGACAATGTCGGGCCGTGACGGTAGTCTCATTGCATGAGTGCGCCGAAGAACGTTCACCCGACCGCCGAGCTCAACATCGACGAGGACCGAGGCCGGGCCGAGCTCTGGGACACGATCAACGGACGCCGCACCTTCATCGGGTTCATCGGATTCACCCCCGAGACGCTCCGCGGCCAGGAGGTCACCCTCCTGCAGCACACCATCGTCCACCCCCAGTACGGCAGGCAGGGCTACGCCCGCTGCCTGGTCACCCTGCTGCTGGACCAGCTCCAGGCCGAGGGCAGGCTCTTCGCCTCCGAGTGCACCTACGTGGATGCCTACCTGCACCGCTACCCCGAATACCGCACCCTGCAGGCCACGTTCTCCTGAACTGCGGCACGCGGGTCCAGCCGTCGAACGGCCGAACCCGCTGACAGCTCGGCCCGCTCCGACGCTCAGGCCCCGCAGGTATGCTGTGGTGCGTGAACTCGACGATCCCCACCCCGTACGAGGACCTGCTCGCAGACGTGCTGAACGTCGGCACCGCCAAGTCTGACCGCACCGGAACCGGCACCAGAAGTGTCTTCGGGCGCCAGATCCGGTTCGATCTCGCGGAGTCCTTCCCTCTGATCACCACCAAACGAGTGCACTTCAAGTCCGTGGCGCTGGAGCTGCTCTGGTTCCTGCGCGGAGATTCCAATGCGCGCTGGCTGCAGGAGCGCGGCGTGCGGATCTGGAACGAATGGGCAGGCGAGGACGGCGAGCTCGGCCCGATCTATGGCGTGCAGTGGCGCTCCTGGCCCAGCCCCTCGGGTGAGGACATCGATCAGATCGAGCAGCTCATCACCTCGCTGAAGACGAACCCTGATTCCCGACGCCACGTGGTGAGCGCCTGGAACCCGGCACAGATCGATGAGATGGCGCTGCCGCCCTGCCACATCATGTTCCAGTTCTATGTGGCCGACGGTCGGCTCTCCTGCCAGCTGTATCAGCGCAGCGCCGACATGTTCCTCGGAGTGCCCTTCAACATCGCCTCCTACGCGCTGCTGACGAGGATGGTCGCCCAGCAGGTAGGGCTTGCCCCCGGGGAGTTCATCTGGACCGGTGGGGACTGCCACATCTATGACAACCACGTGGAGCAGGTGCGTGAACAGCTCTCCCGCGCCCCCTACCCCGCACCCACCCTGGCGATCACCCGCACCCCGGACTCGATCTTCGACTACGAGTTCGAGGACTTCGAGGTGCGCGACTACCAGCACCACCCCGCCATCAAGGCCGCCGTCGCTGTATGAGCATCCGCTCCATCGCGGCCGATATCGGCATGATCTGGGCGCAGACCCACACCGGGGTCATCGGCGACGCCGGGACCATGCCCTGGCACCTGCCCGAGGACCTGGCGCACTTCAAGGCCACCACCCGCGGCGCCCCGGTGGTCATGGGTCGCCGCACCTGGGAATCCTTCCCGGCCAAGTACCGCCCGCTCCCGGGCCGGCAGAACATCGTGATCACCGCCGATCAGCGCGCCGCAGAACAGATCCGCGCGCTGGGCGGGCACCCCGTGGCCAGTCTCGATGAAGGACTTGAGATCGCCTCGGCCTCGAGAGCCGAGAAGATCTGGATCATCGGCGGCGGCCGGGTCTACGCCGAGACCGTGGACCGACGAATCGCGGACCTCGCGGTCATCACCGTGATCCAGAGCGAGGTCTCCGGTGACACCTCGGCCCCGACCCTGACTCCGGAATGGGAGCTGACCCAGCGCGAGCCTGCCGCAGGAACGCACCAGGGCGCCGACGGGCTGAGATACCACATCGAGACCCACCGACGCCGCGGCGGCCCCGCTGAGCGGCACACGACCACCTCCGGGGCCTCGTCCACCTGCCACGACACACCCGCACCCGCACCCGACGGAAGCCCGAGATGACCGAGACCTCCCCACCCGCCCCGAACGCGCACAAAGCCTCCCAGGCCAGCTCCACCAATCTGATGATGCTGGGCCTCGGCGGCTACCTCATCCTGCCGTTCCTGGCCCTGTTCACCGTGACCCTGGGCTTCGTCCTGGTGCTCAATGACCGGATCATCCCGGGCCTGGTCTTCCTGTTCGTCGCGCAGCTCTGGGTGGCCGGCGGGCTGTGGGCTCATCTGTCGCGCCGTCGTCTGCTGCAGGAGATCAAAGAAGCCAGGAAGTCCGAGGAAGCCCCCGGCGTCGAGAAGTGACCCTGACGCGCTGAGCCGACTCCGCTACCCTGGAGGCATGACTTCTGCAGTGAACTCCTCCGTGTCCCCTGCCCTCTCCGCCGTGCCAGGCGAGACCCCCTCGGTGGGTCTGATCGGCTGGCGCGGCATGGTCGGCTCGGTGCTGATCACGCGCATGCTCGAGGAGGGGGACTTCGCCCACATCAACCCGGTCTTCTTCTCCACCTCCAACGCCGGAGGCCAGGCACCGAGCTTCGCGGGCGTCACGCCCGAGGAGACCACCCTGCAGGACGCCTTCGATCTGGACACGCTGGTGAAGCTGCCGATCATCGTCACCGCCCAGGGCGGCGACTACACCTCCGAGGTCTACCCCAAGCTGCGCCAGGCCGGCTGGGACGGGATCTGGATCGACGCCGCCTCCACCCTGCGCATGGCCGAGACCTCGATCATCGCGCTGGACCCGATCAACCGCGACGTCATCGACGCCGGGCTTGCCGCTGGCGTGAAGGAGTTCATCGGCGGCAACTGCACGGTCTCGAACATGCTGATGGGCCTGGGCGGGCTCTTCACCAACGACCTGGTCGAATGGGGCACCGCCATGACCTACCAGGCGGCCTCCGGCGGCGGCGCGAAGCACATGCGCGAGCTGCTGAACCAGTTCGGCACGCTGCACTCCGCCGTCGCCGAGGAGCTCAGCGACCCCGCGGCCGCCATCCTGGACATCGACCGCGCCGTGCTCCACGCCCAGCGCAACGACCTCGACGCCACCCAGTTCGGCGTCCCGCTGGCCGGTTCGCTGATCCCCTGGATCGACGCCGATCTGGGCAACGGCGTGGCCAAGGAGGAGTGGAAGGCCGGGGTGGAGACGAACAAGATCCTGGGCCGCGGCGACAATCTGGCCCCCGGGGTCACCTCCCGCGGCGCGGCAGTGCCATTCGACTCGCTCTGCGTCCGGGTGGGCGCGCTGCGCTCACACTCCCAGGCGCTGACGCTGAAGCTGCGCGAGGACCTTCCGCTGGCCGAGATCGAAGCGATCGTGGCCTCGGGCACCGAATGGTCCAGCTTCGTCCCGAACGAGAAGGAAGCCACCGTGGCGCAGCTGACCCCGGTGGCCGCCACCGGCTCGCTGGACATCCCGGTGGGGCGGATCCGCAAGCTCGAGATGGGCCCGGAGTACATCTCCGCGTTCACGGTGGGCGACCAGCTGCTCTGGGGCGCGGCGGAGCCGCTGCGCCGGATGCTGCTGATCGCGGTCGGCAAGCTCTGAGCCCTTCCGTCGCGGAGCGTCTGAGGTCGCCTCTGCAGAGCTTCAGCGCCCGGCTCGGCAGACCTGAGGTCTGCTGCTAGAGCGCGTGTCCGATCAGCACCGGCTCTTCGTGCATCGTGATGCCGAAGGCCGTGCTGACCTGGTCACGGGCGGCGCGGGCGACCGCGAGCAGGTCATCGGTGGTCGCGGAGCCTCGATTGGTGACCGCCAGCGTGTGCTTGGTGGAGAGCGCTGCGCGGCCCCCGGCGATGCCGGTCCCCTGCGCCCCGCGCCCGGCCGCCGGCCCGTCGGGCAGGCCGAACCCCTTGCCGCAGCCGGCGTTGTCGATCAGCCAGGCGGCTGAGAGCTTCACCAGCGGGGCGCCCGCTTCGTCGACTCCGGCGGAGAACTGCGGCGCCCCGGTCGGAAGCGCCGCGGCGACCTCGCGCGGAACGATCGGGTTGGTGAAGAAGGACCCGGTGGACCAGGTGTCATGGTCGCCCTCGCGCAGCACCATGCCTTTGCCCTCGCGCAGTCGCAGCACCGTGCTGCGGACCTCTTTCAGCGGGGCGCGGCGCTCGTGGTCTGCGCTCTCGGCGTCAAGGCCGAGGGTCCGGGCCAGCTCGCCGTAGCGCACCGGGGCCGAGAGCCCATCGGGGCGGTTCTGCAGCATGAACCGGACCTGCAGCACCACGTAGCGGGGTGAGCCATGCACGGTGGTCTGCTTCAGCACCGAGTCGCGGTAGCCGAACTGCAGCTCGGCGTTGGTGAAGCGCACCAGCTCACCGCGTGCCCGGTCCCAGGCCTGGATGTCTTTGAGGGTGTGGGCCACATCAGCGCCGTAGGCGCCCACGTTCTGCACCGGCACCGCACCGGTGGCGCCGGGGATCCCGGAGAGCGCCTCCAGCCCGGTGAGGCCGCGTGCCACGCTGAATCGGACGACGTCGTCCCAGTTGTGTCCTGCGGCGACGGTGAGCAGCACATCCCGGTCGCCGTGGAACTCGGTGCTGATCCCCTGGAACGCCAGCTGCAGCACGGTGCCGGGGAACCCGTCCTCGGTCACCAGCAGGTTCGATCCGCCGCCCAGGACGATGAGGGTGTCCTCGCCGCGCTCGCGGGCTGCGTGCTCTGGCAGCGGGTGCTGCCGAAGCACCTCCAGCGCCTGCTCCTGGGTGTCTGCCCGGATCCATCGACCGGCGGGGCCGCCGACGCGGGCAGTGGTGTGATCCCTGAAACGACGGGGCCACGCGAGGGGGGAGGTATCAACACTGGTCACAGACGAGAAGCCTACCCGGCGTCGCTGAAATGGGCATCTGCGCCCTGTGCGCCGTGGATCACCTTCCCGAGATAGGCCCTCGTCGGGTCGCCCGGAACAGGCGCCCGGGCGTCTCCGTCTCGGCTACTCGCCGAGAGGGTTCAGCACCCGGCGCAGGAAGTCCCGGGTGCGCGGCTGCTGAGGATCCCCGATGACTGCGGTCGCCGGGCCCTCCTCGACCACGAGACCCTGGTCCATGAAGACGACCCGGTCTGCGACCTCGCGGGCGAAGCCCATCTCGTGGGTCACCACGAGCATGGTCATGCCGGCCTGGGCGAGCTTGCGCATGCTGGCGAGCACGTCGCCGACGGTCTCAGGGTCCAGCGCGGAGGTGGGCTCGTCGAAGAGCATCAGCTGCGGCTTCATGGTCAGCGCCCTGGCGATGGCCACCCGCTGCTGCTGACCGCCCGAGAGCTGGTCGGGACGGCGCTCGGAGAGGTGCTGGAGCCCGACGGCGTCCAGCTGTGCCAGCGCCTCGGTCTCTGCCTCGGCCTTGGACTGGCCCAGCACCCGCCGCGGGGTGATGGTGCAGTTCTCCAGCACGCTCAGATGGGGGAAGAGGTTGAACTGCTGGAAGACCATGCCGATCTGCCGGCGCATGGCGTCGAGATTGACGTCCGCATGGGTCGCCTCGTGCTCACCGACGGTGATCGTCCCCGCATTGGGGGTCTCCAGCCGGTTCACGCAGCGCAGCAGCGTGGACTTGCCGGAGCCGGATGCTCCGATCAGACAGACGACCTCACCCGGAGCCACGCTCATGTCTATGCCCTTGAGCACCTCGTTGTCCCCGAAGGACTTGTGCAGACCGGTGATGGTCACCCCGGCGGCGGAAGTGCTGCGCGCGCCGGGCACGCCCTTGGCTGAGGCGGTGTCCGGGGCCGTGGGCCCCGACGTCTCGGCCTGACTCTGACTCTGGCTCTGGCTCTGGCTCTGACTCTGACTCTGGCTCATATTCGCGTCCATCTCTACTTCTTCCCCGTCCGGGGGGTGCGGTGCTCCATGCGGCGAGCCAGCAGCGACAGCGGCACGGTGAGCAGCAGGTAGCAGAATCCGGCGACCACCAGCGGGGTCAGCCCCGCCTGGTAGATGTTGATTCCGTCGCGACCCATCTTGGTCAGTTCGGCGGCGCCGCCGGCCATGCCGACCACGAAGATCAGCGAGGAGTCCTTGGTGAGCAGGATCGCCTCATTGGTCAGCGGGGGCAGCACGATCCTGAAGGCCTGCGGGATCTGGATGGTGACCATGGCGCGCCAGGCGGGCATGCCCAGCGCGCGGGCGGCCTCCAGCTGGCCCTTGGGCACGGCCTGAAGGCCTGCCCGCAGGGTCTCTGCGATGTAGGCGCTGGCCACGATGGCCAACGCTGAACCGGCGATCTGCAGGGTGGAGAGGTTCCACCCGAAGGCCAGCGACGCACCGAAACCGAGCGCGATGAACACCAGGATCGCAGGGATGCCTCGGAAGAACTCGATGTACGCGGTGGCCAGCCACCGGTAGATCGGGAACGAGGACATCCGCATCAGCGCCAGCAGCGTTCCGCCGAGCAGACCGAAGACGAAGCCCACCACCGTGTACTGGACGGTGTTGACCAGTCCCACGGTGATGATCTCCGGGAACATCGGTCCGATGCTCTCGACGGCGAAGAAGCTGCTGCGGATCGCTGTCCAGTCGATGAGGATGGCCAGCACGATCACGACTGCAAGGAATATCCCTGCCTGGATCCCGAGGCTCAGGCGCGCTCGGTCACGGGTTGTCATTGCCATGAGGGTTATTCGTCGCCCTCGTCCTCGGTGGCCGCGTCCTCAGCGGGCTCCTCGTCGGAGGCCTCCTCGTCGGCGTCACCCTCTTCAGGAGTGTCGCCCTCGCGGAACCAGCGGTCCTCGAGCTCTTCCATACCGCCGGAGGCGTCCAGCTCGGCGAGGACCTCGTTGACCGCAGTGATCAGCTGATCGTTGCCGGTGGCCACGGCAATTCCGAGCTGCTCACCGGTGTCGATCTCCTCGATGAACTCCGACGTGTCTGATTCGCCGGCCTGGTAGCCCAGGATGGAGATGTTGCCGATTGCGGCCTCCACCTGACCTGAGTCGAGGCCCTGGATCAGCAGGCCGGAGTCGCTGTACTCGCGCACCTCATAACCCTGCTCCTGGGCGTAGTCAGCGCCGGTGGTCTCGGTCTGCACACCCACGGTGAGGCCTTCAAGGTCATCCAGCGAGCTGACTTCAGCCTCGGTGGCGGCGAGCAGGCCAAGGTTGTCGTCGAGGTAGGGCTCGGAGAAGAGCATGTTGCCCGCCCGCGCCTCGGTGATGGTCATGCCGGAGATCGCCAGGTCGCAGGTGCCGGCGTCCAGTGCCACACCGGACTGGATGCCCTCGAATCCGGTCTGCACGACCTCCAGGTCGGCGTCCAGCGCGTCGGCGATGACCTCGGCGATGTCGATGTCGAAGCCGACGACATCGCCCTCGCCGTCGTAGTACTCGAACGGCGGGTAGGGAACATCGGAGCAGACCTGCAGGGTGCCCTCGTTGTTCAGCTCGACGTCGCCGAGATCGAGGTCCACGGTGATCTCGTTCTGCGGCTCGGCCTCGAGGGTCTCGCCACCTTCTTCACTGTCGCCACAGGCGGTCAGCAGAAGCGCTGCCAGCGCGGAGGCGCCTACGGCCTTGGTCGCGGTCTTATGCTTGGGCATATTTGGATCCTTAGGTTGATCAGCTGAAACCGATGTCAGACGGTTTCCGCGATTATACGGTGATGCTGTGTTTCAGCCCTATGTCAGCCGGGCGGAAGCTTGACGGCGTGTCTTCATCAAGGGCCGTCGCGCCGTGACCTGGGATGCATGTGAGCGGGACCTGCACGTGATCCAGAACTGCACGTGACCTAGAACTGCACCAGGGCCTGGGACTTCGCGAGCACCTTGGTGCGGACGGGCTCCTGGTGCGACTGCTGATCCGGTCCGGCCTCAGTCGCAGCTTCGGTGAGCAGCTCCACGCTCAGGTCCACCCGGACCCGGCGCTGCTGCGCATCCACCGCGCCGATCTTCCCACTGATCTGAAGCCGGGCGGTGGCGGTCTCCGGGGAGCCCGACGCGGCGTCGGGCACCGGGACCGGCTTGGTGAAGCGGGACTGATAGTCGACGACGGCGCCCGGGTCGCCCGCCCAGACGCTGACCAGGTCCACGGCGGAGCCCATGGTGAGCATGCCGTGGGCGATGACCCCGTCCAGGCCGACCTCGCGGGCGAAGCGGTCGTTCCAGTGGATCGGGTTGTGGTCCCCCGACGCGGCGGCGTAGCGGATCAGGTCCGCCCGGGAGAAGCTCAGCTCGCGGGTGCCGATCTGCTGACCCTTCTGGAGGTCTTCGAAGACTGGGGTGCTCATGCGGCATCCTCCTCGTTGCGGACCAGCAGGGTGGAGGTCACGGTGCTCCGGGCGGCGCCGTCCTCGGCGCTGATCTGCACCACGGTGGTGACCATCGCGCCGGCGCCCATGGTGCGGATCCGCTCCAGGGTGACCTGGGAGCTCAACGTGTCTCCGGCGAGGATCGGGCTGTGGTGGGTGAAGCGCTCCTCGGCGTGGACCACGCGGGAGAAGTCGATGCCGGCCTCGTCGTCGTTGACCACAGCAGCCTCGGCGCGCTGGGCGATGATCACCGCGAAGCTCGGCGGCGCGACCAGGTCGTGGTGACCCAGCGCCTGGGCGGCGTCGAGGTCATGGTGCGCGGGGTGCTCGGCCTGCACCGCGAGCGCGAACTCACGGATCGCCTCACGGCTGACCTGGTACGGCGCGGCGGGAGGGTACTGGTGGCCCTGGCGGTCTGGGTTGATCATTCAGTCTTCCTTCGCTCGACGGGAGAGGATCTGAGCGGCCTGGCGTCGGCGCAGTCCGATGGCGATCAGGTGACTCAGGATGCCGACGCCCAGGAAGACCAGGCCCGTGCTGCGGAGCGCGTCGGTCGTCTCCGCGGCGTCGAGCAGCGTCGCCAGCACCACCAGGATCACACCGACGGCGGTGGAGGCCATGCCCAGGACGAGGGTGACCCGGTAGGCGCGCGTCCCGCTGGTCCACGGGTCAAAGGACTGAGTGCTCACGGCGGTCAGCTTACAGGCCTCGGCGAGGCGCTCTCGAAAAACCTCACACCACCCGGTGGGGACTATGAGGCTGGTTTATCGCGACCGAAACTCGACGATCCCCTCGCGGAAACACGGCCTTGGCACAGTGGAGCCCTCACCACCGGACCCTGAATGGTCACCGCGCGGCCCAGCCCCGCGAGACGCCAGGAAGCAGGACATCGCGATGAACCCCCAGATCTCCGCCACAGCGGCGCAACGCAGAAGTCCGGCCGCCGAGACCGATGTCGCCGCGCCGACGGATCGGCTCGTCGTCGAGGAGGGCCGCTGGATCACCAACTGGCAGCCCGAGAACTCCGAGTTCTGGGATGGCCCGGGACGCCCCACCGCGCGGCGCAACCTGATCTGGAGCGTGTTCTGCGAGTTCCTCGGATTCGCCGTATGGCAGCTCTGGTCGGTCACGGTCGTATTCCTGCCCCTGGTGGGCTTCGACCTGACCACCTCCGAGCAGTTCTGGCTGGTGTCGCTGCCTCCGCTGGTCGGGGCGACCCTGCGGGTCCCCTACAGCTTCATGGTGGCGATGATCGGCGGACGCAACTGGACCATCATCTCCGCGCTGCTGCTGCTGATCCCCACCGTCGCCATGGCGCTGACCCTGGGCAACCCGGAGACGCCGAACTGGGCGCTGTTCGCCATCGCCGCGGCCGCTGGGTTCGGCGGCGGCAACTTCTCCTCCTCGATGGCCAACATCACCTACTTCTACCCGGCCAAGGAGAAGGGCGCGGCGCTGGGAGTCAACGCCGCCGGCGGCAACCTCGGCGTCGCCGTCGCCCAGTTCACCGTGCCGATCGTGGTGACCGCGTTCGCCTTCGGCGCGCTGCAGCCGAACCTGCCGGCCGCCGGGCTGTTCTGGATCCCGTTCATCCTGCTCGCCTCCTGGGGCGCTCGGAAGTACATGCACAACCTCTCTCACGCCAAGAACGACCTCAAAGGCTCGCTCTCGGCGCTGAAGGAGAAGCACCTGTGGATCATCTCGCTGATCTACATCGGGACCTTCGGCTCCTTCATGGGCTTCGGCTCGGTCTTCCCGACCCTGATCAACATCCAGTTCCCCGAGTTCTCCAGCATCCAGGTCCTCGGCGCGGCGCTCTCGCTGGCCTTCCTCGGTCCCCTGGTCGGCTCGCTGGCCCGGCCCTGCGGAGGCAGGCTCGCCGACCGGATCGGCGGCGCCCGGGTGACCATCACCAGCTTCCTGGCGATGGCCGGGGTCACCGCCGCCGTCGTGCTGACGCTCTCGATGGCCAACTTCTGGATCTACCTGCTGCTGTTCCTGGCCCTGTTCACCCTCACCGGGGTCGCGAACGGGTCCAGCTACCGGATGATCCCGGTGGTCTTCAGGCTCTCGGTGGACCCTGCCGACCGGGTCGGACACGAGCGCAAGGCCTCCTCCGCGCTGGGTCTGATCGGCGCGATCGGCGCCTACGGCGGCTTTGCGATTCCGCAGATCCTGCGGGTGTCCAATGAGTCCACCGGCTCCTTCGACATCGCCTTCTGGGTCTTCGCCACCGGCTACGTCGCCCTGGCCGGGCTCACCTGGCTGGTCTACATGCGCCCCGGCACCGTCTTCGCCCGCGCCAACGTCTGATGCCGGCACCCCAGACCACCCGCGAGGTGAACACCCACTGCCCGTACTGCGCGCTGCAATGCGCCATGACGCTGCGGATCCCCGAGAGACCGAGCAGCGCCGAGACGGAGCAGACCCCGCCGGGCATCACGGTGGAAGGTGCCCGGTTCCCGACCAACCGGGGGCGGCTGTGCCGGAAGGGCAGCACCGCCGCGGAGCTGCTCGGCCCACGCAGCGACCGGCTCCGCTCCCCCCTGATCGCCGAGACCGACGACGACGGCGAGCGCAGCTTCCGCGCGGCCTCCTGGGAGGAGGCGCTGGACCATATCGCGGAGCGGCTGCGCAGCATCCAGGCCACCCACGGCCCAGACGCGGTCGGGGTGTTCGGCTCCGGCAGCCTGACCAATGAGAAGACCTACGCGCTGGGGAAGTTCGCCAGGGTCGCGCTGGGAACCTCGCAGATCGACTACAACGGCAGGTTCTGCATGTCCTCGGCGGCGAAGGCCTCCACAGAGGTCTTCGGACTGGACCGCGGGCTTCCGTTCCCGCTCACGGACCTCGATGCCGCCTGCACCGTCCTGCTGCTGGGCTCCAACGTGGCCGACACCATGCCACCCTTCGTGCAGCACCTGGAGGGTGCTCGATCCAAGGGTGGTCTGATCGTGGTGGACCCGCGGCGCAGCTCCACCGCCGAGCTCACCGCCGACGGCGCCGGGTTCCATGTGGCTCCGACCTCCGGCGGGGACCTGGTGCTGCTGCTGGCCCTGGCCAACGTGCTCTTCGAGGAGGGTTACACCGATCAGCGCTATCTGGCGGACCGGGTCAGCGGCACCGAGGACTTCCGCCGGTCCGCGGCCGCCTGGTGGCCCGAGCGGGCTCAGGCCGCCACCGGAGTCGGCGCGGACCAGATCCGCCTCATCGCCCGTCGGCTGGGATCCGCGGCCGTGAGCGCCCGCGACGGCGGCGATCCGGTCTTCATCCTCACCGGACGCGGCGTGGAGCAGCACCGCGACGGCACCGACACCGCACGGGCCGCGATCAGCCTGGCGCTGGTCCTCGGGCTGCCCGGCGCCCGTGGAGGCTACGGCACCCTGACCGGACAGGGCAACGGGCAGGGCGGCCGGGAGATGGGGCAGAAGTCGGACCAGCTCCCGGGGCTGCGCTCGATCAGCTCCCCCACCGACCGGGCGCACATCGCCGAGGTCTGGGGCGTGGCGCCGGAATCGATCCCAGGCCCCGGGGTCCCGGCCACGCAGCTGCTGCACACCATGGGCACCCGGACTGATCAGGGCCCGGACGGGATCCGTGCGCTGCTGGTCCATGGCTCCAATGTGGCCGTCTCGGCGCCCGACACCTCCCGGGTGCTTAAGAATCTGCGGGCCCTGGACCTGCTCGTGGTGGCCGACTTCTTCCTCTCCGAGACGGCCGCCGAGGCCGACGTCGTGCTTCCGGTGCTGCAGTGGGCCGAGGAGGACGGCACCATGACCAGCCTGGAGGGGCGGCTGCTGCGCCGTCGTCGGGCCCTGGAGCCGCCGTCGGGGTGCCGCTCGGAGCTGTGGATCTTCGCGGAGCTGGCCCGGCGTCTCGGCGTGCCCACCGGCTTCTCCACCGATCCGGCGGAGGTCTTCGAGGAGATCCGTCGGGCCACCGCGGGGGCGACTGCGGACTACTCCGCGATGAGCTGGGAGCTGTTGGACGCCGGACACGCCGGCTACTGGCCGCACCCGGCAGCCGCGGAGCCGGCCGCGGAGCGTGCACATGCCGCCGGTGCTGGCAGTGCGGCCGGTGCTGGCAATGCGGCCGGGCCAGAGCGCACCAGCACCGGGGAGCCGATCATCGGGACTCCGCGGATGTTCACCGCCCGCTTCGCCCACGCCGATGGCCGGGCGACGCTGCGCGCGATCCGGCCACGCGCCCAGGCGGCACCGCACGCCGAGGAGCTCACCTTCACCACCGGACGGCTGATGGAGCACTATCAGTCGGGCAACCAGACCCGGCGGGTGCCGGCCCTGGACGCCGCACACCCGCAGGTGACGGTGCAGATCCACCCGGCCACGGCGCGCCAGTTCGGGTTGGCCGAGGACGGCTTCGCGGTGGTGGAGAACGCGCAGGGCGCGCTGACCGCGAAGGTCGTCTTCGACGCCGGGATCCGCGCGGACACCCTCTTCTCGCCCTTCCATTTCTCCGGCCGCAGCGCCGCCAACCTGCTCACCCGGGGCCTGACCGACCCGCATTCGAAGATGCCGGAATTCAAGAACACCCCGGTCCGAATCCGTCCCGCCACTTCCACGGAGGCAGCCGCATGACTCACCCGATCCCGCACGTGCTGGTGCTCGGCTTCGGTCCGGTCGCCGCCCGGCTGATCGATGAGCTTCTCGAGGAGGTCACGATCGGTACGCTCCGGCTGACCGTGATCGGCGCCGAGACCGAGCCGGCCTACCAGCGCATCCGCATCGGGGACGTCTCGGTGGGCCGCATCCAGCCCGCCGACCTCGCCGTGACCGACCCGCGCGCGCTTCGCGAGGCCGGCGTCGACGTGCGCACCGCGGTGACCGCCACCGGTATCGACCGAGAGACTCAGCGGGTCACGCTCGATGACGGCGGCACGCTCTCCTACGACCGGCTGGTGCTGGCCACCGGCGCGGAACCGATGACGCCCAGCTTCGAGGTGGAGTCTCGCCGCGGCGGTGCCATCGACGCGGAGCTGAAGTCCCCCGGACTGCCGGAGGGGATCCTCGCCCTGCGCGAGATGGGTGATGCGCTGCGGCTGGCCGAGGTCGTGCACCGCGGCGAACCGGTCATCGTGCTCGGTGGGGGCGTGCTCGGCGTGGAGGCGGCGCTGGCCATCGCCGAGGTCGGGGCCCCGGTGACCCTGGTGCACCGAGGCAATGTGCCGATGAACCGGCAGATCGACACCGATGCCGGGATGCTGCTGCGCCGCGAGCTGATCCGTGCCGGGGTCCAGGTGCGGGCGGCGGCGGACATCACCACCGTGATCGCTGAATCAGGCCGCCTGTCTGGGGTGCGCACCTCTCTGGGCGAGAAGCTGCCCGGCTCGTTGCTGGTCACCTGCACCGGAGTCCGCGCGCGGGACCAGCTGGCCGCCGCCTCCGGACTGCCCACCCGCTGGGGAGTGCTGACCGACCAGGCGTGCCGCAGCGTGACCGACCCACTGATCTACGCGATCGGTGACTGCGCCACCGTGGATGGGAAGGTCTCCGCGGGACTGATCGCGCCGGGGTGGGAGCACGCTGCGACCGTCGCACAGGCCCTGCGTGGGGACCTCGGGCTGGAGCAGATCATCGAGCGCGATGCCGCCGGAGCCCCGGTGCACCTGACGGCCCACAAGGGCCTGGACGTGATCCTGTTGAAGTCCCACACGCTCAACGTCGCCTGCGCCGGAACCACCGATGTGGACCCCTGGGATCCCGACTCGCCCACCGTCTCCACCTGGTCAGATCCGAAGGGCGGTCAATACCTGCGCATCGTCTCGGATGAGGACCGGCTGCTCGGCTTCGTCGCGGTCGGGATGCCGCGCTCGGCCGCTGAACTGGCCATGCATGCCGGACGAGGCACCATCCCGGTGACCGACCGCACCGCGCTGCTGGCGGCCGAGCACGCCACCCGCGAGGCGCAGCTCGGCGCGCAGGACGTGCTGTGCCGGTGCGCCGGCACCACCCTCGCCCAGGTGCAGGACGCGGCCGCCTGCTCATCCACCGTGGCGGAGGTCGGGGCGGCCTGCCGCGCCGGCACCGGCTGCGGCACCTGTCATGTGCGCATCGAGAAGCTGCTCAGCGCCGAGGCCAGGCAGCTCCCGACGGCGGTGCACGCCTGAGCGGAGCGCGCGGAGAACCAGGTCGAGCAATGTGCGAGGTCGGACAGTGAGCCTGGTCAGGCAGTGAGCCTGGTCAGGCGGTGAGCCCGGTGAGACGGCGAGCAGGGTCAGACCGCGAGCCGGTACCCGCGCTTGACCACGGTGCTCACCAGACCGCTGACCGGCAGCGATTTGCGCAGCCGGGAGACCCACATCTCCAGGGCATGCTCGGAATCGCACTGGACCAGCACCTGCATCAGATGCTCCCGGGAGAGCACCGCCCCCTCGGCCTTGACCAGCGCCCGCATCAGCGACAACGGCCCCGGCGGCAGACGCACCGCCTGGTCGGTGAGCTGGGGGAGGCGCACCTCGGAGCCGCGCATCTCGACAGGTCCGTGCCGGGTGGTGATGCGCAGCGTCTGATGTTCCTCGAGGTGGTCACAGACCAGCTTGATCATCGCGCCCAGGCGCCAGCGCGAGGGGATGATCGGGCTGAGCCCCGCATCGTAGAGGGGTCCTGCGGTCACAGCGCCCACGGCCACCGAGACCACGTCGCCGCGCAGCGCTGCGACCAGCGCCTCCGACCTTCCGTACTGACGGGCCACCGAGAGGAACGCCTCCACTGCAGGGGCTGCGGTGAAGGTGATCAGGTCGAGCTGTCGTTCGATCACCGCGTCGATCATGCGCAGCAGGTCCGAGTCTTCATCGGGCCTGGTCCAGGTATAGGGCAGCACGGTGACCACCCTGGCGCCAGCCGCCTGGAGCCGGTGGATCTGCGAATCATCACTGGCCCCGTGCTGCTGCAGCGCCACGGTCTTGTCCCTCACGTCACGGGTCAGCAGCATGTCCACCACGGTCGCGGTGCGCTCGTCCTCGGCGGAGCCGTCGTCATCGAGGCCCGCAGCCCGCACCGCACCGCGCGCCTTGGGACCGCGCACCAGGATGGTCGCCTGCTCCAGGGCGTCGAAGAGCTCCGCGCCCAGACCATAGGCGTCCGCGGCCTCGAACCAGCGGCGCATCCCGTAGGCGGTGGTGATGACCGCGAAGTCCGGTGCCGCGTCGATCACCCGGCGGGTGTCCTGCTGCAGGGTCACAGATTCGGTCAGCGCGACGATCCGCAGCGCAGGGGCGTGCATGACTTCGGCCCCGCGCCGCTGAAACGCGCAGATGAGGTCCTCGCTGCGTCTGTCTGAGGTGACCCCGATCCGGAAGCCCGCCAAGGTCTGCGGCACCGCCGAAGCGGTCTCGGGCGCAGTCCTGACGGCAGACCCGCCATTGCCGCCGGCGGGGAGAGGGGCGTCGGAGGAGGTGATTGCGGTCATCAGAGCACCGCCCCGGCCATGGCGCGGATGACCTGTTCCCCGGCGACCGCCGGAGAGGAGTCGGTGTCGCTGCGGGCCTCGCCGGAGCAGGGCTCAGTCGCCGCCAGCCGGACCACCTCCCCGATCACCAGCACTGCCGGCGAGCGCAGCCTGGCTTCGGCCGCGACCCCGAGGATCTCGCCGAGCGGGGCGATGAGCACCCGCTGGTCGGCGCTGAAGCCGCGCTCCACGATCCCCACCGGGGTCTCTCCGGCGAGCCCGTGGCGCTGCAGCCCGGCCATGGTGTGTCCCAGCGTGCCCACACCCATCAGGATCACCGCGGTGCCGCCCAGAGCGGCCAGGCCGGAGAGCTCCTGCTCGCTGAGCGGGTCGTGTCCGGAGATCACGGTGAAGGACTTCGAGACGTTGCGGGCGGTGACCGGGATCCCTGCCGCGGCGGGCACGGCGATCGCCGAGGTGATCCCCGGGACCACCGTCACCGGGATGCCGGCGTCACGGCATGCGGCGACCTCCTCGCAGCCGCGTCCGAAGACGAACGGGTCACCGCCCTTGAGCCGGACCACGCGTCGACCGCTGCGCGCGGCGTCGGTCATCATCGCCTGGATGTCCTCCTGGGCGACCCGGTGATGTCCGGGACGCTTGCCGACGTCGTAGAGCTCGGCCGCCGGGGCCCACTCGCGCAGACCCTCGGTGGGCGCGAGCCGATCGTAGAAGACGACGTCGGCGATCGCCAACGCGTCACGGGCTCGCACGGTCATCAGGTCGGCGGCTCCAGGGCCGCCTCCGATCAGTGTCACCTCTCCCAGAACCATCATGACCTTCCCTCCGCGGCTGCCAGGTTGTTGGGGACGGGGGCGCCCGGGCGGGCCTCCCCCGGCTCCTGATGCGCGCCTGCCCGGGCGGCGTCTTCTCGGGCCATCTCCTCGCGCACCGGGATGCGCGGCCCGGTGAGCAGCACCGGGCCCTCCCCTGCCGCGGCGTCGAGCTTCTCCTGTTCGGTGGCCGGGCGGCGCTGTCCGCGCTCGATCACGTAGGCCAGTCCGGTGTCCGGGGCGTCCGGGGCGTTGACGAAGCTGCGGAATCGGCGCAGCCGTTCCGGGTCGCGCAGCGTCGCGGCCCATTCGTCCTCGTAGCCATCTACGTGTCTGGCCATGGCCGCTTCGAGGTCTTCTCCGATGCCCAGGGAGTCTTTGACCACCACGTCATGGACGTGGTCGACGCCCCCGGGCAGCTCCTCGATCCAGCGCGCGGTGCGCTGGAGCCGGTCTGCGGTGCGCACGTAGTACATGACGTAGCGGTCGATGTAACGCAGCAGCGTCGGGTCGTCGAGGTCCTTGGCCAGCAGCTGTCCGTGGGCCGGGGTGGCCCCGCCGTTGCCGCCGACGTACATGTTCCAGCCGTCGCTGGTGGCGATCACGCCGACGTCCTTCGCGCGGGCCTCCGCACACTCGCGGGCGCATCCGGAGACGCCGAACTTCATCTTGTGCGGCGAGCGCAGTCCGCGGTACCGGTTCTCCAGCCGGATGCCCATGGCCACCGAGTCCTGGACCCCGTAGCGGCACCAGCTGGAGCCCACGCAGGACTTCACGTTGCGCAGCGCCTTGCCATAGGCCTGACCGGATTCGAATCCGGCGTCGACCAGGCGGCGCCAGATCTGCGGCAGCTGCTCCAGCCGGGCGCCGAACATGTCAACCCGCTGGGCCGCGGAGATCTTCGTATAGAGGTCGAAGTCGGCCGCGACCTCGGCGATCACCTTGAGCTTCTGCGGGGTGATCTCCCCGCCGGGGATCCGCGGCATCACCGAGTAGGTGCCGTCCTTCTGCATGTTCGCCAGGGCCCGGTCATTGGTGTCCTGCAGCGTGCCGCGGCCGGCTTCGAGGATGTACTCGGCGCCGTGCTGGGCGGCCAGGATCGAGGCCACGACCGGTTTGCAGATGTCGCAGCCGAGGTTGAGCTGCGCGTCGGCGGGGGTTCCGAACCGGGCGACGATCTCGGTGAAGCTGATCAGCTGGGTGGCCCGCACGGCTTCGAAGAGTTCGGCGCGGGAGTGGCCGAAGTGCTCGCAGAGCGCCTTGGAGACGTCGAACCCCAGAGAGAGCATCTGCTTCTCCATGATCTTCTTCGCCATCGGGATGCAGGAGCCGCACTGGGTGCCGACCCTGGTGCAGCTCTTCATCGCGGCCATGTCGGTGCAGCCGGGGGTGGTCTCGTCGCCGGTGACGGCGGATCGGATCTGTCCCGCGCAGATGTCCTTGCAGGAGCAGACCTGGGCGTCGTCGGGCAGCTCCAGGTCCAGCTCTCCGCCACCGGCGGCGGAGAGGAACGCGCCGGGGGCGGCCGGCAGCTCACGGCCCAGCAGCGGGCGCAGCGAGGAATAGGGGCTGGCGTCACCGACGAAGACCCCGCCGAGCAGGGTGGTGGCGTCGTCGGTGACCACGATCTTCTGATAGATGCCGCCGACGGCGTCGGCGTAGACGACCTCGAGCGCGCCGGGGGTCTCGGCGAAGGCGTCTCCGAAGGAGGCCACGTCCATGCCGGCGAGCTTGAGCTTCGCGGCGGTGTCGAACCCGACGAACGAGGCTGCTCCCCCGCTGAGCCGGTCCGCGACCACCTCGGCCATCGCATTGGCCGGAGCGACCAGGCCCATGGAGATGCCCTGGTAGCTCGCGACCTCTCCGATGGCCCAGATCTTCGACGCCGAGGTGGCACAGGTCTCGTCGATGACCACGCCTCCGCGCTCGGCGCAGTCGATTCCTGCCGCAGCGGCGAGCTCGTCGCGGGCGGTGATGCCGATGGCGGCGACGACCAGGTCCGCGGGCAGGTCGGGGCCCTGCGCGAACTCCAGCGTATAGCGGCTCTGCTCTGGTCCTGCCTCTGGGTCCACGGCCATCCGGGTGGGCCGGTGGCCGAGTTGGAGCCGGTAGCCCTCCTGCTGAAGCAGCCGGTTCAGGGTGCGGCCGCCGAACTCGTCCACCTGGGCGTTCATCAGCCAGGGGCGGGAATGCACCACCGTGACCTCGGCACCGAGGCCCTTGAGCCCGCCAGCCGCCTCCAGGCCGAGCAGGCCGCCGCCGATCACCGCGCAGCGGGCCGGACGGCCCAGCTCGGCGCTGAGCTCGGCGGCGCGCTGCCGGAGCCAGTCGACGTCGTCCAGGGTTCGGTAGACCGCGATGTGCTCGCTGCCCTCGATCGGTGGCCTGGGCGCGGAGGATCCGGTGGCGAGCACCAGCTCGTCGAAGCCGAACACCTCACCGGCCGCCGTGCGCAGCGTCTGGGCCTGCGCGTCAACCTGGGTCACCGCGGTGGCGGTGTGCAGCTGGACCCGGGGATCGGCCCAGAGCGCCGGGTCCCCCAGCAGCAGCTCATCGTCGAACTGCGCGAAGCGTCGGGACAGCGCCACCCGGTCATAGGGGGCCGACGCTTCCTCGGTGAACACGCTGATCCGGAGACCGACGGGGTCCCGGGCGATGAGGGCCTCGGTCAGCCGGTGGGCGGCGGGGCCGCCTCCGACGACGGCGATATGCCGCTCGGTCCCGGCCGGGGCCGAGTGTGGGGTTGCGTCCATGGGAGTTCACCTTCGCGGTAGCCGATGAGTGCGATCTGCCTTCACGTCGATCTGGCGGAGGTCTTCGGTGTTCGATAGGGGTGCGCCGGACCGTCGAGGGTTCGCCCCAGCCTAGGAACACGCGATTTCTCAGCGGTGTCGCGTTTGTAACACCAATATGACAAGGTCCTCATCTTGTTCTCAGCGCTGGTGAGATCAGCGTCATCAGGGCTTTACACGCTGGCGTTCCGGACGAAACTTCTCCTGCCTAGGCTGGGGCGATGAGCACCGCGACCACGACCGCATACACGCCCACGTCCATTGCCGGAGCCCCAGGCACCGAGCCCTTCTGGCATCGGGTGTGCCGCTTGGAGGACCTGGAGCCGATGTGGGGCGAGGCCGCTCTGGTCCAGGGCACGCAGATCGCGCTGATCCGGCTGCAGGGCGAGACGGTGCATGCGGTGTCCCAGCTGGATCCCTGCGCCGGCGCGAATGTGATGTCTCGCGGTATCGTCGGGTCCAGAGCTGGCCGGCCTACATTGGCCTCACCGATCCATAAGCAGCCCTATGACCTGGCCACCGGTCAGTGCCTCAGCGATGAGGCGCTGCAGCTGAACTCCTATCCGGTGCGCGTCCAAGCCGGATTCATCGAGGTGAAAGTCTGAGGTTTCTCTGATGACCCACGCCGTCGAAACGTCTGCCGCGTTGCTGGCCGTCTCCCACGGCACCTCCGATCCTGAGGGACAGCGCCTGGTCGCGCAGCTGGCGCAGCGGGTCCAGGAGGTCGCCGCCGCGCGGGGATGCGCGGATCCGGTCAGGCTCGGGCACGTGGATGTGCAGCAGCCTGACGTCCCCGCCAGCCTGGCCTCCCTGCCCGAGGAGATGGCCGTCGTCGTCGTGCCCCTGCTGCTCTCCGCCGGCTTCCACGTCAATGTGGACCTCAGGGAGGACACCGCCGATCTGGACCGTCCGGTGACCGTGGGCGGTGCGCTGGGCCCCGATGACCGGCTGGTGGATCTGCTGCTGCGCCGGATGGTTCAGGCCGGGGTCGACTCCGCGCGGGACACCCTGATCTTCGCAGCAGCGGGCTCCTCGGACAGCTCGGCCGTGCGGGATTGTCAGGACATGGCGGCTCGGCTCCAGGCCCGGCTGGGCCGCCCGGTCCAGGACGCCTACCTCTCCTTCGCAGAGCCCTCGGTGAAGACCACAGTGGCACAGGCGCGGAGCACCGCGCGGGGCCGGGTCGTGCTGATCAGCTATCTGCTGGCACCGGGCTACTTCCAGAAGCTGCTCGAACGCGCAGGCGCCGACGTGGTCACCCGGTCGCTGCTGCCCCAGGACTCGTCGCAGGCACCGGCGGAGCTGGTGGAGATCATCCTCGACCGGTTCGCCGCGGGACTGGCAGACCTGACCACAGCCTCGCAGGCGGCACGCTGACGGGTCCACCCGGTGCGCTGCTGCTCCCGATGAACCAGCAGATGCAGGGGTCGTGCGGAGCTGCATCGAACCGCCCGGGGCAGAGGTCCAGAGCTCTGCGTCGTGACCTCTGAGTGGTGACCTCTGAGTCAGCGGACTGCCCTCTTCGGCCTTCGCGGGCGTCATGCATGAGGTCAGCGCGTTCAGTTGTCCTGTCCCGACCGGAGAACGGTGACACAATAGGATCTCCAGCACGCCGGCATCCATACGCTCGAACGGGCAGCGCCGGAACGCGCACGTCCTGGCGGTGTCCGGGCGTCGTCTGCGTCGTGAACGCTCTCCCGAGGGCTGAGAGGCGCCCAGCACGCGGTACGCTGGCGGGGCCCTCGCGGCTGGACCCGTTCGACGCGTCGATCTCTTGCGGATCCGCTGGACCAGCTTGTGCTCCGGGACGTCTCTGCCGAGACTTCTCGGATGTCCCTCACCCCGCCGCGGGTGCGGTGCGGACACCGTCCCGCCGATGTGAAGAACCAATCGCTTTCGAGGAGGACTCCGTGGCTCGAGGAGCCCAGCGTAAGAACGTCGCGCGCACGCGCACCCGACGGCGACCCCGCCAACACGACGACGGCGGCATCATCCACCTGCTCGCCAAGGTAGTCCGCGAGGTCGAGTCCTCGGTGCAGCGCGGTCTCGACCTGCCCTCGACCCGGACCAAGTTCCAGGTCGTGGCACTTCTCATGCGCGAGGAACGCGCCCGCGTCAAGGCGGAGGAGACGAAACCGGGGGCCCGGGGCGCCGAAGAGCTCAAGCGCCTCGACGGCATCGCCACCATCCTCGCGACGACGGCCGCCCGCGACCCCTCCCTGCTTGGGCTGCTCGCCGACGACGCGGTCATCTCCGATCGTGCGCGCTCGCTGCGCCGCGAGCTCCTCCAGTCCGCCGGCATCGAGGTGCCGGAAGATCCCGCCGAACAGCCCGGACAGTCCGGACAGCCCGAACCGGCCGAGCCCAAGGCGGACACGCAGCGCCGGGTGGTGCCCGCCTCGGTGGCATCTCGCCAGCTCGCGAACCCTTTCCTCGAACCTGACTACTCCGCCGTCGCCAAGCGCACCGCCGCGCCCCGTCGCCTCGTCGGCTGGGAGCTCATCGAACCGCTGATGAGGTCCTTCGCCGACGGCGGCGCACTCTCGTGCATGGACCTGCCAGAGCCGACCGCCAGCCGGGCGACCCAAGGGCTGGAACTCATGCCGCACCAGGCAAGGCTGGTCGCCGCCGCGGCGGCGGGACACCGGACGTTCCTGCTCGCCGACGAGCCCGGCCTGGGCAAGACGGCCCAGGCGCTGCTCGCCGCTCAGGCGGCGGACGCCTACCCGCTGCTCGTCGTCGTGCCGAACGTCGTGAAGATGAACTGGGCGCGCGAGGCCATGCTGTGGACGCCCAGCCGCCCCGCGACGGTGGTCCACGGCGACGGGGAGCGGATCGACGGCTTCGCGGACATCATCATCGTCAACTATGAGGTGCTCGATCGGCACGCGGGCTGGCTCCGCGAACTGGGTCTGCGCGGGATGGTCGTCGACGAGGCGCACTACATCAAGAACCGGAAGTCGCAGCGGTCCCAGAACGTGCTGCAGCTCTCCGAGCGCATCCGCACGCGGATCGCCGACCCGCTGCTCATCGCCCTCACCGGCACACCGCTGATCAACGACATCGAGGACTTCAAGGCGATCTGGCAGTTTCTCGGCTGGGTCGATGAGACCAAGCCGCTCGGTGAGCTGATGAATGCGCTCGAGCAGATAGGTCTGACACCGGCCGACCGCGGCTTCTCCGCCGCCGCGCGCGCAGCCGTGATCGACCGCGGCATCGTGCGGCGGCGCAAGGTGGACGTGGCCGCAGACCTGCCCGCCCGCCGCGTGGCCGACGTCCCGGTCGAGCTCGACGACGAGGCCGGGCGGTCCATCCGGGCCGCCGAACAGAGCCTCGTCCGTCGTCTCCTCACGCGCTATGAGCGCGCGCTGGCGGCACAGGCGCCAGGCGACGTCGTCGAAGGCATCGACCACGTCCTCGTCCGCCAGGTCGCCGCGCGGGAGCGGGCGAGCAAGACGACGAATAAGTCGAACGAGAACGTGTTCACCATGACGCGGCGGATCGGCCAGGCGAAGGCCGGCCTCGCGGCCGACTACGCCGCGCAGCTCGCCCGCAGCGCCGGCAAGGTCGTCTTCTTCGCCAAGCACATCGATGTCATGGACACCGCTGAGGCGACCTTCGCCAAGCAAGGCATCCGGTACGCCTCCATCCGCGGCGACCAGACGGCATCGGCTCGACAGAAGCACATCGACGCATTCACCAACGACCCGGACGTCGCCGTCGCCGTGTGCTCACTGACGGCCGCCGGCGTCGGCATCAACCTGCAGGTCGCCTCGAACATGGTGCTCGCGGAACTGTCGTGGACCCACGCCGAGCAGACCCAGGCCATCGACCGCATCCACCGCATCGGCCAGGAGGAGCCGGTCACGGCGTGGCGGATCATCGCCGCGCAGACCCTCGACACGAAGATCGCCGAGCTCATCGACAGCAAGGCGGGGCTGGCCGCCCGGGCTCTTGACGGGACCGACCAGGATATCCCTGACTCCGCCGACATCCAGCTCGAGGCGCTCGTCACGCTCCTCGAGGATGCGTTGAGAGAGCGGGACAGCACGCAGGCATCCTGAACGGTGGTCGTCCCAGTCGAGGTCGTCCCGGATGCGGGGCGGACGGTCCGGCCCGGAAGACGAGTTGGGGCTGCTCGGGTGTGCTGCTGGTACAGCCCTGGCCGCAGGAATTCGTGAATGAGGCTTACAGGCAGCACCAAGGGACCCGGCGGAATGCAAAGTCGGTAGACCACGGGATCCGCAACGGACAGATCGGTCGGGACGCGCGTAGAGTCACGTCATGCCGCACCGCGACCATGAGGACGCCCTCCGCCGCCGCCGCTACGGCCGGGACTCGCAGGAGTTCGCCCGGGTGCTCAACCTCAGCGACGCGCTCTTCGCGATCGCAATGACGCTGCTGGTGTTCTCCACGATGGAGGCCTCCGGGGTACGACTCGACACCACCATGGGCGCCGTCTCCGGCCAGGGAGCGGAGCTGATCGCTTTCGTGGTGAGCTTCGCGGTCGTCGCGAACTTCTGGTGGGTGCACCACCGGTTCTTCGCGGTCCTGGGGTTCGTCGAGCCGGGCCTGATCGCGATCAATCTCGCACTGCTCGGCGCGGTGGCGCTGGTGCCCTACCCGACGAGCCTGCTCGGTCGGGACCCGACGCTGCGAGGCACGGTCGTGCCGTACCTGCTGCTGCTCAGTCTGATCGCGATACTGCACCTGGGCCTGCTGCTGCGCGCAGGCGCGGTCGACGCGTGGTGGCGGCCGATGCCCCAGGGGTTGTTCCGATGGGTGGTGGCCGGGTGGGGATCGAGCACGGCCGTGACGCTGCTCGCGCTGGCGGTCTCGTTCGCGGCGCCTGTGGCCGGCCTCGTGATGCTGTTGCTGACGTGGCCAGCCGAGGCGCTCGTGCGCCGGCGAGCTCCAGATGCCTACGCGGTCTGGGGTTGATCAACCGGCTACGGCGGTCGCGCTGATCGCGCAGCGGCCCGCGTCAGAAGACGACGGTGGGTCAACCAATAGTTGGCGATGCTCGGCGAAGGTGAGCACGATGGCGGTGAATTCTCCTGGCTGGTCGCACACGCTGAAGCTGATGACCCATGCGCGATCGCACGGTCACTCGAAGGGTGAGCCCCAAGCTGAAAGCGTGCCGTGTCTACCCATGCTTCAAGGTGCTGCGGCTTCAGCGATGGCGCGGAACGCCGCGATGGTCTCGTGGTCGTTGTCATCGAAGTGATGGTCAGTGCTCGACTTGACGATCACCACCTCACGGGCGGGGTTGACGCAGATGTATTGGCCCCTGCAGGTGAGGGGCCTCTGGCGTCGTGGAGGCCTCAACCCATCCGACGGGCAGCACCTGCTGCCCGTCGCGCCTCCCCTCGTTGAGGTAGAGGCGCCCCAGGCGCAGGTAGTCCCTCGACCGAGGTGCCGGTGGCGTTGCTGAGGACCTCGGCCAGGACCCCCGTGTCGGAGCTGACGTAGTTGTGGAAGTGCCGGGCGGCCGTTCCCGCTCGAGGTTGGCGTAATGGTCGAGCATGGGCTCTTCGAGAGCGAACGCACGGATGAAGATCATGTTGACGTCCGCAAGCGGCGAGTCGTAGTCCTCGTCGAACTCGACTCCGCTGGACATCGTGAACAGGTGGCGGATGGTGACGCCGTCGTAGCCGCTGCCGGTCAGCTGTGGGACGTAGTCGGTGACCTCGTCATCCAGGCTGGAGATGTGGCCGTCTGGCGCCCATGGCGTGGTCCTCACCCTCGAACCGATAGGTCGAGGGCAGAGACTGCTCGGCGCGATCGAACGCCCAGGTGTCGTCTGTGGCGGTGACACCGGTGGCAGGAAAGATCCGGTCCATCGACCTGAAGTTCTCCGCACGGTGGTCGTCGGCGAAGAGGGTGAAGAAGGTGCCGTACTGGGTGGTCAGCAGGTTGCGGCAGCCGCCACGATCGGCGGCGCGGGGGTCGCCGTCGCCTGGACCTCCAGATGGAACCATGGGTCTGCAGCAGTGGGTCCCCTGCAGCCGAGCTCAGCATGCGCCTCGTCCCGGCCCGCAGGACAGGACCTTTGGTCACTTCTGGTCGGGCATCGGCCCCTGGTGGTCGTCTGTGCACCGTCGTACGGTGGTCGTGTCAGTCGAGTCGTCCCGGATGCGGGGCGCGCAGATGGAGGACTGCCATGAGTGACACGCGCGCCGCCGAGGGGCCGAAACGGCAGCGTAGGCCCCAGGCCACCTCAGGCGTCGGCGGCTCCAGCCCGTCGGCTCGTGGTGTCCGGGACGGCCAGCCGTCGATCACTGTGTCGGTGGTCCTGGCGGTGCTCGTGGCCGGCGGCGCCGGACTGATTGCCGCCTGGGCAACCCCCCGCGGCCCGCTGAACGCCGGCGAGGTGCTGTGGTCGATGCTCGGCGCGCTCACAGTCGGCGTGCTCGCGGGAGCCCTGCTGCGCAGCCGGTGGAGCATGCTGCTGACCCCCGTGGTCTTCCTGACCGTCTTCGAGGTGGCCCGCCTCGGCACGGCCGGTGCCACCGTCGACGAGATCCGCCTCGACTCCCTCATCGCGGTCCTCGGCTTCCTGGCCGGGCGGGGCGTGCACGGGCTGCTGGTCCTGGTGCCCATGATCCTGGGCTGTCGTCTCGGCGTCGAGGTCGCGGCCCGCCGGAGGACAGGTGGTCCGACCCGGATGACCAGGTGGGGCTGGTCGGGGGTGCTGCTGGCCGGTGTGACGGTCCTGGTGCTGGCGGCCCTGGCCGCCCGTCCCGCGTCAACGGCCCCGGTCCTCGACGCCACCGGTGAACCCGTGGAGGGGAGCATCGCCGAGCTCGTCACCGTGTCGGTCAATGGGTCAGACCAGACCCTGATGATCCGCGGCTCAGACGTGGAGGACCCTGTCCTGCTTCACCTCGCCGGCGGGCCGGGGGGCACAGACCTGGGGGCCATGCGGCTGGACCCGTCGCTGGAAGAGGACTTCGTCGTGGTCACCTGGGACCAGCCGGGGACCGGCAAGTCGTACTCCGCGATCGACCCGGTCGAGGACATGACGCTGCAACGGGTGGTGGATGACACGCTCGAGGTGACCGAGCATCTGCGCGAGCGGTTCGCCCAGGATCGGATCATCCTCACCGGCCAGTCGTGGGGCACGCTCCCAGGAGTGCTGGCCGTACAGCAGCACCCGGAGCGATATCGGGCCTTCGTGGGCACCGGGCAGATGGTCGATCTCCGCGAGACCGACCAGATCTTCTATGACGAGAGCCTGGAGCTGGCGAGCGCGACAGAGGATGAGGAGCTCGAGGCGCAGCTGATCGCGCAGGGTCCGCCGCCGTATTCGGACATGCTCGACTACACAGCGATCGTCGGTACGGAGCGAACCATCTACTCCTACCCGGAGTTCGACGGTTCGACCGAGATGACCGCGACCATCTGGGTGCCGGAGAACACCTTCATGGACCAGGTGAACGCGATCCGCGGCCTGCTCGACACGTACTCCCTGCTGTACCCACAGCTGCAGGACGTGGACCTGCGCGACGAGGCACCACGTCTCGACGTCCCGGTCTACGTCGTCATGGGTGAGCACGAAGCACGCGGCCGGGTCGAGCCGGCCCGAGAATGGTTCGAACAGCTGGAGGCCCCCGCCAAGACGTGGGTGGAGCTGCCCGCATCCAGCCACCGGGCCTCCTTCGAGCGGCCAGACGACTATGCAGCGCTTCTCCGACAGGTCCTGACCGAGACCGCCACGTACCGCTGAAGGGTCTTGAACTCCCGGGTAGACGCTGAGACGGTCCGGCTGGAGGTCTTCCCACGGGTCCACGGCGGAGCGGACTGGCGCGCACGGGCAGTTCGCATATTCGTTGCTCAACCCCTCGCTGACGCCAGCGGATGCACGTCGGGCCCCCACGCAGTGAAGCGTAGGGGCCCGACATGCAGGTCGCCTGTGCGGCGTTCTCGGTAGCGGTGGGGGGGCTCGATCCCCCGACCTCACGATTATGAGTCGTGCGCTCTAACCAGCTGAGCTACACCGCCATACCCCGACCCTCCACCCCGCCAGGGAGGAGGAGAATCGGCTTGAATGAGAAAGACCCGCGCCGCGCAATGTGCTGCGCTGCGCGGGCTCCCAATCAGAGCCCCAAGCGGGAATCGATCCCGCGACCTCAGTCTTACCAAGACTGCGCTCTACCACTGAGCTATTGGGGCAACAGCACTGAACTCTACCACCAGTTCAGCACCGTTCAAAAATCGGTCAGAGGTGAGCTGCCTCTCCCCTGACCGGGTGTCTCCGCCGCCGCAGATCGGGACCTGCGGCGGCGAAGTCCGAACCCCTTTTCAGGGGGACGATTCACTTCCAGCGCGGCTTGCGATCCTTGTTGCCGAATCGGCTGTCGCCGGATCCTGCGCGGCCGCCTCGATCGCTCGAGCCGCCCTCACGCTTGCCGGCATAGCTGCCGCGAGACTCGCCGGAGCCGCCGCGGGACTCGGTGCCGCCGGAGGGAGCGCCGGTGTCGCGCTCCATCTTCAGCAGCTCCCCGCCGATGCGGGTCTTCGCCAGGGCGGCCCACTGCTCGGAGGAGAGCTTCTCAGGCAGCTCCACGAGGGAGTGCGTGGGGCGGATGTCGATGCCGCCGATCTCGCGGGCGCTGAGCCCAGCCTCGTTGGCGATGGCGCCGACGATGTGTCCTGGGTTCACGCCGTTGCGACGGCCGACAGCGATCTTGTACATCGCGTTGCCGGGACCGGCGGTGCGCGGTCCGCGCTCACGCTGGCCGCGATCCGGGCGATCGCCGCCTGCACGGTCCTCGCCGACCTCACGCTTGGATTCACGGACGAGCTCGTCGTCGCGCTTCTCGTCGAGCAGCAGCGGCCGTCCGTCGTGGACCATGGCGACCAGTGCGGCTGCCACGTCTTCGGCGGGAGTGTTGTGCTCCTGGGTGTAGGAGGCCACGAGTCCGCGGTACTCCTCGAGCTCTTCCGAGGCCAGGGTCTCGGTGATCCGCTCCGAGAAGCGATCGAGCCGCGAGGAGTTCACATCCGCGATGGTCGGCATGGACATCTGCTCGACCGGCTGGCGGGTGGCCTTCTCGATGGACCGCAGCATGCGCTTCTCGCGGGGAGTCACGAACAGGACGGCGTCGCCGGAGCGACCCGCGCGGCCGGTGCGGCCGATGCGGTGCACGTAGGACTCGGTGTCCAGCGGGATGTCGTAGTTGAAGACGTGGGTGATGCGCTCGACGTCGAGACCGCGGGCGGCGACGTCGGTGGCGACGAGCACGTCGATGCGGCCGGACTTGAGGTTCTCCACGGTCTTCTCGCGCAGGTTCTGCGGGATGTCACCGTTGATCGCTGCGGTGCGGAAGCCGCGGGCGGCGAGCTTGTTCGAGACCTCTTCGGTGGCCGAGCGGGTGCGCACGAAGACGATCGCGGCATCGTGCGGCTCGGTCTCGAGGATGCGGGTCAGCGCCTCGTTCTTGGCCGAGTGCTTGATCAGCACGAAGCGCTGGCGGGTGTTGGTGCCGGTGGAGGTCTTGGACTTGACCGAGACCTCGACCGGATCATTGAGGTAGTCCGCGGAGATCCGGCGGATCGCCTTGGGCATCGTGGCGGAGAACAGTGCGACCTGTTTGGTCTTCGGGGTGCGGGCCAGAATCTGGTCCACCTCCTCGGCGAAGCCCATGCGCAGCATCTCGTCAGCCTCATCGAGCACCAGGTGCTTGATCGTGGAGAGGTTCAGCGAACCGCGGGTCATGTGGTCGATGACGCGACCGGGAGTGCCGACGACGACGTGGGCGCCGCGGCGCAGGCCCTCGAGCTGCGGGCCGTAGGGGGAGCCGCCGTAGATCGGCAGCACGGTGATGCCGGGGACGCCCTGCGCGTAGGTGGCGAACGCCTCGGCGACCTGGATGGCGAGTTCACGAGTGGGGGCGAGCACCAGAGTCGAGGGCGAGTTGCCCAGCTCTCCGGCGTCGTTCGCGCGAGCCATATGGGACAGCGCCGGCAGCGCGAAGGCCGCAGTCTTGCCGGTGCCGGTCTGGGCCAGACCGACGACGTCGCGGCCCTCGCTCAGCAGCGGGATGGTCTGCGCCTGGATCGGGGACGGGGTCTCGTAGCCGAGCTTGGTCACCGACTGCAGCACCCGGGGATCCAGGCCCAGCTCGGAGAACTTCGGGCCCGTGGGCTCTTCAACGGCCTTGGGGGCCGCCTCTGCAGAGGCTTCGGCAACAGGTGCCTCAGCGGCGGGGGCGGACTCGACCGGTGCCTCAGCGACCGGGGCGGACTCGACGACCGGTGCCGCGGCAGCTGCGGGAGCGGCCTCGACGGCCGGAACGGCCTCGGTGGTGTTCTCGGCCTCGGCGGTCGGGGCTGCTTCGGTCCCAACCTGTGCAGCCTCGGCGGGAGCCTCGGTCTCAGAAGGGGTGGCAGTCTCCGGCGTCTGCGTCGCGCCTGACTCCGTGGTGGCTGCGGTCTGCGCCGCAGCTGCGGTCTCGGCGTCGCCCGGGGTGGGCTCTGCGGAGTTGTGGTCCTGGATCGTCATGTTGACTCCTCGTCACATGTCATGCGACCGAGAGGACCCGCTGAAGATCCAGTCCCAGGAAACCTGCACAATCAACCACCGCTGCTCGAAGGGGCTGGGCGTGCCAAATGGCAATGCACACAACCCCTGCATGGGCAGGGCAGGTTGCTTGGGTATCTAGGACGGGACTGGATCAGTCACAGGGACTCGGCCGCTTTGTCGGCTCCGGAGTCGACCCGTGGATACACACAACCCTCTACGAGCGTCCGGCCCCATGTGGATGGGGCACGCTCGGAGTCAGCAAGAGAAAACGGGATCATCCGGAGAATGCCCATTCAGTCTAGCCCAGGTCCACCCCGACTGTCGCCTTTGGAGACGAAGGTCACGTCCACGTCCCTGAGCTGGACTTTCAGTCGTCCGGTCGGGCCAGCGCCGGGCCCCGTCGCAGCGCGGTCTCCCGAATGGCGACCCCGGCACGCTCCGCGACGGCGATCACCGCGGCGCGGTCCCCGGCCTGCACGGTGCCGGGTGTGATGACCTTGAAGTAGGTGCCCGGCCGTCCCGCCGCGATGAAGCGTCTGACCCAGCCGGGCTGATCCAGCCAGCGCCCGAAGGTGGCGCAGGGGATGCGCGGGACCGTGGCTTCAAGCACCACCCGGTCCCCGATCTGCCAGCGCTCACCGGGGTGGGCGCCGTCGAGATCGATCCCGGAGAGCCGCAGGTTCTCCCCGAAGCTGCCTGATGGGATCTCCCGCCCCAGTTCCCTGGCCCACCACTGGGCGTCCTCCTCCGCATAGGCGTAGACGGCCTTCTCCGGCCCGCCGTGGTGCTGGCGGTCGGCCTGGACGTCACCATGCAGCCCCAGGGTGCGCACCTGAACCGGGCCGGAGACCGGACGCTTGTCGATCCCGCTGACCCCGACCTGGCCGACGTCGTCGCGGATCAGCTGGTGCACCACGCAGACCGCGTCCACGGTCCCGGTGAGTCCCAGCCGATCTGCCGCGCCCGCCAGACAGGTCGGAGAGGACTCAGCCACGGCGCTCGAGCCCAGCGAGGGCGGTGTCGAGATCATCGATCAGGTCCGCCACGTCCTCGATGCCCACCGAGAGGCGCAGCAGGTTCTCCGGGACCGCGAGCTCGGTGCCGCGCACCGAGGCGTGGGTCATCTCGTGCGGGTAGTTCATCAGCGACTCGATGCCGCCCAGGGACTCGGCGAGGATGAAGAGCCGGGTGCCCTCGGCGACCTTGCGGGCCGCGGCCTCTCCGCCGGCGAGCTGGATCGAGACCATCCCGCCGAAGCCGCTCATCTGAGCCTTGGCCAGTTCGTGGCCGGGGTGATCGGGGAGCCCTGGGTAGAGCACCCGCTCGACGGCGGGGTGGTCCACCAGGTGCTCGGCGATGGCCTGGGCGTTGCTGCAGTGCCGGTCCATGCGCACCGCCAGCGTCTTGAGCCCGCGGGTGGTCAGGTAGGCGTCCAGCGGGCCGGAGACGGCGCCCACTGCGAACTGCTGGAAGCCGATGGAGGCGGCCAGCTCGTCGTCGGAGGTGATCACGGCGCCGCCGACGACGTCGGAATGCCCGCCGATGTACTTGGTGGTGGAGTGCACCACGATGTCCGCGCCCAGCGCCAGCGGCTGCTGGAGGTAGGGGCTGGCGAAGGTGTTGTCCACCAGCAGCAGCGCGTTGTTCTCGTGGGCGATCTTCGCCAGGGCGGCGATGTCAGTGATCGACATCAGCGGGTTCGAGGGGGTCTCGACCCACAGCAGCGTCGCATCCGGCTCGGACATCTCGGCCGCCACCCGGTCGAGGTCGGTGAGGTCCAGCGGGGTGTTCGCGATCCCCCAGTCGCCGTGGATGCGGCTGATCAGCCGGTAGGAGCCGCCGTAGGCGTCGTTGCCCATCACGATCCGCTGCCCTGGCCGGGTGACGGCGCGGATGATCGCATCCTCGGCGGCCAGGCCGGAGCCGAAGCTGAAGGCGTGGCGCCCGCCCTCCAGCGCGGCCAGCTGGGTCTGCAGCGAGGTGCGGGTGGGGTTGCCCGCGCGGCCGTAGTCGTAGCCGCGACGCAGGTTGCCGATCCCGTCGGGGGCGTAGGTGGTGGAGAAGTGCAGCGGCGGCACCACTGCCCCGAAGACCTCGTCGATCTCTTGTCCGGCGTGGATGGCGTCGGTGGCGAATCCGTGGCGGTTCTCGGTCATCGGGTCTCCTTCTCCTGGGCACCTGAGAGGTGCGCAAGCAGGTCATTGCGGGTGAGCACCCCGACGATGTCGCCGTTCTCGGCGACCAGCAGGGTGGGGTTGCTCCTGAGCTTCTTCAGAATCTGCGGGAGGGTCTCGGTGATCCCGACCAGCGGCAGGTCGATGGCCAGATGGTCGGTGACCAGCTCATCGGGTGTGGCGTGACCGACGATCAGGTCCTCGGAGAGGTCGGCGACGTCGACGATCCCGTAGACCTCCCCGATCCGGGCGACCCGCCCGGGCTGGTCGATCACCGGGACGATGTCGATGCCGTAGCGGTTCATCACCGAGACCGCCTCGCGCAGGGTGGTCTGCCGGGAGATGGAGACCACCTCGGGCATCGCGGCGGAGAACAGCGAACTCTTCGCCAGCAGCACATCCCCGGCGGTCACGGTGTCGGCGTCCATGCTCGACGCGTCCCGCTTCGTGGCGCTGGCGGCGTGGTCGGCGTCGTCGACTGTCGGGTCGGCGCCGATCAGTCCGCTCTTCACCGCGTCGGTGAGCTCCGCGGAGCTCTTCACGCTGATCTCGACACCGGTGGAGTTCGAGACCACCGCGCCGAATCCGTGGTCGATCATCCACTGGTCGTTGAAGATCTTGCCCAGGTAGCCCCGTCCGGAGTCGGGGAGCACCGCGACGACGACGTCGTCGGGCCCCAGATCCTGGGCGAGCTTCAGCGCTGCGGCGACGGCGGTGCCGGAGGAACCGCCGACCAGGAGGCCCTCTTCGGTGGCGAGCCGTCGTGCCATGGCGAAGGATTCGGCGTCGGAGATGGCGTGGTGCTCGTCCGGGATCGACGCGTCGTAGTTCTTCACCCAGATGTCCTCGCCGACACCCTCGACGAAATAGGGACGGCCTTCGCCGCCGGAGTAGATGGACCCGTCGGGGTCAGCGACCACCACGCGCACGGGGCCGCCGGGGCGATCGGCGGAGACCTCTTTGAGGTAGCGCCCGGAGCCGGTGACGGTGCCGCCGGTGCCGGCGCCGACCACCAGGTGGGTGACCTTGCCGTCGGTGTCGTCCCAGATCTCTGGCCCGGTGGTCTCGTAGTGGGAGTTCGGCGCGGCCGGGTTGGAGAACTGGTCCGGCTTGTAGCCGCCCTCGATCTCGCCTGCCAGCTGGTCGGAGATCCCGTAGTAGGACAGCGGGGACTCTGCGGGGACTCCTGCCGGGCCCACGACGACGTCGGCGCCGTAGGCGCGCAGCACGTCACGCTTCTCCTGGGCCACCTTGGGCACCGTGACGAAGACCGCCCGGTAGCCCTTCTGCTGGGCCACCAGAGCCAGGCCGACGCCGGTGTTGCCGGAGGTCGGCTCGACCACCACTCCCCCGGGCTTCAGCAGACCCGCGGACTCGGCCTCCTCGATCATCTTCAGCGCGATGCGATCCTTGATGGACCCACCCGGGTTGAGGTACTCGAGTTTCACAAGGACGGTGGCGGAGACGCCCTCGGTGATCCGATTCAGCTTCACCAGAGGGGTTCGGCCGATCAGCTCGACGACGGACTGGGCATATTTCATGCGCCCAACTCTACCGATGTCCTGAGCGGATCAGTCAGTGCCAGTCTTCTGGCGAAACTTCGCCACGCTGACCTGCGCCGGGAAAGGATCGCGGGACATGCGCCCGGAGACTCCTCCGGCGGCCTCTCTGGAGCGCGTCTCCGGGCGCATCGCAGGGCCGCTTCTCGGGACGGCTTATCGGGGAGCAGGGCGGCGACGCCGATGTCCCAGCCTTGTGCCACAGTGGAACCATGACCACGGCAGCGACCCCGGCGGCGCACCAGGACGAGGTGCTCCTGGACCTCGGCGGGCCGGTGGACCTTCCCCGGACGCTGTCGGTGCTGCAGCGCGGAGCCTCTGACCCGAGCATCCGGCTCGATCCCGGCGCAGCAGCGATGACCGGCGGCCCGCGCGGGACTCCTGGCGCGGGTGCGTGGATGTGTCAGCGGATCTATGACCGATCCGGGGTGCAGCTCGGAGCGGCGACCCTGCGCTTCGACCAGCGCAGCGCCTCCACCGTTCAGGTACGGGCCGCCGCAGCCGGTCCGGGCATCGACTCTGCGGTGGTGACCGATCTCGCCGCGCGGCGGGGCGCACAGATCCTCGGGATCCAGGACAGCTGGCAGGAGACCGAGCTGCTGCTCGATGCCCTCGGAGATCAGCTCTCCGCCGCCCTGGTCCGGGTGCGCCGACGACATCCGGGCGTGCGCCTGCCCGCCACCGGTGGGCTCTTCGACCAGCTGGTGACGGCGACCTTCGAGCAGAAGGTCACCCATGATCAGGCGCGCCACGGGTGGAGGCAGCTGCTGCGCCGCCACGGGGAGCACCCCCCGACCTCGGTCCTGGTGCCGACCCCGCCCTGGATGCGGCTGCCGCTGACCGGAGCGCAGCTTCGGCGGATCCCCTCCTGGGAGTGGCACCAGCTCTGGGTCCAGCCGGCCCTGTCCAAGACCATCCAGCTGGTCGCTGAACGCGCCAGGACGATTCACCAGCTCAGCGCGAACACCGGCGTGGAGACGGAGTCAGTGGCCGATCTGGGTCTGCGGCTGCGCTCTATTCCCGGGATCGGGGAGTGGACGGTCGCCGAGGCGCTGCAGCGCTCCCACGGGGCGGCGGATCTTCCCTCCGTCGGGGACTATCACCTGAGCAACTTCGTCGGGGCCGCGATGACCGGTGCCCGCACGGACGACGCAGGCATGCTCCGCCTGCTGGCGCCCTATGCGCCGCACCGACAGCGCGTCATTCGACTGCTGAAGCTCTCGGGCTTCAGGGATCAGAAATATGGTCCGAAGCTGACCCCGGCGGATCACCGGGATCGCTGAGGCCTGGAGAGATCAGGCCTGCGGCTTCGGGTCCTGCTCGGCCTGGTCCTCGGCGATCTGCTTGTGCACCTCGGTCATGTCCAGGTCCTTCACCGCGGTGATGACCTCGGTGAGCTGCTCGGCATTCAGCGCGCCAGGCTGGGAGAAGACCAGGACCTTCTCGCGGAAGGCCATCAGGGTCGGGATCGAGGTGATGTTCGCTGCGGCGGCGAGCTCACGCTCGGCCTCGGTGTCGACCTTGGCGAAGGTGACATCGGGGTGCTGCTCGGAGACCTGGGAGTACACCGGGGCGAACTGCTTGCAGGGACCGCACCAGTCGGCCCAGAAGTCGACGAGCAGGATGTCGCTGTCCTCAAGGGTCTGCTGAAAGTCTGTCGTGGTCAGATCAGTGGTAGCCATGCCTCGCCACCCTACGCGAGCAGCGGCGCCTTGTCGGCCTCTCCCCTGGTGACGCGGGGCCACTTAAGCGCCCAGCGGAACCTGAGCAGGACCGACGAAGAAGGACGGTCCGGATCTTGTGATCCGAACCGCCCTTGAACTATGTGGTGGCAGATGAGGGATTCGAACCCCCGTAGGCGATGCCAGCTGATTTACAGTCAGCCCCCTTTGGCCGCTCGGGTAATCTGCCGTGCAACCACACGAAACCTCCCGAAGCAGATTTCGACGCCCCGTAAGAGGCACCCCATTACTTTAGCGACAACACTGGAAATTTTCGAATCCGACTGCATCACAGGGAGTAGGGTTGACTCCACCATCCACGCGTGCGTGGTGGCCCCGTTCTGATCATCCGCACTGGTGCAGGTCCGTACCCAGCACCCAGCATCAAGGAGCACCGTGGCCGATATCGAGGCCGAGACACTGGCTCGACACTTGAGTGAACGCAGCCCCAGCGGCATCGCTGAGCAGGTGCGGGAGCTGATCAGCGCCGGGACGCTCAGCGGAGGGATGCGTCTGCCCACCGTCCGCGACCTTGCCACGGAGATCGGCGTCAGCGTCGGCACGATCGCCCAGGCCTGGAGCCTGCTGCGGGAGTCCAACCTGGTGGAGACTCGCCGCCGCGGCGGGACCCGGATCGTGGAACCCGGCGACGTCGGCGGGCCGAGCTTTCGGAGCTGGTCCGGAGTCGACCTGCTGCACTGCAGCCCGGATCAGCGGCTTCTGCCCTCCTTGGAGGAGGGCATGGTGCGCAGCCTCAAGCAGCCGCAGCTGCACAGCTGGAGCCGGGAGCACATCCTGCCTGAGCTGCAGCGCGCGGTGGAGAAGAAGCTCGGACACCCGGCCGAGGGCCCCCGGGCACGCAGCTTCGCCGCCGTCTCCTCCGCCACCGAAGGCCTCTGGCTCGGGACCAGGTCCGTGACCAGCAGCGGTGACCTGATCGCGGTGGAGGAACCCGCCTCCCCCGGCTACCTCTCCGTGCCCAAGAGCCTCGGCCTGCGCACCATGGGGGTCCCGGTGGATGAACACGGCCCGGTCCCCGAGGCGCTGAAGAAGGCACTCGACGCCGGTGCCGTCGCGTTCGTGCACAGCCCCGGCGGCGCATTCTCTCCGCGTCACATCCTCAGCACTGAGCGCACCCAGGAGCTAGCGGCAGTGCTGGAATCCTCACCTGAGACCGTCATCATCGAAGAGGACCCGCTGGGCCCGCTGGCCGAGATGGACCCCTTCACCCATTCGTTGGACGCCCTGCTGCCCGAGCGCACCCTGCGTGTCATCGGCTTCGAACGCGCCTACGGCATGGACCTTCGCACTGCGGTCATGTCCGGTCCCAAGCGGCTCATCGCCGGGGCGATCGCCGAGCGCTCGGGCGGAGTCAGCTCGAACAGCCGCATCCTGCAGCACACCCTCGCCTTCCTGCTGCGCGATCCAGCTGCCGGTCGCCGGATCAACAGCGCCAGGACGCGCTACGCGAATCGCCGCAGGATGGCGCTCGAGGCCTTCACCGACGTCGGGCTCACCGCCCACGCGGGCCCGGCAAGCTGGGCGATCTGGGTGCAGGTCCCCGATGAGCGCACCGCAGCGCTCACGCTCAGCGCCCAGGGGGTCGTCACCGACGTCGGAACCAGCTCACACATGACCGAGCAGCCCACCGGGCTGCTGCGCATCTCCTGCGCCCAGCTGCCCGAGGACAAGGAGCTGCTCGATGGTCTGGCCCAGCTGGTGCTCCACGCCACCGAGGATGGCCTGAACTCCACCTTCGTCTGAGGAACGTCGCTTGACTCAAGACTCCGGGATCTGTTTTCAGAGCCGAACCTGGAGTCGTTCTTCATAGTGTGCGACCGCAGAAGAGGCGCTGTCCTGCCGGAGCGGCACCGCGGCCCAGGCCCAGATGCGCTCTTCCTCCGCGGCAGGAGCTGAGTCACCGTCGGAACAGTCCACACCCGCTCGGCGGTCCATCACGATTAGACTCAGCGGCACATATCCATGCCGATCAGGAGGTACACGTGGCTAAGGACTCAACGTTCGACGTCGTCTCGAAGGTGGACAAGCAGGAGGTCGCCAATGCGCTGAACCAGGCCCAGAAGGAGATCGCTCAGCGCTATGACTTCAAGGGCACCGGTGCAGAGATCGACTACTCCGGGGAGAAGCTCCTGATCAAGGCGAACTCCGAGGAGCGGGCCAAGGCCGTGGAGGACGTCTTCGGCTCGAAGCTGGTCAAGCGCGGCATCTCACTGAAGTCCTTCGACTCCGGAGAGCCCTACGCCTCCGGCAAGGAGTTCCGGATCGAGGGCACCATCAAGGAGGGCATCGACCAGCCCACCGCGAAGAAGATCACGAAGCTCATCCGCGATGAGGGCCCGAAGACCGTCAAGGCCACCATCCAGGGTGACGAGCTGCGCGTGACCTCGAAGTCCCGCGACGACCTGCAGGAGGTCATCGCGATGCTGAAGAACTTCGACGACGCCGACCTGCAGTTCGTCAATATGCGCTGACCCTCACCCGACACACCAAAAAACCCCGCTGATTGAGTTCTCCGGTGGATACGTATCCACCGGAAACCTCAACTGGCGGGGTTTATTGGTGTGTGAGGGGATCAGAAGATGATGCTCAGACCGATCAGCACCAGCGGGATGACGACGAACACGCCCAGCACCCAGGCGAAGGCCCAGACCTTCTTCTCGGCGGCCAGATCCGCCAGCCAGGTGGCGCCGCGCGGCGGGAGGTCCCGCAGCCAGGGGGTGCAGAAGATGATCAGGGTGGCCAGCACGTTGAAGAACAGGTGGGCCAGTGCCGCGGTCAGCGCGATCTCACCTGCGGGGCCGTCGAAGGCGAAGGCCGCGATCAGGGCCGTGACGGTGGTGCCGATGTTGGCCCCCAGGGTGAAGGGGTAGAGCTGCTTGAGCGTGAAGGCACCCGAGCCGGCCAGCGGCACGATCAGCGCGGTGGAGGTCGAGGAGGACTGCACCATCACGGTGACGACCGCACCGGAGCCGATGCCGGCGACGGGTCCGCGACCGATGGTGGAATGCAGCACCTGCTTGGCCTTGCCGACCAGCAGCACCTTGAGCAGCTTGCCGATGAAGTTGATCACCAGCAGGATCAGCACGATCGCGACGACGACCATGGCCACCCCGTGCCAGCTGCCCGGGATGAAGCTCAGCGAGTCCTCGATCAGGTTCGCCAGCGGCTTCGTGCCGGCCTTGATGGTGGAGCCGACACCTGCCAGCACGTAGGCGACAGGGCCGCCGTCGGTCCCAACGGCCAGACCGGCGGAGAAGGTGGAGAGACGCTCGAGCAGGCTGAACATCATCTCCAGCGGCAGGAAGATCAGCACGGCGATGAGGTTGAAGAAGTCATGCACGGTGGCGGCGGCGAAGCCGCGTCGGAAGGACTCCTGTTCGCGCACCATGCCGAGGCTGACCAGGGTGTTGGTCAAGGTGGTGCCGATGTTGGCGCCGAGCATGATCGGGATCGCGACCCCCAGCGGCAGCCCGCCGGCGACCAGGCCCACCGTCACCGAGGTGGTGGTCGAGGAGGACTGGGTCAGTGCCGTCGCGGCGATGCCGATCATCAGCCCGATGATCGGGTTGGTCGCGAAGGCGAAGAGGCTCTCGGCCTGATCCCCGGTGGCGATGCCGAATCCGGTGCCGATCACGTTGACCGCAGTGATCAGCACGTAGATGGCGAGGGCCACGGAGACCCAGTTCACCACGTCGAGCGTTCGCCCCGAGAGGCCGAACCGTTCGAAGGGGCTGAAGGGTCGCTTGGCGGGTGCTTCGTCTACAGTGCCGGCGACCCGCTGCGGGGCCTCCATCGACGGTGCGGACATGCAATCTCCTCTTGGAACACGAGCATTGGTGAGCCCTGCTTGAGTGTTGGCGCTGGCACATCCCGGATCCGGTCCTCGCATGTTGTGCGAGGTGAATCACAGGGGTCGATATCACTGCCGGATGAAGGGCCGTAGAACACTGTGCACCGCGTGCCCGACGAGCGTCACACGGGAAGGTGAACTGCAGGTGAACGATCAGCCGAAACCTGGCGAGCGTAGGATGTTGTTGGTCACAAGCGGGCCCATCTCCACCCCTGATCCCTCCTAGGAGCGTCAATGCACCAGCACCACGGACGGCTGCGCACAGCTGGTCTGCTCGCGTTCCTCTTCGCGATGCTCCTGCTCGTCGGCGCCGTGATCGCCTATGCCACCCAGACCCCCGGAATGATCTTCGTCTTCGGGCTGATCGGCCTGGTCTCCGTGGCCTACTCCTACTGGAACTCAGACAAGATCGCACTGAAGGCGATGAAGGCCTACCCGGTGACCCGGGAGCAGGCGCCTCAGCTCTACCAGATGGTCGAAGACCTCGCGCAGCGCGCCCAGCAGCCTGCACCGCGGATCTTCATCGCGCCGGCCCCCACTCCGAACGCCTTCGCGACAGGACGCAACCCGGAGAACGGCGTCGTCTGCTTCACTGAGGGCATCCTGAACCTGCTCAACGAGCGCGAGCTGCGCGGGGTCACCGGACATGAGCTCATGCACGTGTACAACCGCGACATCCTGATCTCCTCGGTGGCCGCGGCAGTCGCCGGGTTCCTCACCACGATCAGCCAGTTCTTCCTGCTCTTCGGCGGTGGCCGCGGCAACAACCAGGGCGGCAACCCGCTGGCGCTGGTCGGTGCGATCGTCGCGGTGTTCCTGATGCCGGTGGCGGCGAGCCTGATCCAGATGGCGGTCAGCCGCACCCGGGAGTACGACGCCGACGCCGACGGCGCCGCGCTCACCGGAGATCCGCTGGCGCTGGCCTCAGCCCTGGACAAGCTGGAGCGCGGGATCTCGCGCTACCCGCTCAAGGAGGACCCCAAGCACGACGCGCATGCCCACATGATGATCGCCAACCCCTTCGGCGCCCGGGCGAAGAAGCTCTTCAGCACCCACCCGCCGATGCCCGAGCGCATCTCCCGGCTCGAAGCCATGGCTGGCCACAGCCCGAGCTGAGCCGTTCCGCGCATGAGAATGCCCCCGCGCCGACGGCGAGGGGGCATTCTCATGAGCGCTTGCGCGGGGCGGCTCTCCGCCGGCAGGATCTCAGCTCTCGCGGGAGATGCGGATCATGTCTTCGCGATCGACGACCTTGACCCGTTCCCTGGCGCCGCCGTCGGGCAGCGGACCGTAGGACTCGCCCAGCGAGATCTCGTGGGCGTCGAGCTTCTGCCAGCCGTCCCAGGTGGTGTACTCCACCCCGCGGGATTCGAGCAGCTCGATCACCGCGTCCTCGGCCGGCTCAGGCGCCACGGGCAGGTGGTGCAGGTCCTCGAGCAGGCAGCCGATGGTCTCCAGAGCGTCGCCCTTGGTGTGGCCGATCAGCCCGACCGGGCCGCGCTTGATCCAGCCGGTGGCGTAGATGCCGGGGACGTGGGCGCCGTCGTCGTCCTTGACCCGTCCGGCTTCGTTGATCAGCACGCCGCGCAGCTCATCGAAGGGCAGCCCGGGGATCACTGAGCCGAGGTAGCCCACCGCGCGGTAGACCGCCTGGACGTCGAAGTCCTGGAACTCCCCGGTGCCGCGCACACTGCCCGTGCCGTCGAGCTCCATGCGCTCGAAGCGGATGCCCGCGACGGCGCCGGTGCCCTGGCCGGCCTCGTCGGTGCCCTCGAGGATCTCCACCGGCTGCAGCAGGAAGTGCAGGTGAAGCTTCCGGGAGGCCTCCGTCTCGCGCTCCTCCTGCTCCACCAGCCAGTTGCCCAGGGTGTTGACCATGGTCTTGACCTGGTTGTTGGTCTTGATCGCCTCGTCGGAGCCGGCGTCGAAGTCGAAGTCCTCCTCGTAGAGGACGATGTCGACGTCGCGGCTGTGGGAGAGCTCGCGCAGCTCCAGCGGGGTGAACTTCACCTGAGCCGGGCCGCGTCGACCGAAGACGTGGACGTCGGTGACCGGAGAGGTCTTGAGCCCGTTGTAGACGTTCTCCGGGATCTCGGTGGTGAGCATGTCCTCGGCGTGCTTCGAGAGCACCCGGGCCACGTCCAGGGCGACGTTGCCGTTGCCGATCACTGCCACGCGCTCGGCGGTCAGCGGCCAGTCGCGCGGGTAGTCGGGGTGGCCGTCGTACCAGGAGACGAAGTCGGCGGCGCCGAAGCTGCCCTGCAGCTCGATGCCGGGGATGTTCAGCTCGGCGTCCTTGATCGCGCCGGTGGCGAAGATCACGGCGTCGTAGTGCCGGCGCAGGTCCTCCAGGGTGAGGTCCTTGCCGATCTCCACATTGCCGATCAGCCGGATGTCGCCGCGGTCCAGCACCTTGTGCAGCGCCTTGACGATTCCCTTGATCCGCGGATGATCAGGGGCGACGCCGTAGCGGATCAGCCCGAAGGGGGCCGGATACCGGTCGTAGAGGTCGATGCTGAACTCAAAGTCGCTCTTCTTCTGCGCCTTGGCCAGGATGTCGGAGGCATAGACGCCTGCGGGGCCGGCTCCGACGACGGCGACTCGGATGGCCCGGCCTGCTGGCCGCTGCGAGGAATTCTGGGACACGGATAGGTTCCTTCTGATTGATTAACTCAGCACAGTATGCCGTATTGGGGTGAACGTCGGCGGCGAATGACTCTGTTCCCGGTCTTCTAGACTGAAGTCATGGCTGATATGTTCCTCGACAAGTTCCGCGCCCTGGTGCCCACCTATCTCGACGCGAAGTGGACCCCTGCCGAGGGTCTCACCGTCGAGGAGCTGCGCCAGATGATCGCCGATTCCGAGCTGCCCGATGATCTCAAGGCGCGTCCGCGGCTGCCGCAGGTGCTCGAGGAGTTCTACCTCGCGCTGGGCCGCTGCGAGGAGATCATGGAGGCCTATCACTTCTTCTTCGATCCCGATGAGCTCGTCGTCGAGGACGGACATCTGCTCTTCCTCGAGGACGAGGAGGAGCGCTGGGCCTGGGGCGTCGACGTGGACACCCTCGACGTCCCGGATCCGCTGATCGTGCGGCGCAGCAGCAACTCCGGCATGTGGAACGACGAGGGCGCAACGGTCAGCGAGTTCATCTTCGACCTGCTGGAGTTCTCCTTCGAGGAGGAGGACAACCCGTGAGTGCCCCCGATCTGGCGCAGCTCTGGAGCTCCCACGCCCCGCCGGGCTACTCCTGCCCGTTCTGCGGGCTGGCCCGCGGCGAGGTGGACCACCCCGCGAACCGCTGCGAGCTCAGCGATCTGGTCTACCAGGACCCCGAGCTGATGGTCTTCATGGCCTGTGACGGCTTCGGTCCGCATGAGGGCCACGCGATGATCACCCCGGTGCGGCACCGCGAGACGCTCTATGACCTCGACGACGCGCTGCTGGCGAAGATCGCGATCATGTCCCGCGAGGTCTCCAAGGCGATGAAGCTGGCCTGGAAGCCGGAGGGCACCTCCGTGCGCCAGCACAATGAGCCGGCCGGGAACCAGCACGTGTGGCACTACCACCTGCATGTGTTTCCCCGCTACGCCGATGACATGCTCTACCGGCAGGTCAGGCACCCGGTCGACGTCGCGGTCCGCGCCGAGAAGGCGCTCCAGCTGCGCGCGGCGTTGGATCAGGTGCTGGCCAGCAGCAGCTGAACCCCGCGGCTGGATCAGCCGTCGCGCTCGACCACGGCGTCGGCGAAGGAGACCAGCGCGGACTTCACGGTGCTCTCAGGCAGCTCGACGATCGCCTGCTTGGCCCGCTCGGCCCAGCTGTGCGCCACCTGCCAGGACTGCTCGGTCACCGGGTGGGCGACGACGGCGGCCACCGCCTGCGCCAGCGCCTCGTCCGAGCTGAGGTCGGCGTCGATCATGGCCAGCAGCGCGGCTGCGTCCTGCCGGCTCTGCGGCGAGGAGCCGTCCTCGGCCTGCTGGCGCAGCAGCAGCACCGGGAGTGTGGCCACGCCTTCGCGCAGGTCGGTCCCCGGGGTCTTCCCGGATGACTCGGGATCGGCGGTGAGGTCGATGACGTCATCGGCGAGCTGGAAGGCCACGCCGACCGCCTCGCCGTAGTTCTGCAGCATCGCGGTGGTCTGCGCGGAGCAGCCCCCGAAGTGCGCCCCGAGGCGAGAGGCGGCGGCGACGAGCGAACCGGTCTTGTCACCGATCACGCGCAGGTAATGGGCGTAGGCGTCCTCACCGGCCTGCGGGCCGACGGTCTCGTGGAGCTGCCCCATGACCAGGCGCTCGAAGGTCTGCGCCTGGATCTCCGAGGCCTCCACCCCGAGCTCGGACATCAGCCGTGAGGCCCGGGCCAGGATCAGGTCCCCGGTGAGGATCGCCACGGAGTTTCCCCACACCTGGTGGGCGGCAGGCGCCCCGCGGCGCACCGGAGCAGAGTCCATCACGTCATCGTGGTAGAGCGTGGCCAGATGGGTCATCTCCATGACCGCGGCCGCACGACGGACCCGGTCATCGACACCGTTGCCGAGCATCGAGGTCAGCACCGTGAGCAGCGGGCGGACCCGCTTGCCGCCGGCCTGGGCGAGGTACCGCGCTGAGGCGTTCACCAGTTCATCGGCGCTGGCCAGGGAGCCGAGGAGATCCTCCTCGACCCGGGTCAGGGCCTCGGCGACCTCGGCGGCGAGCGTCTCGTCGTCGGCCAGGACGTCGAACCCTGCCGGGAGCTTCGCGGTCAGGGGATCAGCTGCGGATTCATTCATCGGTGTCTAGCCTATCCAGAGTCAGGATGCGGGGAGGGCGCTGGGCTTGGTGGCGTGATGAATCGCAACGATTCCACCGCTGAGGTTCCGGTACTTCACCGCGGCGTACCCGGCGGCGGAGATCTCGGCGGCCAGATGGTCCTGATCGGGCCAGGCCCGGATGGACTCGGCCAGGTACACGTAGGCCTCCGGGTTGGATGACACGGCCCGGGCGGTCGGCGGCAGCGCCCGCATCAGGTACTCGTTGTAGACGGTGTTGAAGACCTTGTTCGTGGGGTCGGAGAACTCCATCACGGCGAGCCGTCCTCCAGGTTTGGTGACCCGCAGCATCTCGCGCAGCCCGGCCAGCGGGTCCACGATGTTACGCAGTCCGAAGGAGATCGTGACGGCGTCGAAGGTGTCGTCGGCGAAGGGCAGGTTCATCGCGTCTCCGGCGATGAAGGTCATGTCCGGGCGGCGTCGCTTGCCCACCTGGAGCATGCCGGAGGAGAAGTCGCAGGCCACTGCCGTCGCACCGGCGTCGTGGAAGGGCTCGGTGGAGCTTCCGGTGCCAGCGGCGAGGTCAAGAACCCGCTCACCTGGGGTGACGTCGAGCGCGGCGACGAGCTTCTTGCGCCAGCGCTTGGTCTGGCCCAGCGAGAGCACGTCATTGGTGAGGTCGTAACGGTCGGCGACCTCGTCGAACATCGAGGCGACGTCCTCGGGCTTCTTCGCGAGGCTTGCGCGGCTTCCGGTGCTGGGGCGATTCACCTTGACATTCTCCCACATGCGCGGATCGCTCCCGCCGCCATGTCCTAGACTTGTCCAGCCATGACAGCGCTCCCCGGTTCCCTCGACGCCACCACGCTGGTGGTGGATCTGCCCCCGGGAACCACGCTGGCGGACATGCTGCCGGCCCTGGATCCCAGCGGCGTCTGGCTGCTGCGCGGTGAGGGGCTGATCGGTCTGGGCACCGCTGCGCACATCAGGACACGGGGCGCGGAGCGTTTCGCGGAGCTGGCGGAATGGCATGAGCAGCATCTGGCCCCGCTGGCCCAGGTCTCCCCGCTGCCGGAGGAGCTGACCGGGATCCCCGGCGCCGGCCCGGTGGCGCTGACCTCGATCACCTATTCCTCGGCCTCGGCCGCGGACTCACACCTGATCCTGCCCGAGCTGATCCTCGGCTCCGCCGAGGGCAGGGCGTGGATCACGACGGTGATCCGTCCCTCGGCGCTGGACGAGAGCTTCGAGGCTGAGGACGACGACGACGCGGCGCTGCGCCGGGTCCATGGTCTCCTGGCCAGGCATTCCCTGCAGCTTCAGGGCCGCCGGCTGAGTCTGGTCCCGTCACACAGCGTCGGTTCACACAGCGACGGTTCACACAGTGCGGGGCAGACGGACCGGCTCGACGCCGCCGCCGCGACCTCGCTGATCCAGGGCACCCATTCGGAGCAGCACTACCTGCGGGCCGTGCGCTCCGGGGTCCAGGCGATCGGGCACCGCCGGCTGGAGAAGCTGGTGCTGGCCCGCGACGTCGTCGTCGCCGCCGATGCCCCGCTGGCTCCCGGTCCGGTGCTGGCCGCGCTGGCCGCCGACTATGCCGACTGTTGGACCTATCTGGCCGGCGACGTGTTGGGGGCGACCCCGGAGATGCTGGTGAAGATCCGCGGTCGCGAGCTCTCCGCCCGGGTGCTCGCCGGCACCGTGGACGGCGGCACCGGACTGGAACAGGCCCGCGCCATGCTGCTGGAGGACCCCAAGCAGCGCGATGAGCACCGGCTGGCGGCCCAGTCGCTGCTGGACCAGCTGGCCCCGGTGGCGCAGCACCTGCACGCCCAGGATCCTCCGGCGGTGCTCCAGCTGCCCAACGTCTTCCACCTCTCCACCGATGTGACCGGTCAGCTCACCGCCCAGACCCCTGCGCTGCTGGTGGCCGAGCGCGCCCACCCCACTGCCGCGATCTGCGGCACCCCCACGGCCACCGCCGCCGAGCTGATCTCCACCCTGGAGGGACTCGACCGCGGGGCCTTCTCCGGGCCGGTGGGCTGGATCGATGCCTATGGCAACGCCGACTTCGGGATTGCGCTGCGCGGCGGGATCCTGGAGGAGCAGGGAACCCAGATCAGGCTCTTCGCGGGCTGCGGGATCGTGGCCGGATCGGTCCCCGAGGAGGAGCTCGCCGAGACCTGGGCCAAGATGCGCCCGATGCTCGGAGCCCTCGGCGTGCGCCAGCCCTGACCCGGCGCCGGGTCGCCAGAGGTCGACGGAGGTCCTCAGAGCTCGGCGGAGGCGGCGCGTAGTCTGGCGTGGAAGTCGCGCAGCACGGTCCTGTCGGTGCGCACCTCGATGATCCGGATGCCCACCCGGTCCTCGAGACCGGAGAGTCCCTCGCCGAGGGACTCGAGATCCTCCGCGTAGTGGTACTCGTGGCCGTAGGCATCGGCGAGCGCCTCGATGTCCACGGTCTGGGGCGTGCCGAAGAACCGCTCCACCGCCTCGGCCTGGCCCTCCCGGCGCCCGACCGCCCCGTGCTCGAGCTGATCGAAGATCGCACCGCCGGAGTCGTTGACCACCACGATGTCCAGGTCCGGCTCGCGTTCGGTGGTCGGCAGCAGCAGCGCGTTGACGTCGTGGAGGAAGGTCAGGTCCCCGACCAGAGCGGTGACCCGGGTGCTGCGGGCCAGCGCGATCCCGGAGGCGGCGGAGAGGTTGCCGTCGATGCCGGCGAGACCGCGCATCGCGTAGACCCGGCGGGCATCGTCGCGGGCGCCCAGCACGGTGCGGTTGAGCACTGCGGCCAGGTCCACGTCGCGGATCACCGAGGATGAGCCCAGCAGCAGCGGGGTCTTCACGGTCTCGGCCACGTACTGCGCCACCCGCACCGAGGAGAGCTCCCCCTGGGCGAGGGCCTCCTGCTCGGTCAGTGCGGCGTCGATGAGCCGCTGCGCCGCGAGTCCGCGCTCGGTCCAGGCGTCATGCCAGCCTGGAGGGGCCATCGCGGCGAACTGCGCGAGGGCGAGCACGTCGGGCAGCTGCCGGCGGGCGAGCCGGTGATCGAACCAGGCCTCCCCGCCGGGGGCGTACTGCACCGCCTCGACGTCGTCCCGGTTGATCAGCTGCTGGACCGGACGGGTCAGGGTGGGCCGGCCGGCGACGACGACGCGTTCGATGCTTCCCGCCAGGACGCTGGCGGGGGAACCCTCCGGTGCCTGCAGGATCAGCCGGTACCCCTGGATGGTGCCCAGATCGCTCCAGCGCGCATCGCTGCTGGGCTCGGCGAGCAGCGGGTGCCCGAGCCGCCGGGCCAGCTCGCGCGCCTCGGCCGGGGCATCGGCGCCCATGACGAAGACCGTGCGCGCGGTGCCCAGCCCGGCCTCGAACCTCGCCGCCGCCTCGGCCGGTGACTCGGCCGGTGACTCGGCCGCCGCCTCGGCCGGTGACTCAGGACGTGCCCCGGCCGGGGAGTCGAGTTCCGCCGCGGCGGGGTTCAGCGTGGCGGCTGCCTCACCACGGGCCTCAGCAGGTGTCCCACCGGCACGCTCCCCCGGGGCCCCGGCCGCAGGTGTTCCCGTGGCCGAGCTCCCGGACCTGAGGATCTCGGTGCCGATGATCTCCGCGCGCAGCTGCTCGGCGGAGTCGGTGCCTCGGCTGCGCGGAAGGAAGGGGGTCCGGGCCCAGCGCTGGGCTCCGCTCTTGCGTCCCTCCCCCGGTGCGGCGGGGACCAGCGGATCGCGGAACCCGATGTTCAGGTGCACCGGACCGGGGGCGGACCCGGTCGCGACGCGCAGCAGCAGCCCCACCTGGGTCTCGGCGGCGAGCATGTCATCGCGTGACTCCGGCTCCAGCCGCGCCTCGCCCTGTTCGAGGTGGATCTCATCTCGCACCCGACCGGCGAACATCCCCTGCTGCCAGGTGGTCTGGTTCGCGCCGGTGCCGTGCAGCTCCTCGGGCCGGTCCGCAGTGATCGCCACCAGCGGGACCCCGGAGAGATCGGCCTCCATCATCGCCGGCAGCAGGTTCCCCGCCGCCGTGCCGGAGGTGGTCACGACCCCGGCCGGGGACTTCGTCGCCATCGCCATCCCGAGCGCGGTGAACGCCGCGGAACGCTCATCGATGCGCACATGCACGGTGATCGCGCCGAGCGCCTCGGCCTCGCGCAGCGCATACGCCATCGGCGCCGACCGCGAGCCCGGGGCCAGCACGATGTGCCGCATGCTCATGGTGAGCCCGCGGATCACCCGCCGGGCCAGGCGCAGGGACTCCACGTCGTAGGCGTCATCGAACTCACGGAACGGGCGCCGGGGTGTGGTCATGTGCTCAATCCTAGAAGCTCCGCGGCGAGCACCCGGTGGGCGGCACGCAGCCGGTCGATCCACCACTGCGCCCGCTCGGGACTGAACCGGTGACGGTGAAGCAGGTCCGACGACGGCGTCACCGCACCGGGGACCGCCAGCACGCCGGCGACCGGGATCAGCGGAGCGTGGGTCACGTCGTGCTCGAACAATGCGGCGGTGCCGAGCCCGCAGGCGTAGGGCAGGCTGGGCAGCCGGGCGGCCAGCGCGAGGCCTGCGGCCAGGCCCACCGAGGTGTCCAGCGCCGAGGACACCACCGCGTCGAGGCCGGCCTGCTCCACGATCTGCAGCGCCCGCTCCACCCCGCCGAGCGGGGGGACCTTGACCACGATCAGGTCCGCCGCGCCGAGCCTGGCCACTCGCAGCGGGTCCTCTGCCTTGCGCACCGCCTCGTCGGCGGCGATCCGCAGCGGCACCCCCGCAGAGGTGACTCCCGCGGCGGCGAGCGCCTCGCGCAGATCCGCCAGCGGCTCCACCCCGGCCACCGGCTGTTCGGCGTATTCGAAGCGCCCTCCGGAGACCTCGGCAAGCCGCTCCAGGGCCGGCACGGCTTCGGCGATGCTCCAGCCGCCGTTGGCGTCCGCGCGCAGCCCTGCATGGGGGGCGAGCCGGCGCACCTCGCGGAACCGGGCGACGTCGTCGTCGAGGGTCTGACCGGGTTCAGCGACCTTGATCTTCACCGCCGGGATCGACTCCACCGCGCCGAAGCGGGTCAGCACCGACTCGACCTGGTCCGGGGAGACTGCCGGCATGGTGGCATTGATCGGGATATGGGTCCGCAGCGGTGTCCCGAACCCCTGCCAGCCCGCTTCGATCCCCGCGCGCAGCCACTGCGCGGACTCGCCGGCGCCGTACTCCGGGAACGGCGCGAACTCGCCCCAGCCGGCCGGTCCGCGGAAGAGCATCGCCTCGCGGCGGGTCTGACCGCGAAAGCGGGTGCGCAGCGGCAGCGAGACCACATGCGCCTGGGCCAGGATCTCCTCCACCTCGGGGAGCTGCCAGCTGACGTTCAGGCCTGCGGGGCCCGGGGTGTGGTGATCCATGCCGTTCAGTCTAGGCAGGGGTGGACCTGCGATACTGATGGACATGTCAGCTGCCCGCGCACTTCGTCCCCCGGCCCGGCGCACAGGCCTGTGGATCGTCTCAATCCTTCTCTGCTGCGCGGTCTTCATCGCCGTCTACGAGTACTTCGTCCGCTCCAACTCGGGGCAGTGGGTGGAATATGCGATGCTCGACGCCGCGGCGGAGCGGGTGACCTCGCTCTCCGAGCGCGGCTTCGACCTGTGGTGGCTGAGCCCGGTGATCATCGCGCTGCCGGCGGTGATCTTCCTGGTGATCGTGCTGGCCCGGCAGCGCTTCCTGGCGGCGCTGATCGCGGCTGCCACGGTGGTGGGCGCGAATCTCTCCACCCAGGTGCTCAAGACCCTCTGGCTCGACCGCCCCGACCTCGACAACGGCGTCCCCTACTGGACCGGCAATTCCCTGCCCTCCGGGCACACCACCCTGGCGGCGTCGATGGCGGTGGCGGTCTTCCTGGTCAGTTCCCCGCGACAGCGTCCCTTCGTCGCGGTGCTGGCCGCGTTCTACGCCGGACTGGTGGGTGCCTACACGTTCACCGAGACCTGGCACCGCCCGGCCGACGTGATCGCGGCCTACCTGGTGGTGGCCGTCTGGGCCCTGATCGGTGGCTGGCTGGTCATGCGCACCGGTCCCGAATGGAACACCGCGGTGGTGGACTATGAGCCCGAGACCGCCCCGCTGGCCGGACTCGCCTGGTTCCTCGGCGTGACCCTGACCGTGGTGGCGGTGCTGTGCTTCCTCTTCTCCGGGGGCTGGAGCGGGATCGCGCTCGCCGGGGAGGAGCCCAGCCTCTGGCACTGGTTCGCGGGGCTGTTCTTCTCCATCGGCCCGGGCTTCCTGATGGCCGCCGCCGGGATCAACCTGTTCGGCGCGGAGACCGGCCGGCGCCAGCGCGGCGCCCCCGTCCCCTCCCCGAAGGGTGAGACGGTGCACTACCCGATCCCACCCGAGTTCACCGAGCTCTACCGGGTCTGAGCCGGCGACGACGCGGCCTGCGCGCCCGTCGCTCAGCGGCCGCGCAGCCGGGTGATGAGCTCTCGGGACTCTCCCGGCCCGTAGGGCACGATCGGGATCGCCTTGGTGGCGTCGTTGACCGAATCGCGGATGGCCTGGGATGAGACGTTGTAGCCCTGCTGCATCCTCCGGCGCATCGAAGCGACGAAGTCGGCGTCGACCTCGTGCCCGTGACCGGGGATGAAGCGGCGGTAGGCCCCTGCCATGGACCACAGCCGGCCGAGCGCGCGGACCCATTCCTTCGGGTAGGAGTCATGGAACTCCGGGTCATCGCCCTCCCGGACCAGGTCCCCGCAGAACATGATCCCGGCGGAGCCCTCGGCGCTGACGCCGACCACCAGGTCTCCCTGGGTGTGGCCCCGGCCCAGATGCTCGACGACGACGTCGACGCCTCCTCCCAGCTGCAGCGTCACCGGCTCCGCGGAGACCAGGTCGGTCGCGGTCACCACCCCGGCGTCGGCATGGGCGAGGATGCGCTGCACGCCGTGGCGGCGCAGGAAGTCATTGGCCCCGATGTGGTCGGGGTGGCCGTGGGTGCTGACCACGACCAGTTCGGCGGAGCTGAGCTCACGCACTGCAGCCAGCAGTGCTTCATGGTCACCCTCGGCCGGACCCGGGTCGATGAGGACGGCGGTGTCCTCCCCCAGGATCAGTCCGACGTTGAGCGGCGTGGGGCCTCCCAGCTCGGCGAGGAAGACGTGGTCGTCCAGGCGGCGGAAGAGCGCAGATTCGGGAGCGTGGTCCATCGTGATCACCTTCTGTGAAACCGTAGTTTCCCCCATTCTGCCTCACCATCCGAACACAGGCTGGGAGGAGGCTTGGGGTGCCGTGGGCGGTAGAGTCAGCCCATTATGACTAATGACGATCTTCTCTCTACGATCAGCCTGATCGAGGACTCCGCGTGGACGTGGCTCGGCATTCCCGTGATCGTCTTCGTGGGCCTCTACCTCGGCTTCCGCACCCGGCTGGTCCAGCTGCGCCACATCCCGGACATGTTCCGGGCCATCACCGACAAGGCCACCAGCGACGAGAACGGCCGCACCCGATCGCTGTCAGCCTTCCAGACCTTCACCATCACCGCCTCCGCACGAGTGGGCACCGGCAACATAGCCGGCGTGGCCGGTGCGATCGCCCTGGGCGGCCCCGGGGCCGTGTTCTGGATGTGGCTGATGGCCATCTTCACCTCGGCGGCCTCCTTCGTGGAGTCCACCCTGGCTCAGCTCTATAAGGTCCGCCGCTTCGACACCTTCAAGGGTGGGCCCGCCTATTACATCGAGCGTGGGCTGGGAACCCGCTCCGGCGGCATCGTCTTCGCGTTGATCTTCATCTTCTGCTTCGCGCTCTCCTTCACCTCGCTGCAGTCCAACACGATCGTCGACGCCGCGACCGGTGCGGCCACCGAGCTGGGCATGGATGACACCACCAGCCTGGTCTGGATCCTCGCCGTGGTGCTCACCGGGCTCACCGGGCTCGTGGTCCTAGCCGGACTGCGCCGAGTGGCGCAGGTGACCCAGCGGGTAGTCCCGATCATGGCGATGACCTACATCCTGCTGGGACTGGTCGTGGTGGCGTTCAACATCGAAGCGATCCCGGCGGTGTTCGGGATGATCTTCGGCGAGGCGTTCAACTTCACCTCCGCGGCGGGCGGCGCCCTCGGCGCGATGATCTCCGCCGGCGTCCAGCGCGGCATGTTCTCCAACGAGGCCGGCATGGGCTCGGTCCCCAACGTCGCGGCCACCGCCGACGTGTCACACCCGGTCAAGCAGGGGCTCGTGCAGACCCTGGGGGTCTACCTGGACACGCTGGTCATCTGCTCGGTCACTGCGTTCATCATCCTGGTGACCTTCCCGGATCAGGCGTTCCGGGCTGAGACCAACGTCGGCGGTGAGCTGACGCAGGCGGCGCTGACCGCGAACTTCGGAGCCTTCGGCGCGATCGCGCTGGCGGTCATCATCCTGCTGCTGGCCTTCACCTCGATCCTGGGCAACTACTCCTACGGTGAGATGAACGTGCTGTTCATCTCGAACTCCGAGAAGAGCCGCAAGATCTATGCGGTGGCACTCACCGGCGTCGTCTTCCTCGGCGCGATCATCCCGGTGGACCTGGCCTGGGCCATCGCCGGTGTGACGATGGTCATCATCGCGCTGTACAACCTGGTCGTGATCACTCTGCTGGGCGGCACCGCCGTGCGCCTGCTCAAGCACTATGAGGCGCAGAAGCGACAGGGTCTCGATCCGCTGTTCCTCGCCTCTGACATGCCGGATCTGCGCAACATCGAGTGCTGGACCGAGGCCGACATGGCCGACCACCGGACTGAGCCTGCACCCGCGACGTCACCCGAGTCAGAGTCGGAGCGCGCGCACACCCACCGCTGAGAGGTGCGGCAGAATAACCGCATGCCTTTGCACCAGAGAAACCCGGCCTTCCACCTCGAGCGGTGGGTGGCCGGGTTTCTGCTGTGTGTGGCGCTCTTCGGGGTGCTCTACCTCGGCGCGGTCCGCACCGGACCGGGCCAGCTGCTGGACCAGATGATGCAGCGCACCGCCTCCGGGACCTGGAATCCGCTGCCGCCGCTGAGCCCGCAGAACGACTGGATCACCGCCTGGATCCTGCTGCCGCCAGCGCTGGCCTGCGTGGCACTGGCGCATCAGCGCGGGCCCCACCAGCGCTGGCTCATCCTGCTGTGCGGGGCCGCGGTGGCGCTGGGCGCCAATGTCACCACGCAGGTGATCAAGCTGGTCTGGTCTGGGCGGCCCACGTTGGTGAGTCTGAGCTCGGAGTGGCCGGCCAACTCGCTTCCGAGCGGTCACACGACCATGGCCGCGGGGGCCGCGGCGGCGGCGTTCCTGATCTGCCGACCACGGGACCGCGCCTTCTGGGGGGTCTTGGCCGGGCTCTGGGCCGCCGGGTGGGGCGGCTACATCTATATCGAGGGCTGGCACCTGCCCAGCGACATGATGGCGGCCTACCTGGTGGTGGCGGCGTGGACGCTGCTCGGCGGAGCCGTGGTGCATCACGTGGAGGCGCGAGACCCGGAACTCGCGCCGCTGCCCGCGGAACCGGGAATCCCCGGGGGACGTCAGGCGGGACTGTCCCTGACGCTCGGCGTGATGGGCACCGTGCTCGGGCTCGCCGCGCTGCTCGGGCCGGTGGCTCGCCATGGGCTGGCCGAGGCGACCGCCTCACCGACACCGTGGCTGTTCCTGGCCGGAGCCGCGCTGTCCTCCGCGCCGGCACTTCTGCTCAGCGCGGCGCTGATTCCCCTGTTCTCCAGCGAGACCCGGCGGCTGACCCGCACTGCTCGGAAGGCCTGAAGGCTCCTCGCCGGGCAGAGCAGAACCGCCCGGTCCACAAGTGAACCGGGCGGCGAGCAACGGGTGCGCAGGGCCCCGTGCTGCGGGCCTGCCGAGACCCAGAAAGGGTCAGCGGGGGCGGTACTGGTTCATGATCGGGCAGTCCATCGGGTCGGCGTAGCCGAGACCCACGCGGTTGAGGTAGGTGACCACCATTCCGTAGGACTGGACCAGTCCGGTCGCGGTGTAGCTGATGCCCTTCTCGGCGCAGAACTCCTCAACGATCGGCTTGACCTTGTGCAGGTTGGGGCTGGGCATCCGCGGGAAGAGGTGGTGCTCGATCTGCAGGTTCAGCCCGCCCATGGCCACATCCATGGCCCGACCGCCCTTGATGTTGCGGGAGGTCAGCACCTGGCGGCGCAGGAAGTCCATGTCGGAATCCTTGGGGATGATCGGCATGCCCTTGTGGTTCGGGGCGAAGCTGCCACCCATGTAGACGCCGAAGACCAGCAGCTGCACGGCCAGGAAGCCGAGTGCCAGGCCGGGGCTCATGGCCAGGAAGATCAGCACCGGGAAGCCGATCAGCCGCACGGCCAGCATGGCCAGCTCGGTCTTGCGGCGCTTGAGCTTCTTGGCGGTGAAGACGGTCTTGAGCGCGTTGTAGTGCAGCGCGATCGCGAAGAGGGTCAGCAGCGGGAAGAACATCCAGCCCTGACGGCGGGCGAGCCAGCCCATGAAGCCGGTGCGCTGCGCAGCGTCCTCGGCGACGAAGACCAGGGCGCCGGGGGCGATGTCGCCATCCTTGCCGATGGTGTTCGGGTTGGCGTGGTGCCTGCCGTGCTTCTTGGTCCACCAGCCGTAGGACAGGCCCACGATGAGGTTGCCGGTGACCCGGCCGAACCACTCGTTGCGCTTGCCGGTGCGGAATACCTGCTGGTGTGCGCCGTCGTGGGAGAGGAAGGCGACCTGGGTGAGCAGGATCCCGAAGAACGCGGCGAGGGCGAGCTGCCAGAGACTGTCACCGAGGGTGAACATCGCCACGAAGGCACCGGCGAAGGCCAGGGTCAGCACGATCACACGGAGCACGTAGCTGGAGGCGCCGCGGTCCATCAGGCCCTCATCCTTGACCCGCTGGGCGAGTTCGAAGAATTCGTTGACCTGCTTGTTACCTGCTGGGCGCACCCGCTCGGGGCGGCCCTGCGCGGCCTCCGACCGTGTCTCAGTGATTGTCATGCTCCTACGTTATCGAGCTGAGACCTCCCGCGCGTCACCCGGCGGAGCCATCTTCACCCCCTACCCGGGTAGGGGGTGCGCGTGGTTCACAGCGGGAAGGAGGCGCGGATGAAGTATCCGCCGTCCGGGGTCTCCCCGGTCTCCACCGTGCCGCCGACGGCGCTGACCCGCTCCCGGATGCCCTCCAGTCCCAGGCCGGCGCCCGGCGCGGGCACCGAGACCGGGTGCGGCGGGGCGGTGTTGCGCACCTGGATCAGCAGGTGGCGGGTGTCCGCGGGCTCCGAATCCTTGTCGGACTCTCCGATCAGCTCGGCGCTGACCTCGATCGTGGAGGAGGGCGCATGGCGCAGCGCATTGCTCAGCCCCTCCTGGACCATCCGGTAGGCGGCGAGGCCGACGGCGGAGGACGCCTCCACGACGTCGAGCCCGGTGACCCGGATCGGGGTGCCGGAGGCGCGGGTGGCTTCGACCAGCGAGTAGATCTCCGCGAGCCCCGGGGTCGGCCCGGTCGGGGCCTCCTCCTCGCTGCGCAGGGTGCCCAGCAGCATCCGCATCTCCCCCAGCGCCTGCCGCGAGGACCGGGCGATCTCCTCGAACTCCTGCTGCGCCTCCGGCGTGATGGAAGGGAGCCGGTAGCGGGCGGTTGCGGCCTGCACGCTGATCACCGACATGGAATGGGCGACCACGTCGTGGAGTTCCCGGGCGATCCGGTTGCGCTCCTCGAGCTCCCGACGACGCCGGCTCTGCTGGGCGCTGGTGCGTTCGGAGACCTCCAGCCGGTCGGCGTCGCGGATCCACTGCCGGGTCAGGCTGCCGAGCACGGCGACGCCCCCGCCGACCGAGGCGAACACGATGCCGGTGCTCACCGCCCCGTCAGGAAGCTCCGGGGCCGCCATGACGATGGCCGCGAACGTGAGCAGCGCGCTGGCCGCCCAGCCGCTGGCCGCGCAGTACCAGGGTTCGCGCAGCGCCGCGACCAGGATCACCCCGCACTGGATGAGCATCGCGGTGACCGGCCAGGGCCAGATCCCCACCCCTGCCTCCGCGGTGGCGCCCATCAGTGCCGCCGAGACCAGCACCGAGGCGCCGATCCCGGCCCAGGGGAACTTCAGCGTGAGCACCAGGCTCAGGCAGTGCCCCAGGGTCAGCACCAGGGCGAAGGCCGGGTGGATCCCATAGACCGTGGTGGTGAGCGGCCAGGCCACCACGAAGAGCACCACCGCGGCGAAGCAGATCCCGATCCAGGACCAGGCGGCGGCGCTGAAGGAGGCTGAGGACTCCTCGACCCGGGCTCCCGGGCGACCCACGGCGGCGCGGGAGAGCGTGCGCTCCAGCGGATGCGCCTGGGGGTGTTCCAGCGGGATCAGTCGGCCCCGGCCGCCTGCGCCGAGCAGGCTCGTGGCCAGCAGCGCATCCAGTGCGGCCAGCCCGCGCATCACGGCGGGCAGGGTGACCAGGAAGACCACGCCGAGGATGAAGAACACGGCGGCGTCCAGCACGTACTGCCAGAACCCGCTGGCCGGCACCAGCGCGGGTTCGATCAGCTCCAGGATTCGGATCAGGCCCCGTTCCCCGGGGATGAATCGGGACCAGAAGAAGTAGGTGAGCCCCACCGGGCCCATCAGGATCCAGAGGGCCGCCACGACGAAGGTCACCAGCCGCACCGGCAGCGCGAGGATCATCTCGAAGATCAGATCCAGCCAGCGGCGAGGGTCGGCCACCGGGCGCAGTCGACCGGCCAGGCCCGGGTCCCTGGGCCGATAGCTCACCGGGGCGAGCACCGCGCCCCAGATCCGCAGCCGACGCCGGGAGAGCTCCGCGAACTCCGAGGCTGTGACCAGGGCCAGCGGAAGCACCAGGGCACCCACCCACAGCGGCGCCGTCGCAATGGAGACCGCCAGCAGGGTCATCAGCAGGCTGGCGCCGAAGAGCGCGATCGGCAGCCCCGGCAACACATAGGCGCTGTCGCGCAGGAGCCGTCGGGTCAGGGATTCAGGTCGAGGGCTGTGCACTGGGGAATCCTGGGCTGGGGAGGCATGGTGTTCACATCACACCATAGGCATCGGCGAGCGCGGTACCGGGGTAGCGTTGAAGCATGCCCCCCGCCGTCTCCGCCGACTCCTCGGCCCCGCTCTCCGGCTCTGCCATCCGGGTGCTCATCGTCGATGACCAGTCGATGATCCGCGCCGGCTTCGCCGCCCTACTCGACGCTCAGGTGGACATCACGGTCACCGGCACCGCCGCCGATGGTGAGGGGATCGAGGAGGTGGTGCGCGGCACCACCCCAGACGTCGTGCTGATGGACATCCGGATGCCGAAGGTCAACGGTCTCGAGGCCACCCGGCAGATCCTCAGCATGGAGGGGACTCCCCCGCGGATCCTGATGTTGACCACATTCGACGCCGATGAGTACGTCTTCGACGCGCTGCGCGCCGGAGCCAGCGGCTTCCTGCTCAAAGATGCCACCCCGGAGGAGCTGGTCCAGGCCGTCCGGGTGGTGGCCGACGGCGACGCGCTGCTCTCGCCCAAGATCACCCGCACCCTGATCGCGGACTATGCTGCCCGCCCGACGGCGACCCCGGTCCAGTCGCGGCTGCTCTCCGAGCTCACCGAGCGTGAGCAGGAGGTGATGACCGCGGTCGCCCGTGGCCGGTCGAACGCGGAGATCGCCGCTGAGCTCTTTCTCGCCGAGCAGACCGTGAAGACCCATGTGTCGCGGATCCTGACCAAGCTGGCGCTGCGCGACCGGACCCAGATGGTGGTCTACGCCTATGAGTGCGGGCTGGTCCGCGCCGGGGAGTGATGCGGACTTCGGCGGTCTGATTGAATGGCGGCATGTCTGATTCAACTGCCCCGCAGGCCAAGAAGGTCCCCACCGAACGCACCCATCACGGGGACACCTTCGTGGATCACTACGAATGGCTGCGGGACAAGGACTCCCCCGAGGTCCTGGCACATCTGCACGCCGAGAACGCCTACGCCGATGCGGTGACCGCCGCGCAGAAGCCGCTGCGCGAGACGATCTTCAACGAGATCAAGCACCGCACGGTGGAGACCGACCTCTCGGTCCCCTCTCGCCGCGGAGACTGGTGGTACTTCACCCGCACCATCGAAGGCGAGCAGCACCCGGTGTACTGCCGGGTCGCCGCCGGCAGCGCAGCGGAGACCGAGCAGAACGACGTCGAGCGCGGGTCCTGGACTCCGCCGCAGGTCGAGGCCGGCGTCGTCCTCCCTGGTGAACAGACCTTCTTCGACACCAACGCCGAGGCCGCGAAGCACCCCTTCTACCAGCTCGGCGGGATGTCGCTGAACGCCGAGGGGACGCTGCTGGCCTACTCCGAGGACACCTCCGGCGACGAGCACTACACCGTGCGCTTCCGCGACCTCACCACCGGGGAGAACCAGCCCGAGCAGATCAGCAACGTCCACGGCGGACCCGTGCTGGAGCCCTCCGGCGCGCGCGCCTATTACATGGTGGCCGACGCCGCGTGGCGGCCCCACCAGCTGTACATGCACACCCTGGGCACCGACGCGGAGCAGGATCGGCTGATCCTGGAGGTCAGCGACGAGCAGCTCTGGACCGGCGTCGGGCTCTCCGCGGACAAGCGTGAACTGGTGATCATCTCCGGGAACTCCGAGTACGACGAGTCCCGGCTCCTCGACGTCACCGACCCGCAGGCGGAGCCGGTGCTCTTGATCAGCGCCGAGCAGCGCCTGCTGCACAGCATCGACCCGATCGAGCTCGACGGCGAGCGCCTGCTGCTGGTCACACACAACCAGTCCGGACCGAACAACGCCCTCTCGGTGACCACCGCCGCGGCGCTGACCGCCCAGGACCCGAACGCCGCGCCGAGCGCTGACCGGCCGCTGGACCTGGGTCGGCCGGTGCTGCCGCATGAGGAGACGGTCAAGCTCGAAGGCGTGAGCGTCACCGCCGCGCAGATCATCGTCACCGCCCGCCGGGACACCATCGAGTCCATCCAGCTGCTCAGCCTGGAGCAGCTGCGCGCGGCGCTCGCCGGCGCCGACCCGGTGCCGACCTCGACGTTGCCCGGCCCGGAGTTCGACGAGGAGCTCTACACCTGTGCGGTGATCGCCGCGGAGTACGAGGCGCCCTTGTTCCGGGTGGCGTATGAGTCCTGGCTGACCCCGACCCGGATCTATGACATCGACCATGAGACCGCGGAGCCGCTCCTGCGCCGGGAGACCCCGGTGAACGACGTGGATCTCGGCGCCTACCGCGCCACCCGGATCTGGGCACCCAGCGGGGACACCCGCGCGGACGGCTCGGCGATCGCGATTCCGGTCACGGTGCTGCATCATCGCGATGTCTCAGCCGATGGCACGAATCCGACGCTGGTCTACGGCTATGGCTCCTATGAGATGAGCATGGATCCAAGCTTCGGAATCCCAAGGCTGTCGCTGCTGGACCGCGGGGTCGTCTTCGCGATCGCGCATATCCGGGGCGGCGGTGAGCTGGGCCGCGGCTGGTACGAGGACGGCAAGAAGCTGAAGAAGACCAACACCTTCACCGACTTCATCGCAGCCACCGATCACCTGATCACCCAGGGCTGGGCTGATCCGGCACGGGTCGCCGCGCTGGGCGGCTCCGCCGGCGGACTGCTGATGGGAGCGGTGGCCAACCTCGCCCCGGAGAAGTATGTGGCGATCCTGGGGCAGGTGCCCTTCGTGGACAACCTGACCACCATCCTGGACCCGGAGCTGCCGCTGTCGGCGCTGGAGTGGGAGGAATGGGGCAACCCGATCACCGACCCGGAGGTCTACCGCTATATGAAGTCCTACGCGCCCTATGAGAATGTCCGCGACGTGGCATACCCGGCGATCGCGGCGGTGACCAGCCTCAACGACACCCGGGTGCTCTACGTGGAGCCCGCGAAATGGGTGCAGGTGCTGCGCGAGCACCAGCGCGGCGAGGCCCCCGTGGTGATGAAGATCGAGATGGAAGGCGGCCACGGCGGGGCGTCGGGCCGGTATGAGACCTGGAAGGAACGCGCCTGGGACTACGCGTTCATCGCGCATCACCTCGGCGCGAGCGAGCGTCTGGGCGTCGGTGAGATTCACAGCGCCGTTGAGATTCCCAGCGCAAGCCAGCCGCGCCGATGAGCCCTGCCGAGACCGAAAGCCCCGGGGACCCTGCGGAGCCGGGCAGCTCGAGCCGACATTCAGCCCCGGAGGTGGACCCGGCCTTCGCCTGGGTGACGGACCCGGAGCTTGTGGCGATCTATGACGTGGAGAACTCCGGGGGCTGGGACCACGAGTTCTACCTCGAGCTGGCCCAGGAGCTCGGTGCCGCCCGCGTGGCCGATATCGGCTGCGGCACCGGGGTCTTCGGGATCCTGCTGGCCGAGCATGGCATCGAGGTCACCGGTGTGGACCCGGCGGCGGCGATGATCGACGTCGCTCGCTCCCGGACCGCCGAGTCGCAGCTGACTCCGCCGCCGCGCTGGATCCACGGCTTCGCCGATCAGCTGGAGGCGCAGGCGGCGGACCTGGTCGTCATGGAGGGCCACGTGGCGCAGTACTTCCTCACCCGGGCCGACTGGGAGGCCGTGCTGGACCACGCCTTCCAGGCGCTGAGGCCCGGCGGGCATCTGGCCTTCGAGGTGCGCAACCCGGCCGCGCTGGAGCTCGACGCCTGGGATCCGGAGTCCACCCGGGAGACCCAGCCGCACCCCGACGGCGGAGAGTTCACCTCCTGGATGGAGATCGTCCGCGTCACCGAGGACCCGGCGGACGGCGCGCTCATCACCGCCCGGGCGCACAACATCCTGCCCGATTCCCGTGAGCTCATCGCCGAGGAGACGCTGCGCTACCGGCCGCTGTCGGTCCTGCGCCAGACGCTGAGCGCCGCCGGGTTCCGCCCGGTTCAGCTCTGGGGCGACTGGGACCGCGAAGAGCTCAGCGATGACTCCCCGGAGATGATCTTCCTGGTTCAGAGGCCCGACTGATCCCCCTGTTCGGGAGGCTGCGCGGGGCCGCCGAGTCGGTGTATGACATCCTCGCTCAGCCGACCGGCCAGCGTTCCTGCCGGTGGGCTGAGTCCCAGAACATCCACTCGTACTGACTCGCCCGGCGGTAGGCGGCGTGCATCGCGGCCCGGGTCTGCTCGCTGGCGGTCTCCGCCAGCTCGTCGACGACCTGCTTGGCAGCTTCGGTGAGCTCGTGGAACTCCGGATCCCCGTAGGCGCTGATCCAGTCCGCGTAGGGGTGCCCATCGAGGGTCCCGACCCGGGCCTTGAGACGCGTGCCGACGTCGTCGTAGATCCAGAAGCAGGGCAGCACCGACGCCGCCAGCACCGGCAGCGAGCCGGCCGAGACCAGGGCGAGCTCGTAGGAGGTGTAGGCGACGGTGGTCGGTGAGGGCTGCACCGCGGAGAAGTCCACCACATGGGTCGCGTGCAGCGCACGCTCCTCCTCGATCGCTCCGGCGGCGGCTCGCGACCAGAACATGATGTGCTCGGGGTCGGTGGACTGAACGGCGCAGGCGGCGAGCGCCCGGGCGTATTCGGTCAGGTACAGCGCGTCCTGGCCCATATAGTGCTCGAAGGTCGCCCGCGGCAGCGACCCGTCTTCGAGCTGCTGCAGGAACGGCAGCTTCTCGATCTCGGCACGGATTGCCTCCGTGCTCGCCCAGGCTTCCTCGGTGAAACGCTTCCCGGTCATGCTCTCCCTCTCCAGCACCGCCTCATCAGCGGCTTTGACTGTGGTCCAGGCCCACTCTCTCCCGAGACATCGTAGAGCGTCGCGAAGATCCGCGAGCGAGATCATGACGACGACGCACCCATGCTCCTCGGTAGACTCGGCCATGTGACCGGATCCGATACCCCCAGCAGCCCGACCGTCCCCAGCCTGCCCGCGAAGGTCTCCGACATCTTCGACCCGTGGCAGTGGCGCACCGTGGAGGGATTCGACTTCACCGACGTCACCTACCACCGGCGCGTGCAGCGCGACGAGGACGGAACGATCACCGCAGATCTGCCAGCGGTGCGCATCGCGTTTGACCGCCCCGAGGTGCGCAATGCCTTCCGGCCCGGCACCGTGGATGAGCTCTACCGTGCCCTGGACCATGCCCGGATGACCCCAGACGTGGGTGCGGTGCTGCTCACCGGCAACGGGCCCTCCCCCAAGGACGGCGGGCACAGCTTCTGCTCCGGCGGGGACCAGCGCATCCGTGGCCGTGACGGGTACCGATACGCCGAGGGTGACACCGCCGAGACCATCGATCCGGCCCGAGCCGGGCGGCTGCACATCCTTGAGGTTCAGCGGCTCATCCGCACCATGCCCAAGGTCGTCATCGCCGTGGTCAACGGCTGGGCGGCCGGTGGCGGGCACTCGCTGCACGTGGTCGCCGATCTGAGCATCGCCTCATCGCAGCACGGGAAGTTCAAGCAGACCGACGCCACCGTGGGCTCCTTCGACGCCGGCTACGGCTCGGCGCTGCTGGCCCGTCAGGTGGGTCAGAAGAAGGCCCGTGAGATCTTCTTCCTTGCTCGTGAACACTCGGCCGAAGAGATGGTGGCCGCCGGCGCGGTCAACGAGGCGGTCGACCACGAGCGGCTGGAGGAGGTCGCCCTGGGTTACGCCACCGACATCGCCCGGCAGTCCCCGCAGGCCATCCGGATGCTGAAGTTCGCCTTCAACGCCCCCGACGACGGTCTCGCCGGCCAGCAGGTCTTCGCCGGGGAGGCCACCCGTATGGGATACATGACCGATGAGGCGGTGGAGGGCCGCGACGCCTTCCTCGCCAAGCGCGAACCCGACTGGTCTGAGTTCCCGTACTACTACTGATGAGACGCATTGGTCCATGTCAGCGCCTGATGATCACCCTACCGGGCGCGCGCCGGGCGTCGAGGACCCCGAGCGTGGAGATTCAGACGTCTTCACCGTTGAACTCGGCCCTGTAGGACGAGAATCCCGACGTTGTGCACACGGCTCTCGCGTAGTCTTGACGTATCTCCCTGAGGTGAGAGCGCCTCGCTCCCAGGGCGACTGGAGAGGGGGGTGCTTCCGTGATGTTCCACGAAGCTGCGGCGACCCATGAGCCGTGGGCACGAATTCACTCCTGGTCGTCCTCTCACCCAGGTCGCCAGTCCCATCCCTGCCGCGCCAACCCCCGAACAGGGAACACGTTGCGGGACCGGCCACGTCTGCGGTTGTGGTCGTGGTCGTGGTCGTGGTCGTGGTCGTGACTGAGAGCATCGAAACGCCACCGCACCTACGGCATCCATATCCTCTGGGGTCTGCCGACGTTCGACCTGGCCATCACACAGCCGGAAACGATCGAACCCACAACGAATGTGCTGCGGGTCAGGCCTATGGACGAGGGAGTCATGGCCTTCAAGGCGCTGATGCGCGGACAGGAGACCGGCCTGAAATGAACTCGAGTTCCAGTCTGAACCCCAATGGAACACATTCGCGCGCCAGCCCGGTGCAAGTCGGACCTGATCCCTCAGCGATGGCCACCCGGACGAGCGGCAGCGGCCAGCGTCACGAGGTCACTCTGCGTTTCCTTGCCGCGCCCACGGACCGCGGCAAGGCCGGGACCGTTGATGCCGGTCGGGTCCTGGAATGGGTGGACAAGGCGGCCTTCGCTGCGGCCACCGGTTGGTCCGGCAGCTATTGTGTGACCGCCTACGTCGGCAACATCCACTTCCACGATCCGGTCCAAGTCGGCGAGATGGTGGAGGTCACCGGCACCGTGCTCTACACGGGCCGGACCTCGATGCATATCCAAACGATGGTCCGCTCTGGCGACCCCAAGACGGGACACCTCGAGGAGCGCGCCCGTTGCCTCGTCATCTTCGTGGCGGTGGACGCGAACGGCCACGCCACGCCGGTGCCGGAATTCGTCCCCCACACCCTGGAGCAGCAGCGTGCCCGCGATTACGCCATGTCACGCGTCCCCATCCGCAATGCAATCACGGCGGCGCTGAAGAGCCAGCGCTACACCGACGCAGGCACCGCCGAACGCGTCACGCTGCGTTTCCTGGCAGAACCCACGGACGTGAATTGGGGCGGCAAGGTCCACGGCGGCGTCGTCATGGAGTGGATCGACACCGCCGCCTACCTCTGCTCGTCCCGCTATTGCGGCCGAGACACTGTGGCGGTGTTCTCCGGCGGGATCCGCTTCACCCGCCCGCTGCGCATCGGGGACCTCGTCGAGGTGGAAGCACGACTGATCTACACCGGCAACAAGGGCATGCATATCGCCGTGGAGGTCCGCTCGGGAGACCCCAAGGGCGGCGAACTCACTCAGACCACGAATTGCATCACCGTCATGGTCGCCCGCGACGAGAACGGAACTTCTGTCCCCGTTCCTCCATGGGAGCCAGTCAGCGAGGAGGACCGTGAGCTCTGGACGCATACCCGCACCCTGCTGGAGATCCGGAGCCGCGCCCCCGGCAGTCGTCTCCCTGACCACCTCCTGGACGATGCTGAAGCGCAGGACTACAAGTGACCGGAGCGCCCCGTTCCCACACACCCCGCACGACGTCACCCGCCTCAGATGTGACCGAGCCCGTCCCGGAAGTGCTGGTCCCGCTTCCCGGTCTCGAGTCGGGAACCGGCAACCCGGCTACTCCGCCCGGCACGCCTCTGACTCTGAGACCCCGGGCACGACCACCGGATCCGGCTCCAGTTCACCCGACGCGGTCTCATCAACCGCCTGCGATGAGTCATCGGGGCGCAACTTTGCACTCCACAGAAGCACCATCGGTCTGGCACACCATGTCGCCTGAAGCTGTACCCCTCGCGAGCGTCTTGGTGGATCCGCCGGGCCCACAACGCTCTGGGCTCTACTCCCGTATGTGGATGGACGCGGATGGGCAGAAGTCCGCAGCTTCTCGGACAAGGTCGTGCTCTGCTTCGGGAGGACTCTCATTGAGCAGCTCCACTTTGCCGTCGTCGGCACGCTGTGCGAACACGTTCGGTGCTGACAGCACACATTGTCCGGCTGCAACACAGGTGTCCTCGGTGGTCGCAATCTTCACGGCGATGGTCCCTTCTTCCTGCGATGGAACTGGTCCGTTGATCGAATGCTACGCGGGGTACCCGCGAGGATCTAGACCAAGGGTCACAGCACACCGATTGAGTCACGATTCATGCACCTCCCCGAGACTGCACGAGGCAATCGAGCAGATAGGGTTCAGTCCGCTCTCACGAGAGGATGTGTGCCGGAGCCGCAGCATCCAGCTCCGCTTACTACCGTCAGGGCTTGGCCGGGACGTTGTCGCAGGTCTCTTCAGCGGCCTTTAACCGAGCCAGCCCGTCCAGCAGCAGGTCGAGGGTGAACTCGAACTCTGCCTGACTGTCCCACCACCCCAGGATCAGGTCGTGCGCCGAGCGCACCTCCGCCTCTGCCATAGCTGTGAGGTGGAGCATCATCGTCGCGAAGCTGGCCGAGCTCGCCGGGTCCGCCACGCCGTCGATCTGACCCGCCGGCGCGCTGAAGGGCTCCTGGACGAATCCGAGGATCATGCTTCCCAACGTATGCAGGGCGCGGTGGGCCAGGTGATAGCTGAAGTCGCCCTCGACGAACGTCGCCACAACAGCCTCGTATCGACGAAGGGCGCCGAACGGAACACTCGAGCCCGACACCATGAGGCTCGAAGCCCACGGATGGCTCAGCATGATCTCCCGCGAGACCAGGCAGCGTTCGCGCACCAGGAGTCGCCATTCGGCGGGGCCGGTCGCATCAAACCTGCGAAGCTCGACGTCACCCTCGGCCAGCTGGTCGACAATGACTCGCTCGCTCGCGCAGGCATCGCCCTTAGGATCAGAATCGTTCTCACCCAGGCCCTCGTCGCGCTGTGGCTGTTCAGGCTCTTCCGCACTGTCAACGTGGTTGCGGCGGGAGCCGTCATGGCCTTCGGACTCGTGAACGCTGTTGCGATCCTCACGAGCGCGGCTATCATCGCCACCGCGCAGAGTGTCGCCGGCGTACCCGGCTTGGCGCCGGGAGGCGCCGCCGAGGCGACCGTTCAGTTCGCCTACGCCTTCAGCGCGAACATCCGGGACGCGACGGCGATCTTCTTCGGTCTGCGGCTCACCCCGATGGGTCCGCTGGTGCTGGAATCACAGTGGATGCCCCGACCCCTGGACTGGCTCCCGATCGTGGGCGGCGTCGGGTACACGTTCAGCGCGTTCGGGATCCCCGTTCCTGCCCGACCTCGACGTCGTTGCTGAGGCGATGACCATTCCCACAGAAATCGGGGAGTTCTGGCTGGCTGGCTACCTGCTCATCCGCGGCATCCGGCGCCGGGAGGTCTCAACGGCACCAGGCCCGATGTCATCGAGACCCCGCGTGAGTTGACGCCGCAGACATCACTTCCGTGCGTTCAGCAGCTCCGCGAGGTGCATCGCCGTAACATCAGCGAGGTCATCGAGCTGGATCCGGCAGGACATCCCGTCCGCGAGGACCACGGTGTCCCCACCACGCTGCTGCTGGTCCCGCACCGCTGGCATGAGGTAGGTCTCGGCGACTGCGACGGAGGTCTCATAGTGACCCTTCTCCACGCCGAAGTTCCCGGCGAGCCCGCAGCATCCCGCGACCTTGGTGATCTCGGCGCCGGCCTTCTCCAGCAGCGCCCGGTCAGCTTCCCACCCGATGATCGCCGACTGGTGGCAGTGCGGCTGCGCGACGACGTCGACCCCGCTCAGGTCAGGCAGCCGCACCCGGCCCTCGCCTTCCAGACGGGTGAGCAGCTCAGCAAAGGTGAGCACTCCCGCAGCGACGGTTCTGGTCTGCTCGCTGTCGGAGAGCTCCAGCGCGTCACTGCGCAGCGTGGCCAGGCAGCTGGGCTCCAGGCCGATCACCGGCACCCCTGAACTGACATAGGGGGCGAGCACCTCGACGGCCTGGGTGATCCGCCGACGGGCCTGGTCCAGCTGTCCGGTCGAGATCCACGGCAGCCCGCAGCAGCCCTCCTTCTGGATCAGCCGCACCTCGAGGCCCTGTGACTGCAGGTATTCGATCGCCGCCAGCCCGGACTGGGGAAAGAAGTGGTTGGTGAAGGAATCGGCCCAGACCCATACGTCGGGCCGGTCGGTGCTGTTGGGACTGGCACTGGTGGTGGGGCTCAGCTTCTGATCGGCTCGGCGCAGCGTCCGGCGCGCGAACCTCGGTACGGACCGGCGCTGATCGATGCCGGCAACCCATTTCGCTGCCGCGGCGAGCGGGGTCAGCTTCATCATCAGGTTCGCCACGGGCGCCACCGGTGCGGCCAGCTTCGCCCAGACGGGGAGTCGTCCCAGGACATAGTGGCTGCGCGGGCGCAGCCGGCGCCGCGGGAGCCCGTCTGCGTCACGGTCGTACTTCTGGTGCAGTGCCTCGGCCTTGTAGGCGGCCATATCCACCCCGGCGGGACAGTCCGAGGCGCAGCCCTTGCAGGACAGGCACAGGTCCAAGGCTTCGTGCACCGCGGGGTCGGCGAGCCCGTGCACCAGCGTCCCGTCCATGGCCTCCTGGAGGACGCGGGCCCGGCCCCGGGTCGAGTCCTTCTCCAGCGTGGTCGCCAGATAAGAGGGACACATGACCCCGTTGGTCTTCGGCGCCACGCAGCGGCCGACGCCGGAGCAGCGGTGCACAGCGGCACCGTAGTCGCCGTCGTCGTGAGTCATCAGCAGTCCGGGCCAGGGCAGGGTCTGCTTCGGCCGGGTGGGGCGGATGTCCTCGGTGTTGGGCCGGGCGCCGGTGCCGCCGGGCTGGCCCGCTCGGGCGCCGTCGGTCTGCGGACCCGTGATGATCCCGGGGTTCAGCAGATTCTGCGGGTCGCAGATCCGTTTCGCCTGGGCAAAGAGATCCAGGGAGGTCTCGTCGTACATGAAGGGCAGCAGCTCTGAGCGCACGCGTCCGTCACCGTGCTCCCCTGATAGCGATCCGCCGTAGACGGAGAGCCGTTCAGCGCAGGCCAGCATGAACTCTCGGAACACCCCGGTGCTGGAAGGATCTCCATGCTGGAAGGGAAAGTCGATGCGGCAGTGGATGCATCCGTCGCCGAAGTGACCGTAGGGGTAGCCATGGAGGCCGAATTCCTCCAGCAGCGATTCGAAGTCTCGCATCCACGCGCCGAGGTGCTTCGGGGGCACCGCGGAGTCCTCCCACCCCGAATGCGCCGGGGTGGCCAGACTGATCCCGGCCAGTCCCGCCCCGTCCTCCCGGATCTTCCACAGCGCGGCAGCCTCGGCGGGACTCTCAATGAATCGTGTGTCCACGGCAGCGGACGCGGCCCTGACCTTCTCGATGACCGCGCTCGCCGCCTCTCCTGCTGCCTCTACGAACAGCCAGCTCTGGCCTCCGGGCAGCTGCGGCACCGGCTTGCCGGCCGAGCGGACCAGAGCTACCAGTCGGGAGTCCATGCCTTCACAGGCGATCAGGCTGTTGGGCCCGAACTCGCTGTGGACCGCGTCAAGGATGTGCGGGACAGCGTCGGCTGCCTCGCTGACCGAGTCGTAGCCGAGCACAAGAAGGAGCCGACGGGGGTCATCGACGACCAATCGCACCTCGGCCTCGAGCACCGTTGCCAGCGTGCCCTCGCTGCCCACCAGGAACCGCTCGATGCGCCTCCGGTTCTCGGGCAGCAGGTGCTCAAAGCTGTAGCCGGAGACCTGGCGACTGAACTGCCCAAACCGAGTGCGGACATGAGCCAGATTGCCCTCGGCCAGGCCGAGCAGCTTCTCCGCCGTCACTCCCTGCGCCGTGCCGCTGCGTGAGTCGAAGCTGCCCACCTCTCCGTTGCCGAAGAGCACGGTGGCCGCCTCGACGTTGTCCGCGGTGCGACCGTATCCGAGTGCGCGGGAACCACAGGCGTTGTTGCCGATCATCCCGCCGATGGTGCACCGCGAATGGGTCGAGGGGTCGGGGCCGAAGCGCAGGCCATGCGGTGCCGCTGCGCGCTGCAGGTCCGCGTGCACCACCCCCGGCTCGACGGTGGCGGTCTGGGCATCCGGGTCGATGGAGATGATGCGCTTGAGGTCTCGGGTGTCGACGACGATCCCCTCGCCCACGGCATTGCCCGCGATCGAGGTGCCGGCCCCGCGCATCGTGACCGGCGCGCCCACCGATCGCGAGATCTCATGGACGGCGTGGAGCTCGTCGACGTGTTGGGGCCGGACGACCACCGTAGGCACCACGCGATACAGGCTCGCATCGGAGGAGTACATGCCGCGCGCCAGCACAGAGGCATCAACCTTGGACACTCCCGCGCGGATCAGCTCCTGAACCAGGTATTGGGCGGTTTCGCTCTTCACCGACAGCTCCACTACATCCCCTTCCACACAAGATTGGTCTGATCACCAGTCAGCTGACCTGCACAGCGATGCAGGCTTCAGCCTCCATCGCATACCTGCATTCTGACCGACCGCCAGTCCACAGTCACCCCCGGAGCAGCACTTCCTGCACGAACCAGCCGCACGGACCCGCTCCACGGCAGGATCACCGTGGCAACCGAGATCTCCTTCGGTGCTGCCAGCAGCACTGTGGGACCAATGGCCCTGTGTCACCTGTGCGATACCCGTCACAGTGGAGTGAGCTCCGCGAAACAGCGAGCCATGAGTTTAGGGAGCGCCTGTGAAACCCAGCGAACAGACCGCATTCGAACATGAGCTGGAAACGGCCGACGACCGGACCCCGCTCACGCATACTCAGGAATCGAACATCCAATCGGAAGCCAATGCCGCGATCGCGAAGGCTCTGGCGCGATCAACGAACAGCCCCAGCACGGTCGAAGCCCGGGTGGAGAACTTCACAGCAGTTCTCACCGGTCAGGTGGACTGGAACTTCCAACGTGAACTCGCGAAACGGGCCGTTGAGAACGTCGCTGGCGTGGAGCATGTGGAGGACCAGACCACGCTCCGGGTGCGGACCCCCATCGAAAATGCCGCGGACCGGGTCAAGAAGGCGATGTCTCTCAACCAGAAGATCGACGCGAGCCACGTGATCGTCACCATCACCGGCAACACTGCGGTGTTCACCGGTTATGTGAGATCACTGGCTGAGAAGAAGCAGGCCAGCCTCGCCACGTGGGTCTCTCCTGATGTGACTCGGATCGACAACCGCCTTGCAGTTCGTCGAATCCACTTCGCACCCTTTCGGCGTCGCAAGTGAAGCGGCATCAATGCGGCATCGCAGATGCCCTCCCCTCGTGCAGGGCGACGGATCCGATGGTGTGCCGACCCTGGAGCCACGGGGCCCCTTCAGCGTGTCATCCAAGCTGAACGCTCCGAGCCCCATCACTCACTGAGATCCAAGAAGACGAGCGGGCGAACACCTGACAGGGGCCTTCGTCCGCACCCTCCGAACAGGCCCCTGTGGAGGTCCGCAATGGAGAATGACACCCACTCGGCGCCACGCCCCCTGGCCTTCGACCCCGCCGCGCGCGACCTGGGCGTGCTGGTCGGATTCGACGGCTCCCAGCAGTCCATCCAGGCGCTGCACTACGGCGCCATGGAGGCTCAGCGCAGCGGTCGAAGGCTGACCATCGTGAGCGCGTACAGCGTGCCCGCTCCGGTCGCAACCACGATCGGGGCAGTGCCGGACAAGTTCGAGGCCCAACACTCCGTCGTTGCCGCGAAGGCTCTGCTCGATGAGGCGCGGAGCTATCTTCAGGACTACCCGGGTGAAGTCATCTACCGGACCGAACGCGGAGACCCCGCAGGGGTGTTGGTGGATCTCTCCACCGTGGCGGAGCTGGCAGTGGTGGGCGCCAGGGGTCGCGGCGGATTCGTGGGACGGCTCCTGGGCTCCGTGTCATCGGCGCTCCCGGCCCATGCTCGCTGCCCCACCGTCGTCGTCGCCCGGCAGTACAAGATCACTGATGCGGCGGACCCGACCCGCTTCGAGCCGGTGCCGGATGAGCGGCCGGTGATCGTCGGCATAGACCGGTCGCCGCACAGCAGGATCGCGGCTCTTCAGGCGGCAGAGCAGGCGCTGAACCGCGGCACGGTCCTGCATCTGTTGATGGCTCTGCCCACCCTGGAGGGGTGGTTGGACTGGTATCCAGGACTTGACACCCCCGACCAACGCATCATCGACCAGCGCAGATTGCAGCTGGAGGAGTCACTGGCGGAAGAAGTCGCGTGGCTGGGCCGACACTACCCCTCGCTGACCATCACGGCCGCGGTGAAACCTGGGGATCCGGTGGCACAGCTGAGCAGATCCACCCACGAGGCGCAGCTGACCGTGGTCGGCACCCGAGGCCGCAGCGGATTCACCGGGGTGCTGCTCGGTTCGGTCTCCCGCGGTGTGCTCCTGCGAGCCGCTGGTCCGGTCATGATCGTCCCTGAACTGCAGGACGAGCGATTGAGTGACCAGCCCGACCTCATCCGGTGAGTCCTGAGAAGATCATGGTGCGCTTTGATCCCTTCGGGCAGCGCCGGTCCGTTGCCCGGGTGGCCCGGTCGATTGCGGGCGTGGGACATAGACATCCGTGACGGTGATATCGATGCCGTCGACGTCGAGAGCGGCGTGGCGTGTCAGCGCGTCGAACAGTCGGTCGCGCAAGGCGTGGACCAGGTCTGGCAGCGGATGGCCCCACCGGGCACTCAGATTGACCTGGACTCGGACTCCAGAGCTAGGCGTCTCGCGGTCTCCCTGAACCTGGCACCGACCGATCGTCACACCTGCCACGGAGTCTCCGGTGGAGCGAATCAGTGCCAGCACGAAACCCTCGGCAGTCGGGGTTGGACCCTTGACGGGTATGGACAGCGGCTCCTGCGCTCTGGGCTCCACGCGGAGCCGCGCCACGAGGCGGCCCAGCCAGAGCGCACCCACGCTCTCGGCCCGGCAGATGTCGTCCTGGGCGAGGCGGTCGGTGAGACTGTCCAGGCGTCGAAGGCCTTGAAGGCTGGATCGACATCTGGGGCAGTTTCGGACATGGGGCTCCAAGTTGGGCTCGCCGGTGCGCAGGTACTCGTTGAGGTCTTCGAGTGAGTGCCTGTAGCCGGGATGGGTGGGCACCGAGGTCATTGCCACGCCTCCATTTCTCTAAGCAGGGCGGCACGCGCCCTGGACAGGTTCCCTCGGACGCTATGGATGCTGATGGTCAAGATCTCTGCGATCTCTTGATATGAGTGCCCGCCGATCTCTCTGAGGACCCAGCACTGCCGCTGTTGTTCCGGCAATCGGTGCAGCGCCTCGGAGAGTGCCTCCAGCAGACAAGCTTCGATGGCAGAGCTCTCAGGGGCGGGACTGTCGTCGACGGTTCCGGGTTCAAGGTCCTTGGGTGTGGGGGTCGTGCGGCGCCGACGCAAGAGGTCAATGCCGCAGTGGCTGGTGATGCTGAGAAGCCAGCCTCGCAGAGCAACGGCATCCCTGAGAGTGGGAAGCTGCCGCCATGCCTGCAACAGGGCTTCCTGGGTGATGTCCTCCGCGTCGACGGCTGCCCCCGCAAGGCGCCGAGCGTAGGCGTACACCATGGGACCGTGTCTGCGGACCAGGACCTCAAAGGCGTCCACGTCGCCATCGATGGCGCGTTCGACCAGAAGCACATCTGTCTGTTGCGCCAGGTCCGACGAGCCCGGCGCCTCCGGCCCGTCCATCGCTCCTCCGTCCCAACACCTACCAATGCCACGTGATGGTGATCACAGTCTATCCAGCGACCCCTGTCAGCCCGAGCATCGCTTTGTGTCTTGCAGCGGCTTATATGGGCTCCGCACTCCTGGCGGCCGCCGGGAGCCGCGATTCGGGAAGGGGCGAGAGGATCAACGGGGGCGCCCGGTGCGGGTCGAGCGCGAACGTGGGCCGGCTCTGATGTGGACCAAGATCGGGATCAGCTCCCCCAGCAGCGTGTCCAGGCCCGCGATCGCCTCCTCCGCCGTGGCGGCGATCCGCCGGGGTGACGCGCCCCTGCGGGCACGGACGACCATCTGCACCCCGTAGCCGCCCTTGATCTTCCACGAGGACACCCTGAGGGAGAGGACTTCGCCATCACCTTCCATGGCCTCCCTGATGGCTCGGGCCGCCAGGGAGTGGTCCACCGTGGTGGTGCCGCTGCTCGTGCTGCGGACGCCGAGCCTGTCGCTGCGACCCCCACCCTGAGAGAACATCCAGCGGAGCAGGAGGAGGATCGCCAAGACCACGAGACCCACCAGTGCCACGGTCCACCAGCTGATGCCTGTGTCCCCCATCGGTGCCGATCGGAGCTGCTCCAGGACCCATGCCCATGTGTCTGTTCCTGTGCGGGACCAGGCCTGAGCAATGCTCGGGTTGAGCCCCGCGGCAGCGGTGAGCGTTCCCGCAGCGATCAGCCACACTCCCAGCAGGGTGATCAGCAGCCGGTTCAGGCTGCGCGGCGTGCCGTTCATCCCCCCACCACCCCCCGGTTGCTGACATGGACCCTCACGGCCGGTTCCGGGCGCAGCCCATAGGAGGCCAGCTCGTGGCGAACCGCCTCCTCCACGGCCGCCTGGTCGAGTGCCACCCCCGAGGTGGGCCGGAGCCTAACGTCCACGCCGCGGCGCCTCACCGCGGTGGTGACCTGTCCCGGCAGCAGTCCAGCGGCCTTGCGGGCCGCGCGAGACAGCGCCGCGGCGATGACCTCGTCATCGACCACCATGGCGCTGCGTTCGCTGGGAAGAACGTGGCGGGGCCGGCGACCCGGGAGGATTCCGACCAGCACCAGCGCCAGGCCGATCAGCACCAGCCCCACACCGGCACCCACAAGTCCCGCGGACGTGGTGTGCTGCGGCACCGCGATCAGCCACTCGCCCATCTCAACCGAAGAGACCAGCAGTGCCGGCGCGTCGAGAGCAGAAAGCACCGTTTCTGCTCCCACCCACACCAGCACAAGGATCAGCAGTGCCGCAGTGACCACCGACGCCATGGCCCGCGAGGAATGGGTGGTTCGGCGGGCGACCCGTCGCGCAGGAAGTGTTGTGCTCATCGGCGTCTTCCCTGCCGCGCCAAGGGCTCACCCATCAGGCGGAGGTCGACCCGCCCGACCACATATCCCGTGAGCAGACGCGTCTGCTCGATGATGCGTCTGCGGTTTGCTTCAGCACGATCGTAGAGCGAGCCCTGGCCGCCGCCATCCGAGATGCGTCCGATCCCACGCAGCGGCGACACGGCCATCGGGACGGCAATCGAGACCCAGAGCATCCCCTGGTCATCGCGAAGCTGGGCCTTCAGGCTCTGTACCGGCACGCAGAAGACGTCGGCGGTCACCGCTTCCACGACTCCGGTCAGGGCCCGTGAGCTGATCCTGGTATGGCCGACACGCCGATGCACCGCACCGGAGGTTCCTGATGGAACGAGTCCGACCTCCGAAACGGTGCTCATGAGGAGCGCTGACCGCGCAGGGCGTCCATCACGCCGGCAAGATCGAGCCGACCCTCCACGATCCTGCCCAGCATCGCCCCGATGACCGTCGCAACGGCAACCAGCAGAAGTCCCCAGAAGCCGAACACGAGGAGCGTGAGCGCCAGAACCGCTCCGATGGCCGCGCCGGAGACGGTGGCACTCATGAGACGCGAGAGCCTCTGGACTCGGGCGCGTCGTCACTCTCGTCCGCCACCTCGGGGAGATGGATGTCACTGATGACCACGTTGACTTCGGTGACCTCCATGCCGATCAGCTCTTGGATCACGCCGTAGACGGCATTCCTGACGTTCTCGGCCACCTCCTGCAATGGGTACGGGTACTCCACCACCAGGTTCAGATCTGCGGCGACCTGGGTCTGACCGACTTCGACCGAGACCCCCTGCGTGAGGTTGTGCTGGCCCACGACGTCGCGCATCGAGCCGATCGCGCGTTCAACGCCACCGCCCACGGCCCACACGCCGGGAACCGCTACCGTGGCGATGCCGATGATCTTCTCCACCACGTTGTCCACGATGGTGGTGGACCCCCTGCCGCCGTCTTCGGACTTCACCACGGTCGCGGACCCCGCCGCCGCGACGCCAGGCTTACCCGAGGTCGGCTTGTTCTGAGTCTGGGTAGTCACAGTAATCACTCCATCGTGTAGGTCGTGCCTGATCATCGTGGTTGATGGTCACACTGATAAGACGCATCCACGTCAGTCATCGTCACGCCTCCAGACGTGTCGGTCACATAACGATTGCCGGTCACCGGCTCAGCGTTCGGCGCCTGGCGCCTGGCGCACCACCGTCGCAGCCGCATCGGTCTCTGCACTGGATGCCCCTCTGTCCGGCCACGATCAGGTGGATCAGATGACGACGCTGATCGGCAGCGGCAACCGGGACCACTCGCTGGAACTGGCATTCAGGGACATGGTGGGGATGTCTGTCCTGGTGGTTGTCACATTCCGGCAGGCCCCGAGGTGGCAGGAACGCAGGGCCCTCGCCCGCACCTGGCCTCGGGAGGGGCACCGGACATCATGGTGCGGGAGATCAATGCTCTTCCTGCCGCGCCCTGAAGCTGATCACACCAGGTCCTGAGCACTGCTGTGGTTCAGCCCGTCGGCGAAACGAGCGAGGAGCACCCCCAGTCGCTCGACATCATCCGGGTCCCATTCACGCACCTGGTCGGCGAGCCATGCCGTGCGGGTCGTCACCGCGCGCTGGCGCAATGCGGAGCCAGCAGGGGTCAAGACCAGGGCAGTGCGCCGGGCGTTGACGCCAGACGGGGTGCGGTGGAGGAGTCCTGCTTCCTCAGCGCGATCCACGAGGCGGCTGGCGGTCGAAGCGGTCACATCAGCCAGATCAGCGACATCTCCGACGGTGACTTCGCGGTGCTCATCCGCTCCTCGGGCACAGGCCTCCACGACCAGCAGACTCGACATCTCCACTGAGGTGCTGCCATCGGCCACCAGTCGATTGCGCGAGGCCCCCCACAGCCGACGCAGCCGAATCAGCGAATCATCGAGCAGGTGCAGATCAACATCCATATGTGTACCATACACATATGAGTCCGCCGATACTTGTCACCGGGGCCACCGGCAACGTCGGCGCCCCTCTGCTCCGGGCACTCCGCCAGGCCGGAGCAGAGGTTCGCCCGGCCTCCCGAGGCAACCAGGACCCCGAAGGCGTGTCCTTCGACTTCACCGATTCGAGCACCTGGGGCCCGGCGTTCGCCGGAGTGCAGTCGATGTTCCTGGTGCGTCCGCCGCAGATCGGCGATGTGCGCCGCGGGCTGGTGCCGGCGCTCAGGGACGCGCGCTCACGGGGAGTGCGGCACGTGGTTCTGCTCTCCGTGCAGGGAGCCGGGCGCGTACCCGCGCTGCCCCACGCGGGACTCGAGCGATGGCTGCGCAGATCCGGTTTGAGCTGGACCTTCCTGCGTCCCTCCTATTTCGACCAGAACCTCTCCACCGTCTTCGCCGCGGACATTCGCGAACGCAACCAGATCATGGTGCCCGCCGGCGGAGGTCGTACGGCATTCGTGGACGCCCACGACGTCGCTGAGGTCGCCGCAGCGGCGCTGCTGGACCCCGCACACCACACCGACCGGATTTGGACGCCCACCAGTGACGAGTCCCTGACCTATGACGAGGTCGCCGAGGTGCTCAGCTCCGTGCTGGGCCGCACCATCACCTATCGGCGGCCCAGCATGCTCGACTACGCCCGGCATGCCCGCACGACGCTGGGCTTCGATCCTGCAATGACTGTGGCCACCACCATCATCCACTCCACCGCCCGACTGGGACTGGCAGGGCACCTCACCGACGACATCCGGGCCGTCACCGGCCGGGCACCCACCACCCTGAGGGAGTTCGCGCTGCGCGAGCGCGCCGCGTGGGAACCCCACTCCCCTCTTCAGACCCCGCAGAAGAAAGGCCGAACATCATGAACGTCGCTGTGCTCGGAGGAACCGGCAGGACAGGTCGACTGCTGGTGGAAGAACTGCTCCGACGAGGCCACCAGGTCACGGCGCTGGTTCGTGACCCGGACAGGGCTCCGGAGCACGCACGGGTGGTCATCGGGGACAGCCGGGACCCACAGGCGCTGGCCGAGGCGCTGGTAGGAGCCGAGGCGGTGATCTCGACCTTGGGCCCTGCACGGAAGCAGAACCAGCTGCACCGGCAGACCGTCGAGCAGCTGGTGCCGGCGATGCGAATGGCCGGGGTGCGCCGCTACATCGGAATCAGTGGCGCCGGAGTCGACGCCGACGGGGACTGCAAGAGCCGACGGGACCGGGTGATCTCCGCAGCCATGGGCCTGTTCGCCCGCTCCATGGTCGCTGACAAGACCGTGGAGCTGGCCACCTGGCAGGACACCGAGCTGAACTGGACCCTGGTGCGCCCACCCCGACTGATGGACGGACCCGCTACCGGCGGCGTCGAACATGATGCGCACGTGTCAACACGCTCCACCGGTATGCGCCGGACCGATCTCGCGATCTTCTTGACCGACGTGCTCGACCAGGAGATCTACGTCCGGCAGGCCCCGTTCGCTGCCACCCGATGACGCTGCTGGGCTGGAACCCTCGAACGCGGTTCGGTCCAGCATGACCATGTCCAAGCCAACGATGTCCACGACGGCGGGACTCTTCGTGACCCTCACCGGGGCCATCGTGGTGTTCCTGACGCCGTGGTCCCCGCCACCCTGGCCGTCGTCGTCGCGGCACGGAGCAGGTTCGATAGGCCCGATGAGTCACTCCGCTGCTGCGGGGGACGCGCAACGGCAGCAGGACACTGTCGGAGCGACCGACGCCGGGGACCCGCATGGCCGCTGGTGGAGACGATGCCGAACCTAGGCGCCATGTCCCGGTCGCACCCTGAGCACCCGCATCTCCCTGGCTGAGGAGCACAGTTGCTAATCTTGGCTCATGTTGCCTTGGTTTGCGTGGATCGTCATTATCGCAATCGTCATGTTCACCCTCGCCCAGATCGTGAGCATGGCCACCGGTAGGCCACTGCCAGGGGGCTCCGACGCGGCGGATGAGATCGAGACGCTGCGCAAGCGGGTCAAGAAGCTGGAGAAGGGCGACAAGGGAGAGCTCGAGCGCCCGCAGATCCCCACCAAGTCCGAGGAGAACTTGTCCGCCGAGGACCGCTGGCGCCTGGACATGCTCGAAGCCCGACTGGAAGAGCTGGAGAAGCGCAGACGAGATGACCGAGACAAGAAGGACGACGGCGGCAGCTGAGGTGCCCGAGACCACCTCGCCGACCGACTCCTGGGTTCCCGCGGCACTCACCGCCCTCGACGCCGCACTGGGCTCAGCTCTCGACGCCGGAGCTGCCCTGCACCGAGAATCTGGCCCCGCGGCTCCCCCGCTGGAGTTCCAGCCCGCTGACGCCACCGGCGTTCCCACCTGGACCTCACGCCACGACGTCCCCGCCGACCTGAGGGCGGTGATCGTGCGCACCTCCGGCTCCACCGGCACCCCGAAGCAGACGCTGCTTCCTGCCGCGGCCATCCACGCCTCGGTCACAGCCACCGCGCAGGCGCTGGGCGGGCACGGACAGTGGCTGCTCACCCTGCAGCCGAGCTATGTCGCGGGCCTCGCCGTGCTCGCCCGCAGCCTCGCCGCCGGCACCACTCCGGTGCCGCTGCTGCAGCACACCACCGATCCGACAGCCTTCACCCAGGCCGCCCAGCAGCTCTCGGCCGCACGTCGGTTCATCTCCCTGGTCCCCACCCAGCTGCAGCGCCTGCTGGACCATGTCCCGCAGGATGAGGCACTCACCGCGGCGCTCGCCCGCTTCGACGCGATCCTCTTGGGCGGCGGCGCCTCCTCCCCGCAGCTGCTGCAGCGCGCAGCGGCGCATGGGCTCACCGTCGTGCGCACCTACGGGATGAGCGAGACCTGCGGCGGCTGCGTCTACGACGGCCGACCCTTGCCCGGCGTACATCTCGAAATTCAGGACGCCGAAGACGCAGGCTCAGGACGAGTGCGGATCAGCGGGCCCATGGTCGCCTCCGGCTACATCGCCGACCCGGACCTGACCGCGGCGCACTTCGACGTCGACCCCGAGTCCGGGCAGCGCCGCTTCCTCACCGATGATCTGGGCGAGGTCCGCACCGACGCCGCGGGTCAGCTCCTGAGCATCTCGGGCCGAACCGATGACGTGATCAACACCGGCGGGGTCAAGGTCTCCGCCGAGCGCGTCCGCTCGGTTCTGCTCAGCCACCCGCAGGTCCGGGAGGCCTTCGTCGGCCCGGTCCCGGACCCCGAGTGGGGACAGCAGATCAGTGTCGCCGTCACGCTCACCGCGAGCATCGGAGCGGATGCGCGCTCATACTCCGGCGCCAGCGCCGGCCCGATCCCCGCCCCTGCGGCACCGAGCGCCGAGGAGGTCCACCGCGAGCTCACCGCACGGGTGCGTCAGGCTCTGGGCCGCGCGGCCACCCCCAAGCGGCTGCTGATCCTTCCTGAGCTCCCGCTGCTGGCCAGCGGCAAGCCTGACCGGCAGCGGCTGCTGCGACTGCTCAGCGAATCACCGTCCTGAGCCGGTCCGACACAGAGCGGGCGGACCGCGCGCTCCGGCCCGACACGGGAGCGCTGAAGATGAAATACCGAGCTATCCGCGCGTCACCGCGTAAGAAGACAGCAACGAAAGGACACGACTTGGCAACTGTGAAGGAATGGGTCGCGGGAGCACGGCCGCGGACCCTGCCGCTGGCGGTGGCCCCGGTGATCATCGGCGCCGCCGCCGCGCACGCACTGGGAAGCTTCGATCTGCTGATCGCGGCACTGGCCCTGGTGGTGGCGCTGGCGCTGCAGGTGGGCGTGAACTACGCCAATGACTACTCCGACGGGATCCGCGGCACCGACGACGAGCGTGTGGGGCCGATGCGGCTGACCGGATCCAAGGCGGCGAAGCCTCGGCAGGTCAAGGACGCCGCCTTCGTCAGCTTCGGTCTGGCCTCGCTGGCCGGGCTGATCATCGTGATCCTGACCGGGATGTGGTGGATGCTCGCCGTGGGCGCCGCCTGCGTGCTGGCCGCCTGGTGGTACACCGGCGGGTCCCGGCCCTACGGCTACCGCGGACTCGGCGAGATCATGGTCTTCGTCTTCTTCGGACTCGTGGCCACCCTGGGCACCACCTGGGCCATGGCCGCCGAGCTGAGCGTGGGCGCCGGCATCGGCGCCGTGGGCTCAGGACTGATCGCCGCGGCGCTGCTGATGGCCAACAACGTCCGGGACATCCCCACGGACCGCGAGGCAGGAAAGGTGACCCTGGCCGTCCGGCTCGGGGAACGCCGTGCCCGGTTCAGCTATGTCGCCATGGTGGGCCTCGCACTGGTGCTGCCGCTGGCGCTGCTGGTGCACAGCTGGTGGTTCCTGCTGGTGCTGCTGGCCTTGCCGTTGGCGCTGGGACCGGCGCGGATCATGCTCTCACTGCAGAAGAAGGGTCCGGCGCTGATCAAGGTGCTGCAGCTGACCAGCCTGATCGGCATGGCCTTCGCGCTGACCTACTCGGCGGCGCTGGTTCTGAGTTGACCTGGTTCTGAGGTGACCTGATCCTCAACCGGCGGGGAGCCGAGCTGACCGTGCGCCGAGCGGATCCTCAGCTCAGCTGCGCGGTGCGGGCTGGGGGCCGCCGGCGTCGTCGTCGTCATCTGACGACTTCTTCCGGCTCTCCCCGGCGTCTCCACCTTTGGGCCGGCCATTGCTGGGGCCGCCGTCCTGGGAGCTGGGCTCACCGGCGTCCTCGGCGGAGGAGCTCCCCGCCACGGCCGCATCGGCGGCGTCGCCGAGCTCCCTCTCACGGGCGTCCTGGGTGCGGGCGTTGAGCTCTCGCTCCTTGCGGCGTGCGTCGGCATCCCGCTGGCGCTGCTCCTCGGCGCGCTGCCGCTGGCGGCGCTGGATCTCCACCTGGCGCAGGAAGTCGGGGTCATCATCGGGTGAGCGGGGCCGGCGCGGGGCCTGGCCGCCCTTCTTCGGGGCGCGGACACGTCCGAAGCCCAGCCAGAGGCTGGCACCGATGATCGGCAGCAGCACGATCACCGCGATCCACGCCACCTTGGGCATCACGCGGATCCGATGGCGCGGGGTCTGCAGGCATTCGACCAGGCTGTAGATCAACAGCCCCAGCCCCACGATTCCCAAGCCGATAATGATCCTGATCATCTCTCCAGCGTAGTTGATCTGTGAGCTCGGATTCACCAGCGAGCGGACCTACACTGGGATCATGTCTGTGCTGAAATACTCGCTGCTCCGCCTGGGTGCCTTCTTCATCGTGTTCGCCGCCTGCCTGATGTTGGATCTGGGCCGATACACCGTGATCTTCGCCCTGATCGTCGGCCTGATCGTGTCCTGGGCGCTGGGCTACCTGTTCTTCAACAGGCTGCGCCTCGAGGCGGGACAGGAGCTGGCCCGCCGCTTCGGCGGAGACCGCAAGCTGGGCAGCTCGGAGCTCGATGACAATCAGGCAGAAGACGCCCTCGCCGAGGACTTTCACCTCACCCAGGAGAAGCTCCGCGCGCAGCAGCGCAGCGCAGAGGAGCAGGGACCCCAGACCGAGTCCCCCCGCTAGTCAGCCAGACGGCGGGCCGCTGGGCAGCCCGCCGTGCAGCCTGCGCCGGCAGACCGCCGTGCGGTGAGTCCGCCTCGGGCCCTGCATCCGGCAGGCCGACCTGCTCTGGTCGGCCGTCCTACTCCGGCAGGCCCGCGTAGGAGTGCAGTCCGGGGAAGTAGATGTTGACCACGGCGTAGTTGAAGATGATGCAGCCGTAGCCGATGATCGAGAGCCAGGCCGCGCGGTTGCCGGTCCAGCCGCGGGTGGCGCGGGCGTGGAGGTAACCGGCGTAGACCACCCAGATCACGAAGGTCCAGACCTCTTTGACGTCCCAGCCCCAGTACCGGCCCCAGGCCTCTTCGGCCCAGATCGCGCCGGTGATCAGCGGGCCGAGGGTCCAGAACACGAACCCCACGGCGTTCATCCGGTAGGCCCAGTTCTCCAGGGAGGTCGCCGAGGGCACCAGCCGCAGGAACTGCCAGCCGCTGCGCCTGGTGGTCTCCCCAGCGGCCTGTGCGAGCTCGCGCCGGTGCTGGATCAGCTGCAGCACGTTCATCGCGAAGGTCAGCGTGAACAGCGAGATCGCGAGCACCGCAAGCGAGACGTGGATCGCGATCCATGGGGTCTGCAGCGCGGGCTGGACATGTGCCAGCGGTGTCGGGAACCCGATGGTGGCCGCGGCCATCATGGTGACCACGAGGCCCAGTGCGAAGGTCCCCAGGAAACGGACATCCTTGCGGGTGAGCACCAGCAGATAGACCGCGGCGACCACCAGCGCGCCGGTGGCCAGGAATTCGTACATGTTCGCCCAGGGCACCCGGTTGGCGGCGATGCCGCGGGCAGCCACAGCGAAGGTGTGCGCGGCCACTGCCAGGATTGTGAGGGCGACCGCGACATTGGCGAACGGGCGAGGCGTGCCCAGGTAGGCCATCCCGTCGTCGACCAGCTCATCGGCGGGGGCGGCCGCCACCGGCTGGTCGGCGCCAGCCCCGGTGCCGGCGCCCGCTGCTGCGCCTGTCGAAGATTCTGCCCCGACGAGCTCGCGCTCGGCGGCGTTCTCTGCCGCCAGCTCATCCTCCACCCGGCGGATCGTCGCGGAGCTGCGGATCATGTCGACCGCGAAGAGCATGAACGCGGCAGTGTAGATGAACGCGGCGATCAGCATGAACAGTTCGCTGTACTGCGCCAGTTCCATATTGATGGATTGCATCAGGATTCCTTCTCTGGGGCGCGCACCGGCCACTTCTTCTCGAACTGGGTGCGCAGGGCAATGTTCTCATCTCGCAGTCGAAAGTCCTCGCCGCGGGAAAGCAGGCCGTAGCGCACGAGGGTGCGCCCGACGGATGTGGTCTCCACAGTCACCCAGGCGCGACGGCGGCGCAGGAACAGTGAGAGCACCAGGCCGCCGAGGGCGGTCAGCGCGAAGATCAGCACTCCCTGCTGCGCCGGGTTGTAGTGGATGTCGACCGCGATGTAGTCCTGGACCCCGTCGAAGCTGATCGAGCCCATGCCTTCGGGGAGTTCGTGGGTCTCACCCGGGGAGAGCACGATGCCGCCGACGTCGAGCTCACGGGAGTTCAGCGTCTCCAGGGATTCTGTGTCGAGCACGTAGACGTTCTGCGCGAGCCCGTCATCGAGACCGAGGTCGCCGTAGTAGGAGTTCAGCTGCAGCTCCGGGTTGCCCAGCTCGGGGTCCACGGAGACGGCGAGGCCGTCGCCGGCGTCCTGCGAGGTGGGTAGGAACAGGCCGACGAAGCCGAGCTGCTCGGGGGAGGCGTCGGGCGCCTTGATCACCGCCATGGAGGTGTAGACCTCATCCTCCGGACGGGTGACCACCGGGCCGGAGAAGGCGACCTCGCCGTCGCCGTCGCGCACCGTGACCTCGGGGGCGTAGCCGTTGCCGACCAGGAAGACGCGGACGCCGTCCATGGTCAGCGGCTGGTTGACCTTGAGCTCCTCGGTCTGCGGCTCCCCGTCCGAGCCGAGCCGGGTGGTGACATCGGCGGTGAAGTCCAGGGCCTGGCCGAAGTGGGTGGTCGATTCCCGGTCGAAGACCCGCTCGAAGGCGTCGAGCCGGACCGAGAAGGGCTGCATCTGGTCCTCGCTGAAGTACGCACCGGGGTAGAAGTTGTCATAGGCGACCAGAGCGTTGACGAAGCTCTCGTCCTCCACCAGGATCTTCTGTCCGCGGTAGCTGAACATCGAGCCCAGCGCCACGCAGATCAGCACACCGACCAGCGCCACGTGGAAGAGCAGGTTCCCGGTCTCCTTGAGGTAACCCTTCTCGGCGCCCACCGAGGTGTCGCGGACCTCGACCCGGTAGCGCCGGGCCTTGAGGATCGCTGCCGCGTCCTGCAGGGCCTCATCCGGAGCAGGTCCGTCCTGGGCGTCGCCGGCGGCGCCGGACTGCAGCTCCAGCGCCCCTGACTCCGGGAGGCGCTCGAGCCGGCGCGGGGTGCGCGGCGGCGCGGAGGTGATCTGCTGCCAGTGCTTCTTCGCGCGCGGCAGGATGCAGCCGATGAGTGAGATGAACAGCAGCAGATAGATCGCGGAGAACCAGATGGAGGAATAGACGTCGAAGAACTGCAGGAAGTCCAGCACCTCCCCGACCCCGGGGTTGTCCTCGATCCAGGTGGCCACCGCGAAGGAGTCCTGCACCCGCTGCGGGAATATCGATCCGGGCACGGCGGCCACGGCGAGCAGCAGCAGCAGCATCAGCGCGGTGCGCATCGAGGTCAGCTGGGTCCAGGCCCAGCGCAGCATGCCCTTAGGGCCCAGTGCCGGGGTGGTGACCTGGGTCTTTCCGCCTGACGGGCTGCGCGGGTCGTTCTCGGCGGCCTCGGGCGCGTCGCGGTGCCCGGCCGGCATATAGGTGTTCTCTCGTTTTTCCGCCATCAGATGGGCAGCCTCACTTCATTGGCGAACCAGTCCTGCAGGGCATAGACCCAGGTGTTCCAGATCCCGGAGAGCATCAGCAGCCCGACCAGGATCAGCACGGCACCGCCGAAGCGCATCACGGCGACCTTGTGCCGCGTGAAGAACTGCAGGGTGGTCATCCCGCGCTTGAGACCCATGCTGATCAGGATGAACGGGATCCCGAGTCCCAGGCAGTAGATGAACATCAGGAAGGCTCCGCGGCCCGGATCTCCCCCCATCGGCGTGGCCAGGGCGAGCACGGCGGCCAGGGTGGGGCCGATGCAAGGCGCCCATCCGATGCCGAAGGTGGCGCCCAGCAGCGGCGCGCCGAGCAGCCCGTCCGGCGGGCGGCGCTCGATCTTGCGCTCGCGCTGGAAGAAGGTGAAGGCGCCCATGAAGACCAGCCCCATGATCACGACGACGCCGCCCAGCACCTGGGTCAGCCAGCCCCCATCAACGCGGAGCCAGACGATGGCCTGGGTGAAGACCACCCCGATGAGCACGAACACGACGGAGAAGCCCAGCACGAAGAGCGACGCGCCGAGGACCATCCGTGATCTGCGCCGCTCGTGCAGCTCAACGCCGGAGAGTCCGGTGACGTAACCCAGGTAGCCGGGCACCAGCGGCAGGACGCAGGGTGAGAGGAAGGAGACCAGCCCGGCGAGCAGAGCCACCGGGGCAGAGATCAGCAGGGAACCGTCGAAGACGATCTCGGCGAAGCGGTTGTCGGCGGTCCCGGCCAGCGGCGCCGCGAGGAACAGAGTGTCCATCACCGCTGCGCTGGCTCCGGCGCGGCGAGGCTGGAGGCTGCGGCCTCAGACGCGGCGGCGTCGGCGTCTTCGTCCAGGGCGGAGTTGATCAGCGCGCGCAGCGTGCCGGGCTCGGCGATCCCCAGGATCCGCGCGGAGACCCGGCCCTGCTTGTCCAGCACAAGCGTGGTGGGCACCGCCGAGGGCGGCACATAGTCGGTCATCGCGAGCATGACCTCACCGCTGCGGTCCTCCATAGAGGGGTATTCGATGCCGAAGGTGCGCTCGAAGGCCTCGGCGGTCGGCTGGGTGTCGCGGGTGTTGACCCCGTAGAACTGCACACCCTCGTCGGTGAACTCCTCGTCGAGGTCGGCCAGGTCGGGGGCCTCCACGCGGCAGGGGGCGCAGGCGGCGTACCAGAAGTTGATCACGGTGACCTCGCCCTCCCAGCGCTCGGGGCCTACGGCGGAGCCGTCGAAGAGCGTCGATTCAAACTGCACCGGTTCCCCGCGGTCTTCGGCGGCCAGCTCTTTGACCGAGCCGTCGCCGGCGACGTAGTTGGTCCCGTCGTTCGCGGCGCGCTGGCTCAGCTCATCATTGGCAGAGCTGCATCCTGCGAGCGCCAGGGCCGAGGCCAGGCCCACTGCGGCCAGGGCGCGGAGGCGGGATGTCCGGGAGGTTCGTTTGTTGAAGACGGTCATGCGCTGCGGTGTCCAGATCTGAAGAGGGAGTCAGGGTCAGCCGAACACTAATTCTACAGTCCGTAGAAGTGCTGCCGGGGCCATAAGTCACACAGCGGTGCCTGGCGGAGGGATTGGGCGCTGAGTCAGGCGCGAGCCCGGCGCCGATCAGGCGCCGGGGAGGTTCGTGGCGTCCTTGAGCAGCTCGCGGTTGGGCTCGGCGTAGCTGACGGACTCCACACCGCCAGGGCCGATGTGCAGCGAGGTCACCGAGGTCAGCGAGCACTCGCGGTCGCGCGGGTCGTGGAAGAGCGGGCGGCCCTCGGCCCAGAGCCGGGTCACCCAGATCGGCAGCTGATGGGAGACGACGACCACCTCGGCCCCGTCGCCATGGGCGGCGACGGCCTGGTCGGAGAGGTCCTTCACCGCGGCGAGCACCCGGTTGACCTGGGACGCATACGGCTCACCCCAAGAGGGTCGCAGCGGGTTGATCAGCAGCGGCCACCAGCGTGGGTTCTTCAGCTGCTGTTTCACCTCGGAGAGTCCTTCGAAGGCGTTCTCGGCCTCGAGCACCCTCTCCTCCACGGTGACGGGAAGTCCCAGACGTGCGGAGATCGGGGTCACCGTCTCCTGCGCCCGCTGCAGCGGCGACGCGGCGAGCATGTGAACCGGCCGGCCGGCCGCGGCCCGCTGTTGGAAGTAGTCCGCGATCCCCTCCGCCATCTGCTGGCCCAGCTCAGAAAGACCGAAACCGGGCAGCCGTCCGTAGAGGACCTTTCCTGGATTGTGGACCTCGCCGTGGCGCACCAGGTGCACGGTGGAGCCGGCCTGTGGCGCGCTGAGTGGATCCGTGATCTCCCGAGGTTTCATGGGGCACAGTCTTGCAGAGATCTGCGCGGCCGCCGCACTTGCGGGAGCGCCCAGGGTGGGGTGCGAACCTGGCCGCCGATACAGTAGTGCTGAGATCGGACCGTGGCAGCGCCGCGGGTCTTATAGGTGCCCAGCGTGCTGACCAGGACCGGGCGCAGAGGAGGGACAGCATGAGCAGCACACCGGAAGAGAATCGCCCCCCGGAGCAGCCCCGCTGGGGTCAGCGCCGACCCGAGGGCTCTGTCCCGCCTCAGGAGCCCGGCCAGGGCTCGGATCCTGGCCAGGGGCAGTCCCCGGGGTACGGGCGGTCTGCCGGGTATGGCGAGTCGGCCGGCTACGGCCAGCCCCCCAGCTCCGGCCAGGCAAGCTACGGCCAGTCGAATTATGGTCAGCCCGGTGGTGGTCAGTTCGGCTACGGAGCGCCGCAGGGGCAGCTCCAGCCCGGCTATGGCCAGCACCCCGGCGGCGGGCACGGGCCGGGGGCTGTCCCCACCCGGAAGCCGAAGCGTCCGCTGACGCTGATCCTGGCCATGGTGCTGATGCTCCTGGCCGGCGCCGCGACCCTCACGCTGAGCATATTGAGCTTCCTGGACTTCACCTCGATGGACCCGCAGGACATCGATCCGTTCTGGACCCAGGTGGCGGAGGAGTCCCAGGCCCAGCAGGGCCCGGGTGCCGAGGAGCTCAGCGTCCAGGACCTGATGCTCGGGCTCGGAGTCATGGTGCTGCTGGGCGGGATCATCCTGGCTGTGCTCTACACGGTCTTCGCCTTCGTCGGCACCATGACGGGCAATGTCGGGCGGATCCTGGCCACGATCTTCCTCGCCGGCAGCGTGTTCATGATTCTCTTCGGCCCCGAGAACCTGATCGTGACCGGACTGAGCCTCGCCGCCATCGTGGCGCTCTGGCTGCCCGCCAGCAATGCCTTCGTGCGCGATCGCAAGGCCTGGAAGGAATTCTCGCGGCCCGGGAACCCCTATGGCGGTCCAGGTCAGCATGGCCCGCAGAACCCTCAGGGCTGGGCGTCCCAGCAGCCTGACCCGTACCAGCAGCAGAGCCCCTACCAACAGCAGGGTCCCTACCAGCAGAACCCCCATCAGCAGGGCCCGCCGCAGGACAACCCGTATGGAGGATCTACCCCACGGTGATCGTCCCGGAGCTGATGCCGGCGAGCGTGTCCACCAGCAGCCGTCGCTCGTGCACCTTGATCCGCTCGTGCAGCGAGTCCTGGTCATCGTCCTCGCGGACCCGCACGGCCTCCTGGGCGAGGATCGGCCCGGTGTCCACCCCGGCGTCGACCTGATGCACGGTGCAGCCGGTGACCTTGACCCCGTGGGCCAGGGCGTCGCGCACCGCGTGTGCACCGGGGAAGCTCGGCAGCAGCGCCGGATGGGTGTTGATGATCGCAGCGCCTGCGTTCGCGAGGAACTCGGTGCCCAGTATCCGCATGAATCCGCTGGAGACCACCAGATCAGGAGTGTGGGCGCGGACGGCATGTGCCAGTTCCATGTTCCACGCGGAGCGGTCCCCGCCCTTGACCAGCGGCACCGCGAAGGTGGGGATCTGCGCCGTCGTCGCCCGGACGAGCCCGCCGCAGTCGGGGACGTCGGACCCTACGGCCGCGATCTCGAGGTCCAGCTCACCGCCCTGCACAGCGTCGATGACGGCTTGGAGATTCGTCCCCGAACCGGAGACCAGGACCACTATTCGCATGACCGCCAGCCTACTGCCGGTTCTTCGCCTCGGCAGTCCCGACCCGTGCAGGGACCCGGATAGGGTGGTGGACCATGAGCACCCCATCACCAGGCCGGAGCCGCGCCACTGACCTTGATGAGTCGACATTCCGCTTCTATGGCCGCTTCACCGGGTGGCTCGTGCTGGCCCTGCTGCTGAGCTATCTGGGTCTGCAGCTGCCGCTGCCCTGGCGGCTGCTGGCAGTGGTGGCGGGCCTGGTCGGCTTCGCCGGCGGGATCATCCTGCTGGTCCAATGCTTTCGCAGGCGGCTTCCGGTGATGATGCACGTCAGCGCGATCGCGGCTCTGCTGTGCTGCGGGATCTTCACCTTCACCGCCGGCTCGCAGGCCATCTTCTGGCAGGCCACGGTGGACTTCGATGACTGCAAGGCCAGCGCGCTGACCGAACGCTCGATGGACCGGTGTCTGCTCGAATACGAGGACGGCATGATGAGCTCGATCCCCGGTTTCGGGCGCTGAGAGTCAGAACAGACCCGCCGGGCTCGGGTGCGTCTCGGACGATCCTCGCTCGAGCCTCGGGCAGCTCTGCTCAGCCTGTGGTGCGGCGGCGGAGCCTCTGCCCCACCACCGAGACGCTGTAGCCGAGGATGGCGCCGAGAGCGACCCAGACTCCGAGCATCCCAGCGCTGAGCAGCGCGTGCGGACCGATGTCGGTCATCCGTCCCACCCCCAGCGAGATGTGCGAGAGCCACAGCGGCCCCACCGCCAGCAGGGCGGTGACCAGTCCGGTGAGGACTCCGAGCGAGAGGGTGGACAGCACTGCCGCCAGTGGACGCCAGGAGATCCGCAGCGTGAACCAGTCGTCCAGATGGTTCTCCCCCTCACGCATGAGCCACCAGCCGGCGAGCACACCGGCGAGCACCGGCAGACCCAGCACGAAGAGCCCGTACGGGTGGGCCTCCACCGGCAGCGCGGCGAGCACCGGCACCGCCGGCACGGCGCCCAGCTCGGTGCCCAGCGGAGAGACCAGCGATCCTGAGCCCAGCGCGAAGCCGGACCCGGTGGAGTAGGCCAGTGCCCAGAGGATGAGGTTCGGAGCCAGACCCAGATGCAGAATGGTCAGCCCGAGGACACCTGCGATCCCCGGGTTCAGCTGCTCATAGACGTTCGCGATCTGCATCCACTGCACGCCCAGCTGCCCGGCCAGCAGCAGCGCCGCCAGTCCGCAGGCGGCGACGAAGCCGACCAGGCCGGCCCGGCCCACAGCCCAGGCGTAGGACCCGGCCCAGCGCAGCCGCTGAGACAGCTCGTCGATCCGAGCCTCCAGGTCCATGCCGATCATCCGCGCCGCGCTGCGCGCCTCGGCGTAGCAGCCGGCGAGCGCCGCCAGACTCATCAGCACCGCGGCGCAGAGCGCCGCCAGCCAGGGCATCACCTGGAAGGTCGCGGCCTGGGCCACCCAGGCGATCCCGGCCGCGCCGGCCGCGTATCCGAGGATCAGCGGAAGCAGCCCCTGCCAGAGCTGATCTGAGTAGGAGCCGCGGGCGATCCGCCCGCCGGCCCGCCAGCCCAGCCACAGCGGGATCAGCGTCAGGCCCAGCGGCACCAGGTGGAACCAGCCCCCGCCGGGGACTTCCAGGGCCCCGCCCAGGGCGCCGGGGTCGAGGGTGATCACCAGTTCCACGGGGGTGCCGTGCAGCACCAGCCACACCTGCGCCGCCAGGGATACCACGAAGTTCGGGTTGAACGCGGAGAAGCCCCCCGCGAGGCTCATCACGAGCACCGGCAGCCCCACCAGCAGGATCGTGATCAGCAGGATCTGCGCGGCCTCGACCAGCCCGATGAGCCACAGCGGAGGGGCGGGCAGGCTGAATCGACGCCGGGTGCGGGTCGGCGGCTTCGCTGCTGGAGTCGCGGCGGCGCTGGGTTCGGTGTCGGTGGTGGCCATCGGTCCTATCGTGCCAGCAGGGACCGGTCTTCGGCTGGAGCAACAGGCCTCAGCCGAACATCAGTCGCAGACCTGTGATCAGCGCCATGATCGAACCGATGAAGGCCAGGATCAGCACGAGTCGGCGCACCAGCGCCTCGTCGATGCGGCGCTGCAGCCACTCCCCGATCACGATCCCGAGCACGATCGCCACCACGGACCCGGCCCAGGCCCACCAGGGCAGACCGGGGAGCGCGCCGTCGTCGAAGGACCATTTGATCCCGAAGGAGCCCAGCGAGAGCAGGATCCAGATCGGCTGCAGCGTGGCGATCATCGACATGATCGGCCAGCGCGAGAGGACCGCGTAGATCGTCATCGCGGGGCCGCCGACCCCGGCGATGACCGTGCCTGCTCCCGATCCGATGCCCGCGATCACCCGTGTGGTGGCGCCGTCGGCCTGGAAGGTGATCCGACTCAGCAGCATCGAGGTGATCAGACCGATGATCACCAGGGCCGCGACCACCACGTAGAGCGGCCCGGCCGAGGAGTTCACCGAGATCCACGCGGCGGCCGGCATCACTGCGAGCGCCGGCAGGCCCAGCCAGAGCACCTTGCGCCATTCGATGTCGCTCCAGATCCGTGGGAGCACCAGCATCGGCGCGAAGATGCTCAGGAAGTTCACCAGCATCACACCCTCGTGGGCGCCGATGAGCACGACGAGGAAGGGGGCCATGACCATGCCGAAGCCGAGTCCCACCAGACGTTGGATGACTGCGGCGAGCAGGACCAGGCCGACGACGGCGAGAGGGATCAGTGCTTCCACCTGGTCACCTTATCCGCTGGTGGGGAAAACGTTCGAGCAGCGTTCACAGTGCGGTCACGGCCACGACAGCCCGCGCTTCTCCGGCCTGCCTAGCCTGAGGGCGTGAGAGTTGTCGTGGTGACCGAATCATTCCTGCCCCACATGAACGGCGTGACGAACTCCGTGCTTCATGTACTCGCCCACCTACGTCGCCGCGGCGATGACGTCACCGTCATCGCCCCCGCCGACACCATGTTCGACGCCGGCCCGCGGACAGACTCCGGCGGCCCGGGCGGAGAGCTCTGTGAAGGCTTCCCGGTCATCCGGGTTCCCTCGCTGCCGCTGCCGGACTATCCGAAGGTCCGGGTCGCAGCGGGCTTCGTGACCCGGATCCGCCACCTGCTCGAGCAGATCCGTCCCGACGTGGTCCATGTGGCGTCTCCCTTCGTGCTCGGCTGGCGCGCGATCCAGGCGGCGGCCGCGCTGGGAGTGCCCACCGTGTCGATCTACCAGACCGAGGTGCCCACCTATGCGGCGCGCTACGGACTCCCCTGGGCCACGGAGCTGCTCTGGCAGCACGTGGACCGGATGCACACCTCATCCACGCTGACCCTGGTCCCGTCCTCCTTCTGCCGGGAGCAGCTCACCCGGCGCGGCATCAAACGGCTGAAGACCTGGCGCCGGGGCGTGGACACCGCACGGTTCTCCCCGGAGCGGCGCAGCGCGGAGCTCCGGGCCCGGATCAGCAGCACGGCGGCCGGTCCAGACGGCTCAGCAGCCGGTCCGGGCGCTGTCGGGACAGACACCGGCGAGAAGCTGATCGGATTCGTCGGGCGGCTGGCCTCGGAGAAACAGATCGAGGACCTGGCGGTGCTCGACGCGCTTCCGGGCACCCGGCTGGTGATCATCGGTTCGGGGCCGCAGGAAGATGCGCTGCGCCGGCGGCTGCCCCGCGCGCACTTCGCCGGCTTCCAGTCAGGCGATGATCTGGGCGCCCATGTGGCGAGCCTGGATGTCTTCGTCCACCCCGGAGAGGCCGAGACCTTCTGCCAGACCATCCAGGAGGCGATGGCCGCTGCGGTGCCGGTGGTCGCGGTGGGCCGGGGCGGACCGCTGGACCTGGTCGACGTCGGACGCACCGGCTGGCTCTACCGCCCCGGTGACCTGAACGGGCTGCGTTCCGCGGTGGAGCACCTGGTCAACGATGACGCGGCCCGCCGGGATTTCGGACTGCGCGCGCACGAGAGCGTGCAGGGCCGCACCTGGGAGGCGGTGTCCAATGAGCTGATCGGGCACTATGCCCGCGCCGTGGAGGTCAACCGGCGGGTCCGCACGATGCACACCCGGCCGCGGCGCTCCGAGTCCTGGGCGGCCGAAGCGACCTCGACCAGCTGAGCCTCAGATCAGGGCTGCGCTCAGCGCCGGTTGAACCTCAGCGCCGGTTGAACCTCAGCGCCGGTTCAACCTCAGAGAAGGCCGTGCTGGGAGAGCTTCGCGGCGATGTCCTTGCCGTCGGGGCCGTAGATCCAGGGGATCCGCCGATCCCCGGCGAGCTGGACGGCGTCGTTGGGCTCGGTCGGGTCGCCGTAGTTGAGCAGATCGTTGCCCACCGGGTCCTCGGCGCGGCCACCTGCCAGCATCGCCTCGGAGTACGTCAGCTCGCGGATGATCACCGCGGTGACATGTTCAGGATGGCGGCGGACGAAGTCGGCGTAGATGCTGGGGTCGTGCTGACCGTCGTCGCCGATCAGCACCCAGGACATCTCGGGGAAGTCCTGCGCCAGGCGTTCCAGCTGCTCCGCCTTGTGCTGCTGGCCGGAGCGGAACCAGCGGTCCGCCGTCGGGCCCCAGTCGGTGAGCAGCAGCGGCCCCTGCGGGTAGAGGTTCCGGGTGAGGAACCGGGTCAGCGTCTGCGCCACGTTCCAGGCACCGGTGGAGATGTAGATGACCGGGGAGCCGGGGAAGCTGACCATCAGCCGCTCCATCATCACCGCCATGCCGGGGGTGGGTGTGCGGGCGTGCTCGTCCAGCACGAAGGAGTTCCAGGCCGCCAGCAGCGGCCTCGGGAGCGTGGTGACCACCACGGTGTCGTCGATGTCGCAGACCACACCGGTGAGCGTCGCATCATCGATGATGTGCACCTCGGCGGTGGTGGCCTCGCTTCCGGGGGCACGCAGGGTGACCTGCTGCCAGCCCGGCTCCAGGTCGACCTTGATCACCGCATCCACGATCCCGCCGCGGTCAGCGACCACCTCGAACTCCCGGCCGGCGATCTCCACCGTGATCTCCGCAAAGGGCACGGGGGCGGAGACGAAGTTGCGCCAGCCGCGGACCCCGTCGGCGATGACCTTGGCCACGCGGCGGCCGTTCTCGAAATCGGAGTCCGGGGCCATCACCACCCGGGAGAACACGCGGACCCAGCGCCGACAGCCGTAGCCGGTCATCGAGAGCATCGTGACATTGAGCCCGCGCCGGCGCGCGAGTCCGAGCCGGAACTGGTGCCAGCCGTCCTCGGTCTTCATCACCCGGTTCCGGGTGCGATCGCGGTAGTGCGATAGCACGGCGGCGTTGTCCTGAATAACCTCAGTGGGCTCTGGGTTCGTCATCGGCTCGATCATACCGGCTTGTGCGCTGGGCCACTGCCGCAACTCCCAGGTGGCAGGTGGGTAGGGTGAACCTGTGCTGAACACCACCGCTCCCCGCCCCGACCCGCGCCAGCTGCGCACGATCGCCCTGGAGGCCGCAGAGGCGGCCGGGGCCCCGCTGGTGCAGGCCTTCCGCGCAGTCCCCGACGACCCTGAGCCTGGCACCGCGGGCCCCGGAGGTGCTGGTTCCGGAAGTGCTGGTTCCGGAGGTGTGGCGATGGGAGTGAGCACCAAGACCAGCACCCATGACCTGGTCACCATCCATGACACGGCCACCGAGGACGCCCTCGCCGCCGCACTGACCGCGGCCGTCCCGGACTCCTGGATCACCGGGGAGGAGTCAGGCGCCCGCGGCAGCGGCTCACTGGAATGGATCATCGATCCCATCGACGGGACCAGCAACTTCGCGCACGGCTTCGCGATGTTCTCGATCTCCATCGCCGCGGTCTTCGCCGGCGAGGTCATCGCCGGTGTGGTCCACGACCCGATCAATCGGCTGAGCTTCTCCGCCGACGATGACGGCGCCTACCTCTCCTGCCACCAGCGGGCCGAGACCCGGTTGGGAGCCTCCCGCAGCGCCCCGCGCACCGGTGCGCAGCTGAACCTGATGACCAGCTACCCCTCCGCGGAGGTGCTGGCCCAGGAGGGGCCGCTCGCGCTGGAGGCCTTCGCGGAGATGGTCACCAGCTTCTCCACGGTCCGCCGGGTGGTCTCCGGAGCGTTGGAGCTCTGCCATGCCGCGGCAGGATGGAATGACGTGGTGCTCGGGGTGGACACCAAGCCCTGGGACATCGCGGCAGGGATGCTCATCCTGCGTCGCGCCGGCGGCACCTACCTCGCCCTCGGCGGGAGCCCGGAGCCCCTCGCTGGGGATGCGGAGCACCTCGACGGGACCGCTGACCACCTGGCCCCGGACTATCTGGGGCTGGGCCCCGGGGTGGACTCCCCCGCGGCCCACCGACTCTTCAGTGAGGCCAGCGCCCGGCGTCGTCGGTTTAGCCATTCCTGAACTTCGTCACAGGCCGTTCAGGAGTCCCGGACGCGCGAAGATCGGGAAGACTGAGTCCAATGAGACCAAGCGAGCCCGCAGATTCCGCCGCCGCGTCGCGCGCACCGCGCACGCAGAACGCCGGCCCGACGACTCGGCAGATCCGTCGCTGGCGGAAATACCTCGCCGATGAGCAGGCCGAGGGGCGGCTGTACACCGCTCTCGCGGAGCGCAAGCGCGGTGAAGAGCGTCAGGTCCTGCTCGGCCTGGCCGCGGCGGAGAAGCGCCATGAACAGCATTGGCGGGATCTCCTCGGACCCGACGCGGAGCGGCTTCCCGCCCCCTCGGCCCATCGGGTCCTGCTGGGCTGGATGGCGCGGATCTTCGGGTCGGTGTTCATCCTCGCGCTGGCTCAGCGCGCCGAGGGCGGCTCCCCCTATGACGGCGATGACGACGCGACTGCGCGGATGGCCGCCGATGAGGCGATCCATGAAGAGGTCATCCGGGCACTGGCCACGCGCGGTCGGGAGAAGCTCTCCGGTGGTTTCCGCGCCGCGGTCTTCGGCGCCAATGACGGGCTGGTCTCGAACCTCGCGCTGATCGTGGGCATGGGCGGCACCGGTGTGGGGTCCGGGGTGATCCTGCTGACCGGGCTCGCCGGGCTGCTCGCCGGGGCGCTGTCGATGGCCGCCGGCGAGTTCGTCTCGGTGCGCAGCCAGCGCGAGCTGCTCGACGCGACCCGCCCCACCCAGGTCACCCTGCGCGCCGCCCCCGACCTGGACTTCGACCATAACGAGCTGATCCTGGTCTACCGAGCCCGCGGCATGAGCGAGGCCGACGCGGAGCATCGTGCGCTGGAGCGGCTCGACGTCTTCACCTGCGACTGCAAGCCCGAGCTCTCCCACGATCCGGAGCAGTCGATCGATTCCCACGCCATCGTGGGCTCGGCCTGGACCGCGGCGGGCTCCAGCTTCGTGTTCTTCGCCGTCGGCGCCCTGATCCCGGTGCTGCCCTACCTGCTGGGCAGCGAGGGGACCACGGCGATCCTGATCGCCAGCTCGCTGGTCGGGGTCGCGCTGCTCGCCACCGGCGCAGCCGTGGGGCTGCTCTCCGGGGCTTCCCCGCTCAAGCGCGGGCTGCGCCAGCTGTGCATCGGCCTCGGCGCCGCCGCTGTCACCTACCTGCTGGGCTCGCTGCTCGGCGGAACGCTGGTCTGATCGGCGGCCTCATCAGCGGCCCGCTCGGACGCCGCCTCCCGCCGCAGCCGGCTCTTCTACGCGATGTAGACACGGTCTAGACTCAGGGTGCACAGCGAAGTGCATCACCGACTGAGAGGCGGCGGCAATGTTTGAACACGCTGAGGGCGAACCGATCCTGGTGCTGAGCGAGGACCAGTGCTGGTCCCTGTTGGAAGGCGTCCAGCATGGGCGTCTGGTCACCGTGGTCGGCGGACGGGCCGACATCTTCCCGATCAACTGCGCGGTGCAGGACCGCACCATCGTGCTGCGCACCGCTCCCGGCTCGAAACTTGCGGAGATGGCCATCAACGAGAGCGTGGTCTTTGAGACCGACGGGATCCTCTCGGATCAGGCCTGGTCGGTGGTGCTGCGCGGCACGGCGGCCCGCCTGGAGACCTCCGCAGAGCGGGAGGCCGCCGAGGAGCTGAATCTGAAGCCGTGGGTGCCGACTCTCAAGGACTTCTTCGTGCGGATCCGCCCGGAAGAGATCAGCGGGCGCCACTTCCGCTTCGGCGAGCATCCGGAGCGGGAGCTGGGCGAAGGCTCCGAGGGCGGCTGAGCCCTCCGTCGTCGCTGGGATGCTCGCTGCGCTCCGGGTGATCCCGCTGCGCAGCGCCCCGCGGACCCCTGGCACAGACCAGAACGGGGCCGTCCCTGATGATCAGGAACGGCCCCGCGCTGCGGTGTCTGTGAGCGTCAGCCCTTGAAGACCTCGCGAAGCAGCGAAGCGGTCTCGGACGGCGTCTTGCCGACCTTCACGCCTGCAGCCTCGAGGGCCTCCTTCTTGCCTTCAGCCGTGCCCGAGCCGCCGGAGACGATGGCGCCGGCGTGGCCCATGGTCTTGCCCTCGGGTGCGGTGAAGCCAGCCACGTAGCCCACGACGGGCTTCGTGACGTGCGCCTTGATGTAGTCGGCTGCGCGCTCTTCAGCATCGCCGCCGATCTCGCCGATCATCACGATGGCCTTGGTGTCCGGATCGTTCTCGAAGGCCTCCAGCGCATCGATGTGGGTGGTCCCGATGACCGGGTCGCCGCCGATGCCGATGGAGGTGGAGAAGCCGATGTCGCGCAGCTCGTACATCATCTGGTAGGTCAGCGTCCCGGACTTCGAGACCAGGCCGATGGGCCCGGCTTCGGTGATGTTGGACGGGGTGATGCCTGCCAGCGCCTGACCCGGGGTGATGATCCCGGGGCAGTTCGGGCCGATGATCCGGGTGACGGGCTTGCCGTCGGCACCGGTCTTGGTCAGCGAGAGGTTGAAGAACTCCGCGGAGTCCTGCACCGGGATGCCCTCGGTGATGACCACGAGCAGGCCGATGCCGGCTTCGATGGCCTCGACGGCGGCATCCTTGGCGAACTTCGGCGGCACGAAGGCCACCGAGACGTCAGCGCCGGTCTTCTCCATGGCCTCGGCCACGGTGGCGAACACGGGCAGCTCGACATCGTTGCCGGCCTTGTCCTTGTGGGACACGGCGGTGCCGGCCTTGCGAGCATTGACGCCGCCGACGATGTTGGTGCCTGCTTTGAGCATCAGGGCGGTGTGCTTGGTGCCCTCGCCGCCGGTGATGCCCTGGACGATGACCTTCGAGTCCTTGTTCAGGTAGATAGACATTGTGTGAGCAGGTCCTTACTTGTCAGTCCGCGCGGAGTGCGCAAGTTCGGCAGCCTTGTCGGCGCCGGCGTCCATGGTGTCAGCGGTGGTGACCAGCGGGTGGTTCGCCGCTTCCAGAATGCGGCGCCCCTCCTCCACGTTGTTGCCGTCGAGGCGGACCACGAGCGGCTTGGTGGCGGAGTCCCCGAGGATCTCCAGTGCCTTGACGATGCCATTGGCCACGGCGTCGCAGGAGGTGATGCCGCCGAAGACGTTGACGAACACGGACTCGACCTGCTCATCGCCGAGGATGACGTCGAGGCCGTTGGCCATGACCTCTGCCGAGGCGCCGCCGCCGATGTCGAGGAAGTTCGCCGGCTTCACGCCGCCGTGGGCTTCGCCCGCGTAGGCGACGACGTCGAGGGTGGACATGACCAGACCGGCGCCGTTGCCGATGATGCCGACCTGACCGTCAAGCTTGACGTAGTTCAGGTCGTTGGCCTTGGCCTTGGCCTCCAGCGGGTCCTCGGTCTGCTCATCCACGAGCTCCGAGTGCGCCGGCTGACGGAACTCGGCGTTCTCGTCGATGGTCACCTTGCCGTCGAGGGCGATGATCTGCCCGTCGCCGGTCTTCACCAGCGGGTTCACCTCGACCAGGGTGGCGTCCTCATTGGAGAAGACGGTCCACAGCTGGATGAAGGCGTGAGCCAGCTGCTCATGCTGCTCTTCCGGGAACCCTGCCTGCTCGGCGATCTCTTTGGCCTTGGCCGCATCGATGCCGGTGTTCGGATCCACGCTCACCCGTGCCAGCGCCTCGGGCCGCTCTACGGCGAGCTGCTCGATCTCCACGCCGCCCTCTTTGGAGCACATGACGAGGTAGTCGCGGTTGGCTCGGTCCAGCAGGATCGAGAAGTAGTACTCATCTGCAATGTCTGCACCCTGGGCGATCATCACGCGGTGCACTGTGTGCCCCTTGATGTCCATGCCCAGAATGGCTTCAGCATGCTGCTGCGCTTCATCGGCGCTCTTGGCAAGTTTGACGCCGCCGGCTTTGCCGCGGCCTCCGACCTTTACCTGAGCCTTGACGACGACGGTGCCACCGATCTTCTCGGCGGCCGCCTTCGCTTCTTCCGGGGTCTGCGCCACGATTCCGGCCAGCACGGGAACGCCGTGTGCCTCGAAGAGATCGCGCGCCTGGTACTCATACAGGTCCACGTGTGTGTCCTTCTGCGTCGAAGTCATCTCTACATGTGAAGGTCGACGGCGTCGCGCGCTTCACGCGCAGCGCTCAGCTGACCTTCTCCAGTGGAGCATATCGCAGGAGGAGTCGCTTCTCAGACCCGGAGAAGCTCACTTTGGCCACGGTCTTGGCCCCGGAACCTTCGACGGCGAGCACCTCGCCCAGCCCGAAGCGTTTGTGGCTGACCCGGTCACCGGGACTCAGGCTGGGGATCTCACGATCCGGATCCACCTGGCTCGGCGCCGCGCCGCGGGTGGCCCCGGGCAGCGAGGAGGAGGTCTTCGTGCTGTCGGCCGCGCCGTAGATGGTCGCGCCGGAACGTGGCGCGCCGGAGTTGTAGGAGTTCGATCCTGAGCCCCAGCCGCCGCTGAGGCTGCCGGCGCCGCCCTGGATGGAGCCGCCGAATCCAGATGATCCGAACCCTGCCGAGCCGAAGCGAGGGCCGCGGGAGGAGGTGGAGGACGCGGCGCTGACCTCGATGAGCTCCTCAGGGATCTCACCGAGGAACTGGCTCGGCGGGTTGAACTGATGCTGGCCCCACAGGTGCCGGGACTCGGCCCGGGAGAGGTAGAGCCGCTGCCGGGCGCGGGTCAGCCCCACATAGGCCAGCCGGCGCTCCTCGGCGAGCTCCTCGGGATCCGACATCGAGCGCGAATGCGGGAAGATCCCGTGTTCCATGCCGGTGAGGAAGACCACCGGGAACTCCAGGCCCTTTGCGGTGTGCAGGGTCATCAGGGTGACCTGGCCCTGCTCCACGGCCAGGCGCTGGGACTCCTCGTCCCCGGCCGAGGGGAGCGCGTCGGCGTCCGCGACCAGAGAGACCTGTTCCAGGAAGTTCGCGAGCGCACCGGGGCCCTCCTGCAGGTCGGCGCCGGCGAACCCTGCCTCGCCCGGCGCCGCAGAGTCGACCTCGGGCTCGAGGAGGTCCTCTTCCTGGGTCACTCCCCCCTGGCCGGCGTCGCGTGCGGAGTCTGCGGCGGCCGCCTCGGTCTCGTACTCCTTGACCACCGCCACCAGCTCACCGAGGTTGTCCGCCCGGGACTCGTCCTGGAGGTCCTTGGACTGGCGCAGCGCTTCAAGCATGCCGGATTGTTCCAGCACGGCTTCGAGCACCACCGAGGGCCGACCGTCCTGGTTGAGCTGGATCAGGTCATCGATCATCCTCACGAAGGAGGCGATGGCCTTGAGCGAGCGGGTCGCGATCCCGGGGGCCTCCTCGGCTCGGCGCAGCGCCTCCAGGAAGGTGGTGCGGTCACGCGTGGCCAGCGTGGCCACCGCCCCTTCGGCCCGTTCCCCGATCCCGCGCTTGGGCTCGTTGAGGATCCGGCGCAGGTTGACGTCGTCGTCAGGGTTGTTGACCACCCGCAGGTAGGCCAGCGCGTCCTTGATCTCTTTGCGGTCATAGAACCGCGTGCCGCCGATGACCCGGTATGGAATGCCGCGGTTGATCAGCCGCTCCTCCAGCGAGCGGGACTGCGCGTTGGTCCGGTAGAACACGGCGACGTCGGAGGGCCTGATGCCTTCGGCGTCACCGAGCGAGTCGATGGTGCGCGCGATCCACTCGGCCTCGTCGTTCTCCGAGGGGGCCACGTGCAGCACCACCGGGGGGCCCTCGCCGAGCGCGGTCCAGAGCTTCTTCTCGGTCCGGTTCGGGTTCTGCGAGATCACCGCGTTGGCGGCGTTGAGGATGGTCTGCGTGGAGCGGTAGTTCTGCTCCAGCTTGATCGTGGTGGCGTCGGGGTAGTCGCGCGCGAATTCCACGATGTTGCGGATGTCGGCACCGCGGAACGCATAGATGGACTGGTCCGAGTCGCCGACCACGGTCAGCTCCGCCCCGGGGGTGGGGACCTGCGCCATGGCGTCCCCGCTGGTCTCGGTGGGGCCGGTCAGCTGGCGGACCAGCCGGTACTGGGCGTGGTTGGTGTCCTGATACTCATCGACCAGCACGTGCCGGAATCGCCGCCGGTAGCTGTCCAGGATCCGCGGGAAGGCGTCGAACATGTAGACCGTCTCGGCGAGCAGGTCATCGAAGTCATAGGCGTTCGCCGCGCGCAGCCGTTCGCTGTACTCCCGGTAGACCGTGGCGACCGCTTCGGAGAACGGCTCGTGGGCCGCGGTGGACTGGAACGCCTCGGCGTCGATGAGTTCGTTCTTCAGCGCCGAGATCTTGTTCTTCAGCGCACGCGGGGCGAACCGCTTCGGATCCAGGTCATGGGACTTCGCGATGGTGGTGATCAGCCGCAGCGAGTCCGCGCTGTCGTAGATGGTGAAGGTGGTTCGGCGACCCAGGTGGGCGGCCTCCGCGCGCAGGATCCGCACGCAGGAGGAGTGGAAGGTGGAGATCCACATGCGTTCGGCGGGTGGACCGATCATCTCCGCGATGCGGTCCTTCATCTCCCGGGCAGCCTTGTTGGTGAAGGTGATCGCCAGGATCTCATGCGGGCGAGCGGCGCCGCTGCGCAACAGGTGCACCACCCGGCGGGTCAGCACCCGGGTCTTGCCGGAGCCGGCGCCGGCGACGATCAGCAGCGGGGAGCCCGAGTGCAGCACGGCCGCCTGCTGCTCCGGGTTCAGCTCGGCGACGGCGTCGGCGGGGGCCTCAGCGGCTGGCGGCTGGTCCTGCTGCAGGACGGCGGCGCCGCCGTCGTCCTCGTGGGCAGGACTGCCTGCGGCGCTGGGGCTGGAAGGCCTGCGAAGACGTTCGGCGGGTGTGGCTTTCGGCGGGGTGAAGAGGAAATCCATGGTGGCCCCAGTCTAAGCGCCGGAGCTGACACCCACTCGGCGTGGAGGGCCGCTGAACCTCTGCCAGACTGGAGGCGAAGCAGATCTACTCAGGAGGGTCATGTCCAAGCGGCGCAAGAAGGTGCGGGGCAACCCCGCACGCGAGGCCACGGAGCCGGAATCCACAGGAGCCCCCGGGACCCCGGGCGGGCTCCGGGCGTTCCGCCAGGCGCGCCGTGAGGGGCGAGACATCTCCACGACGCCCAAGCGGCGCGACGACGTCCAAGACGGATACCTCAGCGCAGCCAGTCAGCGCGCCGGTGAGGGGACAGACTCCAATCCGCACCTGCTGCTCTACGCGCTCCTGGGGCTGACGGCCCTCCTCTTCGCGTACCTGCACCTCTATGCGCTGCCGCAGATGAACTATTTCGCCGGCGGCTTCTCGATGCCCGACAGCCGACTGCTGGGTTACTCGGTGGATGACATCGAGCGGCTGCGCAATGTCATGGACTCCGACGGCACCGGTCAGCTCAGCTTCCTGCACCGCACCGCCGGCATCCTCTTCCCGCTGTTCTTCCTGCTCTCGAGCTGGGCCGTGGTCGGGCTGGTCATGCGCCGCGGACTCCTACGCTGGCTCGTGCTCGCCGGCGCGGTGATCTTCGCCGCGGTGGACATCACCGAGAACTTCCTGATCGATCGGATCCTGACCATGGAATCCCTCGATGCCGGACTTGTGGCGGCCGCCTCATGGTTCACCGTGGTCAGCTGGGCGCTGCTGATCATCCTGGGGGCCGCGGTGGTCGGGTCAGTGGTGATGAGCCTGCTCCGGAAGGGCGTGGAACGCCCCTAGCCTGAGGCCACCCGCGGTTGGGCGGCGCCGCAGGTAGGATGGTTCGGTGCCGCGCTGGACTCGCGGCGCGCGGTGAACTTTCATCGCTCCACCCTCCGTAGCTCAGGGGATAGAGCACCGCTCTCCTAAAGCGGGTGTCGCAGGTTCGAATCCTGCCGGGGGGACCACTGAAAGCACTAGTCAGGGCGCTTGATGGCACGATACGGCGTCTACCGATTTCGAGTCAGTACGCAGTGAGCACGCAGCGGCTTCGATCCGATCCCCGAGGCCGGTCAGATCGTCCTCATAAAGGTCCGCGCAGGCGTCAAGTGTGAGAGCCGCTGATTCGTGGCCGAGGACGCGCTGCAACGCCTCGATCTCGGCTCCACCCTGGATGCGAGAGACGCACACGTACACAGCAGATCCTGAATCCGCATGACCAGCTCCCCTCATGCCGCGGAGACCGTTCGGAGATGTCGGACAGGTGCAGTGTCGCAGAACACATCTACAGTAGACCTAGCCGGTCTACTCAGGACCGGGGCCGACTAGAGGAGAGTGAGCAACATGCCCGAGACCAATTTCCAGGATGAGGTTCTGAACAAGCTTCGGTCGTTGGAACAGTCGATTCAAAGGATCGAAGCCGAATTGCTGCTTGTCAAGAATTACCAGCAAAATTTGGGAGAAGATCACACCGATTACGCAACTCGAGAGTCCACGACCGATACGCGATGAGGTTTGAGCTGGATTGAGGCACCTCAAAAGACGAAGACAAAAGAAGCGTTTTGATTTTCTTCTGATCTAAGGTATCGACACTCTCGCATTTTCTTATGCATATACTTTTTTGTAGTCTTCGTAAATACATCTACTGCTGTAAAGCTCATCGGAGAGGGCCGGTCCTGGTGACCGGCCCTCTCTCCCGTCCCGGAGCCGATCGTGCACAGGCCTGCTGAAGCGGGTGTCGCAGGTTCGGATCCTGCCGGAGGAACCAGAGGTCAGGAGATCAGATGGCGCGAAAGGCGCCTCGGTCCGCTGCGCCGCCAAGTGTGACCTTGCCCCGGATCAGGAATCGAAGCCGCCTCCGCACGGTTGCCCTGGGCAGAACACATCGGGCGTCGCTTCCAGGAAGCGCGCCTGCCGCCGTGCATGAAAGGACCTCCCCATGACTTCTTCCACCCAGGCCAGCCAGGTGCAGGACAAGCTCTTCTCGCCGCTCTCCCTCGGTGCCGTCGAACTGCGCAACCGACTCGTGATGGCCCCGCTGACCCGGATCCGAGCCGAGGAGGACGGGGTGCCGAACGAGATGATGGTCCAGTACTACACCCAGCGCGCCTCGCTCGGTCTGATCGTCACCGAGGGCACCTTCCCGGTGATGGAGGGGCGCACCTGGATCGGTCAGCCCGGGCTGGAGACCGCCGAGCAGGTCGCCGGCTGGCGGAGGGTCACCGAGTCGGTGCACGCCGCGGGTGGCAATATCGTCGCCCAGATCATGCATGGTGGCCGCATCGGCCATGAGCTGATCTCCGGCACCGGCCGCGTCGTCGCACCCAGTGCGCTCGCCGCGCCCGGTGAGATCCGCACCCCGGAGGGCAAGGCGCCCCACCCGGTGCCGCACGCGCTGAGCGCCGAGGAGGTCGCGCAGACGATCATCGATTTCACCGAAGCCTCGCGCAACGCGATCGAAGCAGGCTTCGACGGTGTGCAGCTCCATGGCGCCAACGGCTACCTGCTCCATGAGTTCACCGCCCCGGGATCGAATGCCCGCACCGACGGCTACGGCGGCTCCCCCGAGAACCGCGCACGACTCTCGGTGGAGGTCGCGGCGTCGGTGTCCGAGGCGATCGGCGCGGACCGCACCGGGATCCGGCTCTCCCCGCAGCACAACATCCAGGGCGCCCTGGAGGAGGACCACGACGACGCGATGGCCACCTACCGCTCGATGGCGGAGGGCTTCGCCCCGCTGGGGCTGAGCCACATCGACGTGCTCAACGCGGACCCGGCGAGCGAGATCGTGCAGCTGATCCGCCTCGTCTCCGGTGCCCCGCTGATCGCCAATTCCGGCTTCGGGGTGCAGACCACGCGCGAGGAGGCCGTCCGGCTGGTCGAGCAGGACCTGGCCGAGGCAGTGGGCGTGGGCCGCTCAGTCATCGCCAACCCGGACCTGGCCCGGCGCTGGGAACTGGGACTCGAGGAGAACGAGCCCGATCCCTCGACGTTCTACGTGGGCGGCGAGCGCGGCTACACCGATTACCCAGCCCTGCAGAACTGAACGCTGCCGGACTGGGCGCTGCGGGACCCCTCGAAGTGCACGCGCCCTGACTCGTCGGCAGTCTCATCCTGGGAGCGCCGTTGCTCCATTCGATGAGCCCGAACCCGGTGCAGCCGAAGCCGAAGACGTGATCTCGCTGCCGCACCAGCAGGTTCCGGCCGGTGCGCGGGGTGGATCCCGTGCCACGACGCTGGGAAATGGGCATGCAAAGAGACCGGCCCCCTGATCTCACAGATGCAAGATCAGGGGGCCGGTCTTTTGAGGTTCTGTTCATCGAACCCGAGATGCTCAGCGTCCGACGGCTATACAGCCATCTTCGGCGAACTCAGTGAAGCTCAGAGAGGGTTGACGTTCTCAGCCTGAAGACCCTTGGGGCCGCGGGCGGTCTCGAACTCAACCTTCTGGTTCTCCTCGAGGGAACGGAAGCCGGAAGTGGTGATCGCGCTGAAGTGCACGAAGACATCGTCTGAACCGTCTTCGGGAGCGATGAAGCCGTAGCCCTTTTCAGCGTTGAACCATTTAACTGTGCCTGTAGCCATGATGTTTCCTTAATATACTTGCTCTTGCTACGCATCGATCTCACGATGCATGTTCCGCAGCCAACCTGGCCGGTCGAATGCGGTGACTATTCGGGCGACCGCATAAGTGTGGAAGCCCTTGTAGTACTCCGTCAGCCTACGCTAATAATCGGCTGGGGTCACTACCGGTGTCCGGAAGGCGTCATCGCGCGTCTCATGGGGCCGTCGATTCGACCCGTGTACGCCCTGATTCAGCCGCCTGGGCATCGGCCTCCGGGGAGCGCGCCTCGAACCGGACCATCATCGCCTTGAAGCCGGGGGTGTTGGACTCCCGAGCGACCAGATTGCGGTGGGTCAGGGCATTCGCCTCGGGATAATAGGCCGCGACGCAGCCGCGGGCGGTGGGGTACGCCACCAGGTGGAAACGTTCGGCGCGGCGCTCCTCACCCTGGAACACCGAGACCACGTCGACCAGCTCGCGGTCCGCGAAGCCGGTCTCGGACAGGTCCTCCGGGTGGATCAGGATCACCCGCCGGCCTCCGGAGATCCCGCGGTAGCGGTCATCGAGGCCATAGAAGGTGGTGTTGTACTGATCATGGGAGCGCATCGTCTGCAGCACCAGGTGTCCCGGTGGCGGGGTCAGATACTCCAGCGCCCGGACGGTGAACCCTGCCTTGCCGTCTGCGGTGGCAAAGGAGCGGTGGTCCCGCGGCGGGTTCGGCAGCACGAATCCCATCTTGTCCCGGATCCGCCGGTTGAAGTCCTCGGTTCCCTCGACCACCCGTGAGGCGTGGTCCCGGATGACGTCGTAGTCCTCGGCCATGGCCTGCCAGTCGACCACATGGTCGGGCCCGAAGATCGCCTCGGCCATCCGCGCGATGATCACCGGTTCCGCAAGCAGGTGGTCTGAGACCGGTTCGAGACGCCCACGGGTGGAGCTGACCACCGACATGGAGTTCTCCACCGAGAGGAACTGGGCGCCGCCGGAGTGCTTGTCGTCTCGGTCGGACCGGCCAAGCGTGGGCAGGATGATCGAGGTCTGGCCGTGGACCACGTGGGAGCGGTTGGGCTTGGTCGAGATGTGCACGGTGAGCCCGGTGCGCTTGAGCCCGGCCTCCATCACCGCGGTGTCGGAGTTCGCCGCGGCGAGGTTTCCTCCCATGGAGACGAAGACGTCGACGTCTCCGGAGTCCATGGCGGACATGCCGTTCGTGGAGTCGTAGCCGTGGGCGCGCGGGGAGCGGATGCCGAACTCGGTGTCGAGCCGGCTGAGAAACGGCTCGGTGGGCCGCTCCCAGATGCCGAAGGTCCGGTCGCCCTGGACGTTGGAGTGCCCGCGCACCGGGCAGGCCCCCGCCCCGGGCTTGCCGAAGTTGCCCTGGAGCAGCAGCAGGTTGACGATCTCCTTGATGGTGTCCACCGAATGTGGCTGCTGGGTCAGTCCCAGCGCCCAGCAGAATATGGTCGCCTTCGAGGCCGCCAGCAACTCGGCGATGTGCTCGATCTCGGCGCGCTGCAGCCCTGTGGCCTGCTCGGTCTCGGCCCAGTCCAGCGTCGCGCGGGCCCGGCTGTACTCGGCGAAGCCCTTGGTCTTGGACTCCACGAACTCGCGGTCCACCACGGATCCGGGATGCTCCTGCTCCTTGCGCAGCAGAAGATGCCCCAGCGCCTGGAACAGTGCCTGATCCCCGCCGACCTTGATCTGCAGAAACTCGTCGCTGATCCGCTCACCCTCGCCGACCAGACCCTTGGGGGTCTGCGGGTCCTTGAACCGGAGCAGTCCGGCCTCGGGCAGCGGGTTCACCGAGACCACCTTGCCGCCGTTCTTCCTTGCCTGCGCCAGGGATCCGAGCATCCGCGGATGGTTGGTGCCCGGGTTCTGCCCGACCACGAAGATCAGCTCGGATTCTTCGATGTCTTTGAGTGAGACGGTGCCCTTGCCGATGCCGATGGTCGGGTTCAGCGCCGTCCCGGAGGATTCGTGGCACATGTTCGAACAGTCCGGCAGGTTGTTGGTCCCCAGCGAGCGTGCCAGCAGCTGGTACAGGAAGGCCGTCTCGTTCGCGGTGCGACCGGAGGTGTAGAACATGCACCGCTCCGGCGTCGTCGCCCGGACGTTGGCGCCGATGGTCTCAAAGGCCTCCGCCCAGCTGATCGGCCGGTAGTGGGTCTCCCCGGCGTGGATCACCATCGGGTGGGTGATCCTCCCGGACTGGCCCAGCCAGTATTCGGTCTTGGTCTCCAGCTCGGCGATGGAGTGCTCCGCCCACCACTGCGGGGTGACCACCCGGGTGGTGGATTCCTCGGCGAGCGCCTTGGCGCCGTTCTCGCAGAACTCCACCGGCTTGCGCTTCGTCTCGGTGGGCTCGGGCCAGGCGCACCCCGGGCAGTCCACCCCCTGGGGCTGGTTGACCCGGTACATGGACCGCACGGTGCGGGAGAGTCCGCCCTGGGCCATGCCGCGGGAGAAGGAGACCTCCACCGCCTTGAGCCCGGCCGCGTAGGCCTTAGGCTCGGTCACCTGCAGGGAGTCTTCGTCGATGTCCTCGAACTGCGCGGCGTGACCGCGGACTGATTCATCGCGCACCTTGGTCATGGCTTCTCGTCCTTCATCTCGACTCGTTGTGAGTGGGTGTAGAGGTTGATGGACCCGCCGCGGGAGAATCCGGCGAGGGTCACCCCGGAGCGTTCGGCGAGGTCCACCGCCAACGACGACGGCGCCCCCACGGCGCTGAGCATTTCGATCCCCGCCAGTGCGGCTTTCTGCACCAGTTCGAATGAGGCCCGGCCGGAGACCTGCAGCGCGGTGCCGCTCAGCGGGAGCCGGCCCTGGGTCAGGGCCCATCCGACCACCTTGTCCACGGCGTTGTGCCGCCCGACATCTTCACGCAGGCACAGCAGCGCGCCGTCGGCGTCGAACAGCCCGGCGGCGTGGACGCCCCCGGTCTTGCCGAAGAGGGTCTGTCTCTCGCGCATCAGCTCAGGAAGCTCCAGCAGCACACTGGGGCTCAGCCGCAGCATGTCGGTCCTGCACGGCGGCAGGGTCTTCTCCACCGCGTCGATGGAGGTGGTTCCGCAGATCCCGCAGGCCGAGGTGGTCAGCACATTGCGGGTGCGCAGCAGCGAGGTCGGCGCCAGCGCGGGGTCCAGTTCGGCGTCGATGACGTTATAGGTCTGATTGCCCTGCTCGTCGGTGCCGGCGCAGTAGCGCAGGCTGCGCAGGTGGTCCTGGGAGCTGATGATGCCCTCGGCGACCAGGAACCCGGCGACGAGTTCGAAGTCATGCCCCGGGGTGCGCATGGTCACGGTGAAGGACTCCCCCGCCAGGCGCAGCTCCAGGGGCTCTTCGACGGCGAGCAGATCGATCTTGCTGCGGGTGCCGTCGGCGCGCAGGGTGATCACGCGACGACGTTCGATCAGCCGTCCCATTCCAGGCCTTCTTCCCGCTGTCCGGGCACCGGGAGGCACACCACCGGGTCACCCTGCGCCAGTCCGCCTTCTGGCACGATTGCCAGCGCATCTGAGTCGGCCAGGCCGCGCATCATGTGCGCCCGGCTGTGACCGGCGGGCAGGACGCCCTGCGGGCCCCGTCGCACGGGCAGCAGTCGGACGCCGCGGCGCGCACCCGGCAGCTGCGCTCCGGCGGTGCGGCGCAGCGTAGGCGTGCGAGCCTCGGCGGGGATTCCGCGCAGTGCGCGCAGCAGCGGCACTCCCAGCGCGGTCAGCGCGGAGAACCCTGCCAGGGGATTCCCGGGGAGTCCGAGCAGATACAGGGGGCCCTCCTCGCGGGGAAGCTGGGCGAGCAGCACCGGGTGGCCTGGGCGCATGTCCACCGAATCCACTTCCAGCTGGGCTCCGAGCATGTCCAGGGCGGGTCGCAGCGCGTCGGCCCGGGAGTGGGCGGTGCCGCCGCTGCTGATGATCAGGTCGGTGGTGCCGGCGGCGGAGATCTGCCGGAGGGTGCGGGCCAGCGTCTCGGGGTCGTCGCCGAGCCGCTGGGATGCCACCGACGCGGCTCCCAGCTCCTTCAGCATCTGCGGCAGCGCCAGGCCGAAGACGTCGCGCACCTGTCCGGGAGCCGGTGTCCCGCTGGTGGTGACCTCCGCGCCGGTGAGCACCAGCTGCACCCGTGGTCTGCGGATCACCGTGAGGTAGTCGTGTCCGGCGACGGCGGCGACGGCGGCGCGCGCCGGGGTGAGCACGACGCCGGCCGGCACCAGCTCATCCTCGGCCCGACACTCCGCGCCGGCTTGGCGGATGTTGCGCTGAGCAGCGGTGTCCGGGCTGGTGCGCAGCGCCCGCAGCCGGTCCCCGTCGATGACACCGTGCTCGGAGCGCAGCACCGCATGTGTTCCCGCCGGCACGGGAGAGCCGGTGAGCACCTCGGTGGCTTCTCCCGGCCGCAGCGGGGTCGGGCGGGTCGCGGGGCTGTGCGCGCTCTCGGGTCGCAGCGCCCAGCCTGAATCTCCGTCGGGGAATGGCAGCGACTCCGCGGCCAGGGCCCATCCGTCCATCGCGGAGGTCGAGACATGCGGGATGTCCTGCAGGGCCAGCACCGGGTCCAGGAGCACGCTGCCGATGGCCTCCTCGAGGCTCATCCGGGCAGGGGCCAGCGCATCGAGGGCAGCGGCCCGTTCGCGGGCCTGCATCAGGGTCATCATCTCTGCTCGGTGCCGGTCAGCCCACGGCGCCGGAACGGCGCTCGAGCAGCTGTGAGGCCACCCGGGAGGCGGCGCGGGAGGCGGTCTGGAAGTCAGCCTGCCCGGTGGCCTCGGCCAGGCCGGCGACGTAGCCGATGAGATAGGTGGTCACCGGCGCCGCGGGGCGGACTACGGTGTGCGCCGCCTGGCCGGCGAGGGCGAGGACGGCGTCGATATCGATCTCGATGCCGTCTACCTCGAGGTGGTGGGCGAGCTCCTTGACCCAGAGCTCGATGGACTCATGCGGTTCAGTGGATTCTGCGGTCATTCCGACTCCTTCATTGACGCTGCCTCCAGAATCTCACAGCCGGGCAGGTCAGGGCAGATGGACGCCGAGCCGGTGGGCGTCGTGCAGGGTGTCCACGTCCTCGCTGAGTCCGCGGGGAACGACGGGGTGGCGCAGCCGGGCGGCGTCTTCCAGTCCGCTCAGCAGCCATCGGAGCGGGCGGTGCTCGACCTCCTCGGGGGTCAGCGCTCCGGCGCGGCGCAGGAGCCAGCCGGTGGGCACCGCGGCGCTCAGATACTGATGCCGCCCGCTGTGATCGCAGGGCAGCAGCGCGGCTGGTGCACCCTCTGGATCGTCGGTGCCGGTGGCCGCTTCTGACTGTGCGGAGTCCTCCAGCTGGCCGAGGAGCCAGTCCAGCAGCGGTGCAGGTTCGGTCAGGTCCACCGCGAGCAGCAGGGTCCACCCGGCGGGAGCTGCGCCAGCGCTGGTGTCGCGCTCGTGGCGCTGCAGCTCGACGGCGCCGGCGAGGACCCCCGCGGCGGGTCCCGCGAAGGCAGGGGTCTCACGCACCAGCGGGACCGGGGTCGGGATCTGGGGCTTGAGCGAGGGGGGCCCCACCACCACGGTGCGGATGTCTAGACGCTGAAGCTCCTGGAGCCAGCGCTGGATCTGAGTCTGTTGCCCGCGTCGGAGCAGAGCCTTCTCGACCCCGCCCATCCTGCTTCCCCGTCCCCCGGCGAGCAGGATCGCGGACAGCTTGACCGCGGAAGGCTGCAGTTCTGGGGGGTGCGTGTCAGCGGAAGGAGGCATGGGTCAAGAATGGCATCCAGGCGTCGCGGGGGGCGTCGAGCTCCACCGGCATCCAGACGTGATGAGGGGGCGCCTGGGGGGTGAAGCTCAGCGTCCAGCCGAGCTCGTCGAGGGTCTTGCTGCCCTTGCGCGCATTGCAGGTCCCGCAGCAGGCGACCAGGTTCTCCCAGCTGGAGTCTCCCCCGCGAGCCCGTGCGATGACGTGATCGACGGTGGCCGCGGGCCGGGCGCAATAGGTGCACAGGCGCCCGTCCCGGCGCAGGATGCTTCGTCGCGAGGGCGCCGCCGGACGTCGCCGGGACACCCGGACGTAGTGGTGGAGCAGGATCACGGCCGGACGCGGAACCAGTGACGAGGGCGTGGCGATCGGGGTGTGATCCTCGGCGAGCACGCTGGCCTTGCCGTGCATGACCAGCACGGCGGCGCGGCGCGAGGTGACCACGCTCAGCGGCTCATAGCCTGCGTTGAGCACCAGTGTGCGCATGTCGGGGCTCCCGTGCGTTCACCCCTGCTCGTCGTGCTGCCGGTGTGTGCGCCTCCAGGGCGCTTCTCGGCGCGGTCCTCACAGGGTTCAACAGCATTCTGCTCTGCCTGTACAGGCTCAATATAGACCGTGCTGACCATGATGCCCACTTGATGACGTGGCAGGCGCCGACACAGAAGCCGCAGGGCGCGATCCCTGTGAGGATCGCGCCCTGCGGCCGAGGTCTGTTCACCGCCGTGGCGGCAGAAGCATCAGTTGACGCTGAGGTACATCGTGTTGGACCAGTACGGGGAGTTCAGCGGGTACTGAACGGTGCCCACGCGAGGGTTGTTCGCACCGATGAGCTGACCGTTGCCGACGTAGATGGCGGCGTGGCTGCCACCGTTCTGGATGACGATGTCGCCCGGGGATGGCGAGGAGACCTGGCGCATCGACGCCATCATCCCGTAGGTCGTGCGGGGCAGCGAGACGCCAGCCTGGTTGTAGGCCCAGTTGATGAAGCCGGAGCAGTCCCAGCCTGAGGTCGTGGTGCCGCCCAAGGAGTAGGGGTTGCCGACTCCGGCGTAGGCTGCGCCCACGATCGAGCCGTTGCCACCGCTGGAAGAGGCAGGGGCCTCGTCCTGTGCGGAAGAAGTGGAGGCGACCTGGGTGTTGCCCTGTGACTGCTGGCCGGTGCTGGCCTGCGAGTTGGAGCTCGACTGTGAGTTGGAGCTCGACTGCGAGTTGGAGCTCGACTGCTGGCTCTGCTGACCGGTGTCGGTCTGCTGAGTCGGCTGCGGGGCACTGGCCTGCTGGGCCTCCTGCACAGGGGCCTCTTGGGCCTCCTGCACAGGGGCCTCTTGGGCCTCCTGCACAGGGGCTTCTGGCTCGGCCTGCGGGGCGGCGGGAGCAGCCTCCTGGACCTCTTCGACGACCGGAGCGGGCTCCGGTGCAGGAGCGGGCTCCGGTGCAGGAGCGGGCTCCGGTGCAGGAGCGGGCTCCGGTGCAGGAGCGGGCTCCGGTGCAGGAGCGGGCTCCGGTGCGGGGGTGGAGGTCACCACGGGACGGTCGAAGGAAAGCTCGACGTCCTGGGAGGCGCTCACTGCCACAGCGGAGGTGGCGCTGGCGCGCTCCACGCTGAGACCGGATGCGGTCACGTCCAAGGTGGTGACCTCGGGGACCTGGATGTCGGTGCCGGCGTTCGCGGCGACTCCTGAGGAGATCACGAGGCCGGATGCGGCGACGGCAGCTGCCGCGCCCCGTCCGACGGTGCCGGCGTTGGATGCCACGGCCTTTGCCAATGATGGCTTGGCCTGGCGGCGCCGGTCACGGCGTGAGACGAAAGTCATGTCTGTCACTTCTCTGGAAACCTCTCCCTGTAGTTGCGGGGCCGCCTAAGTGAAGTGCGAGCCGGGAAGCTCACTGTCTTCAGGTCCTGATCGACCGCGATGCCCTGCACCCTGCCTTGCGGTAGTTTTCGTGGAACAGCTCCGGTCAGCGGCAGGAGAAGATCTGACTGGAGGCGCTGCGACTTCGGACATCGGCCGCGAGCACGACTACGACGTTATAACAGATCGATAAAATTGTCACGCTCAGGTCACGGTCGGTGCACAAGTCCCAGGAAGTGCCACGATCAGACACGGGTCATTGCGCTCTTCCAGCACGGGGAATCCTCACATAATTACTAGTCAGCGCGATTTATGCGAGTTTCATTGAGGAAACGAATCGATCACGAGGGCTTTGTCATACCGTGACCTTGTGCTTCATCTCACCGTGACATTGCCGTGTTCGGGTGCCTCGGGAGGGCGTTCAGGAGGCCGTTGACTCTTCCACGAACAGATGCTGGGCGACCTCCAGCGGCAGCTCGACCTCCAGCTGTTCCTCGGCCGCGAGCACGACCTCCAACATGACGTAGGCCTGATTCACCCCGCGAAGCCGCACCACACCGCCGGGACGCAGTCCGGCTTCGAGCAGCTGCTCGAGGACCTCTGGCTCCATCTGGATGGACTCCGCGAGGCGCTTGACGATCCAGAGCGCAGAACTCTGCCCCGTCGGGTCCGCCTCCGCGACCTGACGCAGAGTGATCTTCGTCGGAACGGGAGGCTGCTCCGCGAGCACCACCCCCAGCTTGTCCAGTCCGGGGATGGGGTTGCCGTAGGGAGATTCCACCGGGGACTGCAGGATCTCCACCAGCCGGCGCTCCACCCGCTCGCTCATCACATGCTCCCAGCGGCAGGCCTCCTCATGGATGTACTGCCATTCCAGCCCGATCACATCGGAGAGCAGCCGTTCGGCGAGGCGGTGCTTGCGCATCACCTGTACGGCGAGGTCGCGGCCGGACTCGGTGAACTGGAGGCGACGATCCGGGGTGAGCACCAGGAGCCCATCGCGCTCCATGCGGGCCACCGTCTGGGACACCGTGGGGCCGGAGTGCTCGAGCCGCTCGGCGATCCGAGCCCGCAGCGGCACGATCCCCTCCTCTTCGAGATCCAGGATCGTACGCAGGTACATCTCAGTGGTGTCGATCAGATCGGTCACGTATGACTCACTCTCCTGCGCCGGGCCTTGGTAACGTGAGCCTCGGCGCTGTTCGTCCTGGTGGAAGCAGCTGCTGTACAGCATAGTTCCGCACCGGAACCCCTCGGCAATGACGCTGACCGATGCGACCACCGAGGACCCCGTGGGCCCACCAACTCTCACCGATCTAGGAGTCTCCATGTCCCAGCGCGTCACTATTCCGCACGAGATGCTTCCGCAGGACGGCCGCTTCGGCGCCGGACCCTCCAAGGTGCGTTCGGCACAGGTCGAGGCGCTCTCCGCCGCAGGTCGAGAGCTGCTGGGCACCTCCCACCGCCAGGCGCCGGTGAAGAACCTGGTCGGCGAGGTGCGCGAGGGCCTGCACACCTTCTTCGGCGCCCCAGAGGGCTACGAACTGATCCTTGGCGTGGGCGGCTCCACCGCGTTCTGGGACATCGCGTCCTTCTGCCTCGTGGAGAAGAAGGCCCAGCACCTGTCCTTCGGCGAGTTCGGCCACAAGTTCGCCAAGGCCACGGACAAGGCCCCGTTCCTCGAGGCCTCCAGCATCCTGACCTCCGAAGCGGGCACACTGCCCTCACCTGAGGCGGAGGCTGGCGTGGATGCCTACGCCTGGCCGCACAACGAGACCTCCACCGGAGTGGCGGCACCGGTCAAGCGGGTCACCGGGGCCGACGACGGCGCGCTGGTCCTCATCGACGGCACCTCCGCCGCCGGCGGGCTGGCCGTGGACGTCACCGAGACCGATGCCTATTACTTCGGTCCGCAGAAGAACTTCGCCTCCGACGGCGGACTGTGGCTGGCCATGATGTCACCGGCAGCCCTGGAGCGGGCCGAGAAGCTGGCGGCCGCCCGCTGGGTGCCCGATTTTCTGCAGCTGACCACGGCCATTGAGAACTCACGCAAGAACCAGACCTACAACACTCCGGCGCTGGCGACGCTGGTCACGCTGAACGAGCAGGTCCGCTGGCTCAACGGCAACGGCGGGATGGACTTCGCCGCCGCCCGCACCGCAGACTCGGCGGGCCGGGTCTACGCCTGGGCCGAGGCGCATGAACTTGCTCAGCCCTTCGTCACCGAACCGGCGGAGCGCTCGAATGTGATCACCACGGTGGACTTCGCCGAAGAGGTGGATGCCACCGAGCTGGCCAAGACGCTGCGCGCCAACGGGATCGTCGACGTCGAGCCGTACCGCAAGCTCGGCCGCAATCAGCTGCGGATCGCGACGTTCACCGCCATCGAGCCCGAGGACGTCACCCGGCTGCTCAACTGCATCGATCACGTGCTGGGGCGCTGACCCGATACCGCGGAGCGGGACAGGCTCAGCCTTCGTCGGCTTCGGCCTGCTCCGCCTTGTGCGCTTGCTTCTCCTCGTCGTTCATCCGCTCGAGCCAGGGCACCCATGGAGGAGCGATGAGCGCCTCCTCGCCGGGAAGCAGCCCGATCTCACAGACCGTGACCTTCTTGACCCGGGGTGCGCGGGCCACGGTGACGAACCATTCCCAGCCTCGGTAGCCGGGCTTTGCGGCGGCGAACCGGTGCGTGAGCAGCCGGTCTCCCTCTGCGGTCACGCCGAGGTGAGCTCCCACTTGGGCGGGATCGGTGATCTCGTAGAGCGCATCGTGGGCGAACTCCACGGCCTCGGCCAGAACCGGGTCCACCTTCGGCTTCCCCGGCCGGCGCGTGCGCGCGACCGGCTGGTCGCTGGTCTTGACGGCCCTGGTCTTGACGGCGCCGGTCTTGATGGCGCTGGTCTTCTCGGTGCTGGCGGCCTCAAGGCTGGCCTTCTCGCCGACGGTCTGCTCAGAAGTCTGTTCAGTCATGATCAGGCATCAAACTCATCGGCCACGCGACGCAGCATCGAAGCGATCTTCTTCGACTGCGCCGTCTGCGGGTAGTGGCCGTTGCGCAGCGCACCGGTGGAGTTCTCCAAGACGTTGACCAGGTCCTGGACCAGCTCGGCCATCTCATCGGCCGGCTTGCGGGAGGCGCGAGCCACAGAGGGCGCTTCCTCGAGCAGTCGCACAGAGAGCGCCTGCTTGCCTCGCCTGCCGTCGGCGATGCCGTATTCCATGCGTGCGCCCGCTTTGACGCTGGGCACTCCCGCCGGCAGGGCAGAAGAGTGCAGGAACACTTCCTGGCCGTCATCTGAAGTCAGGAATCCGAAGCCCTTCTCGGCGTCGAACCACTTCACTTTCCCGGTTGGCACGGTGCGCTTACCTCATGAATCATCGGAGACGGATACTGATCATCAAGGCCTCTAGAGTACCGCCGTCCGCGCCAGAGCCCGAACTTGGGCACAGGACTCCCGGTGCTGCGCGCTAGAATCGCAGCATGTCCCCAACGACGACCGCCGCCCATGGCGCGAACCGGCGCAGCGGCTCCCGCCCTGCGCAGGCGCTGCTGTGGTCCGGAGTGGTGATCACCGCCCTGTCCGGGATCGCTCTGCTGGTCATCCTGAGCCTCTACTTCATGGAGACCGACCCGCATCCCGCGTTCTACGTCGCCGCCCTATGGGGCTTTCCGCTGGGCTTCGCGCTGCTGATCGCTTTTCTGCTGCTCTCGGTGAACCGGCGCCGCCGCGGCACCGGCATCGGCTGAAGTGTCCCTGCTCAGCCTGGAAGCTCTGCTTGAGCGCCTCGAGACGTGGGACGAGAGCCGACTGGCCGCACTGCTGCGACTTCGGCCCGACCTGCTGCAGCCCAGCCCCCATGATCTGACCACGCTGGCGGTGCGGGCCGGATCCGAGGCCAGTCTCCGGCAGCATCTGCAGCGCCTGGATGCCCCGACTCTGCGCGCGGCCGCTGAGCTCTCCCGCGCTGCGGCGCAGTCGGTCCCGGCCGGTCGCGTGGACCCATTCACCCTGGACGCCCTGCAGGCGGCGGGACTGTTCTTCGAGGCCCCCGCTGAAGCGGGCGGCGCAGCGGGGCCCGCGCAGACCTTGGCGACGCCCGCACGGCTCCCGCACATCTTCGATTCGCTCACCGCACATCTGCCGCAGCTCGTCGAGACCCTCTCGAGTCAGCGCGCTTCAGTGCCGAGCCCGGCCGGCGCGAAGGCCGCGGTGACCGAGAACGCCTCGCTCTCCGCCATCTCCGAGCTGCTCGACGACGTCGCGGAGCTGCTCGCGCTGCTGTCCGACTCCCCCGCCGTGACGCTGCGCACCGGCGGTGTCGGCATGCGCGAACTGCGCCGGATCGCCGCAGCGTCAGCGCGGTGGGGACCCTCCGTCCCGGCGGGCTCGGCGCGTGGCCGCGCCGCCGCGGCAGCGCTCGGGGCCACGGCGGGCTCCGATGCCAGTGTCGGGGAGATCGGATGGCTTCTGGAGCTCACGGCCGCCTCCGGGCTGATCGAGCTCGCCGACGGCCAGGCGTGGTCCCCGAGCCGGCTGGCTCAGCAATGGAGCGCCGCAGCACGCCATCACCAGCACCAGCTGCTGGTCTCCGGATGGCTGCTGGCGCCGCGCGCGCCGATGCTGCTGCGCGGACCCCACCCGACGAGCCGGATCGCCCCGACGCTGGGCCTGGACCGCCAGCGCGGGGATGCCGAAAGACTTCGTCGCGCACTGCTGGGCACCGCGGAGACGCTCAGCGCAGACCCCGCAGGGCAGGGCGGACAGCTCTATGCACTGAATCTTCCCGAGAACGATCTTCCAGGCCTCGACGCCCTCACCGGTGCGCTGCCGCGCCGACTCGCATGGGACCGGCCGCTGCTGAGCGCGCGCGTGGCGCACCTGCTGCCCTGGCTGGTCCGCGAAGCCGAACGACTCGGCCTCTTCGCCGTGGGTGCGCTGAGCACCACAGGGGCCGCGCTGCTCGACGGGTCGGCGCTGCCCGACGGGGTCCGCGAGGATGTCTCGCCGAGCGCCGGTGCGAGCTGGCGACCGGGGCTGAGCCGCCTCGCCGAGCAGCTGGCCTCCTCCATGCCCGCCCAGGTGGACACCATCTTGGTCCAGTCGGACCTCACCGCGATCGCCACCGGCGCGCTCTCCGCCCCGAGCACAGCCGCGCTGGCAGATTTCGGCCAGCGCGAAGGCCACGGGGCCGTGCCGACCTATCGGTTCAGCCCCGACTCGCTGCACCGCGGACTCACTCGGGGATGGACCGGGCCCGAGATTCTCGCCTGGCTCGAGGCGCACAGCCTCACCGACGTGCCGGCGTCGCTGCGGACCCAGGTCGAGGATGCCGCACGCACCTGGCGCGGTGTGCAGATCGGAGAGGCGGGCGCCTGGCTGCGGGTCACCGACTCCCAGCAGCGTGACGCCCTGCTCGATGATCCGGTGCTCCGTGGACTCGGGCTGCGCGTGCTGGCCGAGGACATCCTGGTCTGCCGCGCCCCCGCGGCCGCGCTTGAACAGGCCTTGGCGGAGGCAGGCGTCGACACCGCGCGGCACACCGAGGCCGAACCAGACCAGAACCGCAGCGCGCAGACCGGGACCTCCGCCGAGCACACAGCCTCCTGGGCACTGGAGACCTCACCCTGGGAGCAGTCTCCGGTGCGGATCACCAGCGCGGAGCCCAGCGCCCTGGACGAGACCCTGCTGGGGGCCACCGCGGCCGCGCTGCGGCAGGCCGGGCGTGCGGCGCCGGCGTCGTCCTCGGACTCTGCGGCGACCCAGGATGTCATCGGCACGCTGCGCTCGGCCCTGGCGGCCCGGCGCGAGGTGACGCTGACCCGGGTGTCCCCGCAGGGCAGCACCCACCGGCTCACCGGGGTGCCCACCGGGATGAACGCCGGGCGGGTCAGGATCCGGGTGCGAGACGATGAAGGCGAGGCCACGGTGATGCTGCACCGCATCGCGGCCGTCGAGGAGACCGCCGCGGATCCCGCAGCGGGCCTGACGAGCGGCACCGCTGCACAGGAACGCGACATGGAGGAGAACAATGGCTGATGGACCGCTGATCGTGCAGTCGGACAAGACCGTGCTGCTGGAAGTGGATCACCCGCAGGCCGATGCCGCGCGCCGGGCCGTCGCCGCCTTCGCCGATCTCGAGCGCGCACCGGAGCACATCCACACCTACCGGATCACTCCGCTGGGCCTCTGGAACGCCCGCGCCGCCGGCTTCGACGCCGAGTACGTGGTCGACACCCTGCTCAACCACTCCCGATTCCCGGTGCCGCACGCGCTCTTGGTCGATATCGCTGAGACGATGAGCCGCTATGGGCGGCTGCGCCTGGAGAAGGACCCGGTCCACGGGCTGGTGCTGCGCAGTCAGGAGCCTGGGATCCTGAGCGAGGTGCTCCACGCCAAGACGCTGACCTCCCTGCTCGGACCCGAGATCGATGAGAACACCGTGGCGGTGCATGGACAGGCCCGCGGTGAGCTGAAGCAGCAGCTGCTGCGCCTGGGCTGGCCCGCCGAGGATCTGGCCGGATTCGTCGACGGCACCGCGCACCCGATCGCGCTGCGCGAGGACGGCTGGACGCTGCGCGGATACCAGCAGGAGGCGGTGGACAACTTCTGGCAGGCCGGCTCCGGAGTCGTCGTGCTGCCCTGTGGGGCCGGCAAGACGCTGGTCGGTGCCGCGGCGATGGCCACCTCCGGCACGATCACGCTGATCCTGGTGAACTCCACCGTCTCGGCCCGGCAGTGGAAGGCAGAGCTGCTCAAGCGCACCTCGCTGACCGAGGAGGAGATCGGCGAGTACTCCGGGGCCAAGAAGGAGGTCCGCCCGGTGACCATCGCGACCTACCAGTTGCTCGCGGCCCGTAAGAACGAGCTGTTCACCCACCTGGAGCTGCTCAACGGCCACGACTGGGGACTGATCATCTATGACGAGGTCCACCTGCTGCCGGCCCCGATCTTCCGGATGACCGCGGACCTGCAGGCCCGGCGCAGGCTCGGGCTGACCGCCACTCTGGTCCGTGAGGACGGCCGGGAGCGCGAGGTCTTCTCGCTGATCGGACCCAAACGCTATGACACTCCCTGGAAGCAGATGGAGGCCCAGGGCTGGATCGCCCCGGCGACCTGCATCGAGGTGCGCACCGACATGCCGCGCAGCCTGCGCATGGAATACGCCTCCGCCGCGGACAAGGAGCGGCACCGGCTCGCCGCCGGGGCCGAGGTCAAGGATGCCGTGGTGGCCCGACTGGTGGCACGCCACCGCCACCGCGGTGAACAGGTGCTGGTGATCGGCCAGTTCGTCGAGCAGCTCCAGCGCCTCGGCGAACAGCTCGGCGCGCCGGTGCTCACCGGATCGGCCTCCGTCGCGGCCCGGCAGAAGCAGTTCGACGCCTTCCGCGCCGGCGACCTGGAGGTGCTGGTGGTCTCCAAGATCGCGAACTTCTCCATCGACCTGCCCCAGGCCTCGGTGGCGATCCAGGTGTCCGGCACCTTCGGGTCCCGCCAGGAGGAGGCGCAGCGCCTCGGACGGCTGCTGCGCCCTGGCGAGGCCGCCGAAGGAGAGGACCCCAAGCGGGCCCACTTCTATTCGGTGGTCACCCGCGACACCGTGGACATGGAGTACGCGGCCCGACGTCAGCGGTTCCTCTCCGAGCAGGGCTACGGCTATTCGATCCTCGATGCCGAAGACATCGTCTGAACCCACCAGAACACCACCCGACGAACAGGCAATGTCCAGCAAGCACCCAGAAATGGGGGTCAAGCTGGAGGGGTGACTGAAAAGACTCCTGAAGCGAAGCTGCTCGTCGTCGATGACGAGCCCAATATCCGAGAGCTGCTGGCCACCTCGCTGCGGTTCGCCGGATTCGAGGTCGCCGCGGCCGGCAACGGTCGCGAGGCGCTGGAGACCGCCGAAGAGTTCCAGCCCGATCTTGCAGTCCTCGACGTGATGCTGCCCGATATGGACGGCTTCACCGTCACTCGTCGGCTGCGCGCCGCCGGCAAGCATTTCCCGGTGCTCTTCCTCACCGCACGCGATGACACCGATGACAAGATCACCGGCCTCACCGTGGGCGGCGACGACTACGTCACCAAACCCTTCTCCCTGGACGAGGTCGTCGCCCGGATCCGCGCCGTGCTGCGCCGCACCGCGCCGTTCGAAGATGAGGACGCCGTGATCGTCGTGGACAACCTCGAGCTCGACGACGACGCCCATGAGGTTCGCCGCGGAGGCGAGATGGTGGAGCTCTCCCCCACCGAGTTCAAGCTGCTGCGCTACCTGATGATGAACCCCAACCGGGTGCTCTCCAAGCAGCAGATCCTTGATCACGTGTGGGAGTACAACTTCAACGGCGATGCCTCCATCGTGGAGTCCTACATCTCCTACCTGCGCCGGAAGATCGACTCCGGCTCCGAAGGCGCTCCGATGATCCAGACCAAGCGCGGCGTCGGCTATGTGCTCCAGACCTGGGAGCGCCGTCAGCGCTCGCAGGGCCTGTAACAGACCGGCTGAACCTGTACGGGTTCTCGCCCCGATTCGCTGCGGCACGTAAGGTCTGCGTATGCGCCCGTTCAGCTCCGTGACTCAGACCTGGCGCAAGGCTTCACTGCGGACCCAGCTGGTGCTGATCATGTCCGGGCTGCTGGTCCTGACCCTGTTCGTGACCACCTTCGTCTCGGCCTCGCTGTTCCGCCAGGAGCTGCTGCGCAACCTGGACGAGGACATCTACGCCAACGCGAACAACGTCTCGATGTTCCTCACCCGGCGCAGCCCCCCGGAGTTCGGCGACACCCAGTCCATCCTGCGCTTCTACGGGATCCTGATGGATGAAGACGGCGAGCTGCTGCAGGCCAACTCCACCCACCCGGCCGGCTACGGCGGAGACATCCCGCAGATTCCCAGCATGACCTTCGATGAGGTCTTCGAGCTCTGGCAGCAGGAGGAGCACCTCGACGTCCCAGGGACCCTGGAGGGCTCCCGCGGCTGGCGCGTGCACCTGATGCCCCTGGAGAACGGGGAGGACAGCCTGGCGGTCGCCCTGCCGCTGGAACAGGTGGAGACCTCCGTGGAGCGGGCCACCTTCCTGGTGGCCACCATCGGGCTCATGGCCACCCTCGGCGCCTCCACCATCGCCTACGCCCTGGTCACCCGGGCCTTCCGCTCGCTCTTCCACGTGGAGAAGACCGCAGCAGAGATCGCCGCCGGAGACTTCTCCAAACGCGTCGAGACCGCGGCTCCGGCAGAGACGGAGATCGGCCGACTCTCGCGCTCGCTCAACGTCATGCTGGAGCAGATCGAGACCGCCTTCCAGGCCAAGAGCACCTCGGAGGAGAACATGCGGCGGTTCATCCAGGACGCCTCCCATGAGCTGCGCACTCCGCTGGTGACCATCCGTGGATTCTCCGAGCTCTACCGCCAGGGCGGGGTCAGTGACAGCCCCGAGGCCGTGGGCATGGCCATGGGGCGGATCGAGTCCGAGGCCAAACGAATGGGTCAGCTGGTCGAAGACATGCTGACGCTCGCCCGCCTGGACGAGCAGCGGCCGCTGCAGAAGGCGCCGCTGGACCTGAACCTGATCGCCCACGACTCCATCATGGACCTGGCCGTCAATGCCCCGGATCGAGAGACTCGGGTCATCGGGCTCGACGGCGGCTCCCCCGCACCGGCCCCCGCCGTGGGCGACGAGGGCAAGATCCGCCAGATCGTGATGAACCTGGTGACCAACGCGCTGCGCTACACGCCTGAGGGGACTCCGCTGGAGATCGCGGTGGGCACCCAGGAGCGCCCCGATTCTCAGATCGATGCCGTGCTGGAGGTCCGGGACCACGGTGACGGGATCGCCGAGGAGGACGCCGCGAAGATCTTCGAGCGGTTCTACCGGGCGGACAACTCCCGACAGCGCGAGACCGGCGGCACCGGTCTGGGGCTGGCCATCTGCGCCGCGATCGCCGCGCAGCACCAGGGCACCGTGCGCCACAGCCCCACGGAGGGCGGCGGTGCCACCATGACCCTGCGGCTGCCCATGGTGGCCCTCGATGACCAGAGCGACCATGAGACGGACATCGATGAGGAGGAGCTGGACCAGCTCCGTGCAACAGCCCGAGAGCGGCGCACTCCCGAATGAGCGTCGGCGCCTGAGCGACGCTCAGGACCGCAGTCTTCCCCAGTGAGACGACTCGACTCCGAAGGATCCCGGCCCTCCACAGCCCCTCGGGCGCAGCCCTGCGCCGATGACGGGCTGGCTACTCTTCTCAAGCACGGGCGGGGCAGCGGGCCCCGCCCGAACCCGATCCGCACCGGCCGCGCCGGTCACCCGAGGAGAGAACCATGGCGATGCTTCAGATCGACACCGCGGAGCTGCTGGCCAAGAGCCAGACCGTGGAGGCCACGCTGGGCCGCATCCAGACCGATGTCAGCTCGATGGAATCCCAGCTCCGTCAGCTGCAGGATTCCTGGAAGGGCTCCGCCTCCACGGCGTTCCAGGATGTGCTGACCCAGTGGCGCGCCACCCAGGCGCAGGTGGAGCAGTCGCTGGCCAGCGTCCGCCAGGCGATGGCCTCGGCCTCCAGCCAGTACGAGGAGACCGAATCGGCGAACACCCGGATGTTCGGCCACTGAGCTACTTTCAGCTGAGCACGGCCGCAGCCGGATGGCCCGGCCGGAGTCCGTACAACACCAGAGAGCCCCGCCGCAGACTTCGTCTGCGACGGGGCTCTCTGGTGTGCGGCGGGGGCGCCGGTGATCAGGTGATCACATCATGCCGCCCATGCCGCCCATCGGGTCCATGCCCTCGGCGCCGGCGCCGGCCGAGTGCTTCTCCGGCTTTTCGGCGACGACGGCCTCGGTGGTGAGGAACAGCGACGCGATGGAGGCGGCGTTCTGCAGTGCAGAGCGGGTCACCTTCACCGGATCGTTGACGCCTGCTTCGAGCAGGTTCTCGTAGACACCGGTGGCGGCGTTGAGGCCGTGACCATCGGGGAGTCCGCGGACCTTCTCGGCCACCACGCCGGCTTCCATGCCGGCGTTGATGGCGATCTGCTTCAGCGGGGCCTCCACGGCGAACTTCACGATGTTCGCGCCGGTGGCCTCGTCTCCGCTGAGCTGCAGGGTCGCGAAGGCGCGGGCGCCGGCCTGGATCAGGGCCACGCCGCCGCCGGCGACGATTCCCTCATCCACAGCGGCCTTGGCGTTGCGCACGGCATCTTCGATGCGGTGCTTGCGCTCCTTGAGCTCGACCTCGGTGGCGGCACCGGCCTTGATGACTGCCACGCCTCCGGCGAGCTTGGCAAGACGCTCCTGGAGCTTCTCGCGATCGTAGTCCGAGTCGGAGTTCTCGATCTCGGCCTTGATCTGGGCCACGCGGCCCGAGATCTCGTCGGCTTCGCCGGCACCTTCGACGATGGTGGTCTCGTCCTTGGTGACGACGACCTTGCGAGCGGTGCCGAGCAGCTCCAGAGTGGTGTTCTCCAGCTTCAGGCCGACCTCTTCGGCGATGACCTGACCACCGGTGAGGATGGCGATGTCGGCCAGCATGGCCTTGCGACGGTCACCGAAGCCGGGGGCCTTGACGGCCACTGACTTGAAGGTGCCCTTGAGCTTGTTGACCACCAGTGCGGCCAGCGCCTCACCCTCGACGTCCTCTGCGATGACCAGCAGCGGCTTGCCGGACTGCATGACCTGCTCGAGGACGCCGATGATGTCCTTGACCGAGGAGATCTTGGAGTTGGCGATCAGGATGTAGGGGTCCTCCAGGACTGCTTCCTGGCGCTCGGCGTCGGTGACGAAGTAGCCGGAGAGGTAGCCCTTGTCGAAGCGCATGCCCTCGGTGAGCTCGAGCTCGAGACCGAAGGTGTTGGACTCCTCGACGGTGATGACGCCTTCCTTGCCGACCTTGTCCAGCGCCTGAGCGATCAGGGCGCCGATCTGGGTATCACCGGCGGAGATGGAGGCGGTGGCAGCGATCTGCTCCGTGGTCTCGATCTCCTTGGCGGACTTGAACAGCTCGGCGGTGACGGATTCCACGGCGAGGTCGATGCCGCGCTTGAGCGCCATCGGATCGGCGCCGGCTGCGACGTTGCGCAGGCCTTCCTTGACCAGGGCCTGGGCGAGGACGGTGGCGGTGGTGGTGCCGTCGCCAGCGACGTCGTCGGTCTTCTTGGCGACCTCCTTGACCAGCTCGGCGCCGATCTTCTCGTAGGGGTCGTCAAGGGTGATCTCTTTGGCGATGGAGACACCGTCGTTGGTGATCGTGGGTGCACCCCAGGACTTCTCCAGCACGACGTTGCGGCCGCGGGGACCCAAGGTGACCTTGACGGCATCGGCGAGGACGTTCAGTCCGCGCTCGAGGCCGCGGCGGGCCTCTTCATCGAATGCAATAGTCTTTGCCATAGTGGCGTGTCCTTCCTGGACTCGGCTTGTCTCAAGCCGTGGTGTGTGACTGTCAGACGTGTTCGCGTCTGCTGGGTCGAACCATTCCAGGTGCCCGCGACGGACGGCCGTCCCCGCGTCACCGGGAACATCTATATGGCCTCACCTGCTCAGGTTCCTCTAGCAGTCTCGACACGAGAGTGCTAAACCAATTTTTAGCACTCTCCCCTACCGAGTGCAAACCTCTGCGCCGATGGCAGATTGTGCCGCCGCTCTCGCGCAGGAGGGCCGGGCTGGGACGGCGGAGCGGAACTGCCCCTGAACCTGATCTCCCAGCCGCACAGGAACCAGACGGTACCCTTGAGGCGTGATGGAGCATAGAGATTCAGGCGTTGCCGCCGTGTACGAGGTCCGCCCGATCAGCGCAGAGGAGCACACCAGCTTCCTGGCCGACCAGAAGACCGCATCGTTCCTGCAGAACCCGCGCTGGCCCGCGGTGAAGAAGGAGTGGCGGGCCCAGAGCCTCGGAGTCTTCGACGCCAGCGCCGGAGCCGAATCCGCCCCGGTGGCCGCCACGCTGGTGCTCTTCCGTCGGCTCCCGATCCCCGCGGCGGTGCCGCTGCTCGGGAACAAGACGCTCGCCTATCTGGCCGAGGGCCCAGTGCTGGACCCGGCCGCTGATCTGGAGCAGCTGCTCCCGCCGCTGCTCGCCCATCTCAAGGCCTCCGGCGCATTCCTGATCCGCATGGGCCTGCCCTCGGTGCTGCGCCGGTGGGAGGCCAAGGAGGTCCGCCGCGCGCTGGCCGCCGGCGAGAACACCAGCATTGAAGAACTCGACCCGCTCGAGGTCGATCCGGCCGGCGCCGCCCAGGCCGCCCAGTGGCAGCAGCAGCTGCGCGCACTGGGCTTCAAGGCCCCCGCCCCGAGCACCGACTTCGAGGCCGGGCAGCCCCAGTTCCAGGCCCGCATTCCACTCACCGACGAGACCGGCGCCACCCTGCCCATCGATGGCGTGCTGGCCCGCATGGATCAGTCCTCCCGCCGGCAGACCAAGAAGTCCACCCGCTCCGAGCTGAGCGTCAGCGTCGGCGACGAGTCAGACCTCCCGGCCTGGCACGCGCTCTACGCGGAGACCGCCGACCGTGATGACTTCACCGGCCGGCCGCTCTCCTACTTCCAGGACATGTACCGCGAGCTCAATGCCTCGCCGCTGAGCGAGTGCACCCTCTATCTGGCGCATCTTGAGGATCAGCTCCTGGCCGCGGCGATCTACGTCCGGCAGGGAGAGTTCGCCTGGTACGTCTACGGCGCCTCCTCCTCCGAGGAGCGCAAGCGCTACGCCCCGCGCGCGCTGCAGCTGCGCCAGATCGAAGACTCGCTGGCCGCAGGCTGCCAGTGGTTCGACCTCGGCGGGCTCAGCCCCTCGCTGGACCCTGAGTACCCGCTGGCCGGGCTCACCCGGTTCAAGACGACCATGGGCGCCGATGTGGTCCAGACGCTCGGCGAATGGGACTACCCGGTCAATCCGCTGCTGGCCAAGGCGTTCAACCTGTACATGTCGCGCCGCTGAGCGGGACCGCTGCGGGCGATCAGGCGCCGCTGGTGCGTTCTTCCTCCAGGACTCGGCGCCCGATGCTGAACGCGGTGTTCGCCGCGGGCACCGAGCAGTAGATGGCGCACTGCAGGAACACCTCTTTGATCTGATCCTCGGTGAGCCCGTTGCGCAGCGCCGCGCGGATGTGCATCTCCAGCTCTTCCCAGTAGCCGCCGGCGATCAGCGCGGTGAGGGTGATCACCGATCGGGTGGGCCGGTCCAGTCCGGGGCGGGTCCAGATCGATCCCCAGGCGTAGTTGGTGATCAGTTCCTGGAAGTCCTCGGTGAAGCTGTCCTTGCGGGCCTCGGCGCGGTCCACGTGGGCGTCGGAGAGCACCTCCCGGCGCACCTTCATTCCCTCCTGGTAGCTGGAATCAGTCATCGAGGAACTCCTTGAGCAGTCGGGCGGTGGCTTCGGGTGCTTCGGCTGGGGCCTGGTGAGCGACGCCGTCGAGCACTGCGGTCCTCGTGTGCGGGGCCGCGGCGAGGTCCCGGACCGCCGAGGGTGGGCAGACCGGGTCCTGTTCCCCGCTGATCACCAGCAGCGGGCGGGCGACGCCGGAGAGCTCGGCGGTGAGGTCGTAGCGGCCAAGGGCGCGGCAGGCCTGGGCATAGGAGTGTCGATCGGCGTGCTGCAGCGAGCTCAGCAGTCCGGTGACCACGGCCGGATGCCGGGCCATGAACCCCGGGGCGAACCAGCGCTGGGCCGAGCCTTCGACCATGGTGGGGGTTCCGGCCTGCGCGACGAGCTCGGCGCGTTCGCTCCACATCTGCGGGTCACCGATCTTCGCGGCCGTGCACAGGGCTGCCAGCCGGGTGAACCGCGTCTGCGGGCGCAGCGCCAGGGTCAGGCTGACGGTGCCGGCGATGGACACCCCGGCGGCGTAGACCGGAAGATCCGCAGGCATCCCGTGGGACCTGGCGAGCTCAGCGACCAGGTGCTCCACGGCGTCGGCGAGGTCGGTGATCTCGAAGGGCTCGGGATGGGGCTGCGCGTCGCCGTGGCCCGGCAGGTCCCAGCCGATGACGGTGAAGGCCTCCTGGAGATGCGGCACAGCACCCTCCCAGAGGACGGCGACGCTGGTCCCCAGGGAAGGCCCCAGCACCAGCACCGGGCGGGTCCCGCCGGCGAGATCCTGCACGGATCCGGAGAGCAGCTGCGGGGTGAGAGTCAGTGCGGTCCCTGACTCAGACGCCGTCGGCTCAGACACAGTTGGCTCAGGCATGGTCGGTGGGTCCTTCCGGCTGCGCGGCAGTCTGGTTGAAGTCCTGCTGGTTGAAGTCCTGCTGGTTGAACTCATCGACGGCGGCATCGATGAACTCTTGGGCCCGACCCAGGTACCGGTGCGGGTCGAGCAGCCGATCGAGGTCCGCTGGAGCGATCGAATCACCGAGATGCTCCTCCAGCAGGCCGCGCAGGCCGACGCGCTCGACGGCGCTGCGCCGCACCACATCCTGCAGCGCCTGCCTGCCCCCGGGGAAGGAGCTGCCCAGGCGGGCCATGAGCCGCTCGCTCAGCACGGCGTCGCCGCTGAGTCGCAGATTCACCGCCATGGCCCCGGGGTCCACCACGAGGCCCTCGAACAGCTCGGCGGCGCGGGTGGCGGCACCGCCGCTGAGCCGGGCCAGCTCGACCAGGCTCGGCCATTCGGCATGCCAGCCGCCCGCCGGGCGTTCATCCTCTGCCGTGGCCGCGGCCAGGTAGAGCGTGCTCAGCTGCCCCGGACCAGCCAGGGCCGCCGAGCGGATCAGGGTGGAGAGTACCGGGTTCTGCTTCTGCGGCATCGCCGAGGAGCCGCCGCGGCCAGGCACCGTGGGTTCGCGCAGCTCGGCGACCTCAGGACGCTGCAGGGTGAGCACATCTCCCGCGGCCTTTCCCAGCGTCGCGAGCAGGCCGGCGAGCGCTGCGGCGAGCTCAAGGATCATCTGACGCTGGGTGTGCCAAGGTCGCGGCATCGCACGCAGTCCCAGGCGGGCCGCAAGATCGGTGGTCAGCGCGGCGGCTCGCTGCGGCCCGAGTGAGTCACTGAGCGAGGCCTGGGTGCCCACGGCTCCGCCCCACTGCAGCGGCAGCTTCGCCGCGGCCAGCTCCAGCCGCTGGATCGCCTGGGTCAGCCCATCGAGCCAGCCGGCGCAGCGCAGCCCGAACGTGGTCGGCAGCGCGTGCTGGGTCAGCGAGCGGGCCACGCAGACGGAGTTCCGGTGTTCTTGGCTGAGCCTGCTCAGCGCTGTTCCTGCCCGGCGCGCGTCGCTCAAGAGAGCCGCAACGGACTCGCGGCACAGCAGCATCAGCGCCGTGTCGAGGATGTCCTGGCTGGTGGCTCCCCGGTGCAGCGCAGCATCGGATTCACCGGCCTCGACCAGGGCGCGGCGCACGGCGGCCAGCATCGGGATCACCGGGTTCCCGCCGCCGGGACTCTGCGACGCGATCTCCTCGACGCTGAGGCCGGCCCGCGCGGGGTCCTCGCTGATCGCCACGATGGCCGCGGCACTGGGGGCAGGGGCCTCGCCGGCATCGGCGAGCGCCTGGGCCCAGGACGCTTCGACGCGCAGCATCGCCCGCAGGATGGACTCCTCGGACATCAGCTGCGCCGTCGCGGTGCCTGCCCACACCGGGCTGAGGATTCCGTAGGGTCCGGTCATGGCTGGCGGCACGCTCCTGTCGATCACTCCACCGGGCCGGTGAACTGCGGGGTGTTGGGGTAGGTCAGGAACACGGTCTCGTCTGCGCCCTGAAGGTGGATGTCGAAGCGCAGGCTGCCATCGGACTCCCGGGCGGCCATCAAGGTGTGGCGGCGATCCTCAGACACCGAGCTCAGCAGCGCGTCCTGCTCGAGGGCGGCGGCGTCGGCGGGCAGATAGGCCCGGGTGAAGAGCCGATCCATGAGCCCGCGAGCGAAGATCGTGACCAGGACATAGGGTGCGACGCCGGCGCCGGTGCTGCCCGGTTCCACCGTCGTGAAGGAGTAATGGCCCACGCCGTCGACGGCGGCGCGGCCCCACCCGGTGAAGGTGTAGCCGTCGCGGTGCAGAGACCCTGGCTGCCGCGAGATCGCCCCGTGCTCATCCGGCTGCCAGATCTCCAGGAGCGCATCGGGCACGGGCACGCCGTCGCCGTCGTAGACCGTCCCGTGCAGCCGCACGGCTCCCGGGTGCGAGCGGTCGACGAGTGCCTCGCCGCCGGGATAGGGCAGCGCGAAGCCGAAGAAGGGTCCGACGGTCTGGGCGGGGGTGGGGGTGAGTTTCATGTTCAGTGCTCCTCCTCCTGCTCGGCCCAGGTGCGGTTGCTTCCGGAAAGGACGATGTCCCAACGGTAACCGGTGTTCCATTCATGCTGGGAGACCGAGTGGTCGTAGGTGGCGACCAGGCGATCGCGGGCGGCCTGGTCGGTGATGGACTGGTAGATCGGGTCCAGATCGAAGATCGGGTCCCCGGGGAAGTACATCTGGGTCACGATGCGCTGGGTGAAGTCGGTGCCGAAGAGCGAGAAGTGGATATGGGCCGAGCGCCAGGCGTTGTGGTGGTTCTTCCATGGATAGGGCGCAGGTTTGATCGTGGTGAAGCTGTATTCCCCATGGGGGCCGGTCAGCGTGCGCCCGACACCGGTGAAGTTGGGATCCAGCGGGGCGGGGTGCTGGTCGCGCTTGTGCATATAGCGCCCGGCGGCGTTGGCCTGCCACATCTCCACGAGCTGGCCGGCGACGGCGCGGCCCTCACCGTCGAGGACCCGGCCGGTCACGATGATCCGTTCACCGATGGGCTCGCCGTTGTGCGCGATGGTCAGGTCCGCCTCCAGCGGGGAGACGTCGCGATGGCCGAAGGCCGGGCTGTAGAGCTCGATGTCTTCGGGGTCCGCGTGATGCAGGGACTTCGTCGGGTGCCGCAGCAGCGAGCTGCGGTAGGGCGGGAAGTTCAGCCGGGCGTTGGTCTCCACCTGAGCGCCGGCGTCGCGCTGGGCTCGATATTCGCCGTGGATGGCGGCGATCTCCGCGTCGATCTCCGCCTGGGAGACTGCGGCGGCGTCCGGGTCTGTGTTCTTCTCGGCCATGGGGCTCTCGCTCCTTGAAGGGGATCAGCGGCGTACGTCGCCGAGGTGTGACGTGGTTCTCACTCAGTCTGCCCGGCCTGCAGCACCGGCCGCCACACGATTGCCATTCAATGGCCCATGCCCTCCAGGGCGCGCGTGATTCCGCGGCCGGCGGTCTGCAGCGCCATCAGGAACTGCGGGATCTCCCTGGAGTCGCGCGGGACGACCACGGTCAGCGCCGCCACCGCGTGGCCATCGGCGCCCAGCACCGGAACCGAGACGCCGGTGGTCTCGGCATTGATCATCCCGCTCAGCTGCGCATGACCTCGGGTGCGCGCCTCGGCGAGCTCGCGGCGCAGCTGTGGCCGAGACTCCTCGATCAGCTGCCGCCGCGGATCCCACCAGCCCTCCACCACGTGGGCCGGGGAATGGGCCAGCAGCACGTGCCCCATCGAGGTCAGGTGCGCCGGCATGGTGGTCGCCACCTCGGCCGGGTTGACCACCGCGCCATGACGGGAGAGCCGCTCCACGATCAGCACCCCCTGCTCATCGAGCACCGAGAGCTGGGTGGTCTGACGGACCACCGCGTTGACGTCATGCATGAAGGGAAGCGCCGCCGCGCGCAGCGTGCGGCTGATCGGGGCGCTCTGGGCGATCTCCCAGAGCCGCTGCCCCAGGACCAGCTCCCCGGAGGCCGCGACGGCGAGCAGGCCGTGCGCGCGCATCGTGCGCAGCAGCCGGTATCCGGTGGTCCGGGGCAGCCCGACGGCGTCGATGAGCTCCCCGGCGGGAAGGCTGGTCCGGGTCTCGAGCGCCGTGAGGATCCGCATCGCACGATCCAGCACCGCGTCACCGCTGGGCGAGTTTGCCATGGGCCAAGCGTAGTCGCGGCGCCGCGGGGTCGAGACGCCCCTCCGCGGCGCACCATGGGGCCCATCGTCCAGACGCACCGTCAAGGCCGATCCCATTCATCGAGACGTCCACGCCTGTCCATGCCGCGCAATTGTGCCCTGGGTCACGAGCGGCTAGCGTCCAACAGGTTCTGTGAGCTGAGCCACGGAATTTCACTGCCGTGCAAGGAGATCCCCATGACCCAGACCAGCCTCCGCGAGTCGATCGACTCCCGACCGATGAGCCGCTACCAGTGGTTCGTGGTCGCCCTCGCCACAGCCCTGATGGGCCTGGACGGCTATGACGTGCAGGCCATGGCGTTCACCGCGAACCCGGTCTCGGCCGACCTCGGCCTCACCGGAACCGAGCTGGGCCTGCTGCTCAGCGGAGGGCTGATCGGCATGGCGCTGGGCGCGATCTGGGTGGGCCCCTTCGCGGACCGCTTCGGACGGCGTCGGATGCTCATGATCGCGATGATCATCAATGCCGCCGGGCTCTTCCTCTCCGCCACCGCCTCCTCGATGCCGGAGCTGATGGCCTGGCGGGTCATCACCGGGCTCGGCGTGGGCGGCATCCTCACCTCCGGCACCGTCCTGGTCTCGGAGTACTCCAACGCCAAATACCGCGGCCTGTGCATGAGCATCTACGCGGCCGGCTACCCTGTGGGCGCGACCCTGGGCGGTCTGGCCGCCATCCCGCTGATCGGGAACATCGGCTGGCAGGCGGTCTTCCTGCTCGGCGGTGCCGTGACCGTGCTGGCCGTGGTCTTCGTCTGGCTCAAGATGCCCGAGTCCCTGGACTTCCTCGGCGCCCGCGCCACCAGCCCACAGGCGGCAGGGGACGGCTCTGAGCAGCGCCGCGCCGAGGACATCGCCGCACGGATGGGGATCACCGGCCCGGTGGTCCTGGAGAACTACGACACGGGTGACACCGAGACGCCGGGCAGCTCCAAGAACTCCTACGCCGCGCTGTTCAGTCCGGAGAACCGGCGCAACACGCTGCTGCTGTGGGCGATGTTCTTCATCGTGATGTTCGGCTTCTACTTCGCCAACACCTGGACCCCGCAGCTGCTCACCGAGGTCGGCTTCTCCACCGATGAGGGAATCATGGGCGGGATCATGCTGATGATCGGCGGCACCATCGGTGCGGTCCTGTACGGGGTGTTCGCCTCCCGCTGGGACGTGCGTCGAGTCCAGGCGGTCTTCGCCATCGGCTCCGGGGTGATGTTCATCGTGTTCATCAACGCCACCGCGTGGCTGCCGGCCGCGCTGGTCGCCGGCGTGCTGCTGGGCATGATCATCAACGGCTGCATCTCCGGCATCTACACGATCGCCCCGATGACCTACGCGCCACGGCTGCGCTCCACCGGGGTCGGCGTCGCCCTCGGCGTCGGCCGCACCGGCGCCATCATCGCCCCGATCGCAGTCGGAGCGCTGCTGGACCTCGGCGCCACCCCCACCGCGCTCTACACCGGCGCCGGGATCATCGTGGCACTGGCCGCCGTCGTCGTGCTGCGGATCTCGCTGCACCAGCGCACGGCCAGCGCGCTGCGCGCCGACGCGCTCGCGGCGCGAGAGTGAGCCGGGACCCGGCCGGGGCCGCGGAAGCTAGCATGTGATCCATGGCGAACTCCCCCACCGGTGATTCGGTCCTGGCCCGGCTTGACCGGGTGCTCTCCACCTTCTCGGCGGCCGACAGCCTGCTCACCGCGGCCGAGATCGCCCGGCGCACCGGCCTGCCGCCGGCCACCGCGCACCGGCTCTGCCGCGACATGGCCGAGCTGGGCTGGTTGGAGTCCCTGCCGGCCGGGTACATGGTCGGCACCCGCCTCTGGGAGATGACCAACCGCTCGGCGCCGACGATGAAGCTCGCCGTGCGCGCCCGGCCCTACCTCTCCGATGTCCACACCGTGATGGGTCAGCATGTGCAGCTCGGGGTGATCGAAGGCCACGAGGTGCTCTTCGTGGACCGACTCTCGGCACGGGAGGCGCCGCGCATCCACGGCGGGGTCGCCGGCCGACTGCCGCTGCACGTCTCGGCCACCGGCCTCGTGCTGCTGGCCCACGCCTCCCCCGAGTTCCGCACCTTCTACCGGACCCACCATCAGGACGCGTCACCTGGTCAGATCATCTCCGAGGACCGGCTGGAACAGGTCCGCCAGCAGGGCTACTGCGCGCAGACCGGCGTGATCGAGCGCGAGGTCACCGGAGTCGCGGTGCCGATCCGGCAGCGCGGCCGCTCCGTGGTCGCCGCCCTGGGCGTGGTCACCGACGACGACGACGTCGCCCGACGCCCCGCACCCTGGGTGCAGATGCTGCAGATCGCCGCACGGGGCATACAGCGCGAGATCAGCGGCAAGGGGTGAACCGCGCCCCGCGCTGCCATCGCATTCAATGGGATCTCTGTGGCGCTGGGCACATCTGCTGACCAGACTGATCTGCACAGGGTCGAACCGGCCCAGGAGAAGGAGAGACATGACCGCGCACACCACCCGAGTCGACGTCGGCATCGTGGGCGGCGGCCCCGCAGGGCTGATGACCGCGCTGCTGCTCAAGCGACGCGGCATCTCCGCCGCCGTGATCGAGACCCGCACGAAGGACACGATCCACCACACTCAGCGTGCAGGGATCCTCGAAGCCGCCACGGTGAGCATGCTGGTGGACGCCGAAGTCGGGTCACGAGTGCTCACCGAGGGTCATGAACACGAGGGCACGGTGCTCAGCTTCGACGGAGAGCAGCATCGCATCGACTTCCAGGCGCTGGTCGGACGCTCGGTCTGGCTCTACCCACAGAACGAGGTCTTCTTCGACCTCGCCAACGCCTGGGAACGAGAAGGCGGGGAGATCCACTGGGCCGTCACCGACACCCAGGTCCACGGGATCGAGACCACGTCGCCGCGGATCAGCTTCACCGACGCGCACGCTCAGGCACGCAGCATCGAGGCCGACCTGATCATCGGCACCGACGGGTCCCGCTCCATGTGTCGCAGGCTGATCCCCGAGGAGGTGCGCACCGACCACTTCATCTCCTACCCCTTCGCCTGGTTCGGGATCCTCTGTGAGGCCCCACCGACCGCCCCAGAGCTGATCTACGCGAACTCCGAGCTCGGCTTCGCACTGATCTCCCAGCGCAATGAGACCGTCCAGCGCATGTACTTCCAGTGCGACCCGGACACCGATCCGGACAGCTGGTCCGAGGACGCGATCTTCGACCACATCCAGCAGGTGCTCGGCACCGAGGGCGGCGTCCAGCTCAAGCGCGGACCGATCATCGACAAGACCGTGCTGCCCTTCCGCTCCTATGTCTGTGACCCGCTCAGCCACGGCCGGCTGGCTCTGGCCGGCGATGCCGGCCACACCGTCCCGCCGACCGGGGCCAAGGGTCTGAACCTGGCCTTCGCCGATGTGCGGGTGCTGATTCCGTGCGTGGAGGAGTTCATCACCGAGCTGCGCGCCGATGCGCCCGGCCATGAAGGAGAAGCGGCCGAGACCCCGGAGTCGCTGCGTCGATACTCCCGGACTGCACTGGACCGGGTATGGAAGGCGCAGAACTTCTCCTACTGGGCGACGAACCTTCTGCACCGTCAGCCGGACGAGAACCCCTTCACCCACCGGCGTCGCCGCGGCGAGTTCGACGCGATCACCGGCTCCGTGCACGGCCAGGCCTATTTCGCGGATTCCTACACCGGCTGGAGCGACTGACCCTCCCGACGAGGCTCGGACCGCGAGCGCCGCGGCTATCTGGGCTCGAGCCGGATCGCGCCGTCGAGCCGGATGGTCTCGCCGTTGAGCATCGGGTTGGCCACGATCTGCATGACCAGCTGGGCGTAGTCCTCGGGCGCACCGAGCCGGGCGGGGTGCAGCGTCTTGGCGCGCAGCGACTCCTTGGCCTCCTCGGGCAGACCCGCCATCATGGGGGTCTCGAAGAGTCCGGGCGCGATCGTCATCACCCGGATGGCATGCCGGGCGAGCTCGCGGGCCGCCGGAAGGGTCAGCGAGGCCACTGCCCCCTTAGAGGCCGCGTAGGCGATCTGACCGATCTGACCCTCGAAGGCGGCCACCGACGCGGTGTTGATCAGCACCCCGCGCTCGCCGGCGGAGGGTTCGTTGTCCCGCATCGCGGCGGCGGCCTGCGCCATCAGGTTCACCGTGCCGCCGACGTTGACGGCGAGGACACCCATGAACTGCTCCTGGGAGAGCGGGCCGTCTCGACCCAGCAGCTTTCCCGGGGTGGCCACACCGGCGCAGCTCACGGCAACCCGCAGCGGCCCCCGCCCGGCTGCCGCAGCGACGGCCTCGCGAGAAGTGGCCGGATCCGTGATGTCCCCGGGGCAGAAGGCGGCGCGTCCACCGAGCGAGGACACGGCGTCGGCCCGCTCCGTGCTGCCCTCGGCGTCCGGGAGGTCCACGACCACCACCTGCGCGCCCGCCATGATCAGGGCCTTCGCCGTGGCATGGCCGAGGCCCGAGGCTCCTCCGCTGACGATTGCGCTGGCTCGTGTCAGTTCCATCCGAATCTCCTTCATCGAGTTGGTTCATCCACGCTGAGCATGAGGGCAGACCTTGCATGAGGGTGATCGCCGGGGTGGAGGGATCCACTCCCCCGGCGATGTCCACCCGGCCCAGCGCGTCCGCAATGGCGACGGTGCCGGGCTGGACCCGGTCATGATGCCTCATCCTCTGCCGATTGGAGCTCCCTGGCTCGAATACCGGTCGCAAGCTCGATAGTTGCACTTCCAATAAGTTGAGTTTAGGCTAACACAGTGAGAGCTGAATCACATGCGATACCAGGTCGATCAGCCCCTCGCCAGGCATCCCCGAGGCTGATCTCGACGCGAAGGAGCACGTCCATGACGGATCTGACCCACTTCATCCACGGCAAACACATACATGGCACCTCAGGCAGGAGCCGCGAGGTCTTCAACCCGGTCCGCGGCGAAGTCACCGCCGAGGTGCCCCTGGCCAACGCCGAGGAAGTCTCCCAGGCCATCGATTCCGCCCAGGCCGCGTTCGGAGAGTGGTCGGCTCTGAACCCCCAGCGGCGCGGACGCATTCTGCTGAAGTGGGCCGACCTGATCCATACCCACCGTGATGAGCTTGCCGAGACGCTCTCCAATGAGCACGGCAAGACCTTCGACGATGCGTTGGGCGACATCCAGCGCGGCGTGGAGGTCGTGGAGTTCGGCGCCGGAGCTCCCCATCTGCTCAAGGGCGAGTTCTCCCACGACGCGGCCACCGGCATGGACATCCACAGCCTGCGCCAACCTCTCGGAGTCGTCGCCGGCATCACTCCGTTCAACTTCCCCGCCATGATTCCGCTCTGGAAAGCCGGAACCGCCCTGGCCGCGGGCAACACCTTCGTGCTGAAACCCTCGGAGCGCAACCCCTCGGTGCCGCTGCGCCTGGCCGAGCTCGCACTGGAGGCGGGCATGCCGCCCGGCACGCTGAACGTGATCAATGGGGACAAGGAATCGGTGGACGCCCTCATCGAGGACCCCCGGGTGAAGGCCATCGGGTTCGTCGGATCCACCCCCGTCGCCCAGTCCATCTACACCGCGGCCGCCGCCCGGGGAAAACGCGCACAGTGCTTCGGCGGCGCGAAGAACCACATGGTGATCATGCCCGACGCCGATCTCGATCAGGCCGCCGACGCGTTGATCGGCGCCGGCTACGGCTCCGCCGGTGAGCGATGCATGGCCATCTCGGTCGCCGTCCCCGTCGGCGAGGCCACCGCTGAGGCGCTGCGAGCCAAGCTCCTGGAGCGCATCGAGAAGCTCGTCGTCGGACCCTCCCTGGATCCCTCCAGCGACTTCGGTCCGGTCGTGGGCGCGGACGCGAAGCAGCGGATCGAGGGCTACATCGGGCTCGGCGTCGAGGAGGGTGCTGAGCTGGTGGTGGACGGGCGCGGCGTCGTCGTCGAGGGCCACCCCGAGGGGTATTGGATCGGCGCGACGCTCTTTGATCACGTCACACCAGCGATGCGCATCTACAAGGAGGAGATCTTTGGTCCGGTGCTGTGCATCGCACGAGCCCGGGACTATGAGGAGGCCCTGCGGCTGCCCACGGAGCACGAGTTCGGCAATGGGGTGGCGATCTTCACCCGCGACGGCGACACCGCCAGAGACTTCGCCTCCCGGGTGGAGGTGGGCATGGTCGGCGTCAATGTGCCGATCCCGGTGCCGATCGCGTATTACACCTTCGGCGGCTGGAAGGCCTCGGGATTCGGCGACCTCAATCAGCACGGTGCGGATGGACTGAAGTTCTACTCCAAGACCAAGACGGTCAGCACGCGCTGGCCCTCCGGAACCAAAGAGGGTGCGAGCTTCATCATGCCCGAGGGGAGCTGAGCGATGGCCGCTGAGGTGCTCTTCGAGGCGCGCGGCACCCTCGGCGTCATCAGACTGAACCGGCCCGGGGCGATGAATGCGCTGAACCTGAACATGGTGCGACAGATGCTGCACCAGCTGCAGGAATGGCGCGATGATCCGGGCGTCTCCCAGGTGCTGGTCCTCGGCGCGGGAGACCGTGGCCTCTGCGCGGGAGGCGACGTGCGCAGCATCTACGAAGACATCCGTGCCACTCGGGCGAGCGGCCGTGACTACTACACCACCACGGAGTTCTTCGCCACCGAGTTCCGGTTGAACCACCTGATCAGCCAGTATCCGAAGCCGTATATCGCCTTCATGGACGGAGCCACCCTGGGCGGCGGCATCGGCATCTCCGCCCACGGCCGCCACCGGGTGGTCACCGAACGCACGAGGGCCGGCATGCCCGAGACCACCATCGGATACTTCCCGGACGTCGGCGGGACCCATCTGCTCGCCCGCTCACCGGGACGAGCGGGCCTCCACGCGGGCCTGACGGCGGGCATCTTCGGCGCCGCCGACACCATCCACCTCGGCCTGGCCGACGTGTACGTGCCCTCCGGCAAGCTGGCGGCGCTGGCGGAAGCCCTCGAGCAGGAGACGTTCGACCAGGTCAAGGCAGGCTTCACCGAGACCCCGCCGGTCGCCCCGCTGCGGTCCGCGCAGGACTGGATCGACGACGCATATTCCGCCGAGACCGCGGAAGAGATCCTCGAGCGGCTGGCGGCGTGGGGAGCGACGCACCCGGACGCGGCGCGGGCCCGAGAGGACATCCTGAGCAGGTCCCCCACCGCGCTGAAGCTGACGCTCCACGGGATCCGCGAAGCCTCACGTCTGGAGCTGTCGGCCGCCCTGGTGCGGGAGTATGCGGCCGGGCAGCACCAGCTGCGCGGCCATGACTTCGCCGAAGGCATCAGGGCGCAGGTCATCGACAGGGACCGCAGCCCACGGTGGGACCCGGCCACCCTGCCGGAGGTCGACGAGATGAGGATCGAGGAGCACTTCCTGCCCGGCCCACATCCGACCTTCGAGCTGTTTTCACCGATTCAGGAGGCACATTCATGAACAGCACCACACACGACGTCGACACACACCCCACCGTGGCGTTCATCGGACTCGGCAACATGGGTGGCCCGATGGCCGCGAACCTCGTCCAGGCCGGTGTGCAGGTCTACGGGTTCGACCTCAGCGCCGAAGCCGTGGAGACCGCCCGCTCCAAGGGAATCGATGTCGTCACCGACCCTCTTGACGCCGTCGCGAGATCTGAGGTGGTGCTCACGATGCTGCCCTCGGGTCAGCACGTGCTCTCGGCCTATCGGGACTCACCGGGACTGCTCTCCGCGGCCAGGCCAGGGACGATCTTCCTGGACTGCTCCACCATCAACATCTCCGAGGCGCAGGAGGCTGCGGAGCTGGCCGAGCGCGCGGGATTCCGGGCCGCCGATGCACCGGTCTCCGGGGGCGTGGTCGGCGCCGAGGCCGGCAGCCTCGCGTTCATGGCCGGAGGCCGTCTCGAGGTGTTCCAGGAGGTCCTCCCGCTGTTGGAGATCATGGGCGCTCGGGTGGTCCACTGTGGCGGCAGCGGCCTGGGCCAGGCTGCGAAGCTCTGCAACAACATGATCCTCGGCATCAGCCAGATCGCCGTGGGTGAAGCCTTCGTTCTGGGCGAAAGGCTGGGGCTGGACCACCAGGCGCTCTACGACGTCGTGTCCAACGCGTCGGGTCAGTGCTGGGCGCTGACCACGAACTGCCCCGTCCCAGGTCCCGTGCCGACCTCCCCCGCCAACCGTGACTTCACGCCTGGCTTCGCCGGCGCCCTGATGGCCAAGGACCTCACCCTCGCCACCAACGCGTTGGACCGACAGGGGGTCGATGCGCAGCTGGGAAGACTCGCGGCGGCCATCTTCTCCGAGTTCGCCCAGGGTCCCGGGCAGCGGCAGGACTTCTCCGCCATCATCAACACCATCCGAGACAACTCCCACAACGCAGGAGCGTGAGGCATGACCGAATATTCGACGATCCTGGTCTCGACCGAAGCAAGGGTCGGCAGGATCACGCTGAACCGGCCCGAATCCCTCAACGCGCTGACCACCATGATGATGGAGGAGGTCGTCCACGCCGCCGGCGTCTTCGACGCCAGCCCCGACATCGGGGCGATCCTCGTCACCGGCTCGGACAAGGCGTTCGCGGCGGGTGCCGATATCAACGAGATGTCGGAGCAGGACCATCCGGGGATGTATGCCGCGGACTGGTTCCGCCGCTGGGATGACTTCACCCGCCTGCGCACCCCGATCGTGGCTGCCGTGAACGGCTACGCCCTGGGCGGCGGGTGTGAGCTCGCGATGATGGCCGACGTCATCGTGGCCGGAGAAGGTGCGAGGTTCGGTCAGCCCGAGATCAACCTGGGGGTCATCCCGGGGATGGGCGCCTCCCAGCGGCTCACCCGATCGGTCGGGAAGGCCAAGGCGATGGATATGATCCTCACCGGGAGGCACATCCACGCCGATGAAGCCGAGCGCATCGGCCTGGTCTCACGAGTCGTGGCAGACGAAGACACGGTCGCGGAAGCCACCAAGGTCGCTGAGCTGATCGCCTCGAAATCCAAGCCGGCTGCGCAGATGGGCAAGGAGGCCGTGGGTGCGGCCTTCGACTCCACGCTGCATCAGGGCCTTGCGTTCGAGCGGCGGATGTTCCATTCGCTGTTCTCACTCGAGGATCAGTCCGAAGGCATGAGCGCGTTCATCCAGAAGCGCGAACCTCAGTGGAGGCATCGCTGACCCGGCGGTTCAGGACGGGAAGTCGCCCGCTCGCTGGCGGAAGTTCGCCAAGATGGTGTTCAGCTGGTCGATCTCCTGCGACTCGAACCCGGTGCGCTCAAAGAGCTGCTCATTGAGCGCCTTGGTCGCCTGTTCGGCCACCTGCTTGCCCTCCGGGGTGAGCACCAGGAGCATTGCGCGCCGGTCAGAGTCATGCGGCTCGCGGCGCACCAGACCCGCCGACTCCAGCCGGTCGACGGCGTTGGTGATCGACGTCGGATGGACCTGCAGCAGCTGGCTGGCCTTGTTCATCGGCAGCCGCTCTTCTCGGGAGAACCCCAGCAGCGCGAGCACCTCATAGCGGGCGAAGGTCAGCTTGAACGGCTTCAGGATGTCCCGTGCTCGCGCCAAGAGGATCTGCTGCGTCCGCATGATTGCGGTGACCGCCGCTGCGGGGGCGGCCGCGGACGTCCATCCCTGCCGCTCCCAGTTCTTCTGGATCTCAGCGATCGGGTCCTTGGCAAGCGGGGGGTGCATGTAGGCGTCTCCTCTTCCGTGCTCGGTCCGACCATTGTGGGGATGGACCGGAGTTTATCTGGGAATCATCTGATGTCGGACCTGCGCCGAGGGCTGAGGCCTCACCGTGGCCCCGGCTCTGGCTCAGGCGGGCAGCGTCATGGGCGCCTCAGTCCCAGATCGGCTTCTCGGTACTCCACCCCGAATCCCTCCAGTCCCTCACTGGCTTCGGCGCGCCGCTCCTCTGCCTGGCGCAGCTGGACCCGCCGGATCTTCCCCGAGATCGTCTTCGGAAGCTCCGCGAACTCGATGCGCCGGATCCGTTTATAGGGCGCCAGCTTGTTCAGCGCGAACTGGAGGATCTCCGCCGCGGTGGCCTCGTTCGGCTCCCACCCGGAGGCCAGCGTCACGTACGCCTTGGGAACCGCCAACCGCAGCTCATCCGGTGCGGGCACGATCGCGGCTTCCACCACGGCAGGGTGCTCGATGAGCACGGATTCCAACTCGAACGGTGAGACCTTGTAGTCGCTGGACTTGAAGACGTCATCGGCCCGTCCCACGTAGGTGATGACGCCGTTGCCGTCACGGGAGGCGATGTCCCCCGTGTGGTAGTAGCCATCGCGGAAGACCTCGGCGTTCTTCTCCTCCGCGCCGTAATACCCCTTCATCAGACCGACCGGCCTCGGGTCGAGGGCGAGACAGATCTCCCCCTCCTCGGCCTCCTCACCCGACACCGGGTCGATCAGGGCGACGTCGAATCCCGGCAGCGGGACACCCATGGCGCCGAACTTCACCCGCCGGCCCGGAGTGTTGGCGATCTGCAGCGAGGACTCGGTCTGTCCGAAGCCATCGCGGATCGTGCACCCCCACGCCCGCTGGACCTGTTCGATGACCTCCGGGTTCAACGGCTCTCCGGCCGAGACCGTGACGCGCGGTGGATTCTTCAACTGCGCGAGGTCCGCCTTGATGAGCATCCGCCAGACCGTGGGCGGGGCGCAGAAGCTCGTGACCCCGGCGTCGTCCATGGACCGCATCAGCGCCGCGGCGTCGAACTTGCTGAAGTTGTACAGGAAGATGGTCGCCTCCGCGATCCACGGCGCGAAGAAGTTCGACCACGCGTGCTTGGCCCAGCCCGGCGAAGAGACGTTCAGATGCACATCGCCGGGCTCGAGCCCGATCCAGTACAGGGTTGAGAGGTGCCCCACCGGGTACGAGGTGTGCGTATGCTCGACCAGCTTCGGCTTCGACGTCGTGCCGGAGGTGAAGTACAGCAGCATCGTCTCATCAGCGGCAGTCGGCACGACCTGCTCCAACTCCGGTGAGGCCGCGTAGGCCTCCTGGTACGAGTGGACGGTGCGGCCCGACACCGCAGGCCGCACCGCTGCCTGCCGATCGGCGTACACGCCCGGCACGTGGATGAGCGCATAGTCACCCTCGACCTGCGTGAACTTCCGCAGCGTCTCGGAATCTCCGACGATCCAGCTCGCTTCGGCCCGACCGACTCGGTCCTGCAGGTCGTGTGGGCCCATCTGAGTCGTGGTGGGGATCAGCACAGCACCGAGCTTGATCGCGCCGAGCATCGTCTCCCACAGCTCGACCTGGTTGCCGAGGATCAGGATGATGCGGTCGCCTCGCCTCACCCCGATGCTGGTCAGCCAGTTGGCCACTCGATTGGAGTCTTCGCGCAGCTGCGCGAAGGTGCGGGTGAGCCGAGACCCATCTTCTTCCATGATCACCAGCGCGTCCTGACCCGATCGTTCGGGGCTCTTCGCCACCTGATCGAACCAGTCGAAGCCGAAGTTGAAATGCGTGAACCGAGGCCAGCGGAAATCCCGGCGCGCGCGCTCCCAGTCCTGCTGGGCACCGACGAGCTGGTCCCGAGCTGCGCGGAACTCTTCGGTCACTGTCATGGCGCTCCTCCTCGAGGTCTGTGTGATTCTGGTCACTCTAGAATATACTTGGAAGTCATATAGTTGGTAAAGATGCAGTTTTACGTGCAGTGACATGGCGGCCCGCCCACCCAGCCCCGGATCCGCCGGATGACAAGGAGACCTCGATGACCAAGCAGGACGCCCACGCTGCCGCAGACCCCATTTCCGAAGACCCTGATCTGATGCACCTGGCCCGCCACCTCGGTCCGGCAGAACGTGACCGGCTGAACGTCATCGACGAGTACGCGCAGCGCAACATTCGACGCCAGTCCCTCGAACCGTGGAACGACGATCGCCTTCCGCTCGACATGCTTGCAGGGCTGGGCAGCATCGGACTCGGCGAACTGCACCTCGACGGTTCCTCACCGCTGCTCCGCGGCCTTGCCCACACCGCGCTGGCACGCGCCGACGTCTCGATCTCTGCGGTCATCGGCATCCACAATGAGCTCATCGTCGGCATGATCCAAGCCCTGGGCTCGGAGCGTCAGCGTGAGGAATGGCTTCCGGCCCTGCGCCGGCTGCGGGCCTTCGGCGCCTTCTGCCTCACCGAGCCTGAGCACGGCTCCGACGTGGCCGGCGGACTGGCCACGTCGGCGACTCTGCGCGGCGGACAGTGGCGCATCCAGGGGTCCAAGCGTTGGATCGGCATGGGCACGGTGGCCGACGTCGCCCTGGTGTGGGCGCGAGACACCGCTGACGGGCAGGTCAAAGGCTTTCTGGTGCCCACATCGTGTGCGGGATACCAGGCCCGAAAGATCACCCACAAGACCGGACTGCGCATCATGCCGAACGCCGACATCGAACTTGATGTCACCCTGCCGCAGGACGCCCTGCTGCCAGGGGCGACCTCGTTCACCGCCACGAACACCGGACTGCGAAGCTCACGGGCATGGGTGGGGTGGCAGGCCGTCGGCGCCCAGCAGGCCCTGCTGGACATCGCACGGGACTATGCGAAGAGGCGCGACCAGTTCGGTGCACCCTTGGCGTCTTTCCAGCTCGTCCAGGCCGCTCTGGCCAAGGTCGCCGGAAACCTCGCGGTCTCGACCTCCTTCATGGCCGAGCTCACCCGGCTGCAGAGTGACCGCGAGCTGACCATGATGCACGCGTCCCTGGGCAAGGCGACGCTGACCCGGCTGGCACGAGAGTCCGCCGCCGCCGCGCGGGAGATCTTCGGTGGGAACGGCATACTGAGCGATCACGAAGCAGCCAAGATCGCAGGAGACATCGAGGCGATCTATACCTACGAGGGCTCCCATGGCATCAACCTGCTGATCGCCGGTCGTGAGCTGACCGGAGTCTCCGCCTTCGCCTGACCTGGGAGGCCGGGACGAGCGAGCACCACCCCTTCGGAGCACGGTCTCTGAGCGGGCTCAGCCCTCGTACTCGTCCCCGATGATCAGGGTGACGAAGCTGGCCTGGTCGTGCTCTTCGACGGTGTCGACCCCGAAGCTCTCGGCAAGCTCCTCGGCGATGGCCTGCTCTGCGTCTCCGGAGCCTGCTGGGTAGACCACGGCCGGAGTCTCGGCGCGTTCCTCGAAGCCCCAGTCGCCCTGCCAGACCACGTTGTAGTCGAGCTCCTCGAGCTCGGCGCCCATCGCCGTCGCGCCACCCTCGGCGCCCTGGTAGTTGGCCACCTGGACCGGGGTCTCGGTGTCGCTGGCCGGCTGTGGCCCGGCGGGCTCCTCCGTCTGGTCCGCATCGCCCTCGGCGCCGTCATCGGCCTCGGCGTCATCCTCGGCGTCGTCCTCGGATTCGGACACCGCCGCATCCTGATCCTCGGCGGTGCTGTCCGGGTCCGAGTCGGAGAGCATCGGCACGATGAAGTAGGCGAAGGCCCCGACGAGCAGCACGAATCCAGCCAAGAGCCCGATCCAGCGCAGGCCGCTGCCACCGGCCCCGCCCGTTCCGGCTGCGCCTGGAGCCCGATGCTTGCCGGCCTCCCCGGTCTGATACGGGGGGACGTCGTCGAACTCGTCGTGCGGGTGCTGGCTCATAGGTCCTGTCCTCAAAGTGCGGGGGCGATGCTCGGTGCTGCTGATCTCGACCTTGCGTCAGCGGCGGGTCGCGCGGGCGCGGTGCCGGGCATCCCGCTGCCGGCGCAGGCGTTTCACCAGCATCGGGTCGTGGGCCAGCGCCGCCTCCGTGTCGATCAGCAGATTCAGCGCCTGGTAGTACGCCACGGCTGACATCTGGAGCGCATCGGTGATGGCCTCGTCCTTCGCGCCCGCGTACTTCCACCACTGGCGCTCCAGGTCGAGCATCTTCTTCTGCTGTTCAGTGATCATCTCACCGTCATCCTACGGCTGGGCAGCGCGCATTGCAGGAATATCGGCCCTCGTGGGCTCGACGGTGTGTTCAATCGGCTGAGCTGTCTATGGTGGAGGCGATGACACCTGAGACTGAACTGATCGCTCCGCTGGAAACGGGCTGGCAACGTGCCCTGGCCGGCGAGTCCGCCCACTTCGAGACCGTCCGCGAGGAGCTGGCCCGCCGCCGTGACGCCGGGGAGCAGGTGCTGCCTTCCCCAGAGCTGGTGCTGCGCGGCTTCCGTCAGCCCTTCGACGCGGTGAAGGTGCTGATTCTGGGTCAGGACCCCTACCCGACCCCGGGACATGCCATCGGCATGTCCTTCGCGGTGGACCCCGCGGTGCGTCCGCTGCCCCGCAGCCTCGGGAACATCTTCACCGAGCTCGAATCGGACCTCGGGATCCCGAAGAGTCCCCACGGCGATCTCACCGCATGGGCCCAGCAGGGGGTGCTGATGCTCAACCGGGTGCTCACGGTCAGCGCGGGTTCACCGGCCTCGCATCGCGGCATCGGCTGGGAGCAGATCACCGAGGCGGCGCTGCGCGCGCTGGTGGATCGGGGCACTCCCCTGGTCTCGATCCTCTGGGGCGCCGACGCGCGCAAGCTGGCGCCGGTGCTCGATTCCGGCGAGCACACCGCGGTCATCACCAGCCCCCATCCCTCACCGCTCTCAGCGCGACGCGGGTTCTTCGGCTCCCGACCGTTCTCACAGGCGAATGAGGCGCTGCGCCGGCTCGGCGAAGACCCGGTGGACTGGCGACTGAACCCCGACGGCTGACCCCGGCGCAGCACCGAGCAGCGCCGCGCAGCACCGAGCAGCGCCGCGAGGTCCGCGAGCGCGGGTCGGTCAGCGGCGTCGGGTGCGCGATCGTTCGTGGGACTGCAGTCCTGCGGTGAACGGTCTCATCAGCACGTCGCCGAGCACGATCCCGGAGGCGATCGCCATGATGATGATCAGCGCGTTGAACAGCTCGGTGAGCCCGTCCATCATGTGGACGGTCGTGGATTCGATGGCGATCTGATACATCCCGCGGAAGACCATCAGCCCGGGGAGCATGAACATCATCGCGGGCACGGCCACGACCAGCTGAGGCGACCCCATGCGCAGGGCGAGGACCCGGCCCAGCGCCCCGACCACCACGGCGCCGAAGACCGGGGTGACGCGTTCGCCCAGGCCGATGATCTCTGCGGCGTAGAAGGCGCAGAATCCCAGCGCGGAGACCGCACCGATGGGCAGCAGCATCCGCCAGCTCGCCTGTTCGACGACGGCGGCGGCCATCGCCGCCAAGAACACCAGCGCCACCAGCACGGTGGGGTGATACATCCGAGTCAGACCCACCGCCACCTCGACCTCCGGGGCGCCGAGCAGATTCGCGATCGTCACGGCGGCCATGATCCCGGCGGTCATGCCGGCGAAGGCGATCATGGTGGACATCAGACGACCGGCCGCGGTGATCGGGAATCCGTTGATCCCGTCCTGGATGGCCGAGACGATCCGCGCGGAGGGCAGCAGGATCATCAGCCCGCCGGCCACCACCATGGAGGGACGGATCGGCATGTCCATCGCGAAGGCCCCCATGGCGAAGGAGGTCGCGACGAACCCGCCGGCGGCCAGGCAGAAGAACTCCGGGACTCGCCGGGTGGCGAGCAGCCGGACGGTCCAGAGCACGAGGATGGTTGCGGCGAAGCCGAGCGAGGCGTCCAGCAGCGGAGCCCCGAGGAACGCCGCGAAGAAGCTGGCGAAGATCGCCCCGCAGATCGTCACCATCCAGCGCGGGTAGGGCTTGGGCTCGCGGATGATCTCGCGAAGCCGCTCCTCGGCGTCGCCGCGGGTGAGGCGACCGGCGATGATGTCGGTGACCAGCTGGTGCACCGAGGCGAGCGCTCGGAAGTTGTTCGACCATGACCGCACCACCCGCACCCGCGAGTAGGGGATCTTTCCGTCAGGCGCCCAGTTGAGGCTGATCGACTGGTTGGTGATGTCGGCGTCGGTGTTCTTCATGCCGAACGCCGCGGTGACGGCGATGATCGAGGTCTCGACCTCGAGCGCGCCGGCTCCGTAGCGGAACAGGGCCTCGCCGAGGTCCAGCACGAAGGCGATCGTGGCCAGCTCGTCGGTCTCGACGTGCGCTTCGGCCTGGTACGGGTTCTCGAACGGGGTGCCGGCGAGCCGGTCGATGATCGGCACGGTGCCGGTCGCCGCGCGCTCAGCCTGCATGATGCGTCGCAGCACCTGGGGTGAGCGGGGCCTGCGGTCGAAGACCCCGGGGTCGAAGTCGGGGTCGCGGCGAGCCGAGCCGCCCAGCCGGGACTTGAACCAGGAAGGCCGCGGCACGGCGGGGCGCCGCGGAGATTGGCTCACCGGTGATTGCCGCAGCGGTGCGCCCGGCGCGCCGTGCGGCAGGTTGATCAGACCCGAGGAGTCCGGTCCCTGCGCATGCTCGCCGCGCTGGGCCCAGGAGGTCGTCGTCTCCTGCGGGCCGGTCGGGATCTGCGGGCCCAGCGCATCGGTCTGGTGCCAGTCCCCGGTGACGGGGAAGGCGTAGTGGTCCGTGGGCGCTGTCGCGCCGTGCGGGGTGGTGTAGGACTGCTCGAAACTGGGGTCCGCGACGTACTCGTGCCGGGCCGCTTCGTTCTCGTGCTGCTCCGCGGCACGTGCCACCGCCTCGGCGTCGTATTCCTCCCACTCCAGCGCCGCCTCGGCTTCGGCGGAGGCGTGCCAGGAGGAGGCGAAGGAGCTGCGCAGCGTCTGGACGAACCCGGTGGGGGTCTCGTCGAGGATCTCCTGGGTGGAGTGGACCACCGGGATGTTGGTGACGTCGGCGTTGGGCTCGGTGCGCACGGGGTCGATCGCCTCGGCGACGTAGCCTCCCGTGGGATGCCGTTCAACGTGTTCGAGTGCCACGAACCCTCCTCGCAAGCAACATAACCACAAAAGGACCCTGGCAGATGCCGGGGCCTTGAGGGGTGTGTGAATGATGGTGCCTGGAGTACAGGCGAAGAAAGTGGATCTGAATGGACTCGAACCATCGACCTCTCGCGTGTGAGGCGAGCGCTCTAACCAACTGAGCTACAGATCCTGAGGCACCTGCGCGCGGAATCCCGCGTTCACGTGCCTCAGAAGGTTACCACCTGTTCAGACTCAGGACGAAACCGACGCCAGCGCCTCCGGGATGGGGGTCTCGCCGTCGAGGAAGTTCACCGTGGCGCGCACCGCGGAGCCGCTGCGCAGGGTCTCGGTGATGACTTCGGCGACGTTCTCCCGGGAGGTGTCCACGGAGGCGCCCTCGGCGGACATGGTCTCGCCCGCGGTGGCCGGATCGAGCACCGTGATCTTCGCGCTGGCCGGCTCCAGGGTCAGCGAGCCGGGACCCAGGATGGTGTAGTCCAGGCTGGTGCCGCGCAGGTGCCTGTCGGCCTGGTGCTTGGCCAGCGCGTAGGGGTAGAACGAGCTCGTCGGGTCCACCGTGTTGATGTCGGTCTCGCTGCGGGCGTAGGAGACCATCACGTAGCGGGAGACGCCCGCCTCGGCGGCGGCATCCATGCTGCGCACCGCGGCCTCATGGTCCACCGCCTTGGTCCGGGCTGGGTTCCCGCCGCCGGCACCGGCGGCGAAGACGACGGCGTGCGCGCCGGCGAACGCCTGCCCCAGCTCTGCGGAGCTGGCGGACTCGATGTCGAGGACCCGCGGCGTGGCGCCTGCGTCGGTGATGTCCTGGGCCTGGTCGGGATCCCGGATCAGGGATTCGACGGTGAAGCCGGCGGCGACCAGCTTCGGTGCTGCCAGCAGTGCGATCTTGCCGTGGCCGCCGATGATGACGACGCGCTGAGATTCAGCCATGGGATGCTCCTTCGCGATCAGGGGGTGCCTGCTCGAATCGGGGTCCGCCGGATGTGCGTGCTCCGGACGGTTCTCTCCTCACAACGTCTGCGCGCCTGCACTATTCCTTAGACTGTGTGGCGTGTCAGCCCCTTATCCGCCTGTGAGCACCTCCCCGCCCGTCCCGCTGCGCCGCTCCCCCGCGCTGCGGACCGGGCTGTCCATCGCCGCCGCGATCTCGCTCTACGGCGTCTCCTTCGGGGCGCTCTCCACGGCGGCGGGAATGACGCTGTGGCAGACCGTGGCGCTCTCCGCGCTGCTCTTCAGCGGCGCCTCCCAGTTCGCCTTCATCGGCATTCTGGCCTCGGGCGGCACCGGGGCGGCGGCGCTGGGCGCGGCCACGCTGCTCAGCGGGCGCAACACGATCTATGCGGTGCAGATGAAGGCGCTGCTGAATCCGCGGGGATTCAAGCGGCTGGCTGCGGCCCAGGTGACCATCGATGAGTCCGCGGCGGTGGCGATGTCCGCCCCGGATCCGGTGGAGCAGCGTCGCGGCTTCTGGGGCGCGGGCATCGCCTGCTATCTCTTCTGGAACCTCGCCACCGTGCTCGGCGCGCTGCTCGGTGATGTGATCGCCGAGCCCGAGGCGCTGGGGCTCGACGGTGCCGTGGTCGCCGCCTTCCTCGGCCTGCTGTGGCCGCGGCTGAAGTCCCTGGACGCCTGGGCGCTGGCGGTGCTGGCGGCCCTGGTCACCACGGTCACGATGCCGCTGCTGGCACCCGGGGTCCCGGTGCTGGCCGCCGCCGTCGTCGCCGTGGTGTGGGGACTGGCGTCGAAGGGGGTCCGCGCATGAGCCTGTGGTTCTGGGTCCTGGCGGCCTGCGCCGCCGTGTACGCCACCAAGCTGCTGGGCTACTTGGTGCCGCAGAGCTGGCTGAAGCATCCCGCCGTGGGGCGGGTCTCGGCGATGCTCACCATCGGGCTGCTCGCCGCTCTGGTGGCGATGAACACCTTCTCCGCCGAGCAGTCGGTGACCATCGACGCCCGGCTCGGAGCGCTGCTGGCCGCCGCCGTGGCGCTGCTGCTGCGCGCCCCGTTCATCCTGGTGGTGCTGGTCGGGGCGGCAGCGGCTGCCGGGATCCGCGCCCTGGGGTGACCCGGGCGCGCCACGCGGCCGCCTCGGGGCGGGAGACGCGGCGAGCCCCCCTCCCGCCTGCAGGTGCAGGCCGGACGGGGGCTCGTCGTGGCCCTGGGACGCCAGGAACGGGGAGGGCTCAGGCCTGGGTGCTGGACCCTGCCTGCGCGCGATCCTCGATGCCGGTGTCGTCGGTGTCGGCAGCTTCGCTGTCCGCAGCGCCGGTGCCGGCCGCCTCAACATCGCCAGCCTCGGAGCCCTGACCCTCGGCCGCGGGGGTCGCCCGCAGGGTCGTGGCGAGGATCAGCGTGCCGATGCTCAGCACCGCAGCGAGCCGGAAGGCCACGCGGAAGCCCTCGACCGCGGCGTCGTCGGGGTTCATCCCGGAGTTCACCGCGGCGGCGGTGCCCAGTCCGACGGCGGCCACCAGTGCGGCCGTGCCGATCGCGGCGGCCAGCTGCTGCAGCGTGTTCAGCGCGGCGGTGCCGTGGGAGTACAGCGCCTTGGGCAGCGGGTTCAGCGCCGTGGTGAAGGCCGGGGTGAAAAGCAGCGCCAGGCCGGAGGAGAGCAGCAGGTGCAGACCCAGCACCATGGCCACCGGGGTGGTCGGGGACAGCAGACTCATGCAGAACAGCGCGACGATCAGGATCGAGGCACCCGGGATCACCAGCGGCTTCGGTCCGACCCGGTCGTAGAGGCGCCCCACGAAGGGCGCCATCAGCGCCATCAGCAGACCGCCCGGAAGCATGATCAGACCGGTCTGCAGCGTGTCCAGTCCGCGGATGGTCTGCAGGAACAGCGGCAGCAGGATCAGCGCGCCGAAGAGCGCGATCATCATCAGCAGCATCATGCCCAGGGCACGGGTGTACATGGTGAAGGCGAAGGGCTTCAGGTTCAGCAGGGCTGAGTCGGTCTTCTGCAGCTTCACCTGGAGCAGCGCGAAGGAGATCAGGCAGAGCACGCCGACCACGAGGACCACGATGGCCAGCGGGTCCACGCTCGGAGCCGCGTCCGCGGAGACCTCCTGGGTGCCGTGTCCGCCGCCGATCTGGCTGATCCCGTAGACCACGCCGCCGAAGCCGGGGACTGCGAGCAGCAGCGAGGGGATGGAGAGCCGCTTGCCCGCCGTGCCGGGGTCCTTGTTCAGCCGCGGCCGGCCCAGGAACAGCGCCATCACCGCGATGGGCAGGATCACCAGGAAGAGCCAGCGCCAGTCGGCGAGATGCAGGATCAGACCCGAGAGCGCCGGCCCGGTCGCCGGAGCCACCGAGATCACGATCGAGATGTTGCCCATGACCACGCCGCGGCGGCGCAGCGGCACCAGGGTGAGCACGGTGGTCATCATCAGCGGCAGCATGATCGCGGTGCCGCTGGCCTGGACCACCCGGCCCGCCAGCAGAACCTCGAAGCCCGGGGCGGCGGCCGCGAGCGCGGTGCCGAGGATGAAGAGGCCCATCGCGGCGGTGAAGACCGCACGCAGGCTGTAGCGCTGCATCAGGAATCCGGTGATCGGAATCACGGTGGCCAGGGTCAGCATGAACGCCGTGGTGAGCCACTGGATCGTCGGCTCGGTGACCTGGAACTCTTCCATGAGCGGCTGCAGCGCGACGTTCATCAGGGTCTCGTTGAGGATCATCACGAAGGTGGAGACCAGCAGCGCACCGATGGTGAGCTTGTCGGCCGAGGGCAGCCGGCCGTCGTCGTGCGGAGGTGTGGGAGCCGCACCTGGAGCCTTCACCTGCGATGGGACATGATTCGGTGAAGCGGGCACGGATCCTCCATAGAACACTAAAGAACCCCAGAGCGGGTCACCACTGGGGTGATACCACTCTGGGGTTGAAAGAGCCCCCTGCCGGGTTCGAACCGACGACCTGCTGTTTACAAGACAGCTGCTCTACCAGCTGAGCTAAGGAGGCGCAGCGCCCTGCCATGCAGGGCGCCAGTGACTGATGGTATCAGTTCCTCAACATCAGCTTTCGGACTGGTATTCCTCGATGTGCTCATCGACCAGTTCGCGGAACGGACGCTCGGAGTCGGCCCATGAGACTTCGTCCACGTACACGCTCGGGGTGCCTTCGATGCCGGCGGCCTGGGCGTGGCGGGTGGTGTAGCTGGCGAAGGCGCGGTAGGTGCCGTCCTCGATGCATTCACCGATGTCAGCGCCGAAGGTCTCGTCGGCCAGCTGGGTGAGCTGGTCGTTGGACATCTCATCGTTGTTGACCCGGTTGGCGGTGACCGCTCCGAGGTACTCGGAGTAGCTCTCCGGGGACTCCTCCGCCATGCAGGCGAAGGCGTTGGCCGCACGAGCGGGGTAGTTCGTGGAGGAGGAGAGGTAGGCGACCGAGCGGTACTCCACGGTGACCAGACCCTCGTCGAGCCACTCGCCCATCTGCGCCGAGTGCTCGGCTTCGAAGTTGGCGCAGTGGATGCAGTAGGCGTCGGTGTAGATGATGATGTGCGGAGCTTCGCCGGCTTCACGCTCAGCAACCCCGGGAGGCAGCTCGGAATCGGGGTCCTCGACGTTGGATGCGTCGATCTGGCCGAGGTCGTCGCCCTCGGCGAGCTCGGTGGAGGAGCTCAGCACGAATCCGCCCTGCTCGTTGGCGGCCGCGGGGGCCGGGCCCTCGCTGGGCGCCGCCCCGGAGTCATCACGGTTGAGCACGAAGATGGTCAGTCCCACGACGACGGCGAGCGCCACCACGACGACGCCTACGCGCAGCAGCACCGAGGTGAGCTTCTGCTTACGCTCCTGCTCCTGCTGCATCTTGCGGGCCTGTTCGCGCGCATTGGCGCTGCGAGGGGATTCTGAGCTGCGAGCCATGGTCTTCTCCGGTGACTGATGTGGATCATGACTGTCCCGGCGTGCCTGGACAGTGATCGGTGTGTGGCTGATGTCGTGATCGTGCCGTGATCGGGATCCGGCAGTGCTCAAGATACAGGGTCAGGCTCAGGCCGGATACCAGGGTATAGGCTCATGACGATGGCTCCGCTGTCGCCAGGGGGTGTCTGCAGCTACGCATGAAAGGTGTGTCTCGTGCCAGAGAATATCGAGAACGGCAACGGCTATGACTTCGTGGTGGTGGCCAACCGTCTGGCCGTCAATCACGTCACGAACGAGGATGGGACCACCGGCTGGGAGCGCTCCCCCGGTGGCCTGGTCACTGCCCTGGCCCCCCTGATGGAGAGCTCAGAAGGCGCCTGGGTCGGTTGGCACGGCGCTGCCGACGACGTCCTGGAGCCCTTCGACCACGGCGACATGCATCTGGTTCCGGTGCCGCTGACCGGCGATGACATCGAAGATTATTACGAAGGATTCTCCAACGGCACGCTCTGGCCGCTCTACCACGACGTGATCGCTCGTCCGGATTTCCACCGGCACTGGTTCGAGGCCTACCGCCGGGTCAACCAGCGCTTCGCCGAGCACACCGCCGAGGTCGCCGCCCACAAGGCCACCGTCTGGGTCCAGGACTACCAGCTGCAGCTGGTGCCCGCGATGCTGCGCGACCTGCGCCCCGATCTGACCATCGGCTTCTTCAACCACATCCCGTTCCCTCCCCCGGGGCTCTTCGCACAGCTGCCCTGGCGCCACTCGGTGCTGCGCGGACTGCTCGGGGCGGACCTGATCGGCTTCCAGCGCGCCTCCGACGCCTCGAACTTCCGCCGCGCGGTGCACAACCGGATGGGCTACTACGTGGAGGACGCGACGATCCACGTGCCGCTGCAGACCAACGCCCCGGATCATGGCTCCCCGCTGGTCGGATTCAACGCCGATGCTGACCGTGGCACCGCGGTGCGGGTGAACTCGGCCCCGCCGGCGGGGGTCGCCCGCCTGGTGGAGGCCAAGGAGTTCCCGATCTCCATCGACACCGCGACCATCACCGCGCTGGCCAAGCGCGAGGACATCATCGCTCGCTCCCAGGAGATCCGCGAGGAGCTGGGCAACCCGGAGACCGTGCTGCTCGGGGTGGATCGACTGGACTACACCAAGGGCATCCGGCACCGGATGAAGGCCTACGAAGAGCTGCTGCAGAACGGGTCGCTGACCGTGGGCCAGGTCTGCATGGTCCAGGTGGCGAGCCCCTCCCGTGAGGGGGTGGAGAGCTACCGCCTGCTCAAGGAGGAGATCGAACAGACCGTGGGCCGGATCAGCGGCGAGTTCGACACGCTCTCCCACCCGGCCATCCGCTACCTCCACCACTCCTACCCGGTCGAGGAGATGGTGGCGCTCTACATGGCCGCCGACGTGATGCTGGTGACCGCGCTGCGCGACGGGATGAACCTGGTGGCCAAGGAATATGTGGCGGCACGGCGCGGCGACGACGGCGTGCTGGTGCTCTCGGAGTTCACCGGCGCCGCCGATCAGCTGCGCCAGGCGCTGCTGATCAACCCCCATGACGTCGAGGAGCTCAAGGCCGCCATCCTGCGCGCGACCACCATGGACAGCGACGACGCCAGCGCACGGATGGAGAATCTGCGCCGCCAGGTGGTCCACCACGACGTGCGGCGCTGGGCGACTGACTTCCTGGACCGTCTGGGCGAGCTCACCGGCTCCGCGATCGTGAAGGACTGAGCATGGAGGCGTCGCTGAACATGGAGCAGTCGCTGAGCATCGCCCTGGAGCGATTCGCCGATCTCCCCAAGATCCTCATCGCCCTGGACTTCGACGGATGCGTGGCCGAGCTGGTCTCCCACGCCGCCGCCGCACGGCCGGTCCCGGAGAACGCCGCGGCCATCGCAGCCCTGGCAGAGATGGAGGGCGTGGACATCGCCTACGTCTCCGGGCGGTCGCTGGAGTCGCTGCGCGAGCTGGCCAAGCCGCCCCACGGCGCGCTGCTGATCGGCTCCCACGGCGCGGAGAAGGACCTCGGCGAGGATGCCCCAGGACTGGAGCTGAACACCACCGAGACGATGGCCCGCGAACAGATCATCTCCACCCTCGAGGAGGTGGCCGCCGACGCCGAGGGCGCCTGGGTGGAGCACAAGCCCGCCGGTGCCGCCCTGCACGTGCGCAAGGTGGCAGGAGATGAACTGGGTGAACGGGTCCTCGAACACGGCCGGGCAGCGTTGTCGCTGGTCGACGGCGCCTACCTGAAGAACGGCAAGAAGGTGCTGGAGTCCGTCGTCGTCCTGGCCACCAAGGGTGAAGGGATCACCGAGCTGCGGGAGCACACCGCCCCTGACGCGGTCCTCTTCGCCGGTGACGATGTCACCGATGAACACGGCTTCGCGGTCCTCGACGGCGAAGACATCGGCATCAAGGTGGGCGACGGCGAGACCGCGGCCGGCCACCGGATCGCCGAGCCGAGAGATCTCGCCGCGGTGCTGCGCCTCATCGCGCAGCGACGCAGCACCTCCCGCTCGGACACCCGCCCGACACCCTAAGGACTGCCCATGATGACCATCCCCGGTCTCGGACTCACCGCCTCAGGAACCATTCCTCAGGAGCTGCTGGACCTTCCCTGGCATCTGCCGCTGGAGGAGTGGCCCGAGGACATCATCGCCGCCCTGCCGCGCGGCATCTCCCGGCACATCGTGCGCTTCGCCTACCTGGGTGGATCGGTGATCGCGGTCAAGGAGACCTCTGAGCGGGCCGCACGGCACGAGTACCGGATGCTGCGTCAGCTGGGCAAGCTCGGGGCCCCCTGCGTGAAGCCCGTGGCCGAGGTCACCGGCCGCACCACCCCGGAGGGCGAAGAGCTCTCTCCTGCCCTGGTCACCCGGCACCTGCGCTTCTCCCTGCCCTACCGTGCGGTGTTCAACCAGATGATGCGCAAGGAGACGCTGCGGCGGCTGATCCACGCGCAGGCGCTGCTGATGGTGGAGCTGCACCTGATCGGCTTCTACTGGGGCGACGTCTCCCTGTCCAACACGCTCTTCCGGCGCGACGCCGGTGCCTTCGCCGCCTACCTGGTGGACGCCGAGACCGGTGAGATCCACCCGAAGCTCTCCACCGGTCAGCGCGAGCACGACCTCGACGTGGCCCAGGTGAACATCGCCGGGGAGCTCATGGACCTGATGGAGGGCGGCATGGTGGACGAGGACGTGGATCCGATCGCCACCTCGCACCAGTTCATCGACGCCTACCGCGGACTGTGGCAGGAGCTCACCGGTGACACCGCCTTCAACCCGGACCAGCAGTGGCTCATCGAGGAGCGGATCCGGAGGCTCAACGAGCTGGGCTTCGACGTCGAGGAGTATGACATCCGCACCATGCGTGAGGATTCCAAGCTCCTGCTCCGCCCGAAGGTGGTCGACCCCGGCCACCACCAGCGGCGACTGATGAACCTGACCGGACTCGACGTCCAGGAGAACCAGGCCCGGCGGCTTCTCGGCGCGATCGACGCCTACCGGGCCCAGACCGACCCGCATGGGGACGAGGCGGTGGCGGCCCACATGTGGACCCAGCAGGTCTTCGAGCCGATGATCTCCCAGATCCCCAAGGAGCTGCGCAACAAGCTGGAGCCGGCCGAGATCATGCACCAGCTCATCGATCACCGCTGGCGGCTCTCCGAGCGGGAGCACCGCGATATCAGCCTGGACCAGGCACTTCCCTCCTTCATCGACGAGGAGCTCAAAGGCCTGCGCGACGAGGCCACGCTGATGATCAATCCTCCCGGGGACGTGATCGATCAGCTGGACCGGCTCAACCGTGGCGAGGGCTGAGCCGGCTCATCCGGCGGCCGATCTCCACCGCGGTGCGGCGCATCAGCGGCACCGCGTGCCGGACGAAGCTGTCGTGCATCCGTCCGGTGGGCCCGGAGACGGAGAGTCCCATGGGTGAGGGTCCGTGCGGGACGACGACGGCGAGGCAGCGCACTCCCATCTCCTGCTCCTCGTCGTCGAGGGCGTAGCCCTGGGCGGCGATCCGCGGCAGCTGCTCCAGCAGCGCATGCGGGCGGGTCAGCGTCTTCTCGGTCAGCGAAGGCATGCCGGTGGCGGCGAGGATCTCGCGCACCCGCACCGGGTCCATCCCGGCCAGCAGCGCCTTGCCCACTCCGGTGGAGTGCAGGTGCGCTCGGCGCCCCACCTCGGTGAACATCCGCATCGTGTGCGGCGAGGGGACCTGCCCGATGTAGACGATCATCTCCGATTCCATGGCCGCCAGATTCACGCTCTCACCGAGCTCCGACACCAGTGCCTGCATCTGCGGCACAGCGGGTCCGCCGAGCTGCCGGGTGGCGGACTCCCCCAGCGGCACCAGGTTCGCACCCAGCGCGTAGCGCCTGTCGCTGAGCTGATGGACCACCCCCACACCCATCAGCGTGTGCAGGAGCCGGTGCACCGTGGGCCCGGCGAGACCCGTGGCGGCCTTCAGCTCCCCGGCCGTCGCGGACCCGCCCAGGCCGGCCAGCACATTGAGCAGATTGAAGGCGCGCTCCACGACCTGCACCCGCTGAGAGTCCGCATTGCGGACATTGGCTTCCATGATGCGAACTCTATGCCAAGAATGGTGTGAGCGAGAGCACCCGCGTCGCTGTTTTTCGGCGACACAGTTTTTTCATCCCTGCAAAGGAGCAGCGCATGAGCATCACCATCCACGCCCCCTACGAGGTCCCGGGCACCGAGGCGATCCTCACCGATGAGGCCCTGGCGTTTCTCGAAGAGCTCCACACCCGGTTCGCAGGAACCCGCAACGAGCTCCTCGAGGACCGGCGCACCGCGCAGGCCCAGGCGGCGAGCTCCGGCACCGTGGACTTCCCGGCCGAGACCGCACAGGTGCGCGAATCGGACTGGAGCGTCGCCGAGCACCCGGCCGCGCTGCAGGATCGCCGGGTGGAGATCACGGGTCCGCCAGCCCCTGCCAAGATGGCCATCAACGCGCTGAACTCCGGCGCCAAGGTCTGGCTGGCCTGCCTTGAAGATGCGCTGGCACCGAACTGGTTCAACGTGATCGACGCTCAGCGCAACCTCGCCGGCGCCGCATCAGGAACCCTCGAGTTCACCTCGCCGGAGGGCAAACAGTACAGCCTGCGCGATGACATCACACTGCCGACCGTGGTCGTGCGGCCGCGCGGCTGGCACCTGCCGGAGAAGCACCTCCAGCTCGACGGCACGCCTGCCATCGGCGCCCTGGTGGACTTCGGACTGCACTTCTTCCACAACGCGAAGACCCTCACCGAACAGGGCCGCGGCCCCTTCTACTACCTGCCGAAGCTGGAGCACTATAAGGAAGCCCGGCTCTGGGATGAGGTCTTCAGCTTCGCCGAGGAGAAGCTCGGCATCCCCCATGGCACCATCCGCGCCACGGTCCTCATCGAGACGCTGCCCGCCGCGTTCCACATGGATGAGATCCTCTATGAGCTGCGTGATCACGCCTCCGGGCTCAATGCCGGACGCTGGGACTACCTGTTCTCGATGATCAAGTACTTCCGCGCCTCGGGCGAGAAGTTCGTCCTCCCGGATCGCGCGCAGGTGTCCATGACGCAGCCCTTCATGCGGGCCTATACCGAGCTGCTGGTGAAGACCTGCCACAAGCGCGGCGCCTTCGCCATGGGCGGGATGGCAGCCTTCATCCCGAACCGGCGCGAACCCGAGGTCACCGCCAAGGCCATCGAGAAGGTCCGCGACGACAAGTCCCGTGAGGCCGCTGACGGTTTCGACGGCTCCTGGGTCGCCCACCCCGATCTGGTGGACCTCTGCCGTGACGAGTTCGACGCGGTGCTGAAAGACCAGCCGAACCAGCTGGCCCGCCAGCGCGACGACGTGGACGTCTCGGCGGCGGACCTGCTCGACGTCGCCGCCGCGGAGGGTGACGTCACCGAGGCCGGGGTGCGGATGAACCTCTACGTCGCGGTCTACTACACCGCTATCTGGCTCTCCGGCAACGGTGCCGTGGCGATCCACAACCTGATGGAGGACGCCGCGACGGCCGAGATCTCCCGCTCCCAGGTCTGGCAGCAGATCCACAACGGCACGATCACTGCCGATACCGGGGTGAAGGTGACCCCCGACCTGGTCACACGGCTGCTCGATGAAGAGGTAGAGCGCCTGCGTGGGGAGATCACCGACGCGGACACCTTCTCCAAGTACTTCGAGCCCGCGGCCGGCATCGTGCGCGCCCTGGTCCTGGACGAGGAGTACATCGACTTCCTCACCCTGCCGGCCTACGAGCTGATGCCCTGATCGGTTCGGTCTGATCAGACTGGTCTGATCAGCAGTCTCTGCAGGCCATGGAGGTAGATACGTTCTGCCTCCATGGCCTGCGGTGCGTCCGGGGCCTGGCCGGTGGCGGTTGCAGTGGCGGTGGCGGGGCGTTCAAGCAAAGCCTGGTTCTGCTCGGTGGCCACCGCCCCCAGCGCGAAACGCATCACCACAGCGGTCGTGTCCCTTGCCTCGTCCCGCGGCCATCCCGCCGTGACGAGCCGTTCAGGCAGCAGCTGGGCCGGCGGCAGGCTGGCATCGAGCGCGTAGGCCAGCAGCAGCAGATCGCCCACGTCGCGCAGCGGCAGCACGAGTTCCCGGAACCGCAGCATGAGCTGCAAGGCGTCACCGGACTCGGTGCGCAGCGGCGTCAGGATCTCGTGGGCCACCGTGCGCAGCAGCTCTTGTTTGCTGGGCACGTGATAGTAGAGGGCGCCCGGGGCGACGTCGAGCTCCTTGGCCAGGCGACGCATGGACACGTCCTGGAGGCCGTACTGGATCAGCAACGATCGCGCCGTCCTGGTGATCAGCTCCAGGGAGAGTGCCAAGGGTGATAGCTCCTCACGGAATCAGGGGCGAAGAGTCGCAGACTCGAGACGGGCGTTGGGTCGTCACCGACGAACCTACAGGCCGCTGTCGCGGAAGAGCTTCTCATCGGGGTCCGTCATGGACTCTTCGATGAGCCATCGGTTGGTCTGCAGCGCCTGCAGGTTCTTGGACACCAGGGTGTCGCGGGTCTTGGCCACTCCCTCGGCCAGCAGACCGATCTGCGCCTTGAACTCCGCCGCGTGGCGCGGCTTCTCGTTGTCGGGCAGGGCCAGGAACAGCTCCAGGGTGCGCGGAAGGTGCCGGTGGATGGTCCGATTCACGGCATCCTGGTGAGCCGGGTACCGGGACAAGGCGTCCCAGCGCTCCACGATCTCCTCAAGCCCGACCACCATCATTCGCAGCTGACCCTGGGTCGAGGGCGGCAGCTGCGCTGACCGGCTGCGCACCGTGGCGCTGATCGCGGCCAGTTCGTCCTGCAGCCGCTGCTGGTCATCATTGAGCCGCACGGATCGGCGCAGACGGCTCTGCGCACGGCCGACGACGGCGCCGTATGTCCCTGCGGCGGCCGCACCGCCTACCATGGTTCCGGCCAGGATCGCCCAGAGGTTGGGGAGCATGATGAGCAGCATGAGACCGAACCCGAGCAGGAAGGCAAGCAGGGGAAGGGCGAGATGCGTACGGCGCTGGGCGTCGGTGCCCTGATGTTCGCCGCGCGAGAGTTCAGAGCCGATGACGACCTCCTGCTCATGCTGCTGAGTATCAGTACAGGATATATCGCGGTGATGGACAGACTCTGAACACCGAGTCGGGACCCCTTCCCGATGAAGATCTGCTTCTGGAAGAACGCCATACTGATTCTCGACCAGCGGTCAGTTGGGGTCTGAGATCTGGCGGAACGCGTCGCACCTGCCATGCGGCGCCAGCCCCGGAGACGTAGTCACCTTGGGACTCATGGGTACGCTTACCGAGGAGTCCATGTCGGGCCGCCTGAGCTGCGCCGGATGCCGTGGTGCTGGGGCACCGAGCGCTAGTCGCTGGGACCCTGGACACCGGACGAAGGAGATCCCTGGCGCTCAGCGAGGGACCACCACATCTCCAGCTCCAGCTCCCGCTTGACGTGGCCTGACTTAGGCGTGTCTTTGACCTCGACGGAAAGGCCTATCTGCTCTTCGGCTCGGATGCGCACCCGCTGACCATCGAGAGACAGGTCGATATCCCCTTCCCGGATCTGGTCTGCGAGGACATTCAGGAAGTCTGCCAGCTCAGCACGAGTCAGCACCTGCTTCCCCTTGAGCAAGGTCCTGGCGTTCGATGACATATCGCCCTCCTGTTGCTCTGTGCCCGAGCCGAATCGGCACATTCGTATGTAGTTCTCGGGTCTCGGCCACCTAGGGGCCCGCGTCAGCGGACCCCTCCGCGATCAGGAAGCCGGGCGGGCAGTCCAGCGGCTCATGGCCGGACCGGCCTGACACCCATTGTCTACCGTGACGGAAGAGTTGGCCACCGGTCTTTGGCCTGGGACAGAGCCAGTCAGGTCAAGACCGGAACACCGACGCGCGCTCGGATCAGGTCAGGGGCTGGGGCTGTGCTGGGCCTACGTGCTGGACGGTGATCCACCCTGGGAGGACGGCTGCGCATCGACTCGATAGCGTCGCTCCAGCACTGCGACGACGACCCACGCCATCACGGCACTCACTACGGTGAACGGAGTCCCCGGAAACAACAGCACCAGGGCGAACCCGGCCGTGTTGTTCAGACCATGCAGGAGCGCGGCGAGGGCGAGGGAGTTGCTGCGCTCATAGACCAACGCTGTGATCCATGCCATTGCGACGATGCTCGCGGTGAACCCGCCGATGGTGAGGACCATGACCGGCCCAAGCTGCCAGTACAGCATCACCATCAGCGGGTAGTGCCACACGGCCCAGACGAGGCCGCCCTTCCAGGCGGCGCCCCAGAAGGTGGCGTCGTGCTCCCGGAGCACGGGGTGCAGGAACCCACGCCAGCCGAACTCCTCGGTCCCGCTGGTCAGGAGGTTGGAGACGAAATAGACGCCGACAGCCCCAACCGCGGCACTCGCGGAGACATCCGCCACAGCAATGCCCGAAGCCATGGTGACCACGAACGCAGGCACTGCTGTGACGACGGGTACGGCCGTCGCCAGGAAGACGGTCTCAGGAGTCGGCCGCCCCCAGAAGGGCCGGTACCGGCCGACTGCCAGATAACCGAGCAGCGGTCCGAAGACGCCCAGAGCGAAGAGGAGCTGCGGAAGGAATCCGGCCGCACCGATCATGGCCCAGACATCGACGAGCGTCATCTGCGGGGTGACCGGTGCCGCACGGACATCCCCGAGCCACCACCCCCCGATCCATAGCAACCACGTCCACCCGAAACTCACCAACAGGTAGGTGGCGACGCCTCGTCGAGCCTCCATATGAATAGGCTAACCACGCGTGGAACAGCGGCCAAGGGCCGCAGGTCGACCCTCCGATCACCGGCCACGACTCGGGCTCGACCTGAGTGGAGGCGATCGACACCTGGCTGAGGTCTGAGCTGCCGAATTTCGGCTGGCCGGGCAACATCTCGTGGCCCGCCATCAGAGGGGAATCAGACAGCAAAAAGGGCCGCTGCTCCTACATCTCTGTAGGTCAACGGCCCTCAGCCGACATGGTCGGGGTGACAGGATTTGAACCTGCGACCTCGTCGTCCCGAACGACGCGCGCTACCAAGCTGCGCCACACCCCGTAGTCCTGCACTCTGGAAACCATCGGCTTCCAGCACACAGAGCTTCATCTTAGCCAGGAACGTGTCCACCGAGCAAAACAGCTGAAACATCCCTGGATACAGGTCAAGCCCGGTCCCCCGAAGGGGACCGGGCTTGAACCCTCTCTACCAAATAGTGTCCGGCGGCGACCTACTCTCCCACACACTCCAGTGTGCAGTACCATCGGCGCAGTGGGCC
>NZ_JAJOYX010000004.1 GCF_022565915.1 Nesterenkonia sp. LB17
TCATCCAGGACCTGGTCTTTGAACCAGGCCGGGTATCCCTGTCCGGTCCGGGGTCGGGGGTGATGTGGTGAAGGCACTTGCAACTCCTGAATCTCAGGCTGTTGCAACCACCACTAGAACCCGCAGGCGGAAAAGTCGCTCAGATCGCCCACTCGATGTGAAGTCGGGCTGGGTCAGCCCTTGAAGCGCTCGATGGAGCGGGTCAGCTCGGCCTCAGCCTCTTCGCGACCGGCCCAGCCCTCGATCTTGACCCACTTGCCGGGCTCGAGGTCCTTATAACGGGTGAAGAAGTGCTCGATCTCCTGGCGCGTCCACTGATCCACATCCTCGAGCTCCTGGATGTGATCGAAGCGCTTGTCCTTGGGGACGCAGAGCAGCTTGGCGTCGCCGCCGCCATCGTCGGTCATGTTCAGCACGCCCACCGGGCGGGACTCCACGACGACGCCGGGGACCAGGTCCACGCCCGGGATCCAGACCATCGCGTCCAGCGGGTCACCGTCTTCACCGAGGGTGTCATCGAAGTACCCGTAGTGGGTCGGGTACTGCATGGGGGTGAAGAGCACGCGGTCGAGCCGGAGACGGTGGGTCTCATGGTCGATCTCGTACTTCACGCGGGAGCCTTCGGGAATTTCGATGGTGACATCGTGAGTCAGGGCCACGGGTTCTCCTAGTGTTGAGCGTCAAGAGCACTGCTGTGCGGCCGCACCGGAAGCCCGTGAAGGATTCTCGCTGCGCGTCCGCTTCCACGGCCAAGCGTACACATTGCGCCCGGTCAACGGTCTCGTGCGGCGTCCCGGAGCTCCACCTCGGTGCCGAGCTGGGCGCCCAGCGTCCCGGCCCCGGCGCGGGCCCGGGCCGTGACCGCGCGGGTGCTGTGTCCACGTTCAGGGAAGATCCGATTGAGCTGCAGCACCCCGCCCACGCGCTGGAGGTCCACCCGGCCGACCATCTCGGTGCCGGAGAGCACCGCCATGACGTAGTGGCCGTAGAGCCGCTTGTCCTTGGGCACGTAGGCCTCGAAGCTGTAGTCGAAGTCGAAGATCCGGCGGGCCCGACCGCGGTCTCGCAGCAAGGGGTCGAAGGGGCCGATGAGTCGGGACTGGGCTGCCGGTGCGGTGCCGGGCGGCGAGGTGGTGTGTGGGGAGGGCTGCGGAGTGGCGCCTGCCTCAGGGGCGGCGCGATCGGGCACCGGGTCCAGCAGCTGTGGGTGGCAGTAGGCGAGGTCCTTCCATCCCTGGACCTGCAGCGCGGTGAGCCCGGCGAGCGCGATGCCACGGGCGGCGTCGGCGGTGGAGAGGTGGTAATGGTGGGCGAAGTCGGCCGCGGTCATCACCGCGAGGGTTCCGGCGGCCCGGCGGGCGAGATCGGCGCGCAGCTGATCCCTCGGGAGGTGTGCCGCTTCGAGGATCGGTGCAGGCAGCGCGCGTTCAGGCAGGTCGAAGAGCCGGATGATCCCGTTGCGCGCGGTGATCACCAGCTCCCCGGTGCGGACCATGAGCTCGGCGGCGTGCTTGATCTCAGACCAGTTCCAGCCGGTGGTGCGCGTGGCGCCCATCGCGGCTTCGATGGCGCCGATCTGGGCGCCGCTCTCCGCCGCGGCGACCACCTCGCGGATCTGCGCGCGCATCTTCGGATCGAGGCTCAGCGCGTAGGTCTCGCGGACGCGTTCGCGGCGCAGCTGCAGCAGCGGCCAGTCCTCGATCGGGAACACGCAGGCGACCTTGGTGAAGGCCTCGAAGGAGACCGGCGCCCCGTGCAGCGGAGCTCCCGCCGGCCAGAGCGAGGAGTCGATGTCCTCGGCCCGGGCGCTTCGCGGCAGCCGGGTCAGCGTGGTGAGCCGCTGCGCGGTGGAGACCCGGGTGAGCGGGTCCAGCTGGATCAGCCCGATTCCGCGCAGGACTCCCGCCGCGCTGGCGTAGAACCCGGGGCCGGCCGGGGCAGGGATGTGCTGGGCACCTGTGACGACGGCGCGCACCCAGTCGGTGCTCACGGGCAGCGCGGGCGTCGTCGTCGCCGGGGGTGCCGGCGTCGAGCGCGCGGGGCCTGCCTCTGACTCAGTCATGACCGAAGAAGCCCCTGAGTCGGTCGTTGCCGGTGACCTGGATCTGCCAGGGCGGGCGGAGCAGGTCGTTCTTCGGCAGCCGGAACATGTGCTCCCATTCGGACTTCTCGCCGTGGGCATCCGGGACCCGACGGGTGCCGGCGGTGAAGTAGCCCAGCGTCTCGGCGACCCGCCGCGAGCGCTCGTCCCAGGTGGAGGCGCCGGACTCGGCGTATTCGGCGCCGAAGTGGTCGAAGGCCCACAGCAGCATCGCGGCGTGAGCCTCGGTGCCCAGGCCCTGGCCCTGCCGGTCGGCGCGCAGCCAGCTGCCGGATCCGATGGTGCGCAGCACGGACCAATCCTCGGCGCGGCAGTCCCGCATCCCGATGAGCTCACCGGGCTCTTGGGTCAGGCAACCTTCGGCGCTGCCGGCACCCTTGAGGAAGATTCCGAGCATCAGACTCCACTGGTCTGGGCCGATCTCGGATCGAGTGGACCACAGCCGCGGCAGCGCACTCTTCGGCAGTCCTGCAGCTTCCTGCTCGTTCCTGGCATGGCGGAACGGATTCCTGCTGGTCTGGGTGACCCCCGAGGTCGCGGCGTCCACATACGCAGGAAAGTCGGTCTCGCGCACGACCCGCAGCTCAATCCGCGCGGATTGGATGCGCAGGCCGAAGGGCGGCCAGAGCTCCTCCAAGGTCAGTGCGGGGGTCAACGGGCGCTCGCTGGGCTGAGGCATCTGATGATCCTAGTCGCGCGTCACGACTCGGCGGTGTCCTCGCTCACACAATCTGCGTACTATGTCTGCCATCACATCATTCGCACCGTAACCGGCGCCTGCCCTCATGCAGGCGCCCCCAATGAGGAGGTCAAGATGGACGGAGTCAACTCTCTGGTCATCGCCGCGATCGGCGTCGCTATGATGCTCAGCGGCTATTTCCTGTATTCGCGGTTCCTCGCGAAGAAGGTCTACAAGCTCAACGCGGAGTTCAAGACGCCCGCACATCAGTTCAACGACGGCGTGGACTACGTCCCCACGAACCGTTACGTGCTCTGGGGCCACCACTTCACCTCGGTGGCCGGCGCAGCGCCCATCGTGGGCCCCGCCGTCGCCGTCATCTGGGGCTGGCTCCCGGCGTTCATCTGGGTCACCGTCGGCACCGTGTTCATCGCGGGCATGCATGACCTCGGCGCACTCTGGGCCTCCCAGCGCAACCGTGGCCAGTCGATCGGCACGCTCTCGGGTCGCTACATCAGCGCCCGCGGCCGCAACCTGTTCCTGGTCGTGGTCTTCCTGCTGCTGCTCATGGTGGTCGCAGCCTTCGCCGTGGTGATCTCGAACCTGCTGGTCTCCCAGCCGGGGGCGGTCATACCCACCTGGGGCGCGCTGATCGTCGCGCTGCTGGTTGGTCAGGCGATCTACCGGTTCCGCTGGAACCTGCTGGCAGTCACCGCAGTCGGCGTCATCGCGCTCTACAGCCTGATCATCCTGGGCAACGCGTACCCGATCGAACTGCCGGAGAGCACCTTCGGCCTGGCGCCCAACGGCGTCTGGATCATCGTGCTCTTCCTCTACGCCGGCATCGCCTCGCTGCTGCCGGTGTGGGTGCTGCTGCAGCCACGTGACTACATCAACGGCGTGCAGCTGTTCATCGGTCTGGGCATCCTCTACGGCGCAACGATGTTCGCCACCCCGACCATCGTGGCTCCGGCGATCAACACGAACCTGCCTGAGGGCACCCCCTCGATGATTCCGCTGCTCTTCGTCACCATCGCCTGTGGCGCGATCTCCGGCTTCCACGGCACCGTCGCCAGCGGGACCACCTCGAAGCAGCTGGACCGGGAGACCGATGCGCGCTTCGTCGGATACTTCGGAGCCGTGGGCGAGGGCCTGCTGGCCCTGGGTGCGATCATCGCCACCACCGCCGGCTTCCAGACGCTGACCCAGTGGGAAGAGGTCTACTCCTCCTTCAACGACAACCCGGTCGGGAACTTCGTCGCGGGCGGCGGCGCGATCGTCAACGCGGGCCTCGGGATCCCGGTGGGTCTCTCGGCCACCATTCTGGCGACCATGGCCGTGCTCTTCGCGGCGACGACCATGGACACCGGCGTGCGCCTGATGCGCTTCGTGGTCCAGGAGATCGGCGAACTCGCGAAGATCCGGATCGGCGTCATCACGGCGACCATCGTGGTGATCGTGATCGGTGGCGGGCTGACCTTCTCGCAGGGCGCCGACGGCTCCGGCGGCATGCTGATCTGGCCGCTGTTCGGCACCACCAACCAGCTGCTGGCCTCGCTGACCATGGGCATCATCGTGGTGATGCTGATGCGCAAGAACCGCCCGTTCCTGCCGGTGCTGATCCCGATGGCGTTCGTGCTCGTGATGAGCTCCTACGCCGCTGTGGTCCAGGTGTTCAGCTTCCTCGAGAACGGCGAGTGGCTGCTGTTGACGATCAACGTGGTCATCATCTTCGCCGCGGTCTGGGTCCTGGTGGAGTGCATCATGTCTATGAAGCGGGCGTGGAGCGGGGAGAAGGAGCCCGAGGACGACGTCGCGCTCACCGCAGACGAGAAGCTGCCCCTGCGCTGACCTAGCTTCCTAGAGCCCCACCCTCATCGAGTGGGGCGGCTGGGGCGGATTGGGCGCGGGGTGACCGCCCCCGCGCCTCAATCCTGCTTCAGAATGCTGCGCAGAACCGGCACCAGTCCGTCTTCCTCGACCGGGGCGGTGAGCTCGTCGGCGACGTCGATCACTTCTTGGGGCGCCTGCCCCATGGCGACGCCGCGGGCGGCCCAGCCGAGCATCTCGATGTCATTGCGCCCATCACCGACGGCGACCGTGTCCTTGGCGGGCACCTGGAGCCGTTCGCGCAGCGCCTCCAGGGAGGACCCCTTGCTGACTCCGGAGGCGGCGATGTCGAGCCACGCCGACCAGCCCACCGAATAGGTGACTCCGTGCAGGCCGATGCTCTGCACCGCGGTGGCGAAGTCCTCAGCGGTGGACTCGGTGGAGTTGACCACCAGCCGGACGGCCTCGGCCTCCTTCATCTCCTGGAAGCTCACGCCGCGGGCATCGAGGCCGAAGGACATGTCCTCGAAGCGTTCGGTGGAGAGGAAGTCGCCGACGGAGGTCTCGATGGCGTAGCGGGCATTCGGCAGCCGCTCCACCAGCGCGTCCAGCGCGGGAGCGGGGTCGAAGATTCGCCGGTCCAGGACCTCGTAGCCGTCCTCGAGGGACACATCGATCCGCACGGTCACTGCGCCGTTGCTGCACACCGCGTAGCCGTGTTCGATGCCGAAGGTCTCGACCACGGGAAGCGTCGCCGGCAGGGACCGGCCGGTGGAGACCACCACCGTGTGCCCCTCGGCCACCAGGGCGCGACCGACCTCCTTCACGGCGTCGGACATCCGACCGTCGTGGAAGACGATCGTGCCGTCCACGTCCAGGCAGACCATCTTCTTCCCCGGGGTATGGGAGAAGCTGCCGCCTGCGCCGGCCGCCGGGATCGAGAATTCTTCAGAAGTCGTCACTGCAGATGTATTCATTGTCATCACACTCGCTCGGAAGGGGTAACCGGTCATTATGCCTTATGGGTCAGTCTTGCACCCCCGCACCCCGAGGTTCGGCACGAATAGGCCGGACTATCGCCTTTTGGGTACTGTTGCCATACATGTAACTCTGCGTTTCACTGCCACCGTCCGCCTGGTCTTCAGCCGGGTCGGGGCAGTGTCAGGGAAGCGCAGAGAATTGCGACGCTTCGTAGGAGGCACCACAAATGGACGCGATGAACTCGGTATCCATCACCGGCGGCGGATACACGGCAGAGGTCAGCCTTCTCGGCGGCCAGCTGCTCAACCTCACACATCACGAGGACGAGCTCATCGTGCCCGCCGCGAAGACCGACGGCTCCTTCGCCGGGGCCGTGCTGGCTCCGTGGCCCAATCGGACCAAGGGTGGCAGCTACACCTACAACGGGGTGGAGCACCTGCTTCCGGTCAACGAAGAGGCCACCGGTGCCGCCCTGCACGGACTGCTCATCGACCTGCCGCTGCGCGTGATCTCCGAAAAGGAGTCCGAGGTGCAGCTGGCGGGCTGGCTGGAGAGCTCGGAGGGATACCCCTTCGGCCTGGACATCGCCCTGACCTACCGGGTCTCCGCCGACGTCGGCCTCGCCGCGACACTGATGGCGCGCTACCGCCCTGAGCAGCTGGAGGACGGCGCCCCGGAGACCGAGGCACCTCTTGTCGAAGCTGATGACAGCGTTCTGGCCGCAGACGGCGTCGAAGCCGGTGATCTTGAAGCCTCAGAAGGCGCGAGGGACGACGACGACGACGTGAGCCCCGGTGCCGACGAGCCCGACAGCGCAGGCCTCAGGGCAGCCGAGCCCGACAGCGATACGCCTGACGCCGACGCTGCAGACGCCCTCGCCGCAGACAGCGACACCCCTGACGGCGACACCCCCGACGGCGAAACAGCCGAGGACGAGGATCTCAAGCACGACCTGGCTGCCTCCGCCAGCGAAGACCAGGAGAGTGCGGCCCCAGACGCCGCGGTCGCCGATGCCGACGCGACAGACACCGAAGTCGCCGACACCGACGTCCCCGACGGCGAAGCCTCAGAAGCCGAAGTCCGCGACGCCGACGCCCCTGATGCTGACATCGATGGCACCGACGCGACCCCCGCCCAGGTCCCGCAGACCGCGCCCTTCGGCGCCGGCTTCCACCCCTACCTGACTGCTGGTGGGGCCTCGCTGAGGGAATGCCGGCTGCGGCTCCCCGCCCGGACGATGCTCAAGACCAAGGCCGATGGCACTGTGACCGGCCGCAAGTCGGTCTCTCAGGACTTCGACCTCACCAACGGCCCGCTGCTGGCCGGGCGCAACATCGATCACGCCTTCACCGATCTGCCCGAGGAGGGCTGGACCGCGGAACTCATCCACGGGCCCTCAGGGTTCGTGGTGCGCATGATCGCCGACTCGCCCTGGGTCCAGGTCTACACCGGGGAGCGGATCGATCGCGCCGGGGTGGCCATCGAACCGATGACCTGCCCGCCGAATGCGCTCAACAGCGGTGAGGACCTGATCCACCTGGAGCCCGGGAAATGGTTCCGCATGGGCTACAGCATCGAAGCCATCCGAGCCGACTGACACCCCTCAGCTGCGGCGCTCCACTCATGGGCACACGCTGCCCGGGGTCATGCAGGCTCGGTTCATGCAAGCTGGGTTCACCCGGGCTGGGGGACCCACTGCAGCGGCGCGTCCACCACGCAGCGCATCGCGCGCAGCGCACCGCCGGTTGCCGCCGGTGCCGACTGGCTCGAGGCGGTGCGCACCCGGAAGGTGCTCCACTGCGCGGAGAGCACCCGGGAGTTGAGCTCCTTCTCGATGCGCGGACGCAGCATGTCCGCGAGCGGGCCGTAGACCCCGCCGAGCACGATGTCGTGGACGTCGAGCAGGTTCATCGCCCCGGCCAGCGCCACGCCGAGCGCCCATCCGGCGCGGTCGATGGCCTGGCAGGCGGTCCGGCCGGCGTCGTCGTCGCGCTGACTGAGCTCCACCAGGTCCTGCGCGGTGGCGGTGCGCTCCATCCCGGCGGCCGCGAGCAGAGAACGCTTCCCGGCGTAGGTCTCCAGGCAGCCCAGCGCTCCGCAGCCGCACTGCGGCCCCTCCGGTTCCACCGAGATGTGCCCGATCTCTCCGGCCCAGCCGTGCTGTCCGACGTCGACCACTGATTCGATGACCACGGCGGCCCCGATGCCCATCTGCGCGGAGACGTAGAGGAAGGTCTGCTCCTGCTGATCAGCCGCGGCCAGCTCCTGCGCCACCGCAAGCGCTGCGAGCTTGGCCTCGTTCGCGGCATGGATGAATCCACCAAAGGCGTCACGGTGCTCACCGACCAGCAGCGGCACGGCGTCCACGCCGCGCCATCCGAGGTTCGGGGCCAGCACCAGCGAATGCTCGTCGGCGCCGATCAGGCCCGGCAGTGCCAGGACGGTGCCCACCACGCGCGCGCCTCGGGCGGTGGCCTGCTGGGCCACCCGCAGCGCCATCGCACCAGCCCGAGGCAGCACGGCTTCTGGATCCGAGCCGCGGAAGTCTCCGTCGATGATCTCCTCGGCCAGGGTCTCCCCGGTCAGATCCAGCGCACGGGCCGCCATGAAGTCCACGCTGATCTCCACGCCGAGCCCGGCCAGGGTCGCGCGCGCAGGGTGCAGCGGCACGGCCGGCCGGCCGCGGGAGCCCCCGCCGACGGCCGGGGAGCCTTCGCGGATGATCCCGGCGGCGAGCAGGTCATCGACCAGCCGCGAGACGGTGGAGCGGGTCATGCCGGTGCGCATCGCCAGGTCAGCCCGGGAGAGCGGCTCGACGGCGGAGAAGATCTCTTCGGTCAGCAGCAGCAGGTTGGATTCGCGCAGCGTCTCTTGGCGGGCGCCGGGGCGGGAGGACTGGTCGCTGGCCGCTCCGTCTCCGCGCGGGGCGCGGGAGAAGTCGCCGTGGTCGTCTCCGGAGCTGCGGCCCAGCCGGGCGAGCGAGCCGCGCGAGGTCACGCCGAACGCCGTACTGGGGCTCGGTCCTGCCGTCCTGCGGGGAGTGTCTCGGTTCACGGACTTGATCTTAGCCCCAATAGGATTTAGGTTACATCTAGAAACAAAATGAGTGCCGGGTCACAGCTTTCCCGGTGCACCCGGAACCATTCCTTTTCCTTGCAGGAGGCCCCCATGGCATCGACGCCAGCATCTGACTACAAGCTTTCCTTCGGTCTCTGGACCGTCGGATGGACCGCGCAGGACCAGTTCGGTTCGGCCTCCCGCCCTGCGTTCGAGCCCTGGGAGTACCTGCCGAAGCTGAAGGAGGCCGGCGCGTCCGGCGTCACCTTCCACGACGACGACGTCGCCCCCTTCGGCACCGACGACGCCGAGCGCGAGAAGTACTTCACCCGGTTCAAAGAGGTGGCGGACGAGGTCGGTCTGAAGGTCGAGATGGTGACGACCAACACCTTCTCCCACCCGGTCTTCAAGGACGGCGGACTCACCTCCAACGATCGCTCGGTGCGCCGCTTCGGCCTGCGCAAGCTGCTGCGCAACGTCGACCGCGCCGCGGAGTTCGGCGCCGAGACCTTCGTGATGTGGGGCGGCCGTGAAGGCGCTGAGTACGACGGCTCCAAGGATCTCTTCGCCGCCCACGAGCGCTACGCCGAGGGCGTGGACACCATCGCCAGCTACATCAAGGACAAGGGCTACGATCTGCGCATCGCACTGGAGCCCAAGCCCAACGAGCCACGCGGTGACATCTTCCTGCCGACCATCGGTCACGCGCTTGGCTTCATCGCCCAGCTCGAGCACGGCGACATCGTCGGGCTGAACCCGGAGACCGGTCACGAACAGATGGCCGGACTGAACTTCACCCACGGCATCGCGCAGGCGCTGTGGGCGGGCAAGCTCTTCCACATCGATCTCAACGGTCAGCGCTCCATCAAGTATGACCAGGACCTGGTCTTCGGCCACGGTGAACTGGCCTCGGCGTTCTTCACCGTCGACCTGCTGGTCAACGGCTTCCCAGGCGGCGGACCGAGCTACGACGGCTGGATGCACTTCGACTACAAGCCCTCCCGCACCGATTACGTGCAGGGCATCTGGGACTCGGCCAAGGCCAACGTCGAGATGGTCACCATGCTCGCCGACAAGTCCAAGGCCTTCCGTGCGGACCCCGAGGTCCAGGCTGCGTTGAAGGACTCAGGCGTCTACGAGCTCGGCGAGTCCACCCTGGCCGCCGGCGAGTCGCTCACCGACTTCCTCGCCGACACCTCCAGCTACGAGAAGTTCGACGTGGACAAGGCAGCCGAGCGAAACTACGGCTTCGTGAATCTCAACCAGCTGGCCATGAAACACCTGATCGGCTGATCCTCACCAGTTCGGCCGGGCCTCGGCCGAACAGCTGAGCTTCACCGCGTGGCCGGTCGCATCAGGACACTGGAGCGGCCGGCCACCGCTGTGGGACCCTCGAGAAACGACCCCAGACCATCCCCCACGCCAGCTCCCCCGCCAGCGCCAAGGGCCGACCCTGACCGGCAGCCTGCCCGGGCGAGCGTCACGAAAGGACACCGCATGCCCACTCTGGTCGCCGGTATCGATTCCTCCACCCAGTCCTGCAAGGTCGTCATCCGTGACGCGCACACCGGAGAGCTGGTCCGCACCGGCTCCGCGAAGCACCCCGAGGGCACCGAGGTCGCCCCAGCCGCCTGGTGGGCTGCGCTGATCGACGCCATTGCGGCCGCCGGCGGGCTCGCCGACGTCGCCGCCGCCTCGGTGGGCGGGCAGCAGCACGGGATGGTCGCCCTCGATGCCCAGGGCGAGGTCATCCGGGACGCGCTGCTCTGGAACGACACGCGCTCAGCCGATGCCGCGGCCGAGCTGATCGCCGAATACGGCGGCGGGACCGAGGGTGCCGCAGCCTGGACAGCGATGACCGGCTCGGTGCCGGTGGCCTCGCTGACCGTGACCAAGCTGCGCTGGCTCGTCGATGCGGAGCCGGAGAACGCCGCCCGCTTGGCCGCCGTCGCACTCCCCCACGACTGGTTGACCTGGAAGCTCTCGGGCTCCACCGAGCTGGCGGACCTGGCCACCGATCGCTCCGACGCCTCCGGCACCGGCTACTTCGACACCGCCGCCGGCAGCTACCGCTATGACCTGTTGGCCCGCGCCCTGCGGATCTCCGAGGACGCCGCCCGGGAGATCATCCTGCCGCGCGTATGCGGACCGCGGGAGCAGGTGGGCACCGGGGACCCAGCCCGCGGCTGGGAGCACCTGCTGCTGGGCCCCGGCGCCGGGGACAACGCCGCCGCGGCCCTGGGTCTGGGCATGAGCACCGGCGACGTCGCGCTCTCCATCGGCACCTCCGGCGTGGTCTCCGCGGTCTCGCCGGAGCCCATCCAGGACCCCTCCGGAATGGTCACCGGCTTCGCCGACGCCACCGGGGAGTTTCTGCCGCTGGCGGTCACCCTCAACGGATCGCGAGTCCTCGACGGTGCCGCGAAGATGCTCGGAGTGGACCACGCCGGGCTCGCGGACCTGGCCCTGGCCGCACAGCCCGGCGCCAACGGGCTGACCCTGGTGCCCTACCTCGAGGGGGAACGCACTCCGAACCTCCCCTACGCCACCGGATCCTTCATCGGGCTCACGCTGGCCTCGATGAACCCGCAGGACGTCGCGCGCGCCGCCGTGGAAGGCCTGCTCTGCGGCCTCGCCGACGGCCTGGAGGCGATGACCTCCCAGGGCGTCCCGGTGGAGTCCATCACGCTGATCGGCGGCGCTGCCCGCTCCGCGGCAGTCCAGCAGATAGCCCCGGCGATCCTGGGCCGCGAGGTCAGCGTCCCGGCTCCCGGCGAGTATGTCGCCGACGGCGCCGCCCGTCAGGCCGCCTGGGTGCTCTCCGGAGCGCCCAATCCACCAGCCTGGTCCACGGTGGAGACCCAGACGATCACCGCCACCCCGACCCCGGAGGTCCGCCAGGCCTACGCCGCCCGCCGCGGACTCATCGCCCAGAAGCACTGAGGCGCTCGCTCCGTGCCGAGCGACCCTGATCCGGATCACGGACCCGTGGCACATCGTCTGGCTGCACGAGGTGAGCCGCCCCTCCCCCAGAGCCCCGATGAGGGAAGCCCCCGACGCTGATGCGCCGGGGGCTTCCCTCATCCCTCGCTGATGCCTCGGCCGCCGGCCAGCTGAGAGTGGACCTAGCTGACGCGTGTCGGAGTGGTCAGCACGCGCTGGCCGTTGATCTCCCGGACGTCCCCGATCAGCGTGACTTCGGCCTGCAACGGCAGCTCCCCGACCGAAGGACCTGCGTAGAGGTCGATCGCCCCGGGCTCCACGATCCGGCGGTAGTGCACCCCGGTGAAGGAGAACCGGTCGGCGTGGACCTCGAAGGTCACGGTGCGGCTCTGCCCCGGAGCCATCTGCACCTTGGCGTAGCCGAGCAGCTGGCGCACCGGACGAGCCACGGAGGCGACCCGGTCACCGAAGTAGAGCTGGGCCACCTCCTCGGTGGGCCGGTCTCCGGTGTTGGTGAGCGTCATCGAGACCTCCACGGTGCCGTCGACCGGGATCTGTGCGCCTGAGACGAGGAGATCCGAGTACTCCACGGTGGTGTAGCTGAGACCGTGGCCGAAGGGGTAGAGCGGGGTGGGATCGAGATTGGACACGCCCTGGCTGTTGAGGCCGAGCGGGGCCGCGATGTAGCCCGAGGGCTGTCCACCCGGGTGGACCGGCACGCCGATCGGCAGCCGCCCGGTCGGCTCGATGGCCCCGCTGAGCAGGTCCACGATGGCCGGGCCGCCTTCTTCTCCGGGGAAGAAGCCCTGCACGATCGCCGCGCAGCGCTCCGCCAGGCCGCCCAGGGCGTAGGGGCGGCCTGAGATGACCACCAGCACCACGGGAGTGCCGGTGGCCAGCACGGCTTCGACAAGCTCGTGCTGGGCGCCCGGAAGCTTGAGGTCTGCGACATCGCAGCCTTCGCCTGAGGTGCCGGCGCCGAACATGCCGGCCAGGTCGCCGACGGTCACCACGGCCAGGTCTGCCGCGGCCGCGGATTCAGCGGCCGCGGCGATCTGGGAGTCGTCGTAGCTCACGATCGGGGAGCCATAGCTGTAGGTGACCTCGGCCTGGGGGTAGGTCTCACGCAGAGATTCCAGCACCGAGGGCATCGGCACGCCGATTCCCTTGTGCGGGAAGGTCCCGGCGGGGTACTTGGCCAGCACGTGGTTGGGGAAGGAATAACAGCCCATCATGGTGCGCGGCTCGTCGGCGGAGGGACCGACGACCGCGATCCGCCTGCCGGCCAGAGAATCGGCGGTGACCGGCAGGACGCCGTCGTTCTTCAACAGCACCAGGGACTTCGCGGCCACGGTGCGAGCCAGGGCCCGGTTGCTGTCTGAGTCCAGGTTCACCGACTCATCGATGCTGGGCTCCCAGTCGGCGTCGTGCGTCCGGCGGTCGAGCAGGCCGAGCTCGGCCTTCTGTCGCAGCACCCGGCGCACCGAGGCATCCAGGATCGATTCCTCGAGCAGCCCGTCGCGGACCTGCTGAGCCAGCGTGCGGTAGCCGCCGGTGTGCGGCAGCTCCACGTCGAGCCCGGCGGAGATGGCCAGCCGCGCGGCCTCGGCCTGGTCGGCTGCCACGTGGTGCATCTTCTCCAGGAACGCCACCGACCAGTAGTCGGCGACCACGGTGCCTTCGAAGCCCCACTGCTCGCGCAGCACCTCGGTGAGCAGCCAGTGCGAGGCGGCCGGGGCTTCGCCGTCGATGTCGGCGTAGGAGTTCATCACCGAGCCGACCTTGCCCTCGCGCACGGCGAGCTCGAAGGGGTAGAAGATCATGTCGATGAGTTCACGTCTGCCCATGTGCACCGGGGCGTGGTTCCGGGCCGCCCGGGAAGCGGCGTAGCCGGCGAAGTGCTTGAGCGTGGCGATGATCCCGCTCCCCTGCAGACCCTTGACGTAGGCAGTGGCCAGCGTGCCGATCACATAGGGGTCCTCGCCGATGGTCTCCTCCACCCGGCCCCAGCGGGCGTCGCGGACGACGTCGAGCACCGGGGAGAGCCCCTGCTGGACGCCGGTGGCGGCCATGTCCGCGCCGATCGCGGCGGCCATCTCTTCGATGAGCTCCGGGTCGAAGGTCGCACCCCAGGCGAGTGAGGTCGGGTAGATCGTGGCCTGATAGGCGGTGTAACCGGTGAGGCACTCCTCGTGGGCGATCGCGGGGATGCCGAAGCGGTTTGCGGCGACCACTGCGGCCTGCCGCTGCCGCAGGTCCGCGGCACCTTCGGGCACCGAGAGCGCGACGGTGCCGTAGGTGCGGGTCAGGTGCCCCTCGCCGTCGAGGATCTCGGACTCGAAGGGCAGCTTGCCCGAGGACATGGCGTCCTCCATCGGCGCGACCTCACCCTGGGCGTCCTTGTCCTCGCGCATCTCCCAGTGCGAGCCGAGCTGGGATACCTTCTCCTCCAGCGTCATCTCTTCCAGCAGCGCCTCGGCGCGCGCCGCCGCCGAGAGGGAGGTGTCGTTCCAGGGGCCGGTGATGCGTTCGGGCGTGGGGTTGCTCATGTGTGAACTCCTAGGGATATCGGCGCAGCGCAGCTGTCGCGGTCAGTCGAGGAACAACAAAGCTGCCGATCGAGAAGGACCGGCAGCTTCGCCGAGTGGATCAATGCGTGGTGCCGAGTGTCACTTGCCGAAACCGGCGGTCAGACCGGCCACGATGTGGCGGCGGGCGAACATGTAGACCACCAGCAGCGGCAGCGCGGAGAGCACGACGGCGGCCAGGGTGGCCGGCACGTCGATGCCGAACTGGCCGCTGTACTCCCACAGCGAGAGCGGCAGGACCCGCACGTCGCTGCTCTGGGTGAGCACCAGCGGGAACAGGAAGCCGTTCCAGACCTGCAGCGCCTGGTAGATTCCCACGGTCATCAGGGCCGGCTTGGCCATGGGAAGCACCAGCGCGGTGAGGATCTTCCACTCTCCGGCGCCGTCGACCTTCATCGACTCGAAGAGCTCCATCGGGATGTCGCGGACGAAGTTCACGATGATCAGCACGCTCAACGGGATCGCGAAGGCGATCTGCGGCAGGATCAGCGCCCAGAGGGTGTCATAGAGCCCCAGCTGCTGGATCAGGTAGTACACCGGGATGATCGTGGCCTGCACCGGGATCGCGATGCCCAGCAGGATGATTTGAAACAGTCGCTTCCCGCCCAGGGTGGTGGACCGAGCGATGTAGTAGGCCGCCATCACTGAGACGGCGAGCACGACGGCGACCGTCGAAAGCGTCACGATCAGCGAGTTGGTGAAGTAATGGAAGAAGTCGTTCTGGATCACCCGGATGAAGGGGGCGATCGTGGGATTCGTGGTGGGCAGCAGCTGGTTGGACGAGCGCAGATCCTCGCTGGTGCGGAACGAGGTGATGACGATGTAGTAGATCGGCAGGATGATGATGGCCAGCCAGAGCCAGCCGCCGAGGCCGCCGAGGATGTTCGGCTTCTCTCCCGGGGCGCCGGTGCGGCGGACCTTGTTCTGCTTCACGTCGCGGCGCTCGAAGCCGGGCACCTCGGGGGCGAGGGCCATGCCGGCGTCGGGGGTCGCGGATTGGGTGCTTGCGGTGGGAGTCATCATGCGCCTGCCTTGTCGCTCTCCATCTTGGATGAACCGGAGATGATGTTCAGCGCCAAGGAGAGAGTCAGTCCGATGGCTACCAAGATCACCGCGATGACCGAGGCGTAGCCGAGGTTGTATGAGCTGAAGCCGGTCACGTACATGTCCAGCGGCAGGATCCGCACCGCGTTGGCGGGCTGGCCGCCGGTGAGCACGAAGATCAGGTCGAAGTAGGTCAGTGAACCGACCAGCATCAGCGTCGAAGAGGTGATGATCGTGTAGCGCAGCTGCGGGATCGTGATCGAGAAGAACTGCCGCACCCGGCCGGCGCCGTCGATGGTGGCGGCCTCATACATGGACTGCGGAATCTGGCGCACCCCGGCCTGGTAGAGCAGACCATGGAAGGGCACGAAGCACCAACCGACCACGAAGATCATCACCCACATGACCAGGTCGGAGTTCGCCAACCAGTCATTGGGCAGCCAATCGAAGGGCAGGGCTGCGGAGAGGCCGTAGTTCGGGGAGAACAGCGACTGAAAGGTCAGGCCCACGGCCACTGAGGAGAACAGCAGCGGCAGGAAGTACAGGACCGCGAGCAGCGCGCGGTAGCGCTGCTGTCCTGCCATGAAGACGCCGAGCAGCAGGGCCACGGGGGCCTGGAAGAGGTAGGAGCCGATGACGAAGGTGATGGTCAGGCCCAGAGCGGTCCAGGTGAAGGGCCGGTCGAAGAGCACCGCCTGCCAGTTGCTCAGACCCACCCAGGTGGGCGAGCCCAGAACGTTCCACTCCATGAAGGAGATCACGACCACCCCGAAGAGCGGTATCAGTGCGAATATTCCGAAGAACAGAACAGCCGGCAGCGCCATCAGGAATGAAGGTCCCTTATGGCCCAACCCGGTCGTCCTGCTTCGAGCAGCGGTTTCAGTCATGAGCTCGATTCAGATTCCTGTTGTCGGTGCAGGGCAATCGGTCCGGGGCGGCTGATGGAGCCGCCCCGAACCGATTGTGGGGGTACATCAGAGCGAGTTCATCGCTTCGACGAACTGCTCGGGGGCCATGTCCCCGCGGAGGATCTGTGACAGGTTGTCCGTCAGCGGCTGGGCCACCTCAGGAGCGACTGCCTGATCCCAGGAGAGCTGGAAGTGATTGGCTTCGCCCACCAGCCCGCTGGAGAACTCGAGGAAGTCCGCGTCATCGGTCTCCGCGATCTGATCCTCGATGTCGGACAGCGGCGGCAGCGAACCGGCTTCCAGCATGGAGGTCACGGTCTCCTCGTTGTAGAGGTTCTCGCTGATGTAGTCGAAGGCGATCTGCTGCTCCTCCTCCGAGGCGTCAGCAGAGACCGACCAGAAGTTGGCGGGGTTGCCCACGATGTTCGAGGGATCACCGGCGCCGTCCTCCAGAGTCGGGAAGGAGGTGAAGCCGAAGTCACCGGACTCCGCGAACTCCGGGAAGTCCTGATGGATCGTGGAATAGACCCAGGAGCCCTGCAGCAGCATCGCGGCCTGTCCATCGGCCAGCAGCTGGGCGTCCTCGTTCTGGTCAGCGGTCACCGAGTTGTAGGTGTCGATGAAGCCGCCGTTCTCACCCAGGTCCTGCATGGTCTCGAGCGCGAAGAGGATGGACTCGTTGTCCCATGCGCCCTCTTCACCCTCGACCACGGCCTGGAAGACCTCTTCGCCCCCGTGGCGATCGGTGAGGTACTGCAGCCACATCAGTGCCGGCCAGACGGAGCCGCCGGCCAGCGAGAAGGGAGCGACGTCGTTCTCGTTGAAGGTGTCGATGGCGGCTTCGACGTCTTCCCAGGTCTCAGGGATCTCCACGCCTGCCTCATCGAAGACTGACTGGTTGTAATACATGACCACTGGCTGCACGTCGTTGAGCGGCACCGCATAGGTGCTGTCGTCGACCTGACCGTTCTGCCAGACCGAATCGAAGACCCGGGACTCCAGCTCGCCGGTGTGCTCGCTGAGGTCGACGATGCGCTCTTCCTCGGCGTATTCCAGCAGCGCGCCGCCGGTCCAGGACATGATCAGCGTGGGCGCCTCGCCCGAGCCGACCGCCGTACGGATCTGACCCTTATAGGAGTCGTTCTCGATGGCTTCGGTGTCGATCTGAGCATCTTCGTTCGCTTCGTTCCAGCGGTCGAAGTCCTCCTGGATGGCCGGCCAGCCGCCGCCGGTGAGAATCCATGCGTCAGCATCGGCATCGCCGCCACCACCGCCGTTGTCGTCGCCGCCACAGGCCGAGAGCGCCAGGAGGGATGTCACTCCGAGGCCTGCAGCGGCCACTCGAGTTGTTCTGCGCATCGTTGCGTCCTTTCTCATCAGTGCGAGCCCCAGCTCTGTACCGGTACATCGCCAAGGTCTCCCCAGCACTCCGGATCGGCCGGACGGGTGACTCAGCAGTACAGCGCCAAAGTCCGAACCAGATCCGGTCCTGAAGCCAAAACGGGCCTGGTTAAGACTGTGATCTGGATTTCGTCTTGCCGTAAGACTAAATAGGCCCTGGGTGTGTGTCAAGACACACCACATGACCGCTGTCACAGTCGCGCAACACCGATGACCACTGTCTTCGGCGACTTCACAGGCCCCTTACCTCGGCCACCAGGGGTCTGAGCCCGCACGTTAAATTCACGGGTGGCCAGACCCCCTTGAGCTGAAGCGTCCAGGTGTCAGTCGGTGGGCTGACGCAGAAGAGCCCCCGTCGGCACCGGAGAGGTGCTGACGGGGGCTCTTCGAGGGAGCTCAGGCTCAGTCGATCAGGAGGCTGCGCCTGCCTTGTCCAGGTGGGAGCGGATGAACCACTGGAACAGCTCGAGCTCCTTGACCTGTCCGACGAGAAGATCCTCGGTGATCGGGTCGAGCTCGCCGACCTTGTTGAGCACATCGCGGTGATCGCCGATGACGCCGTCGTAGACCTTCTCCAGCTCGGCCAGGTGCGAGGCACCATCGGCCTTGAACAGCGGGTAGTCCTCCCAGCTGCGCTTGGTGACCAGCTCGCCGCTGAGACCCGAGGGGGACCCGCCGAGAGTGGCGATGCGCTCTGCCACCTCATCGGCGAAGCCTCGGACGACCTCGGTCTGCGGGTCGAGCATCTCGTGGATGGCGATGAAGTTCGGGCCCACGACGTTCCAGTGCACGTGCTTGAGCACGAGGTGGAGGTCGTTCAGGGCGTACAGGCGGTTCTGCAGCAGACCGGCGATCTCGTGACCGTTCTCCTGCGCCAGACCTGGCGCGGTGTAGTCGGAGTACTTCTGAGTCATGTGACACTCCTTGTGCTGTTGAGGCAATTGGCGCTGTTCGGCGCCGACCCTCTTGATACTAATGATTCAGAAAAGCGCTGGCTAGGCAGACGAGCCTATCCTCAGTCGAGTTCGGTCACACCACCGGCTCGATGACCTCCAGGCCGCCGAGGTATGGGCGCAGCGCGGCAGGGACCCGGACGGTGCCGTCGGCCTGCTGGTGGTTCTCCAGGATGGCCACCAGCCACCGCGTGGTGGCCAGGGTCCCGTTCAGCGTGGCCAGCGGCGTCGTCGGCCCCTTGGAGCCGTCTTCCTTGAGCGTGCGCTCGCGGATGTTGAGCCGGCGCGCCTGGAAGGTGGTGCAGTCCGAGGTAGAGGTCAGCTCGCGGTAGGTCTGCTGCGAGGGCACCCACGCCTCGCAGTCGTACTTGCGGGCGGCCGAGAGGCCGAGGTCTCCGGCCGCGATGTCGACCACCCGGTAGGGCAGCTCCATCTTCTGCAGCATCTGTTCCTCCCAGGCCAGCAGCTTGGCGTGCTCGGCGGCGGACTCCTCGGCGGTGCAGAAGGTGAACATCTCCAGCTTGTTGAACTGGTGCACGCGCAGGATCCCGCGGGTGTCGCGGCCGTGGGAGCCGGCTTCGCGGCGGTAGCAGGTGGACCATCCGGCGATCCGTTCCGGCCCCTTCGCGAGGTCGAGGATCTCATCGGAGTGATACCCGGCGATGGCCACCTCGGAGGTGCCCACCAGGTAGAGGTCGTCGCGCTCGAGCCGGTAGATCTCGTCGTCGTGCTCCACATCGAAGCCGGTGCCGGCCATGGTCTCCGGGCGCACCAGGGTGGGGGTGATCATCGGGGTGAAGCCGGCTTCGATCGCCTGGTCCATGCCCATCTGCATCATGGCCAGCTCCAGGCGTGCACCGATGCCCTTGAGGAAGTAGAACCGTGACCCTGAGACCTTGGCTCCGCGCTCCATGTCCAGCGCGGCGAAGGACTCGGCGAGTTCGAGGTGATCCTTGGGCGTGAAGCCCTCCGCGGCGAAGTCACGGGCGGCACCCTCTTCGCGCAGCACGATGAAGTCCTCCTCGCCGCCGGCGGGGACCCCTTCGTGGATGAGGTTGGGGAAGGCTGCCTGGAGGCGGCGCAGCTGCTCCGCGGCGCCCTGGGATTCTGCCTCGGCGGCCTTCACCTGGTTCGAGAGGTCCTTGACCTCGGCGAGGAGCTGCTGCTTCTCCTCCCCGGCGGCCTGTGCGACCTTCTTGCCGAAGGACTTCTGCTCCGCGCGCAGCGTCTCGAAGCGCGTGATGGCGGCGCTGCGTGTCTGCTGCGCGGCGATCAGCGAGTCCACTGCGGACTCGTCCGCCTGACGTGCGCGCTGGCTGGCCCGGTACTTCTCGGGATTCTCGATGAGGTCCTTGATGTCGATCACGCCCCCAGCTTATCGCCACCGGCGCCCCTGGGGAGCTCATCGATCAGCCGCCCCCCGCCAAGGGTGAAGATGACTCCGGACAGCACCGGTTCCCCCTGGAACCGGCCGCAGTAGACTGAAGATGATGACTACCGCCACGCTCAGCGCCCTCCTCTGGTCCACGCTCGCTCTTGCTGCGATCCTGCTCGTCGCCGTGGTCTGGCTGGGCATCGCCCACCACCGGCTGCGCCGGAGCACGGCCGAACTCACCCAGGAGCTCGAAAGCAAGCCTGCGGTTCACCCCTCGGTGACTGCCGATGGCCCCGGGCGACTGGTGGCGGTCGTCGTGAACCCCACCAAGGACCCCGCCGACGACGTCGTGCGTCAGATCCACTCCGCCTGTTCCCGGGCGGGAATGCCAGCACCCCTGGTGATGGCATCCAGCGCGGAGGACCCCGGCCATGAGATGACCCGGCGGGCACTGGAGGCCGGCGCCGTCACCGTCATCGCGGCCGGAGGGGATGGCACCGTGCGCGCTGTGGCCGCCGAGATCGTCGGCACCCAGACGGCGCTGGGCATCGTGCCGCTGGGCACCGGAAATCTCTTCGCCCGCAATATCGGGCTGCCGTTCCAGGACCTCCGGGCCTGCGTGGATGAGGCCATACACGGCCGCAGCCACCGTGTGGACACCCTTGATCTGAGCCTTGAACGACCGGACGGGCGCACCGACGAGGAGAACTCGCTGGTCATCGCCGGTGGCGGTCTCGACGCTGAGGTCATGGGAGACACTCGGGACGCCCTGAAGCAGCGCGCCGGCTGGCTCGCCTACGGCGAGGCCGGGCTGCGCCACATCATGGGCTCCCGCTCCGCCATCTCTGTCTCCATCGACGACGGCGCCGCACAGGCCTACCGGGTGCGCTCGGTCCTGCTCGCCAACTGCGGCTCGCTGCAGGCCAACATGCTGCTGGTGCCCTCGGCGAAGTTCGACGACGGACACATGGATGCGGTGCTCTTCACCCCCCGCCACGCGTGGGACTGGGCGAGGATCATGGCCAAGACCGTGACCCGCTTCGCCGCCGACATCCCCGTGATGACCGTGCGCCAGGCCAAGCGCGTGAAGATCACGATGGCCGAGCCGATGCCGTTCCAGATCGACGGCGACGCCATGGGCGAGGTCATCAGCGTCTCAGCACGGGTCCGCCCGCGTGCCTTGGTGGTCAACGGCGTCTCCGTCCGGGGCATCCAAGACATCGAGGCCGCGCACGAAGACTCCGAGGCGGACCAGGCCAGCGATCATGCTGAGCAGCCGAGGCTCACCGAGGGTCGGATCACCAAGGAGCCCCAGGGGGGCTGATCAGACCGGCTTCGCCGAGCGCGGGGCCCGCGCCGGGTTCTCTTACGCGTGGTGCAAGCGAGCTGATCCCGTTCACCCGGCTCCCACCCTCGGCTTCGCCGAGCGCGGGGCCCGCGCCGGGTTCTCTTACGCGTGTCTCAGCGAGCTGATCCACGCGGAGGCGGCGGTGAAGGCTTCGTCGGAGACTTCCGCCGTGGTCTGCTGGGGCTTGCGATCGGCTCGGGGGTAGGAGCCCAGGAACCGGATCCCCGGGGCGATCCGGTGGATCCCGGCGAGCGCATCTGCCACGCGCGCCTCGTCGATATGACCCTCGAGGTCGATGGAGAAGTAATACTGCCCAAGACCATCGCCGGTGGGTCGGGATTCGATGCGGCAGAGGTTGACCCCGCGGGTCGCGAAGTGCTCGAGCAGCTCCATCAGGGCTCCTGCCCGGTCCTGCGGCAGCGGAATCATGATCGTCGTCTTGTCCGCCCCTGTCATCGGCGGGGTGACCCCGGGCCGGGAGACCAGCACGAACCTGGTCACCGCACCGGTCACGTCTTCGATGCCGCGCTGCAGCACGTTCAGGCCGAGCTGCTCGGCCACCAGCGGGGAACAGACCGCCGCGTCGGCCAGGGGTGCGTCTGCCTGCAGCCCACGGGCCGCCGCTGCGGTGGAGGAGGCTGGGACGAACTCCGCACCCGGGATTGCGGACTCGGCCCAGCGGCGCACCTGGGCCCACCCATGGGTGTGGGTGGCCACGGTGCGGATCTGCTCCAGGGGCAGCGGGGCCGCGGAGGCCAGCACGAAGCTGATCTTCACCAGCTCCTCGCGCAGGATGTGCAGCTGATGCCTCACCGAGATGGCATCCAGGGTCGCAGTGACCCCACCCTCCACTGAATTCTCGATCGGGACCATGGCGGCGTCGACCTCGCCGGATTCAACCATGTTCAGCGCGGTCAGCACCGAGCCGGCCGGCACTCGCGCGGCGTGGTCCGAGCCGGGCACCTGCAGCAGCGCGGCCTCGGTGAAGGTGCCGGCGGGCCCGAGGAAGGAGTACCTCGGAGCACTGGCCTGAGACTGCGCAGAGGGGTTCGTAGAGGTATTCATCGGACCTTGGGTGCTTCCCCGGTGGAGGACCTCATCGGACGCCCGGCCTCGAGCCAGCCGCCCATGCCATCGGCGACGAAGACTGCGGAGTAGCCCTGAGAGGTCAGCCAGGCGGTGATCCGCACCGAGCGACCACCGGTGCGGCAGATGACGTAGTAGTCCTCGTCCGGATCGAGCTCAGCCTCGAACCGTCCGGGGATCTCGTCGACTGGAATGTGCAGAGCCCCCGGGGCGTGCCCCTCGGCGAACTCGTAGCCCTCCCGCACATCCAGCAGGGCGGCGTCGGCGGGGACGTCTGCGGCGCGGACGGTCTCGAAATCTGCCATCTGCGGCCTCCTTCAGAGCGGAACAAACAGGTCTGGTGCGCTGTCAAGACTATCGCCTGCCCAGTTCAGTCCACATAGAGTGAGCCCATGGTGCATCCCGCTGATCCTGCCCCACTCGCCCCGGCACCCTCCACAAGCCAATCGTCTCCGCTGGTCGACTTTCGCGCCGCCAGCGCCGTGCAGTGGCGCCACGACTTCGTCGCCGGTGAGATCTCTGCGGTGGAGCTGACCACCACCGCGGTCACCGCCGCCACAGCCCAGGCCGAGCTCGGCGCCTTCATCCACCTCGACCCCGAGTCGGCTCTGCTGCGAGCGGCTGAGATCGACCAGGTCCGCCGCGCCGTGCTCGATTCCCGCACCGGTGCCGCACGAAGCGCCGCCATGCAGGAACTCGCAGCGCGCGCGCCGCTGCTGGGAATGCCCACCGCCTTCAAAGATCTGGTCGACGTGGCGGGAATGCCCACCACCCGCGGCACGGCCGCACTTCCCGCCAGCATCCCGGCCCACGACGACCCACTCGCACGCCGCGTCCACATGTCGGGGATGATCAGCATCGGCAAGACGCAGGTCCCCGAGTTCGGGCTGCCCTGCTACTCGGAGAACGAGCTCGCACCAGCGGCCCGGAATCCCCTGGCGCCGGAGCGCACCGCGGGAGGATCCACCGGAGGTGGAGCCGCCGCCGTGGCGGCAGGCATGCTTCCGCTGGCGCCCGGCAGCGACGGCGGCGGCTCGGTGCGCATCCCGGCGGCGGCCTGCGGTCTGATCGGGCTGAAGCCAGGGCGTGGACGGCTCCCCGATGACGAACAGCGCAGCAGTGTGCGCAACCTGGCGGTGGCTGGACCGATCGCCCGCACCGCGGAGGACGCCGCCCTGCTCTTCGACGTGATGGCCGGTCACCGTTTTCGCCCAGGTCCTGCCCCCGAGGACCTCCCGGCAGGGCCCGCGCTGCGCCGGGTGCGGCAGGCGCTGCACCAGGGGATGGACCGGCTGAGCATCGGGGTGATCACGGAATCGCCGTTCTCCCCGGAGCTGGACATCGTCCTGGCGGAATCGGCAGTCCTGGCCCTGGAACAGGGGCTCTCGCTGCTGGAACAGCGCGGTCACATCCTGCAGGGCAGCAGCCACTGCACCGGTGCGGAGGCGTTCTGGCCCCCCGATTACCACCGGCATTTCCAGGCGCTGTGGACCACCCCGCTCGGCGAACTGGATCCGCCCGCCGAGCAGCTCGCCGCCATGGCCCCGCTGACCCGTTATTTCATCGAACTCGCGAAGAGCCGCCCGGAACAGCAGACCCGCGAGTCGATCGCCGCGCTGGAGGACTTCGCGGACGACCCCGAGGCCTTCATGGGCCCCTGGGATGTCCTGGCCACACCGATGCTGGCCTACGCCCCGCCGGAGATCGGGTGGTTCGCGAGCCTGACCCCCGAGGAGAACTACCGGGAACAGTGCCGCTTCACTCCCTACAGCTCGGTGGTCAACGTGATGGGCCTGCCGGCGATCAATGTCCCGACCCATACCGACGCCGAGGGTCTGAGCTGGTCGATCCAGCTGATCGGACGCACCGGGTCAGAGGAGCAGCTGCTCGCTCTGGCCGCCACCATGACGCAGGCCTGAGCGGCCAGGAGCTGCGCCCAGGGTCCGCCGGAGAACGGCAGAACACACAACAACGCCGGGTCCGATTTCTCGAACCCGGCGCCGGGAATCTCTCACCTGCGCTCCGCGGTGAGCGGAGCCTCAGAGAGGTCAGATTCAGTTGTCCTTCTTCAGACCTTCGGCAAAGCCCTTGACGCTGTCCTTCGCGTCCTGAGCGACGTCTTTCGCCTTCGCCTGGTTCTTCTGGCCCTTGCCCTCCGCCTCGGCCTCCCGATCGCCGGTCAGTTTGCCGAAGCCTTCTTTGGCGGAGCCGGTGGCTTTTTCGGTCTTGTTGCTGGCCTTGTCATCGAGTCCCATAGGTGATTCCTTTCGTCGGCGGACAATTCTCTTGTCACGCTACCGACCACACTGGGCACTGTCACCCTGATTAGGCATTTTCCAGGGAACTCCCAGTGAACCGATGCCGCACCGCAACCTATGGCTTGCGGCGATCCGGCTCAGCCGCAGGCACGTGATCCGCTTCCTGGGCGGCCAGGTCATCGGCATTGAAAGGGGTGGCCAGGGCGTCGTCGTCGTCCGTGGCGAAGCCGACGTCAGTGCCGCGCCAGCGGGCGATCGCGCTCATCACGTGGTGGATCGCCAGGGCCGCGAAGCTGCCCAGGGCGATGCCCTCGAAGACGATCTCGCCGAAGACCATGGTGAAGTTCGCGATCGCGATGATCAGCGGCACGCCTGCGACGGCGAGGTTGATCGGGTTGGCGAAGTCAACACGATTCTGCACCCAGATGCGCACCCCGAGCACCCCGATCATGCCGTAGAGAACGGTGCCGGCACCGCCGAGCACACCGACCGGCACAGTGGCGATGAGGGCGCCGAACTTCGGCAGCAGGGCCAGCGCGATCGCGAAGAGACCGGCCACCCAGTAGGCGGCGGTGGAGTAGACCCGCGAGGAGGCCATCACGCCGATGTTCTCGGCGTAGGTCGTGGTGCCGGAGCCGCCGCCGGAGCCGGCCAGCATGGTCGCAGCACCGTCGGCCATCAGCGCGCGCCCGGTGACCGGATCGAGGTCCCGCTTGGTCATCAGGGCCACCGACTTCACGTGCCCGACGTTCTCGGCCACCAGCACCAGCACCACCGGGATGAACAGGCCCAGCACGCCGATGTGGAAGGTCGGGGTGGTGAACTCGGGCAGTCCGACCCAGCCGGCGGAGCCGATGCCGGAGAAGTCCACCTCACCGCGCAGCACGGCCACGACGTAGCCGACGACCACGCCGACCAGGATGGAGAGCCGCCCGAGAAGACCGCGGAAGAGCACTCCGGCCAGCAGCATGGACACGATCGTGATCGAGGCGGTGACCGGGGCCTCGTTGACGTTGTTCCAGGCAGCCGGGGCGAGATTCAGCCCGATCAGCGCCACGATCGCGCCGGTGACCACCGGGGGCATCACTCGCTGGATCCAGTGGCTGCCGGCGAAGTGGACGATGAGGCCGACCACCACCAGTCCGAGCCCGGCCAGGAAGATCCCGCCGAGCGCACCCGACATCCCATACTGCGCGGTGGCGGCGCCGACCGGAGCGAGGAAGGCGAAGGAGGAGCCGAGGTAGCTGGGGATGCGACCGGCCGTGATGATCAGGAACAGCACGGTACCGACCCCGGAGAAGAACAGCGTGGTCGACGGCGGGAAGCCGGTGATCAGCGGCACCAGGAAGGTGGCTCCGAACATCGCCACCACATGCTGCATACCCACGCCGGTGGTCTGCAGCCAGCCCAGCCGCTCGTCAGGGGTCACCACCGCGCCGGGTCGAACCGTCTTGCCGTCACCGTGGAGCGTCCATCCGAAACCTGGGAGGCGGCTCTTCTTCTGCGTAGTCATCACAGCAACCTTAGCTTCACCTGAGCACCGTCACACCAGGCGCTGAGCATGGGACCCATCACGTCCTCAACTTTAGGCAATCTGAAAATTAATCACATAATGATTACATTCGTCGTATTTCGTTGTGAAGAAGTGGCAGATCTCCTCCTTCCCTTGCCATACATGGCATCCAACGCTACGGATAACTCTGGGACTAAACTTTTCTGGGCACTCTGAACCGCGATTTCACCCGGTATTCGCGGAGTTCTCGGTTGAATCTCAATGTTGGCTCACTACTGTGGAGATCGATGGCTAATACCGCAGACACCCCTGCCCAGAACTCCGCCGATGCCTCCACGGGCTCGGAACGAGTTGAGATCCGCACGCCCTCCGTGGCCGACGGCACCTCCCTGTGGAGGCTCGCTGCCGGAACCGGCGTACTGGATGTGAACACCCCCTACGCCTACATCCTGTGGGCGCGGGACTTCGCCGAGACCTCGGTGATCGCCGAGGTCGATGGAGAGCCCGCGGGATTCATCTCCGGATACAGCCGCCCCAGCGACCCAGAGACCCTGTTCATCTGGCAGGTCGCCGTCGACTCCCGCTTCCGCGGACGCCGACTGGCCTCCCGGATGCTCGGCACCCTCGTAGACTCGGTCGCCCCGCACCGGCTGGAGACGACCATCACCTCCGACAACGCCGCCTCGATCGCGCTGTTCACCGGTCTTGCACGAGACAAGAACGCCGAGATCACCACCACGGCATTGTTCTCCGAAGCAGTCTTCCCCTCAGCCGACGAGTCTGGAGAAGTACATGCCGCCGAGGACCTCTACACCGTGGCCCCACTGAGCTGACCGGTCACGCACACACCGATGAGTGCACCCGCTTCGCTGCGCAGCCCAAGCCGGCCACGCCGTCGCGCTGAGTGAATATCCACCCCGACTTCCCCGGAACGTAAGGACAGATGAGCACCATGCCTACAGATATCTTTGACACACGCGAATCCCAGGTCCGCAGCTACTGCATGAACTGGCCCGCCACCTTCGCCAAGGCCTCCGGCCCCTACCAGTGGACCGAGGACGGCACCCGCTACCTGGACTTCTTCTCCGGAGCCGGCGCCCTGAACTACGGGCACAACCACCCCGAGCTGCGCGATCTGATCGTGGACTACGTCGCCAACGACGGCGTCACCCACTCCATGGACATGAAGACCCCGGCCAAGCGCCGCTTCCTGGAGACCTTCGAACGGATCATCCTGGAACCGCGCAACATGGACTACAAGGTCATGTTCCCCGGCCCCACCGGCACCAACACGGTCGAGGCTGCGCTGAAGCTCGCCCGCAAGGTCACCGGCCGCCAGCACATCCTCTCCTTCACCAACGCCTTCCATGGAATGACCCTGGGTGCGCTCTCGGTGACCGGCAACTCGATGAAGCGCCGCGGTGCCGGCATCCCGCTGACGAACTCCTCGAAGATCCCCTATGACGACTACTTCGACGGCGACATGCCTGACTTCCTGTGGCTGGAGAAGATCCTCGAGGATTCCGGCTCCGGCGTGGACAAGCCCGCCGCGGTGATCGTTGAGACCGTCCAGGGCGAGGGCGGCCTAAACGCCGCCCGGATCGACTGGCTCAAGTCACTGGCCGATCTGCTGCGCCGGCACAAGATCCTGCTCATCGTCGATGACGTGCAGGCAGGCTGTGGACGCACCGGCCGCTTCTTCTCCTTCGAGGAAGCCGGCCTCTACCCGGACATCGTCTGCGTCTCCAAGTCGATCTCGGGCTACGGCCTGGCCATGGCGCTGACCCTGTTCAAGCCCGAGCTTGATGTCTGGGAGGGCGGCGAGCACAACGGCACCTTCCGCGGCAACAACCTCGCCTTCGTCACCGCCGCACGGGCACTCGAGCTCTTCTGGGCCGATGACACCTTCCAGAACCAGCTCGCGGAGCGCATCACCGAGCTCAACGAGGGACTCAAGCGGATCGCAGAACACGTTCCCGGCTCCTCGATCCGCGGCCGCGGATTCCTCACCGGCATCCACTTCCCGAACCCCGACACGGCCGGCAAGGTCGCTGCCGAGGCGTATAAGCGTAATCTGCTGGTGGAGACCTCCGGACCGCAGGACGAGGTCATCAAGCTGATGCCCGCGTTGAACATCGAGTCCGAAGATCTGCAGAAGGGCCTGGGCATCATCGAGGAGTCACTCCTCGCGGCCACCGGGAACCTCGGAGAGCCCTCCCGCCTGCGAGCACCCCGGTAGAACCCTTCGTCCCCGCAATAGAGCAGCCACTGATCGGAGATCTGCGTGTACACCTTGAACATCAACGCCCTCAACGGCACCGACCGTGACATCCAGCAGGAGAACTGGCGTTCCCGGCGCATGGTGCTGGCCAAGGAGAAGGTCGGCTTCTCGCTGCATGAGACCACCCTCTACGCCGGCACCACCAATGAGTTCTGGTATGCCAACCACGTGGAAGCCGTGTACTGCGTGGGCGGCAAGGGCACGTTGACCGATCTGGAGACCGGAGAGAAGTACACCATCACCGATGGCTTCCTCTACATGCTCGACGGCCAGGAGAAGCACCGCGTGGAGGTGGAGGAGGAGATCCGCGTGGTCTGCGTCTTCAACCCCCCGGTCACCGGCCGCGAGGTCCACGACGAGAACGGCGTCTACCCGCTGATCCTCGAGGACGACAACGCCTGATCTGCGCGACAGCTGACCTTCTGCTCAGCTCAGCCACAGCGCGCGACGGCGCCTGCTCACCTCCACCACGGATCACACCGTGCGCGAGGCGGGCGGGCGCCGTCGTCGTGTCTGGGGGTCGATATGCGGGGTCCGGCGGAGGTCCGCACTGCGAAGAGGCGGTCTTGGACTTCTGGCTGCCGCTGTGATGTGATGCACAGGAGATGTGGCCCATCACACGTGAGCCGCGTGTCACCACAATCACCTTCACAACGGATCGTCGGGCACGTACCTGCCCGTGAAAGGGACATATCACCATGGCTTCTGTGACCTATGCCTCCGCCAGCCGGATCTACACCCCCGGCGCGCGACCGGCCATCAATCAGCTTCAGCTCGAGATCGCCGACGGCGAGTTCCTGGTCCTGGTAGGACCCTCCGGCTGCGGCAAGTCCACTGCACTGCGAATGCTCGCCGGCCTCGAAGAGGTCAACGAGGGAGCCATCATGATCGGCGGCGAGGACGTCTCCCACGTCTCCCCGAAGGACCGCGACATCGCGATGGTCTTCCAGAACTACGCCCTCTACCCGCACATGTCCGTGGCCGAGAACATGGGCTTCGCGCTGAAGATCGCCGGCGTCTCCAAGGAGGAGCGGGCCGAGCGGGTCAAGAAGGCCGCCGAGATCCTGGACCTGGTCCCCTACCTGGAGCGCAAGCCCAAGGCGCTCTCGGGCGGTCAGCGTCAGCGTGTGGCCATGGGCCGCGCGATCGTGCGCTCTCCCAAGGTCTTCCTGATGGATGAGCCGCTCTCGAACCTGGACGCCAAGCTGCGTGTCCAGACCCGCACCCAGATCGCCGCGCTGACCCGCGAGCTGCAGACCACCACCGTCTACGTCACCCACGACCAGGTCGAGGCCATGACCATGGGCGACCGCGTCTGCGTGCTCAAGGACGGCGTGCTCCAGCAGGTCGACTCCCCGCGCAACCTCTACGACAACCCATCCAATGTCTTCGTCGCCGGCTTCATCGGGTCCCCCGCGATGAACCTGTTCCAGGTCAAGGTCCAGGGACAGGGCATCGTCGTGGGCCAGGACGTCATCCCGATCCCCGACGGCCACCTGGACAAGGCCCACGGCGACCAGGTCATCCTGGGCGTTCGGCCCGAGGACATGGAGCTCACCTCCGACGGGAGCGGTCTGCCGATGACCGTGGACCTGGTCGAGGAGCTCGGCGCCGACGCCTACATCTTCGGCACCCCCGACGGCATCAACACCTTCCAGCCCTTCATCGTCCGGGTCGACGGCCGCCGTCCTCCCATGCGCGGAGAGCGGGTCACGATCAAGCCGAACCCGAACCATGTACACCTGTTCGACATCGAGAACGGGCTGCGCCTCAACGGCTATGTCCCGGAGCACACCCCCCACGCCTCGCTCTCCGACGTGGAAGCACTGGCCGACGCCGAAGACTGACAGCCGCAGATATCACCCCAGGTCAAGACGGCTTACGTGTTGCCCTGACCCGGGCAGAGACCCCAGTACCCAGCAACTGCACAGGTAAAACCCCGTAAAGTGGGGGTCATGGCCAATAGAGCACTGTCTATTGTCATTTCCATTGTGCTGGTGCTGGTGTTCCTACGGATCGCCCTCTGGCTGTTTGGCGTCGTTCTGAACCTGTTCTTCAACATCGTTCTCGCGATCCTGGTGGTGGTGGGGATTCTCTTCATCATCAGGGCAGTGACCCGACGTTAGCGCAAGACAGTTCACGACCGACACAGACGAATCATCATCGAAAGGCAAGACACAACATGGGACGTATTCTTCCAATCAGCCTCACCGCCATCCTGCTCATCGTGATCATCGTCATCCTGGTGACGTGATCCGCTGAACCGAGCAACACCTGAGAGGGCGGGATCCGAGTATTCGGATCCCGCCCTCTTGCTGTGCACGGAGGACCTCGATCCCGATCGCGCCGAAGGCGCGCCTACCCCCGGCCTGGGAGTCAGTCAGCAGCGGCGTCGGCGTCGTCGCCCCGTCTCGATCCGCGCCGGTCTTCGTCCCGGCGGGCCTCTTCTCGGCGGGCCTCTTCTCGGCGCTGCGCCACCTCTTCGGGGGCATACTTCTCCACCATGCCCTTCTCCGGGCGGCCATGCTCACGGTGGTACCGCACGGTCTCCCAGATCAGGTAGAACGCAGGGCCGATGATCGGGATCATGAAGATCACCACACCCCAGATCGCGGCGCGCCTGCCGGGCTTGCCCGTGTCCTGGACCAGCACCATCAGCGCCGCCACCAGCAGCCCCACCGCGGTGACCGCGATGGCCCAGGCCCAGACGGGGTTGCTCTCGGTGAGCAGGCGTGCGGCGAGGACAGCGTTGGAGGGATTCACGTCCCCAGTCTAGAAGCCGCACCTGAGCGGGTCCTCATGCTGCGGGACCAGATCAGCGCTGATGTTCCACCGGGCTTCATCCCTGAGCCCTCCCGCAACCGACCCCCGCGCGCTTAGACTGCGCTCACAGAGTGACCTGGAAAGCCTGCAGAGCCCCTCCCTGGCCACCGAGTGGTGTCGTCAGCGCGGAGGTGATCGGCATGATGAGCCTCGCTGCACGTTGCGCCGGCTTCCTGCGGGCGCATCTGATCAACCTGGTCTGCGCCCTGGCGCTGGCGTCCCTCGCGCTGACCCCTTCACTGGTGCCCCGTCCGACGGTGTTCCAGGGAGTCATGGCGGGACTGTGGTTCATGGTCGGCTTCCAGCTCGGCTTCGCGGTGCGCCGTGGGGGGCGGGCTCTCGCACGGCGTTTCGGGAAGCAGCGTTTCGAGGACCTGCGGGTCGGTGACCAGCTTCCCGGCAGCCAGCCGACCAGGCGTGGGGTCGCAGCGTCGCACGCTCGTCGAGCTCCCAGACCTGGAGGCGCGCCTCCCGCTGCCGGCATGCAGCAGCGGTCACCGCGTCGCACCGTGCGCCTCACCGGTGCCCTCGTCGTGGCGCTTCTGGCCTATGTGGTCGGCTATGGGGCGCTCGTGGTGTCCTGGCAGAACGAGGTCCGCGAACTGGTGGAGATGGAACCGGTCGACGGGGCCGGTCACGTCGCCTTCGTGGCGAGCATGGTCGCCACGATGGGTCTGCTCCTCGGGATCGCCAGGGGGATCACCGCACTGCGGAGCGCGGTGGGACGGTGGGTGGTCCGCCGGAGCGGTTCCGAGCGACGGGGCCGCTGGGCGTCACGGGCCACGGGGGTGACTGCAGTGCTCGCCCTGATCCTCGGGCTGGTCGGCGGCGGGCTCGGCGTCGTCGGCCAGGTCTATCACGACCGGGACGCGGGCACGCTCGAGGGCAGCTCTCCCCCGGTTCTGCCTGGCCGCTCCGGTGGGCCCGGCTCGGCCGCAGAGTGGGACGGGCTGGGCCGACAGGGCCGAGCCTTCGCCGGCGGCGGCCCGAGCGCGGCGCAGATCGCGCAGGTCACCGGCGCTGAGGCAGAAGAGCCGGTGCGGGCCTACGCCGGGCTCTCGCAGGGGGAAGACCCGGCGGCCCGCGCGGCCCTGGTGGTGGAGGAGCTCGAACGCCACGGCGGGTTCGACCGTGAAGTGCTGCTCGTCGCTACGCCGACCGGCTCCGGCTGGCTCGAGCCGCAGGCCATAGCGTCCCTGGAACACCTCTATGCCGGAGACACCGCCACCGCCTCGATGCAGTATTCGGTGCAGCCCAGCTGGGTCCCCTTCCTGTTCGACCCGGATCTCCCGAAAGATTCGAGCCGGGTGCTCTTCGACGCGGTCCATGCTCGGTGGCAGGAGCTGCCAGAGGCGGACCGGCCCCGGCTGGTGGTCTACGGGCTGAGCCTGGGCGCGCTGGGAATGTCCGGCAGCTTCTTGAGCCTGGAGGATCTGTTGGCGCGCACCGACGCCGCCCTGTTCACCGGACCGCCGGCGACCTCCGAACCGTGGCGCACCCTGCAGGCGAACCGGGATCCGGGCAGTCCCATCTGGCGGCCGGTCTACCGGGACGGTGAGCAGGTGCGCTGGCAGTCCAAGCCCGGCGACTTCGCCGCACTCGGGGGATCCTGGCGGCAGCCTCGCCTGGGCTACCTCCAGCACGCCACGGATCCGATCACCTGGCTCGACCCTGCCGTGATAGTCCGGTCCCCCGAGTGGCTGCAGGGACCTGCGGCCTCGGGCGGACGGGGTGCTGATGTCAGCGACTCGATGCGCTGGATCCCCGGAGTCACGTTCCTGCACCTGGTGGCAGACATGCTGGTCAGCGAGGCGGTCCCGCCGAGCCACGGCCACAACTTCGGAGACGTCGCGGTGGACGGCTGGGCGCAGGTGCTGCCCGGTCATGGACGCAGCCAGGAGCAGCTGGACGCGATCCAGTCCGTCATCGAGCAGATCGACACCCACGACCCGACCTGGGAGTGAACTGTGGGGTGACGTCTTCTTCGGACCAGGTCAGCGCTGCGGCCAGACGGAGCGTTCGCGCATGACCTCGGCGAGCGCCTCGGCGTCGTCGGTCATCAGACCGTCCACGCCCATGTCCAGGAGCTCATGCATCTGCGCGGGGTCATCGACGACCCAGACGTGGACCTGCAGGCCCGCCTGGTGGCAGCGCTGCACGAAGCGCGGGGTCACCACGCGCAGCCGGCCCTGGGAGACCGGGACCTGCACGCAGTCGATCTCGGCGATGCGCCCGCCCAGCCGGCCCATCAGTCCGAGCGGTCCCATGAGCACGATCAGCGCGGTGGCGGCCCAGCCGCCTGAGGCGGCGACCGGCCGGGTCAGCCGACGTCGAACACTGTGCCGGCGGGCGTCGTTGAAGCTCGCGGAGAGCACCCGGTCGTGGGCCTGGTGTAAGTCCACCAGCCGGGCGAACTCGGTCACCGCGGCGGAGTCCTTGAGGTCGACGTTGAGGTGGACGTCATCCCAGGCGTCCAGCAGCTCCTCGAAGCGCACCAGTGGTTCGGTGAAGTCCTCGCCGGCGCCCACCCGCAGCTCGGCGAGTTCAGCCCAGGTCTTCTCGCCCAGCGGGCCGCTGCCGGTGGTGACGCGGTCCAGCTCCTCGTCGTGGAAGACCACCAGGGTGCCGTCGGCGGCGGTGCGCACGTCGATCTCCAGGTATCGGTACCCCAGCTCCACCGCATGGCGGAAGGCGCCCATGGTGTTCTCACGGCGCGGATCAGCGCCGCGGTGGGCGAAGGCCAGCGGCCGGTGGTGCAGCGGCCCGGGCCGGGAGTTCAGCAGGTACGCCACGTCCCGATAGGCGTGCCTGCGGTAGGGCTTGGGCATCTAGAGCTCTCCGGCGAGCAGCTTCTCGATCACCTGCGCGACGCCGTCCTCGTCACAGGATGCTGCGGTGTGGTTCGCGGCGGAGCGGGCCTCCGGGTGGGCCGAGCCGACGGCCCAGGAGGTGCCGGCCCAGCGGAGCATCTCGATGTCATTGGGCATGTCCCCGAAGGCGACGACGCGTTCCCGGTCGATCTGATGGGAGGCGGCGTAGCGGGCGAGGCCGGCGGCCTTGTTCACGCCGCGGGCGGAGAGCTCCAGCAGGCTGACCCCGGGGGCTGAGTGGGTGACGGTGAGCAGGTTCCCGACCTTCTCCTGGACCCGGCCGAGGAACTCATCCGGGGCCATGGTGTTGGTCTTGCATAGCAGCTTGACCACCCGATCGGTCACGTGGGCGCTGGTGACGTCGCTTCCCGGGGTCCGGGCCGCGTGGGTGAGCCCATCGCGCTCCAGGGTCTCGTCCAGCGGCCCGAGCCGCAGGTCTTCCTCGGTGACGCCGGCGGCGCGGCGGCGGTCCTCTTCGAAGAACAGCGAACCGGCGATGAAGGGCTCCTCCATGTGCACGTGCTGGAGGGTCTCCGCGGCGAAGGAGGCCCGCGGATCGATCTGGCTGATCATATCCTTTACGCTGAACAGCGCCTCGGCGTTCAGGGCGGCCTCGTGGATGAGCCGGTCGCCGGCGAGATCGTAGATGACTGCGCCGTTGGAGGCGATCACGGTGCCCAGTGCGCCGAGGGTCTCGCTGATGTGTTTGAGCCAGCGCACCGGGCGTCCGGTGACGAGCACGACCCGGACACCTGCCGACTGGGCGGCTTGGAACGCCTCGACCGTGCGCGCGGAGACCGTGCCGGACTGGGTGTGGGTGTAGCTGAGGATGGTCCCGTCGATGTCGCTGGCGATCAGGTGCACCGGCCCACCGGTGAGCGTCGGAACGGAGGCGGGGAAGGAGAGCTCGGTCATCTGATCAGCTCTTGAGAGCCTGGGTGAGCTCATCCGCAGTGGGAGGCTGGGCGCCGAAGCGGGAGGAGTTGATCGCCGCGGCCCGGGCGGCGGTGCGCAGCACGGTGGCGAGCTGGTCGGTGCTGATCTCGCGCAGCGCTGCCCGCCGGGAGGCACCGAGCAGGTTCATCCCGCGCAGCGTGGAAAGCGTGGCGGCCATGAAGGAGTCTCCGGCGCCGACCGTGTCAGCGACCTCGATGGAGAAGGCCTCCTGCTCGGCGAAGCCTGCGCGGGTCAGCCCCATCGCCCCGGACGGTCCTCGGGTGACGATGACCAGGGCGGGACCCAGTTGCAGCCAGGCCTCCATGGTCTCGCGGTGGCTGCGCTCGGGGTAGAGCAGATCCAGATCGTCGGTGGAGGCCTGGATGACGTCGGCGCGGGCGATGAACTCCTCGGCCTGCAGGCGGGCTTCCTCGCGGTTGGGCACCAGAGTGGGGCGGTAGTTCGGGTCATAGGAGATGGTCGCGACCCCCCGCGCCCGGTCCAGCACCCCCTTGACCGTCTCGGCGCCGGGCTGGAGCATGGCCCCGATCGAACCGGCGTGGAGGTGCTCCAGCGGGCCGGTGTCGTCGCCGTTCTGGGCGGCGGGCTTGGTCTCCCGGGCCAGGGCACAGAACTTCTCTTCCAGCTCGTCAGCGCTGGGAAGCGTCCAGTCCAGGGTGAATTCGTAGCTGGCCTGTCCGGTGGGGTCCAGGGTGGCGCGCGCCACGGAAGTCGGGGAGGCGTCGGCCTCCAGCAGGGCGGTGATGCCCTGGGCGCGCAGACTGCGCGCGATCATCCGTCCATAGTCGTCGTCTCCGCGGCGACCGGCGAAGACCACGTCGTGCTCAAGCCGGGCCAGTCCCACCGCGACATTGAACGGCGAACCTCCGACGTGCGCTTTGGGGGCAGATGTCTCCGAATGGACGACATCTACCAGGCATTCTCCGATGACCGCCAGGTATGCACTCACACTACTAAACTACCGCACCCAGGAAAGCTCAGAGCTGTTTGTAAAGCTCATAGCCTCCGATGAGGTTGCGCAGCTCCGCCTCCGGGTGGCGCTGGCGCAGGACTTCAAGGGCCTGGCGGGAGCGGACCCCTATCTTGCAATAGAGCACCACCGGCTTTCCGGTGACGTCATCGAGACCGGAGACCCCGGCGTCGTCGTGCCAGAGATCCCCCAGCGGGATGTTCACCGCGCCTTCGATGGTGCCCATCTGGTGCTCCCACGGCTCCCGGACATCGACGATGCCGCCGATCGCTCCGGCCTCCAGGAGCTCACGCAACTGTTTGGGGGTCAGCTCATCGTCGAGCTTGGGGTCCCCGGTGAAGGGATTGAAGTCGAGATCGTCGACGGCGGCCGGCTCGGCTGCCGGTTCCGGTTCAGACTGCCCGGTGGCGGACTCGGTCGCGGGCTCGGTCGCGGGCGCCGAAGCGTTCGGGGCGGCCGCCGCGGCGGGGGCGTCGGCGCTGAACCCGCCCAGTCCGGCGACATCGGCGCCGATGCTGGTCACCGGCACCCGCTCGGGATCGGGGTGCAGGCCTATCTCGCGGAAGCTGGCGTTGAGCGCGTCATAGATCAGCACCCGTCCCAACAGGGTCTCACCGATGCCGGTGAGGAACTTGATGGTCTCGGTGGCCATGATGGATCCGATCACCCCGGGCAGCACCCCGAGCACCCCGGCCTGGGCGCAGGTGGGGACCTCGCCGGCGTCGGGAGCCTCGGGGTAGAGGTCGCGGTAGGCGGGTCCGTGGCCAGCCCAGAAGAGGCTGACCTGTCCGGCGAAGCGCAGGATCGACCCGGAGACCATCGGCTTGTCGGCGATCTCGCAGGCGTCGGCGACCACGTAGCGGGTGGCGAAGTTGTCCGAGCCGTCCACCACGATGTCCGCCTCGGCGATCAGCTCCAGCGCGTTGGCGGCGGTGATCGGTGCGCGGTGTTCGTGGATGACCACCTCGGGGTGCAGCCCGCGCATCACCGCGGCGGCGGAGGCAGTCTTGGGCTCCCCGATGCTGGACTCGGAGTGGATCACCTGGCGGTGCAGGTTCGAGCGGTCCACCACATCGTGATCGATCACATCGATGGTGCCCACCCCGGCGGCGGCCAGGTAGGTCAGGATCGGTGCGCCCAGCCCGCCGGCGCCGATGACCACCACACGGGAGTTCAGCAGCTTCGCCTGAGCCTCGATGCCGAAGCCGTCCAGGGAGAAGTGCCGCTGGAACCGCTCCATCTGGGAGCGGGAGAACTGGGAAAGATCATTCATCGTGGGGCAGGTTCCTCAGGTGAGTTCGTCGATGGGGGAGATCCGGCCGTCAAAAGCGGAGGAGGCCTGGGCATGTTCGCGCCGCGGGATCCTCCCCGCCCGGGCGGAGAGGTAGCCGGCGTGCACGGCCATTCGCATCGCGGTGGCCATCTCGGTGGGGCGCTGGGCGCGGGTCACCGCGGAGGCGACCAGCACGGCGTCGCAGCCGAGCTCCATGGCCAGTGCGGCTTCGGAGGCGCTGCCGATGCCGGCGTCGAGGACCACCGGGATGCCGGCCCGGGAGGTGATGAGTTCGATGTTGTGCCGGTTCAAGATGCCCAGCCCGGTGCCGATGGGCGCACCCAGCGGCATGACCGCGGCCGCGCCGGCCTGTTCCAGGCGCAGTGCGACGGCGGGGTCGTCGGAGGTGTAGACCATCGGGATGAATCCGCGGTCGGCGAGCTGCTCGGTGGCCTCGAGGGTCTCGATGACGTCCGGGAGCAGGGTGTGTTCATCGGCGATGACCTCGACCTTGATCAGGTTGGTCTCGAGCGCCTCGCGGGCCAGCTCGGCGGTGAGCACCGTGTCCTTGACCGTGTAGCAGCCTGCCGTGTTGGGCAGGATGTCGATCCCGAGCCGCTCCAGCATCGAGAACACCGAGGTCTTGGTCTCGGGGCTGTACCGGCGCATGGCCACGGTGGTCAGCGTGGTGCCCGAGGCCAGCAGGGCGCGTTCGAGCGCGTCGAGGTCGGTGATGCCGCCGGTGCCCATGATCAGGCGGTTGGTCAGCGTGTAGTCACCGACTTCGAGGGCGGGAAGGTCTGCTGCGCGCAGTGGTGAGTTCATAGGGCTCTCTTCTCAGCCGCCTTGGACTGCGGTGACGATCTCGATGTCTTCGCCACCGGTCAGGGTGGTCGCGGACCAGCGGCTGCGCGGGACGACGGCGGCGTCGAGGGCGACGGCGACGCCGAGTCTTCCGCCGTCGGCGGGGGTGCCGTCGGGGTTGAGGCTGCGCCCGGTGGTCTGCGCGACGGCGTCCACCACGGTGGCGTCCTCAGGCAGCGTCACGGGTGCTTCATTGATGCGGACGGTGAGCATGGTTCTCCACGTCATCAGGTGCGGGTGGTCTTGGCACAACACGGCACGGGCCGGGTGTGTTCCTGGTCCGATCCAGGACTCGGGCCCGCGCGGCGCGGGCCGTGACCAGTCTAGTGAGTCAGTCTCGGTGCCGGGTCAGCCGCATGCGGCTAAGCAGCTGCTGATCTTCTGCGCTGAGCTCGGGTGTGGGGTCCGACCATGCAGATCCCAACAGTGCAGGTTTCACCAGTGCGGCGCCGAGCCGGGCGGCCAGCGGGGCCAGCAGGATGCCGTGGCGGGAGTAGCCGGTGGAGACCACCAGTCCGGGGCGCAGCTCCCCGAGGAAGGGCCGCTCGTCGGGAGTGCCGGGGCGGGCCCGGGTGGTGATCTCGGTGAGCTCCATGTCCTTGACCCCGGGCAGCACGGCGACGGCGTCGGTGAGCAGCTCCTGGACGGAGCCGGCGTGGGTGCCGGCCAGGCTGTCTTCGCGGGAGGAGGCTCCGATCACCAGTCCCCCGTCGGCGCGCGGGACCAGGTAGACCGAGCGGCCGTTGACCTTGGCCCGGACGGTGGCATCGAGGACGTGGGATTCCCCGCGCATGAGCTGAGCCGGGTTGACCTGCAGGCGCAGCACATCGCCGTGGATCGGGCGCAGTTCCAGCGGGCAGGTCTCCGGCAGTCCTGCGATCTCGGAGTAGCCGAGTCCGGGCACCAGCAGCACCGAGTGGAACGGGTGCGCCGCGCCGTCGTCGGTGGTGAGGATGAACCGTTGACCGGGTGCCTCTTGCTCGTCGGGCGCCTCTTCGACGGAAGTGACCGTGGCGGTGTGCCAGCGGGCGGGAGCTCCGGCTCCGGGGAACTGACGCGGGTCCAGGTCTGCCTCCAGCGCGGCCCGGGTGGCGGCGACGAGTTGGCGCGGGTCGATCTGATGATCGCTGGGGACGTCCCAGCCCTTGGAGAGTCCGGGGGCGAGGCCCGGCTCACGACGTCGCAGGGTGGAGCTGGTCAGCGCGCTGACCTCCATGCCGTGCTCACGCTGGAGAACAGCCAGCTCCGCGACGGCGTCGCGGTCGGAGCGGTCGGCGGCGATGAGCAGCGTGCCGTTCTCGCGGTACCCGGTGGGCACCGAGGTGGCGCGGGAGAGCGTGGAGAGGAACTGCGGGTACTCGGACCGGGAGGCGGTCATGATCGGCCAGAGATCATCCTGGCCGTATTGGACCTCGCTGATCGGGGCGAGCATTCCGGCGGCGGCGTAGGAGGCGTCCTGGGCGATGCTCGGGGCGATGACGGTGACGTCATGGCCGGTCAGACGCAGCTGCCAGGCGGTCAACAGCCCGATCACGCCGGCGCCGATGACTGCGGTGTTCGCCCTGGTGTTCACAGAGCGGGCGACGGGAATCGAACCCGCGTCGTCTGCTTGGGAAGCAGAAGCTTTGCCATTAAGCTACGCCCGCATTCTGGCCTGGTGAAGCCAGGCTTCGAGATTACCAGGTGCACCGGGGTCACGCGCGCCGCCCCCGAGCCACACCCGTTGCTCAGATGAGGAAGAGGCGGGATGGAGCGGCGGAGGGAAGAACCTCTAAGCCTTCGGCGTTGGTGTTGATAGTGCCGCAACCGGCATCTTCAAGCGCACACCGACGAGCACGAGGAGCCCCCATGCCCACGGCGACTGCAGCAGTGGACCGCGAGACCATGCATCAACTCTTCGAAGGCCGCCACACCACGAACCTCTTCTCCGAGGGCGCGGTCGACCTGGCGCTGATCCACCAGGCCTACGAGGACGCCCGCTGGGCTCCGACCTCCATGAACTGCCAGCCGATGCGCCTGACCGTGCTGAACCCCGGGGAACGGCGCGACGCCGTCGTCGAGCATTTCAAGGGGGACAACGGCAAGAAGACCTCCGCGGCACCGATGACCGTGGTCCTCGCCTATGACCCGAACTGGCATGAGCACATGCCCACGCTCTATCCCCAGGTGGAGGGGCTGCGGGAGAAGTTCGCCGAGCGAGTCGAGTTCCGCGAGAAGATGGGGCGCGACAACGCGTTCCTGCAGGCCGGGTATTTCATCGTGGCGCTGCGCGCGCACGGCCTCGACGTCGGACCGATGGCCGGACTCGACGCACCTGGGGTCGACGCCGAAGTCCACGCGGAGACCGGCTGGAAGACCCTGATGGTGCTGAACGTGGGCCACGGCCCCAGCACCGACGACGACGCCCAGTACCCGCGCGGAGAGCGCTTCGACTTCGCCCAGATCTCCCAGGTCCTCTGACCTTCGTCCCGCGGGCGCCCCGGGTCTCGCGAGCACCTCCGATCTTCAGCTCGCGTGCAGGAGGTGCGATGGCACCGACCAGCGCCACCGGCTAGATTCGACAGGCGCAGAAGGCCCTCACGGGCCTGACATGACCACCGATACCAAGGAGCATCACCATGGCCGAGAACTCACTACAGATCACCGGCAAGACCATCGCGCTGCTGGTCACCGACGGCGTCGAGCTGCCCGAGCTCACCGAGCCGATCGCCGCCATCAAGGCTGCCGGCGGGACCGCGAAGATCGTCTCCCCCAACGAGAAGTCCCTCCAGGCGATGGAGGGCGACTGGAACCACTCCGATCACTTCGACGTCGACGTCCAGCTCGGCTCCGCCTCGGCCGGGGACTACGACGGGCTGATCCTGCCCGGCGGCACCCTGAACGCTGACAGCCTGCGGATCGACGATGCTGCCAAGAAGTTCGTCTCCGCATTCTTCGCTGCCGAGAAGCCGGTGGCCGCGATCTGCCACGGCCCCTGGATCCTCACCGAGATCGATCAGGTCAAGGGCCGTCGAGTCACGAGCTTCCCGTCCCTGAAGACAGACCTGACGAACTCGGGCGCCGAATGGGTGGACGAGTCCGCCGTCGTCAGCGATGGCTTGGTCACGTCCCGGACCCCCGATGATCTGGATGACTTCAACCACGCGTTCCTGACGCTGGTCGCGAAGGGCTGAACAGGCCACGCCGGCCGAAAGGCTGACGGCTGACGAGCATTGCGGCCAGGACCAGAGATGGGTCCTGGCCGCTTCTGTCTGCGCTGGCGCTCCGCGGAGGCCGGAGCCATGTCGTTCACCAATCCCAAGGCCACAGCCCCAGGGGGTGCCCTAATGTGGAGATATGGATGAGACTGAGACCATGGCACACACCCCACACCCCTCCCACCTGGGCCATCTGCGCCGGGATCGCCTGGTCTCGGCCAGGCTCTACGTCTGCACCGACCTCCAGCGATTCATCACCCGGCCCGAGGCGGGGCCGGTGGATGAGCTGGACTTCGACGCGCTGTACGACTTCTTCGTCGCGGCCTACACCGGAGGTGTGGACATCATCCAGATCCGGGACAAGGGTGTCGCGGTGCAGACGGAGATCGCCGCGCTGACCCTGCTGCGCCAGGTCGCCAATGAGCACGGCGGACTCTCGGCCGCGAACGATCGGGCCGACGTCGCGGCGATCACCGGGGTCGACGTCTTCCACGTCGGCCAGGACGACCTGACCACTGAAGAGGCCCGGATGATCTTGGGCGACGACGTCGTCATCGGCCGGTCCTGCCAGACCTGGGAGCAGGTGCGTGAAGCTGACTCCGACATCGGCCTGGACTACTACTGCACCGGTCCGATCTGGGAGACCCCGACCAAACCGGACCGCGCCGCTGTCGGACTGGAGCTGGCGGCACAGGCGGCGAGCCTGGAGAGCTCGAAGGTCTTCTTCGCCATCGGCGGGATCAATGAGGCCAACATCGGCGAGGTCACCGCGGCCGGCGCCGACCGCGTGGTGGTTGTCCGCGCCGTGACCCAGGCTTCGGACCCGGCCGCGAGCGCCCGGGCGCTGCGCGAGCAGCTGCCCGCTTAGGGGTCGACTTCGACCTCGGGTCAGACTTCGCCTCAGGCTTCGAGCCAGAGTTCGACCCGGACTTCGCCTCGACGCCGGTGCTGATCTCGCTGCGGCCGCTGCCGGGCTTCCGGCCGCGCGCCACTCCGATGAACTCCTGGATCACCGGGCCGTCGGCTTCGCGGAGCCAGGCCAGGCCCACGTCATAACCTGGGAGGCCCTCGACCTCGCGGATGACGATGTCTCGGCGGGCGAGCATCCGTGCCACCGAGTTCGGAAGGATCACCAGTCCGGCACCCGAGGCGACGACCTCCAAGGCCATCCGCTCCCCCGCGGCGAGATCGACGCCCAGCTTGGGCGTGTGGATGTCATCTGCGGCGAGCTGCTCCGGATCTGCCGGCTGATGCTCCTCCGGTTCTTCTGACTCCGGCGCTGACTGCTCTGAAGTGGACGGGTCTGGAGCTGACGTGTCTGAACCGGGCTCGGGGAGCATCTCGGCCGGGTCGAAGAACGGCTCTGCGGCGATCTCATCCCAGGTCACCGAGGTCTCGGCGGCGGCCACCCAGTGATCGCGGGAGGCGCAGACCACCGGGGCCTCGCGGTAGAGCCAGACCCGGTGCAGGTCATCCCCGGTGGGGGCTTGCGCGTCCTCGGGGAACCGGATGTATCCGACGTCGACCGTGCCGGCGCGCAGTCGCTCCAACTGACCCGCCTCGTCGAAGCGGTCCACGCTCAGTGCGAAGTCGGGGTACCGCTCACGCCAGCGCGTCACCCATTTGTCCGGCGTCGCGCCCGGTATGGCTCCCAGTCTCATCGGGTCAGTCTACGGAGCCTCGGACTTTCGGGCCGCCAGCCAGTCCACCGCGCGATCGCGGTAGGCGAGGAAGCCCTTGTAGTCGGCCATGTCCTCAGGGAGCTCGGCGAGAACTGCCGCCAGCCTGTCCCGCCAGGGCTCCACCTCCGCGACCGCCTCCAGGGGGAGCAGGTAGGTGCGGATCAAGAACATGACACACCCGGATTCGGGGAGCCGCACCAGATGCTGAACCTCCACCCGCAGGTGCACCTCGGCGCCGAAGGTCGCGTCGTCGACGCTGAGCACCCTTCCTCTCTCAGGCCCCCAGTCGGGATACGTCTCGGTGGACAGATCCAGGCGCCGCCCTACGGAGAGCGACCAGTTGGTCCGGCGATAGGGGGCGTCCGGCTGCAGACGCATGAGGAACTTCTGGGCTCGGGCGATGACCCCGGTGTCGTGGACCCGCGGCACCGGCCCGTGGATCTCGATGAAGCTCATCCCCAGGTCGAAGCCGAAGGACCAGTTCGACGCGAAGGAGACCAGTCCCGCATCCACGAAGAGCTGACCCTCGCGCTGGTCCAACAGGACGATGTCCTCCTGCACCTGGTCGCCGATGAATGCCAGCGGCTCCTGCGGCAGCGTGCTGGGGTCCCCGTAGACGAACCGCTGTTCGATGCCCCTGCGCCGGTTGGTCCACAGGAACGTCCCGGCTTCACGGTCCAGACGCATCGTGTCCGGGTAGGCGAGGGTCAGCTCCTGCATCAGGGTCAGCATGGCGTCCCACGCGGCGGGACGCATATGCGGCAGCACCTGCATCCGCGAGGGGTCGCTGCTGAGAATGGCCCTTCGCTCAGCGAGCTCGGCGGCGTATCCACTGTCGATGTGCACCACGGCGTCTCCCCATCGGCCTGCCGGCGTCTGCACCGACTGACGCGCTGGTTCCAGGTTGGTGGAGTATCGGTACGTGTCACCGGCAAAAGGGAAGGGAAAAGTGCGGACCAGATCCCTGGCGACCGTATCAGCGCTCACAGCGGCACTTCGAGACGGTCAGATGCGGCTCGGGAGACGCAGCACATCAGCGAATCGTTGGCGGCCCGCTCCTCGTCCTCCAGGTATTGGTCGCGGTGCAGCGGGATCCCAGCGGTGACGTCGATCCGGCATTCCCCGCAGAATCCCTGCCGACAGAGGTTCGGTACCGCGAGTCCCTGGTCTTCGAGCTCCTCCAAGAGGCTCCGACCCGGAGCCACCGTGATGACCTTCTGCGAGACGCTGAGGGCGACGTCGAAAGACTTCCCCGGGTCCAGCACGTCAGCACCGAAGCGTTCGGTGTGCACCCGCTCGAGCGGCCAGCCTCGTCGTGCTGCCACCTCGCGGACCGCGTCCATGAAGGTCGCCGGCCCGCAGCAATACAGATGGGTTCCGAGGGGCTGGCGCTGCAGGCACAGTTCAAGATCGGCGCGGAACTGGACGCGGTCGGTGAAGCTGCGCAGTGACCCAGGAGCGAGGTTGCGCAGCTCCTCCAGGTGGACCCCGTGACCGGGTCGATGCATGTAGCGGACCTCCACCGCGTGGCCCCAGCGGACGGCCGCCCGCAGATGCGAGAGGATCGGGGTGACTCCGATGCCCGCGGCGACCAGCAGGTGCTTGCTGGCCTTCTGCATCGGGGGGAACAGCGAACGCGGCGGTCGGGCGAGGACCGTGTCTCCCGGGCGGCGCTCATGCAGCCACCTCGAGCCTCCCTCGGCAGACCCGGTGCGGAGCACCGAGATCGTGTAGGCGTCCGGCATCTGGGAGTCCCCGTGCAGGGAATAGGCGTTGACCGAGGGTCCACATTCAAGGATCAGGTGGCTGCCCGGGGTGAATGACGGAAGCCAGCCACGATCTGGACGCGCCAGCGTGAGCGTGCGCACCTCTGGGGAGGCGTCCACCACGTCGGTGACCTCCAGGGCAAAGGTGCTCATGCCGGCTCTCTCCTCGCCTCGAGCCGCTGTTCCGCGTCGTGCTTGGAGCCGAGGAGGCTGCCTCTCAGAGGCGAGAGATGATGATGGACGACCAGGGTCTCCGAGCAGCCATGACAGGCGATGAGCTGGGCCGGCCGCGCCGTGGTGAGCGTCGTCGCCGCACAGTGGGCGCAGCTGACTTCAATGCGATCCACGTCTGTGGTGCTCACGATGATCTCCGCTCCGAGCAGTCCTGCCTCCAACGCCAGGGAGCGGGCGCGCAGGACGTCCGCCAGCGGTCCCACGATCATCAACCTCCACCCGACGACGGCGCGCTGAAGCTCCTCACCCATGATGAGCTGCTCCTGGGCGCTGTCTCCCGTTGCCAGCTCGACGATGCGGTGTTCTATGCCGAGGTCGGTGAGTTCGCTGCTCCACCCTGCGGCGAGCGACGACGACCCGTAGGTGAGGATCGTGCATGAGGCGGCTGCCGGGTCCACTGGCTGCGCGGCAGGCGCACGCGCCCACGCGGGAATGCTCGTATGGTCCAGGACCGACGCCATCTGTCCTCCCATGTGACAGAGAGTGAGTTCCGTAGCGGACACGATACCCTCCCCCGGTGGCCCTGCCGAGGCTGCGGACGCGGGAGGAGCGCTGGGGCTCAGACCACCTTCTCTGCGAGGAACTCCACCGCACGGTCCCAGGCGAGCTGCGCCTGCTCTGGATCGTAGGTGCCGGCGGCGTTGGTGTCGTTGTGGAACGCGTGGCCGGCGTCGTAGTAGAAGTAGGTGACCTCGGCGCCGGACTCGGCCCGGATCTGCTGCGCCTGCTCGCGGGCCCGCTCCACCGGGCAGCTGTCATCGTGTTCGGCGTAGTGGCCCTGCACCGCGGCGGTGACCCCGACGTAGCTCTTCGGCACGCCCTGGCCCACTCCGTAGAACGGCACCGCGGCGGAGACCCTGTCCCCCTGCTGGGCGGCCAGGGCGAGCACGAACCCGCCGCCCATGCAGAAGCCGATGGCGCCGACCGAGGCGGAGGTGACCGCATCCAGCCCCAACAGGTGATCGGTGGCGCCGGCGAGCAGTCTGGCGCCCTCCTCGGCGGGCAGCCTCGACATCATCTCCCTGGCCTCGGCCCCGTCGTGGGTGATCGACCCGCCGTAGAGGTCCGGGGCCAGTGCGACGAAGCCTGAGGCCGCGAGCCGGTCGGTGACGTCCTTGATGTGATCGGTGAGTCCCCACCACTCCTGGATCACGATCACCCCGGGCCCGGAGCCGCTCTCGGGCAGCGCCAGGTAGCCGTGCCCGGTCTGCTCACCGGCGCCGGTTCCGTTGAGGGAGAAGGTGGTGTTCTGGTGCGGGGTCGGTTCGCTCATGGTCTGACTGTAGCGAACCCGCAGAACCGACGAACGCACAGAACCGCCGCCCGGCCCAGTGGGTCGAGCGGCGGTTCTGGTGTTCACATGCTGCGGTGTCTACTCCAGCTCGGAGGCCAGATCGCGCTCGTAGAGGTCTTCGAGGGAGGACTGCACGGACTCCATCTCCTCGGCCACGTCGACGTCGTTGGTGAGGATGCTCTGCAGGGTCTGCGAGAGCTCCAGGTCACCGCCGGGGAGGAAGACCCGCGCGTTGTCCTGCGAGCGTGCGCGCTCCAGCTGCTCGACGGCGACCTGGAACTGCGGGGTCTCCTCGTAGACGGCCGACATGTCGGCGTCCTGCTGGACCGGCATGTACCCGGTGTTCTCCGAGAAGAATGCGGTGTTCTCGGTGTTGGTCATGAAGCCGATGAACATGGCCGCGGCCAGCTGCTCCTCGGGCTCGGAGTTCGCCGAGATCATCAGACCGGCACCGCCGGTGGGGGTCTCGCCCTCAGCCTCGGGGCCGCCGGGCAGGAACGCCACGCCGACCTCGAAGTCGGCGGTGTCCAGGATGCCGCCGAGCGAGCCGGTGGACTGCACGATCTGGCTGGTGGCGCCGGAGCCGAAGTCATCGGCCGGGTCACCGGAGGAGACCGAGGCCCAGTCGTCGGTGGCGTCCTGCGCGAACTCGAGCGCCTCGACCGTCTCGTCTGAAGAGACGGGGGCGAAGTCCCACTCATCGGACCAGCTGCCGCCGTAGCCCCAGATCAGGTTCTGCATCCACCAGGCGGGATACTCCTCCTGGGGTGGGAAGGAGAACGCGGAGTTCGCGGTCTCGGCCTCCACCAGCTGCTGGGAGACCTCGGCGACCTCTTCCCAGGTCTCGGGAGCAGATTCGATGCCGGCCTCTTCATAGTGATCGGCGTTGTAGTAGAAGAGCGGGGTGGAGCGGGCATACGGCACGCCGTAGTGGGAGTCCTCATAGACGTAGTCCTCGTAGAGGGCCTCCACATAGCCGTCGGTGTCGACCTCGGCCGCCTCAAGGACCTCGTCGACTGCCAGCAGCGAGTCATTGAGGTAGTTGGGGAACCAGGTCGCGTCCGAGAGGACGACGACGTCGGGGGTCGCGCCGGTGCCCTGGGAGGTCTGGAACCCCTGGGAGGTCTCCTCGTAGGTGGCGCCGGAGTTCTCCAGGGTGACCGAGATGCCGGACTCCTCCTCGAAGGCGGCGATCAGCTCTTCCTCCTGATCCACCGACCCGCCGGGGTGGTTGGACCAGAAGACGATCTCCTCGGCCGGCTCGACCTCGGCCCAGTCGACGCCCTCGCCGGCCTCCTGCTCATCGCCGGAGGTGTCGGGGCCGCATGCGCTCAGCGCGAGTACGGCGATGCTCAGGGCTGCGACGCCCGTCGTCGTCCTGCTGTTCAGCTTTTTCATCAGGTGCTCCTTGTGGTGCGGTGATTGATTCGGAGTCGTGACAGGGAGGTCTGGGTGGCGCCCGGTGGTCCGGCGGCGGAGAGCATCTCGGCTTGGGTCATTTCACGGAGCCCTGGGTCAGTCCGGCCACGATGTACTTCTGCAGCGCGGCGAAGATGATGAGCATCGGGGCGATCACGATGACCGCGCCGGCCATCAGGATCCCGTAGCTGCCGGCCTGGGTCTCGACCGACTGCAGCAGGTTCAGGCCCACCGGCAGGGTCATCTTCTCGGCGCTGCCGGTGATGACCAGCGGCCAGAGGAAGCTGTTCCACTCGTTGACCACGGTGACCAGACCGACGGTGGCGATGGCCGGGATGGACACCGGTGCCGCGATCTGGAAGAGCTTGCGGAAGTGTCCGGCGCCGTCGAGCTCGGCGGCCTCGAACATCTCTTTGGGCAGGGCCATGAAGTGCTGGCGCAGCAGGAAGGTGCCGAAGGCGGTGCCCAGGCCCGGCAGAATGATGCCCCAGAGGGTGTCGCGGCCGCCGAGGCCGGTGATCGTCAGGTAGTTCGGCAGCATCGAGACCTCAGGGGGGACCATCAGAGCCACCAGGATGCCCAGGAAGATGAAGTTCCGGCCTGGGACCTTGATGAAGACCAGCGCGTAGGCAGTGGTGACCGCCAGCAGCACCTTGATGCTGGAGCCCACCAGGGTCACGTAGATGCTGTTGCCGAACATCGTCAGCAGCGGCACTCGATCCACGACGTTGCCGAAGTTGTCCAGGGTGGGATCCTGCGGCAGCAGCGTGGGGTTGAGCGTGACGATCTCGGTCGGCGGCTTGAAGCTGGAGGAGACCATCCAGGCCAGCGGCAGCACGATCACGATCAGCGCCACGAAGATCGGAAGGTAGCCGGTGAAGATGGTGTCGGCGAGGTTCTGCCGGCTGAACGCGTCCAGCCAGCCGCCGCGGCGCATCTGTTTGCGCTCGGCCTTGGTCAGCTTCTGCTTCTTCTCCGGGGCGATGCCGCGGGGCTGCGCATCCTCTTTGGGGGGTCGCGATCGGGTCAGGCTCATGAGTAGTGCACCTTCCGCTCGACGAAGCGCAGCTGGACAGCGGTGATGAAGAACAGGGTGAAGAAGAGCACCACGGCGATGGCCGCGGAGTAGCCGGCTCGCTGATAGGCGCCGAAGGACTGCAGGTAGATCTCAAAGATGATGGTGTTGGTGCCGTGACCGGTCGGGGTCATGGTGCGCAGGATGTCGAAGGCGTTGGTCATCGAGAAGAGGATGTTGGTGACCAGAAGGAAGAACACCGTGGGGGTCAGCAGCGGCAGCGTGACCGAGACGAAACGGCGGATCGGGCCGGCCCGGTCGATGGTCGCGGCCTCGATCAGGTCCTTCGGGATGGACTGCAGCCCGGCGAGGAATACCACCGCGCAGTAGCCGAGGTTCTTCCACACATAGACGATGATCACCATGAACAGCGACCAGTCCTCATTCAGGTACCACTCCGGGGAGCTGACGCCGAAGAACCCGAGGATGTGGGAGAGCCCGCCGCGGGTGGGATCGAAGATGAAGTTCCAGACCATCGCCACCCCGACCCCGGAGAGCACATAGGGGGAGAACACGGCGGTGCGGGCGGCGGTCTTGCCCGGGATCTTCTTGTTCAGCACCAGCGCGATCAGCAGGCCCAGGATCATCGAGCCCAGCACCGCGCCGGCGGTGAAGATGCCGGTGACCCGCCAGACCTCCAGGCCGGAGTCTGAGGTGAAGAAGGCCACGTAGTTCTCCAGCCCGATCTGGGTGGCGCTGGAGGAGCCCAGCCGCCAGTCCAGGGTGGAGTAGTACATGTTGGAGAACAGCGGGTAGTAGATGAACGCGAGGATCAGCAGGATGTTCGGACCCGCGAAGAGCAGGAACAGGGACCAGTTCTTCGACTGCCGTCGTCGGTGCGCGCGAGCGCGCGTCCGTTCCTGCTCAGTCTGCACAGCAGAGCTCATCCAGCTTCCTTCCAGTATTTACTGACCTCATGTTAGCCACACCACTGACGAGTTGGGTGACAGAGCGTGAACTCCACATGAACGGTCCCAGATTGAGAGACAGGTCACAGTGCCTCAGTGTATGTCCTGGCGGCGGGGTCAGATCGTTAGGCTGGTGTGGGTCGGCTCGAGCAGCTGACGACTGGCGCGGACAGTGACACATCCCTGCCGAGTGACAGATTCCTGGTGAGTGAGGAGCGGCGATGAGCGAAGCAGTGCTGCTGGGCGTCTTCGCAGTGCTGCTCGCCAATTACGTTTTCGCCCTGGCCGTGTTCGCCCGTCGCGGCCTGGCCGGTGACTGGCTGCTGGTGGTCCTGCTCACCGGCACCACCGGCGCCGCACTGGCGGCGGTGCTCGCCGCCCTGGCCGACGACGGCGCCCGGTACCTCGACGTGGCGCTGGTGCTCACCGGCACGGCGGCGGTCGCGGCGGCGGTGCGCGCCGGACTGCGCAGGCGCCCCCGGCGAACCGGCGCGCAAGGGCCCGCATGAGCGAACTCAGCCAGCTGGCGGCCCTGGCGCTGATCCTGGCCGGCACCTTCTTCTTCAGCGTGGGCACCTTGGGCCTGATCCGCTTCCCCGACCTGCGCAGCCGGCTGCATGCTCTGACCAAGGCGGACAATCTGGGCCTCGGGCTGGTCCTCACCGGCGTCGCGCTGCTGCTGGGGAGCTGGACCAGCGCCGCGGTGCTGGTCCTGACCTGGGTGTTGGCGCTGGCGGCGGCGTCGATCTCGGCCCATGTGCTCGGCGGCATCGACGCCGCCGAGCAGTTCCAGCAGCACCGGGGCGGCTCGGCGACGCAGGCGACTCCACCGACGCCGGACACCCCGGAGCGCCAGTCATGACCGGTGGAGTCCCGGCCGCAGACCTGGTGCTCGGTGCTGGGCTGCTCGCCTCGGTGCTGTGCACCGTTCTTCCGAGCTCCCGGTTCGCCCAGTCCATGGGCCTGCTCGGCCTGGGCGTGCTGACCACGCTGGCCTGGCTGCGGCTGGGCAGCGTGGATGTGGCTCTGGCCGAGGCGGGCATCGGCGGCGGGATCCTCGCAGCACTGCTGGTCTGGGTCTCGGTCAGCTCCCCCGCCCAACCCTCCCCCGATGCCGCGACCGCGCCGCGGTGGACCTGGCTGCGACCTGTGGTGGGCACGCTCAGCGCCATCACCCTGACCGTCGTCGCCGCGGCCGTCTGGCTCCGCGCCGAGCAGTCGCTGCCCGCCTGGGACGCGGCCCTCACCGCGAATATGGGGCTGACCGGTGTGGAGCATGAGATCACCGGCGTGCTGCTGGTCTTCCGCTTCTACGACACCCTGCTGGAATCTGCGGTGCTGATGCTCACGGCCGTCGCCGTGCTCGCGCTGGGTCACGGTGACGTCGGGCCTCGGGCCGGACTCAGCGCCGCGCTGAGCCCGGCGCCGCCGATCCCGGCGAGCCTGCACTGGCTGATCCGGGTGTTCGCCCCGGTGCTGTTCCTGGCCGGACTGTGGCTGCTCTTCGCCGGCAGCACCGACTCAGGGGGTGCCTTCCAGTCCGGGGCCGTGCTCTGCGCGGTGCTGATCCTGCTGCACAGCGCCCACGTGCCGTTGGGGAAGCTCACCGTGAGCTGGCTGCGCCCAGTGCTGGTGGCCGGCGTCGTCGTCTTCATCCTGGCCGCCCTGGCACACCTGAACGCGCCCTTCTCCTTCCCGGTGCTGCTCACCATCGAGATCCTGCTGACGCTGGGGATCGCGGCCGGGCTCTACGCGATCTATCTGTGCCTGGACAACCCCGCGCGGCGCGAGGTCACCACATGATGCCCTTGTCTGTGGCCCTCGGTCTGGCTGGCGTGGGCGCGATCGACCTCTCCCAGGTGCAGTGGTACCTGCTTCTCGGCACGGCGATCGCGGTGATCGGGATGGTGCGGATGCTGCTCACCCGGGACCTGGTCGCCCGGCTGATCGCGCTGAACGTCACCGGGATCGGCTCGCTGATGCTCATCCTCGCCCTGGCGGCCCGCACGGCGGAATCCGGTGATGCGGCCGGCGCGGGGGACGGGACCGATCCGGTGCTCTCGGCACTGGTGATCACCGGCCTGGTCATCACGGTGGCCTTCACCGGACTCGGCGCGGTGCTGATCCGCCGGATCGAAGGTGTCCAGGACGTCGAAGGCCCCGAGGACACCAAAGACTCCGGAGACGCCGGAGACTCTGGACACTTCAACGGCTCCAAGGACGCGGAGGCCGAGGAGTGACCGCACCGATGAGCCTGACCCTGTTCTGCCTGGGCGCTGTGGTGCTGGTTCCGCTGCTGGCCAGCGCGCTGAGCGTGCTGCTGGGCTCGGTGGCGCGGCGGGTCCTGGGCGTGATCACCTCTGCGGCGGTGCTCGGCCTGAGCACCCCGATCCTGGTCCAGGTCACCTCCGGGCAGACCCTCGAGCTCGCCCTGGGCGGCTTCGAGTCCCCGCTGGGCATCACCCTGCGCGCCGACGGCCTCTCAGCCCTGTTCCTGGCGATGACCGCCGTGGTCGGCGCGGTGGTCAGCTGCTATGCCGCCGCGCGCCCCGCCTCCACCGGGAAGCGGCTGGTCCCAGGCACACCGGACCGGGATGCGGACAAGCAGCATCACCGTCACACGGAGCCCCCCGGAGTCTGGCGCGCGGGTCACGCCGGTTTCTGGCCGCTGTGGCTGGGCTGCTGGTCCGGGCTCAACGCCGTCTTCCTCTCCGGGGACCTGTTCAACACCTATGTCGGGCTGGAGCTGGTGGGACTGACCGCGGTGGCGCTGGTGGCCCTCGGCGGCCGTGACGCCTGGCCCGCGGCGCTGCGCTACCTGTTCATCGCGGTGCTGGGCTCGCTGCTGTTCCTCATCGGGGTCGCGCTGATCTACTCGGTGACCGGCACCCTGGACATCATCGACTCCGGCGAGATCATCACCGGGCTCGCCGCCGAGGACGACGCCGACCTCGCCGCCGTCGTGCTGGCGCTGTGCCTGATCAGTCTCGGCCTGGCGCTGAAGGTGGCCCTGGTGCCGCTGCACCGGTGGCTGATCCCGGCGCACTCCTCGGCCCCCAGTGCGGTCTCCCCGCTTCTCTCCGCGCTGGTCATCAAGGCCGCGCTGTTCGTGCTGCTGCGCGTCTGGCTGTGGGTCGCCGGTCCGCTGCCGGAGCTGGCGATCCTGGCCTGGGTGCTGGCCGGGATGGGCGCCGCCGCGATCCTGGTGGGGTCGGTGATGGCGCTGCGGCAGACCCGGCTCAAGCCGCTGATCGCCTACTCCACCGTGGCCCAGGTCGGATACTGGTTCCTGCTGCTGCCGCTGCTGCTGGACCCCGAGACCAGCGCACTCGAAGGCCAGCCGGGCACCACGTTGGACGACGGCGCGGTGCTGGCGGGCGCGCTGAGCGGCACCGTGGCGCTGGCCCTGGGGCACGGGCTGGCCAAGGCCAGCCTCTTCCTCTCCGCCGGGCACCTCAAGGACCTCTACGGCACCGATGAGATCGCAGATCTGCGCGGCGCCGGCCGGGCACACCCGATGCTGGTCATGAGCATGGGTCTCAGCGCGGTGGGCCTGATCGGGCTGCCACTGTCCCTGGGCTTCTCCGGCAAGTGGCTGCTGGCCACCTCCGCCGTCGCCGCCGGACACTACTGGATGCTGGTGGTCCTGGTGGCCGGAACCCTGTTCAGCGCCGCCTATCTGCTCAAGGCGGTGGCTCCGCTGCTGGTGATGAGTGAAGACGATCAGACCGAGCTGACCCTGCCGCAGGCCCAGACCCGCCCCGAAGACCCCACGCTGACCGGGAAGGCGCAGCTGGCGCCCTTCGTGCTGGGACTGCTCACCGTGCTCACCGGATTCCTCGGCGTCTGGCTCACCGGGGTCCTGGAGGTGGGCGCCCCATGGTGACCTGGCTCGAGCAGATGCCCGGGGAGCTCCTGCCCGCCATCCCGGTGGTGATGGTGCTGCTGTCGCTGACCGCCGCCGTCGCGATCTTCCCGCTGCCGGAGAACAGCGTGAAGCTGCGCGCCGGGATCAACCTCACCGCCGCGGTGGCGAAGGTGCTGCTGATCATCGCCCTGGTCCCGGCCGTGGTGGCCGACGGCGCCCGGCCCGAGTTCTCCGCACCCTTCCTGCCGGGCATCGACCTGGTGCTGCGGGTGGACCCGCTGGCGCTGTTCTTCGCCGGGCTCTCCTCGCTGCTGTGGCTGCTGACCACCGTCTATGCCCTGGGATACCTGCGCGGGACGAAGAACAAGAGCCGCTTCTTCGGGTTCTTCAGCCTGTGTGTCACCGCCACGGTGGGCATCTCCTTCTCCGGGAACCTGGTCACCTTCCTGGTGTTCTACGAGCTGCTCACCGTGGTGACCTACCCGCTGGTGGCGCACTGGGGCACCCCCGCCTCGCTGCGGGCGGCCCGGATCTACCTGCGCTACGCCCTGGGCGGCGGACTCGCGGTGCTCATCGGAGTGGTCTGGCTGACCATGTACGTGGGCCCGGTCGACTTCGCCGACGGCGGCGCCGAGGGTGTCACCGAGCTGGTCGCCTCGAATCCGATGCCGGCGCTGCTGATCTTCGGGCTGCTCGTGGGCGGTCTGGGAGTCAAGGCCGCGCTGTTCCCGCTGCATGGCTGGCTGCCGCTGGCGATGGTCGCACCGGCCCCGGTCTCGGCGCTGCTGCACGCGGTGGCGGTCGTCAAGGCCGGCGTGTTCGGGATCGTGCGGGTGCTCCACGACGTCTTCGGGGTCGAAGCCGCCGCCGAGCTGGGGGTGCTCACCCCGCTGCTGATCCTCGCGGCGTTCACCATCCTCTATGGCTCCTATCAGGCGCTGCGCCAGCAGGAGATCAAGAAGCGGCTCGCCTATTCCACGATCTCCCAGGTCAGCTATGTGGTGCTGGGGGTGGCGATGGTCAACGTGCTCGCCACCACCGGCGGGGTGGTGCACCTGGTCCACCAGGGACTGATGAAGGTGACGCTGTTCTTCTGCGCGGGACTCTTCGCGGAGGTGATCCGCGCCCATACGGTGAGCCAGCTGCGCGGGGCGGGACGACGGATGCCGCTGACCTCGGCGGCGTTCACCGTGGGCGCCTTCGGCATGATCGGGCTGCCGCCGACGGCCGGGTTCATCTCCAAATGGCAGCTGGGCACCGGAGCGCTGGCCTCGGAGCACCCCTGGGTGCTGTGGGTGCTGGTGGGCTCCTCGCTGCTCAATGCGGCATATTTCCTGCCCGTGGTCTACGCGCTGTGGTTCGTCGATCCCGAGGAGGTGGAGCCCGAGACGCTGGTGAGCCGCGGATCCGACGCCTCAGATCCGCTGCGGGTCCGCGAGCCCAAGAGCCTGCTGATCCCGGCGCTGATCACCGCCGGGCTGACCCTCTTCGTCGGGATCGCCGCCTCGCTGGCCTTCGCCCCGCTGCAGGTCGCCCGGTTCATCGCTGAGGGGGTGCTGGGCTGATGCTGATCTCACCCCCTTCGCTCTTCTCACCGTCGCTGCTCATCGCACTGTCCCTGCTGACCCCGCTGGTCATCGTGCTGGTCCTCGGGCTCGCGGGACTGCTGCGCCCGCTGCAGGCGTTCACGCTTCGGCGCCGGCTGACCCTGTTCGCGCCGCTGGCCGTGGCCCCGGCGGTGCTGCTGGCGCTGCTGGCGGAACCCGGCTCCGTCGCTGAGACCGTCGAGGTGCCCTGGCTGCTCTTCGGGGCGCATTTCGGGGTGGACCTCTACGCCAGGCCGCTGCTGCTGATCGCCGCGCTGCTCTACGGGGCCGCGCTGCTGTCGATCAGCTGGATCAAGCTGCGTGATGCGGAGCGGGGCTCGGGCGCGCTCTCGGCGTTCTTGCTGCTCAGCTTCACCGGCAACATCGGCACCTACCTCGCCGCCGACGCCGCCAGCTTCTATCTGGCCTTCGCGCTGATGAGCTTCTCCGCGGCCGGCCTGGTGATCCACTACCGGACCCCGGCCGCGCAGCGCGCCACCCGGGTCTACCTGGTGATGTCGGTGCTCTCCGAGACCGCCATCCTGGCCGCGCTGATCCTGATGACCTCCGCCGGCGGGTTCCTGCTCGCCGAGGCCTCCGAGGCGGCAGGCACCGCGCACACCGGGTTGATCCAGGGGCTGCTGATCTTCGGATTCGGGGTCAAGGCCGGCACCGTCCCGCTGCATGTGTGGCTGCCGCTGGCCCATCCGGCCGCGCCGCCGGCCGCCTCGGCGGTGCTCTCCGGGGCGATGGTCAAGGCCGGGATGATCGGCTGGCTGCGGTTCCTGCCCGAGGGCGAGACAGCCGGGGCGGTGCTGCTGACGCTGGCGCTGATCGGGGCGTTCGCCGCCGTCGCCGTCGGAGTCCTCCAGCATGATCCGAAGGTGGTCCTGGCCTATTCGACCATCTCGCAGATGGGGTTCATCACCGTGCTGGTCGCGGTGGGGCTGATGGTCCCCGAGCTGCGGGCCGCGACGTCGGCTGCCGCGGTCATCTACGCGGTCCACCATGGCCTCGCCAAGGGGGCGCTGTTCCTGGGGGTGCCGGTGGTCAAGCACTATGCCCGGGGTCGGACCGGGATCCTGGTGCTGCTCGGGATGCTCGGGGCGGGGCTGGCCGTGGCGGGGGCTCCGCTGACCTCCGGGGCCTTCGGCAAGTATGTGTCCAAGGAGGCGGTGAGTGGGATCGAGGTCCTCGGGGTGGGGCTGGATCTGCTGCTGCCGCTGGTCGCGACCGGGTCCACCCTGCTGCTGCTGCGCTTCGCCGTGGTGATCTGGGCGGCGGACCGTGATCCGCGCCGGCGGGCCGATGGGGAGCTGTTGTCCTGGCTGGGGGTCTGCGCGGCAGGGATCGTGGTCCCCTGGGTGATCGGCGCCCGGTGGGTGACCGATCCGGTGCAGGCAGACGGCGTCGCCGTGCCGAGCTGGGAGCCGAGCACCCTGTGGGACGCGACCTGGCCGATCCTGTTCGGGATCCTCCTCGCGGCGCTGGTCTGGGGCGCGGCCCGCCGCGGGCTGCTTCCGGTGCGGCTGCGCGGCGAGACGACGCCGGCGGTCCCGCCCGGGGACCTGCTGCTGGCGGAGGAGTCGCTGCTGCGTCGCGTCGGGGCTGCCGGCGGGTCGGCGCTGGATGGTGCACATGGGTTCACCACGTCCGCCGCCGAACGCTGGGGCAGCCTCTGGTCCGCCGCGGCGCAGCGGGGACGACGCGCAGTCTCCTGGGCGGAGGCTCGGCTGGGCGGCTGGGAGTCCACCGGCCTGATGCTGGTGGTGCTGCTGACCGTGGTCACGGTGGCCACGATGCTCGTGGCAGGGAGGTTCTCATGAGCAGCTGGGTATTGGCCGGGGTGCTGCGCGCCGTGGTGCTGGGCGTCCTCTGGTGGGCGCTCTCCGGAGCCGGCGCAGACTACCTGATCTACGGGCTGGTCTCGGTGGCGCTGGCCACGGGGATGAGCCTGCTGCTGCTGCCGCCCTCCGCGCGGCGCTCACCGCGCGGCTGGCCTCGCCGGCTGGGATCATCGATCGTGCTGCTGGGCTGGTTCCTGGGGCAGTCGGTGCTCGGCGGACTCGATGTGGCACGTCGGGCGCTGGCCCGTCCGGTCGACATCGACCCCGACGTCGTCGTGGCGCCCTTTGCGCTGGAACCGGGTCATGCCCGCCAGCTCGCCCTGGCGTTGATGAACCTGATGCCCGGGTCCATGGTCCAACAGGTGGTCACCGCCGACGGTGAACCAGCGGACAACACCGCCGAGGGACCGGTCCTTCCATCTGCGGCGGTGCAGCTGCACACGCTCTCCCCCGCGCTCGACCCGGCGGACCAATGGGCCCGGCTGCAGCGCCGGGTCGGTGCCGCCTTCGGGGACTGAGGCTGGCTTCGCCCAGTGCGGTTCGCTTGGACAGTGAGGCTGGCTGATCCGGTGGAGCCGCGGCGCGCGGGCGCCCCTGCGCAGGTCTCGCTCGAGGTGTTTCACCGTAGGGTTGATCGCATGGCACGCCAAAAAGACGTCATCAATGGACTCTTGTTCTTCGCCCCGATCGGCATCGTGCTCTCCGCCATCCCACAGGCACCGGATTACACGGCGACCCTCGGCTGGGGACTGGCCCTGCTGATGGTGGGCACCGCCCTGGTCCTGGCGCTGCGCAGCGCCAAGGCCCAGCGGGACGGCAAGGCTCAGCAGAACGGCAAGGCCCAGCAGAACGGCGAGGCTCAGCCTGACGCTGAGACCCCGGACAAGGTCTACTGACCGCTGACCTCAGCCGACCAGTCGGTTCACGTTCTCGACCGAGAGCCCGTGGCCGGTGACCAGCGCGGAGGCTCCGAGCACCCCGGCGCGCGCCCTGGTCTGGGTGACCACGATGCGCAGGTGCTGGGTGGCCAGCGGCAGCGAGCGGGAGTAGACCGCCTCGCGGATCCCGGCCAGGAAGTGTTCCCCCGCCGTGGAGACCACCCCGCCGATCACGATGACCGAGGGGTTGAGCAGGTTCACGCAGCCCGCCAGCACCGATCCGACCTGCCGCCCGGCCTGGCGCACGGTGCGCAGAGCCTCCACGTCACCGGAGCGCACCAGGTCCAGCATCGCCGCATGGTGCGGCACGTCGAAGCCGCGCTCGCGCAGCTGGGCGGCGATCGCCGGCCCGGAGGCGACCGCTTCGAGGCAGCCCGCATTCCCGCAGGTGCAGGGTGTCGTGTCGCCGTCGGGGATCGCGATATGGCCGAGGTCCCCTGCCGCTCCCTGGGCGCCGTGCTGGAGCCGACCATCGCTGATGATGCCGGAGCCGATGCCGGTGGCGACCTTGACGAACATCATGTTGGCCACACCCGGGTAGGTCACCGCGTGCTCCCCCAGGGCCATGGCGTTGACATCGTTGTCCACCATGATCGGCACCGGGAACCACTGGCGCAGATGTCCGGGAATGTCGAAGTGGTCCCAGCCCGGCATGATCGGCGGGCTCATCGGCCGGCCGGTGGCGAACTCCACCGGACCCGGTACGCCCACCCCGACACCGAGCAGGTCCTCGGGGCTGCGTCCCGTCTCCTGGAGGAGCTCCATGGCGATCGCGCCCACCGCGTCGAGCACCGCCACCGGGCCCCGGGTGATGTCGAGCTCCTGCTCCTTCTCCGCCAGCACCCGGGCCGCCAGGTCCGTCACGGCGATCCGCGCGTGGGTTCCGCCGAGGTCCACGGCGAGCACCGACCGGGCGTCGGGATTGAAGGCGAAGGTGCTCGGCGGCCGGCCCCCGGTGGAGGAGTTCTCCCCCGCAGGGCGGATCAGCGAGGCATCCAGCAGCTCCTCCACCCGCGCGGAGATCGTGGATCGCGCGAAACCGGTCATCGCCGTCAGGTCTGAGCGCGTCCGCGGCGTCCCGTCCCGCAGGAGCTGGAACAACGCTCCCGCGCTGTTGGGAAGAGTGTTCCCCGCCGGCGCGAACGCCACGCTGTTCTGCTCATCGATCACGGAGAAGGAGGCCATGGTTCAAGTAAACCACCCGGTGTTCAGTCAGAGTGAGTCCGAAAGTTTTACGTATTTAGTTTGACTTTTGATTGACAGCCGACAGAAGTGCCCCCTAAATTTGTGAGCATGGTCACACAAAATGGTGGGTCCGAGCTCCTCCGGATGCGAGGGATCATCAAGCACTTCCCCGGCGCCAAGGCCCTCGACGGCGTCGATCTCGACATCCGGGCCGGTGAGGTCCATTGTCTGCTCGGTCAGAACGGCGCCGGGAAGTCGACCCTCATCAAGGTGCTCTCCGGCGCCCATCAGCCCACCGAGGGCGAGATCCTCTGGAAGGGTGAACGGGTCACCATCCCCACCACGATGGCCGCGCTGCGACTGGGCATAGCCACGATGTATCAGGAGCTCGACGTCGTCGACGGTCTCAGCGTCGCCGAGAACGTGTTCCTCGGTCACGAGCTCAGCTCGGGGGGCGTGCTGCGTCGGGCCACCGCCCTGGAGCGCACCCGCGACCTGCTCCGGCGCCTCGGTCACCCCGAGATCCCCGCCCAGCGCGAGGTCGGACGTCTGCCCGCAGCGGGGAAGCAGATCGTCTCGATGGCCCGGGCACTCTCACATGACGCGCAGCTGATCATCATGGACGAACCCTCCGCGGTGCTTGATCCCGAAGAGGTGGAGAACCTGTTCCGAGTGGTGCGAGCTCTCCGGGACGAAGGCGTGGCCGTGGTCTACATCTCACATCGCCTCGAGGAGATCCGCCGGATCGGAGACCGGATCACGGTGCTCAAGGACGGGCGCACCGCGGCCACCAGCCTCGAGGTCGAGGACACCCCCACCAGGGAGCTCATCGCGCTGATGACCGGGCACGAGGTCATCTCCGACTTCGGCGGCACCGCGATCGGAGCCACCAGCGATCAGCCGCTGCTCGAGGTCGACGGACTCAGCCTCGACGGAGTCTTCGAGCCGGTCTCCTTCGACGTCCGCCCCGGTGAGGTCGTGGGACTGGCCGGACTGGTGGGCGCGGGCCGCTCCGAGATCCTCGAAACCATCTACGGAGCCCGCCGCGCCACCGCCGGCGAGGTCCGGGTCAAGGGCAAGAAGCTGCGCCGCGGCTCCATCGCCGATGCGGTCAACCACGGGGTGGGACTCGCCCCGGAGGAGCGCAAGAGTCAGGGCCTGCTCCTGGACGAGCCGATCTACCGCAACATCACCCTCTCCACGTTCGCCCGCTTCGCCCGATCCGGCCTGCTCAACGAGCGCGCCGAACGCACCGCGGCCCGCGAACAGGCCGAGGCGCTCCATCTCTCCCCCGCCGACGTCCAGCGCAGCATCCGCACCCTCTCCGGCGGAAACCAGCAGAAGGCGATGCTCGCGCGCTGGCTCGTGCATGGGTGCGACGTGCTGCTGCTCGACGAGCCCACCCGCGGCGTCGACGTCGGGGCCCGGGCCGAGATCTACGGACTGGTCAGGGAGCTGAGCCGGCAGGGCACGGCAGTGCTGATGGTCTCGAGCGAGATCGAGGAGGTCCTGGGACTCGCCGATCGAGTCCTCGTCGTCGCTGACGGCAGGGTCGTCCACACCGGAGCGACCAGGGACATCGACGAACACCAGGTGCTTGATCTTGTGATGGAAGGAGCTCACGGATGAGTGAGACGAAAGAAACAGGCGTCCCCGCCGGTGCGGACACTCCTGCCGGCGAGGAGCTCCCGAGCCGGGACCTCAGCCCGGACGAGGAGAAGGCACCGAAGACGGTCGGCGGGTCGAACCTCAGCCTGGGACACAGCCTCGGCCTGATCCTCGCCCTGGCGGCACTGGTGGTCCTGGGCGTCGTCACCGGCGGTGATCGCTTCCTCAGCGTGGCGAACCTCATGGTGATCCTGCAGCAGGCCGCGGTGATCGGGGTGATCTGCATCGGCGTGACCTTCGTGATCACCTCCGGAGGCATCGACCTCTCGGTGGGCTCGGTGATGGGACTGGCCACGGTCTGGGCCACCACGCTGGGCACCCAGGCCATCGCGATGGACGTCCACTGGTCGATGATGTTCTTCACCGCGCTGGCGGTCGGCGCCGCGGCTGGACTGCTCAACGGCGTGATCATCGCCTACGGGCGGGTGGTCCCGTTCATCGCGACCCTGGCGATGCTCGTCGCCGCCCGCGGCTTCGCCGAGCTGATCTCCGGACGGCAGACCCAGATCGTCACCGTGCCGGGCTTCACCAGCACCTTCCGCGGAGACCTGCTGGGCATCCCGATCATCGTCTGGATGTTCCTGATCGTCGCCGCCGCTGGATGGTTCCTGCTCAACCGCACCACCTTCGGGCGCCGCACCATCGCCGTGGGCGGCAACCCCGAGGCCGCCCGGCTGGCCGGCATCAAGGTCAAGCGCCACCTGGTCATGGTCTACGCCCTCTCCGGGCTCTGCGCCGGCATCGCCGCGGTGATGATGCTCAGCCGGACCACCTCGGGCTCCTCCACCCACGGCCTGCTCTATGAGCTGGACGCCATCGCCGCCGTCGTCGTCGGCGGCACCCTGCTGGCAGGCGGCCGCGGCACCATCTTCGGCACCGTCCTGGGAGTCATGGTCTTCGCGGTGCTGCGCAACGTCTTCGTGCAGAACAACCTCGACTCGTCCGTACAGGCGCTGGTCACCGGCGCGATCATCGTCGGTGCCGTGCTGCTCCAGCAGCGCTTCTCCAGCCACAGTCGAACGTGACCTGAGCACCTCATCACCTGAATCAACCCACTCGCACAGCTGAATCAACTTCCATCAGGAGGAATCATGTCTCGCACCCCACGCCGGTACCTCTCGGCCGCTGCGCTCATCTCAGCCACCCTGCTCGTCAGCGGCTGCCTCTCCAACGACCCGGTGGAGGCGGAGTCCGGCGACGACGACGCCGCGGCCGCCGCCGCTGAACCTGCGGGCGACAACGCCGAGCCCGGTGAAGACGTCGTCATCGGGTTCTCCGGCCCTGCCGCCGGACACGGCTGGATCGGCGCCATCACCGAAGGCGCCCAGTCCCAGGGGGAAGAGTTCGAAGACGTCGAGCTGCGCGTCTCCGAGGGCACCGATGACGTCAATCAGCAGATCAGCCAGATCGAGCAGTTCATCAACGACGGCGTGGACGCGATCGTGGTCCTGCCCTTCGACGGCGCCGCACTGACCGAGGTGGCCACCGAAGCGATGGAGGCGGGGATCCCCGTGGTCAACGTCGACCGCGAATTCTCCAGTCCCTTCGCCGCGCGCACCACGATCCTCGGGGACAACTACGGCATGGGCGTCTCCGCCGGAGAGTACATCTGTGAACAGCTCGGCGACCAGGAGGATGCGGTGGTCGCGGAGATCGCCGGCATCGACTCGCTCCCGCTGACCCAGGACCGCAGCGAAGGGTTCGAACAGGCCCTCAGTGACTGCGGACTCGAGGTCGACAACCGGGTCGCCGCGGACTTCACCGTCGCCGGCGGCGAGAGCGCCACCGCGAACCTGCTCCAGGCCGCACCGGAGATCGATGCGATCTGGAACCACGACGACGATCAGGGCGTCGGAGTCCTGGCCGCCATCGAGAACGCCGGGCGCGACGAGTTCTTCATGGTCGGCGGCGCAGGCTCCGCGAACATGATGCGCGAGATCGAGTCCGGGGACTCCGTGGTGGAGGCCACGGTCATCTACCCGGCCACCCAGGCCGCCGACGGCGTCCGGCTGGCTCGGCTGCTCGCCCAGGGCCGGGCCCTGGGCGACCTGGTGCAGATCGAGGTCCCTCGCGAGATCCAGCTCTACGCACCGGTGGTCACCGCCGAGAACGTGGACCAGTACCTGCCCTACGCCTTCGAATCCTGAGCGGCAGTCATGGCTGAACTGGAGAAGCCACGATTGGGCGTGGCCATGATCGGGCACGCCTTCATGGGCCGGGTCCACTCCCAGGCCTGGAGGTCCGCCTCACGGTTCTTCGACCTTCCGATGGAGCCGCAGATGCGGGTGCTCGTCGGCCGGGATGCACAGCGGAGCAAGCAGGCTGCGCAGCGGCTGGGCTGGGTCGAGTCCGCCACCGACTGGCGGCGGGTGCTCGAACGCAAGGATGTGGATCTGATCGACATCTGCACCCCGGGTGACACCCACGCGGAGATCGCCGCGGCGGCGCTGGAGGCCGGCAAGCACGTGCTGGTGGAGAAGCCGATGGCCAACTCGGTGGCGGAGGCGCAGCGGATGAACGACGCCGCCCATCGAGCGCGAGCCCAGGGCATCCATGCGATGGTCGGCTTCACCTACCGCCGGGTGCCGGCGCTGAAGCTGGCCCAGGAGCTGATCGCTGAGGGCCGGATCGGTGAGGTGCGCCAGGTGCGGGCCCAATATCTGCAGGACTGGCTCGGCGATGAGACCGCGCCGCTGTCCTGGAGGTTGGACAAGGCCCGCGCGGGGTCCGGGGCGTTGGGCGACATCGGCGCCCACATCGTGGACCTGACCTGTTTCCTCACCGGTCAGCGTTTCGCCGGGGTCTCCGGGATGCTCGACACCATCGTCGCGGAACGCCCGGTGGCCGCTGCGGCCGCCGTCGCCGCAGGTGGGATCGGCGGTGGCAGCGGTGGTCTCCGTGGCGGGCCGGGAGCCTCCGCCGAAGCGTCTGGCACGGCCGCGACGGGCCCGGTCACGGTGGACGACGCCGCCCTGGTCACCGCTCGGCTGAGCTCGGGCGCCCCGGTGATCCTGGAGGCCTCCCGGTTCGCCTGGGGTCGGAAGAATGCGCTGCGCATCGAGGTCTCCGGGTCTCGCGGGGCGGTCAGCTTCGACTTCGAGGACATGAACGTCCTGCACTACTACGATGCGACGCAACCGGCGCGGACCGCAGGGTTCACCCGGATTATGGCCACCGAACCGGAGCACCCTTATCTCGAAGCCTGGTGGCCGGCCGGCCACGGGTTGGGCTACGAACATGGATTCACCCACCAGGTGGTGGATCTGGTGCGCGGGATCGCTGCCGGGAAGGATCCGCGGCCCTCATTCGAGGATGGCCTCCACGTGCAGCGGGTGCTGGAGGCAGTGGAGCGCTCCAGCGGGGCCGCGCATCAATGGACCGAGATCCACGATCACGAACGGAGATGAAGACCATGGCACGACCAGTCACGCTGTTCACCGGACAATGGGCGGACCTGCCCTTCGAGGAGGTCGCCCGGCTCGCGGGTGAATGGGGCTACGACGGCCTGGAGATCGCCTGCTGGGGTGATCACCTGGACCCACGGCGGGCCGCAGAAGACGATGCCTACGTGAAGGATCGCCTGGACATCCTGGAGAAGAACGGGCTGAAGGTCTACACGATCGCCAATCACCTCCGTGGACAGGCGGTCTGCGACGACCCGATCGACGCCCGGCACCGCGACATCCTGCCCGATCACATCTGGGGCGACGGCGACCCCGAGGGGGTGCGGCAGCGGGCGGCCGAGGAGATGAAGTACACGGCGCGGGCCGCGGCCCGACTGGGGGTCAACACGGTGACCGGCTTCACCGGGTCCGCGAGCTGGAAGTATGTGGCGATGTTCCCTCCGGTCTCCGCGGAGCTGGTCGAGGCCGGCTACCAGGACTTCGCTGACCGGTGGAACCCGATCCTCGACGTCTTCGACGAGGTGGGGGTCCGCTTCGCCCATGAGGTGCATCCTTCGGAGATCGCCTATGACTATTGGACGACCCAGCGCGCACTGGAGGCGATCGGGCACCGGCAGGCGTTCGGCCTGAACTGGGATCCCTCCCATATGGTCTGGCAGGACATCGATTCGGTGGCGTTCCTCTGGGACTACCAGGACCGGATCTATCACGTGCACTGCAAGGACACGAAGAAGCGGCTGAACGGGCGCAATGGCCGGCTGTCCTCGCATCTCGCCTGGGCTGATCCGCGGCGCGGCTGGGACTTCATCTCCACCGGCCGCGGCGATGTGCCCTGGGAGGACGCCTTCCGGATGCTCAACGCGATCGGATACACCGGTCCGCTCTCGGTGGAGTGGGAGGACGCCGGGATGAACCGGCTGATCGGAGCACCCCAGGCCCTGGAGTTCGTGCGGGCCAATGCGTTCGAACCCTCGGATGCCGCGTTCGATGCGGCGTTCTCCTCCTCCTGAGGCGGGACTGGCGCGTCAGCCCAGGACATGACGAAGGGCCCGATCTGACACCTGGTGATTGCACCCACCAGGTGTCAGGCTCGGGCCCTTCGGCTGTCTGGACCTTGGATCAGGCCCAGGATCGAACTAGTCGCTCGAGGTCGAGCGCTGCCGCCTGATGATCAGCAGTGTGGCGCCGCCGAGGATGAGCAGCACGCTCAGCCCGACGAGCACGCTGGTCAGCGTCCCGATGCCGGTAGAGGGCAGATCCGAGGAATCGGATGCCGCCTCGGCTGAGTCGTCGTCCGTGTCAGCCGCCGATGCGTCTGCCTCACTGGTCGCGTCGTCTGAGTCTGACGGGGCAGCGGATTCTGTCGCGTCATCGTCCGTTGTGTCATCCTCCGTCACGGCATCGTCCGTTGTGTCAGATGCGGTTGGGGAATCCGATCCACTCGGGGCATCGGATTCCGTAGGTGATGCCGAAGCTTCCGGGCTCTCCGCGTTCGTCCGCGCGGCCGAATCGGTGGGCTCCTCGGTTGGGACCGCAACCTCAGTCGGCTCGTCCGTCGCGGCTGGAACATCAGTGGGCTCCTCGGTCGGGACCGCAACCTCGGTCGGCTCCTCAGCAGGAACCGGCACCTCAATGGGTTCGTCCGTGGGGACTGGGACCGCGGTCGGCTCCTCCGTCGGGACCGAAGTCTCCGTGGGCTCCTCGGAAGGAACTGGAGTCTCCGTCGTGACTGGCGTCTCGGTGGGCTCCTCGGTAGGAACTGGAGTCTCGGTCGGTTCTCCCGTCGACTCCACGGCGCAGCTGGTGGTGGTGAAAGTGTTGGTGTCCAGGGTCACGGCGCCGTTGCGAGCGAGGGCCCGGCCCTGCACGGTGGCGCCCGTCGTAGCGCTGATCGAGGTGAGCGCCAAGATGGAACCCACGAAGGTGGATCCGGTTCCCAGGGTCGCTGAGCTCCCGACCTGCCAGTAGACGTTGCAGGCTTGTGCACCGTTGATCAGTGAGACATTGCTGGACGTTGCGGTGATCAGGCTCGACGCCACCTGGAAGATGAACACCGAATTCGGATCCCCCTGGCCGTCAAGCGTCAGCGTGCCGGTGAGTTCGATGGCCCCGGTGGAATTGTAGACACCATCAACGAGGGTCTGCCCGCCGAGATCACCGGCGATGCTCGCAGTCGGAGCGCGCCCGGCCACGTCGTTATAGGCAGTCACGAGATCCGATTGAGCCTGAAGGGCCTCTGCACCGCCCGCGTGAGTCGTTCCGCCGACCAGCCCCGGGGGGAAGCCCGTGATGGCGTTGCCCGGGCTGACTCCCAGGTCCCCGCTCAGGATGCTCGGGCCCGTATTCGTGACGGTCTGGCCACCAAGCACCGAATAGGACCCGGCAGTGCCAAGCCCTACAGGAGTGGTGGCGGCAGAGGCAGCGGACGAGAACGACAGAGCGACCGCCATAACAACAAAAGTGACGAGCAGAGCGCTCAGCCCAACTCTCAACTGTGTACTGAAATCGGGCCGCTGGACTGCTGGCGCAGATCGAGCCGAGCTGGTCGTATTATTCATTTTTCCCCCCGGAATGGAATGCACTTTTTGCCGATCGAACCTAGTCGTTCGCACAAGTTCCAACAGATTTTTCACCCATGTAGATCTGGGCGATCTGGGTCACTTTTCGCTGAGATTACGGCGCAGTCTGAAGATCCACAAGCCCAGTTTCATCGCCATGCCTCACAAGATTAACCAGGCGCGGCCTGAGGTGCAGTGATGGTGGAAAATATCATTTTTAGCCGGCCGAGTAAGTACTACGTAATTCATCAGTAGAAAATACCGAGGGAGTATCACCAGGTTCTCTGCCTTGCACGACGATGCAGAAAACACAATTCCGCGGAGGCGGAAAACCGCGCGAGCACTGCCTGGAGACGACCGAAGACGCTGTCATCGGTGAAGAATTCTCGTTCGCCTGTGCCCTAAGAACGTTTCTCTGCCCGTTCGAGTTACGGCAGCAGCGCCACGGCACAGACTGCGCCGAGGGCCATCGACGGGCCGAAGGGAATCTGCGTGTCCCGGCCTCCATTCCGGCTGGCCAAAACCAGCAGCGCGATGACCCCATTGATCGTGAATCCCAGTACCGTGCCAGCCGCCACGTGGGACCACCCGAACCAGCCCAGGAATCCGCCGACCAGAAAAGCGAACTTCACGTCACCGAGACCCAGCCCGCTCGGCGCGATCAGCGCCAGCAGGAAGTACCCGGCGAGGAGAACGACGGCCGCCAGCAGACTCCGACCGAACGTGGACCATTCATCCGCGGTAGCTGCCGCCACCGCAAGTGGCACCAGCAGTGCCACAGCGGTACATGCCACCAAGACATCGGGCAGCCGACGCACCATCAGGTCGATCACCACCAGCAGCGCGCAACCGACTCCGACCGCCGCGAAGGCCACCAGCTCCGCGGCACTGTCCGCGACGCTCGCGGCACCGAATCCGGCCAGCGCGGCAAGCACCGCAACAGGCACACGCAGGAGGCTCCCCACCCGCTCGGAATCGTCCTGGAGGAACGGACGCAGGGCCGGGCTGAGCAGGCCGCCCAGCACTGCGGCCAGCAACGCGGTCAGAAGAGGGATCATGACGGGTTCACTCATCACATCCCGCTGAAGGAGTCGACGATGTTGATCGCGGCCGGGCCCATCACCACGATGAAGATGACAGGGAGGATGAAGAGCATCAACGGCATGAGTACCTTGACTGGGATCTTCTGGGCCTTCTCCTCAGCGCGCTGGCGTCGCTTCAGCCGCATCTCATCCGCCTGGGTCCGCAGGACGCTCGCGATGGAGACCCCGTAGGCATCCGCCTGGATCACAGCGCGGACAAAACGGCGCAGGTCCACGACAGTGGTGCGCACCGTGAGCGCCTCGAACGCCTGCCTGCGCGAGTTTCCCATCTGGATGTCCTGGAGGGTGCGGACCAGCTCATTCGCCAGCGGTCCTTTGCCGTTCTGCGCGGCGCGCGCCATGGCGGAGTCGAATCCCAGACCTGCCTCGACCGCGATGGTCATCTGGTCCAGGGTGTCGGCGAGCTCCAACTCGATCTGCTGGTTGCGTTTGGTCCCTTCGCTGTTGAGCAGCAGCTCCGGCACGAAATAGCCGACCACCGAGACGCCGAGAGTCATCAGCACCATGAGGGGCGGGGGCCCGGACAGCAGGATGAGTGCGCTGACCACTCCGGCGGCCAGGAGCCAGAGGAGCTTGAGCGTGAGCAGCTTCTCCACCGTCCAAGCGGCGGGACGGCCGGCGAGGGTGTGCTGCCGGTCCAGGGTCTTCACGATGACCTCGGGCGTCACCCTCCTGGCTAATGAGGACAGTGAGAAGCTGCTTTCGTTCGGGCCCGGGCCGTTTGGGGCCACCACCAGGGTGACTCCGGCGCGCCGCAGGTTCTCGCGGACCTGGCGTCGCGTCGGATCCACCGCCGTCCAGATCAGCCAGACCGCCATCCCCACGGCGAGCGCGGCACACGCGGTGGCCAGCGCGACGGGCGTGGTCAGGGAGATCAAAACTTGATCTCCACGACTTTGCGCAGCCAGAGTCCACCGATGGTGAGCATGACCACGCCAAGAATCATCAGGCCATAACCGAGCGCGGTCTCGGTGAAGGGGGCGAGATACCCGGGATTGCTCATCAGCAGGAAACCCGCGAGACCGAACGGGAGTACCATCAGGATCAGCGCTGAGAGCCGGCCCTCGGCGCTGAGGGTGGCGACCTGGCGACGGATCTCGTTGCGCTGCCGGATGGTGTTGGCCACGCCGTCGAGCACCTCGGCGAGGTTTCCGCCGACCTCGCGGTTGATGGCGATCGCCTGGGTGATCCAGGAGAAGTCCTCGCTGGCCATGCGGGCGGCTGTCATGTCCAGGGCGACGCCGAGGTCTCGTCCCACCCGGGTCTCGTTGACGATGCGCACGAACTCATCGGAGGTGGGACTCTCGGCCTCTTTGGCGACCGAGGACAGCGCCTGCGGAAGACTGTGCCCTGCGCGCAGATTCGAGGCCATTAGCTGCAGCGAGTCATCGAGCTGATCAGCAAACTGCTTCTGCCTTTTGGAGATCTTCAACCCGAGCAGTATCCGGGCTCCCAGCGGGACAACACCGGCGAGCATGATCGCCAGCAGCACACCGCTGAGCACCAGGCCCAGGGCGAAGCCCACGACTGAGCCCACCATGACCAGGAAGACGAAGTCCTGGGGGCGCAGCTTCACCGCTGCGAGCTCCAACGTCGAGGCGCCCACTGGCGTTCCCCGGCGGTGGATCAGCCGCTCCACAAACGCCGTCGCGGTCCCCGCGCCGCGCTCCAGGGCGCTGGGCGTAGGAAGGTGGCCGGGCTGTCGGCGCTCCACCGGCACGCGCACCGGGCCCGGGGACACCACCAGGTAGCTGATGATGCCCACTGCGATCGCGCCAGCGAGCGCGCCGATGGTAGGCCCAAGGTTCTCGAGAATGATCTCGATCATTGTCCAGGCCTGGCCTCTGGCCGGGAGAAGACGCCCGGGGAGACGGTGATGCCGAGGTCCGCGAAGCGTTCGGTGAATCGCGGCCGGATGCCGGTGGAGATGGGTTTGCCGAGGAACTTCCCGGCGTCGTCGACTCCGGCCGAGTAGTCGAAGAGGAAGACGTCCTGGAGCGTGACGGTCTGGCCCTCCATGCCGTGGACCTCGGTGACCGCGGTGACCCGTCGGGTGCCGTCGCGCAGCCGCGTGAGCTGCACGATCAGGTCCACCGCTGACGCGATCTGTTCCCTGATGGCGCGCAGCGGAAGGTCCATGCCGGCCATCAGGACCAGGGTCTCCAGCCGGGCGATCGCATCGCGGGGTGAGTTGGCGTGGACGGTGGACAGGGAGCCGTCGTGGCCGGTGTTCATCGCCTGGAGCATGTCGAGGCTCTCTCCACCGCGGACCTCGCCGACCACGATCCGGTCCGGTCGCATGCGCAGCGAGTTGCGCACCAGATCCCGGATGCTGACCTCGCCCTTGCCCTCCACATTGGGCGGCCGAGATTCCAACCGGACCACGTGGTCCTGCTGGAGCTGGAGCTCGACCGCATCTTCGATGGTGACGATCCGCTCGCCGTCGGGGATGAAGGAGGAGAGCACGTTGAGCAGGGTGGTCTTGCCGGAGCCGGTGCCGCCCGAGACGATGATGTTGAGCTTGGCCGCGACACAGGCGTCCAGGAGTTCTGCCATCTCCGGGCTGAGTGTGCCGAAGCGGACCAGATCATGGACCTTGAAGGGGTCCTTGCTGAACTTTCTGATGGTCAGCGAGGACCCGTTGAAGGCCAGCGGCGGGATCACGGCATTGACGCGGGATCCGTCCAGAAGACGGGCGTCAACCATCGGGGCGGACTCATCGATCCGGCGTCCGATGCGGGAGACGATGCGTTCGATGACCAGGCGCAGATGTTCCTCGGAGGCGAACCGGCTGGCCGCGCGCTGGAGCTGGCCCGACTTCTCGATGTAGATCATGTCCGGCCCGTTGACCATCACCTCGGTGACGGTCTCATCGTCGAGCAGCCGCTGCAGCGGGCCATAGCCGAGCACGTCGTCCTGGACCTCGGCGGTGAGCCGTTTGCGCTCCTCGGTGCTGAGCGGGATGGCGGACTTCTCGATGACGGCGTTCAACTCGGCCCGGACCAGGGCATGGAGCTGACGCTCATCCAGGGAGGGGTCGTTGAGCCGGGCTCCGATGCGTTGGAACAACGTCGCGGCGGCGCTGTCTTTGAGGCGACGCAGTGCGTCGTCAGGCTCATCCGACCGCGCTGGCGCCGGTGGTCGCTCTCGGGCACTGGCAGCGGTCCGGCGCGTGATGGGCTGCGGGGAAGCTTCTGTTGAGTTGTCGTGGGTCAGAGTGAGCTCAACGGCGTCCACCGCAGCCGGTGTTGCCTCGGCGTGCGGCGGCGGAGACCCTGCCTGTGCGGCCTTCAGCCGTTCGGAGAGGCTCATGACTTCTTCCCCTTCGTGCGCAGCCGTCCGCGTCGGTCGAGCCTCACGCCTTCGGGGAGCAGCCTGTTCGCCAAGGACGCCAGTGCTCGGACCAGCGGATCGCGCGTCTGGGACTGCATCAGCGGCACGCCTACGTTGATCGAAGCAGGGGCACCTTTGGCCCTGGGGATCGCGGTGCCCACCGGAACCCCGAGGGTCTGTTCCACATCGCTCAGCGCGACGCCGTCGGCGGCGTCGGCGTGGTTGACCACCACGTGATATCGCTCGGTGAACATCTGGAGCACCGAGAGGGTGTCGACGATCTTGCGCAGTCCGCTGAGCGCGGGAACGCTCAGCGTGGTGAGCAGCAGCGGATCGGTGGTGTGATCCAGCGCTCCCAGCGTGTGATCGGCCAGACCTGGGGAGGTGTCCACCACCACGTACGGGAACTCCTGGGTGAGCACCTGCAGCAGCTGACTGATCTGCGCGCTGGTGATCCCATCGGCGGCGGCCGGGTCTGCCGGGGCCGGCACCACGTAGAGCCCGGTCTCGTGCAGCGTCAGCCGGGTCTTCAGCGCGATGGTGTCTCCGCTGGCCACGCTCTGCAGCGCGTCGGGCAGGAAATGCTCTGGGGAGAGGTTCAGCGCCGTGGCCACATCGCCGAACTGCAGATCCAGGTCCACGATCACTGTCGAGTTCGGCACCGCCTGAGCCAGCGCGACCGCGAGGTTGGTCATCACCGTCGTCTTGCCCACGCCTCCCTTGGAAGCGACGACGGTGATAACCCGGCCGGTGGGGCCCTGAGTATCGGTGATGGCGTGCCGGGCGGCGAGAGCCTCGGCCTGTTCTTTGGCAACAGTGAGGGCCCGAGTCACCTGTTCCAGGTCGACACCGGGGGCGAGAAGGTCAGTGACTCCGGCACGCATGGCGCGCAGGCCGAGGGCATCGGGCTGATCCGTGATCAGCAGCACCACGGTGTCAGGATGTTCGGTGTGGAAGCGCGCGGACAGAGCGAGACAGAGATCAGGGTCGCGCCGGGAGTCCATCACGAGCACACCGGGAACGGAACCCGCCTTGAGTCTTCCCAGCAGATCTGCCGGGTTCTCCGAATAGGGCACGGGCAGCGAGAGGTACCCGGCCCCTGCGGCCTGGGCGTAGGCGGGCTCGAGATCGGCGTCAGCGACGGCCACAGCGATGCGGATCATCGCAGCATGTCCTGAACCTCGACAGGATCGGTGTCATCCTCGGGACCGTCCTCGGGCTCCAGCGAGAGCCAGATCCCATGGAACTCCGCAGCGTGAGCAACAATCTTGGCATCGGTCGCCTCGACCGCAAGAGTCACCATGAGCGTGTCTGCGGCGGGAGTGGTGGTCTCCGTGCCATCCTCCTCGACGGTTTCGGTGACTCCGCCCTGCACCCGCGTGACGAGGACTTTCTGCAGAGTCAGCTGCGTCTCTTGGGGCTCAGTAAGACTGACGAAGAAGCCGACCGTATCCCCGGGATTCAGGTGGCCGCCGACGACCCTCGTCGTGGGCAGCTGGACGGTGATCTCATGGAATCCCTGAGGGATCTCCACCTCCCCGGCGCCTTCCAGGTCTTCTGGGGAGGCGAAGCGTTCTGCCACGAGCTGCTCCCCGGGGTAAAGCGGCGCGATCGTGACCTGCCCTGCCACCTCTTCCAAGGAGCCGATCCCAGCCGGGACGACGGCGGCGGAAGGCACCTCATCGGTACCGACGAACTCCCCCATCTCTTCAACGGGAGTCCCCTCCGGAACAGCTTCGGTCACCACCATGACGGTCTCGGGGGACATGTCCGCCATGGCGCGATCGTCGGCCTGGTTGACGTAGCTGATCACCAGCACGGCTGCCAGGGCAGCGAGGACGACGGCGGCAAGTGCGGCAATCAGGCGACGGGACATTTAGGCCTTACTCGGTCAGGGCGACGACGGCGGCGCCGAGGCGCGGACCGCTGGGGCTGTAGTCGAAATCTTCGGTCAGGTCGACGAATCGATCGAAGCTTCCCTTGATGCAGCGGTCTGGACTTCGGCAAGGTGCCGGCGAAGGATGCTGGACCGATTGTCCGAAATAGAAGCCAGACAGCGTGAATGCCGCGTACCCAAAGACCTGGTACTGGGCGTTGTTACCCGTCTCCTCGTTTGTCCTGTCGAAGATCGGTAGCAGGACGGTCTTCCCGACCCACTTCTCAAAGTGTTCCTTGGTGCAACCCGAGGGGACGTTGTTACCTGTGTCAGACCTGACCCAGCCGCCGATGACTGATTCCGTCTTCCCGCATCCACCCGGGCCCGGTACGACCCATCTGAATCCACCGGGGACTACATTCCCCGAGGACCCACCCGACTGACTGCCGGAGGTTCCGTGGCAGTTGTGGTCCTGCTCGCCACCCTTATTGAAGAGAGTGACCTCCGGGGTCTCATCTGGGATGTCTACACCGGTGACGTTGTTCTCCGCGTCTCGCAATACGGTGATCCCGATCTGATCCTCGAGTTCACACCAGGAGAATGTCAGTGGCATGACGGCAGTTCCGCCGGTGGGGTATCCCCAGCGCGCGCTTGACTGGGCCTGAACCGGGGATGAGTTGATGCCGATGATTGGGGCAAACCAGTGGTCCTGCACACTACTGGTCTGCACAACCACGTCGCCGGATGTCTCATCAACCTCGGTACTTATCTGATCGATGCTGTTGGGGCCGTTCAGGTTGGCTTCCGCCATGGTCTCGGCTGTGTCATCCGTTGTGCTGCAATCTCCGCGCGCGCAATCTTGGGCGATGGCGAGGGCACCCGCGTCGGCGCCGGTCTGCAGCTGCTGCTTGTTGGCGTGCATGGCTGCAATATCGATGGCAAGCGCGGCCAGGATCATGATCGGCACCATCATCAGCGCCACGATGACGGCGGACGCGCCACGGTCACTGTGGTTGAACCGTCGCCTGGCTAGGGTTCTCAGCCATTGCATCGCATGGTCCCCTTGCCGGTAAGCGTGACGGACCCTACGCCGCCCAGTAATTGCATGGGATATCGAATAATCATCGTCGCCGTCCCGGGGCCGGAGGTTCCGGATCCCGCACATGTTGACGGGGTAATGCTGATCTGCCCGGCGGAGACATTCGCCGCTGGTGCCGCCGAATCGATGGCCGTGTTCTTCGCTGCGACCTGCGGGTCCGTGACGCCCGAAGCGTCCTGCAGCGCCATGACACGGACCCCGTCACGCGCAGCGTTCGAGAGCACTGACTGCACGTGGAAGGCGTGGCCGAACGCGATGATGCCGAGCAGCATGAGCACTAGGACCGGGGCGACGAGGGCAAACTCCACCGCAGAAGCACCGCGGTCACACGCACGTTTTCTCACGCCTGAACCCTTCTGAGGAGACTTCTGCTTGGTGGAGATACCTGATAGGGGGCTGTCGATTGAAACCAACGGTTCAATCGACAGCCCCCTATTTACGGCCTAACCTACTCACTCGCCAACAGGGGCGTCAGTGACAGCATTGTTCACACCGTTGAACAGGTTCGTCAGGGTGTCTCCGAAAGCCATGACCGCAGCGATAATGACGACAGCGAGCAGCCCAACCAGCAGGCCGTACTCCACGGCGGTGGCGCCGCGGTCTTTGCGGCCTTCGAAGCGGTCAGTCATGAAGGACTGGAGGGTGGCGACGAGCGCGTATGCACGATTCATGGCGGATTCCTTCTCATCAAAATGGAAGCCCAGGAGAGGCCCTGTGGACTTTGGCCCCGCCCCCGTTCAGGAATCAGGTGCCGCCTTGATCATTACAGCGTTTTGCGGTTTGCGCAAGTTTCTTTTTGAATGAAATTGCGTTTCATGCATGCTTGCCCTGACAGCATTCAGGCCAGCGCGAATGCGGTGTGCGGGCAGCTAAAGAAAATGACCGGACATCGGGGACAACCGACATGAGCACGATGCAGCGTCTCTGCCGAGATTCCAAAGAATTTTGCAGGTTAGGCAAAGAGTCTCAATCAGCAGGCCTGCGGTAATCTTGAACAATGGATGAAGAGCAGGTGGGCCTACGCGAGCTCAAGAAGCAGATAACCAGAGAAGCGATCGCTGGGGCCGCATTGAAGCTGACCTTGGCCAAAGGACTCAGTGATGTCACCATCGATGAGATCGCGCGCGAAGCCTTCGTCTCCCCGCGCACGGTCTCGAACTACTTCCCCTCCAAAGAAGAAGCCGTGCTCGCGGCCGGCAGCATCGGCGCGGAGCAGGTCCTGGATGAATGCGGAGGCGAGCAGTCTGACGAGCCACCATTGAAGGTGCTCTGCGAGCAGCTCAGCGAGTATGCGCGCGAGCATCCCGAGCAGCTGCGGAGGGCCTCTCAGCTCGCACAGCTGGAGGAGAAGAATCCCTCACTGCGCCCCTTCCGCGTCACCCAGCAGGTGGAGCTGGTGGAACTTCTGAGCGCGCGCATCGCCGTGCACTCCGGCACCAATGTCAGCACGGACCTCTATCCCTCGCTCGCCGCCTCAGGTGCGGTCTCGGCGATGGTCACCTCGCTGGCCCTCTGGTCGCAGAATAACCTGCCGGATGAGAAGCTCCCGGCGCTCATCCAGGATGCCTTCAACATCCTCACCGCCGGCTATCCACACCCGCCCGCTGAGGCCAGGAAGGTTCAGATCGCGGACGCCTGAACACCACCAGGTCGGCACGCGCCCTGCGAGCATGAAGCGCCCGAACGGATGACACCGAACAAGGAGAGGCCCGGCCCCGCCCCGATGGAGATCAACTCCACCGGCACGGAACCGGGCCTCTCTCAGCAGAGGGCCTGAGCCCTCATCGCCAGTGCGCTGAGCACCGCCTCAGAATCGAATCACTGAGCCAGGACGAAGGCTGCCTCGAGGTCGATCGAGACCTTGTCGCCGACCAGCACGCCGCCGGCTTCCAGGGCTGCGTTCCAGGTCAGGCCGAACTCCTTGCGGGAGATCACGGTGTTGGCCGAGAAGCCCGCACGTGTCATGCCGAAGGGGTCCACCGCCTGACCGCCGAACTCGACCTCGAAGGTCACCGGCTTGGTGACGCCGCGGATGGTCAGGTCGCCGGAGATCTCGAACTCTTCACCGCTTGCGGCGATGTTGTTCGCCACGAAGGTCAGCTCGGGGTGGGCCTCGGAGTTCAGGAAGTCCTCGCCGCGGACGTGGGCGTCGCGGTCGGGGCTCTTGGAATTGAAGGACACGGCCTTGACGTGCGCGTCAACAGTCGCCTCATCACCCTCGGAGACGACGAGGGTGGCCTCGGCCTCTTCGAAGATGGCCCTCACCTTGGAGATGCCGGCGTGGCGCACGGTCATGCCGATCTCGGAGTGCGAAGAATCAAGGTTCCAGGTGCCGGGGGTCAGATGTGCCATGAATGGGACTCCTCTTAGGGTCGCGGCCCCGCGCCGAACGCGCAGAACCACCGTGGTTGGTCAATGGGGACAACAGCAGTCTGCCTCATTTTATTTCAAAACTGAAGCAAGTTCACCTGAATGTCATCCCGATGTCCGTTTGACCATGGCGGTCTGCAGCACCACAGGGTCCACGTTCTCCCCCTGCATCAGCTGCAGCAGCAGGTCCACTGCACGCCCGGCGAGCTCCCCCACCGGGTTGATCACGGTGGTCAGCGGCGGGCGGGTCAGCTGTGCGGCGTGGGTGTCATCGAATCCCACCACTGCGATCTGCTCCGGCACGGCGATCCCTCGAGACTGGACCTCATGCATGGCGGCCACCGCCATCAGATCCGAGGCCACGAAGACGGCGTCGAGGTCCGGAGCGCGCTCGAGCAGCCGCTCCATCGCCACCGCACCCGAGGCGGAGGTGAAGTCGCCGAACTCGACCAGGCCGGAGTCCAGGCCCGCGCGCTGCAGCGCCTCGGTCCACCCAGTCAATCGATCCGACCCGGCTGCCATGTCCTGCGGACCGGCGATGGTGGCCAGCCGACGTCGTCCCTGACTGATCAGGTGGTCTGCCGCGAGCGCCGCACCCGAGCGGTTGTCCACATCCACCCAGGGAATGCCGACATCTCCGGCGTAGGGCCGGCCGACGTAGACCGCGGGCAGCTTCGTCTCGTGGAGCACGTCGGAGAGGTCATCGTCGCGGTGGTGCGAGACGATGATCGCGCCGTCGGTGTAGCCGCCGCGCAGATACCGCTCGATCTTCTGCCGTCCCCCGGGCTGACCCATGGCCAGCAGCACCTGCACCGGGGAATCCGCCAGCCGCTGGGTGATCGAGGCGAGCATCGAGGCGAAGAACGGATCCGCGAAGACCCGGTCCTCGGCCTCAGGCACGACGACGGCGATCGAGTCGACCTCCTGGTTCACCAGCGAGCGCGCGGCCCGGTTCGGGCGGTAGCCGAGCTCGGTCACCGCCGCCTCCACTGCGATCCGGGACTGCGCGCGGACCCGTGGATCCAGGTTCACCGCCCGGGAGGCGGTGGCGCGGGAAACACCTGCCCTGGCTGCCACATCCTCCAGGGTCGGCAGTCGCCGAGCAGGCATCGGTCCCCCTTCGTCGGATGTGGTCACCACGGCGTCGTTGCTTCTCTCAGTCCACCACACCTGTTGCCGCGACCTGTGCGTACCAGTTCGCGGAGGCCTTCGGAGTGCGCGTGAGCGTATCGTAATCCACCCGTACGATCCCGAAGCGCCGGTCATAGCCGAAGGCCCATTCGAAGTTGTCCAACAGCGACCATACGAAGTATCCCCGCACATCCGCACCGGCCTCCCTAGCCTGATGCACGGCATGGAGGTGTTCTCGGATATAGCTGAGCCGCTGATCGTCCTGGACGAAGCCCGCGGCGTCGGGCGCATCCGGGTAGGCCGCGCCGTTCTCGGTGACATAGAGCGCCACTCCGGCGGGACCGGTGTATTCGCGGTGCAGCCGAAGCAGCAGATCATGCAGTCCCTGAGGGAAGACCTCCCATCCCATCGCGGTGGCCGGCAGTCCCCTCGGCACCGCCGAGACGTGTTCGGAACCCACGTTCGGGTTCGGCTCCCCCGTCGCCCGCGCCGTGGCCGCCGCCTGCGCGGCGCGTTCGGGCTCTACACCGGTGAGCAGCTCCCCGGTGTAGAAGTTGACCCCCAGCACGTCGATGGGCGTCGAGATGATCTCCAAGTCTCCCGGCTGGACCAGCCCCTCGCGCCAGAGCCCTGCCTGGTCGGCAAGCACATCCTCCGGGTAGGCCCCGTCGAAGATCGCCCCAGCGAAGAAGCGGTTGAAGCTGCCATCGAGCCGGCGTGCGGCATCCACATCTCCCGGTGACTCTGGATCCGCCGGCCGGTAGTCGGTGAAGTTTAGCGTCAGCCCCAGCTCCAGCTGCGGATCACGACGACGCAGCCGCCTCACCGCGAGCCCGTGTCCGAGCAGCAGGTGATGCGCCGCGGCCAGAGCGTCCTCCGGGGAGGTCCGCCCCGGCGCGTGGTGCCCGTTGGCGTAGCCCAGGAAGGCCGAACACCACGGCTCGTTCAGGGTGGTCCAGTGTCGGACCCGATCGCCCAGCGCCTCGTGCAGCACCACCGCGTAGTCAGCAAAGAGCTCAGCGGTCCGGCGGTTGGTCCACCCGCCCTGATCCTCCAGTGCCTGGGGCAGATCCCAGTGGTACTGCGTGAGCCAGGGCAGGATCCCGGCGGCGAGCAGCTCATCGACGAGATCCGAGTAGAACCTGAGTCCCTCCGGGTTGACGGTCACCCCGTCAGGCATCACCCGGGACCAGCTGACCGAGAACCGGTAGACCTTGAGGTTCAGCCGCTTCATCAGCGCCACGTCGTCACGGAAGCGGTGGAAGTGGTCGCAGGCGACGTCCCCGGTGTCCCCGGCGTGGACCTTCCCCGGGGTGTGGGCGAAGGTGTCCCACACCGAGGGGGCGCGGCCGCCTTCTGCGGCAGCACCTTCGACCTGGTAGGCCGCGGTGGCGGAGCCGAAGAGGAAGTCGGCGGGGAAGGCCACGGTGCGCGGTGCGCTGGTTGCCTGGGTGGTGAGGGAAGAACTCATTGCTTGACGGCTCCTTGCATGATTCCGGATACGAGCTGACGGCCCGTGAAGATGAACAGGATGAGCAGCGGGATGGTGGCCATGGTGGCCCCGGCCAGCACCAGCGAGTAGTCCACGAAGTGCGCCGCCTGCAGCTGCTGCAGCGCCACGGGCAGGGTGGGATTCTGCGGGCCCAGCACGATGAACGGCCAGAAGAAGTTCGTCCAGTTCAGGACGAAGGTGAAGAGGAACAGCATCGCCGCCGCCGGCTTCGCGGCCGGCAGGGCCACGTGCCAGAAGGTGCGGATCATGGAACACCCGTCCACGGTGGCGGCCTCGATGAGCTCATCGGGGATCGCCTGCCGCAGGTACTGGGTCATCCAGAACACTCCGAAGGCGGTCACCAGGCCCGGCACGATGACGGCCTGCAGCTCCCCGATCCAGCCCAGCCGCGCCATCACCTGGTAGAGCGGAACGACGCCGAGCTGGGTGGGGATCGCCATGGTGGCGATCACGAAGACCAGCAGCGGCGCGGCACCCCTGAAGCGCAGCTTCGCGAAGGCGTAGCCGGCCAGGGTGGAGAAGAACACCACCGAGACCGCAGTGACGGTGGAGACGATGATCGAGTTCATCGTCGCCCGCCAGAAGGGCACGGTGTTGATCACCGAGGCGGCGTTGTCCAGGAAGTTCCCGCCCGGGAGCAGCGGGAAGGAGTCCCGGGAGAGGATCGTCGAGTCGTGGCTGCCGATCAGGTAGGACCACCACAGCGGGAACATGCTGCCCAGGATCACCGCCGCCAGGCACCCGTAGACGATCCAGCCCGGTCCGCGGCCCGGCCCTCCGGAGCCTCCGCGTCGGCGGCGGTGTCCCTCAGGTCGGGATCCTGCCCCGGATCCGGACCCGCGGCGGCCGAAGGGGTCTTCGTCGTTCTTGGGCGCTGTCGCGGGTCCCGTGCGCGGGATGATCGGCAGCGGCCTCTCTTCGAGCGCGCTCATCGCTTGACCTCCGAGCTTGAGATGCGGCGGGTGATGACGAAGTTGACCAGTCCGATGGCCACGATCAGCAGGAACAGCAGCACCGCCACCGCGGAGGCGAGCCCGAAGTCGGACCGGGTCCAGCCCAGTTCGTAGAGGTACAAAGTCATGGTCTGCCACTGGCCGTCGGCGCCGCCGCGGCCGTACTGGTCGAACATCCGCGGCTCGTCGAAGATCTGGAGCCCGCCGATGGTCGAGGTGATGATCACGAAGATGATGGTCGGGCGCAGGTTCGGGATGGTCACCGAGATGAACTGACGGACCTTCCCCGCGCCGTCGATCGCGGCCGCCTCATAGAGGTCTCGCGGGACAGCCTGCATGGCGGCCAGGAAGATCAGTGCGTTGTACCCGGTCCAGCGGAAGTTCACCATGGTGGCGATGGCCAGGTGGCTGGGCAGCACGCCCGAATGCCAGCCGACGGCGTCGATGCCCACGGTCTCGAGCATCGAGTTCACCAGCCCGAACCGGTCACCGAAGAGGTTGGAGAAGATCAGCGCCACGGCCACCGGAGTGACCACATAGGGCACCAGCACGCCCATCCGCCAGAAGGTTCTGGCGCGCAGGTTGTAGTCGAGCAGGTAGGCGATCAGGATTGCCGCCACCACCTGCGGGGCCGAGGAGAGGATGAAGATCGAGAGCGTGTTGCGCAGCGAGATCCAGAAGGCCCGCTGACCCAGCACGTGCGCGAAGTTGTCCGTGCCGACGAATTCGCCCTGGCCCATGATCAGGTCCCAGTCGTGGGCGGCGACCCAGATGGTGTAGATCAGCGGGAACAGCCCGACCACGGCGAAGAGCAGGAAGAAGGGACTGATGTAGAGGTAGGGCGAATACCGGCGGTCCCAGGCCGAGGCCCGGTGCCGGAAGCTGATGCGCGGCTTCCGGCGACCGGTCCCGGTCCGGCCCGCCGGACCGCCGCTACGGGATCCCGTGGCGGCGGCCTCGGCCCTTGAAGGTGCGGTCATGATCAGCGCAGGGCTTCCATGTCGTTGACGAACTTCTGCCAGGAGGACTCCGGATCGTCGGAGCCGTCGACGTCGACCCGGTTGATCGCGTCCTGGATCGCCACATTGATGGTCAGGTACTCGGTGCCCTTCAGCGGCTGGGTCTCCACAGCCTCGGCGCGTTCGGCCAGGATCTCGCCGGTGGGAGCGTCGTTGAAGAACTCATTGGTGGCTGAGAGCAGCTCCTCGGACTCCAGCGCCTCCGCCGTGGATGGGAACGCGTTGACAACCTCGAAGGCCTTCAGCTGCTGCTCCGGAGCGGTGAGCCAGGCTGCCAGCTCCTTGGCCGCCTCGACGTTGTCTCCCTGCGACGGCACGGTCAGATATGAGCCGCCCCAGTTGGCGCCGCCGCCCGGGAAGGTGTTGGCGATGTCCCAGCCCTCGACCTCCGCGGCGTTGCCCTCGATGATGCCCAGCATCCAGCCCGGGCACATCATGGTGGCGAAGGTCTCCTCGCGCTGGAAGGCGTCAGACCAGTCGCCGCTCCACTGGGTCAGACCCGCCGAGAGCTCGTCCTGAACCGAGGCCTCGAGCAGCTGGTCGTAGAGGTCCTTCACCTCGGGATTCGTATCGGCGATGACCTCGCCCTCCGCATCCTGGAAGGGCACCTCGACCTGGTTGATCATGCCCTGCCAGACGTTGTCGGAACCGGAGTACCAGGCGGAGTCGGACTCAGCCACGAACTCCCGGCCGGCCGCGAAGTAGTCCTCCCAGGTGTCTCCGAGGAAGTCGGCCACCTCGTCACGGTCGGTGGGCAGCCCGGCCTCCTCGAACAGGTCCGCCCGGTAACAGACGGCCTGCGGACCGCTGTCGGTGCCGTAGCCGATGAGGCTGCCGTCCTCGAGCAGAGCATCCTCGTACTTCCAATCGAGCCACCGGCCCTCGACCTCGGGATCCGAGAGGTCCTCGAAGCGGTCCGGGTACTGCTTGAACTCGGCGAGCCAGTCCACCTCCAGGGGCTCGATGTCCGAGGCGCCCTGCCCGGCGCCGAGGCTGTTGCGCAGCGAATCACGGGCGTTCTCTGCGGTGTCGATCTTGTTGTGCTCGATGGTGACGTTCTCGTTGAGCTCCTCGTACTCGGTGAAGAGCTCCTCATAGCCGAACTCGTTGAAGGTGGTCACGCTCAAGCTGACGTCCTCCCCCTCGGCCACGCCGCCGTCGTCGTCCCCGCCGGCGGCACCTCCGCAGGCGGTCAGGGCGAGCGCCAGGCCGGAGGTGAGCGCGATGCCCCGCAGCACATGGGCGCGGCGATGCGCGCCTCGGGCCGAGCCTGGCCGACGCCCCGGGTGGGCGGCTGCGGAGGTGTTCTCCTCCGCGTGATCAGTAGTCCTCATCACAGAAATCTCCTTCGATATGAGGTGCGAGCGAGTCCCCAAGCCGTCTTGTGAGAGCGCTCTCACGGTGAGAAGAAAGTAGCACCCCTGGTAAGACTGTGGCAAGGGTCACAGCCCCGTCCCGCCATTGAGGCCCTGCGGGAGGAGCCACTGGGCGGCACGGTGCAGGGGTGAGACAGTAGACTCTGGACTTATTGCCCAGTTCAGCACGCAGCCGCTTCAAGGCTGGGCACACATTCATCAGTAGAAGGAGGTGCCGGTGGGACTGCTAGACAAGCTTGAACACGGCATCGAAAAGGCCGTCCGCGGTGCCTTCTCAGGACGAGGAGGGAGTCTCGGACCCGTGGAGATCGCCACCGCCGTACGCCGCCACATGGACCGAGAGTCCAAGACCATCGCCGAGGGCCAGCACCTGGCACCGAACCTGTACAAGGTCCGGCTCGCCGGTGAGGACTTCAGCGAGGCCAAGAAATATGGCGTCGCCCTGGCCGAGGAGCTCTGCGAGGAGATCCTGCGCCACGCCGAATCCCAGGGATACACCCTGCTGGGCCCGGTGAAGGCGACCTTCGTGAAGAACACCGAGCTCAAGCGCGGTCAGCTCAGCATCGAGTCGCGCACCGACAAGGACCCGCTGGCCAGCCCCGTCGCGCCCCAGCAGTCCTCCCCGGCAGCCGGCCCCAGCGCCGCCGCCCCGCTTCCGGCCACGATGTCCCAGCCCACGGTCACCCCTCCGCCCGCGCCGACATCAGTCCCTGCCCCGCAGCCCACGGCGAGCCTGGAGTATGAGGAGCAGACCTACCCGCTGCGCCCGGACTCCACCGTGATCGGGCGCTCCACCTCGGCCGATGTCACCGTTCCCGACACCGGGGTCTCGCGCAAGCACCTGGAGCTCTTCCGCTCCGGCGGCGCGTGGTACGCCCGTGACCTGGGCTCCACCAACGGCTCCTATGTGGACGGCGAGCAGCTCACCGGTGACACGCCCAAGGTGCAGCTCATCGACGGCGCCCTGATCTCGCTCGGCAACGCGCGCCTGCGCTTCCGCCAGAGCTGAAGGACGCCTACACATGAGTGAACTCGCTGTCACGGTGCTGCAGTTCGGGCTGCTGCTGCTGCTCTGGATCCTGATCCTCTCGATCATCGGAGCGCAGGGCCGGGACATGACCATCTCCAAGCGCTCACGGGCCCGGGCCGCCGCCCCACACGCTGCACCGGCCCCGCGCAGCGGACCCCCCGCCCCCGCCGGCAGCAACCACAGCGGCCCCACTCCGCGTCCGCGACCCCGACGCCTGCTGGTCAGCGAGGGCCCCCTGGCCGGGACCGAGCTCCCGCTCGGCTCAGCCTCGATCATGATGGGCCGGGCACAGGAATGCACCCTGGTGCTCGATGACGACTACGCCTCCGGCAAGCACGCCCGGCTCTTCCCGCAGGGTTCCCGCTGGTTCCTCGAGGACCTGGGCTCCACCAACGGCACCTGGCTCGGTGAGGAGCAGCTGACCCGCGCCTCCACGGTCGAGCCCGGGGACCGGATCCGCATCGGCAAGACCGTCCTGGAGCTGAGGACCTAGCCCGTGGCTCTGGTATTCCGCTTCGCAGCGCGCTCCGACACCGGTGCCGTGCGCTCCAAGAACGACGACTCCGGCTACGCGGGCCGCTATTTCGCCGTGGTCGCAGACGGCATGGGCGGCCACGCCGGCGGCGACGTCGCCTCCGCCTCCACGGTGCTGGACCTCGCACACCTGGACACGCGCGGGTTCGCGGACCCCGAGACGGTGCTGCCGGATGAGATCCAGACCGCGAACTCCTTCTTGAACAAGCTGGTCAAGGCCAACCCGAAGCTCGCCGGGATGGGCACCACCATCACCTCGCTGCTGATCACCCAGGAACGGCTGCAGTTCGCCCACATCGGCGACTCCCGCGCCTACCGGCTCAAGCGTGGACGGTTCCGGCAGGTCAGCAAGGACCACACCTTCGTCCAGCGACTGGTCGACGAAGGCCGGCTGGATCCAGACCAGGCCGAGCACCACCCGCACAAGAACGTGCTGATGCGCGTGCTCGGCGATGTCGATGCCTCACCCGAGCTGGACATCACCTCCTTCCCGCTGGAGGCCGGTGAGCGCTGGCTGCTCTGCTCAGACGGGCTCAACGCCGTCGTCTCCGAACGGCTGATCGAACAGAAGCTGCGCTCCACCCAGACCCTGGAGTCGATCGTCGATGACCTTGTCGACCTGACCCTCGGCGGAGGCGCCCCGGACAATGTGACAGTGGTCTGCCTGGAGGTCGTGGAGGCCGATGAGGCCGCCCTGGCACCGAGCAACGAGCTGCCGCTCAGCGAGGCCGCCGTGGCCGCCGCCTCCCACAACTACGGCGGAGCCGACGCGACCATGGAGCTCGACGTGGTCCCGGTGGTCAACTCCGAGGCCTTCTCCGCCCACGACGACGAGGACTCGCTCTCCCCGCTGTCGGCCGCCATGGTGCGCAAGAAGCTCGGAGCGCGTCCGCACCTGCTGGTCGGCGCCGCCAACAAGGCAGCCGACACCGGCACGATTCCCGTGGTCGCGCGCAATGTGGATGAGCACCCGATGGCCTCGCTGCTCACCGGCCAGCCGCTGCGTCCCGTGCGCCACACCTACTCCGAGCTGCTCGAGGAGCATCCGCACGACCCTGCCGCGGCCAACGGCGAAGCAGACGAGACCGGGGCCGACTCAGGCGCCGCCGTCGGTGCCTCCGACCCCGCTGACCCCGCTGGCGCGACCGACCCCGAATCCGCTGAACCCTCCGCCGATCAGCCGGCTCCACGTGATCCGGACTCATCCGCGGCGCAGGCCCCCAGTGACGACGGGCCGCACCGGGCCGGCGCCGGACTCGCCGAGGAGCCCGAGAGCATCCAGGAGGAGGAGCTGGTCCTCGATGAGGAGGAGCTCGACGCGTTGGAGACGACGCGACGACGCAGCTCCTGGTTCCTGCCCACCTTTGTGGCGCTGTTGGCCGTGCTGGTCGCCGTCGTCACCTTCCTGGGGTACGTCTGGACCCAGACCCAGTACTACGTCGGAGAGGACCAGGGCGAGGTCGCCATCTACAGCGGCGTCTCCCAGTCCCTGGGGCCGATCAGGCTCTCCGAGGTCGACGAACACGCCGATATCGCCCTGGGAGACCTCACCCAGTACCACCAGGAGCGGATCGAGCGAGGCATCGCCGCCGACGACCGTGATCACGCGGAACACATCGTCAGCCAGCTGCGCGCCATGGCCACCGCCAATGCCGAGCAGGACGAACCCGGCCCGGAGGACGAGCCGGGGGCGGATGAGGCCGACGAGCCCGCCGATGAGACGGCCGAGGATCCCGCGGAGGATCAGCCAGCCCAGGACCAGCCAGCCGAGAATCAGGGAGGTGACCAGTGAACGCAGCATCTCAGCAGGTGTACAAGCCGCGCAGGAATCTCGAGCTGGTGCTGCTCCTGATGGCCCTGACTGTGGCGATCGGCGCCCAGATGCTGGTCGCGCTCGCCCTCGACGAGCCGATCACCGCCGACTACTACGTCGAAGGCGCCGTCTTCGCCGGACTGGTCCTCGCCTTCCATGTGGTGCTGCGGCTGCGCGCGAAATACGCGGACCCCTTCATCCTTCCCATCGTGGTGACCCTCAACGGGCTGGGCCTCGCGATGATCCACCGGCTCGACTTCACCCCCGCCTACTCCGGGGTCGCCGATCGGCAGCTGATGTGGACCGGGGTCTCGATCGTGGCCGCCGTGGCCCTGCTGTGGCTGCTCAAGGACCACCGTCGGCTCCGGCAGCTGACCTACATCTCCTTGGCGGCCAGCGTCGTGCTGCTCTTCCTGCCGATCGTGCCGGGAGTGGGCCAGGAGCTGCACGGCGCCCGGATCTGGGTGAACCTCGGCCCGCTGTCCTTCCAGCCCAGCGAGATCGCCAAGATCACCCTGGCAGTGTTCTTCGCCGGATTCCTCGCCAACAACCGCGATCTGATCCTGCTGGCGGGCCGGAAGTTCGGGCCCGTGACCTTCCCCCGGCTGCGTGACCTCGCCCCGATGTTCATCGCCTGGATCATCGCCATCGGCGTGCTCGTGGTGCAGAACGACCTCGGGAACGCGCTGATGTTCTTCGGCCTCTTCGTCGCCGTGATCTACGTGGCCACCTCCCGGTTCTCCTGGATCGCGATCGGCTCGGTCTTCATGCTCATCGGCGCCGCCCTGGCCTATCGGTTCGTGTCCCACTTCCGGGACCGGGTCGAGATCTGGCTCAACGCCTTCGACCAGGACATCTACGAACGCGCCTTCGGCGGCTCCCACCAGGTGGTGCAGGGCCTGTTCGGCATGGCGCACGGCGGCCTCGCCGGCACCGGCCTGGGCTCGGGCAACCCGAACATGGTCTCGCTGGCCAACTCGGACATGATCATCGCCGCCTTCGGCGAGGAGCTCGGCTTCATCGGGCTCTCCGCCATGCTGCTGCTCTACCTTCTGCTCTTCAGCCGCTACATGCGCGCCGGGCTCGGCACCCGCGACACCTTCGGCAAGCTGCTCGCCGTGGGCCTCGCCGTCGTCCTGGTGCTGCAGGTCTTCGTCGTCGTCGGAGGCATCACGCGAGTCATCCCGCTGACCGGACTGGCCACGCCCTTCCTTGCCGCAGGCGGCTCCGCGCTGTTGGCTAACTGGCTGATCGTGGCGCTGGTGCTGCTGATCTCCCACTCCGCCCGGCAGCCGGTGATCGTGGGACCGATGGTCAACGCGACCGGGGAATCCTCCTCCGGCATCGAGTCGCGACTGCACTCCGACGGGCCGGGGGCACGCGAGAGCGCCGTCCACCGGCACGGTGCGCACCGACAGCCCGACCACCATGACCGCCACGACGACGACCACACCGGCATCGACCATGTGCCAGCTGAGCAGGGAGGGACGACGAGATGAACAACGCCATTCGTCACACCTGGGTCGTCGCGGTGGGCCTGTTCCTCACGCTCTTCGTCGCGCTCTCCATCATCCAGGTGGCGATGACCGATGAGCTCAATGCCAACCCCAACAACGTGCGGCAGGTCTATGAGGACCGCGGAGCCCCGCGCGGCGCGATCACGGTGGAGGGCACCGCCGTCGCGGAATCCGTCCCCTCGGAGAACTCCAGCTTCGCCTACCAGCGGGTCTACCACGAGCCCGAGCTCTACTCCGGGATCACCGGCACCTACTCCATCGCCGCGAACCCCACCGGACTGGAGGGCACGCTCAACGAGTACCTCTCGGGGCAGTCCGACAGCCAGTTCTTCGACCGGATCACCTCGGTGTTCACCGGCGACACGATGGACGGCGGTCAGGTCGAGCTGACCCTCGACGCCGAGCTGCAGCAGCTCGCCTACGACCAGATCCCCGAGGGGACCCGCGGAAGCATCATCGTCACCGAGATCGCCACCGGCGACATCAAGGCCATGGCCGCCAAGCCCAGCTATGACAACAATGCTCTCGCCGTGCAGGACTCCACCCAACTGATCCAGAACCAGGAGGAGCTGGAGTCCGACCCGGATCTGCGCTACATCTCCCGGGCCATCTCCAGCACCCTCGCCCCCGGCTCCACCTTCAAGCTCGTCGATCTGGTGGCGATGCTGGAGTCCGGGGACTACGAGCCGGACACGATCCTGGCCAACCCGAACTCGATCACGCTGCCGGATTCGAACACCGAGCTGGCGAACTTCGATCGCGGCATCTGCGCGCAGCGTTCCCAGGCGGAGCTCTCGTGGATCGTGGCGCAGTCCTGCAACACGCCCTTCGCGCAGGCCGCCATGGACCTCGGCGAGGGCTCGATCAGGGACAGTGCCGAGGCCTTCGGGTTCAACTCCGATGGCCTGGGCATCCCGCTGCGCGTGGACACCTCGAACTTCCCCACCGACCTCTCCGACGCCGCCCTGGCCCAGTCCTCCATCGGCCAGTTCGACGTCACCTCCACCCCGCTGCAGATGAACATGGTCGCCGCCGCCATCGCCAACGACGGCACCCTGATGAAGCCCAACCTGGTCAACGCGATCCGTGGCTCCGACCTGCAGCTGCTCTCCACCTCCGAACCAGAGACGCTCTCCGAGGTCACCTCCGAGCAGGTGGCAGACGAGATCACCGAGATGATGGTCGGGGTCGTCGAGTCCGGCACGGGCACCCGCGCGCAGACCGAGACCTTCCAGGTCGCGGCCAAGACCGGCACGGCAGACGTCGGCGACACCGGAGAGGTGAACTCCTGGATCACCGGCTTCGCCCCCGCCGACGACCCGCAGTATGCGGTGACCGTGGCCTACGAGCGGATCGACTTCGACACCGGATCTTCGCTCACTGGACCGCAGCTGCTGACCATGCTCGAGGCGGCGATCGAATGAGGCCCGTGGTCGGCATCCTGATGGGTGAGCGCTACCAGCTCACCGAACGCATCGCCATCGGCGGCATGGGCGAGGTCTGGAAGGCCTCTGACCAGGTACTCGGACGCACCGTGGCGATCAAGATCCTCAAGGAGGAGTACACCGGGGACGAGGCGTTCCTGCGTCGGTTCCGCGCCGAGGCGCGCCACACCGCCCTGCTGAACCACCCCGGCATCGCTGACATCTACGACTACGGCGAACAGTCCGGCTCCGGCTACCTGGTCATGGAGCTCGTGCCGGGACGCCCGCTCTCGGTCCTGCTCGAGACGGACAAGACGCTCTCCTGGGAGAAGACCCTCTCGATCCTCGCCCAGACCGGCCGCGCCCTGCAGGTCGCCCATGACCAGGGCCTGGTCCACCGCGACGTCAAACCCGGCAACCTGCTGATCACCCCCACCCGGCGGGTGAAGATCACCGACTTCGGCATCGCCCGACTGGCTGATCAGGTGCCGCTGACCGCCACCGGACAGGTGATGGGCACGGTCCAGTACCTCTCCCCGGAGCAGGCCACCGGCCAGCACGCCACCGGCTCCTCGGACATCTACGCACTGGGCATCATCGGCTATGAAGCGCTGGTCGGGCACCGCCCGTTCACCGGCGAATCGCAGATCGCCATCGCGCTGAAACAGGTCAACGAGCCGCCGCCGGCGCTGCCGGACACCGTCCCTGAGCCGGTGCGGGCGCTGATCATGTCGATGCTGGAGAAGGACCCCAGCAAGCGACCGCTCACCGCGACCAAGCTCGCCGAAGCAGCCGACGCCCTGCTGCGCCATGACACGGAGTCTGCGCTGAAGGCAGTTCCCGCCATAGCAGCCCATATGGACGGCGCCGAGCCCGACGCGGACGCCACCACCGCCATCCCACGAACCGACACCACACCGACCGCCGTCGTCCCCGGCAGCAGCCGGGCCCCGTCGGCGCGCACGCCGGAGCAGCCTGCCGAGGCCGCCGAGCACACTGCCCAGCAGGGAGCCGCCCCCGCCGCGGCCGGCGGCGCACACCCGCGCCCCAGCGCGCCCACGGCTGGCTCGGAGGCCGGAGCGGAGAAGGAGCCGCGCCGACTCCATGGGGGTCGACGGTGGTACTGGCCGCTCATCGCACTGCTGTTGCTGGTCCTGCTGGCCCTGATCGGCTCGTGGCTGTTCCCGCGGTTCGGCGGCAACGGCGGCGAGGACGAGCCGAGCCCGACGCCGACGGTCACCGAGACCTTCATCCCCGGCGCCGAGATGGTCGAGATCTCCGAGAGCGACTTCCTGGGACTCTCCCTGGAGGAGGTCACCGCACGGCTGCAGGACGCTGGGCTCCAGGTCCAGGCCGAACCCGTGGAGTCAGGCGAGCCCACGGGCGTGGTCACCGGGGTGGCACCGTCGGGCAGCGTCCCGGCGGGGTCGACGGTCACCGTGTTCTATTCCGCCGTCTCGAACGACACCGTGCCTGAGAACCAGGACCCGGCCCCCGGCCAGAATGATCAGGGTCAGAACGGCCAGGACCAGCAGGACGGCGACGGGCAGAACGGCACCGGTCAGCAGGAGGAGGAGCCCGAGCAGGACACCTCCCCGGCCCCCACGCCGACTCCCGCCCCATCCCCCTCGCCCGAGGACCAGGACGACGCTGAGGACCCCGAGGCGACCCAGCCGGAGCCGACGGAGTCCGACGTGGTCGAGGACGAGTCACCCCAGGACGGGCAGGCCGGCGGCGAATCCGGTGCCGAGGGCACCGAGGATCCCGATCGGGCTGGCTTCTCAGCCGAGGATGGGCCAGGATCGGAGACAGGAACCGACATATGACCGAGACTGCTGAGCGCGTCCTCAACAACCGCTACCGAATCACCTCGTTGATCGGACGCGGCGGGATGGCTGATGTCTACCTGGGCCATGACCTCACGCTGGATCGCCAGGTCGCGGTCAAGATGCTGCGCCCCGACCTGGCCCGTGATCCCCAGTTCCAGGGCCGCTTCCGCCGCGAGGGCCAGTCGTCGGCCTCGCTGAACCACCCCAACATCGTGGCCGTGTATGACTCCGGCCGCGCCGAGGTCGAGGACCAGGCGCACCACGAGATCAAGACTCCCTACATCGTCATGGAATACGTCGACGGGGTCACCCTGCGCCATATCCTGCATGGCACTCCGCGCATCACCGACACCGCAGACGTCGATGATGAGCAGACCCGGATCGCCGGGGAGACGAACCATGCACCGGCACCCGATGAGCCCGACGACGACGTCCTGGCCCTGGGCGACACGGGCCGGGTCCACGACGGCGAGGACCACCTCCCCGCCGCCCAGGTCGGCTCCCAGCTGCAGTCGAAGATCGACCATGCGCTGAACAAGCCGCTCTCCGAGCGGGAGACGGCCGGCTATATGCACGGGATCCTCGGCGCACTGGGCTACAGCCACGAGAAGGGCATCGTCCACCGCGACATCAAGCCCTCCAATGTGATGGTCTCCCAGACCGGACAGATCAAGGTGATGGACTTCGGGATCGCCCGAGCCCTGGCTGACTCCGCGTCGACCATGACCCAGACCTCCGCCGTGGTCGGCACCGCCCAGTACCTCTCCCCTGAGCAGGCGCGCGGCGAAGTGGTGGACCACCGGTCGGATCTCTACTCGGCCGGCTGCGTGCTCTTCGAGCTGCTGACCAACCGTCCGCCCTTCCAGGGCGAGTCCCCCGTCTCGGTGGCCTACCAGCATGTGCGCGAGGCCCCACCGTTGGTGAGCGACTTCAACCACCAGGTCAGCCCGGCGATGGAGTCAGTGGTCGGCAAGGCCCTGACCAAGGATCCCGCGTTGCGGTTCCAGACCGCCGAGGAGTTCAACCAGGCCATCCAGAAGGCGCTGATCGGCATCGGCGTGGACGACGACGACCACCCCACCGCGGCGATGGCGGCCATCGGCGGCCGGCAGGACTTCAATCAGGTCCTCGCCGCCGGCGGCGTCGCACCGGCCACCCAGCTCTCCGCGCGCACCCCGGAGGACCCCGACCTCTATCAGAGCCACGACCAGCCTCAGGAACGACCGCGTCGTCGTCGTGGCGGCCTGATCCTGATCTGGACGCTGCTGATCCTCGCGCTGGCAGGCGGCGGCACCTGGGCGCTGATGAACATGCTCGACAGCCCCGAGGTCTCCATCCCCGATGTGACCGGGATGACCGAGGAGGACGCGCGGGCGGAGCTGACCGCGCTGAACCTGAACCCCACCGTGGAGACCGAGGCTCACCCCGAGATCGAGGAAGACCTAGCGATCCGCACCGACCCCGAGGCAGAGACCGCGGTGGCTCCTGACAGCGCCGTGGTGCTCTACATCTCCACCGGGCCGCAGAGCGTGCGCATCCCCGACGGTCTGCAGGGCTCCTCCGAGGAGGAGGTGCGTGAGGCGCTGGACGAGGTGGACCTGGAGGTCGGCGAGATCAGCCAGGAGAATCACCCCAGCATCGAGGAAGACATGCTGATCAGCACCGACCCGGAAGCTGGTTCCTCGGTGGCGCCAGGATCCGAGGTGGATCTGGTGCTCTCCACCGGTCTGGTGGAGATGCCGGGAGTCTTCAACCGCACCCGCACCGAGGCCCAGACGATCCTCGAGAACCTGGGGCTCAGCGTGGCCATCGTCGAAGATGAGCGCACCGACTACGCCGAGGACACCGTCGTCGGCCAGCGGGTGGGCGGCGCGTCCGTCGTCGCCGGAGACACCATCCCGCAGCGCTCCACCGTGACGCTGGTCGTCGCGGTCGCCCCGGAGCCGGCTCCCGCTCCCGCTCCCGCTCCCGCGCCGGAGCCTGACCCGGAGCCGGAAGAGGAAGAGGAAGAGGCGCCCGAGCCGGACACCGATGACGGCGACAACCGTGAATCCCCCAGGGAAGACCCCGAGGAGTCCCCCAGCGAGGACGCTGAGGAAGCCGACGATGGCGGAGCCGAGTCCGGCAACGAGGACGAAGACGCAGCGGACGAAGACTCCGAAGCACCCGAGGAGTCCCCCGCAGAGGAGGAATCCCCTGAGGCGAACAGCGGAGCGAACGGCGGATCGAACGGCGACGCCGAGGAGTCCCCGGGAAACGCGGGTGATGACTCAGCAGACTCGGAGGACACGAACGGGAACTCCAACGGCAACGGCGGCAACGGCGACTGAGACGCCTTGCGCCTCACGGACCGCCACCAGGACCACCTCCTCGACCACCGCGCGGCACCGACCTGCGCGGCACCCCAGAAATGAGATGAAATAATCAGCGCCATGTCCAGACTCTCCTTCTCACCGCGAAACCTCGGCACGGCTCTGGGCTCGGCCGGCTCGGTGCTCATCGGTCGGGCCGCCCGCACCGTGACGAAGCTGCGCGGCGGCGGCGGGTCGGCCTTCCCAGGACTGGTCGTCGAGAAGCTCGACCCGCATTTCCTCGCCCGCACGCTGCACCGGCTCCCGCGCGGGGTCATCGTCGTGTCGGGGACCAACGGGAAGACCACGACCACCAAGATGGTCGTGGAGCTGCTGCAGGGCCAGGGTCTGAAGGTCTTCACCAACCGCAGCGGCTCCAACTTCACCCGCGGCGTCGTCGCCTCGATCCTCGAAGAGGTCAAGCTCTCCGGGAAGCTCGACGCCGACATCGCGGTGCTGGAGCTCGATGAGGCCCACGCGGTGCACTTCGTCAAGGCGGTGCGCCCCAACCACAGCCTGCTGCTCAATGTCATGCGTGATCAGCTGGACCGTTTCGGGGAGATCGACACCACCGCAGGGATGCTGCGCACCATCGCCCAGCACACGGTCGAGGCCGTGGTGCTCAACCGTGAGGACCCCCGGGTCCGGGCCATCGCCGAGACCCTTGGCGCCCAGCGGGTCGACTACTTCGGGCTCAGCGAGTCGCTGCGCGGCCACTTCCCCAGCGACGATGACTTCCACTCAGGACCCGCGACCGCGGCGGATCACCCGCACGCCGATGTCGTCCTCGAAGAGCTCATCGAGGGCGGTGGCCGGTTCACCGTCGACGGCGAGTCGGTGACCACCTCACTGACCGTCAACGGCGCCTACAACACCTTCAACGCTGCGGCCGCGATGGCGGTCGTCCGCCAGGCGCTGGGCGACACCGTGGACGCCCCGGCGCTCATCGACTCCCTCTCCAAGGTCTCTCCGGCCTTCGGACGTGGCGAGAGCCTCACCGTGCAGGGACGTCCGCTGGACCTGGTGCTGGTGAAGAACCCCTCCGGATTCCGGCTCGGACTGAGCTCCTTCCCTGCCGGCGGTGTGGCCACGATGATCGCGATCAACGACAACTACGCCGACGGCCGGGACATGAGCTGGCTCTGGGACGTGGAGTTCGCCTCGCTCGCGGAGGAGGGCGTGCGGATGATCTCCGGAGTGCGCGCCTACGACATGGCTCTGCGGCTGAAATACGACGAGGTCGACTTCGACGCGGTGGAGCCTGACCTGTCGCTCGCGCTCACCCGCTTCCTCGAGGAGAACCCCGGGAAGCCCGCCCGGATCTTCTGCACCTACACCGCCATGCTCGGGCTGCGAAAGCGGCTTGGCGCCTATACCGAAGTCGAGGCCTTCTGATGGCAGAGTCCAAGCCCATCCACGTGCTCCAGCTCTATCCCCGGGACATGAACATCTATGGAGACTTCGGCAATGCGCTGGTGCTCCAGCGACGTCTGCAGTGGCGCGGCTATGAGCCGATCCTGCACAGCTACGACCCGGAGGATGAGTTCCCGGAGCAGGTCGACATCGTCATCGGCGGCGGCGGTCAGGACAGCGGTCAGGACAAGATCCAGCAGGACCTGCTGCGGATCGGTGACAAGCTCCACGCCCTGGCCGAGGACGGCACCCCGATGCTGATGATCTGCGGTCTGTACCAGCTCTTCGGGCACTCCTTCCGCACCCGGGAGGGCCGGGAGATCAAGGGCGTGGGCCTCCTGGACCTGAGAACCGAGGGCACCGACACCCGGCTGATCGGCAATGTGGTGGCCGAGTCCAAGGAGTTCGGCGAGATCCTCGGCTACGAGAACCACTCCGGACAGACCTATCTCGGGCCCGAGGTCCAGCCGCTGGCACGGGTCACCAAGGGCGAGGGGAACAACGCCCGGGATTCACACGAGGGCGCGCGCTGGAAGAACATCGTGGGCAGCTACCTGCACGGGTCGCTGCTGCCGAAGAATCCGGCGATCGCGGACTTCCTGATCGCACAGGCCGTTCAGAACCGCTACGCCGAGACGATCCAGCCGCAGATCGATCCGGCCGGGTCTGCCCAGCCGATCGATGAGCTGACCCGCAAGGCCCGGACGACGGCGACCAGGCGACCCCGCTAGGTCCTCACATCAGTTCATCGTCGATGCCTCGACCCACTACTTCCAGCGCATCGTCATGAAGAAGCCGACCATGGTGATGCCGAAGCCGATGATGACGTTCCAGCCGCCGGCGGCCTGCACCGGGGCGGCGCCCTGGGTGATGTACCAGACGATCAGCCAGAGCAGGCCCAGGATCATCAGCCCGATCATCGTCGCCCGGTACCAGAGCGGCAGCGAGTCGTCCTCGAGTTCGAGGTCCTTGACCTCCTTGGGATCGGCGTCGTTCAGCGGAGACTTCTTCGTCTCGGTCTTGTCGCGCGTCCTGCGGTTCTTGCGGTGCTTGGACTCAGCCACGTCGGTTCGGTCCCCTCTGGGTCTGGCACGGATCTCGGTTCGGTATCCTGGTCTCACGGCCGTGCCCCCTTGGGGCCCGGCCGTGGTCTGCGTGCCATTCTACCGTTTCGGTGTGATGGTCGCCCCACTCAACCTTCGGAGGATTCATGTCGGGACACCGTGGCCGCAGCACAGGCGCCCGGATCCTCGGTGTCGCCGGCGAGCTGCTGATCACCCTGGGGGTGCTGGGGCTGCTCTTCGTGGTGTGGGAGGTCTGGTGGACCGGACTCGACGCGAATCGCGAGGCCCAGACCATCGAAGACGAGTTCCACACCCGAATCGAACAGCTGGACGCTGACCCGGCACGGCAGGAGCAGCCGGAGTCACAGCAAGACTGTCAGGAGCTTCCCAACGGGAAGGCTGCGGCGTGTCCAGAGAAGATGGCCGCCGTGGACTCCGGGGCCATGGCCATGATCTACGCCCCCGCCATCGGCGCCGACTGGTCAGCACCTGTCCGCTCCGGAGTCGACGACCAGACGCTGAACACCGGCGGTCTGGGACACTACCCGGAGACCCAGCTGCCCGGAGAGCCGGGCAACTTCGCGGTGGCCGGACACCGCCTCACCTATGGCGACGTGCTGCGCGATCAGGACCGCCTGACTCCCGGGGACGAGGTCTACGTGGAGTCCCCCGATGGGTACTACACCTATGAGGTCTATGAGACCCATGTGGTGCTGCCCCAGCAGTCCGAGGTCATCCTCCCGGTCCCGGGCGAGCCGGAGGCAGAGGCTGATCGGTCGCTGCTGACGCTGACCACCTGTCATCCGCTCTTCTCCAACCGCGAGCGACTGATCACCCACGCGGAGCTGGTCGACTTCGCACCACTGACCGCCGAGGCGCCGGCTGCGCTCGGCCAGGGAGGTTCCTGAGATGTATGCCTGGCTCTTCCGCTCGCTTCCCGGTCCGCTGGTGGTGCAGATCCTTCTGGCACTGGCCCTCGTGGCCGGTATCGTGTTCCTCCTGATGCAGTTCGTCTTCCCCTGGCTGAGCCAGTACAGCCCGCTCAATGACTCCACGCTTGAAACGATGACCTTCCCGGCGCTGGGCCGGGCCGAAGGGACCCCCGCATGAGCGACACCCCCGCCCGCATCCTCGTCATCGACAACTACGACAGCTTCGTCTACACCCTTGTCGGGTACCTGCGCGAGCTCGGCGCCGAGGCCACGGTGATCCGCAACGACGACCTCTCGGTGGAGGAGGCCAAGAAGCTCGCCGCCGAGCACGACGGCGTGCTCATCTCCCCCGGCCCCGGCACCCCCGGTGAGGCTGGTGTCTCGGTGGAGCTGATCCGCTGGTGCGCCGAGGCCCAGGAGCCGATGCTCGGGGTCTGTCTGGGGCATCAGGGCCTGGGGGAGGCCTTCGGCGCAACGGTCACCCATGCCGAGCAGCTGATGCACGGCAAGACCTCCCCGGTCACCCACACCGGGCACGTCTCCTTCGCCGGACTGCCCGAGACCTTCGTGGCCACTCGCTACCATTCCCTGATCGTGGCCCCGGAGACCATTCCTGAGGTGCTCGAGGTGACCGCGCGCACCGAGGACGGGGTCATCATGGGCCTGGCCCACCGCACGGCCCCGCTGTGGGGCATGCAGTATCACCCTGAGTCGGTGCTCACCGAGGGCGGCTACCGGATGCTGGGCAACTGGCTCGAGACCATGGGGCAGACCGGCGCGGCGGAGAAGGCTGCGAAGCTCAACCCCATCCGCTGAGTGCCCGCGCAGGCCCAGCAGGAGCCCGATACGCGTCGGCGCAGACAGCACGACACACAGGAGCGGACCTGACGATCACGCCAGGTCCGCTCTTGTGTGTCTACGTTCTCAGTCGACGCTCGGCTCAGGTGGCCGGCTTCGGTGAGGGAACGTTCTTGCCCTTGGCCTCGTCAGCATTCTGCGCGTTGACGTTGGTCGCTCCCGAGGGCCCAGCCTTGGACTCCGGCGCACCGGAGGTCTTGGGGGCATCGGGAGTCGCCTTCGGCGCGGCGGCCGGGGTGCCAGCGACGGTGCTCGGCGCAGCCGGACCGCCCTGGGCAGCCGGCTTCGGCGCCGATGTTGCGGGCTGCGAAGCCGAGGCGGCTGGCTTGGGAGCCGAGGTCACCGGCTTGGGAGCTGCCGTGGAGGAGGTCGCTGGCCGAGTGACCGGCGCAGGCTTCTTCCACGGATCCTCCACCGGCTGGCTGGCGCGCCATGCGGCCACCCCTGCCGTCACGGCCGCGGCCACCAGTCCAAAGACCAGCAGACCCTTCTTGCGGCTGTTGGAGCGCTGGTGCTTCTTCAGCGTCTTGGCAGCGTCCTTCGCGTAGCGCTCGGAGCTCCTGCGCAGCTTCTTGACGATCTTCTTGTCACCGGTGGCCTTGATCAGCGCCTTCTCGACGCGGGGATCAAGCTCAGCGCGGTGGATCAGCTTCGCGGTCTTGTCCGCATAGCCGCCCAGCTTCGCCGAGGTGGCAGGGACGTACTCCGAGGTGAACTGCGTCTTGGCAGTGTCGTACTTGGAGAGGATCTTGGTCACCTCAGCCTTGGCCTGTGGGGGGAGCTTCTCGTACTGGGACGAGATGCCTCCTCCGGCGACCGAGGAGTACTCCTTGATCTTCTTGCCGGCCACTGAGGCGCTGTCGTTGACCGCCGTCAGTGCGCGACCCGAAGCGTCGTGCACCTTCGGGGCACCCTTGCGGTAGGTGTCCTCGGCCCAGTCTGCTGCCGCACCCAGTTTGGGGGCGGTCCAATCACGTGCGGTCTCGACCCCTGCGAGCACCAGGTGCTCCCAGCCGTGGTTCCGCTTCTTCTTCTTGCCGAACATGCATGTCCTCCGAATTCGGATCGGTTGCTGGCTCCAGCTTACGTGGTCTCTCCGTGACCTGCTATGGCACGGCCAATCCCTTCATCATCCCCCCAGCTGGCACCGCGCGCCACCAAGAGTGAGAGAATGGGGTCCATGAGTGCTATCGCAACACACAAGGCAACTATCCGTACTTCCCAGGGCGAGATCCTCGTCGAGCTCTTCGGGAACCACGCTCCCAAGACCGTGGACAACTTCGTCGGTCTCTCCACCGGTGAGCGCGAGTGGACCCACCCCGAGTCCGGCGAGAAGATGGTCGACACCCCGCTCTACAGCGGCACCGTGTTCCACCGGATCATCTCCGACTTCATGATCCAGGGCGGAGACCCGCTGGGCCTCGGCGTCGGCGGCCCCGGCTACAAGTTCGGCGACGAGATCCACCCGGAGCTGGACTTCACCTCCCCGTACAAGCTGGCCATGGCCAACGCAGGACCGGGCACCAACGGGTCCCAGTTCTTCATCACCTCGGTGGCCACCACCTGGCTGCAGGGCAAGCACACCATCTTCGGCGAGGTCTCTGATCCCGCCTCGCAGAAGATCGTCGACGCCCTGAACACTGTCCCCACCGACAACCGGGACCGTCCGAAGGAAGATGTCGTCATCGAGAAGATCGACATCGAGAAGCTCTGAGGATCTAGACCGATCAACGCAACATTCTGTCCGCAGCACCCGGACAGGCCCGCCACCGTGCAGTGTCAACGCTGTGAGCGGCCGGCCTGTCCGGAGTGTCTGCGGGAGGCCCCGGTCGGCTTCCAATGTGTGGACTGCCTGGCCCGGGCCAGGGATGAGTTCCAACGCCGCCGGCCCCCGGCGCGCTCCCAGTTCGGTGCCGTGCTGCGCGACGATCAGCGCCCGGTGGTCACCTTCACCGTCATCGGGCTCTGCGTCCTGCTCTTCTCCCTGCAGCTGCTCGGCAGCGCCGTCACCGACGCGAACCCTGACCCCGTCACCGGGGCCCTCTGGTATGCCCCGCTGCAGACGTCTTCCTGGGCTTTCGAGCCCTGGCGGATGCTCACCTCCGCGCTGGTGCATTCTCCGGCCAACGCCATGCATCTGCTCTTCAACATGTTCGCGCTCTGGTTCATCGGCCGGGCCATCGAACCGGCGCTCGGACCCCTGCGCTATATCGCCCTGCTGACCCTCTCCGCTCTCGGCGGCTCTGTCGCTGTGCTCTTCCTGACTCCCGCGTGGACCCCCACGCTCGGCGCCTCCGGAGCAGTCTTCGGCCTCTTCGGTGCGCTGTTCATCCTGATGCGCGCCACCGGCTCCCAGACCGGCGGAATCCTGGCGCTGATCGCGATCAACGTGGTGATCAGCTTCGTGGTCCCCGGCATCTCCTGGCAGGGGCATTTCGGTGGACTCGTCATCGGCGCGCTGTGCGCCCTGGTGTTCTCCAAGCCCCCGGCCCGCTCCTCCACCGACCGGCGCCAGGACGCGCGCCGACGCGCGCGCTGGCAGGGCTTCGGTCTGCTCGGCATCGCCGTGGTCCTGGTGCTGCTCACCGGCCTGGGCATGACCCTGGTGAATCCCTACGCATGAACCACCCCGCTTCCTCCCCAGGCTGTGCAGGACTAATCCACAGTTTTGTGCACAATTCACAGAAACCTGTGGATAGCGGGCTGACCTGGGGAATCACACCTGTGTAACTTATACACACTGTGGATAAACCCTGTGGATAACCTTTTGATCTGGGCTTTCACAGCAGATACGACGACGCCGAAACCACAGACCGTGGTTTCGGCGTCATCGTCATGTTCCGCTGGATGATCCAGCCGGGCCGCCGAGCTGCTGCTGCTCAGCGTCGTGCGGCCGCCCCGTGCGGACCGGAGTCGGCAGCGGCCTCTGACTCGCTCCACTGCTCCTCCATGGTGGGCCACATCCGCTTGAGGATGTCGTTCCAGGTGATCGCCCCAGCAAGAACGCCGTCGGAGTACACCACTGCCAGCTGTTCGCCGGCCTCACGCATGGTCTGGAACGCGTCATAGACGGACGCTCCGGTGGACACGACCAGCGCAGGGCGGGCCAGTTCGCTGACCGGGTGCCCCGGCTCGACGGTGAGCGTGTCCCGCACATGGACCACCAGCGGGTTCGTGCCGGTCTCGGGGATGATCAGAATCCGCAGGTGCCCGGTGCGCTGGGCCGCGGCCTGCACATCAGCCGCCGTGGCCGAAGCGGTCACCGTAGTGGTCTCCTGACGGGTGCGCGCGGCAATCACATCGTCGACGGTGAGCGTCTCGAGGTCGATGACCCGGGAGATCTGCGAGGCCGAGGCCTGATCCAGCATGCCGGTCCGGGTGGAGTGCTCGACCAGATGCCGGATCGTGTCGGAGTCGTAGCCGCCCGCAGCCGCACGGTCCACCGGGATGATTCCGCTGGCCGCGACCAGTCGGTTGGCGATGCTGTTGATCCAGAGCAGCCAGGGCCGGAAGACCCAGAGGATCACCTGGGCCGGGAGTGCGACGAGCTTCGCGGCTCGCTCCGGATGCGCGATGGCCCAGGATTTCGGGGCCATCTCGCCGACCACCAGGTGCAGGAAGGTCATCAGGAACAGCGCCAGCGCGAAGGCGAGCACGTCGGCGGCCCACAGCGGCATGTTCCACGACTCGAAGATCGGGGTGAGTGCGTAGTCGACAGCGGGTTTGCTGACCGCGCCCAGCGCGAAGGTACACGCCGTGATGCCCAGCTGGGCTCCGGCGAGCATCACCGTGAGCTCGTTGAGCCCGCGCAGCGCGGCGCGCGCCGAACGGCTGTGCTCTGCTTCTTCCTCCAGGCGGTGGCGGCGGGCAGCCAGCAGCGCGAACTCAAGGATGACGAAGAAGGCGGAGATGGCAATGATGGCGATGGTTGCAATGGTGGGGATCAGCCAGTCGCTCATCGTTCCTCCTCGAAATGTTCGGTCAGGCGAAGGTGCACTGACTCGGGAACGTGGCGGTCCACGCTGATCACGGTGACGTCGACCCAGCGCTGCGGGGGCGAGGACTCGCCATAGTCGGCGGGTTCAGCCGGCAGATCGATCCGGACCTCCTGGCCTTCGGTGAGCAGCGCGCCCTCCTGGGACATCAGGAGCCCGGAGAGCGTCTCGTAATCGCCTTCGGGAAAGTCCTGACCGATGACGCGCTCCACCTCGTCCAGGTGCAGATCACCATCGACGCGCCAGTGGTTCTCGCCGACATGTTCGATGCCGGCGGGCGCCTCGTCGTCGTGCTCGTCGGTGATCTCGCCGAGGATCTCCTCCGCAAGGTCCTCCATGGTCACCACACCGGTGAAGCCGCCGTATTCGTCGATGACGCAGGCGAGCTTGGCGTCGGCATCACGCAGCGTGCGCACCGCCTCAGGCAGCGGCATCAACGTCGGCACGATCACCGGAGAGCGCATGATCTCGATCGCAGCGGCCGCATCGGTGAACTTGGTGCCCAGCAGGTCTACGAGATGGACGACGCCGACGGGTTCGTCATGCATGTCGACCACCGGGTAGCGGGTGTGCTCCTGGGCCATGAGCGCACGGATCTCGCCCAACGTGGTGTCAGGATGGATCAGCCCGGTGCGGGACCGCGGAATCATGGCGTGCTCGACGTCGTGATCCGGGAAGTCCAGGATCCTGTCGAGGGTCAGGTACATCTCCTCGGCCAGGTCTCCGCTCTCATGCGAGCTGGTCACGATGTGCTCGAGGTCCTTCGCCGTGGCGCTGGACTCCACGTCGTGCACCGGCTCGATCCGCAACAGCTTCAGCAGCGCGTTCGCAGAGACATCGAAGATCCAGATCAGCCAGCCGAAGGCGGCGAGATAGAGCTTCGTGGACCGCGCCAGGGCCAGCGACAACGGGGTCGGATTCGCGATCGCGTAGTTCTTCGGGAAAAGCTCACCGAAGATCATCTGCACGATCGTGGCGGCGGCCAGAGCGATGATCGTGCCGACCGCGATCCCCAGCGCCGCCGGGACGCCGATGCCGCCCAGCAGAGCGCCCAGACTCTCCCCCACCAGCGGCTCTGCGACATAGCCCACGAGCAGACCGGTGACGGTGATGCCCAGCTGGGCTCCGGAGAGCATGAAGGAGGTGCGACCGGTGACGTCCAGCGCGCGCTGTGCGGACTTATCGCCTCCGGCGGCCAGTGCCCGCAGCTTATTGCGGTCCACGGACATGTACGCGAATTCTTGGGCCACGAAGTAGCCGTTGGCGGCAATGATGACCAGGATGACGAGGATGCCCAGCAGCAGAAGCAAGATGTCGATCACCGGGTCACCACCAGCGTGCACCTGCGGAGATCAGCTTGCCCTGCGTTCGCAGTACTCGGGGGGCGAGATCGTCGCCAGCGGAGTACTGCGCGTTGTAACTCGTACACCTGTGTCAGGCACCTCTTCAGACTTTAGATTGGACCGATAGATCGAGACTATAGCGCAATCGGGTCCCGGGGGTAGACCGCGTGCGGCAGGTCCTGGCCGGAGTCTCCTGTGAAGGACCGTCTCCTGTTGATACCGTGTGCCCGTGACGACCGAGGCCTATGCGGTGTTTCTCGATCCGGCACACCATGCGGCGGGCACAGCGGGGCGCTCTGGCCGATCACCTCGCTGCTCGCCGCGCAGGGCCTGGACGTCGCCGCCGTGGATCTCCCGCTCTATGGCAGGACGCTCAGCCTGGACCCGGGCGCCGTGCGGTATCAGACCTGGGTCCGGCTGCTGGTCGACCTTCTCGACGCCGAGCACGACGACCGACCGCTGATCCTGCTCGGTGCGAGCATGGGCGGGATGCTCGCCTACGAGGCGGCAGCCAGATCACCGCACGTGGCCGCGGTCGGCGCGACCTCCCTGCTGGATCCGCAGGACTGGCGCGTCCGGGCGAGGCTGACCCGCTTCGGTCCCCTGGCCGTCGCCGGCGCTCAGCTCACCCGCCTCATCCCCGGAGGAGCCGCACAGATGAGGGTGCCGATGCGCGCCGTGGCTGATTTCGCAAAGATGAGCCGGGACCCGGACCTGGCCGAACTGTGCGCCTCGGATCCGCTGGGCGGAGGCGCCCGAATACCGGTGGGGTTTCTCAGCTCATTCCTGAACTATGACCATGTCCCCGGGGCGGAGATGACCACACCGGTGACCCTCCTTCACCCCACACACGACGCCTGGACCCCCGTGCAGCTGAGCATGCGGTTCCTGCTGCGGATCGCGGCCCCGACCGAGGCTGTGATGCTGCGCAGATGCGGGCATTTCCCGATCGAGGAGCCCGGGGTGAGCGATCTCGTCGCCGCCGTGGTCCGCCTCGCCGGAAGACACATCGAGACAGGGCCCCCAGCGTGAACCACCAGACTGCACCGAGAGACGCATGCGGTGACAGGAAGCTCCACGGTCGCCGGGCCCGGCCCAGGACACGAAAAAGCTCCCCGCACTTCAAGTGCGGGGAGCCTCTTCCGATTCAGATCCTCTGGTGGAGGCAAGGGGACTCGAACCCCTAACCCCCTGCTTGCAAAGCAGGTGCGCTACCAATTGCGCCATGCCCCCAAAGGTGCTTCTCAGGTTATCAGAGCGAGTCTGTGGCCTGAGACCAGACCTGCCGGGTGTCCTCGGCTCGTCGCCACTGGCGATAACCGAGGATCCCCGCCACGGAGAGAGCCACAAAGACGATGCGTTTCATGTTTCCCTCCTTGGAGTCCGGGGTGGGCGTAGGAGGACTTGAACCTCCGACCTCATCGTTATCAGCGATGCGCTCTAACCGCCTGAGCTATACGCCCGGACACCTTGTTTCAGGTGCGTCACCCCCGCGAGGGCGACCACTACACGTTACCCTGCACCCTGCGACCCCGCCAAATCGTGGAGCCGGAGCGCTCAGTCGTCGGTGAGCGTGACTCCCACGCCGCCCACCAGGGAGGCGGAGAGGTTGTACAGCACTGCAGCGAGCATCGAGAGCACGGTCAGCAGCACCACGTTGACCACGGCGATGATCGTGGCGAAGGCCGCGACCTGCGTGATGGTCACAAGCTCCTCGACCCGGAAGGACCCGCCGCCGCCCTCGGTGCCGAGGATCTGGCCGAGAAGCTCGTTGACTCGGTTGAAGATCCCCGAGACGTCCATGACGGTCCACAGCGTGACCGCCGCGACCACGGTCATGATGCCCAGGGCCACCGAGAGCAGGAAGCTCATCTTCAGCACCGACCAGGGGTCGACCTTGGAGATCAGCAGCCGCGCCTTGCGCACCTTCGCCTTGGGCGTCGGTCGCACCAGGCCGGGCTGGGGACGACTACCGGTGGGGCGCTGACCCTGAGCCGGACGTGCTCCCTGCCCGCTGGGGCGTGCCCCGGCAGTCGGTCGCGGCTTGGGGGCCCCGGCCTTCTCCGCCTGGGGACGGGGGGATGTGGTGGCTCCGCCAGCGGCCTGGGCACGCGGCCGAGGCGCGGGGAACCGGTTGGCCGGCCGCGCCGCGGAGGAGCCCGTCTGGCTCCCTGAATTACCTGCGCCGTTGCTTGCGCTCACTGAAGTCCTCCATCAGGCATCGTCTCGGTCCGATTCATCCCGGTCCGCTTCATCAGGGACCAACGCTACTGCATCGACCGCGGCGGGACGCTCAGCTTCGCCGGCAGCAGCACCTGGTGTCCCGGGCTCCGACGTCGTGGCCTCAGCTGCACCCTCAGCTGCACCCTCGGCTTCACCCGTGGCGGCCAGGGTCACCCCGGAGTTGCGTGCGACCTTGAGGATGCGGTCCTTCTTGCGCGGCTTCGCGAAGATGACCCCCATGGTGTCACGGCCCTTGGAGGGCACGCCTGAGACGGGAGACCGGACCACATTGCCGGATTCCATGACGACCAGGACCTCGTCGTCGTCCTCGACGACCATGGCGCCGACCAGGTCACCACGGTCCTCCACCAGCTTGCCCACCTTGATGCCCAGGCCGCCGCGGCCCTGGACCCGGTATTCGCTGACATCGGAGCGCTTGGCATAGCCGGCCTCGGTGACGACGAACACATAGGAGTCCTCGGTCACCACGTCGGCGGCCAGCAGCTCGTCCTCCTCGCGGAACTTCATGCCGGTGACGCCCGAGGTGGCGCGACCCATGGGTCGCAGCGCCTCGTCGGTGGCGGTGAAGCGCAGCGACTGGCCCTTGCGGGAGACCAGCATCAGATCATCGGCGGACGAGATCAGCTTGGAGGAGACCAGCTCGTCGTCCTCGCGCAGGTTGATCGCGATCACGCCTGCCTGGCGGGGAGTGTCGTAGTCGGTGAGCACGGTCTTCTTCACCAGTCCGCGCTTCGTCGCCAGCACCAGGTAAGGGGCATCCTCATAGGTGCGCAGCGGCAGCACGCCGGCGATGTGCTCATCGGGCTGGAACGCCACGATGTTGGCCACGTGCTGGCCCTTGGAATCGCGACCGGACTCGATCAGGTCGTAGCACTTGGTGCGGTAGACCCGGCCGAGGTTGGTGAAGAACAGGATCCAGTGGTGCGTGGTGGTCACGAAGAAGTGCTCGACGATGTCGTCGGTGCGCAGCTGGGCGCCGCGGACTCCCCTGCCGCCTCGGTGCTGGGCGCGGTAGTTGTCGATCTTGGTCCGCTTCACGTAGCCGTCGCGGGTGATCGAGACGACCACGTCCTCCTGGGGGATCAGATCCTCCATGGACATGTCACCGTCGTAGCCCAGCTGGATGTGGGTGCGGCGGTCATCGCCGTGCTTGTCCACGATGGTGTCCAGCTCAGAGCTGATGATCCGGCGCTGGCGATCCTCTGAGGCCAGGATGTCCTGGAAGTCCTCGATCATCTTCATCAGCTCGTCGTACTCGTCCTGCAGGCGCTGGCGCTCCAGGGCGGCCAGCTTGCGCAGCTGCATGTCGAGGATGGCCTGGGCCTGGTCGTCGTCGATCTCCAGCAGAGACTTCAGGTTCTGCCGGGCCTCGTCGACGGTGGAGGAGGCGCGGATCGTGGCGATCACGCGGTCCAGGTCGTCCAGAGCCTTGAGCAGCCCGATCTTGATGTGGGCCTCACGCTGGGCCTTGTCGAGCCGGAACTGGGTGCGCCGGACGATCACGTCGATCTGGTGGGTGACCCAGTGGTAGACGAAGGCGTCCAGGCTCAGCGTGCGCGGCACGCCGTCGACCAGGGCCAGCATGTTCGCGGAGAAGTTCTCCTGCAGCTGGGTGTGCTTGTAGAGGTTGTTCAGCACCACCTTGGCCACGGCATCGCGCTTGAGCACGACGACGAGGCGCTGGCCGGTGCGTCCGGAGGATTCATCGCGCAGATCCGCGATCCCGGAGACCTTGCCGTCCTTGACCAGCAGCGCGATCTTTCGGGCCAGGTTGTCGGGGTTCGCGTGGTAGGGCAGCTCGGTGACCACCAGGCAGGTGCGTCCCTGGAGCTCCTCGACGCTGACCACTGCGCGCATCGTGATCGATCCGCGGCCGGTGCGATAGGCCTCTTCGATCCCACGGGTGCCCAGGATCTGTGCGCCGGTGGGGAAGTCTGGGCCCTTGATCCGCTGCAGCAGCGCCTCGAGCAGCTCTTCGCGGCTGGCCTGCGGGTTCTGCAGATACCACTTCACGCCGTCGGCGACCTCGCGCAGGTTGTGCGGAGGAATGTTGGTGGCCATGCCCACCGCGATGCCGGAGGAGCCGTTGACCAGCAGGTTCGGGAAGCGCGAGGGCAGCACGACGGGTTCCTGCTGCTTGCCGTCGTAGTTGTCCTGGAAGTCGACGGTGTTCTCGTTGATGTCCCGGACCATCTCCATGGCCAGTTGGGCCATCTTGGTCTCGGTATAACGCGGGGCCGCCGGGCCGTCGTCGCCGGGGTTGCCGAAGTTGCCCTGGCCGGTGGCCAGCGGGTAGCGCATCACCCAGTCCTGGATCAGCCGGGACAGGGCGTCGTAGATCGCCGAGTCGCCGTGGGGGTGATAGTTGCCCATCACGTCGCCGACCACGCGGGCGCACTTGTTGAAGGAGCGGTCCGGGCGGTAGCCGCCGTCGTACATCGCGTAGAGCACCCTGCGGTGCACCGGCTTGAGCCCGTCGCGCACATCGGGCAGCGCGCGGCCCACGATCACTGCCATCGCGTAGTCCAGGTAGGACCGCTTCATCTCGGTCTGCAGGTCGATCTGCCGGATCCGGTCGGTGGTCACGACCTCTTCGACGACGACGCCCTCAACGGCCTCGGACGGCCCGCCCTGCGGGTCCTGCGGTTCTTCGGTGTTGTCACTCACGTGTGGTGTTCTCCCTTATGCGGAAATCGGCATCGTCTCGCGGCTGCGCCCTGCACGGGCTGGCAGCGGGTCAGATGTCGAGGAAGCGGACGTCCTTGGCGTTCTGCTGGATGAATCCGCGGCGGGACTCGACGTCTTCACCCATCAGGATGGAGAACACCTCGTCGGCGGCAGCGGCGTCCTCCATGGAGACCTGGAGCAGGGTGCGGTGATCCGGATCCATGGTGGTCTCCCACAGCTCCGAGTAGTCCATCTCACCGAGTCCCTTATAGCGCTGGATCCCGAGCTCCTTGGGCAGCTTGCGCCCCTTGGCCCGACCTTCAGACAGCGCGACATCACGCTCAGCGTCGGTGTAGACATAATCCTGCGGACCGGTCTGCCATTTGATCTTGTACAGCGGCGGCTGCGCGAGGAACACGTTGCCGTGTTCGATCAGCGGGCGCATATAGCGGAAGAGCAGGGTCAGCATCAGCGTGGTGATGTGCTGACCGTCCACGTCGGCATCGGCCATGAGCACGATCTTGTGATACCGCAGCTTGGCCTGATCGAAGTCCTCGCCGATGCCGGTGCCGAAGGCGGTGATCATCGACTGGACCTCCTGGTTTCCCAGCGCCCGGTCCAGCCGTGCCCGCTCCACGTTGAGGATCTTTCCGCGCAGCGGCAGGATCGCCTGGGTGCGGGGGTCGCGGCCACGCTTGGCCGAGCCGCCGGCCGAGTCACCCTCGACCAGGTAGATCTCGGACTCGGAGGGGTCCTTGGAGGAGCAGTCCGCGAGCTTGCCGGGCATGCCCATGGTCTCCAGCGGAGACTTTCGGCGGGCGTTCTCGCGGGCCTTGCGGGCCGCGACGCGAGCATGAGCCGCTGACTGGGCCTTGCGCACGATGTCGCGCGCCGGGCCGGGGTTTCGCTCCAGCCAGTCCCCGAGATTCTCGTTGACGACCTTCTGCACGAAGCCGCGGGCCTCGGTGTTGCCCAGCTTGGTCTTGGTCTGACCCTCGAACTGCGGCTCGCGCAGCTTGATCGAGATGACCGCGGTGAGACCTTCGCGGATGTCCTCGCCGGTGAGGTTGTCGTCCTTCTCACGCAGGATCTGCTTGTCTCGGGAATACCGGTTGATCAACGTGGTCATCGCGGCGCGGAAGCCCTCTTCGTGGGTGCCGCCCTCGTGGGTGTTGATCGTGTTCGCGTAGGTGTGCACCGATTCCGAGTAGGACAGCGTCCACTGCATCGCGAGCTCGGCGGCCATGCCGCGCTCGGTGTCCTCGGTCTCGAAGGCGATGACGTCGTCGTGGACCACCTCGGCCCGCTTGGTGGCGTTGAGGTGATTGACGTAGTCGAGCAGCCCGGAGTCGTACTGGTAGACGACGACGCGGCCCTTGGGAGTCTCGATGATGCCGTCATGGCCGCCGCCGGCCTCGGTGGGCTCCAGCTCGGCCTCGGTCTCCTCGTGGTGCTCCTCGAGCACCTCGTCGTGGACCACGGCGTTGCCCGGAATGTTGCGCTCATCGCGCAGGGTGATGCGCAGGCCCTTGTTCAGGAAGGCCATCTGCTGGAACCTGGCGCGCAGCGTCTCGAAGTCGAATTCGATGGACTCGAAGATCGACGGGTCCGGGTAGAAGGTCATGGTGGTGCCGGTGGAATCGGTCTCAGGGCCCCGGCTGAGCTGCTCGGTGGTCTCGCCGCCGTTGCCGAAGCCGATGCTCCACTCATAGCCCTGCCGACGCACGGTGGTGCGGACCTTCTGGGAGAGCGCGTTGACCACCGAGATGCCGACTCCATGGAGGCCGCCGGAGACCGCGTAGCCGCTGCCGCCGAACTTGCCGCCCGCGTGCAGCACGGTCATCACGACCTCGACGGTGGGCTTGCCCTCGGTGGGATGCATGTCCACCGGAATGCCGCGGCCGTCGTCTTCGACCCGGACGCCGCCGTCGTCCTGCATGGTGATCTGGATGTGGGAGCAGTAGCCGGCCAGGGCCTCATCCACCGAGTTGTCGACCACTTCGTAGACCAGGTGGTGCAGACCGCGCTCACCGGTGGAACCGATGTACATGCCGGGACGCTTGCGGACTGCTTCCAGGCCCTCCAGGACGGTGATGTCCGAGGCGCCGTAGTTGCCCTGGTGCTGCTTGTTCTCGTTAGCCGAGGTCACGGGCTATGCCGTCTCCTTGAGTTGCCGGGAAGGTCGTGAAGGTCGACCTTGTCATGACACAGACCAGCCCGAGTGGTGGGTACGCTCGGGCCGTCGCTCCAGTCTACCGCGCCATCGCCCCAGAATCGCATTTTTTGGACGCTGTGGACGCCCAGACTTCATGGTCAGCGGCCGGGGAACCGGCCTGGGACCATCTCGGGGATGCCCGGATGAGGTTGGGTTCCACTGGGTGGGCCCGAGCGCGGCATATCGCAGCCTGGCGTTTCAGCCATAGGTGTCTCGTGGGCCCCGCCCGCGCACCGAATAGCGCCCCTTCTTCCAACTCGGCGCCGCGGGACCGCGGATCGAGAGACCGGTGACGATCCCCGGGCCGAGCTGAGTGTTGAACACGTCCATCAGCTGCGGCTGCATGAGCTTCAGGTTCGTGGCCCAGGCGGTGGAGTCGCAGAGGACCTCCACCACCCCGTTCTCGAACTTCTCCGGCTTGCAGTGCTGCGCGATGGCAGAGCCGACCAGCTGCTCCCAGCGTGCGATGACCGAGCCCACCGCGACAGGAGAGCTCCAGCCGCGGGTCTTGATGAGCCCCCCGACGACTCCGCCGAGCAGGTTCGGATCACGCCGGTCCGCCCCGGACTGCGATCCCCCGGTGCTCTTCCCCCGTGCCTGGGCCTCTTTGGCGCCGCTGCGCGGGTCACCGGCGAGCGAGGAGCCGCGCGGGATTCCGCGCATCCGATGCTCTCCGCGCCCGCGGGCCGCCGCGCGCATCCGGGCCAGCAGGATCTTGGCGGCGTCCTCATGATCGTGGAGCGGGTCCTCAATCTCGTTCATGGACGGTCACCTGGCTGATCTGATCCACCGATTCCACCCGCAGCGCGTTGCGCATGAGGCTGGCCGGTACGTCGTCGTCCACTGCCGCAGTCACGATGAGCTGCTCCGCCTCGGCCGCGAGTTCGGCGAGGCGCCGTCGACGCCGGGAGTCGAGCTCGGCGAACACGTCGTCGAGGATCAGCACCGGCTGGGCGCCTTCACCGGGATCGTCGTCGACCATCACGCGGTACGCGGCCAGCCGCAGCGCCAGCGCGAAGGACCAGGTCTCTCCATGCGAGGCGAAGCCCTTGACCGGCACCTCGTCCAGGGTGAAGGCGATGTCGTCGCGGTGCGGACCCACCAGGGTGATGGCGCGATGCCGTTCTTCCCGCCGGGCTGCGCCGAGACGCTGAACCATCAGCGCCGCCAGCTCCTCGCGGGAGGCCGATTCCAGGGCCGAGACGTCGGCCGTCCCAGGCACGGTCGGGCTCCCGGCACCCGCATCGGCGGCCGGTGCCCCCTCCGTGTCCGGGGCAGCGGCCATCTCGACGTCTGGATCCTCGTCGTTCGTGCCCGCGGCATCAAGGGAGCTGAGGTACTTCAGCCGCGCCGTGCGGACGCTGCCGGAGAGCTGCCCGTAGGCGGTCGCCGTGTGGGGACGAAGCGCCGTGAGCATCTCCAATCGGGCTTTGAGCAGGTGAGATCCAGCTTCGGAGAGCTGGTGGTCCCATACCGCGAGCGTGGACTCATGAGTGGCCGTGAACCCCTCATGGCGCAGCGACTTGAGCAGGGCGTTGCGCTGTTTGAGCACCTTCTCGTAGTCCAGGCGCACCCTGCCGAGCGCCGGACGCAGCTGCACCGCGAGATCATCCAGAAGCCGACGCCGAACAGCGGGGGACCCCTTGATCAGCTCCAGATCCTCCGGAGCGAAGAGCACGGTGCGCAGGATCCCCAGCACATCGGTGGCCCGCACCGGGTTTCCGCGATTGATCCGGGCCCGGTTGCTGCGCCCCGGGTTGATCTCGACCTCGAGTCGCGCCTGCCGAGATCCACGATGCGCATCGGCCCGGATGAAGGCCTGCTTCTCTCCATGTCGGACCAGGGGCCCGTCCTGGCTCACCCGGTGCGAGCTCAGCGTGGAGAGGTAGCCGATGGCTTCGGCGATGTTGGTCTTGCCCACCCCGTTGTATCCCAGCAGCACGTTGGGGCCAGGCTCCAATGTCAGCTGCGCGTGGGCGTAGCTGCGAAAGTCTGTGAGTGTGAGCTGTGAGATCCGCATGGTCTCCTGGGCTGCCAGGGCTACGGGTTGATCAGGCGCACCGGCATCAGCAGATACCGGAAGTCGATGGCCTTCTCGCCGTCGGCTTCGGCCTGACCGGTGATCATCGCCGGCTTGGGCGCCGAGACGAAGGAGAAGCGCAGGAACTCGGTGTCGATGACGCTGAGCCCTTCGTTGAGGTATGCCGGGTTGAATCCGACGGTGATCGCCTCACCGGTGAGTGTGGCGGGGATGACCTCGGAGGCGGAGGCCGCGTCGTCGACTCCTGCGTCGAGGATGACCTCGTTGTCCTGGGTGAACTGCAGCCGCACGTGGCCATTGCGTTCGGAGACCAGGGAGACGCGGCGGGCCGCCTCGATGAACTCTGCGGTGTTGACCACGGCGTGGATCGGGGTCTCTTCCGGGAACAGCTGTCGGATCTTGGGATAGTCCCCGTCGACCAGCACAGAGGTGGTCCGCCGCCCGCCGGAGGAGAAGCCGACCAGCTCGGCGGTCTCGGAGAGCGCGATCTGCAGGGATCCGGCCCCGGCGAGGGACTTCGCCACGTCGTTCAGCGTCTTGGCCTTGATCAGCACCGAGGTGGAGATCTCGGGGTCTGCCGGGGACCAGTTGATCTCTCGCATGGCAAGCCGGTAGCGGTCAGTCGCCAGGAAGGTGATGGTGTCACCCTCGATCTCGACCTTCACGCCGGTGAGGATCGGCAGCGTGTCATCCTTCGACGCCGCGGTGATCACCTGGGAGACCGCGCGGGCGAATGCCGCACCGTCCACGGTGCCGGCGAGCTCCGGCATGCCTGGGAGCTCAGGATATTCGTCCACCGGCATGGTGGAGAGGGTGAACTTCGAGGATCGGCAGGTCAGCTGGACGCGTGCGTCCTGCAGATGCACGGTGACCGGGGCGTTCGGCAGGGATTTCACGATGTCATTGAGAAGCCGCCCTGAGACGAGGATCGTCCCGGACTGCTGCACGTCCGCCTCGATGTGCAGCTGGGCGGAGATCTCATGGTCGAAGCTGGAGATGGTGACGGTCTGATCAGCCGCGGTGATGTGCAGCCCTGCCAGGACCGGCGCCGGGGGTCGGGGAGACAGCGAACGGGCAGCCCAAGAGACTGCTTCGGAAAGAACGTCCCGCTCAACAGTGAACTCCACTGATCCCTGCCCTTCTTGTGGCTCATCGACAGCCCAGTGCGTAATGTCAAGCATCTGGTGGCTGTGTCGAGTGTCGAGCTTACCTGCAAGAGCGCGGCAGAAGCCAGCAAAGATCTCAGCGACCACCATATGAGCCCCATGACGGGTCATCAGCCACAAGATCTGGGATCCGAGGATCAGACTGAGACATCGTCGTGGCCGAGGATCTCAAAGATCGTGACGGTGGGTGTTCTCCGGCTGGATCTTCGTTTCAGCGAGCCAGGTGATTGTTCTCTGTCATTTAAAGGGTTAAGGGTCAGAAGTGTTAACAGGTGCTGTGGAATCTGTGGATAACCGCCTCCTTCGCGTGCCCTGTCCGGGATCCTCTGTGCACCCAGCGGTGGACCGCCGTCGCTTCAGCTGTGCACCGGCAGTGGAGATTCGAAGAGGGCCCAAGAGGCCGTTCCCCAGGCATAGCGCAGTTATCCACAGAAAAGTCGGCTTCTGCACCGCTTCGTGCACTGTTTTATCCACAGCTGTTAACAAGAATCGGGAAAACTCCACCGGTGCCTGTGGATATGTGGGAAAACCTGTGGAGATCGACGCTGTCAACTTCTCTGAATCCCAACCAGCACAACAAATGACAACGGTGTGAGTTGTGGAGCAGGAGCTTCTCCACAGGTGTCAGGGACGAGCTTGACTTAACTCAGGTCATTCTGCGGGTGGATCAGCGCTGTTGTTTGATCTTGTTGGTCAGTTCCGTGACCTGGTTGAAGACGGCCCGACGTTCGGCCATGAGCTCACGGATCTTTCGTTCGGCATACATCACGGTGGTGTGGTCGCGGCCGCCGAGTGCCTGACCGATCTTGGGCAGCGACATCTCGGTGAGCTCGCGCAGCAGGTACATGGCGATCTGACGCGCCGTCACCAGGGTCCGATTGCGTGACTTCGAGGTCAGCTCCTCGACCGTGAAGTTGTAGTAGTCCGCGGTGGCATTGATGATCTGCTCGGAGGTGATCTCCTGGGCGTGGTCATCGGAGATCAGATCCCGCATGACCTGCTCTGCAAGCGACAGATCCACCGCCTGCTTGTTCAGCGCGGCGTACGCGGTGACTCGGATCAGCGCACCCTCGAGCTCACGGATGTTGGTGGAGATCTTGGAACCGATGTATTCGAGCACATCGTCGGGACAGGAGAAGTTCTCCGCCGTGGCCTTCTTGCGCAGAATCGCGATGCGCGTCTCGAGCTCAGGCGGCTGGATATCGGTGATCAGGCCCCACTCGAACCGTGACCGGAGCCGCTCCTCGAAGCCGGAGAGCTGCTTGGGCGGCAGGTCCGAGGTGATGACGACCTGCTTGTTGTTGTTGTAGAGGGTGTTGAAGGTGTGGAAGAACTCCTCCACCGTGCGTTCCTTGTCGGCGAGGAACTGGATGTCGTCGAGGAGCAGGATGTCCACATTGCGATAGAGGTGCTTGAAGCTGGCGCCCTCGTCATCGCGGATGGAGTTGATGAAGTCGTTGGTGAACTCCTCCGAGTTCACGTAGCGCACCCGGATGCCGGAATACAGCCGTTGGGCGTAGTGCCCTATGGCGTGGAGCAGGTGGGTCTTGCCCAGCCCGGAGTCTCCGTAGATGAACAGCGGGTTGTAGGCCTTCGCGGGAGCTTCTGCCACGGCGTTCGCGGCCGCATGGGCGAACCTGTTCGAAGAGCCGATGACGAAGGTGTCGAAGGTGTAGCGCGGGTTCAGCCGGGAGGTCTCGTAGGACTCACCGCCGCCGCTGGCGGTGAAGGATTCTGCCGGGGCCGGACGGCTCGGACGGCGCTCGACGAGGCGCTGCTCGCGCTGCGTCGGCTCGGGGCGTTCATACTGCGAATAATCCGTGGGCGGGAAGCTCGGCTGACCGAACTCGTCACGTTCGCGGCCCGAACCGATGCCTCGGCGCTCCGGTGCACGCTCGACGCGGTCGTAGGGCGCCGCGTCTGCGGCGAGTCCCCGCCGCGGCTGTTCGACGACCGTCTCACTGGGGTAGAGATCATCCACGGCGGTGGATGAGGCAGAAGCGGCCGAGGGCGCCGAGGGAGCGGTGCTGTCGATGGTGTGTTCGCGCTGACGCTGAGACATCTCAGGATCGATCACGTAGGCGCAGAGGACCTCCCTGCCGAACACGGTGCGCAGCGCGTCGCTGAGCTGAACAGTCAGAGTCGCCTGCATCAGTTCGCGAACCCGCTCGTGGGGGACTGCCACCGTCAGCAGCAGCGTCTCGCCGAGGAGCTGTTCCCCCTGCGGGACTGCTCGTCCCACATCAGTGAGGTTCAGGGCTCCGATGCCATGGTTCTCACGGAGCTCTGCGAGCACCTGCTGCCACTGGCGCGGCACATCGATCTCTGACTCAGCAGGCACGCTGCTCCCCTCGTATACATCGGTGAAATTCTGCCCATAGTATTCCACAGCTTCTGTGGAGAGGCCTGTGGAACAACTCTGTGCTTCCGCGTCATTGCAGGTCAGCCGCTGGGGATCTCTCGGCGGTGCCAGCCTGTGAATCCCAGGAGGATCCCGCCCACTCCGATGGCGCTGAGCCAGATCACCGGACCCCATTCGAAAGCCTCCACCGGGTACTGCGCGAGGTGTCCGAACACGTTGAGCTCGAAGAAGATCTCCGGCAGATCCAGGAGCGGACCGAAGTTTGTGATCACGGCCGCGTAGCCGAGAACGGTCCAGCCCAGCACCCCGGCGAACCGAGGCGCCCAGCCGTATGCGGCGAACGTCAGTCCCAGCACAGCCAGGACGGCGGGCCCCTGATGCAGACTGGCCAGCAGAATGTCGGTGAAGTGATCACCGGGCTCATCCGCGAGCACGGCCACGGCCGCTGCACCTGTGGCCAGGCCGGTGAGCACCAGCATGATGCTGAGTCCGCCGAGGATCACGGCGAGGTGCGCACCGAGCCAGCGAGTCCGGCTCAGCGGAGCGCTGAGAATCCACTCTGCTCGCCCGTGCTTCTCCTCACCACGCAGCTGTTGGACCCCGCCGACTCCCGCGGCGGCGACGAAGAGTGCCAGAAACATCGCCATATAGGCCAGATATCCCAGCAGCACAGTCTCTCCGCTGAAGAAGCTGCGGAACTCTTCGGGCAGGTCCGCGGCGGTGTCGACCATGGATTGGGCGTAGCTGCCGAAGAGCGCTCCACAGAGGACGACTGCAATCCCCCAGCCGCGCAGACCGCCGCGAAGGGTGTGCGTCGCCACACCTAGGGGTGTCGCCAGCCGGGGCCGAGCCCTGGACCTGCCGAGCCGGGAGGGCAGCAGCCCGGCCCCGAGATCGCGCCGGGTGCTCAGCTCGTACGCGCCGAGGACTGCTGCGGCGGCCAGCGCCAGACAGGGCAGCAGCGGCCACCAGCGATCTTCGACGTAGGGGGCGGTCTGCTGGGACCAGCCGAGGGGGGAGAACCAGGACAGCGTGGTCCCCTCGACGGCCGCCATGTCACCGAGCATCCGGATCAGATACGCCAGCCCCAGCAGGGCACCGGTGAGTGCGGAGGCCGAACGGGAGGTCTCGGTCAGCTGGGCGGCGAGAGCCGCCGCGGCGGCGAAGAAAAGTCCGACGGATGCCCCGGAACCGGCCACCAGCAGCGACCCTGTCAGCGCGAACCCACCGGAGAGCGCACCGAGGAGCACCAGCGCCGCCGCCGCTGCATTGGCCAGCAGCACCAGAATCAGCGCCGCGGTGAGCGTGGCGTGCCGACCCAGCACATCGGCACGCAGAAGCTCCGCCCTGCCGGAGGCCTCTTCGGCGCGCGTGTGCCGAACCACGGTGAACATGCTCATCAGAGCGGTGAGGATGTAGATGAACAGCACATAGCCGGCCGCATAGAAGCGCTCGAAGGTGGGTGACTCCATGCCGTAGGCCGGACCAGTCATCAGCCGTCCGACCGGCTCCGCGAACAGCCCCGCCATCTGGGCCAGCTCCGCCTCGTCGGTCACCAGTGCTTGCACAGCGTTGGCCACGTAGAAGCTCATCAGCCCGATGCCCACCACCCAGAGGCTCAGCCGAACCCGGTCCTGACGCAGCAGAAACCGCAGCAGGACACCGGTGCCGACCAGGCTCGCCTGGGTTTGACCGCTGGTGCTGCCGGACCTGTTGCCGGACCTGCTGGAGGACCGGGCCTGCGCCGTCGTCATGGTGCTGAAGTCTTGGAGACGGAGTTGCTGGAGGCGGAAGGATGGGACTCCGGGATCACTCCGTAGTGCCGAATCAGGAGCTGTTCGAGCGTCGGAGGATGGGCGACGAGAGACTGCACGCCCAGGGATGCCAGGTGCGCGGTGATCTGCGCCAGGTGGTCGCTGTCGACCTCCAGGACAGTGCGGCTGGCACCGGCGGTGGTCTTCATGCGCAGATCATGAACCCCTTCGAGCTGCTGGAGTCCGGCGGTGGAGCCCTGGGTCTCGACCTCGATCGTGGTGCGGGTCATGTGGCGCATCTGCGAGAGACTGCCAGATTCAACGGTGCGGCCCTGACGAATGATGGAGATCCGGTCCGCGAGGGCCTCGACCTGCGCCAGGATATGGCTCGAGAGCAGCACCGACCGGCCCTCCCGCCGGGTCTCGGCGATGATCTGTTGAAAGACCACCTCCATCAGCGGATCCAGTCCTGAGGTCGGCTCGTCGAGGAGCAGGAGGTCGACGTCGGCCGCCAGGGCCGCGATGAGCGCCACCTTCTGCCGGTTGCCCTTGGAGTAGGTGCGGGTCTTCTTGCGAGGGTTCAGACCAAAGCGCTCGATCAGCTCGTCGCGGCGCCGGGTCACATGCCTGGATCCTGCGTCGCGACTGCGCAGCCGCAGGAACACGTCGATCACCTCGCCGCCGGAGAGGTTGGGCCAGAGCTGCACCTCCCCCGGGACGTAGGCCAGGCGGCGATGCAGGGACACCGCGTCCCGCCACGGGTCTCCGCCGAAGACCCTGACCGTTCCGGAGTCTGGACGAAGCAGGCCCAGCAGCACACGCAGCGTCGTAGATTTTCCGGACCCGTTGGGCCCCAGGAAGCCGTGGACCTCGGCCGGGTTGATCTGCAGCGACAGCTTGTCCAGGGCGAGGACATCACCGAATGACTTCGTGAGGTCCTCCACCTGGATCACGGGATCATGACCAGTCATGCCCAATCCTTTCGGCACCCCGACCGGCGCCGGGAGGTCCACCATAGGTCAGCCCGAACCCCTGGCCAATGGGTCACAACCCGGTTTATGCACAGTGTTCTGCACAGCTGTTGATGGCCGAATCGGGGCCGACTTGACGGCGGATGGAAAAAACCCCTAGTGTTGGCAGGTCGCCCCAGGGTATTGCCGTGCCTGCACGCAGATACTTTCCGGGGCCCCAATGACTTCAAACCATCCAAGTGGGAGTACACAGTGAGCAAGCGGACTTTCCAGCCGAGCAACCGCCGTCGCAGCCGCAAGCACGGCTTCCGTTCCCGTATGCGCACCCGTGCCGGCCGATCCATCATCTCGACCCGCCGCGCCAAGGGCCGCAAGGAACTCTCGGCCTGATTCAGAGCAATTCACGCTGACCAAGTGGTCAGCCGGTCCGAGCGCACAGCTGCAGGACCGACACCGCGGCCCGTCCCATCAATCAGGGATCGGGCCGTTCGTGCATCCACGCACGGGTGCACGCCTGAGGACATCCAGGGCACCATATCGTCCGCACCGAAGGAAGGTCACCAGCTGTGCTTCCCAAGGAACACCGTCTGACCTCCTCCCGAGATCATCGCGCCGCGATGCGACACGGGTCGCGCGCCGGCGGCAGCGGGCTCATGGTCTCGGTACTGCCGCGCCCGGATGACGCTGCGGTGGATCACCGGTCCTGGCGCTGCGGGCTGGTCGTGTCCAAAGCCGTGGGCAATGCTGTGGTGCGACATCGCGTGCAGCGACGACTGCGACACATCGTGATGGACCTGATGCGCCAAGAGGCGCTCGAGCCTGTTTCAGGGCACTCGCTGGACATCGTGATCCGCGCCTTCCCTGAGATCACGGCCCTGGACCACCCGCAGCTGCGCGCCGAGGTGCTCGGAGCAGCCCAGCGAGCCCAGCGGAAGTCGCTGCGCAGGGCGGCCCGGACGTGAACGAGGCTCCGGACGTGAATGAGACCTCGCACCCGGACGAGGCTTCGGACCCGGATGAGGCTTCGGACCACGAGGGCCCCCAGGGTCACCGCGCAGGCAGCGCGGGCTGGGTCCGACACCGAGACTTCTACGTGGACAAGGGGGAGTCTCCCGGTCTTCCCGCATCGGCAGTCACCGAGGCCGAGCTGCGCCGCGGATGCTGGGGGTGGATCCGCGCGGCGCCCTCCATCGTGCTGGCCTGGCTGCTGCGGGGATACCGCAAAGTCATCTCTCCCCTGTACGGTCAGGTGTGCAGCTTCTATCCGAGCTGCTCCGCCTACGGGTTGGAAGCGGTGACCGCTCACGGGGTCACTCGCGGTATTCCACTGACCCTCTGGCGGATTCTGCGCTGCAATCCCTTCACCGGTGGTGGAGTCGACCCGGTTCCACCCACGGCAAGGATTTGGCCGCAGGGTGGAGTACCGACGATCATAGAGACAAACCACCCCCCTATACCCCGCGGCGACGATGACTGATGCCATCGTCGCCCTCGAGCCGGCAGGCTGCTTTCGCATGACGCCTGGCCACGACATCTGAGAGATCCATGGGCTTTTTCGACACAATCATGTGGCCCTTCACCTGGGCCGTCTCCTTCATCCTGAGCACCTTCCACGGTCTTCTGACCGCGGTGGGACTGCCGTTCGACTCAGGATGGAACTGGGTGCTGTCCATCGTCCTGCTGGTGCTCGTGATCCGCATCATCCTGATCCCGCTGTTCGTCAAGCAGATCAAGTCGCAGCGCGGCATGCAGATCATCCAGCCCGAGGTGCAGAAGCTCCAGGCCAAGTACAAGGGCAAGAAGGACCCGGTCTCGCGCCAGCAGATGGCGCAGGAGCAGCAGGCGCTGTTCAAACAGCACAACGTGAACCCGTTCATGACGTGCCTGCCGCTGCTCGCGCAGATGCCGATCTTCTTCGCCCTGTTCTGGATGCTCAACCGGATGCGAGAGGAGCAGAACCAGGCCGAGGGCTACGGCGCGCTCAGCGCGGCAGAGGTCCAGAGCTTCGATGGTTCGGAGATCTTCGGCGTCGGGATGTCGGACATCTTTCTCCCGGCCTTCAACGTGGACCCCACACGCTGGGACGTCATCGCGCTGACCTCGGTCATGATCGTGGCCATGGTCGCCACGCAGTTCTTCACGCAGAAGCAGCTGATGAGCAAGAACATGTCCGAAGCGGCCCTGACCGGACAGTTCGCACAGACCCAGAAGATGATGCTCTACGTGCTGCCCCTGGTCTTCGTGGTCGGCGGCGTGAACTTCCCCGTCGGCGTGCTCGTCTACTGGACGGCCACCAACTTCTGGACCATGGGTCAGCAGTGGTGGGTCATCCGCAACAACCCGACGCCCGGGTCGCTGGCGGAGAAGGAACTCAACCTGCGCCGCGCCGCGCGCGGACTGCCGCCCTTCAATGAGGCGCCCAAGCCCGCTGCCGAGCAGCCCAAGCCGACTGGAAAGCACCTGGGGCAGACTTCCCAGCCTGCAAAGAAGAAGAAGAGGAAGAAGTAGCAGCCATGAGCGAGAACGAGACCCAGCTGAGCGAGACGGACGCCCCCGAGCAGGACTCGACCCCCGAGCAGGATGCGCCGTCTGAACAGCAGCACAGCGCCGCCGCAGCGGGTCAAGCCGCTCCGGTGAGCGGCGACGCCGCCGAGGCCCCCAGCGACGATGCAGAGGCCCCCAGGGATGATGCTGAGGGCGACAAGCCCCCCGCTGGAGGTGCCACCGACGAGGGTGACATCGCCGCTGACTACCTCGAAGAGCTGCTGGACATCGTTGATCTGGACGGTGATATCGACATCGAGGTCCGCGGGGGACGCACGTACGTCTCCATCGTGACCGAAGACGGCGGCGAAGAGCTCGATGACCTCGTCGGACACCGCGGCGAGGTTCTCGATGCGCTGCAGGAGCTGACTCGGCTCGCCGTGCTCACCGCCACCGGCGAGCGGACTCGGCTGATCCTGGACATCGCGGGACACCGCGACCAGCGCCAGGAGGAGCTCAAGGAGCAGGCCGAGAGCGCGATCGCCAAGGTCAGGGACCGCGGTGAGGACGAGCACCTGGAACCGATGAGTGCCTATGAGCGCAAGATCGTCCATGACTTCGTCGCCGACTCTGGACTCATCAGCGAGTCCGAGGGTGAAGGCAAGCGCCGCCACGTGGTCATCTCACCGGCCTGAGCGCGACCATCTGCCGCTGGCGTCCGATACGCCGCAGCTCAGAACAGCCGAGGATCCGGTTCTTCCCCCAAGGAGCAAGTCATGAGTGAGCCCCAGGACGACCGCGAAGCAGCCATCGCCGAGCAGATCAACGACGGCCAGCTCGGTGAGCCGGAGGTCCCCGGACAGGGACCGTCGCTCGAGGCTCCCGAGCTCACCGAGCAGGAGCAGCGCGCTGCAGAGACGCTCTTCGGTGAGCGCCTGGACCTGGCGAAGCGGTACGTGGGACACCTTTGCTCCACCGGCATCGAGCATGGCCTGCTCGGTCCGCGGGAGGTTCCCATCATGTGGTCGCGGCATGTGCTCAACTGCGCTGTGCTGGGCCCTGAGCTGTCGGCAGGGACCACGGTCGCCGACGTCGGCACAGGGGCGGGCCTTCCAGGCCTCGCCCTGGCCATCGCGCGCCCCGACGTCGAGTTCATTCTGATCGAACCCATGGAACGCCGAGTCGAGTGGCTCAGCACCGTGGTCCAGGATCTCGAGCTCGACAACGTCCAGCTCATCCGGGCACGCGCTGAGGAAGTCACTGACGAGGTCATGGCCGATGTGGTCACCGCTCGCGCCGTGACAGCACTCAAAAAGCTTTTGCCCATGACGGTTCCGCTGCTCGATGACGACGGCGAGCTGATGCTCATCAAGGGACGCAGCGCCCGTGGGGAGATCGCCGCGGCCGGAAAGTCTTTCAGCAAGCACAAGCTGGCAAACCCCACCGTCGAGCTTCTCGGCGAGGGCCTCCTTGAGGAGCCCAGCACGGTGGTGCGTTGCCGCCGTCGGTCCGCCGGACCGCGCTAGCTTCGGCTCATCCAGGGTCCTGCTCGACCCCATGCCGCTCCAAAGGCGCGGGGGGTGCCAGGTGACGGCAGTGGCCTAGACTCGTATCTGTGCCCACGCCGCGGTCCCTCCGGGGTGATGGGCACCGCCAGGTGCTCCAGTCATGACAAGGAAAGGATGGCCCGTGCAGGAGAAGCGCGTTTCACGTGAAACCAGTGGTGCCGCCAAGGCCGCCGAAGCAGCCGCGAGCACTGCAGAGGGCTCTTCGATCCTGGAGTCCCTCGCCGCGTCCTCTCCCCTGGCCGCTGAACTCGCGGACGAGAATCGCCGACGCAAGAAACTCACCACCACTGAGTTGAACCGCCCCAGCCACACCCGGGCCATCACCGTCTCCAATCAGAAGGGCGGGGTCGGCAAGACCACAAGCACCGTGAACCTGTCCGCCGCACTGGCCGATCAGGGATTCAACGTGCTGGTGATCGACATCGACCCGCAGGGAAACGCCTCCACAGCCCTGGGCGTGGATCACTCGGCGGACACCGATTCCGTCTACGACGTGCTGATCGAGGATTTCGCCCTCGCCGATGTCGTCGCTGACTGCCCGGACGTGCCTCGACTCCAAGTGGTGCCGGCCACGATCCACCTCGCCGGTGCCGAGATCGAGCTGGTCTCCCTGGTTGCTCGGGAACAGCGGCTTGCCCGCGCGCTCGCCGAGTACTACCGGTATCGCGAGGAGAACGGTCTCGAACGACTGGACTTCGTCTTCATCGACTGTCCCCCCAGCCTCGGACTGTTGACTGTGAACGCCTTCGTCGCCGCCCAGGAAGTCCTGATTCCGATCCAGTGTGAGTACTACGCGCTGGAGGGACTGAGTCAGCTGTTGAACAACATCGGCATGATCCAGAAGCACCTGAATCCGCCGCTGAAGGTCTCCACGATTCTTCTGACGATGTATGACGGTCGCACAAACCTGGCATCCCAGGTCGCGGGAGAAGTGCGCGAGCATTTCCCCGAGTCGGTGTTGAAATCCGTCATTCCGCGCAGCGTGCGCATCTCCGAGGCTCCTTCGTACCAGCAGACGGTGATCACCTACGACCGCTCCTCCACCGGCGCCCTGGCCTACCTTGAGGCCGCTGCTGAGCTCGTGCAGCGCTCCTGACCTGGAACGATTGTTGTTTCTGAGCAGTCTTTACTGTGGTGCGTGACCGAATCTCGCGCTCGAGGCGCGGCGATTCGACTACCCTGTTTCACCTGAAACGCCCTTTGACCCTCACGCGCATGCTCTAGTTCCTACGCTGGTCACTGCGGTGCACCGTGGATCCCCGGGACCCCGACGACCGTCGGTGTGTCTCCAAGGAGTCAGCCGGGCGGTCTGGCGGATCATCAACCGACACTGATCAGCTCGCGCGTCTTGGAGGCCGAGAATCAGCGGCTCTTGTGCCCATGGCGATGCGATCTGCGTTCGTTTCACGTGAAACCCATGCATGTCTGAGCCAGGCTGCCCTGACTCAGGCAGTCGACGGGCGGTGTGGTTCCATGTGGAACACACAGACGGCAAGTTGGACCGGCGTCACTGTTCGGCTGGGACCCTCGCTGCCGTGACCACCGGTTGGCTCGCGACCAGCGACCCGCCCGGGCAGAACAGCAGAAGACGCTGACGATCGTGCCGCGCCAGGGGCGTCTGCGCGCGTTTCACGTGAAACCAGCCCGTGGATGTGTTCTACTCTCTCGACCGTCCCGCCGCGAATACGTTTCACGTGGAACACGCCGAAGATTCTTCGGACGGCTGAGCCTCATTCGTCCGAGGGTCGACGCACTGGAGTCCAGGAGGTTCCATCGGTGGCGTCGAGAAGGGTTCTGCCACCCGGATCTCTGACTGCAACGCTGCGATCCGGTATTCGGCGGCGTTTCACGTGAAACCAGCCCCGCAGCGCACTCGTTTCCCATAACTGCAGCGACAATGGGGTGTTTCACGTGGAACACGCCGACCGGATGATGGGTGCCAGGGTCTTGTCAGGCCGACGGATGGACTGCTGAGCGCAAAGAAGACCATCAGCTGGGTCTGAACAGGGGCTATACAGCTGACCTTCTCGACTCGAACGCCGCGTTCCGCCGATGCGCGGCGTTTCACGTGAAACTCCCACCCATTACCCCTCGCTTGGCCCATCCGCACCTGTTTGCTCCGTAGAATAGATGTCGCCGCCATTCACACTGAGCGGTTCCAGTTCTATCTCCTAGGAGGCTGCCGAATGGCAGAACGAAAGCGGCGCGGTCTTGGTCGAGGCTTGGGCGCACTGATCAATAGTGACGCTCAGGAAGCGGAAGCAGCCCAGGCAGCCCAGCCGGCTGAGCCGGCTCAGGTCGTCGAACCGGTTCGGGAGACGGAGGCGACTGAAGACGCGGAATCGGTCGCTCCGAGCGACTCATGGGAACCTGCCCAGCAGGTTTCACGTGAAACGCGCGAGTCGCGCCCCGCTGCTCCTCGCCCCATCGACGTGTTCTTCTCGGCGAAGGCAGACCTCGATAGACAAGTCATCGCCCGGGAATCAGCCACGATCTCCAAGCCAGGCACGACGTCGCGTCGCGCGACGGCTGGTCAGCGGGCACCGATGCCAGATGTGCTGTCCCGAGCGGGTGCCAAGCCTGCCGCCGCGAAGCCTGTTGCAGCCACGGATCCACGCTCGACTGCTGAGCAGCACGTCGGCGAGGAAACGGGTCCCACAGCCGCAGTCGAGACCGCATCTGTGCCGGAGGGGGCCTGGACCAGCTCTGTTTCACGTGAAACCGGCGGATCTGTCGACGGTGCAGAGTTTCGATCCATCTCGGTCGACGCCATCGTGCCGAACTCGCGTCAGCCGCGCCAGGAATTCGACGAAGAGCACATGGATGAGTTGATCCACTCCATTCGCGAGATCGGTGTGCTGCAGCCCATCGTGGTGCGTCCGGCGGGTCCTGATCACTTCGAACTGGTCATGGGCGAGAGACGCTGGCGAGCCTCGAAGGCCGCAGACCGCGAGACGGTCCCGGCGATTGTCCGGATGACCGCCGACGACGACCTTCTCCGCGACGCTCTTTTAGAGAATATCCACAGATCACAGCTCAATCCTTTGGAGGAAGCAGCTGCATATCGTCAACTTCTCGATGATTTCAACTGTACCCAGGACGAACTTGCCGAGCGCATCGGCCGGTCTCGCCCGCAGATCAGCAACACCCTTCGGCTGATGAAGCTCCCCCCCGGCGTGCAGCGGCGAGTCGCCGCCGGGGTCCTCTCCGCGGGACATGCGCGCGCTCTGCTGGGGCTGAAGTCTCAGGAGCAGATGGATCAGCTGGCCGGACGGATCGTGGCGGAGGGACTCTCGGTGCGCGGCACAGAAGAAGCCGTGACGCTTGCGCAGCGCGATCTGGGCAGCGGCGATCTCGGCCGTGAGCGGGCGAAGAGTCCGCGGGTGCGCCAGCTGGAGGAGTTCTCCGACGCCCTGACCGATCGATTGGACACCCAGGTCAAAATCACCCTGGGGGCGAAGAAGGGCCGGATCGCCATCGACTTCGGCTCCATCGACGATCTGCACCGCTTGATGGAGATGATCGGTTCTCGTTCATGAAGTCCGAGTCTTGATGAGCCGGCCGGGTTTCACGTGAAACAGGTGGGGCCCGGAACGCTGATGCGTTCCGGGCCCCACCTGTTCGGCCTCACGAAGTGCGACGAGCGCCTACTTCAGCAGGTCGGCGAATTCCTGCTCCAGGACCTGCTTCGGCTTGGCGCCGATGGAGGACTGGACATGCTCGCCGCCCTTGAAGGCGTAGACAGCGGGGATCGACGTGATCCCGAACTTCGCGGCGGTGCCTGGGTTCTCATCCACGTTGACCTTGACGACCTCGATCTTCTCGGGGTTCTCAGCGGCCAGTTCCTCGAGGATCGGGGTCAACATGCGGCAAGGGCCGCACCATTCGGCCCAGAAGTCCACGAGGACCGGCTTATCGGCCTTCAGGACGTCCTGCTCGAAGCTTGCATCGGTGACGTTCTTGAGATCTGACATAGAGATCTCCTTCCTTAGAGCGGTACAGGTGAGGTGTGAGTCTGGGGGGAGGGCACTTCGGCCGCGTCGGAGTTCAGCGTGTCCGCGAGCCAGTGCTCGACGTCGAGGGCAGCCACACAGCCAGAACCTGCGGCCGTGATCGCCTGACGATAGGTCGGATCGAGGACGTCGCCGGCGGCGAAGACGCCGGGCAGCGAGGTCCTGGAGCTGCGTCCGTCGACCCATGCCGTGCCGTCCTCGGTCAAGGTGATCTGATCCTTGAAGAGCTCCGTGCGTGGGTCATGACCGATAGCGACGAAGAGACCTGTCACATCCAGGGATGAGGGTGCGCCGGTGGTGGTGTCGCGAAGGATCAGGCGGCTGACCTTGCCTTCACCTTGGACCTCGGTGACCTCGGTGTTCCAGATGAATTCGATCTTCTCGTTGGCCTTGGCCCGATCGATCATGATCTGTGAGGCGCGCAGCTCCTGTCGGCGGTGCAGGACCGTGACCTTGGAGGCGAACTTGGTCAGGAACAGCGCCTCTTCCATGGCGGAATCGCCGCCGCCGACCACGGCGATGTTCTGATCCCGGAAGAAGAACCCGTCGCATGTCGCGCACCAGCTGACTCCGTGGCCGGAGAGTGCCTTCTCGCCGGGCACGCCCAGCTCACGGTAGGCCGAGCCGGTGGCGAGCACCACCGCGCGGGAATGCAGCACGTCTCCGGCGCCCGTGGTGATCTGCTTGATCGGCCGGTCCAGGAGAAGCTCGGTGGCGTCCTCGTGGCGAATGTCGGTTCCGAAGCGTCGGGCCTGTTGTTCCATGTTCATCATGAGGTCCGGGCCCATGATGCCGTCGGGGAAGCCGGGGAAGTTCTCCACGTCGGTGGTGTTCATCAGCTCCCCTCCGGCGGTCACAGAGCCGGTGAGCATGATGGGCTTGAGGTTTGCGCGAGCCATGTAGACGGCCGCGGTGTAGCCAGCAGGGCCGGAGCCGATGATGACCACGTCGTGAACCTGGTCAGGGGTCTGTTCAGTCACAATCACATGTCCTTAGCAACGGTCGTGGTGTCTGGAATATTGAACATCATCGATGTTCAACCTATTCCATCACCCGCCAGCCTACTGGAGCGATGCGCGGGACCCCACTGAGCGGACCGGGGTCAGTCGAGGCTGATCTCGGCCAGTTCGGTGCTGAAGGGGAGTCCAGCGGCGTTGGGGTCGTCCTGACTGGGCAGCTCGGTGATGTTGATGATCACGTAGGCGGCCTCCCCCTCGGTCTCGACCTCCACGGTCGTCTCGTTCCAGTTCAGGGTGCCGTCGCCGACCTGCTCTGCGCCCTCGAAGCTCGGCGTGTCATTGACCAGGACCTCGAAGGATCCCCCGGAGGACCCGCCCTCCTGGGTGAGCGTGACCGCGGAGACCTCTGCGGGCTCCTCGAGTTCAGCCACCAGGCCGACGCCGGAGCTGAATCCACCGAAATCAGCGGTCGCGAAGGACAGGGTGACCCAGGTGGTGGAGGTGTCCCCGTCGAAGAGATTGGCCAGCTGACCGTCGCGGTCGGCGATGAGGTCTGGAGAGTCGGGCACCACGCGGGTGATGTTCGCGATCTCCGGCTCCACTCCGGCGTCTTCGTCAGGGGCGGACTCCTCGGTGGAGCCTTCCTGGTCACCTTCTGCGTCCCCATTCTCCTCCGCGGGGGCGTCCTCGGTCCCGTCGACCTGATCCTGCCCGGCGGCGGTGTCGGGCGTCTCGCCGCCGCGCAGGTTCAGGAACACGATCACCGCGGCGACCAGCAGAAGCGCCGCCAGCGCTGCTGCGGTGACCCAGCGGCCGATGCCGGGCTTCTCGTCCTTGAAGTCTGTGTCGCTGGGCTCTTCGGCCGGCGGACCTGCGGCTGCGCCGGAGACGGCCGCAGCAGGAGGGCCTGCGGACTCGGAGCCGGGGCGCTCGACGCGCGCCGCGCCGGAAAGGTCCAGCGCAGGAGCGGCCGCTGCGGAGGCCTGCATGGCCGCTTCGTCCTCGACGCGGGGGACGGGTCGAATCAGTCCGGTGAAGGAGACCGAATCGCTGAGTCGCCGGGATCTGGGCGGCCCGGGAAGCGGGGCGTGGGCCGGGGCGGGTGGCAGGTCGTAGTCATCGACGAGTGAGTCCGGCGGGTTGTCCACGACCTCGTCACCGTCGGGCAGCTCCGAGGCCTGCATCTCCGCGGGCTCGGCGGCAGCGGCTGAGTCGCCGTGCTCGGCGACCCAGGCGGCCTCGTCCTCGGTGGGCGCACCCGCGGCGGCGCTGGAGTCGTCCGAGACCGTGGACTCGGAGCCTGGGGCGGGGGAAGATGCGGCAGAAGCACCCGAGGCGGCGGGGGCGGCGGTGTCCCGGGTGCCGGAGAAGTCCTCCTGGGTGTCCGCTGCGGGGTCTGCGCTGGTGACCTCCATGTCGCTGCGCAGGTACGCTGCGGCGGCCGCACGGCCCTGCTCAGCCTGTCCCTCAGCGACTGCCAGGGCGGCGGCGTCGGTCTCGGTGTTCAGCCGGCGGTTCAGCGAGTCGGAGACCTTGTCCAGGAAGGCGGGCCGACGCCGGCGGAAGCGTCGGGCGTGATCCTCGGGCCGGTCATCGGTGGAGCCCACATGCAGTCCGGCGTAGTACTCGTCGTCGTCCTCGTAGGTCTCCGGCTCCATCACGCGGGACTGTCCGAAGAGCTCGGAGCCCAGCGAATCGGTGAAGAAGGGCTCCACATAGGGCGCGGTGTCAGGCACCACCAGATCCAGCAGGGTGTTTGGATCCACCAGCGAGGAGATCAGGTAGGTCCGCTCCTCGGCCAGGCCGAGATCGAGCACCTGGACGTCGGAGTCGCGGGAGCCCATCGCCAGTTCGCGCGCGGAGGTGGCCACCTGTTTGGCGTTGGACCGTGAGGCCAGCAGGATGCTGACGTCTCGGTCGAGGACCTCGTCGCTCGCCTGGAAGACGATGTCCTGATCAGCTGACGTCACCACGTGATGGGTGATGCGGTACCGCCCACCAACTACATCGCCGACGCCGAAAGGCTGCGCCACAAGTCCTCCTCGGTCCGGGAAACATCCTGGCGCCCAACTCAGGCGACCAGCTTCACATCGTGGTCAAGCCTACCGGGCCAGGCGGGACAGTGCGGGAACTCGCCTGGCCAGCGGCGCGATCGCCGCGGTGAACTCATTCACGCGCAGCCAGCGCAGCATCAGCACGAAGACCACCGCCATCACCACACCGACGACGGCGCAGCTGATCACCGCGGTGAAGATGGAGTCCCAGGCGAAGCCCCAGTCATAGCCGCCGAGCAGCCAGAGGACGGCGGCGCCGGCAAGTCCAGCCACACCCGCGCAGGCTCCGGAGCGCAGATACGCGCTGAGCACGGAGGCGAAGTCAAAGCCGCCCCAGCGCCGGACCACCAACAGGTGGCAGATCAGGTACTGCAGCATGTGCAGCGCCGTGAAGAGCCCGATCACCAGGTAGGGGATCTGCTCTTCGGGGATGACCCCGGCCAGGCCGTAGGCGGTGGTCAGCCCCACCACCGCGATGATCGCGTAGATCAACATCGGGGTCTTGGCGTCTTCGGCCGAGTAGAAGACCCGCATCAGGTAGAAGCTGGCTGAGCGGAAGGGCATGCCTAAGGCGAGGAGCACCAGCAGCTGCCCGATGGCCGCGCCGGCGAGGTTGGCGTCGGCCGCGGCGCCGCCGAAGATCCGCCCCAGCGGGCCGGCGAGCACCAGCACCGCCACCATGCAGAACATCACCGGGATGGCGAAGATCCGCAGCCCCTCGTTGATGATCTCCCGGGCCCTGCCGTAGCGGCCCAGGTCCATGGCGCGGGCCAGCTGGTTGAACAGCACCGTGGCGATCGAGAGCACGAAGACCGAGTGCGGCAGGATCGCGATCAGCTCCGCGACATTGGCGGCATACTCCCCGGGCACCGAGGCGCCGAGTTCTCCCATCTCCTCACGGGTGGCCGTCGCACCGGAGATCAGCCGCATGTAGAGCAGGTTGGCGACGTTGCCGATGAGCATCGTCACCAGGGTCCACCCGGCGATCCGGCCCGTGGAGGCCAGGCCCATGCCCTTGAGTCCGAACTTCGGGCGCAGCCGCAGCCCGAGCCGGGAGAGCGGCCACAGCAGCAGCAGCGCCTGGGCGATGATGCCCACGGTGTGGCCCGCTGCGAGCCAGATGGTCTGCTGCGCGGTCCACTCGGTGAGCTGATCGTCGCTGGCGGCGTATTGGCCGAAGGTGATGATGAAGCTCAGGATCACCCCGATGGCGATCAGGTTGTTCAGCACCGGAGCCCACATGTACCAGCCGAAGCGGGCGTTGGCGTTGAGCACCTGGCCGGTGACCGCGTAGAGCCCGTAGAAGAAGATCTGCGGCAGCGTCCAGATCGCGAAGGCCGTGCCCAGCGCGAGCATCGGTTCGGTCCAGTTGCGGGTCAGCGTGAGGATGATCGGATATGCAGCCAGGGTGAGCAGCACGGTGAACGCCGCCAGCACGGTGATGGTCAGCGTGAGCAGCCGGGAGGTGTAGTCGGCGCCCCGATCCGAGCGCCGCGCGGCCTTGATCAGCTGCGGGACCAGGACCACGTTGAACATCCCGCCGGCGAGCAGCAGGTAGACGACGTTGGGGACCGTGTTGGCCTTCTCGAAGACATCGCCCACCAGCGTGGTCGAGCCGATCGCCACCGCCAGCAGTGCGGTGCGCACGATGCCGAGCACCCGGGACACCAGCGTTCCGGCTGCCATGATCGCGCTGGCCCGGGCAAGGCCTTTGGCGGGAAGGTGGCCTTGATCGGCCGTGGGGTCCGGGGTCGAGGGAGTCGAGGGCGGAGGCGGCGGTGGACCGGTTTCGGTCTGACCGGGGGAAGCGGCAGTCATCGTCAGTGGACTATAGCCGGATCAGCTGGACTGCACAGACTCATCGATCACCGCTCGGGCGAGATTCACGATCCGGCGCTCATTGGGGAAGGACAGGGTGCGATCCAGCGCGTCCATGCTCACCCAGGCGACGTCGACGGCTTCATGATCGGGATCGTTCTCGATGCTCAGCTCCCCGCCCACGGCTTCCATCAGGTAGTGGTGCACGGTCTTGTGGACCCGGTGCGAGGGGACGGTGAACCAGTATTCGATGCTGCCCAGGGAGGTCAGGATGGCGCCCTCGACGCCGGTCTCCTCGGCCACCTCGCGCAGCGCGGCCTCCTCGAAGGTCTCGGTGCCCTCGGGGTGGCCCTTGGGAAGACACCATTCAAGGCGTCCGCCGCGGTTGTAGCGGGCGATGATGGCGACCTCGAAGCCGTTGGAGGCCGGGCGGATGATCACCCCGCCGGCGCTGACCTCTTCGACCGTCGGAAGGCTCCCCTGCTGCCGCGTGGTCTGCCGAGCCGGCATGCGCCGGGCACCCATTGACACTGTCAATGGGGTGCGCCGTTCATCGCCGGTCTCCGGTCTGTTCATACCGAACACTCTAATCGGAGTGCCGCGAAGATCCCGTCGCGGTGGACTTCGCCGAGCGTGCATGCCGGTGCTGGCGCGGATGCGGGCTTCTGTCGGCGGGGCATATGGGACACTGTTTCCGCTATGCCTTACCTTCCCTCTGGATTCCCTGACGGCGCCTGGCTGCCCGACGTCGTCGTCGAACTCGGCGAACGCTTCGCCGCCCGCGGCTTCGAGCTGTCCCTGGTGGGCGGTCCCGTCCGGGACCTCTTCCTGGGCCGGACCTCCCCGGATCTCGACTTCACCACCGCCGCCACCCCGGATCAGATCATCGAGGCGGTCTCCGGCTGGGCCGAGGCGCACTGGGACATCGGCCGGGACTTCGGAACCATCGGCATCCGCAAGGGTGATGACACCATCGAGATCACCACCTACCGGGCCGAGGCCTACGACCCGGGCTCGCGCAAGCCGCAGGTCAACTTCGGCACCGACCTGGACGAGGACCTCGTCCGGCGCGACTTCACGGTCAACGCGATGGCGCTGAAGCTGCCCAGCTTCGAACTGGTGGACCCGCACGGCGGCGTCAAAGACCTGCATCTGAGGCTGCTGCGCACTCCCGCCACCCCGCAGGAGTCCTTCTCAGATGACCCGCTGCGGATGATGCGCGCGGCGCGCTTCGCCTCTCAGCTGCGCATGGAGGTCGCCCCTGAGGTGCGCGCGGCGATGACCGAGATGTCGCAGCGGCTGAGCATCGTCTCTGCGGAGCGGATCCGCGAGGAGCTGGTCAAGCTGATCTGCGGCGCGGACCCGCGCGCCGGGATCGACCTGCTGGTGGACTCCGGCCTGGCCGAGATCATGCTCCCCGAGGTGCCCGCGCTGAAGCTCACCGACGATGAGCACCACCGGCACAAGGACGTCTACCAGCACTCGCTGCAGGTGCTGGAGCAGGCCTGCGCGCTGGAGACCGGGACTGAAGGCCCGGTGCCCGGCCCGGACTTCGTGCTGCGCTTCGCGGCGCTGATGCACGACGTCGGCAAGGCCAAGACCCGGCGGTTCGAACCCGGTGGCGGGGTCAGCTTCCGCCATCACGACGTGGTCGGCGCCAAGCAGACCCGCCGTCGGATGCAGGAGCTGCGCTTCGACAAGGCCAGCATCGCCGCGGTGAGCCTGCTGGTGGAGCTGCACATGCGCTTCTACGGCTACGGCGATCAGGGGTGGAGCGACTCGGCGGTGCGCCGCTATGTCACCGACGCCGGAGACCAGCTGCAGCGGCTGCACCGGCTCACCCGATCGGACGTGACCACCAGGAACAAGAAGAAGGCCGCCCGGCTCGATCATGCCTATGACGATCTCGAAGAGCGGATCGCGCAGCTGGCCGAGCGTGAGCAGCTGGACCGGATCCGTCCGCACCTCGACGGGGAACAGATCATGGCCGTGCTGCAGATCCCGCCGGGCCCTGCGGTGGGCCGGGCGTACAAGTTCCTGCTCGAACACCGCATGGAGCACGGGCCGGTGGCCGAGGCGGAAGCCGTTGACATCCTGAAGGAGTGGGCCTCAGCGGAACTCTGAGGCCTGGGTCCGGGTCTGTGCCGAGGTCTGCGAGGTTCTCCCGGAGCGTGGGCCAAGCGGGACCCGCGCGGCACGTCGGACTGGGTCTCGGTCCGGGCGCAGGATGTCAAGCACCACCTGGGCCATCAGGTAGATCGTGGCGCCCATATGGCCCAGCACCGCAGCGATGTAGAGCGCGGTGTCGAAGGAATGCTGCGGATCGTGATCCCCCACGATGCCCGCCAGGTACATCCACACCGCCCAGAAGTGCAGCAGCTGGAATCCCTGCCAGACCAGCGCGTCCCGCCACCGCGGCGCCGCCAGGGCGATCAGCGGAATCAGCCAGACCATGAACTGCGGCGAATAGACCTTGTTGAGCAGCAGGAACGCCGCCACGATCAGGAACAGCAGCTGGACCATGCGAGGGGGATGCTTCGCCCGGAGTCCCAGCACCAGGATGCCCGCGCAGGCGGCGGCGAAGAGTCCCAGGGAGAATCCCGAGATCGTCTCGGGGCTCGGCCCGGAGCCCCCGCGGCCCTCCGCGATCAGCTGCCAGATGTGCCACGGGGAGGAATACCCTGCGCCGCGCTCGACCGAGAGCTCGAAGAACTGGGACCAGGTGGTGAAGCTGAGCACCATCGCGGGAACATTGAGCACCAGCCAGCTGGCCGCCGCGCCGGCGAGGGCGCGCAGGAAGACGTCGAACCCCAGCCCGGTGTCCCGGCGCAGCACCAGGATCAGCACGGCGCCCAGCATGAAGAGCGGGAAGAGCTTGAAGGAGACCCCGACGCCGATCATCACCCCGGCGCTGACCCAGGCCTCGCGGTGGAAGGCAAGGATCGCCAGGGCCAGCGCGGTCACCGCCCAGATGTCCCAGTTGATCCCGATGCCGAAGATGATCGCCGGGGAGAGCGCCACGATCGCGGCATCCCAGGGCCGTGCCCCGGCGGCCTTCATCACCACCAGCACCAGGACCAGCCACACCACGGCGGCGGCGGCAAAGCTGAGATCCCAATACAGCAGCGAGGCGCGGTCGGCGGACCAGCCCAGCGCCGCGGTCCCGTCCTGGGCGAGCAGGAAGCGCGTCGAGGCCGCCAGGACTGCGGCGACCAGACTGGTGAGCACCGGGTACTCGAAGTAGCCCGGGCCGACCAGGGGGCCCCATGGCGCATCGCTGAGGTCACGCTGGTGGAAGAGCGCACTGATGTCTGAGTAACAGCCCGCGTGGTAGACCTCCGCCCCGCCCCAGCCGTTGATCCGGCAGTACTGGCTGGTCAGCGCGGAGAGCAGAATCCCGAGCACGGTGAGGCCCAGCAGCACCTGGGCCGGAGAGTTCCGTGGGCGCAGCCGTGTCCCCGCGGGTCCGCCGAAGCGTTCCGAGAGGTGCCGCAGCAGCGGATCATCCCGGGTCGCAGCGACCGGGGGGCCGTCCTTCGGGGACTGGATCATCGGGTCCACGATAACCTCCGACCCAGACTGGCTATAGGCTTCTCGATCAGAGACACCGTCATGACTGAGATCACCTTCTAGCTGCCGGTGGGTCACGCCCACCGAGCTGCAAGACCCGCAAGGAGAAAACCTTTGGCAGAACAACCCATCCGAGTCGCCGTCGTCGGCGTCGGAAACTGTGCGGCATCACTTGTCCAAGGCGTGGAGTACTACAAGGACGCCCCCGATGATCAGCGGGTCCCCGGGCTGATGCATGTGCGCTTCGGGGAGTATCACGTGCGAGACGTCAGCTTCGTCGCGGCCTTCGACGTGGACGCGAAGAAGGTCGGACTGGACCTGGCGGAGGCGATCACCGCCTCGCAGAACAACACCATCACCATCGCCGAGGTCCCGGTCACGGGGGTCACCGTGCAGCGCGGTCCGACCCTGGACGGGCTGGGGAAGTATTACCGGGAGACCATCGAGGAGTCCGCCGCCGAGCCGGTGGACGTCGTGGCCGCTCTGAAGCAGGCCCAGGCCGACGTGCTGGTCTGCTATCTGCCCGTGGGCTCCGAGGACGCGGCCCGCTTCTACGCCCAGGCCGCGATCGACGCCGGGGTGGCCTTCGTCAACGCACTGCCGGTGTTCATCGCCGGCACCCCCGAATGGGCGCAGAGGTTCACCGACGCCGGGGTCCCGATCGTCGGTGACGACATCAAGTCTCAGATCGGTGCGACGATCACGCACCGCGAGCTGGCCCACCTGTTCGAGGACCGCGGGGTCCACCTGGACCGCACCTACCAGCTGAACGTTGGCGGAAACATGGACTTCAAGAACATGCTCGAACGCGACCGGCTGGAGTCCAAGAAGATCTCCAAGACGCAGGCGGTCACCTCCAACACCTCCGCGCCGCTGGCCGACCGTGATGTCCACATCGGGCCCAGCGACTACATCCAGTGGCTCGACGACCGGAAATGGGCCTTCATCCGCCTGGAGGGCCGGAACTTCGGCGACGCCCCGGTGTCCATCGAGCTCAAGCTGGAGGTCTGGGACTCGCCGAACTCCGCCGGGGTGATCATCGACGCGATCCGGGCGGCGAGGATCGGGCTGGACCGCGGGATCGGCGGACCGCTGCTCTCCGCCTCGAGCTACTTCATGAAGTCCCCGCCGGAGCAGTTCCATGACGACGTCGCCCACGAGAAGGTCGAAGCCTTCATCCGCGGCGAGATCGACCGCTAGGAACCTGTCAGCTCGTGTCCCGGCAGGCCTCCGACGGCGATCAGCGGCCGCTGGAGTGGTCTGCGGCATAGGCCGCGAAGATCTCATCCAGGTCCCTGCCGGGGACGAAGCTGGGACTCAGCGTGGAGCCCAGCTGGTCCAGCAGTGAGTCGAGCCGGGCTGCGCTGATCCGCACCTCGAGCGAGCCGCTGTCTGCCGCGGCTCGACTCAGCGCGAGGGCATAGGGCAGGTGCTGTGAGATCGACACGGCGGCCGAGTCGACCCGGAAGTAGTAGGTCTCGCTGTGCTGGGTGAGGTCCACACAGATCTGCGCGATCTGCTCCGAAAACCTGTCGAGCTCGGTCTGGACCGCAGAGGGGGCCAGCGCGGAGAGCTTCTCCAGAAATCCGGATTCTTCCAGCGCGTTAAGCATCAGTGCTGCCGTCCGGCGCCGGAGCAGCGGCGGATAGATCTGCATGAACCAGGTGAGCGCTCCGGTGAGCAGAGCGAATCCGGTGAGTCCCTGGATCGGAGCCACCAGCCGCAGCCACGGCTCCACGGCGACCACATCGCCGAATCCGAGCGTCGCCAGCGAGACCAGCGAGATGTAGAGCGCCTCGGCGAAGGTCGAGTAGTCGCCGGGGTTCACGCCATCGGCATAGAGGAGCCCGGCAGGGACATGCGGGTAGTAGATCAGCGCCCAGCCCACCCCTTGGATCAGCACCCACAGCATGATCACGGCGACCATCGTGCCCGGACCGAGCGCGCAGCTCAGTCGGCGTCTGGTCGCCCGGTCGATCTTCCATGTCGCGGAGAAGACCAGGCTGCTCAGCGGACCTGACCCGCGGGGGTGCAGAAGCTGGTGAAACATGTCCCAGAGGCCCACCAGGATCACGACGATTCCGGTGATGGTCAGTATGGTGCCCAAAGAAACTCCTGAGACTTGATGGTGTCTGGTGACCCTATAGCCCCACCTCCTCCTCCGGGCCTGCGTGCTCCACCAGAAGGATCGTGTCCAGCGGATTCAGGTGGGGCGATACGCGCAGGTCCCGGTATTTTGGGGGGATGGAGAGACTTCACGCCGTCGACGCGCTGCGCGCCCTGGCCCTGCTGGGGATCCTGTCCGTCAACATCTGGTATTTCGCCTTTCCGGAGAACCTCACCGGCGGCGGGCGTTCCGCCGGGCTGACCGAGGGCGCCACCGGAGCGGACGCAGGGGCGCTCGCCGGTGCTGACCAGTGGGTGGCCTTCGCCGCCACGGCGATCTTCGAGGGCAAGTCCTATGTGATCTTCTCCTTCCTCTTCGGACTCTCCTTCGTGCTGCAGTGGAGCGCCGCGCATCGCGCCGGAGTCAGCGAGGTCTCCCGCTCGCAGCGCCGCTTCACCGCACTGGCGATCCTCGGGGTGCTGCACGGGATCTTCCTCTTCGTCGGCGACATCCTGCTGGCCTATGCCGTGCTCGGCTTCGCGCTGCTGGGCATGCGCAGGATCAGCACCCGCGCGGCGGTGCTGCTCGCCGCCGCGCTCTGGGCCGTGGTGGCGCTGGCGATCCTCGGCCTGGGCGCGCTGACCTGGTGGCTGGAGTCTTCCCCGATGATGGACGCCGCCGCGATGAGCCCCGAGGCGATGGAGAGCTCCGGACTGATCCTGGCCGGCGAGGAGGCCCGCGGGGCCTATGCCGGCGGGCTGGGCAGCTACCTGGCCTTCCAGCTCAGCGCCTACGCGCTGGTGGCGCCCTCGATGCTCCTGGTGCAGGGACCGATCGCCTTCGCCGCGTTCCTGCTCGGACTGGTGATCGGACGGGCCCGGATGCTCGAACGCATCATCGCCGGAGAGATCACGACGACGCGGCTCGTCTCGATCATGCTGCCCGCTCTCGTGGTGGGAGGTGCGCTCAGCGTGACCGCCGCCTGGATGGTCTGGGGCGGGGACGCGAGCGCCGACGGACTGGGCACCGACACCCTCAGCGCCGGGCTGATCTTCCTCGCCGGACCGATACAGGCCACCGGCTATGTGCTCGCGGCGCTGCTGATCCTGCGCCACCGGGCATTCGGCTGGCTGGTGCGCGTGCTGGCCCCGGCCGGGCGAATGTCGCTGAGCAACTACCTGGGCCAGTCCCTGGTGCTGGCGCTGCTCTTCTCCGCGCTGGGCTCGCCGTTGGGCCTGGGACTGGCCGGAGAGCTGAGCGCGAGCCAGGTGGGCGCCGTCGTCGTCGTGCTCTGGCTGGGACAGCTCGGGCTCTCGCACCTGTGGCTGCGATTCTTCGACCGCGGACCCGTAGAAGCTCCGCTGCGCGCCTGGACCTACGCCGTCACACCGTTTCCCGTGAAACCGGCGCAGAGTCATCCTTCAGCCTGATGCGCCCCGCACCGCGCGGACCTAGCGTGGAGGCATGATCACAGCCAGCGGACTGAGCAAGACCTACGGTGAGCGAACCGCGGTGGACGGGATCAGCTTCGCGCTGGAGCCGGGCCGGGTCACCGGCTTCCTGGGTCCCAACGGGGCCGGGAAGTCCACCACCATGCGGCTGGCCATGGGGCTGGACCGCCCCAGCGCCGGGCAGATCACGATCAACGGCAGACCCTTCGCCGAACACCGCTCACCGCTGCGCGAGGTCGGGGCGGTGCTCGACGCCCGAGCGAGCCATCCGGGGTGGACCGGGGAGCAGCAGCTGCGCATCCTGGCCGCCACCCACGCCATCCCGAAGACCCGGGTCCAGGAGGTCATCGAGATGACCGGGCTCAGCTCCGTGGCCTCCCGGCGGATCAAGAGCTACTCCCTGGGGATGAGTCAGCGGCTCGGCATCGCCGCGGCGATGCTGGGAGACCCCGGGGTGCTGATCTTCGACGAGCCCATCAACGGTCTGGACCCCGAAGGTGTGCGCTGGGTCCGCCAGCTGGTCCGCCGACTCGCCGCCCAGGGCCGGACCGTGTTCATCTCCTCGCACCTGATGTCAGAGATGGCACTGACCGCTGATCACCTCATCGTGCTCGGGCAGGGGCGGATCATCGCCGATCAGCCGCTGGGGGACTTCATCGACGCCACCGGGGAGACCCGGGTGCTGGTGCGCACCGAGGACTCCCAGGCGCTCATGGCCGCCCTGGCCGGAGCCGGCATCACACTGATCTCCCAGGATGCCGAGACCTTCGAGGTGCGCGGCATGGATGCCCGAAGCATCGGCCGTCGGGCGCTGGAGCTGGGCGTGGTGCTCCACGAGCTGGCCCCGCTGCATTCCTCCCTGGAAGAGTCCTATCTCAAGCTGACCGGGGACTACGTCGAACACCGTTCCGGAGGACTCAGATGAACCCCAACACCTCCCGCGCCCCGGGAAGCACCGACCCCGCCACCGAGGACCTTCCGGCTGCAGACGCCGCAGCCGCGGCGCTCGGCTCCGCCGAGGTGAGCTTCTCCCGGGCGCTGCGCGCGGAATGGCTGAAGCTGACCAGCCTGCGGCTGAACTGGTGGCTCTGCCTGGCCGCCTTCGGGCTGATGATCATCACGCTGATCGCCACCGTCTTCAGCACCCGCTACCTGCTCTCCGATCCCTCGCTCCAGGGCGCCGGTGCCCAGCTGACCGGACTCGGCCTCTTCGAGAACGCCTTCTCCAGCTTCACCCTGGTCACCCTGCTGATGGGTGCGCTCGCCGCAGTCGCGATCACCACCGAGCACGCCTCGGGCTCGATCCGGTCCTCGCTGGCCGCAGTGCCGAACCGCACCATGTTCTTCACCGCCAAGCTGCTCGCGGTCTGCGGCTTCATCGCCGCGATCACCGCCGCGCTGATGGCGCTGTGCGTCCTGGTCCTGCTGCCGCTCGCCGGCTTCCATGACGTGATGCCCCCGCTGCTGGAGCCCGAGCTCTGGTGGATGGTGCTCAGCCACTGGGCGGTGGTGATCATCATCGCCTCGATCGGGTTCGGTCTCGGCGCGCTGCTGCGCAGCACCGCCGGGGCGGTGGTCGGCTACTGCCTGCTGCTGTTCAGCGGACCGATCATGCTGGGTCTGCTGCTGGCGCTCACGGACGGTGCCCGCTGGGTCGAGGAGCTGATGCGCTTCGAGATCTTCGCGCTGCAGCGTCAGTTCATCGCCGGCAGCGCCTCGATGGCCACAGACCTGTCGGTGCCCCTGGCCGGCACGCTGCTGCTGGTCTGGGCCGGCGTGGTCCTGATCCCGGGATGGCTGCTGTTCACCCGACGTGATGCCTGAGCCCGGGGTCGCCCGGCTCGGTAGAGTCGATGCCGTGATCACCCCGGCGCTGTCTGAATCCCCCGCAGGGCAGTCGATGCCGCCTGGCTTCGAGGAGCTCGCCATCGTCCGCCGGCGCGGCCTGCGCGGATGGTTCCGGCGGCATCCGAAGTGGATGAACGCGGTGGTCGTCGGTGTCTATGTGTTGCTGACCCTGTGGGTCTACCCCTACGCGTTCTACGATCTGGGCAGCGGCGCGCTGTGGCTGCTGAGCGGCTACGTCGTCATCGCGGCGGCCCTGTGCTTCCGCCGCTCCCGCCCGCTCACCGTGCTCGCGGTCGTCGCCGGGGCCGAGGCGGCGCTGCTGCTCTTCTACCCCTGGCAGGGCGTGCAGATGTTGGGACTGTGCTTCGCCGCCTACGCCGTGGCGCTCCAGCGCGGGCTGCTGGTGGGGTTGATCACCGGGCTTCCCGCCACCGTGCTGGGCTATCTGTCGTTTCTGCGCATCGACATCTGGACCTCCAGCCACGGGCCCAGCTGGTGGATGGAGAACTACTACCATCCGATGGGACTCAGCGAGTTCGAGTCGCTGAGCATCTTGGCGGTCACGATGTTCTTCAGCGTCGGAAGCTCCGCCGGCATCGGCGCGGCCGTGCGCCGCGGCCGCAGCCACGAGCAGGAGGTCCTGGAGTGGGCCCGACGCAGCCAGCAGCTGGCCCAGGTGGCCGAGCGCAATCGGATCGCCCGGGAGATGCATGACGTGATCGCCCATTCCCTCTCGGTGATGATCTCCCTGGCCGATGGTGCCCGGATCGTGGCGCGCAAGGATCCGCACCGCGCCGGAGAGGTCCTGGAGGAGCTCTCCGGGACCGGCCGCACCGCGCTGGGGGACATGCGTCGGGTGATCGGGGTGCTGCGAGAGGGTCAGGACGTCGGGGCCGCCCGGCGCCCGATCGGAGAATCGCTGGAGGACCTCTACGAGAACTTCCGCCAGGCGGGCCTTCCGCTGACCGTGAGCCTCACCGGACCCTCCCTGCCCGAGGACGCCGGCTTCGGCCTCACCGTGCACCGGATCATCCAGGAATCGCTGACCAATGTGCTGCGCTATGGCCGCCAGGTCACCGAGGTGTCGGTGCAGATCGAGCACCGCCCCGGCCCGGATCCGGAAGAGGCTCGGCGGCTGCGCGGCGAGGGACTCAGCGCCGCGGACCAGGCCGCGCTGGGGATGCCGGCCGCCGGGCAGGTGGTGCTCACGATCACCGATGACGGAGTGCACCCCACCCATGGGGAGCGCCGCGAATCGGTGGGCAGCGGGCAGGGAATCCACGGCATGGAGGAGCGCGCCGGCTTCTACAACGGCTCGGTCTACGCAGGCCCGGCAGCGCGCCGGGGCTGGATGGTGCGCGCGGTGCTGGAACCGCCGCAGAAGGGATGACCAGGTGAGAAACATCGACGACGACGACGCCGCACGCCCACCGCGCACCGAGGCCGCACCGCCCGAGGCGGAGCCCAGGACGGGTCCGCTGAAGGTGATGCTGGTCGATGACCAGCACCTGCTGAGGATGGGCTTCCGGCTGATCCTCGAGGGCGAGGAGGAGTTGGAGGTCGTGGCCGAGGCCGCGGACGGGCTCGAGGCGCTGCAGGTGCTGCAGGCGCTCACCCCGGCGCAACGTCCAGACGTGGTGCTCATGGACGTGCGGATGCCCCGGATGGACGGCATCGAGGCCACCACGAAGGTGGTCGCGCAGTTCCCGCAGACCCGGGTGATCATCCTGACCACCTTCGACCTGGACGAGTACGCCTTCTCCGGGCTTCAGGCCGGCGCCAGTGCCTTCCTGCTCAAGGACGTCACCCCGGAGGACCTGGTCCACGCCGTACGGGTGGTGGCAGAGGGCGACGCGGTGGTGGCCCCGCGGATCACCCAGCGGCTGCTGGAGGTCTATCTGCGCGGCGGGGCCCCGACCGAACCTGCAGCACCGGAGCGCCCCGGCGCCGGGGCGGCTCGCGGAGCGCGCGGCGGTGCCCGGACTGCCCGGACTGCCCGGACTTCCGGGACTGTCGGGGCTGCCGGGGCTGCCGTCAGGCCCCTGCCCGATGGGCGAGCGATCGCTGAGGCGATGGATGACGGAATCCCGCGTGAGCCGCTGACCCAGCGTGAGACCGAAATGCTCTTCGCCGTCGCGGAGGGCCTCTCCAACGCTGAGATCGCGGCGAAGTTCTTCCTCTCCGAGGCCACGGTCAAGACCCACGTGCGCCGGATCCTGACCAAGCTGCAGCTCCGAGACCGGGTGCAGGCAGTGGTCTATGTGTTCCAGACCGGACTCCTCGGGCCGCTCTAGTGCCGCTCCGGCTCCGCGGAGTCGGGGCCGCTGATTAGGATGGCGGGCATGACAGCACAAGAGCTCATCGAAGATCTGGCCGCCTACGTGAGCGCCTCGCCCTCGTCGTATCACGCGGCGGCCGTGGCGGCGCAGCGCCTGGTCAGCGCCGGATTCACGCAGCTGGGCGAGCATCAGGACTGGCCCACCGAGCCGGGTCGCCATGTGGTGGTCCGTGACGGCGCCGTGCTGGCCTGGGTGGTGCCCACCGGCGCCGCACCCACCACCCCGCTGCGGATCCTCGGTGCGCACACCGATTCCCCCGGGTTCAAGCTCAAGCCCAAGTCCACGCTGATCAGCAATGGCTGGCTGCAGGCCGGCGTCGAGGTCTACGGCGGACCGCTGCTGAACTCCTGGCTGGACCGTGAGCTTTGCCTGGCCGGGCGCCTGGTCACCCGTGACGGGGCCACTCACCTGGCGGCCACCGGCCCGGTCGCCCGGATCCCGCAGCTGGCCATCCACCTGGACCGTCAGGTCAACGAGGGGCTGAAGCTGGGCAAGCAGGCGCACACCAGCCCGATCCTGGGGCTCGCCGGCTCCACCGAGCAGGCCGCGGCCGCCGACGTGCTGGCCCTGCTGGCGGAGTCCGCCGGGGTGGACCCCGCCCAGGTGGACGGCTACGACGTGGTGCTCGCCGACGCCCAGGCGCCGGCGACCTTCGGTGCGGCACAGGAGTTCCTCGCCTCGAGCCGACTCGACAACCTCTCCTCGGTCCACGCCGGGCTCAGCGCCCTGATCGGGACCGCCGAGGAGGCCGAGACCGGTGCGGTCATTCCGATGCTCGCCGCCTTCGACCACGAGGAGCTGGGCTCGGCGTCGCGCTCCGGTGCGGCCGGGCCGTTCCTGGAAGAGGTGCTGGGCCGGATCTATGAGGGGCTCGGCCGTGCGGCGGGCCAGCCCGGCGCCACCGCCACCCAGCGGGCGCAGGCGCTGAGCGCCTCCTGGCATCTCTCCAGCGACGCCGGACACGCGGTGCACCCGAACTACTCCGAACGCCATGACCCGGCGAACCGCCCGCTGCCCAACGGCGGTCCGCTGCTGAAGATCAACGCCAACCAGCGCTACACCACCGACGCCCCGGGGGCGGCGATGTGGGCCCAGGTCTGCCGCGCCGCGGGCGTCCCCACCCAGGAGTTCGTCTCCAACAACGACCTCCCCTGCGGCTCCACCATCGGCCCGATCACCGCCACCCGGCTGGGGATCCGCACCGTCGACGTCGGGATCGCGCTGCTCTCGATGCACTCGGCCCGGGAGATGTGCGGGGTCGAGGACGTCGAGCATCTGCGGGACGCGGTGGCGAGCTTCTTCACCACCGAGCTGAACAGCTGAGCTCGCCCTCGACCCCACACGCGATCTCCACAGCTGAACAGGCCCGTTCGTCACGCTGGCGCAAAGCCGGTATCATGATGCAGGTTGTCTGACCTGGTTTCATCCTGCCCTCATGCCGAGGGTCGGACGGACGGGCTCAGATGCAGATGCAGATAGACCCTCCTGTTACGGAAATCCCGTGACCGCAAGGCCAAAGGAGGTGGGTTAACACAATGCGTCACTATGAACTGATGGTGCTCGTCGACCCCGAGGTTGACGAGCGCACCGTGGAACCGACTCTCGGCAAGTACATGGAGGTCGTCAAGAAGGACGGCGGCACCGTGGACAACGTCGATGTCTGGGGCCGTCGCCGCCTGGCTTATGAGATTCAGAAGAAGACGGAAGCGGTCTACGCCGTCGTCAACTTCCACTCGACTCCCGACGCCGCCGCCGAGCTCGACCGACTGCTGCGCCTGAACGAGACGATCATGCGCACCAAGATCACCCGCCCCGAGGAACAGAAGATCGAATAATCCTCCAGGTGGTCCATCCACCTGTCAGGGCGAACCAGCAACCAAGGAGCACTTCCATGGCCGGCGAGACCATCATCACCGTTGTAGGCAACCTGACGGCAGATCCAGAGCTCCGCTTCACCCCTTCGGGTGCCGCGGTCTCCAACTTTGCCATCGCGTCTACGCCGCGGTTCTTCGACCGTCAAGCAAACGAGTGGAAGGACGGAGAGACTCTCTTCGTCCGCTGTTCCCTGTGGCGTGAAGCCGCAGAGAACGCCGCTGAGTCACTCACCAAGGGCACCCGCGTGATCGCGCAGGGCCGCCTGAAGGCTCGGTCGTTCCAGACCAAGGAGGGGGAGAACCGCACCTCCTGGGAGCTCGACGTCGATGAGATCGGTCCCTCGCTGCGCTTTGCGACTGCCAGCGTCCAGCGTTCGAGCGGCGGCCAAGGCGGCCGTCCGAGCGGCGGAGGCGGCTTCGGCGGAGGCAACACCGGCGGCAACGCCGGCGCGGCCTCCGGCGGCGGCTTCGGTGGAGGAGGCTCCGGCGGCGGCGCGTCATCCGGCGGCTCCGGCGGGTGGAGCAACGACTCCGCTCCGCAGGATCCGTGGGGCGGCCAGCCCTCCGGCGGCGGAAGCTGGGGCACCCCTGACAACAACGAGCCACCGTTCTGAGCCTGAGAAGCGCCACGCGCTCCTCAAGCCCGCGAACAGCGGCTTGAACTCACACACTATTCACCATCCCGCATCCCACAGGTGCGGGCTCCGAGAATGAAAAGGAGCACCACGATGGCAAAGGCTGAACTCAAGAAGCCAAAGCCCAAGGCGAACCCGCTGAAGGCTGCTGACATCACGGTCATCGACTACAAGGACACCGCTCTGCTGCGGAAGTTCATTTCCGACCGAGGCAAGATCCGCGCACGCCGGGTGACCGGCGTGACTGTCCAGGAGCAGCGAAAGATCGCCCAGGCGATCAAGAACGCTCGCGAAGTCGCACTGCTGCCGTACGCCGGCGCAGGCCGCGGCTGATCCAGGACTGACTGGGAAGGAAAGGAACAACCCATGGCAAAGCTCATCCTGACTCAGGAAGTGACCGGTCTCGGCGCCTCCGGAGATGTGGTCGACGTCAAAAGCGGCTACGCACGCAACTATCTGTTGCCGCGTGGCTTCGCAATGGCCTGGACCAAGGGCGGCGAAAAGGATGTGGAGCGCCTGCGCTCCGCTCGCAAGGCTCGCGAGATCGCAACGGTCGAGGAAGCACAGGCAGTGGCCACCAAGCTGCAGTCTGCCCCCGTGAAGATCACCGTGAAGACCGGCGACTCCGGTCGCCTGTTCGGAACCGTCGGTTCCGCACAGATCGCCGATGCAGTCGAGGCCTCCGGCCTGGGCTCCATCGACAAGCGCACCGTCGAGATCCCCGCACGCATCAAGGCAGTCGGCAACTACAAGGCGACTGTCCGCCTGCACGCTGATGTCTCAGCGACCCTCGACCTTCAGGTCGTCGGCTCGAAGTAAGCAGCACGCAGCACCCCAGCCGTTCGCGGCTGAGACCTGAGAAAGCCTCGGACTCCTTCAGGAGGCCGGGGCTTTCTCGCGCCGCGGGCGCATTCTCCGAAGGTTGGCGGGCCTCCGGAGCGGGGAATGCCGAATGGCGGGTGCCGGTTATGGTTGATGTCGTACAAATTTCAATCAGTGGCCGGCACGGCAGGGTCACCCAGGACGGCGCAGGGAGCAGCCATGCAGTTCGGCGTATTCAGCATCGGCGACATGACACCGGATCCGACCACCGGTCGGGTCCCCACCGAGCACGAGCGCATCAACTCGCTGGTGGCCATCGCCAGACGCGCCGAAGACGTCGGACTCGACGTCTTCGCGGTCGGCCAGCACCACAACCCGCCCTTCGTGGCGCCGGCCAACCCGCCGATCCTCATGGCCTACCTGGCGGCGCAGACGCACCGGATCCAGCTCTCCACGGCGACCACGCTGATCACCACCACCGATCCGGTGCGCATCGCCGAGGACTACGCCTTTGCCCAGCATCTTGCCCAGGGGCGGGTCGACCTGACCCTGGGACGTGGGAACACCGGCCCGGTCTACCCCTGGTTCGGCAAGGACATCCGCGCAGGGATCCCGCTGGCGGTGGAGAACTACGCGCTGCTGCACCGGCTCTGGCGTGAGACCGAGGTCGACTTCTCCGGGCGCTTCCGCACTCCGCTGCAGGGATTCACCTCCACGCCGCGTCCCCTCGACGACATCCCGCCCTTCGTCTGGCACGGGTCCATCCGATCCCCGGAGATCGCGGAGCAGGCGGCATACTACGGGGACGGCTTCTTCCACAACAACATCTTCTGGAACAAGGAGCACACCGGGCGGATGATCGACCTCTACCGCTCCCGCTACGCGCACTACGGCCACGGGCCCGCCGAGCAGGCCATCGTGGGACTCGGCGGTCAGGTCTTCATGCGCCGGAACTCCCAGGATGCGATCCGCGAGTTCCGGCCCTACTTCGACCGGGCGCCGGTCTACGGCGGCGGTTCCTCGCTGGAGGACTTCAGCGCGCAGACCCCGCTGACCGTGGGCACCCCCGACCAGGTCATCGAGCGCACGCTGAGCTTCCGCGACTACGCCGGGGACTATCAGCGTCAGCTCTTCCTCATCGACCACGCCGGTCTGCCGCTGAAGACCGTGCTGGAGCAGATCGACCTGCTGGGGGAGGAGGTCGTCCCGGTCCTGCGACGAGAGGTGGCCGCCCGCGCCCCGCAGAGCACCCCTGAGGCGCCTACGCACGCGGTGCTGGCCCGACGGCGCGCTGAAGGCCGAGACCCCGTCCCAGGAGGCGGCAGAGGGGCCGCCGCCTGACCCTGGGCCGAGCCCGAGAACTCGGGGTGGCCGGCGGCGGCTGAGCCTGAAGATTCAGCTCAGCTGCGGCGTTCCAGTTCCTCGATGACGTTGATCCGCTCATTGCTCATCAGATGCAGCGAGAGCTCGTTGGAGAGGTGCTGGAACATCGCCACGCCCTGGACGCTGCTGCCCTCGTCATTGAGCCGCGGCGCGAAGGAGGCGATCCCGACCTGGCCGGGGAGCACCCCGATGATGCCGCCGGAGATCCCTGACTTCGCCGGAATGCCGATCTGGGTCAGCCAGCGTCCCGAAGCGTCGTACATGCCGCAGGTCGCCATGATCCCCAAGGTGGTGCGGGCAGATTCGGCCGAGACCACGCGCTGACCGTTCTCCGGGTTGATTCCGTTGTTCGCCAGCGTGGCGGCCATCCGGGCGATGTCCTTGACGTTGACCAGGATCGAGCACTGGTCGATGTATCCGCGGACGGCTTCATCGGGCTCGGTGTCCAGCGAGCCGTGGGACTTCAGCATGTGGGCGATCGCCATATTGCGGTATGCCGTGGAGTACTCCTCCTCCGCCGCGTCCCAGTCGATCTCGAGTGCGCGTCCGGCGAAGGCCGACATGCCGTCGAGGATCCGGGTGGTCCGGCTGCGCACCTCTGAGGTGCGCGACGCGCTGTCCCGGCCACCGGGATGCTCCTCATGGCTGGTGTGGTCCACCAGGTGGTGCGTCGCGATGGCCCCGGCGTTGATCATCGGATTCAGCGGGCGCCCGGTGCCGCCTTCGAGGGAGAGCTCGTTGAAGGCCTCCCCGGAGGGCTCCATGCCGACCATCTCGCGTACCCGGTCCAGGCCGATGTCATCCAGCGCGAGGGCATAGACGAAGGGTTTGGAGATCGACTGGATGGTGAACAGGTGCTCGTCGTCGCCGGCGGAGCATTCCTGGCCGTCTGCGGTCGCCAGGGCCAGCGCCTGCAGGTTCTCATCGGCGTCGCGCAGCCGGGGGATATAGGCGGCAAGCTTGCCGCTGACATCCGCACTGGACTCCTTGAGGACCTCGCGGAGGTACGTGTTGATCGATTCTTGCACCGGGTGGCTCCTCGGGGGTTGGTCTCCCCACGCTACCCGCTGGGAGCTGGGGATCTGCTGGACGGGTTCTCACCAGGGTGTGGACAACTTGTGGAAAACAGGGCGACGGAGGGGCCATACACCTAACGGCGGGGTTACGGCAAGGCGACGGAATGGTGGAAAAACTGGTATCTCTATTCCTGCGTGCACAGGTGAGTTGCTACAAAACTGCACCTCAGTGGAGATATCTACGGGTTATCCAACTGTTATCCACAGCTTCCTGCACATGTTGTGCACAAGACACGCCGCATAGTCCACATTTACTCCACAGGCAACAGCATTTCGCTCTATTGCCCCTGCCGGGCTCGGGACCTAAAGTGTGGAAAGTCCCTCGGACGTGAATATTGGCTGGGCCCCGCCCAGCGCGCATTCACGCGGCGCCGCACTCAGCGGCGGGAGCGGAGACACGGGGCCGGGAAGCGTTTCGCCGGCCGTCCCGTGGTCGACGTGTCCGAGGCCTCGGAGAATCCGAGGAGATCCTGGTCCCCGCACCTCTGCGCTCCGCTGCAGGAGGCCGAGCGGCAGGATCTGAAGGCACATCGGGTCGCCGGGAGACCGGCCAAGGGAAGGGGATCACGCGCTCATGGCTCGTGATCCTGCTGCGTCCCCCGGCGATCCGATCTCCGCCACAGGCCTGGGCCTCACACGGGGTGTGCGGCGATGAACCGTGACACCCGGCGCGGCCAGGTGCCCAGCTCCTCCGGGGTCTCGGCGATCTGCAGCTGCGAGTTCGGGATCAGCTGGTGCAGCTTCTCAGCGGTGGAGACCGGGTGTGCGTAGTCATCCACCCAGGCCAGGAGCAGCGTGGGAACCGAGAGCTCGCCGATCTGCTCAGCACCGGGAAGATCGCTGACCCCGGCCCCGCGAAAGATCGAGGGCAGCAGCTCCTGGCTGACTGCCGGGACGCGCTCCTTCGGCCGGTCCGCCAGGGCGGGCGGCGGAAGCACCTGTCGGCCCACCCGCACGAAGGCCCCGATCCCGTGATCCTCCACCAGTTCGGCCGACTTCTGGTAGGTCGCCGCCTGCCCGGCACGGGTGGCCCACGCCGTGGGGGGCACCATCAGGGTCAGCGTGGCAAAACGGTCGGGATCGCGCAGCGCGGCATAGAGCAGCGTCGCGGCGCCCATCGAGGGTCCCGCGGCGTGCACCTTCTGTCCGGGGGCGAGCTCATCGAGCAGCTCGAGCAGGTCATCGGCGAGCCGCGGCCAGACATAGTCCTCAGGCACGGCGCGCCCGGTGGAGGAGCCGTGTCCCCGCGCGTCGTAGCGAAGGACTCGGCAGTCTTCGAGGCTGAGCGTCATGTCCAGACCGGCGCGCTGCTCGCGCGAGGCACAAGAGGTCAGCCCGTGCAGCTGGACGAAGATCGGACCGTCGCCGGAGATCTGATAGGCGAGCTTCGCCCCGGCTGTCTGGAAAAGCCCCACGGTCTTCGACTCCTGAGTCTCAGGTGAACAACAAGTTGCGCTGGAAACATCCAGGCGAACTGAACGCCATCTACACTACGCCGTATGCGCTTGACCAATGTGGCACAGATGCACGCCAGGCCCGGACGTCTGTCCAGCTACTCGGTGGTGGCCCAGCTCGCCGTCGACGATGCGGCGAGGCGGACCTCCGACGTCGGCTTCGGGGCGGGACTCCCGGGGGCCGGGGTGCCGGCCGCCGATCCCCCCGGCGGGCTCCCGGTGTCGTTCGACCAGAACCGCCATGTCAGCTTCGGGTCCAGACCCGGATCCTGGATGGCGGTGTCCTTCCAGCTCGACGGTCCGGCTTCCCTGGACGAGATCGCCGCCGCCTGGCAGGTGGTGATCCAGCGCCACGGGACGCTGCGCACGGTCTTCGACTGGCGGCCCGAACATTCCCCGCGCCGCAGTGACACGCATCACTCCAACACCGGGCCTGGCGGAGATTCCGGCGGACCGGTCAGTGACCTGCTGCTGCGCGAGGTCGCGATGCTGCCCGGCACCTGGGAGCAGCTCTCTGCTCCCGAGCGGCCGCGCCGCCCGATCAGCTTCAGCGTGGATCGCGGTGCGGCGCTGAAGACCGCACACCTGGCCGCGCCGAGCGACCAGCTCAACGCGGCGGAGGTCAAGGCCGCCCTGCGCGCTCATTTCGACGCCGTCTGCGATCCATTCGGCACGCCGTCGCACCGGCTCTGCGTGATCGACGACGGTGAATCCGCGGCTGTGCGGGACACCGCCGGGTCACCACAGATCGTCATCGGCTCCGACCACGCCCACGTCGACGCCTGGTCCCTGCTGGTGCTGGTGCGGGACTTCAACGCCGTCCTGAACAACCTGCGGGCCGGCCGTCCCGCGGCACATGAGCTCCCGGTGCCGGAGTCCTTCGCGGCGCACACCACGGCGATGGAGGCCAAGCCGTTTCCCCCAGAGGAGATCGTCACCCGGTGGCGAGAAATCCTGGAGGCCGGAGGTGGAGTGATGCCGACCTTCCCGCTGCCGCTGGGGGATATCTCGCTGCCGGTGAGTGAGAAGGTCGAGGTCCGCGACGTGCTGGACTCCGCGGAGCTCAACAAGCTCGAGGCCCATGCCAGGGAAGAGGGGGTCAGGCTGATCGCCGTCGCGGTCTCGGTGATGACCCGGATCTTCCGCGAGCTGGGCGACCAGCCGCTGCGCACGGTCTTCCCGGTGCACAGCCGCGATGAGCCGCGCTGGTTCGACTCGGTGGGCTGGTTCATCACCAATGCGGTCCTGGAGAACGAAGACGACAGCCTGCGCGGCAGCTATCAGGCGGTCAAGGAGGCGATCCGGCTGGGCTCGCATCCGATGGCACCGATCATGCGGCCCTACGGCGGGATGCCCGCCGAGCCGGGGATGTTCGCGATGAGCTGGCTGGATCATCGCCGACTGCCGATCAATGTGGACGAGGCGCTCAATGCTCAGCACGTCTCCGCGGTGGTCCAGACCGACGGGGTGATGATCTGGTTCGTGGTCAACGAGACAGGACTGCATCTGCGCTGCCGCTATCCCGATACTCCACAGGCTCGCGAGACGATGCGCACCTGGCTGGATGCGGTGGTCGAAGGACTGCGTGCACCGAGTATCGTGGAGGGGTGACTACCGAGCTCTACAACACCGGATCCCCCGCAGGGGTGGACTCCCGCACGCCCCCGCAGGACATGGTGGCGGAGCAGTCAGTGCTCGGCGGCATGATGCTCTCCAAGGACGCCATCGCCGACGTCGTGGAGGTCCTGCGCGGCTCGGACTTCTACCGACCCGCGCATGAGCTGATCTACGACGCGATCATCGATCTCTACGGCCGCGGCGAGCCCGCCGACGTGGTCACCATCTCGGATCACCTGACCAAGCGCGGCGAACTTCAGCGCATCGGCGGCCCGGCGTACCTGCACAACCTGGCCCAGTCGGTGCCCACCGCGGCGAACGCCGGCTTCTACGCGGAGATCGTGCGCGAGCGCGCCATCCTGCGCCGACTCGTCGACGCCGGCACCAAGATCGTCCAGCTCGGACACACCGCCGACGGTGAGGTCGAGGGCATCGTCAACCAGGCGCAGTCTGAGATCTACAACGTGGCGGAGAACCGGCAGAGCGAGGACTATGTCTCACTCTCCGAGATCCTGGGCCCCACGATCGACGAGATCGAGACCAACTCCGCCCACGACGGGGGACTCACCGGCATCCCCACCGGGTTCCGCGAACTCGATGACCTGACCCATGGCTTCCACGGCGGACAGATGATCATCATCGCCGCTCGTCCGGCCATGGGTAAGTCCACCCTGGCGCTGGACTTCGCCCGCGCCGCCGCGGTGAACAACAAGATGACCGCAGCCTTCTTCTCCCTGGAGATGGGGCGCAACGAGATCGCGATGCGTCTGCTCTCCGCAGAGTCCCGGATCCTGTTCTCCGACCTGCGCAAGGGCAATATCCGTGATGAGGACTGGGAGAAGATGTCCGAGGCGGTGGACCGGCTCAATGACGTGCCGCTGTTCATCGATGACTCCCCGAACATGTCGCTGATGGAGATCCGGGCCAAGTGCCGCCGGCTCAAGCAGCGTCACAACCTCAAGCTCGTGGTGCTGGACTATCTGCAGCTGCTCTCCTCGGGCAAACGTGTCGAGTCGCGCCAGCAGGAGGTCAGCGAGTTCTCCCGTACCTTGAAGCTGCTAGCCAAGGAGCTTGATGTCCCGATCATCGCCCTCTCCCAGCTGAACCGCGGGTCCGAGTCCCGTCCGGACAAGAAGCCGCAGGTCTCCGATCTGCGTGAATCCGGTTCGATCGAGCAGGATGCGGACATGGTCATGCTGCTGCACCGCCCTGAGGTCTATGACAAGGAGACCGAGCGCGCCGGCGAGGCCGACATCATCGTGGCGAAGAACCGTAACGGTCCCACCCGGGACATCACGGTGGCGTTCCAGGGCCACTATGCCCGCTTCCAGGACATGGCCCGCGACTTCTAGCGGTACTGCGAGGCCTCGAGCTGTGCGGCGTCGGTGGTCTCCATCTCCGTGATGAAGCTCCAGGCGTCTGGCCGGGACCCATCGACGTCGGTCAGCTCATAGTGCTGAGCCAGCTCGAAGGAACTGGTCGACCTGGTGTTCCACCCGGCCCGCGCCGGGTCTGCGGCCAGGGCCGTGATGCCGCGGGCGAGCATCGCCGGGGTCTCAGAGATGACGAACTCATACGGCGGCACCACCTCGGTCTTCCCGCGGTTGGCCTCTGCGGCGGCGCGCCAGGTCTGCTCGGTCACCCCGAAACCGTCGAGCATCATCTCTGAACGCAGCCAGCCGGGGGAGACCGAGACGGCCGTCCCGCCATGGGGCGCCAGCTCATGGCCCTGGGCGAAAGCCAGTCGATCCACTGCGGTCTTGGTCAGGTCGAGGAAGGCGTTCTCCCGGAAGTGGGAGGCGTTGTAGCGGCGGGTCCCGTCGGTGACCTCCACCACCAGGCCGCCGGGATTGCGGATGAGCAGCGGCAGGGCGCTGTGGCTGGTGTTCAAATGAGTGGTGAATCCGGTGTCGAAGAGCTTCTTCCCCGCCGCGAGGTCGTAGTCCCACAGCGCCTTGCCGAACTCCACATAGGCTTCCCCGCCGATGTCATTGACCAGGATGTCCAGACGCCCGTGATTCTCGTCGATCCGCGCGATCAGGGCGCGGACCGCCTCGATCTCGAGGTGATCCACGATCACCGGATGCGCCGTCCCGCCGGCGTCGGAGATCAGCCGCGCAGTCTCCTCCACGGTCTCGGAACGGCCGTAGTCAGACGGCGCCTCTGGGGACGAGCGGCCGGTGCAGTAGAGAACGGCCCCGGCGCCGGCGAGCTCACGAGCGATTGCGCGTCCGGCGCCACGAGTGGCCCCGGTGACCAGCGCGACCCGCCCGGAGAGGTCGAACCGTGGGGATGCAGCAGCCGATGTGGATCGTGCGGACATGACGGGCCTCCCGGAGAAGTGATCTGGTGACTTTCAGGGTCTCAGGGATTCCCGAGATTCTCCGCCGAGGGTTCTGCTGACTCGGACGAGGATTCAGAAGGAGCCGAGGATGACGTCGATGAAGGTGAATCCCAGCGTGCCGTAGAGCAGTCCGATCCACAGTGAATGGGTCAGGGACTTCCAGAACTGGCCGGTGGCGATGAGCAGTCCGAAGGCGGCCGGGGTGCAGGCCATCGCGTAGCCGCCCACCAACATCCAGAGGCCGGTGAACTCACCCAGGGCCAGCATGTAGAAGCCCACCCCGATGGTCCAGATCATGGTGAACTCGAAGAGCAGCGCGGCGATGACCACGGTGACGACCACTGCCCAGAGATACCGGCCCCAGTCCCCGGCGATGCGCCGCAGGGCGCTGGGCTGCTTCCGCTGTGCGGACGCGGACCGGGTCCTGCCGGTTGACCGGGGGCCGCGGTTGGGCCTCGGGCTGCCGTTGGGTCGGGTGCTGCGGGAGCCGGACTTCCCCGAGGGCCGAGACGGAGCACGGGATGACCCGCCGCGCGAGCCCGCACTGCGCGAGCTCACACCGTTTCGCGAGGCTGTGCCGGCCCGTGATCCTTTGCCGGCCCGGGGAGCGGGAGAGGAGGGTCGTCGCGCCGTCGTCGCGCTCTTCTTCCTGGTCGGAACCGAGGATCTGCCGACAGGCTTCTTGGCCGCGGACTTCTTGCTGGTGCTCACAGCCTGTCAGCGTACCGGCAGTCAGGCGTGACCAGGGGACTCTCCGAAGCGGCGAGGTGAATCCACCGGGATCCTCGGGGATTCACAGCGGCTGCCCGGCGCTGGGTCAGATGCCGCCGAGGTAGGGCAGGACCAGGAGAAAGACGATCACCCCGATGCCGACGCCCAAGGTGATCGCTACGGTGGCGTCGGAATTGGACCGTCCGAGTTCAGGGGCGCGCGCGGATGCGGGTTCGGGGGCCGGGTGATCCAGCTCCCGGTGAGTGGGACGTGCGGGATGAGATGACATTCGTGCACCTCGCTTGGCAGAGCCGTACCGGGTGGATGGGAAATGCGTCCTGACCTGGAGTCTAGGAAGTATCTCTGAAAATGAGCTGGGCAGGAGGTAAACCCTGGCCGGGCAGCGCCGGAGCTCAGTGCAGCAGGCCGGCGGGCACCTGGAGATCGGGTCCCTGGTGCAGCGACTCGGTGATGAGCAGGTCCACGGCTCGCGCGGCCTGCGCGCGGCTCACCGGAGATCCCGCGCGGGACAGATCCGGGACATGGACGAAGCCGGCGGGCACGGATGCCGGGGCCGCGTGCAGCAGCGTATAGAGCAGGCTGTTGCACACGAAGCTGCCCGCGCTGAGCGAGAGCGCCACGGGGATTCCTGCGCCGCTGATCGCGGCGTGGGCGGCCTTGAGCCGCAGGGTGGCGAACAAGGCCGGAGGCCCGCCCGGCACGACGGGCTCCTCGGTGGGCTGATGCCCGGCGTTATCCGGTATCCGGGCGTCGCGCAGATTCAGGCCGACCCGCTCCAGCCGCACCGCCTCCGTGCCGGCTGCCAGGCCCACGGAGATCACCAGGTCCGGTGCGGCGACGGCCATCTGTTCGAGCAGGAGCTCGGCGCTGACGTGGAACTCCACCGGCAGCAGCGCCGTGCGCACCGTGACGTCGCCGTGGACCTCCTGGGCCCGCAGAGCGCCTCGCCCAGCGGCCTCGGAGAGCTCGGCGACCACGTCCCAGGAGGGGTTGTGGTCCATCCCGGCGAAGGGCTCGAAACCGGTCAGCAGCACCGTGCGCGTGGAGTTCATCGGGCGCACGGATCAGCGGCGCGACCGGCGATTCCGGTGCCGCGGGCGGTCTGGGGCGAGGTCACAGCGCCTGGGCCGCGGCGGAGGGTGCGACGTCGAGCAGCCGGATGCGGCGGCTGATGCGCTCCAGCGCCGCGGTGAGCTTGGGGATCGCCGCGGGGGTGATCAGCACCAGCACCGAGCCGCCGAAGCCACCGCCGATCAGCCGGGCGCCTTCGGCGCCCTGGGCCAGCGCGGTCTCCACCACGAGGTCGGCGATGTCGAAGGAGACCTCCGCGTCGTCGCGCATGCTCATATGTCCGGCAGTGAGGATGTCTCCGACCGTGGAGGCGATGTGACGCACGCCGTAGGCCTCCCCCGAGAGCAGGTGATGCAGCTTCTCGGATCGCACCATCTCGGTCAGGGCATGGTGAAGCCGACGCCGGCAGGCCTCGACGCTGCGACCGTCGAGGGTCTCCAGCTGTTCCGCGAGCCGATCGAACTCCTCGAGCACGTGGGAGACATCGGCCTTGCGCGGCTGCTCGGGCAGCGCATCACGGAGCCGGTCGAGACCCAGCAGGCGCGTCGCGGCCTCGGCGTCTGCCCGACGATCCCCGAACTGGCCGTCGGCAAGCCGATGCGCCTCTCCGGTGTCCACCGCGATCAGTCGGTAGCCGCGCAGGATGCAGCCGATGTCCAGCGGGGTGACGCTGAAGTCCCGGCAGTCCAGCGAGAGCACCTTGCCCGGGCGGGCGCGCATCGCAGCGGTCTGATCGAGGCCTCCGGTGCCGGCGCCGACGACCTCCACCTCGGCCCGCACGCAGGCGGCGGCCAGGTCCTTGCGGTTCTCCCGGGTCAGCGCGGCGTTGAGATCCTGCAGAGGATTGTCCTGGCCGAACGGAGTGCCCAGAGCGAGGAACGCGAGGATCGAGGCACATTCAAGGGCAGCCGAGGAGGAGAGCCCTCCGCCGATGGGCAGCGTGGACACCACCAGCAGATCGGCGCCGAAGTCCGCATCGACCGCAAATGCCGGCTGGGACCTGCCCAGTTCGCGCAGCGCCCAGAGCACCCCGGAGACGTAGTGGCTCCAATGCCCCGAAACATCCTGTCCGGAGGCGGCCGCGGCGGGTCCGATCTGGTCCGGGGTCACCGTGGTGATCCCGTCGTCGAGTGATGCGTCCAGCGTGCGCAGCCGAAGCTGGCCGTCGGTGCGCGGAGCCGCGGCGACGTAGGTGCCGTGGGCCAGGGCCATCGGCAGGCAGCGGCCGGCGTGGAAATCGATGTGCTCGCCGTTGAGATTGGCTCGGCCCGGGGCGAACCAGGTACCAGAAGCTGCCCGGCCATACTCCTGCTGGAAGCGGCTGACCAGGTCAGATTGGATCTCTTGTGGCTCGCCAGGGGCAAGCCAGACGGCATCGGTAGTTCGCACGGTGTTCCATTGTGCCAGTAACAGTGGCTTGGTGTTCCATGGGGATGACCGGCGGTGCCGCGGATTCGCCGCGGCAGCCGGAGGCGATCGCGGAGAAGGCCCACGCCTTCTGCCCCTGTTCCAAGGCCGCCCGCGGCAACACCAAGGTCGAGGTCACCGTCACCGTCACCGACGACTGACGCCCTGCGCCTGGAGCGGAAACTCTGGGCTTATTGATTCAATATTGAAATACTCGACTTCGAACCCGGTCATCAGGATGAGGAGACGGCGATGAGCACCACCGAGCGCGAGCCCCAGGAACAGGTCTGCATCAACGGGCCCTACACCTTCGAGGGTCTGCGTGACGGTGTGACCCGCGCCCAGGACGGAGTCGAGCTGCTCGAGCCGCGCACGGTCCCGCTGGGCGGTCCGCGGGCGATGACCGTGCGCCGCACCCTGCCGCAGCGAGCCCGCTCACTCGTCGGGGCATGGTGCTTCCTTGACTTCTACGGCCCCGACGATCTCACCGAGGCCACGCCCATGCGGGTGCCGCGGCATCCGCACACCGGGCTGGCCACCGTCTCCTGGCTCTTCGAAGGCCGGATCGACCACATGGACTCCGCCGGAAACTGGGCCACCGTGCGCCCCGGCGAAGTGGCGCTGATGAACGCCGGCAGCGGGATCAGCCATTCGGAGTACTCCTCTGCGGACACCGCAGTCCTGCACGGTGCCCAGCTCTGGTACGCCTTCCCCGATGCGCATCGATTCGTGGAGCCGTCGCTGGAGACCCATCGCCCGGAGCCGGTCCAAGGGCCGGGCTGGGAGGCTCAGGTGTTCCTCGGTGAGCTGCTGGGCCGGCGCTCGCCGGTGAAGACCTATATCCCGCTGACCGGGGCCCAGCTGCGGCTCGAGCCCGGCACGGTGCTTCAGATCGAGGTCCCCGCGGCCCACGAGCACGGACTGCTGCGGATCTCTGGCGCGGTCCGGCTGAACGGCGCCCTGGTGGGGGAGGATCATCTGGCGGTGACCGAGGTCGGGGCCACCACGCTGCGGGTGGAGGCCCTGGACGAGCCGGTCCTGGCCCTGCTCATCGGCGGAGAACCCCTGGGCGAGCAGATCGTGATGTGGTGGAACTTCGTCGGGCGCAGCCACGAGGAGATCGCGGCCTTCCGCAGCGCCTACCAGGCCGAGATGGGCTTCGAGCCACCGGCGGAGGGTTCACCGCTGCGCGACCAGGTGGGTGCGGCTGAACACGCTCCCGACGGCGACGACACAGGGGGCGACGCAGGTGACGACAGAGGCGGCGCCACGGAGGGCGGCACCACTGAACGGGCGGCCCGCGCCGATGGTTCGGAGCACCAGATCCCGGTTCCCGCCGGGGCGCTGGGGAACCCGGTGCACGGGAGGCTCCGCGATGCGCTGGCCGAGGCCCACTACGACGACGGCCGGATGTTCCCGCAGTTCGGGGACTTTCCACCCGGTCAGGCCGCGCCGCTGCCGGCCCCGGAGCTGCCCAACACGCGGATGAAGCCGCGCGGCTGAACCGGCAGGCTCAGGCGCGACAGGGTCTATCGAGCGCCATCTGCTGGCGGCGCAGACGCGCCCGAGAGGCCCAGGCCGGGAGGCGGCTCAGCACGCACATGGTGAACATCGTCGACCGCGAGGCTGTGGACGAGCTTCCCGGACTCATCACTCAGGCCCATGGGCCCGTGGACGGGCTGATCAATGTGGCCGGGATCATCCAGCCCTCCGTCCCCGTGGAGGACCTCGACCTCGAGGTCATCGAACGCGTCTTGGACGTGAACTTCTGGGGCACTCTGCACATGGTCAAGGCCTTCCTGCCCGGGCTCAAGGCCCGCCCCGAGAAGGGGGATCGCGATGATCGCCAAGAAGATGAATCACCTCGTGGTGGAGGGGTCCGTGAAGGCCGGCGTCTGAACCAGACAGCTCGGTCGGGGCTCTCGCCGCTGTGAAAGACTTGGGCTCGCCGACGCAGTGATGCAGCACCAGGACCAGCGAGCAGGAGGCTCAGTGAGCCAAGACCCCTTGAGCGAGGATCCACCGCGGGGACGACTGAGCTCTCGCCTGCTGGCACACGGCCAGGAGCCAGACCCACGCTTCACCCTCGCCAACGAACGCACCTTCCTGGCCTGGATCCGCACCGCCCTGGCGTTCCTCGCCGGAGGCGTGGCTGTGGAGGCCTTCGCCGCCGATGTGTTCGCCGATCCCTACCGCACCGTGGTCTCGGTGCTGACGATCAGCGTGGGACTGCTGATCAGCGTGGGCGCGGCGATGCGCTGGCTCAACGTGGAGCGCAGCATGCGTCTGGGGCATCCGCTGCCGATGCCGCTGATCATCCCGCTGCTGAGCTTCGCCTCCGGGGTCGCCATGGCTGTGGTCATCGTGCTGGTGGTGCTGGACTGATGTCCCCGGCGGCGCCGATGCACGCGGATCCGGGCCTGCAGCCCGAGCGCACGGTGCTCTCCTGGGGCCGGACGATGATGCTCTTCGCGCTGGTCGGAGCGGTCTTCCTGCGCTGGCTGCCGCACTACGGGTTCTGGACCGTGGGGTTGACGCTGAGCTGCGCCGTCGTCGCCGGCGCCATCTACCTCACCCAGCGGCGGCGGTATTCGCGGCAGTCCCGGGGCATCGCGGCGGAGCGGGTGGAGGCGGACGTGCCGGCGGTGCTGGTCACGACGCTGGCCGTTGTGGTGCTCGGCATCCTGGGCCTCCTCGCGGTGCTGGCCTGAGCCGGACGCCTGACCTGGACCTTCATCGTCGGCCTGAACTCCAGCTGAGTACAGGCTGGTCCCGGCGTTGGGCTGCGCGTGCTACGTTTCGCGCTCGACTACCAATGAGGAGGTCCTTGCCTTGTCGATGAAGATGATCACCACAGGTTTCGCCCTGGCCGGCGTGCTGGCCCTGGCCGCATGCAGTGATGCACCCGCCGCAGAGAACGACGACGCGAGCGCGCAGGAGCAGAGCGCCGAAGCGGGCGCCGAGAGCCCGGAGCAGGGCGCCGACGGCGAGCAGCCCGAGCTGCCTGAGGCTGACACCTCTGACGTTCCGGAGGTCGTGGCCGAGGTCAACGGCGAAGAGATCACCGGCGAGGACTTCACCGTGCTCTATGAGTCCCAGTTCCAGCAGATGGCGATGGAGTCCCAGATGACCGGCGAGGAGCCGGACCAGGATCAGCTCAAGGAGCAGACCCTGGAATCGATGATCGGCAACGAGCTTCTGCTCCAGGACGCCGAGGACGAGGGCTACGAGGCCTCCGAGGAGGAGATCGACGCGCTCATCGCCGACGCCGCCGAGACCGCAGGCATGGGCTCCTCCGAAGAGTTCATCGAGGCCTATGAAGAGCAGGGCATGGACGAGGAGCAGCTGACCGAGGACGCCGAGAGCCAGGTCCTGATCAACCAGGTGCTCGCGCAGCTGGAGGTCCCGGAGCCCTCAGAGGAGGAGCTCCGCGAGACCTATGACGAGGCCGTCGCCGCCCAGGAAGGCGCAGAAGGCGCTGAGGGTGCTGAAGGTGCCGAGGGTGAGGAAGCGGCCGAGGGTGAGGAAGCGGCCGAGATCCCACCTTTCGACGAGGTGCGCGATGACCTCGAGGCGGACGCCACCGATCAGGCCCGCAATGAGGCAGCCTTGGACCATGTCGAAGATCTCCGCGCCGAGGCAGACGTCCAGACACACCTGTGATCTGAGCGGGACGCCGCCTGCAGGCGCACCTGCGCCTCAGCGAAGACGGGGTCTCACGAAAGGCTGTGACTCAGCAGCCCGCAGGCCTGGGCCGCCGTGTCTTCGATCAGCTCCGGTGCTCGGCGCAGCAGATCCTGCAGCGAGGCCGCGCCCGGGGCGATCGAGAACGCGGCCGTCAGCCCCGCGGCGCGGCACTGCTCCGCGCTGAGCTGGACTGCGCCGGCGATCACCAGCACCGCCGCGTTGTGCGGGGCATAGCCGCGCACCGCCTGGACCACCTTCCCGTCGAGGGACTGTGCGTCCAGGGAGCCTTCTCCGGTGATGATCAGATCGGCCCGGGCGAGGGTCTCCTGCAGGTCCAGCGCCTCGGCCACCATCTGTGCGCCGGGAAGGACCTCGGCACCGAGCAGCACGGCCAGGCACACCGGCGTTCCGCCGGCGGCGCCGAAGCCAGGGGTCTCGCGCAGCCGCTGAGGCTCCGCGCCGCTCATCTCGCCCAGCACCTGGGCGAGGTGGCTCAGGCCGGCGTCCAGGAGGCCGACCTCCGCTGCCGTCGCGCCCTTCTGGGGCCCGAACACCGTCGCGGCCCCGCGCTCGCCGGTCAGCGGGTTCTCCACGTCCACGGCGATCCGCCAGCCCACCTGGCTCGCCCTGGGGTCCAGCCCGCTGAGGTCCACGGCGCTGATCTTCCCCAGGCCCGCACCGCCGGGAGCCACCGGGGCTCCAGCGGCGTCGAGGAATTCGGCGCCCAGAGCGCGCAGCAGCCCCGTGCCGCCGTCGGTGCTCGCCGATCCGCCGATGCAGAGCAGGATCTCGGTACAGGCAGGATCGGCCAGCAGTTCCCGAGCGATGAGCCCGACCCCGAAGGTGTCGGCCCGCAGCGGCTGCAGCCCCACGTCGGAGACCTGCGGGAGCCCGTTGCCCTGGGCCGCCTCGATCACTCCGGTGCGTCCGTCGGCGGAGCGTCCATACTGCGCGGTCGCCGGTCGACCCAGCGCGTCACGGACCTCCACGGTCTCCGGCGCGCGCCCCCACGCGGCGAGCAGCGCCTCCAAGGTGCCCTCGCCGCCGTCGGCGAAGGGCAGCTCGAGGATCTGCGCGTCGGGGAAGACCTGGCGGGCACCGCGGCCCATCGCCGCGGCGGCCTGCGCCGCGCTGACGGAGCCCTTGAAGGAGTCGGGGACGCAGACGATGCGCTGCACGGCAGGCACGGTGGAACTCATGGCGTGCTGATCTGTGCTGGTCCGCCGTTCTCAGTCGCCATACGTATTGGCGATGTAGACGTCGCAGCCTGCGGTGTGGGACACCGAATTCGCCACGCTGCCCAGAACGCGACGGGCGCCGCGCATGCGCTGATTGCCCACCACGATCAGCTGCGCGCCGGCCTTCTCTGCGTAGTCGATGAGCGCCTCCGCGGGCTTGCCCTGAGCTGACCCCGCGCTGATCTTCAACCCCGGAGTGCGCAGACCCCGGACCACCTGCTCGGCGATGTAGAGCGCGTTGTCGGTGCCCGAGACCACCCACTGGTCCGAGCCGCTGTTCACGTGCTCGATGGTGGCATCGGTGTGTGCGGACACGACGTGCAGCGCGACATCGAGCTTCAGCGCGAGATCGCGGGCCTTCTGGGCAGCGCGCTGGGCTGTCGGACTTCCGTCCACACCGACGACGATCGGACCTGCCATGATGTTCTCCTTCTACGAATGGTGAGCGTGACCACGGATCAGCGTACTGGAGCCTCGTTCCGAGCAGGGAGCGTCGACTGGACGTGGGGCGGGTCGACCCGGTGCGCGGATGTGGCAGGATCATCTCGAGCAGGGGGAGAGGAGCCGCTGGGTGAACGGGGCGAAGCGCAAAGGTGCCAGGCGGCCTTCGATGATCGACGTCGCCAAGCATGCCGGTGTCTCGCACCAGACCGTCTCCCGCGTGCTCAACGCCCCGGAGACGGTGCACCCGGACACCCGGGAGCGGATCGAACGTTCCATGCAGGCCCTGGGGTACCGGCGCAACAGCCAGGCCCGGGCGCTGAAGACCCAGAGCACCGGGCTGATCGGCGTGGTCAGCCAGGGCGACACCGACTTCGGGCCCACCCGGATGACCTGGGCCATCGAGAACGCGGCACGGCAGCGCGGCTACGCCACCGCGCTCAGCGTGGTCCGCGATCAGCGCGCCGAGACGGTGGACTCCACGCTGGACTTCTTCCTCAGCCACGGGATCGAGGGGATCGTGGTGATCACCCCGGTGCCGGCCCTGGCCGAGGCGGCCAAGCAGCTCTCCACCCGGGTCCCGCTGGTGCTGGTCACCTCCGGGCTGTGGCCCGCCGGGAACATGAACGTCGCCGGCATCGACCAGGAACTCGGCGCGCGCCGCGCCACCCAGCACCTGATCGATCGCGGGCACAAGTCGATCGCGCATATCGCCGGACCCATGGACTGGTTCGACGCCCGCGGTCGCGTGGTCGGGTGGCGGCAGGCGCTCGCCGTCGCGGATCTCAGCGCACCACGGATGATCCGGTCCGCCGGCTGGACAGCGGAGGCCGGCTACGACGCCGCCCAGCAGCTCTTCAGCGAGGCTCGACTGCCCGACGCGATCTTCGCCTCCAACGACTTCATCGCGCTGGGCCTGATCCGCGCGCTGGCCGAGCGCGGGCTCTCGGTGCCGGGGGACATCTCGGTGGTCGGGTTCGACGACGTCGACGCCGCCGGGTACTTCTCGCCGCCGCTGACCACGGTGCGCCAGCCCTTCGAAGAAGCCGGACGTGCGGCCCTGGAGCTGCTCCTCGACGTCAGCGACGGGCTGACCCACGTGCCGAACTTCATCTCCCCGGAGCTGATCACGCGCGGCTCGACCGCCTTCCGCGACTGAAATAAAAATTTTGAGAAGGTCTTGACGCGCAAGGCGATGTTAACGTTAACATTGCTGAGACGTAGATCACGTGACTCAGGTCATGTTCACGTGCAGCTCGCGGCCATGCCCGGCCCGGAGCCAGATCCAGTGCAAGGAAGAACGGTGTTCCATGTCTGCTGCGGACGCGGTCGTCATCGGTGTCGACTACGGCACGCTCTCGGGACGGGCCCTGGTGGTCCGGGTCAGCGACGGCGCAGAGCTCGGCTCCGCCGTTCATGACTACGGCCACGCGGTCATGGACAGCCGACTCACCGCGCACCGCGGGGAGCCGCTGCCCCCGGAATGGGCGCTGCAGGTGCCCGGTGACTACGTCGACGTGCTGAAGACCGCGGTGCCTGAGGCGCTGCGCCAGGCCGGGGTCGCGGCCGAGAAGGTCATCGGCATCGCCACCGACTTCACCGCCTGCACCATGGTGCCCACCACGACCGAGGGCACCCCGCTGAGCGAGCTGCCCGAGTACGCCGACCGGCCCCACGCCTACGTGAAGCTCTGGAAGCACCACGCCGCCCAGGCCCAGGCCGACCGGATCAATGAGCTGGCCCATTCTCGCGGGGAATCCTGGATCCGACGCTACGGCGGATTCATCTCCTCCGAATGGGAGTTCGCCAAGGGTCTGCAGGTCCTCGAGGAGGACCCCGAGATCTACGCAGCGATGGACCACTGGGTGGAAGCCGCCGACTGGATCGTCTGGCAGCTGACCGGGGAATACGTGCGCAATGCCTGCACCGCCGGCTACAAGGGCATCTACCAGGACGGGACCTACCCGGACGCCGGCTTCCTCGCCGCCCTGAACCCGGAGTTCTCCGGCTTCGTGGCAGAGAAGCTCGACCACCGCATCGGCCAGCTCGGCGAGCGTGCCGGTGGGCTGAGCGCCACCGCGGCGGAGTGGACCGGGCTGCCCGAGGGCATCGCCGTCGCCGTCGGGAATGTGGACGCCCACGTCACTGCTCCGGCCGCCGACGCTGTGGCGCCCGGGCAGATGGTCGCGATCATGGGCACCTCCACCTGTCACGTGATGAACGGAGACCACCTGGCCGAGGTGCCGGGCATGTGCGGCGCCGTCCACGGCGGCATCACCGACGGGCTCTGGGGCTATGAGGCAGGACAGTCCGGCGTCGGCGACATCTTCGCCTGGTACGTGGAGAACCAGGTGCCGGGAAGTGTCAGCGCCGAGGCCGAGACCCGCGGCTTGAGCGTCCACGAGCTGCTCACCGAGAAGGCTGCGGCCCAGCCGGTCGGCGCCCATGGACTGGTCGCCCTGGACTGGCATTCGGGCAACCGCTCGGTGCTGGTGGATCACGAGCTCTCCGGGCTGGTGCTCGGCCAGACCCTGGCCACCAAGCCTGAGGACGGCTACCGCGCCCTGCTGGAGTCCACCGCCTTCGGCACCCGCACCATCATCGAGGCATTCAACGCTTCCGGCGTCCCGGTGACCGAGCTCGTCGTCGCCGGGGGACTGCTGCGCAACTCCTTCCTGATGCAGCTCTACGCCGACATCACCGGGCTTCCGATCTCGACCATCGTCTCCACCCAGGGGCCCGCGCTGGGCTCGGCCATCCACGCCGCGGTCGCCGCGGGCGCCTACCCGGACGCCTCCGCCGCCGGCGCCGTCATGGGCGGCCGCCGAAAGAACGCCTACACCCCGCAGCCGGAGGCGGCCGCCGCATATGACGAGCTCTACGCCGAATACCGCGCGCTGCACGACCACTTCGGCCGCGGCGGCAACGACGTGATGCGCCGGCTCAAGGCCATCCGGCGCCGGGCACACCACCAGGAGGTCAGCGCATGAACGCCCTGCATCTGAACGCCTTCTCGGCCTCGGCCAGGGAGGCCATCGCTTCAGCCCGGGAGACCGTGGCCGGCCTGCATGCCGAGCTGCCCCGCAATGACCTGGTGGCCTGGACCGCGGGCAACGTCTCGGCACGGGTGGACCTCTCTGAAGAGGCCGAAGAGCTCGCCGCCCACGCCTCGGAGCACGTCTCAGGTGAGACCTCGGGACTCTTCGTGATCAAACCCTCCGGGGTCAGCTATGACGAGCTGAGCCCGGGGAACATGGTGGTCTGCACTCTGGACGGGGTCAAGGTCGACGACGACACCTCCATCGGGCTCAGCCCCTCCTCCGACACCGCCGCCCACGCCTATGTGTACCGGCACATGCCCCACATCGGCGGGGTGGTCCACACCCATTCCCCCTATGCGACCTCCTGGGCCGCCCGGGGCGAAGCGATCCCGTGCGTGCTGACCATGATGGCCGATGAGTTCGGCGGAGACGTCCCCGTCGGGCCCTTCGCACTGATCGGGGACGACTCCATCGGCCGCGGCATCGTGGAGACCCTCCAGGCCTCCCGGTCGAAGGCGGTGCTGATGGACCGCCACGGTCCCTTCACCATCGGCGGTGATGCCAAGGAAGCGGTGAAGGCGGCGGTGCTCTGTGAAGAGGTCGCGCGCACCGTGCACCTCGCCCGCGCCTACGGGGAGCCGCAGCGGATCGCCCAGCACCAGATCGACGCGCTCTACGCGCGGTATCAGAACGTCTATGGACAGAAGGACCACGCATGAGCTTCCACACCCCGGCTTCCTCGCCTTTCGAGGGCAGGTCCATCTGGTTCCTCACCGGCTCCCAGGGCCTCTACGGGCCCGAGACCCTGGATCAGGTCGCCGAGCAGTCCCAGCAGGTCACCGCCGCCCTCGACGGCGCGGACCAGATCCCGGTGGAGATCGTGTGGAAGCCGGTGCTCACCGAGCGCGACGCGATCCGCACCGCCGCGTTGGCGGCCAACGCCGATGAGAACTGCCTCGGGGTGATCGTGTGGATGCACACCTTCTCCCCGGCGAAGATGTGGATCGCCGGGCTCGAGGCGCTGGCCAAGCCGCTGCTGCACTTCCATACCCAGGCGAACATGGCGCTGCCCTGGGGGCAGATCGACATGGACTTCATGAACCTGAACCAGGCCGCCCACGGGGACCGCGAGTTCGGCTACATCGCGACCCGCACCGGGGTGCGTCGGAAGACCGTGGTCGGACACAGCACCGACCCCCGGGTCCAGACCGAGGTGGGCACCTGGGCGCGCGCCGCCGCCGGGTGGAACGCGCTTCAGAACATGCGGGTGTGCCGGTTCGGGGACAACATGCGCAACGTCGCGGTCACCGAGGGGGACAAGACCGAGGCCGAGATCCGGCTGGGCACCTCGATCAACACCTGGGCGGTCAACGACCTGGTGACACGCGTCGAGGCCGTGTCCGAAGAAGAGGTGCAGGCGCTGCTGGCCGAGTATGACGCCCACTACGACGTCGCCGCTGAACTCCAGGCCGGCGGTGAGCGTCGGGAGTCGCTGGCCTACGCGGCCCGCCAGGAGGCCGGGATGCGCTCCTTCCTCCAAGAGGGCGGGTTCTCCGCGTTCACCACCAACTTCGAAGACCTCGGCGGGCTGCGCCAGCTTCCCGGGCTGGCCGTGCAGCGGCTGATGTCGGCCGGCTACGGCTTCGGCGCGGAGGGGGACTGGAAGACCGCCCTGCTGGTCCGCGCGGCGAAGGTCATGGGGCACGGTCTGCCCGGGGGCGCCTCGCTGATGGAGGACTACACCTACGAGATGACCCCGGGGAAGGAGAAGATCCTCGGTGCGCACATGCTCGAGATCTGCCCCTCGCTGACCACGTCGACCCCGCGGATCGAGATCCACCCGCTGGGCATCGGGGGCCGAGAGGACCCGGTGCGGATGGTCTTCGACACCGATCCAGGCGAGGGCGTCGTCGTCGCCATGTCTGATCTGCGCGAACGCTTCCGGCTCACCGCGAACCTGGTGGACCTGGTTCCCCCGGACGAGCCGCTGCCGAATCTTCCGGTGGCCCGTGCGGTGTGGGAGCCGCGTCCAGATTTCGCGACCTCTGCGACCTGCTGGCTCACCGCCGGGGCTGCGCACCACACGGTGCTCTCCACCGGCGCCGGAGTCCAGGCCTTCGAGGATCTGGCCGAGATCGCTGGGATGGAGCTGGCGATCATCGATGCGGCCACCACCGCCCGCGGGTTCGCCAAAGAGCTGCGCTTCAATGCCGCCTACCACCGACTTGCGCAGGGACTCTAGCCCCGCGCGCACATGACCCACTCATTCGCACCACGTGTCTACCGCAGGGGCAGGCACGAAACCCAGGAGGAAAAAATCATGCAGAACCGATCAATGAAGATGCTGGGCGTCTCGGCCGCCCTGGTTTTGGGTCTCACCGCATGTGCGGGAGGCGGCGCTGGCAGTGAAGGCGGAGACGACACCGGCGGCGGAGACGCCGCACCCGAGGACATGACAGTCGGCGTGTCGATGCCGACGCAGACCTATGAGCGCTGGCTCAACGACGGCGCGGCCGTGGAGGACGGCCTGGAAGAGCTCGGCTACAACGCGGACCTGCAGTACGCCGACGACGACATCCCCACCCAGCAGCAGCAGATCGACCAGATGATCACCCAGGACATGGACGCGCTGATCATCGCCTCCATCGACGGCTCGGCGCTGACCAGCCAGCTCGACGCCGCCGATGCCGCGGGGATCCCGGTGATCTCCTACGACCGACTGCTCACCAACAGCGAGAACGTCGACTTCTACGTCACCTTCGACAACTTCGCCGTGGGCCAGGAGCAGGCCAATGCGCTGCTCTACGGCCTCGGAATCCTGGATGAGGACTTCGAGCCCGCCGAGGACGCCCCGGAGGAGACGCTGAACGTTGAGCTCTTCGCCGGCTCCCTCGATGACAACAACGCGCGGTTCTTCTGGGACGGCGCGATGGACGTGCTCGAGCCCTATATCGAGGATGAGACCATCGCTGTTCCCTCGGGTCAGACCACGATCGACCAGGCGGCCACCCAGCGCTGGGAGCAGGAGACCGCCCAGGAGCGCATGGAGAACCTGCTCACGAGCACCTACCGCGGTGAGGAGGAGCTGCACGGCGTGCTCTCCCCGGCGGATCCGCTCTCCCGCGGCATCATCAACGCCCTGCGCAGCGACGGGCTGGGAGACACCATCGAAGACGGTCTGCCGATCGTGACCGGTCAGGACGCCGAGATCGCCACGGTCTCGCTGATCGCCGAAGGCGTGCAGCACTCCACCATCTTCAAGGACACCCGCCTGCTCGCCGAGCAGGCCGTCAACGCGGCGGACACCTTCCTCAACGGGGAAGAGCCCGAGGCCAATGACACCGAGAGCTACGACAACGGCTCCGCCGTCATCCCCTCCTACCTGCTGCCGGTGGAGATGATCCTGCAGGAGAACTACGAGGAGATCCTCGTGGACTCCGAGTACTACACCGAGGAGCAGGTCGAGTCCGGCCAGCAGTGACCCTGATGTGGCGCTGAGCCCGATCTACCACTGAGCTGAGCACCGCTCAGCAGTCTCACCGGTCGGGTCCGGGGTGGAAGCCCCGGGCCCGACCTTCTGCAGAGGTCCTAAGGAGGGCCCATGAACGAGAACATCCTCGAGATGCGCTCCATCACCAAGACGTTCCCAGGGGTGGTGGCGCTGGACGACGTGAACCTTCAGGTGCGTCGGGGGGAGATCCACGCGGTCTGTGGCGAGAACGGCGCAGGAAAGTCCACCCTGATGAAGGTGCTCTCCGGGGTCCACCCGGCGGGGACCTACGAGGGCGAGATCCACTTCGAGTCCAAACAGGTGAGCTTCTCCTCGCTCAACGAGTCCGAGGCTCTCGGCATCGTCATCATCCACCAGGAGCTCGCGCTGGTGCCGCATCTCTCCGTGGCGGAGAACATCTTCCTGGGCAACGAGAAGAGCCGCGCAGGAATCATCAACTGGCACGAGGTCAATCTGGAGGCTGCGGCCCTGCTGGACAAGGTCGGTCTGCGTGAGAACCCGGTCACCCCTGTGGGCCACCTCGGCGTGGGCAAGCAGCAGCTGGTGGAGATCGCCAAGGCACTGAGCAAGAACGTCAAGCTGCTGATCCTCGACGAGCCCACGGCGGCATTGAACGACGATGACTCCGCCCACCTGCTCGGTCTCATCCGAGATCTGCGGGAGGAAGGTGTCACCTGCATCATCATCTCGCACAAGCTCGGCGAGATCGCGGCGGTGGCCGACTCCACCACCGTGATCCGTGATGGCAGCACCGTGGAGACCATCGACATGGCCGAAGCCACTCGCAACGGTGAGGATCTCACTCGCCGGATCATCCGCGGCATGGTCGGCCGGGACATGGAGAACATGTACCCGGGGCGCGATGTGACGCTGGGCGAGGAGGTCTTTCGAGTGGAGGACTGGCACGTCAGCCACCCGACGCAGCGGGAACGCAAGGTCGTCGACGGTGCCTCGCTGAACGTCCGCGCCGGGGAGGTCGTCGGCATCGCCGGCCTCATGGGCGCCGGCCGCACCGAGCTGGCGATGAGCGTCTTCGGGAAGTCCTACGGGCGCGACATCAGCGGCACCGTCTATATGCACAAGAAGCCGGTCAAGGTGGACAGCGTCGCGGACGCGATCAAGGCGGGCATCGCCTACGTCAGCGAGGATCGCAAGCGCTACGGGCTCAACCTGATCGATGACATTCGCCGCAATATCACCGCGGCGGCGCTGAAGCGGGTCGCCCCGCGAGGGTGGATCAACGACAACGAGGAGATCGCGGTCGCCGAGCGCTACCGCACCTCGATGAACATCAAGGCACCGACGGTCATGTCGGTCATCGGCAAGCTCTCCGGAGGCAACCAGCAGAAGGTGGTGCTGAGCAAGTGGCTCTACACCGAGCCCGAGCTGCTGATCCTGGACGAGCCGACCCGAGGCATCGACGTCGGCGCGAAGTACGAGATCTATTCGATCATCAACAAACTGGCTGCCTCGGGGAAGGCGATCATCGTCATCTCCTCAGAGCTGCCCGAGGTGCTGGGCATGTGTGACCGCGTCTACACGCTGTCCGCAGGCCGCATCACCGGGCAGCTTCCCGTGGAAGACGCCACCCAGGAGCGCCTCATGGAGCTCATGACTATGGAGAGGGACTGAGGCATGACCGGTACATCTAATCTCATCGAGCTCATGACGCGGAATCTGCGTCAGAGCGGCATCTACATCGCCTTCGTGTTCATCGTCCTGCTCTTCACGGTGCTCACCGGTGGCACGCTGCTGAGCCCTGGGAACATCACGAACCTTGTGCTGCAGTACTCGTACATCCTGATCCTGGCGATCGGCATGGTGATGATCATCGTCGCCGGTCACATCGACCTCTCCGTAGGTTCGGTGGTGGCGCTCACCGGGGCGGTGGCCGCCGTCGTCGTGATCCGTGAGGGAATGCCCTGGTGGGTCGGCATCATCGCCGCACTCATCACCGGTGTCCTGGTGGGCATCTGGCAGGGCTTCTGGGTGGCGATCGTGGGGATCCCGGCGTTCATCGTGACCCTGGCCGGCATGCTGATCTTCCGCGGGCTCGCCATGCAGGTGCTGGACAACGTCTCGCTCTCCCCGTTCCCCAACGAGTACCGGCAGATCTCCGGCGGCTTCCTCAACGGCCTGCTCGGTGGTCCCGGCTATGACGTGTTCACCCTGCTGATCTTCGCGCTGGCAGCAGTCGGCTTCGGTGTCCAGCAGTGGCGGGTGCGGATGCGCAAGCTCGAGTACAAGCAGCCTGTGGAGGCGCTGTGGCTCTTCGCCGTGAAGGTGCTCCTGGTGACTGCTGTGATCATGGCCTTCGGCTGGCAGCTGGCCAATGCGCGCGGCATGCCGATCGTGCTGATCCTGCTCGCCGCACTGGTGCTGATCTACGGATTCGTCACCCAGCGCACCGTCTTCGGGCGCCACATCTACGCCATGGGCGGCAACCTCGAGGCCGCCAAGCTCTCCGGCGTGAAGACCAAGCGGGTGAACTTCATGCTCTTCGTCAACATGGGCGTGCTGGCGGCCATCGCCGGCATCGTCTACTCGGCGCGGTCCAACTCGGCGCAGCCGGCGGCTGGCAACATGTTCGAGCTCGACGCGATCGCTGCGGCGTTCATCGGCGGCGCGGCGGTCACCGGCGGCGTCGGCAAGGTCCAGGGCGCCATCATCGGCGGCCTGATCATGGCCGTGATGTCCAACGGCATGCAGATCCTGGGGATCGACCAGTCCACCCAGAACGTCGTCCGCGGCGTGGTGCTGGTGCTGGCCGTGGCCTTCGATGTCTGGAGCAAGAAGCGGTCATCTGTGAGCAACTGACGCCGCTCGGAGGTAGACCCGGTGAGGCCATCGAGTGTGGGGGGGGGGGGGGGGGGGGGGGCGGGGCGGGGGGGGGGGGGCCCCCGCGCACCCAACGGCGCGGCAGGGGGGGGGGGGACGAGGGCCGGTTCCCCGGCGGTGCTGGCGGCCCCCCCCCCCCCCCCCACACTCGACGGCGACTGGGCGAGGTTCCTCACTGTGACGCCGCCTGCTTCTGGAAGTATGAGGGAATGAACATCGATTCCGCACGGCACACATCGGTAGTAGTCAGCGGTTGGGCCCCGGTGGACGAGCGGCGACTCTTCCTCGGCGAGGGTGCGCGCTTCCTGGAGACCGGCATCAGCCCGGTCCCGCAGCAGGAGCAGCCGGGCACCGCCCAGCACCCCTTCGTGCTTGTCGACATCATGGACGGCTGCCTGTACTCCACCTCGGCCGAACCCGGCGCCGGACTGACCCTGCAGGGGCGTGTCCAGGAGCCGCTCGGCGCGGTGGCCCCGGTGCGTCAGCACAGCTGCGCCCCCGACGGCCGCTGGGTCGCCGCGCTCGGCAAGGGCCTGGCCCTGCTGGACCGCTCAGCCACCGGTGAGCTGGAGGTCGTCGAAACGCTGGGTGAACCTGCCGCGGACCGGTCCTCGGTGCCGCTGCGGATGAACGACGCCGTCGCCGACCCGCACGGCCGCTTCTGGGCCGGCGCCATGGCCTATGACGGCGAGGCCGGGCAGGGCTTCCTGCTGCGCCTGGACCCCGATGGGTCCATCCACATCGTGCTCGAGGACCTGGCCATCCCCAACGGACCGGCCTTCAGCGCCGACGGCAAGACCATGTACCTCTCCGACACCCCCACCGGGTGGATCCGCCGCTACCGGGTGGACATCTCCACCGGTGAGCTCGACGCCGGCGAGGACTTCATCCACATCAGCGAGGGCGGCCCCGACGGGATGACCGTCGACGCCGAGGACTGCCTCTGGTCCGCCGTCTGGGGCGCCTCCGCCCTGCACCGCTACTCCGCGGAGGGGGAGCTGCTCGAACGGATCCCGGTCCCGGTGCGGCAGCCCACCAGCATCGCGCTCAGCGCGGCACCGCCGTACCGGGTGATGGTCACCTCCGCCACCGAAGGCCTGGAAAAACCCGCCGACCACGACGGCCGAGTGATCACCGCCGAGGTCAGCGTGGCAGGCCGCCCCGCAGTCAGCCATCTGCGCAGCTCCGCGCAGGAACCCCAGGTCAACTGGGCCGGGAACCTGACGTACTCCGCGGCCCGGTTGGAACGTCCACGCTCCCTGGAGGAGCTTGCCCCTCTGGTCGCTGAGTCCGCACAGGTCAAGGCCTTGGGCAGCCGGCACAGCTTCAGCTCCGTGGCAGACACCACCGGCACCCTGATCGAGCTCACTGCCATGCCGCGGATCTTCACCCTGGACGCGCAGGCGCGCACCGTCACCTTCGACGCGGCCACCCGCTACGGAGACCTCGCCGCCGCGCTGCAGGCCGAGGGATGGGCACTGCCGAACATGGCCTCGCTGCCGCACATCACCGTGGCAGGTTCGGTGGCCACCGGCACGCACGGTTCCGGTGACCGCAACCCCCCGCTGGCCTCCTCGGTGCGCAGCCTGGACCTGGTCCTCGCCGACGGCAGCGTGCACACCTTCAGCCGCGGCGACGCAGACTTCGACGGCGCGGTGGTCAGCCTCGGTGCCCTGGGCGTGGTCACCACGCTGACCCTCGACGTCGTCCCCAGCTTTGAGGTGCGCCAGGACATCTATGACGGGGTCAGCTGGGAGGGCGTGCTGGAGAACTTCGAGGAGCTGACCAAGGCGGCCTACAGCGTGAGCCTGTTCACCCGCTGGGCCGGGGAGGACTTCGGACTGGTCTGGATGAAGTCCACCGAAGAGCCTCCGGCGGAGGTGCTCGGCGTCGCCGCCCGGCGCGAGGACATCGGGCTGGCCGGAGGCCCCCCGGAGTTCGCCACCGAGCAGGGTGGGCGGTGGGGCAGCTGGGACCAGCGCCTCCCGCACTTCCGGCTGGACTTCACCCCCAGCAACGGCGATGAGCTGCAGAGCGAGTACCTGCTTCCACGCGAGCACGCCGTGGAGGGGCTGCGCAGGATGCGCGCCCTCGCCGCGGAGATCGAGCCGCTGCTGCTGATCAGCGAGATCCGCACGATGACAGCCGATGAGCAGTGGATGAGCGGCGCCTCAGGCCGGGAGACCGTCGGGTTCCACTTCACCTGGCTCCAGCGTGAAGCGGAGGTGGCCGCGCTGCTGCCACGCCTGGAGGAGCAGCTGCTGCCGCTCGGAGCCCGGCCGCACTGGGGCAAACGCTTCGCCACCACCGACATCGCCAGCTTCTACCCGCGGGTCGGGGACTTCACGCGCCTGGCTGAGAGGCTCGACCCGCAGGGCACGTTCCGCAATGCGTTCCTGAACGAGCTGCTCTTCGGCTCGGAGCCGCGCAGCTAGGACATCACCGACCGCAGGGCACCAGCCAACCAGGGCGTCGCCGACGCCGGAGAGTGAGACGCACATGTGGTTCGATACGTGGTCAGACCTGGGCCGGGTGCTGCTGATCGGCATGGCCGCCTACGCGGTGCTGATCCTGGTGATCCGCCTGTCGGGGAAGCGGACGCTGAGCCAGCTCAATGCCTTCGACTTCATCGTCACGGTGGCTCTCGGCTCCGTGCTGGCGACCATCCTGCTCAGCAGCGACGTCTCCTGGTCCGAAGGTGCGCTGGCGCTGGTTCTGCTCGCGAGTCTGCAGTTCGTCCTTGCCTGGATCTCTGCCCGAGCCCCGAAGTTCCGGACGCTCATCACGGCCCGTCCCGCCGTGGTGTTCCACGAGGGGCAGATGCAGCAGGAACAGCTGCGCCGGAACCGGCTCTCGGCCTCGGAGGTGCACCAGGCCATTCGCAGCAGCGGCTCGGGAGACCTGAGCAGCATCGCCGCCGTCGTGCTCGAGACCAACGGCACGCTCAGTGTGATCTCGACGCAGAACATCGGTGACAGCTCAGCCCTGAGCGACCTCGACTGAGCACCCTCGCCTGAGCGACCTTGACTGAGCACCCGCGCGGAACCTCCGGGTCGAAGCACCCGGGCCGAGCCGGGCCCCCGGAGGTTCAAATGGCATTCGTTGCGCGGTGACGCAGAGCGCGCCTGAAGACGGAGGGATCACATGCAGTCGCCGCCGAGGAGCCCGGTTGACCGAGTCGACCGAAGTTCACCAGCCCAGCTCGCGGCCTGCCGGCCGCCCCGATCGAGGTCCACAGCACCGAAGGCTCGATCGCGGTCCCACGCTCGGCCGCGCCCTGGGTCTGCATGTGCTCGAAGTGATGGCCGGGGTGTTCACCGCCGCCGAGACCGAAGCACCGGTGAGCATCGCCTCCCGGGCGGATCGCCCGAGTGCGGTCCCGCTGGATCCTCGATGAGCGGGTGTCGTACTGAGGGGGGTCACCTGTAGATGACCAGGTGGTGGGCTTCTGGCCGGTTCGGTGGCATCGTGAGAGCCAAGTACGACATCAGATGCGCGTCATCACGTACCGCCCACAGTCCTGAGACCGGCCTAGGAGCATTCAATGGTTCAGCGTCAACTGCCCAAGCCGCGCGACATCGCGCCGCTGATGAAGTTCAAGAAGTTCGACTTCAACGCCTCCCGCCGACGGCTCGCCGCAGCGCTGACCATCGAGGATCTGCACAAGATCGCCAAGCGGCGCACCCCGAAGGCCGCATTCGACTACACCGACGGCGCCGCCGAAGGCGAGTTCTCGCTGACCCGGGCGCGGGAGGCGTTCCAGGACATCGAGTTCAACCCTTCGATCCTGCGCGATGTCTCGCAGGTCGACACCTCCTGTGAGATCTTCGGCGGGACCTCCGCGCTGCCCTTCGGGATCGCCCCGACCGGGTTCACCCGGCTGATGCAGACCGAGGGCGAGATCGCCGGGGCCACCGCGGCCGGGGCGGCGGGGATCCCGTTCACCCTCTCCACGCTGGGCACCACGTCCATCGAGGCGGTCAAGGAGGCGAACCCGCACGGACGCAACTGGTTCCAGCTCTATGTGATGAAGGACCGCGAGATCTCCTATGACCTCACCGAACGCGCTGGCAAGGCCGGGTTCGACACGCTGTTCTTCACCGTGGACACCCCGGTGGCCGGGGCCCGGCTCCGGGACAAGCGCAACGGGTTCTCGATCCCGCCGCAGCTGAGCCTGGGCACCGTTCTCAACGCGATCCCGCGGCCCTGGTGGTGGTATGACTTCCTGACCACCCCGCCGCTGGAGTTCGCCTCGCTGACCTCCACCGGGGGCACGGTGGGGGAGATGCTGGACAAGGCGATGGACCCCTCGATCAGCTTCGATGACCTGAAGATCATCCGGGACCTGTTCCCGGGCAAGCTGGTGGTCAAGGGGGTCCAGAACGTCGAAGACGCGAAGAAGCTCGCGGGCCTCGGGGCGGATGGGATCGTGCTCTCGAACCACGGCGGCCGGCAGCTGGACCGAGCCCCGGTGCCGTTCCACCTGTTGCCCGAGGTGGTGCGTGAGGTCGGGGAGGATCTCGAGGTGACCATCGATACCGGGATCATGAACGGCGCGGACATCGTGGCCTCGATCGCTTTGGGCGCGAAGTTCACCCTGATCGGGCGGGCGTATCTCTACGGACTGATGGCCGGTGGTCGGGCCGGGGTGGATCGGACGATCGAGATCCTGGCTGATCAGGTCGAGCGCACCATGAAGCTGCTGGAGGTGCCGAACCTCGCGGAGCTCCAGCCCAAGCACGTGACCCAGCTCGAACGCCTGGTCCCCCGCGCCCGCTGATGCTGCCCACCCTTCCCGGGTGGTTGAGTTCTCCGGTGGTTATGTTGTGACCGGATTACTCAACCGCCCGGGAGGAGTGGGGCTCAGCGCTTGGACTTGCGGTACCCGGCGGACCGGGCGGCGGCTTCGGTTGCGAAGCACTCCTCGGGCTTGGTCCGGGTGTAGTAGGCCCCGCTGGGCACGTGGTAGATCCCGGAGTCCGCGTTGCCCTTGACCGGGTAGCCCTTCGGGCAGTGGAAGGTCGAGGACGTGATCTGCACGCTGGTCGCCTTCTTCACCGCCGCGGTCGACGCCGAGGTACGGGTCAGCGTGGTGTGCCCGGACTTCTTGCCGGTCACCCGCACCGAGAGCTTCTTGCCCTGGTGGGCGTTGGCGACCGTATAGGTTCGGCTGGTCGCCCCCTTGATCGAGGTGCCGTCGGCGCGCCACTGGTAGGAGAACGACGTCGAGGGCGTCCAGGTCCCGACGCTGGCCGAGACGGTCTTCCCGGTGACGGCCGAGCCGGTCACCCGAGGGGCGGAGGATCGCGCCACCTTCAACGTGGCCGCCGAGGTCTTCGACGCCGTGGCGTATCCGGAGAGCTTTCCGGTCACCTGCACGGTGATCCGTTTTCCCTGCTGCGCGGCGCTCGGGGTGAAGGTGCTTCGCGTCGCGCCGCTGATCGCCCTGCCCTCGGCATGCCAGCGGTAGCTCAGCGAGGTCCCGCTGGTCCAGGCGCCCGGCCTCGTGATGAGCTTCTTGCCCACGGCGGCCGCACCGGAGATCGCAGGAGTGGGAGCCCGCAGGGTCTTCGCCGCTGGGCGGCTCGTGGTGGGCGCGACGGCGGGCGCGACGGCGGGCGCGGCTGAGAACGCGGCTGAGATCATCGACGACGCCGGGGCCCCGGTCACCTGGACCGCTGCCGGCGCGGAGGCGCTGAGCACGGAGTGGGTGAGCTGCGTCGTCGTCGCTGGGGGCGGCGCGGAGGCGCCGATCAGAGTGGCGGCCAATACGGTGGTGGTCAGGACCGTGGTGATGGTCCGCCAATGCTGGGAGGTCCCCATGGCATTCGTCTCCAGTGTGAGGCGTCCACTGCGCGGAACGGGGCGGCACCAGGATCTGCTCCTGAACAGAGTGATCATATAGTCAAACAAGCCGATATCCACCCGCCCGTGGACCCCAATCCCTCCCGGCTGGTTGAGTTTTCTGGCGGGAACGTATCCACCGGAGAACTCAACCACCCAGGATGGTGGGGCGGGCGGGGTTCTAGGCCGGTGTCGCAGGGCTTCACGACCCTGCCAGGAACCGCGTTTCATGCGACCATGGACAAGGTCTGATACTCCACACATTTCGAGAGTGAGGCGGGAGCACCGCATGGTGAATGCACCCCTGCACATCATCACCCTGGTCAAATGGGTCCCCGATGCCCAGCTGGAGCGCCGGTACGACGCCGAGGGGCGCATCGACCGCTCCGAGGGCGTGCTCAGCGAACTGGATGAATACCCGCTGGAGGCCGCGCTGCAGCTGCGCGAGGCCGCCCAGGACCGTGAGGTCCGGGTCACCGCGCTGACCATGGGCCCCGCCGGATCCAGCACCGCCGTGAAGAAGGCCCTGCAGATCGGCGCCGACGACGCCTACCAGCTCACCGACGAGGCCCTGATCGGGGCAGACATCTGGGCCAGCTCCGTGGCGCTGAAGGCCGCCGTTGAGGCCGTCGCGGGAGCCGGCGAGTTCGACTCCGGCGAGCCCGAGTACCTGGTGCTCACCGGCATGGCCTCCGAGGAGGGTGAGTCCGGCGCGATCCCCGCCCAGCTGGCTGAACGTCTTGGCGCCCACGTGGTCACCTACGCCACCAGCCTGGAGCTGGCGCCGGACCGGCTGCTCGTCACCCGCTCCGGCGGCACCGAGTCGCAGAAGGTCGCGGTGCGGATGCCCGCCGTCGTCTCGGTCACCGATCAGGCCAACGACCCGCGCTACCCCAACTTCAAGGCCATCATGGCGGCGAAGAAGAAGCCGCTGACCCGATGGAACCTCGCCGACATCGGGCTGCGCCCCGAGGAGGTCACCGCGAAGGTCCGCGTGCTGACCACCACGGCGCGCCCGCCGCGCACAGCGGGAGAGATCATCATCGATGAAGGGGACGCCGGCCTGAAGGTCGTCGAATTCCTGGCGAAGGAGCGTCTGTTGTGAGCAATGTCCTGGTCTTCTTCGATGAGCTCGGCGACGCGCTGAGCCCGGCACAGCGCGAGCTGATCGCCCAGGCGCAGTCGCTGGGCGATGTCCATGTGGCCGTCGGCGCCTACCAGGGGGATCCCACCCCGGCGCTGGCGATCAGCGACATCGGCGAGGTCTACTTCGCCGAGAGCAGCCTGCCCGCCCCCGAGGTCGCCGTGGTGGACCTGCTCGAGACCGCCGTCGCCGAATGCGGCGCCGAGGTCATCCTGGGCTCCTCCACCGCAGACATCACCGACGCCCTGGCCCGACTCGCCGTCCGGCTGGACACCGGGATCATCTGCGGCGTCGGGGCGCTCAACGGCGAGCTGGTCGCCACGAAGTCAGAGCTGGCCGGCTCCTACACCACGATGTCGCAGCTCATCCCCGCCCCGGGCCGGCCGCTGGTCGCGACCTTCAAGCCGAACAACCTCGACCCGCAGCGCGTCGACGCGCTCCTGCACGCCGGGGATCAGCCCGACGGCACGGTGCTGCCGGTGCGGCCCTCCGTCGGCGGCGTCGAGATCCTCGAACGCACCGCTCTGAGCGTCTCCGCACGCCCCGCCCTGGCCGAGGCGCGCGTGGTCGTCGCCGGCGGCCGCGGCGTCGAAGGTGACTTCACCGCGTTGGAGGAGCTCGCGGACGAGCTCGGCGCGGGACTGGGCGCCTCTCGCGCAGCCACCGACGCCGGCTGGATCGAACACGCCGCCCAGGTGGGCCAGACCGGGGTCACCGTCTCCCCGCAGCTCTACATCTCCGCAGGCATCTCCGGGGCGATCCAGCAGCGCGCCGGCATGCAGACCGCGGGCACCATCGTGGCGATCAACAAGGATGAGGACGCCCCGGTCTTCGAGATCGCCGACTTCGGCGTGGTGGGGGACCTGCATGATGTCATCCCGCAGATGATCGAGGAGCTGCGCCGGCGCAGGGGATGACCCCGCGCGGCCGCACCGCAGCAGAGCCGGCCTCACGGGAGTCCCGGCACGCCCACGCTCACCACGCCGATCACGCTCGGAGAAGAAACATGCCTCACCCCACCAAGGCTCGCTTCGCGCTGGGCCCCGCCCTGATGTTCTGCCCGGCCAGTCGCCCCGAGTTCTTCGTGAAGGCCGCCGGGTCTGCTGACGCCGTGATCATCGATCTCGAGGATGCCGTGATCTCCGGGGAGAAGGACATCGCCCGGAACAACATGGTGCAGGCGCTGAACTGGGGAGACCAGTCTCTCGACCCGCGGCGGACCCTGGTGCGGGTCAACGCGCCGGCCTCGGGTGAGCTGGAGGAGGACCTGCGCGCGATCTCCGGCACCGAGATCAGCCATGTGGTCATCGCCAAGGCCGAACGGACCGAGGTCCTCGACCAGGTCGCCGCAGCGCTGCCCGGCGTCGGGCTGATCCCGCAGATCGAGACCCCGGTGGGGGTGCTCAACGACCTGGCCCTGGCCCAGCACCCGGCCACCGTGGCGCTGCTCTGGGGGACCGAGGACCTGATCGCCGGCATCGGCGGGACCACCTCGCGCAACAACGACGGCTCGCAGCGCGAGATCATCCGCTTCACCCGCAACCGGCTGCTGCTCACCGCCGGCGCCGTGGGGGTGCCGATCATCGACGCCGTCTTCACCCGGGTCCCTGACCTGCAGCGCCTGGCCGTGGAGACCGAGGACGCCTGCGCCTCCGGGTTCATCGGCAAGGCCTGCATCCACCCCAAGCAGATCGCCCCGATCCGCAAGGCCTATACGCCCACCGCCAGCGACCTGGAATGGGCCAAAGGCGTCATCGCCGCCTTCGAGAACGCCGCCGGACTGGCGCCCGGCGCCGGACATCGGGCGGACCCGGAGCTCGCCGGCGCGTTCAGCTTCCGCGGTGAGATGATCGACATGCCGGTGATCATCCAGGTCCAGCGCATCCTCACCCGCTTCGAGTCCATCGGCAAAGTCGCCTGAGCCTCGCCGCACCGCACCGCCTCGCCAGCTCGCCTGAGTCTCAGCGCAGGCTCCCCGCACCGCCCGAAAGGTGACCCGCCCACGATGTTTGCAGGTTTCTACGAGGAGATCCACGAGGAGTTCCGCGAGGTGGTGCGCGAATTCGTCGCCCGCGAGGTCACCCCGCATCACCAGGGCTGGGAGTCCGCGCACATGATCGACCGCTCGCTGTGGCTCGCCGCCGCGGAGAACGGGCTGCTGGGGCTCGCTGTGGACGAGGAGCACGGGGGCATGGGGCTCGGCGACTACCGGTTCCGGATGATCCTCGATGAGGAGCTGGCCCGCGCCGACGCGCTCGCGGTTTCGCTGGCCCTCCACCTCCACGACGACTGGGTGCTCCCGGCGCTGCTGAAGTTCGGCTCCGCCGATCAGCAGGCGGCCTGGCTGCCCCGCTTCATGGACGGATCCTTCGTCTCCTCGGTGGCGTTCACCGAGCCCGGCGCCGGATCAGACCTGCGCGCGGTGCGCACCAAGGCAGTCAAGAACGACGACGGCGGCTGGACCCTCGACGGGCAGAAGACCTTCATCGGCAACGGGATCTCCGGCGACGGCGCCCTGGTGCTGGCCCGCACCGACGGCTCCGATGTCCGCCAGCGCGGGACCGAGAGCTCCTTCAGCCTGTTCCTGGTCGAGAAGCAGGACAACCCCGGATACCAGCCCGGACGCCAGCTCGAGAAGATGGGGCTCAAGGCCTCCGACACCGCCGAGCTGTTCTTCGCCGGGGTGCAGATCCCCGCGGCGAACCTGATCGGTGAAGCGGGCCGGGGGCTGCAGCACGCCAAGGCGATCCTGCCCCAGGGCCGGCTCGGCATCGCCACCTCAGCCGCGGTGATCACCGCCGAGGTGCTGCGCCAGACCCGCGGCTACGTCGCAGAGCGGCAGACCTTCGGCCAGCCGGTGAGCGAATACCAGCACACCCGGTTCCAGCTCGCCGAGCTGCAGGTGGGACTCGAAGCCACCCAGCGCTATGTCGCCGCGGCCGTGGCGGACTTCAATGCCGGAGAGCTGGACCTGATCAACGCGTCGAAGGCGAAGCTCTGGGCCAGCGAGCAGGCCAAGACAGCGGTGGATGCGTGCCTGCAGCTCCACGGCGGCTACGGCTACATCCTGGACTACCCGGTGGCGCAGGCCTACCTCGCGGTGCGGCTGCTCACGATCTTCGGCGGGACCAGCGAGATCCTCAAGGAGACCATCGCCGCAGAGCTGCGCTGACTCAGAACCGCACTGACTCAGAACCGCGGTGACCCAGAACCGTGCTGATCAGCCCAGCATCCGGGTCATGAACACGCTGTTCGGATCCGGCACGTAGCTGCCAAACGGCGGGCACTCGGTGAACCCGTGCCGCCGGTAGAGCCTGCGCGCGGCGGCGAAATAGTCCTCCACGCCGGTCTCCAGGCTCAGCCTGGCGTAGCCGCGAGCACTCGCCACGCTCACCAGATGCTCCACCATCGTGTCGGCCACGCCCCGCCCGCGCGCCGCGGCGCAGGTGCGCATCGTCTTGATCTCCCCGTGCGCGGGATCCAGCTCCTTGAGCGCGGCGCACCCGGCAAGCACCTCCTCGGGGTCGAACCACGCGCTCCAGAACGTCATCCCGGGCCCGGTCAGGGCATCGAGGTCCAGCGCATGGATGCTCTCCGGCGGGGAGGTGGCATGCATATCGCGCAGGTGCTCGGCGATGAGCTCCCGCACAGCCGGATGATCCAGGGTCCCCTCGGTGATGCGCATGCTCGACATTCTGCCACCGGTGGCTTCGCAGACTAGTCTGACTTGCGTTCCATGCGCAGGTCAGCGCCTGGGACCTGGAGCACAGCAGCAGAACGGAACAGCATGAGCACAGCAGCACCCACGGCCACGCAGCGACGCCGAGGCTCCACCCTGATCTATCTCTTCGGCGCCCTCGGCGGACTGAACTGGGGCTATGACACCGGAGTGATCTCCGCGGCGCTGGTATACCTGCGCCGGGACTTCGAGCTCAGCAGCTGGGCTGAAGGCGGGATCGTCACCGGCCTGATGGTCGGCGCCGCCATCGGCGCCTGCCTCGGCGGTCAGCTCTCCGACCGCTACGGCAGACGAGCCGTGCTGCTGGTCACCGCTGCGCTGTTCCTGATCGCCCCGCTGGGCATGGCCTTCGCACCCAACGCTGAGGTGCTGTTCGCCGCCCGGCTCGTGGTCGGGCTGGGCACCGGTCTGGCCGCCGTCGTACTCCCGGTGTATCTCTCCGAGATCGCTCCGGCGCGGATCCGCGGACGAGTCACCGCCTCCTATGTGCTGGCGATCGTGATCGGTCAGTTCCTCGGGTTCGTCGTCGGAGTGGCCTTCGCCCCGGTGGAGTCCTGGCGCTGGATGCTGGGACTCTCGGTGATCCCCTCGGTGCTCTTCGCGCTGGGGCTGACCGTGGTGCGCGAGACCCCGCGCTGGCTGGTCCACCGCGGCCGGGAGGCCGAGGCCGAAACGATGCTGCTGCGCGACCGCACTCCCGAGGAGGCCCGCCGGGAACTCGGTGAGATCCACGAGGTCCATGAGGCGGAGAAGCGCGACGGCGTCTCAGGCCTGCGCGCGCTGCGCCGCCCCTGGGTGCTCTCGATCCTCGGGGTGGGGTTCGGGCTGGGGGTCTATCAGCAGGTCATGGGCATCAACGCGGTGCTCTACTACGCGCCCACCACGCTGCAGAACGTCGGCTTCTCCGATGAGGGAGCGATCGGCTCCAACCTGATCATCGGTGCGCTCAACATCGCCGCGGTCTGGGTCGCGATCACCTACACCGACCGCTGGGGGCGCCGCCCGATGCTGCTGGTCGGCGCGCTGGGCACCTCGCTGGCGCTCGCGGTGCTCGCCGTGGTGAACCTGGTCATGCCGGCTCCCGACGGACTCGGCGCGCTGGGCATCGCCACCCTGTCCTGCCTGGCGGTGTTCATCTTCATGTTCCAGGTCAGCTGGGGCGCCCTGGTCTGGGTGGTGCTCGGGGAGATCTTCCCGCTGGGCGTGCGCGCGGCCGCGATGGGCGTGGTGACCACCGCGCACTGGCTGGCCAACGGCCTGGTCTCGCTGCTGTTCCCCACGGCGCTCGCCGCCTTCGGGGTGGGCTGGATCTTCGCCGGGTTCGCCGTCATCTGCTTCACCGCCTTCATCTTCACCTGGAAGAAGGTCCCCGAGACCAAGGAGCGCACGCTGGAGCAGATCGAGACCGCGTTCCGTCGAGCGGGCTGAACGGTGCAGGAAACGGTCAGGGTGATCGGCGCTGACCAGGACTGAAGGCAATCAACACCACTGCCTCGAACCGGCAAACCCTTGACAGTCGATGTGGTTCCCGCCACATAATGGCCCTCGGACAGCTGTCCGAAGTTTGCGGCGCCCTCACAGCGTCTGCAGTCCTGACGCCGCCGCGGGAGAAGAGACCACATGACCATGAGCTTCAGCCACCATACGCTGGGTCAGCGGGTGCACTTCGGCGCCGGGAACCTGGCCGCCGATGTGCGCAGCGAGACGAAGCGGATGGGCGCCCAGCAGATTCTGCTCATCGCCTCGGGCAGCGCCGAGGTCGCCGCCGACGCGCTCCATGCCACGCTGCGTATCGCCCACCGGCTCGACGGCGCCCGTCAGCACGTCCCGGTGGAGGACGTGGAGCGGGCCTGCGACGCCGCGACACAGGCCCAGGCCGATGTGATCCTCTGCGTCGGCGGCGGCTCCGCCATCGGGCTCGGCAAGGCGGTCGCCCTGAAGACCCGCGCCCCGATCATCGCGGTGCCCACCACCTACGCCGGCTCGGAGGCGACCAATATCTGGGGCGTCACCGAGGCCGGGGTCAAGGCCACCGGCACCGACGACGTGGTCCTGCCCCGAAGCGTGGTCTACGACGTCGAGCTGGTCCGTGATCTTCCGGCCGAGCTGGCCAGCGCCTCCGGGATGAATGCGCTGGCCCATTGCATCGACTCCTTCTGGGCCCCCCGCGCGGATCCGTTGAACAGCCTCTGGTCCGCAGAAGCCATCCGCGCCCTGAATCGGGGGATGGCGCAGCTCGCCGAGGGGTCGATCCACAGCCCCGAGGGGAGCCAGCAGCTCCAGTACGGCGCGTATCTCGCCGCCACGGCCTTCGCCTCAGCGGGCTCAGGCCTGCACCACAAGATCTGCCACGTGCTGGGGGGATCCTTCGGCCTGCCCCACGCCCAGACCCACGCCGTGATGCTGCCCTACGTGCTCGCGTTCAACCTGCCGTCAGCACCTGAGGCTGGGGAGCGCATCGCGGCGGCGCTCGGTGTCGCGGACCCGACCGCCGGACTGGAACGGCTGCGCAGCAGGGTCGACGCCCCGCGTGCGCTGCGCGAACACGGACTGAAGGAAGCGGACCTTGGACGTGCTGCGGAGCTGATCCTCGGCGTCGTCCCGGCGAGCAACCCGCGCGCGATGACTCCAGACGACGCCGTCCGGCTGATCCGCGCCGCGTGGGCCGGCGATGATCCCGCCACGCTGGCCGGGCCCTCCCAGCGCGACGACGACGCCAGATCACTCCATTCCCAGATCAACTCAGTCCCAGATCGCAGCGGTCACCTCCATGGAAGGGCATCATCATGACGTATCTGCTCGGCTCCCACCACGTGACGCTCTCCGTCGGCAGGGCGCAGGAGGATGTGGACTTCCACACCAAGGTCTTAGGCATGCGCTTCATCAAGAAGACGGTGCTCTACGACGGCTCCATCCCGATCTACCACCTCTATTACTCCAACGCCGACGGCGACCCCTCCGCCGTGGTCACCACCTTCCCCTGGGCGCAGCAGGGCCGCTTCGGCACCCGCGGCACCAACCAGGCCCGCGAGGTGATGCTCGCGGTGCCCGCCGGCTCGATGGACTTCTGGGCGCAGCGACTGAGCTCCATGCAGATCGAACACCAGCAGTCGGAGCTCTTCGGCGAGCGGCGCCTGGCGTTCAACCACCCCTGTGGGCTCGAATACGTGCTCGTGGGCGTCCACGGCGACTCCCGCGTGGGCCACCCCGGCCACGGGGTGCCGCCGGAGCACGCGGTGCACGGGATCCACGGCATGGGCATCCACGTCTATGACCAGGACCGGATGGTGGACTTCGCCAAGGACGTGTTCTTCCTCGGCGGGGAGATCGCCGAAGCCGGCGACGTCGCCCGGTTCAAGGTCGGCTCCGATGAGTTCGGCAACTGGGTGGAGCTGCGCGGCAATCGCACCGATGATCAGGGCACCTGGCGCTTCGCGGCAGGAACTTATCACCACTTCGCCTGGAACTTCGACACCCTGGAGAACCAGGAGGCCTCGAAGTTCGAGATCGAGGGCGCCGGCTACACCGACATCTCCGAGCTGAAGGACCGCACCTACTTCAAGTCCCACTACGTGCGCACACCCGGTGGGGCGCTGTTCGAGCTCGCGGTCACCCACGCCGACGGCGGCTGGGACTGCGACGAGTCCCCCGAGGAGCTGGGCCGGAAGTTCATGCTGCCCGCGCAGTTCGAGCACGAGCGCGAGCACATCATGTCCCAGCTCGAGCCGCTGCGCGTGGACGACTGATCCGCCGTGGCCACCCATGACCAGATGAACCTCGTGCACCACGGCGTCGCCGCCGAGGCCGCACGGCTGGTGGTGTACGGGGTCCACGGCCGCACCCAGAGCCCGCAGCTCTTCATCGACCTCGCCGCGCGCCTGTCACTGGAGGGCATCTGCTGGTGGCTGCCGACGGCGGCTGAGCACTCCTGGTACCCGGGGAGGTTCATGGAACCCCGCGAGTCCAATCAGCCGCAGCTGGACCAGGCACTGGGGGTGCTGGAGGCTCAGCTCGCCGAACTCCTCCAGGCACGCGGCGCAGGCGGCGCCCCGGTGATCGTCTTCGGCTTCTCCCAGGGCGCCTGCCTGCTGGCCGAGCACCTCCTCACGGTCCAGCCGGCGGTGGACGGCGCCCTGCTGCACACCGGCGGATATCTGGGCCCCCGGCCGCGCAGCTTCACCCGGGCGGCAGCACCTGGGCTGAGCGGGCTCGCGGTGGAGCTCTTCTGCGCCGATGAGGATCCCTGGGTGCCGCTGCACCGGGTGAAGGACACCGCCGCGGCGTTCGAGGGACTGGTCGGGGTGACCACGCTGAACGTCTACCGCGACGAGGAGCATCACATCACCGACGACGCCGCCGCCCGGATCCGCGAATACCTCCGCCGGCACGCACGGGACTGAGCAGCGCCGCTGCGTCAGCTCAGCTCGTGCGCCAGGCGTTGGATCGCTGCCCGGCCCACCAGGTCGCCGGAGAGCAGCGGCAGCGTGTCCACCGGGACCCCGGGGAGCAGCTCGGTCAGCGAGTCGAGGTGGCGCTGTTCCTGCTGCCGCCGCTGGGCCAGGTACTCCCCGGCGTCGGTGGGGGAGAGGCGGTTGACCACCAGCCCGCCGACGTCGACGCCGGCCTCACGCAGCTGTGCGCAGAGCTCCGTGGACTCCAGCACCGGAAGTCGCTCGGGGGTCAGCACGATCACGAAGCTGCAGGCCCTGGGGTTGGCGAGGACCTCGCGCATCATCTCGAAGCGCGCCTTGCGGCGGGTCAGCACCTGCCGGATCCGCTGGTCGCGATTCGTCGGAGAGGTCTTCGCCGGGTCGTCGTCACCGTCGAGGACCCGCACCGCCGCGCCGAAGCGCTCGGCCTTGCTGCGCCGGGTCAGCAGGCCCGACATCCAGGTGGACATGATCTTTGGCAGTGCCATCAGCCGGGCTGTGTGGCCGGAGGGGGCGGTGTCGAACACGATGAGGTCGTGGGAGTCCAGGCCGTACTCGATGAGCACCGCGATCCGCTCCAGGATGGCTGATTCATGGGTGCCCGGTGAGTGGGCGGAGAGCTTCAGGTGAGCGGCCACCTGGGGGTGGAGGTGTTCGGGCATGAAGTCCCGCAGGTTGGCTCCGACCTCTGCCAGGTGCTCATCGATGGTGCGCTGGGGATCGATCTCGACGCCGCGCAGCACTCCGCCGCTGGCGTCATCGCGGTAGAGCTCCACCGGGTCATCACCCACGGCCTGGTCCCACAGGTGGCCCAGGTTGTGCGCGGGGTCGGTGGAGACCAGCAGCACCCGCCTGCCGGCGGTGGCCTGGTGCAGCGCCGCTGCCGAGGCGGTGACGGTCTTGCCGACTCCGCCCTTGCCGCCGAGAAAGATCACGCGGCGTCGTTCAATCAGGTCCAGCAGCATCTGTACCGAGTCCTTTCAGCAGCAGCCGAGTCCGTCCATCGGGGAGTGGTCCAGTCCCTGACGGGTGTGCCATTCATGCATCCGGTCCAGCATCTCGGGCAGCAGCTCCAGCGTCATCCCGGAGGCGGGGTTCGGCAGGCCCAGCGCCTCGGAGAGCACCAGCATCATGAACAGGTCTTCCTCATCGCGCTTGGCGCGGGCGAAGACCCGCCGGTAGGGGGCCACGTAGAACTCGTGGAGTCCGGCGTTGAACCGCTTCCACAGACTTGCCGGCTCGGTGGCACGGGGGTCATGGGCGCGGGGATCCTGTCCGGCTGAGCTTGTGACGGTGTCCCCCTTCCTCGCATGACTGGGTCATCTCGTGTGAGGCACCTCATGTTACGCGAGAGCAGCCGAGACGTGCCGAGGCCCTTGACGAGGCAGGCCTGCCGGACGACACTGACTTTAGCGGACACTCGTCCGCCCGATGAAAGGTGATCATGGAGATCGGTCTGCTTCTGCTGCGCCTGGTGCTGGCGCTGGTCCTCTTCACCCACGCCACCCAGAAGCTCGCGGGCTGGTTCGGCGGCCAGGGTCTGCACCGCCAGGGGGAGATCTTCGCCAGCCTGGGGCTGCATCCGGGCCGCGGCATGGTGCTCGCGGCCGGGCTCTCCGAGCTGATCGCCGCATCCCTGCTGCTGTTCGGCTTCCTCACCCCGGTCGGGGCGCTGCTGGCGGCCGGGACCATGGTGGTCGCCGGGGTGACCCTGCAGCTGAACTCCGGGAAGTTCTGGAACATCGCCGGCGGCGGGGAGTACCCCTACGTGTTGGCAGCGGCCGCCGCGGTGCTGGGCTTCACCGGCGCCGGGGCCTATTCGCTGGACGCCCAGCTCTCCGGAGAGGCCTGGACCACGCTGATCCATGAGCCTGCCAGCTGGGTGGGGGTCCTCATCGTGCTCGCGGCACTGGCGGCGGCGGTGCCCTTTGCGCTGGTGGTCCGGCGCGCCGCGGCCCGATGAGCCTCGCCACCCTCGATGCACACGACTGGGGCTGCGCTCCCCTCGAGCGCAGCCCCAGTCTTGCCCGCATGTGATCGGCGCGAAGGATCACGTGCGGGCACTGCGCCCCCTCAGGCGTCAGGACCCCGCCCCTGCGCGGCATGGGTCTTCTCGGTGCGATATTCGGTGTAGGTGTACGGGTTGTCCAGGATCTTGGTCTCGGGAACCTCGGGGCTCATCCCGGCCTCCCATTCCTGCTGGCCCAGCTCCGAGGCGATGTGCTCCACGGTCGCCTCGACGGTGCGGCGCACCTTGGCGAGATCCACATCCACCAGCTTGTGCTGGTGCTTCACGATCCGGCCGTTGACCATCACGGTGTGCACATCCCCGCGCTGGGCCTGGAAGACCACGTGTCCGTGCGGGTTCAGGATCGGGAACATCGCAGGGGAGTCGTCGTTCTTGATCAGCACGATGTCGGCCTTCTTGCCGACCTCGAGGGAGCCGATGGACTTCTCCATCCCCAGCGCCTCGGCCCCACCATGGGTGGCCCAGCCGACCACCTGGTCGGCGCGCAGGCCGAGATTGGTGCAGGTCTCGCCGGTGGCATGGTGCTCGAAGTGCTCCCGCGCCCGGTCCGAGCTCAGCGTGGAGCGCATCGCCGCGAACGGATCCGCGCTCCACCAGACCGAGGTGTCCACCGAGAGGGAGACCGGGATGCCATGCTTGCGCAGCTGCCAGGAGGAGGGATAGCCCTGCCCGCAGCTGGACTCGGACTCCGCCGAGACCGAGGCCGCGCCTCCGGTGGCTGCAATGCGCTGATAGGAGTCCTGGTTCAGCGTCGCCGCGTGGACGTAGACGGTCTTCTCGTTCATGAACCCGTGCTCGTGCATGAGCCGGATGCCGTCGTCGTTCGTCGCGCCCCAGACGCCGGCGTGGGTGGTGACGCCCACGCCTAGGTCCCGGGCGACCTCGAAGGCCTTCTTCTCGGGGAACTCCGGGTCGCCCGTGACGTCGAAGGCCATCTGGAAGCCGAGCATGTCATCGCCGAGCTGGCCGCCGGAGCGAGGGATCCGGCGGTCCACGAAGTCGTGGAACTCCGGCGAGGCGGACCACTCCCAGGGCCCTGCGTGGATGTTGCCGTAGGCGAAGACGAAGCGGCCGGCGACCTCTTCGAGGGCGTCCACGGCCGCGTCGGCATGATCCACGGTGGAGAGCCCGTGGGACCAGTCCACCGAGGTGGTGACCCCGGAGTCGATGGCTTCCACGGCGGAGAGCAGATTGCCGGCGTAGATGTCCTCGGGGCGGAACTTCTTGCCATGCTCGAGGTAGTTCCAGACGAAGTACTGGGTCAGCGTCCAGTCGGCCCCGTAGCCCCGCATGGCGGTCTGCCACATGTGCCGATGCGTGTCGATGAAGCCGGGGGTGATCATCCCGCCCGCGGCGTCGATCACCTGGGCGTGCTCAGGCACCTCGAGATCAGGGCCGATGGCCGCGATGGTGTCACCCAGCACCAGGACGTCGCCCCTGGTCAAGACGCTGTGCTGCTTGTCCATGGTCAGCACGATCCCGTTCTTGAAGAGAACGGGCGCGCCAGTGCCGTTGGATGCGGCTTCAGAACTCATGTCAGCCTCCTGTGAAGATCTCTGTGATGGCCCTCACGATAGCGCGCGTTCGCACAGTGGACAAGAGTCCGATTACTTTGTGACTCCGATCTCACGGACCCCGCTCGAGGGGATCTCGACCAGGCGCGCCCGGGGTTGACGGCCCCGCCCAAGCGGTGTGAAACTGGCCAGGATATAAGCGGACGGGTGTCCGCATGACGACACGCAGGGTGGTGACGCGGCCTGGGTGGGAATCGCAGAAAGGGGACTCCGTGATGAGCCAGCACCATCCAGATGAGACCAGCGCCCTGGGCGCGCAGCCCGGAAGCGAGGAGGCCGCGCAGACCCCGCGGGGAGGCGGCCGGCTTCCGCTGGACGGGATCCTGATCGCTGACTTCTCCCGGGTGCTCGCGGGACCCTACGCCACCATGCTGCTGGCAGACCTCGGTGCCGAGGTGATCAAGGTCGAGGGCACCGGGGGAGATGACACGCGCACCTGGGTCCCGCCGCGTCGCCCGGACGGGGTCTCCACCTATTACGCGGCGATCAACCGCAACAAGAAGTCGATCGTGCTGGACTTCAAGGACGGCGACGATCTCTGCGTTGCGCAGCGTCTGGCCGGGCGCGCCGACGTCGTCATCGAGAACTTCAAGCCCGGCGGACTCAAGAAGTTCGGGTTGGACTACGACTCGGTGTCGAAGACCAACCCCAGCGTCGTCTACTCCTCCATCACCGGCTTCGGCACCCAGGGCGAGGGTGCCAAGTACCCCGGCTATGACCTGATCGTGCAGGCGATGTCGGGGCTGATGAGCCTCACCGGGTCCCCGGACGGCCCGCCCTACCGCGCCGGGATCAGCGTGTTCGACGTGATGGCCGGACTGCATTCGACCATCGGCATCCTCGCTGCGCTGCGCCAGCGCGACCACACCGGCGACGGCGCCCATGTGGAGGCTTCCCTGATGGCCTCGGCGATGTCCGGTCTGGTGAACCAGACCCACGCCTACGTGGGCGGCGGCACCACCCCGATGCGGATGGGCAACGCCCACCCCTCGCTCTACCCCTACGAGGCCATGCCCACCGCCGATGACGACGTGATCATCGCCGCCGGCAACAACACCCAGTTCGGCAGGCTCTGCAAGGTGCTGGGGATCCCGGAGATCGCGCAGGACGAGCGCTTCGCCGACGTCGGGGACCGCACCGACCGCCGCGACGAGCTCCGCCCGATCCTGGAGGCGGAGCTGGCCAAGCACACCGCCCAGGAGCTCTTCGAGAAGCTCAACGACGTCGGCGTGCCCTGCGGCCCGATCAACTCCATCAGACAGGGGGTCGAATACGCGGAAGCGCTGGGCCTGGAGCCGGTGGTGCAGGTGGGCAGCGGCGACAGCGCCGTTCCTGGGGTCCGGCACCCGCTGAGCTTCAACACCATGACCCCGCGCTATGAGCTGGCTCCGCCGAAGCTCGGCGAACACACCGAGGAGATCAAAGCCTGGCTGACGACCGAAGAAGGGACGCAGCGATGAGCGCCGCCGAGAACACGAATCAGACGCCCAGCTACCCCACCTCGCTGGGGACCTCCACCACCGAAGAGATCAGCCTCATGGGCCAGTCCCTCTCCGAGGACCTGATGGGCAAGGTCGGGTTCGCCGAGCTGGCGTTCTGGATGACCGCCACCCGCCGGCCCACCCCCGGTGAGCTGCGGACCTTCGAGGCGGTGCTGGTCGCGCTGGCCGATCATGGCTTCACCCCCACCGCGATCGCCGCCCGGCTGACCTACCTCTCAGCCCCGGAGTCCATCCAGGGCGCGATCGCCGCGGGTCTGCTCGGCGGCGGCTCCCGCTTCCTCGGCGTCACCGAGGACACCGGCAGGTTCCTGCACCAGGTCCTGGAAGCGGACGACGGCGAGCGCAGCACCGACGCCGACTTTGACTCTCTGGCGCGGAAGGCCATCACCCGGGCGCGGGCCGCCAAGCAGATCGTCCCCGGCCTGGGCCATCCGGTGCACAAGCAGGGAGACCCACGCACCCCGCGGCTGATCCAGATCGCCGAAGAGGGCGGCACCCGCGGGGAGCACCTGCGCCTGTTCGAGGCCATGGGCCGGGTCAGCGAAGAGGTGCTGGGCAAGAAGCTTCCGCTCAACGGCGCCGGGGTCTGCGGGGCAGCCCTGGCTGACCTGGGGCTTCCGGTGGACTTCCTGCGCGGGTTCGCCCTGCTCGCCCGCACCGCCGGGCTGCTGGGGCAGATCGCGGAGGAGCGGCGGAACCCGATCGCCAACGACATCTACATGCACGTGGACCGGAATGCGACGTTCGTTCCGCTGACCCCGGACGATTCCAAGGAGAACTGAGCATGGCAGAGCTGACAGCGGTGCTGGCGAGCACCCACCACCCGTTCTACTACAAGGCCACCACCTCCCCTCAGGATCAGCGCCCGCCCTATGCCGCCGACTGGCAGCGCAAGGTCGAGGCCTACCGGGAGACGCTCACCGCCGCGGAGCCGGACATCCTGGTGATGGTCGGTGCGGATCACTTCCACCAGCTCTGGCTGGACAACTATCCGCAGTTCCTGATCGGCAAGCAGGAGACCTATGACGCCACCTTCTACAACGAGGAGCGCGAGTTCGGGATCCCGAAGTACACCCTGGCCGGAGACCTCGAGCTCTCTCGCTACATGCACGAGGAGCTGCTGGTCAAGGAATTCGACTTCTCGGTCAGTCATGAGCTGAAGATCGATCACTCCATCATCTGCCCGATCATCACGGTCCGTCCCCAGGCGGATCTGCCGATCGTGCCGATCTACACGAACATCTTCGTGCCCCCGCTGCCCTCCCCGCGCCGCTTCTACCAGGTGGGACGGGCGATCAGGGAGATCATCGACAGCTTCCCCAGCGACAAGAAGGTCGCCGCCATCGGCACCGGGCACCTCTCGCTGGAGCTCGGCGGGCCGCGCCAGTTCGGCGAGCACGGGCCGGATCCGCTCTTCGACGCCGATGCCATCGAATGGCTCTCCACCGGCAACATCGACGCGATCCTTGCCAACGTCACCCATGAGTCGATGGCCGGGGCGGGCAACGCGACCCATGGCTTCATGGACCTGCTGCTCATGATGGGCATCGCCGGTCCCGGAGTCCACGCCGACTACGTCGATCACCTGGACCTGTTCCACACCCGGGAGATGTACATGACCTGGTACCCGAACAGGACCCAGGACCAGCTCGACGCCGCCGCCCGGGCGGCCCAGACCGCCCAGGCCAGCACCGGGCCGATCTACGCCACCGATCCGGCCTGGGAGCAGTTCCGCACAGAACACACTGCCCCGGCCGTCGGCGCCTGAACGAGGAGCGAGCATGAGCAAGTACTACGTCAACAAGTTTCTCTTCACCATCGACCGGGACCCCGAGTGGGTGGCCAGCTATCGGGATGATCCACGGGCCACCGTGGAGCGCTGGGAGAAGGACGTCGGGCGCTGGCTGAACCCCGTGGAGCAGACCAGCTGGTTGGAGTTCACCGCTGAGGAGCGCGAGGCGCTGGCCACCCATGACTACGTGTGGCTCTTCGAGCACGGCGCCCACTTCTTCTTGAACCTCACCCTGTTCATCGCGCTCTTCGACGAGGAGTACGCCGCCGCCAGAGGCCCCTTGGCGTTCCAGACCGAGATGGCGCAGAAGCTGGACCACTGGACCGGACGGGACTACCCCTCCGTGGCGATGTGACCCGTGCGCAACCCTCCCCGCACAGCGGCTCAGCACTGGCAGTTCAGGCCGAGTCGATCAGGCCTCCGGTGAGGCCAGCAGCGGGAGCCGTCCGACGTCGGCGGCGTCGCGCTCGCGGGTGTGGCTGGGCAGCGACTGCCAGCGGGTCCAGTCCTCGGTGACTGCGGCCGCCGCCTCGCGCAGCGGCGGCAGGTGCTTCGTCAGCAGGGTCTCCACGCTGGTCTCGGCGGCGTGCACCGTGGTGTTCATCGACGCCAGCACCCGGCCGTGGGCATCGCGGACCGGCACGGCGATCGAGCGGATGCCGCGGGCCAGCTCTTCATCGGCCAGCGCATAGCCCTGCCGCTGCACGCGGTCCAGCTCCTCCAGGAATGACTTCTGGTCCCACTGCACCACAGGGATGACCGAGGAGCGGGAGGGTTCCGAGAGTCGCTGCAGGATCGCCCGGCGCTCCATGTCCGCGAGGAGCACCTTGCCCTGGGAGGTCGGCGGGGCCGGGAAGCGGGTGCCGATGTCCACCCGCAGGCCGATCAGCTTGGGCACCGCCACCCGGGCCACATAGACGATGTCGGGACCGTCCAGCTGAGACATCGAGGCCGATTCGTGGGTGTGGGTGACCAGCGCCTCCAGGTGGGGCTTGGCCACGTCCCAGAGTCCCAGGGAGCTCACGTAGGCCATGCCCAGCTCCATCACCCGCGGGGTCAGGGCGAACAGGCCGTTCTCCGCTCGGACATATTCCAGCTCCTGCAGCGTCATCAGGATCCGCCGTGCGGTGGGACGCGCCAGATCGGTGGCCTTGGCCACCTGGCTCAGGGTCAGGCTGGGGTATTCAGGGGTGAATGCCGTGATGACGGACAACCCGCGTGAGATGGCCTCGATGAATTCGGGACTTCGCTCCGGTGACATCTGGTTCCTTTCAGTGGAGCTGGGTCTGGGCGTGATCGGCGCGGGCTTCGCGCAGTCTGGTCCAGGTCTGCACGAGCTGGCTGAACTCCTTGACCTGCACCAAGACGTGGTCCCGGGCGGTGTCCTCCGCAGTCTCACCATCTCCGGTGCCGATCGCGTTCACGATCGCGAGGTGCTCGGCCAGAGAGCGGCGCATGCGGTCGGGGGCGCGGAGCTGGAGCCGCCGGTAGGGCTGCAGCACCCGGCGCAGGTCGTGCGCCTGCTGCCGCAGATACCCGTTGCCGCAGGAGTCGTAGATGATCCCGTGGAACCAGGCGTTGGCGTAGTAGTAGCCATCGGCGTCCCCCAGAGCCTCGAAGCGCTCACATTCTCTCAGCGCCTCGCCCAGCTCCGCCAGGGGCTCGCGCTCGATGCGTCGTGACGCCAGCCGTGCGGCCATGCCCTCGAGCTCAGCCATCAGCTCAAAGCGCTCGGCCAGCTCGGGCAGGCTCAGCTCGGTCACATAGGTGCCCTGCTTGGGGCGGATTCGCACCAGTCCGGAGCGCTCGAGCGCCTGCAGCGCCTCGCGCACCGGGGTGCGCGAACAGCCGAATTCCTGCTGCAGCTTGGCAGGGTCCAGCCGCTCGCCGGGACCGTATTGTCCATCGACGATGGCGTTCTCCAGCGCATCACGCACACGCTGGGATTCCGGGACTCTGACCATGACACCTCCTGCGACGAGCATATCGCCAGGAGCAAATTGTGGCGTGGATCACGTTCATGCCCTATAGTCCCTGTTATATACATCACAGTCATTGATATACACGTAGGGAGGGATCATGGCGACCACTCAAGGCTGGCTCCTGGCCGATCTGCTGCGCAGCCTCGGCGGGCACAAGACCCAGCAGGGCGCCGAAGCACCAGCGTCCGCACCCCTCGAGCAGCTCACCGCTGCCTGCGCAGCGCTGATGGGGGACCTGGGCGAGGCGTCCATGCGAGCCGTGGCCGAACGGGCCCTGGCCACATACCGCGAACTCGACGACGACGCCCGGACCGAGTTCTTCGCGCACATGCTCCATGCCTATGCAGTGGAGCCAGACGCGCTGCGCCGCGCCTACGCGAAGTGGGACTCCAGCGAGGGTCAGGTCGAGCTGGCCGACCTGTTCGAGGCCAGCGAACCGCGGCGCCAGGCGCTGCTGCGCCGGCTCAACCACGCCCCCGACGGCACCCTGCACCTGGTCAACATGCGCGCCGACCTGCGCCGGATCCTGCGAGACCGCGCGGATCTCACGCCTCTGGACCGAGACTTCCGGCACCTGCTGAGCTCCTGGTTCAATCGCGGGTTCCTGCGCATGGAACAGGTCGGCTGGGACGCCTCGCGGGAGATGAAGAACCACCTGCTGCGCTACGAGAAGGTCCACCCGATGCGGGACCTCAACGAGCTCAAGCGACGTCTCCGTCCCAAGGACCGCACCTGCTACGCGTTCTTCCACCCCGCCACCGGGAACCTCCCGCTGATCTTCGTCGAAGTGGCGCTGGTCAAGGGGGTGCCCGGTGCCGTCGAGCCGCTGCTGACCCCGACCGAGGCGCTCTCCCCGGCCAAGGCCGACACCGCGGTGCTGTACTCGATCAACAACTCCCTGGATGGCCTGGCCGGCATCTCCTTCGGGAGCCTGCTGATCAAGCAGGTCATCGACCAGGTCTCCACCGAGCTGCCGCATCTGGGGCATTTCGTCACGCTCTCACCGATCCCCGGTTTCCGGCGCTGGCTGCGCGAGCAGGCCCGCACCGCGACATCCGCGGAGCTCGCCGCGCTTCACGTCGACCTTGCGGAGCTCACGGGACCGGCAGATGCGCGCGGCGCAGCGAGCATGAGGGGTGCGTCCAGCCCGGGCGAGGCCGCCGCCGCGGAGCTGCGCGAGCGGCTCTGCGCAGCGCTGGCACGCTACATCGCCGTCGAACGCCGGTCGGATGGGCAGCCGCTGGATCCGGTGGCCCGCTTCCACCTGGGCAACGGCGCCACGGCCTGGCAGCTGCACTGGCCGGCCAGCGGCGCGGACTACATGTGGGACCAGTCCTACGGGGCGATGATCAACTACCGCTACGAACCATCCCTGGTGGAGCAGCGCCACGAGAACTACGTCCGGCACGGGGTGATCGCCCTGGGTGACCACGTCACGGCGCTGCTTCCAGACAGCACAGACCTGAACGGCCCACACACCAGCAAAGCCACCACCAGCACAGACAGCAGCAGAGAAGACAACCGCAGCGAGAAGGGAACCTCACCAGTGGACAACCACCCCGACGGCATCTACCAGAGCTTCATCCAGCAGGCGCAGGCGCACCCGGAGAAGCCGCTCTTCCATCTTCCAGGTGGGCGCACGCTCACCTACGCGCAGGTGCTCCACACCTCGCGCCGGATCGCCACGAAGCTGATCGGCGACGGCGTCGTCCCCGGTGACCGGGTGGCCGCGCAGGTGGAGAAGTCCCCGCAGGCCATCGCGCTCTATCTGGCCACGCTGCAGGTGGGCGGGGTGTACCTGCCGCTGAACACCGCCTACACCGGGGCCGAGATGGACTACTTCATGTCCGACGCCGCCCCGAGGGTGCTCGTCTGTGACCCGAGTCAGGCCCGCGAGCATGAACAGCGCGGCAAGGACGGCATCGTCGTCGAGACCCTCGGCACGTCCGAAGAGGGCACGCTGCTCGCCGCCGAGCAGGAGTACGCCGAGATCACCCAGATGCGCCCTTCAGACCCCGGCGCGATCCTCTACACCTCCGGGACCACCGGCCGCTCCAAGGGTGCGGTGCTGACCCAGGGCAATCTCGCGGCGAACTGCGCCTCACTGATCCAGTCCTGGGAGTACACCGGAGAAGACGTGCTGATCCACGCGCTGCCGATCTTCCACATCCACGGGCTCTTCGTGGCGGTCAACATGACCCTGGTCTCGGGAGCCTCGATGATCTGGCTGCCCAAGTTCGACGCCGACGCGGTGCTCGACGCGATGCCGGGCGCCACCGTGCTGATGGGCGTGCCCACCTTCTATACCCGGCTGCTCAGCACGGACCGGCTCAGCGCGGAAGCCTGCTCCGGGATCCGGCTCTTCGTCTCCGGCTCCGCTCCGCTGCTGGCCAGCGATCACGAGGCCTTCGAGGCCCGCACCGGCCACGCCATCCTCGAGCGCTACGGGATGACCGAGACCGGGATGAACACCTCGAACCCCTACCGCGGGGGACCGCGACGCCCCGGCACCGTGGGGCATCCGCTGCCCGGCGTCGAGGTGCGGATCGTGGACCGGGAGACCCAGGCGACGCTGCCTCAGGGCGAGGTCGGCATCATCGAGGTCCGCGGCCCCAACGTCTTCGTCGGGTACTGGAACATGCCGGAGAAGACCGCCGAGGAGCTCCGCGAGGACGGCTTCTTCATCACCGGCGACCTCGGAGTGATCGATGACCAGGGCTACCTGAGCATCGTGGGCCGCGACAAGGATCTGGTCATCTCCGGAGGGTTCAACATCTACCCCAAAGAGGTGGAGGGACTCATCGATGACCACCCCGGCGTCACCGAATCCGCCGTGATCGGGGTGCCCCACCCGGATCTGGGCGAGGGCCTGGTCGCCGTGGTGGTCCCCGCCGGAGGCGACGCCCCCGATGAGGCGAAGATCCTGCAGTCGCTCGCCGGCGAGCTGGCCCGCTTCAAGCAGCCTCGCGCCGTCCGCTTCGTGGAGGAACTGCCGCGCAACGTGATGGGCAAGGTCCAGAAGGCCGAGCTGCGCAAGCAGTACACAGAGCTGTTCAACAGCTGAATGCTCGCTCAAGAAACTTCAACCGCAAGTCAGGAGTAGACGATGGTTCTCTATGGAGTCGCAGCGCTGGCGCTGTGCTTGCTCGTGGGAAAGCTGATCGGTGACGCCCTCGGGGTCGCAGTAGGGGTCGACGCCAATGTCGGCGGGGTGGGCTTCGCCATGATCCTGCTCGTCGTGGCCACCGACAGGCTGCGCAAACGAGGCCTGTTCCCCAAGCCGACCGAACAGGGCGTGCTGTTCTGGTCCGCCCTGTACATCCCGATCGTGATCGCCATGGCGGCCACCCAGAACGTCGCCGACGCGATCGGCGGCGGACCGATGGCAGCGCTCGCCGGTCTCGGCGCGCTCACCGCAGGTGCAGCGCTGGTGCCGGTGATCTCGCGCATCGGAGGACAGTCTGAACCGCTGCCCGCGATGACCGAGGCAGAGAAGCAGGAGGCCTGAGATGGACATCATTGCTGATGTGCTCGAACGCAACGGACTGCTCTTCGCCTTCGTGGTGGTCGGCGCGCTGATGATGATCTCGGGCTGGCTGTCCAAGACGCTGACCCGAGGACGCCTGCAGGGCTCCGCCATCGCCATCATGCTCGGCCTGGTGCTCGCCTACTTCGGCGGCATCAACACCGGAGGCGAGGCCGGCATGGCCGATATCGCCATCTTCAGCGGCCTGGGCCTGATGGGCGGCGCGATGCTGCGCGACTTCGCCATCGTGGCCACCGCCTACGGCGTGGACCTGGATGAGATCAAGAAGGCCGGCGCCGCCGGCGGGCTGGCCCTGCTGGCAGGCATCGTCGTCTCCTTCGTGGTGGGCGCCGCGGTGGCCGCCGCGTTCGGCTACACCGACCCCGAATCGATGGCGACCATCGGATCCGGGGCCGCGACCTACATCGTGGGACCGGTCACCGGCACCGCGGTGGGCGCCAGCTCCGAGGTGATCGCACTCTCGGTGGCCGCCGGCCTGATCAAGGCCGTGGTGGTCATGGTGGGCACTCCGATGATCGCGCCGTTCATCGGGCTGAACAACCCGAAGTCGGCGATGGCCTACGGCGGGCTGATGGGCACCACCTCGGGAGTGGCCGGCGGACTCGCCGCCACGGACAAGCGGCTGGTCCCGTACGGGGCGATGACCGCGACCTTCTACACCGGACTCGGCGCCCTGCTGGGCCCCTCGGTCTTCTACTTCACCCTGGTCGGCCTCTTCGGCTGATCGACCTCTGCAACACAGACGACGGCGGCCGCGCACCTGGAACCAGGTGGGCGGCCGCCGTCGTCGTGCTTGAAGCTCTACCGCGAAAGCTACTTGTACCCGTCCACCATGGCAGCGGCGATGTTCATGTACGCCCGGCGGGTCTCCGCCTGGAGCATGTCCAGGTTGATCCGGTCCCCGTCCACCACGGCGCGGTCGAAGGGCACCACCACCAGCTTGCCGCAGTAGCCGCGCAGGCTCTCCTGGATGGCCTGCTTGTCCACCCGGTCTGAGACGCGCTCCTTGTCGGTGATCACCACGATGGATTCCCGGGCCAGCTGCTGATAACCGTGGTTCGCCAGCCAGTTCAGCGTCTGCAGCGCGCGCTGGGCCCCGGAGACCGCGAAGCCCGCGGCGATGACGATGTTGTCCGCGGTGTGCAGGATCCCCTCCATGGCGTTGTGGGTGACCCCGGTCCCGCAGTCGGTGACGACCACCGAATAGTACTTCGCGAACTCCGCATGGATCCTGCGCCATTCCTCGGCGGTGAGGCTGTCCGAGAGGGCCGGGTCCTGCTCCCCGGCGAGCACGTGCAGCCGCCCGGCCTGCTGCAGGTACCCCTGCAGCGCGGTCAGCGAGTTGACGTGGTCGAGGTTCTCCAGCAGATCGGTGATGCTCGGCGGCTGGTGCGCCTGGGTGGCACGTTCGCCCAGGGCGCGCTCCACCAGGTCCCCGGAATCCGGGTTGGCGTCGATGGCGCAGGGGATGTCGCCGCGGTGGTGCGCCAGGGTCATGCCGATCCCCACCGTGGTGGAGGTCTTTCCGATGCCGCCCTTGAGCGAGAGCACGGCGGTGTTGTGACTGCCCTGCAGCGGCCGGGCGATCCGCTCGATCAGCTCCTGCTCCTGGAGCTCCTTCTGGCTGGGCCCGATGTTGATCACCCCGCCCGTGGCCGTATAGAGGAATCTGCGCAGTCCGCCCTGCGGCTTCTCCGGCGCCACGGCGATGAAGGGTCGTCCCGCTTCGGCGAGACGACGGCGCTCAGCCCGGGTCGGAAGGTCCCTGGCGTCGGTGCCGAGCTGTGGCGGGGCGATCACCTCAGGGGCGAGGTCGGCGCCGCCGGGGTGCTCGGCCGGACTTCGTGACTCGGCCGGACTTCGTGACTCAGCCGGACTCTGTGACTCAGCCGGACTCTGTTTCATGGGAACCCTCCTGTTCAAGGATGAGACGCCTGAGGACTCCCTGCCCGCGCATTCTGCTGGACCCTGTGCCGCATAGTGCAAGCAGGCTGCGGCGTGGTTTGAACAGTTGCACAAACGCAGTAGAACCTGTCCATACAATACGGGATCTCGTGGTTTCCGGAAGGGGTCCGAGGAGGATTTCTGGTCTGCTGAACATGCCCGGGACGTCGCGAAGAACGACGACGGCCCACCCGGGAGAACCGGGTGGGCCGACGTCTTCGTTCCTCGTGTTCTGTATTCCCAGCGGCTCAGACCTCGGCGGGCTGGCGCTGATGCACTCGTGCGGAGTGCGCCAGCTTCACCGTCCAGGTCTCACCCGGGGCCATGGTCTTCGGGGTGCCCTCGACGTTGACGTCGATCGGCTCGGCCGAGCCCTCGGAGAGCTTGAGCTCGACGACCTCGTGGTTGATCGAGACCACGATGGGCTGGTTGCGGTAGCGCATCCGGAAGGTCAGCGCGGGCAGCTCATCGGGCAGCAGCGGGTGCAGCCACAGCGCGTCGGCGCGGGTCTCCACGCCGCCATAGCAGCGCAGCACCATGTCCACGGTGCCCGCCATCGCGCCCAGGTGCACGCCCTCGCGGGTGGTGCCGCCCTGGGTGTCGGCGAGGTCGGCCTCCAGCGCCTCCTTGAACAGGTTCCAGGAGCCGGAGCGGTCGAACCGGGCCGCCACCCAGCCGTGGACCAGCCGGGAGAGCGTGGAGCCGTGGGAAGACCGGGCCAGGTAGTACTCGACCGTGCGGCCGAAGTCTTCCATGGAGAGCTCATAGCCCATGTGGTTCAGCGTCTCGATGAGCTCATCGGCGGAGAAGATGTAGCAGAGCATGAGCACGTCGGCCTGCTTGGAGAGCTTGTACCGGTTGGTCGAGTCACCTTCGGCCTGCAGGATCAGGTCCAGCCGCCCGATGTTGCCGTATCTGGCGCGGTAGCCCTCCCAGTCGAACTCCTCCAGCGCCTCGTAGCCCTCGAACTGGCTGATCACGTTGTCCTCGTGGAAGGGAACGTGCAGCCGCTTGGCGATGTGCTCCCAGTGGTCCAGCTCGTCTTCGAAGATGTCGAGCCATTCCGAGAGCGGATCGTCGCGGCCGTCGAGATCGCGCACCAGTCGTGAGGTGTGGCGCAGCATCCAGGAGGTCAGCACGTTGGTGTACGCGTTGTCGCGCAGACCCGTGCCGGGCGCCTCGGCGGTGCCGTCGTGGTATTCGTCGGGGCCCATCACGCCGTCGATGCTGAACCGGTCGGACTCGGCGTCGTAGGTGGTCATGGACACGAAGAACCGGGAGATCTCCACCAGGATCTCAGCCCCATAGTCGGCCAGGAAGGTGTAGTCCTGCGTGGTCTCGAAGTACTGCAGCACCGAGTAGGCGATGGCCAGGGAGACGTGGCGCTGACGGTGGGAGTTGTCCGGCATCCACATTCCGGAGCGCGGGTTCCACAGCTCGCTGGGGGTCTCCTCGCGGCCGTCAGAGCCGGCCTGCCAGGGGAACATGGCGCCGTCGTAGCCCTCACTGCGGGCCATCGCGCGGGCCTCGCTGAGCCGCCGGTAGCGGTAGAGCAGCAGCCCACGGGTCAGTTCGGGTCGGCGCAGGGTGAGCATCGGGTACATGAACATCTCGTCCCAGAAGAGATGTCCGCGGTAGCCCTCGCCGGTGAGCCCGCGCGCGGGCAGGGTCGCGTCCAGATCGTGGCGGGCGCCGAAGGCGGTCTGCAGCACGTGGAAGGTGTGCAGGTTCAGCGCCATCTGCTGGCGGGAGGGGTTCGCCCCGATGGAGACGGCGAAGCGGTGCCAGAGCACGCCCCACATCTCCTCGTGGTAGGTCAGCATGGTGCGGAAGCTCGAGGCCCGCTGGACCTTCTTGACCGCGTTGTGCCACACGGTGGAGATCGCCTGGTCGTGGGAGTTCGAGACCGCCGCGATCTTCTCCAGGATCACCGGCCTGCCGGATTCCAGCGCCAGCGAGATGTCGTGGCCTGCGACGAGTTCACCCTCGTGGATCGCCCGACGCATCGGGTTGCTGGACCCGGAGGTGGTCACGGAGGTGCGGGTCGCCAGGGCGATGCGCACCTCGGACTGGTTCGTCTGGGTCTCCAGCAGCACCGTCTCGCCGTCGACCTCGCGGGACTGCACCGGATCCAGGTGGTTGCCGGCGAGCTCGCGGTCGGCGTCGACGTTGCGGTTGGCCACCCGGCCGTCGATCATCGAGCGCACATTGACGTTGCCGGACCAGTTCTCGGCCTCGATCTTCATCTCCAGCGCGGCGATCTGCACGCCGGCCAGGGACTGGAACTGGCGCATGGTCACCTTGGTGCGGCGTCCATGGAGGTCCTGATAGCGGGCGATCCTGGTGGCCACACCGCGGCGCATGTCGAGTTCCTGGTGGTAGTGGATCAGCTCGGGGGAGCCCGGCAGCAGCGGGGTGCCGGCATCCGGGGTCACCTGCAGGAAGGTCCAGTCCGGCACATTGACCATGTGCTCGGTCTCCACGGTCTTGCCCATCAGGTCGGTCTTGAGCCGGTTGAACACCCCGGCGATGTAGCTGCCCGGGTAGTGGGTGGCGTCCGCCGCGGTGCCCGGGTAGTGCCCGCGGGTGCCCCAGTAGCCGTTGGCCATCGCCATCAGGACCTCGCGGGTGGGTTCCAGCTTCGGATCGAAGCCGTCATAGGAGAGCACCCAGTCCGAGTCATAGGGGCGGGTGGTGCGGGAGGAGAGGTTCATCACGGCGAGATCGGTGATCACGACGTCGGCGCCGGCCTCCTTCAGCCGGGCCGGGTCATCGCCGCGGTTGAGCCCCACGACCATGCCGAAGTCCCCGGCGCGTCCGGCCTGGACCCCTGAGGCCGCATCCTCGACCACGATGGTGTCCTGGGGCTCCACGCGCAGCAGCTCTGCGGCGTGGAGGAACATATGCGGGTTGGGCTTGCCCGGCAGGCCCAGCTCCAACGCGTCGGAGCCGTCGACGATCACGGTGAACGCGTCGAGCAGCCCGGCGATGGTGAGCACCTCGCGGCCATTGCGCGAGGAGGTCACCAGGGCGGTGGGGATCCCGTCCTTGCGCAGCTGTTCGATCAGTTCCACGGTGGTGTGAAAGACCTCCACACCGTCCCTGGCGAGCACGGATTCGAAGTAGCCCTGCTTGCGCGCGGCGAGCCCGTTCACCGTCAGCCTGTCGGGGGCATCATCGAGGCTGCCCTCGGGCACGTCGAGATTGCGTGCGTTCAGCAGCGACCGCACGCCGTCCTCGCGGGGTCGGCCGTCGACGAAGTTCAGGTAGTCCTCTTCGGTGAACTCCGGCTGCGGGGAGCCGGCGATCTCCGGCAGAGCCGTGTCGAAGAGTTCCTTCCATGCGCGCGTGTGCACCCCGGCGGTGTCGGTGACGACCCCGTCCATATCGAAGATCACGGCACGGAAATGACGCAGCGCGTGGCGTTTAGCTTCGGCGCTGTGTCGGAACGGATTCTCAAAGGGGTGCATATCTGCCTCACGCTGAGATGGTTCTAGGGTCGGATGGCGGCCCAATGACGGGGGCGTCTCCGATTGGGCACGGTGCCCCATCCTAGGTCTCTAGGGTCCACGATATACACCCGCGCGGTGACCACCTATGGCGCGGGTCTCGCACGCGGGGGTGCTAGCGTCGTGGTCATGGCGCGGCGAAGCAGCATCGAACTGACATTTCGAGAGGTGGCGGGCACCTCCCCGGACTCCTTCGTGGCCGCTGGCACGGTGGTGGACTGGATCGACAAGACCGCCTACGCCTGTGCGGCCTCCTGGACCCGGACCGACTGCGTGACCTCCTATGTGGGAAACATGCACTTCACCGTGCCGGTCCCACGCGAGACTCCGGTCACCGTGCAGGCCCGGGTGGTCCACACCGGGCGCACCTCGGTGCACATCCAGACCCGGGTGCTGATCCGCAAGGATGAGGGCTGGGTGGTCTGCACCGAGTGCTTCATGATCTATGTCGCCGTGGGCGACGACGGCGAGCCCGCTGCCGCCGCCGCCTTCGAGCCGCAGACCGAGCTGGAGCGACGGCGCGACCTCGACGCCTCCCAGCGGATGGTCTACCGCCGGCAGATGGAAGAGACCATCCAGTCCCTGCCCGAGGGCATGGGCAGCTCCGAGGCGCTGACCATGCGCTTCCTCGCCGACACCGACGAGCGGTACCCCGATGGCAAGATCCGGGGCGGCGCGGTGATGAAGTGGATCGACAAGACCGCGGAGATCTGCGCGGAGCGGTACAGCGGCCATGAGGTCGCGGCGGTGCTCACAGGCGGAGTCCGCTTCTACCGGCCGGTGACCGTCGGGGACCTCGTAGAGGTCGACGCCCGGCTGGTGCTCACCGGTTCCAAATCCATGCACGTGCTGGTCCGTGTCCGCGCCGGGGACCGCCGCGAGAAGCACCCCGCGGTGGTGGCCTACGGGCTGCCGGTGATGGTCGCCCCGGACGGCACCGGCTCGGCGCGGACGATCGCCCCCTGGGAGCCGATCACCGACGAGGACCACGCGGTGGCGGCCCAGGCGCGCAAGCTGCGTGACCTGCGCAACGCCACCCTGCTGACGCCCAGCCCCATCACCTCGCAAAACTGACCCGATCACCGCGCAGAACTAAACTGGTACGTGATGACTCAGCCTCCGCATAACCCCTATGGCCATGATCCGCGCTACCCGGCGCCCGATGTCTACGGTCCTCAGCCCGGTCTTCATGGCGGACCGCCGCAGCACTACGGCCAGCCGGTCCACCCCTACGGCGAGCCGCCTCACCAGCACGCCCAATCGCTGCAGCCCGGTCAGCAGCCCGGCCAGCCGCCGCAGGGCGGGTGGCCGCCGGCGTCGCACCCGCCGCGCAAGCGGCAGCGCGACGCCGAGCCTGGCCGCTTCATCTGGGGCGATCTCATCGCGGTGCTGGTCTATGTGATCGTGATGCTCGTCGGCGGCGTGAGCCTGCTGGCCCTGCTGCCGCCCTTCTCCACCATGCTGGGCTCCGGGGTCGAGCAGCAGGAGCAGCAGGCGCTGTTCCTGATCAACGTCATCGGCTACGCGGTGATGGTGGTCATCGCTCTCGCGCTCTCCGCCAAGGCGTTGTGGCGCTCGGTGCGCGCCTTCGGCTACCTGTGGTGGCTGAAGCTGCTGCTGGTGCCCGTGGCCTGGGTGGTCACGCTGATCCTCACCGCCCTGCTGGTGCTGAGCCTGGGCGGGGAGCCGGAGACCTCGGAGAACCAGCTGGCGATCGAGTCCATGCTGGCGTTCGTGCCGTTCCTCGCCGCAGTGCTGGTGATGGGACTGCTGGGCCCCTATGTGGAGGAATACTTCTTCCGCCACCTGCTCATCGGGAAGCTCTCCCGCTATATCAACATCTGGATCTGCGGGGCGATCTCGGTGATCACCTTCCCGCTGCTGCACTTCATCCCGGCGCTGGTGGCGATGCTCGCCAGTCCCGGCGCGGCCACGGACCTCACCGTGGTCTCGGTGGTGCCCTACGTGGTGATGGGCTCGGTGTTCACCGTGGCCTACATCCTCACCGGGCGCTCGCTGGTCTACGCCTGGCTGCTGCACGCCTTCAACAACGTCATGGCGCTGGTGATGGCCTACTTCGTCCAGCCCCAGCTCGAGCAGTTCCTCGAGGACAGCGGGATCGACGACCTCGGCGGTCTGGTCTGGCACACCGGCGCGGTGCTGCGCGTGCTCACCGAGACGACCCTGGCGCTGGCCGGGGGCAAGTGAACCAGCTGCACCTGAGCCGGCGCGCAGGTCACCGGCGCCAGGGTCCGCGCTGATGGCGGCGAGACCGGCACCGGAGTCTGTGCCGTCCCGCGATCCGCGGCCGATGGGCCGGCAGATCCTCGCCCTGGCGGTCCCCGCCCTCGGGGCGCTGGTGGCCGAGCCGCTGTTCCTGCTGGCCGACACCGCGATCATCGGCCGGCTGGGCGTCGACGAGCTCGCCGGAGCGGCGCTGGGGATCACCGTGATGCACACCGTCACCGGACTGATGATCTTCCTGGCCTATTCGACCACCCCGGCGGTGGCGCGCTTCGTCGGCGCCGGTCGGCTCTCCCGGGCGCTCGCCGCGGGCCGCGACGGGCTCTGGCTCGCGGTGATGCTCGGGGCGGTGCTGGCCTTCGCCGGACTGGCGTTCGGTGAGCAGCTGCTCCTGGCCATGGGCAGCTCCGCAGACATGCAGGTCCACGCCTGGAACTACCTGCTCTGGTCGCTGCCCGGGGTCCCGGCGATCCTGCTGGTCTTCGCCGCCGTCGGAATGCTGCGCGGGCTGCAGGACACCAGGACCCCGCTGGTGGTGGCCGCCGTCGGCTTCGGCGCGAACATCGTGCTGAACCTGATCCTGGTGCACCCGCTGGGGCTGGGCACCGCCGGAGCCGCCCTCGGCACCTCCATCGCCCAGTGGGGGATGGCGATCACCTATCTGGTGATGCTGATCCCCAGGATGCGGGCAGCCGGAGTGCCCCTGGGCGTGGACCCCATCGCGCTGCGCCAGGCGGCCAGCGTGGGGTCCTGGATGATGCTGCGCACGGTCTCGCTGCGCGCGGCCATCGTGGCCACGGTCCTGATCGCCACCGATCTCGGACCGCACACCCTCGCCGCGCACCAGGTGGCCTTCACCATCTTCTCCACCCTGGCCTTCGTGCTCGACGCCCTGGCCATCGCCGCGCAGGCACTCATCGGCAAGGAGCTCGGCGCCTCCCGGGTGCAGGAGGCCAAGGCGATGACCCGCACGATGACCCGCTGGGGACTCGGGTTCGGCGTGATCACCGGCGGGCTGATCGCGCTGGCGGCGCCCTTCGCCCCGGCCCTGTTCACCCCGGACGATCGCGTCGCCGCCGGCGTCACCGCCGCGCTGCTGGTCATGGCCGCGGCCCAGCCGCTCGCCGGCTTCGTCTTCGTGCTCGACGGCGTGCTCATGGGCGCCGGCGATGTGCGCTACCTCGCCGTCGTCGGGCTGCTGAACCTCGCGGTGTACCTGCCGCTGCTCTGGTGGATCTCCAGCGCCGGTTTCAGCGGCACCGAGGCGATCGTCTGGCTCTGGGCCGGATTCGCCGTGGTGTTCATGGGTGCCCGCGGGGTCACGCTCGGGGTCCGGGCCTACGGGGAGCGCTGGATGATCGCCGGCGAGCAGCGCTGAGCCGCACCGCTGGGCCGGGCACCCTGCCTGGGTCGGGCCGCCGGGCCGCAGCGGTAGACTCTGCTGCGTGCCTGTGAAGAAGATCCCCGCCGCCACCGCCGAAGAGCTGACCCGACCGGTCTGGCTCCGCGCGGTCATCACCGTGATCTTTGCCGTGGTCGCGATCTTCTGGCAGGAAGAGACCGTCACGCTGTTGAAGATCTCCATCGCCGGGTTCTTCGTGCTCGGCGCCACGGCCGTCTGGGACTACGCCAAGGTCGAGGCGGTGCCGATCAGCCTGCGCGGACCGCTGGCCATGGGCGCCGCGGCCTGGGTGCTCTCCGGGGTCGCTGTGATCTTCGTCAACACCGCCGCCGCGGCCGCCGTGATCGCGGCCATCGGGTTCGCGGCGATGGGCGTGGCCGAGCTCGTCGGAGGATTCAGGGCCCGGCATGACTTCGTCCCGGCGCGGGATCAGATCATCCTGGGTGCCGTGGGCGTGCTCACCGCGCTCGGTCTCGCGATCGGCCTCCAGCTGGACCCCCATGGGATTCTCGGGGTCGCTGGGATGGGCGTGGTCATCATGGCGGTGGTGCTGCTGATCAGCGGCGCCGGACTGCTCCATGACGCCAAACGGGGGCGTGCGTCGACTCAGTGAGTCGCTGAATCGTCGCCGTTCTACTACAGGACGTAGAATTGACCTGGTGGTGCCACGCCGCAGGCGCAGCCCACCCGAGACCAGATACCGATGCTCAGGAACGAGGAACTCCCAGTGGCTGAAGACGATAAGGGGCGCCGATCTCTGCTCGAGACGGTCAAGGCTCCGCTGATCTTCTCCTTCGCCATGGGATTCGTGGCGGGATTCGTCACGCTGATCACCTCCTCCGGCGGCACCGACAACCCGGCACGGCTTGACCTGGGGCTGATCGCGTTCGGGATCGGCTTCATCGCCACGCTGCTGGTGATCTCGATGCTGCACCTGGCCTCGCGGGACAACCCGGAGCACCTCTCGGAGGGCTCGGGTGTGAATCGGAACTCCGAGGAGCTCTACCGCCAGCAGGTGGCGACGCGCCGCGAAAAGGCCCGCCGCAAGAAGGCTGACGAAGCGGCCCAGGCCCGGCGCGATGCCGGGGAGCCCGAGGACGGCGACGAGCCGACCTACGGGCGTCGCGACGACCGCCGCTGATCCTCGACCTCCACCAGGTCTGGCCGCGCTGCCCCCTCAGGAGGGCACTCGACGCTTCGAGGCGCGCTGCGCCCCCAGCGGGCACGCCGTCACATCTCGGATGCTCGAATCTGGGACGCATGAACCCCGCACCCGCCGAGTCCGGCGCAGCAGCACCTTCCTCGGCCGGCCCGGGGTTCATGCCCCCGACTGACAAGCACGTCACAGCCTCCTGTTTTCCGTGACGGTCCCTCAGTCGTGCGGCTACGTCTTGGCCTTCTTCTTCTCCTTCTTCAGCTTCTTCGCTGATTTCTTGTCACGCTTCTCCATCAGCTCATCACGCATCCGGTCGCGGAACTCCTTGGCCGCCCTGGCGGACTGAGAGGTGGGCACTTCGATCTGTGCCGCCTTCTCTGCCGCGCTCGGCTTGACCAGTCGCGGACTGTCCAGCGTGTCCGAATGCGCTACAGCGTGCCGACTCGAGTGTGCGACGGGGGCCGCCGCCTCGGGTGCGGTGGAGAACGTCTTGCGGTGTGCTGCCTGACGGGCCCGGTAGGCCCGCACATGGGCGCGGTTGGCGCAGTTGCCGAAGTCGCAGAACAGCCTCGAGCGATTGCGGGTGAGGTCGATGATGACCGCATCACAGCCTTCGCCCTTGCAGGTGCGCATCCGCGCCGTCTCATCCCGCACCACCAGGTGCTGGATGGCAGTGGCCATACTCGCCGTCATCACATCTGCGAGCTCCTTCGACGCCGGCACCGGCTCAGCGCGGTACTCGCCATCTGAGCCGCGGGCGACCTTCAGTCCCACGCCGCGCAGGAGCTCGTTGAGCACCTGGATCGGGGCGTCGGATTTGATCGGGGTCGCGCTCCAGATCTGCTGGACCTTCTCACGCAGGTGCTGGATCTTCTCCAGCTGCGTCCGGTCAGCGCCGGAGGGTGGCCAGCGCAGGGCCGGATCCCGCGAACTCAGATACTCCTTGAGCTGCGTCACCGTGGTGAGCTGATCCAGACCGGGCGTGGCGCTGCGCAGTCCTTCGCCGGTATTGACCAGGTCGGCTGCCGCTACGAGGGTTCGGTCAGTATCCACATCGAACATGCATCTCCTCTCCCGAGGTCATAGCACCCGGCCGAGATCCGCGGCCTCGCGGCGGCGGGCGCTGGTGTGCCGCTAATGTTAGTCCATGTGGGGTCAGGGCCGGGGGTCCTTCCGCCGGGCTGAAGGACGTTCAGTCGTCAGGGCCGAACCGTTTCTGCAGCCTGGAGAGTGAGGCCTCGATCCCTCGACCGTTGCGGGAGTAGACCTTCGACGCCGTCAGGGCCGCTCGCATGAGTCGGTTCTGAGCACGTGCGTCGTAGGACTCGGTGACCAAGGTGCTGTCCGTGCCCGGCCGGATCGGAGTCATCTCCCAGCGCCACCGGTGCCCTGTGGGCTGGACCCATTCCAGCACCCCCGGTCGCTGCGCCGTCGGCCACTGTGAGGTCAGCACCCGAAGCGGCAGCGTATAGGGGACCCCGAAGACGCGCATCCGGACGCTGAAGCGATCGCCGGTCTTCAGCTGATGCGGCCCGATCGCCTGGCTCTGGACGGTGCCGGATCCGTCGATCTCGTGGTGACGATGCGGATCTGCGACCAGTGCGAAGATCTCCTGCGCCGAGGCGGCGACTTCGGCGCTGAAGGCCACCACGTGGACGCCGCGGTCTACCTGCTCGGGTGGGCGCGGAGCGCTTCGGGGGTCAGATGGTGAGGATGCGGGTGTGCTCATGGGCCTCAAGTCTAGGCCGGCGGTCCTGACAGCAGAGGTCCGTTCGCCGGGAGTTCACCGCACCAGCTTGCAAGAAGCTCCCCCTGCGGCAAGGCTTGGGCTGTGATCAACTCCACCTCCACCCACGGCACAGCTCGCCGGCTCGCGGCGCAGGCCGCGGTGGAGGAAGCCTCCCATCCGGCGGAGACCACCCGTTCCCAGGCTGAGACGCAGGCCCGGCTTCAGGTGCTGATCGAGTCGCGCGCCATCTGGTGCGCCATCGGAGGGGCGCTCATCGGGCTGGGAGCTGGATTCTTCGTCTTCACCGATCATCGGCCGCCGCTGGCCGGAGACGGGTCGATCCAGGTGTATGGATCCATCGTCGGCGGGGTCACCGCCGGGCTCGCCTTCCTGCTGGGCTTCTCGCTGAACACCAGACTGGCCAACATCTGGCTGGGGCAGCGGCCACGGATCCGCCAGGTGATGGACACCTTGGCGCTGCTGGTGGTCCATTCCTCGATCGCGGTGATGGTCGCGCTGGGACTCTTCCGGGTCTTCCAGGAGGCGTTCATCGGGCTGACCGTGGACTACATCGCCGGTGCCGTGCTGCTGGCGATCGTCGGCGGCACTTCGGGGTACTTCAGCTTCAACTCCGGCGCGCGGATCAATGCGTTCACGCTCTCCACGCTGCTTGCGCTCTTCACCGCCTCAGGGGTGCTGGTCTCGATGATCTTCGCCGAGAACCCCTTCTGGTGGCATGTGATGTTCTCCGAGCTGGGCACCGGCCAGGCCGGGCTCACCTCCTTCTGGACCTTCAACACCACGCTGGTGGTCTCCGGGACGATCATCACCACACTCACCGCGTTCATCACCCGCGACCTGGAGATCTGGTCTGACCACATCACCAGCACCCGCGAGCAGGAGCTGCAGCGGCGGCAGGAGGAACGCCGCCGGCGCAGCGGCAGGCTGCCGGTGGGGGCGCGGCTCGCCGCCGCGATGACCCGACACGTCTGGCGGCCGCGGATCGGGATGCTGCGAACGGTGATGATCAGCATGGGCGTCTCGCTCGCCGGGGTCGGACTGGTGCCGATCAGCCTGCACCATGACATCCACGTGGTCTTCACCGCCGGCTTCGGACTGTCCTTCTTGATCTTGCTGATCGGCATGCCCTATCTGCTGCCCGGCTTCCCGCGCACCTTCTACCTGATCAGCTACCTCGCCGCGGCGGCCGTGCTCTTCGCCGTCGCCCTGTGGGAGCCCATCGGCTATTACAACCTGACCTCCCTGGAGCTGATCGGAGCCGCTGTGCTCTTCTCCTGGATGGTCGTTTTCATCCGCAACATCGCCGCCCTGGTCGCCCAGCTGAAAGGTCCCCACACATGAAGCGAGCCGCCGTCGTCGGGTCAGGTCCGAACGGACTGACCGCCGCCTGCCTGCTGGCCCAAGCCGGATGGGAGGTCACCGTCTACGAGGCCGCCGCCGCACCCGGGGGCGCCATGCGCTCGGCCGAGCTCTTCGCCGGGGAGCTCGGCGGCGCGGTGCCCGGCGGGGAGGGCGTGATCAGTGACCTCGGGGCCAGCGTGTTCCCCTTCGGCCCGCCGCCGGTCCCCGGCGTCATGCGCCACGGCCTGGAGTACGTCCACGCCTCGATCCCCGCCGCCCACGGGCTCGACGACGGCGCCCCTCCAGCCCTGCTGGAGACCTCGGTGCGTGCCACCGCCGCCGGGCTCGGCCCCGACGGTGCCGCCTGGACCCGAGTCTTCGGACCGGTGGCCCGGGACTGGGACCAGGTGCTGCGCGCAGGGATGACCCCGATCACCGCGCCGTGGACCAACCTGCAGTCCGACTCGGCAGCGCGTCGACTGCAGTCGCTGCTGCAGATCGGTGCCCGCGGCGCCTGGCCCTCGACCTGGCTGCAGCAGATCTTCGCCGAGGCGCCGGCCAAGGCGCTCTTCGCCGGTCTCGCCGGGCATGCGACCACCGACCTGCGCAGGCCGCTGACCTCAGCCTTCGGGCTGCTGCTGGGGACCGCCGCGCAGGTGACCGGCTGGCCGATGGCGCGCGGAGGCTCCGGCGCGGTGGTGCGCGCCCTGGTCGCGGAGCTTGAATCCCACGGCGGCACCGTGGTCACCGGCCGCCGGATCCTCGGCCTGGAGGATCTGCGTGAGCCCGGCAGCACCGGTCCCGGCGGACACGTCCCCGACGCGGTGCTGCTGGACCTGACTCCGCGCCAGCTGCGCAGCTTCAGCGGCCTGCGGCTGCCGCGCGGATATTCGCGGGCGCTGAGCAGCTGGAACTACGGCACCGGCATCGTGAAGATCGACTATCTGCTCGAGGGTCCGATCCCGTGGCGGCACGAGTCGATGGGCCGGGCCAGCACGGTCCACCTCGGCGGCGGAGCGTCCCAGATGGCGGCTTCGGAGGCCGCCGCTGTGCGCGGCACCCTGCCCGGGCGGCCCTATGTGCTGCTGACCCAGCCCGCCGCCGCCGATCCCTCCCGGACCCCTGATGAGCGGACCGTGGCCTGGGCCTACGCCCATGTCCCCGGCGGGCTCTCCGGGTCTGCGGTGCCCCGCGCCGCGAAGATGATCGAAGCCGAGATCGAAGCTCAGGCCCCCGGGTTCGGTGCGTCGGTGCAGGCACGCAAGCTCTGGAGCCCCGCGGATCTGCAGGAGTGGAACCCGAACCTGGTGGGCGGCTCCATCAGCGCCGGTGCGCCGACGCTGCGACAGTTCCTGGCCCGGCCGGTGCTGCGCGCAGATCCCTACCGGGTGCCCCAGGCCGGTGGCGAGGCGCCGGGAACTCCCGGGCTGGCACGCTCCGGCGGCCCAGGACCCGAGGTCTACCTCTGCTCCGCCTCGACACCTCCGGGCGGAGGCGCCCACGGGATGGCCGGGTTCCACGCGGCCCAGTCAGTTCTGCGCCGGCACTGACCGGGCAGCACTGACTGGGCAGCGCTGACTGGGCAGCGCTGACTGGGCGCGGGATCACAAGCCGCTGAAGGCCAGCAGCCCCGCGACCACGACCATGATGGCACCGACGAAGATGTCGAGCACCTGCCAGGTGCGCGGCCGGTTGAGCCACTTGGAGAGCACCGCCCCGCCGAGGGCCAGCGAGCTGAACCAGACGATCGAGGCGATCACCGCACCGGCGGCGAAGAGCCAGCGCTGATCCCCGAAGGTGTTCGCCATGGTGCCCAGCACCACCATCGTGTCGACCCAGGCGTGCGGATTGAGGATGCTCACGCTGAGCCCGGTGGCGGCGATCGAGGAGATCCGGGTGACCTGGACCTGCTGCGCCTGCTTCACGGCGGTGCCGCCTGCGCCGGAGGAGCCGGGCGCGCCGTCGTCGTCGGCGTCCTGGCTGGAGAGTTCGACATGGACCCCGGGCTTCAGCGCCTGCCCCGCGCGGCGGGCCGAGCGGAAGGAGCGGTAGGCGAACCAGGTCAGGTAGGACACGCCCAGCCAGCGCAGCACCTCCATCAGCCACGGCGCGTGATCGAGCACCGCGCCGACGCCTGCGGTGCCCAGCGCGATCAGCAGGATGTCGCCGAAGACGCAGCAGGCCACCGCCAGCAGCACGCGATCGCGACGCAGGCCCTGGCGCAGCAGCCAGGCGCTCTGCGGGCCGATCGCGACGATGAGGGCCAGGCAGGTCAGGAGTCCGGTGAGGAAGATGGTCATGGCTCCATCTTGGAGTCTGCACCACCATCCGCACCAGCTCAGGATCCTTCACTATCTGAAGTAATGCTTCAGATATGCCGGTAGGCTTGACCCATGAACACTGATCACCTGCGAGCCTTCGTCGCGGCGGTGGATGAGGGGACCTTCGAGTCCGCCGCCGCGCTGCTGCAGATCTCCGGATCCGCCTTCTCCCAGCGGATCAAGGCGCTGGAGAAGGAAGTGGGCCACGTGCTCGTCACCCGCACGGTCCCGGTGGTGCCGACCGAATCCGGGGCGGAGCTGCTGCGGATCGCCCGGCAGACCGTGATGCTGGAGGACGAGGCGCGACGCAGCCTCGGCTTCCACCGGATCCCCGGCGAGGCGGCGCCCACGGTGACCCTCTCTGTGGCGGTGAACGCGGATTCCCTGGCCAGCTGGTTCCTGCGGGTGCTGCAGGAGGCCGCCACCTGGGACGACGTGGAGCTGCACTTCTACGCCGAGGATCAGGAGCACACCCACGAGCTGCTGCGCAACGGCACGGTGGCCGCCGCGGTGGCGGAGAATCCCTCGCCGGTCTCCGGGTGCCGCTCCACCGTGCTGGGGGTCATGCGCTACTGGCCGGTGGCCAGCACCGAGCTGCTGGACCGGCACCGCTCCGCGGCGGGGGTGGTGGACTGGCAGCGGGTCCCGCTGGTGGAATACGGCATCCGGGATTCGCTGCAGCGCACCGGTCTGCGCCGACTTGGGGTCTCCGGAACCCCGACGACCCATATGGTCCCCTCGGTGGAGGCCTATAACGCAGCCGTCGGCTATGGGCTGGGCTGGGGGATGATTCCCGAGTCGATGATGCCGCCCGGGGTGATGGAGGGGACGCACCGGGATCTGGTGATCGTCGAGGAGATCGGACTGCAGGAGACCACCCTGCACTGGCAGCACTGGTCCAGCACCACCTCGGCGATGGATCGACTGACCGCCGCGGTGCGCCGGGCCGCCGCGCGCATGAGCTGAGCGTCCCCGCCCGGAGGTGCTGAGGGTTCCGGCCTTGAGGCGCTGAGCCGCGAGGGATCCAACAACCTCTAAGTCTTTAAAATTTTGAGGAATGGAGCGGGAATGAGTGGTGTTGCACCAGCCATGAGCATCAGCACAGAGCGCCACAGCGACCAGTTCGAACTCGGCCTGCACACCTTCGGAGACGTCACCAAGACCCTCGACGGTGAGCAGGATGTCCCGCAGCCTCAGGTGCTGCGCAATGTCCTGGCAGAGGCCAGGATGGCCGACGCCTCGGGGGTCGACGTCATCGGCATCGGCGAGCACCACCGCCCGGACTATGCGATCTCGGCACCCGATGTGGTGCTCTCCGCGATCGGCGCCGCCACCGAACGGATCAAGCTCACCTCTGCGGTCACCGTGCTCTCCTCCGACGACCCGGTGCGGGTCTACCAGCGCTTCGCCACCATCGACGGGCTCACCAATGGCCGTGCCGAGGTCTCGCTGGGCCGCGGCTCCTTCATCGAGTCCTACCCGCTCTTCGGCTATGACCTCTCCGATTACGAGCAGCTCTTCGAGGAGAAGGTCGAGCTCTTCACCCGGCTGCGCTCCGAGACCGCGATCAGCTGGCAGGGCAGCACCCGCGGCCCGCTGAAGAACCAGGAGATCTACCCCAAGACCGATCACGAGCACGGTCTGCCCACCTGGATCGCCGTGGGCGGCACCCCCAATTCGGTGGTCCGGGCCGCACGGCATGGCCTGGGACTGGAGCTGGCGATCATCGGCGGCGCCCCGGAGCGTTTCCGCCCGCTGGCCCAGCTCTATCAGAAGGCGCTCGATGAGTTTGGTCACAGCGGCAACCGTCGCATCGCCGTTCACTCCCACGGATTCGTGGCGCCCACCGACGAGGAGGCGCTCGACGTCTTCTACCCGTCCTGGGCCGAATCGATGGCGAAGCTCGGCCGTGAGCGCGGCTGGGGCAACGGTCATCCGTCCCGGGCGCAGTTCGAGCAGGAGGTCCACCAGGGAGCCCTGTATGTAGGCTCCCCAGAGACCGTGGCCAAGAAGATCGCGCGCACCCAGAAGCTGCTGGGCAACAGCCGCTTCGGCATGAAGTACGGCAATGCCAGCCTGGCGCACGAACACATGATGAGCGCCGTCGAGCTCTACGGCACCCGGGTCAAACCTCTGGTGCTGGACATGCTCAGCGACTCCTGAGCACGCCGAGGCAGTGTCAGCGCGCCGCGAGCGCGCTGACACTGCCTCGGAGCCGAACGGTACTGTGATGACATGGCATCGCAGGAGACGTACGAAGACACGCATGAGGAACACAGCACGGGAACGGCGCCAGGGGAGCAGGACACGCAGAACCAGGGCCAGGTCGACCAGTACAGCGCAACGGATCTGCCCGTCCGTGACGGCAGCATCGTGGTCTACTCCGACCCCGGCCGCACCTCGCTGCTCGTGCGCAAGATGCTCCAGCAGCCCCAGCGCGGCCGCAACTCCGGCTGGGCGCGCGGCGCAGAGGTCACCCAGGAGCAGGTGCTGATCCCGCTGCGCGATGATGCCACATTGGACCTCGTCGTGGCCAAGCGCTGGGCCCGCGAGGCCGAGGCCGATATGACGGTCATCGTCACCGAGATCCCCCGCATGGCCGGGGAGCGGCCCAAGACGGCGGAGCTGCACTTCGCGGACAGGCTCGCCATCATCTCGCTGCCCGCGCTGGGACCGGCGTTCATCATGCATTCGCTGCGACGGGAGCTGCATCGAGTGGTCACCGCACTGTTGAACGAGTCGGTGGATGCCGCGCGCCAGTACGGCGGCTATTACGCCCATGTCGAGGAGCAGAAGGGCGACGACACGTTCTTCATCTCCCCAGGGATGCTGTTCCCCGGGCGGCTCTGGATGACCTTGGGCATGGTTGCGGCCAACGAGCCGCTCTGGTCCCTGCCCAAACTCTCCGGCGTCTTCGCCGCCGCCGCCGCCACCGGCGCGTTCGGCATCTTCTTCACCACGATCTGGGAGATGGCGAGCTTCCTGCCGCACTGGCGGCTGGCCATCGTCTCGGTGGCCGCGGTCGGCATCGTCAGCGCCTGGCTGATCATCAGCAACCGGCTCTGGGACCGGTCCGCCGTCGTCGGCGGTGCCCGGGAAGCGGCCATGTACAACATCTCCACCGTGGTGAGCCTGCTGACCAGCGTCACCGCGCTGTACTTCGTGCTGTTCGTCTCGATCCTGGTGGTCGGGCTGCTGCTGATCGAACCCGGGTTCATGGCCGACGTCCTCAGGCAGGAGACCGGCTTCATGAACTACGTGGAGATCGCCTGGCTCTCGGCCTCGCTGGGCACCTTCGCCGGCGCCATCGGGGCCAACTTCGACGACAGCGTGAACCTGAAGAACCTCACCCAGGGATCCCGAGAGCTGCAGCGCTACCCCAAGGACGCGGAGCAGCGCTGAGGTGCTTCCGGTCTCTGCGCTGGGCTCCCTAGGCGATGAGGGTGAGTCCCCAGACGGTGAGCAGCGCGAACCCGGCGCCCCAGAGGATGACCGAGACCAGCATCCAGGCCATCACCGCGTGACGTGAGGCGCCGAAGGACACCATCAGCGGGGCCGTGAACTGGCTCGGCAGCGCGAGCGGCCCGAGGATCGAGACCCCTGGCACGCCGAAGCGATCAAAGATCCGCCGGACCTTCTCGCGCTTGGCGGACTTCTCCGGGTCCATCTGCTGCGGGCGCTTGTGCAGGATCGCGGTGCGCACCCAGTGGGCGACGTAGACGACCAGGATCAGCGAGAGCATATTGCCGACGACGGCGGCGATGAGCGCCACCGCCGGGTGCATGCCCGCGAGGATTCCGATCGGAGCTCCGAAGAACGACTCCACAAAGGGAATGGCGGAGACCAGGATGACGCCGAGCCACTGAAGTGCCGCTGGCAGGCCCTGGGTCCAGTTCTGCAGGCCTGCGACCCAGCTGTCCCCGTCCACGGTGGTGGCGACGTCGGTGGCAAGTGTGAGTGATTCGAGCATTGCCTCAGTATTTCGGAGTATCGCCCGGGCTGCGTCAGCCCGAGGGGTGATCCGTGGAGAGTCTTGTCCTCATCTCCTTGCACTTGTGCAAAGTTGTATCGGTGCATAAGATGCACTAGTGCAAGAAAATCTGACGCAGCGCAGGCGCAATCAGCGCGACACCTGGAACGCCATCCACCAGGCCGCCTTCGCCCTGGCCTCGTCCGAGGGACCCGGCGCGGTCACCGTGGATGAGATCTCCGCCAGGGCGGGCGTCTCCCGCCGAACGTTCTTCAACTACTTCCCGGTGAAGGAGGACGCGGTGCTGGGGACCCGGTCAGCGGAGCTGGACCCGGCCGTCGTCGAACGCTTCCATGCCTCCACCGAGGATGAACTCACCCGCGTGGTGCATCTCTTCGTGTCCGTGGTGCGCACCTGCCTGCCCGAGGAGACCGCCGCGCAGCGCCGGGCGATCATCGCGGAGCACCCGCAGCTGCGCGCCAGGCTCGCCGAGCTGCTCGCGCAGGTGGAGCGGCTCGTGTATTCGGCCGTGCACGCCGAGGCAGACCAGGGCGGGATGCACCTGCCCGAGGGAGCAGGCACCCACGCCTTCGAGGCGCTGCTCGCGCTCGCCGGCGGCATCACCAAGTTCGCCTTCACCCGTTATCACGAGGCCGGCGCGGAGAGCCTGGATCCCTTCATCAGCGAGAGCATCGCCCTGTTCAGACAAGTCGTGGAGACCACCCGATGACCAGCCCCGAGACCTCTTCGACGCCGAAGCTCACCCCGCCGTCCGAGGCGAGTGCCACCGCCGAGGCGAGTGCCACGGCCGAGGCCGCGGCGCCCAACGGTGCTGCGGAGCCCGACGCGGCCGGCGCCGACGCCAGCTCCCCGCCCGAGACCGGACACCTGAAGTGGATCTTCAGCGCCCTGATCCTCGCCATGCTGATGGCCGCACTGGGTCAGACCGTGCTGGCCACCGCGCTGCCGACCATCGTCGGTGAGCTCGACGGCGTGGAGCACATGGCCTGGGTGATCACCGCGTTCATCCTCGCCTCGACGGTGATGATGCCGGTCTACGGCAAGCTCGGAGACATGTTCGGGCGCAAGCCGCTGTTCATCTTCGCGATCATCGCCTTCGTCATCGGCTCCGCACTTGGGGGCGCGGCGGACAGCATGGCCCAGCTCGTCGGGGCCCGGGTGATCCAGGGGATCGGCGGCGGTGGACTGATGATCCTCTCCCAGGCGACCATCGCCGACGTCGTCCCGGCGCGGGAGCGCGGCCGCTATATGGGCGTGATGGGCGGGGTCTTCGCATTCGCCTCGGTCGCCGGGCCGCTGCTGGGCGGCTGGCTCACCGACGGTCCAGGCTGGCGCTGGACGCTGTGGATGAACGTGCCGCTCGGCGCGCTCGCGCTGATCGGGATCGTGCTGCTGCTGAAGCTGCCGCCGCGACCCCCCGAGGCGCGCGGCCGGATCGACGTGTGGGGGATGGCGCTGCTGGGAGTGGCCACCACCGCCGTCGTGCTGATCGCGACCTGGGGCGGGGGAGAGTTCGCCTGGACCTCGCCGATGATCCTGGGCCTGCTCGCCGCGATGGTCGTCTCGGGGCTGCTCTTCACCTGGATCGAATACCGGACCCCCGAACCGATCCTGCCGCTGATGCTCTTCCGCAACCGCAACTTCGTGCTCACCATGGTCGCCGGACTGATCACCGGTGTGGCGATGTTCGGCGCGCTGGGATATATGCCCACCTACCTGCAGATGGTCACCGGCTACACCCCGGCCCAGGCGGGGATGCTGATGATCCCGATGATGGGCACGCTGCTGGTGGCCTCGGTCGTCGTCGGCCGCAGGGTGAGCAAGTCCGGGCGGTATAAGCGCACGATGGTGGTGGGCAGCGTGATCACCGCGCTGGGCCTGGGGCTGCTCTCCACGGTCAGCGCCGACTCCCCGGTGATCCTCGAATGCCTCTACCTCGGCGTGCTCGGGCTCGGGCTGGGCTGCACGATGCAGCTGCTGACCCTGGTCGCGCAGAACTCCTTCGCGCTGCGCCATGTGGGCACCGCGACGGCGGGACAGAACTACTTCCGCCAGGTCGGGGCCACGCTGGGCGCGGCCGTGATCGGCTCGCTCTTCGCGACCCGGCTCACCGAGATGCTCACCGAACGGCTGCCCGCCGACGCCGCCGGCGGGGTGGGCGCGAACTCGCTGACCCCGGAGCTGGTGCGCGGGCTGCCGGACTCGATCCAGGCGGTGGTCGTGGAGTCCTATAACGAGGCGCTGGTGCCGCTGTTCCTCTGGATGGTGCCGCTGGCGCTGATCGCCACCGTGATGCTGCTCTTCGTGGAGGAGAAGCCGCTGGCCACGACGCTGGACCGTTGAAGCAGGCGCTCCTTGCGCCGCCGCGTTTCATCTACTGGGCGATTTGAGGGAGTTTCCGGGTGGCGGATTCCAGCGGTCGTTGCAACAACAGCGGTTTCAACTGGTGGTGAGTAAGTCTCTCATCGCTTCTGCTGGGGTCCGCCAGTCCAGGGTCTTCCTCGGGCGTCCATTGAGGAGATATGCCACGT
>NZ_JAJOYX010000005.1 GCF_022565915.1 Nesterenkonia sp. LB17
TCATCCAGGACCTGGTCTTTGAACCAGGCCGGGTATCCCTGTCCGGTCCGGGGTCGGGGGTGATGTGGTGAAGGCACTTGCAACTCCTGAATCTCAGGCTGTTGCAACCACCACTAGAACCCGCAGGTGGGATTCGGTCCGAAAAGCCCCCAAATCGCCCACTAGATGCAGGCTGGGTGGTCAGGGCTGACGCAGCCGGGTCCACCAGCACTCCCGGCCCCCGGCCCGCCACCCGAACCAGGCTCCGGCCGAGCCGGGGATCACGAAGGCGGCCCAGGCCAGGAATTGGGAGCGTCTCCCTGGGGGGGCCTCGCTGAGGCGATCTCGTCCAGCGGAATCCACCCCCGCCACCCACGCCCCCGAGTTCTACACGCTGTAGTAGACTCGCCCGCATCAGCCGAGGGAAGGGGATCCTGTGGTCAATGCCGCGGACTTCACCCTTTCACCGCGTCCCGTGACCGGTACCGCTCGGCTGACCCGCGGGCTGCTGGCCGCGACCCTGGCCATCGGTTCCGCTGCGATCTCCCACTCGGCCGCAGGCCACCACATGCCGCACTGGATCGTGTTGGTCCTGGCGCTCGCGGTGAGCCTTCCCGTCTGTGCCTCGCTCTCCGCCGTGCGGCTCAGTCGGGCCCGGCTCGGCGCCGCGGTCGGGTTCAGCCAGGCGGTGCTGCACGGTCTCTTCGCGCTCTTGCCTGCCACGGGGGCCTCCGCCAGCGCGACTGTGAACAGCGACGCGGCAGCTCACGCCGGGCATGCGGCCCATGATCACGCCGTCACGGTGGTCGGTGCGGCGCAGACCAGCACGGTCGCTCAGGTGCTGCCTGATGCGCCGATGATCATCGCCCACGTGTGCGCCGCAATCTTCAGCTTCGGGGTGATCCGCCGCGGCGAACTCATTCTCCAGGCGCTTGCCGCCCTGCTGCTGCTGCGCCCGGTCTTGCTGCTGTTCCTGCGTCCGGTCTCGCTGACCGGGCCCCGTGCCATCCGTGCGCACGATTCCTTCTCCACGGTGATCCTGCGGGACCTCTGGCTCGGCGGCGGCGCGCAGACCCTGCGCGGACCGCCGGTCCTCGTGAGCTGACATCGCCATATGGTTTCCACGGCTCGACGCCGGGGACCAGTCACTTCACGACGGAAAGCACTGAACTCATGTCATCCCGCACCCCCGCACACCGCACATCCACCACCTGGCGCCAGCGCGCCGGCCGCATGACCGCACTCTCCGCGACCGCCGCGCTCGGCCTGGCCGTCACCACCATGGCGGCTCCCGCCTGGGCGCACGATTCACTCATCTCATCCTCTCCGGAAGCCGGTGACCTCCTCGAGGCGAGCCCCGAGGAGATCACCCTCGAGTTCTCCGGCGGCGGACTGACCACCGGTGAGTCCATCACCAACATCATCGCGGTCAGCGATGAGGATGGTGAGAACTGGGAGGGCGAGACCGAGATCGAGGGTGCGACCATGTGGACCGAGCTCCCCGCGGAGCTTCCCGGGGGCGACTACACGGTCGCCTACCGAGTGGTCTACTCCGATGGGCACGCCGAGGAGAGCTCCTTCGACTTCGAAGTGGCTGCAGCAGAGCCGGATCCCGAGCCCACGCCGGAGCCTTCAACTCCCGCTGAGACCGAGACCGACGCCGACGCTGAGACCGAGACTGAGGCTGCTGCTCCTGCAGAGGACGACGACGTCGCCGACTCCACCTCCACGGACTCCGCCGAGGCGGATGAACCGGTGACGGGGGACGCGGCTGCGGACACCCAGCAGGACCCCGGCCTGCCGGTCTGGGCCGTCGTGGTCGGTGCTCTCACGGTGCTCGGTCTGCTTGCTGCGATCGCGATGGCTGTTCTGCGCGGGCGCAAGACGCCCCGCGCCTGATCCGCCTGATCCGCCGCGCCCGACCCCGGCGCGACTCCACAAGCCCGAACGCGCACGCCTGACTCAGCGCTGCTGATGCGCAGCCTCTGATCAGGCTCCCGCCGGCCTGCCGCTTCCCCGCGGTCAGGTCCAGCTGGGGCGACCCGCTTCCCGTGGATCGCTCTCCCACCCAAGACATCTATGCCCACCGCGCACGAGTGCGCGTTCGGGTTGAAGGGCCATGCGCCCGGAAGGAACACCACTGTCATGAAGAATCCCATTTGGACTCTCTCTGCCCTGGCGACAGCCGCAACACTGACGCTCACCTCTTGCAGCGAAGGCGGATCAGAAAGCACAGCGTCCGAGAGCCCGCAGACCGAAGCAGCCCAGGCCGAAGCGAAGGAGGATGCGCGCATCCAGAGCAGCCAGGACGACATGTGGGCGCGCGCCACCGATTCCGAGATGACCAGCGTCTTCGGCACCATCGAGAACCTGACCGATCAGGACCTCACGGTGGTGGGCGCCAGCTCCGAGGTCGCGGGAATCACGGAGCTCCACGAGATCGTGGAGGAGGACGGCCGACAGATCATGCAGGAGATCGAGGATGGCTTCATCATCCCGGCCTCCGGCTCCCTGGAGCTGCAGGCCGGGGGCGATCACCTGATGCTCATGGACCTGCAGCAGGAGCTGCTGCCCGGAGAGGTGTTCGACATCTCGCTGGAGTTCGAGGACGGCACGCAGGAGAGCATCAAGGCCATGGTCCGTGACGACGGCGGTCAGGACGAGCCCTACGAGCACGGCGGCGATATGGATCCCATGGACCACGGGAACGGCTCCGAGGGCGACGGCCCCGCGAGCCACGGTGACGCCAGCGGTCATGAACGCGATCACGAGTCCGATGATCATGAACGCTGAGGGGCCGCACGAGACCGACTCTGCGCGGACGGACTCGGGGCTCAGAGGCTCCGACCGAGCAGCCTCCCGGCATGGCTTCTCTCGCCGCGGCCTCCTGCTCGGCGCCGGGGTCGGCGGAGCAGGCGTGGCCGCGGCGGCCAGCATCGGCAGCGGGCTGCGCTGGGGCGACCCTGAGCCCGAGGTGCGCACCAGCAGATACGGCTCCGAGACCGTGCCGTTCTTCGGGGAGCGGCAGGCGGGCATCGACACCCCCGCTCAGGCTCATGCGCTCCTGATCGCGCTTGATCTGAGAGAACCCCGCAATGCCGAAGGCATCCAGCGGCTGCTGCGGCTGCTCAGCGATGACGCCTCCAGGCTGACCGCCGGTCGACCGGCGCTCGCGGATACGGAGCCGGAGCTCGCTGGTAATCCTGCGAGCATGACGGTCACCTTCGGCTTCGGCCGACGGCTCATCGACAGGCTGGATCCTCGAGCCGCGCCCGCGTGGCTGAAGGATCTGCCGGACTTCGAGATCGACGAGCTCGAGCCCGCGCTGTGCGGCGGAGATCTGCTGCTCCAGCTCTGCGGCAACAACCCGATCTCGCTGGCTCATGCGCGCAGGATCATGCTCAAGAGCGCGCGAAGCGAGGCGCGGCCCCGGTGGATCCAGAACGGTTTTCGTTCAGCACATGGGGCCCAGGAGCAGGGATCGTCCATGCGAAACCTCTTCGGTCAGGTGGATGAGACCGTCCAGCCTGAGCGCGGCGGGGACGGCAACGAGTTCGCCGTCTGGGGCCACCCGCCGTCGGGCTCTGCCGGTGCGCTCACCCCGTGGGTGGAGGGCGGCACATCGCTGGTGATCCGGAGGATCCAGATGGATATGGACGGGTGGGATGAGCTCGCCCGCAGCGGCAAGGAATCCTCGGTGGGGCGGGACCTGAGCGTCGGAGCACCGCTGACCGGCACCCGCGAACACCAGGATCCGGACTTCGAGGCCACCAGCGCGCTGGGCTTCCCGGTGATCGAGGAGTTCGCCCATATCCGTCGCGCCCACCAGGTGGGGCCCGAGGAGCAGATCCTGCGCCGCGGCTACAACTATGACGATCCGGCGTCCGGTGAACAGATCAGCAACAGCGGCCTGATCTTCATCTCCTACCAGGCCGACGTCGACCGCCAGTTCCTGCCCATCCAGAGGCGCCTTGCGGAAGCGGACCGGCTCAACGAGTGGACCACCCCTGTCGGCAGCGCAGTCTTCGCCGTGCCGCCCGGGTGCCAGCCCGGCGGCTTCATCGGCGACTTCCTCATCTGACCTCACCCCGAAGAGGGCATTCAACGACTACCGACATCAGGGCAGTCGAGCCTGCCCAGAACCGCCCCCCCTGCGAGGGAGCCAGGGCGGTGTGCTCAGGGGTCGCTGGGTGTAGAGACGACAAGCGCGAAAGCAGAGCAGGACCGCTGCCCTTCTGAGCGCAGCCGCGGATGCTATTGAATAGTGAGATGAACTCCACGATCTCTACGATTCTCAATGTCATCTGGCTCCTCTTCGGCGGCCTGTGGCTGGCCCTGGGCTACTTCATCGCCGGGATCATCTGCTGCCTGCTGATCATCACGATCCCCTTCGGCCTCGCGTCCTTCCGGATCGGGGCCTACGCGCTGTGGCCGTTCGGCCGCACGATCGTTGACCGCAGCCCTCGGGGTGCAGGTCTGTTCACCACCATCGGCAACGTGATCTGGATCCTGGTGGCGGGCATCTGGATCGCCATCGGCCACGTGCTCACCGCGATCCCGATGTTCATCAGCATCATCGGGATCCCGCTGGGCATCGCGAACCTGAAGCTGATCCCGGTCTCGCTGATGCCGCTGGGCAAGGTCATCGTCACCTCCAACGCGGTGCTGCCCACCTACCGCCACGCCTGAGCAGCCGGTTCCGCCTCCGAGTCGGGCAGAAGGCGGACCGAGGGCGGGCAGCGCGAGCCCGGCGTCAACCCTTGAGCAGGATCCGGCGCATGCCCCAGGAGATCGGTGCCTTCGCGAGCCGGGTCGGATCGAAGCCGGGAAGCTTGCGCAGCACGCCCCGCTCATGGCTGAAGGTCGCCACGCTGTACTCGCCGTGATAGCGGCCCATGCCGCTGGCGCCGACCCCACCGAAAGGCAGGGTGGACACCGCCAGCTGCGTCATCACGGTGTTGAAGGTGATGCCACCGGATGAAGTCCGCTCGAGGAAGTCCTCGCGCACCATAGGGTGCTCGGTGAAGGCGTAGAGCGCCAGCGGCTTCGGCCGCGCGTTGATGAACTCGATGGCCTCGTGGTGGTCCGCCACCGTGAGGATCGGCAGGATCGGACCAAAGATCTCGTCCTGCATGACCGCCGAGTCAGGCTCCACATCCAGCAGCACCGTGGGTGCGATGTACCGGGCAGAGACCTCCGCCGAACCGCCGATGACCGCGCGGCCGGAGCCCAGCAGCCCGGCGAGGCGCTCGGCGTGACGCTCATTGATGATCCGCCCGTAGTTCTCCGCGCGTGCGGGATCGGAGCCGAAGGCGCGGCGCGTGACCCGGGCGATCTGAAGGGCCAGCGGCTCGGCGAGCTCGGGAGTGGTCAGCAGGTAGTCCGGCGCGACGCAGGTCTGGCCGCAGTTGCTGAACTTGCCCCACACCAGCGCCTCAGCCGTGGCGGTGAGATCAGCCGAGGAGTCGATCCAGACCGGGGACTTGCCGCCGAGCTCCAGCGTCACCGGGGTCAGGTGCTTCGCCGCGGCGGCCATCACGATCGAGGCCACCGTGCCGTTGCCGGTGTAGAAGATGTGATCGAAGGGGTGCTCCAGCAGTCGGGTGGTCTCTTCGACTCCGCCCTCGACCACCTGCACGGCCTCGGCGTCGAGGTACTCCGGGATCAGCTCCGCCACGGTCGCCGAGACCGCAGGAGCCAGCTCGCTCGGTTTGAGCACCACCGAGTTTCCGGCCGCCAGCGCGCCGATCAGCGGCATCAGCAACAGGTGGAACGGGTAGTTCCAGGGGCCGATGATCAGCACCGTGCCCAGCGGCTGGCGCTGCACATGCGCGCGAGCGCTGCCCACGATGAACGGGACCGAGGTGCTCCGATCCCGGGTCCAGCGCTCAAGGTTCTTCACCGCGTGCTTGACCTCGGACTTCACCGAGAGGACCTCGGTGAGATGAGCGTCGACGTCGTTCTTCCCCAGATCCGCGGCCATCGCCGCATGGATCTCCGGTGCCCGCTCCTCGAGCAGCCGCAGGATGCCCCTGAGCTGGTCCCGGCGCCAGTCCATCGACCGAGTGCGGCCGCTGTTGAAAGCGGCCCGGGTCCCAGAGACGCAGGCGTCCACGCCGGCAAGGGGGGTGGAGATCTGCTTCGCGGGAGTGCTGCGCACCTCGGCGGGGGTGTATGGCGTCATGGAGTGAACCTCTCAGGTCAGGGCGTCCTCCCCACCCTACAGATCACGAACCCGCCCCGACCTGGATCAGGAGACGGTGGAGAAACAGCCGTCTCACCTCGTCAGAGGCTGATGACACTGACTCTCATTTTGCGTTAGATCCGTTAATAGTTATACCTTCTAACAGTAAGGTTGATGAAGAGACAGATGCGTTACTGCAACAGGGGGGCAGCCGCCAAAGGGTCCGGAGAAATCAGATGAGCGCACGAGCATTCCCCAACAGCACGATCACGCCGGGAAACACGACGCCTCAGCCCGTCCCGCGGGAGACGCACGGCCATGTGACCCAGGAAGCGGCCCAGCGAATTCGCTGCATGCGCTACGACCAGATCGCCAAGGCGGCATCCGCCGGCCTCATGGCTCACCCACATGTGGAGTCCGCAATCGTGGAGATCTCCGGCGACGACGCCGGTCTGGTCTTCCAGCTCAGCTGCACCATCAATGCCGACTCTGATCCCTCCGATCTGATGGAGACGATCTCCCAAGGCGTGATCTCGAACATCGAGCGGATGCTCGGCACCGAGTTCGCCTCCCGGCGGCTGCACTTCAATCGAAGCCTCTGCAGCGCCGCCTGAGCGCGGCCACCTCCCATAACAACTCACCGCCACACCTTCTTGAGGAGCCCGCCATGGACACCACGCTGATCCAGACGTTCAATGCATTCTTTCTGGCTGCCGTGGTGCTCGCCGTGCCCGTGCTGATCCTCGCGGGGATCTGGACCGCCACCGTGGAGCTCCGCCGTCCGGTCCCCGCGACGGTGGAGATTCCGGCCGGGAGCCGAGCCGTCAACCAGCCCTGACCTCAGTGCAGAAACTCGGTCTGGGCCACGCTCGGGCCCGCCGGGCCGAGCACGTCGATCAGCATGTCGAGATCCTCATAGCTGCCTTGGACGGCCCAGCCGGGCACCGCCCGCAGGTCGGCCCGGATCTGCTGCGCTGAGCGGAACGCCTGGGCATCGGGGTGGCGCCAATGCACCGACACCAGGTGGCCGCCGGACTCCAGGGTCTGCGATGCTCGTGCCAGGACCGCAGCCCATTGGGAGTCGCTGAGGTAATAGGCCAGCTCGCTGATCATGATCAGATCGAGCCTCCCGGCGGGCCAGTCCTCGATGCTGGCGTGCCGGAACGTCACGTTCTCGGCCACGACCCGCTGCGCCGCCACGTGCAGCGCTGAGCCGGAGATATCGGTGGCGAGGACCTCATCGCATCGCTGCGCCAGCAGTTCGGTCACCCCGCCGATGGAGCAGCCCGGCTCGAACGCTCGGCTGTAGCGAGCCCGGGGGAGCACGGCCATGGTCAGCCCGTATTTGCGCTGTTCATACCAGCGGGTCGTGACTCCCCACGGGTCCGATCCCCGCGCATGGAGGCCCTCGAAGTCCAGCGGTGTCCCCGGGAAGACGATCTGCTGATCCCGCAGCACAGTGTCCAGCATGCTCGGGGTGAGCACGGGCTCACCGGGGTTCCGGTCCACCGGCGTGCCATGCTCGGCCCCCAGCTGAGAGGCGAAGGCGGCGACCGCGCGGCCCCGGACCTGCGCAAGCTCGGGGTCGATCGGGATGGAGCGCGCCGCGGTCCACGGAACCTCCGGCGGACGGCCGGGCTCTGACGTCGAGTCCGAAGGTGTGCTGTGCAGCCACAGCCATACCGGGTACTGCACCAGCGCGGCGTTGCGCTGCGCCGCGGCGGCAACAGCCACCTCGCCGCAGGTGTCATGGTCCGGGTGCCCATCCCGAGAGAGCGGAGCCGCTAAGAGGGTGCCGCCGGGCATGTCCTGCAGGGCGGCGCCGATCGCCTCGGCGAGCGGTTCGCGGTGGGCGGCGAGCTCGCCGTCGGGCAGGTGCAGCCGGATGCGCTGCAGACTGCCTGGACCGCGCGGGCCCGGGGTGAGTCCGCGCAGCTCCTCCAAGGCCGCCTCGGATTCGGCGGTGCGGATCTCGGCGAGCTGATCTGCGGGAATGCTGCTGGGAGGATGGGACCCGGTGCCGTCGGTGGCGGCCAGGACCCGCACGGGTGAGCCGCTGCGCAGTCCGGCGGCGATCAGCGCGGCCGCTCCGAGCACCTCATCATCGGGGTGCGGAGCCACAACCAGCAGCCCGGGCAGGTCTTGGGGGATCCAGCGTCCCGCGGCGTCGATCTCGCCGATGCCCCATTCCGGCACGTCCGCGTCATAGTTCATCAGCGCGGCACGGGTGTTGTGCGGCGCCTGAGCGCCGTGGAAGGTCCGCGGGGTCTCACCAGGTGTCATGACCGTCCCCGATCAGGTGGTCCCAGCTCAGCCCGTCCTCGGCCATGACCGCGGGGAGTGCTGCCTCATCGGTCTCGGCGTGGGACTGCCGGATGTAGACGCCGAGATCGACGACCCGCTGAGCGTGGATCGCATCCGAGGCGAGCGGTCCGGGTCCCAGAGCGCGGCCGGTGCGGTCGATGATCTCGGCGGCCAGGCGGTCGATGTAGGTGCGCACCGCGAAGGCCTGCGCCTTCGCCATCGGCAGGTTGTGCGGGTCGGCGTCCACGGCGCGGGCGGTGCTGCTCAGCAGCGCCCAGCCAGCGGTCAGTGCGGCGGCTGCAGCCCCGGCGTGGGCCCGCAGGATCGGTGAGGCGCTGGGCGTGGTGGCCCGGGTGAGCAGCGGGGCGGCGACGGCGCGGGCGGCGCCGTACCAGCAGGCGGCCACCCCGATGCCGCCGTGCCAGAAGCCGGCACGGTCAAGGTAGTCGGCATGTGTGCCCAGCGCGGTTGCGGGCACCTGCTCGAAAGACACCCAGCCCGAGTCGCTGGCGGCCATCCCGACCGCCTGCCAGGTGTCGGGCACCGGGGAGACGCCGGGGGAGGAGAGGTCCACCGCGAAGAGCATCTTCTGCGCAGCGCCGGCGACTGAATCCTGGACTGGACCCGCGGCGTCCGACGCCACGGCCGCGGTGAAGACAGTCGCGGTGACCAGTGCATGGCTGCACAGCGAGGCCCCGGAGCACCAGGGCTTGGTGCCGGTCAGCGTCCAGCCCTGGCCGCTGCGCGTCGCGGTGAGCACCGGGGCCGGTGGCTCTGCGGCCCATACTCCCCAGAGCTCGCCGGCGGAGACCATCTCTGGCCGGCCCAGGTCCGTGCTGATCGCCACAGCATCGGCGTGGGCCTCATAGAGCCTGCCCGCCACCGTGTTCTGCGCGGTGAGCTCTGCGAGTCGGCGCCAGCGCCGGGCGGTCTCACCACGCCCAGGCAGCGGAGGCATGGGCTGGCGGAGGTGGGCGTGCACCTCGCGGAGAAGATCGGTCATGCGTGCAGGGCTCCCAGGGTCTGTGCGAATCCGCGCGGGGCGCGGCCGGTGGTGCGCCGTGAGGTCATCACCGGCATATCGGTGGCGGTGACCACCACGGCGTCGCTGCGGCGCAGCCGGGCCACCAGGTCCACATCCTCGTCATCGGCGAGGCTTCGGAATCCCGCCACTGCCCGGTAGGCGCGGGCGGTGAACGCCAGATTGGCACCGTGGATGTGGCTGTGTCGGCGCCCCGTGATCTTCTCGGCGTATTCGGCGGCCCAGGCCAGGCCCACCGGGTCGGCCCCGGGTACGGGGGCCAGCATCACCGTGCCCACGACGACGTCGGCGCCGCGGTCTCGATGCTCGGCCTGCTTGGCGAACCAGTCCAGTGGGACATGGCTGTCGGCGTCGGTGGTGACCAGCCACTGTTCCGCCCCGAGCGGGGTGTCAGTGACGTCTGCCAGGCCGGTCAGTGCATGCTCGAATCCGGCCGCCCGGGCAGCACCGACGTTGTTGGCGCCGATCTCGAGCACCTCGACGCCAGCAGAGCGGGCGATCGCGGCCGTGTCGTCCGTGCAGGCGTCGGCGACGACGATCAGCCGCAGCTGAACATCCGCGTGATGTGCTGAAGCGCGGACCGCGGTGACTGCGGCACCGATGGCTCCAGCCTCGTCGTGGGCAGGAATCACGACGATCACGTGCGGGTGCTGAGCGGAGTGGGCTGTCACCAGATTGAGTCTAGGCTCTCCGCGAGGCCGGGTGTCACCGCGATCCGAAGCTTAGGTCCTGGCTCTGCCTCGGCGCCGGCCCTGATCCTCCGGGTCCGGGTGGTGCCGCCGAGAACCAAGATTCATCCCATGAGCCGATCCGACCTGAGCATCAGGGCAGGTGCACACGCCAGGCGGTGTGCATCGTGTCTAGCTGCCGGGCGCTTCGCGAAGTCTCGGTGCCCGCCGACCCGCGTAGAGCACCAGCTTCAGCAGCTCGGTCAGCACCAGGACCACCAGCCCTGCCCCCACGGTGATCAGCAGGTAGAACGGATCCAACACCGCGGTGTCGAAGATCGTGTGCAGCCAGGGCAGGTAGATGAACCCGGCCTGCAGCAGGGTCAGCACCGCGACCATCAACCAGGCGATCTTGTTCTTGAACAGGACCGAGGGTCGCAGGCTGAAGCTCTCCAGCGATTTCACGCTGAAGAGGTAGAAGACCTGACAGACCACCAGCACCGTGGTGGCCAGGGTGCGGGCGACCTCCAGATCGTCACCGACGTCCATGCGCCAGCGGAACACGATGATGGTCACGGCGGCGATCAGCAGTGAGACCACCGCGATCTGCACCACGTGGCGGGCCTCCACGATCCCGGCATTGGGATCCCGCGGCTTGCGCCGCATGATCCCGTCCTCGGCGGGCTCGAAGGCGAACGCGAAGGCCAGCGTGACGCCGGTGACCATGTTGACCCAGAGCACCTGCAGCGGGGTCAGCGGAAGGGTCCAGCCGAAGGCCACGGCGAAGAGCACGACTGTGGCCTGGGCGCCGTTGGTGGGCAGCAGAAAGACCAGCGCCTTGCGCAGGTTGTCGTAGATCCTGCGGCCTTCCTCGACCGCGGTCTCGATGCTGGTGAAGTTGTCATCGGCGAGGACCACCTCGGCGGCGTCCTTGGTGACCTCGGTGCCCTTGAGTCCCATGGCGATGCCGACGTCGGCCCGGCGCAGCGCGGGGGCGTCGTTGACGCCGTCGCCGGTCATCGCCACCACCTCGCCCTCGGCCTGCAGGGCGCGGACCAGGCGCAGCTTGTGCTCCGGGGAGGTGCGGGCGAACACGTGATGGCGCTGGGCAAGCTCGCGCAGCGACTCGTCGTCGGTGGCCTCCAGCTGAGTCCCGGAGATGGCCCCCTCACCATTGTCGATCCCCATCAGCCGGGCGATCGCGGTGGCGGTGCCGGCATGATCACCGGTGATCATCTTGACCTGGATACCGGCGTCGTGACAGACCTTGATCGCGTCGATCGCCTCCTGCCGCGGAGGATCCACGATCCCGACCACCCCGACGAAGATCAGCTCCTCGCCGAGGTCCTCCACGCTCAGGGACTCGCTGTCCTGCGCATGAGCGGGACGGTAGGCGGCCGCGAGGACGCGCAGGCCGTCTGCTGAGAGCGCGTCGATGTGCTCATGCCACGCGGCCGTGTCGAGCTCCTCGGTCTCGCCCTGCGCGGTGAGCTGTGTGGCGGAGCGGGCCAGCAGCCGGTCCGGGGCGCCCTTGATCAGCACGAGGGTCTCGTGCTCGGTCAGCTGTGCGGTGGTGGCCATGAGCTTGTTCTGCGAGCTGAAGGGCAGCGTGGCAAGCCGTGAGCCGGAGGAGTCGTCGAAGCCGAGCTTGCCGGCCAGGGACTTCAGTGCGCCCTCGGTGGGCTCCCCGGCGATCGCCCAGCCGCCGGCGTCGTTGCGGATCAGCTCGGTGTCATTGGTCAGGCTCATGATCTCCACGAACCGATGCAGCCCCGGGTGGTCCAGGCTGATCCGTTCGCCGTCCCGGGTGACCTCACCCACGGGCACGTAACCGGTGCCGGAGATCTCGAGGGTCTCATCGGCGAGGACCACGCGCTCGGCGGTCATCTCGTTCTTGGTCAGCGTGCCGGTCTTGTCCGAACAGATGGTGGTCACGCTGCCCAAGGTCTGCACCGCGGAGAGCTTGCGGGTGATCGCGTTGCGCTTGGCCATGGTCTGCACGCCCAGCGCCAGGGTGATGGTGATCAGCGCCGGGAGTCCCTCGGGGATCGCGGCGACGGCGAATCCGGCGGCGGCCTGGAGCAGCTCGGTGATCGGGGTGCCGTGCAGGCCCCAGCCCAGCCCGACCAGCAGCAGCGTCAGCACCAGCACGCCCAGGGAGAGCACCTTGCCGAAGCGGGCGATCTGTCGGGTCAGCGGGGTCTGAAGGGTCTCGACCTCGGACATCATCGTGTTGATGCGTCCGATCTCGGTGTCCTCCCCGGTGCCGACGACGACGCCGGTCGCGGTGCCCGAGGTGAGCAGGGTGCCGGAGAACGCCATGGAGGTGCGATCCCCCAGCGGTGCGCCCTCCTCACTGGGCTCGGTGGTCTTCTCGGACGGGACGGATTCGCCGGTGAGGGCCGATTCCTCGATCGCGAGGTCGGCGGTGTCGATCAGCCGGACATCAGCGGGGACCTTGTCCCCGGTGCGCAGCCGCACGATGTCGCCGGGGACGACCAGCTCGGCGTCCACCGTGGTCCAGGAACCCTCCCGACGGACATCGGCGCTTGGTGAGAGCATGTTGCGGATGCCCTCCAGGGCGCGTTCGGCGCGGCCCTCCTGCAGGAAGCCCACGACTGCGTTGATCACGACGACCATCAGGATCACGATGGTGTCGGCCCAGTGTTGAAGCAGTGCGGTGAGTCCGGCGGCGCCGATGAGCACGTAGATCAGCACGTCGTGGAAGTGCCTGATGAACCGGATGAACGCGTTGTCCTGGTCCGGGTCCGGGAGCCGGTTCGGGCCGTGCTTCTCCAGGCTGGCCGCGGCCGCCTCGGCGCTGAGGCCCTGTTCGGACTCGACCTCCAGACGGCGCAGCACGTCCTGGTGCCCAAGCGCGTAGGCCGAGGCGACATCCTCCGCGGCTGCGGCTGCGGCTGGGGCTGTGTCCGCGGAGGCATCAAGCGTGGACGGGGTCTGGGCGGGTGAGCTCACAACTGTTCCTTCGTTCCCGGGGTCATCGGGTGCTCCCCAGCCTACGGGTGCTGCCTGCGCGCTGCTTGGAGCGATCACCCAGGCAGCCGTTCACCGCCATGACGAACGCCCCGCCGCGCAGGGAGCGCTCTGTGACCTCCTTGCGCGGCGGGGCGTTCGGTGTGACCCGGCTGCGGTGGCACCCGGGTCGTTCAGTGTGCTCAGGCGGCGTCGGCCTGCTCCAGTGATGCGATGTCGATGACGGCGCGGTAGCGCACGTCACCGGAGACGACCTTCTCGTAGTACTCATCGACCTGGTCGGCGCTGATCAGCTCGATCGTCGAGGTGATGCCGTGCTCGGCGCAGAAGTCCAGCATCTCCTGGGTCTCGGGAAGTCCGCCGACCATGGAGCCGGCGTAGTTGCGGCGCATGGCGAGCAGCGAGAACATCTGGAAGGACTGCTCCTCGCTCGGTGCACCGACGTTGACCATGGTGCCGCCGCGGCCGAGCAGGCCGAGGAAGGAGTCAAGGCTGACCGAGGCGCCGACGGTGTTGATGATCAGGTCGAAGCTGCCGGCGAGATCTTTGAACGCCGAGCCGTCTGCGGTGGCGCGGTAGGCGGTGGCGCCGAAGGCCAGGCCGTCTTCCTTCTTGCTGTCGGTGCGGCTGAGCACGGTGACCTCGGCGCCCATGGCGGCGGCGATCTTCACTGCCACGTGGCCGAGCCCGCCCATGCCGATGACGCCCACGTTGACGCCGGGGCCGGCGCCGTAGCGCTTGAGCGGTGCGTAGGTGGTGATGCCCGCGCAGAGCAGCGGGGTGGTGGATGCGGGGTCCATGCCTTCGGGGATGGTGAGCACGAAGTGGTCGCGCACCACGATCTGCTGGCTGTAGCCGCCGTGGGTGTTCTCACCGAACTTGTCCTGGCCGTTATAGGTGCCGACCACGCCCTGGCTGCAGAACTGCTCCTCGCCGTCCTTGCAGGCCTCGCACTCCATGCAGGAGTCGACGAAGCAGCCCACGCCCACGGTGTCGCCGACGCTGAACTTCGAGACCGACGATCCGACCTCGACGACGTCGCCGACGATCTCGTGGCCCGGGGTGATCGGGAAGGTGGTGCCGCCCCATTCGTCGCGGACCTGGTGGATGTCGGAGTGGCAGATTCCGGCGTAACGGATGGCGATCCGAACGTCATCGGCGGCCAGGCTGCGGCGCTCGAGGGTGCGTGTGGTGAAGCTGGACTCGGCGCTGTCGGCCTGAAGTGCAGTGATCGTCGTGGTCATGAAGGGTGATTCCTTAAAGCTGGTGGAAAGAGAGGTGGACACGGCGCAGGGCCGCGGCGGGCAATGGATGCGCGCCGCGACCCTGCAGCAGTGTGCTGGACCCCAGGAGGTCCTGCCGGGTTCAGCTCTGGAAGGTGGCGTCCAGGGTGATCTCGACTCCGGTGAGCGCCTTGCTGACCGGGCAGCCGGTCTTGGCTTCTTCGGCGGACTTCAGGAAGGTGTCCTCGTCGATGCCGCTGACCTCGCCGTTGACGGTGAGCTTGATCCCGGTCAGCTTGAAGCCGCCCGCAGGATCGGCGCCCAGGGAGACGTCGGCACGGACGTCGAGGGCCTCCACGGTGCCACCGGCGCCGGAGAGGACGGCTGAGAGCTGCATCGCGTAGCAGGAGGTGTGGGCTGCGGCGATCAGCTCCTCCGGGCTGGTGCTGCCGTTGGCCTCGTCGGCCGAGCGCTTGGGGAAGGACACGTCGTAGGTGCCGAGCTTGGAGCTGCTGAGCTCGACCTGGCCGGAGCCCTCTTCGAGTGATCCGTTCCAGGCGGTGCGTGCTGTGCGTGTAGGCATAGTGAGTCTCCTTGAGTGTGGGTGCGCAGGGTGCGTGTCCGCTGAGTTGGTCTGCGCAGGGCTGATGGGTTCAGCGTCAGTCTCGCGGCTGTGTCCGGATGGTTCCTGGACATGTCAGCCGTGGCCGGCACTGACGGGGTTCTGCTCTGGTGGAGGTGATCAGGACCGCAGGAAGGTCAGCAGGTGCTCGTTGACCTCCTGGGCGTGGGTCCAGAGCATGGCATGGGGGGCGTCGTCGATCTCGTGATACTCCGCGCTGGGCAGCGCCTTGTGAAAGACCCGGCCGGTGGAGTCGATCGGGAGGATGTTGTCTGCGGTGCCGTGGACGATCAACGTGGAGACGCCGGAGCGGCCGACGGCGGCGACGTCCTCGCGGAAGTCGGTGAGCCAGGTCGGCTGGGCCCAGATCGAGGCGTGCGGGGAGGCGGCGTAGGCGAGGTTCTTGTGCGCCGCCAGGGCCTCCTCGCTGAGTCGGCTGCCGAGGGTGTCCTTGGTGTTGAAGAAGTCGTCGAAGAACGCTGTGAAGAAGGCGTAGCGATCGGTGCTGACGGCGTCGAGGAGGCCGTCGAAGACCTCCTGCGGCACGCCGGTGGGGTTGTCCTCGGTCTGCAGCAGGAAGGGTTGGAGCGAACCCAGGAAGACCGCCTTGCTCACTCGGTCCGAGCCGTGGTCGGACAGGTAGCGGGCGACCTCGCCGGTGCCCATGGAGAAGCCGACCAGCACGGCGTCGCGCAGGTCCAGTGACTCCATGAGGGTGTTGAGGTCGGCGGCGTAGGTGGTGTAGTCGTGTCCGGTGGTCGGGCGGGAGGACTTCCCGAACCCGCGACGGTCATAGGTGATGACGCGGCAGCCGGCGTCGAGCAGCGCGGCGGTCTGCTTCTCCCATGAGGAGCCGTCCAAGGGGTAGCCGTGGATGAGCACGACGGGCTGACCCGCGCCGTGATCCTCGTAGTAGAGCGAGATGTCTGTGCTGTTCTCGGTTCCGACGGTGACGCGTGACATGTCAGTTCCTCCTTGAGGTTCGGAGAACGTTCGTTCTCCCTTCGCCTCAGCCTAGGAGAACCACCGTTCTCTGGCAAGTACACTGGGATGAAAGCACCATGAAGAGCACGCAAACGTGCGGGTGCGCAGAACGCTGGGACACCGCAGCGCTGAGACCACGGAACTCTGCGTCACCGAAACTCTATGGGAAGGGCTGCGATGACCCGTCAGGGGGACGCACACCTGCAGAAGTCTGCTGATCCGCTCCGCCGGAGAATCGTCGAGGCGGCGGACGAGCTCTACTACGCCCAGGGTTTCCGCGCCGTGGGCATGGACGCGCTGAGCCAGCGCGCCGGTGTCTCGCTGAAGCGCCTCTACACGGTGTTCCCGTCCAAGGAGTCGATCGTGCTCGCAGTCCTGGACTACCGCCACCGGATGTGGGCCGATGAGATCGCCGCCGCGGTGGCGCAGGAGGCCACGCCGCGCGGCCGGCTGCTGGCGATCTACGACTACCTCGCCGGGTGGTTCCGCTCAGACTCCTTCCGCGGCTGCGTGTTCGTCAATGCCTTCGGCGAGCTGGCCACAGAATCCCCCGCCGTGGCCACCAAGGCGGCGGAACACAAGCGCGACTTCCGGCGCTATATGGAGCGGCTCGCGGTCGAGGCGGGGTTCTCCGAGGAGCTCGGAGATCAGCTGATGCTGCTCGCCGAGGGCGCACAGACCACTGCCGCGATCACCGGAGACTCCTCGATGGCGCTCAAGGCCCGCCGCGCCGCCGAAGCGCTGCTCAGCGTCGAAGAACCCGTCCAGACCCAGCCGGTGTGATGAAGAAGCCGACGGCGCTGATCTGGTGCGCAGGTCTGCTCGGCCTGCTCAACGCGGCGCCGAGCTACTACTGGGCCTTCGGTGGTGATGCGCTGCTGGAGACCATCGGGCAGTGGCTGATCACCCTGCGGACCGATATGCCGGTGCTGACCAGCCTCGCGCTGCTCGGGATCGGCCTCGGCAAGACGCTCGCGGTGGTGATCCCGCTCGTGGCGGCGCGCCTGCTGACGTCCAGCCCGCTGCCGTCCCAACGGCTGACCTCTCGCAGTCGCCGGCCACGCCCGGCGCTGTGGTGGAACCTCTCCCGGCTGATCGGCGCCGGGCTGATCCTCTATGGCGCCGCCGGACTGGGGATCAATGCCGGACTGCTGCTATGGCCCGGGCTGGATCTGCAGGACCCGACGGCGCGGCTGGGTCAGGCCCTGCTCTGGTATCCGATGCTGCTGGTCTGGGGGCTGGTGCTCGCCGCAGGGCTGCGTCGGCTCAGAGCCAGTGTCGCCGCTTGAAGACCGTCCACAGCGTCAGGCTGAGCCCGACCATCAGCGCCACCGCCACGGGGTAGCCCCAGGCCCAGGACAGCTCCGGCATGTGCCGGAAGTTCATCCCGTAGATCGAGGCGATCAGCGTCGGCGCGAACAGGATCGCCGCCCAGCCGGAGATCTTCTTGCTCTGCTCTCCCTGGGCGTAGGAGGCGTCAGCCAGGCGGCGGGTGGCATCGTTCTGCTCGATGGTCAGCAGCGTCGAATGCAGCGCGACGGCGTTCTCCAGATGCGAGCGGAGCAGCTCCACCCGGTCCCGCATCCGCCGGGTCCGCATGATCAGATCGGTCCAGGTAGAGGACTCCTCCCCGGGCGCACTGGACTCGGCGGCCTCTGCGCCGCGTTCGGTGGCCACCGATTCCAGCGGCCGCATCGCCCAGTCGAAGCGATGCACCTTCTGCAGCAGCTGATAGATCCGATGCGAGAGCGCCGCATCGAGCCGGGCCTCCTGGAACAGGACGCCCTCCATCGCCTCGATGGCATTCTCGAGTTCATCCAGCGCCACCGGGTACTCCCGCAGCACCGCACCGATCAGGCCTGCGATGGCATGGGAGGAGGTCACAGAGACGCTCGGATGGGCCAAGCGGGTGCTCTCCCGCAGCGCCTGCATGCCGAGCGGCGCCTGACCTGGCTCGTCGGCCTGGACTGTCACCACGAGTCCTTCTGCGGCGAGGACGCGCAGCTCCGAGAAGTGGAACCTTGTGACCTGGTTCGGCTCATCGATGGTGGTGGAGACCCGGTGCAGCACGGCGGCCACTGATTCCGCCGAGGCGGCAGGAATGGGCAGACGGCTGCGATTCCCGCAGAGGAACTCGAGCTGTGGTTCGCGCAGCCCCAGCGCGGCGGCGGTGTCCTCGAAATCGGGAATGTCCTCCCCGCTGAGGTCTACCCAGAGCAGCACCGTCGCAGGGCTGGTGTCGGGCGCCCCGGTCGGGGACTGCACCTCGGAGCTCGCCCCGTCGGCGGTGAACCGCCGCATGGTGATGGCCATTGCACCCCCTGTGATCCCGGCACGATCAGGACCTGCCCTGATGCCGGACTGGTTCTCAGGGTAGCCCAGCGGGCACTGCTCAGTGCAGGGTCAGGCCGCGGTACCGATTGATCGCGGCGTGGATCTCGTGCGGCCGTGGGCGGGCGAGATGGCCGGGGTGCCCGCGGCGCGGGGAGAGGGCATCCAGACCTTCAGCGTCGATGCGGTCCACGAGCGCAGCGACCAAGGTGGGGATGTCGCGTTCACCGTCGGCCTGCTCGGCGAGGCGGTCCAGCGCCTTGGCCAGCGCCTCGGTCTGCGCCGGGTCCACCAGCTGGGCCACAGCGGTGAGGTCGACATCTTCGCGGCCGTACTGGATCATCCGGTGCCCGCGGCTGCGGGCGGGCTTGGTCTTCTTCGCCGGATGCAGCGAGGCGCGGCGCGGAACTCGGGACGGGACGTCGGTGAAGACCGTCTCGACCGGGAGCTCCGCGGCAGGGGGGTCTGTGGCCGCCGCGGAGGTGCTCGAGGCTGCCGGGCGCGCCGTCGTCGTCTGGTGGTCTTCGGCGATGCGGTGCGCCTCGGCGGTGACCTCGCGCAGCGTGTAGTCCTGCAGGGCGATCACCTGGTCGGCGACCTGGAAGAAGGCGCCGGAGCCGCCGGCCACCAGCACGGTGGAGACTCCGCGCTCGGTGAAGAGCGGGCGGACCCGGTCCACGAACGGAGTGATCGGCTCGCGCTCGGCCGGGATCAGCTGGCGCATCCGGTCGTCGCGGATCATGAAGTTCGTCGCCGAGGTGTCCTCATCGATGAGCAGGGCCCGGGCTCCGGCTTCCACGGCCTCGACCAGGTTGGTGGCCTGGGATGTCGAACCCGAGGCGTTGGTGCTGGAGAAGCTGCGGGTGTCCGCACCGGAGGGCAGCCCGGAGATGAAGGGGGAGATGTCGACGCCGGCGGCACTGCGGCCGTCCTCGGCCCGGATCGAGACCGCGGAGGCGCCGGTGATGACCCATTCGCGGCCGTCCCCGGCGATATGCGGATAGACCCCGCGCTCGATGGCGCGCAGCAGGGTCGACTTGCCGTGATAGCCGCCGCCGACGATGACGGTGACACCCTCGGGCACGCCCATTCCGGCGACCTCTCGGCCGCTGGGCAGGGTGAAGCTGCGGCGAAGCGCCTCGGGGCTGGTGAACTCGACCGCGCCGTCGCCGAGCGGCAGGTCGGAATCCCCGGCCTGTCGGGGCAGCACGGAGCCGTCGGCGGCGAAGGAGATCAGCTTGGCCGCGGTGAGCTGCGTGCGCAGGTCCTCCTGATCACGCAGCAGCGTGACGTGGGAGCGCAGCGCGTCCTGGTCCAGGCTGGCGTGCAGCAGCGAGGACTCGGCGAGGCCGGGCAGGGTCTCGGTGAGCAGCCGGGCGGCTTTGCGGCCCAGCGCCTTGCGTCCTGCCGCGGGCAGCGCCACGAAGAGACGTGCTGTGATCAGCTCCTCTGTGATGACCACGCTGGTGCGCTCGAGCACCTGCTGCCCGGGCCGGCCGATGCTGATCCCTTCAGCGGGACTGGCGGCGACGGCGTCGGCGAAGGCGCGGGTGAGGAAGTCGCTGGCGGCGATCCGTCCGAGCCGATCATCGAGCAGCTCTGCCGGCAGTCCGGCGTCGTCGCGGCGGAGGCTGATCCGCATCAGCGAGGGCGGCGCGAACGGGTCCACCTGCACCTTGTCCACGCTCAGGGTGAAGCGGCCCAGGGCGTAGCGGCCGCTCAGCTGCCTATAGGACGCGTACCCCCGGCCGTCGATCGCGGTCAGGGTCTGCTGCAGGGTCTGCTGGTCGTTCATGCGCTCTCCGTGTATTCGCGCTGGCGTTCGCGCTGTCCGTGGGTCAGTCGGCGCAGGTCCACGCCGGAGTCGAAGCTTGATCCGATGGCGCCGGCGAAGACGCCCATCCCGGCGCTGAACCAGGCGATGTTCAGATAGTTGAGCAGGCTGGCCTCGCCGCCGATGATCGTCGCCAGGTATTCGGCGTCGATGATCACCAGCCCGGCGAGGAAGATGACCGCCACCAGGAGGAGGTAGAGCATCAGGATGCAGGCCAGCAGGGTGATTGCGGTGGACCCGTTGTAGAGGGTGACCACGGTGGCGAGGCTGCGGTTCTTCGGGCGGTCCCAGAGTCCGTCGCGGATGATCAGCCAGATGATCATGGTCACCACCGCGGCGAGCCCGACCAGCATCAGCCGGGTGGGGCTCAGCGCATCGGCCATCTGCCAGATGGAGCTGTAGAAGATGCCGAAGGCGCCGGTGGCCGCACCTGCGGCCAGCGCGCTGGAGAGCTTCGGGACGGTGCGCAGGGGATCATTGCCCAGCGCCATGCCCAGCACGGTGCGCGGACCGCCGGTGAGGGTGTGGGCGAAGAGGCCCAGGCCCTCTCCGCGTTCGGTGGGCTCCCACTGGCTCCAGCGCTGGTCATACTTCTGCGGATCCGGGCCGGAGCCGGGGGGCAGCAGGCGCAGCAGGGAGCCGGTGAAGACCTTCTGGATGCGGCTCTTGGTGGCCCAGGCGCCCAGGGTCGGGCAGGACACGATCGCGACGTTGTGCTCGGGGAAGATCTCCGAGATCAGCGGGTGCCCCTTGGTGTGGCGGGGGATCTCGGTGAGCATGATGACGGCATCAGCCTCGGCATGATCCGCCTCCATCTCGCGCACCGCGTCGATGTCCAAGGTGGCGTCGGGGCGGATGCGCAGCATCCGGGTCGCACAGGAGACCGTGACCTCCCCGTCGAGGAGCTTGCGTGCCTCCTCGGTGAAGCCTTCCTGGATGGAGTTCACGCGCCGGGTGGGCAGACCGGGATCGGCGAGGAGCCTGATGTGGAACGGTTTCGCGGGTTCAGACACAGCCTCAGGTGCTCCTTCGCTGGTGGTGAAGGGGCCTCATCGTGATGAGGTCACCCTCCCGCTGGGCCGGTGGCCCAGCGGGACATGCCCATGGAGCGGGCGGGCGAACACCTGCTAGGCGAAGAGCGGTGCGAAGCCTGTTGGCAGCTGCGAGCGCAGGTCCTTGATCTCACCCTCGGAGACGGAGTCCGAGAGCGTGGAGAACACTGCCTTGACCTGGGGAAGAGCTTCCTCGGTGCCGAGGTCCTGCTCGAGCTTGCCGGCCACCCGACGCAGGAACTCATCGACATCATCGAGCGTGTCTGTGCCGGCGTTGTCGGTCAGCGGAGCCTTGAGCTCCTCCGGCAGCTGCGCGGCAAGGTTGCTCGCTTCACCGCCCTTGAGCCGCTTGCCGAGGTCCTCCAGCACCACGTTCACCAGCTGGCTGGCCTGATCGCGATCCGAGGGACCGCCCTTCTCGGCGACGGTCTTCAGAAATTCGTCGTGGCGCATATGTTGCTCCTTCACTTGCTGGGGCCAGCGGGCCTTGCGCGGAAACGACAACGTCCGCTCTCACGTGCCTGCAGGGTTCACACTTGCGCAGGCGGGCCCGACTGACCGGTGCCTCCACGGTAAACATGGGACCCCGGGCTCTGTCGAACCACAGGTCTCAGCCGCGGTCACACCTGTGACTCATCTATGGCGCCGCCCAGATGATCCACGTCTCGACGCGGACGCAGCCGCCTACTCGCCCCGCGCGATGCGCCAGGCGGCACGGACCAGAGGCACCTGCAGCGGAAGCCGCGCCAGGGCGATGTTCCGCGCGCGCGGCCGGTGCCAGTACCTCCGCACCGAATAGATGTTCGCGGGGTAGACGGCGAGCATCAGTGCCGCGGTGCAGACGCCGCCCACCCGGCGGGTCGCCGGGACGGCCAGCAGGGCCGCGCAGCCGAGCTCGGCGACACCGCTGGCGTAGGTGATGCGGCGGCGATTTCCCAGCTGCGGCGGCACGATGGCGTCGAAGGGCGCCGGCCGCAGGAAGTGCATGACCCCGGCGACGCCGAGGAGCCCGGCCATCGATGCTGCGCGCTGCGTGCTGTTCATGGGTCCTCCGAGGGGTGGGATGTCGGGGTGAGAGACTGACCTGATGGCGATCCTGAAAGTGACTCGAGGTCTGTGGGGATCCTCTCATCCCGGACCGACCGTCGTGGTGACGGCCCTGACTGCTGCCCTCGCGGTCTCGGCCGGACTCGGTGTCGAGCGCATCCTGTTGCTCGCGCTCGCGGTCTTCCTCGGCCAGCTCTCGGTGGGCATCTCCAATGACGCCTTCGACGCCGAACGGGATCGCGCCGTCGGGCGCAGCGACAAGCCCATCGCTCGCGGAGACCTCAGCGTCCGCGCCGCCTGGGCGGGTGCGATCAGCTGCCTGACGTTGGCGCTGCTGCTCTCCGCGCCGCTGGGGCTCGGGCTGCTCGGCGCCCACCTGGTCTTCCTCGCCGCCTCCTGGGCCTATAACGCCGGGCTGAAGGCCACAGTGTTCTCACTGGCCCCGTTCCTGCTCGCCTTCGGGCTGTTCCCCTCCTTCTCGACCCTCGCGTCCCCGGCCTCGGCGTTCGCCGCACCCTGGGCCTGGTTCGCCGGCGCCGCACTGGGTGCCGCCATCCATCTGACCAATGTGCTCCCAGACCTCGACGACGACGCCCGCACCGGCATCACCGGCCTCCCGCACCGGCTCGGTGCCCGGCCCTCGGCGGGGTTGGCCGCGGCGGCGGTGCTCGCCGGCGGGGTCGCCGTGACCGCAGGCTCCGCCGGGTGGCAGCTGGACCAGGTCCCGGTGATCTCCTGGGTGTTCCTCCTCCTGGTCAGCGCGGTGGCGCTGCTGGCGCTGGGCCTGGCGGCGCGGGCCCGCTCCGGTCGGGTGCTCTTCCGGCTGGTGATGCTGGCAGCGCTGCTGCTCGCGGCCCAGCTGGTGGTGGCGGGAGGATCCCTGGCCGGCTGAGATGCCGCTGGTACTCAGCTTGCGGCGCACTGAAGGCGGCCGGCTGAGGCTCAGGCCTCGGCGTCGAATCCCATGGCATAGGCGTGGGCGAAGGCCCGGCCGGCGCCTGGGCCCAACATCAGCCGCACGCCGCCCCGGCGCGCGGAGTCCGCCGTCGGTGTGAGCGGCCGGCCGAGCCGGGTGTTCAGCGCCGCCAGCTGGGCCGCCCGGCGGGCCGAGCGCAGCCGGGCGCGTTCCCAGCGCCGCAGCTCCGACTCCGGCACGGTGCCGGTGCGGACCCAGGCGGTGAGCAGCGGGGCCAGGGTGGCGGCATCGAGCAGGCCCAGGTTCATCCCCTGGCCACCGATCGGGCTGACCTCATGGGCGGCGTCGCCGATGACCAGAAGCCGGTGATCGCGCAGCGCCGGCGCGACGAATCGACGCACCCCGAAGCCGCTGACCTGCCCGGTGAGCGGCTGACCGTGGGCGGCCAGCGTGCGTTCCATCCGGTCACGCTGCGCAGCCGGGTCACGAGATGTGGGGTCCGCAGAGCTGGGGTCCTGGGAGGTGCCGAGGGAGTCCCAGGCGACGAACCGGCGTCGTCCCTGCGGCAGTGGGAAGGACTCCAGCACTCCGGCGGGCTCGAGGTGGACGACGGCGGTGCGCGCGTCCTGCTGCTCGAACGCCTGCTCATCAGACACGTCAGCGTCGGTCATCAGGTACCGGTCCGGGTAGGTGTGCGCGAGCGTAGACCGGTAGACCAGCTCCCGGGAGCGCGGACCCCCGGCGAGAACCACCAGCGGTGCCTGACGGGGCCCGGCGCTGGTGTCGACCTCCACGTGTTCAGGCCCTGGGTGCAGCGCGCCGACGCTGACCCCGCGCTGCGGGACCGGGGCAGCCTCGGAGAACACCGCCTCGGTGCCGGACTGGGGGAGGGTGGCGACGAAGGGGAACCGGGTGGGGAGTCGATCAAAGCGCACTTCGCCGAGCACCCGACCCTGCGCGCGGGCCTCCCCGCGGGTCACCCGGACTGCCTGATCAAGCAGCCCTGCGGTCAGCCCGGAGCCCTCCAGAGCGGCGAGCACCGGGGCGTGGACTCCGATGGCGCGGCTGTCACCGCTGCCGTGACCGCGCTGTTCCAGGATCTCCACGTCGATCCCGGCTCGGCGCAGCAGGCCACCCATCAGCAGCCCCACCGGGCCGGCGCCGATCACGATCACCTCAGCCAAGGCCGGGCGCTTCCGCGATCAGCCGGAACGGCGACGGAGAGCTCACGGTCCAACCGGAGCCCAGGGCGGCGGAGAGCTCCTCGTGCCGGTAGCTGCGCCGGATCGAGCGCAGCCCATCGGTGCGCAGAAAGGTGCCAGGCGCGAGCGGGGTGATCCCGACGGCGTAGAGGCTGTAGGCGAGCCGGCCGCGGGCGATGTCGCCATGCAGCACGGTGCCGGTGGAGAGCCGCCGCGAGGCGCCGGTGAAGTCGAGCAGGCCAGGCGAGTCAAGGTGGTGGAGCACATGGTTGGACAGGACGACGTCGAAGCTCTCGCCCTGGTCCAGCAGCGCGTCGGCGTCGGCGCACAGGAATCTCACCCGGGGTGGCTGCGGCGGGGTGTCGGAACCGAGCTTCTCCGTGCGCTGGTTCTGGATCCGCTGTTCCTGGGTGTTCTGCGCCGCCTCATGGGCGCGCGGATCAGGATCCGCCCCGGTCCACTGCACCTCCAGGCCGTCTCGGGCTGCCAGCTGCGCGAGCCGGGTGACGACGTCTCCGCCGCCGGAGCCCAGGTCGAGCACCCGTGCCGGTCTGTCCAGGCTGAGCAGCGTCGGGCGCAGCCGGGTGCGGTAGACCTGGTTCCAGCCCGAGATCAGCCGGTTGATCAGGTGGAATCGTCGCAGGGTCGCGTCGAGGCGGACAGGGTCACAGTCGGGATCATCCATGAGCTCGCGCAGCTGCGCGTCGCGGACGGAGAGGTTGACCCGGCTCATCGGGTCACCGGGTCTTGCGCAGCAGGGCGGATTCCACGGTGAGCCCGGGCCCGAAGGCCAGTGCGGCGATGCGGCCGCTGACCGTGGGGTCGGCGAGGAGCTGGCGCAGGATGAACAGGATGGTCGCACTGGACATGTTGCCGTGGTCGCGCAGCACCGCGCGGGAGGCATCGAGGGCTGTGGCCTCAAGCTCCAACCCGGCCTCCACCCGGTCCAGGACGCTGCGGCCTCCCGGGTGGACGGCCCAGCGGGCGGGGGCCCCCTCCTCACCGAGGAAACGGTCGACGGCGGCGCGGATCTCACGGCCGATGATCCTCGGGACCTCGGCGGAGAGTCGCATGTTGAACCCGTGATCCCCGATCGTCCAGACCATGTCGGACTCGCCCTCGCTGGTCAGCGCGGTGGCGAACCGTTCCAGAACGATTCCGCCGGGGGTGCCGAGGCGTTCGTCGGCGGTGACCACTGCGGCAGCGGCGCCGTCGGCGAAGACCGAGGCCGCGACGATCTGCTCGGAGTCCGCGGTGTCGCGGATGTGCAGCGAGCACAGCTCCACGCAGACGACCAGCACCGCGGCCTCGGGCTGCGCGGCGGTGATCTGAGACGCCGTGCGCAGCGCCGGAAGGGCGGCGGCGCAGCCCATGAATCCCAGGTGACTGCGTTCCACGGTCACGGGCAGGCCGAGGTCGCGGATCAGCCGGAAATCCAGGCCCGGAGCGAAGAATCCGGTGCAGGAGACGGTGACGACGTGAGTGATCTGGCTGGGGGTGAGCGCCGCCTCCGACAGGGCGGAGCGCGCCGCGTCGGCGGCCAGGTCTGGGGCGGTCCGTCGGTAGAGCTCATTGCGAATCCCTGTGGTGGGGGAGAGCAGTCTGGAATCCTCGCCGACGAAGACTCCATCCGGGGTGCCGCCCAGACCGGTGAGCACCGAGTGGCGGGTCTCGATGCCGGCGGCGTCGAAGGCTGCCCCGATGAGCCGGCGGGTAAGCCTGCTGGCGTCGGGCTGATCGGCGAAGAAGGCGCGAAGGTCCCGCTGGGGCACAGAGGTCGCCGGCAGTGCCGTGCCGATGGAGATGATGCGCGCGGGCATGTCACCACTAAACCATGACGACGAGCCTCTCCGCCGCCGAGGTCGCGCCGAACGACATGAAAGCAAGAAAAAGCTTGCCGAGGAGAGATGCCTGGTATTTGATAAACCCGTGACCCGAGACTCGGCGCAACCCGCGCGGGACGCCACTATCGACATCGCTAAGGCGCTGGCGATAATCCTCATTGTCCTGGGCCATGTATGGCGAGCGCTGGAGCCGGCGGGGCTGGTGGAGGACCCCCTTCTGACACAGGTCGATTCCGTCATCTACATGTCTCACCTGTCGGTCTTCGCGTTCCTGGCGGGGCTCTTCGTCGCCTCGGGGATGCGCCGGGATGGCGCCTGGCACTACGCCCGAGCACGCTCGGTGACCTTCCTCTGGCTCTATATGCTCTGGTCCACGCTGCAGCTGCTGCTGAAGATCGGCATGGGCTCGGCCGTGAACGACCCGGTGCATCCGGTCGAGCTGCTCATGATCTGGGAGCCGAAGGAGCAGTTCTGGTTCTTCGGCTGGATCACGGTGATGATGCTGCTCGCCGCGGTCGCGAAGCCCTGGCGCAGCCAGCGGGCGGCCGTCGTGACCCTGGGCCTGGCAGCGCTCGGTTCTGCCGTGGTGTGGGGCCTGAACTGGAGGATCCTCGGCGGCGAGGGGCTGGCGCTGACGGTCTTCTTCTTCCTCGGCGTGGTGCTCACCGGGAAGCGCCTGCTCAGCTGGGTGCAGCGGGTCGGTGTCGGCTGGGCGGGCGGCGTCGTGATCGTCACCGGGGCAGTGTGGGTGGTCCTCGGCTACACGCTGCTGGCCACCCCGCCCACCGCCTATGGCGACATCCGCACGGCGCCCAGCGTGGCACTCGGTTTCATCGGTTCGAGCGCCGGCGTGCTCGCCATCCTGGCAGTGGCGCGGCTGTTGGCACGGATGGGCCACCGGGCCCGGTGGCTCGCCCGCATCGGGGAGCTGTCATTGGTGATCTTCGTGGCGCACATCTTCTTCACCGCCAGTACACGCATCGTGCTCGGCATGCTCGGCGTGGAGGCCCTCGCGGTGCACGTGGCCCTGCCGACCCTGGGCGGGGTGATCGGACCGTTGATGATCTACGCGGTGGCGCAGCGGCTGGGGCAGGACTGGCTGTTCGAAGCCCCGGAGTGGCTGCGCCAGCGCACCGGGGCCGTGCCGAGCCGCAGCGCGGGTGCCGCCCGTTCAGAGGCTGGCCGGCCCGGCGTTCCCGAGCTCGGCGGACCTACGCCTGACGCTGCCCGCCCTGATGCTCCTCACCGTGCTGCTCCGCGACCTGAGGTTCCTCAAACGCGGCAGGACCCATCCCGGTGACGTAGGCGGCCTGGGCGATATGCGCCACCGCGTCCAGCGAGAGGCTGATCAGCCGTGCCCCCCGCGTCACGGGCGGGTGCCACTGGGTGTCGATGACCTCCTCGAGATCGGCCTCGCCCAGCGAGTCCAGATAGGACAGCTGTGCCTCGACGACGGCGCGCAGATGCTCCAGCAGCAGGTCCGGGTCGCTGACCCGGATCCGCCGCGCGTGGGTGCCGGTATGGCCGAACCCCATGTCGTGGGCACCGAGATCCAGGGCGAACCGCTCAGCGAAGCCCTGCACCGTCCAGACCGGTTCCTGCCCGGAGAGGCTGGCAAGCTGCTCGTCGATCTCTCGGGCTGAATGCCAGAGCAGCCAGGCGATGGAGTTGTGATGATGCGGGTGTGCATTGAGCAGCTCTGATGTCAGCGCTGGGCGCAGCGCGTGGACCTCTTCGAGCGGGCGACGCGCGATGTCTTTGAGGATCTCGATGCTGCTCATGGCTCTCCTGAACCTCTCGGCGCCCGGGTGGTGCCTGCCTGCGGGTCAGCCGCGCCGGGACGCGATCGCTTCCCGGCGCCCTGGCCGGACGTCTCCTGTCGGTGTTCGTGCTCGCTCATGCTCCGGGCCGGTCGCCCAGTGAGTTGATGGCGGTCGCGATGACCTTTGGGTGGGTGAGCATCGGCAGATGGCCCGCACGCACCTCGAAGGTCTCGGTCGGGTGGAGCCGAGCGGCGAAGCGGCGCTGCAGAGCACTCGGGATCTCGGCGTCGTCGGTGGTCACGACGTAGCCCCGTGAAGGAATGGCGAACAGGGCGGCCGGGTCCGCGGCGCGACTGGTGAAGTATTCGCGCGGCTCGGGTGAGAGGTCCGCAACGAGGCGCCGCGTGGTGGTCTCATCGAGGCCCGCGCCGAGGCCCTTCCGGATCGAGGACTCAGGTGGCCTGGTCCCGGCCACCCGCATCACCGCCGGCAGGATGAATCGCTGCGGGAACGGCAGCGAGGAGACGAAGGACGCTCCCGCCCGCGGGATGACGGCTGCGAGGCCAAGCACCCCGGTGATGCGTCCAGGTTCGGCGGAGCGGGCGAGCTCGGCGGCGACCACGCCGCCCGAGGAATGCATGATCAGCGTGAACCTCTCCGCCGGAGCCGCCTCCAGGGCTGCCCGGGCATAATCGCTCACAGTCTCACCGGTCGTCGGGCGCGGGGCGACGCGGGACGGTGCTTCCACGCGGGATCGCACATCGTCCCAGATCCAAGGGGGGAGTCCGGCGCCGGAGAGGAAGAGCAGGGGAGTGGCCATGGGATCGATGCTAGGAACAGACGCCGTGAAGCGGAAGGTTCAGCCGGCCGCGGCTCTCACCGAGTTCGTCGAACAGCTCAGCGCGATGGTCCGGCGCAGAATGTTGGGGGCAGACCAGCTCACCCGTGTTGTGTGAACCCTTATCTCGGGTTTGATCAGCGCGTTTCGGGTGCGGTGAGTGTTGTTCCGGCAACTGGGGTTCAATGTGCTGGGATGGGCGGAGCAGGGGGTCCGAATGCCATGAGTATGAATTGGAGTTCATGCAATGCAGACAGCGCCCTATGACAGCTTCGCCGCAGCCTACGCAGCGGACAACGAAGTGAACTTCGTGAACGGGTGCTACGAACGCCCCGCGATGATCGACCTGGCTGGAGAGGTGGACGGACGCCGAGTGCTCGACGCCGGCTGTGGATCCGGTCTGCTCTCCGCCGCGCTGATCGACCGTGGCGCCGACGTCGTTGGATTCGATCTGAGCCCGGCGATGGTGGAGATCGCGAGGCAGCGACTCGGCGCGGACGTGGACCTGCGAGTGGCAGACCTTGGCCAGCCCCTGCCTTACGAGGACAACTCGTTCGATGACGTGGTCGGATCCCTGGTGCTGCATTACCTCGAGGATTGGACGGTGCCCCTGGCGGAGCTGCACCGTGTGCTCAAGCCCGGAGGACGGCTGATCCTCTCGGTGAATCACCCATACGTCTATATGCTCAACTACCCGAAGGCCGACTATTTCGCGACGACCCAGTTCTCCGATGAGTTCACCTTCGCGGGCCAGGAGGCGACGCTGACGTATTGGCACCGACCTCTGCCCGCGATCACTTCGGCATTCACGGAGGCCGGCTTCGATATCGCGTCGGTCACCGAGCCGCCCTACGATCCCGATACGCCGCTGGAGCTGATCCCGCCACCACTGTTGGGGCGGTCGTTCATCTGCTTCATGTTCTTCGTGCTCCAAGCCCGGTAACCGGCGTCGACGGTCAGCCCCGCGCTCCCGCGAGGATCTCCGCGAGCGCCACCAGGTGCTCGGCCTCGATCTCCGGCGCCCGGAAACAGCTCGGGTACGCAGCCCCGGTGCGGTTGATCCAGGCGGTGCGGAGTCCCGCGGCGGCGGCCCCGTGGATGTCCCAGGGGTGCACCGCGACGAGCATCAGTTCATCCAGGGGTCGTCCGGTCTGCTGCGCGGCATACGCGTAGGCGTCCCGCGCGGGCTTCCACAACGGTGCGTCGGTGACGCTGAGGCACTGCGAGAAGAGCTCCCGCACGCCGCCGCGTGCAAGGAGAGTCTCCGCGATCGCCGCCGAGCCGTTGCTCAGCGTGACCAGCTCCGCGGTCCGGCTCAGCGCGGTGACACCAGGAGTGACGTCGGGGTGCAGGTCGAAGTGCGTGAAGACCTCCAGAATGCGATCGACGTCCTCAGCGTGGTCTCGAGCTCCAGATGCCGCAGCCAGGTGGCGGCGCAGATTGTCCCGGGCGATCGCCACGAAGTCGGGATTTTCGCCGGTGGTGGTCAGCGCGAACCCATCGCGGAGCACCTCCGCGAACCACAGCGGGGCCCCAGCAGCAGGCATCCCTGATTCCTCGAATGCGCTCGCCAGGGGACGCATATCGGACAGCGTCTCGTTGACGTCGAAGAGCACCACAGGCGGCGGGGTAGTCATGGGACCCTTCCTACCACGGGCCGCGCTGTCCACGCCGGAAGTCAGCGCCGGATGATCCATCCCTGAACACTCGGGCTCCCGGCTCCAGTACGCTCTCAAGAATGACTGACCAGGAGCCGGCTCGCTTCAGGTCTGAGGCCCCAGAGGAACCCTCCGCGGCGGCGCAGTCTGGGCGCCGAGCAGCCGTGGCCAAAGCCGCGCTGTTGGTGCTGGCGCTGGGAGTCTTCACCGCCGCGGCTCTCCTGCTTCCGCTCCCGTCGGTGGAGGAGATCCGAAACCTGGTCGCCGGCACGGGCTGGTGGGGTCCGATCGGATTCGGAATCGCCTACGCCGCACTGACCCTGGCCCCAGTGCCGAAGAACGTGCTCTCCATCGGTGCCGGGGTGCTCTTCGGGTTCGGCCCGGGTCTGCTGATCGTCTACACCGCCGCGATGGCCGGAGCCTCCGCTGCGTTCTGGCTGGGCCGCCGGCTGGGCCGCGACGCGGTCGAGCGGTTCACCGGGACCCGGGTCGCAAGGTTTGAAGCCGTCCTGGACCGGCACGGGTTCGCCGCCGTCGTGGGGGTCCGGCTGGTCCCGGTGCTGCCCTTCACCGCGATCAACTACTCGGCCGGATTGACCTCCTTGGGCTGGTGGCCCTACCTTCTGGGCACCCTGATCGGGATCGTCCCCGGCACAGCCAGCTACCTGGCGCTGGGCGCCTTCGGCGTTGAAACGGGCTTCCAGGCCGAGCTGGCATTCGCGGTGCTCGGCGTCCTGACCCTGGCCGGGATCGCCTGCGCGGTGCGGCTCCGCGGGAGCAGCGGCAGAGCCGATGTTTGATGCGCTGCTCCGGTCCGCGCTCGCCCCGACTACAGACGCTGCTGCCCGCGTGCTGGACGTGCCCTGGGTGACCCCGAACCGGCTCACCGGCCTCAACCTTGCCGCCGGCCTCATCAGCGCGGTGCTCGCGGCGACGCAGCAATGGATCCCGGCGCTGATCCTGTGGCTGCTCTGCCGAGTCGCCGACGGGCTGGACGGCCCGCTGGCCCGGCGCAGGGCCGGCGGGTCATCCCCGGCTTCCGGGCAGGGCGGCTTCTGGGACATCTGCGCAGACTTCATCGTCTATGGCGCGACGGTGGTGGGCGTGGCCATCGGTGCGAGCGCGGCCTTCGACGCCCCGTGGCTGCCGTTCCTGCTGGTGCTCTTCGCCTACTACGTCAACGGGGGCGCCTTCCTCGCGTTCTCCTCCATCGCGGAGAAGGACGGCAGGCAGCTTGACGACGGCCGGTCGCTCTCCTTCATCGGTGGCCTGGCGGAGGGGGCCGAGACCGTGCTGGTGCACAGCCTGTGGCTGATCTTCCCCTTCGCGGCCGCCCCGATCGCGGCTGTGTGGGCGCTGCTGGTCGGCCTGAGTGCGGCGCACCGCGTGGTCGTCGGCTACCGGGCGCTGGGCTGAGACTCAGGGCCGCGGCGTCGTCGTCGGACCAGGGCAGCCAGCGCGCTGGTCGCCGTGTTGACCACGGGGGAGTCCAGTCCGTCGCGGGCATGGGCGATCGCGGCGTCCCAGAGCGCATCGTTGTAGGTCGGGTAGGCGTGGGTGATTCCCGCGAGCTGCCGGGTGCTCAGCTTCTGTGCGACCGCGAGGGTCAGCTCTCCCAGTGACTCACCTGCCCGGGGACCCACGAGGGTGCCGCCGAGGATTCGGCCGCGCCGGCCGATCACCAGTCGGGCGAATCCTTCTGATGAGTCCTCGGTCAGCGCCCGGTCGGTGTGCTCCAGTGAGACAGTCGAGGTGGTCATGCCCGGGCCGGAGACAGCGGTGAGGCCCACGGCGGCGACCTCCGGGGAGGTGTAGGTGATCCGCGGGACCGTGCGGCTGACTCGGCGCCGCAGGCCGAGGACCGCATTGGAGGCGGCGGTGCTGGCGTGGACCGCTGCCAGGTGGGTGAACTTCGGGTGCGGGGTGACATCCCCGGCGGCCCAGATGGAGCGGTTCGAGGTGCGCATCGTGTCGTCCACGAGCACGTGTCCGGCCTCGTCACATTCCACCCCGAGCTGCTCCAGACCCAGGCCTGCGCTCCGCGGGGTCCGCCCGGTGGCGACCAGGACGACGTCGGCCTGCAGCCGCCGGCCTGCCGAGGTGGTGACCATGTGTCGGCCCGCACCGTCCGCACCGTCAGCCCCTTCGGCTTCGTCAGATCGACGGTGGACGCGGGCGGGCTCCTCATTGACAAGCACGGTGGCGCCATCGCGTTCCAGGCTCGCCTGCACCAGGGCGGCGGCGTCGGGGTCCTCCTTGGGGAGCAGTCCCGAACGGGCCAGCACCGTCACGTCTGAGCCGAGCCGCGCGAAGGCCTGGCCCAGCTCACAGGCGATCGGGCCGCCGCCGATCACCACCAGACGCGGAGGCAGCTGCGTCAGCTCCCAGATCGTGTCGGAGGTGACGTGCCCGGCGTCCTTCAAACCTGGGATCTCGGGCACCGAAGGGAAGCTGCCGGTGACGATGAGGGCCTGACGGAAGCGGATCCGCTCGCCCGCGCCCCCGGACACCCCAGAGATCTGGGCAACCCCGGGGGCGGTGAACCGGGCGATTCCATGCAGCACCGTCACCCCAGCGGCTTCCAGGGTCTCCGCCGAATCGTCGGGTTCGATCGTGCTGATGGTCGCGCGGATCCGCTTCCTGACCTGGGTGAAATCGGGCTCGGTGTCGGCGGCCTCGCGGACCAGGGAGGCGTGGGCGGCCGCCGAGAGGATGGTCTTCGAAGGCACGCATCCGGTCCAGAGACAGTCGCCGCCGGTGCGGTGCTGCTCGACCAGGACGGTGCGTGCACCCAGGCGCGCTGCCGTCTTAGCCCCCACGATCCCCGCCGTGCCCCCGCCGATGACCAGCAGATCGATCAGATCATCCACGGTGAACTCCTTCAACGGCGGCGATAGGGGTCGGCGTCAGCGTCAGCGCATACCCTGGGAGGTGCTGTGCATAGCGTACGCGGGAGAGGAGCCGGGCCTTGCAGAAGGACAGCGCCGAGAGATACACCCGCGAGAAGTACACGGCCTTCGCCCCGTTCTACGATCTGCTCTCCGCCGAGCACCCCGTCTACGGCGCGGGACGACGACGGCTCATCGAGTCACTCGCACTGCGCGAGGGAGACCAGGTTCTCGACCTCGGGTGCGGCACCGGCCTGAACTTCGGGCCGCTGCAGAACCGGGTGGGCCTGCGCGGGGTCATCGTGGGCATCGATCGCAGCGCCCAGATGCTCGTCCAGGCCAGGAAGCGGGCGCAGCGCCACGGCTGGGACAACGTGATCCTGATCCAGGCCGACGCCACCACCATGGTCGCCGCCGAGGTCTCAGAGGAGATGACGCAGGCTGGTGGGAGCGGGCTCTCACGCGTCGGGCTGGCCACGTACTCGCTGTCTCTGATGGACCCGTGGGTGCGAGCCTGGGGAAACATGTGGCAGCTGACGGAGCCCGAGGCGGAGCTGGGGGTGCTGGACATGCAGCTGCCCAGCGGAGTCAGCGCGCTGCTGAGCCCGCTGGCCAGGGCTGCGTGCCGACTGGGCGGGGCGGATATCGAGGCGCACCCGTGGGCCGCGGTGGAACGTGACTGCGCAGACCTCCGGTCCGCTTCGGCGCGCGGCGGCCACCTGCAGGTCCGCGTGGGGGTCAAGCCCGCGGGTCGACGATGATCTTGACGTGCTGCTCGTTGTTGTTGATCAGCTGCTCAAACCCCTCGGAGACCAGCCCGTCGAGGCCGATCCTGCCGGTGATGAACGGACCGAGGTCGATCTTGCCGTCCTCGACGAGTTCGATCACGCGTCGATGATCGTTGGCGTAGCCGATGGTGCCCAGCAGGGCGATCTCCTTGAGCACCAGCTTCGGCATGTCGACGGCGGGCTTGTGCCCCCAGATGGAGACGTTGACGATGACTCCGGCGGGACGCACCGCATCGAGGAGCATGTCCAGGACCACCGGGACCGAGGAGCATTCGAAGCCGACGTCGGCTCCACGGCCGTCGGTGCGGCGGCGCACCTCCGCTGCCACGTCGACTTCGCGGGGATCGAAGACCTCGTCGGCGACGCCGGTCTCCCGGGCCTTGGCCTTGCGGGCCTCGGAGAGCTCGGAGATGAAGACGGTGAGGCCTTCCGCCTTCAGCACCGCGGCGGTGAGCAGACCGATCGGGCCTGCGCCGCCGACCACCGCGACGCCACCGGCCTTGCCGCCGGATCGGACGAAGGCGTGGTGGCCTACCGCGAGAGGTTCGATCAGTGCGGCGTGATCGAGGGCGACGTGATCCGCGATCGGGTGGACCCAGCGGCGTTCGACCACGATCTTCTCGCTGAGCCCGCCCCCGCGACCGCCGAGGCCGATGAAGTTCATGTCCGGGGAGAGCTGATAATCGACCCCGGGCTTGACCTCCACGTCCTCGCGGATGATGTAGGGCTCGACCACCACTTTCTGGCCGGACGTGAGGTCGCTGACGTCGTCGGCGACTGCCGTGACGGTCCCGGAGAACTCGTGTCCGAGAGTGACCGGTGCGGACTCACCGGAGATGGGGTGCGGGTGTCCGTGGGCCGGGACGAAGATCGGGCCTTCGAGGTATTCGTGGAGGTCGGTGCCGCAGATGCCGCACCAGGCGACGTCGATGGCCACGTGTCCCGGCTTCAGCTGAGGTTCGTCGATCTCTTCGATGCGGATGTCTTTGCGATCGTAGTAACGAGCTGCGCGCATGATGGCAATCTCCTGGTAGCTGGTTCGAGCAGGTAGAGACGTTCGCAGACTACTCCTGGCACCGGGACAAAGCACGGGGTCTCAGTCAGCCGGATGAAAGGTCGCCGACAGTGGTGGCCACCCGGCTTGGTCCGCGTCCCCGCCCTGTCATCACCGGTGCAGGCGCGACGGCCCGCTCAGCTCTGGGTGTAGGCCTGAACCGCTGCGAGGGCCAGACGACGACCCGCCTCGATCGGCGACCGAGGGTGGCCGCGCAGGAACGCGGTCAAGGTCCCGTCGTAGGCCAGGAGCACTCCTTCGGCAAGATCCTGGGCTCGATCAGCTGCCAGGGGGCGGGAGAGGTGAACCAGCCGTGTGCGCAACAAGGCTGTGTCCGCGTCCAGGACGTCCCTGATCTCTCCGGCTTCCGGCATCAGCTCAGTGGCGGCTGCGAGGAACGCGCACCAGCGTGATGGGTGCTGCCGGTCCTCCCTGTAGGCGGCCAAGGCGTCGAAGACGGCCAGCAGCCGCTCGGTGTCATTGTTCGCGGAGATCACCTGCTCGTCCCAGCTGCTCCGCCAGTCAGCGAAACGGATACGCAGGGCCTCCGCGGTCAACGCGTCCTTGCTGCCGAAGTGTGAGTACAAGGTGGCTGGAGACGCGCGCGCCCGACGGAGGATCTCGTCCACGGGCGTGGCGCGGATGCCGTCTTCGAAGAGTATGTGGTCAGCAGCCTGGAGCAGCCGCGTGCGCGCTGGGACCTGCTGGGCGGTGCTCATCATGTCATTCTAGTCAGAGTTAACCGACATATCGTTGTACATATAAATAACGTACGTTATATGTCACTAGCATGTGTGATGATCGTGGATCACGGAAGGGTGCTATGACGAGTAAGTCGTCCCGGTGACCCTCCAGCAGCGAAAGGGCTCCCTCGACCCGACTGAGCTGGATCTCTTCGAGATCAACGACGCCTTCGCCGCAGTCGGTCTGGCGTCGGCCAGGGCGAGGCCCTGCTGATCCAGGACGCCCAGAACTGAACACACGAGGAGACTTCTATGGCGTACTTCGAACGGATCGACGAGACACGGTTTCAGGCCACCGAACATGCGAGTGGAGCCTGGGATGAAGACATGCAGCACATCGCGCCTGCGCTGGGGCTGATGGCACATGTCATGGAGCGAGACAGAGATCAACGCCGTGAGGACTCGCTGCGCATCACGGGGCTGCACTACGACATCCTGGGACCGTTGCCGGTGGGTGAGGTCGACGTCGTCGCCCGCGTGCTGCGTCCCGGCAAGACCATTGAGCTGGTGGAGGTCGAGCTGAGGCATGACTCGCGTCCGGCGGTGCTCCTGCGCGGCTGGCTGCTGGCTCAGTTCGACACCGCTCGTCTGGAGGGAACCGCGTTGGCGGAGATTCCCGGACCGGCGACCTTTGAACCGTGGGATGCGAGCACAGTCTGGCCCGGAGGGCTCATCCGCTCGATCGAATCCAAGCGCCGCGTCCTGGGCGAAGGGCGCTCCCAGGCCTGGATCCGCACCCCCCACTCCCTCGTCGCGGACGAACGGGTGAGCGATCTGTCTCGCTTCGTCGGACTGTTCGACGTCGCGAACGGGGTCGCCGTCCGCTCAGACCCAGGTGACGTGCTCTTCCCCAACGTGGAGCTCTCCACCCAGATCTTCCGTGCTCCAGAAGGGGAGTGGGTGGGCTATGACACGACGGTCTCCTTCGGACCCGATGGGCGCGGACTGACACAGTCCATCATTCATGACCTCAAGGGACCCGTCGGCTCAGCGACCCAGGCGCTCACGGTCCGACCCAGGCAGTGACGTGTCCGAGCCCGTTGCTCTGCGATGTGCCGGTGCCGGTCAGGTCTTGAGCGGCGCTGGCACGTACCTTCTCATCAACCCGTGATCCGCCGGACCCCGTCGAGGATCGCCTTGTGCGCCCGAGCATCGCTCAGCGGCAGGAAGTGTCCCCGCGTCTCCAGCTGCACATTGTGTGCACCTTCGAGGCGGCTCCCGCCGGGGATGTGGGGGTCGAAGCGACCATAGATCGAGATGATGTCCGCATCCACGTCCCGGCTGGCGCCCAGTTCGGCCAGCTCCGGGGAGCGTGGCAGGAACAGCCGCAGCGCGGGCAGCGGCAGCAGTCGGGCCAGCTGTGACCCTTCGAACGGGGTGTTCAGCGTGACCAGCCCCAAGACCGGGTCGGCGTCACTCTGCCGGGTGAGCAGCAGCTTGCCGATCAGCCCGCCCTTGCTGTGGGCCACCAGCACACACCGTTGAACGCCCTCACGTCGGATGTAGTCATCCACCAGGTCTGCCATGTCCTCGATGGTGCCGCCGTTGTACCCCAGGTCCACGACGGCGTGCACGTCATAGCCCTGCTCCCGCAGCACGTTGGCCACCGGGAGCATGAAGGCCCAGGTCTCATAGATCCCCGGCAGCAGCAGCACGGCGGGCTTCCCTGACTCGGGCCGGCGGTAGGCCTTCGGATCAGGCCCACGCAGCAGTCCGGACGCCTGCCGGCGCAGCGCGTAGGCGTAGTCGTGGACCCAGGCGCCGAGGTTGCGGCCAAGCTCGGATGCCCCTCGCAGACGCTCCCGCGCGCCGGAGGAAGGGGTGGCCGAAGCCGGGAGGCTGGTCACGCGCGGGGCGCCGTCGTCTGCGGGCCCGGGCGCTCGCCGTCGACGGCTGCCAGAAACGGGGCACACGCGGAGGCGAGCTCCTTCGGCCGGTGGATCTGGAGCGCATGCGGAGCGTCGGGGATCTCCACCAGGCTCGCGTCGGGGGCGAGGTCCACCAGCTGCCGCGCCCACTCGGCCGAGGCGATCGGATCATTCCCGCCGCGGACCACCAGGCCCGGAATCGTGCAGCGCTGGATGGACTCCTCAGTCCGATCGGCAAGCATGTGTCGGACCGTGTGCAGGTAGCGCAGCGGGCCCATCCGCACATAGTTGCGGAACACTATGAAGTTGTTCCGTGGGGGTTCGCGCAGGGTGTCGCGCATCAGCCGTGAGCTCTGGGCGAGAAAGCTGCGCGCGGACGGGTCCACTGTCGGCCCGATCAGCACGTAGCCGGCGAACATCTCCGGGTGGGTGGCGACGGCGTCGGCGACGATCTGGCATCCCATCGAGTGACCGACGACGACGGGGGAGTCCAGCTCCAGCGTGGTGACCACCCCGGCCACCACCTCGCTCAGCTTCGAGATGCTCAGCGCCCGCTCCGGATTGGGCGTCTTGCCGTACCCCGGCAGATCCAGCGCGTAGACATCGTGGGTGGCCGCGAGCACGTCGGTCAGGGGCTGGAAGTACTCGCCGGACATGCCGAGTCCATGCACCAACAGGACCTGGGGTCGCTGCGGAGCGAAGGTCCCGCGAACATCCACGGCGTGGTCGCCGACCTGCAGGCGCCTCGTGCGGGACCCGGCTGCGGATACGGTCCTCCAGAACATGGGCCCCTTCTCGATCCGTCGTATGAACCTGGGGCGAGCGCTGCGTGGCCCGCCTCAGATCGACCATGGTATCGAGGCTGGCTGTATGTCCCGGTGGGGGTCCTCCCAGATTCTCCCCTCGCCGCCCTATGCGCCGTGGTCGGTGACCTCCGGAGTGCTCGCCCCAGGGGAGAGGTCAAGGCGGCGGAGCAGCTGGGCGTTGAGAGCAACCACCACGGTGGAGGCAGACATCAGGATCGCGCCGATGCTCATCGGGAGCACAAATCCGAGGGGCGCCAGCACGCCCGCGGCGAGCGGCACCGCAGCGATGTTGTATCCGGCGGCCCACCACAGGTTCTGCTTCATCTTTCTGTAGCTGGCCTCGGAGAGCCTGAAGACGGAGAGCACGGAGCGAGGATCGGAGCTCGCCAGGATCACCCCGGCGGATCCGATGGCCACGTCGGTGCCCGCGCCGATGGCGATGCCGACATCGGCCTGCGCCAGGGCAGGAGCGTCGTTGACGCCGTCACCCACCATGGCCACCTTCTTTCCCTCTGCCTGGAGCTCGGCGACCTTCGCCGCCTTGTCCTCGGGTCGGACCCCGGCGAAGACTCTGTCGATGCCCAGATCTCGGGCGACGGTGTCGGCAACTGCCTGGGCGTCCCCGGTGATCATCACAACCTCGACGCGTCGGGCATGGAGCGCCTCGATGGCAGCGTGGGACTCGGGTCGGACCTCATCAGCGAGCCGCAGCGCTCCGATCACCTCACCGTCCATCAGCACGTGGAGGATGATCGCGCCTTCTTCGCGCCACTGCTCGGTGACCGTGAGCGCGTCCTGTCTGCGCTGGTCCAGAAGATGCGGACCCCCGACCTCCACGACGCTGCCGTCAACGGTGGCGCTGACCCCCACAGCGGGAGATGAGGAGAAGTCTCTGGCCCGCGGCACATTCAGGTCCCGGCCCCGTGCGGCGCCGATGATCGCCCGGGCCAACGGGTGTTCGCTGTCTGACTCTGCGGCGGCGGCGAGGGCAAGGACGTCGTCGTCCTGGTGATTCCCCACGGGGTGGACCCCTGTGACGGTGGGCTCCCCCTTGGTGAGCGTGCCGGTCTTGTCGAAGAGCACCGCGTTGACCGTGCGCATGGACTCCAGGGCCAGCCGGTCCTTCACGAGAACGCCGCCCCGGGCGGCCCTCTCGGTGGCGATCGAGACCACCAGCGGGATCGCAAGACCCAGCGCGTGGGGACAGGCGATCACCAGCACGGTGATCGTGCGGACAACCGCAGCCTCGGGCATGCCCAGCGCGGCCCAGCTGAGTGCAGTCAGGACCGCAGCCCCCAGAGCGAACCAGAACAGCCAGCCTGCGGCCCGGTCCGCGATGCGCTGAGCCCGGGAGGAGGAAGCCTGAGCATCCGTCACGAGCTTCTGGATCCCGGCCAGAGCGGTGTCTTCCCCGATAGCCGCGACTTCGACGCGCAGCCCGGAGTCTGTCGCCACGGTGCCGGCGACGACGTGCTCGCCGGTCCCGCGGCGGACCGGCTTCGATTCACCGGTGACCATGGATTCATCCATCGAGGCGCTTCCGTCGATGATCCTCCCGTCGGCCGGGACCGAAGAGCCAGGCCTGACGATCACCACATCGCCGACGGTCAGAGCGGCCGGAGCGACCTTCACGACGTCGTCGCCCTGGACCTTCTCAGCCTCATCGGGCAGCAGCGCTGCCAGGGAGTCCAAGGCAGAGGTGGTCTGAGCCAGTGAGCGCATCTCGATCCAATGGCCGAGCAGCATGATGACCACCAGCAGGGCCAGCTCCCACCAGAAGTTCAGCTCATGGTCCAGGATCCCCAGCGTCGCACCCCAGGACGCGATGAAGGCCACGGTGATGGCGAGCCCGATGAGCAGCATCATCCCGGGCTGCCTGGCGCGGACCTCCGAGGCTGCTCCGGTCAGGAATGGGCGACCGCCCCAGAGGTAGACGATGGTGCCCAGCACAGGAGACACCCACCACACCCAGGGGGCGTCTGGGAGCGTATAGCCGAGAAGGTGCGCGAACATCTCGTTGAAGCCCACCACCGGCACGGCCACCACCACCATGATCAGGAACAGCCGGCGGAACTGACCGACATGATCCCCATGGTCGTGGCTGTGACCTTCGTGTCCGGTGTGACTCGACGGAGCCTCATGGCCGTCATGACTCGGAGGATGACCATGATCATGGCCATGGTGCGGGGTGTCCGCGGCGGGACCAGGTCCAGCCTGCTCGGGTGCTCGCGACGAATTGTCCATGTCTGCATTTATACCCCTGGGGGGTATATGAGTCAAGGTGTGGCTGTCGGGTAGAACGAGTCCACGGGGCGCGCGTGACCCCACCTGACGTGTGGACCACACCTGGCTCGAGCTTCATGGAATCTTCATGAGATCCAGCGCGCTGCGTCGATGCGGCGCAGATAGGGTTGAGGGCTGGTCATTCCACGAGGGAAGGAGATGTACGGATGAAGCTCGTGAACCGCAGACGCCTCATCGGCGGAGGTCTGGGAGTGCTCGGGGCGGGAGCCCTGGCGGCCTGCTCGCGGGAGGCTCCGCCGGCGGCCCCAGACCAGAACACAACCTCCCCCATCTCCCACATCCACGCGATCGTCCGCGATCCGGCCGATTCGGCAGTGGTGCTGCTAGCCGCTCACGAAGGCCTGTTTCGGCTCCGGGAGCAGGAGTCGATTGCAGTCGGCCCCGAGATCGATCTGATGGGCTTCACCGTGACCCCCGACGGCCGCTACCTGGCGTCTGGCCACCCGGGGCCGGGGGTGGATCTCCCGGAGCCGCTCGGACTCATCGAGTCCACCGACCGGGGCGAGACTTGGAAGGTGCTCTCCCGGGGAGGTGAATCTGACTTCCACGCACTGGCGGCCAGTTCTGACCGTGTGCTCGGCTTCGACGGCGAACTGCGACTCAGCGCGGATGGTCGGACATGGGAGACCCTGCCTATCGATTCCATGCCCGCATCGGTCGCGATCGCCGAGGGCTCAGGAGCGATGTTGGCGGCCACCGAAGCGGGCGTCCTGCGATCAGATGACGGCGCCGCATGGGATCTGCTGGACACACCGCAGCTCATCCGGCTTCTGACCTGGGTCGATGACACCACGATCGTGGGTGCAAGCGTCGAGGGACACCTGCTGATCAGTCAGGACGTGGGAGACAGCTGGACCGTCAGCCAGCAATCCCTCGGTGAGGTCTCTGCCCTGGGGGCGAGTTCGACTGCCGACGGCGCCGTCGAGGTGCTGCTGGTCGTGGGCGAGTCAGTGCTTCGCACCCTCGACGGCGGGGAGACCACCGAACGTCTTCTCTGAGCTGGACTCCTAGGACCCGGTTCAGAGGTCTTCCAGGAGCTCTTCCATCTGCTCGATCTCGGCCTGCTGAGAGTCGATGATGTCCTCTGAAAGCTCCAGGGCTTCGGGGTTCGCCCCGTCCTGGAGATGCTGCTCCGCCGAGGAGACGGCGCCCTCATGGTGGACGATCATCTGCTCCAAGAACATCTCAGAAGCGGCCGAGCCGGTCGATTCTTGGAGCTGGTCGAGGTCTTCCTCGCTCATCATGCCCTCGTGCTGCATAGTGCCCCCGTCCATGCCGTCGCCCATGTCGCCGTGGTCCATGTCCCCCATGTCCCCCTGGTCCGGGCCCGCTTCCTCCTGACCCCAGGCGTCCAGCCAAGATTCCATCTGCTCGATCTCGGGACCTTGGGCCTCGCGGACGTCTTCGGCGAGGGCCTCCACCTCCGGCTCCACATCGTCCTTGTCCAGCAGCATCTCCGACATGTGGACTGCCTGTCGGTGGTGCGGGATCATTCCGGAGATGTAGTCGACATCGGCCTCGTTGTACTCCGCTGCGGTCTCCTCTGCAGCCTCTCCCTGATCGGATGGGGTCTCGTCGGACTGATCCTCGGCGGTGGCGCAGCCGGTCAGCGCGACCGTGAGTGCGAACGCGCCGATGAATGCTGCGGATGTCGTGGTCTTCATGGGTTCCTCCTATGTTGAGATCACCAGTGGCTTGCTGAGGAGTCAACCGCATGGCTGGACCCGGCATTGCCCGAAAGCGTGATCTTGAAGAAACCTTCATCAAGTGCAGACCCGTTCTTGACCGGATGTTCTGCCTTCCACCTCGCCGGCATCCTCAGCGAGGACGCCGGGACAGTCTCGGCGCCCGCAGCAGAACCTCGAGGGGCCCTCGGCTGAAGCGCTTCCGCCAGAGCCAGGCGAACGCCATCAGCGCGGCCACGGTCCAGGTGCTCGCGATCATCCCCTGGACCAGCGTGTCCGGTCCCGGGCGGACGACGAATGCGAGGATCAGCAGGTGCCCGACGTAGGCAGTCAGGGCCAACTGACCCAGGAAGATCAGCGGAGACACCAGGGGGTGGGACCACGCGTGGATCTTCAGGCACAGGCCGAGGACGAAGACTGCGGACCCGGTGCCGCCGATCAGCCACAGCGGCATCTGTGAATGGGCCACCGCGCTGAAGAGTCGCTCCCATGCCATATGGGTCGTCGGCTCGCCGAATGCGGCCACCAGAAGCGCAGAGAGCAGGCGAGCCGCCACTGCAGCAGCTGCGCCCCAGATGATCAGTCGAGTGCTGATTCTTGAGTCTGTGAGCTCCAGTCGACCCAGCCAGAGGCCGAGGACGAAGGGCGCCGCCCAGACGATCAACGGGTATGGGCCCGTGAGCACGATGCCGGTGAAGATCTCCCAGGGCGGGCCTGAAGCTGAGACGGGGTCTCGATCGAAGCGTCCGTCGGTCTGAGCCTGAACCGCAATCCAGATCACCGGGCCGAGGAGGGCGCTGATCCCCGTGGTCAGGAGCAGGAGGCCACCGGAGACCCGGAGAAGTGGGAGAGAGAAGAGGATCAGCAGCGCATAGATCTGCAGAATCACCGAGACGTCGTGGGCGAGTTCCTGGAGCGCCAGGCCGCCCAGGAGCAGCAGAACACAGCGCCAGAGCAGCGACACCCAGGGGAGCGGAGCGTGTTGTTCGCGAGAGCGGCGCGTCATCAAGGAGACGCCGATTCCGCCGAGCAGGACGAAGAGCAGGGACGCCCGACCATACGGAACTCGGTAGATCATCTCCAGAAGCTCGTCGTCGCCGCGGGGACCAGTGTTGACAGCAATCATGCCGATGATCGCCAGCCCGCGTGCAGCGTCCAGCGCGAGCATCCGCTGTGCGCCCGAGCGAGGCGGCCCCTTCGTGGAGGTCTTTCGCTGAGACGACACTCCGGCTCCCTGTCTGATCTGCTGGTGAGTCCCGTGACGGTGACCACGCAACTCTTGACTATATCGAGTCGCCTGCGATGGGGCGGCAGATAATCAGATCCTTTATGGAACCTTCATCAAGTCTTGGGTGCCCTGAGGCAGCTCGACCGTGAAGACGGCTCCCTTTCCGGTCCCCTCGCTGAACGCCCAGACGGATCCTCCATGAGCGGTGACTATGGAACGCACGATCGCGAGTCCGATCCCAGATCCACCGTGGGTGCGGTCGCGTGCGCTGTCCACGCGGTAGAAGCGCTCAAAGAGGTGGGCAAGGTGTGCCGGGTCGATTCCGTGGCCGGTGTCGACGACGTCGACGGTCACATGGGATCTGGATGCCCGTGCACTGAGGGTCACCTCGTCGCCGCGCTCGGTGTGGTGCAGTGCGTTGTCCAGCAGATTGGTCAGGACCTGACCGATGCGGTCGCGATCCGCGGTGATCGTCGCGGCTCTTGCGCGGTTGCCGATCTTGATCTCGAGGTTCACCCCGGCGGCCTGATAGCGAGCGCGGATCTGGGCAGACGCGGCATCCAGGAGCTCACCGAGCTGGACCGGGGCGAGCCGCAGGTCCAGGCACCCCTCTTCTGCGGCGCTGACCAGAGAGATGTCCTCAGCAAGGCGTGTGAGGCGCTCGGTCTGTTCTCTGAGCATGACCAGGGTTTCGTCGTCGGCGTGGGCGATCCCGTCCTGCATCGCTTCGAGATATCCGTCAACCGTGGACACCGGTGTGCGCATCTCGTGGGCCAGATCTGAGAGCAGGCGCTTGCGCGTGAGCTCCGTGCGGTCCAGCTCTGCGGCCATGCTGTTGAACGCGACCATCAGCTCAGTGAACTCTGCTCCGATGCTGCTCTCCGGGACCCTCGCGGAGTAGTCGCCGTCCGTGATCTCGACGACCGCAGAGCGGATCTTGCGGATCGGCCGGACCAGCCGGCGCACGAGGATCACGGTGACGACGACGGAAGTCCCGAAGGCTGTCAGGAGGGCCAGCAGGAGGGACAGTCTCCATGCCGCATCGAATGCTTCCTCGGCGTGGGCGACGATGCCTGGATCGGGGTTGGAGGTTTCGACCATCTCCATATGGTCATCGAAGATTGCCGGTCCCACGATGAGAGCAACGACCCAGGCAGTCACCACCGCCACACCCAGCACAAGGATGAGCGCCGCCAGGATCCGGGTGCCCAGCCCGGTGAATCGCCTCTGTCCGATCAACGTGGCGGTCCCGTCTTGTACCCGATGCCACGGACCGTGTGGATGAACCGGGGGTTCGCGGAATCATCCCCCAGCTTTCGGCGGAGGTGCCCGATATGGACATCGACCAGGTGTTTGTCTCCGAACCACTCATCACCCCACACCTTGGTGATCAGTGCGCTCCGGCTCTGTGCCACTCCGGGTTCCGCGAGAAGCGTCGCCAGGAGCTCGAACTCGGTCAAGGTGAGATCCACGAGCTGACCCCGCAGTTGAACTTCACGTCCCGCCAGATCGACGCGGAGGTCCCCCAGCTGGTAGGTGACGAGGTCCGAGCCGGAGGCGTTTCGTGGCCTGCGCAGCATCGCCTTCACGCGCAGCACCAGTTCTCGTGGGCTGAAGGGCTTGGTCACATAGTCATCGGCGCCGACGGACAGTCCGATCAGACGGTCCACCTCCTCGGCGCGGGCCGTGAGCATGATGATGTAGCAGTCCGAGAACGTCCGGATCTGTCGGCAGGCTTCCACGCCGTCCAGGCCAGGCAGGCCGAGGTCAAGGATGACGACGGCGGGGCTCTGTTCGCGAACGATATCCACGGCGTGGGATCCATCTCCGGTCGCCACGACGCGGAACCCATCGCGGATGAGGTATTGCTCGATCAGGTGGACCAGTGGCGCCTCGTCGTCCACCACCAGGATCTTCATGGGACCTTCCCCGACAGCTGACATGGTCCCGATACTAGATCAGCCTGCGCGACCCATGTCGTCGAGCCAGCTGGCGTGCCAGGCCAGGGCGGCGTTCCAGTTGATCGTCGTCTCATTGGTGGACCAGGAGTCAGACGCGTCGATGTAGCAGAACTGCGGCGCGCAGCCAGAGAGATCACCCTGTGCCGTGGGATCGCCGAGGACGGAGTTGGCCCCGCCGGCAAGCTTGCCGGCGGGGAACGGCGGCAGCCGCTCGTGATCGGCCGCGTACCAGCGGCTGTGCATGTTTTCAGAGAAGTACGTGCCGTAGCCGGAGACGTAGGAGTTGTTGATCGCGTTGCGGCCCAGGACATAGTCGATGGCCTCGATCCCGGCTTCGCGGTACCGGGTCTCGCCGGTGAGGTCGAAGGCGGTGGCGATCACCGCGGCGTTGTTGAGCACCATATGGTTCGACCCCCAGTCGTATTCCTCCGGGGCATAGGGGTGGCCGAAGGGCTGATCCTGCTGGACCGCCAGATAGGCGTCGGCGGCGTCGACCACGGAATCGATCACCGCCTCACGGTCCTCCAGGTCGCTGTCCACGGTCGCTAGATCCAGGCGGGCGGCAGCGGCGGTGTTCTTCCAGTCGAAGGCCGGGGTGCCGAAGACCTGGTCCTCGGCGCCGCCCACATGATGCACGTTGGTGCGCACCGCGTCCTCATAGCTGGCTGACCCCGTGGTCAGGTACAGCTGCGCGGCCGCCCAATAGAACTCGTCGCTGAACTCGTGATCGTTATAGGGACCACCGCCGGGATTCGGGTCAACACCGTCGGGGCCCCGGAAGATGCTGGAGTGCTCGGCGGCGGCAGCCCAGGCAGATTCCGCAGCGTCGAGCAGCTCATCGGCGAACTCTTCGTCGTACTGGTCATAGAGGCGGGCGCCGTGAGCTGCGGCGGCTGCCAGGTTCAGCGTCGCGGCGGTGGAGGGCCGGTGCAGATACCGCGGCATCGGGTCCTCGTGCGGGAGGGTGTCCATTCCGGTCCAGGCGATGTCGTGCAGCTTGTGGTGCGCCATCCCGCCGGCATCGATCTCGACCCCGTCGATCGTCATCCAGGTGTCGGCGGGCACCTGCATGGAGAGCATCCATTCAAGGTTCCAGCGAGCCTCGTCAAGGATGTCCGGCACCTCGTTGCCCCGCTCGGGGATCAGCAGGGTCTCGTCACCCAAGGCCTCGTCCACGGTTACCTCGGCGTTCTGGCTGCGCTCATAGGTGGCCAGCAGCTGCCACACCGAGATGCCCGAGTTGACCACGTATTTGCCATGGTCGCCCGCGTCATACCAGCCACCTGCAGCATCCAGGGCGTAGCCCTCCGGGCAGCGCCACGCCTCGGGGTCGCCATAGACGTCCGCGCTGGCGTGCTGCTCCGCCCCGTTCCACACGAAGCGCTCCGCCGGCAGGCAGGGCACCTGCAGATCCCCCCGGTTGGGGACGTCGGCGTCGGGCAGGTCTTCCCATGGGGGCACGAATTCCGTGACGTGCCCGGCAGGGCGCTCGTACTCCTGCCTCTCGAGGCTCCCGTCGACCTCGATCGGTTCAATCGCGATGCCGGATCGATGCGTGTAGTAGACGTTCAGGGCATCATGGCGCAGTGGGGTGTATAAGTCCTCGGTGATGTCGAAGGGGTAGCTCTGCTCGCCCTCGGCGGTCAGCGTGTAACCCGCCCCGGAGTCGCCGTGATCGCTGAAGTCGATGGTGTGGACGTCGAGTCCCGCCGACGGGTCGAACCCTTGCGGGGTCGACTCTCCTTGCGCGGCGAGCCCGCCGTCGTCGTCGAGCAGCTGCCAGCTCACCGCTTCCGTCTGATCGCTGACCAGCGTTGCGCGCTTTGGGCCGTCGGGCAGGTAGCCGAGCTGGTTGACGCGCACGCGTGGCCCGGTCTCATGCCCGAAGGACGCCGCTGCCGACTCGTCATTGCTGGACGTTGAGCCCTCGTCGGCGTGGGTATTCTCGCTGGCGCAGCCCAGTAGGGCGAGGACGGCGACAGCGAGGGTCGCCGCCCCTCTGGCGGGGAGGAAACCGACTCGCTGAGTGGACCTGGGGTGCATCGAGGATCCTTGGTTCGGCGGGGGACGGCCCGCTTCGGTGAACGCTGAGCAGCAACACTGGTTCTGCGGCTCCTCAACGCAGTTTGGCACGACCAACTCAGATGTCAATGGCTTGAGTCGGGGCTGACTTGGCTGAGAACGATCCGGCCCGCGTCGCAGCGGCGGTGAATGTGGGTGCCCCTCCGAGAACGTGCCGAGAAATAAACCTCGACCTAGGTGGTGTTCTCCCGGACAAGACCACCCACAAACTTGAGGATTTCTGATCGTATGGGCGACATCCACCACCTGCTGAACAACACCATCGGCTTCGGCACGGCACCCCTGGGCAACATGTTCCGGGAGATCCCCGAGGACGAGGCGCTGAGCACAATCGAGGCTGCCTGGGACGCCGGCATCCGCTACTTCGACACCGCCCCGTTCTATGGCGCCGGTCTTGCCGAGAAGCGCCTCGGCGCCACCCTCGGAAAGAAGCCGCGCGATGAGTTCCTGCTCAGCACCAAGGTCGGGCGCTACATGTCCGATGAGACCGAGGAGAAGGAGGGACTCTTCGCCGACGGGCGCAGCAACAAGGTCATCACCGACTACACCGCCGAGGCCACGCGGAAGTCGCTGGAGCAGTCCATGGAGCGCCTGGGCACCGACCGGCTCGACTTCGTGTTCGTCCACGACATCTCCCGGGACTTCCACGGCGACGAATGGATCGCGAAGTTCGAAGAGGCCCGCACCGGCGCGTTCCGCGTCCTCACCGAGATGCGCGAGCAGGGTCTGATCAAGGGCTGGGGACTGGGCGTCAACACCACGGAACCCATCGAGCTGGCCATGCAGCTGGAGGAGACTCCTCCCGATCTGAGCCTCTCGGCCACCCAGTACACGATCCTCCAGCACGAGAAGGCGCTGCAGCGGATGATGCCCCGCGCCGAAGCTCAAGGCGTGGGGATCATCGTCGGCGGACCGTACAACTCCGGAGCGCTGCTGGGCGGGGACCACTTCGACTACACCGAGGCGCCGCAGTCGGTGAAGGATCAGGTGGCCTCGCTGTCAGCCGTGGCCGCCCGCCACGACGTCGACCTCAAGGCGGCCGCGCTGCAGTTCTCCACCGCCCACCCCGCGACCGTCGCAGTGATCCCCGGTTCAAGCCGGCCGGGCCGGATCTCAGAGGACATCGCCGCGCTGTCCGCGACGATCCCCGGCGACTTCTGGGATGAGCTGGTCCAGGAAGGCCTGATCTCAGCCAAGGCACCGCTGCCGCAGGCCTGATAGCCACGGCGGTGTCTTGAGTTCGTAGTCCCAGCGTCGCCGCCGGGGGCAGTGTCGCATCGCCTCTAGCGGTCCCTCGGGGTCAGTTCTATCGTGGGTGCAATGCGTCCCGTGCGCATGGGGGCGTGTTTCAGATGAGAGCTGTCTACCGGGAGCGGAGGCGTGCAGCTGATGGAAGGACCGATCGAGAACCTGACCAACTCTGTGCCGTCATGGGGTGCGAAGATGGCGTTCGGCGAGAGCATCACGATCGGCGGTCGCGAGCTGGTTCCTGCGGCCCTGGTCATCTTCGGCTTCGGCGGTGGCGGGGGTTCGGGCAGAGTCCCGCCGAGCGGGGAGGACCCGGAAAGAGAAGGCGAAGGCAGCGGTGGCGGGGGCGGCGGCTGCGTCTTGCCGATCGGTGCGTATGTCGATGGTCCCCACGGGCCGAAGTTTCAGCCCAACCCGGTTGCCACGGTGATCGTGAGCGCGCCGCTCGTGACTGCCCTCGGCTGGGCGGTGGCCCGGATCATCACCGCCGCAGGCGGGACCGCAGGAACGCCTGCAGCCAGAGGCCACCGGCTCGTGAACCAGCAGACGCGTTCACGGAACCGCAGGACTGGCTTGGTGAGTCTGCTGAGTGCCGGAGCTCCTCGACGTCGAACCGTGGGTCTTCTCCGTGGTCGTGCACGCGGAGCGTCAGGGCCGCACGGACCTCTTCGGGGGCATCGTTCCCGATGAGAAGCCTGAGCCGGGCGTCGTCGACGGGGAACACGATCGCTGTTCCGCTCAGACGCACCTCGACCCCGAACCTGCAGTGCGGGTTGCGGTCTTCAGCTGACCTTCATCTCCCCCATCTCATCCCAGCCTGAGCCTTCGACCTGGCGAGAGATGATCTTCGGCGTCGCGACCAGAGCCTCGTGCATCGGGCTGCCCGGGGCAGTGGCAGTCCTGAAGTGCTCAGACTCCACGTGAGGTTCCGCGCCGTCGTCCTCGAAGGCCTCTACCAGCACGTACTGGTTGGTGTCGTCGAGGCTTCTGGACCATTCGAACCACTTGTTCCTCGGCTCTGCGCGCGTGGCTTCGGTGAACGCGCGGGTGATCTCCGGCCACTGCTCAGCGAGCTCCGGCTTGACTTGGAATTTCACGACGATCAGGATCATGTCTTCTCGCTCCTTCTTGGGTTTTTGGTCGGCGTCACCCGCTGCCGTTGGTGCGGGGTCCAGTCTCAGGAGAACTGCATCCCTCCGTCGACCAGCATCGTCTGGCCGGTGATGTAATCGGAGTCCTCCGAGGACAGGAAGGACACGAGGCTGGCGACATCGCTGGGTACTGAGACGCGACCAAGCAGAATGTCGCCCGCGTACTTCTTGATCGCCTCGCCCTTCTGGAGGCCCTCTTCGGCGGCGAGCTTTTCATCGATGAGGTCCCACATGGCTGTTCCCACGATCCCTGGACCGTAGGCGTTGACCGTGATTCCGTACTGGGCCCACTCCATGGCCGCGGCCTGGGTCAACCCTCGCACCGCCCACTTGCTCGCTGAGTAGGGCGACAGGAGGGCGAAGGGACGGAATGCCACGATGGAGGCGGCGCCGATGATCTTTCCACCGGTGTTCTGCCCCATCATCTGCCGGGCGGCTGCGCGGTAGGAGTGAAAGACCCCCGTGACGTTGACGTCCATCACCTTCTGGAAGTCCTCAGTCTTGTAGTCCAACAGCGACTGGACCTGGGCGATGCCTGCATTGGCCACGAAGACATCCAGGGATCCCCCGGTCTCCACTGCCGTGCGGACCAGCGCATCGACCGAGGACTCCACGGTCACGTCCACCTCGGCGGCGCTCGCATGTCCGCCTGCGCCGGTGATCGTCTCCACGGTCTCGGCTGCTTCTTCCTGCATGCCTGGCAGATCCGCGACGACCACGTGCAAACCGTCCTGGCCGAGTCTCTCCGCAATGCCACGCCCGATTCCGCGTCCGGCTCCCGTGACGACGGCGACCCTCAGTTGTGCACTCATGCGCTGTTCTCCTCAGGTGTGATGGTCAGCACAGTCTGTGGTGCGTCAGTCGAGACGAGCCAGAAGCTCTCTCATCCGGTGAGAACGGTCTTCGATCCGGCGCGCATATACCGACTGCATCGGCCGGCATATTCGCGCAGAGCAGCTTCGATCTGTGGTTCCAGTCCAGCGGCTCGGCGTGCGGACATGCTGACAGCGATCGCGCCGACGTTGACTCCGCTGGCACCGCGAACGGGTACGGCTGCGCAGGTTGTCCTAGGCAGAAACTCCTCGTGCTCCCACGCGATCCCCCGGATCGAGACGGTGTCGAGGTGTTCATCGAGCAGGTCAGGGCGGGCGATCGTGTGAGGAGTCAGGATCGGCATTCCTCGTGCATCGAGATAGGACCTCCTCTCCTCCTGCGGCATCGAAGCGAGGAGGATCTTGCCGAAGGCCGTTGCATGCGCGGCCTCATGGAATCCGAATCGCAGAGGGCGCAGCCGTGGATGCTTCTCGCAGTCGGAGAGGTGTGTGAGCACTATGTCCGAGCCGCGGTAGACCGCGAAGTAGGCAGCCGTCTCCATGGTGCGGTGAAGCTCATCCGTAGCCTGTCGGATGGGGGAGGGTGCCACCAGGCGCTGGCGGAAGGACAGCCCGAGGTCGAAGCACTTGGGCCCCAGCTCGAAACGTCCGTCCTCTTTGAGATGCACGAGGTATTGAGTCGCCACGAGCTCGCTGAGGAGGCGATAGACGCTGGGGAGCGGGATCTCCAAGCGCTGGGCGACTTCCTTGGCTGTGGCGCTCTCAGACGCCGCGACGGCCTCCAGGACAGCGAAGGTTCGGTGGATCACGGCAATGGCTGGCATGGGACCTCGTCTCGTCAGGACTCAGGAATCGTGGGCTCGAAGGGCTTGCTCGGGGTGTTCTCGCCCGGTGAGAACCTACCTGTCGAACAGTGTCCCAGATCACATACCGTTAGAGAACAATCACGAGACGATCGCGTGCAGGTCTCCACAGAAACCCCATCGTGACGGGGCCCCGGGCGGACCTGTCGGCGAGGCTGATCTACAAAGGAGCATCCGATGGTTTTCCCCGCGAAGTACCCCTCGCTCAACGCGACCGAGATGACGGAGGAGGCCCGCCAGACCCTTATCCGCGTGCTGCGCGTCGCTTTTCCTCACCAGTGCGTGCCGGACGGACCCTATGAGCGCACTGCCGACACCATCCTGACAGAGGCACAGAACGAGACCTGGTTCCGCGTGGCGCTGACTCAAGGGCTGCTCTCGTTGAATCAGCTGTCCGATGGGGACTTCCGCAGCCTGGACGATGCCGCTGCGCTGCGGGTCCTGCGCCGCGTAGACGGCACGGAGTTCTTCGGCTTCGTCCGTCGCACCGCAGTGCTGAACCTCTATGACGATGCGGAGGTCTGGACAGCCCTCGGCTATGAGGGGGCATCGTTCGACCAGGGCGGATATATCAATCGAGGATTCAACGATCTCGGCTGGCTGCCAGATCCGCGCGTCGAGTTTCCCGAGGGGGAGACCATGCCGGAGATCGCCCCCGGTGCGACCGGGGCTCCGCGTCCGGCGGCCGGGGGACAGAAGACCGACAGCACGAATCAGCCGGGCGCGACCAGCTCGGATATGGAAGAGGTGAAGAAGTGATGTCATCCGTTCCCGAGAATCACACACCCGGAGAAAGCGTCACCGGCTACAGCGTCGCCCATGACGAGGAAGCAGTCGTCATCGTCGGGTCCGGTGCCGGCGGAGGCACCCTTGCCTATGAACTCACCTCGAAGGGGATACCTGTGGTCGTGCTCGAGGCGGGGCCCTACCTCACTCATGACGAATATATGAACAACGAGTGGGAATCCTTCAACCAGATGGCATGGTTGGATCCCAGGACCACCTCAGGGTCCTGGCGAGTTGCTCGTGACTTCCCCAATCTCCCGGCATGGATCGTCAAAGCGGTGGGCGGGACCACCACCCACTGGTCTGGCGCGACTCCACGCTTCAAGGATCACGAGTTCAAAGCCCGCAGCGTGTACGGCCGGGTCGATGGCGCCAATCTGTTGGACTGGCCGATCGGGCTCTCAGATCTGGCTCCTTTCTATGACCGCGCAGAGAAAGCGATGGGTTCCACACACGTCCATGGCCGTCCGCCGCTGCCGGCGAACAACAACTACAAGGTCTTCGCCAACGGTGCCGAGCGTGTGGGCTATAAGTTCTACGCCACAGGCCCCTACGCCACCAACGCCGAGGAGTACGACGGGCGTCCGGCGTCGATCCAGGACGGCTTCAACTTCCAGGGAGACAAGAACCGGTCCAAGTGGTCCACCCTGGTCCGTGAGATACCGCGCGCCGAAGCAACCGGGCTTCTGGACCTGCGCCCCAACTCCCAAGCCGTGCAGATCACCCATGACGCCGAAGGCCGAGCTGACGCCGTGCTGTACCTCGACGAGGAGGGAAGCCTGCATCGCCAGGCGGCGAAGATCGTGTGCGTGGCGGGCAACTCCATCGAGACCCCTCGCCTGCTGCTGCTCTCCGCGACGCCGAGTTTCCCAGACGGGCTCGGCAACTCGTCCGGGCAGCTGGGTCGCAACTACATGCGGCATCTGACAGGCACGGTCTGGGGCCATTTCGAGGAACCGGTGCGCATGTACCGCGGAGAGACGATGGCGGGCATGATCGGAGACGAGTCGCTGCACGACCCTGATCGAGGCTTCGCCGGGGGCTACTATCTCGAAACCATCTCGCTGGGCCCGGCCTTCATGGCCGCGTTCGTCGAGCCCGGCACCTGGGGTCCAGACTTCGCGAAGCTTTTGGACGCCTACACGAACTCTGCCGGCATGTGGATCGTCGGGGAGGACATGCCACAGGAGACCAACCGGATCACGTTGAACACCACTCTCAAGGACAAGAACGGCCTCCCGGTCCCCAATGTCCATTACGACGATCATGTGAACGACGTGGCGATGCGCGAGCATGCCTACGCCGCGGGCGAGAAGGTCTATGCAGCAGTAGGGGCACGCTCTACGCACCGGACACCGCCGTACCCCTCCACGCACAATCTCGGGACCGCGCGGATGAGTGAGCGTCCCGAGGATGGGGTGGTGGACCGTTGGGGACGTTCCCACGACGTGAAGAACCTGTTCGTCTCGGACGGTTCCGTCTTCACCAGTGGAGCGGCCGCGAATCCCACCCTCACGATCGTTGCCCTCGCCATTCGTCAGGCCGACTACATCGCCGAAGAGCTCAAAGCGCAGCGGATTTGAGCCCCAGCAGGAGCAAGTCCGCTGACCATCGGGGAGGCAGCTCCACGTTGACGGAGGTCCCCGCCGATCTCGTCGACGCGCTGCGAAGCGTCGTGGGCGAGGTCGGGGTGCGTGCGACAGACCGCCTGGGGGCCGCCCATGATGCCTCGCACTACCTGCTCACTCCCCAAGCCGTGGTGCGGCCGAACTCCATCGAGGAGGTCGCCGGACTGTTCCAGACAGCTCGACACCTGGGTCTCGGGGTGACCTTCCGCTCGGGGGGAACCAGCCTGTCCGGACAGGCCGTCACGGAGAACCTGCTGGTGGATGTGCGAAGGCACTTCGGCTCCATAGAGGTGCTCGACGGCGGCGCCAAGGTGCGCTGCGGCCCCGGGGCTGTGCTGAGCCAGGTCAACGCTCGACTGCGGCGATATGGGCGCAAACTGGGCCCGGACCCCGCCAGTGAGATCGCGTGCACGATCGGGGGAGTGGTGGCGAACAACTCCTCCGGCATGGCGTGCGGGATCGAATTCAACACCTACCGGACCCTCGACTCCTGTGTGCTCGTGCTGCCCAGCGGCACCGTGGTCGACACTTCGATTGCCGACGCTGATCTGCAGCTCGCCCGCGCTGAGCCTGAGCTGCATGAGGGCCTGGGTGCGCTGCGCGACCAGCTGCGAGCCGACCCGCTCGCCGTCGAGCGGATCCGGACGCTGCATGCGATCAAGAACACCATGGGCTACGGTCTGAACTCCTTCCTGGACCACACCGACCCGGTCCGGATCCTCGAGCATCTGATCGTCGGCAGCGAGGGCACGCTGGCGTTCCTTGCGCAGGCGACCTTCCGCACGGTGGAGATCAGACCGCACGTGGCCACGGGGCTGCTCATCTACCCCGACCTTGCCGCCGCGACCGCCAGCCTGCCCGATTTGGTGGCGGCGCAGCTTGCCACGGTGGAACTCCTGGATGCGACCAGTCTGCGAGTCTCCCAGCGTGATCCGAAGTCGCCGGAGGAGATCCGGGGCCTCATGGTCGAAGATCACTGTGCGCTGCTGGTGGAGTTCCAAGAGCCCGATGAGCAGGCGCTTCAAGACCGGCTCGAGGCTGCGGCGCTGCTCTGGGAACGGCTTCCCCTGAGTCGCCCCGCCCAGCTGACCACCGACGCCGGTCGACGGGCCGCCTTCTGGCACACCCGAAAAGGTCTGTTCGCTGCTGTCGCGGGCAACCGGCCCTCGGGCACCACGGCGCTTCTGGAGGACATCGCGGTTCCAGTCGCTCGGCTCGGGGAGACCTGTACGGCTTTGACCGAACTCTTCGACACATACGGCTACGCCGACGCCGTGATCTTCGGTCACGCCAAGGACGGCAACATCCACTTCATGGTGACCGAGACCTTCGACGGGGAATCACCGGAGGAACTGGACCGATACGAGGCGTTCACCGAGGACATGGTCGAGTGTGTCTTGGCGCGCGGTGGAACACTGAAGGCCGAGCACGGAACGGGCCGGATCATGGCCCCCTTCGTGCGGCGCCAGGTCGGAGACGACCTGTATGCCGTGATGGAGAAGCTCAAGGCCCTCGTGGATCCGCACCAGATGCTCAACCCTGGAGTGCTCCTGACGCAGGATCCTAGAACCCACCTGAAACATCTCAAGACCTCGCCGAGGGTCGAAGAAGAGGTCGATCGGTGCGTCGAATGTGGGTACTGCGAACCCGTCTGTCCCAGCCGCCGGCTGACCACCACACCGCGTGAACGGATTGTGCTTCGTCGGGAGATCGCAAGGGCCGAGGCAGTCGGAGACGCAGCGCTGGCGCAGACTCTCCGCCGGGAGTATGAGTACGAGGCCGTCCAGTCCTGCGCCGTCGATGGCATGTGTGAGACGGCCTGCCCGGTATTCATCAACACCGGAGACCTGGTGCGGCGCCTGCGCGCTGAGACCCGGTCTGCGCCCGACCAGAAGGTCTGGAAGGCGGCGGCGAGGCAGTGGACGAGCGTGAGTCGGGCAGGGTCTTGGGCTCTGACGGCGGCTGACCACATGCCGTCGGTTCTGCCGCGTGTGGCGTCTGATCTCGCGCGACGTGTCCTCGGCGAGGAGGCGTTTCCACAGTGGACCGATGACCTGCCGCGCGGAGGGCGGGCTCGTCCTGTGCGGCAGGACGCCCAGGCGGAGGTGCTCTGGTTTCCCAGCTGCACGCAGACGTTGTTCGGTGCGGCTGAAGGTGCTGACCCGGATGGGCGACGCAGCGGTGTGGGCGAGGCGTTTCAGCGGCTCTGTGATGTGGCCGGAGTGCGGGTGCGCACACCCGAATCGATCCCGTCGCTGTGCTGCGGGACACCGTGGAAGTCCAAAGGCCTGTCTGAGGGGTACGAGCTCATGCGCAGCAAGGTCGCCGCCGCGGTGTGGGAGGCCTCTGACGCGGGAAGGCTGCCGGTCGTCAGTGACGCGAGCTCTTGCACCGAGGGTCTCGAGGCGCTCCTGCTGGCGTCTGGTGAGCCGGTCGCAGACATCGAGGTCGTGGACGTGGTCACTTTCGCCGCACAACGGCTTCTGCCCGCGCTGCAGGCCCGGAAGCTGCTGCCCGCGCCGATGACGCCCTCTGTGATGCTGCACCCCACCTGCTCGTCTACACGGCTTGGACTGAACTCTGATCTCGATGTACTGGCAGCCGCTGTGGCGGGTCAGGTGTATACCCCGCAGGACTGGGGATGCTGCGCATTCGCCGGAGACCGAGGCATGCTGCACCCCGAGCTCACGGCCTCAGCGGTCGAGGCGCAGGCTGCGGAGGTGCGCAGCGTGCGTGCCGCGGTGCACGCGTCCACGAATCGCACGTGTGAGATCGGGATGACCCGCGCGACCGGTGAGCCATACAGACATATTCTTGAGCTGCTCGACGACGCGGTGCTGCCGCAAGGCCGGGGTCGAACACCGGAGGAGCCTTCGTAGACCTGTAGCGAGGTGAGGGTCGAGTGGCTCAGTCGCAAGTTCACGATTCCAGAACTGGACTGGACACCGACGAAGCGGAGGGTTTCATGCCAGCAGGTCACTACGGTGACTCTGCTCTGGGCTGATGAAACGACGTTGAACGCGTTTCGTCACATCCTCACGCCAGGTTTCTCGCCGATATATCGTTAAGTCTGATCGGGCCCACAATGGGTGCGGCGCTTAGGAGGCTGTTATGACTGGATCATTTTCAGGCGACTCACATGGCCGGGGCATCTTCGGAGACCGTCGGCCACCGGTGGGAGGGCCACCAGCTGACCTTTGGGACGCGATGGACCAGCTGCGTGGTGCATTCAAGGACAAATCGGCTCCGCGAGCGAACCGCGGCGATGTCCGAGCGGCGGTCCTTGCTCTGCTGGCCGAGCGCTCCATGCACGGCTACCAGATCATCCACGAGATCGAACAGCGCAGCGGCGGGGCCTGGAAGCCCAGCCCAGGCTCGGTCTATCCCACCCTGCAGCTCTTGGCGGATGAAGGGCTGATCCACGCCGAGACAGAGGGTGGACGCAAGACCTACTCACTGACCGAAGAAGGCCGTGAGGCCGCAGAGGCCGCTGATCAGTGGCCTGCGCAGTGGCAGGGCCCTGGGCACCGCGGCCACGCAGTTCGCACCCTGTCCAAGGCCGGCATGGAGCTTGCTCAGGCAGCCGCGCAGGTCGGCCGTTCCGGAACCCCCGAACAGATCCACCAGGCGGAGCAGGAGCTGGACCAGGTGCGCCGGAAGCTCTACGCCATCCTTGCTCAGGACTGAACGGCGTGACTGCAGCACGTGGCGCCTGGGGCCGCGGCTTCCAGGGAATCGAGTGAACCCAACGACCAGGACGCTGCGCGCCCGGTACCGTCGGATTCTCCGGTTTGCCGCACTTCATCTGATCCAGGTGTGGTGGTTCGAGCTGTTCCTGCCGCGAATCGGTCTTGCCCGACTCGCAGCAGTCGGGCGATCTCGACGAATGCGGCGTCTCGCGCAGCGGTTCCATGTCTTGGCTGTGGACCTCGGCGGGCTGATGATCAAGGTCGGCCAGTTCCTCTCCTCGCGACTAGACGTGCTGCCTCCCGAGATCACCAAAGAGCTGGAGGGGCTGCAGGACGAGGTGAGTCCGGTCGCCTTCTCTGCCATTCAGACCGCCGCCGAGAAGGAACTCGGCGTCCCGCTGGAGCAGGCGTTCGCCTACGTCGACCCGACCCCGCTTGCCGCTGCCTCGTTGGGCCAGGCGCATCGCGCCGCACCTTCGGCGCAGGACGCCGAGTTGGCCGGTTTCGCAGCCGCGGTCGTGAAGATCCAACGTCCCGGCATCGGTGAGATCGTCGACGTCGATCTGGCCGCACTGCGACGGGTGAGCCGATGGCTGTCCCGGATCCGGCTGGTGAGCAACAGGGTGGATGCGCCTGCACTGGTCGAGGAGTTCGCCGCGACCAGCATGGAGGAGATCGACTACCTCCACGAGGCTGCCAACGCTGAACGGTTCGCCGCGAACTTCGCCGAGGATCCGCGCGTCTCCGTTCCTGACGTCATGTGGGAACGCACCACGCGACGGGTCCTCACCCTGCAGGACGTGACCGCGATCAAGATCAATGATGTGGAGAGGCTCAAGGCCGCGGGAATCGACCCAGCAGAGGTCGCCACACAATTCGCGAACGTGATGTTCGACCAGATCTTCGTCCACGGGTTCTTCCATGCCGACCCGCATCCCGGGAACATCTTCGTCACGCCGACCCCCTCGGAGGGGAATCCCCTCGCAGAGGCGGGACAGTCACCTCACTGGCACTTGACCTTCATCGACTTCGGCATGATGGGCGAGATTCCGGAGACTCTGCGGGACGGGCTGCGCCGGGTGTTCATCGCCGCAGCCTCGCGTGACGGCAAAGGGCTGGTCGACGCCATTCAAGAGGTGGGTGTGCTGCTTCCCTCGGCCGACACTGCCGAGCTTGAACGAGCGATGACACAGCTCTTCGCCCGATTCGGCGGCATGGGGTTCGCAGAGCTGAAGGAGGTCGACCCGCGCGAATTTCGGGACTTCGCCAAAGAGTTCGGTGACCTGGTTCGCTCCCTGCCATTCCAACTGCCAGAGAATTTTCTGCTGATGCTGCGGACGGTGTCTCTCATCTCGGGAGTCTGCAGCACACTGGATTCCAGATTCAACCTCTGGGACGCCATCGAGCCCTATGCCGAGCAGCTGATCCGCGATCAACGCAGACCTGCGGTCCAGGACGCCGCCCAACAGGCAGTGGCGACGGTGGCTACGGCGCTCCGGCTGCCGGGACGGCTCTCGGAAGCAGTCGACGGCATCGAGGCCGGGCGCATCGCGGTGCGCACCCCGGATCTTGATCGGCGGATCACAGCTCTGGAACGCGTAGGTCGGCGGATCATCTCAGCAGTTCTGTTCACCGGGCTGCTGGTCACAGGGACATTGCTGCGAAGCGACGACAGCCTCGTCGGCTCCGCCCTCATCGCGGCATCCCTCATCCCGCTGCTGCACGCGGTCCTCCCGTCGCGCAGAGGCGGGAACTGAATGAGAGGTTCACATGCATGCCGGGCCTCGAGGGTTCGTTCGTGGCGGGAAGGGAACTCAGGTCCCACAGAAGGTGCGGTAGGGGCCAAAGCTCGCGGGCGCTTCAGAGGCGTATCGAACGAACCTTTCACGCTCGTGGTAAGGATCGGTCACGGCCTCTAGGAGTTGGTGGAACGGTGCCAAGTCACCGTCGGTTGCCGCTTCAAGGGCTTCCTCTACCAGGTGGTTTCGCGGAATGTAGACAGGGTTGACCCTGTCCATCTGCTCTGCGTTCGGGTTGAGGCCGCGCCAACCATCTAGCCAAGCGTCGAGTGCCCCCAGATCCCGAGCCTTCTGTCGGACAGGCCTCACGTCGCCGCGGGCAGCGTGGTTGAGTGCTCGGAAGAACGAGGTGTAGTCGAGCGATTGCTCCTGCAGCAGAGTCATCACGTCGTCGACCACCGGGGTGCATACCTCGTCGTCCAGGTCTTGAGACAACCCGAGCTTGGTCTTCATGCCAAGAAACCAGGCAGCGCTGTACTCGCGGCGGAATGCGCCCAGGGCCTCCTGCGCCAGGGCGATGGCCTGCTCGTCGTCGTCGTTGAACAGGGGGAGCAGGGTCTCAGCAAATCGGGCGAGGTTCCATTCGGCGATCGCGGGCTGATTTCGGTACGCGTAGCGGCCGCTCTGATCGATGGAGCTGAAGACCGCAGCGGGATCGTAGGCGTCGACGAATGCGCAGGGGCCGTAGTCGATGGTTTCCCCAGAGATGGCCATATTGTCGGTGTTCATCACGCCGTGGACAAAGCCGACCAGCATCCATTGAGCCACCAGCTGGGCTTGAGCAGAGACCGCCGCTGTGAACAGTGCGAGATGAGGATTCTCAGCGTCCGCGGCGACAGGGGCATGCCGGGCAATGGCATGATCGGCCAGACGGCGGACCAACTCGCTGCCACCGATGGCACTGGCGTACTGGAAACTGCCTACGCGCAGGTGGCTGCTGGCCACGCGGGTGAGCACCGCTCCTGGCAGCGGCTTCTCGCGCCGCACGACGTCACCGGTGGCGAGGACCGCCAGAGAACGTGAGGTAGGAATGCCGAGGGCGTGCATGGCCTCGCTGATGACGTATTCGCGCAGCATCGGGCCCAGCGCAGCTCGACCATCGGCACCGCCGCGGGCGAAGGGAGTCCGTCCTGATCCTTTGAGATGTATATCGCACAGCTGGCCTCCGACGTCGGTGAGCTCGCCCAACAGCAGCGCGCGGCCGTCACCCAGGCGCGGCGAGTATGACCCGAACTGGTGGCCCGAGTACCCCTGAGCTACTGGCGCAGCGCCGCGGGGCACTCGGTTGCCGATCAGCAGACGGACGCCATCGGGGCTCTCTAGGTCTGCGGGATCGAGCCCCAGGTGATCAGCCAGGGGTCTGTTGAGCACAATCAGCCGCGGGGCGGTGGCCACCTCGGCCGACCACGGGATCGACAGCTCCGGAAACTCCTCCGCGAAGCGGCGATCCAGTGAGATATCGGGTTGTGCTGGGGCGCTCATCGGGGGCGACTCCTCGTGTTCTTCCACATGAGAGAACTGGTCTTCCAGGGCCGGCACCGCTGTCGCAGAGCGATGTCGTGCGCATCATCGAAGTCGTGCGCTCTGAAACTCATCACGTGCATGTCTGAGAGTTGTGCCGTGTCCCGGGCATGGGCCCAGACTAGACCACGAGGTGGTGCAGGACCCTGCGGCTGGGCCCTGCCCTTCCGCTAACTCTCGCGGGGATCTTGAGGGCGGGCGCCAGGGTTGCTTCTTTCGCCGCCACACGTACACCGAGCGACGGGGTTGCCCCATTTATCTCCTCGCACGCCCCCGTGAGAAGTCTGCCACGGCCAGCGTCCGGTCATTTCGAGCTGGAGGGTGAGACTCAGGAACGTACGAATAAGGACTATGAGACCGAGCGCGAGTATTGCGTCCACGGAGAACCCGATAGCTACTGTCCGGATGATGTCCGCAGCGATGAGGATCTCCAGTCCCAGGAGAATAGATCGTCCGACCCAGCGGCGGTACTCCTCGAAGACGAGGCTCTTCCGGCGAAGGTATCTCCAGCCAGCGAGTCCAGAGGCGATGCTGATTCCGACCACCATCACAACCACTCCAGCGGCATCTACGGCTTTGCCGATGGAATCAATGATCGTGTCGAAATCCATAGTTCCTCCGTAGCCCAGAATGCCGCTTGTGACCCACAGTATCTTCGGCGCATACGAACGCGCGGCTGCTCCCGACTGGGATCTGGATCTGAGAAACGCCAGCTGCGCGGAAACAACGTCGCGCGTTGCCTGAGGGAGGAAGGTGGATGCGGTCCTGGGTCAGGCAGCCATCATGATCGATGGGCAGGGGACCGGGAAGCAGTTCGGTGGTCGGGTGCAACCAGCGCACGCGTGATGCCCGCTCAGCGGACAGATGGAGCAGGGGGGGACTTTGGGCCCTAGGCGGCGATGGATCCATTGGATACGCTTCGGCCATAGCTCAAGCAGCCGGGCTCTTGTTACTTCAGACAAGGGTGCCCCATGGAGCACATTTCCCGAGTAGTCATCAGCACCTCCGGGGCGTCTGGACCGATCATCGTGGGGTTGGCGGCGTTGGAGATGTATTTCGCTGGACACCGTGTTCCCAAGGGTCTTCCAGAGATATCTCTGGCGACACCGCGTTTTCCGCGGCCGTGCGTGGTGGATGAGTCTGCCGCCATGAGAACTCGGGACCCGCAGTGGGACTCCGGCTCGCGCTCGGAACCGCGGTCGGAGAACACCTACGAACGGCGCCCGTTCCTTCGCTGAAGTTCGCTGACGGGTGCGGCCCCGAGCAGAGAGAAGAATCTCCATCCCGTCTGAAAGAACAAGAAGTTCCCGTTCCCATGACCTACCCGCGAGCAAGACCCCACGCTGACTTGTGGGGATCCTGCTGAACTGAGGATTGCGTCACTTCTTATCGGTGCTGCCTGTTGTGGGCTCCATCGGTGCCGCCAGAAGGAGATCTTGATGCCGACTGAACTACCGCGTGATGAACTGTTTCTAGTGTTCGCCCGCGTCGATGGCATGCTGCTCAGCGAGGAAACCGTTGAACACGCGGTTGAACTCCTCGCCCAGGCAGCCAAGAGAACTGTTCCGAGGGCCATCGGAGCCGGCGTGTCATTGATCAGCAGCGCCGGCAGCAGGGTGAGTGCCGGAAGCACTGACCGGGTGGTGCGCGAGGCCGATGATCTCCAGTACGCGACCGGCGAGGGCCCGTGCCTGAGTGCTTGGGCGTCGCGCATGATCGTCAACGTCAATGACGTCGAGTCCGATCGCCGCTGGCCGAACTGGTCTGCCGCCGTCGTCGGGCTGCCGGTCCGGTCGGTGCTGAGCACGCCGCTGCAGCACCAGGAGACCATTGTGGGTGCGATGAAGGTCTATTCCGCCGCGGAACATGCTTTCACACTGGAGAGTGCACGGCTGTTGACGATGTTCGCCGGGCCGGCTGCCGCGCTGCTTGCGCATGTGCAGGCGAAAGACCTCCCGGTGAAGCTCAGCGAATCCATAAGCAACGCCATGGGCCAGCGCGACATGATCAACATCGCCAAAGGCGTCGTGATGGACCAGCATGGGTTCGACAGAAACGCCGCCACCCGTCATCTGATCCAGGTGGCCCGAGCCGAATGCGTGACGATGGGGGAGACTGCGCAACGCATCATCGCCGCCGGTTGGCGGCAAGGCGGCAATCGGTCGTGAAGGATTCCAATTCACCAAAGCCGTCACGGCCTGACGGTCATCCGTCCTCGGCTGGGAGGGATGAGTCGCAGCGACAAAACCTGGGCAGAGCGGTGCGCCATTCCGCCCTTCCGCTGAAGAGGCTGTGGCTGCATTATTTCAGTATGGGCGGCACGGCCGGTGAGTACGAGCTCAATGCTTACATCCACAGCTTGTACTCGTTGCCCGAGTTCCAGCAGGACATTCTGGCCCAGGCCGCCAACGAGATGATCGATATGCTCCCCTCGCCTCCCCGAGCGTCGTACAGCGATGAAGCAGATCACGACTGGGCGCCAAACGCAGAAATCCAGAGGTAGGAACCATGCATAACGGAGAAGGAATCCCGACTCCGAACGAGGCAAAACAGGGACAACCATCCGGGCACGACCAGGGGAGTGCCGCTGGTGAGCATCAGCTGGCCTCACAGCTCGGTGATCTGGTCCGTTCTCTCAACCAGGAGAGCCCGGAGGCGATCCTGGAGCTCGTGGTGGCCGCCGCCATCGAGCTGATTCCCGGTGCCGAAGAGGCCTCCCTGAGCGTCGTCACCGGGCGAGAGGAAGTCGAAACTGTGGCTCCCTCCAGCGAGCTGCTCAGACGATTGGACGATCTGCAGGTGGAATTGACCGAAGGTCCTTGCCTCGAGGCGATCTACTCGGAACAAACCATCCGCGTGCGTGACATGGCGACCGAGGCGCGGTGGCCCGTCTTCGCTGAAAAGGCGACCGAAGCCGGAGTGGGCAGCATGTTGGCCTTCCAGCTCTATGTGGTCGGAGACAACCTGGGTGCGCTGAACCTCTACTCCAGTCAGGTCGACGCGTTCGACGATGACTCTGAGCATGTCGGGCTGATCGTCGCCTCACATGCCGCGGTTGCCCTCGCCGACGCCCAGCAGGTCAGCCAGCTCCACGAGGCGGTGCAGAGCCGGGACGTGATCGGACAGGCCAAGGGAATCCTGATGGAGCGCTATAAGATCACCGGCCATCAGGCTTTTCTCCTGCTGGCCAAGGCCAGTCAGCACTCCAACAAGAAGCTGCAAGTTCTTGCCGAAGACCTGGTCAACAGCGGCGAACTCAGCAGCGGGACCAAATGAGTCTAGAAGCCAGACTTGGGCGGGTCCGAGCAGTCGGGGACCGGAGACTGGTCAGGTGCAAGCACCCGTTCCGGGTCGTGTTGTGACACGACGAGGGCGATCCCGCCCATTGGTTACCAGTAGTGACGCCGTCCTCCGACAGCGCGGCCGAGAGAGCCCAAGATCCAGAGGATGGCACCGGCCACAACCAGGATGATGCCGATCGTCCAGAGGATGGAGATGTCAATGACGGCTCCCACGATCAATAGGATGATGCCCAGAATAATCACGAGGTAATTCCTTTCCGTGGGGCGCGGAATTGGCCCCTCACTCGTTGAGGTTACCGCTGGAGATCAAACGTCGGAAGAGGCGAATGGCGAAAGTTTCCCCTCATGGGGCGGGAGAACAGCGTTGAGCCCCCGATACGGCGCCGAAGCGGGGCCCGCCGCGTGGACACCCGGTTTGAATGCTGGGCAGTCTTCTGTGATGCCGAGTTCCGCGAGATGAAGACCAGTCCGATCGACCCGCGGGCACCTGAGTGGGTATCCATCGCAGGGCCCCATAAGCTGCGCATTCTCTGAGCACCGTCATGCCCGGACTTTCCACAACGTCGTCGTCGCAGTGGCTGGATCACTGTCCATCTTGTGGATCAAGGCGGTGGCGCTTCTGGTTTCCTCGTCTGGTGATCAGCCCTCAAGGGTGCCGATCTCGAATTCCGCGAGTTGTCCTTCGGGGCGCTCGGCGCCGCCGTGCTGAGCTTCGAAGGCTTCTGCTGCGTCGGTGCCGCACAGTCCTTCGATCCGGTCGGCTCCTCCTGGATGATCTTCGATCCAGTCTGTGAGGTCGTAGACGGTCCCGTCCATGACTGCCCAGCACGAGTCGGGGGAATCATTCTGCTCTACTTGATCCATGGTCAGGACATCGTCAGAAGGTTCCGGCTGCTCTTCCGCTTCGCTGTCCTCAGTTGGGTTCTCATCTGTGTCGGTGTTCTCGTTCTCTGCCTGATCGGTGTCGGTCTCCTGAGTGCTCTCGGTCTCCTCTGCCGATTCAGTCTCGGGGGCTTCTTGATCTTGGTCTGCGCCTTGCCCACATGCGGAGAGGAGCAGCAAGCTTCCGGCTGCGACGGGGGCCAGGAGAGATCGTCTCCAGTTGGTCTTTCGCGCGAGGGTGTTCATGAGTGTGCTCCTTCTGGATAGTGATTACGAAGTTCGGGCGAACGTCGGGCGTCGCCGCTACGTTCGCGGGAGAAGGCCCAAGCGATGAGCCACGTGGCCATCGCAGCGATCACCAAGGCTCCGCTGAAGTGGAGAGTCAGTGTCATGGCGCTGCCGACGAGAGCCTGGAGGAATGTCAGAACGAACAGCAACACCGCGGTGACCGCAGGAATCAGCCCGGTCTTGGTCCCCCACGCACGGAGAACGAGGGCCAGCGCCAGCGCACCAGAGGTGATGTGGAGTCCGACGGCTGCCACGCCATGGACATCGAGTCCGCGAAAGTCTTGGACGTAGAGACCTGCCGCAGCAAAAAGAAGGCCTAGGGCGACGAAATTAGCCAGGGCCAGGCACCGAGCCGCGCGGAGAAGAGCTGGGGAGGAGAACATGGGATCTACAGCTCACATTCTGTTCTGGTCTGGGACTCGCGCAGGGAGTTCGGAGCCTCGGGTGGGGATCCCCGCCGGGGAGAGCAATTGAGCGGGGCATCCGTGGAATAGCTGAGTACCGCTTGATTTCGTCTGAGGAAGGGGTGTTCTGCAGCGGGTGCCGGAAAGGGGGCGGTATTTGATGGCCCGTTATGACGGTGGCCCCACAGAACCTGGAGGGATCTGTAGGGCCACCACTCTGTCTTCACCATGATCTGCGCCGTTGAAGCAATATGGGTCACGACCCGCGAGGGAGGTCGATCACCCTGCTGGTTAGGCGCGAAGGATCAGGACTCGACGGTGCGCTGGCGCATGAAGAAGGCACCGGCACCGATGGCTCCGAGGGCGAGTGCGCCGCCGCCGGCGGCCATGGCCACACTGGCGCCCTGTGAGCCGCCGGAGACGCCGGTGTCGGCGCCGCCTTCAGGCATTTCGTCCATCTGTGAGGCGGTCAGGGTGCCGCAGGCAGCGGGAAGAGTCGCAGCGTTGGGCAGGGACTCATCGAGCTCGCTCTGCTTGTTCGCGGCTTCCTCGGTCAGCACTGCTGGGTCCACGCCGTGGACCACGACGACGCCGGTGCCGTCGACGATGGAGGCCAGCACGTCATCGGGGATCTCCAGGCTGCGCTCGTAGGTGTAGCTGCTGCCCCCGGGGAACCGCTCCACCGCAAGACCGGAGTCGGGTGAGGTGTCGCCTTCGGTGGTCAGTGAGGTGCCGATTCCGCCGTAGAAGGGTGCGCCTTCTTCGACGTTGATGGCGCCGTCGCCGTCGACGTCAGCCTCGGGGCCGGGGCAGGTGCCCTGGGCGCCGAAGTGGATGTGCTGGGCGTGGGGGAAGGGTCCGTCCATGAAGGTCTCGGCTGCGCCGTCGACGGTCATGTAGACCGTGGCCTGGTTGCCCTGGCCCTCGATGAGCACGTCACCGACGGTGCCGCTGTTGTTCAGCGGGTCCAGGTTGGCCTGGAAGGACCAGGACTCGCTGGAGGTCGAGGTGGCGGCGCCATCGGTTGCTCCGCCGTGCTCGGAGTGGGCCATGGCTGGGCCTGCGCCCAGGAGCATTGCGCCGAGCGCGAGGGTGGGGACGGCGAACAGTTTGGATTTAAACATTTGAGGGACTCCTCGTCACAGTGATGTTGTCATACGGCCTCTGATCGTGGTCGCGTCCAGGCCATGTACGCGGAGTTCGGAGCGACATCCGGATCGGATGGTGAAAAACCGAAAAAAGTTTCTCAGCTCACCGATCCGCTTCACCCGGAGGTTCCCGCCTGCTCGGCATTGGCAAAGATTCGGACCGTCATCCTTTTGAAGATGATGGTGTGAAACGGGACCATACGTCCCGGGGCCCCAGAGGCGACGATCTCAGAGCAACCCAGATCACCCATACTGCGAAGATCTTTCTCTGGCCTAACTTTCAAGTAATAAATGTGTAACTCAGCGTCTCTTTGAAACTGTATCGATATCGAAAGACTGCCTTTCTTTGGCGCGGGGTGTGCGGGTGGTGGCTTCGTGGTGTTGCTGAGGCAGAGGAGACATGGAGGTTCCCTTTCGGGTTGGACCTTCTGGGCGGCAGCGATGTCATTCGGCTTGTCACTGTCCGCTCCGGGGTGAGGGCCCGAATACGGCAGGCCAAGGGCGAACCGCAGCATGGAGCTCGCACAATCTCTTTGTTAATGAGGAAAGGCCGCTGGAGATGAATGGAGCCTAGGAGCCACGAACCGTTGCCCCAGGCTCCATCTCGGAAGAGTCCGTGAACGGTTGGGTGGGGTTCGGATCGGGAGACCCGCGACGGTCAGGTCGGCACGTGCCTGTTCCCAAGTCGTCGCGACGTCGTCACCGACGACTGTGCAGCATCGGAGGGACACATCGTGTCCGCCCACACCCCTAGAGCGCCGGTATGACCGGTCTTTGAGAAATCTGACACGCGGTGGCCAATTAATTGGGACAAGTCCGCCCTAAGCGGGAACCTTCACCTGACGGATCTCGCGGTCCTGTCACATGCAGCCCGAGCTGCCATGGGATGGGACATCTCGATGGAACGCGGTCTGTCTCACTAGCGTGTCGAAATCCTCAGAGTTGTCCTACTCGAGCCCTCTGGGTCTGGCCCCATATTGGCAACCCCGAAAGTCGTAGGGTGAGTCCAGGGGTACCCCTGATTATGGTCCCGACCTGCGTGAAGACGTAGGGCACAAGGAACTCTTCCTGCCCTGCGTGACTTGCGTGGTGATTCGGCGCCCTCGGCCAGGAGGAGAAGTGGGTACGCAGGAGCTGACCCTATGGGTAACGCCCGAGAGGCAGCGGTCCTCCGGCAGGTAGTGCATTGCTGCCCGACTTGCTAGAGGGCTATTGCGAGGCCAATGATGCCGGCGTCAGGCGGTTTCCCGCGCGGGGACGCCGTGGGACAGCTCACGGTCCGCGAACGCGGGGTCGTCGGCGAAGGACTTGATCCGGGCCACCCGGTAGATGATCAGCGCATATACCGCCTTGGCAGTGATGTCAGCCACCGAGTAGCCGATCTGTTGGCCGACCCAGGCATCCGCCCCGGAGACGTTGAGCATCGGCAGTAGGTAGGCGACAGGGTAGACCGCCCAGCTGCCCAGCAGAAGCCAGCGCAGGTTGCTCAGCGAACGACGTACGCCTGCCGGTTGCAGGTCGAGAGAGGCGGTCAGCTGGACGAACAGCACGTAGAGGATGTAGAGGAACGGGATCATCGAGAGCCCGAAGAAGACTCCCCGGACAGTGTTGTCGTCGCTGATCTCGCCTGGGTATCCGAGGGCGATCATCAGTACTGCTGCAGGGACCAGTCGCCACAGCAATTTGGACTGCAAGGCGCTGGCCAGTGCTAGCACCGCGATCAGCTCGACCAGCAGCAGTGGCACCGTCAAGAGCCAGTCCACGTACCGGTAGCCCTCGTTGAACGAGGCACCTGCCGCCTGGGTGTAGATGCCGTCGCCACCGACGGCGTCAGAGACGAAGGCCTCCTTGAAGGAGTCGAAGATGCGGAAGTAGTGGTATGCCGCGATGCCGCAGACCACGATGGCCACGGTGATGGCCTGCCGGTAGCGGGGCAGGATCCGGGGCAGGCAGATGAGCAGGAACACGGCGGTGAAGAGTTGCGAGGCGATGACCAGTGACAGGAAGTTGTAGACGGTGTCGAACTGTCCTTGCGTCAGGGTTTCGGGTATCACGAGTCCTCCATCGGGAAGGCCGCGCTCCACTTTGCAAGCCGCGGCGATACTTTAGTGGATATTTGACATACTAAACTATATGCCGACGATCGATCAACCAGCTGTCGTAGGATCAGGCGGAACACGATGGCCGAGCGGGTAGTGCACATGTCCTAGCCTCGACAGGAGGAAAGATGCCCCAGAACCAGCACGACAGGCACATACTGACAGGCTTCCCCAACGCGGCCATCCACCTCCTGAGGGCCCTTGAGGAAGAGCGGGAACGCCTCGCAGAGGCGCATTCCCTCTCCACCACGGACCTCCGAGGCCTCTTTCGCATCGCCGAATCGGGAGACCTGACCCCCAAGGAGCTGGCTGGTCATCTCGCCTTGACCGGCGGGGCGGTCACCGGCATCTCAAGACGCCTCGTCGCCGCAGGGTTGCTGCGACGCGTCACCCACCCGGAGGACCGGCGTAGCGTGCGACTGCAGCTGACCAGCGAAGGACACCGGACCATCTCTGCGATCCACGCCGACTTCATCGCTATGGTGGCTCGAGCGACCCACGGGCTCTCGCAGGAGGATGTGAAGACTGCGAACGATGTCCTGTGGCGGGTCACCGGCGCATTGGGGGAACGGCAGTCCGCGCTCCGTGCCGGGCGCTCCCTCCCGGCCGACACCCCCTGAGGCGTGCTGGTCGCGGCCGCTGATTCTGGTAGCTACGGATAGTTCGAACAGGCAGGCCTCGTGTGAGTCGTGACTCGTGCACTTGCCCCAGAGTCATAAGTGTCCGAACGCCGACAGAATCGACGTATTCGAGGGTGGTCTCAAGAAGTGCGCCAGAGCGACTCGTGTGACAAGTGTCATTCTTCGCCAGATGAGTGGGACGACCGACAGGTTGTGCGACTTCCTGCGCAAGTGTGGGATCCCGCGGATCTTGTCACATGGGCCAGGCGCTGACGTGGGAAGTGACGTTTCTCGCGGGCATGGGCAGTCTCTTCAACTTGTGGCAATGCTCAGGTTCGTTTGCGGTTACGTCCCGACTACCCCAGGTGAGGGTGCAGCAGTGTCTCTATTGCCTGAGGGTCCCTAAGTATGGAGATAGGTGTAGCGGATAGGGCACCCCTGCGGGCATCTTTGTCGGGCGGGGTAAACGGGCATCCCAGCGATGACAGGGGCGCAAGACGTCGATTAGGTGGATCACGCGCGGTTACCGACCGACTTGCGGGCAGCGTGAAGGATTCTCCTTAGGCTAGATCGGACCTGCTGCGCGATCACGTGTCAACTGCTCCACGCCCTAGGCGGGGTCCGCGTTTCAGCTGGTCGTGGAGCGTGTCCGCGCCGGCTAGCGAAGCTCCGGCCCGTTCGTTGCTGACATCATCGTGTTCATGGTTGTCCTCGCTTCAGTGGTGCTCCACGCTCTCGCCGTCTGACTCAGCGCTCCGCGCAGCCACTGCCATCAGAGATTCGTCCATCAAGGAGAGAGACCATGCTCGAAAAAACCATCATCCTCACTGGGGCCAGCGACGGGATCGGAGCTGCAGCTGCCCGCCAGCTCGTCGCAGACGGCCATAAGGTCGCCCTTGTGGGTCGCTCGAAGCACAAGACCGAAACCCTGGCGCTCGAGCTCGACACCGAGTTCTTCCTCGCTGACTTCACCAGGCTCTCCGAGGTCAGGACACTTGCTGCGCGTTTGAAGCACCAATATCCCCGGATAGACGTTCTTGTCAACAACGCCGGCGGCATCTTCGGGGATCAGACTCGCACTGAAGATGGGTTCGAGAAGACGCTGCAGGTGAACCACCTCGCGCCGTTCCTGCTCACCAACCTCCTGATGGACACGCTCACGGCGAGCAAAGCGTCGGTCATCAACACGTCCAGTGTGGGCGCGCGTTTCTTCGGCAGGATCGACCTCGATGACCTCAATAACGAGCGGAGGTACTCCGCGAACAAGGCCTATGGCGACGCGAAGTTGGCCAATATCCTCTTCGCCAAGGAACTCGACCGCAGGTTCTCCGACCAGGGAATCTCCGCGGTCGCCTTCCACCCCGGAAACGTGATGACAAGCTTCGCTTCAGATACCACCAGCGTGATGCGGTTCATCTATCAGACCCCCCTGGGACGAATGACTGGTCTCATCAGCCCCGAGCAGGGCGCGCTCCCCCTGGTGTGGCTTGCTGCGGGCGCGCCGGGCCGGGAGTGGGTCTCGGGTGAGTATTACGAGAAGCAGAAGACCGCCAAGACCAACCCTCAAGCCGCGGACGTGCAACTGGCAGCCGGACTGTGGGACAAGAGCGCTGAGCTCGTAGGGCTCTCCACCGCCGCGCAGTAGCCGTCTGGTCGGGTAGCAGGGCGTCTTGTCTGGGTTCGGCGGTGTTCAGGACGCGCTGGCCTCTGCGAGACCAGAACGCCGCGCACTCCGGGGTGAACCAGAGGCGCCACGAAACCCTCCACGAGACGAGAAGCTTTCCTCCGACGCACGGGCGCCCGTAGACCGGTCGCCTTGAGGACACTCATGGTCCACTCCAGGACTCGATGCCCGCATAGGGGTCTGAACCGTACTGGGATTGATGGAGAGTCTGGTCTGCCCCGGGTTTGATGGCGTCAGCGAATCCACATTGGTTGCGCTGCAATCCACGAGACGAGTGGGTCAAAGTCTGCTACCCAAAGTCGGTCGAGTTCGAGGAGGCTTTCGTATGGCACGTGGCCTCGTGTGGTGCTCGACCAGAACAAGCCCGAGTAGTGGCGCTGATTGCGATAGGTGCGTGGTTCGCGGATCGGCAGGGCTCTTGACAGCCGGTGTTGATCTACAGCGCCCACAGTGGTTTCAACCAGGGTTCCCTCTTGGGAGAGGTGCTCCAGCTTGGTTCTCAAAAGAAGTTGAGCGTCCATGCCTTCACTATTCTCGCGGTGACACGATATCGGGAGGGTGACACGCACGTGACACGAAACTGAGACAGTGACACGAAAAACGGGATCCTAATGTAGGGTCCTGCGGATCTTGTCACACGGGTCGGCCGCTGACATGGGGAATGACATTGCGCTGAGACGCGGTCTGTCTCACTTACTTGTCGTAATCCCCAGGCGCGAACGCAGGGGAGCTCAAACAGTCGTCGCGAGGGGCTCGCTGAGATGTTCTGTGGAGAAGCTGGCTCGCCCGGGACCGTTTGGTGAGCCACATGCGCAACTGAGGTGAAGGCTCGATGCGACGGGCGGGAAGCCGAACATGTGAAGTGTCCGATAAAGAGCGGCTAGTTGTTCCCGGCGAGAACTGCGACGTATTCAAGCTGGCTCCTATAACGCGATGATCATCGAGCCAGCAATATCTGGAATCTGGGTCTGCTGGCTGGGTCGACTGGTCTAACAATCGGCAACTCCGCGGGACTCTTGGGATGCTCACCCCGATAGAGTTCGAGAAGCTCCACAATCAGGCCCTCACTCGAGAGCCCGAACCCGCAAAGTAGCGGCATCGAACCTGGGCCGGTTCAGTTTGAATCCGAAAACGATGCGCTGTCCAGAAGGATTCACACCAGAAAGAGGGACGTCATGACCAATTGGCGGATCAGGGACTTCTACTCAGCGGACCTTGACGGGATCCTGCACCTCTGGGAAACGCTCAAGTCCCACAATCTCGAACCGGTATACGCGATCTCTGAAGTAGTGGCCTCGTGCGAGAAGGACCATGCTGTGGTGGCGGTGCAGGGTGAGCAGGTGGTGGGCGCCGCCGTCGGCCGCGCGGCACATGATCAGGGCTGGATCGTATTCCTGGCCACCCTGCCCGAATACTCCGACCTGGGAGTCGGCACCGCGCTGTTGGCCGCTGTCGAGAACCGGATGGCACCGCACGGGCTGAACAAGCTCTCGGCGCTGATCCCGGAATCCGAAACCCGCGTGGAGGCCTTCCTGGGCCGCGGCTTCGCCCTGAAGCAGAACCTGCGATACTTCGAACGGACCATACCCGTCCAACGCCAGGAACTCGGCGCACTCGGCCAGCTCGGCGGACGCGTCCTCGCCCGGGACCTATGGGATAACGTCGCGGGAATGCGCAAGGAGAAGGAACTGCTCGAGCGCCGGCTCGTCCTGCCTCTTGCCGAAGCGGACCTCGCGGACGAATTCGGCGTGGTGCCGCCGCGCGCCGTGGTTCTCTTCGGCCCGCCCGGCACCGGGAAGACCACTTTCGCCAAAGCCATCGCCTCCCGCCTCGAGTGGCCCTTCGTCGAAGTGTTTCCCTCCCGCCTCGCCGCCGACCCGCAGGGCCTGGCGGGAGCGTTGCGCGAAACGTTCCTCGAGATCGCCGACCTGGAGCACGCCGTGGTGTTCATCGACGAGGTGGAAGAAATCGCCTCCCAGCGCTCCGGCGAACCGCCCTCGCCGCTGCAGGGAGTCACCAACGAGCTCCTCAAGATCATCCCGGCCTTCCGCGAACAGCCCGGGCGCCTACTGGTCTGCGCTACCAACTTCATTCGCGCGCTGGACACCGCCTTCCTTCGCCACGGCCGTTTCGACTACGTCATCCCCATCGGACTGCCGGACCGGCAGGCCCGCGAAGCCATGTGGCAGCGCTTTATCCCGTCACCCGTAGTGGACGCCGTGAACGTGGAACTGCTCGTGGCACGCACCGAAGGATTCTCCCCTGCGGATATCGAATACGCGGCACGCAGTGCCTCCCAGCAGGCACTGGAAAAAGCAGTGTACGACGACGGCCGGCTGGCTTCAGTCGGTACGGCTTCGGCCCGGGAGGCGCTGCGGAAGGGACCTTCTACACAGGACTACCTCGACGCAATCTCTGAAACCCGCACCACCGTCAGCGCCGAAGTGCAGCAGGACTTCTTGGAAGATATCGACGCCCTAGGCCGTGTGTAGTGGCTGGGGAGACTTGGCCGGTGCTTCTGAACTGTGGGCTGACGGCGTCAAAGCCGATAGCTAAACTCGCTGACCCTAGTCTTTTTGTTTCGGTGGTAAGTGATCGCGGGACCGCCTGCCGGCGATGGAATACTTCCGCCCAACTCAAAGTTGAGTACTATTGACTCAAGTTTATTCGGCGCCGTCGTGCAACCGGCGTCACCACGCACTGGGAGGGGCAGACATGGACGTCAAACTCACGACCAAATCGCAGGAGGTCGTCTCCGCGGCCGCAATGAACGCGAACACCGCGAGCAACCCGCAGGTGGAGCCGGCCCACATCCTCAAGGCACTGGTGGATCAGCGCGAATCCATGGCCGTCGCGCTGCTCAAGGCCGCCGGAGTCGATCCCGACGCCGTGAGCACCCGCGCCTCCGCCATCATCAAGGCGTTGCCCGCCACTCGCGGGGACTCCGTCGCCGCCCCGCAGTTCTCGCCCGCCGGGCTCAACGTCATCAAGGCTGCCCAGGCGCAGGCCGAGGACTTCGGCGATGACTTCGTCTCCACGGAACACCTGCTGATCGGCGCGGCCACCGACGGCGGCGCGGTGGGCCGGGCCCTCGCGGATGCCGGCGCGACCCTGCAGGCGCTCAAGGCCGAGCTGCCAGGGCTGCGTGGAGACCGCAAGGTCACCACCCCTGACCCGGAGAACACCTTCCAGGCCTTGGAGAAGTACGGCACGGACATGACCGAGATCGCGCGCTCGGGCAAGCTGGACCCCGTGATCGGGCGTGACTCGGAGATCCGCCGGGTGGTCCAGGTGCTCTCGCGCCGGACCAAGAACAACCCGGTCCTGATCGGTGAGCCCGGGGTCGGCAAGACCGCCGTCGTCGAAGGCCTGGCCCAGCGCATGGTCGCCGGTGACGTGCCGGAGTCGCTGCGCGAGAAGACGCTGATCTCGCTGGACCTGGGCGCGATGATCGCCGGTGCGAAGTACCGCGGGGAATTCGAGGAGCGGCTGAAAGCCGTGCTCGAGGAGATCAAGGCCGCGGAAGGCAGGATCGTCACCTTCATCGACGAGATCCATACCGTGGTCGGAGCCGGCGCCTCGCAGGGCTCCATGGACGCTTCCAACATGCTCAAGCCGATGCTCGCCCGTGGGGAGCTGCGCCTGATCGGTGCGACCACGCTGGATGAGTACCGCGAGAACATCGAGGCCGACGCCGCCCTGGAGCGCCGCTTCCAGCAGGTCTACGTGGGAGAGCCCTCGGTGCCCGACGCGATCGCGATCCTGCGCGGGATCAAGGAGCGCTACGAGGCGCACCACAAGGTGGGCATCGCCGACAACGCCCTGGTCGCCGCCGTCACCCTCTCCGACCGCTACATCAGCGGCCGTCAGCTGCCGGACAAGGCCATCGACCTCATCGATGAGGCCGCCTCCCGGCTGCGCATGGAGATCGACTCCGCCCCGGTGGAGATCGACGAGCTGCGTCGCGTGGTGGACCGGCTCACCATGGAGGAGCTCGCGCTGCAGAACGAGACCGACGCCGGCTCCGCCGAGCGGCTGATCACCCTGCGCGAGGACCTGGCCGACCGCAAGGAGGAGCTCGCCGAGCTCACCGCGCGCTGGGAGGCCGAGAAGGGCGAGCTCAACCGCGCCGGTGAGCTGCGCGTGACCCTGGACGAGCTGAAGTCCGCCGCCGAACGCGCCCAGCGCGACGGCGACCTCGCCGAGGCCTCCCGGCTGCTCTACGGCGAGATCCCGCAGGTCGAGAAGGACCTGGCCGCCGCTGAGGAGGAGGACGCCTCCACCCCGGCCCCGGAGAAGAAGATGGTCGCCGACGAGGTCGACGCCGACGGGATCGCCGGGGTCATCTCAGCCTGGACCGGCATCCCTGCCGGGCGGCTGCTGCAGGGCGAGACCGCGAAGCTGCTCCAGATGGAGGAGCTCATCGGCTCGCGGCTGATCGGGCAGACCAAGGCTGTCGGGGCGGTCTCCGACGCCGTTCGCCGCGCGCGCACCGGCGTCTCCGACCCCGACCGACCCACCGGCTCCTTCCTCTTTCTGGGCCCCACCGGCGTGGGCAAGACCGAGCTGGCCAAGGCGCTCGCGGAGTTCCTCTTCGATGACGAGCGCTCCATGATCCGCATCGACATGTCCGAATATTCGGAGAAGCACTCCGTGGCCCGGCTGGTCGGTGCGCCCCCAGGCTATGTGGGCTTCGACCAGGGCGGCCAGCTCACTGAAGCAGTCCGGCGTCGTCCTTATTCGGTGGTGCTCCTGGATGAGGTGGAGAAGGCCCACCCCGAGGTCTTCGACATCCTGCTCCAGGTCCTCGATGACGGCCGGCTCACCGACGGCCAGGGCCGCACCGTGGACTTCCGCAATACGGTGCTGATCCTGACCTCCAACATGGGCTCACAGTTCCTGGTGGACCAGACCCTGGAGACCAAGATCAAGCATCAGCGGGTCATGGACGTCGTCCATGCCTCCTTCAAGCCCGAGTTCCTCAACCGACTCGATGACATCGTGATGTTCGATCCGCTGAGCATGGAACAGCTCAGCGGAATCGTGGAGCTGCAGATCGGGCTGCTGCAGGAGCGCATGGCCGCACGGCGTCTGGTCCTGGAGGTCACCGAGTCCGCCCGGGACTGGCTGGCGTTCACCGGCTACGACCCCGCCTACGGCGCCCGGCCGCTGCGCCGACTGGTGCAGCGTGAGATCGGCGATCAGCTGGCTCGTGCGCTGCTCTCCGGCGAGGTCGAGGATGGAGACACCGTCCTGGTGGACCGGCAGGAGCTCACCCTGGAGGGCGAGTCCGTGCACGGCCTCACCGTGACCAAGAAGTCCTGACCCCTACCCTCCCCGGGTGGTTGAGTTCTCGGGTCGGTACGTAACCGCCGGAGAACTCAGCCACCTGGGAGTAGAGGCCAGGCTTCAGCGGTGGACGTCGTAGACCGCCTTGAGGACTCCGTTGGGGTAGTGGGCAGATTCGCGCAGGGTCAGCTTCGTCGCCGGACGCTCCTCGGCGGTGAAGAGCCGCTTTCCTGCGCCGAGCAGCACCGGGAAGATCAGCAGGTTGTAGCGATCGATCAGGCGCGCGTGCATCAGGCTTCGCGCCAGTGCGGCGCTGCCGTGGATGAAGACTGCACCGCCGTCCTCCTGTTTGACGGCGGCCACGTCCTTGGTGGAGCGCAGCAGTGTGATCGGTCCCCAGCCCTCGATGGTCGCGTCCTCCTCCAGACAGGTCGAGACCACGTACTTCGGCAGATCCCTGTACGCCGCGTGATCCTCGGATCCTGGCCAGATCAGGGCGAAGGCCTCGTAGCTGCGGCGGCCGAACATCAGCGCCGTCGTCTCCTCCAGCTCCTCGTCCTTGAGCGAGAACGCCTCGGGCAGAAACTCTGTGCGGGGCACCCACCCGCCGCTGGGGTGCCCTTCGCTGATGGCGCCCGGGGAGTCAACCACGCCATCAAGGGACACGAAGCCTGTCCATACCAATTCCCTGGCCATGCGTCCTCCAGTGCCGAAAAGCCCGAGTCTGCACCAGCGATCTGCAAGCTGTCACGGCCCGGAGGCCTCGTGTGCGCGCCAATCCTCATGGTTGGTTGAGTTCTCCGGTCGGTACGTAACCGCCGGAGAACTCAACTGCGCAGGTTGGGCAGCCAGGAAGGTTAGCGGCTCAGGAGGAGGCCTTCGCGGGCCAGCAGCGCCCGCTTGGTCTCGATGCCGCCGAAGCCGTAGCCGCCGAGGCCGCCGTCGGAGCGGATCACGCGGTGACACGGCACCGCGAAGGCGACCAGATTGTTCGCACAGGCGCTTGCCGCGGCTCGGTGTGCCATCGGGCGGCCGGCCATCTGGGCGAGCTCCGCGTAGGAGACCGTCTCCCCGGCCGGAACGTCGCGCAGCGCCGCCCAGACCTCCTGGCGGTAGGCCGAACCGGGCTGCACCACGGCCAGCTCATCCAGGGCCGCATGGTCGCCCGCGGCATAGGCCGCCACCGCTTCAGCAATCCGTCCGGTGCCCGCAGGCAGCGGCTTCATCTCCCGGGCCGCGGTGGCCGGGGCCAACACCTCAAGCTGGTCCATCAGCTGCTCCAACACCCGCCCGATCGCAGCCACCTCCGGCTCGTCACCGGCAGCCTGGGCCAGCGAAGCGGCCCGGATCGTGTCGTCCTCGGGGGAGTAGATCGCCACGATGGCGCCGAGCCCGTCCAGGGAGGCCGAGCACCAGCGCAGCTCGGGCAGGTCGGACTCCGGCAGAAGCGGTAGATCAGTCATAGACCGAATTCTCCACCGCCCGCCGAGTAAGGTCCACCTCCCCGACTTCCGCGAGGGCCGCTAGGCCGAGACTTCGGCCGATACCCCGTGCGCTGCAGCCGTCGCCCCTGGCGCCTTCGCTGCCGCAGCCGCGTCCATCACGGCTCGAGCCACGGCGGGAGCCACGCGTGCATCCAACGGAGAGGGCACGATGTGCTCCGGAGTGAGCTCATCTCCCACGAGGTCCGCCAGCGCGGTCGCCGCCGCGATCTTCATCTCCTGGGTGATCCGGCGTGCTCCTGCGTCCAGCGCCCCGCGGAAGATTCCCGGGAATGCCAGCACATTGTTGATCTGATTGGGGTAGTCCGAGCGGCCGGTGGCCACCACAGCTGCGTGGCGCTTGGCGACCTCGGGCATCACCTCGGGGTCCGGATTGGACAGGGCGAAGACGATCGCACGATCGTTCATCCGGGCCAGCTCCTCCTCGGGGACCCTGGAGGAGGAGACGCCGATGAACACATCGGCCCCGTCCAGCGCCTCGGCGAGCTGACCGCTGACCTGTCTGCGGTTGGTGCACTGCGCATACTGGGTCTTGATCTCGCTGAGCCCCTCGCGGCCCTCATGGATCACTCCGCGCGAGTCGGTCAGGATCACCTCGCCGACGCCGGCGCCGAGCAGGATCTCGGTGACCGCGATGCCAGCGGCTCCCGCCCCGGCGATCACGACGCGGATCGAAGCGAACTCGCGTTCGGTGACGCGTGCGGCGTTGGTCAGAGCGGCCAGGACGACGACGGCGGTGCCGTGCTGGTCGTCGTGCATCACCGGACAGTCCAGCGCCTCGATCAGGCGAGCTTCGAGCTCGAAGCAGCGTGGAGCCGCCACATCCTCGAGATTCACCGCCCCGAAGCTGGGGCGCAGCCGCACCATGGTCTCTACAATCTCATCCACATCGTTGGTATCGATCACCAGGGGAATCGAGTTGAGGCCACCGAAAGCCTTGAACAGCGCCGACTTGCCCTCCATGACGGGCAGCGAGGCGGCCGGGCCGATGTCGCCCAGCCCGAGGACGGCGGTGCCGTCGGAGAGCACCACCACCAGGCGGTCGGCCCAGGTGTGGGTGGCCTGCAGCTGCGGCGTCTCGTGGATGGCGCGCGAGACCTGCGCCACGCCCGGGGTGTATGCGATTGAGAGTGCGCGCGTGGAGTCCAGCGGCATGGTGGTCTCGACACTGAGCTTGCCGCCCTCGTGGGCAGCGAAGATCTCATCAGTGGTGGGGGCCGTGGGCGCCGTCGCCGCGCGGTCATTTGTGGACATGGAGGTGTCTCCTGGAAGAAGTGTGATGGGGCTGCACGCGCAGAGCTGGCCCATCGCGGCCGCACCCGCGGTTCACGGCGGGGGCCAGGGGCTCAGCTCAGGTGCATCGTCTGCCGCGCCACCGAGATCGTCGGATGGCGTTGTCGCAGCGGTCGGTACTTTCTTTGGACCGTGCGGAACAGAGTACGCCATCTTGGCGTTGAAAGGTGTGATCGTGCTCGCTCGAAGGACAGTTCGGACGACGGCGCAGCGCCAGTCATGTTAACCTAGGATCACGAACTACTTCATACACAGATAATCCCGCGATAGCCCCTGCCCGGCATCGCACCAGGGATACGAGAAGACAGAGGGGGTCTCGCTTATGGGGCGTGGCCGTCAGAAGGCGAAAGCTACGAAGCAGGCTCGGGAGATCAAGTACTACACTCCGGACACCGACCTGACCGCTCTTGAGAGAGAGCTCGCCAAAACCCGTGGTGACAGGGATTCGTCCAGCCGCCCAGCGCGCGCGGACGCCGAAGAGCGCAGCAGCGGCTTTGACCCGTACGAGGACAAGTACGGGCGCTGACCCGTGGAAGAGCCCACTCCAGCGGCCTTCACCAAACCCGTCGAGAACGCCCATAGGGCAGCGCTCCGATCCATAGCCCGGGTGGTGAAGGACACCGCCGAGCCCCAGCCCGACGAGATCGCCCGTGAGGGCATCCGGCGGATGCTCGAGCTGGGCGACGTCCTCTGCGTCACCGGGGCGGGCGTCTCCACGGATTCCGGCATCCCGGATTATCGCGGCCCCCAGGGGTCCCTGCATCGTCACCGTCCGATGACCTACCAGGAGTTCCAGCACGACGCCGCCTCGCGCCGTCGCTACTGGGCCCGTGGCTTCGTCGGATGGCGCCAGATGCACCAGGCCGAGCCCAACTCGGCCCACCAGCTGCTCGCCGACTGGCAGTCTGAAGGGCTGCTCAGCGGACTGATCACCCAGAACGTGGACGGTCTCCACCGCGCCGCCGGGGCCGATCCGGTGGTCCACCTGCACGGTGACATGGACTCCGTGATCTGCCTGACCTGCGGCAACCGCGAGGCCCGCTCCTCGCTGGATGCCCGGCTGCAGGAGGCCAACCCCGGCTACGCCGAGGCCGCCTTCGCCGCCGCCGAGAACGTGAACCCCGACGGCGACGTCACCCTGGATCAGTCCTGGGTGGAGAAGTTTCACATGGTCACCTGCCTGGTCTGCGGCTCCGAGAAGCTCAAGCCCGACGTCGTCTATTTCGGCGAATCGGTGCCCGCCGAGCGCAAGGCCGCGGTCGAGGAACTCGTCGCCGCGTCCTCGGCGCTGCTGGTGGTGGGCAGCTCGATGGCGGTGATGAGCGGATTCAAGATCGCGCTGACCATGCACCAGTCGGATCGGCCCATCGGTGTGATCAACGGCGGTCCCTCCCGTGCCGACCCCAAGGCGGACTGGCGCTGGAGGACCCGGATCACCCCGGCGCTGCAGACGCTGGACACCCTGCTGAGTGATCAACCTCACCAGTAACTATACCGGACGTATAGTATAGTAACTCGGGTGATGACCCTTCCTTCTCCTGTGCATGTCGATCGCCATGCCCTCAGCGCGTGGCAGCGCTGGACCCTGCTCGCCATCGTCTCCTCGGCGCTGTTCCTGATCGCCCTGGACAACACGATCCTCTACACCGCCCTGCCCACCCTGACCGCAGAGCTCGGCGCCTCCTCCTCTCAGCAGCTGTGGATCATCAATGCCTACCCGCTGGTGATCGCCGGGCTGCTGCCCGGATCCGGCGCGCTGGGCGACCGGTTCGGGCACAAACGGATCTTCCAGGTCGGCCTCGGCATCTTCGGAGTGGCCTCGATCCTGGCCGCTTTCTCCGGCAGCTCCGAGATGCTCATCGCCTCCCGCGCGCTCCTAGCCGTGGGTGCCGCCGCAATGATGCCCGCCACGCTCGCGCTGATCCGGCTGACGTTCTCAGTGGAGCGTGAGCGCAATATGGCCATCGCCATCTGGGCCGCCGTGGCCACCGTGGGCATGGCCCTGGGCCCGATCGTGTCCGGAGTGCTGCTGGAGTTCTTCTGGTGGGGCTCGGTGTTCCTGGTCAACGTCCCGATCGTCGCCGCCGCCCTGGTGCTGATGCTGTTGGTGGGCCCGCCGAACCTGGCCAACCCCGGCCGGCACTGGGACTGGCTCTCCTCCGCCCAGGTGATGCTTGGGCTCACCGCCGCGGTGCTGGCGATCAAGACCATCGCCGAGACCCCGGTGGACTGGCTGCGCTTCATCGTCTCCGTCGTGGTCGCCGCCGTCATGCTCACCGTCTTCGCCCGGCGCCAGATGCGACTCAACCGCACCGCCGAGCCCCTGGTGGACTTCACGATCTTCCGCAACCGCGGATTCAGCGGCGGTGTCATCGCCGCAGGCGCCAGCATCTTCGCCATCGTCGGGGTCCAGCTGGGCACCACCCAGCGCTTCCAGCTGGTCGAGGGCTTCTCCCCGCTGGAGGCCGGGCTGATCGTCTCCGCGCTGGCCCTGGGCTCACTGCCCTTCGCGCTCTTCGGCGGGGCGATCCTGCACCGCGCCGGCCTGCTCACGCTGATCGGCGGCGGCATGGTCCTCGCCGCGATCGGCGCACTGGTCTCCATCTATGCCGTCATCGATGACTCGCTGGTGCTGCTGGTGGTCAGCTTCGGCGTGCTCGGCGCCGGCCTGGGCGCCTCGATGTCGGTGGCCTCGACCGCGATCATGGGCAACGTCCCACCGCGCCGCGCCGGCATGGCGGCCTCCATCGAGGAGGTCTCCTACGAGTTCGGCGGTCTGGTCGGGGTGGCCATGCTGGGAAGCCTGCTCACCTTCGTCTACACCCGGGTCCTGGTGCTGCCCGCAGGTGCCGAGCAGTACGCGGGCCAGGCCCCGGCCGCGGTGCTCGAATCCGGGGACGCCCCGGCGATGGCGGCAGCGGCCGAGGCCTTCGACGTCGCCTACCTTGGCGTGCTGATCGGCGTCGCCGTGGTGATGGTGCTCGCCGCCGTCGCGTCGTCCTGGATGCTGCGCCGCTACACCCCGGGCACCGAATCCCAGGCCTATCCCGACAACCACTGAGAATCCCCGACGACCACTGCGGACCCTCGAGAAGACCGCGAAGCACATGAGCATCCACCGATCGGAGATCCAACCCTGTGCGACCTTCCAAACGCCGCGAGATCCTCGACGCCGCCACCCGGGTGGTCCAGCGTGAAGGCGTGACCACGCTGACCTACGAGTCGGTGGCCGCCGAGGCCGGCATGACCAAGGGTGGGCTGCTCTACCACTTCCCCTCACGGGAGGAGCTGCTGCTGGGCCTGCACCGGCATGTGGCGCAGAACTGGGAGCTGGCGCTGGAGGCCCAGGCCGGAGGCACGGCCCAGGAGCTCAGCCGCGACGAACGCTTCCGGGCCTTCGTGCGGCTCTCCCAGAACCCCGAGCGCGCGGAGCTGCTGCTGATGCTCGAGGCCTCCGAGGATCCGGTGGCCAACGCCGCCTGGGACGAGGTCTTCGGCCGCTGGGCGCCGCAGCCGCCGGGAGTCCCCCGGCCCGCTGAAGCTCCGCTGTCCACGGGCACCCAAGAGACCCAGGCCCTCGACGACGACGCCGCGGAGGCCGCTGCGGTCCAGCGCTTCATCGCGCGGCTCGCCGCCGACGGGCTGTGGTTCTACGAGGCGCTCTCCACCGAGCGGCTGGACCCGCGACTGCGCGAACGGGTGACCGAGGAGATCATCGCGCTCGCGCAGAGCGCCGAGGTGCTGGCAGAGTAGTCTCGTCCAGTGGCGATTCTCTCTCTGATGCTCTTCGTGGTGGCCGGCGCCGGCACCCCCGGGCCGAACAACACCATCGTGATGGCCTCCGGAGCCGCCTACGGCTTCAAGCGGACGCTGCCGGCGATCCTGGGAGTGAACCTCGGCTTCCCGTCCATGGTGCTGCTGGTGGGGATCGGCCTCGGCCAGGCGCTCGAGCAGTGGCCGGTGATCCTCGACATCCTGCGCCCCGTCGGGATCCTCTACCTGCTCTGGCTCGCCTTCAAGATCGCCAACGGACCCACCACGCTGACCCCGAACCCCGGAGCCAAGCCGCCGGGGTTCGTGCAGATGGCGCTGTTCCAGTTCGTCAACCCCAAGGCGTGGACCCTCTCAGTGGCCGCGCTGAGCACCTTCACCGGCTTCTGGGACTCCTTCATGCTGGAGGTTGCGGTGATCGCGCTGGTGGCCTGCACCTTCGGCGCCCCCTTCACCGTGGCGTGGACGCTGCTGGGCGTGGGCGCAGGCCGGATCATCTCGCAGCCCGCGCACATGCTGATCTTCAACCTGGTCATGGCCGGGCTGCTGGTCGTCTCGGTGGTGCCCGCCATGGTGGACACCTGGGAATCACTGCCTCTCTAGCTGCTCGCGTCCAGGCGCAGCTGGTGATCGCTGATCTCGGACGCCCAGCGCTGATCGTGGGTCGCCACCAGCACCGCACCTCCCGCGGCGGTGAACCCGCGGACCAGAGAGCTCAATCGGTGCATCCCGGCGGCATCACGGCCCAGCGTGGGTTCATCGAGCAGGAGCACCGCGGGCTTCAGCAGCAGCGCGGACGCGATCACACAGTCCTTGCGCTGGGCGGGCACCAGATCATAGGGATGCTCCTCGGCGTCAGTGCTGAGCCCTGCGGTCTCCATCACCTGTTCCACGTCCAGCTCTCGCTGCGCCCGTGCGCGCCGCCGGTCTTCGCGTCTGAGCCGGCGTCCCCCCGGGCCCAGCGGGGCCGCGCGCATCAGCTCCGCGCGCACCGTGGAGGCGGAGAGCTGGTCTCCGGGATCCTGCCCCACCCAGGCCAGGTGGTCCGCGCGGCGATGCGCCGGTGCAGCGGCGAGCTCGACGCCGCCTGGTCCGATGATCCTGGTCCCAGGCTCTGCAGGAAGAAGTCCCGCCAGGGCGCTGAGCAGCGTGGACTTCCCCGACCCGTTGGCGCCGAACAGGACGGCCACCTCCCCGGCGCGCAGGTCCAGCGCGACGCCGTCCAGCACCCGGATGGCGTCGCGCTGGACGGAGAGCTCCCGCACGCGCAGCAACACCTCCTGGCCAGGGTCGGGCGCCGGCGCGGATGGCTCGCTCTGCGCAGCCGGGGTGCGGCGAACGTCCCAGATCTCGTGCTCGTCCAACTGCGCCCGGGTCAGCTCCGCCACCGGCAGCAGACCCCCCGGGGTCATCGTGGCAGGGCGCCCCTGGTCGAGGAACAACACCTCGTCGCAGGCGGCGGTGAGGTCATCGTGCTGATGCCCCGTCAGCAGCACCGCGCCCCCGGCGTCACGGAACTCGCGCAGGGACCGGGCCAGGCGCCGTCGTGCGCTGGCATCGAGGGCCTGGGAGGGCTGATCGAGCACCAGGACGCTCGGGCGCAGGGTGAGCAGCCCGGCCAGGGCGGTGAGCTGCCGTTCCCCGCCGGAGAGCGTGGAGAGGTCTCGTTCAGCCAGGCCAGCGATGCCCAGCGCCTGCAGGCTGGCATCGGCGCGCTCCAGGCACTCGGGCAGGGGCAGCCCCAGCAGCCGCCCAGGAAGCGCGGCCTCGTCTCGGACGGTGCGGGTCAGCCCGGTGAGCTGGGCCTCCGGGTCGTCGCCGAGCATCCCCACCCCGCCGCGCACGTGAGCACCGTCGTGCTCGCCGCTGGAGGAGTGCCCTCCATCGGTCTGGTCACGCAGCTCGCGCACGCCGGTGCTGTGCCCGTGTTCGCCGAGCAGTCCGGCGGCGGCACGGGCCAGGGTGGAGGTGCCCGCTCCCTGCGGGCCCAGGACCGCGACGGCATCACCGGGGCGAAGACCCAAGTCCACGGCCTCCAGAGCGGGAGTCTCGGCGCCGCGGTAATGGAACCCGAAGTCGGTCAGACGCAGCAGCGGCTGCAGGGCGGAGGAGGACGGCGCGGGGTCAGGCATCGAAGACTCCGAGGATCTCGGTGGCAGAAGGCAGCGGCAGCAGTCCGGCCAGAGAGGCGACCACCAGCAGAGCTGAGCCGACGACGGCGCCCCAGCGCAGTCCGCGCTGGCCCGCGCCCTGGGGATAGAACCGGGCCGGGGTGGGGTGAGCGGCCTGGCCGAACCCGCGCTGAGAAAGGGCGTCATGGCGCTGATCGAGCTGTGTGATCGCGGTGACCAGCAGTCCGGTGAGCACCCCGGTGAGCAGGCGCAGCCGCACGAGCAGCCGGTCGGTGTCCCAGCCGCGGGCGGAGCGGGCTGTCAGGGCGGCGCGGACCCGGTGCTGGGCCAGCGGTATCAGGCTCATCGCGGCGGCGCACACATAGGCCAGGGACAGGGGCAGGCGCAGGGTCAGCAGGCCGTCGAAGGCACGCGTCGGGTCAGACCCGAAGGCGAACAGCGCGCAGACGGCCACCATCGCGGCGACCCGGAGCCAGAGCTGGATCGCCAGCGCGACGCCCTCCACGGTGACCGCGGCGGGTCCGAACTCGGCGAGGACCTCGACCTGCTCGCCGGGGTAGAAGAGCCCCTGGATGATGCCGACCATGACCAGCATGGGTCCGGCCAGCACCACCAGGGTCAGCAGCCAGCTGCGGAAGCGGACCCGCGGGGAGGCCGCGGCTGTGACCACCGCGCAGATGAGCACGGCGGCCGGGATCAGCGGGGAGGGGACTCCGTAGACGAGCAGCAGCGCACAGCCGAGCAGGACCAGCTCAGTGGCTGGATGCAGCCGCATGCGACGATCCTGCGGTGTCCGGCGGCGTGCCCTGCGCCGCAGACCGCTTCGCGGCGGCGCGTTTCGCAGCCGAGCTCTTCACCTTGGAGTGCTCGGTGAAGGGGAACCTGCTGCGCAGCCGGCTCGGCAGCGCAGCGATCACCAGGAAGGCCAGCGCGAAGATGATCGCCTTATCGGCGATGTCGCTGCCCAGTCCCTGGATGGTGGCGGCGCCGAGCATCGAGGCGCCCGCGCCCTGCAGGGCGGCGACGACGCTGCCGGTGCCCACGCCGAGTCCGCCGCCGTAGATGAAGGCGGCCACCGGGGTGGCGATCAGGCCGGCGGGGATCCCTGCCAGGGCGCCGGCGATGACGGCCCACCAGATGCGGCGGAAGCCGCCGAGCCGAGCAGCCCAGCCAGCGGCGGCGCCGATGAACGCGGCGCCGGCGGTGAAGGCGATGACGGTCGGGTTGATCGTCACGCCCCAGATGACGTTGGTCAGGATGCCGGTCAGCGCGCCGGCGGCGGGGCCGGCGATGACACCGATGATGACGGTGCCCAGGGAGTCCAGGTAGAGCGGGATGGGGGTCATCGTGCCGACGATCTGTCCGGTGGCGATGTTCAGCGCGATCATCACCGGCATCAGGGCGAGCACGCTGCGCGGGATTCGCGGGAGCGTGCCGGCGGCGATGAGCACGGCGCCGAGCAGGTATCCGACCATCACACCGAGGGTGGTGTTGCCCAGGTCGGCGCCGAGAGTGGCGGGCTGGGTGGTGAGCACCCAGAGGTAGGTGCCGACGATCACGGCGGCACCGGCGGTGAGCGCCAGGACGGACCACAGCGGGGGAGCGGGCCTGATGTGGTTCCCGGCGCGATCTGTCGTGGACGCCTGGGGCGTGCGGGCCTTGGAGGCGCGGGAGCGGGTGGTGCGGGATTCAGCAGCGCGAGTCTTCGGGGTTTCTCCGGGATCCGCCGCGGTGACGGACCCCTGCCCAGAGTGCGGGTCAGTGTGAGCCATGATGTTGTGGTCCTCTTCTCAAGGTGATGGTCAGGTGATCCAGGAACGCCTCGGCGTCCAGGCTGCGGATGATCTCCGCATTGGGCGCACGGCCCCAGCGGCCGAGCCAGTCGGCCACGGTCTCGCCACGGGTCAGCGTGCCGATGAGTTCGACGTCGACCGCTGCCTTCTCGGTCTTGCGCGCCCAGGGAATTATCCCGTCTGTGGCGCGCGGGAACGAATCCCGCTCAGGTCCTGCCGCCGGGGAGGGGCTTTCGCCGTGGTTCTGGATCCGGGCCCAGGCCACCGCGGCGGCGGTGACATAGGGATCATGGACATGGGCGAGGTAGCCGTGGCCATCTGCCTCGTGGAACTCGAAGTAGAACCGCAGCGCCTCCGCGAGCTGGGCCAGCCAGGCCGACCAGACCGCCGAGCTGGTCCCGTCGAGGATCTGCTGCAGCCGCACCGGGGTCAGCGCCACCGCTTCGGTGGCCTCTATCGGGCCGATCACCGGCAGGTGGGTGGACTCGCCGAAGGCGTCGATCACGGCCTTGGTGGCTTCGGGGTCGTAGCTGACGTTCCACTCAGTGGTGGGTCGGGTGTTGCCCCGGTAGTTGAATGCTCCGCCCATGATGAAGAGCCGCCTCAGCAGCTGTGGAAGCTTCGGTTCCAGCCGCAGCGCCAGGGCCAGGTTGGTGGCCGGGCCGGTGAGCACACCGATCAGCTCGCCCGGGTGTGCGTGGGCCGCTCGGACCCAGGCCTGCGCGGCGGGAAGCTCATCGGCGGTGATCCTGCCGGTGGGCAGCCGGGCGTAGCCGGCGCCGGTGTCCCCGTGGGTCTCCTCCGCGTATTCGGACACCCCGGCGAGCGGGTGTTCAGCCCCGACGTGGACCGACAGGTCGGTGCGGCCGGCCAGCTGCAGCCAGCCCAGCGTGTTCGCAAGCACCTGGGCGGTGGAGACATTGCCGCCGCTGGCGGCGAGACCGGTGATCTCGACGTCGTCCTGACAGAAGAGCCAGCCCAGCGCGAGGGCGTCATCGATGCCGGGGTCACAGTCCAGGAAGAGGGGGATCACCTGCACCATTGTGCCGGGTGCGCCTGGGTCTCCTCGCTCAACATAGAGCCTTATTCAATTAAGACACACCAACCTTGCGTATCTTAGGGTAGCCTTGTATCAGACCAGTCAGGGCCGCATCGGCGAGCCCCCCCCCGATGCGAGACGAAGGAACACCATCCATGCGCAGAACCTCCGTGGCGGTCTCCCTGGGCGCACTTGTCGCCCTGACCGCGACCTCCTGTGGCGATACCGCTGAGCCGGCGTCGAACGGTGACGAGACCTCCGCCGAGCAGGAGAGCCTGGTGCTCTATTCCGGGCGCAACGAGGAACTGATCCAGCCGCTCATCGACACCTTCTCGGAAGAGACCGGCATCGAGGTCGAGGTGCGCTATGGCGACACCGCCGAGCTGGCCGCCCAGCTGCTGGAGGAGGCAGAAGGCTCCCCAGCCGACGTCTTCCTCGCCCAGGATGCAGGCGCCCTCGGCGCCGTGGCTGAAGCGGGCCTCTTCGAGGAGCTCGACGCCGAGCTGCTCGAGCAGGTGCCGGAGGCCTACCGTGACGCCGAGAACCAGTGGGTGGGCGTCTCCGGACGAGCACGCACGCTGATCTATAACACCGACGCGGTGGAGGAGGCCGACCTGCCCGAGAGTGTGGATGAGCTGACAGCGCCCGAGTACGCCGGTCGCGTCGGAGTGGCCCCCACCAATGCGTCCTTCCAGTCCTTCGTGACCGCTCACCGCGAGCTTGAAGGCGAAGAGGCCACTCAGACCTTCCTCGACGACCTGGCCGCGAACGACCCGCAGATCCGCGAGGGCAACGGCGAGATCGTCACCGACGTCGCCAACGGGGTCATCGAGATGGGCCTGGTGAACCACTACTACCTCTACGGCCGCGCCAAGGAGCTCGGCGAGGACCCGGCCGAGCTGAACGTGGCGAACCACCTCTTCAGCGGTGGTGACGTCGGGTCCCTGGTCAACGTGGCGGGAGTCGGGGTGCTGAACTCCGAGAACGAAGCCGCCGCCACACTGGCCGAGTTCATGCTCAGCACCGAGGGTCAGACCTACTTCGCTGAGGAGACCGCGGAGTACCCGATGATCGAAGGCGTGGACGGACCTGAGGGCATGCCGAGCCTCGAGGAGCTCGACGCGCCGGACATCGATCTCAACCGTCTCGATGACCTGGAGACCTCTGTGGAGATGATCGTCGAATCGGGTCTGGTGGGCTGACCCATCACCGCCCCGGCCAAAGCTCCAGCGCGCACCGCCGCCCGTTCCCGCTCCGCAGGGAACGGGCGTGTGGCGGTGCCGCTGTGGCTGCGCGCCGCCGCGGTCCTCGCCACGCTGGTGGCGCTGCTGCCGCTGTTCTACCTCGTCATCCGGCTGGCCCAGTTCCCGCTTCCGGACTTCCTGGACACCGTGTTCAGCGCGCGCAGCGCCCGGCTTGCCTACACCTCGCTGACGCTGACCTTTACGGTCACCGTGCTGTGCCTGGTCCTCGGCGTGGGCCTGGCGTTCCTGGTCACCCGCACACAGCTCCCGGGACGACTGATCCTCGGCGTCGCCGCGGCACTGCCCCTGGCGGTCCCAAGCTATGTCGCCGCGTTCGGCTGGCAGTCGATGAACGCCCTGATCAACCCGGGCACCAGCTTCGAGGGGTTCCTGGCCGCGGCGATCGTGATCACCTCGGTGACCTACCCCTACATCTACCTGCCGGTGGTCGCCGCGCTGGTCTCGGTGGATCCCGCCCAGGAAGAGGCCGCCCGGGCGCTGGGCCGCGGCCCCATCGACACCTTCTTCAGCGTCACCGTTCGGCAGGCCGCCCCTGCGATCACCGCCGGCACCCTGCTCTGCGCCATCTACGTCATCGCCGACTTCGGCGCCGTCTCGATCCTGCGCGTGGACACCTTCACCCGCGCTGTGTTCACCAGCTTCTCGATGGGCTTCGACCGGCTCGGAGGAGTCGCGCTGTCCTCGATCCTGCTGGTCTTCACGCTGTGCCTGCTCATCCTCGAAGGCCGGGTCCGCCGCACCGGCACCCGCTACTCCACCATGTCCGGTGAGGGGCGAGCCCGCCCCGCCCGCTTCCAGATAGGACGCTGGACGCTGCCGATCCTCGCGCTGGCCTGGACCCCGGTGCTCGTCGCACTGATGGTCCCGCTCTCGGCACTGCTGGTCTGGAGCCTGCGCGGGGTCTCTCGCCCGGGTTCACTGGCGGAGATCGGGTCGGCGCTGCTGAACTCGCTCTGGGCCGCCGGGCTCGCGGCGCTGGCCACCACGGCGATCGCGATCCCGCTGGCCCTGTGGCTGGCGCGGCGGCCCTCGAAGCTCGCTCGGCTGCTGGAACGCACCGCCTACCTGGCGCACTCGCTGCCCGGCGTCGTCATCGGACTCTCGGTGGTGATGCTCGGGATCGCGGTGCTGCCGGCGCTGTACCAGACCATGTGGATGCTGACCCTGGCCTACTGCGCGCTGATGCTGCCGCTGGCCCTGGGCCCGGTGCTCGCCTCCGCGCTCTCGGCGCCCCCGGAGCTGGAGGAGGCCGCCCAGTCCCTGGGCAGCAGCCCCGGCGTGGGCTACCTGCGCGTGACGCTGCCGCTGATGCTTCCCGGGATCCTCTCCGGGGCGCTGCTGGTGCTCCTGACCACGATCAAGGAGCTTCCGGCCACGCTGATGCTGCGACCCACAGGGTTCGACACCCTCGCCACGCGGCTCTGGACCTACACCGGCGGAGAGTCCTATGCGGCCGCCGCGCCCTTCGCCGCGCTGCTGGTGCTCGTCGCCGCGGTCCCCGCCTGGATGATGATTTCGCGACTACTCAAGGAGGTCCGATGACTGCAACGGACATTGACGCCACGGACACTGGCATCACGGACACTGACACCACGATGCTCCAGGTCTCCGGGGTCGAGGTGCGATTCGGCGATCAGCCGGTCCTCCACGACATCGATCTGCGCGTGAAGGCTGGGACGACCACGGCGATCGTCGGCCCCTCCGGCTCGGGCAAGACCTCGCTGCTGCGCGTCATCGCGGGGTTCCTGGCCCCCGAACACGGGGAGGTCCGACTCCACGGCGCGGATGTGACAGAGGTTCCCGCCCATCGGCGCAGCATCGGACTGGTCGCCCAGGACGGAGCGCTGTTCCCGCATCTCGACGTCGCCGGCAACATCGCGTTCGGCCTGCCGCGCGGAACTCCCCGGCGCGAGCGGCGCCGCAGGGTCGCGGAGCTTCTCGAGCTGGTCAGCCTCACCGGTGATCACGCCTCCCGGCGTCCGGACCAGCTCTCGGGTGGTCAGCGCCAGCGGGTGGCGCTGGCCCGGGCGCTGGCCCGCCAGCCGGAGATGATCCTGCTCGACGAGCCGTTCTCCGCCCTGGACGCTGGGCTGCGCGAGAGCACCCGGCAGGCGATCCGGGAGATCCTGCGGATCACCGGGACCACGACGATCCTGGTCACCCACGACCAGGACGAGGCGCTGTCCTTCGCCGATCAGGTCGCGGTGCTCAAGGATGGGCGGCTGCGCCAGATCGGTGCCCCCGAAGAGGTCTACACCAGGCCCTGCGACGTGGAGACCGCCCAGTTCCTCGGCGACGCCGTGCTGCTGCCCGGCCAGCTGACCAGCCAGCTTCCAGAGCCGCTCTCCGGACAGGCTGGGGCGGTGTGGGATTCGTCGACTCCGCTGGGCAGCGTGAACGTGGAGCTGGTCTGCCCGAACCTGGCCATCGCTCATCGGACGGCGAGCGGATCAACGGGGCAGGTGATGCTGCGCCCTGAACAGATCACACTCAGCGAGGAGGGTGTGGCAGGAACCGTGCTCAGCTCCCAGTACTTCGGTCATGACACCACTGCGCTGGTCCAGCTCGAGGGCGTGGAGTCCCCGCTGCGGCTGCGCCAGCTCAACGCGGTGCCCCTGACGCCTGGCACACAGGTCCACCTCGCCGTCCAGGGTGCGGGCGTCTTCTACCCGGCCTTCACCGAGTGCCATGCCTGCTCGGCGAGGCCCGCACGGGTCAGCATCGAGAGACGGGGTGCGACGCTGATGCCCAGCTTCCTCTGACCCGCGCAGCGGGCCAGAGGAGCAGGCACATCCTGCCGAACGGGTCCCCTGACTGTTCGCCCGGCAGTGCTCACAAAGGCCGCGCCACAGCTCGGATGGGTGACCCGTCCATGCCTGGCAGTCGCAGCGGGAGCCCTACGAACTCGACGCGGGCTGGCAGCTGTGTGAGTTGCCTCAGGTTTTCGATGATCAGCCGCCCCTTGCCGAGCACGATGTCGTGCACAGGCAGGCCTTGGTCGGCCGCACGGGTGGAATCGGGATTCAGCGTGTCCACGCCGATGACCCTGGCGCCGAGCTCCAGCAGATGCTCGGCGAGGGTGGGCTCGAGGACCGGGTGATCGAGATACCGTTCGGAACTCCAGTGTCGGTCCCAACCAGTTGCCACCAATACGATGCGGGCATCTCCCAGACCGCCGGCGAGCTGATCTGCGACACTCTCAAGAGTCACGGTGGCCCCTGCGCTCAGCTCTCCGGCGCGAAGCACCATCGCTTCGCCGATGAGGTCCTCCACGTCGATAGCGTCGACGGTGTGACCGCCGGGAATGACATGGGCTGGTGCGTCCACATGGGTGCCGGAATGCGTTCCCAGATGCAACGCGTGCACTTCGAATCCGTCTACGGCGACTGTCGCGGCAGGCTGGATCGACACCTGCGGGTCGCCGGGGAACACCGGCATCCCAGAACTCAGGTCGTGAGACAGATCAGCCCACCGCGACATCTCCAGCCTCCTACTTCTCAGTCGCGAGTTCGAGCTGGTCCGCGAGGTGTCGAGATTCGACGCCCCGGGGTTCAGAGATTCTCGCGATCCTCGTCCACAGCCAGTACATCAAGCCCGAGAACAACACCGTCGGGAGGGCCGCTCCAACGGGAGAGAACCACACGGTCGTCAAGAGCGTGTACAGACCGGCGCCAGTCGCCCAGACAACGATCGCGCCGATGTTCCACCCACCGGTGAACCAGTACTTCCCACCTTTATAGTTCAGAATCTCGCGGTTGTAGCTGCGCCGACGAGCCAAGTAGTAGTCCACGATCATCACGGCGAAGACGGGGATGAACAGGGCGCCGATCGTTGCCAGGAAGTTCGTGAACTGCTCGAGCAGCCCGAGCCAGGTAGAGCCGATCACAGCCACGACGCCGAGCCCGAGCGCAGTGGGAAGGAACGGCAGCGGCCGGCGACGGGGAAACGCGTGCTGAAGCGAGAGCGTCATGCCGTACATGACCATTGTGTTCGTCGCCATGACAGACAGGAACATCACGGCGGCCAGGGGCGCTCCGAACGCAGTGATGATCACGGTCGGATCGAATGCAACAGCCTCGTTGCCCTCGAGCAGGACGTAGGAGATCGCAGTGGCGCCGAGTGCCATCGTGAGAATCGTCGACGTGGTGTAACCAATGGCTGCGCCTGCTGCTCCGGCGCGGACGCTGCGCGCCGTGCGGGTGAGGTCGGCGCTGAGCACCGTCCAGGAGATCGCGGTGGCGAACACGATGTCGAATACGAGCGCGCCGTCCATTCCCAGTGCAGGGTCAATCGCGATGGCGAGGTACTCGGCAGGGGGATGGGTCGAGAAGGCGACGGCAAAGACGTAGATGATGATGCTCACAATGACGAGCCCGAAGAGCGGTTCGATGCGCGCGATTCCGACGTGGCCAAAGATCGCCAGGAACACGACGAACGCCTGACACAGCGCGGCGAACAGGATCGGGTTGGAGTACCCGGTCCACGCGTGAACGAGGTAGTCGACCGAGATGCCGGCGAGCATGGCCTGCACCCACGACCAGCCCATCAGAATGATCAAGTTCGACAGCGAGGGAACGATCGAACCGCGCAGCCCGAAGGATCCCTTTGTAAGTGCCATGGTCGAAAGGCCGGTGCGAACACCCATGACAGCGACAAGGGTCAGGACGCCAGCGCCCATAACGGTGCCGCAGACGATCCAGAGGAGCGAGTCGCCGAATGAGATGCCTGGAACAAACAGGGTGCCGGTCAGCAGCGTCGTGACGACCAGGTTCGCCGCCAGCCAGATCAGCATGATTCGGCCGCCCCCGAGGGTGCCTCGAAGCGGCACCTGTTCTTCGTCTGGGTCTGCGGTCAAGGTTGCGCTCTGCTGGGAGTTTTTCACAGGGAAGTACCTTCCTCGGTCACCGAGGAAAGGTGTTCATGGACCGCGAGCAGCCCCTCCTGGGTATTTTCAAAGACTATGGTTTCGCGTTCGCGGTACGTCTGGGTCACGCCCTCGACGAGCGCGGTCGTCTCCAGCACGTGCCAGAAGACGCCGCCGCCGGCGAGTACTCGGACTCCTGATTCGAGCGTGCGGCACGCGATGACGCGCCAGCCGGCTTCCTGGAGCTTGCCCCACGCGGCGTGCCAGCTCGCACGGTCAGCGTGAACGGTATTGTCGGGAGCAAATATGAAGGTACATGTAGGAGAGAATCGGCTGAAGTAATCATTTTCATCATTGTTCTCAAACGCCCGCACTATCGCTTCTGCAGCCGACGAGATGTGCTGTGGAAGTAATTCAGTCATTGGATCTACCCCTTCAGTGCGGCACCCGACTCCGCTGTGGGTCGATTGATGTGACGCTCGATACAGAGGTCAGCATGCAACAAGAGTTGTACATGAGTCAACATTGTTCCGCTGCGCGATACGCTGGAGTCTCGGCTCGACGAAAAAGAGGATGAATGCGAAACGTCAATCCCGCCGCGAGCGACTCGCCACCCCCTATTGGTGCGAAGCTTCGTGCCGCTCGACAGGCTCAACACCTCACGCTCGACGTCGTGGCGAAGCAGGCGAATCTCACCAAGGGTTACATCTCGCGTGTGGAGCGTGACGACACATCGCCGAGCGTCGCGTCGCTGATGTCTATCTGCCAGGTGCTGGGGCTGTCGCTGGGTCAGCTGTTCGAGGAGCCGGACAGTGCAATCGTGCGTTTCGACGATGCGCCCTTGATCAACCTGGGGGGAACTGGAGCGGTGGAGCACATGGTCACGCCGCGCGGCCAGTCCCAGGTGCAGGTGATCCACTCGGAGATCGCCAGCGGCGCTCACGGTGGAGAGAATCTCTACACGATCAACTGCAAAGTCGAGTCTCTGCACATCATCCGCGGCGAGCTGCACATTCGCTTCGCAGCGTCGAGCGAGGTGCTCTACGCCGGGGATACCATCACGTTTCCAGGCAATGAGCCGCATAGCTGGTGGGCGCCGGTGGAGAGCGCGGCGCTCTGGGTGCTCGTGCCTGCGCCGTGGAGCGGGCTCGTCTGATCGATCACCGCTGAGACTGTCGGTTCTTCCATACAAGGTGTCTAATAGAGTACAAATATTCTCTATAACTATTCCTGGCCCGAAAGTGGCGAGAGATCGGATGTACCCATGTCAGCAACGGAATATGTGCAGTTCGATTCGGGGAACATCGGCCCCGCAGATGCGAGCAAGTCGCCCAGGTTCGCGGGAATCGCGACGTTCGCACGGCTCCCCAGGGCAGAGGAGGTCGACCATGTCGATATCGCGGTGGTGGGGGTGCCCTTCGACTCTGGGGTGAGTTACCGCCCGGGCGCACGGTTCGGTCCGGCGCACGTGCGCGAAGCGTCCCGGCTTCTGCGTCCATACAATCCCGCCGCCGATATCTCTCCCTTCGCCCAGGTGCAGGTGGCCGATGCGGGTGACATCTCGGTGAATCCGTTCAGCCTCGACGAGGCTGTCCTCGATATAGAACGCGCCGCTGACGAACTCCGGGCTGGAGGCACGCGGCTCCTTGCGATCGGCGGTGACCACACACTCGCTCTTCCGATGCTTCGTTCAGTGGCAAAGACGCACGGCCCTGTCGCCGTCGTTCACTTTGACGCGCACCTCGACACCTGGGACACCTACTTCGGTGCACCCGTCACCCACGGCACTCCGTTCCGGAGGGCATCGGAGGAGGGCCTCATCGACATGGAGGCCAGTCTGCATGTCGGCATCCGCGGTCCGTTGTACGGCAAGGAGGACCTTCGAGATGATGAGCGTCTGGGATTCGCCATCATCTCGACCCACGACATCGAGGTCGAGGGCGTCGAAATGGCCATCGAACGGATGCACCGTCGCATCGGTGACCGGCCGGTATATCTATCGATCGACATAGACGTCCTTGATCCTGCACACGCTCCGGGCACCGGCACGCCGGAGGCCGGCGGTATGACGAGTCGAGAACTGCTGCGGATGCTGCGCGCCTTCTCGAACACGTCGATCGTCGGTGCCGACGTCGTCGAGGTCTCGCCCCCCTATGACCACGCTCAGCTCACGGCTGTCGCGGGCTCGCATGTCGCCTACGAGGTGATCTCTGCCATGGCGGCGCGTCCCTGATGCGTCGAGCCTCGGTCCGACCGGCGTCCGGTCCGGACTGACACGACAGACGGATACCCCGCTTCGCGAGCTGCAAACTAGGAGATGAGCCATGACACGATCGCACGCCTACCACGTCACGAATCCTGCGACAGGGGAGACGCTGGAAGACTTTCCAGCTACGACCCCGGAGGAGGTGGAGGTGGCCTTGGCCAAGGCCACAGAGGCCTTCGCCACGTGGAGAAGGACCTCTTTGGAGAGTCGAGCAAGGACAGCCCTGCGCGTCTCAGAGCTCTTCGCCGAACGAATCGATGAGCTGGCGAGGATGATCAGCATCGAGATGGGGAAGCCGCTGAGCGAGGGCGAAGAAGAAGTCGAGTTCGCCTCCGCCATCTTCGCCTACTACGCGGAGAAGGCGGCCGAGCTCACCGCGGATCGGGAGATCGAAAGCTACTCCGGCGGACGAGCCGTCATCGAGCACCTGCCGATCGGTCCGTTGCTGGGGATCATGCCCTGGAACTTTCCGTATTACCAGGTCGCCCGCTTCGTTGCGCCCAACCTGATTCTGGGCAACCCGATAATTCTGAAGCACGCGGAGTCATGCCCAAGATCAGCTCTCGCTATCGAGCAGCTGCTGCACGACGCTGGGGTGCCAGTTGGCGTGTATGCCAATGTCTTCGCCACTCACGAGCAGGTCGCGACGATGATCGCTGATCCACGACTGCGCGGCGTCTCGCTCACCGGATCTGAGCGCGCGGGATCCGCAGTCGCGCGGCAGGCGGGGGCGCACCTCAAGAAGGTGGTGCTGGAACTCGGCGGATCGGACCCCTACATCGTGCTGGATTCCGAGGATGTAGCCGGTGCAGCGGACACCGCGTGGGAGACGCGCGTCTACAACATGGGCCAGGTGTGCAACTCGAATAAGCGGATCATCGTCCACGAAGACATCTACGAGGCATTCGTCGATCAACTGACTGCTCGAGCTGCGGGCCTGCGGCCTGGAGATCCCTCAGACCCGACTCCCGGAACGTATTCGCCGATGTCCTCGGAGGGTGCTGTGCATCTGCTCAAGGAGCAGGTCGACGATGCTGTGTCGAAGGGTGCGCGGCTGCATGCGGGCGGAGAGATCCCCGACTCCTCGGGATTCTACTATTCTCCAGCAGTGCTGACTGGGGTCACACCGGAGATGCGAGCCTACAGCGAAGAGCTCTTCGGCCCAGTCGCCGTGGTCTATCGGTGCGAGAGCGACGAGGAGGCGATCCGACTCGCCAACGAGAGCCAGTATGGCCTCGGCGGTGCGGTCTTCTCCGTGGACGCCGAACGCGCAGCGGCAGTCGCCGCTCAGCTCGAGGTCGGGATGGCCAGTGTCAACACGCCCGCTGCGGAGGGTCCGGAGATGCCGTTCGGGGGCGTGAAGAACTCGGGCTATGGCCGCGAGCTTGGGCCGCTCGGCATGGATGAGTTCGTCAACAGACGACTTCTCTACATCGCGGACTGAGCGCCACTGACCACGGTCCCTGATGCTCGGCGGATTCTTCAATGACCAGGTCTGTGAGCAGTGGAACTCTCTCGCTGCGCATCGTCGTCCGGTGCTGAGGCCAGGGTCGGGCCGTATCGGAGCTGACAGAAGTCGCGCAGCCGCTGCGCCATGCTGAACAGCTCCGCGCTTCCGTGATGATCCCGACGCCAGGCTGCATGAAGGTGAAATTGAAGAGCGTAACCCCGTTCGTCAAGAATCCTCAAGGGGTGCAATGCGAAGTGGGCGTCGTCCGAGAGAACGGCGACGCCCCGTCCGGCCGCGGCGAGGGCCTGCGCCAGCCGCCCCTGTGAGACTTCGATCGTGCCGCGCGCTGCGAGGTCGGCGAGGCTCAGCGCGGCGTCGAGGATCTGTCGAGACTTCTGCGCTGCTGGCACGAGGATCAATGCGTGTTCACACAGGGAGGCCAGGTCGATCGCCTCTCGCTGCGCCCATGCGTGGGTCTGGGGAACGTAGGCCCAGACGGGAAGAGCGGCAAGCGACAGCGTTTCATGATCGTCTGCCGGTCTCTGCGGCGTGACGATCAGATCGTAGTCGGAGCTGTTCTGGGTGGGTTCCGGGCTGAGTGAAATCTCGGAGACGTGCGGGGTTGGATCGTGCTGGGAGAAGGTCGCGACGAAGGGGGCGACGATGTCGATCAAGGTGGTCTGCGGCGCGCCGATGGAGACATTGCGCATGCTGCCTGAGGCGAGCGTCTCGGCGATCAGCTCGGCATGGCTGTGCACGCGCAGCACCTCGCGGGTGACCGAGAGGAACTCTGTGCCCTCTGATGTGAGAATCAGTCGGTTGCCCGTGCGGCGGAACAGCTGGAGTCGGAGCTTGCTCTCGAGCTCCCGGATCTGTCGCGAGAGCGCTGGCTGCGTGATGTGCAGGGATTCCGCGGCCGCTGAGACAGTCCCTTCATCAGCGACAGCGGCGAAGTACCTGAGAAGTCGATGGTCCACAACTGACAGTGTGGCATGCTCTGTAGGCATGCCTTGTATCCGCAGCGGGCATTAGACAGTATGGTTCCGGGTGGACGAGTATCAGAGTCACAGATCATTTGATTGCGTCGCCTCAAGGAGCCCTGCATGGAACAGACCCGACACCTCGCGACTGAACTGCCCGGCCCGAAGGCCAAGGCACTCATGGAGCGTCAGCACGCCGCAGTGGCCCGTGGGGTCTCGACCTTGATGCCCACCTTTGCCGTCCGCGCCCAGGATGGAATCCTCGAGGATGTCGACGGGAACAGGCTCATCGACCTCGGAGCAGGCATCGCTGTGACCAGCGTCGGCGCCAGTGCACCCAAGGTGGTCGAAGCGGTGCAGCGGCAGGTCGCTGAGTTCACCCACACCTGCTTCATGGTGACCCCCTATGAGGGCTACGTGGCCGTGGCCGAGAAGCTCGCGGAGATCACCCCCGTCTCAGGTCCGGCACGCACCGCTCTGTTCAACTCCGGAGCCGAGGCAGTGGAGAACGCGGTCAAGATCGCCAGGGCGTACACCGGAAAACAGGCCGTCGCTGCCTTCGATCATGCGTACCACGGCCGCACCACGCTCACGATGGCGCTGACCGCGAAGTCCATGCCCTATAAGCACAGCTTCGGACCCTTCGCCCCGGAGGTGTATCGGGTATCGGGCTCGTACCCCTACCGCGACCAGCTCGATGGCCATACCGCCGCGGCCCGTGCCATCGAACAGCTGGAGACACAGATCCGCGCCGAGAACCTCGCGGCGGTCATCATGGAACCGATCCAGGGTGAGGGTGGATTCATCGTTCCAGCGCCTGGGTTCCTCAAGAAGATCGTTCAATGGTGCAATGCGAACGATGTCGTGTTCATCGCCGATGAGATCCAGACTGGTTTTGCCCGCACCGGTCGTTGGTTCGCCTCAGAATACGAGGACGTGCAGCCAGACATCATCACCACCGCCAAGGGCATCGCAGGCGGAATGCCGCTCTCGGCGGTCACCGGGCGAGCAGAGATCATGGACGCTGCTCACCCTGGCGGCCTCGGGGGGACCTACGGCGGTAACCCCGTCGCATGTGCTGCCGCCTTGGCTGCTATCGAGACCATTGAAGAGGGGCATCTGGATCAGGAGGCGCTGCGGATCGAGAAACTGGTGCGCGCCCATCTGGAGGAGGTCCAGCGCCGAGATCCCCGCATCGGGGATATCCGCGGTCGCGGTGCGATGCTGGCCTTCGAACTGGTGGACCCTGAGACGAAGGCTCCAGACGCGGGGCTGACCTCTGCTGTCGCGACCGCAGCGCGCCAAGCCGGGGTCATCGCCCTGACCTGTGGGACCTATGGCAACGTGGTTCGACTGCTTCCACCTCTGACCATCAGCGATGCGCTCCTCGAAGAAGGCCTGAGCATCATCACCGACGCGCTGGCCGCAGCCTGAAGCTGCCGGTCACACCTCCAGTCCAGCGCCGCGGATCGCCATCCCGTTCGGATGCGCCGCGGTGCCGATCAGAAAGTCTCACAGATGAACACCCCAGACCAGACCCTTGTCACGCAGGACCGCATCCAGGCGTTGCTCGCCGCGACCCCCAAGGGGCTGCTGATCGACGGTGCATGGAGGGAGTCCTCCGACGGTGCCACCTTCGAGGTGGAGAACCCGGCCACCCAGGAAGTCATCGCGAAGATGTCCTCGGCCACCTCAGACGATGCCCGCGCGGCCATGGACGCCGCCGCCGATGCTCAGGAATCATGGGCGCGAACTCCCTCGCGTGAGCGGGCCGAGATCCTCCGCCGGGCCTTCGACCTGGTCCAGGACCGGGCCGAGGAGCTGGCGCTGCTGATGACCCTGGAGATGGGCAAACCACTCGCCCAGTCCCGGGGAGAGGTCGCCTACGGCGGGGAGTTCCTGCGCTGGTTCTCCGAGGAGGCCGTCCGAGACTATGGCCGCTATGCGGCCACCCCCGAGGGTAATCTGCGGATGCTGGTCACCCGCAAACCAGTCGGCCCCTGCCTGCTGATCACTCCGTGGAACTTCCCGCTGGCCATGGCCACCCGCAAGGTCGCGCCGGCCCTCGCGGCAGGGTGCACGATGATCCTCAAACCTGCAGCGTTGACGCCGCTGACCGCGCACTATTTTGCGCAGATCATGCTCGATGCGGGGCTCCCCGACGGAGTGCTCAACGTCGTCTCGACCAGCTCTGCGTCAGCGATCTCCGAGCCGATCATGGGTGATCGCCGGCTGCGGAAGGTATCCTTCACCGGTTCGACACCGGTGGGCAAGCACCTGATGAAGATGGCTGCCGAGAACGTGTTGCGCACCTCTATGGAGCTCGGCGGCAACGGACCGCTGATCGTGTTTGAAGATGCCGATCTGGACAAGGCCGTGGCCGGAGCGATGGCCGCGAAGATGCGCAACATGGGGGAGGCCTGCACGGCCGCGAACCGCCTGTTGGTCCATGAATCGGTGGCGGAGGATTTCACTGCTCGGCTCGCGGAGAAGATGTCTGCGCTGAGGCTGGGTTCCGGAGTCGAGGACGGCGTCGACGTCGGGCCGCTGATCGATGCCAAGGCCCGCGACTCGATGGAGGCACTCGTGGCTGATGCTGTGGCCGGTGGGGCGCGGGTGGTCACCGGAGGCAAGCGCACTGAAGGCGCCGGGTACTTCTTCGAACCGACAGTGCTGCGCAACATCGCCCCCGATGCTCGAGTGCTGCGGGAGGAGATCTTTGGTCCAGTCGCCCCGGTGATCACGTTCCGCGATGAAGCCGAAGCGGTCGCTCTGGCCAACGACACCGAATACGGCCTGGCCTCGTATGTGTTCACCGAAGACATCTCGCGTGGGCTGCGCATCGGAGACCGGATCGAGTTCGGGCTGATGGGTCTCAACGTCGGAGTGATCTCCAACGCGGCCGCCCCTTTCGGCGGGGTGAAGCAGTCTGGGCTGGGTCGCGAGGGAGGAGCCGAAGGCATTGCGGAGTACACCAGCACCCAGTACATCGGTGTGGAGAACCCCTGGAGCGCTGTCTGAAGGCTACGGCGCGATGCGGCAACGCGGCATCGGGGAGCCCCCGACCTGGACCCCGGGGTGCCGCGCGGATCAGTTCCTGAGCGACGACCGTAATGGGCCCAGCAGGACCTCTCTATACAGCCGGATGATTCCGGAGTATCAATGAGGCATGTGGAAGACCGTCCTCGGCTTGGCGCGCTACCCGGTGGTCTTGGCGACCCTGGTCATCGGGATGCTCGGCGGGGCCCTCGAGTTCAGCGGTCAGGGACCTGCGGCGCGCTGGGTGATCTCCGGATTCGCCGTGGTCGTCGCGCTGCTGCAGGCCCGTCGGATGATCACGGATCTGCGCGCCGGAACCTACGGCATCGACCTGCTGGCGGTCACCGCCATCGGTTCCACCGTGGCGGTGGGAGAATACTGGGCTGCGCTTGTCGTGTGCCTGATGCTCTCCGGCGGTGAAGCCCTGGAGAACTACGCCGCCGGTCGAGCTCGGCGGGAGCTGACCGGGCTGCTGGAGAATGCCCCGCACACCGCGCACCTGTTGCGCGGGGACAGCGGCCCCGCAGATGTGCCGGTGGAAGAGGTCAGCGTCGGTGACCGGCTGCTGGTGCGGCCCTTCGAGGTGGTGCCGGTGGACAGTGTGCTCAAGTCCGCCTCGGCGACATTCGACGAGTCCTCGCTCACCGGAGAATCCCTGCCGGTGGAACGCGCTCAGGGAGAGGAGCTGCTCTCCGGGGCCGTGAACGGTGGCGAGGCCATCGAGATCCGCGCCACCGCCAACGCCTCCGAGTCCCAGTACCAGCGGATCATCGAGCTGGTCCGCGAGGCACAGGAGTCGAAGGCTCCCTTCGTCCGGCTCGCCGACCGGGTCGCGGTGCCCTTCACCCTGGGAGCGCTCGGACTCGCCGTGGGGGCCTGGGCGTTCTCCGGCGACCCCACGCGCGCGGCAGAGGTGCTCGTCGTCGCGACTCCCTGCCCGCTGATCATCGCGGCGCCGGTGGCATTCATGGCCGGGATGTCCCGCGCGGCCAGCAACGGCATCATCGTCAAGAGCAGCGGCACGCTGGAACAGCTGGCCCGGGTGAGGACCGCAGCCTTCGACAAGACCGGAACCCTGACCCACGGCAAGCCTGAGGTGACACACGTCCATGCCGTCGGACTCGAACCAGAACGGATGCTCGCGCTCGCCGCGGCAGTCGAGCAGTACTCCTCACATCCGCTGGCAGCCGCCGTGGTCGAAGCTGCCAGCGCGAACGCGCAGGGCGTGCCGAGCGCCGAGGACGTGATCGAGGTGCCCGCCAACGGGGTGCGCGGGAGGGTCGAGGGGCGCGCCGTCGTCGTCGGCAGCGTCCGCTTCATCGGCCGGGAGACCTCCACGACGCCGGACACTCCGCCGGTGGGTCACAGTGGTGTGCACGTGGCCGTGGACGGCACCTACGCGGGGTACATCGCCCTCGCCGATGAGCTGCGCGTCGAGACCCGGGCCACGATGGCCTCGCTTCACCGGGCCGGGGTCAGCACCACGATGATGCTCACCGGCGACGGTGAACACGTGGCCCGCCACATCGCGCAGCAGGCAGGCATCGACGACGTGCGCGCAGACCTGCTCCCCGAGGACAAGGTATCCGCAGTGCAGGCGGCGCACCCGCGCCCGGTGATGATGGTCGGCGACGGCGTCAACGATGCGCCGGTGCTGGCGGTCGCTGACGTGGGAGTGGCCATGGGCGCGCGCGGTTCCAGTGCTGCCAGTGAGTCCGCCGACATCGTGATCACCGTCGATGACCTCGGACGCAGTGCTCGGGCCGTGCACATCGGGCGGCGCACCATGCGGGTCGCCTGGCAGGCGATCTGGATCGGCGTCGGCATGTCGGTGGTCCTGATGCTCATCGCCGCGGCGGGCATGCTGCCTGCCATCGTCGGCGCCTGGCTGCAGGAGGTGGACGATCTCGCCTCCATCCTGTGGGCGCTGCGGGCCATGCGTCCGAGCCGGAGGGAGCGGGCGGAGGCTGCGCAGGTGGCGCGGGAGCTGGAGGCGGCCCGCGGCGGACAGCTCGGCCCCACCGACGCGGCGTCCCACGATGTCTCGAGAAAGATCTGAGAATCCGCGTGAGGATCCTCGGGCAGGTGCGTCCCCGCCTAGGTCCGACCGACAGGGTCAGAGATCCTTGACTGCACCGAGCGCTCCCTGAGCGCTCAGCGATCTGAAGGAGAGCGCAATGACCGAGAACACCTCCGCCAGCACGCATGGCACGGACCAGGCAGAACCTGCCCCCGGGCGCCAGAACTCCGCAGCCCAGAGCCCGGCAGCCCAGAGCCCGCTGTTGACCGCGTTCGGCGCCACCACGGTGGAAGAGACCGTGGTGCAGAAACTCTCCGGGATCGCCGCCCGCGAGGTCCCCGGCGTGTGCGCGGTGGGCAACATCGCCCGGCGCACCCTCGACGCGATCTCCGAGCGCATCCCCGGCGCGCGCACCCAGGTCAGCGGCGGCGTCTCGGTGGAGAAGGGTGACCGTCAGACCGCCATCGACCTGACCGTGATCGTCGAGTACGGCGCATCCATCGTGGAGGTCACCGAGAACGTCCGGCGCAACGTCATCCGCGCCGTCGAGCACGGCACAGGGCTGGAGGTCGTGGAGGTCAACATCAGCGTGGCCGATGTGCACCTGCCCGAAGATGACGAACAGCCCCGGGAGATCGCTCCCGGGGCCCCCAGTCATTCGTCCCGGCGGGCTGCCGAGGTCAGAGGGTCAACGGTTCAGGAGCCGTAGCGGCCGGTCAGCAGCACGCCGCCGCCGTCGACTCCCTTGGCGCCCTGGACGAAGTCCAGACCGGCACCGGCCACCCGGGCCTCCTCGGGGCGGTAGGCGCTGACCTCACCCATCACCCAGGCGGTCTGGCCCGAGGCGGTCAGGTGAGCCAGGGCGTCGTCGGCCTTCTCGGCGGAGACCACAGCGATCATGCCCACGCCCAGGTTCAGCGTGCGCTCCAGGTCGGCCTGCGGGACCGAGCCAAGCCGCGCAATCAGCGAGAACACCGCGGGCCAGGACCAGGTCGAGCGGTCCACGGTCGCCATCAGCCCGGTGGGGAGCACACGCGCCAGGTTCGCCGCGAGACCACCGCCGGTGACATGGCTGAACCCGCGCACCGGGGCCTCGGGCGAGATCTCAGCCTCGGCGGGGTCGCCGTTGAGTGCGGTGACCAGGTCCAGACAGGGCGTGGTGTAGAGCCGGGTCGGTTCCAGCAGCTCCTGGCCCAGGGTGCGGCCGAACTCCTCGACCTCGCGCTCATAGCCCCAGCCGGCGGAAGAGACCACGCGGCGGACCAGCGAGTAGCCGTTCGAGTGGATGCCGGAGGAGGCCATGCCGATGATCACGTCACCGGCACGGACCCGCTCTGGGCCCAGCACGGCGGAGGCGTCGACGACGCCGGTGGCCGCGCCCGCGACGTCGTACTCATCGGCTGCCAGCAGTCCGGGGTGCTCGGCGGTCTCGCCGCCGATCAGAGCGGTGCCGGTCTCGGCGGCGGCCTTGGCGATGCCGGAGACCACCGCAGCGATCCGGGTGGGCTCCACCTTGCCGGTGGCGATGTAGTCGGTCATGAACAGCGGCTTCGCGCCCATGACCACGATGTCGTCGACGACCATGCCGACCAGGTCGAAGCCGATGGTGTCGTGGATGTCCATCGCCTGGGCGATGGCGACCTTGGTGCCGACCCCGTCGGTGGAGGTGGCCAGCAGCGGGCGGGGAAGCCGCTTGAGCTCGCTGGCGTCGTAGAGCCCGGCGAACCCGCCGACCCCGCCGATGACCTGTGGCGTGTGCGTAGCCTCGATGTGGGCCTTCATCAGCTCCACGGCGCGGTCACCGGCCTCCACGTCGACGCCGGCGGAGGCATAGGTGATCGGAGCGCCGGAGTGGGAATCGGCGCTGGTGTGTTCAGAAGTCACTTCTTGGCCTCCGCGAGGGGGATCTCGTCGAGTTCGAATTCGGCATCGGGTCCTGGCTCGCAGCCACCGGCCGGAGTCAGGGTGGAATCGGCGGGCTGTTCCAGCAGCATCTTCCCGCGTCGGCTCTCCGGCGGCAGCTTGATCGGGTAGACCCCGGAGAAGCAGGCGGTGCACAGCGTGGAGCGCGGCTGCTGGGTGGCGGCGATCATCCCGTCCTCGGAGATGTAGGCCAGCGAATCGGCCCCCACGGCCTGGGTGATCTCGTCCATGGTGGCCCCGTTGGCGATCAGCTCGGCGCGGGAGGCGAAGTCGATGCCGTAGAAGCAGGGCCACTTCACCGGCGGGGAGGAGATCTTCACGTGGATCTCGGCGGCGCCGGCCTCCTTGAGCATCCGCACGATGGCGCGCTGGGTGTTGCCGCGCACGATCGAGTCATCGACGACCACCACGCGCTTGCCGCGGACCACGTGGTCCTGGACGTTGAGCTTGAGCCGGATGCCGAGCTGGCGCAGCGTCTGCGAGGGCTCGATGAAGGTCCGGCCCACATAGGCGTTCTTGATGAAGCCCAGCGCGAAGGGAAGCCCGGAGGCCTCGGCGTAGCCCACCGCCGCCGGGGTCCCGGATTCTGGGACCGGGATCACGATATCGGCGTCGTGGGTGTCCTCGCGGGCCAGCTGACGGCCCATCTCGACCCGCGACTCATAGACCGAGCGGCCGTTGATGTTCGCATCCGGGCGGGCCAGGTAGACATATTCGAAGACGCAGCGCGAAGGGGTCGCGGCGGCGAAGCGGTGGGAGCGCACGCCGTCGGAATCGATGGCGATCAGCTCCCCGGGCTCGATCTCGCGGATCACCGAGGCCCCCACGGTGGCCAGCGCCGACTGCTCGGAGGCGACCACCCAGCCGCGGGCCAGACGGCCCAGCACCAGCGGGCGCACGCCATGCGGGTCCCGGGCGGCATAGAGCGTGTTCTCATTCATGAACACCAGGCAGAACGCGCCCTCCAGGGTGGGCAGCAGGGCCATCGCCTGATCTTCGAGACTGTCCCCGGGCTGTTCCTTCAACAGCGCGGTGACCAGCGCCGTGTCGGTGGTGTTGCCCTGGTTGAGCTCGCCGAAGTCGGCTCGTCCGTGGCGTTCGATGATGCGGTCGCGCAGGTCCGCGGAGTTCGTGAGGTTGCCGTTGTGCCCCAGCGCGACGGTCCCGTGCGGGGTGTCCCCGAGGGTCGGCTGGGCGTTGGACCACTGGCTGGCTCCGGTGGTGGAGTATCGGCAGTGTCCGACGGCGATGTGCCCGGTCAGCGAGTTGAGCGTGGACTCGTCGAAGACCTGGGAGACCAGGCCGAGGTCCTTATAGACCCGGATGCTCTTGCCGTCGGAGGCAGCGATCCCGGCGGACTCCTGGCCGCGGTGCTGCAGCGCGTAGAGCCCGTAATAGGCCAGTTTGGAGACTTCCTCCCCGGGGGCCCAGACGCCGAAGACTCCGCATTCGTCCTGCGGCAGCGGGTCCTCGTCGAGGAGATTGAAGTTCAGCTGACCATCATTGTGGGCCATTCGCAGAAGTCCTCTCTGCAGAGTCGATCTTCTGCAGGTCATAAGTGCGGGTGCGCTTCCGTGAGCGCCAGTCGATGAAGAGCCAGGTCACGGCGCCCAGGGCCAGCCCTGGCATCGCGAAGGCGACGGTGAGATATCCCAGCGAACCGCGGAGCGAATAGTCGTCCGCGGGGCCGGTGACCAGCACCACGACGACGGCGGCCACAACTGCCGCCAACACTCCTGCGATGAGGAAGGGGCTCAGCCTGGGGGTAGGACGAACGGTCACCTGCCGACGCTCCGACTCGCCCGTCTGCTCGCGTGAAGACATACCACCATGCTACCGGCCCAGCCTGGGTGCCGGGCACGTGGGAGCTGGTGCCCCGCGGTTCACCGGCGAAGTGGCAGCAGCGCCGAGAGGTCGGCGCGGGTGCCCGATGCGGAGATCCGCCCGGCGGCGCGTGCCGTCTCCCATCCGGTGACCCCGGTGGCGAGCTCCAACCAGTCCTGCGGGGCGAGCTCGACCACGTTCGGGGGAGTGCCCCGGGAATGGGAGGGGCCTTCGACGCACTGGGTCACCCCGAAGGGCGGGACCCGGACCTCCACGGAGTTCCCCGGAGCCACCTCGGCGAGCTCCTCGAGGCAATACCGCACAGCGGTGGCCACGGTCCGGCGGTCGGAGTCTCCTGACTCCCACGCGCGGACCGCGGCCATGCCGTTGACGGCGGTGATGCGACGTCGTGCCATGCTCAGCCGCTCATCTTCCGGCGATCTTGACCAGGCGCTTGTTGACGAACTCCGCCATGCCGTAGGGGCCGAGCTCGCGGCCCACGCCGGAGCGCTTCACGCCGCCGAAGGGCAGCTGGGCGGAGGTGCCGGCGGGCTCGTTGACGAAGATCATGCCGGTGTGGATCTGCTCGCCGATCCGCTGAGCGTGCTCCACGTCGGTGGCGAACACCGAGGCGGAGAGACCGTACTGGGTGTCGTTGGCCAGCTTCACGGCCTCTTCCTCATCGGCGACCTTGTAGACCATCGCCACCGGCCCGAAGAGCTCTTCGCCGTAGGCGCGCATCTCACGGGTGATCCCGGTCAGCAGGGTGGGCTGGTACCAGGCGCCCCGGCGCTGGTCGAAGTCGCCGCCCAGGTGCAGGGTGGCGCCCTTCTCCACGGCGTCCTGGACCTGCTCGTGCAGATCCTCGGCGGCCTGGGCCGAGGACATCGGGCCGATGAAGGCCTCCTCGGAGAGCGGGTCGAGCAGCTTGATCTCGGACAGCGCCTGCTGGAACTGCTCGAGGAAATCGTCGTAGAACTCTGCCGGGACGATGACGCGCTTGGCGGCGTTGCAGGCCTGTCCGGCGTTGGCCATCCGGCCCTGCACGGCGCCCTTGACCGCTGCGGGCAGGATCTCGCGATCCAGGACCAGCAGCGGATCATTGCCGCCCAGCTCAAGGACGACCTTCTTGAGGTTCTCACCGGCGACGGCTGCGACCTTGGTGCCGGCCCGCTCGGAGCCGGTCAGTGAGATGCCCGCCACGCGGGGGTCCGGGATCACGATGTCTGCGATCTGCGCGCTGGAGGCATACACGTTGGTGTAGGCGTGCTGCGGGAAGCCGGCATCGCGGAAGATCTGTTCCATCGCCGCCGCGGATTCGGGGCACTGCGAGGCGTGCTTGAGCATGATCGTGTTGCCGATCATCAGGTTCGGCACCGCGAAGCGGGCCACCTGGTAGTACGGGAAGTTCCAGGGCATGATGCCCAGCAGCACGCCGACGGGCCGGCTCTGCATGACGGCGCTTCCGTCTGGGGAGTCGGTGATCGGCTCATCGGCGAGGAACTCGGCACCGTGATCGGCGTAGTAGTGGAAGATCGAGATCACGATGTCCAGCTCGGAGCGGGCCTGGGTCATCGGCTTGCCCATCTCGCGGGTGATGATCGTGGCCAGCTCGTCCTTGCGCTCTTCGTAGATCGCCGCCGCGCGGCGCAGCAGGTCGGCGCGCTCGGAGAGCTCGGTCTTCGACCAGCTGGTGAAGGTCTCGGCGGCGTGATCGAGTGTCGCGCTCAGCTGATCGTCGGTGAGGGTGGCGAACTCCGCCTCGACCTCACCGGTGGCAGGGTTGGTGACTTTGTAGTCGGCCATGGAAATCTGTGCCTCGCTTGTCAGTGGTCGATCGGTGACCTGCCCGCCGAAGCGGCGGACTCCTCGACGCTATGACCCTGCGCGGTGCGGCACAAGCTGATCAGGCGCTGGGCCGGGTAGTTCACCAATACGCGAAACCGGGACGATGTGTGGAATAAAAACCCGGTTGGTGCTGGCACCCGTGCGCTTCAGTCGACGGGAGGCCTCAGAGGCGTTCGAGCAGCGCGGGGGCCAGGCGGATGCTGCCCACCTGCTCCGCGGCGAGTCCTCCGGTGATCGGCTTGACGATCTTGCGCAGCACCGGGCCCAGAGCGTCGAGCTCGATCACCCCGCGGGCGGCCAGCAGGCTCAGCGCGACAAGGTTCGTGGCGCGGGAGGATCCGTCGAGGACCTTGACCGCGGCGGCGGTGCCGTCCGGGGCCGCGACCACCAGGACGCCCTCGGCGCCGAGCTTCGCGGTCAGGCCCAGCTCTTCGAGCACCACGGTGTTGGCCTCGCCGCGGCCGTGCACCGCCCAGGGGTAGTCGAGCATCGCCTGGTTCACGGTGAACGCGTGGACCTCGGCGTCGCGGCGCGAGGTGGAGGCGGCCAGCTTGGAGAATCCGCGGGCCAGTCCGGTGAGTGAGAGCGCCGGGGCGGGGGCTCCGCAGCCGTCGATCCCGACCACGGTCGGCTCCTCGCCGCAGTATTCGGTGATCACGTCCATGATCACCCGCTGCAGCGGGTGGGAACGCTCGAGGTAGGTGTTGAGTCGCCAGCCGTTGGTCCGGGTGGCGGCGAGGAACGCGACATGCTTGCCGGAGCAGTTGAAGGCCAGCGGCGTCTCGGTCTTGCCGGCCTCCAGATGCACGCGCAGGTCATGGTTGCGGGAGGGCCAGGCCGACGGGCATTTCAGCGCCGACTCGTCCAGGCCCTCGGCGGCGAGGATGCTCGCGGCGAGCTCCTGGTGCTTGCGCGAGCCCACATGGGAGCCGCAGGCCAGGGCGACCGCCTCCGGTGAGATCAGCGCGCCGGAGCGCAGCGAGGCGATGGCCTGGAAGGGCTTCAGCGTGGAGCGCGGGAACATCAGCCGCTCGGGAGCGCCGATGGACTCCAGCACCGCACCGTCAGGTCCCACCACCACGGCGGAGCCGATGTGCCGGGACTCGACGACGCCGGCGCGGGTCACCACTGCCAGTTCGGCCGATTCCGCCACCGAGGCCGCGTGCAGGTCCTGCTGTTCGGCGGATCCGGGGAGGGGCGGCACCGAGGGTGCTTCGGCAGAGAGGCGCGCATCAGTCATGGGCTCAGTCTACGGAGTGAGGGCCGCGCGCGGCCGAGGCGGACCCGCGGGAGTCCGCCGTTCGATAGGCTGAGCGGCGTGAAGGTACTTGTAGTCGGCCCCGGAGGCCGCGAGCACGCCATCGTCCGAGCACTGCTGCGCGATGAAGCAGTCACCACCGTGGAGGCCGCGCCGGGCAACGCCGGCATCGCAGCGCAGGTCCGCTGCCACAGCGTCGACGCCCAGGACGGGGCCGCGGTGGCAGCGCTCGCCGTCGCCGGCGGCTTCGACCTGGTGGTCATCGGTCCCGAGGCGCCGCTGGCCGCAGGAGTGGCCGACGCCGTCCGCGAGGCAGGGATCCCGGCCTTCGGGCCCTCCGCTTCCGCCGCGCGGCTGGAAGCCTCCAAGGCCTTCGCCAAGGAGATCATGGCCGCCGCCGAGGTGCCCACCGCCGGAGCGGTGCACGTCAGCGACCTCGCCGCGGCGCAAGACGCCGTCGACCGGTTCGGCGCGCCCTATGTCGTCAAGGACGACGGGCTCGCCGCCGGCAAGGGCGTGGTGGTCACCGAGGACCGCGCCGAGGCGCTGGCCCACGCCCAGGCCTGTTTCGCCGCCGGCGGCTCGGTGGTCATCGAGGAGTTCCTCGACGGACCCGAGGTCTCGCTCTTCGTCCTCTCCGACGGGGTGAACCTGGTGCCGCTGTCCCCGGCGCAGGACTTCAAACGCATCTTCAACGACGACGCCGGCCCCAACACCGGCGGCATGGGCGCCTACACCCCGCTGGACTGGTTGACCGGGTACACCGAGACCGACGCCGCCGGCGCCCAGCGCGACTTCGTGCAGATCGTGGTGGACACCGTCGCCGCCCCGACCCTGGCCGAGATGTCCCGCCGCGGCACCCCCTTCGTCGGGGTGCTCTACTGCGGGCTGGCCGTCACCTCCCGCGGGGTCCGGGTCATCGAGTTCAACGCCCGCTTCGGCGACCCCGAGACCCAGGCGGTGCTCGAACGCCTGGCCACACCGCTGGGTCAGCTGCTGCTGGACTGCGCCACCGGCTCGCTCGGCCGCGCCCGCACCCTTGACTGGGCGCAGGGCTACGCCGCCGACGTCGTGATGGCCGCGGAGAACTACCCGGAGACCCCGCGCAGGGGTGACGTGATCACCGGCACCGCGCAGGCCGAGAACCTCGACGGCGTGGCAGTGCTGCACGCCGGCACCGCCGCAGACGACCAGGGCCGGCTGACCACCGACGGCGGGCGGGTGCTCGCCGTCGTCGGCACCGGTGACTCGCTGGCTGAGGCTGTGCAGCGCGCCTACGCCGGGGTGCAGGAGCTCTCCTGGGAGGGCGAGCAGCACCGCACCGACATCGCCGCGAAGGCGCTCGCCGGAGAGATCCAGCTCCGCAGTGACGTCCAGCTGGACGCGGGACCGAGCGAGTCGGCCGCGCGCCTCCCGGTGCACCCCGCCGGCGAAACAGCCGACCAGTCAGCCGAAGACCTGCCCGGCTGGGTGCACGTGTCCTCCGGGAAGGTCCGCGAGCTCTACCGGCCCGCCCCCGGATCCCCCTGGGACGGTCAGGACGTGATCCTGATGGTCGCCAGCGACCGGATCAGCGCCTACGACCACGTGCTCTCCAGCCCCATCCCCGACAAGGGCATCATCCTCACCCAGCTCAGCCTGTGGTGGTTCGATCAGCTCGAGGCCGCCGGGATCTCGCATCACGTGGTCTCGGTCGAGGTGCCCGAAGCTGTCGCCGGGCGCGCGATGATCTGCCGGAACCTGCAGATGATCCAGGCCGAATGCATCGCCCGCGGCTACCTCACCGGGTCCGGGCTCGCCGATTATCGGGAGACCGGCGGCGTGACCGGGCTGGTGCTGCCGGAGGGCCTCACCGACGGCTCCGCGCTGCCCGAGCCGATCTTCACCCCGTCCTCGAAGGCCGCCCAGGGTGATCACGACGAGAACATCAGCTTCGAGACGCTCACCGAGACCGTGGGCGTGCAGGTGGCGACGCAGCTGCGCGACGCGACGCTGCGGATCTACGTCTTGGCCGAGGAGATCTGCCGCGAGGCCGGGGTGATCCTGGCGGACACCAAGCTCGAGTTCGGCTTCGACCCCGGCGGCGCGCTCACCGTGGCCGATGAGGTCCTGACCCCTGACTCATCACGCTTCTGGCCCGCCGAGAGCTGGGAGCCCGGGGCCGCACAGCCCTCCTTCGACAAGCAGTTCGTCCGCGACTGGCTGACCTCGGCCGCGTCCGGATGGGACCGCAGCGCCGGGCAGGCACCGCCGGCGCTTCCGCAGGAGGTCATCGGCGCCACACGACAGCGCTACCTGGACGCCTACCAGCGCCTCACCGGGACCGAACTGGTCTTCTGACCCCTGGGGCTGCCCGACTCGGGGGCATCGACCCTGGGATTCCGCTCCTGGGGCTCCGCACCTCAGGGAGCTGTGTTCAGCGGTCGGTGCACTGCCCGGTGGAGACGGTCTCGGAGTAGCGATCCGGATCGGTCAGAACATCCCCTGCCTGGTCCGCGGTGATCGCGAAGCCGACGTTGCTGCCCTCCACGGCGCGGGCGAACACGACGCCGGCCACGTCCCCGGCCCGATCGATCAACGGCCCGCCCGAGTTGCCCTGCCGGACATCGGCGCTGAGCTGGAAGATCTCCAGGGTGCTCGGCGAGCTGCCGTAGATGTTGTTCACCTGGGAGACGTCGCGCGCCTGGATCACCGCACTGCCCGCGGAGAACGGCCCGCCCGCGGGGTGTCCCATCACGTAGCCCGAATCTCCGACGTCGACCCCCTCGCTCATCTGAAGCGGCGCCACATCGAGGCCGTCCACTGCGATCAGGGCCAGGTCGGAGGCGGGATCGAAGTGCACCGCGCGGCCGGTGAGCACCTCGCCGTCCGGCATCTCCACCGCAGGCTCGGCCACACCGGCGATGACATGGGCGTTGGTCACCACCCGGGTGGGGGAGACGGCGAAGCCGGACCCCGACTGGGACTGCCCACACTGCTCCGCGACCCCGGTGATCCTCCCCACCGAGGCGGCGGAGGCGACGCCGGCGTCATTGAGGTCCTGGTTCTCCGGCAGCTCCGCAGGCTCGGGCACCAGCTGTGCGAGCTCCGGGATGTCGGAGTCCAGCACCGCGGAGCGGACCTGGGCGAACCAGGACTCTGCCTGATCGGGCACAGCGGAGTCGACGGTGCTCAGCACGGTGGACTGCTTCATCGCCTGGTTCACTGCGGGGAAGCCCATGGCGGAGATCGAGAAGGAGAGCAGCGCGATCACGAACACGGCGACCACCACGTTGACCACACCGCCGACCAGCGAGCTCAGGCCGCGCACCGCGCGGGACTTGAACATCCTCTGGATCTCGGCCCCGGCGGCGGATCCCAGCCCGTGCCCGGCGGCCACCAGCACGATGGCGGCGGCGAGCACCGCGATCACCCGCCAGAGCGGATCAGGGACCCAGGATGCGACCAGCGGGATCGCGAAGAACGCCGCGGTCGCGCCGATGAGGAATCCGAAGACACCGCCGAGGGTGGCCCAGACGCCCCTGCGCAGGCCTGCGATGAGGAAGCCCAGAAGCACCACCACCAAGATCACGTCGAGTATGGTGATTCCCATCGGCGGCGGGCTCCTTATGGTTCAGGGGGATCGTGGCTCTGCGGTTCGGGACTGCTGCTCTGGGACCGCTGGGCCTGGCTGTCGGCCGACGGAATCGGTCCCCAAAGAATGACATAGAATCCCTGGCCGCTTGCTGAACGTTTCCGCACGTCGAGGCGAACTGGTAACTTCTAAGCAACGAGACTCTGTTTATCTCACACATCCAGGAAGAACGGATCGCCCATGGACCTTGAAGTACTGCGCCGCGCACCGCTGTTCGCCACGCTCGACGACGACGTCTTCAGCGCCCTCATCAAAGAGCTCAACGAGGTCGACCTGTCCCGCGGGTCATCCGTCTTCCACGAGGGTGACCAGGGTGATCAGCTGTACTTCATCATCTCCGGCAAGATCAAGCTGGGACGCACCACCCCGGACGGCCGTGAGAACCTGCTTGCCGTCCTCGGCCCGGGCGAGATCTTCGGCGAGATGGCGCTGTTCAACCCCGCGCCACGCACCGCCACGGCGACTGCCGTGTCCGAGACGCGACTGGCCGGCCTGCGCCATGACAGCCTGCGCAACGTCATCACCACCAACCCAGAGGTCTCGGTGCAGCTGCTCCAGGCACTGGCCAAGCGGCTGACCCGGACCAACGAGTCCCTCGCGGACCTCGTCTTCTCCGACGTCCCCGGACGCGTCGCCAAGGCGCTGCTGGACCTGGCTGACCGCTTCGGCCGCCCGGCTCCGGACGGCGTGCTGGTGGCGCACGAGCTCACCCAGGAGGAGCTGGCCCAGCTGGTCGGCGCCTCCCGCGAGACCGTGAACAAGGCGCTGGCCGAGTTCGTCCAGCGCGGCTGGCTGCGCCTGGAGGCGCGCGCCGTGGTGATCCTGGACATCCAGCGGATCCGCCAGCGCTCCCGCTGAGCCGAACCCGCTGGTCTCCACCAGCACTGATCCCAGACATAGAAGGAGCGCCCGGCGAATCGCCGGGCGCTCCTTCTATGTCTGCGCCTGATCTGCGCCTGATCTGCGCCTGATCTGCGCCTGATCTGCGGGTGACGCTCGGAGGCTACTCCCCGGTGACCCGTGAGGGCGGATAGAAGCGGAGGAACTTGCGCACCAGGGAGGCCTGCGCGGCCAGCAGGAGCGCCACCCGGCGCGGGCTGCGATCAGCCGCGTAGAAGAACGGGTTCCGCGCACCGCCCGAGCGCAGGATCCCTGCGACCCGGCGTCGTCGCTGCGGGTCAGAGACATACCGGCCGGCCAGCCAGCCCGGCAGCACGGTGTAGACCGTCTCCTGCTGATCCTCCACGCGGGATGTGTCGCCATCGGCTGAGAGCTCGCCGCGGATGAAGTCCCGCACGTAGTACTCCACCGGATTGTTGCCCGCCCCGGTGATGTAGTAGCTGGAGCGACCCAGCCGGGGATTGAGCTCGAAGAACTTCGTCTTTCCGTCGCGCGGATCGAATTTCAGGTCGAAGTTCGCGTAACCCACCCAACCCAGCTCGGTGAGCAGCTTCTGCGCCTGATCCACCGCTTCGGAGTTCTTCGTGGTGAGGATCACCGAAGGGTTGCCCAGCGCGGCGGGGGAGTGATCCTCCACCACGGTCTCGCCCCAGGAGGCGAAGCGGATCACCGAGTTCTGATCGGCGTAGCAGGTCAGCACCCGCATGTTCTGGTCATCGCCCGGGACCTCCTCCTGCACCACGAAGCGCGCCCGGTACCCGGCCGCGTGGACCTTGGCGAAGAGATCGGCCAGATCCTCGGAAGTCTCCACCCGGTGCACTTTGTGCTTGCCCTCGAACTCGGTCCAATACCAGGCCGTGACATCAGCAGGCTTCGCCCATACCGGAAAGCTGAGATCCAGCGGGAGCTGGGTGTCCAGAGCGGCGCCGAAGTCCACCACCCGGGTGACCGGGTGATCCACGCCGAGCCTCTCGGCCAGCGCGGTGAAGTTGTCCTTGACGGTGGCCGCGTCGAAACGGGCCCGGTCCACATAGGGCACGACGACGTCGTCGCCCAGGTCCTCAGGGTGCGCCTCGCGCAGCTCGATGATCGCCTGCACGGTGGAGTCGATCGCGCCCAGCAGCAGGATCGGGATCCCCTGATCGCGCAGCCGCCGGATCGGTGCGAGGTTCAGCCCGGTGCGCACATGCTCCATCACCGTGCCGTTCTCGATCTCCAGGTGGGTGATGATCTTCGAATGCGCGATCATCCACATCTGGTGCTTCGAGAGCACCAGCGACGTGATGCCGTAGGCCTCATGGAAGGCCCGTGCTGCGCCATAGGCTCCGGCGTCGCCGCCGATGATCACCGGGGCGAAGCCGACGGCGGCCCAGCGGCGCTCCTGGTCCTGCCAGCGTCTGTCCTGGGTGAAGACCGGGGAGGCCTCAGCGGACATGGGCGATGAGGTCGACTTCCACCGGGGTGTCCAGCGGCAGCACCGACACGCCCACGGCGCTGCGGGCATGCTGCCCGGCGTCGCCGAAGGCCGCACCGAGCAGCTCCGAGGCGCCGTTGAGCACCTTGGGCTGACCGGTGAAGCTCGGAACCGAGGCGACGAAGCCGCCCACCTTGGCGATCCGGGTGATCCGGTCGAGATCACCCACGGCCGCCTTCAGCGCGCCGATGCAGTTCAGCGCACACTGCCGGGCGAGCTCGTAGGCCTGGTCTTCTGAGACCTCGGCGCCGACCTTGCCGGTCAACGGCAGCGCGCCGTCGACGAAGGGCAGCTGCCCGGAGACGTAGACCACGCCGTCGGCGATGACCGCCGGCTGATAGGAGGCGACCGGGGGGACCACCTCGGGAACGCTCAGGCCGAGTTCGGCCAGGCGCGTTTCAACTGCAGAGATCTGCTCAGCCATGGTGTGTGACTCAGTTCCGCGGCCGCTTGAGGTAGGCCACGGGGGCGTTGCCCTCCGGGCCGGGAAGCACGGTGACCAGCTCCCAGCCGTCCTCGCCCCACTGGTCCAGGATGCCCTTGGTGTTGTGGATGATCAGCGGAATCGTCGCGTATTCCCATTGGGTCTCAGATGCACTCATATTCTCAGACTAACGGACGCCCGCCGGGACCAAGAAGAGCCCGCCCAGATCCGCGTGACGTCACCTCGCGCAGGCGCACAGACCGTGCCGCTAAGATGAAGCCCATGGCGTCACGTAAATCTCCCCTGTTTGATACTGCCACCACGGTCGGCAAGATCATGTCCTTCCTGGGCGTGAGTGCTCTCTGCGGCCTGCTGGCAGCAGGGCTGATCTTCCCGCTGGCGGCCTCCGGCGGCGCCGCCGCGGCCGCCGGCACAGACATCCTCGAAGACATCCCCGCCGAGCTGGCGGAGGAGCCGCTCAGCGTGCCCTCCTACATCTATGCCTCCGACGGCACAGAGCTGGCGACCTTCTATGCGGAGAACCGGCAGCCGGTCGCGCTGGAGGACATCTCCCAGGAGATGATCGACGCCATCATCGCGATCGAGGACGAGCGCTTCTATGAGCACGGCGGCGTCGACCCCCGCGGCTTGTCCCGTGCGCTGGTGCACAACGCCACTTCTGATACCCAGCAGGGCGCCTCGACGATCACCCAGCAGTACGTGAACAACATGCTGATCAACGCGGTGGTGATCAGCGGCGAGGGCCGCCTGACCATCTCCGGCACCGGCGAGAAGACCTACGCCGACAAGCTGCGCGAGATGAAGCTCGCCGTCGCGGTCGAGCAGGAGATGACCAAGGACGAGATCCTCGAGGGCTACCTGAACATCGTGCTCCTCGGTGGCCGCACCTACGGCGTCGAGGCCGCCGCCCAGTACTACTGGGGTATCCCGGCCTCCGAGCTCGACGTGGCCCAGTCCGCAGTCCTGGCCGGCATGGTGCAGTCACCGAACGGCTACAACCCCGAGGTCTTCCCCGAAGCCTCCCAGGCCCGCCGGGACATCGTGCTCGGCTCGATGCTCGACGAGGAACTCATCACCCAGGAGGAATACGACGAGGCCCTCGGCTCCGGGCTCGGACTGGATGTCAACCGCGAAGAGGTCGGCTGCGTCTCCGCCAGCATGGCTGCCTACTTCTGTGACTACGTGCGTCGCGAGATCCTGGCCAGCGACACCTTCGGCCCCGATGAGGCTGCCCGCGAAGAGCTGCTCGACCGCGGTGGACTCCGGATCACCACCACGCTGGACCCGGACGCCCAGACCGCCGCAGAGGAGGGCGTCATGGAGACCGTTCCCGCGGATGACAGCTCCGGTGCCGGTGCCGCGATCTCTTCGGTGGAGCCAGGCACCGGCAACATCCTCGCCATGGCGCAGAACCGCAACTTCACTCCTGAACAGGGTGACGGCAACACCACGCTGAACTACAACGTCGACGCGGAGGACGGCGGTGGAAACGGCTTCCAGCCCGGATCCTCGCTGAAGCCCTTCGTCGTCGCGGCATACCTCGAAGAAGGCGGCGAGACCGACGACGTCGTCGATGCCTCCGTCGATGAATGGGGTGACACTGCGCGCTGGGAGGCAAGCTGCCTCGAGCGCGGCTACACCACTTCGGATCAGGACTGGAGCGTCGGCAACGTCGAGGAAGACTCCAATCGCCGGATGACCATCGACTATGGCGTCTACTTCTCGGTGAACACTGCGACCCTGGCCACCGCGGCGGACATGGACCTCTGCGCCATCACCGATCTCACCGACCGCTTGGGCGTCCACCGGGCGACCGATACCAGCCAGGGGCTCTCTCCACAGAACCCCTCGTTCGTGCTGGGCACCGACGAGATCGCGCCCCTGACTCAGGCCGCCGCCTATGCCGCCTTCGCCGCCGACGGGACCTTCTGCGAGCCCCGCGCGATCCTCGAGGTCACCGACACCCATGGCAACGAGTACGACGTCCCCGAGGCCAACTGTGAGCAGGTCGTCGACGAGGACATCGTCGCGCAGGTCAACGACATCACCATCAACATCGCCGAGGGCACCATCGCCGCAGGCGACCCGCCGTTCCCGATGGCTGGCAAGACCGGCACCACCGACGAGGCGGCCCACACCTGGTTCGTCGGCTACTCCTCGGGTGTGTCCACCGCAAGCTGGATCGGCAACCCCGAGAGCAACCAGGGCTACCGTGGGCGCACCGTCGCCGGTGAGTTCTACGAAGAGTTCTTCGGCTCCACCCTGGCGGCCCCGATGTGGCTGGAGTACATGGAGCAGGTCGGGGACGACTATGACACCTCCGACTTCCGCGAGGCCGATGACTCCCCGTTCGAGGACCGGCGCGACCGCGCCCGGTATCGCGACGGCGGCACCGTGTCCGAGGGTGGAGACCCCGGCACCGACGGTTCCGCCGTTGACCTCGACGACGATTCCGACGGCGGAGACTCCGACAACAACGACAGCAACAACGACAGCAACAACGGCGGCTCCAACAACGGCGGCGGAGACGACAACTGAGCGCCACCGCATCCCTGAAGGTGGTGGGCCTGGGCGTCAATGACTTCCGGACCCGCCACGTGACCGTGCCGCTGCGCGCCGGGGCAGGGCTTCGCATCCTGCACATCTCAGACATCCACTACGTCCCGGGCCAGCGCAAGAAGTTCGCCTGGCTGCAGTCGCTGGCGGACCTGAAGCCCGACCTGGTCATCAACACCGGTGACAACCTCTCCCACCCGGACGCCGTGGGCGAGGTCCTCCAGGCGCTGGAGCCGCTGCGCCGGTTCCCCGGAGTCTTCGTGGGGGGATCCAACGACTACTACGCGCCCACCTGGAAGAACCCGCTGCGTTACTTCCGCGGCCCCTCCAGTCTGGATGCGCACCCCAAGGAGCTCGACTGGCAGCGCCTCTTCGGCGGCTTCGAATCCAGCGGCTGGAAGAACCTGAACAACCAGACCGCCCAGCTGACCGTGGCCGGACGGCCCCTGGCCTTCTCCGGAGTGGATGATCCGCATATCGCCCGAGACGAGTTCCAGGGCTGGCCCGCGCCCGGGGAGTCGGTCCAGGTGCAGGGCTCGATCCCCGATCCGCTGCGCATCGGTCTGGCCCACGCCCCGGTCTCCGCGGCGCTGGCCACACTGGCCGGCAGCGGAGCCGAGCTGATCCTCGCCGGCCACACCCACGGTGGACAGATCTGCCTGCCCGGCGGGCGCGCGCTGGTGACCAACTGCGACCTGCCGCGGCCCCAGGCCAAGGGTCTGAGTTCTGTGCAGGTGCCGGCGCAGTCGGTGCCGGGCCAGCCGGGGGAGCCTGCCCGGCAGGTCCCGCTCCACGTCTCAGCGGGCATCGGAACCTCCCGCACAGCCCCGGTGCGGCTGTTCTGCCCGCCGGAGGCCACACTCATTGAAGTTCAGCACGAAACGACATAGGTTAGTTGCTTGATGCAACGAGCTGCAGGAGTTGAGATGACTGAGTCCCCCGGGCGCAGTCGTACGCTCTGGCAGGCCCTGGCCCGGCTCGGGCCCTACCTCGAAGGCCTCAAGCTGCGTTGGACCCTGGGTCTGATCGCGGCGATCGGCGCCGGCGTCGTCGCACTGTCCATCCCGCAGGTGCTTCAGGTCCTGGTGAACTCCCTACTGGATGACAACGCACAGGTCAGCGCCGTCTGGACCGCGGGTGCGGTGATCCTCGGGCTGGGCGTGCTGGAGGCTGGGCTGGTCTACCTGCGCCGATTCTTCGTGATCCCGCCGGCCTCGGACGCCGAGACCTCCATGCGGACGCGGCTCTTCGACAAGCTCCAGGACCTCTCCGCGTCCTTCCATTCGGCATGGGGTGCCGGACAGCTCCAGTCCCGCGCGATCGCCGACCTGAACCTGCTGCGCCGCTGGTTCGCGTTCGGCTCGCTGATGCTCATCACCTCGGTGGTCAGCCTGCTGGTGGGCTTCACCCTGATGGCCACGCTCTCCCCGCTGCTGGCGGTGGTCTTCCTCGGCGCCGCGCTGCCGATCATGATCATCGGACCGCGGTTCCGGAAGAAGTTCGTGCACTACTCGCGCGCCTCGCAGGACCAGGCCGGAGATGTGGCCACCAAGGTCGAAGAATCGGTCCACGGGATCCGCGTGCTGAAGGCTTTCGGCCGCGGAGACTATGCCCAGGAGGGCTTCACCGAGGAGGCCGACGAGCTGCGCGACCTCGAGGTCTCCAAGGCCCGCACGCTGGCGAAGTTCCTGATGGCCATGGTGATCCTGCCCGAGGGCATCCTCGGACTGTGCCTGCTGATCGGGCTCTGGCAGGTCGCGAACCAGGAGACCACCGGTGTGACCATCGGTGCCCTGGCCGCGTTCTTCGCCACCGCCGCGGTGCTCAAGGGTCCGATCGAAGGCGTAGGCATGATGCTGGGGATGACCTTCACCGCGAAGACCGCGATCGACCGGCACGCCGACGTGATGGACACCGCCACCGAGATCACCTCACCCCACGCGCCTGTGGTGGCCCCGGAGCGCGGCGTGCTGGAGTTCGACGACGTGCACTTCCGCTACCCCGACACCAAGGCCGGGGACCGTGACCTGATCGACGGGGTCACCCTGCAGGTCCGGCCCGGAGAGACCATGGCGCTGGTCTCCGCCACCGGCGGGGGCACCTCCACGCTGCTGAACCTGATCCCCAGGCTCTACGAGACCACCGGCGGCGCCATCCGGATCGACGGGGTGGACGTGAAGGACTACAGCCTCGCAGACCTGCGCTCACGGATCGGCGTCGCCTTCGAGGACCCGATCCTGTTCTCCACCTCGGTGAAGTCCAATGTGCTGCTGGGCACCTCACACCTGCGCGACGTCGACGACCCGCAGCACCCGCACCGTGACGCCGCACCTGCGCCAGATCAGCTCGACGAGGTGCTGCGCCGGACGTTGATCACGGCCGACGCAGAATTTGTGGAGACCCTGCCCCAGGGTGTGGACACCCCGGTCGGTGAGGAGGGGCTCAGCCTCTCCGGCGGCCAGCGCCAGCGCCTGGCGCTGGCCCGCGCGATCGCCTCCGCGCCTTCTGTGCTGCTGCTCGATGATCCGCTCTCCGCCCTCGATGTCCGCACCGAGGAGGCCGTGACGCACCGGCTGCGCGAGGTGCTGAACCGGACCACCACGCTGATCGTCGCGCACCGCCCCTCCACCGTCGCTATGGCGGACCGGGTGGCGCTGCTCGAGCACGGGCGGATCAGCGACGTCGGCACCCACTCGGAGCTGCTGGAGCGCAGCCGGGCCTATCGCGAGGTCATGAGCGCCAGCGTTCGTCCCGTCAGTGCCGAGGAGGTGCTCGGCCGTGAGTGAAGCCACCAGCAGAGCCGGCGGCGTCGCCGCCAACGTTGCCACGGACGACGCCATGAGCGACCGCTTCGCGCACCTGCGCGGGACCGCGGGCGAGGAGCAGATCGAGCTCGACAAGGAGGAGCGCGGGTTCATCCGGCGTCGCTCCTGGAAGCTGCTGGTCCAGCTCTCCGTCGGGGTCCGGCGCAAGCTGCTGATCACCGCGCTCTTCGTGGTGATCGCACAGGCCGCCCAGGCCTCCATCCCGCTGATCGTCGCCTGGGCCATCGACTGGGGGCTGCCTCGGATGATCGAGGGGCAGAGCTCCGGCATGTGGCTGCCCGGTCTGTCCTACATCGCCTGCGCGGTGACCGCTGGGATCCTGATCTTCCACTACACCCGGATGACCGCTGAGGCCTCGCAGCAGATGCTGTTCACCCTGCGCGGGGAGGTCTTCCGCAAGACCCAGGCGCTGAGCCTGGACTTCCACGAGGACTACACCTCGGGCAAGGTGATCTCTCGGCAGACCTCCGACCTGGAGTCTCTGCGCGAGCTGCTCGACGGCGGGATCAACTCGCTGGTCCAGGGCGTGATGTTCATGTTCTTCACCGGGGTGACCATCTGGATCATGGACTTTCGCTCGGGCCTGGTCCTGGTCGCGGCGCTGATTCCGATCGCGATGCTCGGCCGCTGGTACCAGCGCAACTCCGAGGTGGCGTATCGGCGCACCCGGGTCTCCTCGGCCAAGATGATCGTGCACTTCGTGGAGTCCATGACCGGCATCCGCGCCGTGCAGGCATTCCGCCGGGAAGACTCCCGGTCCAGGCAGTACCGGCGTCTGGCGGCCCGCTACCGCGAGGACATGGTGCGCTCGATCTCGCTGTTCGGGGTGCTGCAGCCCTCCCTGATGCTCATCGGCAACATCACGGTCACCGTGGTCCTGCTCTGGGGCGGATACCGGGTGCTCGAGGGTGATCTCGGCATCGGGGTGCTGGTCGCCCTGGTGCTGGCGACCAAACGGGTCTTCCAGCCGCTGGACATGATCGCGATGTTCTACAACTCGCTGCAGTCAGCCACCGCGGCGCTGGAGAAGGTCTCCGGGCTGCTGGAGGAGAGCCCCACGGTCACCGAGGCCCACCACCCGCGGCACCTGCCCGAGGCCCGTGGAGAGCTGGAGTTCACCCAGGCCTCGTTCCGCTACGACGAGGACGGCCCGGTGGTGCTCCACGCCCTTGACCTGCACATCCCCGCAGGCCAGACCGTGGCAGTGGTGGGACGCACCGGAGCGGGCAAGTCCACGCTGGCGAAGCTGCTGGCGCGGTTCTATGACGTGAGCAGCGGCGCGGTGAGCCTGGACGGGGTGGACCTGCGGGACCTGGCCGTGACCGATCATCACCGCCACGTGGCCATGGTGACCCAGGAGGCGTTCCTGTTCTCCGGGACCATCCGCGGCAACATCGCGCTGGGCCGCCCGGAGGCCTCCGAGCAGGAGATCATCGCCGCGGCCAAGGCGGTGGGCTGTCACGACCTGATCATGGAGCTGCCCGAGGGCTACGCCACCGATGTGAACAAGCGGGGCGGCAGGCTCTCGGCCGGACAGCGTCAGCTGATCTCCTTCGCACGCGCGTTCCTGGCGGACCCTGCGGTGCTGATCCTCGATGAGGCGACCTCTTCGCTGGACCTGCCCAGCGAGGCGCTGGTGCAGCAGGGGCTCGAGCGGCTGCTGGGCAACCGCACCGCGCTGATCATCGCTCACCGGCTCTCCACCGTGGCCATCGCGGACCGGGTCCTGGTGATCGACGACGGCCGGGTGGTGGAGGACGGAGCTCCTGCCGAGCTGGCGGCCCAGGGCGGCTACTACGCCAAGCTGGACGCGGCGTGGCAGAGCTCCATGGGAGCCTGAGCGGCTCAGCTCTCGCGCAGCAGCGACGCCAGGTGATCGATCGCGTAGCGGTATCCGTTGAGTCCGGCACCGGCGATCACCGCCGCCGCGGCGGGGGACACATAGGAATGCCGGCGGAACTCCTCACGGGCGTGGACGTTGGAGATATGGACCTCCACCACCGGAAGGTCCACTGCGCGCAGGGCATCCGCGATCGCCACCGACGTGTGGGTATAGGCCGCGGGGTTGATGACGATCCCGGAGGCGCTGCCCTTCGCGGCCTGGATCGCGTCGATGATGGTGCCCTCATGGTTGGACTGCAGCAGCTCCGCGGCGAAGCCGAGCGCGGCGGCGGACTCGCGGCACAGCTGCTCGATGTCGGCCAGCGTGGCGGCCCCGTAGATCCCGGGCTCACGAGTGCCCAGCATGTTCAGGTTGGGACCGTTGATGATCAGCAGGCGGGGAGTCTCAGAGGGCATGGTCACACCCTACTGTCCCCCCAACGCCGAATGGCGGATTCTCCGTGCAGTTCGCCCCTCTGAGGGGAGAACATGCCCGGAGAATCCGCCACTCAGGCGTCTTCGGGTTGTTCAGCGGTGTTCAGCCGTGGGAGGTCAGGACGCGCCATGCTTGGCGCGCATGTCCTCCGCGATCTGCAGCATCACCGTGGGATCGGCCAGGGTGGAGGCGTCTCCGGCCTCACGGCCCTCGGCCACGTCCTTGAGCAAACGCCGCATGATCTTGCCCGAGCGGGTCTTCGGCAGCTCAGGGACCACCAGCACGTTGCGCGGCTTGGCGATCGGGCCGATCTCCTTGCCCACATGGGCGCGCAGATCCTGCTCCATCTGCTCCTTGTCCCCACCCTCGGAGTCGCCGCGCAGGATCACGAATGCCACGACAGCCTCGCCGGTGGTCGCGTCCTTGGCCCCGACGACGGCGGCCTCGGCGACCGACGGGTGCGAGACCAGGGCCGATTCGATCTCCGTGGTGGAGAGCCGGTGCCCGGAGACGTTCATGACGTCGTCCACGCGTCCCATGAGCCAGACGTCGCCGTCCTCGTCGGTGCGAGCGCCGTCGCCGGCGAAGTAGACGTCACCGAAGCGTGACCAGTAGGTCTCCTGGTAGCGCTCCGGGTTCTTCCAGATGCCGCGCAGCATGGCGGGCCAGGGCTCCTTGATGACGAGCAGGCCGGCCTCGCCCTTCTCCAGGGGTGTGCCCATCTCATCGACGATGCCGATGGAGATGCCGGGCACCGCGGTCTGGGCGGAGCCCGGCTTGGTCGCGGTCACCCCGGGCAGCGGGGCGATCATGTGCGCGCCGGTCTCGGTCTGCCACCAGGTGTCCACGATCGGAGCAGGCTCCTCCTTGGGAGCCTTGCCGACGCCGTTGTTGGCGCCAATGACGTCGCGGAACCACAGCCACGCCTCGGGGTTGATCGCCTCGCCCACGGTGCCCAGCACGCGCAGGGTGGAGAGGTCGAACTGGTCCGGGATCTCCCGGCCCCACTTCATGCAGGTCCGGATCAGCGTCGGCGCGGTGTAGAACTGCGTGACGCCGTACTTCTGAACGATCTCCCAGAGCCGGCCCTTGTGCGGTGAGTCCGGGGTGCCTTCGTAGATGACCTGGGTGCTGCCGTTGACCAGCGGGCCGTAGACGATGTAGGAGTGCCCGGTGACCCAGCCGACGTCGGCGGTGCACCAGTAGACATCGGTCTCCGGTCGCAGGTCGAAGGTGTCGCGATGGGTCACCGCGGTCTGGGTCAGGTAGCCGCCGGTGGTGTGCAGGATGCCCTTGGGGTTCCCGGTGGTACCGGAGGTGTAGAGGATGAACAGCGGGTGCTCGGAGTCGTGTGCGACGTAGGCGTGCTCGGCGGACTGCTGCGGCACGATGTCGTGCCACCAGACGTCGAGATCGTCGTTGAAGGCGACCTCTTCGCCGTTGCGCTTGACCACGACCACGTGTTCCACGGTGTGCCCGGGCGCCGCGAGCGCGTCGTCGACGGCCGGCTTCAGCGTGGAGGGCTTGCCGCGGCGGTAGGAGCCGTCGGCGGTGACCACGAGCTTCGCCTCGGCGTCGTCCACGCGGGAGCGCAGCGCGTCGGCGGAGAAGCCGCCGAAGACGACCGAGTGGATGGCGCCGATGCGGGCGCAGGCCAGCATGGTCACCACAGCCTCGGGGATCATCGGCATGTAGATGGCCACCCGGTCACCCTTGGTGAGGCCGAGGGACTCGAAGGCGTTGGAGGCGCGGGCGACGTCGTCGGCCAGCTCCTGGTAGGTGATGCTGCGCGAGTCGCCGGGCTCGCCCTCGAAGTGAAGGGCGACGCGGCTGCCGTGGCCGGCCTCGACGTGGCGGTCCACTGCGTTGTAGGCCGCGTTCACCTCGCCGCCGACGAACCATTTCGCCACTGGGGCCTCGGACCAGTCGAGCACCTCGGTGAAGTCTTTGTCCCAGCTCAGCACGGAGCGGGCCTGATCGGCCCAGTAGCCGAGGCGATCCTCGGCGGCCTTGTCATACCGCTCCTGGGTGGCCACGGCGTTCTTCGCGAACGTCTCGCTCGGGGGGAAGACCTGACCCGATTTCTGCATCGAGTCCAGTTTGTTCTCTTGCTTGGCATTCTGGGTCATGCGGCTCCTCCTTGGATACTCCTGTGTTGCCGCTCACAATACATCCTTTGCCGCCGGGTGCCTGAGGCGGATATCACATAGCGGACGCACCCTCGGGGCTTTCGTAGAATGGTCTCGATGCCCGATGAGACCCTGCTGGGGAAGAAGCGCCGCGTGCGCCGGATCAATCGTGTCCTGGGGGAGGTCTACTCCTACGCAGTGGCCGAGCTGGACTTCAACAATGCCTTCGAGCTGCTGATCGCCACGGTGCTCTCCGCGCAGACCACCGATGTGCGGGTCAACGCGGTCACGCCCGAGCTGTTTCGGCGCTGGCCCGACGCCGGCGCCATGGCTCACGCCGAGGAGGACGAGCTGGCAGAGGTGATCCGGTCCACCGGCTTCTACCGCGCGAAGACCCGCTCGCTGCTGGGGCTCTCGCGCGCGCTGGTCAGCGAGCATGACGGCGAGGTGCCGGACTCTCTCGAGGAGCTGGTCAAGCTGCCCGGGGTCGGGCGCAAGACCGCCTTCGTGGTGCTCGGCGATGCCTTCGGCAAGCCCGGACTCACCGTGGACACGCACTTCGGTCGGCTGGCCCGCCGGCTGGGCATGACGCAGCAGCAGGACCCGGTGAAGGTCGAGCAGGAGGTCGCGGAGCTCTTCGAGCGGCGCGACTGGACCGACCTGTCCCACCGGCTGGTCTTCCACGGCCGGCGCATCTGTCACGCCCGTCGACCGGCCTGCGGCGCCTGCCCGATCGCCTCCATGTGCCCGGCCTTCGGTGCCGGGGAGGTCGACCCGGAGCTGGCCGCCACGCTGCTGAAGTACGAGCTGGCGCCGGGGCGCGAGGAGCTGCTGGCCAAGATGCAGGCCGGGCACACCCGCCGGGAGCTGCGAGCGCAGGGGTACCCGCTCAGTGCGTGACGCCGACACCGCATCTCAGGGCCCAGACGCCGCTCGCCCAGACGCCGCTCGCCCAGACGCAGCTCGTCCAGACATCGCCGGGCCCGACCTTCTCGGCGGGGGAGTGCCCGCTGGGTTCTCGCTGACCGGCACGGCGGTCCCGACCCGACTCGAGGCGCTGTTGCAGCAGGGGCGCGACTACGCGTGCACGCATCCGGAATCCGCAGGGTCCGGGGGCTGGTGGAACCAGCGCCCGACCACGATGCCTCCCCGGATGACCCCGGCAGGGATGGAGAACGCCAGGCGGGCGGCGGTGCTGATGCTCTTCTGCGCCCCCACCCCCGACGACGACGACGCACACCTGCTCCTGACCGAGCGCTCCCCGGGACTGAAGAAACACCCAGGACAGATCTCCTTCCCCGGTGGCGCCCAGGAGAAGTTCGATCGCGACCCGACGGCCGCGGCGCTGCGTGAGGCCCAGGAGGAGGTGGGGCTGGACCCCGCCCGCGTCCGGGTGCTCGGCTCCCTGCCTCCGGCCCCGGTGCCGATCAGCGGCTTCATGGTGACACCGGTGATCGGCATTGCCGGACACACCGGTCTGCTCCGCCCGCAGTCAGGGGAGGTGGAACGGGTGCTGCCCGTCCGGCTGGATGCGCTGATCCGCCCGGAGAACCGCCGCACCACGGTCCTGCATCGCTCTGGCACCGTGTTCAAGGCCCCGGCGTTCCTCGTCGATGGCACGCTGATCTGGGGGTTCACCGGGATCCTGGTGGACCGGGTGCTCAACCGGCTCGGCTGGGAAGAGCCCTGGGACGCCGGGCGCAGCGTGGACCCGCAGGACTACCTGCCGGGTCTCTAGGTCCTGCGGGTCAGCCCATGCGGTGCACGGCCACACCCAGGGCATGATCCACCCCGGGCAGGTCCTCGGCCTGCTGCGCGGCCATGGACTCCAGCATCTGCCGGGTCTCGGCGGCGCCGCCCAGCTCGGCCAGGTACTGCTCATGGGCCTCCAGCGAGGCGAGGCCCAGCTGCAGCGGCTCCCGGCTGATGTCGATCAGATGGGTCGGTGCCGCCCCGAAGACCAGCAGCTCCCGCACCGCCCAGGGCTCGAGCCGTTCCTGGTCCATGAGTTCACGGAAGACCCAGGGGTTGTCGGCGTCGCGGACCGCGTCCAGGGTGGCCAGCCCGGCTGCGCGGTGGTCCGCATGGTTGAGCCCCCAGCCGACCTCGAGATCCCAGGTCTGGGTCAGCACCACCTCGGGACGCAGCTGGCGGATGCGTCGAGCAATCTGTCGGCGGGTGTCCAGCGAGGCCTCCAGCGTGCCATCGGGCAGATCCAGGATCACCAGGTCCGTGACGCCGACCAGCTCACAGGCCCTGCGCTGCTCCTCGGCGCGGATCTCTGCGGCCTCCTCGGGGTCGCGGCTGCGCATCCCGGCCTCTCCCGCGGTGAGCAGCAGATAGGAGACCTCAGCCCCCTGCGCGGTCCAGCGGGCGACGGCGGCCGAACCGCCGTACTCCATGTCATCCGGATGGGCCACCACGCACAGCACCCGGCGCAGCTCAGCGTCGGGGTATGCGGGCAGGGCGGCTGAATCGGTGCTCATCGGCCCAGTCTAGGAGGCGACGAGCGGTGAGGCGCAGGGTGTGGTGCCGGGCAGGGTCTCCGAACAGCGTCCGTGATGATCCGCATGGTCCGCTCTACTGTTCCCCCGGTTTTCCCCAGAGTTTTCCCCAGCTTGGGAATAACCTCGCGCCGCGAAGCCGCTGCCCACGGCTCCTCCGCTTCCACGGACCGCTGCCGCCGACACCGGCAGGGTGGGGTCATGGACGCTGAACCTCGCCTGCTGCTGATCACCGAGGATCGAGTGCTGCGCGACGACGTCGCGCTGATCGCCGCCACCGTGGGCGCTGCGCTGGAGTCTCGTTCCAGCTGGGAGGCGGTGGTTCCGCAGGAATGGGCGGTCCTGATGTGTGGGACCGACCGGCTGCCCTCGCTTCCGCAGCTGGCGCGGGGTGCGTTGCTGCTGAGCAGCTCGGGAGCGCGACAGGGGCAGGATCAGCAGCTGTGGAGGATCGCGGCGGAGCATCCGGGGCTGCAGCCTGTGCCGCTGCCGGCGGCACAGGCGTGGCTGGCCGGTCATCTGGGCGAGCGGGTGCTGGATCGGGGCCCAGGTCGGGTGGTGGCTGTCGCCGGGGTCCTGGGAGGCGTGGGGGCCAGCACCGTGGCATATCTGCTCGCCGCAGAGCAGGCGGTGAGAGGTGCCTCGGCGCTGCTGGTCGATGCGGATCCCGCCCCGGGGTCAGGAATCGCGGGGCTGATGGGGGTGGCGGAGGTCTCGTGCGGCGCCCTGAACGGGCGTGGAAGGGAGGACCGACGCGGTCCAGCGGCCGCAGAGCGCGGCGAAGAATTCGGGTGGGAGGAGCTGGCCGGTCTGCAGGGGGAGATCGCCTCCCCGCAGCTGGCCGCCGCGCTGCCGCTCCGCGACGGGGTCCACATGCTCAGCGGCGCACCAGGCTTTGACGCGCGACGGCGGATGCTGGGCCCCGTCGTGCGCTCGGCCCTGAGGGTCTTCGACACCGTGGTGATCGATGTCGGGCGTGATGCAGACGCGGTGGCGCTGGTGCGCGAGCACCTGCACCAGCTGCTGCTCGTCACACCCTGCAGTGCCCGGGGCGCCGCGGCCGCGCGGCAGCTGGCACGCGCGCTCACAGGGGTGCCGCCGATGCTCGTCGCCAACGGTGCAGGGCATCTCGGGTGGAGTCCGCAGGAGCTGGCGGCAGCCACAGAGATCCCCCTGGCCGGAGATCTCCCCGAGCAGCGATGGCTCCGCCGAGAGGATGAACTCGGTGCCGCCTACGAGCTGCTTCGCTCACGGCGAGGCGCGGCCTACATCGGGACGCTGCTCGAGGTCCTGGACCTCGAGCGGGGCCTCCGCCATGAGTGACCAGCAGCTTCACGCGCTGCGGGAGAAGCTGACCAGCTCCGCCGAGCCGGTGACCGCGGCCCGCATCGCGGAGGCCGTGCGCGCATCAGGGCTGGCGCTGGGGTCTCGAACCACCGGGGAGCTGGTCAGGACGCTGCGCGACGAGCTCGTCGGGCTCGGCCCGCTGCAGCCGCTGGTCGAGCGGCCCGGCGTCACCGACGTGCTCATCGATGGTCGCCGTCAGGTGTGGATCGACGGCGCCGCAGGTCTGAGCAAGACCGAGGTGAAGTTCGCCGGGGAGGAGCAGGTCCGTGGCCTGGCCAGGCGACTCATCGCCCTGTCCGGAGGCAGGCTCGATGAGGGTCAGCCATGCGCCGAGGGACGGATCGGTGAGTGTCGCATCCACGCCGTGATTCCTCCGGTGGCGGTGGAGGGCACGATGATCTCGGTGCGCATCTCCCGCGGCTCGGCGGCAACCTTGGATCAGCTTGCCGAGCAATGGGACGCACCAGAAGTGTGGCTCCCGGTGATCCGCGGCATCGTGGACGCCCGGCTGAACTGTCTGATCTCCGGCGCCACGGGTTCTGGCAAGACCAGCCTGCTCGGGGCCATGCTCGCCGAGTGCCCGCACCAGGAGCGGATCATCATCGTCGAGGACACCACAGAGCTTCGGCCAGATCACCCGCATGTGCTGCACCTGCAGCAGCGCCGCGGCAATGTGGAAGGAGCCGGCGAGCTCGGGATGGGCCGACTCGTCCGGGAGACGCTGCGGATGCGCCCGGACCGGCTCATCGTCGGGGAGTGCCGGGGCAGTGAGCTCAAGGACTTCCTCACCGCGATGAACACCGGGCATCAGGGCGCGGTCGGGACGGTCCACGCCAATTCACCGGACGCGGTCCCGGCCAGACTCATCGCGATGGGCGCTCTCGCCGAGCTGCCCCCGGAGTCGGTGGCGCTGCAGGCCGGCGCCGCCCTGGACGCGGTCATCCACATGGAGCGGCGTCGAGGTCGGCGGATGCCCGTGGCGATCTCACTCGTCCATTGCCGTGAGCGGACGCTTCAGATGGTGCCAGCACTGCTGGCCAGGTTCATCGACCCGAACGCCCTCGGGGTGCCAGTCCAGCCGAGCGTGCAGATCCAGAGCGGCTGGGATGAACTGACGAAGCGGATCGGTCTGCGATGACCACACCGGTGCCGCTTCTTCTCCTGCTCTGCGTGGCCGCCGCGGCGGCCAGCGCGGCGCTTCTCGGAGTTCCCCCACGTGGGGGATGGCCTCGTCGTGCGCTGCGACCTCCGAAGGCGCTGCTCATAGAGGCGCTGCTCATAGAGGTGCTGCGCACGGCGTCGCTGCGGGGCGGGAGATTCAGGGCAGGGCGCTCCGCCGACGATCTGCGCGGCAGCGCCTGCTCTCTGCTGCACCAATATGCGGCACTGCTGCAGTCGGGACGCTCCCAGGCCCAGGCATGGGCCGACCTTGGGACCCATTGGCGCTCGCGGGAGACCACGCACCCCTTGACACAGGTCTGTGAACTCGCGGCAGCGGCAGAGCAGGCAGGCCTCGGGGCCGTGGTCGGGCTCCGGCGCAGCCTGGCGTCCGTCACGGCCAGCCAACGCCGCAGAGCCGGACGCACTATGGGGAACTTCGCGCCGGCCCGGTCCAGCGCCACCGCCACGGTGGTCCTCACCGAGGTGCTGGAGCGGCTGATCAGCATCCACGCGCTCTCCCAGTCCACCGGTGCACCCCTCTCGGCGCTGTGCCGCAAGGCCGCCGATGCACTGGAGGACTCGGCCGCCCTGGAGGCCGCCGTTCGCACCGCGGCCGCCGGTCCCCGCCTGACCCAGTTCATCCTGGCTGCGCTCCCGCTGGGTGGATTGGCCATGGGCGCACTGATGGGGGCTGATCCCTTCGCTGTGCTGCTCGGCTCGGCGCTGGGGTGGGGATGCCTGGTCGTCGGGCTGGGGAGTCTCCTGCTCGGCTGGCGCTGGAGCACCAGGATGATCCGAGCGGTGGGGAAGCATGGCTGAGGGGCAGGTGCTGCCGGCACTTCTCTGTGCCCTTCTGGTGGGGCTTCTGATCGCGTTGGTGCATGCGCCCGCACCTGCGCCCCTGCCGGCGCCCGCGTCGCCGCGGCGGCGAAGGCGGGGTGCACCGGCGTCGAGGGCTTCGACGCCGGCAGAGGCTCCCGCGGATCGCACCCCCGATGCCGCGACGCTGCTCGACCTCACCGCAGCGATGCTGCGGGCCGGTGCGGGCATCGAAACCGCTGTGCGGCGGCTCTCCCAGGACGTCCCGGGATGCGCGCCGTTGGCCCGCGTGCACCGTGGACTCGCTGCCGGGCGACGATGGCAGGACGCCTGGTCCGGTGTGGACTCCCAGGTGCAGCTTCGCGAATTCGGTGCGGAGCTGGCCTTCGCACACGCCACCGGCGCCCCCACGGTCCAGCTGCTGGAACTGACTGCGGTCCAGGCGCGCAGACGACGCCGCCAGGCGGTCGAGGAGCAGGCCGCCCGCCTGGCGGTGCAGATGGTGCTGCCTCTGGGACTCTGTTTCCTGCCGGGGTTCATCCTGCTCGGGGTGATTCCGGTGGTGCTGGGCCTGGTGGAGGAACTGGCGTAATCTGTGACCATGTTGGCAGCCTTCTCCGTCGCTCCCGTCGCCGCAGACACCCCCGATGGTTCGCTCAGCGCGGCCGTGGCCGAAGCCGTCCGGGTGGTCCGTGATTCCGGGCTTCCGCACGAGACGACCTCGATGTTCACCACGATCGAAGGTGAGTGGGATGAGGTCTTCGACGTCATCCGCCGGGCCACCGATGCTGTGGCCGCAGTGAGCCCTCGAGTCAGCCTCGTGGTCAAGGCCGACATCCGCCCCGGATTCACCGGGCAGCTCACCGAGAAGGTCACCCGCCTCGAAGAGCGCCTCAGCGGCGACTGAGCAGCTCGAGCTCGCGAGTCAGGTTGACCCGTGCCTGCGGCTCCCAGCGCTGCACGCCGGTGGCTGTGTGGAACAGCGATGGCGCGGCGAGCAGCCGCTGAAGCACCCGTGCCCGGCCGCGGCGGAAATCGTCCTCGGCTACGTGGTGGTAGTCCCGACGCACCGCCGCGACGTAGCGCGCATAGCCCCCCGGAGTCTGGGCGAGCACCTCGAGGTCGGCGTCGACCAGCACCGCTCCGTTGCGATCCCCGGTCGGCGGGTCGTGATGCGTGGTGAGCCGCACCAGCCGTGCCGTCTCTCCCACCACATGAGTGGGGAGCAGCGCCCCAAGCCTGCTCTCGGCCAGAGATGCCGAGGCTTCTTCATCTTCTTCTGCGACCCCGACGTAGACCGCGTCATGGAACCATGCGGCCAGGCTCACCACGGGACGCTGCTCCGGGGACAGCTCCCCGGCACGCTCCAGCGTGCTCACCCCACGCAGAACCGCGTTCAGGTGGGTCAGCGAATGGTAGTTCCGGTGCGGCTCTGACCAGCGGGTGAGCAGCTCCTCGCCCAGGGTCGTCCACGTGCCGTCAAGGGCTTCCCAGCGTGTGCCCAGCCGCAGCCAGGCACGCTGCAGATTCCGGCGCAGCTTCTCGGGCCGCTGCGCCGCAGGGATGCGCAGCCCACAGCCGAGCAGAATCCGGGTCAGCTCACCCCCCGAGACCGGCACTGCCCCCAGGGCGGTGAGGTCATCGAAGAGGTGGGCCGGGACATCGTAGTGATCCCGGTCGAAGGCGCGGATGCTGACTCCTGCGGCCGCTGCGATCTGGTGCAGCTCCTGCAGGGAGTGGTCCGAGATCAGGTGCGAGAACACGGTGTCGTGGGCCGGCCAGCTCGGCGGGTCGATGTAGATCGTCATCTCGGACCCTCCCTCTCTCGCGGCCCTGGCACCGGGTTCCATGCTGTGCAGATCACGAAACACCCTGCTCATCCATCTAGGGCAGTATAAAAAGGGTATCCGCGGAGCCAGTAAAGTGTCGTACACCACGGTAAAGTGACTGACTACACATCGCACCGTGTACTCAACCCGCTGGTTACTCCACGCACCTCTGACTACTCAACGCACCTTGAATCACTCGACTGAGGAGAAGACTCATGAAAATGCGTCGTACAACTATTGCAGTCACCGCTGCAGCCGCTCTAGCCCTGTCCGCCTGCGGCGGAGATGACAACGGTGGGGACGAAGACGTCCAGACCGGGGACGAGGACAGCTACACCAATGAGCTGACCTTCGGCACCGGCGGCGTCGCCGGCACCTACTTCCCGCTGGGAGACGAGCTGGCCTCGATCTTCGAAGACAACATCGAAGACGTCTCGGTCACCGCGATCGAGACCGGCGGCTCCGCAGACAACCTGGGCGGCATCTTCCAGGAAGAGATGCAGCTCGGCCTGACCCAGAACGACACGGCGGAGATGGGCGTCAACGGTGAGATCGATGACCTCGACGGCATGGCGCTGGACAACTTCGGCTGGATCGCCAACCTCTACCCCGAGGCCGCGCACATCATCGTCCGCGAAGACTCCGGCATCGAGTCCATCGAGGATCTCGAGGGACAGACCATCGCCGTGGGCGACGTCGGCTCCGGCACCCGCGCGATCTCCGACGCGATCCTCGCCGCGCACGGCATCGAGGAGGGTGACTACACCGCAGAGATCGCCGACTTCGGCACCTCCACGGAGATGCTCGCTGACGGCCAGATCGACGCGTCGATCTTCGTGGTCGGCGTCCCGGTGGCAGGTCTGACCCAGCTGGCCGCCTCCACCGATGTCGCGCTGCTGGGCCTCGAGGACGACATGACCGAGTCCATCTCGGGTGAGTCCGGCGCCGAGTCCTACGACATCTCCGCCGACGCCTATGACTTCCTCGACGAGGACGTCACCACGGTCTCGGTGTTCGCGGCCCTGGTCGCCTCCACCACCCAGGTCAGCGAGGACCTCGGCTACGAGATCACCGCCGCCACTCTGGAGAACGCGGGAGACGTCACGCTCGAGATCGGTGAGAACATCAGCGAAGAGAACGCCCTGACCGGGATCGGCGATATCCCGCTGCACCCCGGCGCAGAGCGTTACTTCGAAGAGCAGGGCATTGACCTGCCGTGACACGCAGCACTGCTGAGAATCGCTCCCCGGCTTCTGCTGATCTGCAGGAGCCGGGGGTCGGTGGTGAGGAGCGCGCAGCCGAGATTCTTCGGAAGCACGACACCTCGAGCCGCTTCCGGACGGATCTGGGCTGGTGGACATGGATCGTGGGCGGGCTCTCCGTAGCCTTCACGCTGTACCACCTCTACTACGCGCTTGAGCGGCCCTTCACCGGCTGGATCCACGGCGCGCTGCACCTCGCGGGCGCCACCTCCCTGATCTTCCTGCTCTACCCGGCGAGCAAGAAGCTGCTCAACACGAAGCCCAGCGGGGTCCTCTGGAAAGACCTGCTGCTCGGCCGTGGCCGGGGAGTGCCCTGGTATGACGCGCTGCTCGCCGCCGCGGGCATGGCGGTCAACCTCTACATCGTCTTCCGCTATGAGTACCTGGTCGGCAACGCCGTTCAGATCCTCGGCTTCAGCGCGCTGGACTACACCGTGGCAGTGGCGGGCACCCTGCTGGTCCTGGAAGCCACGCGTCGCTGCGTGGGACTGCCCATCGTGATCATCGCCGCCGCCGCCATCGCCTACGCGATCTTCGGCAACATGAGCCCGATCTTCCCGCACCGCGGACGCTCCTGGGACGCCTTCGCCACGGAGACCTTCCTCTCCACGCGATCGATCTTCGGCACTCCGCTGCAGGTCTCGGCGAACTTCATCTTCCTCTTCCTGCTCTTCGCGGTGGTCCTGCTCCGGACCAACATCGGCCAGTTCTTCAATGACCTGGCCTTCCGCGCGGCAGGCAAGTACACCGGCGGCCCGGCCAAGGCCGCCGTCGCCGCCTCGGGCCTGCAGGGCATGGTCTCCGGATCCTCGGTGGCCAACACCGTGGCCTCGGGCTCCTTCACGATCCCGATCATGAAGAAGGCCGGGTTCAAGCCACACTTCGCGGCCGCCACCGAGGCCACGGCCTCCACCGGTGGTCAGCTGATGCCCCCGATCATGGGTGCCGCGGCGTTCATCATGGCGCAGAACGTGCCCAACCTGGAGTACAACGAGCTGATCGTCATCGCGATCATCCCGGCGCTGCTCTACTTCCTGGGCGCCTTCCTCTCGGTGCACTTCGAGGCGAAGCGCCGGGAGATCAAAGGTCTGCCGGTCGAGGAGCTGCCCAGCATCCGGTCGCTGGTCACCCGCGCCGACCTGCTGCTGCCGCTGGTCGTGATCATCAGCACGCTCATCGCCGGCCTGACCCCCACCCGGGCGGCACTGCTGGGCATCGCGACCGCGATCGTCCTGAGCTTCTTCCGCTCCTCCACCCGGCTCAACGTGCGCGGATTCGTGGAACTGTTCATCGCCGCTGCGCGGACCGCTCTGCCGGTGATCGCCGCCTGTGCCACAGCAGGCATCGTGGCCGGCACCGTGACCGCCACGGGCCTGGGCGGCCAGCTCGGCCGCGGGCTGGTGTCGCTGGCCGGCGGCAGCTTCCTGCTGGTGCTCTTCTTCGTGATGATCGCCTGCATCATCCTCGGCATGGGCCTGCCGACCACCGCGAACTATGTGGTCACCGCCTCGGTGGCGGCGCCGATCTTGTACAACAACTTCGACGTCCCGCTGATCGCGGCGCACATGTTCGTGTTCTTCTTCGGCATCCTCGCGGACATCACGCCACCGGTCTGTCTCGCGGCCTACGCCGGTGCGGGCATCGCCGGGGCCAATCCGATGGCTGCTGGTGTGGCGGCGGTGAAGATCGCGCTGGCCGGATTCCTGATCCCGTATGTCTTCATCCTTCAGCCGGCGCTGCTGCTGCAAGGCACCTGGGACGAGCTTGCGGTCTCCCTGCTCACCGTGATCGTGGGGCTGATCGCGCTGTCCTCGGGCCTTGCCGGATATCTCTTCCTGCGCGCCTCGGTCATCGAACGGACGTTGCTGATCGTCGGTGGTCTGCTGCTGATCTACCCGGATCTGACGTTCTCGGTCGGCGGGATGGTGGCTCTGGCACTTGCTGTGGCGCTGCAGTTCATCCGCCGCGGCCGCGGGGATGGGTCTGCCGAGGAGGCCACGTCCGAGGACGACGGCCCCCATGTGACCGCCCGCGGCGGCGGCTCGGTGGAGAACCCAGCACCCGGGATGGCCTGAGCCGACCCGCCCGGGCTCAAGACGCTGGAACCCGAAGCACCGTGGATGAATGAACACTGAGGGCCCGACCGGAATCCGGTCGGGCCCTCAGTGTTCGGACATGGCGGGGGCCTGGCGCGTACCCCCGCGGGGCTACTCTCCGCCGAGGCTGAAGCTGGCCTCGAGCTCCTGGTCCGAGTATGTGCGGAACGCGACCATCGTCTCGGTGTCATGGACCGTGGCCACCTTGGAGATCTTCGCCGGGACCAGATCGCTGAGATCCTCCAGGTTCGGAGTCTTCACCATGGCCACCAGGTCCCACTTGCCGGTGACCGAATAGACGGCCTGGACCTCTTCGATATTGGCGATGTCCTGCGCGGACTCGGGGATGCGGTGGGGGTCGGTCTTCATCATCACGAATGCGGTGACCATGTTATCGCTGCCTCTCAGCCGGGGAGACTCTTTGAGCACCGCTGGGATGTCAGGATGCTGGTGTCAGAGTACTGCCGTCAGGTTATCGCGCTGCGGGGTGGGTTCAGGCCTGGAAGCGCTGCTGTCTGGTCGCGTGCGCGGCGATGACGTCGGTGCGCACGCCGGCGCCCAGCCCCGGGGTGGTCGGGACCTGCACCACGCCCTGCTCGGCGGTGACCGGTGGATCGATGATGTCTTCCGCGTAGTACTTGCCCGAGGCGGAGACGTCGGAGGGCAGCGTGAACCCGGGCAGCGAGGAGAGCGCCACATTGGCGAGCCGGCCCACCCCGAACTCGTGCATCCCGCCGCACCAGACCGGCCAGCCCGCGGCGGTGGCGATGGCGTGGGCGTCGCGCGCCGCGCTGAGCCCTCCCATGCGGGAGACCTTGATGTTGAGCACATTCCCGGCCTTCAGGGCCAGCGCGGTCCGCAGGTCATCGAGGGTCTCCACCGACTCGTCCAGGCAGACCGGGGTCTCCAGCGCCGCCGTCAGCCGGGCGTGGTCCAAGAAGTTCTTCGGCGCGAAGGGCTGCTCGATCATGGTCAGCCGGAAGGGATCCAGGGCGCGCAGCACCTCAAAGGCCTCCTCGCCGCCCGGTTCGGCAGACCCCGGGTAGGCGCCGTTGGCGTCGACATGGACATCGAGGTCCGGGAAGGCCGCACGCACCGCGCGCACGGGTTCGACATCCCATCCCGGTGCGATCTTCAGCTTCACCCGGGGATAGCCCGATTCCACGTGGCGGGTCACCTCGGTGAGCAGCGCGTCGATGCTGGGCTCGATGCCCAAGGAGACGCCGGCGATGACGGAGTCGCGTTCCCCGCCGAGAGCCTGTGCCAGCGGCACCGACCGGGCCGCGGTCCACAGGGTCCATGCGGCCATCTCGATCCCGGCCTTGGCGAAATAGTTTCCGCGCACCTTCGCGTAGAGTCCCGCGACCTCGTCTGGGTGCTCCCAGTCTGCGCCGAGCACGGCGGGGATCAGATGTTCGACCGCGGTCTGCCACGCCGTCGTCGTCGTCTCCGGGGCGTAGAAGGGGCCGGCGGGGGAGGCGATCTCGCCCCAGCCGACGGTGCCGTCCTCGGCGATCATCTCCACCAGCAGGTGGCGCAGCGAGGATTTCCGGTGTGAGCTGGTCTCGAAGGCGTGCCGCAGGGGCAGCTCGACGTCGTGGAGCACGATCTCTGTGGCGCGCATCAGATATACAGTCCCATCTCTTGGATCAGTGATTCTCTCTCGGTCAGCCGACGGCGGCTTCCCTTGGCACTTGCGGTGGTCAGCGCGGTGAGCAGGTGGATCACCGCGGCGATGCCGGTGGCGGAGTCGGTGACCGAGGCGGAGCCGGTGGGCACGATCACGACCTCGCTGGCCGGCGCGACCAGCGGGGAATCGACCGAGTCCGTCACCGCGACCACAGTGCCGCCGCGCTGGGCGAAGGCATGGACCAGGTCGGCGGTCTCCCGGCGGTAGCGGCGCATCGAGAACGCGACCAGGACGTCGGTGCCGCGCACATCGGTGAGCACATCGATGCTGCGAGTGCTCTGGCCGTCGATGAGCGAGACCTGCGAGACCCCATGGGAGAGGTCCAGGTCCAGCAGGTGCGCGAAGGCCGCAGACCTGCCGTGGCCCACGATGAAGCGACGGCGCGCCCCGGCGATGAGCGCCGCGGCCCGGGCCACCGAGTCCTCGGTCTCGAAGCTGGCGAAGACCCGCTCCAGGTTCTCGCGCTCCTTGCGGATCAGTCGCGCCTGCAGGGTCTTGGCCGAGGCCCGCGGGGACATGCTGGCTCCGAAGCGCGCGGCTGGATTGTCCGGACCGCGCTGATCATCGGACCCCGCGTCCTCTGCTCCGCCACTCGCATGCTGGTCTGTGAACTCTTCGGTGACCATGCTGTTCATCCGGTTCATGCCGGTCGGGTGAAGCTGTAGACAGCCAGGTCCTCGTCCATGCGGCGGCAGGACACCGCGACGAACCCCTGGTCGAAGATCTCCTGGAAGCGCGATCGGAGCAGCTCGATGACTGCCGGATCGGTGGGCTGCTGGGCGGGGACGGCGAGCGCGGTGGATTCGCCGCCGGCCCGGATCTCCCCGGGGGTGGTGAGCGGGTGTGCCGCGAGCTCTGCCTCAAACCTGCTGTCGGTCGCCACCCGGTGTCCCTCGTGCGACTCATCGAGTCGCCATTCCACCGTGATGCGATCGGTGCCGGGCCCGGCGAGCGCGTCGCGGGTGAACCAGCGGCCCTGCGCGCCGAGCACGTCGAGGTTGAAGTGGGCGTTGCGGCTGATCATCGGGTTGTAGGTCCAGCGCATGCGGCTTGATCCCTGCCGGTGGGCGACGGCGGCCTGGACGTTCTTCAGCGCGCGGCCGACGCCCTGGCCCTGAAGGTCCTGGGAGACCACTGCGGCCTGGGAGAAGTGGTAGATGTGCGGATCATCCTGATCGGTCTCCACCGCGGTCCAGCCGAAGGCCATGCCGCGCAAGGCACCGGCGGCGTCGAGCGCACCGATGACTGTGCCGCCATAGGTGAGCAGGTTCTTCAACAGGCGGGCGTTGATCCCCTGGTCCTCCCCGCTGTAGGAGAAGACCTCGCGGTAGAGCCGGCATGCGGCCTCCAGCTCGGCGACCTCGGTGAGACCCCGCACTATGACCCCATCATCCAGGCTGATCGTCTCCGGCATGGCGGGGGAAGCGGGTGCGGCTGCATCCTGATTTGTCATGCGGTCCTCTCGAAGCCTGGTATATGTTCTTACGTTGCGTATCATAGCCCCATGGACAACTCTTCTCCCACTGCCCTGCTTGACCTGGCAGGGAATCGCTATGACCGCACCCTCGAGCTTCTGGAACGGATGGTAGTGACCGAGTCGCCCACCGGAGACGCCGAGGGGGTCACCTCAGTGGCTGATCAGGTGCGCGTGCTCTTCACAGAGCACGATGCCGAGGTCGCCGTCCACGAGGGGGAGTGGGGAACGCACCTGGTGATGGACGTCCCGGGAGCCGGCGAGCGCAGTGAGGCCGCTCCGGTGCTCTTCATCGGACATTCCGACACGGTCTGGCCCACCGGCACGCTGGAGAAGATGCCGTTCCGCATCGAAGCAGGCATCGCCCACGGGCCCGGGATCTTCGACATGAAGTCCGGGCTGCTGATCATGCACCAGGGGCTCAGCGTCAGCACAGAGCTGGGCCTCAGCCGGCCGCCGGTGCGGGTGATCGTGGTCGGTGACGAGGAGATCGGGTCCCCGAGCTCGCGGGAGCTGCTGCTGGCCAGCGCCGAGGGAGTCAGCGCCGTGCTGGGCTTCGAGTCCCCCCACCCCGGCGGAGCGCTGAAGGTCGGTCGGCTCGGCAGCACCAGGCTCCGGCTTCAGGTCACCGGGCGCGCCTCGCACGCGGCGTTGGACCCCGAGGGCGGAGTCAACGCCATCGAGGAGCTGGTGGATCAGATCCTCGCCCTGCGCGAGATCATCGGATCGGCCCAGGACGCCGCTCCGGGAGATGTGCTGTGCAATGTCGGGACCATCGCCGGCGGCGGCAAGACCAATGTGGTGCCTGCGGCGGCATCGGTGGAGGTGGGACTGCGGTTTCGCACCCCCGAGGTGGAGAACCAGGTGCTGGCGTCCATCAGTGATCTCGTCCCGGTCCGTCGGGACGCCCAGCTGCAGGTGCAGACCCTGTCCCAGCGCCCCGCCTGGCAGGCCGACGCGGCCGATGAGGAGCTGCTCGCCGCGGTGGAGGCCGCCGCTGCGGACGCTGGACTTCCCACCGTCGGCGGTCGGCCCGCGGCAGGAGCAGGAGACACCAACTTCCTCGGCTCGCTGGGCCTGCCGACCCTCGACGGTCTGGGTCCCGATGGCGCCGGTGCCCACGCCGATCATGAACAGGTCCGGCTGGAATCGATCCCAGAGCGGATCGCTCTGCTGGCGGCGCTGCTCGCCCGTCTCTGAGCCAGACCGGCCCCCGGTGGGCGGCAGCCTCTGCTCGCGCGGTCCTCGCGCGGATCTCGGTCCAGCCTGCCGATCACGGGGGAGGCCCGGCGCGCGCAGCCCCGCGACTGAGCAGTCCGGAGAGATCCACACCGCCGGCGTCCAGCAGCCGCTCCGGCAGGATCGGCACAACGGTGCTCACCAGCACCTCGGTGCGGTATTCGCCGGTCACGGTGCAGCTGGTGAGCTCCACTGCATTGCGGGCGGCCACCGCCTCCGCCACGGTGCACGGGCTCCCGGTGCTCAGGCCGCGGGCCGCATCGGCTCCCGCGAGCGCCGCCAGATCCGCTCCCCGGGCAGCCTGCGCGGAGGACGCCGCGACCATGCTCAGGGTCTGCGCCGCGGCGAGCAGGATGAGCAGCACCATGATCAGCCCCAGAGCCAGGACGGTGCCCGAACCGCGCTCTTCCGAGAGCGACACCCGGGGCCTCATGGCAGGTTCTCCACCCGGGCCGTGGCGCGGGCATCCTGGGTCATCCCGACCTCGACCCACCCGAGCACCCGGACCGGGCGGGCCAGCGCCACGGTGACGTAGTCCTGATCGTGGCTGAGCTGGAAGGACACCTCCTCACCGGTGACCCGCCGGGCGGCCGCCTCCGCCGCGGCGGGGTCCTCCCCGCGGGCCAGCTCCCGAGCCGCGGCCCGAGCTCCCGTCTCCAGAGTGACCTGGGCGGCGCCATGGAGACTGAGGGCGAGCACCAGCAGCAGCACGAGCACCACCCCGGGCAGCGCCACCGCGAATTCCGCGCTGATCGAGCCGCGCTCAGAACGAGAGCGCACGTTCCACGACGCCGCTCAGCAGTCCTCGTGCCGTGCCGGAGCTCAGCACCGCCACCAGCAGCCCCGCGAACCCGACCGCGGCGAGCATGACGATGCCGTATTCGGCCGTCGCGAGCCCTTCTTCCTCACGATGGAGCTGCTGCACCCAGCTCCTGGATTCCTGCGGACCGGTGCGCGCCGGAGTCTTCTCCATCAGAATGCTTCTCATGACAGGCCTTCCGTGACGGTCGCCCGGCGCCCGGGACCTGCAGGTCTCAGAAGGGAGACTCGCTCATCCGACACTCGCGGACCCGTGGAGGTGACGACTGGTGAACCCTGCTGGCTGCAGGTGTTCCCAGTCTGAGACGCATGATCGGCGATCCTTCAGGACAGCGCGATGCTGTGGAGAGGAACGACGCAGGGCTCCGAACCGTCCGTGCTGGGGGCAAACATCAGGGGAGGGTCGGCGAGGAATCGGCATCTCAGCATCGAGTGTGCAATCGGTGCAGGTTCCTCCGTGCATTTCGCCCGAAAACCCGATCGAATTGCACAATGGATGAGACTGGCGTGGTGCTCAGCCGCGTGGAAGCAGTCCTTCGCGCCCGCCGGAGACCCAGCGCGGATCGAAGCTGCGATCCCCGCGAACCTGCCCCGCCAGGGCGTCGAGCTCTGCCATTGCGTCACCGGGGAGCGAGACATCCACCCCGCGCTGCAGCTCATCCCAGTGACCCGCAGTCCGCGTTCCGGGGATCGGCGAGATCTGCACCCCCAGGGCGGCGGCCTGCTGATAGAGCCAGGCGAGCGCCAGTCCTGCCGCAGGCATCTCGAGACGCGCGGCGACATCGCGCACCTGTGCGGTGAGAGCGGCATTGTGCGTGATGTTCTCACGCGTGAACCACGGGAAGTTCTGCCGGATGTCGTCAGCCGGGAGACTCTTCGGATCGAAGGAGTCGGTGAGCAGGCCCCGGCCCACCGGGGAATACGGGACGAAGCCGATGCCCAGCCGCGCGCAGGTCGGGAGCACATGGGTCTCCACATCCCGGGCGAAGATGCTCCATTCGCTCTGCACCGCCGTGATCGGATGCACCGCATCGGCGCGGGTGATCTCCTCTCCCGTGGCCTCGGAGAGGCCGATGGCGCGCACCTTGCCGGCCGTGACCAGCTCGCCCAGGGCTCCGACGCTCTCCTCGATCGGAGTGTCAGGATCCACCCGGTGCAGATAGTAGAGGTCCACATGGTCTGTCCCCAGACGGCGCAGGCTCAGATCGATCTGCTCCCTGATATACGCCGCGTCCCCTCGCGCGCGGCGTTGCCCGACCCCCGCGCCCTTCTCGATGCCGACCTTGGTCGCCAGGACGAACTGCCTGCGCCGGTGCTTCAGAAACACCCCCAGCACCCGTTCGCTCTCACCGTCGCCGTAGATGTTCGCGGTGTCCAGGAACGTGACCTCGCGCTGCGCCACGTGGTCCAGGAGCGCGAGTGCATCGGCCTCACCGATCGCGCCGTAGGCCCCCGCCAACGACATCGCACCGTAGCCCAGTGCTGATGTCTCGAGACGATGCTCGTCGGTTCCCAAGGTGATGGAGCGCAGAGTCATGGGTGAGTCCTTCCGTGGTTCATGGGCAGAGAGCAGGGACGACGGCGGGTCGGCAGAGGCTTCCTGCAGGGGGCTCAGCGCCGCATGACCTTCCGTGCCGCCCAGTTGCCCACCAGCTGCAGCGACTGGACGAAGATGATCACCACGATCACCGCCAGCCAGGTCACTTCGGGGTTGAAGCGGTTGTACCCCTCGACGATGGCGAAGTTTCCGATGCCGCCACCGCCGATGATGCCCGCCAGGGCGGACATGTCGGTCAGCGCGATGATCACAAAGGTATACCCCAGGATCAGCGGGCCCAGCGCCTCCGGCAGCAGCACCGTGAGAATGATGCGCAGCCGGGACGCGCCCATGGCGCGGGCAGCTTCGATCACCCCGGGGTCGATGGAGACCAGGTTCTGCTCCACGATCCTCGCGATCGCGAAGGTGGAGGCCCAGATCATCACGAAGATCACCGCATCGTTGCCGATCCCGGACCCGATCACGTAGATGGTCACGGGCTGCAGGGCCGCGATCAGGATCACGAAGGGAATCGGCCTGATGAGGTTCACGACGAAGTTCATCGCCACATATGCGGGTTTGTTCGAGAGCAGCCCGCCCTCACGTGTGGTGTAGAGCGTCAGGCCGATGGCCAGCCCGATGAAGCCGCCCAGCAGGAATGCCCAGGCGACCATGTAGATGGTGTCGAAAATGGCCTCGAGCAGCTCAGGCCCGTAGTAGCTCCAGTCCAGAGCTCGATACGTGTCGATCATTCGTGCACCTCCTGCACCTCTCCGGCCGCGTTGAGCGCCATGACGAAGGTCTCCACCGCACTGGTGTCACCCTCCAATGCAAGAGTGAGCAGACCATAGGAGGCGTTCTTGGTGGTGCTCACGCCGCCGTGAACGATCTCGAAGGCCACCCCGTGGGAGGCCGCCTCGCCCAGCACGGCGCTGACCGCCGCCGCGTTCTGCAGCGAGACGACTATGAGCCGCCCCGTGGCGTGACCGCGGATCCTCTGCACATCCTCCGCGGTGGGCCGGTCTTTCAGGGCTGCCCCGACGAAGCTCGCGTCCTTGGTCTCCCGCGGGCTGGAGAACACGTCATAGACCAGTCCGGTCTCCACGATCCGACCCTGGTCCATCACCGCGACCCGGTCCGCGATGGAACGGATGACCTCCATCTCATGGGTGATCGCCACGATGGTGATGCCCAGCTCCTCGTTGGCGCGGCGCAGCAGCCTCAACACCTCACCGGTGGTGTTGGGGTCCAGCGCCGAGGTGGACTCATCGGCCAAGAGGATGTCCGGCTTGGCTGCCAGGGCGCGAGCAATGCCGACCCGCTGCTTCTGCCCGCCGGAGAGCTGCTCGGGGTGCTGCGAGGCCTTGTCGGTCAGTCCGACGAAATCCAGCAGCTCCTCCACCCGGGCCTGGCGCTCAGCCTTCTTCCACCCGGCGACCTTCAACGGGTATGCGACATTGCCGGCGACATCGCGGGAGTGGAACAGGTTGAACTGCTGGAACACCATGCCGATCCGTGAGCGCACCTTGGTCAGCTGCCCTTCGCGCATGGCGGAGATCTCCTGCCCCAGCACATGGACGGACCCTGCGGTCGGTCGCTCGAGCCCGTTGACGAGCCGGATCAGGGTGGATTTCCCTGCCCCGGAGAACCCGATGACGCCATAGACCTCACCGCGGTCGACGCGCAGGCTCACGTCGTCGACCGCGGTGACGGTCTTGTCTCCCGTGCCGTAGGTGCGGGAGACGCGGTTGAACTCGATGAGCGGGGCTGTGCTCACGCGTCGTCGTCCTCTTCAGCCCCGGACTCGCCATCCTCGCTCATCTCGCCAGCTGCATCGCGCAGCGAGTCCTCATAGTCGACCAGCGCCTCCTGGAGCTGCTCGGGCGTCACATCCGAGGCGGGAACCGAGGTTCCGGCCGAGAGCTCGGCTTCGATCTCGAGCACCCGCTCGTCGTGGTAGACCGCTGCGATCTCGCGCAGCGCCTCATTGTCGCTGTCCTCCGCGCGGGTGACGAAGGCGTTGATGTAGGGGAATGCCGCGGCGTCGGTGGGGTCATCGGCGAAGATGCCGTCAGCGTCGGGGTCGAGCTCGGCGTCCTGGGCGAAGTTGTTGTTGATGACAGAACCCTCCACCGACTCCAGCGCGTTGACGGTCTGCTGGGCGGCGACCGGCTGCACCGCCACGGTGGAGGCTGCTTCGTCGATGTGGCGCGGCTCGGGCTGGCGGGTCTCCTCGGAGAGCTCCAGCAGCCCGGCGGCCACCAGGGTGTTGATGGCGCGCCCCTGATTGACCGCGTCATTGGGGATCGCGATGGTGTCCCCTTCGGAGAACTCGCTGACGTCGGTGTACTCGTTGGAGTACAGGGTCAGCGGCACCGCGGCGGTGGAGCCGATGGGCTGCAGATCCTCCCCGGAGCTGACGTTGTAGTCCGCGAGGTAAGCAGTGTGCTGGAACCAGTTCGCGTCGATGTCGCCGCTGGTCAGTGCCGGATTGGGCTGGGTGTACTCCGTGAACTCGACGAGTTCGATCTCGTAGCCCAGCTCCTCCTCCGCAATGCGCTCGACTTCGCGGTGGCTCTCGTTGGCGCCGACCACGCCGATGGTGAACTCCTGCTGGTCGGCGGGAGCAGCCTCGGCCTCGTCGCCGCCGCGGTCGAAGGCGCTGCAGCTGCTCAGGGCCAGGGCCAGGACGGCGCTGGCGGCCAGCGCGCTCAGCCCGCGATGACGGAGGCGAACGGCGGGTGCAGCGGGGGTCTGCTGATGGGTCGTCATGAGGTGATCCTTCGGTCTGTACGGGCGGATCTTCGCCCGGAAAAGTGACAGGGGTGTCCCAGGAATATGTCGCTGGGGGCTCGCTAATGTTCACGCACGAGCAGAGGGTGCACAACTCGGTGCACGGTGCGGTGGGGTTCCTTTCGACGCTGCTCTTGCCTGTCCCAATCAGCACCACAGGGAGCTTCGCAGCTCCGTCTGAGGTGAGAACAAGCCGCTTCGTGATCCGGGACCACCCTTGAACATGGGGTTGGTGAGTGACCGTGAACGGATCGTCGGATCACCGCCCGAGGGCGGTTCTCCAGGTCACTTCTCTTGAAGCAGGTTCAATCGTAGCCCACGTCCAACACGTTTGTCGGACGTGTTCATATTGCGTCACGCAGTCAGATGTGTTCAGCCGTCCTGCGCTGCGGGGTCTCCGTCATGGGTTGATTCCTCTGGGCGGGCAGCGAGGATCGCGCGCAGCAGGTCCAGCGCCGGCTGCTTCGCCAGCGGGTTGTTCCTGTTGCCGCATTTGGGGGACTGTACGCAGGAGGGACAACCGGTGGCGCAGCCGCAGCCGGCGATGGTCTCGGCGGTGGCGCCGATCCAATCGGCGGCCAGCTCGAAGCCGCGCCGCGCGAACCCGGCTCCGCCGGGGTGCCCGTCGTAGACGAAGATCGTGGGCAGCTCGGTGTCGCGGTGCAGCGCGGTGGAGACGCCGCCGATGTCCCAGCGGTCACCAGAGGTCAGCAGCGGCAGCAGCCCGATCATCGCGTGCTCGGCGGCATGCAGCGCCCCGGGCACATGCTCCGGGATCACGCCCGCCTCTGCGAGCTCGGTCTCCGGGGCGGTGATCCACATCGCCTGGGTGCGCAGCGATGAGGGCGGAAGGTCCAGCGGCTCGTCCGAGAGCACCTCGGAGGAGCCCAGCGCCTTGCGCTGGAAGCCCACCACGGTGCTGGTCACCTCGACCATCCCGGAGTGCAGCCGGTAACGGCCCCAGTCCATGGACTCCTCGATCTCCACCACCTCGATCGAGGTGGTCTCCCGGGCCTGGGTGTAATACGGCGGGCTCGCTGGAAACACCAGCACCGCGCTGTTCTCCCGATCCAGCTCTTCGACGATGTAGCTGCGCCCCTGGTGCACATAGACCGCCCCCGGGTGGGCCTGCGGCTGCGCCTGGGCGGAGCCCATGTCACCGACGACGGTGCCGTCCTGCGCGTTCACGATCGTGTAGGGCCCGCCGCCGTCGGAGCGCAGCTTGACCCAGGCCGCGGCGGAGACGTCGTCGTGGGCGAAGAACCAGCCCCGCGGCCGGCGTCTCAGGTGCCCCTGCTCGGTGAGCGACCCGATCAGCCAGGCCTCGAACAGCTCCAGGTCAGGATGGGTCAGCGGCAGCTCCTGGGCGGCGGCGAGGATGTGCGGCGCGGCCACATGCGGGTTGGAAGGATCGGTCACCGCATCCTCGACAGCGGTGTCGAAGATCGCCTCGGGGTGGTCCAGCAGATAAGAGTCCAGCGGATCGTCGCCGGCGATGAAGAACGCGGCACCGCGCTGGCCCGAGCGTCCAGCCCGGCCCAGCTGCTGGAAGAACGAGGCTCGGGTGCCGGGCCAGCCGGCGATGATCACCGCGTCCAGTCCGGATATGTCGATTCCCAGCTCCAGCGCAGGGGTGGAGGCGACGCCCAGCAGCCGCCCTTCGCGCAGCGCGTCCTCGAGCTCGCGGCGTTCCTCCTTGAGGTAGCCGGACCGGTAGGCCGCCACCCGTCCGCGCAGGTCACGGTCCACCTCGGCGAGCGAATCGGCGGCGATCTGCGCGATGGTCTCGGCCCCGCGCCGGGACTTGATGAAGGCCAGCGTCCGGTGCCCGGCGACCACCAGGTCGGTGAGGACGTCTGCGGCCTCCACGGTGAGGCTGCGTTTCAGCGGTGCCGCGTTGTCTCCGGTCAGCGCGGAGTTCGAGGCCGCCCAGAGGTAGACGTCCACGGCCCCGTGGGGTGAGCCGTCCTCGGTGATGGCTCGGACCGCGGTGTCGGGGTGCCCGATCAGCCGGGAGAACGACGTGGCGGGGTCACCGCTCGTCGCGGAGGCCCCGGTGAAGACCGGGTAGGCCCCGTAGTGGGCGCAGATCCGCCGCAGCCGGCGCAGCAGCAGCGCGATATGTGAGCCGAAGATCCCGCGGCAGCTGTGCGCCTCATCGATGATCACATAGCGCAGCCGGGCGAAGAACCTGGCCCAGGCCCGATGGTTGGGCAGGATCCCGACGTTGAGCATGTCGGGATTGGTCAGCACCACATTGGCGTGCTGGCGGACCCAGCGGCGCTCAGCAGGGTCGGTGTCCCCGTCGTATGAGGCCGGGCGGATGCCGCCCTGGGTGCCGGCGGGCCCGGTGGCCTCGGCCAGCTGGCCCAGCGCATCCAGCTGATCGGCGGCCAGCGCCTTGGTGGGGGAGAGGTAGAGCATGGTCGTGCCCACGCTGGGCGGAGGGCCCAGGCTCCCGGAAGCACCGCCGCGGCCTGCCGATGGCAGCGCCCCGCGCGGGCCTCCGCAGATCTCCGCCAGTCCGGGCAGCTGGGTGCCCAGGGACTTCCCCGATGCGGTGCCGGTGGCCAGGATCGTGTGGCGCCCGGCGTGCAGGGCCTCGGCGGCGAGCACCTGGTGGGTGTAGAGCCCGGAGACCCCCAGCTGCCGGTAGCCCGCGCGCAGCTCAGCGGGCACCCACTCAGGCCAGGCGGCGGTCTGCGCCTGCCGAGCCGGCAGCGTGCGGACGTGGCGCAGCGGACCGGCGTCGCCGATCTCAGCCGGCAGACCCGCACGGCGCAGCAGCTCAAAGGATTCCTGATCGGGCATCACCCTCAGGCTACGTCAGCATCCTGCTCTCACCCCCGCTGCGCTGGCAGCACTGAACAGCGCTTGATGCGCCGGTGCTGCTCAGGCGCGATCCCCCAGGGACCGGATGTGGTCGGGCAGCCGATCATGGGACCCGTACATGAAATGGTTCTCCATGCGCTCGGAGTACCTACTGGCCTCGGTGCTGCGCCCCACGGCCTCGGAGGTCTCGCGGATGTGCATCGGCGAGGCGCCGCAGCAGACCCCCAGGTAGTTGACCCCCAGGTCGTAGGCCTCCTTCGCGAACGCGCCGATCTCATAGCGATTGGTGTACAGCGGATCCAGCGCGGTGGGGAAGGTCCGTCCATGCGGGGACGGCACGCTGGCGCGCACATCAGTGAGGTTGAAGAAGGTGGGTTCGCTCTGCGTGGTGCGGTAGGGCACGGGCAGCCCGGCCACGTGGCAGGAGACTGCCTCCCGGATCTGGCGCAGCCACGGCATCATGGTGTCCGGGCCGCGGAAGCAGTTGAGCCCGACGACGTCGGCGCCCGCCTGCTCCAGGCGCTGACACGTCTCGACCACGCCGAGCCCGTCGGCCATCTCTTCGAAGGCCATCGGCGCGAGCGTGAGCACCACGGGAAGCCCTGAGGACCGGGCCACGTCCAGGGCCGCGAGCGCCTCCCCGGCATAGTAGAACGTCTCGCCGACGATGAGGTCTGCGCCCTCCTCCGCCGCCCAGCCCACCATCTCCTCGAACATGCCGCGCACCTCGTTCTGGCGCTGCGCGTCCGCGGGGTCCCAGATGTTGGTGTTGGAGATGTTGCCGGCCACCAGGTCCCCGGGTCGGGCATCGGCGACCTCACGGGCGATGCGCAGGGCCGAGCGGTTCAACGGTTCGAGCAGGTCCTCCTTGCCGATGACCCGCATCTTCTCCCGGTGCCCGTTATAGGTGAACGCCTCGACGATGTCCGAGCCGGCGCGCTGAAAGTCCCGGTGCAGCGCGCGCAGCGCATCAGGGTGCTCGAGCGCCACCTCGGGCACGAATTCTCCTGCGGTGAGGTAGCCGCGCCGCTCAAGTTCGAAGAGGAATCCTTCGGCGCAGATGACGGGGCCTGCATCGAGGCGGTCGGTCAACGGGTTGGCGGCCATGGGGTGCTCCTTCAGCGACGGTGCGGAGCTGCATCTTCCTTCAATAATTTATGAACAATTGAACTTAGTGCAGCCAATTCGCCGATGATACAACAGGTGCCGCGCGGAGCCTAGTCGTTGAGGTCGTCGAACTGGGAGTGGCTCGGGCGCAGCCGTCCACCCGAGGTGGCGCCGTAGACGTGGACGTCGCCGAGCAGGGTCCAGCCCAGGTACTCGTAGAGCTCACGGCCATCACCGGTGGCCACGAGCAGGCCCTCTTCGACGTCGTGCTCATGGGCGATGGCGATCAGTGCGCGGGTCACATAGGTGCCCAGGCCCTGGCGGCGATAGTCGTCGTTGGTATAGATCCGGTCGAGGATCGCGTAATGGCCCACGGTGGCGACCCGGCCGCGGGCGGCGACCTTGTCCCCGTCGCGCACGGTGAAGAGCGTCCAGCCGTCATGGTCTTCGCGAGTGGTGGTGTACCCCTCCGGGGTGATCGGATCCTCGACGTCCTGGGTGTCCATGTCCACCACCATGAGCCTCTCCTCATCGCTGATGAGCTGGAGGCCTTCGATCGGACTCTGGGTCAGCGACTCGGCGCCGGGCTCGGCGATCACGGTCAGCAGCCGGGCGGAATCCTTGGAGACGGCGGAGGCGATCTTGCGCAGGTCGGTGTCCTGAGGGGAATAGAGCACGTACTCCCACTCGTCTGAATCTCCGGAGCGCAGAGCGGAATGAACATTGCCTTCATGGTGGACGTCATAGTCGTGAGTTCGCGCCCATCCGGTTACCCAGTGGCGGACAAGGTCATCGCTCAGCTCAGAAGTCATAGTCCGACCATACAAAGAAAAAGCAGCGCACCGTGAGAGGGCAGGACAACGAGTTCATAAAGATGTTGTTCAGAACTACCCTTGAGAGGTGAGCATGTCCCGGATCGTCCTCTATTACGCCTTCACCCCCCTCTCGGATCCCGAGGCGGTGAGGCTCTGGCAGCACACCCTCTGTCGGGAACTCGGAGTCAAGGGCCGGATCCTGATCTCCCCGCAGGGGATCAACGGCACCGTCGGCGGTGAGGTCAAGGCGGTCAAGCAGTACGTGAAGCAGACCCGGGCGTACGCCCCGTTCCGTGAGATGGCCTTCAAATGGTCTGACGGCGGGGCGGAGGACTTCCCTCGACTCTCGGTCAAGGTCCGCCCCGAGCTGGTGGCCTTCGGCGTGCCCGAGGAGATCGAGGTCGATGAGCACGGCGTCGTCGGCGGGGGTGAGCATCTGCAGCCGCAGCAGGTCCATGAGCTCGTCGAGGCGAAGCAGGCGCAAGGCGTGGAGGTCGCCTTCTTCGACGGCCGCAACGCCATGGAGGCGCAGATCGGAAAGTTCAAGAACGCTGTGGTCCCGGAGACCGAGACCACCCGGGACTTCATCGCAGAGCTGGACTCCGGCAGATACGACCACCTCAAGGACCAGCCGGTGGTGACGTACTGCACCGGCGGGATCCGCTGCGAGGTCCTCTCGGCGCTGATGCGCCGGCGCGGCTTCGAAGAGGTCTACCAGATCGACGGCGGGATCGTCCGCTACGGAGAGACCTTCGGTGATCAGGGACTCTGGGAGGGCGAGCTCTACGTCTTCGACTCCCGGATGAACACCCGCTTCTCCTCCGAGGCCAAGACCATCGGTGAATGCAGCCGCTGCGCCAGCCCGACCAGCTCCTTCTATAACTGTATGGACCGCGGATGCTCCACGCTGCAGCTCTACTGCGATGACCACCGCGACATACCGGAGACCACCCGCTGCGAGAACTGTCAGGCGCGGCTGGAGCAGGACCCCTCCGATCCCAATGCCGGTCCCCTGCAGAAGGTGCGTCGCTGATGAGCCATCTCGAGCAGCAGCATGTCATCCTGCCGGCCCCGGTCGCTGACCCCGAGCTGCTGGCCGCCCTGCGCACTGACCTGGTCTCCGCGCAGTTCACCAACGAACGTGTCACGCAGCTGCTGGGCCCCGTCGCGCTCGCCGCGCTGGAACGCGATCAGCCCGTGCCCGCAGCGCTGCGGGTCTCGGAGCTGCTGGCCGCCGAACCCGCGCCGGACCCCTGCGCCGTGCTCACCGGGCTCTGGCTGCTCGGGCTCGAGACCACCGCCGCGCAGCTGCATGCAGCCCTGCCTCAGGTCGGCGTCGACGGTCTGCGCCGCCTGAACCTGGTGCACCGAGCAGACCCCGTGGCACCGGGGCCCCCGGAGCCCGGGGAAGGGCACGACGCCGCGCTCTACCGTCCCAGCGTGGACCTGCGGCCCTACCAGGCCGAGCAGGCTCGGGGCCTGGCCGACCTCTGGGTGGCCAGCGACCTTCCCGCCGCACAGGTGCAGGGTCCGCTGCACCCCGAGCATGTGCTCGGGATCGGCGGCGCGAGTCTGACCCTGGCGGCGAGCATCCACCGCACTCCGGTCAAGCGCGCCCTGGAGATCGGCACCGGCTGCGGAATCCAGCTGCTGCACCTGTTGGACCACGCCGAGCATGTCGTGGCCACCGATCTCAGTCAACGGGCACTGGACTTCACCGAGTTCAACCTGGCTCTCAACGCCCCCGCGCTGCGGCTGGACCCCAGAGACCTCGGTGCTCGGGTGGAGCTGGTGCAGGGCAGCCTGCTGGAACCGGTGGCCGGGCGGACATTCGACCTGATCATCTCCAATCCGCCCTTCGTCATCACCCCGCGTCCGCAGGATGAGCAGATCGACGGGCGCTATACCTACCGAGACGGCGGCCGGGCCGGGGATCTGCTCATGACGGAGCTGATCGCCTCGCTGCCCCAGCACCTCGCCGAGTCCGGGACCGCGCAGCTGCTGGGCAACTGGGAGATCCAGGACCACGCCGCCTGGGACGCCCGACCGCGCCTGTGGTGCGAGACGTTCGGCGCGGAGGTCGATGCCTGGTTCATCCAGCGCGACCGGCAGGAAAGCTCCGCATACGCCGAGACCTGGCTGCGCGACGCCTCCACCCAGCGGGAGCCGGAGAACTACCGCCGCCGCTACGCCGAATACCTGGATGATTTCGACTCCCGCGCGGTGCTCGCGGTGGGATTCGGGATGATCTTCATCCGACGCCGCCCAGCAGATGCGGGCGCGATCACGCCCTGGCGGCGATTCGAGGAGCTCACCGGCGCGGTGGAGCAGCCGCTGGGACCGGTGATCGGGGCCACCGTGGCCCGGGCAGAAGCCGTCGCCCGGGACCCGCAGGCGGTGCTCGATGCGGTCCTCGCCGTCGCCGCAGATGTCACCGAAGAACGCCATCAGCGCTTCGGTGCCGTCCACCCGGAGGTGATCCTCGCACGTCAGGGCGCTGGGCTGCGCCGCAGCCGGGCCGTCTCCAGCGCCGCGGCGGGCCTGCTGGGAGCCGCCGACGGGGAGTATCAGGCCGCCGCGCTCGTCACCGCCGTCGCCGCTCTGATGGCGGATGAGTCCACCGATCAAGGCCAGCTTCAACAGGAGCTGCGCAGCGAAATCCTCGACCTCTACGTCGAGGGCTACCTCAGGGAGTCTTGATTCCACCGGCCTCGACGTGTTCTGCTCGCTGATATATTGAGCACTCGACGGCCAGCCCACTGCTGAGCGCCCGAGACTGCACCGCAAGAATTCCCTCAAGGAGATCAGTGCCCGAAGGCAAGAAACTCGTCATCGTCGAGTCCCCGGCGAAGTCCAAGTCCATCGCCAAGTACCTTGGCGATGATTTCATCGTGGACGCTTCCGCCGGGCATATCCGTGACCTGCCACAGCCCTCAGAGCTGCCCACTGATATGAAGAAGGGCCCCTTCAGCCGGTTCGCGGTGAACCCCGACGACGGCTTCGCGCCCTACTACGTGATCTCCGACTCCAAGAAGAAGAAGGTCACAGAGCTCAAGCGGGCCCTGAAAGACGCCTCGGAGCTCTATCTCGCCACTGACGCCGACCGCGAAGGCGAAGCCATCGCCTGGCACCTGCTGCAGGTGCTCAAGCCCAAGGTCCCGGTCTACCGGATGACCTTCACCGAGATCACCAATGAGGGCATCACTCGAGCCCTGCAGAACGTGCGTCAGATCGATGACGACCTCGTCGACGCGCAGGAGACCCGGCGCATCCTGGACCGGCTCTACGGCTACGAGATCTCCCCGGTGCTCTGGCGCAAGGTCGGCAAGGGCCTCTCCGCAGGACGCGTCCAGTCAGTGGCCACCCGACTGGTGGTCGAGCGTGAGCGTGAACGCATGGCCTTCATCCCGGCCGGTTACTGGGACCTCTCCGGGAGCTTCGCCACCGCCGCCGGTGAGGAGTTCACCGCCAAGCTCAACGCCGTCGACGGGGCCCGCGTGGCCACCGGCGCGGACTTCAACGACCGCGGCGAGCTGAAGTCCACCCGTTCCAAGACAGAGGTCAGCGTCCTGGACCGCGAAGCGGCCGAGGCCCTGGCCGAGGGTCTGACCAAGGCGGAGTTCACCGTGGATTCGGTGGAGGACAAGCCGTACTCGCGCCGTCCCCAGCCTCCCTTCATCACCTCGACGCTGCAGCAGGAAGCCTCCCGCAGGCTGCGCTTCTCCTCCCGGGCGACCATGCAGGTGGCGCAGCGGCTGTATGAGAACGGCTACATCACCTATATGCGTACCGACTCGGTGACGCTCTCCAACGAGGCGATCACCGCGGCGCGTCGGCAGATCACCGAGCTCTACGGGGCCGACCATGTGCCCGCCAGTCCGCGCCTGTACTCCAAGAAGAGCGAGACCGCGCAGGAGGCCCACGAGGCGATCCGGCCTTCCGGCGACCACTTCCGCACCCCCGGCCAGGTGGCCAAGGAGCTCTCCAAGGATGAGTTCAAGCTCTACGAGCTGATCTGGAAGCGCACCGTCGCCTCCCAGATGGAGGACGCCAAAGGCTTCACCGCCTCCGTGCGGCTCAGCGCCTCCGTCTCCGGCGGACCCAAGGCCGGCACCACCGCCACCTTCGGCGCCTCCGGCACCGTCATCACCTTTCCAGGCTTCCTGGCCGCCTACGAGGAGATCCGCGAGAGCACCTCGGAGGACGACGAGGCCAAGGCCGGCAAGGCCGATAAGCGACTGCCGAAGATCGAGACCGGCGAGAGCCTGATCGGCCGCGACGTCCAGGCCAAGGGCCATGAGACGACCCCGCCGGCCCGCTACACCGAGGCCACGATCGTCGCGGAGCTGGAGAAGCGTGAGATCGGTCGCCCCTCCACCTACGCGCCGACCATCTCGACCATCATGGACCGCGGCTACGTCACCAAGCGCGGCTCCGCGCTGATCCCCTCCTGGACCGCTTTCAGCGTGATCCGGCTGCTGGAGGAGCACTTCGGCAAATACGTGAACTACGACTTCACCGCCCGCATGGAAGAGGACCTGGACCAGATCGCGCGCGGCGAGCTCCAGCGCGAGGCCTGGCTGCAGGGCTTCTACTTCGGCGCCAAGGACGGCGTCGACGGGCTCAAGCACGTGGTGGAGAACCTCGGCGAGATCGACGCCCGGGCGATCAACTCCATCGAGATCGCCCCCGGCGTGAACCTGCGGGTGGGGCGCTACGGCCCCTATCTGGAGCGGCCGAACCCCGACGGCGTCGTCAACGCCGAGGGTGAGCTGGAGCCCCAGCGCGCCAACCTGCCCCAGGACCTGGCTCCGGACGAGCTCACCGTCGCCAAGGCCGAGGAGCTCTTCGAACAGGCCCAGTATTCAGGCCGGGTGCTCGGCACCGACCCCGAGACCGGTCGCGAGATCGTCGCCAAGGACGGTCGCTACGGCCCCTACGTCACCGAGCTCATCGAAGAGATGACCGAGGCGCAGCTCGAAGAGCATATGAAGTCGCTGCCGACCGAGTACTACAAGAACGGCAAGCCCAAGCCGAAGAAGAAGCCGGCCAAGGAGAAGCCCCGCACCGGCTCGCTGCTCTCCGACATGACCCTGGAGACGGTGACGCTGGAGCAGGCGCTGCGGCTGCTCTCGCTGCCGCGCGTGGTCGGCGCCGATGCAGACGGCGAAGAGATCACCGCCCAGAACGGCCGCTTCGGCCCGTATCTGAAGAAAGGCTCGGACTCCCGCTCGCTGGAGACCGAGGAGCAGATGTTCACCATCACCCTGGACGAGGCGAAGGCGATCTACGCCCAGCCCAAGCAGCGTGGACGCCGGGCGGCGGTTCCCCCGCTGGCCGAGTTCGGCGCCGATCCCACCTCGGAGAAGCAGGTTGTGGTCAAGGACGGCCGCTTCGGCCCCTACGTCACCGATGGTGAGACCAATGTGACAGTGCCCCGCAGCGTCTCGCTGGAGACGCTGACCAAGGAGCACGCATACTCGCTGCTGGCGGAGAAGCGCGCCGCCGGACCGAAGAAGCCCGGTGCGCCCAAGCGGGCCGCCAAGAGCACGGCGAAGAAGGCTCCGGCCAAGAAGCCCGCCGCGAAGAAGGCTCCAGCCAAGAAGACCACCGCGAAGACCGGATCCTAGTCAAGGAGTCACCTGATGCGTCTGGGCGTGCTGGATATCGGTTCGAACACCGTGCACCTGTTATTGGTGGATGCTCATCTCGGGGCCAAACCCGAGGCGTTCGCCTCCCATAAGCGACCGCTGTCCCTGGTCAGACACCTCGATGAGCACGGGGCGATCACCGAGGACGGTCAGCTCGAGCTCATCGGCTTCATCGCCGAGGCCGCCCGGTTCGCCGCGCGGCACCGGGCCGAGGATCTGCTCTCCTTCTGCACCTCAGCGCTGCGCGAGGCCGCCAACGGAGCGGCGGTCCTGCAACGGGTCGTCGCCGAGACCGGGGTGGAGCTCACCGAGCTCACCGGCGCCCAGGAATCGGCGATGACCTTCTTCGCCGCCCGGCGCTGGCGCGGCTGGAGCGCCGGGGACATCTTGAACTTCGACATCGGCGGCGGCTCCTTCGAGATCGCCTATGGGCGCGACGAGCTGCCCGCCACCGCGGTCTCGCTTCCGCTCGGCGCCGGCCGGCTCACCCGCGACTGGCTGGGCGAGGACCCGCCCAGCAAGGACCAGGTGAAGGCGCTCAAGAGCTATGTGCGTGAGGAGCTGGAGGCGGCGCGCCGCGAGTTCCCGGTCCTGAGCGGACACATCGAGGTGCTCGCCACGTCCAAGACCTTCCGCTCGCTGGCGCGGATGACCGGCGCCGCGCCCTCCGCAGAGGGTCCCTATGTTCCGCGCAGCCTGGCCCATGCCGAGCTGAAGCCGCTGGTGAAGAACCTGGCCACGATGACCGCGGCCGAGCGGGCCGAGCTGCCCGGCGTCTCCACCCTGCGTGCCCGGCAGGTCTTCGCCGGCGCACTGGTCGCTGAGCAGGCGATGAAGGTCTTCGGCATCGAGACGCTGCAGATCTGCCCCTGGGCGCTGCGTGAGGGCCTGATCCTGCGCCGGCTGGACTCCCTGGTCCGCGACGGCGCGGTGGCCGTGCCCGCCGCTCCCGGCGTCGGAAATGTCAACCTCGGCCGCGAGCTGCGCAAGCCCTCCCGCGGTGAGATCCCCGGCGGTCGCACCCTGGCGACGGCGGCGGTTGAACATGCCCACTGAGGAAGTCCAGCCGCGCCCGCCTCATAAGCTTCCGCGGATCCCCGTGGCGCTCTCCACCTCTTCGGTCTACCCGATGGGGGTCGCCGAAGGCTTCTCCATCGCTGAGGACCTCGGCTATGACGGCATGGAGGTCATGGTCACCCACCGCGGGGAGTCCCAGCAGGCCTCCACGCTGAACGAGCTCTCCTGGCGCTTCGGCCTGCCGGTCATGGCCATCCACGCCCCCACTCTGCTGCTCACCCAGCAGGTCTGGGGCTCCGCCTGGGACAAGCTCAAGCGCAGCGCCGCCCTCGCCCACGAGGTGGGCGCCGGCGTGGTCGTCGCGCACCCGCCCTTCCGCTGGCAGGTCGGCTACGCCGAAGGCTTCGCCGAGGGGATCAAGGATCTGGAGGAGGAGACCGGAGTGCTCTTCGCCGTCGAGAACATGTACCCCTGGCGGGCCGGTGGTCGCGAGGCCACCATGTACCTGCCGCACTGGGACCCGGTGGATCAGCCCTACCCGCACGTCACCTGGGACTTCTCCCATGCCGCCACGGCAGAGGCCGACTCGCTCGAGGCCGTCGAGGCACTGGGACAGCGCCTGCGCCACGTGCACCTGACCGACGGCTGGTCCAACGGGTTCAAAGACGATCACCTCATCCCGGGTCAGGGGGAGCAGCGCGTGGCCGAGGCGATGGAGATGCTCGGCCGGACCGATTTCGCCGAGACCGGGTTCAACGGCGTCGTCGCTGTCGAGGTCGCCACCCGCACCGCCCGCAACGTCGGAGACCGGGAGCGCTGGCTCGCCGAGTCCCTGGCCTTCGCCCGCAGACACCTCGGTCAGGAGTGACGATGTCCACCAGCACCAGCACCAGCACCAGCACTCCCACCGCGCCGCGGATAGCGATGCTCGGCCTCGGCTCGATGAACGGCGCGATCCTCGCGGGTCTGCTGGACTCCTCGGTGGCCCCGGAGCAGGTCCAGGCCACCACACGCAGCGCCGCCACCGCAGAACAGCGCGCGACGCAGTTCGGGATCAGCGTGCTCGCCGAGCAGGACGACGCCGAGGCCAACCGCAGCGCCGCCGGGAAGGCCGACATCATCTTCCTCGGGGTCAAGCCCCATGGCATCGTCGCTCTGGCCGCAGAGATCGCGAGCACCGTGAAGCCAGGGGCCGTGGTGGTCTCCGTGGCGGCCGCGATCAGCGTAGACATGATCGAGGCGGCCCTGCCCCAGGGCCAACCTGTCATCCGGTCCATGCCGAACACCCCGCTCTCGGTGGGCCTCGGCGTGGTCGGGCTGGTCCCGGGCACCCACGTGAGCCCGCAGGACACCGAGACCGTGGCCCAGCTGCTGGGCGCCAGCGGCGCCGTCCACGTGATCGATGAGTCCCAGATCGACGCCCTCACCGGGATCTCCGGATCCGGTCCCGCCTACGCCTTCTATCTCGCCGAGGCGATGGCAGAGGCCGGCGTGGAGCTGGGCCTGGACCGGGCGCTGGCGGCTGATCTGGCGGCGCAGACCATCTATGGCGCCGGCAAGATGCTGGTCGAGCACCAGGCTGCGGGCACCGCCGACGCCGCCGGACTGCGCCGCGCGGTCTGCTCGCCCAACGGCACCACCGAGCGTGCCATCAACGCCTTCGACGAACACGACCTGCCCGCCGCCGTGCGCGCCGCCGTCAACGCCAGCGCGCACCGGTCAGCGGAGATCACCGATGAGCTCCGCAGCGCAGACTGAGCACGGCAGGGGCCGCCGGACCGGACCTCGGCTCTACCTGAAGCGGTGGATGGGGCGGCTGACCCGCACCTCGCCGGCACGTGCGGCGATGCTGATCTTCGGGGTGACCATCGCGGTGTTCGCCTCACTGCTGAACATGCCCTGGGCCACCGCCTCCGGCTCCTCCGCCGCCTTCCACGAGGCGCTCTTCGTCGCCACCTCTGCGGTCACCGTCACCGGCCTGACCCCGGTGAACACCGCTGACCACTGGTCCTTCGCCGGTGAAGTGGTGATCCTGATCGGCATCCAGGTCGGTGGACTGGGCATCATCACGATCGCTGCGCTGCTGGCCATCTCGGTGACCCGCAACCTCGGGGTGCGCACCCGGCTGGTCGCGCAGGAGGGCGGAATCTCCACCGGTTCGATGGGCGAGACCGGCCAGGTGATCCGGACCGTGGTGATCGTCTCCGCGGTGGTGGAGGCGCTGCTGGCGATGGTGCTGATCCCGCGCTTCATCCATCTCAACGGCGACGTCGCCAGCGGTCTCTGGGACGGCACGTTCTATGCCATCTCGGCGTTCAACAACGCCGGCTTCGTGGCGCACTCCGAAGGTCTCGCCGGATTCGACAACGACCCGGTGGTCATCTGGACCATCATGGTCGGGGTCTTCCTGGGCAGCCTGGGCTTCCCGGTGCTGTTCATGCTCTGGCGCAACCGCTGGCACGTGCGTCGCTGGAGCCTGCACACCAAGCTCACCCTGGAGGTGACGCTGCTGCTCATGGTCATCGGTGCGGTGCTCTACGGGATCATGGAGTGGTCCAACAGCTCCACCATCGGCGACATGAGCATCGGGGAGAAGCTGCAGAACTCGCTCTTCGCCTCGGTGAACATGCGCTCCGGCGGCTTCTCGGTGGTGGAGTCGAATCTGCAGAACGCCGAGACCATGCTCGTCTCCGATGCGCTGATGTTCGCCGGCGGCGGTTCAGCCTCCACCGCCGGAGGCATCAAGGTCACCACCATCGCGGTGATCTGGCTGGCCTTCCTCGCCGAGGCCCGCGGCGACGCCGAGTCCACTGCCCACGGCCGCACCATCCCGCCGTCCGCCGTGCGGGTGGCGGTCTCGGTGGTCGCCATGGGCGCGACGCTGGTGCTGATCTCCACCGTCTGGCTGATGTACATCACCGGCCTGGACATGGGCCGTCCGCTGTATGAGTCCATCTCCGCCTTCGCGACCGTCGGGCTCACCAGCGGTCTCACCGAGGACCTGCCGCCGGAAGGGCTCTATGTGCTCGCAGCGCTGATGTTCGCCGGTCGGGTCGGGATCATCACCTTCGCCGCCTCGCTGACCGTGCGTCAGCGCAGCCGGGTCCGCTACCGCTACCCCGAAGGCCGTCCGATGATCGGCTGACCCGCTCGCCGGCTGACCCGCTGACCAGAAGGGGTCTACCCTGGAGTCAGCACTTCACGACTCGGCCCTTCCTGGCCGAGCACGTTTCTTCGCGGAAAAGGACGCATTCGTGCCCAAGCTGAACCCCCAGAGCAACAAACCGGTCCTCGTCGTGGGACTGGGACGCTTCGGCATCGCGCTGAGCAACCAGCTGGTCAGCCAGAACAAAGAGGTTCTCGCGGTGGAGCAGAACCGCGGCCTGGTCCAGAAGTACGCCGATATGCTCACCCATGTGGTGGAGGCCGACGCCACCGACATCGAGGCGCTGCGACAGGTCGGCGCCCAGGAGTTCGACGCCGCCGTCGTCGGAGTCGGCACCTCCATCGAGTCCTCCGTGCTGATCGCCGCGAACCTTGTTGACCTCGGGGTCCACCAGGTCTGGGCCAAGGCCATCAACCCGACCCACGGCAAGATCCTGACCAGGATCGGGTGTCACCACGTGATCTACCCCGAGCACGACGCCGGCGTCCGGGCCGCGCATCTGGTCTCGGGTCAGATGCTGGACTTCATCAAGTTCGACGACGACTTCGCGATCGTGAAGATGCGCCCGCCGCGCGAGCTGCACGGCAAGACCATCGACCAGTGCCAGCCGCGCAGCCGGCACAAGGTCAACGTGGTGGGCGTGAAATCGCCGGGCAAGGACTTCGTCTATGCCCAGCCAGACACCCTCGTCTCCGCCGGAGACACCATCATCGTCTCCGGGGACGTCTCCCAGCTGGAGTACTTCGCCGACCACGCCTGAGGAGGCCACCGTGGGAGAACTTCCCGCCGCCGTCGTCTGGGACGAGGCGCTGCTCGAATACCGCTTCAACTCCAACCACCCCATGGATCCCGTGCGGCTGGAGCTCACCGCGAAGCTCTGCGACGAGTTCGGACTGTTCAGCGGCTCACATGTGCGGCAGCTGAAGACCGGGATCGCCTCGGACACCGTGCTGGGCACGGTCCACTCCGCCGACTACATCACCGCTGTGAAGAACGCCGCCGAGCATGGACACGCCTCCGATGACCACGGGCTCGGCACCGAGGACACCCCGGTGTTCAGCGAGATCCACCTCGGCGCCGCCCGGATCGTCGACGGCACCCGCCAGTGCGCCCAGGCGCTGCTCGACGGCACCGCGGTCCGGGCGCTGAACTTCTCCGGCGGGATGCACCATGCCGCGAGATCCCGCGCGGGCGGCTTCTGCGTCTACAACGACTCCGCGGTCGCCATCCAGCTGCTGCTGGATCAGGGCACCCGTCGAGTGGTCTACATCGACGTGGACGCCCACCACGGGGACGGCACCCAGGACATCTTCTACGACGACCCGCGGGTGATGACCATCTCGATCCACCAGACCGGGGTCGCGCTCTACCCGGGCACCGGATTCCCCAACGAGGCCGGCGGTCCGGGGGCCGAGGGTTCTGCGGTGAACATCGCGCTGCCCGAGACCACCGGCGACGCCGGCTGGCTGCGTGCCTTCCACGCCGTCATACCTCAGCTGGTGGCCGCCTTCGAACCCGAGGTCATCGTCTCCCAGCACGGCTGTGACTCGCACCGGGACGACCCGCTCTCGGACCTGCAGCTCAGCGTGGACGCGCAGCGGCAGAGTGCCCTGGACATCGCCCACCTCGCCGACGAGCACTGTGAAGGACGCTGGATCGCCACCGGGGGAGGCGGCTACGCGGTGCACACCGTGGTCCCGCGCAGCTGGACGCACCTGACCGGCGTCATCGTCGGAGCCCCGCTGTCGCTCAAGACCGAGGTGCCCCGCTCCTGGCGGGACCATGTGCGCGAGCGTTACCAGGTCTGCGCACCCGAGACCATGGGTGATGACGCGGAGCTTTGGTGGCGCTCCTGGGAGCTCGGCTACGACCCTTCGGACGCAGTGGATCGCGCGGTGATGCAGACCCGCAAAGAGATCTTCCCGCTCTACGGACTGGACCCCTGGTTCGACTGAGGTCTGGAGTGACTGGGACCCCGTGGTCCGATCGCAACCCGGAGGGGGCGTCGATTCTGTGCCAGCACTGCGTTGCGGCTACACTGTTCCGAGACCTTTTTCTCGTTGTTTACCTACAGACAAGGACTGCACCCCATGGGCTCAGTGATCAAGAAGCGCCGCAAGCGCATGGCGAAGAAGAAGCACCGTAAACGTCTGCGGAAGACTCGTCATCAGCGCCGCAACAAGAAATAAGACTTCTTGGAAGCGCGAAGAAACCCCGGCAGCCAGCAGGCGGCCGGGGTTTCTTCGTCCCACCAGGAAGTCCTGAGAGGAGAGGGGGGTTCGTGAGTCGATCAGTCGAGGTCGAGGTGCTCACCAAGCAGGGATGCCATCTGTGCGAGGACGCCGTGGCAGTCGCCCGCGAGGCTTGCGCGGAGTTCTCCGTGGAGCTCATCGAACGTGACATCACCACCGAGAAGGAGCTGCTCGCCAGCTTCGCCGAGGAGATCCCGGTGCTGCGCATCAACGGTCAGGTCAAGGACTTCTGGCGCATCGATCCGCAGCGCCTGCGCCGACTGCTGCGGGAAGCGACCGCAGAATCCTAGCGGGATTCCGCGCCCAGATCCGTGGAACGGGCCTGGATGAACAGAGAGGGCCCGCTTCAGAAGAAGCGGGCCCTCTCTGTTCGGGAAGCTCCAGGGCTCGCGTCGGCCCGGGGCCGCGGCGGCAAGTGGTCTCTAGTGGCCGGCGTCGTCTTCGTCGTGGTGGGCCGCGCCGCTGCCCCAGGTGTCAGGACCGTGCACGAGGTGCTCGGCCATGGACTCGTCGAAGCCGTCGGGGAGCAGGTGGCGGTACTCCGGCAGAACGCCGTCGAAGACCGAGGCGAGGATCTGCTTGGACTCGCCGTCGACGCTGACGGTGATCTCGTGCATCGCGCCGGGCTCGCCCTGGAAGGACTCCACGACGAGCTCCTCGTCGAGCTCCAGCGAGATCTTCTCCCCAGCCGGGACCGTGGTGGAGAAGGTCTCGCCGTCGGCGGTGACCTCCACCTCGGCGTCCTCGGTGCCGGTGTTGATGATCGAACCCATGGCCCGAGCGGGGTTGCCGGCCTCGTCGGTGATGAACGCCATGTGCCGGAACTTCACGTCCTCGACGTCGGCGCGGGTGCCGTCGGAGGCGGCGTACTGCTGTGTGGTGGCCTGGTAGTTGACGGCGCTGCAGCCGCTGGCGCCCAGAAGTGCGGCGGCGGCCACGGAGACCGCTGCCATGCGGCGGGTCTTATCAGCTGAGAACTTCACGTGGAGAGTCTCCTCACGGGCTTGGAGCGATACAGATCAGCTCCAGGGTACGCGGTCTTGGACCCCGGAGATTGGCGTGCGGCGCAGATGTCGTCCACGTCAGCGGAGAATCCTCTGCCCACGTGATGGTCTGGTCTGGCCCAATTCTACAGGATGTCGAAATCATTCGGCGGCGAACCCTATGTGGTGACGCGGGAGGGAATCCGGAGCGACACGCGGAGCCAATTGTGACGCGTGATAAACTTGAGTCCGGGAAAGGGGAATCATTACATGAATTTTGAGGTCGGCGAGACGGTCGTATATCCGCACCACGGTGCGGCGACGATCGAAGAAGTGAAGACCCGCACCATTCGCGGCGAAGAGAAGATGTACCTGAAGCTCCGGGTGTCTCAGGGAGACCTGACCATCGAGGTGCCAGCAGACAACGTCGACCTGGTCGGCGTGCGTGATGTCGTCGGTGCGGAGGGCCTGGAGCATGTCTTCGACGTGCTCCGTGCCGAGTACACCGAAGAGCCCACCAACTGGTCACGCCGGTACAAGGCGAACCTTGAGAAGCTCGCCTCCGGCGACGTGAACAAGGTCGCCGAGGTCGTACGTGACCTGTGGCGGCGCGAGAACGACCGCGGTCTCTCCGCGGGCGAGAAGCGCATGCTCGCCAAGGCCCGGCAGATTCTGGTCTCGGAGCTGGCTCTTGCGAAGAAGCTCGACGAGGAAGAGGCTGCGAAGCTTCTCGACGAGATCCTCGATCAGGCCCCGACTCCGGCAGAGCCAGAGAAGGTCGCAGAGTAGAGATGAGCCAGGTGGGACCACAGGTCGCACCGGCAGCCACGGTCGCTCCCGCAGGAGCGCCATCGATGAGTCGCCCGGACGCCGGGACGGGGAAACCTGTCACAGCGCGCCGGGCGCTCATCGTTGTGGCCGCCGGCAGCGGAGAGCGGCTCGGACACGGAATACCCAAGGCCTGCGTGGATCTGGGTGGTCGACCGATCCTTGCCCAGGTGCTGCAGCGCCTCCACGGGCTGAGCAGCGGTGGGCTGACGCCGGGCCGGCTGAGCCACGGGTTGGACGCCGTGGTGCTGGTGCTTCCACCGGACCGGGCCAGCTATGACCAGCTGGCCGCAGTGGGCGAGCAGTTCAGCGCCGCTGCGGGAGTCCCGGTGTTCTCAACCCGCGGGGGAGGCAGCAGGTCCTCCTCGGTGCGCGCCGGGGTGAACCATCTGCTCAGCGCCGCGGCGGCGGACTGGGACCCCGCCACCACCACGGTGCTGATCCAGGACGCCGCCCGCGCCATGACCCCGGAGCAGGTCTACGCCCGGGTCTTCGCAGCGGTGGAGGCCGGCGCCGCCGCCGTCGTCCCTGCCCTGCCGGTGACCGACACCATCAAGCGCGTGCATCCGGAGCCGGCCGCGGACAGCGGCGCCGAACGGGTGGCCGAGACCGTGCCGCGGTCTTCGCTGCGCGCGGTGCAGACCCCGCAGGGCTTCACGCTCGCGCTGCTCCAGCAGGCTTTCGAGTTCATCGGAGATCTCCCCGACGCGGAGGCGGAGGGGCTGACCGATGAGGCCATGATCGCCGAAGCGATGGGCATCGCGGTCGCCGTCGTGCCTGGCTCGGAGAGCGCCCTGAAGATCACTACTCAAGCCGATCTCGCTGCGGCGCAGGCTCTGCTGGCGAGCATCCACGCCCCCGAGCAGACGAAGCCTGTGCTGCCGCGGGTGGGAATCGGCCACGATGTCCACGCCTTCGCCCCCGCCGAGGAACCACGTGACCTCTGGCTGGCCGGACTGTTCTGGCCCGGCCAGCAGGGCCTGACCGGACACTCCGACGGCGACGCAGTGGCACACGCCTGCTGCGACGCGCTGTTCAGCGCCGCAGGGCTTGGAGATCTGGGGGTGCACTTCGGCGCCGACACCATCGGCACGGCTCGACCTGAGCTCGAGGGAGCCTCCGGGGCACAGCTGCTGGCCGAGGCTGCGCGGATCCTGGCGGGGGAAGGCTTCGGGATCGGCTCCATCGCCGTGCAGTTCGTGGGCAAGCGACCCAAGTTCGGTCCACGCCGCGAGGAGGCCCAACAGGTGCTCAGCGCGGCAGCCGGAGCGCCGGTCGCGATCAGCGCCACGACCTCCGACGGACTGGGCTTCACCGGCCGCGGCGAAGGAATCCTGGCCACTGCCACCGCGGTGATCTACACGCTCTGAACCGAGGACCGGATAGGCTGACCGCGTGGCACTGCGACTTTATGACACCAAGACGGCGACCGTGCGAGATTTCGAGCCCCTTGAGCCGGGCCGGGTGTCTCTGTACTACTGCGGCGCCACCGTGCAGGGGCGCCCCCATGTGGGCCATGTGCGATCGGCCGTGGCCTTCGACATCCTGATCCGCTGGCTCGAGCACAGCGGCCTCGACGTGCTCAGCGTCCGCAACGTCACCGACATCGACGACAAGATCCTGGAGAAGTCGACGCTCTCCTACCAGCCCGAGCACACTCCCAGCGCGGAGTACCCGGCGCAGGAGCCCTGGTTCGCCCTCGCCTACCGCTTCGAGCAGGCCTTCCATCAGGCCTATGACGCCCTCGGGGTGAAGCGCCCGCGCTACGAGCCGCGCGCCACCGGGCATATGACCGAGATGTTCGCGCTGATCCAACGACTCATCGACGCCGACCACGCCTACCCCGCCCAGGACGGCTCCGGCGACGTCTACTTCGACGTCCGCTCCTGGCCCCGGTACGGGGAACTCACCCACCAGCGGGCCGAAGACATGCAGGACGCCGCTGACGCAGACGCCCGCGGCAAACGCGACCCGCGCGACTTCGCGCTGTGGAAGGGCCACAAGGAGACCGACCCGGAGACCGCCCGCTGGAACGCCCCCTGGGGCGCCGGACGGCCGGGCTGGCACGTCGAGTGCTCGGCGATGGCCACCAAGTACCTGGGCAGCACCTTCGACATCCACGGAGGGGGGCTGGACCTTCGCTTCCCCCACCACGAGAACGAGCTGGCCCAGTCGGCCGCCGCCGGTGACGGCTTCGCGCGCTTCTGGCTGCACAACGGGATGGTCACCTACGCCGGGGAGAAGATGTCCAAATCCGTGGGCAACACCATCGCCCCGGAGGAGATGCTCGCCGCAGCCAGACCCCGCGCTGTGCGCTACTTCCTGGGACAGGCGCACTACCGTTCCCAGCTGGACTACCGCCCGACCTCGTTGGACGAGGCGCAGGCCGCCGTCGAACGCATCGAGACCTTCCTGGCCCGCGCAGCCGAGAGCCTCTCCGGCCAGCAGCTGAGCGCCGACCATGGTGTTCCCGAGGCGTTCAGGGCGGCGATGAACGATGACCTCAACGTCCCGCAGGCGCTGGCGGTGCTGCATGAGACCGTGCGCGCGGGCAATATCGCGCTCGACGCCGAAGACGCCGCGCTCCTCGCCCGCAGCGCCGGGGCCGTGACCACCATGGTGGCGGTGCTCGGTCTCAGCGATGTCCCCGAATCAGGAGACGCTGGCGGCTCCCACGCCGAGACCGCCCTGAGTGAGCTGATCGAAGCCCTGCTCCACGACCGCGTAGAGGCGAAGTCCGCCAAGGACTACGCCCGCGCCGATGCTGTCCGCGACCGGCTCAGCGCAGCCGGGATCGCACTGGAAGACTCCAAAGATGGAACTCGTTGGGCGCTTGCCCGGTCGAGTTCGACCACCAGCCCCGCCACCGGGGCCAGGAAAGGCTGAACATGGCGAAAGACTCACGGCCGAAATCGGCCGCGATCCGCAGAGAGAAGAAGGGCCCCCAGACTGGTTCCGGGGGTCAGGGACGACGCGCGCTGCGCGGCAAGGGACCGACGCCGAAGGCGGAGGACCGGGTCTATCACAAGGCACACCGGCAGAAGATGCTCGCCGATCGGGCTGCCACCAAGACCAGCAGCAGCCAGCCGCGCCAGCGCGGCTCCGGCTTCGGGGCCGAAGACATGGTCGCCGGACGGAACTCCGTGCTCGAGGCGCTGCGCGAACGAGTTCCCGCCAAAGAGCTGCACGTCGCCACCGATGTGGAATCCGACGGCCGCGTCCGCGAGGCGCTGCAGTTCGCCGCCGAAGCCGGCGTCCGGGTCCGGGAGGTCACCCGCCGGCACCTGGACAACTCCACCGGTGGCGCGGTCCACCAGGGGCTGGCCCTGCTGCTGGAGCCCTACGACTACGTCGACGTGCTGGACCTGGCAGAGAACGAGCTGGAGCGCGCGGCCAAGGGCCATATCCCGCACCAGCCGCTGTTCCTGGCCTGCGACTCGATCACCGATCCGCGCAACTTAGGCGCGATGCTGCGTGCTGCCTCGGCCTTCGGCGCCCACGGCGTGCTGATCCCCGAACGGCGCAGCGCCGGCGTCACCGCCACCACGTGGAAGACCTCGGCCGGGGCCGCGGCGAGGATCCCGGTGGCACGGGCGAAGAACCTCACCCAGGCGCTCAAGGAGGCGAAGCAGCTGGGCTTCTTCGTGCTCGGACTCGACGGAGACGGAGACATCTCCCTGCAGAACATCGAACTCGCCCAGGAACCGGTGATCATCGTGGTCGGCTCCGAGGGCAAGGGGCTGTCCCGGCTGGTCCGGGAGACCTGCGACCAGATCGTCTCGATCCCGATCACCTCCGCGACCGAATCCCTCAACGCCTCCATGGCCGTGGGCATCAGCCTCTACGAGATCGCGATGCGGCGCCAGGGGGCACGTCAGTAAATGGTGAGCTTCCGAGGTGAGGAACAGTCAGGATTCCTGGATCTGGTCGGAACGTGGCTGTCCCAGCAGTCGTGGTTCCAGGCCGCACCAGGTCGCCGTGTGATCACCCGTGTCGGTGGTCTGCGGCTGCCCGCCTCGCATGGCGACCCCGACCAGGGCCTGCACCTTGAACTGCACATCTTGACCGTCGACCATTCCGCCGGGCAGGCACGCGTGGCGGTGCCGATGGCGCTGCGCACCAGACCATCGGCGCTGGCCGGCAAGACCGCCTTCATCGGACGACTCGCCACCCCCGCAGGTGACCTCTGGGTCTACGACGGGGCCAGGGATCGGGCCTTCCTCGCCGCCTGGCACGAGATGGCCCGCCGCCAGCAGGGCAGCCGCAACGGCCGTTCGCGAGGCGAGGCCTTCGCCGAGTTCGACGCCTGGCCAGCCTTCACTGCCAAGCTGCAGCGCACGCCGTTGGACGCGCCGACGCCTGCCGTGGTCCGCACCGCGGTCACCATCGAGGGTGAAGTCGGCGAGACAGGCAGGACTGTCGTGGACTTCATCCGCCGACCTGACCCGCAGCGCTCAGCACCGCTGGACACGGTGCTTCGGATGACCAGGAGCGGCAGCCGCACCATGGCAGGGGTCCTGGGCGTGGTCACCGGAAGCTGGCCAGAGTCGAACCCGACCACCGGGGAGAACCGGTGGGTCACCGGGGATCTGGGTATCATCCGCGAAGCCTCAATCGCAGCCGCACCGGCCTCGGCGCTGGTCCGCACCGCCCTGCACGATGAATCAGACTTCCTCACCGAGGCCACTCGGCTGGGTCGTAGTCTGGGTGACTTCCACGCTGATCTGGCCGGAAACTTCGGAGCATACCCGCAGACGTCCCTGCAGCTGGAGATCATGAATGGCCGTGCCGCCGACGCGCTGGACCAGGCGTGGGGGCAGGTGCGCGAAGACTTCGAGGAGTCCGAGGCGACGGACCTTGCCGAGGTTGTGGAGCTCCTGACCCGAGAGCTCCGAGATGCCGAGCAGGTGATGAGCCTGCAGAAGATCCACGGTGCTCTGGGCGTGGATCGAATCCGACAGGCAGACCACGATGCAGGGTGGATCATCGACGAGGACGGCGGCATGGTCGATCACGCCCTGCCTCTGCGCGACGTGGTCTCCGTGCTCATCTCCTTGGCGGAGCTGGTGATGGAGACCTCTCAGGAGGATGCTCGCCCAGCGGCAGCCCCAGCCGACACAGCCAAGCTCGACCTTGGCCTCTGGTACGAACAAGTCACCGACGCAGTGCTGGAGGGGTACCGGAGCAGCGATGCACCACGTGCCGGAATCGACTCGGACGCCTTCCGCGCCGCGATGCTCACCGAAGCACTCGAGCTGTTCCACCGCTCGGCCGCCCGCTGGGTCTTCCAGCCATCCATGTTGCGGCCAAGCAGGACCTGAGCCTGTGACCGCGCTGGTCCAACGGGGATGAGTCCGGGTTCGATGTGAAAACCGCCAGGTCACGGGGATCCAGGGGTGTGATGCAGGTCGCACTGGTTTTGGTTTGCGGACTCGGCGAGGCGTGTGTAAAGTTCTATCTCGTGCTCAAGGGGGCACGGCGGGAAGCTGAGGCGGACCGCGAAGATCCCCGGATTTGATAACCACATAGCTTCTCCCCACACAGGATCTGTTCCTTGTTGCGGTGCGCTGGCCCTCTGGGCTGGTCATCGGCTCAAGCGAGGTGTTCCCGGGGGGTTCGAGACCACGGTTTGTGTGGTGTTCATGCAGAGTTGACCTCGAGTTGACGAAGGCGAACACCGCGACGTAGAGTTGAGAACCGCGCAGACGACGAGTTCGAGTCGTTCGCAGCGAGTATTCGCTGGGAATGATTCATTCGAAGTCGGGTCAGGACGGCGGAAACGCTGAATTGACGAAGCGGAAGCTTGTTGGTAAGCTTACAAAGTTGCTTCGGAGCGATTCAGAGAAAAACTTCTGATGGTGCCGGTAGCGGTTGTTGTTTGAGAACTCAATAGTGTGCCAAGTTTGTTGATACCAAATTATTTATTTGGTTATAACAGCGACATTATCACCCCCGTGATAGTGATCGCAAATTTAGCCAAGGATTCATTAACTGGTGTCCGTGGTTGATGATGGATGGATCGTGAGGGCCTTGTTTTTCTGGCAGGGTCTGGTCTGTTTGTTGTTGAT
>NZ_JAJOYX010000006.1 GCF_022565915.1 Nesterenkonia sp. LB17
GCCTGCGCAGGAATCTGTGCAGCGGGTTCGTGATTCCGCGGCGGAGAGCGCTCAGAACGTGAGGTCTGAGGGTCAGGAGCAGAAGAGCACCGTCACGGATTCGGCCACGTCCTCGGCAGACGAGGTCCGCGGCAGCTGAGACCGAGATCCCCGAGGGTCTCCGTATGGTCGAGCTGAAGACCGAATGATCGGACGCTCACATGCGAAGGCGGGGCTCCACCGATGGTGGGCCCCGCCTTCGCATGTGGTGAGAGGGAGTATACGGACCCGCCGGAGGCGGCTCAGATGGTGACGTCGCCCTTGGGGCTGCGGAAGGTCACCGACATGATGCCCGGCGTTCCGGAGGGTGCGATCCACTCCACGTCCACGTCCTCGAAGGGGTCTACGTTCGGGCAGGCCAGCCACTGGGTGACCCGGTCTGGGGAGCCTGCGATGCTCAGCTTCGTCAGCGCCGCCTCAGGCGGATAGGCCTGGGAGGGGTGCAGTCCGTAGGTGCCTTCGTTCCAGCGCAGCAGGTAGGGCACCTGAGGATCTGCGATGAGTCCCTTGATCCCGATCTGCTGCCACGTCAGCTCCTGACCGTCGGGGAACTTGCGGTTGCCCGGGACGGCCTTGCGTCCCAGCCGCTCCTCGAAGGGGGAGAGGTCATCGACGCTCACGCACCAGCCCATCCAGCCGCCGCCCACCAGGGAACGGTTGCGCACGGCCTGGCCGAAGGGGGCCTTGTCGGCGCTGGGGTGGTCCAGCACCTCGACGATCTCGAGGTACTGCCGGTTCTCCAGCGGAATGATCGCATTGCGAGTGCCGAAACGTGGGTGAATGCCGCCGCGGACGCGTTCCACGCCCAGCGCATCGGTGATTCGTTCCACCGTGGCTTTCATTCCATCGGGACCGACTGCATACGAGACGTGATCGAGGCGCATCATGTTGCCATCATGACACCACTGGGCGCAGAGATATAAATCGGGTTGAATATTCATACTTATCCGGCGTTTTTCTACTGATTGTAGAAACATCACGACGACGGCGCCCCCAGCCCCCGCATGGCGCGTATCCTTGATAAGTGCTCAAGACCGCTCTGCAGCCCAAATGGATCGGGACCCTCGCCCTGGCGCTGGTCCTGGCCACAGTCTTCGTGGTGCTGAGCGCCTGGCAGTTCAGCGAATCGAGCTCTGAACCGCCCCCGACCGAAGAGGTCACCGAGACCCCGGTCCCGCTCACCGAGGCCCACCAGCCGCAGCAGTCGATGACGGTGGCCGAAGCCGACCGGATCGTGGACGTCAGCGGTGAGTTCCTCGAAGACACCCAGGTGATCATCGATGAACGCCTGCAGAACGGAACATCCGGTTATTGGGTGGTCGCGGCCTTCCGACCCGACGATGCGCCGGATGACAACATCATCCCGGTGGTGCGCGGCTGGGTCACGGATCCGGCTGACGCCGATGAGCTTCCCTCCGGTGAGCCGCTCGAGATCCAAGGGCGGCTTCTTCCTCCCGAGGCTCCCGGACCGGGTCAGCGCGGGATGTCCGCCGATGGGACGCAGATCTTCCCCACCCTCTCCCCGGCAGAGCTCATCAACGTGTGGGACGAGCCGGGCTACTCCGGCTTCGTCGTAGCCTTCGAGAGCTCAGACGCCAGCGGCGCGGAGGTGGGTGCGGCGTCGTCGTCCTCCGGCATGGAACCGGTGCAGGTCGACCCGCAGCCCGAGACGTCGGACATCAACTGGCTGAACCTCTTCTACGGGGTGGAATGGACGGTCTTCGCCGGGTTCGCCTTCTATCTCTGGTGGCGGCTGGTCAAGGACGCCCACGAGAAGCAGCTGGAGGAAGAGCGGCTGGACCGCGAATGGCAGGAGCAGTGGCGCGCCGAGCAGCTCGCCCTGCGGCAGCAGACCCAAGCGAAAGACTAGAGACTCATGAGTGATTCCCGTACGGGCGATTCCCCCGTGACCGATCCCCAGATCGCCGATGACATCCCGCCGGCGCCGCCGCGGCCCAAGCAGCGCCGTTTCGGCGGCACCGCCGCGCAGATCCAGGGTTCGCTGACCTTCTACAAGGTCTTCGCCTTCATCACCGGCATCATGCTGCTGATCCTGGTCGCCAAGATGATCATGGACTACGGATTCGGCTACGAGCTCTACGCCGGCGGCACCACCGCCGAAGGGGCGGAGAACACGCTGGGCTTCCACCCGAAGGACTCGGTGATGGACGGCACCGGAATCTCCTACTGGATCGCAGTGATCCACGGTTGGATCTACGTCATCTACATCATCGCCGGATTCCGGCTCTGGTACCTGATGAACTGGCAGGTCGGCCGGCTGGTCACCATCGTGCTGGGCGGCGTCGTGCCGTTCCTGAGCTTCGTGGTGGAGCGCAAGATCGCCCGCGAGGTCAGGGTGGACATGGAGTCCAACCCGGAGGCCGTGCGCCGCTACTGAGCGCGGTCTCGGGCCGCTGGCACGAGGTGGCTCTCGGCACCGGATCTAGCGGTGAGCTGGTATCGGCCGGGCGCGCGTCCGGCGGGCCCAGAAGAGCACCGGGATAAGCAGCAGTGCGAGCAGGCCGCCGCCGAGCGAGAGATGCTCGAAGCTCGTCGCGGACATCACGATCCCCGACATCGCCCCGCCGCCGGCTCCGGCGAGGGCGATCAGCACATCTATGCCGCCCTGGGTGCGCGGGCGATTCTCCGGGATGGTCGCATCCACGACCAGCGCCGTGCCCGCGATCAGACCCACGTTCCAGCCCACCCCCAGCAGGATCAGCGCCAGAACCAGCAGCTCCAGCGAATCCCCGGGGGCGACCGCCCCCACCAGGCCTGCACTGAGCAGGATCACCGCCGCCACGACGCTCATCGGGATCCGACCGAAACGGTCCACCAGGATCCCGGTGACCAGCGAGGGCAGCCACATGGCGCCCACATGCAGCCCGATCACCAGCCCCACCGAGCTCAGACCGTGGCCATGGGCGAGCATATGGATCGGGGTCATGGTCATGATCGCGACCATCGCGACCTGGGTGAGCACCATCACCGTGGCGCCGATATACGCCCCGGTCTCAGGCTTTGGAGCAGGGGAGGGCCCTGTGGCGGCGGCAGGTTCTGCGGCGGCCTGCTCCGCGGACTGCTCTGCGGCGGCGTCGGCCGCTTCGATCTCCGCAAGTTCACGCGCCAGCAAGAACGGATCCGGCCGCAGAAAGATGAACAGGATCGCTCCGGCGGCGAGGTATGCCGCTGCGGCGAGGAGGAAGGGGCCCGCCAGTGGTGGGATTCCTAGGCTCCTCGCCAGATCCCCGAGTGGTTCCACCAGGTTCGGTCCGGCCACCGCACCGAGGGTTGTGGAGACCATCGCGATGCTGATCGCGGTGCCGCGGCGTGATTCAGGTGCGAGGTCTGTCCCGGCGTAGCGGGCCTGCAGGTTCGTCGCGGTCCCGGCGCCGTAGATGAACAGCGCGAAGAAGAGCAGCGGGACATGATCCTCCACCGCGGCAGCCACCACCCCGATCGCTCCGAGCCCGCCGGCGGTGAAGCCGATGCCCAGTCCGACCCTGCGGCCCCAGCGCTGACTGACCCGCCCCACGGAGAACGCCGCCAGCGCGGAGCCCAGCGTGAACAGGGCGATGGGCAGCCCGGCCAGGCTCGCAGAGTCGAGCATCTCCTGGGCCAGCAGGGCGCCCACGGTGACCCCGGCGGCCAGGCCGGCGCCGCCGAGGATCTGGCTGAAGACGACGACGGTGAGCGTGCGCCGCTGGACGTCGATTCGTCGCACCTCGCCCCGCTGCTGGTCGCCCCCTGAATACATGGTCGATAACCTACACCGGGCGCAGGGCAGGCAAGCCCTCGTAGTCGTCCTGGTCCCGTCCAGCCCCCGGACGTTGATCACCGACGCCCGGCAGGGCGGGGTCCGCTTGGTCCACACCGAGGCACCAGGTCGAGACGGCGGCAATCAGAGCCTGCGTCCGCACATCGCAGACCCTCGATTTCCGTCTGGGCCTGAAAAGTCCTGGACATTTGCTCGCTCAGGGGAGAGACTGATATTCTTCGCGACCTTTACTCGGCATCGCAAGGAGGCGGTCATGGGTAGTGTGGGTTTGCTCTATGTTGGTGCGGTTCTGATCATCAATGGCTTGATGTTGTTGGATGTTGTTCCCGGTAAAGCCGCAGCCGCCATGAACTTGTTCGTCGGAGCGATGCAGGTGGTTTTCCCGACCATTATTCTTGCACAGTCTGAAGGTGATCCCGAGATCATACTCGGTGCGTCAGGACTCTTTCTCTTCGGCTTCACTTACCTGTATGTCGCATGGAATGTCCTGACCGATGCGCCAGGTGAGGGTCTGGGCTGGTTTTCTCTCTTTGTCGCGGCCTGCGCCGTTGTCTACGGAACGCTGAATTTCACGCTGGTAGACGACCCATTGTTCGGTGTCATCTGGTTCTCCTGGGCAGTGCTCTGGTTCATGTTCTTCGTGCTGCTGGGACTCGGCAAGGTCAGCATCCAGCGGCGTACTGGCTGGTTCACGCTGTTCCTCGGGATCTTCACCGGAGCCGTCACCTCGTTCCTGCTGCTCACCCAGAACTACCCGACCGGAGATGGAGCAGCGCTGGTCGGGGCGGCGCTTGCAGTGGTGCTGTTTCTCCTGGCGTGGCTTCTCGGAGCTCCAAACAGGGCGAGCGTCTCTCGCGACAAAGACCCGGTGAATGCGTCGTCCTGAGAGTCAAAAGGTTCCGCTTGGGTGTCCGATATCAACAGGATGGTGAGGTCATATGCCGCTCTACAGCTTCCGGTGCGATCAAGGTTGCAGTTTCGATGCCTCCTACACAATGGATGAAGTGCCGCGAAAGCGGGCGTGCCAGCAATGCGATGCATCAGCGGTGCGGATTATCACCTCAGTGAACCTGTCTCGAGCAGGTACTGCGGCGTTCCGAGCCGTGGAGAGTTCCCTGCGAAGCGCTCACGAGCCCGACGTTGTCTCCAAGTTGCCGCACCAGACAGGGCGGTCGACTCCGATCACCACTAATCCTCTTCACGCGACTCTCCCGCGGACCTGAACGGAGGTTTTCCTGCCAGATATTTGACATGACCACAGGCGATGTTGAATTCATGAGGAGAAACCAAAATGCCGAAGACAATATTCAAGTTAGATTCCTCGAAAAAGTTCGGTGACCAGGAAAAGCTGGGACACAATCGCTGGCATCCTGAGATTCCATCCGTAGCGACCGTGAAGCCGGGAGAAAGTTTCCGCGTCGACTGCCGAGAATGGTTCGACGGGGCCATCGAGAACAATGATTCCGCAGAGGACATCCTCAACGCGCCGTTGCTCACGGTCCACGCGTTGAGCGGCCCGTTCCACGTGGAGGGGGTCAAACCCGGAGACCTGCTCATCGTGGACATTCTGGACGTCGGCCCTATTCCACAGGAAGACGACGGTCCGCTCGCCGGACAGGGCTGGGGATATACAGGTATCTTCTCGCGGAACAATGGTGGTGGTTTCCTCACCGAGCAGTTCCCCGACGCCTACAAGGCGGTGTGGGATTTCTCCGGGCAGACTGCCACCTCACGCCATGTACCTGGTGTCTCTTTCACCGGCATAGTCCATCCGGGCCTTATGGGTACCGCGCCCTCAGCGGAGCTGCTGGCGAAATGGAATGCCCGTGAGGGTGCACTGATCGCGACGGATCCAGACCGTGTGCCTCCGCTCGCGCTCCCTCCTGAGTCGGAGCATGCCGTGCTCGGGGGGCTTGATCAGGCGGAATGGAACAGAGTCGGATCCGAGGCGGCCCGCACTGCTCCGCCGCGCGAGAACGGGGGAAACCAGGACATCAAGAACTTCACCAAGGGGAGTCGTGTCTTCTATCCCGTGTTCGTCGACGGCGCCAACCTCTCTCTCGGCGACCTGCACTTCTCACAGGGAGACGGCGAGATCACGTTCTGCGGTGCCATTGAGATGGGCGGGTTCATCGATCTCCGGGTCGATGTCATCAAGGGTGGCATGGAGACCTACGGCGTCTCGGAGAACGCGATCTTCATGCCGGGCAACGTCGATCCGCAGTACAGCGAGTGGCTCGCGTTCTCAGGTACCTCGGTGACTCTCGATGGCGAGCAGCGATACCTTGACTCCCATCTGTCATATCAGCGGGCATGCCTGCATGCCATCGACTACCTCACGAAGTTCGGCTACAGCCCCGAACAGGCGTATCTGCTGCTCGGCGCAGCGCCGATCGAAGGGCGGTTGTCGGGCGTCGTAGACATTCCGAACTCGTGTTCCACGGTCTACCTGCCGACCGCGATCTTCGACTTCGACGTTCGCCCCTCCGCGTCGGGTCCCGTGCAGATCGATCCAGGGATCGGTGCGCCCCGCGCAGCAAATCAGAAATAGCCCGCGCGCAGCGTGAAGTGGTGAGCGCCCTCATCCAGGACAAGGAGCTCTTCGATGAGCAAGTGGGGGCGCTCACCCATTGCAGGCGCGCGGCAGACCTATCTGCTCATTGTCAGCGCAGACCTGGTGCGGCGCGCCAGAATCTTTGGCGGGGCTCCCATCGCTGGGGCACGAACGGGCGTCATGAGCGCCGGACGACTCGATATCCCGCCCGGCTGCGTCCCAGGGAGGTGGGTAGAGGGCCCGGGGACAGGCGACAACACCCGGACCGCTAGGATGGAGCGGTGACTTCTCAGCCCGATTCCGCAGACTCTGCTGTCCCCGCCGTGGAGCGTTCCAACTCCGCGGCCCAGACCGTGCTGGTGGTGGACTACGGCGCGCAGTACGCCCAGCTCATCGCCCGCCGCGTCCGCGAGGCCCGGGTCTACTCCGAGGTCGTCCCGCACACCCTCGCCGCTGCCGAGATCATCTCGCGCAACCCCTCCGCTGTGATCCTCTCGGGCGGACCCTCCTCGGTCTACGCCGAGGGTGCCCCAGAGGTGGAGACCGAGCTGTTCGAGGCCGGCATCCCGGTGATGGGCATCTGCTACGGCTTCCAGGCCATGGCGCACAGCCTCGGCGGCGAGGTGGCCCGCACCGGCGACCGCGAATACGGCAAGACCGCGGTGCGCAGCGTCAACGCCCCGCACTCGCTGCTCACCGGCACCGACGCGGTCCAGTCCACCTGGATGTCGCACAGCGACTCCGTGCAGAAGGCCCCCGAGGGCTTCGAAGTCCTCGCCTCCTCAGAAGGCGCCCCCGTCGCAGCCTTCGCCGATGAGCAGCGCAGGCTCTACGGCGTGCAGTGGCACCCCGAGGTGCGCCACTCGCCCCAGGGCCAGCAGGTCATCGAGAACTTCCTCTACATCGGGGCCGGCCTGACCCCGGAGTGGACCACCGGCAACATCGTCGAAGAACAGGTCACCGCGATCCGCGCCCAGGTCGGAGACTCCCGTGTGATCTGCGGACTCTCCGGCGGTGTGGACTCCGCTGTGGCCGCCGCCCTCGTGCAGAAGGCCATCGGAGACCAGCTGACCTGCGTGTTCGTCGACCACGGGCTGCTGCGCGAAGGTGAGGCCGAACAGGTGGAGCGCGATTTCGTCGCGGCCACCGGCGCCAGGCTCTATGTGGCCGACGAGCGCGAACGCTTCCTCGCCGCGCTCGAGGGCATCACCGACCCAGAGACCAAGCGCAAGATCATCGGCCGCGAGTTCATCCGGGCCTTCGAGGGCGCCGAGAAGGCCGTGCTCGCCGAGGCGGCCGCTGACGGTGCCAAGGTCGAGTTCCTGGTCCAGGGCACCCTCTACCCCGATGTGGTGGAATCCGGCGGCGGTGAGGGCGCGGCGAACATCAAGTCCCATCACAACGTCGGCGGCCTGCCCGAGGACATGGTCTTCAAGCTCGTCGAGCCGCTGCGCGCGCTGTTCAAGGACGAGGTCCGCGCCGTCGGGGCCGAGCTCGGCCTGCCCGCCGAGATCGTCCAGCGCCAGCCCTTCCCGGGCCCCGGCCTGGGCATCCGGATCATCGGCTCGGTCTCCGAGGACCGGCTGCGGATCCTGCGCAAGGCCGACGCCATCGCCCGCGAGGAGCTCACCGCCTCGGGGCTGGACCAGGAGGTCTGGCAGATGCCGGTCGTGCTGCTCGCCGACGTCCGCTCGGTCGGCGTTCAGGGCGACGGCCGCACCTACGGTCACCCGATCGTGCTGCGCCCGGTCTCCTCCGAGGACGCGATGACCGCCGACTGGTCCCGCCTGCCCTATGAGCTGCTCGCCAAGATCTCCAACCGGATCACCAACGAGGTCGAAGAGGTCAACCGGGTCACCCTGGACATCACCTCCAAACCGCCAGGCACCATCGAATGGGAGTGAGTCGGAAGACTCATGCTCGACTCCTCCGCCGCTGAGGCGATCACCACCGTCATCGCCGGGCTGCTGCTGGTCATCGGCGCGCTCGGCGTCGTGCTCCCGATCCTGCCCGGCTCGCTGCTGATCATCATCACCCTGATCGTCTGGGCGCTGCTGCTCGGCGGACCGGTCGTCTGGACCACGGCGATCATCGGCGTCGTTCTGGCCGTGATCGGCTGGGGAAGCTCCACGGTGCTCACCGGTCGATCGCTGCACCGGCAACAGATCCCGCGCGGACCGATCATGATCGCCGTCGTCACGGCGCTCGTCGGGCTGATCGTATTCCCGCCGCTGGGGCTCTTCATCGGTTTCGCCGCGGGGCTCTTCGGCGCGGAGTTCGTCCGTCGAGAGCGCGATTGGCTCGCCGCCGGGACAGCGAGCCTGCACGCGCTGCGCGCCGTCGGACTTGGGATCCTGCTCGAATTCCTGCTCGCCGGACTGGCGATCTCGGCGTTCCTGATCGGCTCGCTGATCAACTTCGTCTCCTGATCCGGGACGGGCCAGCGGCTTCAAGGTCAGGCTGAGACCGATTGCAGGTTGTGCCGCCGGGATCATTAGACTTCAATGCATGTAATTATCGGCGATCCTCGTCATTCCTGACGGAGACGGGGGTGCCGGAGTGGGCGTGAGCCCACCCCGGTGGGGATTGTGGAAGGTCGTCTGTGAGCAAAGAACCAGCCGCTGAGGAGTGGGACCTGTCGTCCGAGAATGGGCCGGCAGAACCTGTGACGGAGCATCAGCGCCGTGACACCTCCGACGACGCCGCCCGCGCCACCGCGAGCTCGGCGGCATCGGCGTCCACCGCGGAGTCTGCAGGTTCGGCAGGCTCCGCTGATTCGGCTGCCTCGGCAGGGTCTCCCGGCTCGCCGAGCTCCCCGAACTCGCCCCAGTCCCCAGACTCGCCCGCTTCGCCCGGGTCCCCGGCTTCGCCGCAGTCCCCAGCCTCACCCGACTCCCCAGCCTCCGCGGACTCCCCAGCCTCCGTCGGCTCCCGCCCCGATGGTCGAGACCCGGTGGCCGCCTGGCTGGAATCAATGGGGTCCGGCACCGAGAACGACACGATGCTTCGCTTCTCCCCGAACCAGCACAACGCCATCGACCTCACCGACGCCAACTCCTCGGGCATGATGCAGCTCATGGCGGGTCGCAAGACCCGGCTCTCCACGCTGCTCAACGATCAGAACGCGTTCACCATCGGCAAGCACGCCGCCCAGGGCATCCGGGCCAAGACCCGGGAGATGTCCGAGGAGCGCGGGATCGACGTCGGGTTCCTCGCCGCCGGGGTGGTCAGCTGGACCGAGGACGCTGGCCAGGCCTCCTCCGGCGAGCAGTTCACCGAAGACTTCACAGCTCCGATCATGCTGGTGCCGATCACCCTGCGCCCGCGTGAGGACGGCAGCGGTGACTTCGAGATCCAGTTCAGCGCAGCCGCCCGGCTCAACCCCGCGCTGATCCGTCACCTGGCCGCCCGGCACGGCACCCGACTGGACCCGGTGGAGTTCCACAACACCGGCTATGTGACAGCCCGCTTCGACCCTAACCGTCCCGCGGACACGCTCGCGCGCATCGCCGCCGGCGTGGACACCCTGCACTCGGTGCAGGTGTGGCGCCAGCTCCACGTCTCGACCTTTGCGGACCTGACCTTCCTGGGTGATCCCACGGGGCTGGAGCTCGATCACCCCGTCATCCACGCCATGGCCACCGGTGAGCCGCTGGGGCAGACCCGGGCCGATCGCACGCTGAAAGACCTGCCCTCGGTGGATGATCGGGAACCCCGCGACGAGCGCCTGGTCGCCGACGCCGATCCGCACCAGCAGGCCGCCCTGGACGCGGTGCTCGCCGGGCAGTCCGTCGTGGTCTCCGCGCCTGCCGGCACCGGTCAGACCCAGACCGCGATCAACGCCGCGGCCGGCCTCGCCTGGCAGGGCAGGCGGGTGCTGGTCCTCGCCGAGCGCACCGCCACCCTGGAACAGTTCAAGGACCGGCTCGCGCAGGTCCACCTGGGCACGCTGGCGGGCAACATCTCCGCCGCCGCGACCTCCGAAGACATCCGCGACCAGCTCATCCGCGCCATCCGGCGCAATGAGCGGGCCGAGCCGCCCCGACTGGGAACCGTGCATTCGAGGCTGAAGAAGTCGCGCCACCAGCTGGTGGACCACGTGAAGTCGCTTCACAATGTGCGCCGCCGCTGGGACTGCTCGCCCTACCAGGCCATGCAGGCCCTGGCCGCGCTGACCAGCCTGACGCCCGCGCCGTCGACCTCTGTCCGGCTCAAACGCTCGGTGCTGGACCACACCGTGGACCGAAGCCAGATCACCGTGAAGCTCAAGCGCGCCGCCGAGCTGGGCGCCTTCTCCGCCGAGACCCGCGACAGCCCCTGGTTCAACGCGCGCCTGTCCAACCGGCAGGAGACCCGGGACGCTATGGCCCTGGTCGTCCAGCTGCGTGAGGAGCTGCCGGAGCTGCAGCAGATGATGGTCTCGGCATGCCAGGCCGCCGGGATCACCGCGGGTGCGACCTTCAGCCAGTGGAACAGCCAGGTGCTGCTCTTCCAGCGGGTGCAGGAATCGCTGGGCAGGTTCAGCCACGACGTCTATGCCCGCGCGGTGGACGACCTCATCGCCGCCACGGCCCCGGGCTGGTGGCGCCGACAGAACAACGTGGAGATGACCTCCGTGACCCGCTCGCGGCTGCGCCGGGTCGCCAAGGAATACGTGCGCCCCGGCGTCGCCATCGGAGACCTGCACTCCTCGCTGATCGATGTGCAGTCCGAGCGGGAGGAGTGGAACCAGTGGTCCATCTCCGACTCCGCGCCGAAGGTCCCACCCCGGCTGGACACGCTCTGTGACAGCTTCGGGAAGGTCCAGGCCCGGCTGCAGCGTCTCGATGAGGTCCTGGAGACGGGATCACTGACCGAGATGCCCATTGAAGAGCTGCTGCAGACGGTGGAGACCCTGGCCGCGGATGAGAAGCCGCTGGAGACCCTGCCCGAGCGCACGCTGCTCGGCGAACAGCTGCGCGAGCAGGGCTTCCGGGACCTGATGGAGGACTTCTCCGAGCGTGGGATCAGCGCGAACGTCGTCGGCGAGGAGCTGGAGCTCGCCTGGTGGCAGTCCGCGCTGGAGGCGATGATCTCCGGTGACGACTACCTGGCGATGACCACCGGCGAGAACCTGCGCAGCATCGAGGAGACCTTCCGCGAATCCGACGCGGGGCACATCGAGTCCAGCGCCCAGCGACTGGGCCACGCCCTTGCGGTGCGCTGGAAGTCCGCCGTGGAGGCCCACCCGCAGGCCGCCGCGAACCTGCGCGCCCTGCTGCGCGACTCCACCCCCACCATCGAGGCCCTGGAGGCGATCAACTCCAAGGTGACCCAGCCGCTGGTCCCGATCTGGACCACCTCGCCGCTGGGGCTGGGAGAGCAGTTCCCGCCTGAATACCGCGCCGACGTCGTCATCCTGCTCGATGCCGAATCGCTCGCCGTGCCCACGGCGCTGAACGCGGTGACCCGTGCCTCCCAGGTGGTGGCCTTCGGTGACCCGGTGGCCGGTTCGCCCACCCCCTTCCACGTCTCCGCCGATCCGGTCGCGCGCGAGGCCGAGCAGCCCCGCCCCGCCTCGATCTACACCGAGCTGGCCGCCGTGCTCCCGCACTATGCGCTGCGACAGGTCCACCGCGGGGTCGATCAGGAGCTCACCGGGCTGCTCTCGTCCGCGCTCTACGACGGCGAGCTCACGCGACTCCCCGACGCCGCCCAGCTGACCGGACAGGATCGTCGCTTCACCGTGGAGCTGGTCGCGGGCATCCAGGCCGGATACCGCGACGCCGTGGAGTCACCCACCGGGGAGGTCAACCGGGTGGTGGACATGGTCTTCGAGCATGTGCGCTCACGACGCGGGCACTCGCTGGCCGTGATCACCGGCTCGGCATGGCACGCCCGCCGGCTGGCCGACGCGATCCGGCTGAACCTCGCCAACCATGGCTGGGCCAAAGAGTTCTTCACCGATGGCGCCCACGGCGAGGGCTTCGTGGTGACCCCGGTGGAGCGTGCCGCCGGCCTGGTTCGGGACGACGTGATCTTCAGCCTCGGATTCGGCCGCTCGGTGAAGGGAGATGCCGCGACCCGCTTCGGGGAGCTCTCCGAGGCGCGCGGCCGCGAACACTTCGCGATCGCGCTGACCCGAGCTCGTGACCACCTGCGCGTGGTCACCTCGCTCTCCAACGCCGACATGAACCCCGCCTCGCTGACCAACGGCGCTCGGGAGATCTACGACCTGATCAGGCTGGGTCTCGAAGGGTCGGACAACCCCACCGCGTCGGCGCAGCTGACCGATCCGCTGGTGCTGGACCTGGTGGACCGGATCCGGGCCCGCGGCGGGCGGGTGGAGGACGGGTTCCGCGGGACCCTGGACCTCGCCGCCTGCTCACGCAGGTTCACCCCGGACCAGCCGATGGTGCCGGTGGCGATGGTCTCCGACGGGACCAGGAGCTATGGCGCGATGTCTGTGCGCGAACGCTCGAGGCAGCGCCCCGCCGCGTTTGAGGCGCTGGGCTGGACCTACATGGCGCTCTGGACCATCGAGGTCTTCTCCAACCCGGTGCGCTGCACCGAAGTCGTCGCCGAACAGGTCGGGCTGGCCTCGGGACCGGAGTTCGCCGAGTCAGGCCGGATCACCGTGCACACTGCGGGGGCGGCCCCCCGCAGTCGCAAGGGCCGGGAGCAGGTTGCCCGCAGCGAGGGCATCCGCTTCGGCGGCGCGGCGGACCTCGAGGACGAGGATTCACACCGGAAGTCCAAGAAGTGGCTGCCGCCGCGGGAGCGCGGGGCATGGAAGCAGTAGGGCCTGGGCCCGGTGGCGCGGGGCCTGGTGGCGCCGGACGCGCCGGGCGGAGAGGACGACGGCGCGTGGTGGCCCCACCGACCTCGGGCCAGTCCCATGAGGTGGAGTCTGATTTCACCGACCCATTCAGCACCGAGCCCTTCGGCGCTGCAGACTCCGTCCCCGGCCGCGGGGCGGGGGCTGCCGCACAGAATCCCAGCGCCGCAGAAGAGGAGACCCCCGGCAGGACGCAGAAGACCGAGGGTTCCGCGCCCAGTGTGCCACTGACCGCCCATGAGCAGTGGATTCTGAGTCAGCGTCCCCCGCACTGGGGTTAGCCCGGGACCCCACGCTGGTCCGGGAGCATCTTCCCCAGGCCGCGGGGAGAGGGCCGTCAGTCGCCCGACTCCACAGCGCAAGGAGCTGCGGCACCTGCGCCGCGCTCCTCGTGGACGCTGGTGGCCATGCAGAGTATCAGTTCCGATCGACGCACCCGTCCAGGCACCCGCGGCGCTGACGAGGCCCGCCCCCGCGCCCGCCATGGTGAACCGGCCACCGAATCGACGGGTCCGTTCATTCCGCAGCGACCGCGTCGGCGCCGCTCTCAGCCGCCGGCGCCGACCCGGGAACGATCTCCGCGGAGACGCGCCCGGCGAATACCGGCTGCTCACCCATCGGCGCCGCGGATACCAACCGATCGGAGCAGCGTGGCCCGGGGGCAGAGGGTCAGGCCGCCGCGGATCAGCCGCCGACTGCGCGGTGCCGGGCTGCCCCGGCTGATCCAGCGGTTCCGCATCCCCCTCGCCCTGTTGCTGGGACTGGGCGCCGCCGGCGCAGCGGTGCTCACCGGAGTTCAAGGGCAGGTGGAGACCACGCCGGCGCTGCGGGCAAGCGCCGATATCGGCGCGGGGGAGCGGCTGAGCGCCGCCGTGATGGAAGAGGTCCAGGTGGATGTCGCGGCGGTTCCACGGGACTACGCCGTGGAGGCGGAGCAGGTGCTCGGACGACAGGTCGCCGTGCCGCTCCCGGCAGGGGCGCTGATCCACCCGGATCAGCTGGTGGGGCCCGGGCTGCTCGCCGGACAGGACCCCGGCACGGTGGCTGTGCCGGTGCGCCCGGCCGATCCGGCGATGGTCGCACTGCTCACGCCGGGGCAGCGAGTGGATGTGCTGGCCTCGAGCGACATCCCCGAGCGTGGCACGTCCGCACAGCTGGTGGCGACCGCCGCGCCGGTGCTGTGGTCCCCGCAGGATGATTCGGAGAACTGGCTGCCCAGCGGGACTGAGGCGGGCGGCGTCGTGATCCTTGCGGTGGATCCCGCCACTGCGGAGTCCATCGCCCAGGCCACCCAGGAGGGACGGCTGCATCTGAGTCTGCGCGGTACGGGGCCGCCGCCATCTTCGGACCAGCCGGGAACCTCCTCCGAGGGGTCAGTCGGAGGAGCTCGATGAACCCGATCCCGCGGACCCTGCGCTCGAGGACCCCGCGCCGGAGGCAGCCTTGGCCGGGCTCGAGGAGGAGTCGGAGGAGCCGTTCCCGCTGGCGCTCGAAGGTGCCCCGTCGGAACCGGAGCGCTTTGAGGCGTCGGTGCCTGAGCTGGCCGCAGCGCGGGAGTCCGTCCGGTAGAAGCCGGAGCCCTTGAAAGAGACTCCGACCGAGCCGAACTTCTTGCGCAGTGTGCCCTGACATTCGGGGCAGACGGTCAGCGAGTCATCGCTGAACTTCTGTGCGATGTCGAAGGCATGGCTGCAATCCTTGCAGGCATAGGCGTAAGTGGGCATCGGATTCCTCAGAGGTGAAGGGCGCTGGGAGGTCAGGTGCAACCGGCCAGCCTGCGGCAATACTGCCAATCAATTATACGGGCCTCAGCGTCGTGGCTTCGCGTTCGGTCACGATGATGTGGACCCGCAGGTCATGGGGCTCCACTGGGAAGGCGCCGGGGCTGAGGACCTCCGCGGCATGGACCACCGCGATGAAGCGCAGCGGCGCGAGGTCGGTCGGACTGTCGGCGGCGGACTCCACGGGCGTGGAGGCCTGGTGGTCGGCGTCGTTTCCGAAGGCGGTGTCGTAGAAGCCGCCGCCCTGACCCATGCGCGCTCCGTGCTGGTCCACGGCCAGGCCGGGCACCAGGACGGTGAGCCCCTCCGGGTGGCGTTCACGCAGCGCGACGGTGCCGAGGCGGTCTCCCAGCGGCTCGTCGACGGCCGCGAACGCGCTGCGCCGCAGCCCCGCCTCAGGCGCCCAGGACACCCACTCGAGGACCCGGTCCCGGGTGCTGGCGATCACGGGAACGTACACGGCACCCCCGCCGGCGGCGTGACCGCTGAGGAACGGCCGCACGTCCGGCTCGCCGGGCATCGGCACATACCCCGCCACCGCTGAGCCTGCGGGCACCACGGACGGCAGGACCCGGGCCAGGGCCTGGCCGCGGATCGCGATCTGGTCACCTGTCAGCTCCCGGCGCGCCGACCGGAGCCGGGATCGCGCGGCCGCCTTCGCTGCCGCGGCGGACGCGGGCTCGTCTGCGTGTGTCGGCATGCGGCTCAGCGCCAGGATTCGGACTGGATGAGGCTGGCGCGCAGGGCCTCTGCGGCGTCGGCCAGGCCGGGCGAGAAGGTGAACTGAGCGCTCAGGCGCAGCAGCGCGGCCCTCTCATAGGCCTCCAACGCGTCGCCGGCGACCCCGTTCCGGTAGGCGGCGTCGTTGATCAGTCCGAAGACCACTGCGCGACGCGGCGCGTCCCACAGGCCGCGCAGCTCGTTCCACTTGGCGCAGGCGAGCAGCCCGCCCAGGTCGAGCGCGGGGTGGGCCCACCCCGCGTTGGAGACCTTCACCAGCGCCGGTCCCAGCTCGGGGGAGTACAGCAGGTCTTCATCCCGGAGCTGCCGGTGGGCAGGCACCATCCGGCGCTCAGGGATCGAGGCCAACGCGTCACAGGCGGCCATGACGCTCGCGTGGAACAGCTCCGCCCCGACGAGATAGGGCCTGACCAGCGCTTCCCAGCGCTGCAGGCGCCGGATCTCCGTGGCGGCCCCGTGCACCGGGGCGCTCGCGGGCAGCTCCCCCGGATGCTGGATCGCGGTGGACCACGCATCCAGGGACTGGTCCCAGGCGGTCTCCCATGCCTGCGCGCCGATCCGCTGGGGCCTGTGCAGAGAGGCGCCGGTCAGCGCCTGGAACGTCGCGGTGGAGTCATCATGACTGATCAATCGAGGGAGCCTGAAGGGCCCGGAGAAGGCCTGTGCGCGTCTCATGCCGTCGAGAAGCTCGGTCGCGCGGCCTGCCGGCAGCACCACGGTGTAGGTCTCGTCCGAACCGTCTCGATGCCGCACCACTGCCCGCAGTCCTGGTTCATGGGCGATCACGAGGCCGCCCCGGGCGGCCTGCCGCAGGGCGGGCAGCTCGGGATCCGTATCGGGCGGGAACAGGTCGAGGTGCTCGCTGGGTCGGGCGGCACCGCGGTGGTGCTCGACGCGGAAGCAGCCTGCTCTTCGGGCGCGCCCCGACGCGGCGGCACGGGGCGCAGCGCCAGCGGCAGAGGAGGTCGACGTGCCGGCGTCCTCGGGAGCCTCGAAGGCGGTGACCTCCACCGCCAGCATCGTCGGCTTCCCCGGCACCGGCCAGGCGCGTTCCACTGACCAGCGGGTCTCTTCGGCGGAGAGGATGCGCGAAGGCAGCGATGCGGCGGGGTCAAGCATGTTCGAGACGTTCCTTTCGACCGGTTCGGCTCCCTCCAGCTTAGGCCCGGGACCCTGAGGTGATCGCGGGGTGCGCAGGGTGCGCGCGCAGTTTCAGAGCCAGGAATCGATCCAGATCCTCATCCGCCATTGCTCGTAGGGAATCATCTCCGCAGTCCAGAGCGGGAGGAAGAACACCGAGACGGCCACGCACAGCAGCACGAAGCACAGCACGATCACGGTGTTTCGCTGGCGCGCCGCCAGGATCGTCCCCTCCCCGCGGGCCGTCCCGTCGGGGCGGTGACCAGCGGTCCCGATGCGTAGCGCCAGGGCGGCGATCGCGGTGAGCGCCAGAATCAGGAAGGGGTGATAGCTGATCGTGTAGAAGAAGAAGGTGGTCCGGTCCGGGAAGAGCAGCCAGACCAGATGCCCGGCCACGAAGCCGGAGAGGATCGCGCCGCAGCGCCAGTCCCGGCGACCGGCCCAGAGCAGCCCCACCAGTACCAGGGCGATCATCCCGCTCCACCAGATCAGCGGATTCGCCAGGTCCAGGACCGCTGAGGAACAGCTCTCCGCGGCGCAGGTCTCACCGGTCTGTGCATAGATCTCGCCGGCGGAGACCGAGTCGTAGTGCATCGAGACCGGTCGGCCCATGAAAAGCCAGGTCCAGGGCGAGGACGCGTAGTCATGTCCGCTGCTGAGCCCCTGATGGAAGTCCGCGGCGGAGACATGATAGTTCCACAGCGAGCGGAGCGGATCCGGCACCAGCCGGGACAGCCCCTCGGCAGGATGCTCGAGGTGCCACTGCCGACCCCAGCCGGCCTGCGTGCTCAGCCAGCCGGTCCAGCTGGCCAGATAGGTGCTGGCGGCAACGGGCAGCACCGAGACCAGCGCCGGAAGCCCATCCTTCAACAGCCCGGACCGCGCCCATCGCTCGACGCCGGCCAGTCGCCTGGCCTGCAGGTCCCAGAGGATGACCATGATGCCGAAGACCGCGAGGAAGGCCAGCGCCGAGAGCTTGACCGCCACCGCCGCTCCGAGCAGCACCCCGGCGAGCAGCCGCCACGGGCGGACCCCCAGCCACGGTCCGCTGGCCTGCCGGTCACCAGACCTGCGGCGCACCGCCCAGGCGGCCAGCCGCCGTCGTCCGCTGTATCGATCAGCCAGCAGGGCGCCGAAGGCGGCGAGGACGAAGAACATCATGAAGATGTCCAGCAGGCCCACGCGGCTCATCACCAGGTGGTGGCCTTCGATGGCGGTGAGCATCCCGGCGAACGCCCCGAGGAAGACCGAGCGGAACATCCGTTGCGCGATGAGCGCGATCAGCAGCACGGCCAGGGTGCCTGCCAGCGCCGCCGAGATCCGCCAGCCGAAGGCGCTGTCCTGGCCGAAGCCCCGCAGCCCCAGCGCGATCAGCCACTTTCCCAGAGGCGGGTGCACCACGTAGGCGCCGTCGCCGGTGGGCTGTGCCTCACCAGCCAGCCAGGAGTCATCGGCATCCTCCGGCCAGACCAGCTCATAGCCGGTGAGCAGCAGCGCGTAGGCGTCCTTGACGTAGTAGGTCTCGTCGAACATCAACAGGTGCGGGGTGCCGAGATCTCTCACCCGCAGGATTCCGGCTAAGAGCGTGATCAGCCCGGGCAGAATCCATCCCCAGCGACCTGGACGGTACGGTTCTGCGTGGAGCCGGCGCTCCATCCGGGACAGCCTTGCGGCTTCCGGCTCGGCGACGCTCCCGGGCGCCCCGGCAGGGGCCGGAGTGCTGCGGGCGGGCTCGGCAGGGTTCACTATGGGTATGCTACTTGGCGCAAGCCGGTCACCGATCAGAAGCGGGCGTGTCATGGAGTCAGGCGAGGCAGAACAGGTCGAGAACCCCTTGGAGCCAGCTGATACCAGCCTCTGGGACACCCCGATCGTGCTCGCCGCGACCCCCATCGGCAATCTCGGTGACGCGACCGACCGGCTCAAGCGGCTCCTGGCCACCGCCGAGGTCATCGCCGCCGAGGACACCCGCACCGCGCGACACCTGGCCCGAGCGCTGCAGGTCACCTTCCATGCCCGCCTTCTCAGCCTGCACGAGCACAACGAGGCGTCCCGCTCCGAGGAGCTCGTGGAACAGGCCCGGAAGGGAACCCGGATCCTGGTGATCTCCGACGCCGGCATGCCCGCGGTCTCCGATCCGGGGTTCCGACTCGTCGAGACCGCCATCGCTGCCGGCGTCGGGGTCACCGTGGCGCCGGGCGCCTCGGCGGTCACCACCGCGCTGGCGCTCTCCGGGCTGCCCACCGACCGATTCACCTTCGCCGGGTTCGTCCCGCGCAAAGCGGGGGAGCGCAAGAAGCTGCTCGACCGGCTGGCCACCGAGGAGTGGACCACGGTGCTCTTCGAATCCCCGCACCGGGTCGCCGCCACGCTCCGCGAGTTCGCCGCGGCGCTGGGGGAGGACCGACCTGCGGCGCTGGCCCGGGAGTTGACGAAACGCTACGAAGAGGTGCTGCGCGGAGGCCTGGGCCAGCTCGCCGCCGTGGCTGCTGAACGTCACCTGCGCGGGGAGATGGTCCTGGTGCTCGGCGGGGGGTCACCCGCCGGAGCGGGGGGCGAGCCGATGAGCTTGGAGGAGCTGGCCGGCGTCGTGCTGACGCGGGTTGCTGAGGGGACCAAGCTCAAGACGGCGGCCAAGGAGATCGGGGCCGCACACTCTGTCCCGGCCAGCGAGATCTATGATGCCGCCCTGGCCCTGAGGCGCGCCGAAAAGTCCGGTTGAACAGTAGAATGGCGTCCAGAGCGGAGAGGCACTCCACCGCAGGGTAATCGATGAGCAGGCGGGGCCATGACCGAGGAGCATACGGGCAGCGAACACGTTGCCCAGACGAGCAGCAATCAGATCCGCGAAGCCGCCACCGCGCAGGTGGCGTGGCTGGAACCGCACACCAACGCCACTGACGGGGTCCTGGACCTCTGGGCCGCTCGCCCGCATCAGCCGGTCTACGCCGTGCCCAACGGGACCGGCGGGTGGGTGGACGTCTCCATCACCAGTTTCCTGGACCAGGTTCGTGGCGTCTCCAAGGGGCTGATCGCACTCGGCGTCGAGCCGGAGGACCGGGTCGCGGTGATGGCACCGACCAGCTACAGCTGGGCCGTGGTGGATCAGGCCATCTGGTTCGCCGGCGCGATCTCGGTGCCGATCTACGAGACCAGCTCCGTGCACCAGGTCAGCGCCGTGCTCGAGGATTCCGGGGCGACGCTTGCGCTCGCCGGAAGCGTCGAGCTCCAGGACTGCCTGCGCGCCGCCGTGGTGAAGTTCAACGGGAACCGCCCTGCGGTGCTGCCCATCGAAGAGGTGCGCCAGCTCGATGATCTGGCCGCCTCCGGGGAGCACATCTCGGATGAGCAGCTCGAGGCGGCCCGCTCACGGGCCGACCTGGACGACGTCGCCACGCTGGTCTACACCTCCGGCACCACCGGCCGCGCCAAGGGGGTGCGCATCACCCACCGCAACCTGGCCGAGGGTGCGGCGAACATTCTGCCCTTCGCCGATCAGATCCTCGGCGAGAACGAATCCCGCACGCTGATCTTCCTGCCGCTGGCCCACGTCCTGGCCCGCGCGGTGCAGCTGATGTGTCTGTACCGCGGGGTGCAGGTGGCCCATTCAGCCAGCTCCGCGAAGCTGCTCGAGGATCTCGCCAGCTTCCGTCCCACCTGGCTGCTTGCCGTGCCGCGGGTCTTCGAGAAGGTCTACCACGGTGCTTCCGCCAAGGCCCGCGCCGAGGGCAGGGGAAAGATCTTCGAGACCGCCAAAGATACCGCGATCCTGTACTCGAAGGCCCTGCAGGCCGAGGCGACGGGCGAGGGTCCCGGGCCCTCTGTGCGGCTGCGCGCACGCCGAGCGATGTTCGCCAAGCTGGTCTACTCCAAGCTCCACGCCCGCCTCGGTGGCAGCGTCCGCTACATGATCTCCGGCGCCTCCGCGCTGAACCCCGAGATCGCCCACTTCTTCACCGGCATCGGACTGCCGGTCCAGGAGGGCTACGGCCTCACCGAGTCCACCGCTCCGATCACGCTGAACATCCCCGGAGCCACCCGCATCGGGACGGTGGGCATCCCGGTGCCCGGCAACACCGTGAGGATCGCCGCCGATTCAGAGGTGCTGCTCAAGGGCCCGGTGATCTTCGACGGCTACCACGAGAAGCCCGAGGCCTCGGCAGAGGCCTTTGACGCGGAGGGCTTCTTCCGCACCGGTGACCTCGGCTCCCTGGACGAGGACGGCTTCCTCACGCTGACGGGGCGCAAGAAGGACCTCATCGTGACCGCCGGCGGCAAGAACGTCTACCCCATGCCGATGGAAGAGGTCATCCGCGCTCACCCGCTGGTGGCCGAGGTCATCGTGGTCGGAGACGACAGGCCCTACGTCGCGGCGCTGATCACGCTGGACGCCGACGCCGTGGCGGACTGGTGCCGGGCCAACGGGTACCGGTCGCTGTCGTTGATCGACGCCGCAAAGCATCCCAGGGTGCGCCAGGAGATCGGCCTCTCGGTGGAGGCTGCGAACCGAAGGGTCTCGCGCGCGGAGTCCATCCGGAAGTTCGAGCTGCTCGACGTCGAACTCTCCGAAGAGTCCGGGCACATGACCGCCTCGATGAAGCTGATGCGCCACCGGGTCCTGGTCGACTTCGAGGGCGTCATCGATTCGGTCTACGCGAACTGACGCCGCCGCCTTCACGTCCGCCTGCATCGCGGCTCGTCTCTGCAGCACTTCTCACGCCCAGTCTGCGCAGGAGCCGGCGGAGGGCGGGGTGTGGAAGGCCGCGCGGGGGGTGGGCGATAGAGTTGATCACCGTGAGCCAACAGCAGCGAATCCTTCCAGACGCCGAGTCGAGCCCCGCCGTGGTGCCGGGCGAGACCCCTGCCGCCTACCGTCCTGAACAGCCCGACGACGACGGCGCGGCCGCCGGTCCCGTGCGAGATCAGGCGGAGGAGCAGTCCGGGAAGAAGCGTCGCCTGCGATACCCCCCGGCACCCCAACCGCTGACGGTGCCGGTGATCGACAATCACGCGCACCTGGACTTCCGCGACGGTGCGATCTCCGTCTCGGTCCAGCAGGCCCTGGAGGTCGCCAAGGCCGTCGGCGTGGTCGGCGCGCTGTGCGTGGGCTATGACGTGGCCTCCTCGGAGTTCTCCGTGAAGGCCGCCGCAGAGCACCCCCAGCTCAAGGCCGCCGTCGCGCTGCACCCCAACGATGCGCCGGTGCTGGCAGCGAAGGGCGACTACGAGACTGCGTTCGCCAGGATCACCGAACTTGCCCGCCACGAACAGGTGGTGGCGATCGGGGAGACCGGTCTGGACTTCTACCGCACCGGCGAAGAAGGGGTCGCTGCGCAGAGACGCAGCTTCGAAGATCACATCGCGCTCGCCGTCGAGCGTGGACTCGCGATGCAGATCCACGACCGGGACGCCCACGTGGAGGTGGTCAGCGTGCTCAACGCCGCGCCCACCCTGCCCAGCGCCGTGGTCTTCCACTGCTTCTCCGGCGATGCGGACCTGGCCCGCCTCTGCAACGCCAACGGCTGGTACATGTCCTTCGCCGGCACGGTCACCTTCAAGAACGCCCACGCCCTGCGTGAGGCGCTGGCGGTCGCTGATCCGCAGCTGATCCTGGTGGAGACCGACACGCCTTTCCTGACCCCACATCCTTACCGGGGGCAGCCCAACGCGCCTTATCTGATCCCGCAGACCATGCGGCTGATGGCCCAGGTGCGCAACACCAACGTGGAAGCGATGTGTCAGCAGGTCATGTTCAACACCACCCAGGCCTACGGGAGCTGGACATGAGTGATGAGCACTCACCGCAGCGACGACCGCAGCAGAGCCCTCCGCAGCTGCTCTCCGCCGCGCATGTCAGGGCGCTGGCCGACCAGCTCGGGGTGCGCCCCACTAAACAGTGGGGACAGAACTTCGTCATCGACCCGAATACGATCCGCCGGATCGTCAGCCTCGCAGATCTCGACGGCAGCGAGCATGTGCTCGAGGTCGGCCCTGGGCTCGGGTCCCTGACCCTGGGCCTGTTAGATGAATCAGCGCTGGTCAGCGCCGTCGAGATCGATCCCAAGCTGGCCGGTCAGCTGGCCGAGACGGTGCAGAGGTTCCGTCCCGAGCGCGCGGCGAACCTGCGCGTGATGGAGCAGGACGCGCTGAAGCTCACCCCGGAGTCCTTCGCCGAGTTCGGAGACGGCGCGGGCCCGGAGGTGCTGGTCGCGAACCTGCCCTACAACGTGGCGGTCCCGGTGGTGCTGCACCTGCTCCAGATCCTGCCTTCGCTGCGCAAGGGCCTGGTCATGGTCCAGGACGAGGTCGCCGACCGGCTCTGCGCCGGGCCCGGCTCCAAGATCTACGGCGTCCCCAGTGTGAAGGCGGCCTGGGACACGAACATGCGCAAGGCCGGCGTGGTCGGCAAGCGAGTCTTCTGGCCCGAGCCGCGGATCTCCTCGGGGCTGGTTCGCTTCGACCGGCGCGCCGAGGCCTCGGCCGAGCTCAGCCGCGAAGAGGTCTTCGCGGTGATCGACGCCGCCTTCGCCACCCGACGCAAGACCCTGCGCGCCTGCCTGGCCGGGATCGCGGGATCCCCGACCCGTGCCGAGGCGGTGCTGCGGGCCGCCGGGGTGGATCCGTCCGCCCGCGGCGAGACCCTGGGCATCAGTGGGTTCACCGCGATCGCCGCCGCCCTGCGCGACGCGGCCAGCTCGGGTCCAGCCGGCGCGGTCCCGCATGTCAGTGACGAGAAGTAGGGTCGAAGCATGCGCGATAGTGAATTCTTCGGACATGTCACCGCCGTGGCTCCGGGCAAGATCAATGTGAGCCTGCGCGTCGGTCCGCTGCGCGAGGACGGCTATCACGAGGTCGCCACGCTCTACCTGGCGGTCTCCCTCTACGAAGAGGTCAGCGCGGCCCGGCGCGAGGACGGGGCGATCACCGTGAGCCTCTCCGAACGTTCTACCTTCACCGAGGTCCAGACCCGGGATCCGGAGACCCGAGAGATGGTGGCTGCGGCGATCCCGCTCGATGAGCGCAACCTGGTGCATCAGGCCGCCTCGAAGCTGCGCGACCGACTCGGCATCACCGACGGAGTGGACCTGACCATCACCAAGAACGTCCCGGTGGCCGGCGGGATGGGAGGAGGCTCTGCCGACGCCGCCGCCACACTGGTGGCCTGTTCGGCCCTCTGGGAAGCGGGGCTCTCCAAGGAACAGCTGGCGGAGATCGGCGCCGAGCTCGGGGCCGACGTGCCGTTCGCGATCCTCGGCGGAGCAGCCGTGGGTCAGGGTGTGGGCGATGAGCTCTCTCCGCTGCTGACCCGCGGGGAGCTGCATCTGGTCATCGTCCCGGCCAACACGGGCCTGTCCACGCCCAGCGTCTATGCCAAGCTCGACGAGATGCGCGCCGAAGCCGGAGTGGAGGCGGAGGCGCCGGGCCTGGATCCGGACCTGGTCCGGGCGGTCTGCACCGCCGACGCCGAGCTCGTGGCCTCGCTGATGGCCAATGACCTGCAGGCCCCCGCCGTGGCCAGCCTGCCCTCCCTGGAGGACATGATGGACATCGGCATGATCGAAGGAGCGCTGCAGGGAATGGTCTCCGGCTCAGGCCCCACCCTGGTGTTCCTCGCCCGGGATGCTGAGTCAGCCCATCAGCTCTGCACCAGCCTGGAGGAGCGGACCGAGGTCTGGGCCATCCCGGTCACCGGTCCGGCCGCCGGGGCACGACTGATCAACGGCCGCGAGAGCTGACCCGAGAGTCATCAGGGGCGCGATTCGCCCCAGCTGACGGGGCGCACCGCAGTCCTGCGCTGCCCGCAGAGCGCGGGCAGCGCAGGACTGCGGTACCTCAGCCCACCTTTTCGGAGAGCTCCAGCCAGCGTTCCTCGAGCTTCTCATTCTCGCCCTGCAGCCGGCTCACATCGGCGGTGAGCTTGCCCAGACCTTCGAAGTCGCTCGGATCGTGATCGGCCATCTGGCGCTGCTTCTTCTCCATCTGGGTGATCAACTTCTGCATCTTCCGCTCGAGCGCGCCGACCTCCTTGCGCACTTCGCGCTCCTCTGCGCTGCTCAGCGCCGGGGCACCTGCCGATGAGGCCGAGGAGGTCTTCATCGCCTCCCGACGGGCCGCAGCCGCGGCCTTCCCGGAACCGACCCCGGCGCCAGCAGCTCCACCGCCTGAACCAGACGTGCCAGATCCCGCCGACTCCGCAGAGGCGCCATTGGCCCTGGCGGCCTTGAGCCGCAGGTATTCCTCCACGCCTCCCGGCACGTGGCGCATCCGGCCGTCGAAGATCGCGTACTGCTGATCGGTCACCCGCTCGAGCAGGTACCGGTCGTGGGAGACCACGATCAGCGTGCCGGGCCAAGAGTCCAGCAGGTCCTCCATGGCGGCGAGCATGTCGATGTCGAGATCGTTGGTGGGCTCGTCGAGGATCATCACGTTGGGCTCAGACAGGAGCACGAGCAGCAGCTGCAGGCGTCGTCGTTGCCCGCCGGAGAGCTCGCCGACTCGTGCGGAGAGATGTGCGGTGGAGAAGCCGAGGCGTTCCAACAGCTGCGCCGGGGTGTGTTCCTTGCCGTCGATGACCACCTGGGTCTTCTCGCGGGCCAGCACCTCGCGGACCCGATCGCCCTCGATGTCGGCCAGCTGGGAGAACTGCTGATCCAGGGTGGCCAGGCGCACGGTCTTGCCGCGCTTGACCCGGCCCGTGTCGGGCTCGAGCTTGCCGGCGATCAGGTTGAGCAGCGTGGACTTGCCGGCGCCGTTGGCTCCGAGGATGCCGGTGCGCTCACCCGGACCGATCCGCCACGTGACCTCGTTGAGGATCGGCTTGTCGCCGAAGCCGATGGAGACGTCGAGGACGTCGACCACGTCCTTGCCCAGCCGGGCGGTGGCCATCTTCTTCAGCTCCAGCGGGTTGCGCGGGGGAGGCACGTCGGCGATGAGCTCGTTGGCCGCCTCGATGCGGAACTTCGGCTTGGTGCTGCGCGCCGGGGCGCCGCGGCGCAGCCAGGCGAGCTCCTTCTTCATCAAGTTCTGCCGCTTGGCCTCCACGGTGGCCGCCTGCCGGTCACGTTCCACGCGCTGGAGCACATACGCCGCGTAGCCGCCGTCGAACGGCTCGACCATGCCGTCGTGGACCTCCCAGGTGGTGGTGCTGATCTCGTCGAGGAACCAGCGATCGTGAGTGACCACCAGCAGCCCGCCCGAGCTGCGCGGCCAGCGCCGGTTCAAGTGGTTCGCCAGCCAGGAGATCCCCTCCACGTCGAGGTGGTTCGTGGGCTCATCCAGGGCGATGATGTCCCATTCGCCCACCAGCAGCTTCGCCAGCGCCACGCGGCGGCGCTGCCCGCCGGAGAGCTCGGAGATCTTCGACTCCCAGGGGATGTCGGTCACCAGCCCGGCGATCACGTCGCGGATCTTCGCATCCGAGGCCCACTCGTGGTCATCGGCGTCCCCGACGACCGAATAGCCCACGGTGTGCTCGTCATCGAGGTCGTCCGACTGATCCAGCACGCCGAACTGCACGCCCTTGCGCCGGGTGACCTGCCCCGAGTCGGGTTCAAGCCGACCGGTGAGCATGGCCAGCAGCGAAGACTTGCCGTCGCCGTTGCGACCGACGACGCCGACGCGGTCGCCCTCGTTGATGCCGATCGTCACCGAGTCGAACACGGTGCGAGTAGGGAATTCCAGGTGTAGGGCTTCGGCCCCGAGAAGATGTGCCACCTATCCAGGGTAATGCCACCGTCAGTCCGCGGTTTCATCTCGCGAGTCTGCGCATGCGAAGATGGACCAGCGCTTGGCCGGAGATGAGGGTGTTCGCAGCGCCGAGCACCGTCGGACCGCCGTCGCACTCCGCCTTGGTGTAATGGCAGCACGCCAGCCTTTGGAGCTGTGCAGTCTAGGTTCGAATCCTAGAGGCGGAACGGCAATCTAGATCGCCGGACCTCTCTACACTGAGGAGTCCCATCGAAACGCGCCGAGGAGCAGCCTTCGTGACCAACGCCCAGTCCACCCAGCCCACCGCAGTGATCGTGCTCGCGGCAGGAGCCGGGACCCGGATGAAGTCCAGCACCCCGAAGATCATGCACCCGATCGGCGGCGTCTCGATGATCGGTCACGCGCTGACCGCGGCGATGGGCCTGGCCCCGCACCAGCTGGTCGCTGTGGTGCGGCACCAGCGCGAGAAGGTGGCCGAGCACATCGCTCACCTCGAGCCGCGCGCCGTCATCGCCGACCAGGACGAGGTCCCCGGCACCGGACGCGCCGTGGCCTGCGGCCTGGACGCGCTCACCGCCGCAGGAGCGCCTGCCGAGACCGGCACCGTGGTGGTCACCTACGGCGATGTGCCGCTGCTGCAGACGCAGATGCTCGCCGAGCTCGTCGAGACCCATGAGCGCGACGGCAATGCCGTCACCGTGCTCTCTGCCGTGCTCGACGACGCCGCGGGCTACGGCCGGATCCTGCGCAGCCAGGAAGACCCGCAGGACGTGCTCGGGATCGTGGAGCACAAGGAGGCCACCGCAGAGCAGCGCAGCATCACCGAGATCAACTCCGGGATCTACGCCTTCGACGCCGCCGTGCTGACCCGCGCGCTGGCCCAGGTCACCACCGACAACGCCCAGGGTGAGATGTACCTCACCGACGTGCTCTCCATTGCCCGCGCCGAGGGCGGCAGAGTCTCCGCCGTGGTCACCCAGGACCGTTGGCAGGTAGAGGGCGCCAATGATCGGGTCCAGCTGCAGGCCCTCGGCGCCGAGATGAACCGGCGCATCGTGGAGCGCGCCATGCGCGCCGGGACCACGGTGGTCGACCCGGCCAGCACCTGGATCGACGCCACCGTCACCTTGGAGCAGGACACCACGATCCTCCCCGGCACCCAGCTCCACGGCGCCACGCACATCGGCCGCCACGCCGTCGTCGGCCCGGACACCACGCTCACCGATGTGATCGTCGGAGAGGCCGCGACGCTGACCCGAGTCCACGGCTCCGGAGCCCAGATCGGGGCCGGCGCCAGCGTCGGGCCGTTCACCTATCTGCGGCCGGGCACCGTGCTGGGCCAGGACGGCAAGATCGGCGCCTTCTACGAGACCAAGAACGTGAGCATCGGGCGCGGCAGCAAGCTGTCCCACCTGGGCTACGCCGGAGACGCCACCATCGGCGAGTTCACCAACATCGGCTGCGGCAACATCACCGCGAACTACGACGGCGAGAACAAGCACCGCACGCAGATCGGCTCCCACGTGCGCACCAGTTCCAACACCGTCTTCGTCGCCCCGGTCTCGGTGGGCGACGGCGCCTACACCGGCGCTGGCGCCGTGGTGCGCAAGGACGTCCCCGCCGGAGCGCTGGCGCTCTCCATCGCCCCGCAGCGCAACGCCGAGGGCTGGGTCCAGGCCAAGCGGCCCGGATCCGCGGCGGCCGACGCCGCCCAGGCCGTCCGGCCTGACGCCGTCTGACGACCACCTGAACCAACCACCCACCAGCAACGCCGGCGAGAGGCAACAACACTCATGGACGAAATCAGGCTGAACGGGGAGAAGACCCTTGTGCTGGCTTCCGGGCGCGCACATCCGGAGCTTGCCGAAGAGATCGCGAAGGAGCTCGGCACCGAGCTGCTGCCGATCAGCGCCTATGACTTCGCCAATGGAGAGATCTATGTCCGGTCCTCCGAGTCGGTGCGCGGCAAGGACATCTTCCTGCTGCAGTCCCACCCGGCTCCGATGAACAACTGGCTGATGGAACAGCTCATCATGGTCGACTCCATGAAGCGGGCTTCGGCCAAGCGGATCACCGTGGTCTCGCCCTTCTACCCCTATGCCCGTCAGGACAAGAAGGGGCGCGGCCGCGAGCCGATCTCGGCGCGCCTGGTCGCGGACCTCTATAAGGCCGCCGGCGCCGACCGGATCATGAGCGTGGACCTGCACACCGCCCAGATCCAGGGCTTCTTCAACGGCCCGGTGGACCACCTCTTCGCGGTCCCGCTGCTGGCCGAGCACATCCGTGGCCGGGTCGCCGACGACGACGTCACCGTGGTCTCCCCGGACACCGGCCGGGTCCGCGTTGCTGAGCAGTGGGCCGAGCGCCTCGGCGGAGCACCGCTGGCCTTCGTGCACAAGACCCGCGACGTCACCCAGCCGAACAAGGCAGTGTCGAAGCAGGTCGTGGGTCAGGTCGAGGGCCGCACCTGCGTGCTCATCGACGACATGATCGACACCGGCGGCACCATCTCCGGTGCCGTGCAGGTCCTCAAGGACGCCGGCGCCAAGGATGTCATCATCGCGGCGACCCACGCGGTGTTCTCGGATCCGGCCGCCGAGCGGCTGGCCAACTGCGGGGCCCGTGAGATCGTGGTGACCAACACCCTGCCGATCCCCGAGGACAAGCGCTTCGAGACGCTCACCGTGCTCTCCATCGCGCCGATCCTGGCCCGGGCGATCAAGGAGGTCTTCACCGACGGTTCGGTGACCTCGCTCTTCGACGGCCACGCATAAGCACCAGCTGCACCCCACCATCCCGTTGAGGGGCGGATTCTCCGACTGTCTGAGGCCCTGGAAGGGGTCAGATGCCCGGAGAATCCGCCCCTCAACGTGTGTGGGGGTGCGGGCGCAGGGTCACTCCTGCGCAGCCTTGGCCGCCTCCACGGAGGGGTCGCGCCACCGTCCGGAGCGCACTCCGCGGAAGTAGATGTGGCCCACCACGAGTGAGGCCACGAACAGCACTGCCATCGGGATCAGGACGATGTAGACGTTGCCGGTGGCGACCATGATCGGGATCGCCAATGCGGTGACCAGACCGCCGCCGAAGAAGGGCTCGAAGAACAGCTGCTTATAGCCGAAGGCCTCCAGGGCGGGGGACTCGTCGTACGGGTCGGCCACCCGCAGCAGCACCAGGCCTGTGGCCGTGACGCCCATCGACTGGCCGAAGTCTGCGATCCCGCGCTCCAGCCAGAACTCCGGGATGATCCGCGGGGTGAAGACCAGCAGGACCGTGGTGCAGAACAAGATTCCGGCGATCGAGAGGATCAGGAAGGTCTCCCAGAAGGCGGCGATGGCATCCAGCGAGATCGTCGCCAGTGCTGCGACGATCAGGATGTCCAGGGCGAGACCCTGGATGCGCTTCATCGTCTCGTGGTCCAGCAGGTTGGTGTTGTCGGTGCGATCCAAGATGACCTGGACGATCACTCCGCCGATCATCGCCAGTGGGAACAGCGGCACATACCCCAGCAGCGTGAGGCCCTCCTCGGAGAGCGGCGAACCCGGCTGACCCCACAGCTGATCCTCGACCCAGACGAGGCCTTCCAGGATGAGCCAGCCGATGATGATGGCGAGTCCGACGACGGCCACATGCAGCGTCAGCGGCTCGATCGAGCTGGGTCGCGATGTCATCCGCCCGGTGGAGACGTTCTCGTTGTCGCCGTAGAGCCCCCGCAGCTCGGCCTTCGACTGCTTGGAGACGTTCTTGATCACTCGTGTCCGGCCGGTGCGCACGCCCCAGTTGATGACGGAGATGCCGATGAGGATGCCGAAGACCAGGCCCACGGTGGCGATGGCCAGGGCGAGGTCGGTGGCCTCGGGAATGCCCATGTCTTCGAAGGCCGGCCGCATTCCGGCCGCCGTTCCGTGGCCTCCCTCGAAGGCGATCTCGAGCAGCGCACCGAAGACGGGATCGACCCCGAGCAGCGGAGAGAGCACCAGCAGTCCCAGCACGATGCCTATGACGTATTGGCCGGAGCCGTAGGCGACGCCGATGGAGAGCTGCGGGCCGACCAGCTTGGCCACTCTGACCGGGGACGGGATCCTTGATCCCAGGAAGAGGGTGGCGAAGACCACCGAGATCAACAGGCCAGGCAGTGTGGCCCAGACATCGTAGATTCCCGCGGTCAGAAGTCCGCCGTCCTCCAACCACGCCCAGCCGAGGGACTCGCCGAGCCGCCCGATGACCTGTGGGCCGATGATGAGTCCGATGAACCCGGCGATGATGGCGCTGGGCAGGAGCAGCTTCTGGATGAACGGCACTTTTACCCGGATGTACTTGCCTATCAGCATCACTGATGCCAACAGCACGATCGCGAACCCCACCACGTCTGGACTCATCGGATGCCCCTCTCCGAAATGGACCGCCGACGGCGGCCGCACATGTGAGGAGAAGCACATCACACTTCAGGCGCCGTTGCGAGAGCTGAGTGAGACGCGCCTCGACGAAGGCTGGGCTCGGCGGGTGGATAGGATCACTGCATGGATCAGGAGAGCCCATCTCAGCCCGCCGTCAATCGCAATGAGTTCGTCCGTTCGCTCTCCACCGGCCTGCGGGTCCTCGAGTCCTTCTCCGCCGTGGAGCCGAAGCTGACGCTCTCCGACGTTGCGCGGCGCGCCGATGTCAGCCGCGCGACCGCCCGCCGGATGCTGCTCACGCTGGTCCATGAGGGTTACGCCTATACCGACGGTCGGTTCTTCGAGCTGACCCCGAGGGTGCTCGGCCTTGGACAGGGCTACTGGTCAGGCCGCGGCTGGCATGAGCTGCTGCAGCCATCACTGCGTGAGCTCTCCGGGCAGCTGGCCGAATCCTGTTCGGCCGCACTGCTGGTCGGAGACGAGGTGATGTACGTCTGCCGTGTGCACACCCGCCGCATCATGCGGATCGACCTCGCGCTGGGCACCAAGCTGCCCGCCTTCGCCACGTCGATGGGGCGGGTGCTGCTCTCCGGCCTCGACGACGAGACGCTCGAGGAGCGTCTGCGCACCACTGAGCGGCGGGCCTTCACCGCACGCACCGTCACCGACCCCCACCGGCTGCGCGAGATCATCACTGCGGTCCGCACGGACGGTTACGCATTGGTGGACGAAGAGCTCGAAGAAGGGCTGCGCTCGGTGGCCGTCCCGGCCCGGGACGGCAGCGGAAGGATCGTGCTCTCGCTGAACACCTCGATCTCCGCCGGCAAGGAGTCCGCGCAGGAGTCCCTGGATCGCACACTGCCACATCTGCTGCACAGCGCGGCCGCGGTGGAGGATCTGATCCTCACCCTGGGTGAGGATGTCGGTCGGCTCACCGTGCCCCAGGGCCTGTAGAGAACTCTCGTCACCTCTGGCGAAACCCTGCCGGCCAGACTATGATCGTCACACATAGCGCACACTTGTTTGCATAGCGAACATTTGGTGGTGCTCACGCGATCACAGGCAGGGAGCTCATATGCAGGACGTCTTCGTCTACCAGGGTCTGCGCACCCCCTTCGGCAAGATCGGCGGCGCCCTCTCCGGTCAGCGACCCGATGACCTCGCCGAACTGGTCATCTCAGCCCTCGTGGAGCAGGCCCCCGGGCTGAACCCGGAGAATGCCGGTGAGATCGTCGGAGAGGTGATCTTCGGCAACGCCAACGGCGCTGGCGAGGAGAACCGCAATGTCGCCCGGATGGCCTGGCTGCTGGCGAAGCTGCCCGTCACCGTTCCCGCCACCACGATCAACCGGCTCTGCGGATCCTCGCTGGATGCCGCGATCTCCGGCGCGCGGCAGATCGCGCTGGGGGAGACCGATGTGATCCTCGCCGGCGGCGTGGAATCCATGTCGCGGGCTCCCTGGGTGCTTCCCAAGACCGAGCGTCCCTTCCCGATGGCCAACCTCGAACTGGCCAACTCCACGCTGGGCTGGCGACTGATCAACGAGCGCATGCCCGAGGAATGGACCGTCTCGCTCGGTGAGGCCACCGAGCAGCTTCGCGAGAAGCACGGCATCGGCCGCGAACGGCAGGACGAATTCGCCGCCCGCTCCCATGAGCTCGCCGCCCGCGCCTGGAACGAGGGGCGATTCGCCGACCTCATCGTCAGCGTTCCGGGAGTGGATCTTCAGACCGACGAGACTATCCGCGCAGGTGTCACCACGGAGAAGCTCGCCGGGCTGCGCACCGTCTTCCGCTCCGAGAACGGCACTGTCACTGCGGGCAACGCCTCTCCGATGAACGACGGCGCCTCCGCCGTCTGGCTCGGCTCCGCCGCGGGTGGGGAGCAGCTGGGTCTTGCCCCGCAGGTGAGGATCGCTGGCTGGGCCGCTGCGGCGAATGAGCCGCAGTACTTCGGCTACGCCCCGGTGGAAGCCAGCAACAAGGCGCTCAAGCGCGCCGGAATCGGCTGGGGCGACGTCGGTGCGGTGGAGCTCAATGAGGCCTTCGCCGCCCAGTCCCTGGCCTGCCTGGACGCCTGGGACATCGACCCGGAGATCCTCAACGCGTGGGGCGGGGCGATTGCGATCGGCCATCCGCTGGGCGCCTCCGGCACCCGGGTGTTGGCCACGCTGGCCAAGCGCATGGAGCTCAGCGGCGAACGCTGGGGCGTGGCCACGCTGTGCATCGGCGTCGGGCAGGGCATCGCCGTCGTCCTGGAAAACGCAACCACACAGAACTGAGAGAAGAACCGATGACTGAATTTGTAGACACCGCCGCGGAGGCGGTGGCCAGTGTGAGCAACGGCGCCACGGTGCTGCTGGGAGGCTTCGGCAATGCCGGCCAGCCCATGGAACTGATCGACGCGCTGATGGAGTCCGGTGCGACCGACCTGACCGTGGTCAACAACAACGCCGGACAGGCTGATGCCGGGTTGGCCCTGCTCATCAAGGAACGCCGGGTGGCCAAGATCATCTGCTCGTTCCCGCGCCAGTCCGACTCCTGGCATTTCGACGAGGCCTATCGCGCCGGGGAGATTGAGCTGGAACTGGTCCCACAGGGCAACCTCGCCGAGCGCCTGCGCGCCGGGGGTGCGGGCATCGGCGGGTTCTTCACCCCCACCGGCTACGGCACCGAACTGGCCGCAGGCAAGGAGACCCGGGAGATCGAGGGTCGGCACTACGTGCTGGAGGCGCCGATCCGCGGCGACTTCGCCCTGATCAAGGCGTACGCCGCCGATCCGTACGGCAACCTGGTGTATCGCAAGACCGCCCGGAACTTCGGCCCGGTCATGGCCACGGCGGCCACGCACACCATCGTGCAGGTCGACGAGGTCCTCGAAGAGGCCCTGGATCCGGAGGCGATCATCACTCCGAGCATCTACACGGACACCATCGTCGGGATCCCCACCGGCTCCGGCACGAAGCAGCGCGAGGAGCGCGAGGCTCTCGCCGCCGGACGTCGCAAGCCCTGCCTGGCCACCAAGACCGCGGCCGAGCTGGCCGCCGAGAAGTGAGGACGAGCATGAGCACCGAGACGTTCCGCACCACCGAGACCCCGCTGACCCAGGACGAGCTCGCCCACGCCATCGCCGAGGACATCGCCCCCGGGTCCTTCGTGAACCTGGGCATCGGCCAGCCGACGACGGTGTCCAACTACCTCTCCCCGGAGAAGCAGGTCACCCTGCACACCGAGAACGGCATGCTGGGCTTCGGCCCGAAGGCCCTCGGCGAGCAGGTCGATGAGGACCTCATCAACGCCGGCAAGATCCCGGTCACCGAGCTGCCCGGGGCGGCATACTTCCACCACGCCGATTCCTTCGCCATGATGCGCGGCGGCCACCTGGACGTCTGCGTGCTCGGCGCCTACCAGGTCTCCGCCTCCGGCGACCTGGCGAACTGGTCCACCGGCAAGCCGGGAGCCATCCCCGCCGTGGGCGGCGCGATGGACCTGGCCATCGGAGCCAAGGACACCTACGTGATGATGGACCTGTTCACCAAGAAGGGTGATCGGAAGCTGCTGCCCGAATGCACATTCCCGCTCACCGGGGTCGGCTGCGTCTCCCGCATCTACGCAGACATGGGCGTGTTCCTGCTGGACGGTTCGGGCATCGTCAAGGTCCGCGAGCTGCACGGCATCTCCCTCGAGGACGTGCGGGACAGGCACCCGGGCGTGGAGTTCGAGACGCTCTGACCCCGCCCCGTCGCGGAGAGGGCCCCGGAACCGTCAGGTTCCGGGGGCCCTTGCGTTCTCGGGTACGACGCCGGCCCGGGCCGGCGTCTGCGCTAGACTGAGGGTATATCAGGCGCCCCGCCGGGGTGCCGCACCCAGGGACACGCGCAGAACGATGGAGCGCGGGTTTTCTATCCCGGGTGGACGTGAACTTCCTGTGTTGAGGCCGTGGCGCTGAGCGCCTGACAGTCGCGCCTCCACGGAACCCGTCGACGACTGACCATGAGGCCGTAGCGGGCCGGATGAGGTAACTATGTCCAAACAGCGAATTGCAATCATCGGAGCGGGACCTAGCGGCATGGCCGCCCTTCGGGCCTTCGACACGGCACAGCGGTCCGGTGCCCAGATCCCCGAGGTGATCTGCTACGAGAAGCAGGACGACTGGGGCGGGCAGTGGAACTACAACTGGCGCAGCGGGATCGACAAGTACGGGGAGCCGGTCCATTCCTCGATGTATCGCAACCTGTGGTCGAACGCGCCCAAGGAGGCGCTCGAGTTCGCTGAATACACCTTCGACGAGCACTTCGGCCGACCGGTCTCCTCCTACCCGCCGCGGGCGGCTCTGTGGGACTACATCGACGGGCGGGCTCGCATGTCCGACGTCAAGGACAAGGTCCAGCTCTCCACCGCCGTTCGCTGGGTGGAATACCACCGCGAGGAGGACACCTTCACGGTCACCGTGGAGAACCTGAAGTCCGGCACCACCTCGTCCTCCGAATTCGACCGGGTCATCGTGTCCACCGGGCACTTCTCCTTCCCCAACGTCCCGGACTTCAAGGGGATCGAGACCTTCACCGGCACCCTGCACCACGCGCATGACTTCCGCGGGGCAGAGAAGCTGGCCGACAAGCGCGTGCTGCTCATCGGGGCCTCCTACTCCGCCGAGGACATCGGCGTGCAGGCCTTCAAGATGGGTGCCCGTTCGGTCACCATGAGCTACCGCACCCGGGCCATGGGCCATGACTGGCCCGAAGGCATGGAGGAACTTCCGCTCATCGACCGGTTCGAGGGGGAGACTGCCTACTTCTCCAACGGCGAGTCCCGCGAATTTGATGCCGTGATCCTGTGCACCGGCTACCTGCACAAGTACCCCTTCCTGTCCACCGAACTGGCCCTGCGGTCCCAGAACAACGTCTACCCGGGCGGGCTGTACCGCGGAGTCGTGTGGCAGCGGAACCCGAAGATGTACTACCTGGGCGCCCAGGACCAATGGTTCACCTTCAACATGTTCGACGCGCAGGCCTGGTATGTCCGCGACCTCATCATGGGCCGGACGAAGCTGCCCCCGGCGGAGGAGCGGGCCGCCCACCTGAAGCAGTGGCGCCACCGCTTCCAGTCCCTGGAGGGGGACGCCGACGAGGTGCAGTTCCAGGCCGACTACATCCGCGACCTCATCGGGGCCACCGACTACCCGATGTTCGCGCTGGACGAGGTGGTCCAGGTCTTCCTGGACTGGAAGACCGACAAGAAGGCCAACATCCTGACCTACCGGGACAAGAACTACCGCTCGGTGATGACCGGAACCAAGGGGTCACAGCACCACACCACATGGTTGCAGGAGCTCGACGACTCCCTGGAGCGCTACCTGTCCACCCCGGCGCCCACCGAGGTGCCGAGCCTGGTCATCGCGGAACGCGATGCTGACACGGGGGCGGCAGCGGCCGCTCCCGTCGCCTGAGCTCCGTCGGCTTGAGCTCCATGGTCTGAGAGCTGGTCCTGTCCGCTCAAGGCTGGGCTGGGTGCGCGGCGGCGGTCGGATGAGTCGCCGCGCGCCCGGGACCGTGAGACCGGTGGTGACAGCTGGTATAGTTCTCAGCTGTGCCCAGGCGAGGGGGCGACATCTCCGGATCCGATCCGTGAGACGTCAGCCCCGTGATCGACGAGGCGAACTTGCAGGAGAACATCACCGCCGCTCACAGCGCGGAGAGCCTGGAATTCACTTGTCGTTGGTGCCTGGATCAATTCGAATCCAACCAACGAAGGACAACACCATGGCTGACAAGATCGTCATTCCCGCTACCAAGCGCACCGAGTTCGGCAAGGGCGCAGCCCGCAAGGCCCGCCGCGACGACCAGATCCCGGCAGTGGTCTACGGCCACGGCGAAGACCCCATCCACGTGGTGCTTCCCGGTCACCAGACCCACCTGGCAGTGCGTAACCCCAACGCACTGATCACACTGGACATCGAAGGCACCGAGCAGCTGGTGATCCCCAAGGCCATCCAGCGCGACATCATCAAGCGCTCGATCGACCACATGGATCTGCTGACCGTGCGTCGCGGCGAGAAGGTCGTCGTCGACGTCTACGTCGAGGTCACCGGCGAGCCCGCCGTCGGCTTCGAATGGATCCTGGACCAGGCCACCGTGTCCATCGAGGCCGAGGCCACCCACCTCCCCGAGCACGTGACCATCGACATCACCGACCGCAACGAGAACGCCCTGCCGGAGCACATCCAGCTGCCCAAGGGCGTGACGCTGGCGCTCTCCGACATGGAGTCCCCGATCGTCTCCATCCACGAGCCCACCGAGCAGGACCTGGGCGACGAGGCAGAGACCACCGAGGGTGAAGCTGCCGAGGGCGAGACCGCCGAGGGTGAGTCCGAGGGGAACGCAGAGGGCGAAGAGAGCTGAACGCTCTGACGCTGCGACTCCACTAGGCTCGAGGCATGGCTTCAGAGACGTGGTTGATAGCGGGACTCGGCAACCCCGGGTCCCGCTATCGTCATACCCGGCACAACATCGGGCACATGGTGCTCGACGAGCTCCTCGACCGCATGGATGCGAAGTACACGCGCACCAAGGTCGGGGCCAAGGCCGTCGCGGCCCGGCTGGGCCCGGGAGGGCCGAAGGTGGTCTTCGCGATCTCGGAGGGCTACATGAACCTCTCCGGCAAGCCCGTGCGAGGGCTGATGGACTATTTCTCGGTCCCCGCCGAAAACCTGATCGTGGTCCACGATGAGCTCGACCTGGACTTCGGTCGTGCCAAGCTCAAGCGCGGGGGGTCCGAAGGCGGGCACAACGGGCTGAAATCCATCACCACCCACCTGGGCGGGAATCGTGACTATCTGCGTGTGCGCGCCGGCGTGGGCAGGCCCCCCGGCCGCATGGACAGCGCGGACTACGTGTTGCAGAAGTTCAGCGCCGCCGAGCAGAAGGAGCTGGGCATCTTCATCTCCCGGCTGGCCGATGCAGTGGAGCTGCTGATCTCCGACGGGCTGCCAGCTGCCCAGAATGCTGTGCACTGAACCCGGTGCACTGAACCCCGTGCACTGAACCCCGTGCACTGAAGGCTGTGCCCTGAACGCAGACACCGTCCGTCGCCGACGACGGCGGCCCGCCCGTGCTCGGGCAGCGCTACCGAGACTCTGCCGCACCCGCCAAGCTGAGCCAGGTCTGCACCACGGTGTCAGGTGTCAGAGAAATCGATTCGATGCCCTGATCAACCAGCCAGCGGGCGAGCTCTGGATGATCTGAGGGTCCCTGACCGCAGATCCCGATGTACTTGTTCTGCGTCCGGCACCTGTCGATGACCGTGGCCAGCATCGAGAGCACGGCGGGGTCTCGCTCGTCGAAGAGATGAGCCACCAGGTCCGAGTCCCGATCAACACCGAGCACCAGCTGGGTCAGATCATTGGACCCGATGGAGAACCCGTCGAAATGTTCCAGGAACGCATCGGCGAGAAGGACATTGCTGGGCAGTTCGCACATCATCATCACCTTCAGGCCTCGTGCCCCGCGGCGGAGCCCATGACTCGCCATGAGGTCGACGACGGTCTGGGCCTCCTCCACCGTCCTCACGAAGGGCACCATGATCGCCAGGTTCTCCAGACCCATCTCTTCGCGAACGAACCGCAGGGCCTCACACTCCATGGCGAAGCACTCCCGGAAGTCCGCGGAGATGTACCGCGAGGCACCTCGATAGCCCAGCATCGGATTCTCCTCCTGCGGCTCGAAGAGCTCCCCGCCCAGGAGGTTGGCGTATTCATTAGTCTTGAAATCGCTGAACCGCACAATGACCTGCTCCGGGGCGAAGCTGGCCGCGATGGTCGACACTCCCTCCGCCACCCGCCGCACGAAGTACTCCCTGGGCGACCCGTAGGCGCTGATCCGCTGGTCCACTGCGCTCCGCACTTCGTGCGGCAGGCTGTCACGCTCCAGGAGCGCACGCGGATGGATGCCGACCTGGTGGTTGATGATGAACTCCAGGCGGGCGAGCCCCACCCCGTGGTGCGGCAGCTGGGAGAACGAGAATGCCTGATCCGGGGAGGCCACATTCATCATGATCTTCACCGGGACGTCCGGCATCTCATCCAGATCGGTCACCTCCTCCTCGAACCTCAGCGTGCCGGCATAGACCATCCCGTTGTCGCCCTCGGCGCAGGAGATCGTCACCGCCTCGCCGTCGGCCAGGGCCTCTGTGGCGTCCCCCGTTCCCACCACGGCGGGCACACCCAGCTCCCTGGCGAGGATCGCCGCGTGACAGGTGCGACCCCCACGTTCGGTGACGATCGCCGAGGCACGCTTCATGATCGGCTCCCAGTCCGGGTCCGTGATCTCAGCCACCAGCACGTCGCCGGGCTGCAGCCGATCCATGTCCGCCGGCGAGCGAAGGACCCTCACCGGGCCGGTCCCGATCCGCTGCCCGATCGCTCTTCCCACAGTCAGCACGTCACCGCGCTCGCGGAGCACGAAGCGTCTCACCTGTCGCAGCTCCCGGTGGGACACCACCGTCTCCGGGCGGGCCTGCAGGATGTAGAGCCGTCCGTCGATTCCATCGAGCGCCCACTCGATGTCCATCGGTCGGCCGTAGTGGTCCTCGATCGCTACAGCACAGCGGCCCAGCTCGGTGACCTGCGCATCGGTGATCGAGAATCGTGCCCGCTCGGCAGGTGATACGTCCTCGAAGATGGTGCTGCTGTGAAGTCCGCGGCCCGCGGCGTACCGCATCGCGGTGGCCTTCTCGCCGAGCGCCCTGCTCAAGATGGCTTCATGTCCCTGCTGCAGCGCGGGCTTATGGACGTAGAACTCATCAGGGTTCACCGCCCCCTGGACCACGGCTTCACCCAGACCGTAGGCGCTCGTGATGAACACCGCCCGATCGAAGCCCGTCTCCGTGTCCACCGTGAACATCACGCCGGATGCTCCGATGTCGGAACGGACCATGCGCTGCACGCCCGCCGAGAGCGCGACCTTGTGGTGGGCGAAACCATGGTGCACGCGGTAGGCGATCGCCCGGTCGTTGTAGAGCGAGGCAAAGACGCTGTGCACTGCAGCGAGCACGTTCTCGACCCCGCCGATGTTCAGGAACGTCTCCTGCTGGCCTGCGAACGAGGCGTCCGGCAGGTCCTCGGCCGTTGCGCTGGAACGGATCGCCCACGACACCGCCTCAGGGTCTGGGTCCTCTGCGATCAGCCTCGCGTGCGCTTCGCGCAGGTCTCGTGTGAGCTCCTCGGCCAGGGGCTGATCCTGGATCCATGAACGGATCTGCGCGCCGACCCGGGAGAGCTCCACGACATCGTCGATGTCCAGTGGCTCGAGGGCCGCCCGGATCCTGTGGTCGAGTCCGTTCGCAGCGAGGAACACGCGGTAGGCATCCGCAGTCGTCGCGAAACCGCCCGGTACACGCACTCCTGCCTCGGAGAGGCGGGCCACCATCTCGCCCAGCGAGGCGTTCTTCCCGCCCACGGCTGCGATATCGGCAAGCGAGATGTCGTCGAACCACAAGATGTTGCTCATCAGTGTCTCCTCAGGGACTGCTTGGCGCTGCGGCGGGACGAAGATGCATCGTCTGCAGGATCGCTGCCGCAATCTCTTCCACGCTTCTGGCCGCCGTGTTCAGGCTCGGGATCGAGTGCCGTCGGTACAGGGATTCCGCCCAACGCAGCTCTTGGCGGCAGCGGAAGAGGCTTGCATAGGCCCCGCCTGGACGGCGTTCCTGGCGTATCTGGCTCAGCCGCTGCGCAGTGCTGGTCAGCCCGAAACACCGAACCCGATACGGCTCCACCGCACGGGGCAGCTCCAGTGCCGGGTAGTCCTCCTCCGTCAAGGGGTAGTTGGCGACCCGCAGACCGTGCTGGAGAGCCAGGTACAGCGCGGTGGGAGTCTTCCCGCAGCGAGATGGAGCGATGATGATGAGATCGGCGCCGACCAGAGAGCTCGCGCCCGCTGCATCGTCGTGCGTCAATGTGTACTCCACCGCGCGCATGCGGGAGCTGTACTGGTCCAGGTTCCCGATGCTGTGATGCGGGGCCACCTCAGCAGCGCCCTTGACGCCCAGGAGCTTCTCGAGCGCGGTGAGATGTCCCTTGATGAGATCCACCACGGCGAACGGGCCTGCGCTCAGTTCGGCGCTGACCTCCGCGGCGCGAACGGTCACGAGCAGCAGGGTGGCAGGTCCCGCGGTGCGCGCCGCACTCAGCACCTGTTGTGCGATCGGCGGGGAATCGACGAAGGGGAAGGTTCTGCGGAGGAATCGGATGCCGGGGAAGTGCGCCAGGAGCGCGTTGCCGAGGGTCTCGGCGGTGACGCCGGTGTTGTCAGAGATGAAGAACACCGGCACGGGTGCTCCGACGGCGCCGGTCATGGGTTGGCCGCCCTACCGTGCACCTGAGCGAACCGGTGCCTGGTGCACGATCGTCATAGCCGGTCCTTCAGTCGAGGCCTGATCGGGTGGCGTCGTTCAAGGAGATGTCCCAGGCCTGGGGGTGGGCGACGATGAAGCGTCGACCCGTGACGACCTCCGGCGTGATCCGGACGAAATGGTCTTTCTCGCCCGATTCCCAGGGGAACAGTCGGCGCGAAGAGCTGCTGAGAGAGTCGTCCGTCTGCTCGACCTCCGCCGCCGTGCCCTTGACGATCACACTCCAGGCGACATTGGTGCGCGGATCCACACCGTCCGTCTCGAAGGCCACGGGACTGGAGCCCAGCGCGGCCGTCCGTTTCGTGCCGGGCCCGGTGCGGAAGACTATGGTCCGCTGATCCACCAGGTAGGTGACCGGGAACAGCTCTGGATGATCACCGGTCCAGACGGCGAGTCTGCCGAGCGAGACGCTGCGCAGCAGCTCCCAGCACTCGCGGCTCTCGAGGACCTCTGTCCTGGGTGTCGAGGGTGTCTTCTGCATGGCGGCGAGCTTACTCCGGCTCCACCGCGGAAGCCAGAGTCTGAAGCGAAGGCGATGCCGCTCACGTCCGCCGCCTCGGCGACTGCTGGCCGCGCCGGTTCACCGTCGCAGCGCTGCGGAGCTGAACGGGGTTCTCTTTCCCGAGGAAAGACATAGAATGGAATTTAGTTCTTGATGTAAGGAGGGTTATGGATGCCGATGAACTTCGGGTGACCTACCTTCCGAAGCTTGAAGTCAATGGTGCGGTGGGGGATTCCATCGCGCGCACTATCCGGGTCCTCAGCTCCCAGCGCAGGCTGCAGACCCTGCTCGACGCCAGCAACGTCGTGGCCAGCGATCTGGACCTGGAACATGTTCTGCGGCGCATCGCCGAGGAGGCCAGGACCGTCGCGGACGCCGAGTACGCCGCACTGGGCGTCATCGCCGCTGATGGCTCCCTCGAGCGGTTCATCCACGTCGGGATGGCGCAGCACGTGGCCGAGAAGATCGGAGACCTGCCCGCCGGGCACGGGGTCCTGGGCGCGGTGAACCAGAGCAGCAACCCGATCCGACTCACCGACCTCACCACGGATCCCCGGGCGGTCGGCTTTCCCGCCCACCACCCGCCGATGAACAGCTTCCTCGGGGTCCCAATCAAGATCCGCGGCGAGACCTACGGCAACCTCTACCTCACCAACCGGGCCGATGGGCCCTTCACCGACGAGGACGAAGAACTCGTCACGGCGCTGGCCGCCACGGCTGCGACCGCGATCAACAACGCCCGACTCTACGAAGAGGCCCGCCGAGCGCAGCAGCTCAGCGCCGTCCTGGGCGATGTCACCTCAGCTCTGCTGGCCTCGGAGACCATCGATGTCTTCGGCGTCCTGGCTCACGGGGTCGCGACCCTCACCGAAGCGGACTTCGCCGCCATCGTGACCTCCGACGCGGTGGGCGAAGAGCTCTTCATCGACACCGCCCGCGGACAGGGCGCCTCGCTGATCGAGGGCGAGGTGCTGCCCTGGGTCGAAGGCGCGGTATCGCGGGCCATGGAGGGGACGGCGAGCATCTCGCCTCCCGAGGGAACAGATGTCCCACCGTTCTGTGAGCGGGTCCCGAGCTCCTCGGTGATCGCTGTTCCGCTGATCGTCTCCGGGGACCGCATCGGCGCGGTCTGCGCGACCCGGGCCGAGTCCCGGCCGGCCTTTAACCCCGGTGACCTGGAGCTGCTCTCGGACTTCGCGACCCAGGCGGGTCTGGCTGTGGCGTTGTCCTGGGCGCGAGCGGATCGGCAGCGGCTCGGCGTGATCGAAGACCGGGCGCGCACTGCTCGGGATCTCCATGACCATGTCATCCAGCGGCTCTTCGCCACGGGCCTGGGACTGCAGGCCTTCGCCTCGGCCCACCCCCGACATGCCGGGAGGATCGACAGGCATGTGGCGGAGATCGACGCGGCCATTGAAGACATCCGCAACGCGATATTCACTCTGCGCACCCGTAAGACCACCAGGACGATGCGTCATCGGCTGCTCGATGTCGTCACCGAGCTCTCGGCCGGGCTGGGCATGGCTCCGAAGGTGACCTTCACGGGTCAGATCGATGCGTTCATCAAGGGTGAGCTCGCAGATGATGTCGTCGCGGTCCTGCGTGAGACGGTCACCAACGTGACTCGCCATGCCAGGGCGACTGCGGTCTCGATCGAGGTCCAGGCAGACTCCGCCGGAGTCACGGTCACGGTCGGTGACGACGGGGTCGGCCTGGCTGCCGGTGACAAGATCGCGAGCGGCACGGCGAACCTGCGGGCCAGGGCGCGTGCTCGGGGTGGTGCCTTTGGGCTGACCCCGGGGGAGAACGGCGGGGTGCGGGCGCGCTGGCACGTCCCGGTCCATGGTCAGGACGTCCCATGATCAGGGTCTTCCTCGTCGATGATCATGAGATCGTCCGACGCGGCATTGCGCGGCTCGTCGACGTCGAACCAGAGTTGGAGGTCGTGGGGGAGTCGGCGACGGTGCGCGGGACGCTCGACCGGGTTCAGGTCACGCATCCTGATGTGGTCGTGCTGGATCTGCACCTGCCTGACGGGACCGGGATCGATCTGTGTCGCAGCATCCGTTCTGCGCACCCGGCGATCCGCTGCCTGATCCTGACCGCCGATGATGACGAGAGCGCCCGCGTCGCGGCGGTCATCGCCGGCGCCTCGGGACATGTGCTCAAGAGCATCCGCGGGGGGCGTCTGGTCGAGGCCATCCTGCGGATCGCCCGGGGTGAGAGTCTGATCCCCGAGAATCTGGCGGAGCGAGTGCACAGAGACCTCTCTGCCCAGGCGCTTCACGCCCGGCGGCCGCGCGTGAGCCTCACGCTGCGCGAGCAGCAGGTGCTGAAGCTGATCACCGAGGGACTGACGAACAGGCAGATCGGGCAGCGGCTGGGTCTCGCGGAGAAGACCGTGAAGAACTACGTCTCCGGGCTGCTGGCCAAGCTCGGCATGGAGCGCAGGACTCAGGTAGCCGCCTACGGTGCCGCCACCCAAGACAGTGCTATCCACAGCTGACACACCTGTCTGGCGCCCACCGATGCCTCTGGTAGGACCTATGGCCCTACATGAGCCCGACCCTGATGCGAGAGGCTGGACCCAGCTCGCAGGACTGCGGGCAGGGAGAAGGGAATCCACCTGTGATCATCGCGACAAGAACTCGATCAGACAACAAGATCCACTCTCTGGTTCTCGCCGAACTCGAGTGGACGCCGGAGATCGACGCCTCAGAGGTCGAGGTCGAGGTCGAAGCCGGAGTCGTCACCTTGTCGGGTGAAGTGGGGGACTACTTCGAATACCTCGCCGCCTCGCGTGCCATGCGACGCGTGCACGGCATCGCTGGGGTTCAGAATCGGCTGACCGTGCTTCCTCGCTCGGCGAGATGGGTCACCGACACGGACATCGGCCGCGTCGCTGAACGTGTCCTGACCTGGTCCGCGAACATCCCAGGGACGGTGCGGTCGCGGGTCGAGGGTGGGTGCGTGACGCTCACCGGGCAGGTCGACTGGCACTTTCAGCGGGAAGCGGCCGAGCGGGCGGTGGAGAACATCCGGGGAGTGCATACGGTGCGCAACGAGGTCACGCTGATCCCCCGCCCCGTCTCCGAGGAAGCCGCCGAACGGATCAGGAGTGCCCTGTTCCGCGATCCCCAGGTCGACGCCGGCCGCATCAGCGTCTCAGTCGTGGGCAACACTGCGGTCCTCACCGGATACGTGAAGTCGCTGATGGAGAAGACCCAGGCAGGTGAGGCTGCCTGGTCCTCACCTGACGTCACCACGATCGACAATCGCCTCGACGTGCGCCCCTACTGAGGCGCACGCACTGATCGCAGCACACTTCCGGGCCCGTGAGCGCTGGGCCCAGCTCGACGCCGCTTCGAAGTCCACCCGACCTGAATCACCCGTCCCACGAGAGGAAGGGACCATGACAGATCATCTTTCTCGCTTCGATTCGCTGGCAGGGTTGGTGAGTCTTCGCTGCAACTTGTTCGACGACGGGATGCGCGGAACGCCGAGCACCGACGTCTACACCAGGGATGAGAAGGAACTGGTCGTGGAGGCGCATCTGCCGAATTTCGCGGACACCGACATCACCGTCAGCGTCGACGATCGAACGCTCGTGATCCAGGCGGAGCGGCGCGAACGCGAGGAGGACAAGGGCAAGCGGTACCTGCTCCGCGAGAGCACCAGCAGCTTTCGCCGCAGCGTCGATCTCCCGGAGCAGGCGAAGGACCGGCAGATCAGGGCGGTCTTCGACCACGGGGTTCTGACGGTGTCCGTTCCGCTGGAGGAATCGACCACGCTCAAGTGGATACCGATCGACAACGGACACTCGAACAACTGACTCCGGCAAGACCGGAGTCTGCAAAGACTAAGGGGGCGTGATGTTCGACTGGCTCTATTTCTGGAACCTCATCTGGTCCTTCTTCACGCTGCTCTCGCTCGTCTTCGTTCCGGTCTTCATCGTGATGATCTACTTCGTCACGCGGACACCCAGGGCTCGGGCACCTGGAGCTCGTCCTGGGGCCTCGTCGAGGTTTGCCCGCTCGGACGGCGCGGTGCCCGGGCCCGTGGGTGAGAGTCACACGAAGAAGGCCGCGTGAGCTTCGGGTCGTCTCCCAGGGTCACCCGGCCCTCGCCGAATGGTGCGCACGGGTGTCATCCGCGGCTGGAGATCCAGGCGCTGACCTCGCGGGCCTGCAGATCCACAAACTTGCGCATATAGGGCTCGGCGGCCGCCTTGATCTTCTTGCCGATGATCGGAATGTTGACGTTGACGTCGCCCCGGACCGTGGAGAGCGTCTCGGTGGCCCCGCGCACGTGCAGATTCTGCGCGGACTGCGCCGAGACCGGAGCCGAGGCGATCTTCACCGCGGTGTCCGCGCGGCGTGATCCGGCCCCGTCGGGTGCGCCCCAGGAATGGGTGACGTGCACGGTGACCTCACCCTTGATGACCTTCTTGGCGATCTCCGGGAGCTTGTCCGCGGGCATGGACTGCTCGGTGACGATCTCGAAGGGACCGTCCAGCGGGCCGAGGACCTCGAAGCTCAGCAGCTTCGCGCCGACCTTCTTGGACAGGTGCTCATTGAAATCTCGGTCCGCGTAGGCCTCGATGATGTCCTGCGCGCTGTGCGGAATCATGAGCTCTGTTTCAAGTGCCACTGATGGTCTCCTCGTTGACGTCTTGGTGAAGGCATTCTGCGACGGCGGTCACGGAACCTACCCATTGTAAAGTTGTCCCAGTGACCATCATGACTCTTCTCCTGCTCCTCGGCGGTTTCGTCCTGCTCGTCGGCGGCGGCGAGGCCCTGGTCCGAGGCGCCGCCTCCCTGGGTCGCACGGTGGGCCTGTCCTCGCTGATCATCGGACTCACCGTGGTGTCCTTCGCGACCTCAGCCCCGGAGCTGGCCGTCAGCACCGGAGCCGCGCTGAGCGGCTCACCCGGCCTGGCGGTGGGCAATGTGGTGGGCAGCAACATCGCCAACATCCTCTTCGTCATGGGCCTCACCGCGATCTTCGGCGCGCTGTTCGTGAAGATCCAGCTGATCAAGGCGGACATCCCGATCATGATCGGACTCTCGGTGCTCGCCCTGCTGATGGCGCTTGACGGCGGCTACAGCCTCCTCGACGGCATCGTGCTGCTGGGTCTGCTGCTGGCCTACCTGGTGGTCACCCTCGTGATGGCCCGTCGGCAGACGCGCCGGGAAGCCCGTGAGGAGGCGGAACGGCTCGATGTGGACACGGTTCTCGCCGGCGGCTCGGTGCGACTGACCAAGGGTCTGCGCACCTCGAAGCTGCGAGCCGTGCTGATCGACGTGCTCCTGGTGCTCGGCGGGGTGGCGCTGCTGGTCGTCGGTGCTCAGATGCTGGTCACCGCGTCCACCACCATTGCGATGGTGCTCGGGGTCAGTGATCTGATCATCGGTCTGACCATCGTGGCCATCGGCACCTCGCTGCCGGAACTCGCCACCAGCATCATCGCCGCGCTGCGCGGCGAGCGGGACATGGCGGTGGGCAACCTGGTGGGCAGCAACATCTTCAACATCGGCGCGGTCCTCGGGATCACCGCGATCATCGCCCCGGACGGCGTCGAGGTCGCCTCGGCCGCCGTCAACTTCGACCTGCCGGTGATGATCGCGGTCGCCCTGGTCCTGCTCCCGCTGGCGTTCACCGCCCAAGCAATCGGACGCTGGGAGGGACTGGTGCTGGTGGCGCTCTACAGCGCCTATGTCGTCTATCTGGTGCTCTACGCGGCTGGGCATTCAGCGCTGCAGCCCTTCAGCTCGGCGATGCTATGGTTCGTGCTGCCGATCACCGCGCTCTGGATCGCGGCTCTGGTCGGATACGAGGTCGGGGTGCTGCGCACCCGCCGGGCGGCCCGGGCCGGGGCGTCATAGCCGGATCAGCGAGTATCCTGTGTGAGGCCCGAACTCCCGATTCTCCCACCGCGCCGAAACACCACCGCGGATCTCCGGCATCGATCTGTATGCGAAACGAGGCGTCACTCTCCCATGGCTCTGTCAGGTCTGCGCACAGCGCTCACGGCGAACCCCTCCTATCGGCGCGTCGCCTCGGCCGCCGCCCATCCCGCGGGGGAACGCACCGACGAGCTGCAGATCTCCTCGACCACCGGACTTCGACCTGCGCTGATCGCCGAGATCGCGACCCAGCTGCGCGGCACGAGCCCCACCGGCACGCTGCTGGCGGTGACCGCCACCGACCGCGAGGCCGACGAGCTGGCCACCTCGCTCGCCGCATACGCCCCGGAGGCCGCGGTGGCGCACTTCCCCTCCTGGGAGACCCTGCCGCATGAGCGGCTCTCTCCACGCTCGGACACTGTGGGACGTCGGCTCGGGGTGCTGCGCCGACTCGCCCACCCGGACGAGGCCGGAGGCGTGCTCGACGTCGTCGTCGCTCCGGTCCGGGCCGTGGTGCAGCCGCTGGTCGCCGGGCTGGGGGATCTCGCACCGGTGCGGCTGAAGGTCGGCGAGTTCGCCGACTTCGACCAGACCGTCGCACAGCTCGCCGATGCCGCCTATTCCCGGGTCGACATGGTCACTCGGCGCGGCGAGTTCGCCGTGCGCGGCGGCATCCTCGACATCTTCCCGCCCACCGAGCCGCACCCGGTGCGCATCGAGTTCTTCGGCGACGAGGTCGAGCAGATGCGCTGGTTCGCCGTGTCCGATCAGCGTTCGCTCGACACCGAGTCCACCGAACACCCGGAGGTGCTCGACGCCGCGCCCTGCCGCGAGCTGCTGATCACCGACGCCGTGATGGCCCGCGCCAAGGAGCTGATCATTCAGATGCCGCACGCGGTGGATCTGCTCACCAAGCTCGCCGAAGGCATCGCCGCCGAGGGCATGGAGTCCCTGGCCCCGGTCCTGGTGCCCGAGATGGTGCCCTTCGTGGACCAGCTGCCCGCCGGCTCGCTCACCGTGGTGATCGAGCCGGAGAAGACCCGTGGGCGCGCCCACGACCTGGCCGCCACCAACGAGGAGTTCCTCGCCGCCGCCTGGTCCGCCGCCCCAGACGGCGCGGCCGCACCGCTGGACATCAGCGGAGCGCAGATCGGCAGCGAACAGCAGGGCCTGTCCGCCGGCGGCTTCGCCAGCCTCGCCGAGACCCGCGAAGCCTCCATCGCCCACGGCGCCGGCTGGTGGTCGATGACCTCCCTGGGCCTCGATGAGGAGCTGGAGCAGGACGCCGACATCGTCTCGATCGCCTCCCGTGAGCCGATCGGCTACCGCGGCAGCGTCGAAGACGTGATGACCTTCCTCGCCGAGCGCGCCAAGGCGAACTGGTCCGTGGTGGTCACCACCGCCGCCTCCGGCTCCGCCCAGCGGGTCCATGAGCTGCTCACCGAACACGACGTTCCCTGCGTCCGGGTGGACACCCTCGAGGAGACCCCTGCCCCGGGCACGATCACGATCTCCACCGCCAACGTCTCTGAGGGCTTCGCAGTGGACCCGCTGCAGCTGGCGCTGCTGACCGAGTCCGAGATGCTCGGCCGCGCCATCCGGCAGGACTCCGGCTCCGCACGGAAGGTGCCGGCCCGGCGTCGTCGCCATGTGGTGGACCCGCTGGCGCTGAAGCCGGGGGACTATGTGGTCCACGAGCAGCACGGCATCGGCCAGTTCGTGGAGCTGATCCAGCGCAAGGTCGGCTCCCCGCAGGCCATCAAGGCCGGCACCGCGGGCATCCGGGAGTACCTGGTCCTGGAGTACGCCGCCTCCAAGCGCGGCGGCGCGAAGGACCGGCTGATGGTCCCCACCGACCAGCTGGATCAGGTCTCCCAGTACGTGGGCGGCGAGGCGCCGTCGCTGTCGAAGATGGGCGGCAGTGACTGGTCCCAGACCAAGCGCAAGGCCAAGAAGGCGGTCAAGGAGATCGCCGGGGAGCTGATCAGGCTCTATGCGGCACGCATGGCTTCGCGCGGGTTCTCCTTCGGCCCCGACACTCCGTGGCAGGGGGAGCTCGAGGACGCCTTCCCCTACGCCGAGACCCCGGACCAGCTCACCGCCACCGATGAGGTCAAGGCGGACATGCAGCGCGAGATTCCGATGGACCGGCTGATCTCCGGAGATGTCGGCTACGGCAAGACCGAGATCGCCATCCGCGCCGCCTTCAAGGCCGTGCAGGACGGCAAACAGGTCGCCGTGCTGGTGCCCACCACGCTGCTGGTCTCCCAGCACTATGAGACCTTCACCGAGCGCTACGCCGGGTTCCCGGTGCGGGTGGCGCCGCTCTCACGGTTCCAGACCGCCAAGGAGTCCAAGGAGACGATGGCCGGTCTGCGCGAGGGCAGTGTGGACATCGTCATCGGGACCCACCGGCTGCTGTCCAAGGAGGTCGACTTCCACGACCTGGGCCTGGTGATCATCGATGAGGAGCAGCGCTTCGGCGTCGAGCACAAGGAACAGCTCAAGAAGATGCGCACCAATGTGGACGTGCTCGCCATGTCCGCCACCCCTATCCCGCGCACCCTGGAGATGTCCATGGCCGGGATCCGGGAGACCTCCACGCTGGCCACACCGCCGGAGGAGCGGCACCCGGTGCTCACCTACGTGGGCCCCTACACCGATAAGCAGGTCTCCGCCGCGATCCGCCGCGAGCTGATGCGCGAGGGACAGGTGTTCTTCGTGCACAACCGGGTCTCCTCGATCGACGCGACCGCCGCCCGGATCCGGGAGCTGGTCCCTGAGGCGCGGGTGGAGGTCGCCCACGGGCAGATGAGCGAGACCCGGCTCGAGCAGATCATCCAGGACTTCTGGGAGAAGCGCTTCGACGTGCTGGTCTCCACCACGATCATCGAGACGGGGCTGGACATCTCCAACGCCAACACCCTGATCGTGGATCGGGCCTCGACCTACGGGCTCTCCCAGCTGCACCAGCTGCGCGGACGCGTGGGACGTTCCCGGGAGCGCGCCTACGCCTACTTCCTCTACCCGGCCGAGAAGCCGCTGGGCGAGGTCGCCCTGGAGCGGCTGCGCGCGGTGGCGGCGAACAACGAGCTCGGCGCCGGCCTGCAGCTGGCCATGAAGGATCTGGAGATCCGCGGCGCCGGCAACATGCTCGGCGGGGAGCAGTCCGGGCACATCGCAGGGGTCGGCTTCGACCTGTACCTGCGCCTGGTCGGCGAGGCTGTGGCCGATTACCGCGGGGACACCGAGGAGACCTTCACCGAGGTCAAGATCGAGCTGCCGATCAACGCCCACCTCCCGCATGACTACGTCCCGGGGGAGCGGCTGCGCCTGGAGGGCTACCGCAAGCTCGCCGCCGCGGACACCGAGGAGAAGATCGCCGAGGTCATCACCGAATGGCAGGACCGCTACGGGGACCTGCCCGACCCGGTGACCAACATCGTGGAGGTGGCCCGGTTCCGCAACCGCGCCCGGGCAGCGGGGATCCACGACGTCGGCACCCAGGGTCAGTTCATCAGGTTCGGCCCGGTGACCGAGCTGGCGGAGTCCAAGGCGATGCGCCTGGAACGGATGTACCCGGGCAGCCAGCACAAGGTCACCATGAAGCAGGTGCTGATCCCGAAGCCGAAGACCCGCGGCGTCACCGGGGTGGAGCTCACCGATTCAGAGCTGCTGGCCTGGCTCAATCAGGTGTTCGAGGCGATCTTCCCGCCGGTCTGATCCGCCGCCGGTCGGCGCAGCGCGGAACGGGGCAGCCCGTTCAGCGGCAGCGACAGCGGGCTGCGGTTCACGAGCATGCCCAGGCCCCAGCACAGCAGCAGGGCCGCCAGGGTGCGCAGCGGCGGGTTCTCCAGCGCGAAGAGGCGCAGCAACAGGTACAGGATGATCGCGTGGGCGAAGACCACGAAGGTCGCGGTCTGCACCAGTTCCGAGATGACGACGCCGAGGATCCGCCCGCGCCGCGGCTGGGTCAGCACGGTCGAATCGTCACCGTCCGCAGAGCTCGTGCTGGTCCGTTGCGGGCGCGGCCCGCCGAGCAGCGCGTTGACGGCGCTGGAGAAGACCAGCACCAGGCCGATGCTGATCAGCACCGAGACGGCCGGCGAGAGCAGGAACGTCCCGAAGCCTGAGTACTTGATGTTCATCGTCCGGACGCCAGCGGCCACGGCGCCGAAGCCGACACTCAAGCAGAGCAGCCCGAGCCACGGCCTGGCCGGCAGGCTCAGTCCGCGCGGGGAGCGCATGAAGCGGCCGAACCAGTGCCCGGCCAGCATGAACGCCATGCAGGCCGGTGCCAAACCGATCCCCAAGGGGGTATAGCCCATGACAGATCCTGGGATCTGCGCCACCGCGAGGCCGCCGACCGCCACCGCGACGCCGACCCACCAGGGCTGGCTGAGCACCGCGCGCAGCAGCAGCGCGGCGAAGAAGAGCACGGAGATGAACCAGAAGACCAGGAAGGGCATGTTCGTCATGGCGCCGCCGAAGAGCGCCTGGGGAACGGTCATCGGGTCGAACGGCCACGGGGTGGGGACCATCGCCAGCACCGCGACGCTGAGCAGCACGAACCAGACCAGATAGGGCAGGGCCAGGCTGCGGCTGCGGGCGAGGAACTCCTCACGCACGGTCCGCGAGGTGGAGAAGAAGAACCCGGCCAGGAAGAAGAACAGCGGCATCCGCCAGATCTGCAGGTACTCCGCCCCCGGCATCCCGGCCCAGGCGTGGCCGAGGACCACGGCGGCCACCGAGATGACCCGCAGCAGGTCGATGCCGAGATTCCGGGCGCGCACAGGTCGTGGCGCCGGAGCGGTCATGTCAGCTGAAGGTCGAAGCGAGGTCAGCGGACGTGTGGCTCCGCCGCCGACTCTCGCGAAGAGCTGGCGCGGGAGGCCATGGCGTCGAGCGGCTCACCGTGCTCACCGTGGAGGTCCTGCTGCTCCAGGGAGTCCGAGCGGCCGATGACCTCCTTGGCGACGAGGAACGAGCCGCAGTACAGGACGATGAAGATCATCCCGGGCAGCCAGACCTGATCCAGATCCCAGAAGTACAATGCGACGATCGAGCCGACGAGCATGAAGAAGACGAAGAGGAACGCGACGAAGTTCCCTACAAAATTGCCCTGGCCCGAATAGGCCTTGACCTTACCGTTGCTGATCATGTGCTCCCCTTAGGATGCGGTGCGGTCTGCTGGACGCCCATCTCAGTAGCTCCCGGCAGCACCCGATGTGCTGGAATCTCTAGGCTCCACGATATCAAGAGAGGAGCTCGCTCCGATGCGTGTGGCGCCGGCGGACACCATCGCGACGGCGTCGTCATAGCTGCGCACTCCGCCGGAGGCCTTGATGCCCAGCCGGCCACCGACCAGGGAGTGCATCAGGGTGATGTCAGCGAGGGTGGCTCCGCCGCCGGCGAACCCGGTGGAGGTCTTCACGAAGTCAGCCCCGGCCGCTTCCGCGGCCCGGCATACCAGCTCCTTCGCTGACTCGCCGAGCAGCACCGTCTCCAGGATCACCTTGAGGATCGCGCCGCCTGCGTGGGCGGCGTCGGCCAGCGCACGGATCTGCGCCTCGACGTAGCTGTGGTCACCGGCATTCGCGGCGGCGATGTCCACCACCATGTCCACCTCCTGGGCGCCGAGCTGAACCGCCTCCACGGTCTCCGCCAGCTTCGACGCGGTGGTCGAGGCTCCCAGCGGGAAGCCGACCACGGTGCAGGTCTTGACCTCGGTGCCGGTGAGCTCCGCGGCGACCAGCGGCACCCAGCGCGGGTTGATGCAGACCGCGGCGAAGGAATGGGTGCGCGCCTCGGTGACGATCCGCCGGATGGTGGCCTCATCGGTGTCAGGCTTCAGGGCGGTGTGATCGATCAGCGGTGCCATCTCGGCGGGGGTGGGGGTATGTGACATGGGCGTGCTCCTGGAGGGTCAGTGGGAGGGGCAGGTGGGGCTGGACGGCGGGCTGGTCAGCCCAGCAGGGACTCCATCGAGGTGCGCAGCTGTTCCAGGCGCTTGGCCGCCTGGGCGCGGGCCGCGCCGATGGCCTCGGGGTCGGCGTTGATTCCGGGGGTGTCCGCCACGGCTTCGAGGTAGCACTTGACCTTCGGCTCGGTGCCGGAGGGCCGGACGATCACCCGGTCCCCAGCCTCGGTGAGGTAGATCAGAGCATCGGTCTTGGTCGCCTCGCTCAGCTCCGTGCCGGGCAGCGGATCCCGGGTCAGGTCCAGGGACTCGACCACGGGGGAGCCGGCGATCTCCACTGGAGCCTGTGCGCGCAGCGCCGCGGTGACCTTGCCCAGCTCGGAGAGGTCGTTGACCCGGATGGTGACCTGGCCGGTGACGAAGACTCCGGCCTCGGCGGCGATCTCGTCCAGGGCGGCGATCAGGCTGGTGCCGCGGGCCTTCAGCGAAGCGGTCATCTCCGCGAAGATCAGCGCGGCAGAGACGCCGTCCTTGTCCTTGACGTGTTCGGGGTCCACGTTGAAGCCGATGGCCTCCTCGTAGCCGAAGCTCATGTGCTGGACCCGGGCCAGCCATTTGAACCCGGTCAGCGTCGCGGCATGTTCGACGCCGCGGACCTCGCACAGCCGCGCGAGCAGCCGGGAGGAGACGATCGAGTTCGCCAGCACCGGGGCGCTGCCGTCGGCCTGGGGGCGCAGCGGTCCGCGTTCGAGCAGGTGGCGGCCCAGCAGGGCCCCGATCTCATCACCGGAGAGCTGGCGCCAGGCGCCGGCCGACTCGTCATAGACCGCCGCGGAGAGCCGATCAGCGTCGGGGTCATTGGCCAGCACCAGGTCTGCCTGCTCGGCCTCGGCGGCCTTCAGTGCGAGGTCCAGGGCGCCGGGCTCCTCAGGATTGGGGAAGTCGGCCGTGGGGAAGTCGGGATCCGGTTCGAACTGCTCGGCCACCGGGGTCACGGTGAACCCGCCGGCACGCAGCAGCGAGGTGACCATCTCCCCGCCGACGCCGTGCATCGCGGTGTAGACCACGTGCAGGTCGCGCTGCGGGTAGGTCTCCGGATCCAGCAGCTCCAGGGCCTCGCGCTCGTAGCTGCCGCGGGCCTCATCGGTGACGGGGTGCGGCTCAGCGTCGCCGGCGGAGGCGCCGGCGCCGTCAGCGGCCCCAGCGCCGACCTCCGCGGCGGGTGCGGGTGTGTCCGCCAGTTCGGCGATCCTTGCCGCGATGTCCTGATCCACCGGTGGCACGATCTGCGCACCGACCCCATGGCCGTGGGGTTCCAGGAAGCGGGAGAGCTCCCCGCCGAGGTAGACCTTGTACCCGTTGTCTTGGGGCGGATTGTGGCTCGCGGTGACCATCACACCGATCTCGGCGTCGAGCACCAGCACCTGGCGGGCCAGCAGCGGGGTGGGTCCCGGGCGGGTGAAGAGGTGGACCTCCCAGCCGGCGGCGGAGAAGATCTCGGCGGTGTCGGCGGCGAACTCGTCGGACTGGTGGCGGGCGTCGTAGCCGATCACGATCTTGCGCGCCCCGCTGCGCATCAGGTCCTGCGGGTTGTCCGCCTGCTGCTGGGCCTTGGCCAGCTGCTCCTCGGCGTAGCTGAGCATCCCCGCCGCCGTCTGGCGGACCACCAGGCGGTTCATCCGCAGCGGTCCCGGACCCAGCTCCGCGCGCAGCCCGGCGGTGCCGAAGGCGAGCCGCCCGGCGAAGAGCCGTTGAAGCTCTGCGGTCGCCGAGGCGTCCGAGTCCTCGGCGCGCTGCAGCAGCTGCTGCAGCTTGGACCGGGTGTCGGCGTCCGGGTCCTGGTCGATCCAGCGGCGAACGGCAAAGATCAGCTTCTCGGTCATGGCGGTCTGCTCCCTCATCTCGGTCGGGGTATCGGGTCTGGGTCGGTCGGTCATCGGTGCAGGACAGAAGTGGAGAGCGACGGGCTCGGCGCGTGAGGCTCGTCAGAGCTCACGCTGATCAGGGCGCCAGGATGCGCCCGATGACCTCTGCCAGCAGGGCGGATATCCGCGGGGCGGCCTGGCGTCCGGCGTCGAGGACCTCGCTGTGGCTCAGCGGCTCCGGGGAGATGCCGGCGGCCTGGTTGGTGACCAGGGAGATGCCGAAGACCTCCATGCCGGCGGCGCGGGCGGCGATCGCCTCCAGCGCGGTGGACATCCCCACCAGATCGGCGCCCAGCGTTCCGGCCATCCTGACCTCGGCGGGAGTCTCGTAGTGCGGGCCGGGGAACTGCGCGTAGACACCCTCGGGCAGATCGGGATCGACTTCCCGAGCCGCTGCACGCAGCCGGCTGGAATAGAGGTCGGTCATGTCCACGAAGTGCGCGCCGCGCAGGGAGGAGATGCCGGTGAGGTTGAGGTGATCGGAGATCAGCACCGGGGTGCCGGGCTTCCACTGCGGGTTCAGCCCGCCGCACCCGTTGGTCAGCACCATGGTCGCCGCACCCGCAGCGGCGGCGGTGCGCACCCCATGGGCGACGGCGTCGACTCCGCGGCCCTCGTAGTAATGGGTGCGCGCGCCGATCACGAGCACATGCGCGCCCGAGGGGGTGCGCAGGACCTTCAGCGTGCCGCTGTGGCCGGAGACGCCCGAGGCATGGAAGCCGGGAACCTGTTCGGCGTCGACCTCCGCGATGAGCTCACCAAGCCTGGCGGCGGCCTCACCCCATCCGGAGCCCAGGGTGCAGGCCAGGTCGATCGAGTCGACGCCGGCCTGGTGCAGCAGCTCTCGCGCGGCCTCTTCGGCGCGCAGGTTCGCCGGGGCGGTCGGGTCATCGGTGGAGGTCAGCTCCGGAGGCGCGCCGAGTGGGTCGCCGAGTGGGTCGCCGAGCGGGGCGCTGGTGGGGGCACTGTGCTGGGTCTGGACTCTGTCGTGGCTCACATGGGTCAATCTACAGTCTGGGTGGGACACAGCGGCAGGCTGACGCGATGGATCTGGCTCCACGGCGCGCCGCAGCGGCTCTCGAATCGCCGCGAGCTGACGGACCGGTCAGGTCGAGTCTTCGAGCTTGCGATGTCACATCCCTGTGTGGCGTATGACATTGCTGTCTCAACTGGGCAGAATGGGGCGGTGACTCCAACTAATATGCAACGACGCTTCGCCCCTGACCGCATCGCCATCCTCGGTGGAGGCCCGGGAGGCTATGAAGCCGCTATGGTCGCCGCCGACGCCGGCGCGGAGGTCACCATCATCGAGGAGAAGGGCCTCGGCGGCTCCGCGGTGCTCACCGACGTGGTTCCGTCCAAGACGCTGATCGCCACCGCCGACGCGATGCGCCGGGTCAACATCTCCACCGCCTTCGGCGTGCGCTTCGGTGAACATGCCAGCGGCACCGAGGGTGCGGCCGGCGACGAGGCCAAAGAGGCAGAGGCCTGGGCCGACTTCTCCAAGGTCAACGAGCGCCTGCTCAAGCTCGCGCACAGCCAGTCCCGCGACATCCACGCCACTCTGGAGTCCTATGGGGTGAGGGTGATCATCGGGCGCGGCAAGCTCGTGCCGCCGCACAGCATCGAGGTCACCTCTGGGGAACATGCCGGTGACGTGGTCGTCGCCGACGCGATCATCGTGGCGACCGGCGCTCACCCGCGCGAACTCGGCTCCGCAAAGCCGGACGGCGAACGGATCCTCAACTGGACCCAGGCCTACAACCTCACCGAGGTCCCGGAACACATGATCGTCGTCGGCTCCGGCGTCACCGGCGCCGAGTTCGCCTCGGCCTACCGTCGGCTCGGCGCCGAGGTCACGCTGGTCTCCTCCCGCGACCAGGTCCTGCCCGGGGAGGACGCCGACGCCGCCACGGTGCTGGAGAACTCCTTCAAACGCGTCGGAGTCCACGTCGCGTCACGGACCCGCGCCGAGTCCGTGGAGCGCACGGAGGACGGGGTCGATGTCCGGCTCACCAACGGTGAGGTGCTGCACGGCTCGCACTGCCTGATGGCGGTGGGCGGGATCCCGAACACCGCCGACCTCGGGCTCGAGGAGGCCGGGGTCGAGATCTCCGAATCCGGCCACGTCCAGGTGGACACCGTCTCGCGCACCACGGCCAACAACATCTACGCCGCAGGGGACTGCACCGGGGTGATGCCGCTGGCCTCCGTCGCGGCGATGCAGGGCCGTGTGGCCGTGGCCCATATGCAGGGCGAGAGCGTGAAGCCGCTGAAGCTCCACCAGGTCGCCTCAAACGTGTTCACCTCCCCGGAGATCGCCACGGTCGGGGTCACCCAGGAACAGGTCGACTCCGGAAAGTACCAGGCCGACGTGATCAAGCTCGACCTGGCCACCAACGCCCGGGCCAAGATGATGAACATCCGTGAAGGCTTCGTGAAGATCTTCTCGCGCAAGGGCTCCGGCACCGTGATCGGTGCCGTCGTCGTCGCCCCGCGCGCCTCCGAGCTGATCTTCCCGCTCGCGCTGGCCGTGACGCACAAGCTGCACGTCGACGACGTCGCCACCACCTTCACCGTCTACCCCTCGCTGACCGGCTCGATCTCCGAAGCCGCCCGCCGACTCCACCTTCACGTCACCGACCCGGAGGACTGACCCGCATGAGCAGCCCCACGCCCCCCGAACCGGTGAAGCCGGGAAGCGCGACGCCGCGCACCCCGACCGCGGTGGATGCCTTCGCCGAGGACTACTTCGAGCGGCTGCTCGCCCTGGACCCGGAGGAGGCGACGGTGCTTGGCCGCCCCGGCGTGGAGACCGAGTACGCCGACTACTCCCCGGCCGGACGCGAAGAAGTCGCGCAGCTGCAGCGCGAGACGCTGACCCGGCTGGCCGGGCTGACGCCAGCGGACCGCATCGACGAGGTGACCCTGCATGCGATGGCCGAGCGGATCGGGCTTGACGTCGCGCTGCACGATTCCGGGCGGACCGAGCTGAACAACCTGGCATCGGCACCGCAGGGAGTGCGGATGGTCCTTGAGCTGATGCCCGCGCAGACCGAGCAGGACTTCCTCCACATCGCCGGGCGGCTGCACAACCTGCCTGCCGCGCTCGAAGGCTACTGGGCCTCGCTCCAAGCCTCCGCCGAGCGAGGCCAGGTCCCCGCCGTACGCCAGGTCCAGGCGGTGGCGCAGCAGTGCCGCAGCTACGCCCGCGACGACGGCGCGCTCGCCGGCTACCTGCACAGCGGCCAGCAGGCCCAGGTCAGCGGGACCACGCAGGACGCCCTGGCCGCCGGCACCGCCGCCGCGCAGCAGGCCTACCGGCTGCTGGCGCGGCGCCTCGAGGAAAAGCTGCTGCCCCAGGCTCCGGCGGCCGACGCGGTGGGGATCGAGACGTACCGGCTGGCCAGCCGGTACTTCACCGGCACCGCGCTGGACCTCCAGGAGACCTACCGGTGGGGCCTGGAGGAGCTCGCCCGGCTCGTCGCCGCTCAGGAGGAGGTCGCCCAGCAGATCAGCCCCGGCGCCTCCGTGGAGGACGCCAAGGCGATCCTTGACGCGGATCCCACCCGGCAGCTCTCCGGGACGGCTGCGCTGCAGGAATGGATGCAGCGGCTCTCGGACGAGGCGATGGCGGCCCTGAAGGACGTGCACTTCGACATTCCGTCCCCCATGGACGCCCTGGAATGCATGATCGCGCCGACCCAGGACGGCGGGGTCTACTACACCGGACCCAGTGACGACTTCTCCCGGCCGGGCCGGATGTGGTGGTCGGTGCCTGAAGCGGACGAGCGCTTCACCACCTGGGCGGAGACCACCACCGTCTACCACGAGGGGGTCCCGGGGCATCATCTGCAGATCGCCACCGCCACCCTGGTGAAGGACCGGCTGAACTCGTGGCGGCGCCACGGCAGCTTCGTCTCCGGCTTCGCCGAGGGGTGGGCGCTCTACGCAGAGCAGCTCATGGCCGAACTGGGATTCCTCGCAGACCCCGGAGACCTGATGGGGATGTATGACATGCAGCGGATGCGCGCGGCCCGCGTGGTCTTCGACATCGGGGTTCACTGCGGCTTCGACGCCCCAGCAGAATGGGGCGGGAAGCCCTGGACCCCTGAGCAGGGCAAGGAGTTTCTGCGCGCCCACCTTCCGATCTCGCCGGCGCAGCTGGACTTCGAGTTCACCCGCTATCTCGGCTGGCCCGGTCAGGCGCCGTCGTACAAGGTCGGACAGCGTGTCTTCGAGCAGATCCGCGCCGAGCGTGAGGCGGTCGCCCGGGCAGCCGAGGAGCCATTCGACCTGCGTGCCTTCCACACCGAGCTGCTGGGACTCGGCATGATCGGGCTGGACACGATGCGATTCGCGATGCGGCCATGAGACTGCGCCCCGGCCGGAACCGTGACTGGCCGGTGAGCCCTGCGGTGCAGACCTCCGCCGGGCGGGTGGAGCTGCGCCCCCTGCGGCCCGAGGACGAGCATCGCTTCATGGCGCTGCGCGTGCTCAACAGCGAGTGGCTGCAGCCCTGGGACGCCACCACCCCCGAGAATCCCGATCCCCGCGATTCCGCCGCCAGCTTCCGGCAGATGGCTCGCCACCTGACCCGCAGCGCCCGGACCGGCACGCACCTGCCCTGGCTGATCTGGTTCACCGCCGACGGCGGAGCGCCCCGGCTGGTCGGTCAGCTGACGGTGGGCCCGATCATCGCCGGCTCCGCGCAGACCACCTCCCTGGGCTACTGGCTCGACGAGGGACATGCCGGGCGGGGGATCACCCCGATGGCCGTGGCGCTCGCGGTCGACCACCTCTTCTTCGAACGCGGACTGCACCGGGTGGAGATCGCCGTTCGTCCGGAGAACGCAGCGAGTCTGCGGGTGGTGGAGAAGCTGGGATTCCGGGAGGAAGGAATGCGCCTGCGGTTCCTGCACATCCACGGGGCCTGGCGCGACCACAGGTGCTTCGCGCTGACCCGGGAAGAGATCGGCGACGGTCTTGTGGCGCGTTGCCGCGGATCACAATCCGGTGTCGGATAGGCTCACCCTGTACTTCATGAAGGGCAAGGGGGCCAGAGATGCTGGGCATGGAACACACCGAGAGCGGTTTCCTCTCCGCTGTGCAGGGCCTGCCCATCCCCTCCTCCGCGCTCATCGCCCTGATCGCCGTGCTCTTCCTGGGCGCCCTGGTCCTGCGCGGACGGCGCCAGGCCAGCAGCTTCACCGAGGCCGCGCCCACGGTTCAGGACGGCCCGACGATCACTCGGGAAACCTCCCTGCGGTCGCTGCCGGCCTCCACCGAGCCGATGACCAGCACCACCGCCCACCCCGACACCCACCGAGGGGCGACAATGTCTTCCACCACTGAGTCCTCAGCCACCGCGTCTTCCACCACCGAGTCTTCCACCACCGAGTCTTCACGCTCGGCCTCCGGGTTCCAGCTGCACTGGGGTCGCACCCTGGTGGCGCTCCTCGGAGTGCTCGCTCTGCTCACCGCCGTCGTCACCGGGATCCTCGCGCCGCTCACCGCGGTGCCCGCAGCGCTGCCGCTCAGCGCCGCTGGCGTGTTCCTGCTCGCACTGGTGGCCATGAGGACCATGGCGGTGCTGCGCCGACGCAGCCGGCGTCGAGCGCGCGTGCAGTCCGCCATCGAAGAAGCGATGAATCCGCTGCAGTCCAGCCCCTGGGTGAATCCGGCCGACGCCGGGCTCTTCGACGCGCTGAGCGCCGACGACCGTGGCGCCGGGGGCCCGAACTCCTTGCAGCAGATCGACGAGGACGGACTTCCCGTGGGACTGGAACGCACCTTCGGGGCTGAGGTGCAGACCGCGGGCCCGGTCCTGGGCGATGCCGCTGAGCCGGTCGGCCCCTGGCAGCCGCGTTCCGTGCCGCGACCGAAATACCTGGACCTGGACAAGGCCGAGCGGATCGAGCCGGAGGCGCTCGCGGTGCAGACCCCCGTGCCGCGCAGCGACGTCAAGCTCACCCAGCGCCGCTTCCTGGACACGTCGGCCCCCGCTGAGCAGACCCCGGCGGCCCAGCAGAGCTCCACAGAGCAGAACCCCCCGGTGGACCAGATCAAGGCCCCGAAGCATGATTCGATGAACCTCGACGAAGTACTCAAGCGCCGGCGCGCCTGATGTCGCGAGGCATGACCCCAGCAGAGCTGGAGGCCAGGCAGCTGGCATTCATGGAGTCCTTCGACGCGCACCCGCCGATCGCGGAGGCGATTCAGCACACCGGCGTCTACGCCACCAGCGTGCACCTGGAATCGTTGCAGCACCGCCCGGGAGCGGGGGTGACCGGGGTCTACCGGGTGGCGACCGGACGCCCCGTGATGCCGCGCGGCGGACCTGCGGGGGCCTATACCGAGACCTCTGACCACGTGGACGAGCTCTATGTGGGCATGACCACCGAGCCGGTGCCCGCTGACGCTGACGGTGTCGTCCAGTCACACAGCCCCTATGGCCGGCTCTCGATCTGGCAGCACCCGCTGGACCCCTCGCTGCCAGGGCTGCGCATCGCGACCGACCCAGACTCGGTCCGCAATGTCTGGGGGGCAGGCCGGGACCTGGTCAGCCTGGAGACCATCAGCTATCGGCCGTTGCGTCGGGCCGTGATCGCCGCGGAGTTCGACGACGGCACCCGGCTGTTCCTGAAGGTCCTGCGTGAGCGTCGCGCCCATCATCTGCACACCCGGCACCAGCTGCTGCTCGACGCCGGGATCCCCGCCGCCGTGCCGGTGCGTGAGCCGGTGCTCGACGTCGTCGCCCTGCAGGAAGGCTCGGGGGAGTCCCTGGCAGAGTATTTCCTCGCCGACGGCGCCGCCGCCGCCGCGCCGGAGCAGTTCATCGATCTGCTCGAGAAGCTGCCCGCGGAGGTCATGACGCTTCCGGCACGAGAGGCCTGGACCGATCGGCTCTCGGCATACGCCTCGGCGGCCTCCTCGGCTCTGCCCGAGGCGGAGGACCGGATCCGCGCACTGGTGGAACACATCAGCGCTGCGCTCCCGCTGACCGATCGTGGCCCGGTGGTGCCCACCCACGGTGACTTCTATGAGGCCAATCTGCTGATGCGCGGCGGAGAGGTCTCGGCGCTGTTGGACGTGGATTCTCTGGGGCCGGGTCACCGGGTGGATGATCTCGCCTGTTTCCTGGGCCACCTTGCGGTGCTGCCCGCCGTGGACCCGCGCTATGTCCACGTCCCTGCCGCGTTCGAGCGCTTCGCTTCCGGATTCGCCGCCACCGTCGATGCGCAGGGGCTTCGGGTGCGCACCGCCTCCGTGGCGCTGTCCCTGGTGGCCGGTGCGCGCGACACCCGTCGGCGGCAGTGGCAGGCGCAGGCCGAGCATCGGCTCAGCTGTGCGGAGGCCGTGGTCGGTCTGCGCCCCGCGGGCCCGGCGCTGCCGGAGTGGCCGAGGCTCTAGAACTGAACGATCACGCCGTCGGCCAGCAGATCTGGGTGTGCCACTTCTCAGGATCAGGCTCGGCCCCTGGATCCGTGAGGTAGCTCTCCCACATCATGTCGCCGGGCGTGACGTCGGCGTCGACGAAGTAGCGTTCCAGCTCGGAGTACGTGCGCTCCAACGTGTCGTATGACCCGATGTGGATCGCTTCGACCACACGGCCACCGGGGAGACTGCCCGGAGCGACGGGTCCGTCCGGTGTGATGGGCGAGTCGACGGGAAATCCTGCCTCGACATCCACCGTGTCTCCCGGGCGACCGTGATATCTGCCGAACGGGGCACCCGTGGGGCTGACGCCCTGGGCTTGCAGCACTCGCATCGTCTCTTCAAACGCCCGAGAGAAGAAGTCGGTCAGTCCCGTCATCGGCACCCGCTCCCTGATGCCGGCGGTGTGCTTCTCGGAGAGCTGGGTGAGTCTGATGTCTGTCATAGGGTGATGCTCGTCGGGGAGACGCGCCACGGGTAGAGCCGAAAGTCCCTGCCGAGGATCCGACGGCCGAGCAGATCAGCTGCGCATCCTGCGCTTCAACCGGGTGAGCTTGCGGCGCAGGTCCGCCGCGGCCTCGGCCTTGCCCTGCCGCATCAGCGCCTCGATCTGACCCTCCAGGGCATCGGCCATCAGTGCAGGGCTGGCCTCGCGCTCGTCGGTGGACATCCGGAAGATCGTCTCGGCCTCATCGGCCCGCCCCATCTCCAGCAGCACCTTGGCCGCGAAGACCTCTGCGTCCCCGGCCGCATCCTCGTCTCCGGCCTCGGCGAACAGGTCAGCGGCTTCCAAGCCGGCGGCCACCGCCTTGGTTCCTTCACCCAGCGCCGTCCATCCGCGTGCCAGTGAATCGGTGATGTCCGCGCGCTGCCAGGTGGTCCCGTGTTCTCTCGCCAGAGCCAGCGCGCGATCCAGATGATCGATTCCGGTCTGGTCCTCGGCGCGGGTGAGCAGGTGCCCCAGAGAGTGGAGCGCCTGCAGCAGCACCAGCGGGTCCAGGTCCTCGCTGTGCTCGACCAGCTCGAGTCCACGTTCGTAGTGGCCGCGGGCCACCTCGAGGCGGTCCAGGGAGGCGGCCAGCGCCCCCGCGGCAAGATGGGCGCGCGCTGCCTCATCGGTCTCCTGGACCTCGCTGAAGAGCTCTGCGGCCTCGTTCCAATGCGACATCGCCTCCAGCGGCCGCTTCAGATGGGTCACCGCGTGGCCGAGCCCCATCAGCGCCCGGGCCCGGGTGGACCGGTCCTCCGCGGAGCCGCCCAGCCGCACGGAGAGGGCATCGAGCACCTTCTCCGCCTCGGGATAGTCGTCCAGTTCCAGGAGCTGCTGGCCCAGCGCCAGGCTCAGCAGTCGCGATTCACGGAACTCTCCGAGCTCGGCCTGCTGCACCGCGACCCGCCAGGCCAGGACCGAAGCCTCGCCGTCGTCTTCTTCTCCGGTGAGCCCAGCCAGCAGCGCGGCAGCTGAGGCGGCGCCCTTGCGCACCCTGGCCGCGGCGTAGAGCTCCACGGAGCGCAGCGCTGACTCGATGGCTTCGAGATTGCGGTCTTCGTGATGGTGGATCGTGGCCTGCAGCATCGCCATGGCGCCGTGCACTGCACGATTCGCCGGCGCGGCGAGGACCAGCCCAGCTGTGGTGAGCGCCTCGGCGATCTCACCGGAGAGCAGCAGGGTGTGCGCCAGGAACATTCTGGCGCCGGCCAGCGCCTCGGGCCGGTCGAGAGCGGTGAGGATCGCACAGGCCTCCTGCACCAGCGGCAGGGTGGGTTCGGGTCCTTCGTCCTGGAGCCTGCGCACGGCCAGGGAGGAGAGCACATCAGCGAGCTCCACGGTGACATTCCCGGACGCCTGGTCCTCCGCGCGCAGATCTTCGGCGACCCGGGACAGGATCTCACCCTCCACCCGGTCAGGTTCGCGCAGCAACATCGCGCCGAGGTCGTCTTCGACCCGGGCCTGCCGGAAGCGGCCCAGCTCGCGCAGCAGGCTCAGCCGCTGGGCGATGAAGGGAGCTGAAGCGGCGGAGTCCCCGCGCATCTCATGGACCCCGGCCAGGATGCGCAGCAGCATCAGCCGGTTCTCGGGATCCTCGCCGCCGGGAGAGCGCAGTCCGGCCTCAGCGGCCTCAGCGGCCGTGCGGAACCGCTCACCGTAGGCACCCTCGTATGCAAGGTCGAGCCAGCCCGCGGCGTCGTCGGCGGGCACAGTCGTCCCACCGGCGGCCTCGAGGAGTGCCGTCAGACGCGGAATCAGCGGACTCGTCATCTGCACCAGAGTAACGCCGATCGAGTGCCGTCGTAGAATGGCGCTCATGACTTCTTCCCCTCCGGCGCCTCGGCGTGTCCGCCGCGTCACGGGGTTCACCGCGATCACCGCCGCTGGGGTCATGGCTCTGACGAGCTGTTCGTCGCCGCCCCCCACGGAGGAGCCCACCGGCCGCGCCGCCGAGGGGGCCTGGACCATCGCAGTCGGGGATCACCCGCTGGATCAGACCATCGCCAATGTCTACGCTCTGGCGCTGAACTCCCGGGACACTCCCGCCGTGGTGGAGACCTCCGATCGCCGCCCCGCTGATGTGGTCGCCGAAGGTGAGACCGATCTGGTCCTCGGGCGATCCCTGACCTTAGCCCGGCAGCTCGATCCCGAGGCGTTCGCCGAGCTGGAGCAGCCGAGCTCGGCCGAGCTGCTCGGCGTGATCGAAGACAGCCTCGATGATCAGGCCCAGCTGCTGGACCCGATCGCTGCGGTGCTCGGCAGCTCCCTGGTGATCACCTCGATCACCGCCGAGCTCAATGACATCGCCACCGAGGGGGAGGTGGATGATCCCGCCTTCGCCGATGCCTGTGACGAGCTGCGCATCGGGGTGCGTCCGGACCTGCCCGCCCCGGAGCCTCTTCTGGCCGAGGTCTATGACTGCGATCCCGCCGAGATCGTCGTCGCGGGGGAGAACGAACTGCTCAACGCGGTGATCACCGCCGAGCTCGACGCCGCGATCGTCACGACCTCGCACCCCGACATCCAGGAGCAGGGGCTCATCGCGCTCACCGATGCTGAGCGCGCCTTCCCGCAGGAGCAGTACGTTCCGGTGGTCTCCGCGGAGATCGCCGAGGAGGTCCCCGGGGTGGCGGTGGAGCTGGCTCAGGCGTTGAACGAGGACGCCCTGGTCACGCTGCGCCGACTCATCGACGGGGATCAGGGGCTGACCCCGCAGGAGGCCGCGGAGTACTGGCTGGTCCAGGAGGGCTTCGTCGCGGAGCCCGAGGACTGGGGCTGACGAGGCTCGTAGCTGAGGGCAGACCGCTGGGTTCGCGCAGCTGTGCGCAACTCGCCGAACGGGTCGAGGCTTGTAACGTCCCGACGCGGACCGTGTCATAGGGCACAATCTGTTCATGGAGGAATTCGAGGACTTCACTCAGGCCCAGAAGCTCCGCAACGTGCGGTACGACGTGCGCGGACCCATCGCAGTGGAAGCCGCGCGACTAGAGCGCGCGGGCCACCGGATCACCAAGCTGAACATCGGCAATATGGCGCCCTTCGGCTTTGACGCGCCGGACTCGATCCTGGTGGACATGATCAAGAACCTTCCCAGCTCCCAGGGCTACTCCGAGTCCCAGGGCATCTACTCGGCCCGCACCGCGGTGGCCCAGTACTACCAGTCCCGCGGCATGCGCGATGCCGAGGTGTCGGACGTGATCCTGGGCAACGGGGTCTCCGAGCTGATCACGATGGTGCTGCAGGCGCTGCTCAACCCCGGCGACGAGGTCCTCATCCCAGCGCCGGACTACCCGCTGTGGACCGCGATCACCACCTTGTGCAGCGGACGCGCCGTCCACTACGTCTGCGACGAGGAGAACCACTGGTGGCCGGACCCGGAAGAGGTCGAGTCCAAGGTCACCGACCGGACCAAGGCCCTGGTGCTGATCAACCCGAACAATCCGACCGGGGCGGTCTACCCGCGCGAGATCCTCGAAGCCATGGTGGACATCGCCCGGCGGCACAATCTCCTGCTGCTCTCCGATGAGATCTACGAGAAGATCACCTTCGACGACGCGGAGATGATCAACGCCTGCACCCTGGCCGACGATGTCTTCACGATCACCTTCTCCGGGCTGTCCAAGACCTGGCGCGTGGCAGGATTCCGCTCGGGCTGGCTCTACATGTCGGGACCCAAGCACCGGGCCAAGAACTACATCGAGGGCCTGAACCTGATGTCGAACCTGCGCATGTGCCCCAACGTCCCGGCCCAGCACGCGATCCAGACCGCGCTCGGCGGCTACCAGTCCGTGGAGGAGTTCATCCGTCCCGGCGGCAGGCTCTACGAGCAGCGCAATGTCGCGCACAAGCTGCTCGCAGAGATCGAAGGCGTCGACGTCCACCAGGCCGACGGCGCGCTCTACCTCTTCCCGCGGCTGGACCCCGAGATCTATCCGATCCAGAACGATGAGACCTTCGTGATGGAGCTGCTGCGCCAGCAGAAGATCCTGGTCTCCCACGGTCGGGCGTTCAACTGGATCGATGACAACCACTTCAGGCTGGTGTCGCTGCCTCCGGTGGAGGAGCTGGAAGAGGCCATCGCCGGGATTGCGGACTTCCTGGCCTCCTACCGAGACGCGTTCGCCCGCACCTGAGCGGCCCGCCGCGAAGAATCGAGCAGGTGACGAGCTGAGCCGGTGACACGCTCAGCATGTGAAACAGGGGGGCTCTTTCGCCCCGGAAGGTGCAGGATAGGACAGTGCGCAACTCCAGGATGCAGGAATTCGAAGACTTCACCCAGTCGCCCAAGCTTCAGGACGTCCGGTACGACGTGCGCGGACCCATCGCGCAGGAGGCCGCCCGGCTGGAGCGCGAAGGGCATGCGATCACCCGGCTGAACATCGGCAACCCCGCGCCCTTCGGCTTCGAGGCGCCGGACTCGATCCGGATGGCGATGATCAGCAACCTCCACGACGCGCAGGGCTACTCCGACTCCCAGGGCATCTACTCGGCCCGGATCGCGGTGGCGCAGTACTACCAGGCGCGCGGGATGACCGAGGCCGATCCCTCAGACATCTACCTGGGCAACGGGGTCTCCGAGCTGATCTCGATGGTGCTCCAGGCGCTGCTCGCCCCCGGTGACGAGGTGCTCATCCCAGCTCCGGACTACCCGCTGTGGACCGGCGCCACGACGCTGGCCGGCGGCCGGGCTGTGCACTACATCTGCGACGAGGACAACAGCTGGTGGCCGGACCCGGAGGAGATCGAGTCCAAGGTCACCGCCCGCACCAAGGCCCTGGTCATCATCAACCCGAACAACCCGACCGGAGCGGTCTACCCGCGCGAGATCCTCGAAGCCATGGTGGACATCGCCCGGCGGCACAACCTGATGCTGCTCTCGGACGAGATCTACGAGAACATCACCTTCGACGACGCCGAGATGATCAACGCCTGCACGCTCTCCGACGACGTCTTCACGATCACCTTCTCCGGACTCTCGAAGACCTGGCGGGTCGCGGGCTTCCGCTCGGGCTGGATCTATGTCTCCGGCCCGACCCACCGTGCGAAGAACTACATGGAGGGGCTGACCCTCCTGATGAACATGCGCATGTGCGCCAATGTGCCGGCACAGCACGCGATCCAGGCGGCTCTGGGCGGGCATCAGTCCATCAAGGACCTGATCGACCCGGGCGGGCGGCTCTTCGAGCAGCGCGAGACCGCGTTCCGGCTGCTGCGTGAGATCGAGGGGGTGCAGGTGCACCAGGCCGACGGCGCGCTGTACCTCTTCCCGCGGCTGGACCCGGAGATCTATCCGATCGAGAACGACGAGAAGTTCGTCATCGAGCTGCTGCGTCAGCAGAAGATCCTGGTCTCCCACGGACGCGCGTTCAACTGGATCGATGACAACCACTTCCGACTGGTGACCCTGCCCGGGGTCGAAGACCTCGAGCACGCCATCGCCGGGATCGCGGAGTTCCTCGCGGACTACCGCGACGCCGCCGTCCGGGCCTGAGCAGTCGCCTCGGGCCGGCCTCGTTGGACGGTGAGACGGTGAGACGGTGAGACGGTGAGACGGTGAGACGGTGAGACGGTGCCGGCGGAGGCCTGCGCCGGCTGGGCTGCGGTCCATGGTGACCGGCCAGGCCCTCACCGGCCGCCCCGGAGCTCAGCTGTCCTCGGTCAGCTCCGCGCGGACTTCCTCCAGACGGGTCCTGGCGCCGTCGAGCCAGCGCTCGCACCGGTCGGCCAAGGCTTCACCGCGCTGCCACAGCGCCAGTGACTCCTCCAGCGGAGCGCCGCCGGTCTCGAGCTTGGTCACCACAGAGATGAGCTCCTCCCGGGCGCGCTCGTAGCTCATAGTCTCGATGTCCTCGGTCTGCGCGGTGCTGAACTCGGTGGACTTCGAGGTCGGTGCTCCTGTGGTGCTGCCGTCGTCGGTCATTGCGCTGCCTCTCGGTTCTGGATCTGTGCATCGTGTTCGGCCTGAGCGGCCCTGCGGTCTCTGGGGAAGATCTCCTCGGCGCGGGCGGTGAGCTCGCCGGAGGCGACCATGATGCTCAGCCGATCCCCGACGGCCACGGTGCCGGCGTCGCGCAGGACGTCCCAGCCTGTGCCGCCCTGGGTCTGCACCACGGCGTAGCCGCGGTCAAGGGTGGACTGCGGGGAGAGCGACCGGACCCGAGCCCGGGTCTGTGCGACCCAGTCGGTGTCGCGGCGCAACGCGGTCTCCATGCCGAAGAGCGAGCGACGCCGCAGCATCAGCAGCTCTTGGGCGCGCCCGGTGATCATGTCCTGGGGCTGGGCGAGCACCGGCCGGGATCGCAGCGCCTGAAGCCATTCGGTCTCGCGACCGATGAGCCGTTGGACGCCGGCTGACATGCGTTCGCGGGCGTGGGTGAGCTGATCGCGCTCCTGGGCCTCATCGACCACCAGCAGCTTCGCGGCGCCGGTGGGGGTGGAGGCGCGCATATCGGCGACCTCATCGAGCAGCGGGCGGTCCGCCTCGTGCCCGATGGCGGAGACGACCGGTGTGTGGGCCGCCGCCACGGCGCGGATCAGGCGTTCGTCGGAGAAGGGCAGCACCACCTCCTCCAGGGCGCCGCCGCCGCGGGCGATCACGATCACCTCCACCGCTGGGTCGGCGTCGAGTTCGGCCAGGGCCGCCGCGACCTCCTGGGGCGCGCCGGGTCCCTGGGTCGCGACCTCACGGATCTCGAACTGCGCGGCGGCCCAGCGGGCGTGGGTGTTGCGCAGGATGTCCTTCTTCGCGTCGGAGTTCCGGCCGGTGATCAGCCCGATCCGCAGCGGCAGCACCGGCAGCGGCTTCTTCCGATCCAACCGGAAGAGGCCCTCGGCGGCGAGGCGCTGCCTGAGCTGCTCGATCCGGGCCAGCAGGTCACCCAGTCCCACCGGCTTCATCTGCTGGGCCACCAGCGAGAGCCGCCCGGACTTCTCGTAGAGGTTCGGCTTGACCAGGGCCACCACCCGAGAGCCGGGCTGGACGGTCCCGCTGAGGCTGCCGGCGACGGTGCGCCAGGCCACCGTGGAGAACGAGACCTCCTGCTCCAGGTCCCGCAGGGTCATCCAGGCGTTGCCGTTGCGCAGGTTGAACTCCACCAGCTGGCCTTCGACCCAGGTCGGCGGTGCCGCCTCGATATGGGCCTTGAGCTTGCCGGAATAGGTGCTCAGCGCCCACGGCGTCTCCGCCGAGGTGTCCTGCGCCTGTGCCGGCTCGCTCATGTTCTGCCTTCGATCATCGACGGTCTCCCCGGAAGGTTCGCTATGGTGCTTACAGCCTATGCCACCCCCTTGACATGGTTGAAGGAGTTATCCACATGCGCCAGGTGCTCAGTGTCATCTCGCTGCTGCTGGCCGCGGTGCTGGCCGGCTCGGCGCTGGCGGGGTTCCAGGCCGACCAGCTCCTGCGCGAGGACGAGCCCATTCGGCAGATCGCCGGCGAGCTCCCGCAGCAGGAGGGGTTCAGCGAGCTGGTCTCCGAGACGCTGCTGGATCAGATGGAGTCTGAGCTGCCCGGAGGGCTGGCGAATCTGCTCGGTGACCGGGCAGACTCCGCCGTGGACTCCATCGTGGCCTCCATGTTGGAGAACGAGGAGATCGACGCCGCCTGGGACGAGACCCTGCAGGGCACCCGGGTGGACTACGCCGCGCAGCTGGAGACCATGTTCGATCAGGGCACCACAGGGCAGTCCAGCGACCTGGACCTCGCCGTGGATCTGAGCCCGATGGCGGAGGCCATGACCGGGCCGCTGCGCGAGGGTCTGGACTCGGCCCTGGGCTGGCTGCCCTTCCTGGACACCGCCAGCTTCGAGTTCCTCGCCCCCGAGGTGGTGGTGGACATCGAAGCCACCACCGGAGAGGGCGCCGATCCCTACACCTGGGCGCTGCTGGCCGAGGTCAGCAGACATTGGCTGGTGCTCGCGGTCCTGGCCGGGGTGATGGTCGCGGTGGGCCTTCTGCTGGGACCGGGCCGCAGCCGATGGGTGGCGCTGGCCCTCGGCGGCCTGCTCGGAGTGGGCCTGGGGCTCGGGATCGCGCTCACCGTCGCGGCAGCGGAGTTCGGCGCAGTGACCGATGCGGCCACCCAGTCCCTGGTGGACCACCTCGAGGTGCAGATCACCGCATGGGCCCAGCCGGCCTGGTGGGTCTTCAGCGGCGCGGCGGGCGCCGCCGTCGTCGTCGGACTGCTCGGCAGTGTAGCCGCGCGGAGCAGCCGAAGGGTGACCTCGCCGCGAGGCCTCGATCGGTGACCTTGGCCGGCGGCTTGATCCGGTGACCCGAACTGGGGCTTCACCCGGTGACTTCAACCAGGGACACGGTGTGACGGCCCCAGCCACCCGCCGGTAGACTCAGCCCCATGACTTCCACCGCCACCGCTCCCGACGCTTCGGCCCGGCGACAGCACATCGCTGTCCCCATGCCGATGGTGCCCCGCCGGCGCCGCAGCCCCGAGGAAGTGGCCGCAGAGTCCACCTTCACCGGTCCGCGCAAGGTGCTGCTCGCGGCGCCGCGCGGCTATTGCGCCGGGGTTGACCGCGCCGTCGTCGCCGTGGAGAAGGCGCTGGAGACCTACGGTGCTCCGGTCTACGTGCGCAAAGAGATCGTGCACAACCGACACGTCGTGGAGACCCTGCAGGAGAAGGGCGTCATCTTCGTCGAGGAGGCCGATGAGGTCCCCGAGGGTGCGCTGCTCGTCTTCTCGGCACACGGAGTCTCCCCGGCGGTCAAAGACCTGGCCGACAGTCGGAATCTGCAGACCATCGACGCGACCTGCCCGCTGGTCACCAAGGTTCACCGCGAGGCCGTGCGCTTCGCCAGGGACGACTACGAGATCCTGCTGATCGGCCACGAGGGCCACGAAGAGGTCGAGGGCACCTACGGCGAGGCGCCGGACAACACCACGATCGTCAACGGTCCCTGGGAGGTCGATGACCTCCAGGTGCGCAACCCTGATCAGCTGATCTGGCTCTCACAGACCACGCTCTCGGTGGACGAGACCATGGAGACCGTGCAGAAGCTGCGCGAGCGCTTCCCGAAGCTGCAGGATCCGCCCTCAGACGACATCTGCTACGCCACCTCCAACCGACAGGCCGCGATCAAGAAGGTCGCTCCGCAGTCGGATCTGGTGATCGTGGTGGGCTCCGAGAACTCCTCGAACTCCGTGCGGCTCAAAGAGGTCGCCAAGGAGTACGGCGCCGCCCGCGCCGAGCGCGTGGACTACGCCAACCAGGTCGATGAGGCCTGGTTCCAGGAGGCCGCGACGATCGGGGTGACCTCCGGAGCCTCGGTCCCCGAGGTCCTGGTCGACGACGTCCTCCGGCTGCTCGCCGACTACGGCTACGGCAAGGTCGAAGAGGTCATCACCGCCGAAGAGGACATCGTGTTCTCGCTGCCCAAGGAGATCCGCAAGGCGCTCACCCAGGCCGGCCACGACGACGTCGGCACCGGTGGCCGCAAGCGCAGCGCCTGCTCCACCTCCTGAGCCCCCAAGAGCCTCCGAGTTCCAGTTCTGGGCCCTGTTCGTGGGGGAGCGGTGCGCCCGGTCCGGGCATGACCTGGGCTGACATACGATGAGGAGATGACGGTGCTGGGCATGACTGCGGTGATCGCGGCCGCGGTGTTGATCGGCACCATCCTCCAACGGGTCTCCGGCACCGGTGTGGGCCTGGTGGTCGCCCCGGTGCTCTCCATCCTTCTCGGCCCCGCCTTCGGGGTGCTGGTGACCAATATGACCACCTTCGTCTCCGGCGGCCTGATCATGATCGCGGTCTGGTCCCATGTCAGCTGGCGGCGCTTCTGGCTGATCATGCCCGCCTCGGTGCTGGGCGCGATTCCCGGGGCCTGGGTCGTCGGGCAGCTCAGCGCCGGCTGGCTGTCGATCATCGTCGGCGCGATCGTGGTCTTCGCGCTGCTGGTGACCTTCGCGCTGCCGAAGCTGCCGCATCTGCCCGGCCGCGGCGCCGGACTCTTCGCAGGGCTGCTGGGCGGATTCTTCAACACCACCTCTGGCGTCGCCGGGCCGGTGATGGTCATCTACTCCCGGGTCTCGCGCTGGGACCATCGCAGCTTCGCGGCCACGCTGCAACCGATCTTCATGACCATGGGTGCGGTCTCGGTGATCACGAAGCTGCTGATGGGCTCGGTGGAGGTCAACGGTCAGGCCGGGCCTCCGCTGGGATGGCTGTTCCCGGTGATCGTGGTGACCGTGATCGTGGGAATCCTGCTCGGCACGCAGCTGGCCAAACGCGTGTCCATTCCCACCGCGCGGACGCTCGCGATGACGCTGGCCGGACTCGGAGGAGCGGGCGCGATCATCCGCGGCACCATGGACGTCCTGGCATGACGGGTGCGCACACCACAGGGGCGCTCCCATGACCGCGCAGAGCGCACACAGCCGCCGACTGCTCATCGCGCTGTTCTTCATCGGGGTGGCGACCTTCGCCCAGCTCTACTCGCCCCAGGGCCTGCTGCCGCTGATCGCGACGGAGCAGGAGGTCTCCGCCGACCGAGCGGCGCTGATGATCTCCACCGCCACCCTCGGGCTCGCCCTCGGCGTGATCCCCTGGTCCTATATCGGGGACGCCCACGGGCGGAAGAAGGCCATGATCTGGGCGATCAGCCTCGCCTGCTTCTTCGGGATCCTTGCGGTGCTCATGCCCGTCCTCTTCGTGAGCCAGGGCTTCGAGCTCACCCTGCTGATGCGCTTCATCGAGGGGTTCATGCTCGGCGGGGTGCCGGCACTGGCCGTGGCGTACCTCAACGAGGAGGTCAGTCCCAAGATCGCGGTGGCCGCGGCGGGCACGTATATCTCGGGGACCTCGCTGGGCGGTCTGACCGGTCGCATCGTGGCGGCCCCAGTGGGGGAGCAGCTCGGCTGGAAGATCGGGATGCTCACCGTGACGCTGATCGCCGTGGCCTGCGTGGTGGTGTTCCTGCGGCTGGCGCCCATCGCGCAGAACTTCACCCCGCGCCGGGTCCGGCTGCGCGAGATCGTGCCGGCGCTGACCGGGAACCTGCGCTCAGCCACCCTCTGGACCCTGTACCTGCAGGGCTTCCTCACCATGGGCGGCTTCGTGGCCATGTACAACTTCCTGGGCTTCCACCTCTCCGCTCCGCCGTATTCGATCCCGTTGTGGATCGTCTCCTTCGTCTTCCTCGCCTACCTGGCCGGCACCTGGTCCTCCCCGCGGGCCGGACGGCTGGCCGCGCGATACTCGCGCAAACCGGTGCTGATCGCAGGGAACCTGATCATGATCCTGGGCGTCGGACTGACCCTGGTGCCGCATCTGGCGGTGATCATCCTGGGCACCGTGGTGCTCACCGCAGGGTTCTTCGCCGCCCACGCCGTCGCCTCGGGCTGGGTCGGTGCGGCCGCCACGGCCGGTCGTGCCCAGTCGGCCTCGCTGTATAACCTGGGCTACTACGGCGGCTCCTCGATCTTCGGCTACCTCGGCGGAACCGCGCTGAACGCCGCGGGCTGGTCCGGGACGGTCCTGATGGTGCTCGGACTCGCCGGGCTCGCGACCGTGCTGGCCGTCGTGGTCCTGCCCAGGGACTGAGCGCCCCACACCTGAGCGCCCCACACCTGGGCGCCCAGGCACACCACGGCGCCCAGTTCGAGCAGGGTGACCACAGCTCGCTCGTCATCATTTCGGTTCAAGGTCGCAACTTATCCTGAGTCCCCGTAGACTCTGTGAGCCCTGTCACCAGATAGAGCGCACCCCAGCACCCCACCAGCAGGAGTACCGGCAATGACGACGCCTCCGCGTTCACGTGTCTCAGGCGACCACCTGAAGAAATACGACCCCCGCACGCAGTCGGAGGCCGAGTCCGAAGAGCTCTCAGTCGGTGCTCGCGCCGAGGGCCTCGAACGCCCGGCTCTGCTGCGCCGGATGATCGGCCTCATCGGCGGCGTCGTCCTGGCGCTCCTGGTCTACACCGTGATGCCCGGGGACATGGAGGTCTGGCCCCGGCTGACCGCCGCCACCGCGGTGCTGATGGCAGTGTGGTGGATGACCGAGGCCATCCCGATCCCGGCCACGGCGCTGCTGCCGCTGATCATCTTCCCGCTGCTGGTCCCCGCGGGGGACTTCGGCAGCGCCGAGGAGGCGGTGGGCGGGGTCTCCGTCGACGACGTGGGCGCCAGCTACGGAAACAACATCATCTTCCTGTTCATGGGCGGCTTCATGCTCGCCCTGGCCATGCAGCGCTGGAACCTGCACCGCAGGATCGCGCTGATGACCCTGCGCGCCATGGGCTCCAAGCCGGTGAACCTGATCGCCGGATTCATGATCGCCACCGGCTTCCTCTCCATGTGGGTCTCCAACACCGCCACCGCGGTGATGATGCTGCCCATCGGCGTCTCGGTGCTGATGCTGGTCAGCAAGATCATGAAGGGCGAGGACCCGGCCACGGCCAAGCACGCCGACGAGGAAGAGACGAACCAGGCGCTGAAGTCGAACTTCGGCACCGCCCTGATGCTCGGCATCGCCTACGCCGCATCCATCGGCTCCCTGGGCACCATCATCGGCACCCCGCCCAACGCGCTGCTGGCCGGTCACATGTCGGCCAACCACGACCTGACCATCGGCTTCGGCCAGTGGATGCTCGTGGGTGTGCCGATCTCGATCATCATGCTGGTCATCGCCTGGGTCCTGCTGACCCGGGTGCTCTTCCGCCCCGAGATCGACGACATCCCCGGCGGCGGTGACCTGATCCGTGACGAGCTGCGCAAGCTCGGTCCGATGTCCGCCGCCGAGGTGCGCGTGCTGGTCATCTTCGTGCTCGCCGCGGCCTCCTGGGTCTTCATCCCGCTGATCTCCACCAACCTGCTCGGCATGGAGGATCCGTTCATCTCCGATGCGGGCATCGCCATGGTCGTGGGTCTGCTGCTGTTCCTGCTCCCCGGCGGCGCCGCCAAGGGTGTGCGCCTGCTGGACTGGGAGTACGCCGCGAAGCTGCCCTGGGGCGTGCTGCTGCTCTTCGGCGGAGGCCTGGCCCTCTCGGCTCAGTTCGGCAACTCCGGGCTCTCCGTCTGGCTCGGCACGCAGGTCGAGGGCCTCGCCGGGATCCCGGTCTGGGTCCTGGTCCTGGTCGCGGCCTTGGGCATCCTGGTGCTCACCGAGATGACCTCGAACACGGCGACGGCGGCCACCTTCCTTCCGGTCGCCTCCGGCGTGGCGATGGGCACCGGTGTCGACCCGTTGATCCTCGCAGCCCCGGTGGCGCTGGCCGCGACCTGCGCCTTCATGCTGCCGGTGGCCACACCTCCGAACGCGATTGCCTACGGCTCCGGCTATGTGACCATCGGGCAGATGATCAAGGGCGGCGTCTGGCTCAACGTGGCCGGCGTCGTCATCATCACCGCGGTCTGCATGACCATCCTGGTCTGGGTCTTCGGCCTGACCCTGTAGCACCGAGGAGCTCCCACATGCCCGTCCTCTCGAGGAGCAGGGCACTTCACAACAGCGAAGTCAGGGGCAGTGAACCGCAGCGTCAGCGCGGATCGCTGCCCCTGACTCTTCACTGTCCTTGACTTTTCACTGCCCCTGATTGCGCTCAGACTCCAGCCGGGGACCCAGCGGGTTGACCTCGGTGCTCACCGTGGTGGTGCTCAGCGTCTCGCCGAGGTCCTCCAGCAGACCCTCCGCGGAGGTGGCGGTGGGCTCACCGACCTCCAGCCGGCTCATCGCCTCCACCTTGGGCAGCACCTGACGCTCGATGTTGCCGATCAGCGAGTTGTACGCCGTCACCGCCTGGCGCAGCCGGTCCCCGGTGCGGGCCAGATGTTCGCTCATCTTGGCCAGCCGGCGGTAGAGGTCGCGGGAATGATCCACGACCTCGCGGATGTTCTGCGCCAGCCGCTCCTGCCGCCAGGCCGCGGAGACGGCCTTGAGCGAGGCCAGCAGCGAGGCCGGGGAGACCAGGGTGACGCCCTTGGAGAGCGCGTCATCGAGCAGCATCGGGTCCGCCTCCATCGCCGCCGAGAGCAGAGACTCGGCAGGGACGAAGCAGAAGACCACATCGGGGGAGAGGTCCACCGCCTCCCAGTAGCGCTTCTTCGCCAGCTCATCCACCCGGGCACGCAGCGCCTTGGCCTGGGCCTTGGGGTCCGTGGCGTTCAAGGGGGCCTTCGCGTCCAGGACCAGCTGGCGTCCACCGGGCAGGTGCACCACCATGTCTGGGATCAGCAGCTGCCCGTCGGTCCCGCGTCCGCTGTGCTGCTCGGTGAAGTCCACATGGGGGAGCATCCCGGCGGACTCCACCACCCGGCGCAGCTGCACCTCGCCCCAGTGTCCGCGCGCCGAGGTCGAATGCAGGCTCCCGAGCAGCGCCTGGGTGGATTCGATGATCCGCGCATCGGTCTCTGCGGCGGAGGTCAGCTGCTGGGAGAGTCGGGAGTGCTGGGCGGCCCGCTCGGTCTCGAGCTCCTGGACCCGGCGGTGCATCTCGGTGACGCCCTGACGCACCGGGTGCAGCATCTCTACCAGCGTCTCGCGCTCCCTGGCCGCCTCGGAATCCTCCTCGCGCCGCCGCTCGAGCTCCCAGAGCCGGCCTTCTGCGGTGGCCAGCTCCTGCTGCGCCGACGCGAGCTGGGCCTGGGCGTCGACGAGGTCCGTCTGTGCGCCGTGCAGCTGACCGCGCAGCGCGGCGGCGTCCTCGGTGCCGCGGCGCAGCAGATAGAGCACCAGCCAGCTGCCCAGGACGCCGAGCAGAACACCGAGCAGGACAGCGGCGAAGAAGTACAGATTGGTCATGACACCCAGCATGTCACCGGGCACTGACATAGTGTGGCGCGAGAGAGCCTGAGGTTGAACCTCCCCCGAGAATCCGAACGCGAGAAAGCCCGAGGAGATCCATGATTCGCATCCTGCTGGTCCGCCATGGCGAGACCGAGTGGAACAAGGCGCACCGGCTGCAGGGCCATTCGGACATCGAGCTGTCCGACTCCGGGGCGCTGCAGGCGCGCACCACCGGCGCCTTCATCCGCGCGCAGCACCCCGCACAGGCTCATGTCTCCAGCCTGGTCCGCACCCAGCAGACCTTCGCCGAGTTCGGCCTGGATCTGACCCCGCGCATCTGGGACGAGCTGCGCGAGCAGAACCTGGGCGAGTGGGAGGGCGCCTATGCCGCGCAGATCCGGGACGCCGAGCCGGAGAACTTCGAGGGCTGGCGCGCCGGCAGCTACACCCCCGCCGATGGGGAGACCCACCAGGCGCTGCAGACCCGGATGACCGGAGCGTTCGCGGACATCGTGCGCGCCACCGCGGAGACCGCACCCACGTCCTCGGCGGATCTGAGCTTTGAGGTGCGCACCGCCGTCCTCGTCTCCCATGGTGCTGCGCTGCGGGTGCTCTTCGAAGGCCTGGGGCTCATCGACCGGACCCAGTTCATCCCGCTGACCCCGGCCTCGGTCACGGTGCTCGACATCCCGCTCACCAAGGGCCCGGTCTCCTCCTCGCTGCCGAACTCGGGTCTCGACGAGGACCACGACGACGACGCCGAGGCCCGCGCGATCCGGGCGCTCACCGACGCCCAGATCGCCGATCACGCCAGGCTGCGGCTGATCAACCTCTCCCCGGAGCTGCTGAACCCGGGTGAGAAGACGACCGCGATCTGAGCGGCAACACCGCCTGACACAGACGAGTGGGCGATCTGAGGGATTCTTTCGCCCCTGAAGGCAGGAAGACTCACTCAGATCGCCCACTCGATGCGGGGTGTCCCGGGAGGCCGGGCCGGTGCAAGACCTAGACGTTGGCCGCCTTGATCAGGTCCGCGCAGCGCTCACCGATCATCATGGTGGTGATGTTCGGGTTCACCGTGGTCAGCTCCGGCATCACCGAGGCATCGGCCACGCGCAGACCCTGCACGCCCTTGACCCGCAGCTGAGAGTCCACCGGTGACATCGCATCGTCATCGGCGCCCATCCGCACGGATCCGGCCGGATGATAGACGGTGTTGTGCGTGCGGGTCACATAGTCCGCCAGCTCCTCGTCGGTCTGCGTGTCAGGACCCGGGAAGAGCTCCTGCCCGGCCCAGTCCGCCATGGCGGGCTGCGCGGCGATCTGGCGGGCCAGCTTGATGCCCTCCACCGCCACGCGCATGTCATGGCCCTCGGCGTCGGTGAAGTAGCGCGGATCCACCTTGGGCTTGTCCCGATAGTCCTTGGAGCGCAGCCGCACCGTCCCGCGCGATTTCGCGTGGGTGACGTTCGGGGTCAGGCAGAAGGTGTTGTCCGCGGTCGGGTAGCCCTGGCGCAGAGTGTGCATGTCGAAGGGCACCGAGCCGTAGTGCATCATCAGGTCTGGGCGGTCCAGACCCTCACGGGTGGGCGCGAAGATCCCGATCTCCCACCACTGGTAGGAGTCCTCCACCATGGGCTGCCTGGCCTCCCAGGCGATGACCGCCTCGGGGTGGTCCTGCAGGTGCTCGCCCACGCCGGGGGAGTCCACGCGGGGGTTGATGCCGAATTCGGCCAGGTGCTGCGCCGGGCCGATCCCGGAGAGCATCAGCAGCTTCGGCGAGTCGATCGCGCCCGCGGAGAGCACGATCTCCTTGGTCGCGCTGATCCGGTGCGCCCGGCCGAACGCGTTGTTGACCGCGTCCACGCCGACCGCACGGTCGCCCTCGAAGACGATCTCGCGCACCCAGGTGTCGGTCAGCACGCTCAAGTTCGCCCGCTCCAGGATCGGGTGCAGGTAGGAGACCGACGACGACGCCCGGGTCCCGTCCTGGCGTCGGTTCACCTGGAAGAAGTTCGCACCCTTGAGCACGGTCTCCCCGGAGTTGAACTGTACCCGCGGGATGCCCTGTTCCTCACAGGCGTCCAGCAGCGCCACGCCACAGGGGTCATTCGGCGGGATGGTCATCAGATTCACGGGGCCGCTGCGGCCGTGGTGGTCGCCGGGGGCGTCATTGGTCTCCAGCCGCTTGAACAGCGGGTAGGTGGACTCGGCGTTCCAGCCGGTGGCCCCCATCGCCTCCCATTCGTCCATGTCCTCGCGCAGCGCCCAGAAGGCGATGCAGGAGTTGTGCGAGGAGCAGCCGCCGAGCACCTTGGCGCGGGCGTGGCGCATGAAGGAGTTGCCGTTCTCCTGGGCCTCGATTGGGTAGTCCCAGTCGAAGCCTGATTCCAACAGCTCCATCCAGCGGTTGAGCTGCAGGATCTCTGGCTTGTCTGCATCGGTGGGGCCTGCCTCCAGCAGGGCCACCGTGACGTTCGGGTCCTCGGACAGGCGGGCGGCGACGGCGGCGCCGCCGGATCCGCCGCCGATCACGACGTAGTCGAAAGTGGTGTTCTCCACAGGGTCTCCTTAGTTCTCCGGCATGCTGAACCAGCCGGTGACGGCGGGCTCGGTGTTCTCGTAGATGTGCTTGGACTCGCGGTACTCGTCCAGGCCCATATGACCCAGCTCGCGGCCGACGCCGGACTGTTTGAAGCCGCCCCACTCCGCCTGCGGCAGGTAGGGGTGGTAGTCGTTGATCCAGATGGTGCCGTGGCGCAGCCGTGAGGACACCCGGTGGGCGGTGCCGCGGTCGGATGTCCAGACCGCTCCGGCGAGGCCGTAGATGGTGTCGTTGGCGGTCTCGATGGCCTCGGCCTCGGTGGTGAAGGTCTCCACGGTGATGACCGGGCCGAAGCCCTCCTCTTCCACGACGGACATGCCGCGCTTGACGTCGTCGAGCACGGTGGGGGCGTAGAAGTACCCGTTGCGGTGCTCCTCGCCGCCGAAGTGGTGTCCGGTGCGCAGCGTGGCGCCCTCTTCGATGCCGCGCTGGGTGTAGTCGTACACCTTCTGGCGGTGCTCGGCGGAGATCAGCGGTCCGGTCTCGGCGGTCTCTTCGAAGGGCCCGCCCATCCGGATGTTCTCGGCGCGGCGGACCAGCTCGGTGACGAACTTCTCCTTGATCGACTCCTCGATGATCAGCCGGGTGCCTGCGGAGCAGACCAGGCCGGAGTCCACGAAGCCGGCGTTGAGCGCGTTGTCCACCGCGGCGTCGAAGTCGGCGTCGGCGAAGACCACATTGGGGTTCTTCCCGCCCAGCTCCAGGGCGACCTTCTTCACCGTCTCCGCAGCAGTCGCGGCGATCTTGCGTCCGGTGACCACACCTCCGGTGAAGGAGACCATGTCCACATCAGGGTGGGAGGCCAGCGGCGCACCGGCGGTGGCGCCGGCCCCGGTGATCAGGTTCGCCACACCGGCGGGCAGACCGAGGGAGTCATAGACGTCCATGATCAGCATGCCGGTGTGCGGGGTCAGCTCCGCGGGCTTGAGGATGAAGCTGTTGCCCGCGGCCAGGGCGGGCGCCATCTTCCAGGCGGCCTGCAGCAGCGGGTAGTTCCACGGGGTGATCATCGCGCAGACCCCGACCGGCTCGTAGACGACCCGGGAGAGCACCGTCGGGTCCCCGGCGTCGACCAGGCGACCTGACTCGGCATCGGCGAGCTTCCCGAAGTGCCGGTAGCAGGCGATGATGTCGTCCATGTCGATCTGCGCCTCGACGAACCGCTTGCCGGTGTCCAGCGCCTCGGCGCGAGCGAACTCGTCCTTGCGCGCCTCGATGGCGTCTGCCACGGCCAGGACGAAGGCGCCGCGCTCGGCGGCCGGGGTGTCGGCCCAGACGTGGGAGTCGAAGGCCTTGCGGGCGGCGGCGATCGCGGCGAGGGTGTCGGCCTCACCAGCTTCGGAGACGACACCCACTTCGGAGCCGTCTGCGGGGCAGTGGATGGTGCGCGTCTCGCCGGACTGGGCCGGAACCCATTGCCCGTCGATGAACAACGTTGAGACCTGCTCTGCTCTACTCATATGTGTTCCTCAGCTTCCGGTGGTGCGGTCATGGTCCCAGTCATCTGGGATGTTGCTGCCGGTGTGCAGCGATGAGGACTGCCCGCCTTCTTCGCTCATGGTCAGGAAGGCGAGGTGGCGCTCGTAGGAGTCCAGGACATCGGCGATGACCTGGTCCCGGGTGTAGCCCATCAGGTCATGGCCTTCCGAGCCCGTGGCAGAGAACGTCTCCACGCGGTAGTAGGTCTCCTCGGTCGGGCGCACGCTGCGCGCGAAGCTCGGCACCGAGTAGGCGATCGGGTAGACCTGGTACTTGAACTCGGTCTGCTCGCCGAAGTAGACGTGCAGATCGATGTGCGGAATCTGGGTTTCCGGAACCAGGCCCCGTTCGCAGCTGATGTCTGCGCCCTGGTCGCGCAGCTCCTCGGCGACGTCTTCCACCGCCGGGGCGGCCACGGTGTCGATGAACTCGGTGGCCTGTTTCGCGGTGGGGAAGTGCATCCCCCGGGCGAGACGACGGCGCCAGCTCAGGCCGCTGCGCTCGCCGGCGTCCTGGCTGCGCTCCGAGACCATCCAGGGCAGGGTGGCCTCACGCGATTCACGGTTGTAGCGCTCCATCTGCAGCGCTCGCCAGATGCCCATCATCAGCACATACATGACCACCGAGAACGGCAGCCCGATGATCACCGTGGCCATCTGCAAGGTGTAGACCCCGTCGAGCATCAGCACCGCCAGAGTCAGGGCACCGGTGGCCAGAGCCCAGAACACGCGGAGCCACGGGGCGCCGTCGTCGGAGTGGCTCAGCGGTTTCGAGGTGAAGTTCGCCATCACCAGGGCGCCGGAGTCGGCGGAGGTGATGTAGAACAGCAGACCGGTGATCACCGAGAGACCGATGGTGAAGGTCGCGCCGGGGTACTGCTCCAGGAGCAGGTAGTAGCTGGACTCGGGGGCCTCGACGGCGGCGGTGATGAACTCGGTGTTGCCGCTGAGGAACTCCCAGATCGCGCCGTTGCCGAAGATCGAGATCCACAGCAGGATGAACCCGAACGGGATGATCAGGGTGCCGATGATGAACTGGCGCAGGGTGCGGCCGCGGGAGATGCGGGCCAGGAAGAGCCCGACGAAGGGGGCCCAGGCGATCCACCATGCCCAGAAGAACAGCGTCCACCATTCGAGCCACTCACCTTCCGGCGGGTCATAGGCGAAGGTGTTCAGCAGCATCGAGGGGAAGAATGCGGCGAAGTCGCCGATGTTCTTCACCAGGGCGTTGAGCAGGTAGGTGGTCTGACCCGCGATCAGCACGTAGATCAGCAGGATGACGGCGAAGATGACATTGAGCTCGGAGAGCCGGCGGATGCCGCGATCCACGCCGGAGACGCTGGAGAAGATCACGACGATGACCGAGAGGACGATCAACCCGATCTGCGCACCGGTGCCCTGCTCGATGCCGAACAGCCACTCGAGGCCGTAGTTCAAGAAGACCACGCCGATGCCGAGGCTGGTGGCGATGCCGAAGATGGTGCCCACGACGGCCGCAATCTCGATGCCGTCGCCGGTGACGCCCTGGGCGCGCTTGCCGATGATCGGGTAGAGCGCGCTGCGGATGCTCAGCGGCAGGTGGTAGCGGTAGGCGAAGAGACCGAAGGCCATGCCCATCAGCGCGTACATCGCCCAGCCGGGGATGCCGTAGTGGAACAGCGTCCACAGCACGGCCATCTCGGTGGCCGCGGAGGAGCCCACCTCCACGCCGGGGGCTGTGGTGAGATTCGTGGCAGGTCCGGAGATCGCGAAGAACATCAGGTCCACGCCGATGCCGGCAGCGAAGAGCATCGCTGTCCAGGTGAAGAGGTTGTACTTCGGTGTGGAGTGGTCGGGTCCCATCTTGGTCCGGCCCACGCGGGAGAAGGCGACGATGAGGACGAAGACCACCACGATGCCTGCGGTGAGGATGTAGTACCAGCCGAGGTTCGCGCCGATCCAGAGGAAGACGGATTCGAGCGTGGTGTAGGCGGCGCCTGGTGCGAGCCAGGCCCACAGGGTGAAGGCGATGATGATCGCCGCTGAGCCGAGGAAGACCGGCAGATTTACTTTCGAGTGTGCAGGAGCACCTTTCGAGCCGTCCCCCTGGACATCGCTCGGGACGTCACTCGGGACGTCTTGCGTGGCCGATGCCATGAAATTATGTTCCTTCCAGTGCTGAGTCAGTGCGCTTGTGTATCAGTAGGTTCGAGTGATTGAGCCTCAGGCATCTTAGACACGGGTGAGTCGCGTCCGGGGCACCAGGGGGCGGTGAATGTGACCCGAATCTCCTGAATCTGTCGAGACTCGGTCCACATAGTGAACGGAGTCTCAGTCTATGGCGCGCTGGTCGGAGCCGGGAAGGCCCTGGAAGTCGCCGCAGGGGCTGTCCGGACGGTAGGTTAGGTGACCGTGGCTTTGACTATCGGAATCGTAGGACTACCCAATGTGGGCAAGTCGACCCTGTTCAACGCGCTGACTCGTCAGTCGATCTTGGCGGCGAACTATCCGTTCGCCACCATCGAGCCCAATGTGGGCATCGTGAATCTGCCTGACGAGCGGCTGGACGCGCTGGCGAAGATCTTCGGTTCGCAGAAGATCCTTCCCGCTACCGTCTCCTTCGTCGACATCGCCGGGATCGTCAAGGGCGCCTCCGAGGGGGAGGGGCTGGGCAACCAGTTCCTCGCCACGATTCGTGAGGCCCATGCGATCGCCCAGGTGGTCCGGGTGTTCGAGGACGAGAACGTCATCCACGTGGACGGCAAGGTGGATCCCACCTCAGATATGGAGACGATCAACACCGAGCTGATCCTCGCAGATCTCCAGACCATGGAGAACGCGATCCCGAAGCTGGAGAAGCAGGTCAAGGGGCGCAAGGCCGAGCAGGCCACCCTGGATGCCTACCTGGTTGCGCAGAAGACCCTGGAGCGTGGAGACACCATCTTCAGCTCCATCACCAAGGACAAGCTGGAGATGGAGCACCTGGCCCAGCTGAACCTGCTCACCGCCAAGCCCTTCATCTACGTGTTCAACGCCGATGAAGGCGTGCTGAACTCCGCCGAGAAGCAGGCCGAGCTCGCCGCCCTGGTGGCCCCGGCCGATGCGGTGTTCCTCGATGCCAAGCTCGAGGCCGACCTCGTCGAGCTCTCCGAGGAGGAGGCCCGCGAGATGCTCGAGCTCAACGGCCAGGATGAGTCCGGCATGGACCAGCTGGCCCGCGTAGGCTTCGCCACGCTCGGGCTGCAGACCTACCTCACCGCCGGTCCGAAAGAGACCCGCGCCTGGACGGTCAACAAGGGAGCGACGGCGCCCGAGGCGGCCGGCGTCATCCACACCGACTTCCAGCGCGGCTTCATCAAGGCCGAGATCGTCAACTTCGATGACCTGGTGGCTGCGGGGTCGATGGCCGAGGCCAAGTCCGCCGGCAAGGTCCGGATCGAAGGCAAGGAATACATCATGAAGGACGGCGACGTGGTTGAATTTAGATTCAACGTATAGCAAGAATCTCAAGTAGATTTTCGTCGACGCCGTCCCACGTAAATGGGTGCGCTTTCGCGCAGCAAGCGGTAATCCGTCCCCAGGGCGCATGCGGACTCGATCCGCATCGGGATCTCATCGTCTGGTGAAGGGCGTGCAAGCAAGGGCCCTGTACTTGCAGAGGAAGCGCGCCTGACGTTCCGGTAGGTTTGCATTCATGGAGACCTTCAAGCGGACGCCGCTGCAGCTGTTCAATCTGCCGCAGAATTTCGTTATCCCTTTGTTCCAGCGCCCCTATGTCTGGAAAGAAGTCGAGCAGTGGGAACCGCTGTGGAAGGACATACGTCGCGTCGCGGAACTCCGAATAGCTGAGCCGCATCTCAACGCCACACATTTTCTCGGGGCCGTGGTGATCCAGTCGCAGGAGGCGCAGAGCAGACGCCTGACCACATGGAACGTCATTGATGGACAGCAGCGGCTGACTACCGTGCAAGTCCTTGCACATGCGACCCGTTCCCTGCTCGCGCAGGCTGATCTTTCCAAGCTTGCCGGTCAGCTCGAGGATCTGACGCACAATTCTGAGAAGTATGTGGAGGACGGAGACAGTCCGCTTAAGCTCCGCCACCTGAACAAGGATCGAGAGCCCTTTGACGAGCTTTTGGCCGCAGAAACGCCTATCGACTACGAGGACCTCCTACACTCGGACTCACAGATCGTTGCCGCACACCAATACTTCACTACCGTTGTCGAGCAGTGGCTCGGGACGCAGGACACGAATGACTATGAGGGCAAGGCCAAGGAACTGACCAACGTCCTGCTCGACGGTCTGCAGCTCGTCTCGATCGAGCTGGAGGCGGCTGAGAACTCACAAGAGATCTTCGAGACACTCAACGCGCGGGGGACCCCCTTGACTGCGGCCGATTTGGTGCGGAACTTCGTGTTCCAGCGACTCGACGCCGAGGGTGCCGATACGAAGAAGGCGTACCGTGAGGACTGGCCCTTCGAGACGAAATTCTGGACGCAAGAGGTCAGCGTCGGCCGAAACCTCGTCAGCCGCAGTTCCCTTTTCCTCAACCAGTGGTTGGTCGCAAGGACCGGGGAGGAAATCAGTCCACAGGCCACCTTCAACCGGTTCAAGTCATGGGTGGAGCTTGAGTCGGCCCAAACCATGGCCGATTTGCTGCCGACGATCAAGCACCAAGCCCAGCAGTATGAGGCGTGGACCAATGCGGCTACACAACCTGGTGGGTCGCTGGATTCCGCGGCGATGGCTTTTTATCGAATGCGAGCGAGTGGCGTTGAGGTTCTAAAGCCGTTGTTGATCTGGTTGTACGAACCGGGACGGGATCTGCCACAGGACAGCACCGCGAGGATCGTTCAGGCTGCAGAAAGTTGGGTATACCGCCGCCAGATGCTGCGATTGTCTGGCAGCGATTTGGGACGCATCGTCGCGGACGTCATTGCGGCCAGCGTAGGCGTGTCCACCAACGAATTCCCAGAGCGAGTGATCGGTCATCTAGCTCGCCTCAATGTCACCAGCACCTATTGGCCCGGGGATGAAGAGGTCCGGCTGTCCTTGGGCACAGAGGCTGTGTACTTACGTTTTCCACGTGGGAGGCTGCGCATGTTTCTCGAGGCTATCGAGGACAACTATCGCGCCGAGACTGGTCAGCCGCAGGTTGAGCGCAAGGCGTACCCCATCGAACACATCTTGCCGCAGGGATGGAAGGACACCTGGCCGGTGGAGACACCTGAGGCCGAAGAGGCACGCCAGTTGAGGGTGCATCGACTGGGCAACTTGACCCTGCTGACAAAGTCACTGAACTCCAAAATCTCCAACGGTCCCTGGTCTGTTAAGCGCGCCGCTCTCCTGCAGCACAACACCATCACGCTCACCGGCCGGGTCGTAAGCGAGACGGAGGAGCACGACTGGGACGAGTCGCTGATCGACCATCGCGCTGCGGAGCTCATCGAGGCCATCCTCGATATATGGCCCGTACCCGATGGTCATCTCGGCAAGGTCGTGGACCCGCAGACGAAAGCTGGAGACTGGATAGAGCTCAAGCACCTGATCAAGGCTGGGCTCTTGAGAGGCGGCGACACGTTGTACGCAACCCATAGGGACTTCAAGGGCAAACAGGCGACGCTGACGATCGAAGGTGCGATCGAGCTGGACGGAAAACGGTACATGTCGCCCTCCGCGGCTGGTAACGCTCTGCGGAAGAAGGCGACGAACGGCTGGTACTTCTGGTCGGTGGGTGACGGACGACGACTTCGCGACGTTCGCGCTGAGTTCCAGAATGCCGTTCCCTCAGACATCGAGCCGTAGTGTCTTAACTGCTATCGAATGGGCATGCGTAGAGGTACGCCATGGGACACCACTGAAGGTCTTGCCCAACGTGAAGGGGTCTCAATCGCCACGGTGGCACGACCATGAACCGTCGCGGTGGCGCATCAGCTGACGCCCTACTCAGCCAATACGACCGTCAGGGAAGGGCTTTCCGACCAAGCGGCCGAGGCCCTACAAACGGAACGGATAACTCAGATTTCACACTGGTCACACAAGCCCGTTGCGGCCTTCTCCATGAAGTGGGTCTGACAAACATCACGCTGCGTCGTCGGCGCTTTCTTGAACTGGGACCGAGCTTTGGCGACCTGGGGTGTGAGGCTCGGGACTCCGCCGTCTGCAGGGAGATCGTCCGCGTACCGCTGGTAGCAGAGAAGGCGGTGTTGAGCGGCCAGGTCCTCCACGTGGGTACTGGGATCGTTCGGCACAGATTTGGGTGCTCTGGAGTATCCATCGCCAATGGTGCCGTTTTGATGAACGCATAGGGATGTCAGCGGCGGTTCACCAGCATCAGCTGCGCGCTGGGCTACCCGCTCGAGGAGTTTCCCGCTCCAGTTCCCAATCAACATCTTGGTCCGGATCCCTGAGTGCTCTTGAACGACCTCGGTGAGTTCCAAATAGGTGATCGTCCTGTTGAACTTTCCGGCGACGTTGATGAGGACCTCGTGGGCGATGGGGACCCAGGTTGTCAGGGCGTCGGTGAAGTCAGCCTTAGACCCATCCGCGACGAAGTATGTTCCATGCTTAGACGACATGATTCAGATCATAGAGGAGAACATTGACGAGCAATCGTTTCCGGTGCGCCATGCCGTCGGATGGCCAGCTGTGACAGCAACCTGATGCTCCGACTCATCCGTTTTGGCGATTGCAGGGTTACTAGATCAGTGCGCGCATTAGAGGTTATATGGCTACGGAATGTGGTGGAGTTCCGCTTCAACGTGTAGTAGCGTTCCGGTCCAACCTGTGGATCACGCACTCGGACGATGGCCAGTGTCACCTCGCCATGCGATCAATCTATGGACCCCCAATTTGCATTTGACCCCCTTGTCCCGGAGCGCTGTCGAGCGAGACTCTCACCGTGGGCGAAAAGTTGTCCATTACACGGAGAATGAGGAGTAGCTTGCGCGCGAATAGTCTCGCCGGCTTGCACGGGAGTTCAGAGTCGATGTGCACCGCGTCCGGCACGTCGCGCGCCGATCCTCTCGCCGTGCTCAGCAAGCATTTGGTGCAGGGACTTGGAGACGCTGAAGCGCCTAAACTTCCGGCTCGCTAGTGGCTAGTCGAATCTCCCATCTGATGGTGACTGAGACGTGACCGGTGCCGCCATAGTCAACCGTGGGTTCGATCGCGGTGACTTTGCAGAGAACATGTCCGTGGTGATTGCGCATGACACCGATAGACCCAACGTCAATCCTTGGGGAATGATCGCCGTAATCGAGCGCGTCTGGATCGTCGATTTCATCGAATTCATTCGCGTAGCGAGCTAGCGCGACGACACCGGACACGCCGCCATTAAGGTAGATGGCTGAAGCATCGCAATTGGTCCATTTGGTTTCCCACGAGGGAGCGTTGAGGTGCTCGTCGACACTGATGGTGAAGCGGCCGCCGTTAGTTGTGAAGTCAAACTTCGCACCTGCGGTCATTCCGACGCCGTTTGTGAACAATCGTGTGAAGTTTTCGCTGGCTTCGCGCGCCTGCTGGCGGAGGTCCGCCGGAAAATCTCGGAGCCGGACGCCGTGGTCGCGCAGGTACTTCCAGCCAAGGCGGTTGACTTGAGGATTGGGGTCGTATTGACCGATGTGAACGATGGCTATGCCTGCATCCGCAATGAGCTTCGCACAGGGGGCCCGCAGCGTCCTGGAGTTCGCACACGGCTCCAGCGTTGTGTACATGGAAGCTCCTGAGAGGTTCGTGTTGGACGCGCAGGCTTTCTGGAGGGCTACTTGCTCTGCGTGAAGACCTTTGACCTCATCCTTGTAACCAGTGGCCAGGATGTTGTCGCCTCGGGCGATAACAGCGCCGACACGAGCGTTCCCTGGAGACTTCCGGGCCTCTTCAATCGCTCGCGTCGAGAGCGTTCGATTCAAGGGTTTACTTCCCGAACGCGGTTCCCTCGAAGTCCCCATGCGCTCATAGTGACATTCATATACCAAGTTCTTAAATCTATGGCTCAGTGGGGTCAATTGGCACGCTTAGACCGCAGAGCAGGTGGCCTTAGGCATGTCGGAAGGGGCGGACGGTCACGGCCTAGTCCGACCGCGGAACGGATTAGACGGTCTGAATTTGCGGACTAGACCCTCTTCCGTGAAGGAACGCGGGTGAGTTCAGCTTCAAGGTCTAACCCATTAACATCACACGACCCGACGATGCCCGGCGGCTCCTGTAGACAGCGGAAGGGGTTCCCAACTCGAGCCTTCTCCGCCGCGTTGCACGCGTCGCATCGTTAGACCCAGAGGGAAATCCCACGAATTGGTCGGCTAATCGGTACGCGTGTCCACACGCTATCTGGCAATGAAGGCAACGTGTCGTTCGGATCCCTCGCTACCAGCGCGAGTACTCCTGGCTCAGAGCGTAGTGGGAGAAACGCTTCGAGGATTTGGTCTGAGCAGGCGGTGCGCACTTCCTGAGCACGATCATCACGCTGGACCAGACCACGGACATGCTCCAGGAGAACAACCTGCAGGTGGTGGATGGCCTGGGGCGACTAACGAGGCTGATACTACTCTTGGCGGCCGTCTACTTTGATGTCGAAGAGACAGGTTGAAAATATTGATGGCGCTGGGGTTGCTTGACGAGTAGAGGCCGCAGGGAGCGCGGCAATTTGAGTGTGGATACTAGGCTGAAATCTATGAGAATGAGTGACGAGCAACGAATCAAAGGGTGGTGGCACCTTCCCTCTGCGAACGATACTCGGGTCCCCGGCATTCTGACCTGGAGCCAAGATGGAGGAGCTGAACTGGAGCTGATTGGTGGATTCTCCACCAATGCGAAGTATGAGCAAGCTGCTGAGAAGTCGTGGACGGCCGCAGAGACCTGGGATCGCAGTAGCCAACGAGGGACAATTTACGGCGAGACCGTCGCGGGGAAATTGATCACGTTGTGGGAAGCTGAGCTTGGCAATTACACGACGGACGTAAACAACCAGCCATTGGAACAGTTTTGGCGCTCTTCCTGGCTGTGTGTGGGTGCTCAGTTACCCTCGCCGGAAGAGCCAGTTTTCCAAAGCGTGACTGTCGTTCTCGATGACCTTTCTTACTTGACGGGCGACGGCAGGTTTAGTCCCCCGCGGTGGATCAGGATGGAGGGGGTAGACACGCCTGGCGAACAGACTGAGGACGGGAGTGAGCTTATGCCGTACGCGCTCCCTGTGATCGGAGGTCGCAGAGCGGCGTGGGCAAGCGGTTCGACAGAGGACGCTACCTACTTCATAGACACTTTCGCCACCCGTCCGTTCGTCTCCCCTGCTACGGAGATGATGCCCAACCTCAAACTTGACTTAATGATGAGGCGCACCCGCACTGGACGACGTGTGGAGCTCTCGGAGGGTGCGCGAGTGCGCATCAATCCAACGGGCAGTGCATTTAAAGCCGTCGACGTGCCTTCAAGAATTAGTCCCCTACTTGAACTTCTCCGCTTGGCGACCTTCGGCAGCAGTGCCGTCACTTCAATGAGCGCCATAACAGGAGACGGACACGAGGTTTCGCTGCTGTGCCGTCTTGGTCAACACAGTGCTCCTGATGCACGGACCCAGAATGATCGGATGGTCTTCACCTTCGACGACGTCAGTTTGGAAAGTTATCTGGAGGCGTGGCAGCGGCTAGGTTCTAAACCGCAAGGGCGCTATGCGTGGAACTTGGCAGTAGGCCTGATTGGACACTCACCGAAACTGGTCGAAGAGCACATCAGCCAGGTACTAGCGGCCGCAGAAGGCCTGCATCGATGGTGTCTATCCGGGTCTCGGAATACCAAGCTTGAGGATCGGTTGATCGATTTGCATGGAAGATTACCCGAGAGTCTTCGGACGGGGTTAGACCTTGATGCTGGGAAGTGGGCGGACTGGGCCGTCTGGATGCGAAATCACGTTGATCACGGAGGCGCAGAGAAGCATCGTGAAGTTGGCGACTTTTACCATTTAAAGGTCATCGCGGACTGCGTGCGTCTGGTTACTTACCTGGGGCTACTGACGGAACTTGGGATTCCCGTCAAAAAAATGGAGGAGGCTCTGTTGAATCATCCGCGAATAAGCGTACTTCGGGAGCGTTGCCAAGAACTTGGGGCTTTGCCCGATAGTCAAAAGCCCTAGAGTCGGTAGCCTATCAAGCCTTTCACGGAGAGCGTGGAGAAGGTCGACGAGCTGCTCTCGTTCGCTACAGGTTATTCAGCTACGGAACGTGGTGGAGTTCAGGTTCAACGTTTAGCATCAGCCCCTGACCACAGACTTCATCTCTTTCCGATCGTTCTCGTCGTGGTCAGGTTTGGCCACTGAATCCGCGCCGTTAGAGAGTTCACTCACGCCATCGAGCTGTGACTTGCCCGTGGAGGGCAGCGGAAGGTTCCAGTAGGGGGCCGGTGACTGGTTTCACGGTCCACGTAAAACTCCTGCTTTTCGAGCTCATTCGCTTGTCTGCCTGAGGACACGGCTTGCTTTCCGTCCTGCTCAGCGGGCCTCCAACTTTTCTCTAGACGTTAAGCACGCCCAGTGCCTCACTTCCGGCGTCAGGTGAGGGACGTGATTTCATAGGTATGGCCTGCCTCGCGCAGCCGCTCAACCAGAATGTTACCGAGGGCGGTCGCCGGGGTCAGCGATCCTGTGGCGGGCGGCAGACGGTCGCCGTCGAGGGCAAGTGAGAGCGCTGTCTCTCCGGCCATCACGGCGGTGGCGGCGTATCCCGGATCGCCGGGCCCGGCTGCGATGGCACGATAGCGCTGGCCGCTCTCCGTGGAAGCAGTCACCTGGGAACGGAACCAGCCTGAGCGCCGCGCGGCCTCGCTCGGGCCCGCACCGGGCGACGGAAGGACACGGTCCAGTAATTTCCTCGTCAAGGGTAGGGCCAGTGCGGCTCCGAACAGCCGCAGGCCAAGCGCCGTCGCCCCGGCGGTGACGGCGCCGACAGGCCCTCGCCCCATACCCATCACTTCGCCGTACCGCAGGGACCGACCGTAGGCCCAACCCTGGAGGGCATTGCTGCGACGTACGATCCGCGTATTCGCCGACGCCATGATGAAGGGCGCGGCCCACGGGCCGTCATCCGAACGGCTGATCCACCCCAGATCCGGAGGTTGCCGGGTCGCGGGCTCCGCCGTCCGGTCTGGACTGAGGGAGTAGGGATCGCCCGCGAGCGATCGCAGCACAGGGTCCGTCCTCATACCGTCGAGCTGACCACGCATGGACTCGATGGTGCCGCCGCTGAAACCGCCCTTCGCCCGGGCGACGAGCTGCACCTCGGTCAGTCCGCCCGCGCCATCAGCCTGCGCGGCCTGGTGCAGGAGGAGCACCGCGAGGTCCGACGGGACGGAGTCATAGCCGCACGCATGGACGATCCGTGCACCTGTACTCCTCGCAAGGGCATCCCAACGGTCGATAGCTTCACGGACGAAGGACACCTCGCCCGTCAGGTCCCCGTAGTGGGTGCCGGCGCGGGCACACGCCTTGACAACCGACAGTCCATATTTCGCGTAGGGACCCACCGTGGTGAAGAGAACTCTGGTGCCCGTGGCCATGGCCGCGAGCGAGTCAGGGCGCCCCGTATCGGCCTCAATGATGGCCCAGTCATGAGCGGCGACAGGCAGTCTGGACCGTACGGCTTCGAGCTTTACCCTCGACCTCCCCGCGAGTCCCACTCGCAGGTCCGGTGGAGCGTGGTGCGCAAGGTATCCAGCAACCAGTTCCCCGACAAAGCCGGTCGCACCAAAGAGGACGAGGTCGTGGTCGCGCGTTGGGGACTCCATGCCGGCAGTCTTCCACAGCAGACCGGCACCGGCACCGGAAAGTGAATCCCTCTCCTAGCGCTGAAGCGCTCCGTCACCCCAGAACCAGATCACAGATCATCATTAGTTCGCGAGGCGTGGTGCCCTGCCCAGTCCTCCAACCGCAGAGGTTACCCGGTGACGCGACGTGGTGGAGTTCAGGTTTAACGTGTAGCTCAATGAATTTCGAGACGGCCCCAGCGAACCGACTAGGGCTGGGCTACCTGCCGCACGTGATCTAGGGTCTATCCATGACGAATCTTCAGGGTGCGGTTGTTCTGGTAGTCGGCGCCACCGGCGGGCTCGGCTCGCGGATCGCCGATCGGCTGGAGAGCAACGGCGCCATTGTTTCCCGGTCGTCGAAGTCTGCTGGGCACGATCTGCGAGAACTCTCGGTGATTCGGGAGGTGCTGGATGCCACGATTGCACAGCACGGGCGCCTCGACGGGCTGGTGGTTGCGTCCGGGGTCGTCGCCTTCGGCGCCGCTTCGGAGATTGAACCTGCCACGGTGGATGAGCTGTTCGCTGTGAACACGACCGGTGCGATCCAGCTCATCACCCAGAGCCAGTCCTACCTCGCGGCCTCGGCACAGGACGGCCGGGAGCCCTTCGTGGTGACACTGAGCGGCGTCGTCGCTGAGACACCGGTCGCAGGACTGGCAGCATATTCGGCGTCGAAAGCTGGGCTCGCGGCCTTCGTCGTCGCAGCGGCGCGCGAGTATCGTCGCGCGGGCATCCGACTCCTGGATGCCCGCCCTGGCCACACCGGCACCTCGCTGTCCGAGCACCCGATCGCCGGGTCAGCGCCGCGATTCGGAGCGCCGCTGGATCCAGACCTCGTTGCAGCGCGGATCATCACTGCGATCGTCAATGGCGAGAAGGATCTGCCCAGCACCGCCTTCTAGGCGCAGCCGAGATGATGAGACTGAGCTTCGTATGCGAAAGGCCCGACTCGAGAGTGCGAGCCTGGCCTTACGAATACAGCGCCAGAGATTCGGATGGACTCCGAAGTGGGTTCATTGCTGAGGGCCGGGCGACTTCCTCAGAACAGTGGCCAGGGAACCGCCGACATCTCACCGGCGGGAGCCGGAAACCGCCCCGTCAGGCGCAACCTGGAGCAGCGCGCAGCGAGCGCTGCGACTTCTTCGGCACTGAGCAGGTCCGCCAGGTTTCGGCCCAGGTCACCGTGCAGTCCTTCGCTGACCCGATCGATGCCCTCGCGCTCCTCGGCGGTCAGAGCGTCTCCCAGCCATCCCCAGAGGACCGTGCGCAGCTTGTGGTCACGGTGGAAGGTGAGCCCATGGTCCACGCCGTGCCGGTGGCCGTCCGTCATCGCAAGAATGTGGTCGCCTTTGCGGTCGGCGTTGTTGACGACCAGGTCGAACACGGCCATGTGCCGCAGCGCTGGCGAGTCTTCGTGAATGAGCGTGATCATCCGCCCGTTTTCGTCTCGCCCCTCGAGAACGTGTTTCCAGCCCGCCTTCGGCACGTGGTCCGTCGCGACCAGATCGACGGCGCTGTGATCGGGGTCTTGCTCCTGCCAGAGCTGTACCATTCCTTCGCCCAAGGGACCATCGCGCAGCCAGGTGTGCGGGACCACGCCCCAGCCGAGGGCCTGCGAGACGAGGTAGGCGGCGATCTCCCGGTGCGCCAGGGTTCCGTCGGGAAAGTCCCACAGCGGGCTTTCGCCGGCTATCGGCTTATAGACCACGGTCACGTCGCCGATGCTGCCCAGGAACGTCGCATTGGAAGCCGTCCTGATGCGCCCGGTGAGCGTCAGCTCCGCAGTCACCAGGTCCGTCGCCGCCATCAGCCCTCGGCAACGGTGCAGGTATGTCCCTCGGCGTCCACGGGGTAACCACAGAGCGGGCACGCCGGGCGCCCGGCGCCCACGACCTCGAGGGTGCGCTTTGCGAATGCACGGGCGGTGCCGACCGGCAGTCGCACCAGCAGCATCTCGGTCACCTGAGCGTCGTCTTGGTCAGGCGAATCACCATATCCATCAACATCGGCGTCCGTGATGGGGTGGGCCTCGATCACGATCTGGGCCGTGGTCGGGTCCCAGCCCAGGCTCATGGCACCGGTGCGGAAATCCTCCTCAACAGCCTCGAGCTGGTCGTTGTCGACAAGTTCAACGGGAGTGCTCGTGGGAACGCTGTAGCGGTTGCCCTCGACGGTGATGAGCTGGTCGAGGATCTCATCGATCTTCTCCGCGAGCAGAGCCGACTGCTGCTTCTCGAGCGCGATGCTCACCAGCTGCTTCCCTGAGCGCACCTGCAGGTAAAACGTGCGCGCCCCCGGAGGGCCGATGGTGCCGACGACGGCCCGATCGGGCCAGTCGAACTCGTGAACACGTGTAGGCATGTCAGTATTCTAGGCGTTCTAGATTCACGGCGTCTTGTGCCCTGCGCCGCCGCCCACCGGCGCATCCCCAGAGTGGATGCCCTTCGACAGCCACGAAAGATCACCCGCGTCGGTGTTGGTCGCGTGGACGCTCGGTCGGCCAGCGCCGTAGCGCACGATCGACACGGATGCGGGGCCCACGTTGATGCGCTGGAACAGGTCAAGGTGCATGCCGAGCGCGTCGGCGAGGATCGACTTGATGATGTCACCGTGGCTGACCGCTGCCCACACGGCCTCGGGTCCATGCTCGGCTTCGAGGGCTGCATCGTGGCGGCGAATCGCTGCCACCGACCGAGCCTGCATCGCGGCCATCGATTCACCGTCGGGAAAGACGACGGCGGATGGCTGCGACTGCACCAGCGGCCACAGATCCTCGGTCGCGAGATCGGTGAGCATGCGGCCCTGCCACTGGCCGTAATCGCATTCGGTGAGATCGGGGTCGACCGGCGCGTATGGCGTGCCCGCCTGGCGATCGAGGATGTGCTGGGCGGTCTGTTGACAACGCTCAAGGGGGCTCGACACCACCGCGACCAGAGGAACGGCCGCGAGCCGGTCTCCGGTGTGAGCCGCTTGGTCGCGCCCGAACTGGTCCAGGCTGACGCCGACGGCCCTGCCGGCCAGCAGCCCAGTGGCATTTGCTATGGAGCGGCCGTGCCGCACGAGAATCACTGTCGCCATCCAGTCAGCCTAACCACCCGGGCGACGCAACGCGGTGGAGGTTCCAGTGCCGGTGGGGCCAAGTCAGACTTTCAGGACCACGAGATTGCGTGAGTGAGGCCCCGGCCTGCAATCACCCAAACCAGGGCGGGCACTCCATTCCGTCTAGCCCTCGCTCTCGCACTCCGGCACGCACGCACGATCCGGCCCATCAGATGTGCACTCTCGACGCCATACCGACCAGTCGGTACTGTCGCCTCATGGGTACTCTCCGCATACCCTCCTCGCTTCACGATGTCTTCGGCGCGCACCAGTCGGCCGCGTCAATCACGCTCGTGCTGCTCGCCGTGCCGATTGCCGTGCTCGCCGTGCTGCCGGCCTTGCTCACCGTCGAGCTCTGGCGAGCCGTGCTGGCCGCGCTGCTCGTCGCCGACATCGCGGCAGGAGTTGTCGCCAACTTCACGCGAGGCACGAACGACCACTATGCGGTGAGCGCCAAGCGCCGAGCGGTCTTCATCGCGGTGCATGTACACCTGCCCATCGTCGCCTTGCTTCTCGGGCTGCCCTTGTTCCCTGCGCTCATCGGGTGGGCACTCACGATCGCGGCAGGCACCGCCGTCGTGTTGCTGCAGGGCTCGCCCGTGCAGCGACCTGCGGCCGGGTTGGGCATAGTCATCGTGCTCGGCGCGACTGCCCTGGTTGCCGAGACGACGTCCGTGCTGCTGTTCATCACGGCGCTGTTCGCGATCAAGGTCGTGCTGTCGTTCGCCGTCGACCACAGCGGGGCGACGGGGCCGTGACCCTGGCAGACGTCACGCTGCGCCCCGCTGAATGCCGGGATCGCGATGGTGCGGCCCGCATGTTGGCGCAGGCCTTCGTGCACGATCCCCTCATCGCCGCCGCGACCAGCACCACGCAGCACCCGCAGGCCGCTCGCGAGGCAGTGTTCCGCGCCTCCATCGTCGGTACCCTGAACGCCGGCGGCGAGCTCGTTCTCGCCGAGCGCGCGGGCACCATCATCGGCGCGGCCCTCATCGCCGACCCGCAGAGCGGCACCCTGGCGAGAACACTGCGGGCCAGGGGCGCACGGATGATCTCGGGCGCACGCTTTCTCCTGCTCGCCCGCCACCTCGCGCCGGGGGCCTTGACGCTCCTCAACGACGCCGACCTCGCCTCGCGCAGGCTGGCGCCTCCTCACCCCCACCACGTGCTCGTCGCCGTGGGAGTCACCGAATCCGCTCGAGGTCTCGGGGTCGGTCGACTACTGGTCGACCACACGCTGCAGCGTGCGCGCCAAGACTCCCGGTCGTGGGGGGTCAGGCTCGAGACTGAGAGCCCCGGCAACGCCGAACTCTATGCCCGCTGGGGCTTCACCCTGCTCGGCGTCGTTCCCGTTGCGCAGTGCGAGGTGCACGTCATGGCGCAGGCCGGCACTCCCGACGGGGAGAACGACGAGGTGCCGTGATGTCAGACGCCAGAGCGAGTATCGTCGACGCAGCGTTTCGGTTGTTTCTCGAGAACGGCTACGACGGCGCGAGCCTGGCGCGTATTCTCGCTGAGGTGCCCTACTCGAAGGGGGCCCTGTACCACCACTTCGAGAGCAAGGAGGCTCTGCTCGAGGCCGTGATCGAACGGTTCTTCACTGACTCGCTCACCGACCCGCAACAGCCTCGACCCACGACCCCGGTCGCCCTCACTCACCGGCTCGTCGACGATTACGTCGACTCGATCGAGAGCATCGCGCAGTTCGCACCCCCACTCTCGTACTACGCCTTCCTCATCGCCGTTGCGCCTCGCGTGCAGCCTGCGCTAGAGGCCGCTGCCGACCACATCGAAGCCGAACTCACCGCATCTCTGGCGTCGGTCGTGCCCGGCGAGAACCCCGCCGCCGCCCGAACGCTGGCCGGCGACGTCATGGCGCTCGTCGAAGGCTCGGGCCTTCTCACGGTGCTGCAGCATCGCGTGCCCGACCGGGCCCAGTTGCACGCTCGCGTCGACCGTCTTCTGCGCGCCCACTTCGCTGCACGAGGCCTCGCTGTGGAGGTGATCTCATGAACTCATGACACCGAAGAAGCTCTCCCGTGTCGTCGCCATTTCCGAAGCGATCACCTGGACCCTGCTCTTCGCCGGCCTCATCATTCGCGCTACGACGGGTTTCGCACCGGTAGTGACGATCAGCGGCCGCATCCACGGCTTCGTCACTCTCGCCCACAGCGCCACTGCGGTGCTCACCGCCGTCAACCAGGCTCTTCGTACTTGACCGGGCAGCTCGCTTCTCCGGGCTGTCTCCCGGCGGTGTTGGCGGGTGCAGGCCAGGTCGTGGAGCTCGATGCCGGCGAGGCTGGCGGTCCGCAGATAATCACAAGAAGTCCGGCCGAGACCGACGATCGCCGATGACGCCCAACGGCGCCGAAAATGCGTTTCCGCAGGTTGGACCGCATTTCTCGGTGTCGGCCAACGGTGACCACCAACAGCCGAAACCCCGCGTGATCGTTCCGCTTCAACGTCTGATCGTGTGACTTCCTGGTGGGGGAATCAGCGGCGATCGCCGCAGGCGGGACCGGGCTGGACGGTGAGGATCGCTGGCTCGGCGTCTCCAGCGACCGACGGGGCTGCCTTCCAGTCCCTGGACGGCCAACCTGGCCGCTGACTACTCTAGGAGGAAGAGTGAGCCGACGATCGGAGCGCCGTGACTACGACTGAGATCGACGCAGGGCGCTACACCGGCCTGCGCAGGTACAACATCATTGCCGCAGTCGTTCACGCGGCCCAAGCCGTGGCGGTGGTTCTGCTCGCCACCGACTTCACCCTTCCGGTCACGGGCAGCTACCCCGCCGGTCCACCCGGCACCCCTCCAGGTGAGGCGGTCACCCTGTGGGACCTGCCGATCCCCTTGGCGATTGCGGCGTTCTTGTTCCTGTCCGCTCTGTTCCACGCCATCGTGGCCTCGCCGCCGTTCTTCGGTCGCTACCGCGCGGGGCTGGCGAACGGGCACAACTACTTCCGCTGGGTGGAGTACTCACTGTCCAGCTCGCTGATGATCGTGATCATCGCCCAGCTGGTCGGCATCTTCGATGTGGTCGCGCTGCTGGCGCTGTTCGGCGTCAACGCCTCGATGATCCTCTTCGGCTGGCTCCAGGAGCGCTACCACGAGCCCGGCGACGGCGGATGGCTGCCGTTCGTCTTCGGGTGCATCGCCGGGATCGTGCCCTGGGTCGGCATCGTGATCTACACCCTGGCTCCTGGCTCCACCACCGGGGCCGAGCCGCCAGGATTCGTCTATGCGATCATCGTCTCGCTGTTCCTGTTCTTCAACGTGTTCGCCGTGGTCCAGTGGCTGCAGTACCGCCCGGTCGGACGGTTCCGCGACTACCTGCTGGGGGAGCGGCTCTACATCACGCTCAGCCTCACGGCCAAGTCCGCGCTGGCGTGGCAGATCTTCGCCGGCACCCTCGCCGCCTGAGCCCACTTGCTGGTCGTGGCGCCGCGCCGCGAGCACGCCGCGCCGCCGCAACCCTCCTGCTGTCACCCTGAGCCTGGCCGATGATGGGGGTATCAGATGACTGCTCGGGTCGAGTCCCTCAGGCGCAGCTGGGCAGAATTCGTCGGGCCAGAGGCCACCCGCGCAAACAACACGCTAGCGGTCAGTTCCGGGATCATCGGCCTCTTCTACTCCTACCGGTCAGCGAAGCGCGCTGGCGCGGGACGGTTCTCCCAGGCGGCATTGGGCGCCCTGGCTCTGGATCTGTTCGGCGGCGCCTACGTCAACAACACCCGGGCGTGCGTCCGCTGGTATGAACGCGCCGGGCAGGGGACACGCGAGCACTGCGCGTTCGCTGCCCTTCATGTACACCCGTTGATCGTGGGCGCCGTGGATCAGCGCATCGGGGAGCGGAGCAACGGTGTGAGCTGGGCGTCTGCTCACTACGGCTACATGATGCTAGCCACAGCGATCACCCGCAGCTGTCCGTCTCGGCGACGGAGTCTCGGGGCGATCCTCAAAGTGGGTGGTCTGCTTCTTGATCACGCGTTGCGAAGGTCGGCGGTCGCCCCGTGGTTCGCGTGGACCTACTATCCGAAGCTGTTCTTGGGACACGCCGCGGGTTCCCTCTGGCCCGACGAAGACCTCGGCGTCGAGCACTTCGACTCCTACGTCTAACCGGCTCCGTGGACCGACTGCCGCAGAGCGGGGGATTCAACCTGTGTCAGACCCGTTCCGCAGGCTCCCAGGTCCCCGTATCGGCGAATTCGCGAATGAGCCTGCTGAACAGATCCGGGTCCTCGATGTTCCAAGGATGGTGCATCTTCGGAGCGATCCACGTCTGCAGCTGTGGAAGCGACTGACGCAGAACCGGGAAGCCATCGCGCACCGAACGCTGTTCCTTCTCTCCGGCAATCGCCAGGACTGGCCCTGAGTAATGGAACCGACTTGCGGGCATGCACCCTGCGGCGACTTCCCGGTAGGTCAGCCGGTTCGTCTCCGCGGAGACCCGCACGGCGGAATCCACGAACAACTCCCTGCTGTCGGGCGGGACCCCGAAGGCCATCGCCTGGGCGTTCCAGTACCAGCGTCTGCGCAGGAGCGGAATCTGCGGGGGGATCAGGAGGCGTTCGATCCTGGTCAGTCCGGCGACTGGAGCTCCGGTGACCACGGTGCTGCGTACAAGCTCCGGGTGGCGATGCAGCAGGCGCACGACCACGAGACCGCCGAGTGACAGTCCCACCACATGGGCGCGGCCATCAAGTGCGTGCGCGCGGATGACCCCGGCGACGTCGTCGGCGGCTCCGGCCAGCCCTGGCCACGGCTCCCGATAGCGCTCGCCGAGGCCTGGCAGGTCCGGGGTGAGGAGGTGGCGGTCGGGGAGACGCTCCACCTGGGGTGCCCACATCCAGCTCCCGGTGCTGTTTCCGGGGAGGAAGATGATGGTCTCGCCATCCTGTGGCCCGTGCTCCAGCGGCCATTGATGGGAATCCGCTGTCAAGGCTCAGCTCTCCAGTGCCTCGTAAGGCGCCGAAAGCCTGGGGTAGTAGTCATTCCACTCCACACCCGCGGGATCCGCTCCACCCAGGACCGCCGAGAGTCGGTCGAGGTAGTACTCCCACCCGGGGCCGATGCTGCCCAGCGGGTCATCGCCGATCCGCTGGGCGAAGAGCAGGGTGGTGATGCCGTCCTGGTGGCTCAGCTCGAAGCGCAGGTGCCAGACAGCCGGTCCGACGCTGGTCTGCACGGTAAGGCTGCGCGGTGGGCTGCATTCCAGGATTTCGCACTCCTCCGGCGGAGCGTCCTCGCCCTCTGCGGTCATCAAGAAAGTGACCTTCCCGCTGGCGGGATCTCCCTCCCAGCGCCCGATCCACTTCCCGAGCTGCGCGGAGTCCGTCATCGCCGCCCAGATGGTCTCGAGCGGCTCCGCGAAACGGCGCTGAAGCTGGAGCTCCCTGCCGTGAGGCCCGATGCCGAGGGTCCCCGTCGCTGCTGGTCCTGTGGTCATCTGAGGGTCACCTTCTCTAGGCGGTCCGGCCCTATGCAGTCCGCGTGTGCGGATATGCCGGCTCACGATGCTGGAAGCTCAGGATGTTCGGGTTCTGGATCACGCCCTCGTTGATCTCGATCGCGCGGGAGATGATCGGACTCGTCGCCCAGGTGGCCTGGCCTTCCATCACGGTGCGCAGGAACGGCAGGATCGCCGCGCTGACCTCCCAGGTGGCTGAGTTCCACAGGTATGACGGGCTGTGGTCGACGGCGTAGTAGTTGACCCCTCGTCCAACGGTGAACATCGGATCGTCGAACGTCGTGGTCTGCGCCCACTCGAAGCCCATCCCCGGGTCACACGACACGTCGATGATCAGGCTGCCTCCAGAGAAGAGCTCCAGGTCCTGGGTCCGCAGATACGTCAGCGGCGCGGTGACGTCTTGGAGCGTGCAGTTGACGACGATGTCATGCGATGCCAGGAACTCGGGCAGCGGGACATCCCCGGCTGAGGTGAGGACCTCGCTCAGAGGTGACGTGCCCGACGCTGTCTTGAGCTGGGTGATCTGGGCGGTGTGGATCGGCGAGCCGACCGCCGTCGCACCGCGCTGGGTCAGGACTTGGATGTCATGGATTCCCTGCGCCTTGAGCGCCGTCACCGCACCTCGGGCCGTGGCTCCGAAGCCGATCACCACCGCGCTGAGCCGGGGACCGTAGTCCCCGGTCGAGCCGGTCAGGCTCAGTGCGTGCAGCACGGAGCAGTAGCCGGCAAGCTCGTTGTTCTTGTGGAACACGTGAAGATTGAAATCACCCCGAGGGGTCCAATGGTTCATCGCCTCGAAGGCGATCAGCGTGAGCCGGTTGTCGATCGCAGTCTGCGTCAATCCGGCATCCTGGACGCAGTGCGGCCAGCCCCACAGGATGCCGCCTTCGGGAACCGCCGCCACGTCTGCCGCCTGCGGCTTGGGCAGGAGCAGGACATCAGCAGATGCAATGACCTCGGCACGTTCAGCGACCCTGCCCACGCGGGACTCCACGTAATCGGGTGCCAACTGGAAGTCAGACCCGTAGCCCCGCTCGACGATCATCCGGGCGCGCAGGTCCGGGTCGATCTGGTCCAGGTGGTGGGGGTGAATCGGCAGGCGCCGTTCGTTCTCCATCGAAGAGTTCGCGAGCACCCCGAGACTCAGCAATTCGCGGCTCGGGGAGGACGCCTCCGAGGTCTCGGCGGAGGCAGCGGTGGAAGAGGAAGTGGTGCTTGACATCGATATTCCCGTCTTGAGGGAGCCCTGGTCGGCTCCTTCCCCGACTGTACGCCGATCTCCCACAGCGGATCACGAGTTGCTGACCTCAGTCGCGACCAGGTCGGCGCCGGTTCGCCTTGATCTCTGAGCGTTCACGCTTGCCTGCGAGCCGACGCCGGTGCGACCCCCGCGTGCGCCGCGTGGGACGTCGGATGATCGGGGGAGCGATGGCCTCACGGAGCAGCTCGGAGAGGCGTTCACGTGCCGCGGTCCGATTGCGCCGCTGGGAGCGGTGCTCGGCGGCGCTGATGGTGAGCACCGTGCCGGCCAGCCGGGCAGCCAGCCGATCCAGGGCAAGTCTGCGCTGGACCTCGGTGAGCGACGTCGTCGTTGCCAGGTCGAGGCTGAGCTGGACGCGGGAGTCGGTGGTGTTGACGCCCTGACCGCCGGGCCCGGAGGCGTGGGAGAACTGCTCGTGCAGCTCACCTGCCGGGATGAGCAGGCCATGGGGTGCCCCGGGCCCCGGGGGTACGCGCAGATTCTCCACGCCTTCCAGTCTGCCGCACCGCGGCCGAGGGCTCACGCGCAGGTCGGCTCACGCCAGTCCTTCGATGATCCGCAGCGCGCTGCCGGTGCCGTCCTCGTGCGCCATCGTGTCTGCGGCCGCGCGGACCCTAGGGCGGAAGTCTTCAGCGGCACCCAGTGCCGCGCTCAGTCGATCTGCGGTGAGCTTGCGCTGCGGGATCGGATCGGCTGCGAGACCCTTCTCCCGCAGCCGCGCGGCCCAGAACGGCTGATCGGCGATGAACGGAACCAGCACCGACACAGCCCCGGCCGCCGTCGCCGCATGGACGGTGCCGATGCCGCCGTGATGCACCGCGGCCGTGGCTTCCGGCAGCACTGCGGCGTGGGCCACGGCATCGGTGACCAGGATGTCGTCGTCGCGCAGCTCAGAAGGTACCTCGAGGCCGCCGAGCCCGGTCGCCAACAGCCCACGGAAACCCGCGGCGCGGATCCCGCCGATGACCTCCCGTGCCCGAGCATGTGGGTTCCCGGCCGCCATCGAGCCGAATCCGGCGTAGACGAAGTTGCCCTCGGCCATGAACTCGGCCACCTCCGGAGACACGATCTCCGGACCATCCAGCTTCCACGGCCCGGTCATGTGCACCGTGTCGTCCCAGTTGGCGGGACGGTGGAGCAGCGCGGGACTGATCGGCATCAGCGTGGAGGCGGGCGGTGTGGGGCTCCTGGTGAAGCTGCCGACCATGCGCGACACGTCCTTCAGATCCCTGCGGAACATCGCCTCGCCTGCGCTGGCGAGACGGTAGGTGGAGCGGTTGAACCGGCCGAGATCTCGAGTGATGGTTCCAGCGGCGGGGAACGCGCTGGTGGGTGTCAACGCGGGCACTATCTCGACTCGAATGTGGGGGATCGAGAGTGCGTCCGCGACCAGCCCGGCAGAGAGGATCTTCGGGTGCGCCACGAGGACATCGGGCTCGAAGTCCAAGGCGGCCCTGGCGGACTCGATGATCACCGCCCGCATGAGCGGTTGGATGATCGAACGATAGGAGCGAAGCGCGGCGGCCGCTGAGACCCCCTGCTGGGTGATCATGGCCGTGTAGTCCACGCTCATGCTCACGACATCGAGCCCATTGAGGTCGACTCCTGAGTTATCGGGAACCACCAAACGCACCTCATGGCCCGCGCTCACGGCGCGCCTGGTCAGCGCCGCGAACGGTTCAACGTCGCCGCGCGAGCCAGCGGCAGCCAGAAGCAGTCGCATCGCATCCACCCACCCTCTGGTCTGGCCGATCTAGCCCAGCCGCTGACCCCGCTGCGGCGGAGCAAAGACCGTGGTCACCGCCGGGGCGTAGAGCACCGAATCGGGTGCCCGCGTGCTGAGCCCGGGGAAGCCCGCCGCGGCCAGCAGCCCGTCCTCGAGGTGGACCAGCTCCGCGTGCTGCAACGGCCACGGCTCATGGCTGTTCCTGCAATAGATGGTGCGCCCCAGATGCCGCTCATGGAAGCCCCAGCGGGCGGTCAGAAATTCCGCCACCGGGTCCTGAGCCAGCTCAGCGTCGGCCGCGGGGTCAGGAATCGGACGAACCCGCAGCGTGGAGGCGGCGTCGCGCTGGCCATGCCGGCGCGTCGTGTACTCGACCTCGCCGTCGGAGGCCTGGATCTTCATCGACGCCCACTGATACCGCAGCCCGAACGCCGCCCGCGCGACCAGCACCGGGATCAGGTGGGAGGCTTCCAGGCTGCGGAAGACCACTCCGCGGCGGCCGTGCTCGTCGATGGAGTAGAGCCGCACATTGACCTCCGGAAAGTCACCGAGCCACGGAATGCTCGGCCCGCCGAAGAAGGAGCTCTTCGACATCTGGAACCCGATGAGCCCCACCCAGGAGCTGCCGTCCAGCACGTCCGGGGAACAGCCTTCAGGCATATACGGCGCGACGGCGCCGGGGTCGACCCGCCAATGCACGAAGGACACCTCGCTCCACCGCTGCCTCAGCACGGCGGGGCCGCCCAGCGGTGGAGCCTCTCGAGAGAGTGCGTTGAAAGCCATCATGAAACCTCATCATCGGCGCAGGGAGGTCGATGCTCGAAAGAGCAGCGGCAGTTCATCAGCATCTTATCCAGCGTGGATCTGCTCAGGGCACGGTGCCGCGCGTCCGGGACTCATACGGCGTAGATTTGTCCAGTAGTGCAGGAGTGAAATGTGCTGACTTCTCAAGACGGGCGGCGAGGGCTGCGATCAAGTAAGGGCCGGGGCCGATATGAGCATCAACGACGAGAATCTCGACGAGCGCGCAGCGCCGAACACCGCGCCGGTCACCGTGTCGGTGGTCATCCCGGTCAAGGACGACAGCGCAGAACTGACCGTCTGCCTCGCGGCGCTGGCGGCACAGACCCGGACCGCGGACGAGATCATCGTGGTCGACAACGCCTCTGTCGATGACTCCGCCGCGGCCGCCCGCGCTGCCGGCGCGACGGTGCTGAGCTGCCTGCAGCCGGGGATCCCCGCCGCGAGCGCCACCGGCTACGACGCCGCCACTTCTGACCTGATCCTCCGGCTCGATGCTGACTGTGTGCCGGAACCGCGATGGATCCAGGATGTGGTCTCCGCCTTCGAGCAGCAGCCCCACGTCGCCGCCTTGACCGGTCCTGCCAAGTTCATCGACGGACCGGTGCTGCTGCGGCGTCCACTGGTGCATGCCTATCTCTTCGCCTACAGAAACTTCTCCCGGCCCGCGCTGGGGCATCGGCCGCTGTTCGGCTCCAACATGGCCATGCGGCGCGAAGCGTGGGAGCAGGTACGGCTCTCCGTGCACCGCGACGACCCCGAGATCCACGACGATCTGGACCTGGCCTTCCACCTCGGAGAGCGTCATCGTCTCGGCGCGATGGGCGGAGAGCCGATGGGCATCTCGATGCGCCCCTTCAGGGACGCCAGAGCCTTCCAGCGCCGGATCAAGCGCGGATTCCGGTCCGTGACGGTGCATTGGCCACACGACTTCCCGCCCTTCCGATGGCGCCGGGCGTCTCTGCGCAGACGCGGTCATGCTTCGGAATCGGGACGCGCACGCACATGAGTGCGCCTGACGCGCACGCGGATCCCCGCCCGACGGCCGTCCATCCAGCCGTCGCCCCTGACGCTGCCCTGATCGGGCCCATGCCGGCCCCAAGGCTCCACGTCATGAGCTGGAACATCCGGCGGCGCACCTTCGCCTTCCATCCGCGCCGAGCCGATCGATGGGAGCGCCGGGCCCCCGGACTGCGCAGCCTGCTGCAGACCGAACGTCCGACTCTGCTCGGCGTCCAGGAAGCCCTCGCCGATCAGGTGAGGTTCGTCGCCGACGCGCTGGGCGGCTCCTACCGATCCGTCGGGCACGGGCGGGGGCCTCAAGGGGGAGGGGAGGCCTCGCCGCTCTACTACGACACAGACCGCCTCGAACTCCTGGACTGGGAGCAGAGCGCCCTCTCGGACACCCCGCACCACCCGGGTTCCCGAACCTGGGGAAATCTCATCCCGCGCAGCCTGGTCTCGGCGAGATTCCGGGACCGTGCCACATCCACGGCCTTCCTCGCGATGAACACCCACCTCGACCACCTCTCCCACCGCTCCCGGCTTCGTGCCGCGCAGAGCATCCGGCACCGGGTGACCACCAGTACGCTGCCGGTGGTGCTCACGGCGGATATGAACGCTCAGCCCAGCAGCGCACCGATTGCGGAGCTTCTCCGCGGCGAGGCGCTCGCCGACACCTGGGCCGCGGCTGCGCAACGCGACAGCGAGGAATGGGGGACCTTCGCCAACTATCGTGAACCGCGCCTCGACCGCCGCAGGATCGACTGGATCATGGCCTCACCGGAGTTGGGCGTGGCCCGCGCGGCGATCAATCCGGTGCGCCATCGCAGCGGGTGGGCCTCGGATCACCTGCCGGTCCAGGCGGTGCTGCACCTTCCCCGCCCCGGCAGACATCACCATCACGGTGATTCTGCTGATCGCGGCCTGGAGCAACGTCATTGACCTCTACACGCGCATCCCGAACTGGGATCTGCTGGTGCACTTCCTCTGCACACGTGTCCTGGCCGTTCCTCCTGTCGAACCGACGCGTGTCAGACGTTCGGCCTAGACTGACCACCACGCGACGGGATGGGGACTCATGGACACCGACGTCATAGTCATCGGCGCAGGACTCGCCGGGCTGCAGTGCGCCCGCCGCCTGCAGCGCAACGGACACCGGGTCACAGTGCTCGAAGCCGGGGACGCCGTCGGAGGACGGGTGCGCACCGACCTGATCGAGGGCTTTCGCTGCGACCGCGGGTTCCAGGTGCTGAACCCGGCCTACCCTGCCGTGCAGGATTGGATCGACATCGGTTCGCTCGGCCTTCAAGCATTCGGGGTCGGCGCCGTGATCCGCACCTCCACGACCACCACCACGCTGGCCCATCCGCTGCGGCACCCGCAGCATGCCCTGTCCACGCTGCGGAGCAAGCACACCCCGCCCTCAGACCTGCTCGCCTTCGCCCGCTGGATCGCCCCGACCCTGCGACAGTCCGCCACCGGGCCACGTCCCGCGCAGGATCAGACGCTGCACGACTCCTTCGAGGAGGCCGGCCTCACCGGACGGCTGCGACGGGACGTGCTCGACACCTTCCTGGCCGGCGTCCTCGCCGACAGCACCGGGGAGAGCTCGGCGAACTATGTTCGCCTGCTGGTCCGCTACTTCGCCCTCGGCGCCCCCGGGCTGCCCCGCGGAGGGATGCAGGCGCTCCCCGAACAGATGGAGACCTGGCTTCACGAACCGGTGCGGCTGAACACGTCCGCCCGGGACCTGCGGCACAGCGGCGACGGCGTCCAGGTCAGCACCGACGCCGGGCCGCTGCGCGCCCGGGCCGCCGTCGTCGCCGTCGGACCGCAGGACATCCACGAGCTCACCGGCCAGCCGGCGCTGCCCACCCATGGTCTGACCACCTGGTGGTTCCGCGCCCCGGAGCTGCCCCAGCCCGGACCCTTCCTGATGCTCGACGCCAGCCGGCGCGGCGGAGGCCCCGCCGGTCCGATCTGGAACACCGCTGTGGTCTCGCAGGCCGCTCCTTCCTACGCCCCGGAGGGTCAGCACCTGATCCAGGCGACCACGCTGCTGGACCGTCCCGACGGCCTCGCCGAGGAGGCCGCCGTGCGCCGGGATCTGGAGCGGCTATACCAGGGATCCACCGCAGACTGGGAGCTGCTCACCCATCACCTCGTGGAGCACACGCTCCCGGTCCAACACCCGCCCCTGCTTCAGGCCCGTCCCCAGCAGCTGGGGGATCGCGTGCTCATCGCCGGTGATCACCGCGACCATGGCTCGATCCAGGGGGCGCTGGTCTCCGGCGACCAGGCCGCGCAGTCGCTGACCAGACTGCTCGCCGGCTGAGCCCATGACGAGTCCTCCCGTGCTTCGTCTGGTGCTGCCCCACCAGCTCTTCAAGGAGCACCTCGACGTCGACCCTGACACGGTGTTCGTGCTGATCGAACATGACCTGCTGTTCCGGCAGTACTCCTTCCACGCTCAGAAGCTGGTCCTGCACCGCGCCTCGATGGACCAGTTCGCGCGGCGCCTGCGGGCCCGCGGTCACCAGGTGTCGGTGCTGCGCAGCCAGGCCGACCGCAGCTCCCACGCACAGCTGGTGGAGCTGATCCAGAAACTGGCCCCGGCACGGGTGACCGTCTACGACGTGGTCGATGACTGGCTGGAGCAGGATCTGCGCGCCGCGCTCGATGAGGGCGGATGCTGGCTGCGTGAGCAGGATGTGCTGGAGACGCCGAACTTCCTGACCAGCCGCGCGCAGGTCGATGACTGGTTCGGGTCCCACGGTGCCCGGATGCACGAGTTCTACGTCTGGCAGCGCCGCCGGTTCAAGCTCCTGCTCGACGCCGACGGGGAACCTGTCGGTGGGAAATGGTCCTTCGATGCGGAGAACCGCAAGAAGCTGCCGCGCGGGTACACGCCGCCCACGGTGGGGCGCTTCGCGAGTCATCCGATCCTGCAGCGGGACGGAATGTTCGATCTCGACGCGCTGAGGCGCGATGATGACAGCGGCAAAAGTTCTGAAAGTACTGAACGTACAGTCAGTGCCGAAACAGTCCAAGGGTCTGGCACTTCAGCCGATGACGACGGCGCGGCCGACGACGTCCAGCGGGCCATCGCCTGGGTGCGCGACGAGTTCCCCGACGCCCCGGGGGATCCCGCGCTGTTCGCCTGGCCCGTCAGCGCGGAGGAGGCGCGCGAGCATCTCCGCGAGTTCGTCCGGGAGCGTCTGAACGACTTCGGCCCCTATGAGGATGCGATCTCAGCGGAGCACCCATTCATCGCTCATGGGCTGCTGACCCCGGCGCTGAACATCGGACTGTTGGATCCCCGTGAGGTGGTGCAGACGGTTCTCGAGGCTGCCGACGAGTCCACCCCGCTGGCCTCCGTGGAGGGATTCATCCGTCAGGTCATCGGCTGGCGGGAGTACATGCGCGCCACCTATCGCACCCGGGGGCGTCAGCTGCGCAGCGCCAATCGGCTGGAGCACCACAACACATTGGGAACGGGCTGGTGGGATGCCAGCACCGGCCTGGCCCCGGTGGACCTGGTGATCTCCCGCGTCCTGGCGACCGGGTATGCCCACCACATCGAACGCCTGATGGTGCTGGGCAATGCCATGTCGCTGCTGCGGATCCACCCGGACGCGGTCTACGAGTGGTTCATGGAGCTCTTCATCGACGCCTACGACTGGGTGATGGTGCCCAACGTCTATGCCATGAGCCAGTTCGCGGCGGGAGAGGCGATCACCACCAAGCCCTATGTCTCTGGCAGCAACTACCTGCGCAAGATGTCGGACCTGCCCAAGGGGGACTGGGCACAGGAGTGGGACGGGCTCTACTGGACGTTCATCAGGGACCATCGCGAGATCTTCGAAGCTAACCCGCGCGCCCGCATGGTGGTCTCGCTGCTGGACAAGATGGACCAGGAGAAGCGACGCGCCCATCACGAGCGTGCTCAGCACCTGCTGGAACCCGGGCAGCCCAGCAGGCTGCTCCAACAGCCAGGGTGATGCCGATTCAGCTGCCGTCTGGAGCGGCCCCGCCGCGCTGCGTCCCTTCACGCTTCAGGGCTGCACTCCAGCTGCCGTAGGTGTTGCGGATGCTCGGGCCAGAGGGAAGATCGGTGCGCCCACGCTGCTGCTGGGCCTTCCGCCAGTCCACGTAGCTCTGATAGCTGGTGGTGAAACCCTCCCTGGCTCCTTGGCCGGTGAAGTCCCGCAGCGCCGCGCCGAACTGAGCTGGAGTGAACCGGGCCGTGCCGAAACCGGAGGGCCGCGCTCGGCTCGAAGGGGCCAGCCCGACATTTTTCAGCGCCGCGCTCCAGGACCCATCGGCACGCTTGAGGATCGTGCTCGCGCCGATGGGCCAGACGTTCCGGCCCCTGTTCGGCGCTGCCGACTGGGCGGCGAGGAGATGACTGCGCAGCTCCTCGTACTTCTTCGCCGAAAGGCTCAGCGACGGGTCGCCGGCCACTGCGTCGCGACCTGCCCGCACGGCGTCGAGCACCTCATTGACGCTGTCCCCCGCACCCTGGTCCTGCAACATGCGAGTGACGGTGTCACGCAGATCATCGGCGAGTGCGGGGGACTGGCTGCTCGGAATGCGCCCCACCCCGATCGCATAGAACAGGCTGGCCGTGATGGCGCTCTGGCTCACTGGTGATGCGGCCATACGGTTCACCCTCCACGTTGCTGTTGATCTGCGGACTCCGGACGCTGCGGGATCGGGCGCAGCTGCCATGCGCGGAGTCTATAGGCTGGCCCGATGGTCGAATCAGAGGCGCTCAGCTGGGGCTGCTCGGGTCGGGCGCGGTGCTGCTGATCATGCAGATCCTCAGCATCGTGCTGGTGCTGGTGTCATTGGGCCCCGTGAACCTGCTGCTGTGAAGCGAATCGGTGCTGCACCCCTGAACACGCCCTGGAAGGTTCACTTTGTGGACCCCCTGAGCGCCCGGTAGGTTGCGAGAATGCATCTTTCCCGTCGCACTTTGATAACAGCCGCCGCCGCTGGGGCCACCGCCGCCGGAGTCACGGTCGCCTCGGCACTGCCCGCCTCGGCGGCTCCGGGACGGTTCCGCACTCGGCCGCGCCCGCGCATGCGGCGCCAGCCCACCGACTATGACCGCACGCGGAAGCGGCAGAACCCTTCGAACAACCTCGGCTGCCCGCTGGGGAGGGGATTCTGATCGCCTCCCCGCAGGTCGGCTCCAGGAGCGCTCTGGGAAGCACTGACACCGCGGACCGCTGCTGGGCCTGGGTCGGGGAAAGCAGCGGCGAGTCTGTGACGATCCTCGGCGAATGGTTCTCCGCCAGCGCCCGCACCACCGAACAGCTTCCGGCCCTGCTCGCCGGAGCGCAGCTCGAGCTCTCCGCGCAGGACGCGGACACGCTCACCGCCGTCTCACACGATATGGAGAACTGACCCGTGAAACAGAACGTGATCTGGAAGACCTCCCCGAACTCCACCGTGGGTCGGGGCGGGACCGCCGTGGACCGCATCGTCATCCACTACATCGTGGGAAACCTGGCTGCCTGTGACGCCACCTTCCTGAACCCCAACTCCCAGGTCAGTGCGCACTACGGGATCGGCGAGGGGCGCATCCACCAGTACGTCAGCGTGCACAACACCGCCTGGCACTCCGGGAACTGGGCCTTCAATCAGCGCAGCATCGGGATCGAGCACTCCGCGGACCCCGAGCGCGCGCCCACCACGCAGACGCTGAACATGTCGATCCAACGCTGTGTGACGCTGTGCCGGCAGTTCAACCTGAATCCGCGCACCGCCATCGTCCCGCACGAGTCTGTGGTCCCCACCGCCTGCCCGGGCACCGTGGACTGGGAGTACATCCGGGACCGCACCGCCGCCCTGATCTGAGCGGTGCGGGTGGGCTACAGCCAGTCCTCCCCGGCGTTCACCGACTCCCGATTCAGCAAGGCCAGATTCGCTGACTCTCGAGCCGACGCATCCCGATTCAGAGCTCCCGGATCGGACGCACCCTGGTCGAAGGGTCCCTCACTGACGGCGCCCGGATGGCTGACATTGTGGGTGGCGTGCAGCGCGGCGGCGATCACGTCGCGGGGGTCACCGGCGTGACGGAAGGCCTCCCTCTGGTGGTACGCACCGGTCCCGTTGCGCAGAATCTCGCTGATCAGCGCATCCACCTGGCGGTCCTCTCCGTACTCCGAGAGCACCGGTGCGACGGTGTCGAGCAGGTGGGTCACCACTTCCCCGGCCGGAGCTGGCATCGCGGTGAAGGGATCCACCAGCAGAGACTCGATTCCGCAGCGACTGGCCCGCCAGGTCCACGCCCGCAGCACTGCGGTATCCACCGGCAGCGGGGGAACACCGGCGCGCCAATCTCGCGCAGCAGTCTCCACCAGGGCGCGAGTCAGGGTGGCGATCACGGCGGCGTGGCTGGCGAACAGGCAGACATCGGGGACCCGCACCTCCACCGTGGAATGACGTTCGCAGATTCGGGCGTCGAAATAGATCATGCCGTCATCCAGCGGCACCCGGGAGCGCAGCAGGGATTCGCGCTGCCGGTCGTAGGCGTCGATGGACTCGAAGAGATCGGGTGGCCCGGTGTTCGGCCAGCGGCCCCAGGTCTGATAGCGGTAGCTATGGAATGCGGTGTCGCTGTCGTCCCAGAAAGGGGAGTTGCTGCTGAGCGCAAGCAGCGTGGGCAGCCAGACCCGGATCCGGTCCAGCACCGCCACAGCCTCCGCCCGGGAGTGCACCTGCACATGGACGTGCATCCCACCGGTCAGTTGCTGCAGTGCCGTGATGCCCGCCCATCCAGCCATCTGCTGAAACCTCTGGTGCGGGACCAGGTGTGGAGTCACTGCCCCGGGAGCGGTGGCCAGGGCCACCACACGGCCTCCGACGTCGGCGGCACAGGAGTCCGCCCAGGCGCGGCCCGAGCGGATCGTCGCCAGCTGTTGACTCAACGTGGTCTGCGGCGGGTGGACCACCTCAAGCTGTTCCTGCTGCAGCTCTGAGGCCAGTTCATGCCCGGTCTCGGTCCGGACGCCGTGCCGCTCCGCGACCTGCCACCCCAGCGGCAGCAGCTCCAGCTCAGAGTCGTCCACCAGCAGCAGCTCTTCTTCAACGCCAAAGGTTCGCACGGACAGGTCCCTCACCCTCGAGAGTCATTCGGGTACGGCGACGAGACCGGCGGACAGTCACACCCCCGTGCTGACCGCGCCGGTCTTCGCCCCCGCTGATGAGGCGAGCGTACCTGCGAACCTCAACTCGCAGAAGAGTCGAAAGTACTATGGGAAGGTGGTCCTCGCTAAGGCGCAGGTCAGACCCATTCAGCGGCAGAAACCTGCCACTTTTCATGCGTCAGTCTCGGCGTGCGCACCTTGCAGCATGCCCGCCAGAAGGGGCGAGGATCATCCGGTGAAGGTATCCGGGTGACCGCCGCGGCGGCCGTCCTCGCCCTTGTCCAGCGTTGCGATGGCGGTCATGTCCTGATCGCTGAGCTCAAAGCTGTGGATGTCCATGTTCGTCGCGATCCGCTCTGCGGAATTGCTCTTCGGGATCGCGACGACGCCGCGCTGCAGGTGCCAGCGCAGCATCACCTGGGCCGCAGTCACCCCGAGCCGCTGCGCGATCTGGGTGAGCACCGGATCACCGAACTGATCCGTGCGGGCCAACGGGCTCCAGGCCTGCACCACGATTCCGCGCTCCTGGCAGAAGCGGCGGGCGTCGTCGTTGGGGAAGTAGGGGTGCATCTCGATCTGGTTCACCGCCGGGGCCACACCGGAGGCTTCGATGAGGCGCTCCAGCTGGGCGGGCTGGAAGTTCGAGACGCCGACGGCGCGGGCTCGGCCGTCCTCGGCGAGCTCTAACATGGCCTTCCATGTGTCCACATAGTCGATGTCCAGCATCGGCATCGGCCAGTGCATGAGGAACAGGTCCACATAGTCGAAGCCCAGCGTCACCAGCGACTCCGTGAACGTCTCCCGGACGGCGGTGGGCGCGTGATTCCCGTTGTTCAGCTTCGTGGTGAGAAAGACCGCGGCTCGGTCGACCCCGGAGCGCCTGACCGCCTCGCCGACCTCCGCCTCATTGCCATACATCTGCGCCGTGTCCAACAGCCGGTAGCCGGCATGCAGGGCGGACATCATCGCTTCGGTGGTGGCCTTGCCGGTGCCGAAGCCGATCTCTGGCATCTGAGTTCCTGAGTTGAGCTCGATCATGCGGCGATCCTACGCTCTCAGCACGCTGCGGAGGTGGCGCTGGCCTGCACCGAGCCGGGTGAGATGAAGCCCAGAACCGCGGCGAAGCCGGTGAGCACTGCCAGCTGCCCGGGGTCGGATTCCGACTCTGGGACACCCGGCGCAGTGCGTGAACGACTTCTCCTGGAGAGTTCACGGTGCCCCGCTCAGCCGAGGCCGTCCCGGAGCGGCTGGTGGCATCGCTGAGGTCGGTCGTGGCCTCGCCCGCGCCCTCGAACTGGAGCTGAGCGTGACCGGCAGGGATCTGCAGCGGCGCGGAATAGAAACCGCTCACCGGGGGGTTGCCATGACCATGCGTGCAATGAGCTATTCCAAATACGGCGACCCCCAGACCCTCGAACTGACCGAACTCCCGCTGCCCAAGGTGGCGCCCGGAGCCGTCCTGATCAAGATCGAACGCGCCTCGGTGAACCCGGTGGACTGGAAGCTCATGTCCGGCGGGCTGGATCAGCTCATCGACGTCGTCTTCCCGGTGATCCCCGGCTGGGACGTCTCCGGGGTCATCGAGACCACCGGCCCCGACGTGCCGGAGTTCACCGCCGGTGACCGCGTCGCCGCCTACGCCCGCAAGGACTTCACCCACGGGGGGACCTACGCCGAGTACGTCTCGGTGCCTGCCGCCTCCGTGGCACGGGTCCCCGACGGGGTGGACTTCGACTCCGCCGCCGGACTGCCGCTCGCCGGCCTCACCGCGCTGCGCTCGCTGGAGACCCTCGAGATCACCGCCGAGGACACGCTGCTGATCCATGCCGCCTCCGGCGGGGTGGGCCACCTGGCCGCTCAGCTTGCAGTCGAGCGCGGGGCCACCGTGCTGGGCACCGCGTCGGAGCACAACCACGCGAAGCTGCGCGAACTCGGCGTGACACCGCTGACCTATGGCGAAGGCCTGGCCGACCGGGTCCGCGAAGCCGCGCCCCAGGGCGTCACCGCTGTGGCCGACTTCGTCGGGGAGGTCCTTGACGACACGCTGGCAGTGCTGGCCGACGGTGGCCGGCACATCTCCGTGGCCGACCCCTCCGTCGAGGAGCACGGCGGCCACTGGATCTGGGTCCGCCCTGATGGAGACCGGCTGCGCTCGCTGCTGGAGAAGGTCGCCGCAGACAACCTGCGCGTGGCCGTGGATCGCGTCTTCCCGCTGGCAGAATCCGCCGCGGCCATGGAGGCCAACCAGTCGGGATCCAACGGCAAGATCCTCATCGATACCACCCGTTGAAGCGCCGACGGTCGGCACCGCGCCTCACGCGTCGTGCCGACCACCAGCCAGCGGGTCTAGCCTGACCACGCGAGGTCTCATCCCAGGGGGAGAGGGCCAACCGGTTCTTCTGTGAGACCAGCTCTGGTCGAAAACCACAGAGAAGAGTTGCGATGAATGACATCCATATTCCAGGCGCGCCACAGGCCGAACCTCCCACGGAGGGCCAGCCGGTCGAGCCGCGCGAGCCGCTTCCGCCCAAGCAGGACCAGCGCGCGGCAGCACCGGTCAGCCCCACGGGCGCCGAAGTGCCGGGCAGTGACACGGGACGCGTGCAGCAGGGCAGGTACCTGACCACCGCGCAGGGAGCCCGCGTCCGCGACACCGACCACTCATTGAAGGCCGGCAGCCGGGGACCGACTCTGTTGCAGGACCACCACCTGCGCGAGAAGATCATGCACTTCGATCACGAGCGGATCCCGGAGCGCGTGGTCCACGCCCGCGGCGCCGCCGCGCACGGCGTCTTCGAGTCCTACGGCACCGCCGGTCACCTGACCTCAGCGAAGTTTCTGACGGAGAAGGCCACGACCGAAGTGTTCACCCGCTTCTCCACCGTGCTGGGCAGCCGAGGCTCCGCTGACACGGTGCGTGACACCCGTGGCTTCTCCACGAAGTTCTACACCGACGAGGGCAACTATGACCTCGTGGGCAACAACATTCCGGTGTTCTTCATCCAGGACGGGATCAAGTTCCCGGACATCATCCACGCCGGCAAGCCCCACCCGGACCGGGAGATCCCACAGGCGCAGAGCGCGCACGACACCTTCTGGGACTTCGTCTCGCTGCACACCGAGGCGCAGCACCACACCATCTGGAACATGTCCGACCGCGGCATTCCGCGCTCGCTGCGCATGATGGAAGGCTTCGGCGTCCACACCTTCCGGCTGATCAACGCCGCGGGCGAATCTTCGCTGGTGAAGTTCCACTGGAAGCCCAAGCTGGGCGTGCACTCCATCACCTGGGAGGAAGCGCTGATGACCAACGGTGTGGACCCGGACTTCCACCGCCGGGACCTCGCCGACGCCATCGAGGCCGGCGCCTTCCCGGAATGGGAGCTCGGCGTGCAGGTCTTCCCCGACACCGAGGATCAGATGTTCGAAGGCATCGACCTGTTGGACCCCACCAAGTTCATCCCCGAGGAGCTCGCCGAGGTGCAGATGCTCGGCAAGATGACCCTGAACAAGAACCCGCAGAACTACTTCGCGGAGACCGAACAGGTGGCCTTCCACCCGGGACACCTGGTCCCCGGCATCGAGGTCACCAATGACCCGCTGCTGCAGGCCCGGCTGTTCTCCTACCTGGACACCCAGATCACCCGCCTGGGCGGCCCGAACTTCGCGCAGATTCCGATCAACCGGCCCCGCGCGGCGGTCAATGACATGCTCCGCGACGGCTTCCACCAGAGCGCCGACCACGCCGGAGTGGCCCCATACCACCCGAACTCCTTCGACGGCGGCAACCCATACCCGGTCAAGGACATCTCGGCCGAGTCCGGCGTGCCCAGCGCGCTGATCGACTTCCCGGAACCCGTGGCGGCCAGCGTGAAGGTGCGGGAGAACCCGCAGAGCTTCGATGACCACTACACCCAGGTCACGATGTTCTACCGCAGCCTCACCCGCACCGAGCAGCTGCACGTGATCCAGGCGTACACCTTCGAGCTGGCCAAGTGCTACGAGCCTAGGATCAAGGAGCGCCAGCTGCAGCAGCTGACCCACATCGATGCGGACCTCGCCGCCGGAGTGGCCGAGGGCCTCGGCCTTCCGGTGCCCGAGCCGCTCCAGACTCCGGTCGAGCCAGAGGTGCTCAGCCCCACGCTGTCCCAGATCGGCGGCACCTGGCCGATCGAAGGTCGGCTGGTCGGCGTGGTGGTCGATGAGTCCAGCGACATCGACGCGATCCAGAAGATCCGCAGGGCCATCGATGCCCAGGACATGGTCCCGCTGGTGGTCGCCCCCACCGGTGCGCCGCTGTCCGACGGCACCCCGGCCCAGCGGACCTACCTCACCGCACGGTCCATCGAGTTCGATGCGATCGTCTTCCTCACCGCGACCGCCGCCGGCGCCGCCGGCGCCGCCGGGGCCAGCCCGGACACCGACCACAAGCTCGGTGACCCCACCGGTGACCCGCAGGTCGATCCGCGGCTGACGCTGATGGCCGCCGAGGCCTATCGCCACGGCAAGGCAGTGGTGTTCCCCGCGGGCACCCCGTTGCTGGCCGCCAGCGGCGTCTCCCCCACGGCGCCCGGCGTCCTGGTGGGCACACCCGAGAAGCTCACGGGCGAGCTCTTCACGCTCATGGGCGCCCACCGCGCCTGGGAGCGCTTCGCCTGATCCCAGCGGGACCAGCTGGTCCCAGCTGGTCGTCCTCAGCGACGGCTGCGCTGCATCAGCCTTTCGGCCCCTCCGTGAGACGTCACCGACCTCTCGCGAAGGGGCCGATCTGTTGTGCCCACCACTGGTGGAACTCCGCGATGTGGTGCTCGCTGGGGACCAGCGCCCCGCCGTCGTCGTAGGCCTTCGAGGACATCGACGGCTGGGTCTGCTCGCAGGCCTCGAAGTCCTGGAGGTTGACCCGGTGGAAGAGCTCCACCGACCGGGAGACGTCCAGCTGCTTCTCCACGACCTCGGGCAGGAACAGCCAGTCGCATTCCACGATGGTCTTCGCCGCTGACACCGGGTACATCCGGTGGAAGATCACGTGATCGGGCACGGTGTTGATGAACACCTGCGGGCGCACGGTGATCGCATAGTACTTGCGGTCCTGCGCTTCTGCGATGGCCGGCAGCGCCGCGACGCCGGCGGAGCCGTCCACGGTGAAGCCCTCGACCTGCGCGCCGAAGGAGGCGCCGTGGATCTCGTCCTGCGCCTGGGAGGCCCAGCCCTGCGCGAACTCCGGGATGACCTCGGTGAGCTCGGGGTGGATGGTGGCGCAGTGGTAGCACTCCATGAAGTTCTCGATGATCAGCTTCCAGTTCGCCGCGACCTCGTAGCGCCGGGTCTGCCCGACCCGAAGCTTCTCGATGCCGTAGTTCTCCAAGCTCTGGACCTCTCCGAAGCGCGTGGAGACCTCCGTCATCACGGTCTCCTCGAACGACGGCGGGGCTGAGCTCCCCGCCGCAGGGCTCACACAGAGCCAGATGTAGCCCAGCCATTCGCGCACGTGGACGGTCTTGAGCCCATGTTCTCCGCGATCGACATCGGGCATCGAGGTCAGGTTCGGGGCGGCGACGAGTTCGCCCTCCAGGGCATAGGTCCAGGCGTGATAGCCGCACTGCAGGGTCTTGGACCTGCCCTCCGCGGTGGTGCAGACCCGCATGCCGCGGTGTCGGCAGACGTTCAGATACGCCTTGATCCCGGCCTTGCGGGTGCGCACCACGATGATCTCCTCCCGGCCCACCGTGACCGTGCGCCACTGTCCGGGGCTTGCCAGGCTGTCTGCGCGGAGCACGGCGTTCCACATCTTCTCGAAGATCTCGGCCTGCTCACGAATGAAGATCTCCGGGTCGGTATAGGCGACCCCGGCGGGGGTCGGTTTCAACGAGGTGCCGGTCAGCGGGGTGTCGAGCTGGTCGATGATCATCGGTTCGTCCTTCGTGAGGGGCTCAGCAGGTCGGGGGTCCACCAGGTCAGGAGGGCCCAGCGGATTCAAGAAGATGCGGGAAGGCTCAGGCAGCCAGGACGGCCGGGCGGATGCGGCGGGACTTGCGCCAGCGCACCACCTCGCGCAGCCGGTTCATGCCCAGGATCCCGATCTCGGTGCCTCCGCGCAGGTAGCTCACCAGCAGGTCGTTTCCTTCGATGCTTCCAGCCAGCACCTGGACCTCGTCGGCGAGCGCGAGCATGCCGGCGGCCTGGATGGTCACGTGATGCTGGTCTGACCAGAGGTAGGGCTCCTGCATGGGGGAGGGGGACCCGCCGAGCAGCGCGGCGGCCAGCGCCTGAGCCTGATCCACGGTCTCCTGCCAGTGCCCCACTGGACGCAGCCCGGTGCGCTGGGCCGACCACAGTGCGCAGTCTCCTGCGGTCCAGACCCCCGGGATCCCGGTGAATCCGGTGTCGTCGGCGAGCACCGCCTGAGTGCCGGGATCCAGGGCGAGGGCGCTGCGACTCAGCCACTCGGTGGCTGGACTCGCGCCGATCGCGCTGATCACGACGTCGGCCGGGATCCCTCGGCCGTCACTGAGCGTGACCACCTGATCCGCCTGCGGATCACCGGGTGCCCGAGTCACGCCCAGCGCGCGGGCAGCGCCGGTGAAGCGCACGCCGTGCTGCTCATGCAGACTGTGCAGCGCGCGCGCCACCGGCCGACCCAGTCGGCGCAGCCCGGGCAGATCCTCACCGGCGATGACCGTCACGCTGCCGGCCCCGCGGGTGGTGCACGTCGCGGCGGTCTCCAGCGCCAGGAAGCCTCCTCCGATCACCGCAACCCGGGCGCCGGCCAGTGGAGCTGCGCGCAGTGCGGCGGCGTCCTCCACGCTGCGGATCGCATGACCGCCCAGGCGCCGCGCCTCGGCGCCGGTGGCGATCACCACCGCGTCGCCGAGGTAGAAGGTGCCCGAGGCGGTCTGCACCCCCAGCGGCTCCGTGGAGAGCGCGGTCACCGCATCGGATCTGACCCAGCGCGCATCCAGCGGATCGGAGGGGTCATCGAGGTAGAGATCGCACAGATCCGTGGTTCCGCACAGAAAGGCCTTGCTCAGTGCCGGGCGGTCATAGGCCGGATGGGCCTCCGCGCCGAGGATCGTGATCGGACCGGCGTGACCCTGGGCGCGCACCTGGCGCGCCGTGTGATAGCCGGCGAGGCCGGCGCCGATGATGAGCAGGTGACCTTCTTCAGCGAGACTCATGCGACCTCCACCCCCGGAGGCAGCTTCGGCGCCGCCGTGGAGAGCTCCACCAGGACCTCCCCGTCACGGACGGTGACCTGATGGGCCCGCACTCCACGCTTGGCGGGCGGCTGGTCCACCTCTCCGGTGGTCAGCGAGAAGGTGCTCTCATGCAGCGGGCACTCCACGCGGCAGTCCTCCACCCAGCCCGCCGCCAGCGAGGCGTCCTGATGGGTGCAGGTGTCATCCAGGGCGTGGACGGTGCCCTCCTCGGTGAGGAACACGGCGATCGGTGGACTCACGCTGGTGACTCGCAGGCCTTCGCCGGGAACCAGGTCATCGATGGAACAGGCTCGGAAACTCAATTGCCTTCACCGCCACTCAAGGATACTGTTGCATATAGTGCAACAACGTTCGTGATGCACAACAAAAGTATGCAAGGTCGCCCCGAGGGTGCGTCAAGGGTTTGGCCGAAATTGAAGACGAATTCATCGGAGCGAAACGAAGTCCGAACAACACGACATCAGGCCGACAGGAGTCAGGGGTGCTCACATGAGTGAAGTTCAGTCCGTGGATCGCGCGGCGCAGATCCTGCAGCTGCTCAGTGTCGAGTCCCCGCTCAGCGTCAGTGAGATCTCCCGGCGCCTGCAGGTTCACCGGTCCACCGCCTCCCGGCTGATGGCGACGCTGGAGTCCCATGACCTGGTCGAGCAGGAGGGTCAGCGCGGAGCGTACCGGCTCGGGTTCGGGCTGCTCCGCCTGGCCAGCGCGGTGAGCGCCCGGGTGGACCTCTCCCGCGATGCCCAGGTGTGCTGCGACGCCGCTGCGGCTTCGCTGAACGAGACGGTCAACGTTGCGATCCTCGACGCCGGGTATGCGGTGACCATCACGCAGACGGTGGGGCAGCGGATGGTTGGCGTGGCCCGGCAGTACGTGGGTCAGCGCGCTCCGCTGCATGCCACCTCCACCGGCAAGGTGCTGCTGGCGCATTCCCCGGCCAGCGAGCAGGACCGGGTCCTCGGCGGAGCGTTGGAGGCATTCACCGCCTCCACCATCACTGCGACCGAGGTGCTGGCCGCCGAGCTGACCGCGGTGCGCCAGCGGGGCTGGGCCTCTGCGGTGGCTGAGTGGGAAGAGGGCATCAACGCCTTGGCGGTGCCGGTCCGCGGACCGCAGGGTGGAGTGGTGGCGGCGTTCTCCACCACGGCACCGGCGTTCAGGCTGCCGGAGTCTGCCTTCGTCGAGCATGTGGCGATGCTGCGCGATGCCGCCGGGGAGCTCGAGCATCGACTGGGCTTCCTTCCTCATCCGAACCACCCCTGACGGCACGGCTCCGTTGCGGGGGACGCGTCCCCGGCGGATCAATTCTGACCGACCCCTTGTCCGGGCCTCGAGGTATCCCTAGGCTGGTGCGTAATACACCATAGTGTTGCGAACTAAGCAACAGTAGGTGGCGGCTGAGGGAGCAGGGACATGGCGCAGCACTCCGGGGGTCCGCGCGTGGTGATCGTGGGCCTCGGCGTCGTCGGCGCGGCGGTGGCTGATGAACTGGTGCTGCGCGGCTGGACCGACGTCACCGTGGTGGAGCAGGGGCCCCTGTTCGAGACCGGCGGCTCGAGTTCACATGCTCCTGGCTTCGTCTTCCAGACCTCCCCGAACCGCGCGATGACGCAGCTGGCTCAGCGCACGCTGAGGAAGCTCGACGGCTTGAGCGTGAACGGGGAGTGGGTCTCCAAGCGGGTGGGCGGCATCGAGCTCGCCACCACCGAGGAGCGGCTGCGCGAGCTGCGCCGCCGACAGGGCTTCGCGCAGTCCTGGGGCGTGCCGGCCCAGCTGATCCCACCGGAGCAGATCGCCGCGCTCTGGCCCGGGCTGGACACCACCGGACTGCTCGGCGGGCTGCACACCCCGACCGACGCCGTGGTGAAGGGTGTGCGCGCGGTGGAGTTCCAGGCCCGGCGAGCCGAGACCGGGGGAGCCACGCTGCTGCCCTGGACCCGGGTCTCTGCGGTGAACACCTCAGGCTCACAGGTGACCGGAGTCCAGATCTGTCCCGTCGATGTCGAGGGATCCGGCGTCGACACGAGCGAGACCCTGCCCGCCGACGTCGTCCTGCTCTGCGCCGGACTCTGGGGACCGGGGATGGCGCGCGATCAGCTGGGGCTGGAGCTGCCGATGCTGCCTGTGGAGCACGGATTCGGGTTCAGCCTGCCCGTCTCCACCGGGGTCGACGCGGCCACCGAGGTCGTGAAGCCGATGCTGCGGCATCAGGACTGCGCGATGTACCTGCGCGAGTGGGGGGATCGGATCGCCGTGGGCGCCTATGAGCATCGACCGCTGCCGGTGGCCCCGGATCAGATCGCCGCCGCGGAGGACTTCGCCCGCACCGGGATCCACCCGGCCGTGCACCCCTTCACCGCCGAGGACTTCACCCCCACCTGGGCCGAGGCGCAGCGCCTGCTGCCCCAGCTGGCCAGGGGCGGGGAGGGTGCGGCGGGACTGGACGCCGCGCGCAGCTTCAACGGGATCTTCTCCTTCACCCCCGACGGCGGTCCCCTGCTGGGGCCCGTGCCGGGCACCGCCGGGCTGTGGATGGCCCAATCGGTCTGGGTCACCCAGTCGGCCGGCGTCGGTGAGGTGATGGCGGACTGGATGACCACCGGAGACCCCGGCATCGACACCCACGGTCTGGACCTGGGTCGCTTCGACCCCGCGGTGGTCTCCTCCCGCTGGGCCCAGGAGCAGGGCGAGGAGTCCTACGACGAGGTCTACGACATCATCCACCCCAAGGCCACCACCCTGCGGATGCGCGGGCTGCGCACCTCGGCCTTCCACCCGCGGCAGCAGGAGCTCGGCGCGGTCTTCGAATCCGCCGCCGGCTGGGAGCGGCCGCTGTGGTTCGAGTCCAACCAGGGACTGGGCGAGGCGCGGCTCGGCGACCAGCCGCTCCCGGATCGAGACGCCTGGTCGGGCAGGCACTGGAGCCCGATCGCGGCCCGCGAGGCCCGGCACCTGCGCGAACACGTGGGGCTGGTGGACATGTCCTCGCTGTCGCGACTGCAGCTGCACAGCACAGGCCACAGCACCACCGACGGCGCTCAACCCTGCACCGCCGTCGATGCCGACGCTGATCCAGAAGGGCACGGCGCCACCGCCTTCCTGCTGGACCTGCACGCCCGCGGGCTGCTCAGCCGGCGCCCGAGCAGGACCGTGGGCGGCATCGTCTATGCGTTGCTGCTCGATGAGCGAGGACGTGTGCTCTCCGACATCACCCTGGCCCGGACCGGGCCGCAGAGCTATCACCTGGGCATCAACGGCCCCCTGGACACCGCCTGGCTCCGCGCCCGGATCGCGGAGCATCAGCCGGCCGCAGGGGAGACCCTGCAGCTCACCGATGCCGGCACCGGCGCCTGCGGCCTGGGCCTGTGGGGACCACAGGCGCGCACCGTGCTGCAGAAGCTCGTCGCGGAGGACCTCTCCGATGAGCACTTCAAGTTCTACCGTGCCCGGCAGCTGCGGGTGGCAGGGGTTCCGGTGCTCGCCCTGCGGCTGAGCTACGTCGGGGAGCTCGGCTGGGAGCTCTACGCCCCGGCGGAGTTCGGCAGGTTCCTCTGGGACGCGCTGATGGACGCCGGCCAGGCGCAGCAGATCCGCCCCGTGGGGCGGCGCGCGTTCGAGAGCCTGCGGCTGGAGAAGGGCTTCCGACTCTGGGGAACCGACATGACCCGGGAGCACACCCCCGTCGAGGCCGGGGTGGACTTCGCCGTCACCGGGGAGGCGGCGAAGAAGCTCGCCGCGCTCGGGGCTGATGTGCCGCGGCGCCGTCTGCAGTGTCTGGTGCTGGAAGACCCGGCGCAGGTGCTCCTCGGGCACGAACCGGTCTTCGCCCCCGGCGGGACCGACCCGCTGGGCTATGTCACCAGCGCGGATCAGGGTTATACGGTGGGAGAGTCCATCGCCTACGCCTGGCTGGAGGGTGCGGCCCAGGGTGCGGCACGCAGCATCGGAGATCCGGTGGAGATCGCCTGTTTCGGGGAACGGCTGCCGGCCGTCGTCGCCGCGGAGCCGCGCTTCGATCCGGGCAGCACCAGGATGAGGGGATGAGCATGCAGGGTTCAGCCGACTATGACGTGATCGTGATCGGACTGGGATCCATGGGCGGTGCCGCGGCGAACGCGCTCGCCGAACGGGGCGCCCGGGTGCTGGGACTGGAGACCTACCAGCCGGGGCACGACCAGGGGTCCGCCCACGGCGGGACTCGGATCATCCGACAGTCCTATTTCGAGGACTCCGCCTATGTGCCGCTGCTCTTCAGCTCCTATGCCGGATTCCGCAAGCTGGAAGAGGAGTCTGGACGCGACCTGATGCAGCTCTGCGGGGGCATCTACATCGGGCACCCGGAATCCAAGACCTTCGCCGGCTCGCATGCGGCAGCCCTGGAACACGGGCTCGACCATGAGGTGCTCACCGCCGCCCAGATCCGCGAACGCTTCCCGACCATGGACCCCCACGACGAGGCCATGGGCCTCTATGAGGCCAACGCCGGCTATGTGCGACCAGAAGAGACGGTCCGCGCCAACGCCGAGGTCGCCGCACGCAAGGGCGCCGAGCTGCACTTCGAAGAACCGGTCCGCTGGTGGTCCGCCGACGGAGAGGGCGTCACCGTGCGCACCAGCGCGGGCAGCTACCGGGCCGCGCGGCTGGTGATCACCCCCGGCGCCTGGGCGCCAGAGCTGCTCGCCGGGATGCGGCTTCCGCTGAGCGTGGAGCGGATGGTCTTCCACTGGTTCGCCCCCGACTTCGACGCCGTCCCCTACCCCGCCTGGAGCGAGGAACAGCATCCGGTCTACGTGGAGCAGACGTGTGAGAACCTGCAGATCTACGGGTTCCCGATGACCGACGGACCCGACGGGGGCTTCAAGCTCGGCTTCTTCCGTGAAGGCATCCCCACCACTGCGAACACCATCGATCGCAGCATCTACCCGGCCGAGAACGTGCGCATGCAGGCCCGCGCGCGGGAGCTGTTCCCACACCTGAGCGGGGATGTGGTCCAGGCCAAGACCTGTCTGTACACGGTGACCCCGGACGAGCACTTCGTCATCGGCCTGCATCCTGAGCATCCCCAGGTCTCGGTGGCCTGCGGCTTCTCCGGCCACGGCTTCAAATTCGTGCCGGTGGTCGGAGAGATCCTGGCCGATCTGGCGCTGGACGGGCACACCGCGCACCCCATCGGGCTCTTCGACCCGCAGCGCAGTAGTCTGCAGGGATGAGGACCATCGAACTGCCCGCCGCCGGACGCTCCACCTCCCAGCTGGTGCTGGGACTGATGCGGATCGCGGACAAGACCGACCAACAGGTCCGGGAGCTCTATGACCGTGCCCGAGCGGCCGGGGTGGACTTCCTTGATCATGCCGACATCTATGGGGAGACCCCGCACCAGTGCGAACGCCGTTTCGCCGAGGCGGTCAAGCTCACCAGCGCCGAACGCGACGAGGTGCTGATCCAGTCCAAGGTCGGCATCGTCAAGGACGGCCCCTTCTACGACTTCTCCTATGAGCACATCATCACCGAGGTGGAGGAATCGCTGCGGTCGCTGCAGACCGATCACCTCGACCTCCTGCTCCTGCACCGGCCCGACCCCCTGGTCGAGCCCGCCGAGGTGGCCCGGGCCTTCGACGAGCTCCAGTCCGCCGGGAAGGTGCGCCACTTCGGAGTCTCCAACCACACGGTGGGACAGATCGAGCTGCTCCGCACCGCGGTGACCCAGCCGCTGGTGGTCAACCAGATTCAGCTATCCCTGGTCCACGCCCCGATCCTCACCGAGGGCGCCCAGGCCAACACCCTGGGCCAGACCGGCGCGGTCACCCCGGCCGGGGCCGACATCGTCGAGTACTGCCGCCGGCACGCGATCACGCTCCAGGCATGGTCGCCGTTTCAGTCACCCAGCGGGGTGTTCCTGGACAACCCGGACTACCCCGAGCTCAACACTGTGCTGGAGCGGCTGGCGCAGCAGCACGGGGTCACTCCGACCGGGATCGCCACAGCCTGGCTGACCCGGCACCCCGCCGACATCCAGGTGGTGCTCGGCACCACCCAGGGCAGCCGGGTGGAAGAGGCCGCCGCTGGGTCCGAGATCAGGCTTTCGCGCCGGGAGTGGTACGAGCTGCTGGTCGCGGCCGGGCACCGGCTTCCCTGAGGGCTGGAACCTCTGAGCTTCATCAGCTTCTGAGGACACCGTGTCTCTGCCCGACGCGGGGCGCAGCTCAGGCGCGGTAGCGTCCGGGGCGATGGTTCAGCGCCAGCACCAGGTTCAGCAGCACCGCGCCCAGCGCGGAGTAGAGCACATTCAGCGGGGCGACGACGGTCAGCGCCAGCAGGATGACCACCACGTCCAGGCTCATCTGCACATATCCGGCGCGCAGACCCAGCCGCTCCTGCGCCACGAGGGCCACGATGTTGAACCCGCCCAGGCTCGCCCCGTGGCGGAAGATCGCGAGCAGCCCCATGCCGATCACGATATTGCCCGCCGGCACCCCGTAGAGCGGGTTGAGCTCGGGCAGGGCCAGCATCGGTCCGTGCAGCAGCGCGTAGCCCGAGACGATCGCGACGGCGGCAACGGTCTTGAGCGTGAAGGTCCAGCCCTTCTTCCAGATGGCCAGCGCGAAGAAGGGCACATTCACCAGCAGGAAGAGCCAGGAGAAGTTCAACGGGGTCGCGTAGGTCAGCAGCAGCGCAAGCCCTGCGGTGCCCCCGGTGACCGCCTCGGACTGCTGGAGCACATAGAGGCCCAGGGACGCGAGGAAGGTGCCGATCAGCACGCCGAAGACGTCTTCGGCGGGTGAATGCGGGATGGTTCTCTCCTCTGGCCAAGGAGGAACGTTCTGGGATCCGGACATGAGCGTCAGCCTATAGCGGGTCAACCCCGGTTCAGCGCGGAACAACGGGCTAAGTGAGCACCGTCACGGCGGCCGGGTGGTTGCGTATGGCATTCATCTGTAGGCGCCGCGCAGCATCGGCGGCGTAAGCTGGAGCTCCAAGACTTCAACGGCGAATCGAGGACACCCCCATGGATCCTGTGACACCTGCGCATGCGGCCCAGTACGGCGAGAACGGCGCAGAGGATCTCTCTTATGATCCCGAGTTCTGCGGACGTGTGGTCTGCGCGCGCGACGTCATCCGCGCGCTGCCCATGGTGGTCTTCGAGTTCCTCGCGGACCCCGCGCTGCAGGTCGAGTTCGACGGCAATGACAACCTCGCGAAGGCCGAGGCCGGCCAGCGGGTGCGCGGCGTCGGCGATGTCTTCCGCATGGAGCTCACCAACGGCAAGGTGCGGGAGAACCACGTGGTGGAGTTCCTCGAGGGGCAGCTCATCGCCTGGAAGCCCTCCACCCTGGGTGAGGCGCCAGCCGGTCATCTCTGGCGCTGGTCGCTGGCGGCCACCGAGGACGGTGGCACCGAGGTCACCCACACCTATGACTGGTCCCAGCTGCATGACGAGCAGCGGCTTGCCCGTGCCAGGTCCACGAGCTCCGCGACTCTGGCCCGATCTGTTGCGCGCCTGAAGACCGTGGTGGAGACCTCCGCCTAAGCTTGGGCTCCATGGAGAGCCAGACCGTCACGCAGTTCACCGAGACCGCCACGCAGTTCAGCAAGACCGTGGTCGCCGCCGCCCTGATGCGTCAGCGGCCCGGTCACGACGTCGAGCTCTTCATCGCCCGCAGAACCGCCCCGGAGCCCGTGGCGGGCATGTGGGAGTTTCCCGGCGGCAAGCTCGAGCCCGGTGAGACGCTGCACCAGGGGCTGCACCGCGAGCTGAGCGAGGAGCTCGGCGTCGCCGTGGCTCTGCATGCGGAAGTCATCGGCAATGGGCACGGCGCCTACTTCGCCGAGGCCGGCTGGTGGCTGAAGGATACGACGGCGATGCGGCTCTTCCGCGGGGAGGTCCTCGCCGGTGAGCCGTTCCCACTTCAAGACCATGACCGTGTGGACTGGGTCCCGGTCACCGCGCGGCTGCTGGACTACCCGTGGATTCCGGCGGACCGACCGATCGTGGAACAGATCATCAGGGACCGAGACTCCTGAGCAAAACGTATGACGGGCGTCTGAGCAGGACCTTCGCCGCATCTCGCGTGGGGAGATGCGCGCAGAGGCAGTGAGGAGGGCCCCTGCGCGCATCGCGCTTCCCATCGCGCAAGGCCATTAGAACACCTATTCTACAGCCCGGCAAGCGTCCAGGTTGAAACGTCGAAGTTCTGTTCTATCGACGCTTTCTGTGAGAAATCTGTCAGAACGCAGGTTCGATGCGAACGCGCTGTCCCGAGTTCCGGCCGGCACCCCGACCGGTGTCTCGGGCGCCGTTCCAGACGGTGTTCCAACCGGATCTCCAGCCGGTCCCTGAGCCGGTCCTTCAGGCGGAGCCTCGACCCTCGCGCCGGTCCCTGACCCGCCGGGCCCGCTCCAGCCGGGGGAGCACGCGCAGGGCCAGGATGATCGCCCCGGGCAGGGTGGAGGCCAGCGCCAGCAGGCCATAGCTGATCGAAGCCGTCACGCCGAGGTGCGGGGCGAATCCGGCGAGCGAGAATGCCCATGCGGCCGCGGCTTCACGGGGTCCCCAGCCGCCGAATCCCAGCGGGACCGACATTCCGGCGATCGCGACTGCCGCCAGTCCGGGGGCCCAGGCCAGCGGAATCGTGGGGGTCACCACGAGAATCGTCAGCGCGAACAGTGCGGCGAAGGCCGCCCATCCGGTGGCGGAGAGCAGCACCACCTGAATGAGGTCACCACGAGAGAGCGGCTTCAGCCAGCGCCAGGCCACGACGACGGCGGCGGTCGCGACGCCCAACGAGGCGAGCCCCGCGAGCGGCGCCAGCACCAGGAGGGTCAGTCCAGCAGCGATGAACGCCACCGCGGTGCCCATCAGCCGCTCAGCGGCCATGGCCGCGAACGCCCGGCGCAGCGCGCTGCCGCCAGCCTCGACCTCGGCGTCGCTGCTGTCGTCGGCCGCCCGCAGCGCGTCCCCTGCCAGCCCCCCGGGGAGCACCCCGTTGAGGAAGGCCGCCTGCCAGCAGCGTGCGATCGCGGGGCCGACGCCGATGCTGATCCGGTGGTGGCGGGCGATCACGCGCCAGCGCAGGGCCTGGGTGAGCACACCGATCCCGCCGAGCAGCGCTGCGGCGGGGAAGATCCACACCGGGAGCAGCCTGAACGCGTCCACGAACGGGGTCATGCCCCACTGGGCGGCGAGGAAGCCGAAGATGCCCAGCGTGATCGCGACCTGCAGCCCGGCGAAGAGGAAGGTGTGTCCCCTGCGGACGGTCTGGCTGCGCTGGTCGAGGCTCATCGCGTCACCGGGTGGAGGTGCCTGGCAGACTCAACAGGTCGAGATGTCCCACGCTGACCCGCAGCTCGCCCTGCGACAGCTGCGACTCGCGCGCCGAGAGCCAGTCCTGAGCGACGCCTGCCAGCGACGGGTCATGTTCCACAGCCACAGCGGCGCGATCGCGGAGATACCGCTGGATCAGCGCCGCCTCCGTGGAGTCCAGCGCCCAGTCGGTCGCGATCAGTGTGACCTCTGCGCCGCGATCGCGCAGCAGCTGCGCCACGGTGTGGGCGGCGTCGGGCCCCAGCAGGCCGTCTCGGCGCTGGTGGGCGTCGAAGGCGTCGGTGATGACCGCGTCGCTGGGGTGGCCGGGCTGGATCTCCACGTTCCCGGTCACGGTGAGGCTCAGCAGCGCCGAGACGTGAGCCCCGGCCGCGGGGCCGGCGATCGCGTCGGCGAGCACCTCGGCCTCGCTGGGGCTGAGCAGGTCCAGCAGTGCCGAGCAGGTCACCAGCTGGACCTGCTCGCCACGGGTCAGGCGCGGGAGGTCCTCGATGGTGCCCAGCACCCGGGTGGTCTCACCGGGCCCGGCGGCGGAGGGGTCCTCCGCGGCGACCTCGAGGAGATCCGCGTCATGGTCGAGCAGCGTCCAGTGCTGCGCGACGGACAGTCGTGGGGCCAGCCAGGCCTGGTTGGACCCGGTGCCGGCCCCGACGTCGATGACGTGCACGGAGGAGGGTGGCGGCACGGGTGCCGGGGCGGGCACGGAGCCGGCGTCGTCGGTATCTGAACCGGCGGTGTCCGAGCCGGTCGCAGCTGAGCCGGTGGGGACGGGCAGCAGCTCGTCCAGCCGTGCGATCAGCGTCTCGATCAGCGGGGCGGCCTTCTCGCGGGCCTGGTGATCGGCGCGGCGGCGCTGACCCAGCCAATCGGCGGGCACCGGCCGCGTCACCATTCGATCGCCGTTCTGAGATCCTGCGCTGCGTGTGACCATGTCCGAAGTCTAGCCCGGTGCGCCTGCGCGGCGCGGCGCCATTGCTGGCGCAGATGCGCATCGCTGGACCAGGCGCGCAGCAGGTCTGACCAGGCGCTGGGGTCGTATGGATCCAGCGCGGCCCCGGGGGTCGGGAGCTCGGACCGAGGCCCTGTCGGGTCACCGCACAGGGCGTCCTGCGCACCGGTCCCGGCTCCCACCAGTGCGGGGATCCCGCGGGCGAGCGCCTCGGTGACCACCATCCCGTAGGTCTCGGCCAGGGAGGGAAGCACCAGGAGGTCCGTCTCACCCCACAGGGTCTCCAGCTGCTGCCCGGACACGGGGCCGATCACTGCGGCACGTCCGTCGGGCAGCGCGTCGGCGGCGGCGCGGACCCGCCCCGCATAGCCGGGATCCTGACCTTCCGGCCCGGCGATCACCACGCTCCAGGGCAGTGCGGTGAGCACTCCGAGGGCCTGCAGCAGGCCCAGCGGGTTCTTCCGCGGGGTCACCGCTCCGAGGAAGAGCAGCCGCGCCGGCAGGCTGCCCGCCGCCAGCGCAGCAGGGTCGACCCCGGGCTCCGCCACCGAGACCTGTCCCAGTCCGTAACGAGACTGCAGGTCATCGTGCGCCCACCCGCTGGTGCACACGACGACGTGCGCGGCGCTCACCGCTGCGGCCTCGCCGGCGGCAAGCCGCTGCTGCTCGCCGGGGGTCAGCCCCGACTCGGCCGGCAGCGGCAGATGCACCAGCATCGCGACCCGCGTGCCCGCAGCGGCGGCGACGCGGAGCTCCTCCGGGGCGGCGGAGGCGATGATCCCGTCGATCAGCACCCGCCGGTGCTGCCGCAGGCGCTGCGCCAGGATTCGACGGTCCGCGGGGGCGGGTCGGGGCCAGGCTCCGGGGACTGGGACCTCTTCGACGTCGAGGCCCATAGTCCGCCATTGTGCGAGCACCCGCTGGTTATAGGCCAGCCCGCCGCTGGGTCCGGGAAGGTCGGCGGGCACGATGAACGCGTATCGCGCCATCAGCGCGTCTTCCCGGTGCGGGCGGAGCGTTCCAGGCCGATGGCGTCCCGGGCGAAGGAGAGGACCAGCAGGGTCAGCGCGATCGCGGTCACGGCCGCGGCGAGGGGGACAGGGGTGATCGGCAGCAGCGCGACCCACAGCACCGAGGCCTGGATCGCGGCCACGGTCCGGCGGAACAGGCTGTAGCGCAGCTCCCCGCGCAGCGCCGGGCGGATTCGGGCAGCGGCTGCGAAGAGGTAGCGCATCGCGCCGATCGCCACCGCCCACCAGCCCACGGTGGCCGCCGCGATGAGCGACACCACCAGGAGCGCGGCCGCATCGGCCTCCATGTCCAACCGCGCACCCGAGGCGCTGGAGCTGCGCGTGTGCCGGGCCACCCAGCCATCGACGGCGTCGAGCAGCAGTGCGACACCGATGACCACCGCCAGGACCCAGCTGCGGGCGGGGATCGCCTCGGCGAATATCAGCACCGCGGCGGCGGTGAGCACCCCGATCAGTCCCACGCGGAGCAGGGTCACCCGGTCAGCGGTGGTCACCGCGCGGGGCCGGCGCCGCAGCAATGAGACGGCCGCGACGGCCGGGGCGATGAGCGCGACGGCCATGATCACCACGGCGGTCCCCGCATTCGGAGCGAGAGTCAGGGCCAGCACCAGCGCGACGGCACCGGGGGCGAGGATCAGGACGACGGCGTCCCACGCCACCCGGCCGCGACCGGTGCCTCGCGCAGATGCGCCCGCATCAGGTCCTCCGGCGGCTGAGGACCCAGCTCCAGGCGTCCGGCCCCCGTGTCGATCGGGGCCGCGCCCTGTCTTCTCCATGTCAGATAACCTAGCCGGGATTCGGACCACCGGCAGGGACTCTGCGCTCAATGCCCAGGTCCGCTGTTCAACGCCCGGTCCTGTATCCGGTCCACCGCGAGCCGGAGCGCTCCACGCCGGACCGCGTCGGCCCCGAGCGTCGAAGCTTCGATCTGCAGCCACGGCGCATAGAGGTACTGGGCGAGCTTCTGCTTCGCGAGCGCGGCCACGTCGGTCAGCGCCGGAGCGATGGCTCCGGAGACCAGGATCCGATCCAGATCGAGCAGGCCGGAGAGCACCACGCAGATCCGCGCCAGCCGGTCCGCGAGCTGGTCGATGATCTCCCGCGCGAGCGGATCTCCCTGCGCCGCCGCAGCGAAGACATGCTCCGAGGTCACCGCCTCGGCAGTCACCTCACCCAGCGGACCGGCAAGCTCTGGGGTCTTCTGCAGGGCCTCTCGGGCGAGGTGGCGGGCCCACCAGCCCAGCCCGTTCGCGGACTCGACGCCGTGCACCAGATCGAGCATGCCGAGCTCGCCGATGCCGCCGCGCGGCTGGTGCAGCAGACGCCCCTCCATCACGATCCCGGCGCCGAGGCGCTCCCCGGAGAGGATCACGGCGAAGGAGTCGTGCAGGGAGCTGGACTGCAGGTCCAGCTCCGCCAGGGCGGCGAGATTGGCGTCATTGTCCACCGCGCAGTCCCAGCCGTGCTCGGCCCCCAGGGAGATCAGCTCGGGGTTCATCAGGCTCCAGAAGGGATTCAGCCCCTTGGGGGAGTGCCCTGACGAGTCCACCGGCGCGGGCACTGCGATGACCAGGCACGCGACGTCGGCGTGGGCGAGCCCGGCCTGCGCCAGGGCCGCGTCGACCGTGTCCAGGATCGTGCGTCGTCGCTCCTGGGCCGGCTGCGGCGGGGCGTCGGATCCCTGTGGATTCGACTCTCGGGTGGCGCAGCCGACCTCGACGCCGCGCAGGTTCGCCACCGCCGCGGTGACCTGGTGCAGGCCGGCGTCGACGCCGATCACATGGCAGGCATCTTCACGGAAGGCGTACCGCAGGGCCGGGCGGCCCTTGGTGTACTGACCGGCCTGGCGGGAGTTCTCGGACACCTCCAGCCAGCCCTGCTCGGTGAGCTCTCGGCACAGCGTCAGGATCGTGGCCCGGGTGAGTCCGGTCGCGTGCATCAGCTCCGTGGCGGTGCTGGGCTCGCGGCCCCACATGCAGCTCAGCACGCGCTGCGCATTGAGCTGGCGGATCAGCTGGGAAGAACCAGCCGGCGCAGGAGGACGCGTCTGACTCATGGGTGGCCTGCTTCCGAACTGTCTTGTCGAGGAGGAATCCTCCGCACATTATTGCATCGCTTATATTAAGTCTTTATATTAAAGCGGGATTGGAGTTGCCAGGGTTCGACAGCACATGGCTGCGCGCTCTCCGGGCTCACCCAGGGCGCCGTCCAACGATCTCCTCGCAACCTGGATCCAGGTTGCGAGACCCACCCGAAACAACGAGAGGACGAGAACCCCTTGTCATTCGCCTCCACCGCAGAATCGCCGACAGCAGCCGCCGGACTCGGCAGCGACCCCCAGTGGTGGCGCCAGGCCGCGGTCTACCAGATCTACCCGCGCTCCTTCGCCGATGCCGACGGCAACGGCATCGGAGACCTGCGCGGCATCACCTCGCGGGTGGGGTATCTGCAGGACCTCGGGATCGACGCCGTCTGGCTCAGTCCCTTCTACCCCTCGGCGCTGGCCGACGGCGGCTACGACGTGGACGACTACCGTGACGTCGACCCCAAGATCGGCACGCTGGAAGACTTCGACACCATGATCGACGCGCTGCACCGCGCGGGGATCCGACTGATCGTGGACATCGTGCCCAACCACACCTCGGACCGCCACGAATGGTTCCTCGAGGCGCTGAAGTCGCCGAAGGGATCGGCCGCCCGGGAGCGCTACATCTTCCGCGACGGCACCGGCGCAGCGGGAGAGCAGCCGCCGTCGGACTGGACCTCGATCTTCGGCGGGCCCGCCTGGACCAGGATCACCGAACCCGATGGCTCCCCAGGTCAGTGGTTCCTGCACAGCTTCGCGAAGGAACAGCCGGACCTGAACTGGCACAACCGCGAGGTCCACGAGGACTTCCTGCAGACTCTGCGCTTCTGGTCCGACCGCGGCGTGGACGGATTCCGGGTCGACGTCGCACACGGATTGTCCAAGGACCTGCCGGCGAACCTGCCCAGCCAGGCCGAGCTGGACGCCACGCCGAAGGACGGTGCCCACCCCATCTGGGACCGGGACGAGGTCCACGAGATCTACCGCGAATGGCGCGGAGTCTTCAACGAGTACGACCCGCCGAAGATCGGCGTGGCAGAGGCCTGGGTGGATTCGGCCCGCCGGCCGAAGTACGCCTCCGCCGAGGGGCTGGGCCAGGCATTCAACTTCGACCTGCTCGAGGCCAGCTTCGACGCTGCGCAGTTCCGCGAGACGGTGACCTTCAACCTGGAGCTGGCGGCCAAGTCCGGGTCCTCCAGCACCTGGGTGCTCTCGAACCACGACGTGGTGCGCCACGCAACCCGCTACGGACTCCCGCCCAAGGCGCCGCAGGAGGACAAGGCCGGCACTCACTGGCTGCTCACCGCCGGCACCTCTCCGGAGCTGGAAGCCGAGGCCGGGCTGCGCCGGGCCCGGGCCGCCTCGCTGTTCGAGCTTGCGCTGCCCGGCAGCGCCTACCTCTACCAGGGGGAGGAGCTGGGGCTGCACGAGGTCGCCGAGATCCCTGACACCGACCGACAGGACCCGACGTTCTTCCGCAGCCCCGGGTTCAGCGTCGGCCGCGATGGCTGCCGGGTCCCAATGCCCTGGTCCAGTGCAGGGGGGAGCTTAGGGTTCGGTGAGGGCGATGCCCATCTGCCCCAGCCAGGGTGGTTCGCCCGCTACAGCGTGCAGGCGCAGGACACGGTCGAGGACTCGACCCTGAACCTCTACCGGCGTGCGCTGCAGCTGCGCCGCGAGCTGCAGGGCGAGGACGCGCTGGAGTGGATTGAGCTGCCCGGTTCTGAGGTGCTGGCCTTCCGGCGCCCCGGGGGATGGCTCTGTGTGACCAACTTCGGCGTCGAGGCGGTCCCGCTGCCCGACGGGGAGGTGCTGGTGAGCTCGCAGCCGCTCGCTGTGGACGTGCTGCCGGGGGAGACCACGGTCTGGCTGCGTGAGCACTGACCTCTCCGGGCATCCCTCGATCGCTGCGCGACAGACGCGTGGGCCCTGAGTCTGCGTTCTGTGCGGCGGTTCCGCTGCGCAGCCCCGATGCGAGGGCCGCCGCCCTTCACCGGTAGCGTGAAAGTCATGGACGCCACCGCCCCGACCTCCCAGACCCGGCGCCCGGGCCTCATGCTCGGTGCCATGCTGCTCGCCGTGACACTCCCGGCCTGTGGCTCGAGTGCCGGGGCGCCGGAAGATGCCTCCTCCGAGCAGTCTGATGTCGCTCCCGAGGGGGATGACGCCGGAGATGCCGCCGAGGCAGCTGACGCGGATGCGGAAGGCGGGGCGGATGAAGACTCGACCGGCGCTGCAGACCCAGCGGACGGGGAAGACTCAGCCGACCAGGAAGACTCAGCACCCGACGCACAGGCCGACGCACAGGCCGAGGCCGAGCCGGCCGAGCTCCCCGGTGGGGGCGACACGCTCTTCCCCGACCGGCGCTTCCTCGCCGCCTATGGTGCCCCCGGGATCCCCGCGCTCGGGGTCCTGGGTGAGGGCGAGCCGGAGGACGCCGCCGAGCGGGTGAAGTTCTACGCCGAGCAGTACCAGGAGCACTCCGAGGAGCCGGTCCAGCCGGCCTTCGAGATCATCACCTCCATCGCCACCAACGAGCCCGGGCTGGACGGCAACTACAGCAACGCCCTGGATCCCGAGGTCATCGAGCCCTGGGTGGACCTGGCCGCCGAGGAGGACATCTATGTGGTCCTCGACCTGCAGCCCGGCCACGCCAGCTTCCTGGACCAGGCCCAGAGATATGAGGAGTTCCTGGCCCAGCCCCACGTGGGCCTCGCCCTGGACCCCGAATGGCGGCTCAGCGAGGGACAGCGGCACATGGAGCAGATCGGTTCGGTCAGCGCCGAGGAGATCAACGAGGTCGCCGACTGGCTGGCCGGACTGACCGCGGAGCATGAGCTTCCGCAGAAGCTGCTGGTGCTGCACCAGTTCAATCACGCCATGATCTCCAGCCGCGAGGAGATCGACACCTCCCACGAAGAGCTGGCCATCCTGCTCCACGCCGACGGCCACGGCACCCCTCAGATGAAGACCGAGACCTACGAGACCCTGCAGCAGGGTCTCAGCGAAGACATCTGGCTCGGCTGGAAGAACTTCTACGACGAGGACTCACCGACCTTCACCTCGGAGCAGACCTTTGACGTCGACCCCAAACCGTGGTTCGTCTCCTACCAGTGACCCGCATAAACTGACCGGGATTGTTTCCACCCACCTGACCCGGGAGCAGAATGTCCACGCCCGAAACACCGCATCCGCTGGATGAATCCGCCATCGACCATGCTGTGCAGCAGGCCGTCGACGCCTTCGCCGCAGCCCGCGACCTCGACGAGCTCAAGGCCGCTCGGCTCGCGCACACCGGAGACAAGGCACCCCTGGTGCTGGCCAACCGGGCGATCGGATCGCTGGAGAAGACCGAGAAGGCGGCCGCGGGCAAGCTGCTCGGCGGCGCTCGCGGGACGATGCAGAAGGCCCTCGCCGCGCGCACCGAGGTGCTCGAGGTCGAGCACGCGGAGCGGATCCTGGTGGAGGAGACCGTCGACGTCACCGCAGCTCACCGTCGTCGTCCCCTGGGTGCCCGGCACCCGCTCTCGGTGCTGCAGGAGCGGGTCTCGGACGTCTTCATCGCCATGGGCTGGGAGATCGCAGAGGGCCCCGAGGTGGAATCCGAGTGGTTCAACTTCGATGCGCTGAACATCGCGCCGGACCACCCATCCAGAGAGATGCAGGACACCTTCTTCGTGGAGCCCCCCGAGGCCCACCTGGTGCTGCGCACCCACACCTCCCCGGTGCAGATCCGGTCGCTGCTGAGCCGCGAGCTGCCGGTCTACGTGCTCTGCCCCGGCAAGACCTTCCGCACCGACGAGCTCGATGCCACCCACACCCCGGTGTTCCACCAGTTCGAGGGCCTCGCCGTGGACAAGGGCCTCACCATGGCCGATCTCAAAGGCACCCTGGAACACTTCGCCCGGCAGATGTTCGGCCCCGACGCCGCCATCCGGCTGCGCCCGAGCTACTTCCCCTTCACCGAACCCTCCGCGGAGCTCGACGTCTGGCACGCGCAGGCCAAGGGCGGCCCGCGCTGGGTCGAATGGGGCGGCTGCGGCATGATGAACCCCGCCGTGCTGCGCGCCGCCGGGGTGGACCCGGAGGAGTACACCGGCTTCGCCTTCGGCATGGGCATCGAGCGCACCCTGATGTTCCGCAACGGCGTCCCCGACATGCGCGACATGATCGAAGGCGACATCCGCTTCAGCCAGCACTTCGGAATGGAGGTCTGAGACATGCGCATTCCGCTTTCTTGGATACGTGAATACACCCGGTTCCCCGCGTCGGGCACCGCCGAGGACCTGATGGCCGAGCTGGTCAAGGTCGGGCTCGAGGAGGAGGACGTACACCGTCCCACCGATGAGCTGAGCGGCCCGATAGTCGTCGGCGAGGTGCTGGAGAAGATCCCCGAACCCCAGTCCAACGGCAAGACCATCAACTGGTGCCAGGTCCGCGTGGTCCCCGAGGGGGCCGCCCAGACCCTGACCCACGAGGGCATCGACCCCTCGGGCGTCCAGGGCGTCGTCTGCGGCGCGCACAACTTCGAGGTCGGCGACAAGGTCGTGGTGACCCTCCCCGGAGCGGTGCTCCCCGGCGATTTCCGGATCGCCGCGCGCAAGACCTACGGCCACGTCTCCGCCGGCATGATCGCCTCGGTGCGCGAACTCGGCATCGGCGAGGACCACGACGGGATCCTGGTGCTCTCCACCCTCGGGCTCGACCCGGAGCCGGGCACCGACGCCATGGAGCTGCTGGGCCTCTACGACTCCGCCGCGGAGATCAACGTGACCCCCGACCGGGGCTACGCCTTCTCGCTGCGCGGGATCGCCCGCGAGTACTCCCACGCCACCGGCTCGCCGTTCATCGACCCCGCTGCCCAGATCAGCACGGGGAAGATCAACACCGACGACGACGACGCCGCCGCCCGTCCCGGTCACGAGGTCACGCTCACCGATCACACCCCCATCTACGGGGTGGACGGCTGCAGCCGCTTCGTCACGCACAAGGTCACCGGGATCAACCCGGAGGCTCCCACCCCGCCGTGGATGGCCTCCCGGCTGCGCCTGGCCGGAATGCGGTCGATCAGCATCGCCGTGGACGTCTCCAACTACGTGATGCTCGAACTGGGACAGCCCAACCACTGCTACGACGCGGCCAAGCTCGACGCCGGCATCGAGGTCCGCCGCGCCGCGCCCGGCGAGAAGCTCACCACCCTGGACGAGAAGGTCCGCACCCTCAACGCCGAGGACCTGGTGATCACGGATCAGTCCGGCCCCATCGGGATCGCCGGCGTGATGGGCGGAGCCCGCACCGAAGTGGACGCCACCACCTCCACCGTCATCGTCGAAGCCGCGCACTTCGACCCGATCAGCATCAGCCGCAGCAAGCGCCGGCACAAGCTGCCCTCGGAGGCGTCGAAGCGCTTCGAACGCGGCGTGGACCCGCTGCTGCCCCCGCTCGCCGCGCAGCGCGTGGTGGACCTGCTGGTGCAGCTCGCCGGCGGCACCGACACCCGTGAGGTCACCGATGCGGGCGCCCCCGTGCTGCCGCAGCCCATCCGCCTGGACCCGGCCCTGCCGGAGAGGCTCACCGGGGTGCCCTACACCCGGGAGCAGATCAGCTCCACCCTCGGCGCCATCGGCGCCGAGCTCCGCCAGGAGGGGGAGCACCTGCTGGTGACCCCGCCGAGCTGGCGACCAGACCTGACCATCCCCGCAGCCCTGGTGGAGGAGATCGCCAGGCTCGTCGGCTATGACCAGATCCCCTCCCGGCTTCCGGTGCCGCCGGCCGGCCGCGGACTCACCACCTCCCAGCAGCGCCGACGCGGCGTCTACGCCGGGATGGCCGCCGCAGGGTTCACCGAGGTGCTCAGCTACCCCTTCTACTCCGAGGCCGCCAACACCCGCTTCGGGCAGGCCGAGGAGACCGGGAAGCCGATGCCCATGCTGCGCCTGGCGAACCCGATCGCCAGCCAGCACCCGGCGCTGCGCACCACCGTGCTTCCCGGGCTGCTCGAGGCGCTGCGCCGCAACGTCTCCCGCGGCTTCACCGACGTCGCCCTCTTCGAAGCCGGAGCGGTCTTCCACCCGAAGTCCCAGCTCGGCTCCGCCGCCATCCCTGACCTGGGGGTCTACCCGGGCGAAGAGGTGCTGGCAGAGCTCGACGCCGGCATCCCCGATCAGCCGCTGCACATCGCGGCCGCGCTCAGCGGCGCCGAGGCGGCCGAGCTGCCTGGTGTGCCGGGGCGCCGTCGTGATTGGGCAGACGCGGTGGACGCCGCGCAGAAGGTCGCTGACCTGCTGCGCGTGCAGCTCGAGGTGGTGCAGGGCCAGCATCAGGCCTTCCACCCCGGCCGCACCGCCGAGATCCGGTTCAACGGAGAGCGCGTCGGCCATGCCGGTGAGCTGCACCCGAAGGTCATCGAGGAGCTGGACCTGCCCGCCCGCACCTCGGTGATGGAGCTCGACCTCTCCGCGCTGATCAACGGCTCCCCGGCACAGATCAGCGCCGAGCCGATCTCCACCTTCCCGCCCACCACCCAGGACGTGTCGCTGATCGTGGCTCACGCGCTTCCGGCCGCCGAGCTCGAGGCCACCCTGACCGAGGGTGCAGGCGAGCTGCTGGAGAACATCGAGCTCTTCGACGTGTACTCCGGTGAGCACATCGAGGCTGGACACAAGTCGCTGGCCTTCGCACTGCGCTTCCGCGCCGAGGACCGCACGCTCACCGCCGAGGAGGCCTCCGAGGCTCGCGCCGGCGCCGTCGCACTGGCGCAGCAGCGCCACAGTGCTGTTCAGAGATAGCAGCGCCGTCCAGCGGCAGCCACAGGCGGTTCGTTCCTGATGTCGCAGATGGTCCGGCAGGCGCTCAGTCTGCCGGGCCATCTCGCTGTGGAGCACCCGAGCCTGGTCCGTCGAGCCACTGGCCGCGGTGCATCACCTCGCGCACCGTCCACGCCTGATCCAGCAGCACCAGGTCCGCACGTCCACCGGGGAGCAGCCTGCCGACGTCGTCGATCCCGATCATCTCTGCGGGGTTGGCGGTGGCGGCCATCAGCGCCTGGGCCGGGGTGATCCCGGCGTTCAGGATGCTGCGGCGCACCGCCTCGGCGAGTGTCACGGCCGAACCCGCGATCGCGCCCAGCGTCCCGTCGGGCTCCACGAGCCGGGCGACGCCGCGCGCGACGTCCACAATCGCAGCGCCCAGGGCGTAGCGGCCCTCCGGTGCGGCAGCGCCTGCCATCGCGTCGGACACCAGGACCAACCGCCGGGACCCGCCGTTGCGGGCCGCCGAGTGCCAGACATAGCGGACCATCTCCGGGTCCAGGTGCACCCCATCGTGGATCAGCTCCAAGAAGGCCGTGGGGTCTTCGAGCAGCGCCAGCGCCGGGCCGGGGTCGCGGTGATGCAGCCCCGACATCGCGTTGAACAGATGAGTCGCGGCGCTCGCCCCGGCGGTCAGGGCGGCCCGGGTCTGCGCGCCGTCGGCTCCGGTGTGCCCGATTCCCACGGTCCACCCTGCGGCCCGCAGTCGGGCAGCGGCCCCGGTGGCGCCGGGCAGCTCGGGCGCGAGGGTCACGTATCTGATCAGATCCGCCGCAGCGTGCTCAAGCACCGCCGAGACGGCCGCGGGCGTCGGATCGCTGAGCATGGACGCCTCATGGGCGCCACGGTGGGCGATGCTCAGCCACGGCCCCTCCAGATGGACCCCGGCCAGCTCGTCAGCCTCCACCAGAGGGCGCAGCTGCTCCGCCTGGTCCAGCAGCGTCGGGATCGGCGCACTGACCAGGGAGGCGAGCATGGTGGTGGAGCCCCGCCGGCGGTGCGCCGCCAGGACCGTCCGCGCAGCCCCAGCGCCCTCGGTGAAGGCCGAGCCGCCGCCGCCGTGGGCATGGACGTCGACGAACCCGGGTGCCAGCACCTGGTCGGTGAGGTGCAGATCCGGGCGCGCAGGAGGGTGGCCGTGGCCGGCGTCGAGGATTCTCCCCTCGGCCAGGCGCAGCCAGTACGGCCCGATGGACCCCTCCGGGGTCAGCGCCGCCTCGGCGAAGAGCAGCCGGGTCACCGAAGGATTCCCGGGATCAGCACGGTGAGCGCCGCTTATGGCTTCAGCAGCAGCTTGCCGGTGGTCCGGCGGTTCTCCAGGTCATCGTGCGCCCGGCCCGCCTCGGCGAGCGGGTAGCTGGCGCCGATGCTGAGCTTCAGATCGCCGCTGGTCAGTGCGCGGAAGAGCTCTGCGTAGCGCCAGGTGCGCTCCTCGGCGTTGCGCAGGTACCAGTGCGTGGCCGGACGGGTGACGTAGAGTCCGCCGCGGCGGTTGAGCTCCTGCGGATCCAGCGGGGGCACCTGGCCGGAGGCGCCGCCGTAGAGCACGAACATCCCGCGGATCGCCAGGGAGTCCAAGGACCCGAGGTAGGTGTCCTTGCCGACGCCGTCGAAGACGGCGGCCACACCCTCGCCCTTGGTGATCTCGCGAACCCGCTCGGCGAAGTTCTCATAGCCCATCACGTAGTCCGCTCCGGCGGCCTGAGCGATCTGGGCCTTCTCCTCGGTCGAGCAGGTGGTGATCACCCGTGCGCCCTTGGCCTTGAGCAGCTGGGTCAGGATCTGGCCCACCCCTCCGGCACCGGCGTGGGTCAGCACGGTCTCCCCGGGGGAGACCCGGTAGGTGGAGTTGACCAGGTAGTGGGCGGTGATGCCCTGCAGCGGCAGAGCCGCCGCCTGCTCATCGGTGACCTCATCCGGGACGCGCACGGCCTTGCCTGCATCGACCAAGAAGTGCGAGGCGTAGGTGCCGGTGGAGGCCTCCAGGGTGGTGATCCGCTGCCCGACGGAGAGTGACTCCACGCCCTCGCCGACGGCGAGGACGCGGCCGGCGCCTTCGGTGCCAGGGGTGAAGGGATACTCCACCGGATACACACCGCTGCGCTGGTAGGTCTCGATGAAGTTGACCCCTGCTGCGGCAGTCTCCACCAGCACCTGGTTCGGTCCAGGCTCAGGCAGCGGCGCCTGAGCCTCGACGAGCACCTCGGGGCCCCCTGCCTGCTCGGCATGCACCACTCGTGCTCTGTCGGGCAGATCTTCTGGGAAAACGCTCTGTTCATTCATGGCGGCAAGCGTACCCAACGCAGGCCCGGAGCGGCGAAGTCGGCGGGCCCGACTTATGCATAATTATTGGAGATGACGCATATATCTGCCTAGACTGCTGGGCATGACCTATTCGATCGCTGTCTCCGGAGCCTCAGGCTACGCCGGGGGAGAAGTCCTGCGGCTGCTGGCCGGCCACCCCGAGGTGGAGATCGGCGCAGTCACCGCCCACTCGAGTGCGGGGGAGCGGCTGGGAGCGGTGCAGCCGCACCTGGTCACGCTGGCGGACCGGGTGCTCATCGACACCACCGCGGAGAATCTCGCCGGACACGACGTCGTCTTCCTGGCCCTGCCGCACGGCGCCTCGGCGGAGATCGCCGCCCAGCTCGGCGAGGACACTATCGTGATCGACGCCGCCGCTGACCACCGGCTGGAATCGGCTGCCGCCTGGGAGAAGTTCTACGGCTCCGCCCATCAGGGGACCTGGCCCTACGGGCTGCCCGAGCTGCCCGGACAGCGGGCCAAGCTCGCCGGCGCCCGGCGCATCGCGGTGCCCGGCTGCTACCCCACCACCATCATGCTCGGCCTCGCCCCGGCCCTGGCCGCCGGACTTCTCCAGCCCGATGACATCGTGATCGTCGCGGCCACCGGCAGCTCCGGTGCAGGCAAGGCGCTCAAACCACACCTGCTCAGCGCCGAGGTCATCGGCGGGATGAGCCCCTACGGTGTCGGCGGGGTGCACCGGCACACCCCGGAGATCGAGCAGGGCCTCGGCCACGCGGCCGGTGTTGACGTCCAGGTCTCCTTCACCCCCACCCTGGCCCCGATGGCCCGCGGCATCCTGGCCACCTCCACCGCGAAGCTCGCCCCCGGCACCACCGAGGCCGCGCTGCGCGCGGCCTACCGCGAGCACTACGACGGCGAGGCCTTCGTCCACCTGCTGCCCGAGGGCCAGTGGCCGGCCACCAAACAGGTGGTGGGCTCCAACCACGTGACGCTGCAGCTGGCGGTGGACGAACACGCCGGGCGCGCCGTCGTCGTCTCGGCCGCGGACAACCTGACCAAGGGCACCGCCGGCGGCGCCGTGCAGTCCATGAACATCGCCCTGGGTCTCCCCGAGACCACCGGGCTCAACCTGCTGGGAGTCTCCCCATGAGTGTCACCGCCGCGACAGGATTCAGCGCCGCAGGCGTCGCCGCCGGGCTGAAGTCCGTCGATGCCCAGGGCGACCCGCCGCGCGACGTCGCGCTGGTGCTCAACCACGGGCCGGACAAGCACGCCGCGGCGGTGTTCACCACCAACCGGGTGGCCGCCGCACCGGTGCTCTGGTCCCAGCAGGTCATCGCCGACGGTCGCGCCGACGCCGTGGTGCTGAACTCCGGCGGCGCCAATGCCTGTACCGGGGCACCGGGCTTCGCCGACACCCACCAGACCGCCGAGGTGGTGGCCGAGAAGCTCCAGGCCACCGGGGCGGACATCTCCGCCGGAGACGTGTTGGTCTGCTCCACCGGACTCATCGGGGTGCGCCTGGACATGCCCGCACTGCTGGGCGGGATCGACGCCGCGGTGGCCCAGCTCGAAACCGCCGACGCCGCCGGGCAGCGGGCGGCGCAGGCGATCATGACCACCGACTCGGTCATGAAGATCTCCACGGCTTCCGCCGTGGACTTCACCGTGGGCGGGATGGCCAAGGGTGCTGGCATGCTCGCCCCCGGAATGGCCACCATGCTCTCGGTGGTCACCACCGACGCCGTCATCGCCCAGCCGGACCTCGACGCGGCGCTGCGCGAAGCGGTCCGGCTCAGCTTCAACCGTGCGGACTCCGATGGCTGCATGTCCACCAATGACACGGTGATCGCCATGGCCTCCGGCGCGCACCCGCAGGCAGACCCCTCCGGGGTGGACCTGGCAGAGTTCCAGGCCGCGCTGAACCAGGTGTGCCAGGACCTCGCGACCCAGCTCATCGCCGACGCCGAGGGCGCCCACCACGAGATCGCGATCACCACGATCAACGCCGCCACCGAGGAGCAGGCCGAGACCGCCGGGCGCTCCGTGGCCCGCTCCAACCTCTTCAAGACCGCGATCTTCGGACAGGACCCCAACTGGGGCCGGATCCTCTCCGCGGTCGGCACCACCGACGTGGACTTCGACCCCTCCACCATCGACGTCAGCGTCAACGGCGTGTGGATCTGCCGCGCCGGCGGGATCGGCGACGACCGGGAGCTGGTGGACCTGAGCGGCCGCCACGTGAAGGTGGTCATCGATCTGAAGGCCGGTCCGGCCGAGGCGACGATCCTCACCAACGACCTGACCCATGACTATGTGCATGAGAACTCTGCCTACTCCAGCTGAAGAAGGACCCCGATGACCTCCAGCATGAAACCGCGCGACGCCGGGAGCCTGAGCTCCGCCGGTGAGAAGGCCTCCGTCCTGGTCGAGGCGCTGCCCTGGATCCAGAAGTTCGCCGGAGAGACCATCGTGATCAAGTACGGCGGCAACGCCATGATCAACGACGAGCTCCGCCGCGCCTTCGCCGAGGACGTGGTCTTCCTGCGCCACGTCGGGGTCAACCCGGTGGTGGTGCACGGGGGAGGCCCGCAGATCAACGCGATGCTGGAGACCCTCGGCATCGAGTCCGAGTTCCGCGCCGGGCAGCGGGTCACCACCCCCGAAGCCATGGACGTGGTCCGGATGGTGCTCACCGGGCAGGTCGGGCGCGAGCTCATCGGACTGATCAACAGCCACGGCCCCTACGCGGTGGGCCTCTCCGGCGAGGACGCCGCGCTGCTGCGCGCCACCCGCACCACCGTGGAGATCGACGGCGAGACCGTGGACCTCGGCCTCGTCGGCGAGGTCAGCGGGGTCAACCCCGATGCGATCACCGACCTGCTCGCCGCCGGGCGGATCCCGGTGATCTCGACCATCGCCCCTGAGTTCGACTCCACCGCCGCCGACGCCGCTCCCACCGGCGAGGTGCTCAACGTCAACGCCGATCTCGCGGCGGCCGCCGTCGCCTCGGCGCTCGGTGCGGCCAAGCTGGTGATGCTCACCGATGTGGAGGGCCTCTACGCCAACTGGCCGGACAAGTCCTCGCTGATCTCCTCACTCAGCGCCACCGACCTGCGTGCCATGCTGCCCAGCCTGGAATCGGGGATGATCCCGAAGATGACAGCGGCGCTGAAGGCCGTGGAGGCCGGCGTTCCACGTGCCCACGTGGTCGATGGCCGGGCGCCGCATTCGATGCTCCTGGAGATCGTCACCACCGAGGGCGTCGGCACCCAGATCGTTCCCGACGGGGAGGCCCTATGAGCCAGCAGAACACGCCCGAGCCGAACACCGCTGACCTCAGCACCGCCGATCTCAGCAGCGCCGATCTCAGCAGCGCCGACCTCAACAGCGCCGCGCTCGCCGTCGAGGACGGTGATCAGCTGCTGGCCCGGTACACCGAGTCGCTGCTCGGCGTCTTCGGGACCCCGCAGCGGGTGCTGGTCCGCGGCTCAGGCGCCACCGTCTTCGACGCCGACGGCCGGGAGTACCTCGACCTGCTCGGCGGCATCGCGGTCAACGCCCTGGGCCACGCCCACCCGCTGATCACCAGCGTGGTCTCCGCCCAGCTGAGCACCCTGGGGCACATCTCGAACTTCTTCACCAGCCCCACCCAGATCGCGCTCGCCGAGAAGCTGCGGCACCTCGCCCAGGCACCCGCCGGCTCCAAGGCGTTCTTCACCAACTCCGGCGCCGAGGCCAACGAGGCCGCGTTCAAACTGGCACGCCGCCATGGCGGCAGCGAACGGCCCCGGATCATCGCCCTGGAGCACGGCTTCCACGGACGCACCATGGGTGCGCTGGCGATGACCCACAAGCCCAGCTATCGCGAACCCTTCGAGCCCCTGCCCGGCGGAGTCGAATGGGTCCCGGCCGGAGACGCCGAGGCGCTGCGCGCGGCGGTGGATGAGACCGTGGCCGCCGTGATCATCGAACCCGTCCAGGGCGAGGCCGGAGTCCACGGCCACCCGGCCGGATACCTGAAGGCGGCACGCGAGATCACCCGCGCCGCCGGGGCGCTGCTGATCTTCGACGAGGTGCAGACCGGCATCGGCCGCACCGGCTCCTGGTTCGCCTCCGCGCCGGCAGATTCGACCCCGGTGCTCCCGGACGCGATGACCCTGGCCAAGGGCCTCGGCGGCGGGTTCCCGATCGGGGCGATGCTCACCTTCGGGGAACACCCCAGCTCGCTGCTGAACCCCGGCCAGCACGGCACCACCTTCGGCGGAAACCCCGCCGCCACCGCGGCCGCCCTGGCCACCCTGCACGTCATCGAGTCCACCGACCTGCTCCGCCATGTCCGGGAGGTCAGCGCCTACACGGCCAGCCGGCTCGCCGCGCTGGACTTCGTCACCGAAGTGCGCGCACACGGGCTGCTGATCGGATTCGACCTCGCGGCCGCACCGGGTGAGACGCTGGCCCCCGCGATGGTCGCCGCGGCCCTGGAGGCCGGGTTCATCATCAACGCCACCGGCCCTTCGACGCTGCGCCTGGCCCCGCCGCTGATCATCACCGCGGAGCAGATCCAGCTGTTCATCGACGCCCTTCCCGAGATCCACCGCAGGAGCACCTCATGACCGTCCGTCACTTCCTCACCGACCTGGACCTCAGCCCCGTCGAGCTGGACCAGGTGCTGACCCTCGCCGGACATATGAAGGCCAACCCCTATGCGATCAAGGCACTGGCCGGCCCGCAGACGGCTGCGGTGTTCTTCGACAAGACCTCCACCCGGACCCGCTTCTCCTTCGTCGCCGGGATCTCCGCGCTCGGCGGCGCCCCGCTGGTGGTGAACCCCGGCGAGTCCCAGCTCGGGCACAAGGAGACCATCGCCGACACCGCCCGGGTGCTCGACCGCATGGTCAGCCTGATCATCTGGCGCACCTACGCCCAGTCAGGCCTGGAGGAGATGGCCCAGCACAGCGCGGTCCCGGTCATCAACGCGCTCTCCGACGACTACCATCCCTGCCAGCTGCTCGCCGATCTGCTGACCCTGCGCGAACACCTCGGCACCACCCAGGGCCGCTCCCTGGCCTACCTGGGAGACGCGGCGAACAACATGGCGAACTCCTACCTGCTCGCCGGGGTCAACGCCGGCATGGACGTGCGCATCGCCGGCCCCGAAGGCTTCCTGCCCGAGCAGCACATCATCGACGCCGCACAGGCCCGCGCCGCGCAGACCGGCGGCAAGGTGCTGATCACCACCGATCCGGTCCAGGCGCTGGACGGCGCCGACGCGGTGGCCACCGACACCTGGGTCTCCATGGGGCAGGAGGAGGAGAAGCAGCAGCGGCTCCAGCTCTTCGGGGACTACCGGGTCGACGCCGCCGCCATGGCCCACGCCGCGCCGGGCGCCGTCGTCCTGCACTGTCTCCCGGCCTACCGCGGGGTGGAGATCAGCGCCGAGGTCATCGACGGGCCGCAATCGGTGGTCTGGGACCAGGCGGAGAACCGGCTGCACGCGCAGAAGGCGCTGATGGCCTGGCTGCTGGTGCGCTCCGGGCTGGCCGACGAACAGACCGCGGAACTGGTCCGCGCGGGGGAGCGCTGAGATGTCGCCGACCACCAAGACCGCCCGGCACGCGAAGATCCGCGAGCTGATCTCGCGCTCCCAGGTCCGCTCTCAGGCCGAGCTCGCCGAACGCCTCGCCGACGCCGGCGTCACGGTCACCCAGGGGACGCTCTCGCGTGACCTGGTCGAGATCGGAGCCGCCCGGGTGCGCGGAGTCCAGGGCGGGCTGATCTACGCGGTGCCCTCCGACGGCCACGACCGTGAGCTGCAGGCCGACCAGACCGAGGCGACGACGACGGCGCGGCTGATCGCACTGTGCAAGGACCTCTTGGTCTCTGCCGAGCCCAGCGCGAACCTGGTCATCCTGCGCACCCCTCCCGGAGCGGCGCAGTTCCTGGCCAGCGCGGTGGACCACGCCGGGATCCCGGAGGTCCTGGGGTGCATCGCCGGAGACGACACGATCATGGTGGTCACCACCGAGCCGGACGGGGGAGCGGCGGTCGCGCGGCGCTTCACCGGCTTCGCCGAGGGCCGCAGCTGAGGCAGCCTCGGGCGGAGGCGCAGCGCCGGTCGGCGGCACAGGGGCCCCTCGGCTGCTCGGCCTGAGAGGGGCGACTCAGCGCTGGTGGCTGTCCAGGATGGCGCGCATCGAGTCCAGGCCGAAGATCTCGGCCACCGCGTAGGCGCTCTGCCGCCCCAGGCGGGGGTCTGAGCCGGCGTCGAGCAGCGCCTTCGTGGCCGGTACGTTCTGTCGGAACACCGCGCAGCCCAGAGCGGTCTGACCTTGATCGTTGATCCGGTCCACATCTGCGCCGCGGGCCAGGAGCCCTTCGGCCTGCTCGGTGTGGTCGTTGTAGACGGAGAGGATGAGCAGCGTGTCACCCTTCTCGTTGCTCAGGTTCACCGGCAGGCCGCGATCCACGAGGTCAAGCAGCTCCTCGGTCTTGCCCGCCCGGGCGACGCCGAACATCGAGGCCAGGAACTCCATCTGCTCCTCGGTCAGCTCAGGCGCCCCGCCGGTGGAAGGCTGCTGGTTCGCCGGGAGATCGGCCGAGTGCTGGGAGTCCTGTGACATGGCCGCAAGTCTATCTGAGACAGGGCCGGCGACCTGATCCGCTGGGGGCGCGGAGAGGATAACCTGACGGGGACCCCGAACCTCACCGACACGTTTATGCAGACCTGCGAATAATTATGTAGGCTGTCGTCGAGCCAAAGTTCCGTTCCCCAAGGAGATTCGTTGTGACTGATCGTATTGTTCTCGCCTATTCCGGCGGCCTCGACACCTCTGTGGCCATCGGCTGGATCGCCGAAGCCACAGGCCAGGAGGTCGTCGCCGTCGCCGTCGACGTCGGCCAGGGCGGTGAATCACTGGAGACGGTGCGTCAGCGCGCCCTGGACTGCGGCGCCGTGGAGGCCTATGTCGCCGACGCCCGTGACGAGTTCGCCGATCAGTACTGCATGCCCACGCTGAAGGCCAACGGCCTCTATATGGACTCCTACCCGCTGGTCTCCGCGATCTCTCGTCCGGTGATCACCAAGCACCTGGTCGCCGCCGCCCAGCAGTTCGGCGCCACCACGGTGGCCCACGGCTGCACCGGCAAGGGCAACGACCAGGTCCGCTTCGAGGTCGGCATCCAGACCCTGGGCCCGGAGCTCAAGTGCATCGCCCCGGTCCGCGACCTCGCCCTGACCCGCGAGCTGGCCATCGAATACGCCGAGAAGCACAACCTGCCGATCGAGACCACCAAGAAGAACCCCTTCTCGATCGACCAGAACGTCTGGGGCCGCGCCGTGGAGACCGGCTTCCTGGAAGACATCTGGAACGGACCCACCAAGGACGTCTACGAGTACACCGAGGACCCCTCCTTCCCGCCCTCAGCCGACGTCGTCACCATCACCTTCGACCAGGGCGTCCCGGTGGCCCTCGACGGACAGACCGTGACCGCGCTCGAGGCCATCGAGCAGCTCAACCGCCGCGCCGGTGCGCAGGGCGTGGGCCGGATCGACATCGTCGAGGACCGCCTGGTGGGGATCAAGTCCCGCGAGATCTACGAGGCCCCCGGCGCGATGGCGCTGATCGCCGCGCACCGCGAGCTCGAGAACATCACCCTGGAGCGCGAGCAGGCCCGGTTCAAGAAGACGGTGGACCAGCGCTGGACCGAGCTGGTCTATGACGGCCAGTGGTTCTCCCCGCTCAAGCGCAACCTCGACGCCTTCATCGACGAGACCCAGAAGTACGTCTCCGGCGAGATCCGGCTCGAGCTGCACGGCGGCCGCGCCACCGTGCAGGGCCGCCGCTCCGAGACCAGCCTGTATGACTTCAACCTGGCCACCTACGACGCCGGCGACGCCTTCGATCAGTCCAGCGCCCGCGGATTCATCGACATCTTCGGCCTGTCCTCCAAGGTGGCCTCCCAGCGCGAGCAGCGCATCCACGGCAAGCCGGACTTCTCCGGCCTCGGCAACCTGGACCGCTGAGCATGAACCCGGAGAGCACCAAGCACGGCACCAACGAGGGCGCGCTCTGGGGCGGAAGGTTCGCCTCAGGGCCGGCAGATGCGCTGGCCGCGCTGAGCAAGTCCACGCACTTCGACTTCCGGCTGGCCCGCTATGACATCGCCGGATCCCGCGCGCACGCCAGGGTGCTGCACCGCACCGGTCTGCTTGATGACGTCGAGCTGCACGGGATGCTTTCTGCCCTCGACCAGCTCGAGGCCGACGTGCTCTCCGGGGACTTCGCTCCGGCGCAGAGCGACGAAGACGTGCACGGGGCGCTGGAGCGCGGACTGCTTGCCCGCGCCGGCGAGGACCTGGGCGGGAAGCTGCGCGCCGGACGCTCGCGCAATGACCAGATCGCCACCATGGGGCGGATGTTCCTGCGTGATCATGCCCGGGTCATCGGCGCCGGGGTGCTCGGCACCATCGAGGCGCTGATCACTCAGGCCGAGGCCCACCCGAATGCGCCGATGCCGGGCCGGACGCATCTGCAGCATGCGCAGCCGGTGCTGCTGAGTCACCACCTGTTGGCCCACGCCTGGGCGCTGCTGCGTGATCTGCAGCGGATCGTGGACTGGGACCGGCGGGCGGCCACCTCGCCCTACGGCTCCGGCGCCCTGGCCGGATCCTCGCTGGGTCTGGACCCGCAGCGCGTGGCCGAGGAGCTCGGCTTCGGCCAGGCGGCCTGGAACTCCATCGACGGCACCGCGGCGCGCGATGTCTACGCGGAGTTCTCCTGGGTCAGCGCCATGATCGGCGTGGATCTCTCCCGGATCAGCGAGGAGATCATCTTCTGGGCCACCAAGGAGGCCGGCTTCGTCACCCTCGATGATGCCTTCTCCACCGGCAGCTCGATCATGCCGCAGAAGAAGAACCCCGACGTGGCCGAGCTCGCCCGCGGCAAGTCCGGTCGCCTCATCGGTGACCTGACCGGGCTGCTGGCCACGCTCAAGGGCCTGCCGCTGGCCTATAACCGGGACCTGCAGGAGGACAAGGAGCCGCTCTTCGACGCGGTGGACACCCTGGAGCTGCTGCTTCCGGCGGTCTCCGGGATGATCGCCACCCTGGTCTTCCACACCGACCGGATGGCCGAGCTGGCCCCGCGCGGCTTCGCACTCGCCACCGACATCGCCGAATGGCTGGTCCGCCAGGGCGTGCCCTTCCGAGTGGCACATGAGCTCTCCGGCGAAGCCGTCCGGGTGGCTGAAGCGCGCGACGTCGAACTCTGGGACCTCACCGACGAAGAGCTCAGCGGCATCTCTGTCCAGCTGACCCCGGCGGTGCGTGAGGTGCTGACCACCTTCGGATCGCTGAACTCACGATCCTCCCGCGGCGGCACGGCGCCGTCAGCGGTGGCCGAGCAGCTCGAGGAGCTCACGCTGCAGCTGAGCCCGATCAAGGAGTTCATCCGCTCCGCGGGCAGCAATGTCGGTCCAGACAGCGTCAGCTGAGCTGTTCGCTGAACCGGGCGCTGGAGTGAACCCCACATGACCCAGGCCGCTTCGAGGCGGCGCAGAGCCGTCCCGGCCGTCCTGGCCGGGGCGGCTCTGCTTGCGCTCACCGGATGCGCCGAGCCTCGGCAGGCCCCGGTCCTGGAGTACCCCAGCGCCCCCGCTCAGCGGCTCCCAGAAGCGGCCGCGCCCGCCGAGGCCCCCGCGCCCGGGCAGCCATGGGCCCCCATCGCCGGGCTCGCCGACGAGCAGTGGCTCGAGGCGGTGGCGGACCGCACCGGCATCCCGCAGCGCGCCCTCGCCGCCTACACCGGAGCGGCGCTGCTGGTCGAGCAGACCCGACCCGAATGCGGACTGGGCTGGAACACCCTGGCCGGCATCGGGCAGGTCGAATCCCAGCACGGCACCTACGCGGACGCCCAGGTTCAGCCAGACGGTCAGGTCGCCCCCGCCATCATCGGCATCCCGCTGGACGGGTCCCCGGGCCTGGCCGAGATCCCCGACACCGACGGCGGCGCACTGGACGGGGACACCGAGTGGGACCGGGCGGTGGGGCCGATGCAGTTCATCCCGGCCACCTGGGAGCTCTACGCCCAGGACGGCTCACGCAGCGGAGCCTCAGATCCGCATCAGTTCGACGACGCCGCGCTCACCGCCGCCGTCTACCTGTGCGAGAGCGGGGAAGACCTGACCAGTGACGAGGGCTGGGTGGACGCCGTCGTCGCCTATAACCAGTCGATGGAGTACGTCAACGACGTCGCCGCCCACGCCCAGGACTACGTCAGCCCTGACGGGCCTTCAGCCGCGGATTCTTCTTATTGATCACGTAGGTGCGCCCCCGGCGTCGCACCACCTGTGATCCCGGCTTGTTCTTCAATGCACGCAGTGAATTGCGGACCTTCATTATGACCTCCTAGTGAGAATGAGTAGCATTAGCGTTAACAATACTCGAAGGGAGTCGGCGATGACGATGTCAGGCGAGGTGCCAGCTGTGCAGGTGGTCGCGGTGATGGGGGCCTGCGGTCCTGAGCGGAAGGACTTCGCCGCAGCACTGGCCCAGCGGCGCGGCGCCGTGCTGCTGCAGGCTGATCGCCTCGCGACGGATGAGACGGCGCTGGATTCTGCGCTGCGGCTGCTGCGGCTCGTGCCCGACAGGCCCGAGCTGGTGGTCGAGTATCCACTGGCCAGCGCCATCACCGAGGTCATCGGCTCGCTGACGGCGTCAGACGGGCTGAGCGGTCTGGACCGTGACCACGGGCCGCAGCCCCAGCTCACCGAGGTCATCTGTGTCGTGGATGCCGCTCACCTGCTCGACGACCTCGCATCCGATGACTACGTGGTGCTCGAGGCTGACCAGCACGGGAGGCACCCGGGGGAGCTGGCCTACGTCTGCCGCGCCGAAGTCATCGTCAAGCAGATCGAATATGCCTCCACGGTCATGATGGTGAACTGGCGCCTGATCGACCCGGGTGAGCTGGCCATTCTGGTGGCGCTGGTGGCCCACCTGAGTCCGCACGCGCAGGTGCGGTTCAGCGGAGATCCTGGGGCTCGGACTCTGCGTTCGAAGGTGCCCGGCTATTCGGGGGAGGAGTCCCGTGCCGGTTGGACCTGCCTCTTGAACGGCGACTTCCAGCCACGCCATCGGCACGCCCGCGTCTCGGCCTTCCGCTATGAACAGCTCCGCCCCTTCCACCCCGGCCGCCTCAAACAGCTGTTGGATCTACGCGTCGAGGTCGAGGAGTTCGGCCGCGTGATCCGCTCCGCAGGATTCGCCCGGCTCGCCACCCGAGGCCACATCACCGCGCAGTGGGAGCACATCGGGCAGATCATCTCGCTGGCTCCGCTGGCCTTCGATCATCAGCTCGAGGACCCCGAGGAGATGCTCGCCTTCGGTCAGGACATCGCCTTCATCGGGATGGACCTCGACGCCGAAGGACTCACAGCGGCCTTGGACGAGGCCACGCTCACCGATGTCGAGCTCACCGACGGTCCGCAGCTCTGGCGCACCTTCAGCGACCCCTTCCCGGTCTGGGAGTCGGTCACCGAGGCCGAAGACTGAGCCGAGCACCGGCCCGGGACCAGGTCTGCCATCATGGGCAGATGGACTCTGCGCGACTGAACGCCCTCTTCGACGCCCACGCCACCGAGCTGGCTCCGGCGCTGCTGGGCTGTGAGCTCACCGTGCTGACGGAGGGCGGGTCCGTGCGGGTGCGGCTGACGGAGGTCGAGGCCTACGGGGACCAGGGCGAGGATCCTGGCGCGCACAGCTACAACGGCAAGACCGCTCGCAATGCGGCGCTCTTCGGACCTCCCCGGCACACCTACGTCTACCTCAACTACGGGATCCACCGCTGCCTGAACTTCGCCTGCGCCGACGAGGGCACCGCGGGAGGCGTGCTGCTGCGCGCCGGCGAGGTCCTTGCCGGCCGTGAGCTGGCGATCGAGCGCCGCGGCGGCCGCGACACCGGAGCGAAGCTGCTCTCAGGGCCCGGCCGGCTGGGCCAGGGACTGGGCATCACCCTGCCGATGGACGCGCTGCCCGTGCACCTGAGGAACTCCGCCGCCAGCGCTGACCCCGCACGGTTCACCCTGACCCCGCCCGCCGAGCCGGTGAACCCCGAGCAGATCCGCAGCGGCGCGCGCGTCGGAGTCTCCGGGGCCGGCGGCAGCATCGGCTATCCCTGGCGCTACTGGCTCGACGCCGACCCCACGGTCTCGGCCTACCGCCCCGGACGCAATGTTCCTGCGGAGGTCAGCCCCTGACCCGGCTGGAATCTCGACAGATTCGGTTCAGCGGAATAGAGGTATGCTTGGTGGTCAGCAAATTCGCGACGGAGAGCTGCGCTGCTTGATGAGTGATTCACAGTCCTCGGCCACGGCCGAGATCATGCCTGAAGACGACGACGTTCCGGTGCCCGGCCTCGAAGCCGGAGTGGAGGAGGAGCGCGAGTACGTCGGCGTGCTCTACTCCCGGCTCGATGAGCTCCGCGCGGAGAAAGAGGTCCAGCTCGCCAAGGTGCGCCGGGTCGGCTCCAGCGGCACCATGCAGAACGCCTCCGAGCGCGACGCCTTCGCCGCGATGTACGAGGACCGGCTCGCGCAGCTCAATGCGGTCGACGATCGGCTGGTCTTCGGCCGCCTCGATCACGACTCGGGAGAGTGCCGCTATATCGGGCGCATCGGACTGACCTCCGCGAGTCACCAGCGGCTGATGCTGGACTGGCGCGCCCCCGAGGCCGGCGTCTTCTACCAGGCGACCGCCTTCGAACGCCAAGGCGTGCGCCGTCGTCGACATCTGATGCTCAAGCGCCGTGAGGTGCACGGGGTGGAGGACGACATCCTCGACGCGACCATGTTGGAGGAGGCCAGCCACAACCATGGCGACGGCGCCCTGCTGGCCGCGCTGACCGCACGACGCACCGGGCAGATGGGCGACATCGTCGCGACCATCCAGTCCGAGCAGGACCGCATCATCCGCGCCGAGCTGCCCGGCGTCATGGTGGTCCAGGGCGGACCCGGCACCGGCAAGACCGCCGTGGCGCTGCACCGTGCGGCCTACCTGCTCTACAGCCACCGCGACCGGCTGAAGTCCGCCGGCGTGCTGATCGTGGGCCCGAACTCCACCTTCATGTCCTATATCGACCGGGTGCTGCCCTCCCTGGGTGAGACCGGTGTGGTGCTGTCCTCCCTCTCAGAGCTCTTCCCCGGGGTGCGCGGCACCGAGGAGAGGGACTCGCGGGTCGAAGAGATCAAGGGACGCCTGGACTGGGTCCAGATCATCGACGCCGCCGTCACCCACCGCCAGCGCACCCTCCCGGATGTCCGCGACGTCACCGTCGACGGCACCCGCGTCGGGGTCACCCCGAAGATGGTCAATCGGGCCCTCGAGCGGGCCCGCGCCACCGGCAAGCCTTATAACGAGGCGCGCACCACCTTCGTCAAGGTTCTGGTCAAGGAGATCGCCGAGAAGCTCGAACGAATCATCGAGAAGCGCTCCGAGGGCAACGACGCCGACCGGTCCTACCTGCTCGAAGACGTCCGCAGCGCTCGCGACGTCCGGGTGCTGCTGAACCTGTGCTGGATGCCGCGCAGCCCGCAGGGACTGCTCGAAGATCTCTACGCCAAGCCGAAGTACCTGGCCGACGTCGCGCCCGAGCTCACCGCTGCGGAGCGGGACCTGCTGCAGCGCCAGCCCGGCAGCCCGTTCACGAGCGCAGATGTTCCGCTGCTGGATGAGGCCGCAGAGCTGCTGGGCACCCTGGATGAATCGGCCGGGCGCGAGGCCGCACGACAGAAGGCCGCTGCGGCCCGCTCGTTGGACAACGCCCAGCGCGCAGTGGAGAACGCCACCCCGCAGCTCGAGGAGATGGGCATCGAAGGGTTCCTCGACGCCCAGGCAGTGGTGGACATGAACGCCGAGTCCGGCCCCCGGCTGACCGCGGCCGAACGCGCCCAGGTGGACCGCAGCTGGACCTACGGCCACGTGGTGGTCGATGAGGCGCAGGAGCTCTCGCCGATGCAGTGGCACGTGCTGATGCGCCGCTGCCCGCTGAAGTCCTTCACCATCGTCGGTGACATCGCCCAGGGCTCCTCGCCGTCGGCCGCGTCGAGCTGGCAGGAGGCCATGGCGCCCTTCGTGGGCAAGCGGATGCGCGTGGAGGAGCTCACGGTCAACTACCGCACACCCGGCACCATCGTGGAACTCGCCGAGCGGGTCGCCCAGGCCAATGGGCTCCAGACCACCTCGCTGCGCACCGTGCGCGAAGGGGACTACCCGCCGGTGATCGAGAAGGTCCAGGCCGATCAGCTCATCACCGCCGCCACCGCCGCGGTGCGCGCAGAACATGAGCGAGTGGGGGAGGGGCTCGTCGCGGCGATCGTGCCGCAGCGGCTGCTCGCCGCCGCCCGCCGCGCACTGGTGACCGAGTTCGGTCCACGCGTGGGTAGGGGTGCCGGTTCATTGACCGAGGACATCCTGGCGCTCTCCGCCGACGAGGCCAAGGGCCTGGAGTTCGACGCCGTGGTGCTGATCGAGCCGGCAGAGATCCTTGAGGAGACCGCCGGACGGGTGGGCAGCCTCTACGTCGCCCTCACCCGACCCACCCATGCGCTGCACGTCCTGGCCGCCCGGGAACTCCCGGCCGGGTTCTGACCGATTCTGCCGCGTTCTGGCGGACCAGGCCCGAGATGATTGGTAACGTACCTGCTGTGACCCAGATGAGCCTCGAATCCACGAACCCGGCGCTGGCCGCTCAGCGCAACGACGACAGCTTCGAGTCGCTCTGGCAGGAGCTGAACTGGCGGGGACTCGTCCATGTCTCCACCGATGCAGACGCGCTGGAGCAGGCGCTCTCGGGTGAGCCCATCGTCTATTACTGCGGCTTCGACCCCACGGCGGCCTCCCTGCACCTGGGCCACCTGGTGCAGCTTCTGACCATGCGCCGCATCCAGCTGGCAGGGCACAAGCCGCTCGCGCTGGTGGGCGGTTCCACCGGTCTGATCGGAGATCCGAGGCCGTCGAGCGAACGCACGCTGAACACCCCCGAGGTCGTCTCCGGGTGGGTGGATTCCCTGCAGCAGCAGATCAAGCACTACATCTCCTTCGACGGGGAGAGTGCGGCCACCATGGTGAACAACCTGGACTGGACCGAAGGTGTGAGCGCGATCGAGTTCCTGCGTGACATCGGGAAGTACTTCCGTGTGGGCACGATGATCAAGAAGGACATCGTGGCCAAGCGGCTGAACTCCGATGAGGGCATCTCCTACACCGAGTTCAGCTACCAGATCCTGCAGGGCTTCGACTACCTGCAGCTCTTCCGCCAGTACCACTGCACGTTGCAGTTCGGGGGCTCGGATCAGTGGGGCAATCTGACCTCCGGCACCGAGCTGGTCCGCCGCGCCGAAGGTGCCCAGGTGCACGCACTGGGCACACCTCTGATCACCAACTCCGACGGCACCAAGTTCGGCAAGTCCGAGGGCAACGCCATCTGGCTCGAGCCGCAGCTGTGCTCGCCCTATGCCTTCTACCAGTTCTGGCTCAACCAGTCCGACGCCGATGTGATCGACAGGCTCAAGGTCTTCACCTTCCGGACCCGGGAAGAGATCGCCGAGCTTGAGCGCTCGGTGCAGGATGCACCCTTCAAGCGAGAGGCCCAGCGAGCACTCGCCTGGGACGTGACCTCCCTGGTGCATGGCGAAGATGCCACAAGGAAGGTGATCGACGCTTCCGGTGCGATCTTCGGCAAGGGGGAGCTGACCCTGATCGATGAGCCCACCCTGCAGGCGGTGGCCTCCGAGCTTCCCCATGCACACGTGCCTGCCGGGGAAGCGACTGCAGTCCGACTGCTGGTGGACACCGGCCTGGTCAAGTCCAATGGAGAGGCACGTCGGGCGATCAGCGACGGCGGCGCCTACGTCAACAACGAGAAGATCACCGATGCCGATGCGCCGGTGGCCGACTCGATGTGGCTGCACGAGAAGTTCCTGCTGGTCCGGCGCGGCAAGAAGAACCTCGCGCTGGTCCATCGGGGATGAGTCCGGGTTCGATGTGAAAACCGCCAGGTCACGGGGATCCAGGGGTGTGATGCAGGTCGCACTGGTTTTGGTTTGCGGACTCGGCGGGGCGTGTGTAAAGTTCTATCTCGTGCTCAAGGGGGCACGGCGGGAAGCTGAGGCGGACCGCGAAGATCCCCGGATTTGATAACCACATAGCTTCTCCCCACACAGGATCTGTTCCTTGTTGCGGTGCGCTGGCCCTCTGGGGTTGGTCATCGGCTCAAGCGAGGTGTTCCCGGGGGGTTCGAGACCACGGTTTGTGTGGTGTTCATGCAGAGTTGACCTCGAGTTGACGAAGACGAACACCGCGACGTAGAGTTGAGAACCGCGCAGACGACGAGTTCGAGTCGATCGCAGCGAGTATTCGCTGGGAATGATTCATTCGAAGTCGGGTCAGGACGGCGGAAACGCTGAATTGACGAAGCGGGAGCTTGTTGGTAAGCTTACAAAGTTGCTTCGGAGCGATTCAGAGAAAAACTTCTGATGGTGCCGGTAGCGGTTGTTGTTTGAGAACTCAATAGTGTGCCAAGTTTGTTGATACCAAATTATTTATTTGGTTATAACAGCGACATTATCACCCCCGTGATAATGATCGCAAATTTAGCCAAGGATTCATTAACTGGTGTCCGTGGTTGATGATGGATGGATCGTGAGGGCCTTGTTTTTCTGGCAGGGTCTGGTCTGTTTGTTGTTGAT
>NZ_JAJOYX010000007.1 GCF_022565915.1 Nesterenkonia sp. LB17
ATGGCTGAGGAGCTCAAGGAGCCTGCGCAGGAATCTGTGCAGCGGGTTCGTGATTCCGCGGCGGAGAGCGCTCAGAACGTGAGGTCTGAGGGTCAGGAGCAGAAGAGCACCGTCACGGATTCGGCCAGGTCCTCGGCAGAGGAGGTCCGCGGCAGCTGAGACTCACCGAAACAGGACGGGGCCGGCTTCGATCAGAAGGCGGGCCCCGTCCTGCGGATGCGCAGAGCCCCTGGGAATGAGTCGGGAGAGGGCCGAATTCCGACACGGGGACAGCGGCGGCCTACTGGACCGGCATGACGCCCCGGAGCCTGCACGGATCGTGTGCCTGGATAGAATCTGACACCCAACCTCAGTCTCAAGAAACTCCCGGGGAATCCAGGCGTCTTCTTACCCGATATCGGCTCTGTGTGGCTCCGTCCGGTGTCGATCCGGTGCCCCGAGGCGCCAGCGATGACCGCCGCGACACGGGTGGTCTGATCATGGGACGTCCTGACCATGGACCGGGACGTGCCAGCGCGCCCGCACCCCGCCGTTCTCCCCCGGGGTCAGCCCAAAGGCACCACCCCGAGCACCCGCCCTGGCCCGCAGATTCGCAGTGCCGCTCGCGGTCTTGTCACCGGCAGCCAGGCCGACCCCGTCGTCACCGACCGTGACCGTGACTCCGGCGGAGTCTGCCTGGACCTCGATCGAGACCGCAGTCGCCCTGGCATGGCGAGTCACGTTGGTGACCGTCTCACGCAGGACCGCGACGACATCATCTGCGAGCTCACCCTTGATGAACGCATCGATCTGACCCGTGAAGGTCACCTTCGGAGCCATGCCAAGCCCGGCCGAGAGCTCGGTGACGACATCGAGCAGCCGATGACGCATGGTCCTGGTGGTCTTACGGGTGCGCAGAGTGAATATCGCGTTGCGGATGTCTTCAATGGCCGCGTCGATCTCCGCCACATGCCTGTCGATCCTCCCGCAATGTCGGGGGTGAGCCGAGGCGAAGGCCTGCAGCCCCAGGCCCGTGGCGAAGAGCCGCTGGATGACATGGTCATGGAGATCCCGAGCAGTGCGCGCCCGGTCTTCGATCACGCCGAGCCGCTGCCGATCCGCTCGCGCCCAGGACAGCGCCACAGCCAGACCCGCCTGGGTCGCGAAGTCCGAGAGCAGCTCCAGGTCACCGGAGTCAAAGGCCGGCCGGGACTCGGCCCGGGTCGCGCAGACCGCACCGATGCGGTCCCCGGAGACGATCAGCGGAACAGCGATCACCGAGGAGCTCGGGACCCGCTCACAGAACGGTGGGACATCTGTTCCCTCGGGAGGCGAGATGCTCGCCGTCCCCTCCATGGCCCGCGACACCGCGCCTTCGACCCAGGGCAGCACCTCGCCCTCGATCAGCGAGGCGCCCTGTCCGCGGGCGGTGTCGATGAAGAGCTCTTCGCCCACCGCGTCGGAGGTCACGATGGCGGCGAAGTCCGCTTCGGTGAGGGTCGCGACCCCGTGGGCCAGGACGCCGAAGACATCGATGGTCTCCGAGGCCAGCAGTGCTGAGGTGACATCGCCCAGGACGGCGCTGAGCTGCTGCGCTCGGCGGGCCTCTTCGTAGAGTCGGGCGTTGTTGATCGCGGTCGCAGCCGTGGCGGCCAGCGCCGTGACGAGTTCTTCGTCCTCGTCGGTGAAGGGCCCATCGGCCCGGTTGGTGAGGTAGAGGTTGCCGTAGGTCTCGCCGCGGATCTTGATCGGGACCCCGAGGAAGCTGTTCATCGGCGGGTGGTGGGCGGGAAAGCCGACCGCCCGGGGATCCGTGGTGAGGTCGGTGAGTCGGATCGGGTTGCTGCTCTGGTTCACCGCGCCCAGGACCCCGTGCCCGGCGGGCAGGTCTCCGATCTTCTCGGCCACGTGCTGCGCCATCCCGACGTGGATGAACCGCTCGAGGGAGCCATCAGCGGCGATGACGCCCAGTGCGGCGTACTCGGCGTCCGCGACGATCCTGGCCTCCTCGGCGATGCGCCGCAGAACATGTTCCAGGTCCAGATCGCTGGCCACGACGTTGCTGGCGTCGAGCAGGGTCTGCAGTCTGCGCTGGGAGCTGAGGACCCGGATAGTGCGCGCGATGGAATCCCCCACCGCACCATTGGCTTCAAGCTTCGGAAGGTAGGTCACCCGAAGTTCATCGGCATCCATAACCCTCCTGGCAACGAAGCCTGACCATATGCCCGCCTCGGTGGGCCCGAGACCAACCGAGCGCGGTGATCGGGGCGTACTGCTCGGCGTCTTTCTCCGCGTCCAGGCAGTTCTTCCCGTCGCACGTGCGACGGGTGAATCTTGAGTGCAAGTTCCCGGGTCGCCGTGGGGAGGGTGCTCGGCGAGCCTTCGTATAGAACAATCAATCACCTTTTCGGCTGGAGACGTCAGCGCCTCATGGTTTTGTGGCACCACTTAGAGGACCCGGTGCCGCATGGTGAAGGGTCCATAGGGTGGTACGTCACTAACTGCGAGCGCGTTCAAGGTCAATCCGAAATTTCTTCCCGACAGTGTCCCGGAAGCAGTGCCGTGGCGCTGCGCTGACCGATGATCATGGCGCAGCGCTGATCGTGGGTGGATCAATCGGCAACGATCGGCGCCCCGGTCACCCGGGCCACCGACGCGATCGAGCTCGCGCATATGCACGCCAGGTCCGCGAAGGCCGAAACCAGGAAGGCGTTCATCATCGCGGACACCGCTCGCACCTTGCCGACCGCACTGCGCTCGATCGCATTCTCAGACTTCCAGTGCCGTCCGCAGCGATCTCAGCCCGTAGTACATGCGCGTCCGCAAGGTCGCGACCGGAACTCCTGTCTGTTCCGAAAGCTCTTGATATCCAACGCCGTGCAGTTGAACAGCAACGATGACCTCGCGGTGTTCGGACGTGAGCGTAGCCAGAGACGCATAGAGGTCCAACCGCTCCACGAGGAGGAGATCCTCTGTCCCCGGCTCGGTCGCCCCCTCGATCCCCTCCGGACCCGATCGCGCCGGGTGCCGAGCGCGAGCTCGCAACGCGTCCGCGACGAGGTCCCGTTCGATGGCGAACAACCAGGTTCTCACCGAGCCCCGTTCACTGCTGTACTGCCCTCTGTTCCGCCAGGCACGGATGAAGACCTCCTGAACACAGTCTTCCGCCTCGGCCCGGTCACCCAGCGCGTTGAGTGCGAACGCAAAAAGAGCAGACCCGTGGACAGCGAACGTTGCACAGACGTCGAAGGGCGCCTCACCTTCGTGACGCATCGAAAGCTCCCTCTGGTGCCTCAGGACTCCGGGATTCATTTCTCTGAGCGCTGCACTCCATGGCGTCACGGCCCGGACAGGTGCCGAAGCGGTGAAACTGCTGTGCGTTCGGACCCCGGATCGCTGGAGAAACAGGGAACCTTGGACCTGGCCACGACGAGAGTCTGCGCTTCCCGTCGGTGCGGGTGAGCCCCACGACGCCCACTGGCTTTCCTTCCCAGTCCGCCGTTGACCGTCTCCAGCCGGCCAGTGACCTCCGGTCGGGCCAGCTGTGCGCTCTGGTGCTGGCGACGGGAAGACTCGCACAGAAGCTGCTTTTCACGGTCAGTTGATCAGGCATCGGAACGGGCCTTCCCGCTGCCAGAGCCGGGCTCCGTGCAAGGAGGCTGACTAGCAACGAATAGCTAATAAAAATTTGAACTAAATCTCTACCAGAGTATCCATAAACCATCCGGGGTCCATCGAATGTGATAAATCTCACAAACAAGTGGAAAGCTTCAGCCCCTCGCACCAAACCTTTCGCCGACCCTGACCAGCTCGTGATCAGTGATGATTCTCGTGCCACCCATAAGACGAGGGTGGTAAATGTGTCTCTGCTTTATATGACCAGACCCACGGTTCAGCCAACCTGTCGGGCACTCATGCCCGGACATCTGCTCTTCTTTCGAATTAAATTTTTATTTGGGACAAGCTTGAACGCAGGGCACCTTTCCGGAGTAACCATCATTAGCTATACCTTCTGCAGGACTTCTCCTTGCAGGAGTCGATGCGATGGACGAGGCAGGTACTGCCTCATCCTCGATTAAGCAGTGAGGTGTTGAATATGGCTCAGAGGATTGAAGTGGTGCTCGTCGACGATCTTGACGGCAGTGAAGCGAAAGAGACCGTGGCTTTTGGTCTGGATGCTCGGTATTACGAGATCGACCTCAGCGATGAGCACACGAAGGAGCTGCGTGAGACGCTGAAGCAGTACATCCGCAAGGGGCGGGTCATTGCCCCTCCGTCACCGCAGAATGAGGCTCGGCAGATTCGTGAGTGGGCGGTGAACAACGGTTATCAGGTCTCCACGCGGGGCCGATTGCACCGCGACATCGTTGAGGCCTATCGCAACGCCAAGAAGCGCTAGAGAGCGATGAATACTTCAGATGGGTGGAGCCTGGAAGCGCACGCTTCCAGGCTCCACCCATCTGTGAAGTACAAGCTGCTGCGCCTCTTCTACGGCTTCCCGAGCACTCGGGCATCCCACTGTGCGGGCGAGATGGAATCACAGGCCCTGGAATCCTTCCATCACCCGTGTCGTCTGCATAGACGCTGAAGGCGGCCACGGATGCAGCCAGAGTCGTAGAGAAGCAGCTCGCTGGACTGACCTGAATATCCGGGATCTCCGGAATGCGCGACTGGATGCAGGTTCGCACCTGACCCCAGACACAAGAAAACCCCTGGAGATCCAGGGGTTTTCTCACCCGATACCGGGTAAAGGTGGCTCCGACCGGCGTCGATCCGGTGACCTTTCGATTTTCAGTCGAACGCTCTACCAACTGAGCTACAGAGCCATAAATCGCCAACTGCGACGACGACTCGCTCTCCGCCCAGATTCTCTGTACAGAGAGTGAAGCGACCCTGACGGGACTTGAACCCGCGACCTCCGCCGTGACAGGGCGGCGCGCTAACCAACTGCGCTACAGGGCCTTACTTTGTGCCGCTTGGCACGAAGTGAAACCTTACCAGTCCCACCCCTTCGATCCAAATCACACTTCCGTGAGATTCAAGACCATGATCCGCGACTTGCCATCGCAGTCCCCGTTTCACCGGAGTACCCCCAACGGGATTCGAACCCGTGCCGCCGCCGTGAAAGGGCGGTGTCCTAGGCCGCTAGACGATGGGGGCCCGATCCCTGGTGGGAACCTGTAAAAGTTTAGGTCCAGCACCCCCGGAGAGCAAATCCGCCGGCGAAGACCCCCTCTGGGTGCGGGTCTCTCTAGGATGAAGCCATGGTCTTTCCCATGAGCGACGAGGAATTTGACGCCGCCTCCACCGAAGCCCTGAACAGCATTCCCGCAGAACTGGCCGACCAGCTCGAGAATGTGGCGGTCTTCGTCGAGGACCGATACGAACCACAGTCATGGGAGGATCCCTCGACGGTGCTGCTGGGGCTCTACGAGGGGACCCCGCTCACTGAGCGCGGCGGGGAAGGCTGGTCCATGCCGGATCACATCACGCTGTATAAGGAGCCGATCCTGCAGATGTGCCACAGCCGCGAGGAAGTGCTCGATCAGATCACGATCACGGTGATCCACGAGGTGGCCCACTTCTTCGGGATCGACGATGACACTCTGCATCGTCTCGGCTGGGGCTGAATACAGCGGCACCGAGGATATCGGCCGCCACCTATAACGCTATTAGCACAGTGTCATTGCAATGTCGGGGAGGCTCAACCTTCAACCTACTTGAAGGTTGCAACTAAGGCTTTGTGCCGCTAGATCCCCGGAATGACAGGGAAGTAGCCCTCCATAGCTTGATCACAGGAACGACACGACCTGTTGCCAAGATGACAAATCCACAACTATCGTTACCGGCGTAGCGCCAAAAGGCTCGAATCGCGTTTCCCATCGTTACGCTTCGGCCTCTGGATCACACGGCTATCACCGCACGGCGATCACCTTTTTGATTGAGGGTTTTTAAACTGTCTTTCCCTGGGTCCGCCTGGTCACGTGAGTCCAAGAGCTGAGGCAACCGCGATTCGAACCTTGCCCTGTGAGACGGGCTGCGGCGCTTCCCCAGTGAGGACTAAGTGAGGATCTACCGTGAAATACCGTCGCAATCTTGCGGTGGCCGCAATTACTGCCGCCGTCGTGACGACAGCGTTGGTCGGGACAACTCTCCCCGATCTGGTGGCCGATCGCGCCGCCAATGCCGTCGAACAGAATGATAAGAATTCCGCCGACTCAGTCACTTTGACTGAACTCCCCGCGGTTCCATCCGCCAAAGAGATTTCCACCGCCCGGGACTCGTCCCAGGCCACCGAACAGATGATCGACGAGATCTCTGACCGGATCTCCCAGGCCAGCCAACGTGCGCTGGAGCTGGAATCTGCAATGCAGGAAGAACACCAGGCCGCCGTACAGGCACAGGTCGACGCCGATGAGGCTGCCGCTGCAGCCGATGAAGCGCGCACGGCCGCTGAGGAGACTCAGGCGGCTGCCGTGGAGGCGTACCAGGAACCTGAGACTTCCGTCGCAGAGGTCCTGCTCACCGAAGAGGACAGCCTGGCCGACGCCGCGACTGACACACGGCTTCAGGAGCAGGCTGAACAAGACGCCATCGCCGCAGAGCAGGAGGCCGCCGAGGCCGAGAGCCTTGCCGAACAGGCTCGCCAGAACTCCACCAGCGCCGCTGAGGCCAGCGCGAACGCCGAGCGCGCCACCGAGACCACCCGCACCGACGTCGAACAGGTCGGGGAGCGGCTCCAGGAGCTCCTCGAGAACCTGATGGAGCTTGAGGGCTGGGAAGGTGACCTGCAGAGCTTCTTCGAGCAGATCCTCGGCAACAGTGAGTTCGTCGACGAGAACGGCGAAGTCGATCACGAGCAGCTGAGCTACCGGATCACCGCGCTTCGCGCAGACGCCGAGCAGGCTCGCATCACCGATGAAGCCGCGGAGGAGGCCGCCGAGGCTGAGGCAGCAGCCGCCGCCGAAGCTGAAGAGGCGGCAGCAGCAGAGGCCGAAGCCGAGGCCACCGTCGCGGAAGAAGCTGAGGCAGCAGCTGAGGCCGCAGCTGAAGAGTCGGAGGCCGCCGAAACGGCAGCAGCCGCGCAGGCAGCGGCCGAAGCAGCAGCAGCCGAAGAGGCCGCCGCTGAAGCAGCAGCCGAAGAGGCCGCCGCTGAAGCAGCAGCCGAAGAGGCCGCCGCTGAAGAAGCAGCCGAAGAGGCCGCCGCTGAAGAAGCAGCCGAAGAGGCAGCAGCAGCTGAAGAAGCCGCCGCCGCGCAGGCAGCGGCCGAAGCAGCAGCAGCCGAAGAGGCCGCCGCTGAAGAGACTTCCTCGGAAGGTGCGGCCGGGGAAGCCGCACCTTCCGAGGAGCCACGGCCTGCGCCGGCCACTGCGCCTGCACCGGAGCCCACGATCGCGTCGTTCAGCAGTCTCAGCACGAGCATGCAGACGCTGATGCGCGAGGGCGCTGAGCTTGAGGCCTCCTTCAGCGGAGGCGCTCAGGACTACTACCGGGCAGTGTTGAGCAACGGAGCACTGACCAACGCGGACGGAAATGCCTCGTGGAACAAGATGCGCTGGCACGTGGACTACCTCGCAGCCCAGGTCGAACCAGAACCTGAGCCCGAGCCGGCACCAGAGCCGGAGCCCACCCGGGCCCCTGCGCCCGTCCCGGAGCGCACGCAGGCCCCCGCGCCTGCCCCGGCACAGAACCCGGCACAGAGCCAGGCGCAGTCCTCGAACGTGGTCCCGGCCAGCAGCAACTCCAACGGTGTTGAGATTGCGATCAACTGGGCCGTCGCGCAGGCCAACCGCGGCGACGTCAGCTACGTGCTGGGCGCCAACGGTCCGAATGCCTTTGACTGCTCCTCCCTGGTGCAGCAGGCCTTCGGACAGGCCGGAGTCAGCATGAGCCGCACCACGTTCAGCCAGGTCAACGAGGGACGGGCAGTCTCCGTGGGTGACATGCGCCGCGGGGACCTGGTGTTCTTCGGCAGCGCCTCTGCACCGGGCCACGTAGGCATCTACCTCGGCAACGGCCAGATGGTCGATGCCTCGAACCCCGCTCGTGGACTCCAGGTCCGCTCGGTCTACCAGACACCCTCAGTCGTGCGCCGCATGATCTGAACCACCACACGCACAACTGAATGACCTCTCACTGGTTCTCCCGCTCGCGGTAGGGCGGCGAGACGGATAGAAGATGAAGATGATGAGGGCCCCCGGCGTCGGACACCGGGGGCCCTCATTTCTCTGTGTCTGGGTCAAGCGGGGAGCGTCAGTCTCCGAGCATCGGTCCGAACTCAGGGCGGTTCTCCAGCCGCGTGTCCTCGTTGTCCGGGACCACCATCAACGGGCCCTCCGCGTGGTGCAGCACGCCCTGGGAAGTAGATCCCAGCAGCATCCCCGCGAAACCACCACGGCCGCGTGTGCCGATGACGGTGAGCTGCGCGCCACGAGTCTCCTGGACCAGGACATCCACGGCGGTGCCGTCGATCACCTCGGCCTCGATCTGCAGGTCCGGGTAGTGGCTGTGCAGCCAGAGTCGACCCGCTTCGAGCTTCTCGCGCAGCTCCTGCAGCGCCGCGTCGTTGTCGATGCTGGTCGGGATCCAGACCAGCGTCGCGCCCACCGGCGGCAACGCGCACACGATGCGCAGGCTGGTTCCCCGTTCGCTGGCCTCACGGGCGGCCACCAGCGCGGCGACGCGACCGAAGTCCGATCCGTCCACGCCTGCCGACACCGGACGCGAGTCCTTGGGTCGGATCGGGTGCGCACCCTCGGCGATCACCGAGGCGGGCGCGGCGCTGCCCGGCGGAGTCGCATGAGTCGTCGTCGCACCCTGTGCCGGCCCACCCACGAGCGGGATGGCTCCGGTGGCGGTGGTCACGGCATTGGACTCCTTGGAGGAGAACTTCAGCGGCACCAGGACGGTCGGACACTTGGCGTGGGCCGGAAGCGCAGATGAAACAGAGCCGAGCAGCCGCCCGAGGAACCCTCCCCGGCCGCGGCTGCCGACCACCAGGACCACGGCGTCGTGGGAGTAGTCCAGCAGCACCCCGGCCGGGTCCCCGGACTCGACCTCGTAACGGACCTCCCCGGGGTAGTCACGCAGGAATTCCGCGGCTTGCTCGATGACCTTCTCTGAGCCTTGACGCAGCGCCGAGTCATCCATCAGCGCGTAGCCGCCGTCCATCGAGGAGGCGGCGAAGGCCGGGATCGAATACGCGGTGACCACGGTCAGCAGCAGCTCGCGGCGATGAGCCTCGGCCGCGGCCCAGTGCGCGGCGCGAAGCGACTGCTCCGAGCCGTCCACACCGACGACGACGCCGCGGGCTCTGCCCCGTGCCGAACGGGCCGGGCGCGGTGTCTCTTCTGCCGCGGGCGGGTGGGACGCGCGACCGCTGCGCAGGGAGGCACTGTCTGGGGGTTCACGGTGCGGTGCGGGGTTCATGATGAGCTCCTGGAGGCCGTGGCGGTCAGCTTGGGCCCATGATATCGCTCCATGTCGACTGGAGACATCCGCGGGTGGCCGCGTCGTCCGGACGCCGCTGATCCGAGGGTTCGGCGGGCGGGGCGCACGGACTCGGCGCGCTCAGCCGGAAGAGGCGACCGTCTGCAACAGTCGTGCGGGGTAGTTCGTGGTGATCTCCTGAACCCCGAGATCGATGAGCAGCGCTGCGTCCTGCGGAGCATCGACCGTCCACACGCGAAGCCGAGAGCCCTGTGCCACCCAGGCCTTGACCTCGGCCCGGTGGTCTTTGACGTAGGCGAGTCCGGGGCCAGCGATTCCGGCCCGTCCGTTCCAGACCAGCGCCTCGGAGTCGCGAAGGGTTCCGCGCATCAAGGCGGCCATCACGGGCCGGACCGCCATCGCCAGCGGCACCTTCTCCAGCCGCTTCTGCACCTGCGCCTCGGTGACCGAGCTGAGCAGGGCGCAGAGCTTGTCAGGGGCCACCATATCCGCCAGGTAGAGCAGGGATCCGGGGTAGAAGCTCATGAAGGACACGGTCACTGCATGTTGGCCGAACTCACCGGCGGGAATCGCCGAGGTCTCTGGGTCCCATCCGAAGCGCAGCAAGGTGCGCAGCACCTTGGTCTCCAGCCGATCCCCATATGGCGAGGGGTGCTTCAGCTCCACGGCGAGGTCGAGATCGCGACCGGCGTCGATCATCAGCTCCAGGACGTCGGCGAGGGTCATCAGCTGCTGATGCTGGGTGCCGTAGTCGCCGGGAAGCTTCGGCGTCTTCCAACTGGTGACGTCGAGGCTGCGCATGTGGGCCAGACTGAGCTCCGCCACCGAGCCGGTGCCGTTGCTGGTGCGGTCAACCGTGGCGTCGTGGAAGCAGACCGGCTCACCGTCAGCGGTCAGGTGCAGATCGATCTCCAGGCCGTCTGCACCCTCCTGGATCGCCCGGCGGTAGGCCGCACGGGTGTGCTCGGGAAACAGTCCTGAAGCCCCCCGGTGCGCGAAGACCCTTGCCCGCCGACCGCGGGAGTCCGTTGGTGCACCGAGATCCAGCGGATCCTCCGGAGAATGATCGTGCAGCAGCGCGGTGTCCAGGCTGACCGGTGGAGCCGGCCGAAGCGCGCCGCCGGACTCCTGGTTCTGGGCGAGTTCCAATGTCACAGTTCCAGACTGGGCCTAGAGGGACAACGGGGCGCGTCGATCGGGTGGCACATTCGGGAAAGCTTCAGTGAACATGGAGTGAATGACCTCGCGGTGTGGGGGTGGGTGTTCAGCGCCGGGGCGCGTCTGCCATGGGGCGGGTGGTTTCGAGCGCGTCGGCGGAGGATCTGTCGCCGCGGCGCTTCTGGGATCCACGCGCAGCGAGGATCTCGCGCTTGCGTCCGCGGCGCTCCTTGCGCTCGGCGCGCAGCCGCTCGCGCTCCAGCGCTCGCTTCATGTCCGCCACCAGGGCCGCAGGCGTCTGCTCGGGCAGCTCACCGAAGGTCTTGTGGGCAGACTTCACGATCTGACTGGCCAGTCGATGGTTCGCGGCGCCTCCGACGACCATCCCGATGCCGAAGGGAATAGCGCGGCCGATCATCGTCGTGCCCGAGCGGATGAAGAATCGGCGCATGAACTGCCGCTTGATCTGGTTGACCACCAGTCCGGACACCCCGGAGGAGTTGGCGGAGCTGTTCATCGGGACCAGGGAGGAGAACGGGCCGGCACCCTTGCCGCCCGCCTGCTGGGAGAGCTCCCCCAAGAGCTGGCGGCCCTGATCGCCGAGCATCACACCCATCACCAGCAGCTTCGCCCGTTCGGGGTCTGCGGTGCTGATTCCTGAGAGTTCAGCGATCGACTGCGCGTAGAGCGCGCAGGCCTCGAGGAAGCTTCCCGTGGCCGCCGCGGAGAGTCCGAGTGAGGTCACGGTGCCCACTGCAGGCACTGCCGCGGTAGCGCCGATCAGGGCGCCTCCGCCGGTCATTCCGCGGGTGAAGTCCTTGTCCAGCTGGGCGGCCAGCTGGTGATTGGAGAAGCTGGGGTGCGCCTTGCGCAGCCTGCGCAGATTGGCCAGCACCAGCGGCCGCTGCACGGTGACCGCCCGGGTCAGCCAGGTCTCCGCACGCGGGGTCAGCTTGCCGGAATCGTCAAAGGCGTGACCCTTGACCATGGATACCGTCTGCTGGGCGAAGAAGCCGGAAGCTGCAGCACCCATGAGTTTCCCGTTCCCCGAAGACTTCTTCATGGCCTCAGTCTAGGGCGTGACCCCGACCAGATGGGAAGCCATTCAGCTCCCGGCGATGTCCAGCCAGACGAGTCGTCCGACCGGCGAGTCAGGGTCGGCAGGGTCCACCAGGTTGAAGCCGAACTCGCCCTCCGCGGGCCAGAAGACGCCGGAGCTGTCGACGTCGAGGGCGGCAGCGGGGAGCACGTACGAGGATCGCACGGCATCGCCGCCGGTCAGTCCGTGGGTCGCCTGAGGATCTGCGGCAGCGTCGCGGCGCTGCGGCAGCGGCTCGTCGGTGATCGCCTCGGGGCCCGGGTCCTGGATGGTGGCGTCGTTCAACAGCGAGGCGAGCTCTGGGACCTGGCGGTTGGGCCAGGTCTGAAGCTCCTGCGCGTCGGCAAGGCTGCCCGCGACCACGAATGGCGTGCCGGACTCGAGGCCACCATAGGCGCCCTCGTCGTCATAGAGGTACCAGGATGCTCCGGAGACGAACTCCGCGACCATCCGGCGCTGGTCCTCACTGCGAGCGACGTCGGGCGTCGTGGGCCCGGGAGGGCTGTTGAGATCGGTGGCCACGACGTGCACGTGATCCGCCTCGCCTGGAACCTCGACCGGAATGTCCCACAGGCTGGTGCTGGGCAGAGGCAGCACCGACTTCTCAAGATCGGAGAACTCGTCCGCGGGCATGGAATTCTCCGGCATGTCCTGCCAGAGGAACTCCTGGAAGGTGCGGACCTCATCCTCAGCGATGGGGTAGGTGGAGAAGACCGCCATGCCGCGCTCCCCCGCGTACCGTCCGTAGCCCAGCGCGTCGGCGGGGCCACCGATCCGTCCGTCACCGTCCAGGTCCGCACCCGAGTCGATGCCCGAGTTGGTCGGCGCCGTATATACATGGGAGTACTTGATGCCGGTCTGGCCGTTCTGGCCGCGGGAGAGGTACTCGTCATTGACCGTCGTGGCGATCTGCTGGTGCTCGTCGTAGCTGAGCCCGGTCAGCACCAACACGTCGGGGGCATTGACCTGCACGGTCTCGGCCAGGACCCGGGCCTGCGGATGCATCCCGCCGTGGAGCTCTTCAAGGACCTCCGCGGAGGAGGCCCCGCGGATCTGCGCGTGAAGGGTAGCCACCCGGATGTCCCCGGCGGCCTTCTCCACGGTCGTGGTCAACTCCTGGGACTCAGGCGTCACGAGGGGCTGCCCCGGGGTGGGGTAGTAGGAAGCGGTGGTCGGGCCGTCGGCGGCGCCGCTCCCGGTCTCGCTGCTGATGCTGTCGCTGCTGGTGGTCGTGGCGTGCGCACCGGAAGATCCAGCCACTAGCAGACCGGCCACGAGGCAGCTGGAGAAACCGCTGCGCATGAATCCTCTGGCCCGCAGCTCAGATCGTTGCTGGCCATTGGGCATGGGTTACACCGTAATGCGGCACTCTGGCCGTGCCAAGCCCAGAACGCAACTTGTGGAAACAGTTACCAAGGCGTAACAGTGGAAATGAGGAGCGATCGACCTCCGCCGCCGGGCCGGGCCGTGATGAAACTCTCCCCCGGTCGCCAGCAGTTGCATTATAAGACCAACGGGTGTGTAAATAGAAGATATACGCTTCAAATTCGAGAGTGCACGACACTTCTGACGACGACGCAGAGTTCTGCCGACAGTCGCGTTGGCGCAGGGAACCAACCCCGCCGCAGCGACCGGAGAGCCGACGTCGTCTTTTTCTGTGTCTGGAACGAATTGATCGCTGCGCACTGAATCGTCTTGCACATGACTAGAGAACACTCTCACTTCACCGAGGAGGACCACATGGCTTCGCAACCCGAAGCTCGACTACGGGACTGGTCGCCGGCTGACGCCTGGCGCGGCCTGAACAAGCCCGTATTCATCCCTGCCGTGCTCATCATCGTCGCTGGCCTGATCTTCGCAACCATCTGGGGCGAAGCCAATGGCGCTGAAGCTTTCGAGACGCTGAACGCCACCATCGTGAACACCATCGGCTGGTGGTATGTCCTGGTCGCCACCGGTTTCGTGGTCTTCGCCCTCTGGGCCGGAGCCTCCAAGGTAGGCAACATCCGTCTGGGTCGCGACGACGAGAAGCCTGAGTTCTCGCTCGGCTCCTGGTTCACCATGCTCTTCGCCGCAGGCATGGGCATCGGACTCGTCTTCTGGGGCGTGGCCGAGCCGCTGTGGCACTTCATCGCTCCGCCAGACGTCACGGGAGCCGTCGGCATGGACGCCAGCGACGAGATGGTCGCGGCGGGCGAGTCAGCCGCCATAGGCGCCGCGATGGGCCAGTCCGTCTTCCACTGGGGCCTGCATGCATGGGCCATCTACGTGGTCATCGGACTCGGCATGGCCTATATGACCTTCCGCCGCGGACGCCCACTCTCGGTGCGGTGGCTGCTGGAGCCGATCTTCGGCCGCAAGCTCATCGAGTCCTGGGTAGGGCACGTGATCGATGTGGTCGCGATCGTCGGCACCGTCTTCGGCATCGTGACCTCACTGGGGATCGGGACTCAGCAGATCGCGGCCGGCCTCGGCTTCATGGGATGGATCGAGGATCCGGCGAACACCGTTCTGTTGACCATGATCGTCGTGGTCATCATGGCGATCGCCACCTTCTCGGTGATCACCGGCGTGAACAAGGGTCTGAAGTGGCTCTCAAACTTCAATATGGTCCTCGCCGCGCTGCTGGCGCTGTTCGTCCTGATCGCGGGTCCGACTCTGTTCCTGCTGCAGTCTCTTGTAGGCAACCTCGGCGAGTACCTGATGGCCTTCCCGCAGCTGTTGTTCGAGACCGGGGCCAGCTACGCCGGCGGTGAAGATGGCGGCTGGTCCGCCGACTGGACCATCTACTACTGGGGCTGGTGGATGAGCTGGGCGCCCTTCGTCGGCATGTTCATCGCGCGGATCTCCCGCGGACGCACCATCCGTCAGTTCGTCATGGGCGTGCTCCTCGCGCCGACCCTGGTCGGACTGATCTGGTTCACCATCTTCGGCTCCTCCGGCATCTGGTACCAGGTGACCGAGGGTGTCATGGTGGGCGAAGACGGCAGCATCGACACCGTCGGTGCAACCTTCACCCTGCTCGAGCAGCTGCCCCTGGCGTCGATCACAGCGGTGGTGGCCATTCTGGTGATCGCGATCTTCTTCGTCACCTCCGGAGACTCCGGCTCACTGGTCACCGATGTGCTCTCCTATGGCGGACGCACCGAGACACCGAAGCTGACCCGCGTGTTCTGGACTGTGTTCATCGCGATCACCGCCATCGTGCTGCTGGCAGCCGGAGGCGGAGAGGCCGCAGATGCCTCCCTGCGCGTGCTGCAGGTCGCTGCGATCAGCGCGGCGGCTCCGATGTCCATCGTGATGGTTCTGGCCGTGATCGCTCAGGTCCGGATGTTCAACTACGAGACGAAGACGATGCCTCGATACGTCCGCATCCGGCCCACGGCCAGCAAATCGGCGCTGGTCGACACCGCGCGCAATGCTCCGGGCGGCGGGGACTCGGCTCCAGGCGTGCACCGGAACGTGCGTTCGATCCTCACCGGTCAGCGCGCTGCGCTGAAGGGCTTCCTCGGAGGCACCTCAGCAACTCTGGCCGGACTGGACAAGCCCACCTCCAAGGAATCAAGCATCTCCACGCCGTTCGACTCCGACGACATGGTGTTCGCGATCCAGGACGTCCCGCCCCACTCCACCGTGGTCAACCCGCAGACGGGCACCATCGGCTGGGACGAGGACGTCGCGTTCAACGATCCGATCGCCGATCAGGTGTTCGCGACTCCGGAGTTCGCGGATTCCGCCACCGGTCAGCAGTGGGAGTCCGAGCAGATCTACGACGAGGCCGTCGGAAACAGCGAAGTCGAGTCAGATCCTGACACGCCCACGGGTGATGACACGCAGCGCTGATGCACTGCGCGATCTGATCACGTGAAAGAAGGGCGGGCCCCAGTTCAAATGAACTGGGGCCCGCCCTTCTCATCTGCCCAGCCGTGTCCGGCCGGATCAGACACCTCCTGCTCGGGATCAGGAGGGGTTGAACTCACCCGGGTTCGGGCCGGTTCGACCGTCGCGCTCAAGCCCGTCGATGGCTGAGAGCTCCTCCTCGGTGAGCTCGAAGCCGAAGACGTCGAAGTTCGACGCGATCCGATCCGGGGTGACTGACTTGGGGAACAGGATGCGTCCACGCTGAAGGTGCCAGCGGATCACGACCTGCGCGGGAGACACCTCGTGCGCCTGGGCCGCGGCGACCACGGGCTCGTCCTCGAAGACGGCACCCTGCGCGAGCGGGCTCCAGGCCTGGGTCTTGATGCCGTGCCGGTCGTTGGCGTCCTGGATGTTGCGCTGCTGCAGCGCAGGGTGGATCTCCACCTGGTTGATCGCTGGAATCACCGTGCCGGCCTCGACCACACGCTCGAGGTGTTCAGGCAGGAAGTTCGAGACACCGATGCTGCGCGTCAGTCCCTCGGCCTGGAGCTCCTCCATCGCCTTCCACGCGTCCAGGTAGGCCTCGTCGGCTGGTGAGGGCCAGTGGATCAGGTAGAGGTCCACGTAGTCCAGGCCGAGCTTCTGCAGCGAGGTGCGCAGCGCCTGCTTGGTGTTTCCGGCCTTGAAGTCGTTCACCCAGACCTTGGTGGTGATGAAGAGCTCCTCGCGAGGAATGCCCGAGGCAGCGATGGCGCGTCCCACGCCCTCTTCGTTTCCATAGACGGCGGCGTTGTCGATGTGCCGGTATCCGACCTTCAGCGCTTCGGCGACCACCTTCTCGGCGTCGTCGGCTGGAACCTGCCAGACCCCGAAGCCGAGCTGGGGGATCGCGGTCCCATCATTGAGTGTGATCGTGGGAACAGTAGCCATCGGCAACCTCTCTCATCCTGCGTACATGTCTGAGGGCAGCCCTGCCCTCGTGTTGTGTGAACCACGCAACAGTCAGGATCATTCCATGAGGTCGGTCGACAAGGGTCCATTTCCGCAGACCCCTCGTCAGAGTGCCTACTCACTGGTCAGCCGATGCAGACGGGCCTAAGCTGAAGTCATAGGAGTGCACCGTGCCGGGCGCGCTCCTCCGCACCGATCAGAGGATTCATCATGGCCGCAGAGGTCACCGCTTCACGACGCCGAGCCACTGGGCGCACCCTGCTGATCGTCTCAGCCCTCGGCTGCGCGGGATTCGCCGGTTGGTCGTTGGCGCAGCTCCAGCTCACCACTTCCGAGACGTTTCTCTCGGAAGCGTGGCACGCCTTCGGGCTGATCGTCTTCGCGGGGCTCTTCGCCCTCGTCGCCTGGCGCCCCCGGGCCTACCCCGGCCTGATGGAGCTGACCATCGTGCACAGCATCGGAATGTTCGTGCTGGCGTTCCTCAATCAGGACGCGACCGGCGCCACGGCGACCATGATCCTGCACGGGCTGCTCGCGGTGGCTCTGCTCATCGCCTATGTCGTCCTCGGCTGCATCAAGGCGTGGGGACACCAGCCGGCGACGGAGCAGCCACCGTCGGCCGCCGCGAAGCGACCCGAGGCCACGCGCGATCCCGTCACCGCCGCGAAGGACTCCAGGACGAAGGGGCAGCAGAGCCGCCAGCCGGCTGCCGGGAACACCCCGCGGGGGCTTGACCGGACTCCCGAAGCGCCGGCGCAGCCAGGCACCCAGGCAGGCGCCGCACCCCACGCGCAGCCCCCGCGGACCGGCACCGCGCCGACGAGGCCATTGCCACAGGAGCTTCCCGAAGATCGCCCGCGCCCCTGAGCGCGCCTGGGGACGACCGGACACCCGGAAGGGTCCGGGCCTCACACCCCGAGTCGACGGCGCAGCTCGGGTGCGTGCCGTCGGGAGACCTCTACCCGACTGCGCTGGCGATCATTGAGCACCAGGACCAGTGCACCGCGGAAGTCTGGCACCAGCTCCCGGACGTAGCGCAGATTGACCAGATATGAGCGGTGCACCCGGAAGAAATGGCCCTGGAGGCGACGCTCGAGCTCATTGAGCGAGAACGACACCAGCACGCGATCATCGGTGAGCTTCAGCGAGGCGTAGCCGCGCGCCGCCACGGCGTAGACGATCGCATCACCGTCCACGAGCACCGTCCGGCCGTCCTTCTGCACCGGGATCCGCACCAGCTGCTGCGCATTTCGTCGGGGGGCGGCCTCGGCCCGGGCGGGCTCCGGAACTGCCGCAGCTGAGGCCGCCGCGGCCGGTGACGAGGCGGCCTCGGCCCCGGCGAGCGCGCGTTGTACAGCTCGCTGGAGCCGGTCGGCGGAGAACGGCTTGACCAGGTAGTCCGCGGCCGCGAGATCAAAGGCCTCCACGGCGTGATCGGGGTAGGCGGTGGTGAAGATGACCTGAGGCGGGCGCACGCCCTCGGGAGCACTCGCGCCGCGCAGCCGCTGCGCGACCTCCAGTCCGGTGAGCCCGGGCATGCGGATGTCGAGGAAGACCAGGTCGTAGGCAAGAGAGTTCAGCAGCAGGAGCGCCTCTTCACCATTGGTGGCTTCTCCCACCACTTGGACGCCGCCGACCTCCTCGAGCAGGAACCGGAGTTCCTCGCGGGCAGGAGCCTCGTCGTCCACGATCAGAGCGCGTGGGTGCATTGACTCAGTATAGGGGGAACATCCAGGTCACTGTGATCGCGGTCACCGAAGCGGGATCTGCAGCTCCACCACGGTGCCTCCGGAGCGCGGGGTCGAGATGGAGAGGTCATAGCGGTCCCCGAACAGCGAGTTCAGCCGTTCGGTGATGTTCTGCAGGCCGACACCGGCATGCTTCGGGTCATCGGTGAGGGTCTCACTCCCGTCGAGGCGACCGGCTCCGTCGGCCATCTGCGCCAACACCTCGGGGGCCATCCCTACGCCGTCGTCGCTGACCCGGATGCTCGTGGTGCGCGCCAGCGGGTCCACTCTGGCCCGCAGATGCACGGTCCCGCCCGCGGGCTTGCCCGCGATGCCGTGCTTGACCGCGTTCTCCACCAGCGGCTGGATCATCAGCACCGGCACTCTGGTGGTGAGCACCTGCGGGTCGATGTCATAGCGGACCTTGAGCCGGTCCCCGAAGCGCGCCTGCTCCAGCGAGACGTAGGTGCGCACGAAGTAGTACTCCTGGGCGAACTCGGCGTAATGCCCCTCCTGGCGCACCGCGTAGCGGAAGAACTCGGAGAGCCGCAGCAGCAGCTCGCGGGCCTCATCGGGTCGGGTGCGAGCCTTCGAGGCGATGGTGTTGAGGATGTTGAACAGAAAGTGTGGGTTGATCTGGGCGCGCAGCGCGTTGAGTCGCGCATCGGTGGCCAGCTGCTTCTCACGGTCGAGCTCGGCCAGCTCCAGGTGCAGCGAGAGCATCGCGGCCATGTCCTCGACCAGCTGACGCGGCGGGATGTCGGCCTCGGCCTGGTACACCCCGAGGGTCCCGATCACCCGGGCACCCACGCGCAGCGGCACGATCACCGCGGAGGTCAACTCACAGTCGGGCTTGCGGCAGCCCACACCGGCGCGGTCGCGGACCACCTGGGTCCGGCCCTTGGCGATGGTGCGCGGGGCCGCGGAGGTCTGCATCTGGGCCCCCTCGCGGTGGTGATCCGCGCCAGGTCCCACATAGGCGAGGATCTGCTCGCGGTCGGTGATCGAGACGGCATCACCGGAGAGCATCGGGCGCAGCAGCTCGCAGGTCCGCCGGGCGGCCTCCGGGGTGAGTCCGGCGCGCAGCGGCATGGAGCGTCCCGCTGCGGCGAGGTTGCGCACCCCACGGCTGACCTCGACCTCCCGCGGTGAGACCGGACGCTGGCGACGCCGACCGGTGGCCCCGCGCAGCGCCGACGGGTACCCCAGCACCGCTCCGACCGTGAGCCCGAGCCCGAGCCCGAGAGTGGGAAGCATCGGCAGGGCCGGGTCGGCGAACACCTGGGTGCCGAGATAGACCAGCATCCAGATCAGCGTCACTCCCGCTGCCAGCATCGCGCTACCGCGCATCCACGCCTCCTCGGGTCAGTCGGGCCATACGTTCGGCGCGGCGATCCGCCGCGGTGCCGTGCATCCGCACCCAGTGCGCCTGGACCCCGTCGGGGGCCCTGGTGCGCAGCGAGACCAGCACCACCACCGCCACCGTGATCGGCGCGACCACCAGGGTCGGAGCGGCAAGAAGCTCGCGCAGCCAGTCGGCCTCGATCAGTCCGGCCGTCATGAACATGCTCACCGAGAGGGTCGCCCCGGTGAGCAGCCCGGCCAGGGAACCGGCCGCCGTCGTCCGGTGCCACCAGATCGCGAGCACCAGCACCGGCGTCAGTGCGGAGCCGGCCACGGCGAAGGCCCAGGTCACCATGGTCGCGACCAGCGAGGGCATCGCCGGGGCGAAGGCCTCGGGGCGCAGCGCGATGGCCAGTCCCGCCGCGAGCGCTGCGCCCAGCAGCGTGGTGATCCGCCCGGCCCACACTGCCTGGCGCTGCGTGGCGCGGGGGTTGATATGACGCTCATAGACGTCGTGGCCCCAGGTGGCCGCCGAGGCCAGCAGCAGCCCGGCCACCGTGGACATGGCGGCGATCAGGGCGGCGGCGGCGATCAGCCCCAGCCCGGTCTGCTCGCCGTAGATCCGGCCCAGCACCGGCAGCGCGTGCTCAGGGGTGTGCAGCACTCCGTCGACGGTGAGCTCCTGAAGCCAGGGCCTGCCCGCGACGGCGTCAGGGATGATGTCCCGTGCGGCGGCGCCCAGCATGATCGCCATCGCGTAGAACGCGCCGATGAGCACCAGCACCCAGACGGTGGTGGTGCGGGCGGCCTTGCCGGTGGGAGAGGTGAAGTACCGGTTCATCACATGCGGCAGCCCGGCGGTGCCGAGCCCCAGGGTGACCACCAGCGCCACCTGACCCAGCGGCCCGTAGCGGGCGCCGGGCTCACCGAAGAGCGCCGGCTCCCCCGGGTGCATGTGGTTGGTCTCCTCGGTCAGCGTCCACTCCTGCCCGTCGGCGCCGCCGAGCGTGGGATTCGCCAGCGGGGCCTCGCTCAGGCTCTGCACGGCCTCCCCATAGCGGAAGCCGTCCGCGGTGACCACCACGGCGAGCCAGACCAGCGCGGCGAAGAGCAGCAGGAACTGTACGGCCTGATTCCAGGTGGTCCCGCGCATCCCCCCGAAGGCGACGACCACGGCGACCACCGCAGTGGAGAGCAGCACTCCGGTCGCGTAGGGAGAGAGGCCCAACAGGCCCTGCCCGACCAGCAGCTCCCAGGTGATGCCTCCACCCACCGACTGCGGCACCAGATAACAGAGGATGACGAGCTGGACGACACCGACCGACGCCAGCCGGACCGGATCCGAATCCATCCGGCGGCCGAGGAAGTCGGCCAGCGAGAACTCTCCGAAGCGGCGCAGCGGAGCCGCGATGAGCAGCAGCACGGGCACGAAGCCGGCGGCGAAGCCCACCGCATACCAGGCGCCGTCCAGACCCGAGACATACACCGCAGCGGCGACCCCGAGGAAGGAGGCGGCCGAGAGGTAGTCCCCGCAGATCGCCCAGGAATTGGTCATCACACCGACCCGCTGGCCCGCCAGATAGAAGTCCACGGTGGAGGGACCCCGAGGGCGGCTGATGAAGGAGACTCCGAGCACGATGATCAGCACCGCGGCCAGTGTCACCACCGCGGTCGAGGTCACTTGAGCTCCTCCCCTGCGGCGGAGTCGTCGTCGAGTCCGTGTTGACCCCCGAGCATGCGCGATTCCACCGAGGCACTGAGCCGAGCCGCAGCGATGCCGATGATGGCGAAGACCAGGTAGAGTCCGCCGGCCGCGGCGACGAAGCCGGGGCTGAGGTCTCCGAAGACCCGCGCCTGGGTCCACCACTGCAGCGTCATGGTCAGCACCGGGAAGGCGGCCACCAGCACCAGGAAGACGACGAAGTAGGCCAGCGCCACCCCGCGCTGGGCGCGGAAGGCGGCATCGACCTCGGCGGGGGTGTCACGAACCTCGTTGTCAGAGGGAAAGTCAGAGTCCGCGGGGAAGTCGGCACCGGCGCGGTGTTCGCCGGCCGAGGGAGGACGCGGGTGGGGGGATTCCGGCGTCGAGCCTGCAGAAGACGGTTTCACCTCCTCAGGTCCATGTCCCCTCAGGCGGGGAGCCACGTCCGGTACATGTTCCAGGAGGACTTGAGCAGGACCACCGCGCCGCCGCCGGCGAGCACGAGACCCATGCCGGGCAGGAGCCCGCCCCAGGCGCCGGAGCTGGCCGAGAAGGCGAGGATGTTCCAGGTCTGCAGCAGCACGATGCCGGTGACGATCAGGCCTGGGATCCCGGCGTGGGCGATCGCCAGCTTGCGGCGCGGCACGAACGCGCCGGCGAAGGCCAGGAAGCCCACCGCCAGGGTGATCACTCCGGGGCCGTCGGTGCCGCGCAGAGCGTAGGTCTCCCCGGTGACCTGCGCCATGAAGGGCAGGTAGACCCAGGGAAGGAAGGCCGAGACGATCAGCATGAGACCGCCGAGGATCATGGCCTTGCTGCCGGGGTGGAAGACGCCCCAGCCCGTGGCGCTGCCAGCCTTCAGCCGCGCGGTGATGCCGCCGTAGATCCCTTTGTCCGCTGTCGTGGTCATGCCGTCATCCTAGATGTGATCGGCGCCACAGACGAAGCATGCGCCGGAGAAACTGATCAACGGCGGCTTCCGGGCGCTGAGCGGCGTATTCCGGCAGGTGAACGGTGATTCTGCTTGACTGACCCGCTCAGCGCGGGATTCGCGCCGCTGGCAAACACAGATGCACCGCTGGAGGTCCCCGGGCTTGTGATTTGTGCCACATTTTGACTTTCTTAGACCAGTCCCTGCGCATCCGCGTGGGTGAATCGCCCCGCACTACTCGCACTAGGAAGAAGGGAGTCTCCCATGTCCGATGTGGCACATGAGGGAACCTCCGGCGGTCCGCCAGAGGCGGAGGACACCAGTTGGCGCAAGCGCTACTGGAAGAAGAACCTCCGACTGATGATCACCCTGCTGGTCATCTGGTTCACCGTCTCATTCGGCTTCGGCATTCTGCTGATCGAGCCGCTCAACAACATCGTGATCCTCGGCTTCCCACTCGGCCTCTGGTTCGCCCAGCAGGGATCGATCTACGTCTTCGTGATCCTGATCCTGGTCTACGCGCTGTGGATGGACAAGATCGATGACGAGTTCGGCGTGGCCGAGCGCAACGAAGAAGGTGGTTACAAGTGAACGAGACTCAGTTCTGGACCTTCTTCTTCATCATCCTGACCTTCGGCATCTACATCATCATCGCGTGGCGCTCTCGGGTGAAGGAGACCAAGGAGTTCTACGTCGCCTCTCAGGGCGTCCCGACCCTCGCCAACGGCGCCGCGGTCGCGGCGGACTGGATGAGTGCCGCCAGCTTCATCGGCATGGCCGGCCTGATCGCCTTCCTGGGCTCCGACGGCTCCGTCTACCTGATGGGCTGGACCGGCGGCTATGTCCTGCTTGCACTGCTGCTGGCTCCCTACCTCCGTAAATGGGGCAAGTTCACGGTGCCCGAGTTTGTGGGCGACCGGTATTCGGAGTCGGTGCGCATCGTCGCGGCCATCGCCGCGATCGTCGTCTCCTTCACCTACGTGGTCGGCCAGATGGCCGGCGGCGGCATCGTCTTCAGCCGCTTCCTCGGACTGAGCGTCGAATGGGGCGTGGTGCTGGTCGCCGTCGTCATCTTCATCTACGCAGTGCTCGGCGGCATGAAGGGGATCACCTACACCCAGGTCGCGCAGTACACCGTGCTGATCATCGCCTACCTGATCCCGGCCTTCGCCGTGGCCTACCAGACCACGGGCATCCCGGTTCCGCAGATCTCCTACGGGCAGATCCTCGCGGAGCTGGACTCGCTCAGCGTGGAGTTCGGGCTCAATGAGTTCACCGAGGCGTTCTCCGGCCGCGCAGGCGGCCAGATCGACGTCTTCCTGGTCACGCTCTCGCTGATGCTGGGCACCGCAGGTCTGCCGCACGTGATCATCCGCTTCTACACGACCAAGACGGTCCGCGGTGCTCGCTACTCGGCCTTCTGGGCCCTGTTCTTCATCTCGCTGCTCTACCTCACGGCTCCTGCCGTGGGTGCCTTCACCAAGCTGAACCTGCTTCAGGGTGTGCAGGGCCAGGGTCCTGACAGCCTGCCTGACTGGATCAACACCTGGGCTCCGACGGGTCTGGTGACCGTGAACGAGGACGTCGAGACGATCGGAACCGTGTCCAACCTGGCGACATCCGGGGCGGACCTGATCGTCAACAACGACATCCTGGTCCTGGCCTCACCGGAGATCGGCGGGCTTCCCGCTCCGATCGTCGGTCTGATGGCCGCCGGCGGCATGGCGGCAGCCATGTCCACCGCGGCAGGTCTGCTGCTGGTCATCTCCTCCGCCGCTTCGCACGACCTGTACTTCCGGGTCTTCAAGAAGACCGGTGCTTCCGAGAAGGAGCAGATGATGGTCGGACGCATCGCCATGGGCGTTGCGATCCTGTTCGCCATCTGGGCCGGCATCAACCCGCCGGCATTCGTGGCCCAGGTGGTCGCGTTCGCCTTCGGCCTCGCAGCGGCGACCTTCTTCCCGATCCTGATCCTCGGGATCTTCTGGAAGAAGGCCAACGGTCCGGGTGCCACCGCAGGCATGCTGACCGGTCTGGCGTTCACCGGAACCTACATGATCTACACGCTGGAGGTCTTCGGAACCGGCGCGAACGATCACCTCTTCAACGTCTCTCCCGAGGGCATCGGTGCCATCGGTGCCGCGATCAACTTCATCGTGATCGTGGTGGTCTCCAAACTCACGGCGCCGCCGAGCGAGCACGTGCAGGAGATGGTCGAAGATATCCGGTACCCGCAGACCCGAAAGGCGAATGTGCGTTCCTGAATCGGCCTGCTGCGGCAGACCCACACAGACAAGCGGCCCTCGCTCCATCACTGGAGCGGGGGCCGCTCGTCTGTGGCCTGCGGTTCCGAGCCGACGCTGGGTTCGGAGCTGAGGGTTGGTTCGGAGCTGACGCTGGGCAGGCGCAGGGCCCGCGGTCAGCCTGAGGGTCAGCCCGAGGCGGGGTCTGTGGCATCGCGCCAGGAGTGCCTCGGCTCGTAGCCGAGCTCCCGGCGGGCCTTCTCGATGGAGAGCAGCGTGTCATTGACGCCGAGCTCACCGCGCAGCGCGACCTCCGGGAAGACCTCTGCGACGAGTTCCGCGTTGGGCCGGGACATCACCGTGTCCGCGGCGGCGATGATGTAGCGCTCGAACCCCGGGCCGGCGACCTCGAGGGCGCGCTGGACGGCCTGGGCGCCGTCGCGCGCGTCGATGTAGCCCCAGAGGTTCCACTTGCGCAGCCTCGCGTCGGAGTCGAAGGCCGGGAAGTCTGCGTAGTCTTCGGGGTTCATCACATTGGAGAAGCGCAGCGCGGTGATCGAGAGCTGCGGGTTCCAGCGGACCAGTTCGACCGCCATCTGCTCCTCCAGGTGCTTGACCAGAGAGTAGGTGGACTCGGGCCGTGCGGGGTACTGCTCGTCCACCGGGATGTAGGGCGGAGGGGTGTCGAAGGGCAGTCCCAGCACGGTCTCGCTCGAGGCGCAGACGATCCGGTCGATCCCGAGCCGGACTGCGGCCCAGAAGACGTTGAAGGTGGCCGTGACGTTGTTGTGGAAGGTCGCGACGTCGGTGCGGATTCCGGGCGCCGGGACAGCAGCCAGGTGCACCAGGGCGTCCACGCCGTCGTGCTGATCCGCGACCCCGCCCAGCGCGTCGATGACCTGGCCGTAGTCGGTCAGATCCAGCTTCACGAAGCCCGGGCCGCGGGTGCCTTCGACATCGAGGCCGATGACCTCATGACCCGCGGATCGCAGCTCCCGCGCCACGACGGTGCCGAGCTTGCCTGTGGATCCGGTGACTGCGATTCTCATGGCGCCTCATTCTGGTGTGTGCTGGGACTGTGTGCTGGATCTCAACGGATCCAGTGGCCACAGTAATCCACAGCGGCGACCAAGCGGGATCTCACTGGTTGCCTTCTTCCCAGGGTCGGTGTGGGTCGAGGATCAGTGTGGGGCACGGCCGAGGCCGAGTGCGTCGAACACTGAGGAGGGCTGGGTCAGGCACCAGCTGAAGACCGGGTCTGGGTAGATGATCCCCACCGCATAGTCTCCGTCGAGCACCAGCAGCGGCTGCGCTCCGGAGATGCGGTACCGGGCCAGCACTTCCTCGATCGGGTCCTCCGGGCTGAGTGGGCCGGGGGCGACCCCGATGAGCGCGGCGCAGCGCTTCTTCTCCCACTGCGCAGGATGCTCCAAGGCCACTTCGGCCAGGACGGCTTCGGTGATCAGGCCCAGCGGCTGGTGGGAGAGTCCGACGACCAGTGCGGCCGCGTCCAGACCACGCACCAGCGCCGCGGCGTCGCTCAGCGACGCGGTCACCGAGACGACCGACTCGACGGGAGACATGAGGTCGCTGACGCGGAGTTCGCGCGCCCCCCGCGAGCGAAGAGTGGCGTGGCGGCCGGTGAGCCGTGCGGTCGAACGTGAAATGTGCTCCATAGGCAACCCTCAAGTAGTGAACCGAGAGCCCGCTGCTTGAGCTGGTAAGAGCCTATAGGGAAGGTCGTCTGCGGTAAAGACGCCCTATCGGCGCCTTGCCTACTTCACGTATGGGGTGCCGTTGGCCGCAGGAGGCCGAACCCTGCCCACGAAGCCTGCCACCGCGAAGATGGTGATCACATAGGGCAGCATCAGCAGCGCCTCGGAGGGCACCGGAGTGCCGATGGTGGCCAGCACGTTGCCCAGTGAGGTGGAGAACCCGAACAACAGGGCTGCCAGCAGCGCCCCGATGGGGTGCCAGCGACCGAGGATCATCGCAGCCAGCGCGATGAAGCCGGCGCCTGCCGACATCTCCTTGCCGAAGGCGAGCCCCTGTCCGATGGTGAAGAAGGCACCGCCGAGTCCGGCGATCGCCCCGGCCAGGATCACGTTGTAGACCCGCATCCGGTTGACCTTGATGCCCACGGTGTCTGCGGCCTTGGGGTGCTCCCCCACCGCGCGGGTGCGCAGGCCCCAGCGGGACCGGAAGAGGAAGATGTTCAGGAGCCCCACGATCAGGTACATCAGGTAGACCAGGATGGTCTGGTTGAACAGCACCGGGCCGATGATCGGGATCTGCGAGAGTCCCGGGATCGGCAGTCGCGGCAGCTGCTGGCGGGCGTTCCACAGCTCTGGGTTCTGGGTCAGCGCCGTGGAGAAGAGGAATCCGGTCAGCCCGATGATCAGCACGTTGAGCACCACGCCGACGATGATCTGATTCACCTGGTACTTCACCGAGAAGAACACCAGCAGCGCACCGACCAGCGCACCGGCGATCGGGGCGAAGACCAGCCCCATGTAGGCGCTGGTGAACACCGAGGCGGCGACGGCGGCGAGGAACGCTCCGGCCAGCAGCTGCGCCTCGATGGCGATGTTGATGACGCCTGAGCGCTCACCCACCAGTCCGCACATGGCGCCGAAGATCAGCGGCACCGACAGTGCCAACGCTCCGGTGAGCATGGTGACCAGCGGGATGACGGCGCCGCGGTCGGCGCCGGCCCAGACCAGGAACGCGAACACGAAGAGCACGCCGAAGAGCAGCGGCAGCCACAGCCGGGCCTGCGCGCGGCGAGACGCCTGCCAGAAGGCGAAGCCAGCCAGCACGACAAGCACCACCGCCGAGATCCAACCTGCTGGGCGCGAGGGCAGCTCCACGATCGGGATCTGAAAGAAGTCCCCGCCCGAGGAGAGTCGGAAGTGAGTCCGCGCGCCCTCCGGAACGGTCAGCGCGAAGAGCACGCTCAACGCTGCCAGCACGGCGTAGGTGATCGGGTACTTCCAGGAGATCGGACGAACCCCGGTGGACGCCCGCTTCAGCGGGTCCGTCTGGACGGCAGCGGTGCTCACGGTCTGTTCGCTCACTTGCCAGGCTCCTGTGTCGTGGTGCTCGGTGGCTGCGTGTCATTCGGCCCGGTGCCCGACGCCTGGGTGCCCGATGGTCCGGTGCTCCGCGAACCGGCGCTCGGTGCGCCGGAGGTCTGCAGCTCCCGCTCCGTCGTGGAGCCGGTGGGGGCCGCACCCTTCGCCGTGCGCCGGGAGCGTCGGGTGCGGATCCGCGGGCGCCCATCGGCGTGGGGCAGGAAGAAGATCGCGCGCACCAGCGGCGGGGCCGCGATCATCAGCACGATCACGGCCTGCAGGACCAGCACGATGTCGATCGGGGTGCCGGTCTGAGCCTGCATCAGCACGCCGCCGGCGCGCAGCCCGCCCAGCAGCAGCCCCGCCAGGAAGGTGCCCAGGGGCTTGGAGCGTCCGAGCAGCGCCACGGTGATGGCGTCGAAGCCCAAGGTGCCGGCCACACCGCCGGCGAGTCGATACTCGGTGCCCAGCACGTGGGCGGCGCCGCCGAGGCCGGCGAGACCACCGGCGATCACGAGCACCAGCGCGGTGGCCTTGGGCACGTTGATCCCGGCAGTCCGCGCTGCCTCCGGGTTCTCCCCGATGGCGCGGAACTCGAAGCCGAGCGTGGAGCGCTCCAGCAGCCACCACACACCGAGGGTGGCCAGGATGGCGATGAGGAACCCGGCGTGGAGTCGGAACCCGGATCCGAGCAGCGAGAAGAGCTGGGCGGATTCATCGACCGAGCTCGAGAGCGGCTGGTTGGAGCCGGTCTGCTTGTACCACTCCTGCTGCAGCAACCAGGCGAGCAGATAGATGGCGATGTTGTTGAGCATGATCGTCACGATCACCTCGTTGGCCCCGGTGCGCGCCTTGAGCACACCGGCGATCCCACCCCAGATGGCGCCGCCGAGGATGCCGCCGGCGAGCGCGAGCAGCACGTGCAGTCCCACCGGCATCGAGAGCGCGTAGCCCAGGAACCCGGCGGAGGTGGCGCCCAGGATGATCTGTCCCTGGCCGCCGATGTTCAGCATCCCGGAGCGGAAGCCGATGGCGATGCCGAGCCCGGCCAGGATCAGCGGCACCGAGTAGACCATCGTCTCGGTCAGCGGTCGGATCGAACGCGCCGCCGAGGGCGCCTGCCAGTCGAAGACCGCCCCGCGGAACAGCGATGAATAGGCCTCCCGCAGCACCTGGAAGGAGGTCTCCAGGAAGCCGGTGGGCTGGGCGAAGAAATAGCTCAGGCTGGCCTGGACGTCGCGGTTGGCGGCGAGGATCAGCACCGCGCCGACCACGAGGGCGACGACGACTGCCAGCACGGTCACCAGCCAGGAGGTCTGGCCCAGCTCGCGCAGCACACGCGAGAGCCGGCCCTCGGCCTCGGCCCAAGGGCTCTGCTGCTCGGGCTTCGGGGCAGGGGTCATTCCCTGCTGCGACCCTGATGCGCTCACTTGTTCTCCTCTGCTTCGGCCTGCTCGTCGGCCTCGGCCAGCACGGTGTGGTGGGTGGCTGCCTGGGCCTGCGCCTCATCGGCGGGCACCCCGGCCATCATCAGTCCGAGCACATCGCGGCTGGTGCTGGCCGGCACGATCCCTACGATCCTGCCGCGGTACATGACCGCGATCCGATCGGCAAGGTTCAGCGCCTCGTCAAGCTCTGTGGAGACGATCAGGCAAGGCGTGCCCTTGTCGCGCTCCTCGATGATCGTGCGGTGCACGAACTCGATGGAGCCGACATCGAGGCCGCGGGTGGGCTGGCTGGCCACGAACAGCCGCAGGTCTCGGCTCATCTCACGGGCCAGCACGACCTTCTGCTGATTGCCCCCAGAGAGCGTAGAGATCGGGTCATCCACGCCGCCCATGCGCACATCGAAGCGCTCCGCCTGGGTCTGCGCGGCCTCGCGCATCACCGGCAGACGCAGCGCGACGTTTCCGGGGCCCCCGGCGTAGGGGGGCCGGTCATACATGTCCAGCACATAGTTCTCGGTGATGGTGAAGGCGCCGATGACGCCGTCGGTGCTGCGGTCCTCCGGGACGAAGCCCAGTCCGGCCGCCAGGCGCTGCTTGACGCTGAGCGGAGCCAGATCCTTGTCATCGAGCAGGATGCTGCCCGCCACCGGGGTCCGGAGCCCCAAGACGGTCTGGGCGAGCTCGCTCTGCCCGTTGCCGTCGACCCCGGCGATGACCAGGATCTCGCCCCGGCGCATCTGGAAGTCGACGTGGTCGACGACCACCTTGTCCGCGCTGTTGAGCACGGTCAGTCCGCGCACCTCGAAGCAGACCTCACCGGGATCCGCCGGTTCCTTGGCGGTGGTCAGGTTGACCTCGCGGCCGACCATCAGCCCGGCGAGCTCGGTCTCGGTGGACTGCGGGGAGGTCTCCCCCACCACGGCGCCGCGCCGAATCACGGTGATGCGATCGGCCACGGCGCGGACTTCACGCAGCTTGTGGGTGATGAAGACGATGGAGGTGCCCGAGTCGCGCAGCTGTCCCATGATGGTGATCAGCTCGTCGGTCTCCTGCGGGGTCAGCACCGCGGTGGGCTCGTCGAGGATGAGCACCTTCGCGTCGCGGGACAGCGCCTTGATGATCTCCACGCGCTGCTGAGCCCCGACCGGGAGGTCCTCGATGCGCGCATCGGGGTCCACGTCGAAGCCGAAGCGCGCGGAGATCTCCAGGACCTTCGCGCGAGCCTGAGCCATGTCCATGATGCCGGCGGCGCGGGTGGGCTCGTAGCCCAGCGCGACCGACTCGGTCACGGTGAACACCGGGATCAGCATGAAGTGCTGGTGCACCATGCCGATCCCGGCATCCACGGCGTCACCGGGCCCGTTGAAGCTGACCCCCTGGTCATCCAGCAGAATCTCACCCTCGTCGGGGCTGTAGAGCCCGTAGATGGTGTTCATCAGAGTGGACTTGCCAGCTCCGTTCTCCCCGAGCAGGGCGTGGATCTCGCCCGGCTCCACGGTGAGGGAGATCCGGTCATTGGCGGTGAAGGAGCCGAACCGCTTCGTGACTCCTCTGAGCTCAAGCTTCATCGCTGCGGTGTCGCCAATCAGTTATTCGCGGGTCAGGACGGGGCGTTCTCGGACTCGACGACGGTCTCGCCATCGATGATCTCCTGGCGCAGCTGCTCGATGGCCTCTGCCACCTCGGAGGGCACCTCGTCCTCGAAGTCATGGAACGGTGCGAGTCCGACACCCTCGTTCTCAAGGGTGCCCACGTAGGACTCGTTGGTGAAGCCGTCCTGGACACCTTCATCGATGGTGGCGTAGACGGCGGCGCCGATCTCCTTCATCACCGAGGTCAGCACGATGTCTCCGTAGTCGGTGGACTCGTAGCCGTCGGAGTCGACCCAGATCATCTTGGCGTCGGCTGACTCCAGGGCGGGACCTGCACCGACGCCGGCGTTGCCGGCCACGGGCATGATGACGTCGGCGTCCTGGCTCAGCAGCTGCTCGGTGACCTCACGGCCCTGGGTCTGGTCGCTGAAGTCGCCGGAGAAGCTGCCGTTCTGGCCGTCCTTGTCCCAGCCGACCACCTCGACGTCGCCGTCGTTGTCCTCGTTGTAGCGCTCCACGCCGTCGGCGTAGCCGTCCATGAAGACGGTCACCGAGGGGATCTGGATGCCGCCCCAGGTGCCGACCACTCCGGTCTCAGACATCGCGGCGGCGACGTAGCCGGCCAGGTAGGCGGCTTCACCGGTGTTGAACACCAGCGGCTTCGCGTTCTCCGGCTCTTCACCCTCTTCGAAGTTGAAGTAGGAGTCGATCAGCGCGAAGTCGGTCTCGGGGTTGGCCTCGGCGGCTTCACGCAGGCCCTCTTCAAGCAGGAAGCCGACGCCGAAGACGACGTCGCAGTTCTGCTGGACCATCGTGTCGACGTTGGGGCCGTACTCAGACTCGGCGGTGGACTGCGCATCGGCGGAGTCGACGCCGAGCTCGTCGATCGCCATCTCCAGGCCCTCGAACGCAGACTGGTTGAAGGAGCGGTCATCCCAGCCACCCTCATCGGAGACCAGGCATGCCTTGTAGTCGACCTCTTCGGAGGCGGCGCCGTCGCCCTCCTCCTCAGGGGCCTCTCCACAGGAGGACAGGATCAGTGCTGCGGCGGCCGTCGCGGCGATGGCACCGCTGGTCTTGAAGGACCTCTTCATGGGGTTCTCCTCATGGTGCAAGAACGGCACCCATACGGGTGCCGAGAAACGAGTGATGCAGGCAATAGTACGGCACATTTCCCGCTCAAACATTGCTCGGATGTTTCGGTGATGTTCACCGGCCTGATGCAGCAGAACTCGGCTCAGGCAAGCTCTTTGGCCGTGGTGTCCGGAGCAAGCTTCAGCATCAGCAGCACCGCCAGAACCACCCCGATCAGGCAGATCCCGAAGGCTCCGGCCAGGCCGAAGGTCGGCTCCATCCAGGCGATGAAGAGCAGCGGGCCCAGCCCGGCGCCGATCCGCGAGATGGTCGATGCCCAGCCGAAGCCCGATCCGCGCAGTTCCGTGGGGTAGAGCTCAGAGACGTAGGTGTAGAGCACCGGGATCGCGATCTGGATCACCATGCCGAAGCCCAGCAGCAGGATCAGCACGGCGGTGGGCAGGTGCATGGTCAGCCCGAGCACCACCAGCATCGCGGTGGCCACCGGAGCGGAGATCGCCAGCAGCACCCGGCGTCCGGTGATCTCCACGAGCACCGTGGAGATCACCACCCCGACGAGTCCGACGGCGGCCATTCCTGCGGTGCGGATGAACGCTTGATCTTGTTCGTACCCGGCGTCGATCAGAAGGGTGGGCATCCATTGAATCGCGATGTAATAGACGGTCATGATCGCGAGGAAGAGCACCCAGGAGACGGTGGTGACCCGCCAGCCGTGCGCCCAGACGAGCTTCAGCTGCTCTCCCACCGCACGGAAGCTGAGCTTCGCGGGAGCCTGGGTGGTCTCCATCGTGTACTCCTGGACCGGAGCCCCGGTGCGGGTCACCATCGAGTCGATGACCTTGCGCGCCTCCTCCATCTGCCCCTGGCGCATCAGATACATCGGAGACTCAGGCACGTAGAGCCGCACCGCGAAGACCAGCAGCGCGGGCAGGATCATGGCCAGCAGCGGCAGCCTCCAGTCGCCCCATGTCCCGACCAGCCAGGCCGAGACGAAGCCGGCGAGCGCCGCTCCGATGGGCCACCAGCCGTCCATGGCGGTGAGCACCCGTCCGCGCTGCTTGGCCGGGGTGAATTCGCCCACCAGGGCGTAGTCCACCGGGATGCAGCCGCCGAGGCCGACGCCGGCGAGGAAGCGGAAGAGCACGAACCATTCCAGGCTTCCGGTCATGGCACCGGCCACGGTGAACAGCGAGAAGATCAGCAGCGTCCAGGCGAAGGCCTTCTTGCGCCCGATCCGGTCGGCGATCGTGCCCCACATGACCGCACCCACGGCCATGCCGATCAGGTTCGCCGTGCCGATCCAGGCGGCGTCCGAGGGTGTCAGGTTCCACTCCTCGGAGAGAAGCGGGATCAGGATGCCGTTGAGCGAGACGTCCCAGGCGTCGAACATGAAGCCGAGCCCACCGATGAGGAAGATCCGGCCCTGGGTGTTCCACCGCCAGGGCAGGCCCTGCAGGACGGATTCACCGGTGGGCAGCGCCGTGGGAAGATTCGCAGTGTTCTGGTGCACGAGGAGAGTGTAAGCCCGCGGGAGGGGACCCTACTCCCAGATGACCTTCAGCTCATCGGCAGTCATGTCGACCAAAGGGGTTCCGAGGGTGCCCACATCCCCAAGTGCAGCGCGGAGCGGCCGCTCAGTCGAGGGTTCCGGCGCGACAGCCCCGTGCGGCGCTCTCAAGCTCCTCCGCGGTGCGCAGCAGCTGGTCGGCACGCTCGGTGAGCCGGCGGGCCGATTCCGGGCTGTGCTCTTCGGAGCCTCCCGCCCACAGTGCCTGCCCGCGGGCAATGACCCGACAGAATGCCCCAGCCCGGTCGAAGGCCGAATCGATGTCTCCGCGGTACATCCCCGCGAGCACCAGATCTGCCAGTCGGTCCATCTCCTGGGCGGTGGGCGGCTCGGCGACGCCCGCGATCGCGTGGGGCGCCGAGTCGGTCTTGCCCAGCTGGTAGTACTCACTCATCCGTTGTGGATCTTTGTTCACAGCGGCTCGGATCGCGTAGATCCTCCAGAGACCGCCGGCCAGCGAGTGTGCCGGAGAGTCGGCCCAGAGCTCGGCGATGGCCTCGATGCCTTCGGTCTCGGCCAGTCGTATGAACCGCTCCGTCACCTCGGGATCATCGGAGTCGCGACCGTGGAAGACCAGCGCGTGGGCGGTGTCGTGGGCGGCCTGGGAGATGATGGCCGGATCCGCGCCGCCCTCCCGCTGATCAAAGGCTGCCGGCTCCGTGTAGCTCGGCCGACGGTGGCGGGGCTGTCTGGTCATCGCGTCCTCCTTGAAGAGATTCGCTTCGGTCTGCGGGCCGCTCAACTGACGACCTGCATAGTGTCCGTCATTATGCCGCAGGCCCCGGCGGCGATACCATAGGGCACGTCTTCAGAGGCTTCACAGGGGCCTTTAGCTCAGTTGGTAGAGCATCGGACTTTTAATCCGCTGGTCGCGGGTTCGAGTCCCGCAGGGCCCACCATAGCCCTCCACTGGAGACAGGTATGCCCAGGTCAGCGCTCAGCGTAGGCCTGGGCATACTTCATCGGGGGGTGGATTTCGAACCTGCCCCGACGCGTAGTTGACCGAGTGCCCGAACAAGGAGCACACTTGAGGTGTGCCGGGCTGCGGTAACCCCCGGGCTCCATTATTGAGCCGCTTCGAGCGGCCCCGCGCCGTGAGGCGTTCCCAGCCCGGCACACCTTAATCTTCCACGCCGATTCGGCCAGCTCTTCTGCACGTGCCCTCACCGGCGCTCATCCCAGGCCATCACGGCCGAGTTCATGTTCGGGCTATACACTCGTGGCCGACACGTCGACACTCGTTCACCTGGGGAAACACACCGCATGATCGTACGCAGAGGCCAGCGAAAGCCTGAGGCCACCGACCTGCTGGCCAGCATCGCCCGGGAAGTGCGCTCCGGGGTGCAGCTGATCTCGCAGCTGCTCGGCAGTCCGAACGAGGACCGGGCCGCACTGCGGGACCAGCTGCTCGGCCTGGAGGGTCGGGCGGTGGACCTGCACTTCAATCTGATGACTCATATCCGCAGCGTCTTCCTGACCCCTCTGCCGCGTCATGACATCTATGCCCTCTCCCAGCAGCTCAACCGCACCATGGAGCACGTGGTCGCGGCAGGTGACCTGATCCTCGCCCGCCCACATCTGAGCCTGCCCAGCCAGAGCGCCGACCAGCTGGAGACGCTGAGCCGCCAGCTGGACCTCACGGTGGCCGCGATGTCCCGGTTGGAGGACTTCGATCTGCTGGAGGAGTACTGGATTCAGATGCAGCGCCTGACCAAGCAGGCAAACCGGACCCACCGGGTGTGGATGACCAGCACCGACAATGCCTTCCAACCGAACATCGCGCTGCAGCAGGCGCAGATCGCAGATGCGCTGCTGGCCGCGATAGACGACCAGCGGATGGTGGCGGTCACTGCCGGTTCAATCATCGTTCGCGAGTCCTGAGGCGCCCGCGTGGAGATGATCCTGCTCGGACTCATCTGTCTGGTGCTGGTTCCCAATGCCTACGTGGCCGGGCTCCATGATGTTCCCAATGCCATCGCCATTCCGGTGCGCACCAGGGCGCTCACACCTCGGGTGGCGACACGTGTGGCGGCGGGTTTCAACGCCCTGGGGGTTCTGCTCACTCTCCCGCTGGGGATCTACCTCTTCACCTGGTTCGAATTCCCGGAGATGGATCCAGTACTGCTGCTGACGGTGACGCTCTGCGCGGCGTCGACCCTGCTTGGGTGGAATATCTTCACCTACCTCAGGGGAATGCCGACATCAATCACCCATGCTCTGCTGGCGGCATTCCTCGGGGGCACCCTGGCTGCCGCGGTCGTCGCGGATCTCGACTTCGCGGAAGTTCTTGCCATGCCGTGGGTCGGGGTCGTGCTCACGCTCCTGCTGTCTCCGCTGGTCGCGTTCGGGCTGGCCTACCTGCTGGTCTTCGCGGCTGTGCGCTTCGCTCGCGGTGGTGATCCCGACGCCGTCAACTCCACCTCCCGCATGGCGCAGTCGGTGAGCGTCGGCGTCACATCCCTGGGCACCGGGCTGCAGCAGGGTCAACGGTTTTCCTTCGTGCTGATCACCGCCTCAACGGCAGCGCAGATCGAAGCGGCTGAGGCCTCGTTGCCCTACGCGTATGTCGCGTTCGCGCTGCTGATCGGTGCTGGCTGCCTGACCGGAGGGTGGCGAATCGCTCACACGCTGGGCCATCGTCTGGTGGACATCGACCCGCTGCGCGGCATGGTGGCCACAACCACCACTTCGGGACTGCTCTTCGTCGGTTCACTGGGGTTCGCGCTGCCGCTGTCCACGTCACTGACCGCGGCTTCATCGGTGATCGGGGCTGGATCGAATCAGCGCTTCGCCACAGTCCATTGGCGTCAGTTCCGCCGGATCTGCCTCTACTGGGTGCTGACCCCACTGGTCGCCGCCACAGTGACGGCGCTGCTCACCACGGTGATGAGTCTGCTGCTCGGTTAGACGCGTCCTGATCGGACGCGCCCAGCCAGCAGCAGAATGGTCAGCCGAAGCGTCCGGAGACGTAGTCCTCGGTGGACTTCTCGGCCGGGTTGTTGAAGATGGTGGAGGTGTCGTTGTACTCCACCAGGCGCCCGATACGCTTTCCGTTGTCCTGATCGAGGCCAGCGGTGAAGAACGCGGTCGTGTCAGAGATCCGGGCGGCCTGTTGCATGTTGTGCGTGACGATGATCTGGGTGTACTCCTGTTTGAGGTCTGTCATCAGATCCTCGATCGCGGCGGTGGCGATCGGATCGAGTGCGGAGCACGGCTCGTCGAGCAGGATCACGTCGGGAGACGTGGCGATCGCACGAGCGATGCACAGTCGCTGCTGCTGGCCGCCGGAGAGCCCGAATGCCGAGCCCTTCAGGTTGTCCTTGACCTCATCCCAGAGAGCCGCGCGGCGAAGCGACTGCTCCACCAGGTCACTCATCGAATCGACCTTCATCTTGGTCACCCGCGGTCCGTAGGCGACGTTGTCGAAGATGGACTTCGGGAAGGGGTTGGGCTTCTGGAAGACCATGCCGATGCGGCGCCGCACTTCGATCGGGTCGATCTTCGGCTGGTAGATGTTCTGACCGTGATACGTGACCTCACCCTCGATCCGCGCCGAGGGAATCAGGTCGTTCATCCGGTTCAGGCTGCGCAGCACCGTTGACTTGCCGCAGCCCGAGGGACCGATGAGCGCGGTGACCTCACGGCGGTTGAAGTCGAGGTTCACGTCGTCCACGGCGTGGAAATCCCCGTAATAGACATTGAGCCCCCTGGTCGCCATCACCGGAGGAACGTGACCGCGGGTGTCGGTGAAAGCATCTGTGCTGGTCTGTGAAGTCATAGTCCTGGGTCCTTGTCGATCAGTGGTGCAGAGCAAGTCGTGAAGATGGAGGAGCGCGCGTGACTCACAGGTCGTAGCGAGAGTAGCGGTTGCGCAGCCAGATCGCCGCGGAGTTCATGATCAGCAGCACGGCTATCAGCAGGATCACACCAGCGGCCGCGAGTTCGCGGAACTCCGGCTGCGGACGTGAGGCCCACTGGAAGATCTGCACCGGGATCGCGGTGTACGCGCCGCTGAAGGCGCTGTCTGGGTTGAAGGTCACGAAGGTCGTGGCACCGACGAGCAGCAGCGGAGCCGTCTCACCGATGGCCCGAGACATGGCAAGGATCGTGCCGGTGATCATGCCGGGGACGGCGACGGGCAGCACCTGGTGCCAGACCGTCTGCCATCTGGTGGCGCCCATGCCGTATGACGCCTGTCGGATCGAGTCCGGCACGGCCTTGAGCGCTTCGCGGGATGCGAGGATCACCGTGGGCAGGACCAGCATCGCCAGAGTGAGTGAGCCGGCGTAGGCCACCGGCCCGAAGGCGAAGCCCTCACGGACCACGTAGGCCAGCCCCAGGATGCCGAAGACGATGGACGGGACCGCAGCGAGGTTCTGGATGTTCAGCTCGATGAACCGATTCCACCAGCGTTCGGTGTCCGCGTACTCCTCCAGGTAGACCGCTGCGGAGATGCCCAACGGGACCACCGTCACCAGCACACCGACCATGAGGATCACGGTGCCCCAGATCGCAGACTGCATTCCGGAGGTCTCTGGATCCAGCGTGGAGGGCATCTGCGTGATGAGGTTGAGGTCCAGACGTGAACGACCCAGCCATGCCGAATGGATGATGAGCGCCAGCAGCGTGACGAAGGCGATCACGATGCACAGGATCAGGACGTACTTGAACAGCTCTTCCTTCCAGATGCCACTGCGCTTGCCCATCGCGATGCGGCGGGTGGTGTCGCGGGCGGCAGTTGACGCCTTCTCGGCGCGCGTGCTCATCATTCGTACTTCTCCCGGAATCGGCGGACGAGGGCGATGGAGATCATGTTCATCACGAAGGTCATGGTGAACAGCAGGGCACCCACTGCGAAGATCGTGAAGTAGACATCGGTGCCGGCGGAGATGTCGCCCGTGGCGGTGCGTCCGATGAACGCTGTCATCGGCAGGACCGATTCGTTGGGCATCAGAGTCATGTTGGGGCTGGCACCTGCGGCCAGGAGCACGACCATCGTCTCGCCGATGGCGCGAGACACACCGAGGACGAACCCGGCGACGATGCCTGAGAGCGCGGCGGGAACGACGACCTTGGTCGCGACCTGCATGCGTGTGCTGCCAAGTCCATAGGCGCCTTCGCGCAGCGAGCGCGGCACTGCAGACATTGAATCTTCTGCAATGGAAGCGACGGTCGGGATGATCATGATGCCCAGCACGATGCCTGCGGCGCCGGCCGAGAAGATCCCTGGGGGATCTCCGAGATCGCCGGGCAGCCAGGTGGGCCAGTTGTCACGCAGCAGCGGCGTGACGAAGGTGAAGGCGAAGATGCCGTAGGCGACGGTGGGGACGCCTTCGAGCACCTCGAGGATCGGCTTCAATACCTTCCGGGCACGCCGACCGGCGAACTCGCTGAGGTAGATCGCGGCGCCCAGCCCTGCCGGGAGCGCGACGATGAGCGCGTACATGGTGACGTTCAGGGTGCCGACGACGATGTTCCAGACACCGAAGCTGGGGGTGGCCAGCGCCGGCGCCCAGGTGTCGGTGGAGAAGAACTCCCGGAAATCGACCCGGCTGAAGAATTCAGGCAGCGGCGAGAACAGGGCCAGAACGATGCCGACCGTGATGATGACCGAGGCGATCGCGCAGAAACCAAGCCAGAATTGGATCAGCTTCTCGCCCCAGCGAGAGGACTGCGCGACCAGGACCACACTGGGCCGGTCGGTTCGCGTCGTAGTGCTCACCTTGCTCCTTCTGCTGTGAAAAACGTGAAGAACGAAGGCTCGGCGCCCTGGAGAGGGCACCGAGCCTCCGCTGTGGGGTAGATCAGTTCCCGGCGAGCTCGTCCACAGTTGCCTGTGCCTCGGTGGCCTGGTCCTCGGTAAGCGGGATGAAGTTCGCAGCCTCGGCGAGGGCCTCGTTGTTCTCCAGCGTGAAAGCCAGGAAGTCCTGTACCTCGGTGCGCTCGAGGGCGAGGTCCGATGGGTACATGAACAGCTGGCGACCCAGTGGGTTGTAGCTGCCGTCCTGGACGGTCTCGGTGGCCGGCTCGACGCAGTCGCCGTCTTCATTCTCGATCTCGAGGGTGCGGATCGGCTCTGCCTCGGCCTCGATCGTGTAGGAGAGCGGGACGAAGGCCATGGCGAACTCGTTGCCGGAGGTGCCGGTGATGGCGGCGAAATCGTCCTCACCGATGTCGTTGTAGTCGGCGCGGATGTTGCCCTCTTCACCGTTGATCGCCTCGGTGAAGTAGTCGAAGGTGCCGGAGTCGGTGCCGGGGCCGTAGAGCTCGATAGGCTCATCCGGGTAGGAAGGATCGATGTCAGACCAGTTGGTCGCTTCCGAGTCCTGGTTCCAGACCTCGGAGAGCTCCTCAACAGAGGCACACTGCAGGAAGTCGTTCTCCTCGTTGACGATGAGCGAGATCGCATCGTTCGCGACACCGATCTCCTCGTACGCGATTCCCGCTTCATCACATGCCGCGATCTCTTCATCGGAGATCGAGCGGGAGGCCTCGGAGATGTCGGTTTCGCCGCGGCAGAAGCTCTCGAAGCCGCCACCGGTGCCGGAGGTGCCGACCGTCACCTGGACGTCGGGGTTCTCCTCCATGAACATCTCAGCTGCAGCCTCACCGAGCGGCGCCACGGTCGACGAGCCGTCGATGGTGACCTGGCCTGAGGCCCCGTTGCCGCCCTCTTCGGTGCCAGTCTCAGCTTCGCCCTCTTCTCCGCCGTCGCCACATCCGACCAGTGCCAGGGTTGCAATGGACAGGATGGCCGTTGAACGACCAAAAGTTCTCATCTTCACGGGTATGCCTCTCTGAGTGATTCATCAAGCGCGAGGAAGCGCCGTTTTTCAAGCCTTATGAGGTTCTCCGCGGATGCCTCGGCGAACCTCGAATCACATTAGGAGGGGCAAGTGACAGTGGGCCGCTCAACAGGTGGCCAAGGTGCCCACTTAAGATGAACGCTCGGTGAACTGGCGCGCCTCACCGGTGTGTCCTGCACCACACCGGAGGCCTGGCGGATGTGAGGCTCCTCGTATCCCCGGGACTGGTCGCGGCCTACACTCATGGGGTGACGACCGAGCGCTCCACTCCCCCACTGCTGGCCCGTGCGCGCCGCTTCACGCAGCGCCGAGTCAAGGTCGGTGCCCGCAGGATGCGACGCTCGGTGATTCCTGCGCTGCAGATGACCGTGGCCGGCGTGGGTGCCTACACGATTGCTGAACGGGTCCTGGGCCACGACGATCCGCTCTTCGCGGCCATCGCTGCGATGATCGCGCTGGGCTTCACCAAAGAACCACGGATGCGCAAGGTCCTCGAGGTCAGCGTGGGCTGCACCTTGGGCATCCTCATCGGTGACCTGCTGCTGCACCAGCTCGGCTCAAACCTGGGCACCGCCACGCTGGTCCTCTTCCTCTCCATCATGTTGGCCCGATTCCTGGACTCAGGACCGGTGCTGGCCATGCAGATGGGCCTCCAGGCCCTCCTGGTGGTGCTGATCCCGCCCCCCGAGGCAGCCGCACTCGGCCCGTTCACACGCAGCCTGGACGCCATCGTCGGCGGTGCGGTGGCGCTGGCGATCACGCTGCTGACCCCGAAGGACCCGCGCCGCGAGCCGATCGCTGAGCTCAAGAGCGTGGTGGACGCGATGACCGCCTCGCTGCGCGACGTCGCCGAGGCGGTGCGGAACTCAGACTCGCGCCAGGCCTGGCACTCGCTGATCCGCTGCCGCGGCCTGCAGCCGCAGATCGATGAGCTGCGCGATGCGGTGCGTTCAGCCAAGGAGCTGACGGTCTTCTCCCCCGCCTACCGCAAGCACCGCCACTACGTCCGGCACATGGCCGAGGTCGCGGACCACGTGGACCTCTCGGTGCGCAGCATGCGGGTGGTGGCACGCCGGATCATCAGCACCGTGGACCACGCCACCCTCAGTGACGAAGCGGTGGCGAACCTCTCGGCGGTGCTGGACGAGTTCGCCGACGGCTCGCTGCTGCTCTCCCAGGCAGTGTCTGAACCTGGCTCGGCCTACACGCGCCGGATGAACACCGCCCAGGAGGCACTGTCCGCTCTGGCCCAGCGGCTGCACCCGAAATCGCTGGGCATCGGGACGCTCGAGGGTGAGACGGTGGTGCTGCTGCTGCGCACGCTGGTGGTGGACATGCTTCAGGCGACAGGGGCCAGCCACGAAGACGCCACCGAGCAGCTGCCCGAGCTTTGAGGCCCCGCCAACCAGGTGTCACCTACGTCGTGACTCAGGCCGGCTAGTGCCACACGCGGATGAATGTGCACGCTCAGACATGGCCTGGTCGCCGGGGTGAGGCTGTCGCGCTCAGCCAGGGCCGCCTTCCTCGTCGACGAACCACAGGCAGTCTGGCCCCGGCCGGCACCACTGCCCGGCCCGATGAGGCTCCAACGGCGCGAGCACGGGGAGCGAGGCGCGTTCCATCACGGTGAGTCTGGGCGCCTCCCCGGAGGGCAAGGGGCAGCTGGTCTCCACGAGCACAGGTTCGTCGAAGGAGAGACCGATCTCGGCTGGGACTGGCCACACCGCCGACTTCCAGAGAGCACATGCCTGGATGAGGGTCTCCTCCGCACGGCTGCTGCGCACCTCCTGTCCGGTGTCGAGCGTGTACACGATGTCCGTGGCGGTCACCCGAATGCCGGTAACCGGGTTCTCCGCAGCGCCGGGCCGGGTCATGTCCGTGTAGTCACCGATCGGATCTCCGACCAGGCTCTCGCCGACCGGAAGCGCCAGGCACTGCTCGTCCGCGGCCGCGCACTGCACGATCGGCCCCCGCTCTTCGGGGTCCCACGGCTTGATCGCGACCACCTCGGTGCTGTCATAGCCTCCGGCGTACCAGATCACCGGGTCGCTGATCGTCAGCGAGCCCAGGACCAGAGGCTCATCCCCCAGGGCCAGGGCCTGGGAGTCGGCCTTGAACGGGCCCGATCCCTCGCTGTCCTGGATGTCGCGGCGTTGCACCACCTGTCGGGTCACCGCGCTCTCCCCGTCCAGCTCGAACGTGACAGTGTCGTCCTCGATCCGCAGCACGACACGCTCCGCGCCGTCGGCGCTGAGAGCGGCGTAGCCTCCCGGGATCCCCTCAGACCCCTCCTCGGCCCACTGCTCCGTCGTAGGGAGCAGCGCGCCGTACACCCCGTCATCCACCGCGTGCAGGTACGGCCGCCCGCAGCCGACAGAGCCTGCCCCCAGGAGCAGCACCGCAGCTGCCGTCCATGTCACCCATGCTCGGTCCATGATGTGCCGCCTTCGTCACAAGCACCCTAACCGACGGTCGATCAGTGGCGAGAGGGTCTGCGTCTCCCAGACCCGGTACGGCGGCGGTTGATGCGACGTCCATGGCAGGTGAAGCGGCTGCAACCCTTCTCGTCCACAGTCGGAGCCATGACCTTCGTCAACGTGGGCCCCCTCGGCGCGGCCCCTGGCGAGCGAGACCTTCTCGTGGAGATCCTGACCCGGTCGCAGCGCTGATCGCATCCGCGCCAACATCGGAACGAGTCCTGCCAATCAGGTGTCATCGACGTCGTGACTCAATACATCTAGAGCTGCAGGATCATCCTGGTGTTGCCCAAGGTGTTGGGCTTGACCCGGGCGAGGTCCAGGAACTCCGCGACACCTTCATCAGGTGAACGCAGCAGCTCGGTGTAGACCTCCGGATCCACCGCCGCCTGGTCATCCATGATCCCGAAGCCATGCCGGGTGAAGAACTCCACCTCGAAGGTCAGGCAGAACACCCTGCTGACACCGAGGGCGTGGGCACGAGCCGTGAGCTCTTTCAGCAGTCCTGAACCCACTCCGTGACCCCGACAGCGGGAATCGGTGGCCAGGGTGCGCACTTCGGCGAGGTCCTTCCACATCACGTGCAGGGCGCCGAACCCGATCAGGGCACCGTCCTGGGCTTCGGCGACGACGAACTCCTGGATCGCCTCGTAGTAGGCGACGGCCTCCTTGTGCACCAGCACGCGCTGATCCACCAGGGGCTCCGCCATGCCCATGATCGCGGCGACATCGGCGGTGCGCGCCGGCCTGATGATGAAGGAACCCATCGGCACAGTCTAAGCGCGGACGCAGAGCCAGGCGGGCTGCGCATCGCGGACTGCACTTGAGTCGATCAGCCCTCGTTCAGGGTGAAGTCATGCGGCTCCGAACGGATGCCGCTGAGGCTCACGGTCAGCTGATAGCTGCCGGGATTCAGCGCGATCGGCTCTGCGCAGTCCTCGGCTGAGTCTGAGCGTGGCCACGTGAAATGCGCCTGCTCCACCTGGCCCGGCTCCAGCTGCACCGGAAGCGACTCTCGGGAGACGGAGCATTCGGCGGTGGAGAAGACGGTGGCTCCGGCGTGCTCGACCAGGAACTCCTGCTCCGCCGTACCCAGGTCAGCCTCACAGGCGTAGTCGGCGGTGTTCTCCACCTCCATGACCAGCCTGGGGGCGTAGCCAGGTCCGTAGGACTCTGAACCGGTGGATGCCCGAACCTCGAGATCGCCGGTGCGGCAGCTGCCATCCTCGGGAGGCTGGTCCTGAGGCGCCTCCGCCTCGGAGTCCTGGCCGTCGGCGTCGGCGGAGTCCTCGGAGCCTGGCTGCGAGTCATTCTGGGACCCTGGATCTGAACCTGCCTCGTCCTGCGCAGCGGCACCCTCAGCGGCCTCCTGCGGATCGGCCTCGTCCGTGTCCTGGCCCCCGCCCATGGCGAGGCCGGTGAGCCATCCTGCAAGGACCAGCAGCACCACGGCGAGCACCCCGACCAGGATGCGTCGGCGCCTGTACACCTCGGCAGACTGCCGCCTTCGCTGGGAACCCATGGCCCCAGGTTAGCGGAGGAGACTGGCGCTGTTTCTCAGCCGAGCAGGCGTTCCCTGAGCTCGCGCACGCGCAGGTGGATGTCATCGCGGACCAGCTCCATGCGCTCCCGCCCTTCGATCCCGCGGCTGCTGGGCTCATCGACCTCCCAGCGTTCGATCTCAACACCCTCCAATGGCTCCACTTCAGCTTCGGCACCGATGATCACGACGTGCCCAGCCTCACGCATCGCCTCCGGGGTCAGCTGGGTGGGAGTCTCTCCGGCGATGTCGGCCCCGATCTCCGCAAGCACCTCTGTCGAGAGCGCATGGACCTTCGAACCCGGCCGCGTGCCGGCCGAGGAGACGACGACGGCGCCCTCGAGTCCCGCCGCAGCGAGGTCCTGGCGCATCAGCCCGGCGGCCATCTGAGATTTGCCGCCGTTCTTCACGCACACGAAGAGCACCGCTGGCTTCTCGGCGCGCTCAGTGGAGTGCGCCACCGGGGCGACCTCCTCCTCTGCGCCGCGCACCGGCTGATCCGAGGGTCTCGTGGAGTTCTCCGGGGTGGTCGTCTCGCGCATCAGTGTGCGGTCCTTTCGGTCATGGAGTTGAAGAGGTCCTGCAGGGCGCCGGGCACCACCGAGTAGTAGGACCAGGTGCCGCGCTTCTCACGAATGAGCAATCCGGCATCGACCAGCACCTTCAGGTGGTGGGAGACGGTGGGCTGGCCGAGGCCGAGCGGCTCGGTGAGGTCGCAGACGCAGGCCTCCCCGGTCTCCTCGGCGGCGATCAGGGTGAGCAGCGTGATGCGATTCGGGTCCGCGAGCGCCTTGAATCCGACGGCGAGCTCGGCGGCGCCCTCTGGGTCCAGCGTGACGCTCTCCGCCAGGGGCGCCTGCGGGGGCGTGCAGTCGATCTGGGTGATCATCGCTTCTCCTCGAGGGTTCGTCATCGGTCTTGGGAGCAGTGCTCCGAGCTCTATCGTCCCAGCCTGCCCCCATGGCGAACGTCACATGGATTGACATGCATCGATGTTTCTGACGATACTCGGGGCATCGAAGTTTGTCGATCTTCCCAGGAGTGTTTGTGAGCCAGTCTGCCCCACCCGTCCCGGACCCCTCGGCCGTGGTGGCCAAGCTCTCGGTGCTCGATCGCTTCCTCCCCGTGTGGATCATCGCGGCCATGGGGCTGGGACTGGCGCTGGGCGCCGTCGTCCCCCAGGTGGGTGTGGCGATGGAGTCCATGGAGGTGGCAGGCGTCTCGCTGCCGATAGCCATCGGACTGCTGATCATGATGTACCCGGTGCTGGCGAAGGTCCGCTACAACGAGACCGGCCGGGTGCTCTCGGACAAGAAGCTGGTCGTCACTTCGCTGCTGATCAACTGGATCCTCGCACCGGCCTTCATGTTCGTCCTGGCCTGGGTCTTCCTCGCCGATCTGCCGGAGTACCGCACCGGGCTGATCATCGTCGGTCTCGCCCGCTGCATCGCCATGGTGCTGATCTGGAACGATCTGGCCTGCGGTGATCGTGAGGCTGCTGCGGTGCTGGTGGCCATCAACTCTGTGTTCCAGGTCTTCATGTTCGGCGTGCTGGGCTGGTTCTACCTGCAGGTCCTGCCGGGCTGGCTCGGGTTGGAGACCACCTCGGCCGAGTTCTCCATCGTTGCGATCACGGTCTCGGTGCTGGTCTTCCTGGGCATCCCGCTGCTCGCCGGGTACCTCACCCGCACCCTTGGCGAACGAGCCCGGGGTCGCGAATGGTACGAGGCCAAGGTCCTGCCGAGGATCGGCCCTTGGGCGCTCTACGGCCTGCTCTTCACGATCGTGGTGCTCTTCGCGCTGCAGGGCGAACAGGTGCTCAGTAGTCCGATGGACGTGGTCCGGATCGCCGTCCCGCTGCTGGTCTACTTCGTGGTCATCTTCGCCGCCTCGATGGTCATCGGTTGGATGCTGCGGATGGGCTACGAGCGCACCACCACGCTGTCCTTCACCGCGGCCGGCAACAACTTCGAACTCGCCATCGCGGTATCCATCGCCACCTTCGGCGCCACCAGCGGTCAGGCCCTGGCAGGAGTCGTCGGCCCGCTGATCGAGGTCCCGGTGCTGGTCGCGCTGGTCTACGTGGCGCTGTGGGCGCGCCGGTTCTTCATCGGATCGAACATCCCCGCCAAGCAGGAGAGCCCGATCGCTGCAGCTGCCCCACACAGTCTCTGACCCCCACTGTTCTCACAGCTTCTCGGAAGGAACACCATGAGCACCCCCAGGCCCACCGTCCTCTTCGTCTGCGTCCACAACGCTGGGCGCTCGCAGATGGCCGCCGGATTCCTTCGCGAGATCGCCGGTGATGCCGTAGAGGTGTTCTCCGGCGGCACGGCGCCGAAGGAGTCGCTGAACCCCATCGCGGTGGAAGCCATGGCGGAGCTCGGGATCGACATCTCGGAGAACACACCTGAGAAGCTCACCGATGATTCGGTGAAGCAGTCCGACGTGGTCATCACCATGGGCTGCGGGGACGAGTGCCCGTTCTACCCGGGCAAGCGCTACGAGGACTGGAAGCTCGATGACCCGGCAGGGCAGAGCCTCGAGAAGGTCCGGGTGATCCGCGATGACATCCGCACCCGCGTGCGCCAGCTTCTCGGCAGCCTGAACGTGAAGGTCTGAGCTCAGCCGGTTCCACCAGCTGAGCACGGCGGAGGCCGAGATTCTCTAGACTCATGGCGATGACACCCGCCGCCGAGTCTCCCGCCAGCGCCACTCCCGCGAGCCCTCCTGCTGCCGCTCGGGACGGCTCCGTCCGTCCCGACGTTGGCTTCACGCCCGAGCCCACGCTGGTCCATGACCGTGTGATCGAGTGGTTCGAGGACAACGCCCGCCCGCTTCCCTGGCGTGAGCCCGGCTGCACCCCCTGGGGCGTGCTGGTCAGCGAGATCATGCTGCAGCAGACCCCGGTGGTCCGGGTTCTCCCTCGCTGGGAGCTCTGGATGAAGCGCTGGCCTCGCCCGGCTGACCTCGCTGCGGCGCCGACCGCGGAGATCCTCACCGCCTGGGACCGGCTCGGCTACCCACGCCGCGCACTGCGACTGCAGGCCGCCGCGGCGGCCATGGTCGAACGCCACGGCGGGAAGGTGCCCAGCGCTGCGACGGAGCTGCGCGCACTGCCGGGAGTGGGCGAGTACACCGCCGCCGCCGTGGCCTGCTTCGCCTTTCAGGAGCCCGAAGTTGTGGTGGACACCAATATCCGACGAGTCCACGCCCGAGCCTTCACCGGACACGCCCTGCCGGGCAAGACCTACACCTCCGCGCAGCGCCGGCTCGCCCAGGAGCTGATGCCCACCACCGAGCACGACGGCGGCGCCACCGCCTGCGCCTGGAACGCCTCGGCCATGGAGCTCGGGGCGCTGATCTGCACCGCACGCGCGCCACAGTGCCAGTCCTGCCCGGTGGCTGACCTGTGTGCCTGGCGTGCCGCAGGATCGCCACCGCCCACCGCGGAGCAGCAGACCCGCGGCCAGGCCTGGGCGGGCACAGACCGTCAGGTGCGTGGCGCGATCATGGCTGTGCTGCGCACGGGCCAGACCGTGGAGCGCACGGAGCTTCTCGCCGGACTGGCGCTGCCCGAGGCCGCGGAAGAACAGCGGAGCCGGTGCCTGGACTCGCTGCTGCGCGACGGGCTCGCCGCCGCCGATGAAGGGCAGATCAGCCTTCCCGGTGGGCTGGGCGCCTCCGCGCCTGTCCTTGCCGGAACTGCCGCCAGAGATTCTGCAGGCTCAGCCTGACTGGCCGCCGTCGAGCACCAGGTTCAGCGCCTCGGCCAGTGAGCCGACCTCGCGGACCCGCATCCCCTCCGGGGTGGCGTCCTTCTCCGTGCCGGTGGATCTGCGCGGGACGATCGCATGGGTGAAGCCCAGCCGCTGGGCCTCCTCCAGTCGCTGACGCAGACCCGGCACCGGGCGCACCTCCCCAGCCAGGCCCACCTCCCCGAAGGCCACGAACCGGTTCGGCAGCGGCTTCTCCAGCGCCGCGGAGGCCACCGCCAGAGCGATGGAGAGATCAGCCGCGGGTTCAGTGATCCTGACCCCGCCCACTGTGGCCACATACGCCTCGGACTTCATCAGCGCGGTGAGCTTGGCGCGACGCTGGAGCACTGCGAGCAGCATCGAGACCCGAGGCGAGTCCAGGCCGGAGACCGCACGGCGGGGCTGGGCCGCCTGAGACTCGGCCACCAGGGCCTGGACCTCTGCGGTGAGCGGCCTGCGACCTTCCAGGGTGATGGTGATGCAGGTGCCGGGGACGCGTTCGGTCATCGCTGAGACGAAGAGCCCGCTGGGGTCCGCCAGCGAGGTCAGGCCGTCCTCATTGAGATCGAAACAGCCCACATCATCGGTGGGACCGTAACGGTTCTTCACCGCGCGCAGCAGACGCAGCCGGGAATGCCGCTCCCCTTCGAACTGACAGACCACATCCACCAGGTGCTCGAGCATCCGCGGCCCGGCGATGCTTCCGTCCTTGGTCACATGCCCCACCAGAATGGTGGTCATGTTCTTGCGCTTGGCCGACTCGATCATCGAGGCGGTGACCTCGCGGATCTGGGTGACGCCGCCGGGGGCGCCGTCGACCTCGGCCGAGGAGAAGGTCTGCACCGAGTCCATGATCGTCAGCTGGGGTGAGAGCTTCTCCACCTGGCCCAGCGCCTGGCCCAGATCGGATTCGGCGGCGAGGTAGAGGCCGTCGGAGATCGCGTCGATGCGTTCGGCGCGCTTCTTCACCTGGGCTGCGGATTCCTCACCGGTCAGGTAGAGCACCGGGGCATCGGGGTGGGCGCGGGCCACCGCGGAGGCCACCTGCAGCAGCAGCGTGGACTTGCCTACGCCGGGCTCGCCGGCCATCAGGATCACCGCGCCCGGGACGAGCCCTCCGCCGAGCACCCGGTCCAGCTCCCCGATGGAGGTGGGACGGAACTCCGCTTCGGAGGCATCCACCTCGTGGATCACCCGGGCCGGCTGAGCAAGCTGGCTCGCCGCCGTTGTTCTGGCAGTGACCTGGCCCTTCTCTTCCACCGAGCCCCAGGCCTGGCACTCCGGGCAGCGGCCGACCCACTTGACGGTCTGCCAGCCACATTCAGTGCATTCAAACGCCGGGGATCCCTTGGACCGGGACTTCCCCGTACTCCGTGACGCGGTGCGAGTTGCCATGGTCCCTACGTTACCGCGGGGCACAGACACATTTCGGCGCACCCCGGTCACAACCCGTACGATGCTCGGAGCCCCCATCCCCCTTTCGACTCAGGAGACCTGTGTTCCGCTCCCCCAAGATGTTCTTCCGCGTGCTGGCCTTCGCCGAAGCCGTCTCCTGGACCCTGCTGATCGGCGGGATGATCCTGCGCGCGACCAACGGCCTGGACATCGCGGTGAGCATCGGCGGCGGCATCCACGGCTTTGTGTTCCTGGCCTATGCCGCGACCGCAGTGATCGTCGCGAAGAATCAGCGCTGGAGCGCCGGCCCCACCTCGGTGGCGGTGATCAGCGCGGTGATCCCCTACGCGACGATTCCGGTGGATCTCTGGCTCAAGCGCAGCGGCCGGCTCGAGGGGCCCTGGCGCACGGCGCTCACCGAAGATCCGCGGGACAGAAGCTGGCATGACCGCGCACTGCGGGTGCTGCTGAACCGGCCCGGGCTCGTCGGCGGGGTGCTGAGCGCCGGGGTCGTCATGCTCTTCGTGGTGCTGCTGATCATCGGCCCGCCCGGGGGCTGACAGCCCCGGAAGGCCCGAGAGCTTCAGCGTTGCAGGGACCCAGACATGAGTGAAGCGCCGCCGGATGATTCCGACGGCGCTTCACTCATGTCTGGGTCAGCGCTGGCCGACCCGAGGGATCAGCTCTCGATGGCGGCGGGCTCTTCTGACGCCTCGATCTGATCCTGCGGCTCGTGCCACTCGAAGGTGAGCTTGCGCTCCTTGCCTTCACCCTCGACGCCGATCTCGATGCCGGCGCCGTGGGGGATCTCGCCGTAGAGGATCCGCTCGGAGAGCTCGTCCTCGATCAGGGTCTGGATGGTGCGGCGCAGCGGCCGGGCACCCATCGCCGGATCGTAGCCGGTCTCGGCGAGGAACACCCGAGCGGGCTGGGTGACCTCAAGGGTCATGGCCTGCTCGGCGAGCCGTGAGCGCAGCCTGTTCACGAAGAGGTCCACGATCTGGACGATCTCCTCCTGCTTGAGCTGCGGGAACACGATCGTGTCATCGACACGGTTGAGGAACTCGGGCCGGAAGTGCTGGCGCAGCTCCTGGCTGACCGTGGCCTTCATCCGCTCGTAGTTGGTCGAGGTGTCCCCGCTGGAGGTGAAGCCGGTCATCACGTTCTTGGAGATGTCCCGGGTGCCGAGGTTGGTGGTCATGATGATCACCGTGTTCTTGAAGTCCACGGCGCGGCCCTGGGAGTCGGTCAGTCGACCGTCCTCGAGGATCTGCAGCAACGAGTTGAACAGGTCCGCGTGGGCCTTCTCGACCTCATCGAAGAGGACCACGGAGAACGGACGGCGACGCACCTTCTCGGTGAGCTGACCGCCCTCCTCGTAGCCCACATAGCCTGGAGGGGCGCCGAAGAGCCGGGAGACCGTGTGCTTCTCGGAGAACTCGGACATGTCCAAGGTGATGAGGGCGTCTTCGTCGCCGAAGAGGAACTCGGCCAGGGACTTGGCCAGCTCGGTCTTGCCGACGCCGGTGGGCCCGGCGAAGATGAACGAGCCCGAGGGCCGGTTGGGGTCCTTGAGCCCGGCGCGGGTGCGGCGGATCGCCCGGGAGAGCGACTTCACCGCCTCGTCCTGACCGATGACCCGCTTGTGCAGCTCCTCCTCCATGCGGCGGAGGCGATCGGACTCCTGCTCGGTGAGCTTGAAGACCGGGATGCCGGTTGAGAACGCGAGGACCTCGGCGATCAGATCGGCGTCGACCTCGGCGATCTCGTCGATCTGGCCCGACTTCCAGGCGTCTTCCTTGGCCTGGCGCTCTTCGACGAGCTTCTGCTCCTTGTCACGCAGGCTGGCAGCACCCTCGAAGTCCTGGGCGTCGATGGCGGATTCCTTCTCCCGCCGGACGTCTTCGATCTTGCCGTCGAACTCCTTGAGCTCCGGCGGCGCGGTCATCTTCTGGATCCGCAGCCGGGCGCCGGCCTCATCGATCAGGTCGATGGCCTTGTCCGGGAGGAAGCGGTCGTTGATGTACCGGTTCGCCAGCGAGGCGGCGGCTTCAAGCGCCTCCTCGGTGATGGAGACCTTGTGGTGGGCCTCGTAGCGGTCGCGCAGTCCGCGCAGGATCTGCACGGTGACCTCCACGGAGGGCTCCTCGACCTGGATCGGCTGGAAGCGACGTTCCAGCGCGGCGTCCTTCTCGATGTGCTTGCGGTACTCATCGAGCGTGGTCGCGCCGATGGTCTGCAGCTCACCGCGGGCGAGAAGCGGCTTCAGGATGTTCGCGGCGTCGATCGCACCTTCGGCGGCGCCTGCACCGACCAGAGTGTGGATCTCGTCGATGAACAAGATGATGTCACCGCGGGTGCGGATCTCCTTGAGCACCTTCTTCAGGCGCTCCTCGAAGTCGCCTCGGTAGCGCGAGCCGGCCACCAGGGACCCGAGGTCCAGGGTGTAGAGCTGCTTGTCCTTCAGCAGCTCCGGCACATCGCCGTTGACGATGGCCTGGGCCAGGCCTTCGACGACGGCGGTCTTGCCGACGCCGGGCTCACCGATCAGCACCGGGTTGTTCTTGGTGCGGCGGGAGAGCACCTGCATCACGCGCTCACGCTCGTAGTCACGGCCGACCACCGGGTCCAGCTGCGCTTCGCGGGCGGCGGCTGTGAGGTTGCGACCGAACTGGTCGAGCACCACGGATCCAGCCGGGGTGCCCTCGTTGGCGCCGCCCTGTCCGACGCCGGCGCCTGCCTTCTCCTGGTTGCCCCCGGAGTAGCCGGAGAGCAGCTGGATGACCTGCTGGCGGACCTTGTTCAGGTCGGCGTTCAGCTCCACGAGCACCTGGGCTGCGACACCCTCGCCCTCACGGATCAGGCCCAGCAGGATGTGCTCGGTGCCGATGTAGTTGTGGCCCAGCTGGAGCGCCTCGCGCAGCGAGAGCTCCAGGACCTTCTTGGCGCGCGGGGTGAAGGGGATGTGACCGCTCGGCGCGTTCTGGCCGGGTCCGATCTTCTCCTGCACCTTTTCGCGCACGCCGGTCAGTGAGATGTCCAGCGACTCAAGGGCCTTGGCCGCGACACCCTCACCTTCGTGGATCAGGCCGAGCAGAATGTGCTCGGTGCCGATGTAGTTGTGGTTCAGCATGCGTGCCTCTTCTTGGGCAAGCACAACCACGCGCCTGGCGCGATCAGTAAATCTCTCGAACATAGCCACAGACACTCCTAGCGTTGGTGCTCTGCCTCAAGGCTACGGGCATCGCGCGGTCTAGTCGCCGCTGTTCGCCATAGGGAAAAGTTCTGCCTGCTCCGACGGCTCCCCGGAAGGGTCGCTGCGCCGGGCACGAGCGAAGCCCGGCCGCAGCATCATGCTGCGTCCGGGCTTGAGGCCAACCTCGGTCGGTCGTCTTCGCCGCACCGCAACGGGTGCGCAGAATCAGCGCTTCTTGGCGTTTCGGTAGGCCTCTACGATGTCGCGGTGCAAGCGACCTCGGCTGGAGACCTGATATCCGTTCTTCACGGCCCAGTCACGAATCTGACGGGCTTCATTCTGCGGCGAGGGCGGGGCGATGGCCCGACCCTTGCGGATGTACTTCTTCAGCGTCTCGCGAAGCTCCTTGGCGTGCTCTTCGCTGAGGTCAATCTCATAAAAGCGGGAGTCCAGCCCAAATGTGACCGTCTCCTTTGCTTCGCTGCCGTCAAGATCATCGACGAGAACCACTTCCACCTTCTGGGCCATCTCATACACCTCACTGCTCACTCACACGCCGAGACGCAATGGGTCTCATCTCGCTCGGCGCATTTCTCGCTGCGATAGATCAAGAACGATCTATGTGAAGCCAAGTATTTCAAGAAATACAATTCACGGTCAAGCTGGAGAGATTGTTACTTTTTCGGACCCGGAAGATGATTCTCATATGGAACCAGTTTCTCGGCTGGAGACGGCCATGACAGCGCCATGAGAATCATGGATCCGGCAGCAGATCAGGTGTTCAGCTGTGCGGGCCAGAAGTCGGCTCATCGCGCTGAACTCCCTGCTGAGAGGCCTCTTCGCGCACCTGAATCTCGGCGGCGCGCTCATTCCGATCAGCCCGGAAGATGGCGCGGATAGCCAGCCAGAAGACCAGCCCGACGCCGATGGAGGGGGCAAGAACTTCGAAGTACGTCCAGAAATTTTCCATGGAATTCCTTGCTTACATTCAGGTTAAAAAACTGTCGCTGCCATTGCTAATCATGCTACGTCTTTGCGCGGCATGACGTTCACGCCTGCGCTTCAGGTTTCAGCAGCGGGAAGAGGATCGTCTCGCGAATACCGGTGCCGGTGAAGAGCATCACCAGGCGGTCGACGCCCAGACCGATGCCCCCCATCGGTGGTGCACCATATTCCAGGGCCCGCAGGAAGTCCTCGTCGTGCTGCATGGCCTCGTCGTCACCGGCGGCCGCCATCCGGGCCTGTTCCACCAGGCGTTCCCGCTGCAGCACGGGGTCCACCAGCTCGGAGAAGGCGGTCCCGCGCTCCATGCCCCCGATGATCAGGTCCCAGGCCTCGATGACGCCGGGCTTGTCTCGGTGGGCGCGGGCCAGCGGCTGTGCCGCAGGCGGGTAGTCACAGACGAAGGTGGGCTGGATCAGCGTGGGCTCGACGATCTCGGCGAAGAGCTCGATCACCAGCTTCTGCGCGTCCCAGGCCGGGTCCACGGAGACCTCGCGTGCGGCCGCGACGGCGCGCAGCGTCTCGGCGGGAGTCTCAGGAGTGATCTCCTGCCCCACGGCCTCGGAGAGGCCCGGGTAGACCGAGACCCAGGCCCACTCGCCGTCGAGGTCGATGACGCCCTGATCCGTCGGGATCTGACGGCTCGCCCCGGCGGCATCTGCTGCATTCAGAATCATCTCGCGCATCCGCTCGGCCATGACGTACATGTCCGCCCATGCCTCATAGGACTCCAGCGTGGTGAACTCCGGGGAATGCGTGGAGTCCACACCTTCATTGCGGAAGACCCGGCCGATCTCGAAGACCCGATCGATGCCGCCCACCACGGCGCGCTTGAGGTAGAGCTCGGTGGCGATGCGCAGCGTCATGCCCTGATCAAAGGCGTTGAGATGCGTCTGGAAAGGCCGCGCCTGGGCGCCGCCGTGGATCAGCTGCAACATGGGGGTCTCCACCTCCACGTAGCCGCGTCCGTGCAGGGTCTCGCGGAGGGAGCGGGTGATCGCGGCACGACGGAAGACCATCTGCCGCGCCTCGTCCCGCACGATCAGATCCGCGTAGCGCTGACGCACCCGGGTCTCCTCGTTGAGCTCCGCGTGCAGCACCGGCAGCGGCCGCACGGCCTTGGAGGCGATCTCGAAGGAGCTCGCCATGATGGAGAGCTCCCCGCGGCGCGAAGCGATGACTTCACCGCTGACCCGGACATGGTCACCGAGATCCACGAGCGACTTCCAGTCGGCGAGCGCGGCCTCCCCCACCTCGGCCAGGGAGATCATCGCCTGCAGCCGGACTCCGCTGCCGTCGGGGCCGCCCTCCTGCAGCGTGGCGAAGCACAGCTTGCCGGTGTTGCGCACGAACATCACGCGACCGGTCACCGCCACCGTCTCGCCGGTGGAGGCCCCGGGCTCCAGGTCCGGGAAGCGCTCCCGGACCTCGCTCAGCGAGGCGGAGCGCTCGACGTTCACCGGATAGGGCTGGACCCCGGCGGCGAGCAGGCGCTCACGCTTGTCCAGGCGCACGGCGCGCTGGTCGTGGGTGTCAAGGTCATTGGCGCCGGAGGCGGCGGAATTCTGGGCAGTCACAGTCGGCCATTCTACGTGCCGTGCGCCCTGCCTGAATCGCGGCGGCAGTCCCGTCACCCCGTCGCTCCGACCGGGCCGAGGCAGCCCTCAGGCAGCCTGGGCCCCGCAGTCACCAGATGGTGACGCGCTCCCGCGGCGACAGGTACATCCCGTCCCCGGGCTGGGTCTCGAAGGCGGAGTGGAAGGCGTCGAGGTTCTTGACCACCTGGGTGGCGCGGAACTCGGCCGGTGCGTGAGGATCGATGCTGATCAGCGTGACCGCCCGCTCGGGGCGGGTGAGGTTCCGCCAGGCCTGCGCCCAGGCGAAGAAGAACCGCTGGTCAGCACTGTAGCCCTCGACGTCGGCGGCCTCAGCGCCCTGTGCCTGCAGCCACACCCGGTAGGCCTTGTGCGCGATGCCGAGCCCGCCGAGATCACCGATGTTCTCACCCAGGGTCAGCTCGCCGTTGACCTTGTGCTCCGGCGCCTGGGAGGGGGTGAGTGCGCTGTACTGCTCCACCAGCTTCGTGGTGCGCTCCTCGAAGGCGCTGCGGTCAGCCTCGGTCCACCAGTTGCTCAGCGAGCCGTCGGCGCCGTAGCGGGACCCCTGGTCGTCGAAGCCGTGTCCGAGCTCATGGCCGATGACGGCCCCGATGGCGCCGAAGTTCTGCGCCATGTCCCGCTCGGCGGAGAAGAACGGGAGCTGCAGGATCGCGGCCGGGAAGCAGATCACGTTCTCCAGCGGCGAGTAGTAGGCATTGACCGTCTGGGGGTGCATGTGCCACTCGTCGGGGTCCGGTCCCTCGTCGAGCTTGGTGATGTCGCGCTCCCATTCGAACGCCGCGGCACGGCGGACGTTTGCCACCACGTCGGTCGGGTCCACGTCGACGCGGGAATAGTCGATCCAGCGCTCAGGGAAGCCGACCATCGGCTTGAACGCGTCGAGCTTCTCCAGCGCGCGGCCCTTGGTCTCCTCCCCCATCCAGCTCAGCTCGCTGATGGACTGGCGGTAGGCCTCGATCAGCGCGTTGATCAGCTCGTCCATCGCGGCCCGCGCCTGAGGCGGATAGTGCCGGGCCACGTAGATCTGCGCCACGTCCTCACCCAGGTGGGCGTTGGTCAGCGCGACCCCGCGCTTCCAGCGCTCCTTGAGCTGCTGGGCTCCGGAGAGCCGCTTGGAGTAGAAGTCGAAGTTCTCGTTCACCAGCTCTTCGTGGAGCAGCGGGGCTGCCCAGCGCAGCAGCTGGACTCGCAGCCAGAGCTTCCAGGTGCGCAGCGGCTGCTGAGTCAGCGCCGCCTGCATCCCGGGGAGCACGTCGGGCTGGGCGAGCACGAGCTGCTCGGTGTGCCGCGGCTGCAGCCCCCAGCCGGCGAACGCCTCGCGCAGCAGCGGCATGAAGGTCTCGGCCTCGTCGTCGGTCACCAGGTTGTAGCGCTTCTGCGCATCACGCAGGGTCACCTTGTCCCAGTGCTCGGCGGCGATGACACCTTCGAGTTCGACGACGGCGGCGGCGGCGTCCGCGGCGTCGTCGACTCCGCTGAGCTCAAGCACCCGGACCAGGTGGTCCTGGTACGCGGCGAGGATCTCGGCCAGCTTCTCGTCGCGGTAGTAGGACTCATCGGGCAGACCGAGTCCGGACTGCATGACGTGCCAGAGCATCCGGGTGGGATCTCCGGCGTCGCGCATGGACCCGGCGACGAGGAGCCCGTCCACGCCCTGGCGCTGCCAGGCGGCGGAGAGCCGAACCAGATCCTCCACGCTCCGCACGGACTCCAGCTGCTCCAGCATCGGCTCGATCGGACTCAGCCCGCGCCGCTGAGCGGCCTCGGCATCCATGAAGGATGTGTAGAAGGCACCGATCCGGGCCGGGATGGCCTCCGCGGCGGCGTCGAGCTGCTCCGCCTTGATCTCTCCGGCCGCGGCCTGCTCCAGGATCTCCCGGACATCAGCCTCGGCCTTGTCGCGCAGCTCATGGAAGGACCCGTAGGCGTCCATGTCCGCGGGGATCTCGGCGGTCTTGAGCCATTCACCGTTGACGTGGCGCTGCAGGTCGTCCTGCGGGCGCACGTCATGATCGATGTACGGGAAGGAGGCGGGTGCGTTCGGGCTGCTGCTCGCGGTATCGGTCATGGTTCCAGCCTACTCCCGGGGCTGTGACCTGCCCGGACTCAGGATCACGTTGTCGATCAGCCGCACCGGTCCGACCCGGGCGGCGATCAGCGCCAGCGCACGCCCGCGCAGCACCCCGTGCTCGTCGAGCAGCGCGTCGCCGGGCTGGAGCTCCTCCAGGGAGTCCGGGTCGACGACGACCAGGTAGTCCAGCTCCACACCCTCGGCAGATCTCAGCTCCTCCACCTGATCGGCCACTCCCAGCCGGCGCTCGAAGGCGGCGTCCTCGCTCAGCGCGAAGAGCGCGGCGGGAATGGCCAGCGCCGCGGAGTAGTCGGTCTCATCCAGGCGCTGGTTCCTGCTGGAGAGGGCCAAGCCGTGCTCATCCCGCACGATCGGAACGGTGCGGATGTCCACGTCGATGTTCAGGTCTGCCGTCATCCGGGTGATGATCGCGACCTGCTCGGCGTCCTTGGCGCCGAACCAGGCCTCGAGCCTCGCGGGCGCCGGGGGGCTCATGATGTTGAAGAGCTTCGCGACCACGGTGACCACCCCGTCGAAGTGTCCTGGGCGCGCGGCCCCCTCCCAGCGGGTTCCGAGCTGCCCGGCGCTGACCCGGACCAGCGGGGCGTGCGAGTCGCCGGGGTACATCTGCGCGAGGTCCGGGGTGAAGATCAGATCGACCCCGTGGGCACCCAGCAGGGCGACGTCGCGCTCTGGCGTGCGCGGATAGTGGAGGTAGTCGGCGTCGTCGTCGAACTGCAGCGGGTTCACGAAGATCGAGGCGATCACGATGTCTGAGGCAGCCCGGGCGGCGTCGACCAGAGCGGCGTGTCCGGAGTGCAGCGCCCCCATCGTGGGGACCAGCCCCACCGCGGGGGCGGCCCCGCGTTCGCGGACGTGCGCGGCGACGGCCTCGGCGAGCGCGGCGCGGAAGCTGGAGACAGTGGTCAGTACCTGCGGTGGAGTCACCGGGACAGTCTAGGACCGCGCGCGGCGCTCGCCCGTCGCCCGTCGCGTCGGTCAGGGGCAGCGGGGCGGGGCGGAGGCTGCGAGAAGCGCGGGTCAGGCGTCGAGGACGTCGAGCAGCTCGGCGGCCTTCGCGGCGGTGATCATGCTGCGATCCAGGGCACGCTGGGTGGTCGCGCGCGCCATGGCCATATACGCGGTGCGGATGTCGGCGGGCAGCTCCGAGGTCGCCAGCAGCTGCACGTGATGCCGGAGCGTCCCGACATCTCCGCGAGCCACCGGCCCGGTCAGCGCGCCCTCCCCCGAGGCCAACGCGTTGTCCAACGAGGCCTGCATCAGCGGGCGCAGCACGGTCTCGGCGCGCTCCACCCCGATCCGGTGCAGCATCTCCGCTGACTGCCCGGTGATCGTGTTCAGGTGGTTCGAGGCGTGCGCCAGCGCCGCGTGATAGGTCAGCCGGTCGGCCTCGCGGATCACCACCGGCTCCCCGCCCATCTCCACCACCAGTGCCTGCGCGATCGGCAGCACGGGCCCCGGCGCGGTGACCCCGAAGGCACAGGTGTGCAGCTTCTGCAGGTCCATGCTCAGCCCGGTGAAGGTCATCGCCGGGTGGATCGCCAGTCCGATGGCGCCGCTGCGCTGGGCGGGAGCGAGCACCTCGGTGCCGTAGCGGCCGGAGGTGTGCACGATCAGCTGACCGGCCTGGATGTGGCCGGCCTCGGCCAGCCCGGAGACGAGCTCGGCGAGGGCGTCGTCGGGCACCGCGAGCAGGACCAGCTCAGCCCGGCGCATGATCTCCGGGATCTCCAGCACCGGCACCCCGCCCAGCAGGGATTCGGCGCGGTTGCGCGAGTCCTCCGAGACGGCGTGGGCGCCGATCACCGAGTGACCGGCCCCGCGCAGCGCCGCGCCCAGCACCGCGCCGACCTTGCCGGCGGAGATCACGCCGACGCCGAGGCGACCTTCCCGCTGGGAGGGCGGGAGTTCCGCGGCATAGGGATCCACGGGCTGCTCAACGGTCACGGGGGTCCTGTTCCTGGTAGGTCAACGGGGCAGCGGGGTGTGCCGGTCCGGTGGTGCTGGGCTCCTCCGGTGCCGCCAGCGCCTCGGCGGCCTTGCGCTCGAACTCGCGGAGCTCCTCGAGGCGCATCCACTGATTCCGATCGCTGTAGCGGCGGGCCTGGGCGGCATGATCGGACTCGTATTCGAAGAGGTCCTTGACCGCGTCGAGGTCCTGGTTCTTCAGCTTCGCCGCGAACGGGCCGGCCGGGGAGTGGATGAAGATGTCAGCGATCGCTCGCCGGCGCTGCAACGGCCCCTGGGTCAGGCTCAGCGACTGGATCCGCTCATGCGGGACCATCGTCAGCTGCCGCGAAGCCCTTCCGTCGCGGAACATCAGCGCGGTGGGGGTGGTGCGGAACCCGCGACGACGGCGCACGATCGGGTCGAAGAAGCGGGCCCGGCGTGGCACCTCGGTGTAGCCGAGCTTCGTGCCTGAACCGGTGAGCCCGGCGGTGAAGACCTCTTCGGGGTTCTCGACCTGCAGGTCAGGGAACATCTCCGCGGCGGTGACCATCACGTCGTCGAGCCGACCCACGGGCAGCAGCACCGAGCGCTTCTCCCCGATGCCGTAGCCGGCGACGGTGACCACGATCTTGAACCACCTGAACGGGCGCCAGAGCACCGGCTGCTGGATCTGCAGCGCCTGCACCCGACCCGGAGGGATGGTCTGATTGGTGGTCTCCAGCAGCCCGTAGCGCACGCGCAGCCCGGAGCTGGTGGCGGTGGAGGTGAATCCGAAGCCGGAGCTGAACTGCTGGTAGTAGATCGTGATCGCCGCGATGCCCATCGGGATGACGGCCGGGAGTGCGGCTCCGGTCAGCACGGCCCAGATCGACACCGACCCCCCGTCGGAGCCGACCGCGAGACCGATCCCGACGGCGACCACGGCCATGACCACGATGACCAGGACGAAGATCGTCCCCCAGCCGCTCAGCACCGAGCCGATCAGCCGTCCGGTGGGGACCTTCGCGATGAGGCGGTCCTGATGCGCGGCGCGATGCAGACCCGCAGCTGCACGGCCGGTGGGGGTGGGATGAATCGGGGCGTAGGGGTCGTGCGCGGCGCAGGGATCATAGCGGTGGGCAGCCTCCGCGTCGCCGGGATGCGTGAAACCGGCATACGCGGAGCCGGGACCCCCGGGCACCTCCCCGAATCCCTCGACTTCCGCCGGCGACTCGCTCCGGCCGGCGGCGCGGTCCATGATCTCGGAGCGCAGCTCTTCGGCCTGGGACCTCTTCAGGAACGCCAGGGTGGCGGCGGTGCCGTCGCCCTCGGCCACCTCGAACTTCAGCTCGGCGAGGCCGGTGAGCCGGGCGAGCAGCGGCTGGCGCAGGTCCACGGCCTGGACCCGGTCGATCCGGGCCTGACGGTGCTGGCGCACGAAGATCCCGGACTTCACCATCACATGCTCGGCGGTGATCTTGTAGCGGGTGAACCACCAGGAGAGCGCGAAGCCGGCGAAGATCAGCGCGACCACCAGCAGCACGCCGCCGGCGCCGAGCAGGAACGGCATCGGGTTGGACTCCACGTTGCGCTGGATCTCGCCGCTGCGGAACGCCTCCCAGGCATCCATCCAGCTCTGCCAGTTGTAGCTGAGCAGGAGGCCCGGGATGGCGACGACGGCGAGCCCGCCGCGCACGACGGGGCTCAGCGGGTGGACCTTGGTCCAGGTCGCGTCGAACCAGCGCTCGGAGGTGCGCTTCGGCTTCTCGGTGGCGTAATCCTCGGTGGCTTGTTCGTTCATGCGCCGGCTCACAGACCAGCCAGGCGAGCCTGGCCGCGGACCGAGAGCTCTTCACGCAGCCGTGCGCCCTCCTCGCGGGAGGCGCCCGGGATCACGGCGTCGGTGGCCGCGGCGGCGGTCTTCAGCTGGACCGTGCAGAGCCCGTAGCGGCGCATCAGCGGCCCGGCCTCGATGTCGACGTACTGCAGCCGGCCGTAGGGCACCGCGACGACCCGCTGGAAGAGGATGCCGCGGCGGATCAGCAGATCGTCCTGGCGCTCGTGGTAGCCGATGGCCCTGATCCGACGCGGGATCAGCCAGAGGTCCACGGCCGCCCAGGTCAGCAGCACGGCGGAGACCACGATCTTGATCCACAGCGGGATGCCGCCGAAGACCCCGAGGGTGTCGAGCACGATCGGGGTACCGACCACTGCCAGGGTGATCACCCAGCCGAGGATGCCGGTGATGAACTTCACGGTGATGTACCGCTCGTCCACCCGGGTCCAGGTGACACCTGTGGGATCAATGGGTTCCGCGGGCATAGCCCTCCTCGGGTATCGGTCCTGTGTTGCGTTCGGGCTCTCTGCGGCGCCCCTCGCCCGGTGGATTCTCGTCCGGGGGGATCCTGCAGAGCAGCTCGACGACGAATCCAATGATCACCCAGATCGTTCCTCCCGTGATCATCAGCAGGGATGAGTTCACGTTCGGCGCGGTCAGCGCTGCGGCAGGCACCAGGTCCCCGAGGATACCCGCATGCCAGCCGGCGATCAGCGCCCCGGCGTAGGCGCCGGCCTGTCCGGCGGTGAGGACCCGGACGGCGTGGAGCGGGTGCAGGCTGCGCTGGCTGCGCCGACCCTTCGCCGCCGCGGTCGCGATCCTGCGCTGATCGCGCCAGACCATCAGCCCCAGGGTCAGCACGATCAGCGCGATCCCGAGCAGGGTCACCAAGGAGGTCCGCGGCAGCACCGGGGAGCCCATCCCGTGGGCGGACAAGTAGACGGTGGTGATGAACCCGACGAGGGCGGCGACGGCGCCGATGATCAGCAGGCGCAGCACGGAGAGCCGGCTCATCGCGCACTCTCCAGCGGTTCCACGGCGCCGGCATCGGCGGCATGCCGAGCGAGTTCGGCCACCGACGCTCCGGCCAGCTTCGCCTGCGGGTCCATCCAGGTCCAGGGGACCAGCACGAATCCACGCTGTGCGGCCCGCGGGTGCGGGACCTGCAGCGTCACCGAGGAGATTCCTGCCTGGCCGTAGGTGATGATGTCGATGTCCAGGGTGCGCGGGCCCCAGCGGATCTCGCCGTTCGCGGCGCCGCGGGCCCGGTGGTGTTCCTGCTCGATCTGCTGGGTGCATCTCAGCAGGGCATGCGGGCTCAGCGTGGTGGCGATCTCGATGACCTGGTTGTGGAAGTCAGGCTGCCCGGCAGGCCCGCCCACCGGCCTGGTCTTGGCCACCGGGGACTGCTTGAGCACCCGCACCTGCTCCACGCGGTCCAGCGCGGCGACCGCCGAGGCCAGCGTCACTGCGGATTCCCCGAGGTTGGATCCCAGCGCCAGCACGGCGGTGACCTCCGCGGCGGGGGCGGCGTCCGGGTCCAGGCCGGGAGCCAGGTCGGCGCGGTCCCGGCGGGCGGTCACCGAGACGTCCTGGAAGGTCTGGGTCAGCGGCGCCTGCGGCTTGTACACGGTGATCTCCGCGGCGGCAAGGCGCTCATCGCCGGCAAGGATCTCCCGGGCCAGGTGATCGGCGAGGGCCTCGATCAGGTCGAAGGGCTCGCCGGTGATGGCGGCGTGGATCAGCTCGGCGATCTCCACGTAGGAGACGGTGTCGGCGAGGGCATCGCTGCGACCGGCGGCGCGGAAGTCCAGCGTGAGCTCGGCGTCGACCCGGAAGATCTGGCCCTCGCGCTTCTCGAAGTCGAAGACCCCATGGTGGCCGGTGGCCGTGAGTCCGGTGAGCCGGATGGTGTCACGGGAGCTGCTCCTGCTGGACATCCTTCTAGCTTCTCAGCTTGTCGATCACTTGCACAGCATCGCGGCTTCCCTGCACGTCATGGACCCGGACTCCCCAGACGCCGGCCTGGGCCGCCAGCGCCGAGAGCACCGCCGTGGCGGTGTCCCGAGCCTCCCCGGAGGTGACCGGGGCGAGAAATCCCTTGCGGGAGGCCCCGAAGAGCACTCGGTGCCCGAGCCGGACGAAGCTCTCCAGGCTGCGGATCAGCTCCCAGTTCTGCTCAGGGGTCTTGGAGAACCCGATCCCGGGGTCCAGGATGAGCTGTTCGCGGCGGGCACCGGCGTCGAGATAGCGGTCCCGCACGGCGAGCAGCTCGGCGATCACGTCCTCGAGCAGCGAGTCATAATCGGTCAGCGACCCCATCGTCTGGGAGTCTCCGCGGTTGTGCGTGATCACCACCTGCGCCCCGGACTCGACGATCAGCTCCGGCATGTCCGGTTCGGTGAGCGCGCCCGAGACGTCATTGATGATGAGCGTCCGCGGGTCGACTCCGCGGCGATCTGCGCATTCAAAGGCGGCCCGGGCGGTCGCCGCGCGGCGGGTGTCCACCGAGACGGCGATCCCGCAGCCCAGCAGCTCCTCGATCACCGGCAGGATCCGGCGCTGCTCCTCGAGCAACGGTGTGGGCTGCGCGCCGGGGCGGGTGGATTCCCCGCCGACGTCGATCAGTGCCGCGCCGGCCTGGGTCATCCGCAGCGCCTCGGTGACCGCGGCCACGACGTCGGGGGTGCCCGCGCCGTCGTCGAACCGGCCGCCGTCGGAGAAGGAGTCCGGGGTGAGGTTCAGAATCCCCATGATGGAAGTGCGCATCTGGCTCTCCGATTCAGTCAGGAGGGTTGCTAGTGGGGCCGGCCGTGGAGCATCAGGCTCATCGCCTCGGCGCGGGTGGCGGCGTCGCGGAGCTGACCGCGCACCGCAGAGGTGATGGTCCGCGCCCCGGGTTTGGAGACCCCGCGCATGGACATGCACAGGTGCTCGGCCTCGACGACGACCATCGCCCCGCCAGGAGCCAGATGCTCGACCAGGGCGTCGACCACCTGAGTGGTGAGCTGCTCCTGGACCTGCGGGCGCTTGGCGAAGATGTCCACCAGCCTGGCGAGCTTGCTCAGTCCGGTGACCTTGCCCTCCGGGGAGGGGATGTAGCCGATGTGGGCGTGGCCGAAGAAGGGCACCAGATGATGTTCACAGGTGGAGTAGAAGGGAACGTCGCGGACCAGCACGAGCTCCTCGTGGCCGATGTCGAAGGTGGTCGACATCAGCTCGGCAGGGTCCTCGCGGAGACCCTGGAAGGCCTCCTCATAGGCCCGGGCCACTCGGGCCGGGGTGCCCTTGAGACCCTCGCGCTCCGGGTCCTCCCCGACGGCGAGCAGGATCTCGCGCACCGCAGCCTCGATCCGCGGCAGATCCACCGAGCCTTCAAGCGGGGTGACCGCACCGGCGGCGCCGACGGAGCGACTGCCCGACCGGTCGGGGAATGGGGTGGGAGGGCGGTCAGGCATCGGAGTTCTCGCCGCCGAACTGGTATTCGGGGTCCCGCTCGTCCTCCGGCACCACCTCGGAGGTGATCGTGACCGGTCGTCCCGGGGAAGATTCCCAGATCTGGCGGACCGGGCGCTTGATCACGTCGTGGAAGATCGCGGCGACCTCCTTGGCGTTGAGGGTCTCCACGCGGAGCAGCTCCTCGGCGAGGCGGTCGAGCACATGCCGGTTCTCATGCAGCGCGTGGTAGGCCTCGTCGTGGGCCTCGTCGATGATGGCGCGGACCTCGGAGTCGATGACGGAGGCGAGGTCCTCGGAGTACTCCTTGCCCTGGGCCATCTCGCGTCCCAGGAACGGGCTGGTGTCGCCGGAACCGAGCTTCACGGAGCCGACCCTCGCGCTCATCCCGTATTCGGTGACCATCCGGCGTGCGGTCTCGGTGGCCTTCTGGATGTCGTTCGCAGCCCCGGTGGAGGGGTCCTGGAAGACGATCTCCTCCGCCACGCGGCCGCCCATGGCGTAGGCGATGGTGTCCAGCAGCTCGTTGCGGGTGGTGGAGTACTTGTCCTCCTCGGGCACGACCATGGTGTAGCCCAGGGCGCGGCCGCGCGGAAGGATCGTGATCTTGGTGACCGGCGCGGAGTAGTTCAGCGCAGCCGCCACCAGCGCGTGGCCGCCCTCGTGATAGGCGGTGACCCGGCGCTCGTGGTCCTTCATCAGCCGGGTCCGCTTCTGCGGTCCGGCCATGACCCGGTCGATGGCCTCGTCGATCGCGCGGTCATCGATCAGGTCGGCGTTGGAGCGTGCCGTGAGCAGCGCGGCCTCGTTGAGCACATTGGCCAGATCCGCACCGGTGTAGCCGGGGGTCTTGCGGGCCACGGCCTTGAGGTCGACGTCGTCGACCATCGGCTTGCCCTTGGCATGGACCTCCAGGATCGCGCGGCGGCCGGCGAAGTCGGGAGCCTCCACGGGGATCTGTCGGTCGAAGCGGCCGGGACGCAGCAGCGCCGGATCCAGCACGTCGGGCCGGTTCGTGGCGGCGATGACGATGATGTTGGTGTTGGCGTCGAAGCCGTCCATCTCCACCAGCAGCTGGTTCAGCGTCTGCTCGCGCTCATCGTTGCCTCCACCCACACCGGCGCCGCGCTGGCGGCCCACGGCGTCGATCTCGTCGACGAAGATGATGGCCGGGGCGTTCTCCTTGGCCTGCTTGAAGAGGTCCCGCACGCGGGAGGCGCCGACGCCGACGAACATCTCCACGAAGTCCGAGCCTGAGATCGAGTAGAAGGCGCCGCCGGCCTCGCCGGCCACGGCCTTGGCCAGCAGCGTCTTGCCTGTGCCGGGGGCGCCATAGAGCAGCACGCCCTTGGGGATCTTCGCCCCTAGGCGCTGGAACTTCTCGGGCTCGGAGAGGAACTCCTTGATCTCATGGAGCTCCTCCACTGCCTCTTCAGCGCCGGCCACGTCGCCGAACGCCACCTGGGGCATGTCCTTGTCGAACATCTTGGCCTTGGACTTGCCGAACTGCATCACCCGGGAGTTGCCGCCGGACATGCGGGTCAGCAGCCAGATGAAGAGCAGCGCGATGATCAGGAAGGGGATCATGAAGCCGAGCATGGAGAGCAGCCAGTTCGACTGCTCCGGCTCATCGGTGTAGCCCTCGAGGTCAGCGTCGGCGATGGCCTCGACCACGGTCTCGGCGCGAGCCGAGGAGTAGAAGAAGTGGACGACGTCGCCGACCTCCTGCCCGTCCTGCTCATACGGGGAGCTCAGGTTCAGATCGACGCGCTGGTCGCCGTCCTCGACGGAGGCCTCGACGACCTCACCCTCGGCAAGGAGCTCCATGCCGACATTCGTGTCCACCCGCTGACCGTTGGCCGAGGAGGAGAACATCATCGGCACGACAAGCAGCAGCAGCACCACCGCCAGGACGATCCAGAACAGTGGCCCGGTGAAGATCTTCTTGAAGTTCATGCAGCTCCGTCAGACGCAGATATACCTAGCATCTAAAGGTACTCGGGCTCGAGGTGATGGGGCTAACCCGGGCTGGACAAGTTCGCCTCCGGGAGAACTCGCCCAGCCGGGAGCGTGCGCCGAACGGAGGGGGCGAAACGACCGGGTCAGCCGATGATCGGGATCAGCAGCGAGACCGTCAGCAGCACCAGGGCCCCGCCGATCCGGGAGGAGACCTGCAGGAACGGCATCAGCTCAAGCCGGTTCGCGGCGGAGACCACGGCGACATCCCCGGTGCCGCCCATGTCGGTCATGCCCATGCCGATGGCGATCGAGGTTTCGGCGTAATACATCTTCACCAGCCAGCCCAGCGCACCGGAGACCAGGATCGCGACCACTACGGCCAGCGCCACGAGCACCGGGTAGCGCCAGTCGGAGAGCAGCCGGCCGAGCTCGTCGAACTCGAAGAAGGTGATCGAGATGCCCACCAGCAGCGCCGGGGTCAGCGTTCCGGAGACGAACCCGAACCAGTTCGAGACGGCGTCCTCGAAGGAGGCTGGCATCAGTCCGAAGATCTTGATGGAGGCAGCCAGCAGAATGGTCCAGGCGTAGGCGTGCAGCCCGGGGACGAACTCCGCGATGATGCTGCCGGCCAGGAAGAGCGTGGCAGCCAGGGTCAGGCCCACGACGAGCACGTTGAAGGATCCGCTGGTGGGCTTCGGCCTGGACTTGAACTGATCAGCGCTGCCTTCGACCCGCACGATCTGCCCGTTGCCGTTGAAGCCGACGAAGAACTGCTGGCCCTTATAGGTGATGCCGTTGAAGATGCCGGCGCAGAAGATGGTCAGCACGTTGGCGATGATCACCGCGGGGATCAGCTGTGCCACATAGGCTCCGGCGTCGCCGCCCATCTGGTCTGAGTAGATCCCGGACATCGGCACGATGCCGGCGCCCACACCTCCGCCCATGATCGGAGCCGCCACGAAGAGCACCGAATCGCGCAGCCCGAAGCCCAGCGCGGTTCCCACCGCGCCGACGACGACGAAGACGGTGATGATGGTGCCGATCAGCGGCACCGCGATCCGCGCGCCGGCCTTGAGCAGCAGCGCTCGCGGCATGCCCAGGATGGAGCCGGCGATGAGACTGGCGACGTAGAAGTCGATGAAGCCGATCTCGGAGCCGTCGGTGAAGATCTCCATGTTCTCCGCAAGCGACTGGGGGAACCAGCCGAAGTGGAGCAGGATCGCCGGGGTCAGGATGCACAGCACGGTGGGCAGGCCGTAGTTGCGCAGGCCGGGCACTCGTCCGCCGAGCCAGTTCAGCAGCGCCCCGACCAGGATGACGACGGCGAAGCCGGCGAGCATCGTGTTCGGCAGCACTCCCAGCGCGGCGCAGAGCAGGATGACGCCGAACAGCAGGGCGAACCATCCGATGGGCAGACCCATGATGCGGGTCCAGCTCTCGGGCCGGTCAAACTCCTCGGCGGCGTCTGCGTGGACCGGCTCGGCCGGCGTCGTCATCCTGTGGGTCTCGCTGGAAGTCCCCTCGCCCGGAAGCGTCTCGGAGGGGGATCCTGCGGGCTGCATTGCCCGCGATTCAGTCTCGCCGCGCACGTGTCTCCTCGAAAGTCTCAGATGCCTGACCGCGCGGGCTCACTGCCTGTGTGTGGCACGTCACCGGTGTGGCCAGCGTTACGCTACTTTGCATTTTATAAAGTATCAACTGAGGCGAGCGGTGCGAGGATTGGCGAGGCGAGCGGTGCGAGGATTGGCGAGGCGAGCGGCACCCTGCATGAGGCGGCGGACGGACCCGGCATGGGGCGGGTGCCGGTGTGCCAGTGGCCCGGGATGCGCCAGGGTCCTCGGGCCGGAGCGGCTCGACGGCCGGAGGCTCAGAGCTTGTTCAGGGCGGCTTCACGGCCGTGTTCGATGTGCTGCGCGGTCAGTGCGGCTGCGGCATCCAGATCCTCGGCCACCAGGGCGTCGAGGATCGCGTGGTGCTCACGGCTGGACTGGGACACCCGCTCCTGATCTGCGTAGAGGCCCAGAGAGGGATAGGGCATGCCGGCCCAGAGCTGGTCGATGAAGCCCATCAACAGGGCGTCTCGGCTGAGCCGATACAGCGCGTAGTGGAAGGCCTCGTTGCGCTGCACGACCTCCAGCGCGGTCTGTGCCTGATCGCAGGCGCAGACGAGCTCGCGCAGATCCTCGAGATCACCTGGGGTCAGCTGCTGCCCGGCCTGGCGCACCGCGAGCGGCTCGAGCACGGTGCGCAGCCGGTAGACCTGCTCGATGCGTTCCGGGGTGAGCTCGGCGATGAAGGTGCTGCCGTGCGGGTCGTGAACCACGAACCCTTCGGCCTGAAGCCGATTCAGCGCTTCGCGCACCGGTGTCAGGCTCATGTCGAGCATGTCGCTCAGGTATCTGAGCGTGATGCGCTCCCCCGGCGCGAGCTCGCCGGCCTGGATGCTGCTGCGCAGGCTGGAGTAGGCGGCCGCGGCCTTGCTCACCGGCCGCACCGGTACGATCTCATCCACAGCCCAGCTCCTCCCGTGTCTGCCGCGGCGAGCGGTCAGCTCACTGGTAGACGTGCGGAGCCAGGATCCCGACACAGTCGAGGTTCCGGTACTTCTCGGCGAAGTCCAGGCCGTAGCCGACGACGAACTTGTTCGGGATGTCCATGCCGACGTACTTCACGTCGATGTCGACCTTCACGGCGTCGGGCTTGCGGAAGAGTGTGCAGATCTCCAGCGAGGCGGGTCCGCGGGATTCCAGGTTGGTCTTGAGCCAGGACAGCGTCAGGCCGGAGTCGATGATGTCTTCGACGATGAGCACATGGCGGTTCATCAGGTCCGCATCGAGATCCTTGAGGATGCGCACCACCCCGGAGGACTTGGTGCCGGAGCCGTAGGAGGACACCGCCATCCAGTCCATGGTCACGTGTGAGCTCAGCGCGCGGGCCAGATCGGCCATGACCATGACCGCGCCTTTGAGAACGCCGACCAGCAGCACGTCCTTGTCTGCGTAGTCACGATCGATGACTGCGGCAAGTTCTTTGATCTTCGCGTCGATCTCATCCTTGGTGTAGAGCACCTCGGTGAGATCTGCACTGACATCCTGAGCGTCCATGGGTGGTGTCCAGCTCCTTGTAGAAGGTCTCGCGTTCCTCAGTTCAGGCGTGGAACGATGACAAGTTTCGCATAGTCCGGGCTCCCCCGCGTCCCGCGGTGCGCGCTGACCCCTCCCTCCAGCTCGATCGGGCCCGCCGATCCGGTCTTCGCCAGGAGCTTCTCCACCGCGCCGAGCCGCTCGAACGAGGGGTTGGCGCCTCCCGCGGCGACGACGGCGAGCGCGATCACCCGGCGTCGGATCGCCGGCGGCGCGCCGAGCAGCGCTGGCAGCGCCATCCGCAGCTGCCCCTGAAGCCCGGGATCTTCGAGCAGCAGCTCAAAGTGGGCCTTCGCCTCCTGGTCCAGGTATGCCGCATCCTCTGCGGCGATCTGCGCGGTGCGCGCCAGCGATTCTCGGATGGAGCTGCTGAGCTGGTCCTCGAGATAGGGCAGGATCTCGGTGCGGACCCTCGAGCGCAGGAAGCGGGGATCCGTGTTCGCGGGATCCTGCCAGGGGCTCAGCTGCGCATGGGCGCAGATCTCTTCGGTCTCGGCGCGGGTCAGCCCCAGCAGCGGGCGCCGGAATGGGCCGCGCACGGCAGGGATCCCGGCCAGGCTGCGGGTCCCCGACCCGCGGGCGAGGCCCAGCAGCACCTGCTCGGCCTGATCATCACGGGTATGGGCCAACAGGATCCGAGTGGCCCCGGTCTGGGCCAGCGCCTGGGAGAAGGCCCGGTAGCGCGCCGAGCGAGCTGCCGCCTCGGGGCCCTCGCCGGAGTCGGGGTCCACGGTCGCCTTCACGGAGATCACCGGGTGCAGCCCAAGGCGTGTCAGCTGGGCCCGCGCCGTCGTGGTGACGGCCTCGCTGTCCGGGTGCAGCTGGTGGTCCACGACGACGGCACCCACCCGTGCACCGCCCGGTGCGCTGGGGCTGTTGTCAGGGCTGGGGCTGTTGTCAGGGCTGGCGCTGTCCCTGCCGCCGTCGCGGCGCTGCTGGTGGAAGCCGGCGGCAGCGGCCAGGGCGAGCGAGTCGGCTCCGCCGGAACAGGCCACCAGGGTCAGCCCCTCAGGATCAAGGACGGCTTCGACGGCGCGGCGCGCCCGGTTCACCGAGTCGGGGAAGCGGGGGCTCACGCCAGTCCCATGCGCTCGATCCATTCCTGCGGGTGGTGCAGCTCATGCTCGGTGGGCAGGTGCTCGGGGGACTCCCAGATGATGTTGAAGGAGTCCATGCCGATGGCATCCACGATGTGTCCGACGAACTTCTGTCCGTCCCGGTACTGGGCGGCCTTCACGTCGAGCTGGAGCAGCTTGCGGATGAATTTCTCCAGCGGGGTGCGGGTCTTGCCGCGGGCCTCGAAGCGCCGCCGGATGGTCTTCACACTGGGCACGATCGAGGCGTCGACCCCGTCCATGATGACGTTGGCGTGACCCTCGAGCAGGCTCATCACGGCGGTCAGGTGGGACATGGTCTCGCGGTCCTGCGGGGTCTGGATGACCTCGACCAGTCCCCGGCCGGCCCGGACCTGCTCGATGATCTCCCCGAGCCGATCCCCCAGTCCTGAGGCCATACCCATGGTGGAAGAGCTCAGCTCGGTGATCTTGGCCTTGAGATGGTCGGCGAGCCAGGGTGCGGCGGCGAACTGCACCCGGTGGGTCTGTTCGTGCAGGCACACCCAGAGGCGGAAATCCTCGGGCACCACGTTGAGCTCGGTGGTGATCTCCACGATGTTCGGGGCGACCAGGATCAGCCGGTTCTCCGTGAAGGGATCGAACTGCCCCAGCACATTGGCGGAGAGGAAGGCCAGCACCGCGCCGAGCTCGGCGCCGGCGAAGGAGGAGCCGAAGACCTGCGCGTTGGAGCCCTCCTTGCCGAGTTCCGGCTTCTGCTCCAGGGCGACCTTCAGCGCGGGGCCCAGCAGCTCGCGGAAGCTCTCCACATTGGCCTTGGACCACGTGGCGCGGTCCACCACGAGGGTCTCGGCGGGATCGGCGCCCAGGTTCCGGGCCGCCTCAAGCCCGGTGATCCGGTGCACGTGGTCGACAGCCTCGGCGGCTGCGCCGCGCAGGGCGGCCACCTCCTCCTGGACCTGGGCCGCGCTGAACCGGGGCCCCGCCGGGGCCACTCGTGCCGCCGTCGTGGTGGCGAGCTCCCAATTGATCATCAGGTCACTGGCTTGTGCCGTGGAGGTGCTGTTCATCGGTCCATCACACCACAACAACCTCAGCTCCGTGACAGCGCCGCCAGCCGGGCGGCCGGGCTCAGCCCATGGCGGCGACGCTCAGCCCATCACCCGGCCGGTGATCTGGTCCAGCATCTTGTCGCTGAGCATCCGTCGGCCGAAGAGTCCGGCCCAGGCAAGGTGCCCCAGCGCGCAGCGGGTGCTTGGACGCGGCGGGGTCCGCGAGCGCGCGAACACCGCCGCACGCAGCGAGTGGGCGATATGAGCGAAGATCGCCGTCGAAGACGGCGGCGGATTCCAGCGGTCGTTGCAACAACAGCGGTTTCAACTGGTGGTGAGTAAGTCTCTCATCGCTTCTGCTGGGGTCCGCCAGTCCAGGGTCTTCCTCGGGCGTCCATTGAGGAGATATGCCACGT
>NZ_JAJOYX010000008.1 GCF_022565915.1 Nesterenkonia sp. LB17
CCCTGGATACAGGTCAAGCCCGGTCCCCCGAAGGGGACCGGGCTTGAACCCTCTCTACCAAATAGTGTCCGGCGGCGACCTACTCTCCCACACACTCCAGTGTGCAGTACCATCGGCGCAGTGGGCCTTAGCTTCCGGGTTCGGGATGGGACCGGGCGTTTCCCCCACGCTATGACCGCCGTAACTCTAGAACAACACCACTTCCCACACCACCACACGCACCAGATCACCACGACCTGACACCCGCAACAGGGGTACTGAAGATGCTGTAAACCTAAACTCACAACAACACTATTGAACTATACACACCCCCCACACCATCACACAGTGATGACACGCAGGGGTGGTCTGACTCTGACCCACACACCCACACGCCTCAAACAAGAGACACCATGGGCAATGCGGGGTTGTTGGCAGAGAACCGCCTAGTGGACGCGAACACGCAGTGTTCAATTAAAACTTCACCGAGCACACATTGAGTGTGGTGTAAGTGGTCGGCTTATTAGTACCAGTCAGCTTCACGCATTGCTGCGCTTCCACATCTGGCCTATCAACCCAGTAGTCTGGCTGGGAGCCTTCACACCTTAAAGGTGACGGAGATCTTATCTTGAAGCCGGCTTCCCACTTAGATGCTTTCAGCGGTTATCCATCCCGAACGTAGCTAATCAGCGGTGCACTTGGCAGTACAACTGACACACCAGAGGTTCGTCCGTCCCGGTCCTCTCGTACTAAGGACAGACCTTCTCAAATCTCCTGCGCGCGCAGCGGATAGGGACCGAACTGTCTCACGACGTTCTAAACCCAGCTCGCGTACCGCTTTAATGGGCGAACAGCCCAACCCTTGGGACCAACTCCAGCCCCAGGATGCGACGAGCCGACATCGAGGTGCCAAACCATGCCGTCGATATGGACTCTTGGGCAGGATCAGCCTGTTATCCCCGAGGTACCTTTTATCCGTTGAGCGACGGCCCTTCCACACGGTGCCGCCGGATCACTAGTCCCAACTTTCGTTCCTGCTCGAGCTGCCGCTCTCACAGTCAAGCTCCCTTGTGCACTTACACTCGACACCTGATTGCCAACCAGGCTGAGGGAACCTTTGGGCGCCTCCGTTACTCTTTAGGAGGCAACCGCCCCAGTTAAACTACCCACCAGGCACTGTCCCTGGACCCGATCAGGGCCCGAAGTTAGATGCCTAACAACACCAGAGTGGTATTTCAACGATGACTCCACAACCACTAGCGTGGCCGCTTCACAGTCTCCCACCTATCCTACACAAGTGATGTCAAACACCAATACCAAGCTATAGTAAAGGTCTCGGGGTCTTTCCGTCCTGCTGCGCGTAACGAGCATCTTTACTCGTAGTGCAATTTCGCCGAGTCCACGGTTGAGACAGCGGGGAAGTCGTTACTCCATTCGTGCAGGTCGGAACTTACCCGACAAGGAATTTCGCTACCTTAGGATGGTTATAGTTACCACCGCCGTTTACTGGGGCTTAAATTCAGAGCTTCGCCACAAGTGACTAACCCTTCCTCTTAACCTTCCAGCACCGGGCAGGAGTCAGTCCGTATACATCGTCTTACGACTTCGCACGGACCTGTGTTTTTAGTAAACAGTCGCTTCCCCCTGGTCTCTGCGACCACCACCAGCTCACCAAAGCAAGCCTGGATCACCAGGGTGGTCCCCCTTCTCCCGAAGTTACGGGGGTATTTTGCCGAGTTCCTTAACCGTGGTTCTCTCGATCGCCTTAGTATTCTCTACCTGACCACCTGTGTCGGTTATGGGTACGGGCGGTACAAGCCCTCGCGTCGATGCTTTTCTTGGCAGCATAGGATCACTGAATCCCCCACAAAGTGGAGTCCCATCAAGTCTCACCCGTATAACGAGTCCCGGATTTGCCTAGGACTCGGGCTACACTCTTAGACCCAGACAACCATCGCTGGGCTCAGCTACCTTCCTGCGTCACACCTGTTAATACGCTTGGCTCCCCGGTTCAGGTCCTGCGCTCCTCGTACACGTCGATCCCAAAGGGACCGCTCTAGCACGATTCGGGCAGTTAGTATCACCAGTTCACCATGGGCGGTCTTATACCGGTACGGGAATATCAACCCGTTGTCCATCGACTACGCCTGTCGGCCTCGCCTTAGGTCCCGACTAACCCAGGGCAGATTAGCTTGACCCTGGAACCCTTAGTCATTCGGCGGACACGTTTCTCACGTGTCTTTCGCTACTCATGCCTGCATTCTCACTCGAACACACTCCACAGACGAGCTTACGCTGCTGCTTCACCGCAGTGTTCGACGCTCCCCTACCCATCCAGTCCGCAAGGGACTAAATGCCACAGTTTCGGTGGTGTGCTTGAGCCCCGCTAAATTGTCGGCGCGGAATCACTTGACCAGTGAGCTATTACGCACTCTTTCAAGGGTGGCTGCTTCTAAGCCAACCTCCTGGTTGTCTAAGCAACTCCACATCCTTTCCCACTTAGCACACGCTTAGGGACCTTAACTGGTGGTCTGGGCTGTTTCCCTCTCGACCATGAAGCTTATCCCCCACAGTCTCACTGCTGCGCTCTCACTTGACCGGCATTCGGAGTTTAGCTGACGTCAGTAACCTTGTAGGGCCCATCGGCCATCCAGTAGCTCTACCTCCGGCAAGAAACACGCAACGCTGCACCTAAATGCATTTCGGGGAGAACCAGCTATCACGGAGTTTGATTGGCCTTTCACCCCTACCCACAGCTCATCCCCCCAGTTTTCAACCTAGGTGGGTTCGGTCCTCCACGCGCTCTTACACGCGCTTCAACCTGGCCATGGGTAGATCACTCCGCTTCGGGTCTAGACCCAGCGACTCAAACGCCCTATTCAGACTCGCTTTCGCTACGGCTTCCCCACACGGGTTAACCTCGCCACTGAGCACTAACTCGCAGGCTCATTCTTCAAAAGGCACGCCATCACACCCCTATAGGATGCTTTGACGGATTGTAGGCACATGGTTTCAGGTACTATTTCACTCCCCTCCCGGGGTACTTTTCACCATTCCCTCACGGTACTGATTCACTATCGGTTAGTAGGTAGTATTTAGGCTTACCAGGTGGTCCTGGCTGATTCACACAAGATTCCTCGAGCCTCGTGCTACTCGGGATACACTTACAGGCCGGCGGAACGCATTACGACTACGGGACTCACACCCTCTACGGCGAAGGACTCAACCTTCTTCGTCTATACGCCCGCACCTCAACCCTGAGGACTGGTAGATCCCCAACGAAATGTCCCACAACCCCGATCACGCAACCCCTACCAGGTATCACACGCAACCGGTTTAGCCCCATCCGCTTTCGCTCGCCACTACTCACAGAATCACTACATTGTTTTCTCTTCCTGTCGGTACTGAGATGTTTCACTTCCCGACGTTCCCTCCAACCGGTCTATACATTCAACCGGTGGTCACACACCATCACGGCATGCGGGGTTTCCCCATTCGGAAATCCTGGTATCAACGCTCGGTTATCAACTCCACCAGGCTTATCGCAGATTCCCACGTCCTTCATCGGCTCCTACTACCAAGGCATTCACCATGCGCCCTAAAACACTTACAAACATCATCACAGTAGCTGCAATGACACTCAACAATTAAGTGCTCGACTAAAAATTGACACAAAAAACACCAGCCACACCAAAGGCGTGACCAGCATGATTCGAGTATTTTGTTCAAAAGAACAAAGATGCTCGCGTCCACTATGCAGTTCCCAAACAACAACCCCCACCACCATCACCAACCCCGTAAACGAGGTCGACTACCTGAAGCCGAGGGCCAGATCTTGAAACAACCATTGTTGTCTCAGGACCCAACAGTGTGCCAAGCACCACAGACATATGACACCAGTCCTCTTTCCGACCCGTGAACCTCAGTACAGCAATAAAGCTGACCAAGACGGGCGTACCGGAGAAACCAGTGCCAAGACCATGATGACGATTCGTTGATATTCCACCCTTGAGCAAACCACCAGTCACACGAACGGCGACATGAAGTGGCGGACCCGACTCGGGTCCTGCTCCTTAGAAAGGAGGTGATCCAGCCGCACCTTCCGGTACGGCTACCTTGTTACGACTTAGTCCCAATCGCGAGTCCCACCTTCGACGGCTCCCCCCACAAGGGTTAGGCCACCGGCTTCGGGTGTTACCCACTTTCGTGACTTGACGGGCGGTGTGTACAAGGCCCGGGAACGTATTCACCGCAGCGTTGCTGATCTGCGATTACTAGCGACTCCAACTTCACGAAGTCGAGTTGCAGACTTCGATCCGAACTGAGACCGGCTTTTAGGGATTAGCTCCACCTCACAGTATCGCAACCCATTGTACCGGCCATTGTAGCATGCGTGAAGCCCAAGACATAAGGGGCATGATGATTTGACGTCGTCCCCACCTTCCTCCGAGTTGACCCCGGCAGTCTCCCATGAGTCCCCACCATTACGTGCTGGCAACATAGGATAGGGGTTGCGCTCGTTGCGGGACTTAACCCAACATCTCACGACACGAGCTGACGACAACCATGCACCACCTGTGAACCGACCCCGAAGGGAAGCTGCATCTCTGCAGCGGTCCGGTCCATGTCAAGCCTTGGTAAGGTTCTTCGCGTTGCATCGAATTAATCCGCATGCTCCGCCGCTTGTGCGGGCCCCCGTCAATTCCTTTGAGTTTTAGCCTTGCGGCCGTACTCCCCAGGCGGGGCACTTAATGCGTTAGCTACGGCGCGGAAAACGTGGAATGTCCCCCACACCTAGTGCCCAACGTTTACGGCATGGACTACCAGGGTATCTAATCCTGTTCGCTCCCCATGCTTTCGCTCCTCAGCGTCAGTAACAGCCCAGAGACCTGCCTTCGCCATCGGTGTTCCTCCTGATATCTGCGCATTTCACCGCTACACCAGGAATTCCAGTCTCCCCTACTGCACTCTAGTCTGCCCGTACCCACTGCACACCCGGGGTTGAGCCCCGGGCTTTCACAGCAGACGTGACAAACCGCCTACGAGCTCTTTACGCCCAATAATTCCGGATAACGCTCGCGCCCTACGTATTACCGCGGCTGCTGGCACGTAGTTAGCCGGCGCTTCTTCTGCAGGTACCGTCACTTGCGCTTCTTCCCTGCTGAAAGCGGTTTACAACCCGAAGGCCGTCATCCCGCACGCGGCGTCGCTGCATCAGGCTTTCGCCCATTGTGCAATATTCCCCACTGCTGCCTCCCGTAGGAGTCTGGGCCGTGTCTCAGTCCCAGTGTGGCCGGTCACCCTCTCAGGCCGGCTACCCGTCATCGCCTTGGTGAGCTATTACCTCACCAACAAGCTGATAGGCCGCGAGTCCATCCAAGACCGATAAATCTTTCCACCAGCACCCCATGCGAGGACTGGTCGTATCCGGTATTAGACCCAGTTTCCCGGGCTTATCCCAGAGTCAAGGGAAGGTTACTCACGTGATACTCACCCGTTCGCCACTAATCCAACCGTGCAAGCACGGTCTTCATCGTTCGACTTGCATGTGTTAAGCACGCCGCCAGCGTTCATCCTGAGCCAGGATCAAACTCTCCATTAAAAAATTAATAAGAGAAAGCATCCACAATCAACAACAAACAGACCAGACCCTGCCAGAAAAACAAGGCCCTCACGATCCATCCATCATCAACCACGGACACCAGTTAATGAATCCTTGGCTAAATTTGCGATCACTATCACGGGGGTGATAATGTCGCTGTTATAACCAAATAAATAATTTGGTATCAACAAACTTGGCACACTATTGAGTTCTCAAACAACAACCGCTACCGGCACCATCAGAAGTTTTTCTCTGAATCGCTCCGAAGCAACTTTGTAAGCTTACCAACAAGCTTCCGCTTCGTCAATTCAGCGTTTCCGCCGTCCTGACCCGACTTCGAATGAATCATTCCCAGCGAATACTCGCTGCGAACGACTCGAACTCGTCGTCTGCGCGGTTCTCAACTCTACGTCGCGGTGTTCGCCTTCGTCAACTCGAGGTCAACTCTGCATGAACACCACACAAACCGTGGTCTCGAACCCCCCGGGAACACCTCGCTTGAGCCGATGACCAGCCCAGAGGGCCAGCGCACCGCAACAAGGAACAGATCCTGTGTGGGGAGAAGCTATGTGGTTATCAAATCCGGGGATCTTCGCGGTCCGCCTCAGCTTCCCGCCGTGCCCCCTTGAGCACGAGATAGAACTTTACACACGCC
>NZ_JAJOYX010000009.1 GCF_022565915.1 Nesterenkonia sp. LB17
TGGCCGAATCCGTGACGGTGCTCTTCTGCTCCTGACCCTCAGACCTCACGTTCTGAGCGCTCTCCGCCGCGGAATCACGAACCCGCTGCACAGATTCCTGCGCAGGCTCCTTGAGCTCCTCAGCCATCGACTGGACCTGACCCTTCGCGTCATCGACCAGCGGCTGAGCCTGATCCTCAAGCTTCGCCGCCGCCTTCTTCTCCGACTCCGAAGCCGGAAGGACCGAAGCCACCAGCCAACCGGCACCCAGCGCGATCAGCCCCGCCGCCAACGGGTTGCCCCGAGTCTTGCGCTTGGCCTCAGAAGGCGCGTGCTTCACACCTTCCGCGGCACTGTGGGCCTGGTCCGAGACCTGACTCGAGGCATCCTCGGCCGACCCCATCACCTGGTCCTTCCACCCACCCACGGTGCTGCGGACCTTCTCGGTCTGGCGCGCAGCGACCTTCGACGGGGAGACCTTGTCCGCGACCGCGTCCACGTCAAGGGAAAGACTGCTGCGGGTCCGCTCGATATCAGCGCGGATCTCTTCTGGACTCTGCTGTGTCATCGGGTCTCCTTCGTGGGGGTGAGAGCATCGGGAACTTCTTTAAGGGTCTCCGCAGTCTGCGGGGCACCCTGAACCTCATCAAGGCTCTTCTTACCGAGCACCGCCAACACCGCAGCGACGATCGCCCAGACCACAGCCACGATGACCGCAGACCATGCATGTCCCAGATCAGTGGCACCGATCCCGGACCACAGAGCGATCGAGAGGAACAACAACACGAAGTGCCCCGCGATCCCGGCGCCGCCGAACATGCCAGCACCCTTCCCTGACTTCTTCGCGGTCTCGGAGAGCTCCGCCTTCGCCAGCGCGGTCTCCTGCCGGATCAAGGTCGAGAGGTCATCGCTGACCTGAGACATCAGCGAACCCAGAGACTCCTGCTCGGCCTTGCGCTCGGGTTCGGTGGGGAAGCTGGAGCTGCTCATCGGCCACCACCCCCGGCATAGGGATCGGTACCGGCCGGGTAACCGGGCGTCGGAGCCCCGGGACCGGCATCATAGGCCGGGACACCGGTCCCCGGGCCGCCGGCGGTCACCGGTGTGGTGTCTGGCATGGTCCCCGGGACGGTCCCTGCGGAAGTCCCCGGTGTGGCCCCCGGTGTGGTCCTCGAGGCAGAGCGGGACTCGGTGCGGGACTCGCTGCGCGGGGTGGAGGTGCCCTGCTTGTCGTCATCGGCGTGATGCTGCGAGATGCCCCGGGTCAGCCGGCCAGCGGCGAACCCGACACCAGCGGCGATCGCGAGAAACGCGACCGGCCGACGGCGCGCGAAGCTCTGGACCTCCTGGAGGACCTCCTTGGGATCATGATCCTCCAGCCAGCTCGCGGTGGTCTCGGCGCGGGAGTTCAGCTGGTCCACGAGGTCTTTCGCGACCCCGGGCTCAGGCTTCTCACCACGCGCGATGCGCCCGACGTCATCGCTGAAGGTGCGCACCGTGACTGCCGCCCGATCCAGCTGCTCAGCGGCCTGGGACTCCAGCATCGTGCTCGCCTCACCGCCGAGGCGCTTGGCCTCACGCACCGCGTCGTCCTTGACCCCAGCGGCCTCCTGCGCCGCGGTGTCCTTCACGGCCCGGCCGGCGTCCTTGGCATCACCGGCCACGTCCTGGGCCGCACTCTTGGCCTGATCTGACTTGGCCTGATCTGAC